>CAWFYA010000004.1:0-2265056 GCA_963819965.1 uncultured beta proteobacterium
AGCACCTTTGCGCCGTCGTGTTCGACGTACGCTTCGTTATACATATCGTCTTCGACTGCTTCTTTGACGCCCGGGTAAAAAATCTCCTCTTCAATCGTGGCATGGATACTTAGCTCCATACAAATCTGCGTGGCGATATCTAGTTTGACTTCGAGGTCGTCGCTCTCTTTATATTTCTTGAAAAGCGCTTCCACGGCGCGGTGATCACGTTCGAGAAGGGCAATGGCATCGGTAGGAGTCGTTGGCTTCGTACGATTCTTGGCGGTGGTCGGCACGGGAGGCTCCGTTTGGGAGGTTATGAATCAGGAATTGTCAGAAACCTTGGCGGAGAAGTCCAAATTATGTGCGGAGTAGCCGCCCGTTCACATTCCCGGATTACGCATTGTGAGGTAGGGACATTCCTACGCGAGGGAGAAAGCATAACCGGCGGGGTGCGACACTATTGAAACCGGGAACGGCAACTGCCAGGGCAACACTGTCGCGGAGTTCTTCTTTAGCAGCGGATGTGGGACAGGAAGGACAGCGGTCCACGGGGCCGGTCCTCAGTTGTTGCTCGACGACAGAATTTCGCCGGAATACCGGCCACGAACAGCGAAGGTTTGAGCTGCAGTAGAGTCGATCTCTGCGCCGAGGAGCAATACCAGTCCTGCAAGATACAGCCAGAGCATCAGCGCGACGACTCCCGCCAAGCTTCCGTAGGTCGCGCCGTAATCGGCGAAGTTTACGACATACATGCGGAATGCCACCGCCGCGAGGATCAGGAGAATGGTCGCCGTAGCGGTTCCCCATGTGAAGAACCTGAATTGCCCCTTCCGATTCGGCGCGAAATGATAAATAAGCGCGATTGCCAGAACCAGTGCCAGAACAATGACGACCCAGCGAAACACGATGAAGAAGTCAAAGAGGCCGGCGCTGACACCGATTCGGTATGCGAGCGAGTCCTGGATCACGCCACCCAGTACGACAAATGAGAATGCACCGAGCACCAGGATGGCGAACAGAAGCGTGAGCGCCAGCGCTGTGGCACGGGCACGGATGAAGCTACGCCCTTCTGCTACATCAAAGACAATGTTCGTATGCTGCATGATGGCGTACATCCCCGTCGACGCAGCCCATAACGCCAGCGCCAATCCTGCCGTAAGCATGCCGCCGCGGCGCTCGTTCAGGACCTCATGCACGATGGTCGTGAACAGCTGGGCAGTCCTCGGTGGCAGCGTCTGTCCGATAAAATCCAGGATCGCGCGGTCCACGTGAGCAATGGGAAGGTATGGAATGAGGGCCATGAGGAAAATCATGGTCGGAAATACCGCGAGCGTGAAGTAAAAGCCCAAGGCCGCCGCCCTGTTGTAGATATCGTGGCGCTCGATTTCCCGGTGAAGGGCGCGCAAGAAATCCATGGCGAAAATCCCGTTCTTCCCTCGCCCTAAAGCGCCTGCGTAACCATGCGGACCGAAGGTCGGGTGCTGCGCTTGTATGCGGGAACGAACAGCAAGTCATACACCGCGTCTGGCCATTGTTCAGGAAAGTCCTTTCTCTTCACATTGAGATATGCGGCCAGCGAAGGGAGTTCGTGATGCGTCCAGCACACCACGATCAATTGGCTTCGCAGCGACGGATCGCCCAGCAACTTGAACGCCATTGGTGCGTAATCGTCTTCCTTGAAAGACGCGTCGACGGTCGTCTTTAGCGCGGCAGCCAACGGTCGCATCGTCAAATAGCAGCGCGCGCTCGAGGGTGAGGGTGCTGCGGCGAAGATTGATTGCGGATTTCCGAATTGTCTTGGAATGAACTTGGCCAGTCGCTCGGCTCGCCTCTGCCCCACGGCGGAAAGGTCGAGGTTCGGCTTGACCGCAGGTTCTTCCGCGTGGCGCAGCAACAGTATGGTTTTGGCCATGCGCCTATCGCGGCAAGATTGGCCTACGGTGCGAGGCTTGCAGTGGCGCTCCAGCGTCAAACATGCTCCGGCCCGCTGAGGTCAACGACACGGAGCCGCCGGCCCATTAGGAGTGGCTTCCGGGCAATGCATAAGCCAGGACATAGTCCCCGACCGGCGTCTGCATGAAATGATGTCCGCCGGCCATGCACCCTATGTATTCGCGGCCGTTCACCTCGAAGGCCATAGGGGTTGCCTGGCCTCCTGCCGGAAGCTTGCCTTTCCACACCACCTTTCCCGTATTGATGTCGATTGCGCGAATCATGTTGTCGGTCGCCGCGGCTATGAATACGAGGCCACTGGTTGTTATCAACGCACCACCATTGTTGGGGCAGGAACAATGACGCCGGTCCCGAAGTTCCATCTCAGCGGCCTATATTCGATAGCGGGAAGCGCCCGATTCGAAGCATCCCGTTCTTCCCTACCGCTTCTTCGAGACCTTTGTCAGCCGCACTCAATCAACTTGGCCCGGGGGAGTCCTGTGGTTCTGCAAATATTGCGAAAGAATTGCGATCAGTAATGTCAGCGATCTACGCGGCCACTTGTCAGACTATGCCGCGGGTCCATTTCCTACAGCCATGACCGTCCTTGCTCCAATCGTCAATTTTCGACGGTTCCGATGATCGGAACTCACCATGTATGTGCGGCAGACGTGGCGACCGTCGGCCACCTACCCCGCGACCGTCGGCCACCTACCCTGCGCGCCATGGTCATCCTACGTAAAATTGGTCAACCTTCCGGACGTTCGAAAGCGGCGCCCAGGGGCAAAATGGGCCAGCGATCGGAGAATCGATTCGCTTCCGTTTTACTCATTGGAGAACGCTATGAACCTCAAGCAAGCAGTACACTCGGCCGCTGCCCTATCAGTGGCGCTCGCAATGTCGGCATCCTACGCGGCGGATCAATCGACCATGTCGACCAGGCAGAACGGGGCGACCACGCCGCCCACTGCCATGACCGGTACTACCAACGGTGGTGTCCTTGGTCATGAAGGCGCCAATCCCAGCGGCAAGATGTCCACGTCGAGCCCGGATCGCGTCGATAACAAGTCGTCAATGACGTCGGACAGCAATACCGTTCGCGACGCGCAGGCCGCACTCAACGATCAGGGTTACAAGCCCGGTTCCATAGATGGGCAATGGGGCTCGAGTACCAAGAATGCAGTTCGTCGCTTTCAGTCGGAACACGGACTTCCGCAGTCCGGCGAGCTCGATAGCGCAACGTTGGAGGCACTCGGTGTGAAAAGCTAGGTGTTTCGTGTAAGACAGCTCCCGGCTTCAGCAAGCCAGCGATGAAGCCGGGAGACTTGGTCATTTAGTGGCGGCGTAGAGCGCCGCCGCATGGGCGCGGTGGCGGACATAGAGCTTCTGGAACGCGTTGCTCAGATAGCTTTTCACCGTCTTGTTGCTAAGACCGACAGCTTGCGCTATCTCCTTGTTGCCCTCTGCACCGCGGCGCTACCGCGGGACGGGTGCTCAAAATTGCTAGGTGGGGGAGGAACGTTCGTCGGGCTCGGCCCCTGTCCGTCAGATTTGCCGCCAGCCGCGCGCGCCTGCGCAGGGTGACTCGACGCAATCACTACACCCGCGAGTTCCATGAGATGGCCACAACTATTGCACGTGACCCCTTTGGAGATCGCATCCGTGGCGAGGTACTTGTGTACCTGGCAGCATTCCCTACATTTGGCCATGGCCCAGATGACTCCGGCGCCATCAACGTGCATTACCACGCTCTGCATAAGCAATCCTCCGGCGGATAAGAATCGAGAACGCTAAATCATCACGTCAAGCACCGGAGACAGCCAAGTCATGTACGGCAGCGGACAGTCGGACTCAACGCTGTGCACAGGCAGGCGAAGCCAGTCTCCCGACTTCGTCCTACACGGTAAACCGCGTGTCGCCTACCGATCGGGATGGGCGATCCGGGGAACATCCGCTCGTCCCCTGAACCGATTGCGCCCGTCCAGATGAATCCGACCGTCGCCTCGATCATCCACGCGCCCGACACTCGCTTCGCCGGCGCGACGGCAAGCCGCTCCGCCGACCTTGCCTCGACCATTTCAGGCGTCGCGCGCGACAGCGAAGGTTTGTCGTTGCGCGCGCGCTTGGGCAGGCTCGTCGAGGCCGGCTGCGACCAACTCCCGCGGCCGGGCTCTGGCAGAACACTCGCGCGATGGCGTGCGCTGGCCGAGGTCCCATCGATCAGCCTGGACGCGGTATTTACGACCTGGCGTCACGATGGGCTTCCGGACCATGAAGCGGTTGGCCGGGCCGTCGCCAAGGCGTGCCAGGAAGTGAGCGCGCTTTTCTTCGAAGTGCCAATATGGATGTGGCACTGGGCAACGCCTGGCGACGAACGCGTACCATGGCCGGCGTTGGTCTCCATTCCACTATCTGAAGGGTCCGTTACAAGCAAGTGCGCTGCGATCGCCGCTCACGCAAGCCAACTGACTTCAGCGCCCGATCTTGCGTCGCCGCCAATCCTTGGTCGCTCGGCTCTTCGCCGATGCCGACGGCGCTGGGAGGCCGTCTTCCCATGAGGCTTGGCGCCGACTATTTCAAGACCTTGTATCTCGCCTCGAACGATCCATGGTCGTTTCGAACCAGGTGGTACGAGGCGCGCAAGCGATCGCTGGCGCTCGCGATGCTCCCCTACCCGATGTTCGCGCGCGGATTCGAGCCTGGCTGCGGGAACGGCGAACTGACGATCGGCCTCGGGCGCCGCTGCGACCGCTTGATCGCAACCGATTGCGTCGAGCGCGCGGCAGCGCTGGCCAAAGCGCGCATGGCTGGTCATGCTCATGTGACAGTCTCATGCAGGTCAATGCCGAGGGAATGGCCCTCTGGTTATTTCGACCTGATCGTCATCAGCGAACTTGCCTACTATCTGGATGCGGATGCACTTGCCGAACTCGCGGGTCGAGCAGAGCAATCGCTGACGGGACGTTCCGTTTTGCTCCTTTGTCATTGGCGACATCCCGTTAAGGACTTCCCGTTATCGGGAAACGTCGTTCACGACTACTTCCGGCGCCGCATTCGTCTACAACATCAAGCCCTTCATGAAGAACGAGACTTTCTGATTGAACTTTGGGGCGCAGATGGCAGATCCGTTGCGCAGAGGGAAGGTCTAGCATGATCGGCATTGTGGTCCCCGTACACAACGAAGAACAGTCGTTACGGGCGTGCCTTTGCGCAATCAATCGAGCGAAAGACCATCCGGAACTGAATGGCGAGGGTGTTCGTGTTGTCGTAGTACTCGATTCCTGCACCGATGGATCCGCCGAGGTCGCCGCCCAATGCGGCGTCCAGTGCATAACCATCGATCATCGAAATGTCGGGCTGGCGCGGGACCAGGGCAGCGCCAGGTTACTGGCCTTGAACGCGACCTGGCTCGCGTATACCGATGCCGACACAATCGTTTCTCCGAATTGGCTGGTCGCCCAGAGACGGCTGCGCGCCGAGGCGGTGTGCGGAACCGTCGGGGTGAACTGGCAATCGGGCGGCACGAGACTTCGCTCGCAATACGAGAACTCGTACACCGACCGTGAAGGCCATTCGCACATTCATGGCGCGAATCTCGGAATATCCGCCCGGGCCTATCGCCGTTCCGGCGGATTCAAATCGCTGAAGGCGCGGGAAGATGTCGCCCTGGTGCACCAACTGGTGCGAGTAGGTATCTCGGTGGCGTGGAGTGCGCAGCCGCGCGTGCTCACCAGTGCACGCCTGCGCGGGCGGCTGGCCGGTGGATTCGCGGACCATCTTCGCAGACTGGCTAACGCGGAATGCAGCAGCCCATTGCGAGTCACCCAAGGTAATGGGGCCTTCGCTCGCTCCTGACCAGTCCACGACACTTCGTGGGTCCGCCCTCGCGACGGTCGACGCTACAACATAAAATGGGCTACCGATCACACACCAATGCTGCAGGGGGGGTAACCCCGCCCCCGTCAATGGTGTCGCAACTGACAACATCGCGGCGACTCAATGGCTGATTGGTTCGCGTTGACGATGAATCCTTGGGAGCTGGTCATCCGGGGTTCGATAATCTACCTGGGACTCATTCTGACCCTTCGCTTCCTGCTTCGACGGGACGTCGGTACCATGAGCGTAGCCGACATCCTGTTCGTCGTACTCATCGCCGACGCCGCCCAAAACGCGATGTCGGGAGAATATAAATCAATTGGCGATGGGGCGATCCTGGTCGCAACGCTGGTTGCCTGGAATGTCCTGCTTGATTGGGCGAGTTTCCGCAGCAAGATGATACGCCGCTTCCTGGAACCGCCTGCAGTTCCCTTGATCGAAAATGGCCGATGGATTCGCGCCAATCTAAGGCGGGAATGGATTACGACGGACGAAATACTTTCCAAGCTCCGCGAGCGGGGTATCGAGCACATTGAAGAAGTCGAAGTCGCCTACTTGGAGTCGAGCGGAGAATTGGGTGTTTTGCGCAAAGACGACAGTCCGGCGCCAAGCAAGATGGCGCGACGTCGACGCGGCGCACCGTGATGGTGACAGAATCGCGGGCGTGTCAGGCGGCTTATTCACGACGATGCCAGGCGTCGTGTGCGGTCCCGTCCTTGATCGGCGACCCCACGCCGTACACCTTCCCCGTCAAGTGATGCCGAAGCCTTGAGCGCGCCTCGAATATTCAGCGCGGCGAGCGCCAGTTGGAGGACGATCAGCGCGTACGCGTGATCAGACCAGCCCCACGCTATCCAAAGCACGTTGCTGGCAAGAAATAGCCAGAATGCGACCTTGCGCCTGGCTGGACTTGTGGAACCGACCAACCATGACGCGCCGATGGTGAACACCATCGCGGGCCACTGAATCGCGTCGAGGAATTCCGCGGCACTCATGCGCGATTCCTTTCGCCCGCTAACATTCCCAGGACCGCCTGCTCCGTACGGCGGAGCCCTCGCAAGCGCTTGGGAGAAGCCGGGCGAGCCTGTCTCTCGAAATGCGAAAACACGATGGGATGGATATAGCTACGCCGGCAAACCGCGGGCGTATTTCCGAGCAAGCGTGCCGCAGCGAATACCGCGGCACGCATTTGCTTGCGCATTTCGCGCGCGGTGTCAACTCGCCCCGCTTTCGCCAAGCATGCGGCAGCAGTCACTGTTCCACCCCAGGTCCGAAAGTCCTTGCTGGTAACCTGCGGTCCCGCCAATTCCTGAAGATACTCGTTCACGTTCGCCGCGGAGATGGATCTGATTTCCTGCCCCTCCTTCCATGAAAACAGTTGGCCGGGCACATTGAGACAGCGAAGAACGACCGAGGCCACCGGTCCGTCCCCAAGTTCGATTCGGTGCCGCTTCCCCGACTTGCCGTTGAAGTCGAGAAAGATCAGGCGCCCTTGCTTCCTGACATGTCGATTACGAAGGGTCGTGGCGCCAAATGAGCCGTTCTCCCGGCGATATCGCTCGCCGCCGACGCGAATGAAAGTGCGATCGATCAATTGGATCACCGCCGCCAGAACGCGTCTTTTGTCCATTTGCGGTCGCTGGAGATCTCGACGCACCCTTCGACGAATCAACGGAAGCTTATTGCCGAAGTCGCAGAGCGATTCGAATTTCGTCGAATCTTGTTCCGCAATCCAGCGCTCATGATAGAGATATTGCTTGCGGCCACGCGCGTCCCGACCGGTTGCCTGCAGATGGCCTTGTGGATCAGCATTTATCCAGACATCGGTCCATGCCGGAGGGATTGCCAGCGCCTCGATTCGCGCCAGATGCTTTGGCGACCTGAGTTTTCTGCTGTGCGAGTCCAGGTAATCGAATTCACCTATGGATCCCCGCCGGCAAAAGCCAGCGCGCATCGCGGGGAGACGGGCGGCCGACCGCCGCACAGTTTGATCATCAATTGATTTGTGCTGCAGCACTTGCCGCCGACTCCATCACTCATCACGGATTGCCGCGCTCGAGCCGAACACGCGGTACGGGCAGTGAGAAGCTAGCCCCCTTCCTTCCGAATTTGCGGAGGTCGCTTTCGTGCTTTCGCCTTCCCGGTTCTGTTCGGCTTCACGCATCTCCGCCGCTTCGGCGTCAGAACGGGGTGCCGCGTCGCGGGCGGCCCGCTCTACCTTGCCCGCCTCGATAAACTTCTTGGTCGCCACCTTATATTGTCGGGAAGCGTCATAATTTTCTTCACCCTGGATGTCTGGTTTGTGTTTGCTACTCATCGGTTGCTCCGTTAGTAATGGATTGGCAACAGCAATGTGCCAACACCGGTGAATCCGATACATCAGCCGTGCACGCATTGATGTGTCCTCTACTTCCTTACAGCCCACACAATCTTGAGGCGCAGATGACCTGCGTGTGGAATTTCGGACCACTGGCTACTTGAGAAATGGCCCCCTGGTGGATGGATTCGTAACAGCGGCGGAATTCGGTCGGGGTGAGATAACCCAGGCTCGAATGCGGCCGGACCTCGTTGTATACAACATCGCGCCGACGCAGCAAGTCCCGATCATCCGACTTAACGCCGATGGCGAGCGCGAACTTGCGCAGGTGCGCTGGGGTCTAGTTCCGTTCTGGGCGAAGGATCCTAAGATCGGCAAGAATTTGATAGACGCCCGCGCCGAAACGGTGGCACCGGCACCGGCCTTCCGGTCAGCGTTCAAGACGACACGCTGTCTGATTCCGGCGTCCGGCTTCTACGAATGGCAGAAGCGAGACGACTATTTGTACTCTATCTGCGTGGACCGAAAGGATTGGGAGAAGATTAACTTCGGGGCGTTTTCGCCTATTGACCCCTTTTCCTCCTAGGCCTGTCTCGGAGCTCCTGCCCGTCCTTGTCATACTATGAGGGACGCCCTCCGAGGGGGCATTGGTCGCGCTCATACAGCGGCCATTCTACGAGGTCGAATTTTTCCGCTACGCCTGCTCCGCTCCGCCAAACGAGTTTTTCAACAGAATAGGCCACAAGCTGCCGTCCACCTCGAAGAGTTTGGCATCCAGAAAGCGGTCATGAGCAGATGAGCAGCAAAATCAGGCTCGATGGTTCAGGAACCGGTCGAGTGGGCGCTGCTAACCCCATCGCTGAACACAAAGCGGAAGTAATCAGAAAGCAGGAAGGTGTTCGACCCGAATTCTGCATCGAATGCGGCCTGGTCGGTCGCATGACCGCAAATCCCCGATTGGCTTAGAGGTCGGCGTCGGCCAGCAGCGTCAATAGTCGTTGCCTTTGCGGAACGTTGGTCATCGGGTACGTCTCGAGCCAGTGGGGCATCGAGAATCCAGGCTCCAATGAGCGGATCTCGTTGCCTTCCCATTTCGCGGCGCGATGATCGCCTGCCGCCGCCAAAGCAGCGGCAAGGTACACGTGTGTCTCGACATCCTCCGGGTTGCGCATCAACGCTGCGCGCAGATTGATCAGGGCCTGCTCGGTATCCCCCACAAAGAGGTAGGCGCGACCCAGCAGCAGAAAATACAGGTATCCGCCGTCGGGGTTCAAATGCATGGCGGTACGCAGAAAGGGGATCGACTTCGCTGGCTCACCTTGATAGGTGAGAATCCCGCCGAGCAATGCGTAGGCGTCCGCAAACGATGGATTGAGCGCGATTGCTTTTTGCAGTGACTCCAGCGCTTGCTCATGGTGACGACTCTGCACCTCGACGAAGCCGAGCGCCCAATAGATCTCCGGGATATCGGGATCGATCATTCGCGCGGTTTCGGCGAGGTCGTATGCCCTGTCGAGCGCAGGCGATCGGTCGGTGGACTCCCCCAAGCGGTAGTCCATCGCATACGTCATCGCCAGACCGGCGTAGGCACGCGCGAACCCCGGATCCAACTCGACTGCCTTCCGATAGAGCGCCCGCGCCTCCTTGTTCTCATCGCCCCTTCTAACCAGGAATAGCGCTTGGGCGCGTAGGAAATCGTCGTAAGCCTCCAAGCTGCGCGTAGACCGCTTGGCGAGCCGCTGTCGCTCAAGGTCGCTTAGCTTGGCCGGCAGCAAACTAACCAGCTTGGCGCTAATCTCGTCCTGGACCGCGAAGAGGTCACCGACCGGCCGCTCGAATCGCTCGGACCAGAGCTCTTCAAGGGTCTTTGTGTCCACGAGATGGATGTTGATCCGCAGCGTCCCGGACTCGTGTTGGACGCTGCCGGAGATGCGATATCGAGCGCTTGATGCGGTTGACCCGACATCGGACTCCCGGATCAAGCGCAAGCCGGAAAGACGGGAGAGATCGATCACCAGATTGTCGCTGACGCCGCGGGCAAAATAGGCCTGCGCGCGGTCGGCGTCCAGAGACTCAAACGGCGCAATCGTGACTCCAACCCAGCTTGCCCCACGCGAATCGTCGGCTTCGACGACGTCTGCCGCAGCCGGTGTGTGCGGAATCGAATAGAAGAAATAAACGCCGGACAGGGCTACCGCCAGCGCAATACCGGCAGTCCAGGCGGCTGACCGAAGGTGACGGCGGCCGGCCTGCGGACGCTGCGCTGCCAAGCCTCGGGTAACCTCCGCAGGCCCCGCTCCGGCGAGGGTTGCTTCGGCGGGTGTTGCTCCGACGGCTTCGCTTTGCCGCACCGGCGCAATCAGCCGGTAGCCGCGCTTCGCAATGGTTTCGATGTAGGACGGCGACTGGGAGTTATCCCCGAGGGCCCTGCGCAGCTTGATGATCGTCTGAGTGAGCGCCTCGTCGCCCACGACCACGCCAGGCCATACCGCCACGAAAAGCTCTTCCCGACTGACCACGCGGCCGACGCGGTGGGCGAGCAGCATCAGCACGTCCATCGCCTTGGGCTCGATGCGCACTGTCTCCGCGCCGCAGGTCAACTCGTCGGCTTCGGGATCAGCCCACCACTTGCCGATGCGCAGGCGCTTCGGCGCTCGTTCAGCGGCGGTGGCGTTGTCTGCAGACATGTCGAAGCTCCGCGACATCGAGTGCAACCTATTGACCCTGCTAGGCAAGTGCGACCATAGCCAAATCATAACCTTTTCGTCAGGCATCGTGCGCGCGTTGCCGCTCCAATCGATGGCGCGCGCACTCGCACGGTCGGATAGCCGAAAGGCTAGGGAGGAGGTGACCAGCCAAGACCCGAAGCAAGAAGCACAAGATTGAGACTAAGACGGCGTTCCAACTCACACGAGGTCAAGTAATGAAGGGCAAGGTGAAAGCGATGAGCAAGCTACCGTTCTGGAAGATATCAATCGTTGCGGTTTTGGCAATCGCAGCAAGTACCTGCGCGTGGGCGCAAGATCCGCTGCCGCCCACGCACCTTACCGGCCTGATCAACGACTATACGCCGTGACGGCTCCGTCACGAAGACCTGCGGTAGACGACTTGCCGCCAAGGAGAGACGTATGCACAGCAATATTCGTCTTGTGATTTCGTTCGGCATCGCCTGCGTCGGTTGTCTCGCGACGGCGCTGCTCGCCTTGCCAGCCACGGCCGGCACGAATAGTTGGACGGCGATCGGCCCCGTCGCGTACCCGTTTGCGTTTGCGGTCGATCCCACGTCGCCGTCCACGATCTATTCGCTGGTCAATGCCAATACCGTCACCAAAACCACCGATGGCGGCGGCCATTGGGCGGACTTGGCAGTTTCCCCGGTCGATCAGGTCAACTCCCTGGTGATCGATCCCCGCTCCCCAGCCACGATTTACGCCGCCCTGGGAGACCCCTGGGATGACGCAGTCGTTCCCATCTACAAAAGTATCGACGGGGGGGCGCATTGGGCGGCCGAGGCGGCTGAGTTCAACGAATCGCCCACATCAGTGGTGGCCATTGCGCCATCGCTGAGCTCGACGCTCTACGCCGGAGCGAACGAGGCGATCTTCAAGAGCATCGATGGCGGGTTGTCATGGGCGATGCCTGGTAACCTACCTTACGGGTTCTACGGGTTCTACGTTTCCGCGTTGGCCATCGACCCGACGAATGCGGATGTCGTGTACGTCGCCCAGCAGGTGGCCACCTTCACCGATCCTGACGCCGGGAAGATCTTCAAGTCGACCGACGGCGGCGGGCAATGGCGGCAAGTCCCGATCCCTGTTCCTGCTGGAGTGGCCATCACGTCTCTCGCAATCGATCCGGCGACACAGTCCGTCATCTATGCCGCGTACGCCTACGGCAACGCGGGCAAAAGCGGCGGCGTATTCAAGAGCAGCGACAGCGGCGAGACGTGGAGCGCGGCGCAAAACGGACTGTTCGAAGCGAATGTGCTGGCGCTGGCGATCGATCCGAGCACATCCGCGCGGATTTATGCCGCTACGGATCATGGCGTCTTCATCAGCACCGACGCCGCGGCGAGCTGGACGCCGATCAATTCCGGTCTGACGAGTCTCAACGTCTGGAGTCTTTCAATCGACCGGACCGGTTCGCTCGTGCGGGCCGCCACGGGAGGCGGCCTTTTCGAGTATCAGGTCGCTGGGTCCCCACCCTCGGGAACGGTGCCGGTCATCGAGTACTACTACGCGGCATTCGACCACTACTTCATTACTTCGAATCCCGACGAGATCACGAAGCTCGACAATGACGCCTACCCCGGCTGGGTGCGCACGGGATTCCAGTTCAATGCCTATGCGGCGCCAAACGGGAATTCCACACCGGTCTGCCGGTTCTTCAGCGCGGCGTTCGCGCCGAAGAGCTCCCATTTCTACACGCCATTCGCCACAGAGTGCGCCATCCGGCAAGCCGATCCCGCGTGGACGCTCGAGAGCACCGACGCATTCGACATCGGCGTTGCTGGTGCTGACGGGTCATGCGCCGCAGGCTCGACGCCCGTTTACCGTTTGTACAACAACGGCCAGGGAGGAGCGCCCGACCACCGCTACACGACCGATCTCACGGTGCGCGCACAGATGATCGGCCAGGGCTGGGTGCCGGAGGGCCTCGGGCCGAATGCGGTGGAAATGTGCTCGCCGCTGTGACCACTTTGCAACTTCCCAACGCGGATGGGCCATTGGGATGGTCGAACGAGCAAGGTTCGGCACGCTGCCATTCCACAAGTCGCATTGGTCATCCGCGATATATATGCAGGACGTGCTGACGCAAGTCTCACGCAGCGGCTCAACGGAGCTGCACTCCTTGGTGATGTGTGTGGTGGATGCCACAAAACCATTGTCGTCTCTAACCAAGTCTGCGTAGTTCAAGCGGGAGCGCCCGACGTGATCCACGCCGCAATCACAATATCCTGACATTGTGATCCTATAAACCTCACATGAGAGGTATCCCATGGCGAGCAAAGCGAATGTGAATCTGGGTGGCCTCTCGTTTCAAGGCCCCGCATTTTGGTCGGTGCCTCTAAACATCCTCTTCGTCATCGATGGGCGCATAAACACCAGTAAGGACCCGACGAGCTTTGGTCTCGGTTACGTACTGGAAACACTGCGCACTCCGGACTGGTGGGCTCGGATGAACATCAAGGTCGTTCGGCGCGACAAGGGCGTGCTGGTGTTCCCCGGGGGCGTCGCGCCCGTGGGAGACACCAATTACAACGCGGATGGCAGCCCGCCGACGCTCGAATTCAAATTTACGGAAGAATATTTAGCCGCCTGGGATCAGGTGTGGCTATTCGGTGACTTTCCGGCAAATCAGTCCAACGATCACCTGGAAGAACGCTTCTATCCGGTCAAGGAGCAGGAGCTTACGTGCCTGGCGAGATGGATGGATCGCGGTGGCGGAGTATTCGCTGCAGGCGATCATTGGAACTTGGGCGCGTCAATGTGTTGGCGAATTCCGCGCGTGCGGTCGATGCGCAGATGGACCATCGGTCAGGGCGTGCCATCGTTTGATGGCGACGATCGACACCAGACGCTGCAGCCAAACCCGGACACCACTAGCGACGATAGAAAGGAAGGGGACATCTATCCACAACCCATTGAGGTGGCTAGGTCGCAAATGACTGCGTCGGATTTGGATCGCCCCTGGTATCCCCATGCATTGCTCGCGACACCGACCGGCGTCATTGATACGTTTCCGGATCACATGCACGAGGGCGATATAATTCCTGACGATGAGGTTGAGCTCGATAACCCGCTCCATATTCACGGGTACGAGAAGTCCGAATATCCCTTCGCAGAACAGACGATACAGCCCAGTAGCAGCGCCCGAGTTGTGCCACCCATTGGCTTGCCTCGACCGCGCCCACACGTCATCGCCTATGGGCGAACGACGAATCCCGCGCCGCCCCTGGTTTCTGCGGCGGTTGCGGGTGATGTGGGAACCAGCCCAGGGTTTACCAAGCGTTTTGGCCTTATCGGCGCTTATGACGGTGACAGCGCTGGCATCGGCAGAGTGGTGGTCGAGTCCACCTGGCATCATTGGTTTAGTTTTAACTTGCATGGCTTCGTGGCAGAGGATCCCAGCACTCAATACGGGCTGATGCAGACCTACTACCGGAACATGGTCGTCTGGCTCGCGACACCAGCACAGCGGCAATCGATGCTCTCCTCACTGACCTGGCGAGCGGTGGTCTCGGATACGATGGCGTTTCCTTTGGTGCCGGCGAACAGCATTTGGGCCGCGGGTAAGCGTGCGCTTGGCTCGATCTCGCAGGTTTTGTCGCGACCCATGATTTGTGATTGGGTGTCATCGATGTTCGCCGGCCGCGCCGGATCGATTTTTGGTGTGCCGAGTAAACTGGATTCGGCCGCACCCTTTGCGGAGTCGGTGCCGATCGATCTTGCCCTCCGGGCGATTGTCGGCGGCATCGCCACGTCGTTTGTAAAGCCTGCTTACGATTATCTTGGCGGAGGTCCGCGGCCACTGCTCAATCCCGAGGCCATCGCGCGGGGTATTGCCGATGGAGTGAAGCTTGGTCACCGTACGCTGGTGGACGAAATGAATTCTCGCGCTGCCGCGAGCAAGGCAGTGGTGGGTCAATTGAAAGGAACTTTCAAACCATCCTCGCCACCGGTACCGATCGCTCTGCTCCCACTGCGATTGACCGTCGAGGGCCTGCAATTCCCGGACCCCACCGATCCGGCGCTAGTGTCAGCGCGAATATCTCTCACCTTGAGAGTCACCTTGGGACACTCAGTGGTGGTGAATGAAGTCATCCATCTTGAAGTTCCGCCGTTCTTGCCAACGGGCGGACTGACTCGCCTCGATCGCCTCCTCTACAACGGAGTGGCCCAGAGCGGCGAAGCGCTGGTGGTCGAGATCTACGCCCGCGATGCCAAACCAGGGCTGGTGGAGGCCGAGAGACTGAGGTTCAGCGATACGCTGACCGGCAATCCTTCGGACTGGGTAGGCGAGCACGCGCCCAATCGGAGTCAGTCGTGGCGGCTCTGGTATCGCATTGAGAGCGCCCGGTAGAATGGCGATGGGTGGCGAGTCTTGAGAACAACTACCCCACCCGCGATCGCGGTCAAAAGAGTGGCGCACCACGAAAAAATGCTCCATTGCTTCTCGCGTCGGTACTGTAGTTCCTTGAGGTCACTCTCTGACAGAGGCGTGTCGCTCATACAGGCGTTTCTTCATCTGTTGTGGCGCCTAACGTTTGACTTAAGCGGCGTGCAGAAGGCATGTCCGCTTGAAGGAAGGTTAGGCGTCTCCCTCTTAGTAGCGCTTGGTAACAGAATTGCCGGCATGATTTTGATCTGATGAGAAGGATCTCATGCCATGAAGAAGAGCAAGTTCAGTGAGGACCGGATTGCCTTTGCGTTGAAGCAGGCGGAACTGGGCGCTAGGGCCCCGCGTTTCCTTGCGGTGCGATACGTTTCGGACCCGCAGATCAAAGCCGACGGAATGACACTCAAGCAGCAGGCCAACTTTGCCGCCCAAATCTACAAGGGCTTCGGCAGGTGGAGTTCTGTCTGTAGTGCGATCGCGTGTTGGGCGCTCATCGCCGCGAAGTAGTGTTAGCCGGCTCGTACGCCAGTCGCTGCAACCGATCTTTTTCGGCCAGAAGGCGACATCCGAGCGTCTGCCCGAAAGCGGTCGCCCGACCTCGCCGCCCCGCGTGGGCACAACCGGCGCTGCGAAGTGCCGTACA
Source organism: uncultured beta proteobacterium (assembly GCA_963819965.1). Classification (GTDB taxonomy): domain Bacteria; phylum Pseudomonadota; class Gammaproteobacteria; order Burkholderiales; family Casimicrobiaceae; genus VBCG01. The sequence continues at coordinate 15,870 of CAWFYA010000004.1, forward strand.
GCGGTGCTGCGTCGAGCCTGAGCGATCAGTTTCGCCATGGGGCGGGGAGAATGACAGGTCGCGGTGCGCGTTGGCCGGCGCAAGCAAGGTCTTGGCCTCGGCCTCGAAGGTCTGCACGGCGTCGGCGCGGGCAGCGAAGGGGAGCGGGGAATCCTCGAGTCCAACGTGTCTTCTGTGACGTTCCACTGGCATGTCAGCAAACACTAGGCCGGTCAGCGACAAAGCCTGGCCAACACCGGCCGGTGTAGCATTTAAGTGGAGTAGACCGTCCACCTTGGCACTCAGACCAGACAATGCAGTCGACGCCTGTAGACCGCCGCCTCGCTGCGATCGTCATCGCTGACGTCGTGGGGTACACGCGTCTCATGGAGCGAGACGAGACCGGCACGCATTCGCGACTGCGCGATATCCGCGACACCGTCACCGATCCCAAGATTTCGGCACATGGCGGACGCATCGTCAAGACCGCCGGTGACGGGATGCTGGTCGAGTTTCCCAGCGCGACTACGGCGCTGCGTTGCGCGGTCGAAGTGCAGAGGGAGATGGGGCACAGGAACCTCTACCTTGCCCCGGAGGAGAAGATCGAACTGCGCATCGGCATCAATCTTGGTGACATCCTGATCGATGGCAACGACATTGCGGGGGACGGGGTCAACGTCGCTTCGCGCCTCGAGACACTTGCGGACCCGGGAGGAATCTGCATTGGATCGGCGGTCTACGAACAGGTTCACGACAACGTCGATTTCGGCTTCGTCGACATGGGCGATCAGCAGGTGAAGAACATTGCTCGTCCGATCCGCGTGTATCGCGTCACGCTAGGGACGGGCATACAAAAAAGGCAGCACCTCAAAACGGCGTTTCGCGGGAAGCCTCTGATTTGGTCAGGCGCCCTGGTCGGTTTGCTAGTCATTGGGGTCATCGCGGCGATGCTTGTCCGCAATGGTCCCGGGCATGCCGTTGACGCCACCGCAACGACGGACACGACTGCAGGAGCCGCACCGCCGATGTCGATTGCGATCCTCCCGTTTTCCGTCAGCGGCGCAAGTCCTGGCGACCGGCAACTTGGCGACGCGCTGACACGAGACTTGACGACGGAGCTCGGTCGCTCCGCGCGGTACGCGTGGGTCATCTCTTACGGACTCGCATCGGCCCAGAGGGGCCAGGCGATCGACGCCCGCACCGTCGGACGCGCGCTGAAAGTCCGCTATCTGGCCGAAGGGGAAGTGCGGAATGTCGGCGATAAGTTCACGCTCAACGCGACGCTGGTCGACACCGAAAGTGGGACGCAAATCTGGGATGGTCAATTCGATGTTCCTGCCAACGCAGTGGACACGCGCCGCAATGTGGTCATTGCGCAGATAGCAAGGGGCCTTCGAACGGCGCTGCTCGATGCCGAAACCCGACGTGCGACGCGTGAATCGAAGGTGAGCGCAAATCCGACCGAGCTTGCGCTACGCGGAAACGCTGCGTTGGACGATCAATCGGCAGCGGGTGCCCGCAAAGCGCGGGGGCTCTATGACGAGGCCCTGCGGCTCGACCCTGGTCTTACCGCGGCGCTGATTGGCGAGGTCTATGCAGCCGATTCCCTGCTGGACTATGATCCGCACGCCGATCGAACGCGCATCATGCACGAAGAGGAGGACTTCTCGCTTCGCGCGGTCGCGGCCGACCGAAGCGATCCTCGCGCGTGGACCGCGCGGGCAGATGCGCTCTCGCGTCAGTTTCGCTGGGAGGAAGCAAAGGAAGCCCTGGCAGAGGTGCTGCGAATTGATCGCTACCGAAGCGACGTGTATCTCGAGCGTGCCTGGATCGCGATATTGAACGGCCAGCCCGAAGACGCATTTGCGCAATTGGACCAGGCGATCGCGTTGGACCCACGCGAGGCCGATAGCGCGGAGTTATTGCGCATTCGATGCCGCGCGCAATTGTCTCTTGGCCGCTACGACGAAGCGATAAGCTCCTGCGAGAGGGCGGCCGCACTCAACAATTGGTGGGTGAACTTCATGTTCCTCACCGCCGCCTACGCGCAGCGAGGTGAGATGGCCAAGGCCCAGGCGGCGCGGGCACAGGTGTTGAAATATCAACCTGGACTGACCATTGCCCGGTTGAAGGCAATTCGCATCAGTGACAATCCGATGTTTTGGCAGCAGACCGAAATGTATGTCTTCTCGGGACTCCGCAAGGCAGGAATTCCGGAGCAATAGCGCCGAAGATGTCACACGTGTCTTCGCAAGAGCCAAACTTGGACTGACCACATTACTGGGGGTGCATATGCAACGTACCGGCAACCGCGCGCATTGCCTAGATGCCGAGTGTTTTCGAACAGCTTGAGGCATGACTGCGACCGAACGCCTCTGACCATTCGGCGTGATCAGGAACGTCTGCTTCCCTCTTGTCCGACAGTCAACAACGGGTCTATTCTGTTGAAAAACTCGTTTGACGGAGCGGAGCAGGCGTAGCGGAAAAATGCGACCTCGTAGAATGGCCGCTGTTCAACGCTACGCGCTTGGGTGATGGTTTATGACCCCCCGCAAACCCGCGTTGATGAAGTCTTGAACAGTTTTTCAACAGAATAGGCCATTAGCAGACTACCGAACCTTGCGCCTGCCACCGGCTTACCCCGAACAGAAAGCAATCGCGTCGGGCCCGTCGCCCTCGGCGATGTAGCCTCGCGCAACCATGGCATCCCGCACGGCCTTGTCCGTCGTATATCGATGATTTGCATCGGTCCGTCCGTCCCAGAGCCGATAGACTGGAATCAACCCGGCGTAATCCCAAGGGCTCTCGCAGAGGCTCGCGTTAGCGTCATACGGTGGCCAAACGTAGAAGGCGGCGGCGGTCTCCAAGACGAAAGCAGGGAACCGCTGCCGTAGCTGTTCGCATTCGTCACTCGACGCAGTGAAGAAATGCGAATAGCCCAACTCGAGCGGGATGTAAAAACGGCATACGGGCTGTACGCCTAAGGGATCACCGGCGACAGTCGTCGTTCTGGCTTGCACCCGAAATGTATAGCCGGTGCGTTGCCAGCCGATGAACCACCCGTTGTCCAGCGCGTCGATGTCCGGCGCGGACGCCGAGTAGAAAAAATGGTCAAGCGACGCGTTGTAATACTCGACCACGGAAACGACTGGGGGATAGATATTGAAGGCCCCACAACGATCGCTGTAGGAAATGCAGTAGTACGGCGCGACGATGGCAGATCCGACGCTCAAGTCATGGTCAAGCGCGTTTGCGCCATCGGTCGGCAGGCTCGCGTAGCTTATGTGGTCGACGCCCGCAAAATCGATGGACCCGCCATCGGTAGCCATGAACCGCGCCGGAATGACGAAATCCGGGGAAAAGTTCCAGTCCCAAAAATAGTGCGGATCGGAGAGCGGTAGTATTCCGTTTACGTAGCCCTGCGGGCTCGCTGCGACGAGGATCGATAGGTGCGCGGTTTGATCGGTCGGCAAATCGCTCGGGAACACGAACTGTTTCGTGATTCCATTGTGAGTGCTCGTAAGCGCAAGTCCCGCGAAATGATGCTGGCCGTTGAGCCCGTCTGTCTCGATCAACCTGATGAATTGCGTCGAACCGTCCAGACTCGAATAGATCTGCGCAATTCTGAACGTGGGCACGACGCCTACTGCTGCGGCGCTCGCGAGCGCAAGCCACAATGCCACAGCAACACGGATCAATGCGACAAGAGTTGAAGGCAGTCGGACGGGTCTCATCTCTTCCTCCGTATATCTCGCTACTCAGGAAACCTTCACGCCCAGGTTGAGTGGTCTCCTCGCTGCATCTTGCCCACTTTACGCCCTTTTAAAACATTCGAACAACGGGAATATTCAACCATGGATTCTGCCGTCGAACTGCGATGAAAATTCATGACCATCGTCGCGAAAGTCTTTTCCGGCCATCTCGCGGATGTCGGCAATGGGTCTATTCTGTTGAAAAACTCCCTTGAAATTAGTTGGTGGCTATGTTGAAGCCAGGGCGTTCGAGAGGGAGACGCGGGGATGATGGGACGACAGTCTGACGGTCGGAAGAAACTGTTCTACTCGTTCAATCTCGACGATCACGTTCCCTCGGATCACCTGTTACGTGGCGTTGATCAATTTCTTGACTTGGGTGATCTGCACCAGCACCTTGCTCCGTACTACAGCCATACCGGGCGCCCCTCGATTGATCCGCAGCTGCTGATTCGCATGCTGATTGTGGGTTACTGCTTCGCCATCCGGTCGGAGCGTCAGCTATGCGAGGAAGTGCGTCTGAACCTGGCGTATCGCTGGTTCTGCCGGCTGGGTTTGGAAGACCCAGTTCCGGATCACTCGACGTTCTCCAAGAACCGGCATGGCTGTTTCCGTGATGGCGACACACTGCGTTTCGTGTTCGAGCAGGTCCTGGAGCGCTGCGTGCGGGAAGGACTGGTGGGTGGCGAAGGGCTCGCCATCGATGCCAGCCTAGTAAAAGCCGATGCCAGGTCAACGAATATCGCTGCCCACAGCGGCAGCCACTGCGGAGTGAACGGCGGATCTTCAAACACCCGCGAACGCGCATCACCAAGGCAAACACCAGCATCTATCACGCCAGCCAAGCCGCATGCAGCAAGTGCCCGATGAAATCACGTTGCTGTCCGAACACACCGACTCGGAAGATCGCTCGCAGCACCCATGAATCGGCACGGGATGTGGCTCGCGACGTTGCCAAGACCGACGCTTACAAGCAATCGCGCAAGGATCGCAAGAAGGTCGAGATGCTCTTCGCTCACCTCAAGCGAATCCTGAAGCTTGATCGATTGCGACTGCGCGGACCGAGCGGCGCTCACGACGAGTTTCTTCTGGCGGCAACCGCGCAGAATCTACGACGCATGGCAAAGTGGTTGTGCCCGGCAGAACAAGAGATGGCAAAAATGGCGATCTAAATCGGTACCGAACAGCATCGCCAACTCAAAAAGAGCGCTTCCACTGACCGAACCTCTCTCCGCCTATCGGCCGCGGTGGAACCGCGCCCCTTAAACGTCGAGTTGTTCAACAGAATAGGTCGAATGCAGACGGTCGTGATTAGACTACCCGCATGTGCGGCCGCTACGAACTCCACACCCAGCCCGCCGCAATGGTGCTGGCCTTCGGGTTAAAGTATCCCCCCGAGATTACGCCGCGATACAACATTGCGCCGACACAGCAAGTCCCATCATTCGCTTAACAGCGAACGGCGAACGCGAACTGTCGCAAGTGAAATGGGGACTTGTGCCGTTCTGGGCGATAGATGATCTTGAACAATTCATCTTCGCCGACCTTGACGGAACACGCGTTGTGGTACGTGACGTGGTACGTGAATGCAGATTTTCAATTAATACAAGAAAAATCAGCAACTTACCTTTGAGCGACCCGACACATAGGTAACAGAACGTACCGGACACATGGGTAACACTTTCCGCATTTTAGCGGGAGGTGTCTATGCCGTGGAAGGAGTGTTCGGTGATGGACGAGCGCCTGCGGTTTGTCGTCAAGTTGCTCGACGGCGAGGCAATGTCGGAGGTATGCCGGGAGTTTGGCATCTCCCGCAAGACCGGCTACAAGATCTTTGCCCGCTACCGGGAGCACGGGGCCGAGGCGTTGAGCGACCGCTCCCGCCGGCCGGTGCGCTACGCCAATCAGCTCCCAGCCCAGATCGAGAGCCTGATCGTCCGGCTCAAGCGCGAGAAGCCGCATTGGGGAGCGCGCAAGATTCGCGAGCTGTTGGTGCGCCGACTGGACGGGGACCTGCGCATCCCGGCCAAGAGCACCATCCATGCCGTGTTGCATCGGCACGGCCTGGTCAAGGCGCTCCGCCGCCCCCGGTCCCGCGCCACCGGCACGCTCCTGTCCGCCGGCGTCACGCCCAACGACCTGTGGTGCGCCGACTTCAAGGGCGAGTTCAAGCTCGGCAACGGTCACTACTGCTATCCGTTGACCGTCACCGATCACGCCTCGCGTTTCCTGCTGCTGTGCGAAGCCCTTGAATCCACGCGCGAAGACACCGCCATCACCGCCTTCGAGCAACTGTTCCTGGAACGCGGCCTGCCCGCCGCCATCCGCTCCGACAACGGCGTGCCCTTCGCCAGCCCCAACGCCCTGTTCAACCTGTCCAAACTGTCCGTCTGGTGGCTGCGCCTGGGCATCGATATCGAGCGCATCAAGCCGGGCCATCCGCAGCAAAACGGCCGCCACGAGCGCATGCACCTGACCTTGAAAAAGGAAGCCACCCGCCCGCCCGGCATGAACAGTCTCCAGCAGCAGGCGCGCTTCGATACCTTCGTGCAGGAGTTCAACACTGAGCGGCCGCATGAGGCCTTGGCCATGAAAACCCCGGCCGAAATGTATTCGGCCTCACCAACACGTTACCGTGGCTTGCCTGACCTCACTTACCCGCTGCACGATCGCGACGTGCTGGTCACCGCGTGCGGGCGCATCTGCATGCACCGCAAACGCATCAGCATTTCCCACGTCCTGGCCGGTCAGCGCGTCGGCATCAAGGAAGTTGACGAGGGCATTTGGATCGTCAGCTTCATGCAGTACGATCTCGGCTACATCGACCTGGAGCAGAAAACCCTGCAACCCTTGGACAACCCGTTCGGCGCGCGGTTGTCACCCATGTCTTAGGTACGCAATGGCACCCATGTATCCGGGCCGTACACTCTGGTATATGGCGGAGACGCAGGGATTCGAACCCTGGATACAGGTTTTGGCCCGTATGCTCCCTTAGCAGGGGAGTGCCTTCGACCACTCGGCCACGTCTCCGGTCTCACGCGCATTCTACCGGCGCGCCCGCGGTTGCGTCCAGCGGGAGCGGCAATTTCCCCCTAAAATTCCGCGCCTTAGGAAAGCCGCTTAAGGAATTGGGGCCCTACGCGGGCTCCTTGTCCAGTTCGAAGGCCTTGTGCAGCACGCGGACGGCCAGCTCGAGATACTTCTCGTCGATGACCACGGAGACCTTGATCTCCGAGGTCGAGATCATCTGAATGTTGATGCCCTCGTCGGCCAGTGTCTTGAACAGCTTCGACGCGATGCCCACGTGCGAGCGCATGCCAATACCAACCACCGACACCTTGCAGATCTTGTTGTCGCCGATGATTTCGCGTGCGGTGAAGCTGTTGCCGCGCGACTGCGCGAGCACGTCGAGCGTCTTCGCGTACTCACTGCGATTCACGGTAAACGAAAAATCCGTGTGGCCGGAGGCGCCGATGTTCTGCACGATCATGTCGACGTCGAGGTTGGCGTCGGCCACGGGACCGAGGATCGCGTAGGCGATGCCGGGCTTGTCGGGCACGCCCATCACGGAGATCTTGGCTTCGTCGCGGTTGAACGCGATGCCGGAGATGATCGCCTGTTCCATGTGTTCGTCTTCCTCGAAAGTGATGAGTGTGCCGGGCGACGCTGACTCGGGATCGTCGAATGAGGAGAGCACGCGCAACTTGACCTTGTACTTGCCGGCGAATTCCACCGAGCGGATCTGCAGGACTTTCGACCCCAGGCTCGCCATCTCCAACATTTCCTCGAATGTGAGGGTGTCGAGGCGCCGTGCCTCGGGCACGATGCGCGGGTCCGTCGTATAGACGCCGTCAACGTCCGTGTAGATCTGGCACTCGTCTGCCTTGAGCGCGGCGGCCAGCGCCACGCCCGATGTGTCCGATCCGCCGCGGCCGAGGGTGGTGATGTTGCCGTCGGCGTCGACGCCCTGGAATCCGGCGACGATGACGATCGTTCCTTCGGCCAGGTCGCGGCGCATGTTCTCCTCGTCGATCTCGAGGATGCGCGCCTTGGAGTAGGCGTTGTCGGTGAGGATGCGGACCTGTCCGCCGGTGTAACTGCGCGCCTTCAGGCCGAGCTCCTGCAGCGCGATGGCCAGCAGGCCGATCGTGACCTGCTCGCCCGTGGCGGCGATCACGTCGAGTTCGCGGGGATTCGGCTTCGCCGAGATCTCCTTGGCGAGGCCAAGCAGGCGATTGGTCTCTCCCGACATGGCCGATACCACCACCACGAGCTGGTGGCCCAGCGCATGGTGGTGCGCCACGCGGCGCGCGACGTACTTGATCCGGTCGATCGTGCCGACGGACGTGCCACCGTATTTCTGGACGATCAGAGGCATGGCATGGACCGGAAACGAACCAAAACGCAGGCGCAGACGCGCACCACGTCAGGCCAGCGTGCGGAAAACGAGCGTCGCGTTGGTTCCGCCGAAGCCGAAGGAATTGGACATGGCGCCGCGAATCGGCATCTTGCGTGCAACGCGGGGAACGAAGTCCAGGTCGCACTTGGGGTCGATGTTGACGAGGTTGGCGGTGGGGGGCGCGATCTGGTCGCGCATGGCCAGCACGGTGAACACCGCCTCGATGCCCCCGGCAGCGCCAAGCAGGTGTCCAGTCATCGATTTGGTGGATGACACCGCGAGCTTGTACGCGTGCTCGCCGAATGCCCGCTTCAACCCAGCGCACTCCGCAAGGTCGCCCAACGGCGTCGAAGTGCCGTGGGCATTGATGTAGTCGATGTCCGTCGTCTTCATGCCGGCATTCTTGAGCGCATTCAACATGCTCCGCGCAGCGCCGTCACCGTCTTCGGGCGGCGCCGTGATGTGATGCGCGTCGGCGCTCATGCCGTAGCCGGTGAGTTCGCAGTAGATACGTGCACCGCGTGTTCGCGCGTGCTCCAATTCTTCCAGCACCAGGATGCCGGCGCCCTCTCCCAGCACAAAGCCGTCGCGCCCGATGTCCCAGGGTCGGCTGGCGGTAGCGGGATCATCGTTGTGCAGCGACAGCGCGCGCGACGCACAGAAGCCGCCGATGCCCAGTGGAGAAATTGTCGATTCCGCGCCGCCGGCGATCATGACATCGGCGTCGCCGTATTCGATGAGCCGCGCCGCCTCGCCGATGCTGTGATTGGCGGACGAGCAGGCGCTGACGGTCGCGAGGTTGGGTCCCTTGTAGCCGTAGTGGATCGATACCAGGCCCGAGATCATGTTGATGATCGAACCGGGCACGAAGAACGGCGAGATCTTGCGCACGCCGCCCTGCTGGAAAGCGACCTTCGTCTCCTCGATCATCGGCAGCCCGCCGATGCCGGAGCCCACGCAGACGCCGACGCGCTCCTTGTCGCCGGCGAATCCATCGAGGCCGGCGTCTTTGATCGCCTCCATCGTGGAGACAAGTCCATAGTGGACGAATGTGTCGTAGCGCCGGGCTTCCTTGGCCGACAGGTATTGGCCCACGTCGAAGCCCTTGACCTCGGCCGCAATATGGACCGGAAATGCGGAGGTGTCGAAGCGCGTGATGCGCGTGATGCCCGAACGTCCGGCGACAATGTTCGACCACGCGTCCGCCTGGCCGATGCCGACAGGCGCGATGATTCCCAATCCGGTGACGACGATTCGGCGACGGGACATGATGCGTGCGTGTGCGAGGGAGTCCGGGCGATTCAAGTAATGGGAAGGGGCGCGCCAGGGTCGCGCGCGAAGCCCGCTATCGGGCCAGCTCTGAATTGCGCGCGGGCGCCAGTTGCGCGCGGGCGGCGTGAGGCCGCCCGCCGCGGCGGACTATTTCTTGAGGTGGCCGCCGACGTAATCGATGGCTTGCTGCACCGTCGTGATCTTCTCGGCTTCTTCGTCCGGAATTTCGGTTTCGAACTCTTCCTCGAGCGCCATCACGAGTTCGACCGTGTCGAGCGAATCCGCCCCGAGATCGTCCACGAACGACGATTCGTTCTTGATTTCGGCTTCGTTGACGCCCAGCTGCTCGGCGACGATCTTCTTGACCCGCTGTTCTACATTTTCCATGCTTCTTCCCCCCTATGGGGCCCCTGGATAGCAAACCGCGTAATTCTACCAGATTGGCCCCGTGGCCACTTCGCTCGAGCCCGCCCGAATGGGCAATCTCACGTCGTCCTCAAACCATGTACATCCCGCCGTTTACGTGCAATGTGGTGCCGGTGACGTAACCTGCGCCGGGACTCGCCAGGTACGCGACAGCGTGGGCAATATCCTCGGGCGTGCCCAGGCGCCCCAGCGGTATCTTGGCCAGAAGCGCACCTCGCTGCGCGTCAGTCAGTCCTTTGGTCATGTCGGTGTCGATGAAGCCGGGCGCAACGCAATTGACCGTGATGCCGCGACTGCCGACTTCCTGGGCCAGCGATTTGGTGAAGCCGATCAGTGCTGCCTTGGCCGCAGAATAATTGACCTGTCCCGGATTGCCACTCGACCCGACCACCGAACCGATCTGGATGATGCGTCCGTGCCGTGCTTTCATCATGCCGCGCAATACGGCCTTGGCCAGACGATAGGCGGGCTTGAGGTTGGTCGCCATGATCGCGTCCCACTCCTCGTCCTTCATCCGCAGCAGCAGGTTGTCGCGTGTTATGCCGGCATTGTTGACGAGGATGGTGATCGCGCCGTGTTTCGCTTCGCTGGCGGCCAGCACGCTTTTCCGTCGCGGCGGCATCCGTGACGTCGAGTGTCATGCCGGAACCGGCATTGCCTGCCTCTCCGAGAAACGCTGAAATCGTTGCCGCGCCATCGTCCGTTGTTGCGGTGCCGACGACGATGGCGCCGTCCGCGGCCAGTTGCAGCGCGATCGCGCGCCCCAGGCCCCGCGTCGCGCCGGTAACCAGCGCCGTTTGTCCGGCAAGTTGTCCTTCTGCCATCGACAAGTCCCCCGTATTAATGTCGCCCCCAGGCACGCCGAGCACGACGAATGGGTATCAGATGCCTTTGAGCGCGGCCAGCGTTTCGTTGATGGCGTCGCTGTCGATCAATGCGAAGGACTCGACGTTCTCCGCGATGCGCCGGTTCATGCCAGCCAGCACCCGGCCCGGGCCACATTCGACGACATGCGTGACGCCGTTGTCGGCCATCCGCCGGACTGTGGCGGTCCAGCGCACGGGGCTCGCCGCCTGCCGGGCCAGCGCCATGCGAATCTCATCGAGCGCGGCGTGTTCCATCACATCGACATTGTGGATGACCGGAATGGCGGGCGGATCGAAATGGACCTCCGCCAGACGCGTTGCGAGCTTGTCGGCGGCGGGCTTCAACAACGAACTGTGAAAGGGTGCCGAGACCGGCAGCAGCACACCGCGCTTGGCGCCCTTTTGCTTGGCCAGCGCGATGGCGCGCTCGACTGCCTCGCGATGGCCCGCAATGACCACCTGGCCCGGCGCGTTGAAGTTGACCGCCTCGACGACTTGATCCTGGGCTGCCTCCGCGCACGCGGCCGCGACCGCGTCATCGTCGCCGCCCATGATTGCCGCCATGGCGCCCACACTCGCCGGGACAGCATCCTGCATCGCCTGCGCGCGAAAGCGCACCAGGGGAACGGCGTCAGCAAACGCCAGCGCGCCGGCGGCGACCAGCGCCGTGTATTCCCCCAGGCTATGACCGGCAACCACCGCCGGCTTGGCACCACCCGAGGCAAGCCACGCGCGATACACCGCAACCCCGGCGGTCAGCATCACAGGCTGCGTGTTGGTGGTCAGGTTGAGTGCTTCCGCCGGCCCCTCCTCGACCAGCTTCCACAGATCATCGCCCAGGGCCGCCGAAGCTTCGGCAAACGTCTCGCGTACGATCGGGTGGGCGGCAAAACCGTTCATCATGCCCATCGCCTGCGAGCCTTGCCCAGGGAAAACGATTGCGAGTGTCATGTGCGAATCCCTACCATTTCAGGAACACCGAACCCCAGGTGAAACCGCCGCCGACGCCTAGCAGCATCACGTGCTGACCTGCGGCGATGCGGCCGTCGCGTACGGCAATGTCCAGCGCCAGAGGAATTGACGCCGCGGAGGTATTACCGTGCTGGTCGACCGTCACGATCAGGCGTTCGTGGGGCAGGCGCAATTTCTTCATCGTCGCATCCATGATCCGGATGTTCGCCTGGTGCGGAATGACCCAGTCGATGTCCGCCGCGACCATGCTCGTGGCAGTGAGCGCCTCTTCGGCGACCTCGGCCAGGACCTTTACCGCGAACTTGAACACGGCGCCACCATCCATGTGAACGTAAGGACTGCCGTAAGTCGCGCCATCGCGAACGTGGCCCGGAACACAAAGGATATTCGCGTAGTGGCCGTCGGCGTGCAAATGCGACGTCAGGATGCCTCGCGTCGGCGACGGCACCAGGACGACCGCCCCGGCGCCGTCCCCGAACAACACGCATGTGCCGCGATCCGACCAGTCGAGGATGCGGGAATAGACTTCCGCGCCCACCACGAGCGCATTGCGTGCCATGCCGCTGTCGAGCATCAGGTTGGCCAGCGCCAGGCCGTAAACGAAACCGGAGCAAACCGCCTGCACATCGAAGGCCGCCCCGCCCTTCGCGCCGAGCTTCGCTTGCAGGATGCAGGCGGTTGAGGGAAACACCATGTCGGGCGTGGTGGTGGCGACGATGATCAGGTCGACGTCGGCGGGTGCGATGCCCGCCGCGTCCAGTGCCGCGCGCGACGCGTGGAGCGCAAGATCGGAGGTCGCCTCGTCGGGCGCGGCGATGTGGCGCTGGCGGATCCCGGTGCGTGTCCGTATCCATTCGTCGCTGGTGTTCACGCTGCGCGCGAGTTCCTCGTTGGTGAGGACCCGTTCGGGCAAGTAGCGGCCGGTGCCGGCGATACGGCTAGGCATCGGCGGAGATGTCGTTGGCGACGTGGGCAACGGGCGGTGGTGGCTCGGCGAGCGCGGGCATCGACGCCATGAGGCGGGCAATCCGGTCGAGGACGCCGTGCGCGGCTTCCGCATGCGCCTTGTGCAACGCGTAACGAAACGCGAGCGCATCCGCGCCGCCGTGGCTCTTCACCACGATACCCTTCAATCCCACCAGCGTTGCGCCGTTGTGCCGCCGCGGATCGATGCGCCGCTTGAACGACGACAGCACGGGGTAGGCGACGACCGCGGCAACCTTGGTCAACGGATTGCGCATGAACTCGCCCTTGAGATAGTCGTAGAGCATCGTCACGACCCCTTCGCAGGACTTCAGCATGACGTTGCCCACGAATCCGTCGCACACCACCACGTCGGTGGTGCCCTTGAAGACATCGTTGCCCTCGACATTGCCCACAAAGTTGAGGCCGGACGCTTTCAGCAACTCCGCGGTCTCCTTGACGACGTCGTTGCCCTTGATGTCTTCCTCGCCGATGTTGAGGAGTCCGATCGTCGGGCGCTCGATCCCTTCTACCGCGGTGACCAGCGCGCTGCCCATGACGGCGAACTGCACGAGTTGTTCGGCCGTACAGTTGACGTTGGCACCGAGGTCCAGCACCGTCGTCTCGCCCTTCTTGGACGGGATCTGCGAGGCGATGGCCGGACGATCAATACCCGGCAGCGTCTTGAGCACGAAGCGGGCAATGGCCATCAGCGCGCCGGTGTTGCCGGCCGAAACGCAGGCCTGCGCGGCGCCGTCCTTGACGAGGTTGATCGCGACCCGCATCGACGAGTCCTTCTTCTTGCGCAGCGCGTCGGCCGGCGGCTCGTCCATCGCCACCACTTCGGCCGCCGCGTGAATGCTCACGCGATCGCGCGCCGGCGACCGCGAGCGGGACAGCGCTTGCGTCAGCGGCGCCTCCAGGCCAACCAGAATCACCCTCGCGTCCGGCGTGCCTTCCAGAAACGTGAGCGAGGCCGCAACCGTGACCGGGAGGCCATGGTCGCCTCCCATCGCATCAACGGCAACGGTGACGGGCGGGTTCATTGTGGGAAGAGGCGCAGGAATGGACGCGGCGGAAAAAGAAACGCGCAGGTCGGAGTTTACCCGCCTGCGCGATGCAGTGAAATTCGGCCCCTGGACGAATGGGGACGATAGCGGCGAACCGTTATTCGTCGGCCTTGGTCTTGACGACCTTCTTGCCGCGGTAATAGCCGCTGGGGCTGATGTGGTGACGCAAATGCACTTCGCCGCTCACCGGTTCCACGGCAAGCGCCGGGGCGGTGAGAAAGTCGTGCGCGCGATGCATGCCGCGCTTCGACGGGGACTTCTTGTTCTGCTGGACAGCCATCGGGTTCTCCTGTTTGCCTTCAATTCACTCAATTCGCTTTGCATTCGCCGTCCGCATGCACCGGCGCATACGGCAACGACAGCAGCAATTCGTCTTCGACCAGCGCCAGCGCGTCGAGCGGTCCGCTGGCCACGAGCACTTCCTCTTCGCTGCCTTCGTCGAGCACGTCGCCTTCGGCTTCGCTCATCGCCAGAAGGGTCAGCGTTCGCTGCTGCACCGGCCACGTCATCGTCGCCAGGCAGCGCTGGCATTCCAGCGGCACGGCACCGCCAAGTTCAATCGCAATGGCCGGGCGGCCGAGGGAATCGGTGGTTCCCGTGATGCTCCAGGTGATCGGTGCTTCGCCCGGCGCCAGCCAGTCGTAGAGCCGTTCGGACGCCGCGGCATCGAATTCGCCCTGCAACGAGCCACGCTCACGGGCCAGGCGGAAGGCATCGAACGCGCCCGACTTCATCGTTCCCGGCTTGGGACCCGTGCTCATCTGCGTCATCTGCCCGCCAAGGCGCCTCGCCGTCCCGATCGCCGCAATCCGGTGTCCCGCCGTGGGACGGCAAACGCAAACGAGGGATAATAGCGCGTTTTCCATCGCATGTCAAAAAATGTCCACAAAAACAACGGCGAACCGCATGCGCCACCTGGTGCTGGGATCCACCTCCCGCTATCGCCGGGATTTGCTCAAGCGCCTGGGATTGAGGTTTTCCGTGGCGGCGCCGGACGTGGACGAGTCGGCGCTCGCCGGTGAGGGCCCGGCCCAGACCGCGCTGCGCCTGTCCGAGGCAAAGGCACGGGCAGTTGCGGTGCGATTTCCCGATGCCCTGGTGATTGGTGCCGACCAGGTCGCGGATTGCGCCGGACAGCCGGTCGGCAAGCCCGGCACCCGCGAAGCCGCGGTTGCCCAGCTCAGGGCGCTGTCGGGCAAGACGGTCATCTTTCATACCGGCATGGCGCTCGTCGACAGTGCCAGTGGACGTTGCCGCAGCGTACTGGTCGATGTGGCCAGCACCTTTCGCAGTCTGAGCGACGCCGAAATAGGCGCCTACCTCGACCGCGAGACGCCGTATGACTGCGCCGGTTCCGTCAGGTCGGAAGGCCTGGGCATCGCGCTATTCGACCGGATCGCCAGCGACGATCCGACCGCTCTCATCGGCCTGCCGCTGATCGCGCTGGCTCGGCTGCTGCGCGAGGAAGGCATAGACGTCATCCTGCCGACCGCCGCCCTCACTGCCTGAAATTCGACCCATCCGGTATCCATGCCCGGAACGCTCTATCTCGTTCCCAATTTGCTCGGCGCGGTGCCGCCTGCAGAAGTCTTGCCCCTGCGCACGCTGGCCATTGCGCGCGGCTTGACCCACTGGGTGGTCGAAACACCCAAGGCCGCCCGCGCATTCATCAAGACGCTCGATCCGCCGCAGCCAATTGCCGCGCTGGACATGCGCGCGCTGGGTTCGTCGCCGACAGCGGCACACCTGACCACGCTGCTGACCGCGCTTCACGACGGCGTCGATGTCGGCCTCTTGTCCGATGCCGGCTGTCCGGGCATCGCGGATCCCGGCGCCGCGCTGGTTGCCGCCGCCCATGGCAAGGGCTTGCGCGTCGTGCCGCTGGTAGGGCCGTCGGCCATCCTGCTTGCACTGATGGCGTCGGGCATGAACGGCCAGAGCTTCGCCTTTCACGGCTACCTTCCGGTCAACGCCGAAGAGCGCGCCGCCGCATTGCAACGGCTGGAACGTGCATCGCGCGCACAGGCTCAGGCGCAGATCTTCATCGAGACGCCTTATCGCAACGTGACGATGCTGGGCGCGATGGCGCAGTCCCTTTCGCCGGAGACCGTGGTTTGCGTCGCCGCGGACCTGACGTTGCCGTCGGAGACCATCGTGAGGACAAGCGCCCGCGAGTGGCAAAGGCGCGACCACGCGGTATTTGCGAAACGTCCGGCGCTGTTCATCTTGCAGGCCTGACGCCCGCGGCGAGCGTCAGGGGCTGGCTTCTTCGGGCCAGTCCTTGATATACGACTTCAGCATCCGGTTCTCGAAATTCTGCTCGTCGTAGACGGCCTTGGCCACGTCATGGAACGAAACCACGCCCTGCAGCATCATGCCGTCCATCACCGGGACATAGCGCGCATGCCGTTCGAGCATGGTCCGGCGCAATTCCATCACGTCGAGGCTCGGCGCCGCGGTGAGCGGGTCGTGCTCGTAGATATCCGCCACGCGCACGTTGGCGAGCGAGCCATCGCGCGCCGCCATCGCCGCCAGGACTTCGCGAAAGGTGAGCATGCCCGAAAGCTTGCCACTTTCCATGACGACCAGGGATCCGATGTCGTTGTCGGCCATGACCTTGACCGCATCCATGACCGCGCCGCCGGGCGTCGTCGTGTACAGCGTGTTGCCCTTGATCCGCATGATCTCGCTGACCAGCATGATGGCCTCCTTGAAGCCTCAATTCCCGCTTCGGCAATCGATACGGCAGGTTACTCCGCCAGCCGGGCACAATGCAATGTGCCCGGGCGGGTTCGACAGCGACGCCTGCGGCCACCTCGCGCGAAATGCCGGCTGCGGTCAGCGGGCGCTGGCGTCAGGCGAGGCGCGCAACGCCTTCACTCGCGACGCTTCCCCCAACGTCTACGCGCCAAATCAGCGGTCGTCCTTCTCCCGGACGACTTCGATGAAGTTGTAAACCATCGCCGCGACACCGATCAGGATGACGATGGTCATCGAGACGTTCTTAAGCTTGATAATCGGCGGAAGGAAGAATCCTATCGCCATGGCCAACGCGATCAGGCCCATCACGATCTTGGCAAAGCGTCCTTGCATCGTCGCCTCCAGTCTTCAGCTTTCGCCGTGGTCCAGCGCCTGCGCCCAGTCTGCAAGCCAGCGCGCAGTCCGCAGGAGCCGCGCATCGTCGCCCCGTCGTCCCACCAGCTGGATGCCCATCGGCATGCCGCTGTCCGCGCGCAGCAGGGGCAAAGTCACCGCCGGCATGCCCGCAAACGTCCAGATCGTGCAGAATGCCGGGCTGCCCGTCGACTCAAGCCCGCGGGGTGCCGGGCCCGCCGTGGCGGCGGTCAGAATCGCATCGCAGCGATCGAAGACCTCGTCGAACGCTTCGCGCGTCGCCCGCTGACGTGCGACGGCGTTGTTGTAGTCGACCGCCGTCACCTGCCTGCCCCGCTCGATCTGGCTGCGTAGCGACTCGCTCAGGCGTTCGCCCCCACGCTCGTACAGCTCGTGGAAGTTGCGTGCGAGGTCGGCCTCCATGATCGTCAGGTGCCAGGTCCAAACTTCGCTGAACAACGCCGGCACGTTGAACGGCTTCGCCTGAACGCCCAGCGCCTGTGCCACCTCGTCGAACGCATCCCGAGTCTGCGCGTCGGCGTCGTCCCAGTTCGGCGTCTTCGTGAACGCGAAAACCGGCGGCAGGGGCGGCTCTTGCAGCGCAACCTCGCGCAGACGCGGCCGCGCCATTGGCCGCGTATCCGGGTCGCGCTCGTCGTAGCCGATGAGTGGTTCGGCGATGAGCGCGAGGTCCTCGACGGTGCGCGCGAAGAATCCGACCTGGTCCAGCGGTCGCGATTGCGCAAGGATCCCGTAGCGCGGCACCAGGCCGAACGTTGGCTTATAGCCACACACGCCGCAGTACGCGGCCGGACGTATCACGCTACCGTTGGTCTGGGTCCCCACGGCGGCCGGGACCATCTGCGCGGCGACCGCCGCCGCCGAACCGCTGGAGGAGCCGCCCGGCGTGTGCATCGGGTCGTGCGGATTGCGCGTCTTGCCCGGCGCGTAGGTGGCGAGCTCCGTCGTGACGGTCTTACCAAGGATGATCGCGCCGGCGGACCGCAACCGCTCCACCACGGTGGCATCGTATTCAGGTCGACGACCGGCGTGCAGGACTGTGCCGTCCTCTGTGGGCATGTCCGCCGTGTCAATGATGTCCTTCACGCCTACCGGCAAGCCGTGCAACGGGCCAGTTGCGTAACCTTCGCGCCGCACGCGGTCGACGTTGCGTGCCTGCTCGAGCGCCCGTGTTTCGTCGACGAACGCCCACGCCTGCACTCGCGCCTCGTCCGCGCGAATCCGCGCGAGGCAGCCGCCCACCACCTCCTCGGCGGTCGTGCGCCCCTCGCGGACGGCCGCGAGCGTCGCCGCCGCGGTGAGCGAGGTGATGTCGATGAATTCGTCAGATTTCATCCGGACCGTGGCTTCTCAATTGCCGTAGAACAGGTTCGGCAGCCAATACACCAGCTGCGGAAACACGTAGACCAGGAACATGGTGACGAAGACCATGCCGAGAAACGGGAAACAGCCCCGGAAGATCGTCCACAGCAGGACGAATTTCGGCGCGATGCCCTTCAGATAATAGGCCGACATCGCCATGGGCGGCGTCAGGAATGACGTCTGCAGGTTGAGCGCCACCAGCACGCCGAAGAACATCGGGTCGACGTTGAAGTGCGGCAGGAGCGGCAGGAAGATCGGCACGAAGATGATGATGATCTCGCTCCACTCGAGCGGCCAGCCGAGCAGGAAGATGATCAGCTGCGAGAGCAGCAGGAAGGTAATGGGGCTGAGATTGAGCGAAAGCACAAAGTCCTTGATGAGCCCCTCGCCGCCCAGGTATGAGAAGACCGACGAGAACGTCCACGAGCCGACAAATAGCCAGCACACCATTGCCGATGTGCGCGCGGTGAGAAATACGGCCTCCTTGAGCCGGCCCCATGTGAACGCCCGGTAGGCCACGGCGAGGACCATCGCGCCGAGCGCGCCAATCGCGGCGGCTTCGCTCGGCGTGGCCAGCCCGAAGAGGATCGCGCCCAGAACCGACAGGATCAGCACGGCCAGAGGAATGAACGCCTGCACCAGCAGGAGGAACACCCGTGACCACGGGATATCGGTTTCCTCCTTGGGCAGCTTGGGCGCGAGTTTGGGATTGATTGCGCTGCGCACGACAACGTACACGACATATAGGCCGGCGAGCGTGAAGCCGGGAATGATCGCGGCGGCATAGAGCTTGACCACCGACACTGCGGAAGTCGCGGCGTAGACGATCAGCATGATCGACGGCGGAATCAGGATACCCAGCGTGCCGCCGGCGCAGATGACGCCGGCGGAAAGTTTCTGGTCGTAACCTGCCTTGAGCATCGCCGGAAATGCGAGGAGGCCCATCAGGGTCACCACGGCGCCGACGATGCCCGTCGCGGTCGCGAACAACGCGCAGGTGACCAGTGCCGCCACCGCCATCGCGCCGGGGACCGCTCGGAACGCAACCTGCAGGCTGTAGAACAGGCGATCGAGAATGTTCGATCGTTCTATCATGTAGCCCATGAACAGGAACAGCGGCACGGCGGTCAGCACGTCGTTGTTCATTATGCTGAACGTGTTCTGCGACAGGAGGTAGAACACCCGACTGTCGAAGAACTCCTGCCCGGGCGTGTAATAGGCGTAGTAGCCGAACATCACCCCCATCGCCATGAGCGTGAACGCGATCGGGAATCCGAGCAGGATAATGAATATGAATCCGCTGAGCATCATCAGCGCGAGTTCGGGATTGCTCATTGCGCAGCCTTGCCGCCAGCCTGCTTTTCCTGCTCGTGCTGCAACATGCTCTCGAGTTCCTCGACGTCGTGCAGCTGAGGCGGCCAACGACCTGTCTGGATGCACAGGATGCAGCGGATCACCTGCGCAATGCCCTGGATGAAAAGCATTCCGCCCGCAAGCGGGATCAGCGCCTTGAGCTGCCAGATCGGGACGCCCGCCGGGCTGTTGACGCTAACTTCCCGGTAACCGAACGAGTCATGCGCATAGCCGTAGCCCGCGATGATCAATGCCGTGACGCCGGGATAGAAGAAGATGAAATAGAGCACCAGCTCAATCGTCGCCTGCACGCGCGGCCGCAGCAATCGGAACAGCACGTCGCCGCGGACGTGGGCATTGCGTGACAGTGCGTATGCGCCCGACATGATGAAGAGGCCCCCGTACAGAATGTAGCTCATGTCGAAAGCCCAACTCGTGGGATCGTTGAGCACGTAGCGCCGGAACACCTCGTAGGATGTTCCCAGGGTAAGTATCAGGATGCACCACGCGAACGCGTGGCCGACCGCCATGCTGAAGCGGTCGATGCCGAGCAGGAATTTCTGGAGCATGGCTACAGGTCCTTTGTCGCGCCTTCGCCGTAACGCGCAGCAATAAGGCGGCGCATCACTGCGCCGCCTCCGATGATGATCTGTGAGCGCCGCGGGGCCGGCGCGCCGCGTCAGAACCCGAGCTTGCCGAAGAGGTGCTCGTACGCCTGCTTGTAGTCCGCGTCGTTGAAAAATCCATAGTAGCCGACGCGCTTCGCCCAAGCCTTCTGCGATTCCCAGACCTTCTTGAAGAAAGGATCCTCGTCGGACAGACGCTTGACCAGCACATCCCAGGCCTTGAGCTGCGCGGTGAAGATGTCGGTCGGCGTGCGCAACACGTGGACCTTGTCCTTGTCTATCAATTCCTGCAGGTCCGTCGAGTACTGGTCCATGGCAAGGTCGTAATTGGACGTCGACGCGGCCTCGGCGCTATACTTCAGGATCGCCTGCAGCTCCTTCGGCAGGGAATCGTACTTCTTCTTGTTGAAGTCGATTTCGAAAAATTCCATCGCCTGGTGATAGCTGCCCATGTAATAGTATTTCGCGACGTCCTGAGCGCCAAACCGGCGATCGGAAGTCGGGTTGTTGAACTCGAATGCGTCGATCACGCCGCGCTCCATGGCTGGCACGATTTCGCCCCCCGGGAGCTGGGTGACCTTGAGTCCCATTTCCTGCATGAGATCTGCGGCAAGGCCCACCGTGCGGTATTTGAAGCCCTTGAGGTCGGCAGCGCCGTTGATCGGCTTCTTGAACCAGCCAAGCGGCTGTGTCGGCATCGGCATCGCGAAGAACGCGGTGATGTTGAGGCCAAGCTTCTTGACGAGCTCGTCGTAGAAGGGCTGGCCCTCGCGGTGGATCCACGCGAGCATCTGGTTGGCGTCGCAGCCGTTGATCGGGCCGGAGCCGAACAGCGAGGCGACCTTGCTCTTGCCGTACCAGTACACGGCCACGGTATGCGCCGCGTCGATGACGCCCTTGCTCGTGGCGTCCATCACCTCGAACGGCTTTACGACCGAGCCCGCGACCAGGTAGTCGATGCGCAGGCGCCCGCCTGCCATCTCGTTGACTTTGGCCACGTACTGCTCGGCCATTTCATTGAAGATATCCTTGGCACCCCACGCGCCCTGCATCTTGAGGACGATGGGCGATTGGGCGACCGAAATCATCGGGAATCCCGTGATGGCGGCGCCAGCCGCGCCCGCAGCGCCGGTCAGGAACTTTCGCCGATTCGATTTCGCCGCGACAGGGGCAGGTATCTCCGCGTGTTCATCGATCTTGACGACGTCAGGCACGCCAGCCGTTTTCTCGATCATGGTGCTCCTCCTCAAAACAGTGATCGCCAGTGGGCTATCCGCTTAGGAAACCCCCGTCAGAGGTTTGCGGATCCGATTGTTGATATCGTTTTCTTCTGATCTTATGCGCTTCAATACTAGACTCCTCGCGCGCTCAAGGCAACCACCCTATTCCGGGCAGGGTCATCGCGCCACAAGCTATCGCGCGGCCCTTCGGGGCGTCGCATACGCGCGTACCAGACGGTGCTCGGCTGTGCCATCAGGATGCTGCACGCCGAAGGGGCGGCTGAAGGCCATCCGCCGGTTGGCCAGCGCACCTCAGGTCCCGCGAACGCGCGCTGCGACGCCGCAATTTCCATGAACAACGCGTTCGGCGTCGGCGAGAATCTGGCCGGTCACGCGCCCAGCAGACGCCGCTCGCGCAGCGCCTGGGCAAGCGTCCCGGCATCGACATATTCGAGCTCGCCGCCGACCGGCACGCCGCGGGCCAGCCGGCTCACCTTGAAGCCGCGCGCACTCAGCAATTCGCCGATGTAATGGGCGGTCGCTTCGCCTTCATTGGTGAAGTTGGTGGCGAGGATGACTTCGCGCACCACGCCGTCCGCCACGCGCTTCAGCAGCCGGTCGAGCCGGATTTCCTTCGGGCCGATCCCGTCGAGCGGAGACAGGCGGCCCATCAGCACGAAATACAGCCCGCTGTACGCCTGAGTGTGCTCGACCATCAGCAGGTCGGCTGGCGTTTCGACGACACACAATTGTGCCGGGTCGCGCTTCGGCGATCGGCAGAGCGAGCATATTGCGTCTTCCGTGAACGTATTGCAGCGTTCGCAATGGCGAATCGACTGCGCTGCGTGCTGCAATGCGGCGGCCAGCGCCACGGCCCCCTGACGATCGTGCTGCATGAGGTGCAGCGCCATACGCTGCGCCGCCTTGGGCCCCACGCCCGGCAGACAACGCAGGGCCTTCGCCAGTTCATCCAGGCTCGACAGCGGCTCCTGCAAGGGAAGCGGTCGTGCGCCGGCCGCACGATCACTCATGAATGGATGCCGGGCGGGGCCATGGGGCGAACAACGCCTCCACGCTCAGAACGGCAGCTTGAAGCCCGGCGGCAGCGGCATGCCCGACGCCAGACCGGCCATTTTTTCCTGGCTGGTGCTCTCGGCGCGGCGCACCGCGTCGTTCATCGCCGCGGCCACCAGGTCCTCCAGCATGTCGCGGTCCTCGGTCAACAATGAGGGGTCGATCTTCACGCGCTTCACGTCATGGCGGCACGTCATCACGACCTTGACCAGGCCAGCGCCCGCCTGACCCTCGACCTCGATCTGCGCGAGTTCGTCCTGCGCGCGCTTCATGTTGTCCTGCATCTGCTGCGCTTGCTTCATGAGTCCGGCCAGCTGGTTCTTCATCATCGCCTGCGCTCCATGATTTGCCACCTCATTTGCCCACCCATAGACTGCTCACTTGCTGCCTCCGCCGTCGCGCGACAACGGCGTGATCGTCTCGGTTTTCACCTGCCCGTCGAACGTGACCAGCAGGTCACGCACGAAAGGGTCGTCGCGGAATGCCGCCTCGCCCTTGGCCTTGGCGTCGTCCCGCTTGCGCCTTTCGGTCGCCGCCAGTGACGACTCGGTTGCCGCGCCCACTTCGAAGGCCAACAGCAGCCTGCGCCCGGTCGCGGATTCCAGCGCCACCTTGAGCTTGTCCGCGAACACCTTGTCCGCCAGGTGCTTGTGCGCGACCGGCAGCGCCAGCGTCAGCGCATTGTTGTTTATCGTCTTGAGTTCGGTCTGGGCCGCCAGTTGCGCGGCCATGCCGGTCAACTTGAGCGACGCGACGAATTCGGGCCATGCGGCCGGATCTCCGGGCAGCGCAACCACATGACCCGCCGCGGCTCCCGACTTGGGGGGCGCCCCGCTGGCAGGCAGCGGCAGGACCGCCGCAACATTGGGCACATGGGTGGATACTGGCCCCGGATCGTGCGGTTGCGCGACCTGCCGCGACGTGGTCGCCGTCGCCGCAGCTCTGTCCCCACGTGGCGCCGGGGCGGGCGACGCCCCTGTCGCGGGTTCGAACGCCAGCAGGCGCAGCAACGTCATCGTGAAGCCGACGGCCTCATCGGGCGCCAGATTCAGGTCGACGCGACCCTGCGCGCAAATCTGGTAGCAAAGTTGAATGCTTTCCGCCGAGAAACGCGACGCATAGCCGGTCACGCGCTCGGCGTCGTCGTAGTTTTCCGCCGCGGTCGGCACGGCCTGCACGACCGCCACGCGATGAAAGAGCGACGCGAGCTCCTCGAGCGCCGATGCCGCCGCGAGCCCGCGCGCGGCCAGCGTGTCGATCTCGGCCAGCATCGCGACGCCGTCGCCGTCGGCGAGTGCGTCCGCGATCCGGTAAACGTAGTCGCGATCCACGGCGCCCAGCATCGTGCGCACGACCGCTTCCTTCACCTCGCCGCCACCATAGGCAATCGCCTGGTCAAGCAGCGACAGGCCGTCGCGCAGCGAACCGCCAGCCGCGCGCGACAAAAGCGCCACCGCGCCCGCCTCGAACGCGATGCCTTCCGCCGCGAGTATGCGGCCGATCCGGTCGCCGATCAGTTGCGGCGACAACGGCTTCAGGTTGAACTGCAGGCAGCGCGAGAGGACGGTCACCGGAATCTTCTGCGGGTCGGTGGTCGCCAGCACGAACTTCACGTGCTCGGGTGGCTCCTCCAGCGTCTTCAGCATCGAATTGAACGCTGCCTTTGACAGCATGTGGACTTCGTCGATCAGGTAGACCTTGTAGCGCCCCGCCGTCGGCGCGTACCGCGCGTTGTCGAGAATTTCGCGCATGTTGTCGATGCCCGTATTGGAGGCCGCATCGAGCTCGAGCAGGTCGACAAAGCGTCCGGCATCGATATCCATGCAGGCGGCGCAAACGCCGCACGGCGTCGCGGTGACGCCGTTGGTGATGCAGTTCAGGCTTTTCGCGAGAATGCGCGCGATAGTGGTCTTGCCTACGCCGCGCGTGCCGGTCAGCAAGTACGCGTGATGCAGCTGACCGCGCGACAGCGCGTTCGACAACGCCGTGACCACGTGCTCCTGGCCCGAAAGGTCCGCGAACGTCTTCGGCCGCCACTTGCGGGCGAGAACCTGATAGCTCATGCGCGAATTATCGCCAGTTTTGGATCATTGTCGGCGCGGAAGACACCGGGAGCTTCTTCCGTCAGATCGGCGTCAGGCGAGGCGCGCGCCGGCGAGAACGCGGAATGTACCTGAACGTGCATGAGCGTTCGCAGCCGGCAAGCAACAAGGCATCACGTCGATATGACGGAAAAGCATTGGGTGGCGAGCCGTGATCCCGTCACCTGCGTGGCTTCGCTGTGGCTGCTTCCTTCCGGACCTGACCAGATTCACGAACACGCAGTGCGGGGCGACCCGCCGTTGATCGGGTGCGCGTTGCGCAGAACGCACATTATAGCCGCGATTGCGGCCGGCCATCTTCGCCGGTCCTGCGCCGGCAAAGCCGGTGGCTATAATCGTTGCCGAGCATTCCCACGCGGCACACTGGCATAGCGCACCCCATTGCCCACCCCTCCCGCCGCCCAGAGTAGCTCGCGCCGCTTTCCTGCGTTGTTGGCGATGGCGACATTCGCGGCTGTCGTTCTCGCCGGCTGCCAGCGCGAATCCTTGCCTCCGCCGTCCGCCGACGAGACGCTGGTCGTTGCAGTACGGCCCGGACCCACGTCCTGGTTCCCAGGGCCGGATGGCGAACCGGTTGGCTTCGATCACGACCTCATCGTACAGTTTGCCGAAGAACACAAGCTCAAGCTCGACATTGTGAAGGTGGGAAGCGCCGCCGCGTTGCTGGCCAAGGTTGCGGCAGGTGAAGTGCATATTGGCGCGGGCGGCCTCTTTCGCCCGCCCGCCGGGCTGCTCAGCAATGCAAAATCGGATGACGGTCCGCGCGTTCTGTGGACGCGCGGTTTTTACGCCGTCGAGCCGGTGCTGATCTACACCACGGACGGCTTCCGGCCACGGGACTGGAAGGACCTCGCGGGCGCCAAAGTGGCATATGTCGAGGGAACCGGCATCGAGACCTCACTGGTCAAGATCCGCAAGGAACATAGCGAGGTCAGGTGGCAACCCCTGCCCGTAACCTCGGCCGACGAATTGATCGCGCAGGTCGCTGACGGCACGATCGACTATGCGATCGTCTCCTCCATCGAGGCCGCTGCGTCGCGCAACATCTTCCTCGACTACGATGTCGGCTTTGTCGTGGGCAGCAAGCGCGACCTGGCGTGGGCCGTGGCGCCGCTGCAAGGAAAGCTGCGGGATGAACTGGATGCCTTTTTCGCGAAAGCCAAGCGGGATGGGCTGATCGAGCGCCTAGCCGACCGGTATTTCTCCAATGCCCGGCAGGTCCAGCGTATTGACGCGGGCGTATTCCAGGAGCGCATCAAGAGCATGCTGCCGGATTACCGGAGCATCTTCCAGCGCGCCCAGGTGGCAACCGGCATCGAATGGCGGCTGCTCGCCGCGATCGCTTACCAGGAGTCGCAATGGGACCCTTTCGCAACCAGCGAAACCGGCGTCCGGGGGTTGATGCAGATCACCGAGGACACGGCCAAGCACCTGGGGGTCGCCGACCGTCTGAATCCCATGGGCGCCGTGCTGGGCGCCGCGAAATATGTGCAGGACCTGAAGTCCAAGCTCCCGGAGCGCATCAGCGAGCCGGACCGGACCTGGCTTGCGCTGGCGGCGTTCAACATCGGCCTTGCTCACCTCGAGGACGCGAGAGTGCTCGCGCAAAAGCAGAAGCTCAATCCGGACTTGTGGAGCGACGTCAAGAAAGTACTGCCACTGCTGGCGCTGCCCGAATACTATGACGAGGCCAAATTCGGCTACGCCCGCGGCGGAATGCCGGTCGCGTTCGTGGATCGCGTTCGCGCGTATTACGACATCCTGGTGCGGCAGGAACCTGCCTACCAACCGAGGTTGCGCGCATTTCCCTATGCGATGTCGCAATGAAATTGGCGGGTCGTTTGTCCAGGGTCAACCCAGCGGCAGGGTCGCGATTCCCCGGGCGACAGAGGTTCCTCTAAGATTACCCCAATGAAAATACGCGTCGCGTCCCTCGTTTCTGCCAGCCTTTTGGTGCTGGCAACCGGTGTCCACGGCCAGACCGGCACCAGCGTGTTCATGGAGGACCTGACGTGGACCGAATTGAAGCAGCAGATCGCCGCGGGCAAAACGACGATCATCATGCCCATTGGCGGCACGGAGCAGAACGGCCCGTACATGGCGCTGGGCAAACACAATGCGCGCGCGCGCGCACTGGCCGAAAAGATCGCCCGCGAACTGGGCAATGCGCTGGTCGCGCCGGTCGTCGCCTACACGCCGGAGGGCAACGTCGCTCCGCCCACCGAGCACATGCGCTTCCCCGGCACCATCACCGTCCCGGACAAGACTTTCGAGCAGTTGCTGGAGTCCGCGGCGCGCAGCTTCAAGCTGCACGGCTTTCGCGACGTGGTATTCCTGGGCGACCATGGCGGCTACCAGAAGGACATGCGGGACGTCGCCGATCGTTTGAATCGCGAGTGGAATGCGACGCCCGTCCGCGCGCATGCCATCGTCGAGTACTACCGGGTGACCACCACAGCGTACGCCAACGCTCTCAAGGGCCGCGGCTTTTCCGTCGACGAGATCGGCACGCATGCCGGCGTGGCGGATACCTCGCTGACGCTGGCACTCGCGCCCGGCATGGTCCGCGCCGATCGGCTGGCGAACGCGGCGAAGCCGTCCGCGAGCGACGGCGTGTACGGCGATCCCCGGCGCTCCAGTGCCCAAGTGGGACAATTGGGGGTGGACGCGATCGTCGCTGCCACTGTGGCGGCAATCAAGGCGGCGACGGTCCGCCGTTGATGCGGCTGGAACCGATCCGCCATCCCGCGCTCCAACGAACCGTCGAACGCGTCAACCCTATCTGCCAATTTCCCTGGAATCGCTAGTGATACTACTTCGTACTCACCATCTGCAGAGCGCCGTGTTCGCGCTGCTGACGGCGCTGCTCGTCGCCGCCACGACCCAGGGCGCCGCGCAACCAGCCTCCCGGGCATCGCACGCCATCGCCACCGTGCCTGGCATGCCACCCGTTCCGGACCCGGCCAACCTGTACAGCGAAACCACCGCCGACAAGTTGAGCCCGGCGGTCGCGTCGGATCTTCCGCGGGTCTACGTTCCGCACATCCAGTCCGATGATGTCTACGTGATCGATCCAGCCACGTTCCAGGTCGTCGACAGGTTCAAGGTCGGGCTCAATCCGCAGCACGTGGTGCCGTCCTATGACTTGCGCACGCTGTGGGTCGCCAACAACGCGGAGAACACGAGGCGGGGCAGCCTGACGCCCATCGACCCGAAGACTGGCAAACCGGGCAAGCCAATTCCGGTCGACGACCCCTACAACATGTATTTCTCGCCGGACGGCAAATCCGCCATTGTCGTTGCGGAAGCGATGCACCGCCTGGACTTCCGCGATCCGAAGTCGATGCAGCTGCAATATTCGATCGATGTGCCCGCCTGCGCCGGCATCAATCATGCAGACTTCGCCATCGACGGCAAGTATGCGATCTTTACATGCGAATTCTCCGGCACGGTGGCCAAGATCGACCTGGTCGCGCGCAAGGTGCTTGGCTACACGCAGGTGATCCAGCCGGGCCGGCCGACCAAGGTGGTGCAAGGGCCGGATGGCAAGGACGAGATCATCTGCACCACGTGGAAGGGCATGCCGCAGGACATCCGCGCGTCGCCCGACGGCAAGCTCTATTTTGTCGCCGACATGATGGCCGACGGCGTGCACGTCGTCGATGGCGACTCCTTCAAGCAGGTCGGATTCATCGCCACGGGCAAGGGCACGCATGGTCTCTATCCCAGTCGCGACGGAAAAAAACTCTATGTAGCCAACCGTGGCTCGAACAAGATCCACGGTTCGCCAAAAGGCGCCGGCAGCGTGTCGGTCATTGATTTCGCCACGCACAAAGTAGACGTCACCTGGCCCATTCCGGGTGGCGGCAGCCCGGACATGGGCAACGTCAGCGCCGACGGCAAGTGGTTGTGGCTGTCCGGCCGCTATGACAATGTGGTCTATGCGATCGATACTGCCAGCGGCAACGTGAAGATCATTCCGGTGGGCAAGGAACCGCACGGGTTGACCGTGTGGCCACAACCCGGACGCTACTCGCTCGGCCATACCGGCAACTTGAGGTAGAGCAACCTGCGCTGATCCGGCTGGGGACGGGCACTTCACCGCAGGCCCAGGCTGCCACCAATCGTGTCGTCAGATGCGTGATTCGCCCGTGACGAAGCACCTGTGCCGCTCTGGCATCGTGCGTCGCCGAAGTGAGTCGCCGCTCCGACCGCGGCGACAAACCATCGCACGCGGCATGAGACGCGGCAGCGAATCAGGGCAGGCGAAAGATGTGCGTCTTGCCGCCCATGTACGGGCGTAGCGCCTCCGGTACTTCGATCGAGCCGTCGCCGCGCTGATAATTTTCCAGCACTGCCACCAGCGTACGGCCGACGGCCAAACCCGAGCCGTTCAGCGTGTGCACCAGTTCGGTCTTGCCCTGCGCGTTGCGAAAGCGTGCCTGCATCCGCCGCGCCTGGAAGGCTTCGGTATTCGAGCATGACGAGATCTCGCGATACGCGCGCTGCGCCGGAAGCCAGACCTCGATGTCGTAGGTCTTGGTCGCTGCAAACCCGATGTCGCCGGTGCACAGCACGACAACCCGATACGGCAGACCCAGCCGCTGCAGAATGACCTCGGCGTGGCCCGTGATCTCCTCCAGCGCCTCATAGGAGCGATCCGGATGGACGATCTGCACCATCTCGACCTTGTCGAACTGGTGCTGGCGGATCATTCCGCGGGTGTCCTTGCCGTAGCTGCCCGCCTCGGAACGGAAGCAAGGCGTGTGCGCGGTCAGCTTGATCGGCAACGCCGCCAGCGGCAGGATTTCGTCGCGAACGGTGTTGGCCAGCGTGATCTCGGACGTCGAGATCAGGTATTGCTTTTCATCCGCGGCGTTAGCTTCGCTTCCCCCCTTGCTGACCGCGAACATGTCGTCCGCGAACTTGGGTAATTGCGTCGTGCCCACCAATGCCTCGGCATTGACGATATACGGCGTGTAGCACTCGGTATAGCCGTGCTCGCGCGTGTGCGTGTCGAGCATGAACTGCGCCAGCGCGCGATGCAGGCGCGCGAGATCGCCACGCAGAAACGAAAAGCGCGCGCCGGACAGCTTGGCAGCGGTCGCGAAGTCGAGTTGTCCCAGCGCCTCGCCGATGTCAGCATGGTCTTTCGCGGGGAACTTGAATTCGGGGGGTGTTCCCCAGCGCCGGATTTCGATGTTGTCGGCAG
The DNA here is from genome assembly GCA_963819965.1 of uncultured beta proteobacterium. Lineage (GTDB taxonomy): Bacteria > Pseudomonadota > Gammaproteobacteria > Burkholderiales > Casimicrobiaceae > VBCG01. The sequence continues at coordinate 45,653 of CAWFYA010000004.1, forward strand.
CGGACTTGCCGGACGGCGTCGACGGGTGGGTCAGGTTAGGCAGATCCAGCAGGAAATCACGCAGTTGCGCCTGCACCGATTCGAGTTCACTCTCCAGCCGCTTTTGCTCGTCGCCCAGGCCGGCGACCTCAGCCAGCAAAGGCGTCGCGTCGTTCCCCTTGCCCTTGGCGATGCCGATCTGTTTCGACAGGGCATTGCGCTTCGCCTGCAGGTCCTGCGCGCGGGTCTGGAGATCCTTGCGCCGCGCTTCGAGTGATTCGAAGCGGCGCGTATCGAGCGCGACGCCGCGCAGCGCGAGACCCGACGTCACCGCGGCCAAGTCGTTTCTGAAGAGATTGATATCTAGCATTAACTAATTATATCAGAGACTTGCGATGCTTTACCGCGAGCGGTCCTGCTCAGCATCGTCGTCGTTTTCCGCCCGGCGGTCCTGCGCGCGCAGCGTTTCCAGCTTTTCGCGAATCCGACCTTCGAGGCCGCGATCCGTCGGCGTGTAGAAATTCTGCGGCGTCATGTCGTCCGGAAGATAATGCTCGCCGGCGGCATAGGCGCCCTCCTCGTCGTGCGCATAGCGATACCCCTTGCCGTAGCCCAGGCCCTTCATCAGCTTGGTCGGCGCATTGCGCAGCCGCAGCGGCACCGGTCGCGAGCCGTCGTCGGCAATGAATGCCTTGGCCGCGTTGAACGCGACGTACGCGGCATTGGACTTGGGCGCAGCCGCCAGGTAGAGGACGCATTGCGCGAGCGCCAGTTCGCCTTCGGGCGTGCCCAGGCGCTCATAGGTCTCGGCCGCGTCCAGCGCCAGTCGCAACGCGCGCGGGTCAGCGAGTCCGATGTCCTCGCTGGCCATGCGAATGAGACGCCGCGCAACGTACAGCGGATCGGCGCCGCCATCGAGCATCCGGCACATCCAGTACAACGACGCGTCCGGGTCCGAGCCGCGCACGGATTTGTGAAGCGCGGAAATCTGATCATAAAACGCCTCGCCACCCTTGTCGAAACGGCGCAGGCTGCGCGAGATGGTCTCCTCGAGGAATGGCAAATCGACCGTTGCGCGGGCTGCTTCACCGGTCGCGACCGCGAGTTGCTCGACCAGGTTGATCAGGCGCCGCCCGTCACCGTCGGCGTACGCGATCAACGCGTCGCGCGCCGGCGCGTCGAATGCAACATCCGGCATGGCAGCAGCCGTTGCGCGCTGAAACAGGACGGCGAGGTCCTGCGCCGACAAGGGCTCGAGCACATACACGGTGGCGCGCGAAAGCAGGGCGCCATTCACTTCGAACGAAGGATTCTCGGTCGTCGCACCGATGAAAGTCAGCGTGCCTTGCTCGACGAAAGGGAGGAACGCATCCTGCTGCGCCTTGTTGAAACGGTGCACTTCATCGACGAACAGGATGGTCGCGCGGCCGGATTGCGCGCGCGTCGCCTCGGCCCTGGCCACGGCATCGCGAATGTCCTTCACACCGGCGAGGACGGCGGAAATCGCGATGAACTCGGCGTTGAATGCGTCGGCCATCAGACGCGCCAGCGTCGTCTTGCCTACCCCGGGGGGGCCCCAGAGGATCATCGAATGCAGCTTGCCGGACGCAAAAGCCACGGCGAGCGGCTTGCCTGGCGCCAGCAGGTGCCGCTGCCCCGCCACGTCAGCGACCGACTTCGGCCGCAGGCGTTCAGCCAGCGGCGGCGCCACGCCGGTCACGTCCGCAGAGGCAAAGAGGTCGTTCATGGCAAGGACAATTATGAGGGCTGGGCTGCGGGTTTGCACGCCGGCGAGATACACTTCGCCGGCAAGTGTGCGTCGCTGACCGCATCGTGGATCCAGGGCGCCGGAATAAGGATCGCGCGCATCGCGCAAAATGCTGGAGGCAAGCTGACCGTGCGTGAAAATCCCGTAAAGGCAAGACTCGCGGCAGGCGGCCGCGCGTTCGGCGTGATGGTGTTCGAATTTTTTTCCCCCGGACTGCCGCAGATATGCCGCAACGCGGGCGCCGAATTCGTGCTGTACGACATGGAACACACCGGGCTGGGGTTCGAGACGCTCAAGACGCAATTCGCATTGTGCCGCGGCCTCGATATCGTGCCGATGGTGCGGGTGCCGCGCGGCGAGTACCACTTCATCGCCCGCGCGCTGGATGTGGGTGCCATGGGCATCATGGTGCCGATGGTCGGAACCGCCGAGGAGGCGCGCAGCATTGTCGCCTGTACACGGTACCCGCCGGCGGGCCGTCGCGGTGCCGCGTTCGGATTCGCGCACGACGACTACCAGGGCGGGGACGTCGTCGCCAAGATGGAGGCCCTGCACAGGCGCACGATGGTGATTCCGCAGATCGAGACGACCGAGGGACTGGCCAATGTCGAGGCCATTGCCGCCGAGCCCGGTGTCGACGCATTGTGGCTCGGCCATTTCGACCTGACCAATTTCATGGGCATTCCAGGGCAGTTCCAGCATCCTGACTACCTTGCCGCGGTGGCGAGGATCGTCGCAGCCTGTGATGCCCAGGGCAAGGCCGCCGCGTTCATCGGCATGGACGACGACTGGGCGCGCGACTACGTGGCCAAGGGCTTCCGGCTGATGTCCTATGGCATCGATCAACTGATGTTGCAAAACGCGCTGCGCAGCGGCCTGGAAATCATGCGCAGCGCGGCAAATTGACGGAGCATTCCTTGGCGGACAAGTTTCGAGTTGGAATCACGCGGGACATCCTCGATTCGCGGGGCGAACCGGCCTTCGGGCGCAAGGCGCTGGAAATCCTCGCCGACGCGCCGGACATCGAGTGGGAGTATCTGCCGGAGATCGTGCGTGAACTGACGCCCGACCACGCCGCGCGCTACGACGCTGTCTACGTGAACATGGCGCGTACGCCTGGCGCGGCCGTCGCCCGCGCCGATTGCCGACTGCGCGTCGTGGCGCGCCATGGCGTGGGCTACGACTCGGTAGACGTCCCCGCCATGACCCGCGCCGGCATCGTCGTCACCAACACGCCGATGGCGATGCCGCGTCCGGTCGCGACGATTGCGCTGACGTTCGTCCTGGCACTCGCCGGCAAGATGATGCTAAAGGACCGCCTCACCCGCACCGGCCGCTGGGACGAGCGGATGGACAACATGGGGACCGGCCTGACCGGCCGCACGTTGGGCGTCGTCGGCGCCGGCCGTATCGGCAAGGAACTCCTGCGCATGGCGCGCGTGTTCGACTTGAAGCTGCTCGCCGCCGATCCCTACGTCAATGCGGTCGAGTTGGCTTACCTGGGCGCGCGCAAGGTCGATCTTGCTACCGTGATGCGCGAATCCGATTTCGTGGTCACGATTCCGCTGCTCAACGACGAGACGCGACACCTCATCAGCAGCGCGCAATTTGCGCTGATGAAGCCGACCGCGTTCTTCATCAACGTGTCGCGCGGACCCGTGGTCGATGAGCCGGCGCTGATCGCGGCACTGCAGTCGCGAAAAATCGCGGGCGCAGCGCTTGATGTATTCGAGCAGGAGCCGGTGGACCGGTCAAATCCCCTTCTCGCGATGGACAACGTGATCGTCACGCCGCACGCGCTATGCTGGACCGACGAGTGCTTTCACAACATGGCAGCAACCGGCCTCACCAGCATCGTCGACATGGCGAACGCGCGGCGCCCTGAGTTCGTCGTCAACACCGACGTGCTCGCGCACCCGCGCGTCCAGGCATGGCTGGCGCGATAGGCCCGCCGACATGCCGGGTCTGCGCACGCTACTCGCGCTGATCGCGCTGACGCAGGCGTTGCCCGCAGTCGCCTTCGACCTCGAGGGCCATCGCGGAACGCGCGGCTTGGCACCCGAGAACACGCTTGCCGCGTTTCAGCGCGCGCTGGCCATTGGCGTCACCACGCTCGAAACCGACATGGGCGTGACCAAGGACGGCGTGCTGGTGATATCGCACGACCGCTATCTCAATCCCGACCTGGTGCGGGGTCCGGATGGTATGTGGCTGGCGAGCAAGGGTCCGCCCATCCATTCGTTGTCGCTGGCCGAACTCAAGCGCTTCGAACTCGGCCGCATCAATCCGTCCAGCGCCTACGCCCGGCAGTTTCCCGAGCAGCAGCCGGTCGATGGCCAGCACTTTCCGACGCTGGCCGAGGTGTTCGCGCTGGGCGCGGGCAATGCGGTGCGCTTCAACATCGAGACCAAGATCACGCCGACGAGCGGAAGCGACACGGTCGACCCGGTCGCGTTCGCGCGACTTGTCGTCACGGCGATCCGGGACGCGGGTTATGTCGAGCGGGTCACGGTCCAATCGTTCGATTGGCGAACGTTGGTAGAGGTCAGGAAGCTCGATGCCCGGATACCCACTGCCTGCCTGACGATCGAGACCTCGGGCGACAACACGGTGCAGCGCGACGCCGCCGCACCTTCGCCCTGGCTGGCAGGATTCGACCTCAGCCAGCATGGCGGATCAATACCGCGGCTTGCGCGGGCCGCCGGATGCGGAACGTGGTCGATGTTCTGGCGCAACCTGACGCCTGACACTGTCGCCGAAGCGCACGGGTTGGGTCTCCTCGTTCTGCCTTGGACGGTCAATGATCCGGCCGACATGGCCCGTCTCATCGACTGGAAAGTCGACGGCATCATCACGGACTATCCGGATCGGCTGCGCAAGGTCATGGCGACCAAGGGGCTGCCGCTGCCGTGAATCCTACTTGACGTCGCCGATGACGTCGGCGCCCTTGGGCGGCGTGAAGCGGAACGTGTCCGGCGCGAATTTCGGATTGCGCTCGACGTGCGTGAACCGCACGAGACTCCTCTGGCCGAACGCGTCGACGATCTCCAGTGCGGCGAGGCCCTTGGCGTCGAAGCCGATGCGGATTTCGGTGAATGCGGCATCCTTGGCGAGCGGCGTCGCGCTCAACCACTCGAGGCCGTCCGTCGCCGGCAGGTCCTTCCAGTCGAACGCGCGCTCCACGTCCTGGTTGCCGGACAGAAGCGCGGCCGGCGTGCCCCCCAGCATGTCGCCGACCTTGCGCACGATGACCTGGTTCAGGTCTTCGTCGTACACCCATACCCGTTGGCCGTCCCCCACCAGCAACTGCTTGTAGGGCGCTTCAACGATCCAGCGAAATTTTCCCGGACGTGACAGTTCGAACGTGCCGTTGGCGCTGCGCAGCGCGCGTCCGTTCTTGTCGACGACGGTCTGCGTGAACTGCGTGCGCGCCGTCTGTGTTTCGCGCACGAACGCATGCAGACGGTCCAGTGTTGCTGCGTCCGTCGGCTGCGCGACAGCGACAAGCGCCAGCGCCGCAAAAGCGACGGTGCCGCGCGGGAACGGGAAAATGCATGAGCTCATCAATGGGGGGCGCCGAAGTCGGTTCCGGGTATGTTGGCCAGGCAATTGCCGACCGGGTCGAGAATGATATACGTATGCGACAGTCCGCCGCGGTCGTGCGTCACGCCGCGGTCGCGATATTGATGGAAGTAGATTCGCCACGCGCCGAGCGCGAACTCGGGTTCCGCGTCGCAGCCCGACACGAAGGTGTCCGGTCCGCAGAAGCCGATCGGCAGCATCGCGCGGGAGCGGTCGATCGCCTGTCCCTGCGTAAGCACGGGCGCGGTCTTCGGCAGGTCATGCGGACACAGCTGCGGGCCCTCGCGATAGACCTCGACCGGACCCGCGACGCATGAGCCAAAATTCAGCCACGCCGCCGCGAAGGCTGCAACAGACCACCCGCGCATGCTCAACCGTCGCCCTTGCCGGCGGGCACCAGCACCTCGCGATTGCCGTTGGTCTGCATGGGTGAAACCAGTCCGGCGTTTTCCATTTGCTCGATGAGCCGCGCCGCGCGGTTGTAGCCGATCCGCAGATGACGCTGCACCAGCGAAATCGACGGTCGCCTTGTCTTCAGCACCACAGCCACGGCCTGGTCGTACATCGGGTCCGACTCCGCATCGCCGCCGTCGACCGAGACACCGTCATCCCCGTTGCCGCCCGCGACACCGCCTTCGAGCAAGCCTTCGATGTATTGCGGCTCGCCCAGCTGCTTCAGGTGCTCGACTACCCGGTGCACCTCGCCATCGGACACGAAGGCGCCGTGCACGCGCAGCGGATAGCCGGTGCCGGGAGGCATGTAGAGCATGTCACCCTGCCCGAGCAGCGCTTCGGCGCCCATCTGGTCCAGGATCGTGCGCGAGTCGATCTTGCTGGCCACCTGGAACGCGATGCGCGACGGAATGTTGGCCTTGATGAGGCCAGTGATGACGTCCACCGACGGCCGCTGCGTGGCCAGGATCAGGTGAATGCCCGCGGCCCGCGCCTTTTGCGCAATGCGCGCGATCAATTCCTCGATTTTCTTGCCCGTCACCATCATCAGGTCGGCGAGTTCGTCCACCACGACGACGATCAACGGCATTTCTTCCAGCGGCTCGGGTGCTTCCGGCGTCAACGACAGCGGATTGAGCTCCTTCTTGCCGGACTTCCTGCCTTCGACGATTTTCGCGTTGTATCCGGCAAGATTACGCACGCCGAGCAGCGACATCAACTTGTAGCGGCGCTCCATCTCGCCGACGCACCAGTTGAGCGCGTTCGGGGCGAGCTTCATGTTGGTGACGACCGGCGCCAACAGGTGCGGGATGCCCTCGTACATCGACAGCTCGAGCATCTTGGGATCGATCAGGATCAGGCGCACCTGCTTCGGCTCCGCCTTGTAGAGGAGCGACAGGATCATCGCGTTCACCGCGACCGACTTGCCCGAACCCGTGGTGCCTGCGACCAGCAGGTGCGGCATCCGTGCGAGATCCGCCACCACCGGCTTGCCCGCGATGTCCTTGCCGAGGGCCAGCGTCAGCACGCCCGCCGTGTCGTTGTAGATGGCCGACGACAGGATCTCGACCAGCTTCACAACCTGCCGGCGCGGATTGGGCAGTTCGAGGCCCATGCACGACTTGCCGGGTATCGTCTCCACCACGCGGATCGACACCACCGACAGCGCCCGGGCGATGTCCTTGATCAGGTTGACGATCTGCGCGCCTTTCACGCCGACGGCAGGCTCGATTTCGTAGCGCGTGATCACGGGACCAGGATAAGCCGCGAGCACTTTTGCGCTGACGCCAAAGTCTGCGAGCTTGCGCTCGATGAGGCGCGACGTGTATTCGAGCGTCTCGGTGCTGACCGATTCCTGCAGCGACGGCGCATCTTCGAGCAGTGCCAGCGGCGGCAGCGGCGAATCCGGCATGTCGGTGAAGAGCGGCCGCTGCTTCTCCTTTACCACGCGCTCGGACTTAGGCACGGGCGCGGCGGCGGGGACCACGAGCACCGGCGCGCGTTCCTCTTCCTCTTCGCGCAAGTGCAGCACGACCTGCTCGCGTTCGATCGTCGCCTCGTCGCCGATCTTGCGATCGATGGCCGCCTCGCGCCGGCGGCGAATCCAGGCGATCAGCGTCTCGATTCCGGCGCCAATGCGCTCCATCACCTTGAGCCAGGAAATGCCGAACAGCAGCGATGAGCCGACCGCAAAGAAAGCCAGCAGCAACAGCGTCGCGCCGTTGAAACCGATGGCATGGGCCAGCGCCTGACCGATGGTATCGCCCAATGCGCCTCCCGGCGCCAAGGGCAGCGTCACCGGCAGCTTCCACAGCCGGAGGGCCTCGAGCGCGGCACTCGAGAACAGGACCAGTGCGAACCCGAGCACGCCCAGACCCAAGGGATGGTCCGTCGCATCTTCCGGCCGCACGACACGGCGGTATCCGGCGATAACGAGTACCGCGCCACCAACTGCCCACCACCACGCCGACATGCCGAAGAGGTAGAGCAGCAGGTCGGCGAGCCATGCGCCGACGACGCCGCCACGATTGGCTAGTACCGCGCCCGTGCCGGAAAACGACCAGCCCGGATCGGATTTCGAATACGTCGCGAGGATAAGCCCGAGATAGATAATCGCGGCCACGACCAGCAACCAGCACGATTCCCGGACCAGTCGCGCAAACCGTGGCGAAAGATCCGATTCCGGCGCTGGGGCGCGCCGGTTGACCATGTCGTTCCGCTTAAAAACCATGGGGTTGCAGCCAATACTTCATAGGCCGCATTATACGCTGCGGCAGACGGATTCGGGGGAGTTCCGCATCGGGACGCGCGGGCCGCGCCGCATCAACTTGCCCGCCAAGGCCGGCTCCCCCACATACGATAAACTGCATCGCTTTTGCATCGCGAGATCGAGCCATGAACGTGAAGCACGCCCGTCTGCTGATCCTGGGCTCCGGCCCCGCCGGGTACAGCGCGGCAGTATACGCCGCGCGCGCCAACCTTTCGCCCGTGCTGATTACGGGTCTGGCGCAGGGCGGTCAGCTGATGACGACGACCGATGTCGACAACTGGCCCGCGGACGCGGACGGCGTGATGGGACCCGACCTCATGGCGCGCTTCCAGAAGCACGCCGAGCGCTTCGCGACCGAACTGATCTTCGATCACATCCACACGGTCAAACTGGACGCCAAGCCCTTCCGCCTGGTGGGCGACGCCGCGGAATACACGTGCGACGCGCTCATCATCGCGACCGGCGCTTCGGCACGATACCTGGGCCTGCCTTCGGAAGATGCGTTCATGGGCAAAGGCGTATCCGCCTGCGCAACCTGTGACGGGTTTTTCTACAAGGGCCAGGAAGTGGTGGTGGTCGGCGGCGGCAACACCGCCGTCGAGGAGGCGCTCTACCTGTCCAACATCGCGAAAAAGGTCACGATCGTCCACCGCCGCGACAAGTTCCGCGCCGAAGCCATTCTGGTGGACCGCCTGATGGCCAAGACGAAGGACGGGGGCAACATGCGCGTGCTGTGGAACCACACGCTGGACGAAGTGCTGGGCGACGCCACGGGCGTCACGGGCGTGCGGCTGCGCGACGTGAAGAGCAGCACGACGCAGGACCTCGGCGTCCATGGCGTGTTCATCGCCATTGGCCACACGCCGAATACCCAGATTTTCGAGGGTCAGGTGACCATGTCGGGCGGGTATATCAAGGTCAAGGGCGGCAGTGACGGCAGTGCCACCGCAACGTCGGTCCCGGGAGTGTTCGCGGCCGGCGACGTGGCGGACCACGTCTATCGGCAAGCGGTGACCTCCGCCGGGACGGGGTGCATGGCAGCACTCGACGCCGAGGCCTATCTGGAAGGAAACTGAGTCTAGGGACACCCAGGACAGGTCGTCGCGAAGAACGCGGAACGAGGGGATGGCAGTCGCGCAATCCTGCACGAACATGGCGAAACTCTCCGATCTCAAATCCCTGCTCGATGCCGCGGGCCGGACGCCCCGGAGCGCAAAGCCGGAGCCCAAGGCCGGCAACGCCCCGCCGGCTGCGAAAGCGCCGATCCCTTCTCCCCCGAAGCGCCTGCTGGCCGCCGGCAAGCACGCCGATGGCGACATCGACCTCGCGCGCGCGTTTGCCGATGTGCAGCGCCTGGCGCCCGTGAACAAGGCCAGGCTCGACCCTCCTCGCCCTGAGCCTATCGCACGGAATACGCTGGCCGACGAGCGCGATGTCCTCGCTGCCGCCAAATACGGCGAGCAGCCCGCGCCCCAATCCTGGGACGCCGGTCAAGAATTCGAGCACGGCCAGACCTTTGTGCGCAAAGGCATTGGCCCGGATATCGCCGGCAAGCTGCGGCGCGGACATTGGTCGGTGCAGGCCGAACTCGACCTGCATGGTCATACCGCCGAGGAGGCGCACGACATACTGGCCGACTTCATCAACTCGGCGCGTGAACGCGGCCAGCGATGCGTGCGGGTGATCCACGGCAAAGGCCTCACGTCGCCGAACAAGGAACCCGTGCTCAAGGGCAAGGTCCGGCGCTGGCTCGCCACCTGGGATGACGTGCTCGCGTACGCGGAGGCGCCGCAGCACGCCGGTGGCGGCGGCGCGGTGCTCGTGCTGCTCAAGGGCAATTAGCGCAGCCCAAGCAAGCCTCCTTGTCGTTCCCGCGCACGCGGGAACCTGGGGTCTCGTATTCTTCAAGCGCGAAGATGGCGACGCCGCAAGGTTTCCGCCGCGCACAGCGGAACAATCGCTGGCTGTTGCACAAGGCGGCTAGAGAACGCGGTGCGTCAGTGCCGGCAATTGCCTGCGCACCTCGGCAATGCGCGCGAGGTCGACGTCGCCGACCACGACGCCCGTCCCCTCTTCCAGCACCGCCATAATCGTTCCCCAGGGATCGACCAGCATCGAGTGCCCCCAGGTGCGACGGCCGTTGGGATGCAGCCCGCCCTGGGCCGCGGCGAGCACATAGCATTGATTCTCGACCGCGCGCGTCCGCAGCAGCAGTTCCCAGTGCGCCGCGCCGGTGGTCGCGGTGAACGCCGCCGGCACCACGATCAGCGCGCAGTCGCGATAGGTGCGATAAATCTCGGGAAATCTCACGTCATAGCAAATCGACAAGCCAATGCGGCCGCAGGGACCGTCGAACGCCACCGGCGAGTCGCCCGGCTCGATGGTGCGCGTCTCGTCGTAGTCCTCCTCACCTTTCGTGAATCGGAACAGGTGCATCTTGTCGTAGCGCGCGATGCGCTCGCCATCGGGCGCGTAGACCAGGCAGGCGCTGCGGATGCGATGTGGATCCCCAGTCGCGATCGGCACGCTGCCGCCCACGATGAAGCAAGCGTGCTCGCGCGCCATGCGCGCGAGGAAGTCCTGTTGCGGTCCCTGGCCGTCTTGCTCCTTCGCGGCAAGCTTGTCGGTGGCGCGCGCACCCAGGATGCCGAAATACTCCGGCAGAAGAATCAGCTTGGCGCCCTGCGCCGCCGCTTCGCCGACCAGTGTCGTCGCTTGCGCCAGATTTTCCGCGACGTCGCCGCCTGACAATGTCTGCACCGCCGCAACCCGCAGGGACTGGTTCACTTCCTCGTCTCGCTTCCAAGTTCGCCCGTCACGGGCATTGTCGCCACTTCACCGTTCACGCGCACGACGACGGGATCCGCCCACGGCCCGGACACGCGGTACTCATAGCTGAACATCTGATCGAGCGGATTGTTGAACAGCTTCTGCGCAAGTAACGCACCCGCCCCCACCGCCGCACCCACCAACGGATTGGCGATGAACAGCACTGCTGCGCCGGCGGAAACGCTTGAACTCAGCGAAGGCTGCACGCGTACCAACAGGCGCTGCGTCTCCTTTGCCAGTTCGATGTCGCCCTTGATCGCGACGGACGCCGCAGGTCCGACCAGCTTCAGGTTTTCCGTGTGCATCAGGCCGTCGTCGATGCGGATGTCGCCGTTGATGTCGTCGAACGCAAAACCTTCGCTGAAGATGTCCTGGAAGTCGAGCGTGATGCGCCTTGGCAGCGCCTGCAGCGATAGCACGCCGAGCAACTTGCCGATACCCGGGTCGATCTTGGTGAAACGTCCGGCGCCGGAGTGCATCGTGAAATTGCCCGTAAGTGTCGGAAAATCGAAATCGTTCGGCGCGCCGGTCCACTGCAGCTTGCCCTTGATGTCGGTCGGCGCCTCGCGCACAAGGTCGCCGTAGCCGAAGCGCGTGAGGTAGCCCCCGGCGTCCTTCACGTCCACCGTCGCATCGAGAACCGTCTGCTGATGCTCCCCGCGGACGCGCCACCAGCCATTGGCATCGATGCTTCCATCAGGATTGGCCAGCGACAGCTTCTGGATGCGCCAATCGGGTCCGACAGGCTGTGCCACGAGTTCCAGCTTTCCCAGGTCATGCCCTTTCCTGGTCACGAACGCATCCGACACGATGTCGAGTTCGGGCCAGGGATTGGCCGCATAGCCGGACGCATCCTTGTCGCCGCGCACGGGATGAAGTTCCCCGGGTCCGGGTGGCACCAGTCGCGTCAGCCGCGCCATCACGCGCCCGTTGGGAAGCGTCGCCGACGGACCATGCCACGTTGCATCGCCGTCGACTTCCCGCCCATGCATCGTCAGGCGCCAGTCATCGCCGGCCGGTTGTGCGCTCACCTTGAAATCGTGCAGCACGCGGCCGAAGATTTCGAGCGTTCCGGCGTCGAGATCCACGCCATTCAATTCGGGGAGGGGCTTGCCGGCGTCGCCGGCTGCCTCCTTTGGCCTTTCCCTGGCGTAGAGCGCGAGCCATGCGTCGAGATCGAGCGCGGGCATTTGTCCACGCACGGCAACGCCCGGAAGCGTCGGCGTCGGCGTCGCCTGTCCCGGCATCTGCTTACCGAGCAGCAGCAGCACGCGATCCGGCGCGTTGGCGGCAACGCCTGAATCGCGATGGGCGATCACCCGGACCAGTCCGCGGTAATCGGCGGTAACCACATCCTGATTCGGGTTTCCCGGGTTTTCGTGGCGTTCAATTTGCAGCGGGGCAACTTCCGCGGCGCTCTTGCCGATCGGCGCAGGAAGGTCGATGACTGCGCCCTTCAGGGAACTGCCTACCGACCATCCGACCGACTCGCCCCGCGCCGTGAGGCCGACTTCCCAATCGGTTGTTCCGGAAACATGGTCGATCAGCGGCAAACTGAGTTCCTTGCGCAGCGTGGCGAGATCCGCTGTGCCGGTGCCAACAACGCGGACCGCACCGTCGATGTTTCCAATGGTCAGCCGCGCAGGTCCGCCCAGCGTCTCGAACGCGACATCCTGGGTCCGAATTTCCTGCTCGCTAAAGGCGACCTGGCCATTGACCTTGGCCAATGCCGGTACGTGGGGAAAGCGCAGTTCGTTGGCGATGAACTGGTAGCTACCGGCGACGCGGGCGCCGTCGCCCTTCCCCAGCGGCACGGTCAACTTGAGTTGGAGCTTGCCGGATCCCGTTGCCTGCGCGCCCGCGGTGGCATGGCCAATCCACCCGGCGACAGGACTCTGGTCGACGTAGCGCAGGAATTCGGACGTCGGCCCGCTCGCGTCGCCCGTCACTGTGAGCATGGGGAATGACGCGCCCAACACCGGAATTTCTGCCTTGGTCAGCCCCAACTGTGCGCCCAGCGAGCGCCCCCGCGCGGCGTCGATGCTCATGCGCGTGCCTTCAAAGCGCAAGTCCGCGTCGATACCGTCGATCGTGGGCCAGTCGGGCAGGAAACTCAGCGTCACGTCCTTGACCTTTAGCGTTACAAGAAACTTTCCATTGCGATTTTCCGCAAACGGAAACGCCGCCAGATCGCCTGTCACCAGGATGCGAACATCGCTTGCCGACCCGCTCTTGAGGCTGGCACTTAACCAATCGCGCACGGCGGCATCGAGCACCAGAGGCATGAAACGCGTGATGTCCGGTATGCTGCCACCGGCCAGCGACGCGTGCAGATCCAGCGTTCCCGGCCCCTTCTCCGCCGCCACCCACGAGCCGCTCGCGTTGCCCGTCAGCGGCGCGCCGGAAAAATGCAAATCGTTCCATTCGACGCGCAGTGGCGCCTGGCGCTTGTCCCAGGCGACACGGCCGCCGGCACTCGTGAACTTCAGCGCCTCCTTCCACAGATCGGGCGCCTCGATCTTCAGCGCGCGACTGTCCAGTTTGGCCGTGCCGTGGGATTGGTCCAGATCGAAGGTTCCGGTGAGGCCCGTCACGCCGGGCACACCCTTCGTCGCGTTGAATCCGAATTCCTTCAATGTTCCGCTCGCCGCGAACGTTTCCGGCAGGTCACCGGCGCCTGACCAGCTGAATTTGCCGTTGCCGATGCTGCCTCGCGGCGCAAATCGCGCAAGGAGAGGACGCCAGCCTTCGGGCAACGGCAAGTGTGCGGCCAGCGCGGTCAAGGGTTCCGCATCGAGCCGCGCAATCGCCAAGTCGCCGCCGGTGATCGCGCCGTCGCCGCCTTCCTGCAGCGTGAGGCGGAAATCGGCAGGGTCCAGTGTGAGGCCAGTGCTGGTGGTGAACGTGAGTCCCGTGGCGGCCAGCACGCGCTTGCCTCCCTGGCGGGTCCAGTCGAAGTGGCCCGAGACGTTTTCCAGGTCGAGCTGCGGCAGGTCGCGGCCCAGCCGCGTGTTCACGTCGACTAGTTCGAAGTCGGCAACCATGCCCGTTGGTCCGCCCCCGGCAAAGTCGAACCAGGCGCGCAACGCGCCCTTGCCGCGGTCGACGGCGATGGGAATCGGAATCCATTCCCGCCACAGCGCGATGTCCGCGAAATCGAGGCGCACGTAGAAGCGTCCCCGCGCATCACGCCAGTCCTTGAGCGACGCATCGGTGACATCGCCGCGGAAGTCGATCGGCGACGCCAGGTCGGCCGGTGGAGTACCCACCAAGCCGAAACGATGGTGACCCGAACTGTGCTCGAGCCGGAACTGCACATGGTCGAGCACGAGCTGCGGCGCATGGCGCAGTTCGTCGGTCCAGGTCAGCAGCGCATCGGTGACGACGATGCTCGGCTGACGCAACAGCCATTCGGTGACGCGGGTGTCATCGCTTTGGCGCTCGGGGTCGATTTCGATACCCGCCACGTGCAAGCGTCCTTGCACGTCGCGCCGCACGGAAAGCTGGGGATGGTCGATCGTCACCTGCTTGAAGCGCAGGTCAAGCAACGGCAACGATGTCCAGGACACGACCAGGTCGATGCGCGGAAGATCGACCAGTGCTTCCGCAGCGGGGTGCTGGCCGTCTCGAACTTGTACGCCGCGGATGATCAGGCGCGGATTCCAGCCTTGCCAGCCGGTTTCGATGGCGGCCATCGCCACGGGCTGTCCCAGTTCGTCCGAGAGTCCAGCCACGATCCGGTCGCGATAATCCTCGATTCGCGGGAAGACGATGAAGCGTATCGCCAGCAGCAAAATGCAGAACAGCGCGAACGCCGCCACGGTGGCCGCACGGCAGAAGCGGAAAATTCGTGCGGCGCGCGAGGGGAACAAGGGTGCAATGCGGGTCGGGGCGCGGCTAAAGGCATAATGATCTGCCGGGAAGCTGAATTGTAGCTGAAGGAAACCTGCGCCTTGCCCGTCCCGCCGCCTCTGCCGGGGCGCCCATTACGCCATTCATGGACCTCGCACGAGCCCTTGCGTTCAGTCGGTATGCCACCCGCGCGCTGGTCGCGGAGCCGGCGCTCGCCGACTGGCTGGCGGCCTCGTGCACGAGGCCCTTCGCATTGGACACAGCCGAAGCCGCGCTGACAATCACCGAAGCGGAGGGCGATGCGGCGGTCGAATCGGAATCGCTGGGGATTGCGTTGCGGCGCCTGCGCCGCCGCGTGTTCCTGCACACGATGGTGCGCGATCTCGCGCAGGCGGCGCCCTTGACGGAGGTTTGCCGCACGATGACGCAGTTCGCCGAGCTCGCCGTCCGCGCAGCGACGGATACACACGCCCGCTTGCTGACGCGCAACTTCGGCGAGCCCCTGAGCGCGGAAGACGGCACGCCGCAGCGCCTGATCGTGATCGGCATGGGCAAGCTCGGCGGTGGCGAACTCAACGTTTCTTCGGATATCGACCTCATCTTCGTCTATCCCGATGCCGGCGAAACCTCGGGCCCGCGCAAGCTCGCCAATCGCGAATACTTCGATCGCCTGGGACAGCGACTCATCGCGGCGCTGCACGACGTTTCGCCCGAGGGCTACGTGTTTCGCGTCGATACGCGCCTGCGTCCCTACGGCGAAAGCGGACCATTGACCACCACCTTCGCCGGCCTGGAAGCGTACTTGGTAACCCAGGGCCGGACCTGGGAACGCTACGCGTGGCTCAAGGCCCGCGCGCTCACCGGAGCCGGTCACGACGCGATCGATGCACTGGTGGTCCCCTTCGTGTTTCGCAAATACCTTGACTACGACGCCTATGACGGGTTGCGCGATGTCCACCGCCAGATCCGGGACCAGGGACAGCGCAGCGACCTCCTCGCCAACGTGAAACTGGGAGAAGGCGGCATCCGCGAAATCGAATTCATCGTTCAGGCACTGCAAATCGTCCGCGGTGGGCGTGAGCGCGACCTGCGCGTCCGGGGCACGCTGCCGGCACTGGCGGCGCTCGAGGCGCGGGGCTTGCTCCCGCGATCGGCGGCCGACGCGCTTCGCAACGCCTATGTTTTCCTGCGCCGGACTGAGCACCGCCTCCAATACCGCGATGACCAGCAGACGCATCAGCTTCCCGAGGACCCCGACGAGCGCGCACAGCTTGCGGACGCCATGGACTTTGCGGGCTTGTGCGATTTCGATGCGGAGTTGCGCCGCCACCGCGCGCAGGTGAGCGAACAGTTCGCGCAGGTATTCGGCGACCAGGAACGCCAGGACACCGGCGAGCGCGACTTGTACACGGAGCTATGGGAAGGACCTTCGGCCTCGCCAGCCGCGCGCACGCATCTGCCGGCCAACGGATATACCGACGCCGATGGACTGATCGCGACGTTGGGCAGGGTGCGTGCCAGCAGCCGCTACCTGCAACTGCCGGTGCAGTCGCGCCAGCGCTTCGACACGCTCGTTCCGCAGCTACTCGCCACCGCCGCCGCCAATCCAGGCACGGCCGGCGCACAGGTGGTATTCGGCCGCCTGCTGACGCTCCTGGAAGCGGTGAGCCGGCGCAGCGCATACTTGGCGCTGGTCATCGAGCATCCGCCAGTGTTGCCGCGGATCGCGCAGCTCATGGGCGCTTCGGCCTGGGCGGCGGATTACCTGACCCAACACCCCATCCTCCTCGACGAGCTGCTGGACGCGCGCGTGCTGCTGTCCGAGCCGGACTGGGATGCGTGGCGCGACGAGCTGGCGCGCCAGATGGCCGCACACGCCGGCGACGTCGACCGTCAGATGGACACGCTACGCCACTTTCACGACGCCCATACGATTCGCCTGCTGGCACAAGACCTTGGCGGGCGCCTGACCGTGGAGCGGCTGGCGGATCACCTTTCCTCGCTCGCGGACGTGCTGCTCGCTGCCACGCTCGATGCGTGCTGGGCGCATCTCGCCGGGCCGACCGCTTCACCGCCGCGCTTCGCAATCATCGGGTACGGCAAGCTGGGCGGCAAGGAATTGGGCTACGCATCGGACCTCGATATCGTGTTCCTCTACGATATCGATCCCGCCGACACCGAAGCGGATTCGCTTCCGGAGCGCTATGCGCGTCTGGCACAGCGGCTTATCACATGGATCACGAGCAACACGGCGGCGGGCCAGCTCTACGACACGGACCTGCGTCTGCGCCCCGACGGCGCGTCGGGACTGCTGGTGTCCAGCATCGCCGCGTTTTGCAAATACCAGCGGGAAACCGCCTGGACGTGGGAGCACCAGGCGCTGACTCGCGCGCGCTTCGTGGCCGGCAACGCGCAACTGGGCGCGGCGTTCGAAGCCGAGCGCGAAGCGATCCTGCGCTTGCCGCGGGACCTTCGCAAACTCGCCGACGACGTCACCGACATGCGTCGCAAAATGGCGGCCGGCCATCCCAATCGCACTGCGCTCTTCGACCTGAAACACGATCCTGGCGGGATGGTGGACATCGAGTTCACCGTGCAATATCTGGTGCTTGCGCACGCGCATCGGCATCCGGCGTTAACGCGCAACGCGGGCAACATCGCATTGCTCGGTATTTGCGCCGGGCTGGGACTGCTGCCTGTGGAGCTTGCGGATCAGGCGGCCGACGCCTATCGCGACTATCGCCGATTGCAGCACCAGGTGAGACTCACCGGCGCGCCGCACGCGCGTATCGAATCTGCATCCCAGGCGACGCGAGTGCGAGCGGTGGCGATGCTGTGGCTGCACGTGTTCGGGCGCGCCTGGACGCCGCCTGTCCGGTCCGTCGCGGGGCAGCAAGGGGAAATCGGCTAAAATCACATCTTGCCCTGGACTCGAGCTCTGGAGAATGCGCCATGTCGATGGCCGACCGCGATGGATGGATCTGGTATGACGGCAAGATGGTGCCATGGCGCGAGGCGACTACGCATGTCCTGACCCATACGCTTCACTATGGAATGGGCGTGTTCGAAGGGGTCCGCTGCTACAAGACCGAGGATGGACCCGCGATATTCCGTTTGCGCGACCATACCGACCGACTGTTCCGCTCGGCGCACATCTTCGGCATGAAAATCCCGTACACCCGGGAAGTGCTGGACGAGGCGCAATTGGCGTGCGTACGCGACAACAAGCTCGAATCGTGTTACCTGCGGCCGCTCGCCTTCTACGGCTCGCAGGCGATGGGCGTCGCCGCCAAATCCAATCCGGTCCGCGTGTGCATCGCGGCGTGGCCCTGGGGCAGCTATCTCGGCGCGGAAGGGATGGAAAAGGGCATCAAGGTCAAGACTTCGTCGTTCACCCGCCATCATGTGAACATCACGATGACCGGTGCCAAGGCCGTCGCCAATTATGCCAATTCGATCCTGGCCAACCAGGAGGCGACGCACGACGGCTACGAGGAGGCGCTGCTGCTCGATCCGCAGGGCTATGTGTCCGAAGGCTCAGGCGAGAACATCTTCCTGGTCAGCAACGGCGAACTGCACACGCCGGACCTCTCCTCGGGCGCGTTGAACGGGATCACGCGCAACACGATCTTCACGTTTGCGAAGGAACTGGGCATCCCCGTGCACGAGCGGCGGATCACGCGCGACGAGGTCTACTGCGCCGACGAATCGTTTTTCACCGGCACTGCTGCCGAAGTGACGCCGATCCGCGAACTCGACAACCGCACGATCGGGTCCGGCAGCCGCGGCCCGATCACCACCAGACTGCAGGCGATGTATTTCGATGCGGTCCACGGCCGCATGCCGTCGAAGAAATCCTGGCTGACCAAGGCGTGACCATGGACGACCCCACGGCGATGAACCCAGTGGCGGTCAAGCCGGACGACCTGCCGGTGTTCTGCCCCAATCCGTCGATGCCGCTCTGGTCGTCGCATCCGCGCGTCTTCCTCGACATTGCCGAGTCCGGTGAGGCGATGTGTCCGTATTGCGGCACGCGATACCAGCTCGAGGGAGGGCCGCGCAAGGGCGGCCATTGAGCGGGAATGACATGGCGGCCGAGCGCATCCTGATCATTGCGCCGTCATGGGTAGGCGACGCGATCCTGTCCGAGCCTTTGGTCGGGCTCCTGCGCGACCCCTACGAAGATCCGATCGTTGACATCCTCGCGCCCTCTTGGTGCGCACCGGTGTACGCGCGCATGCGCGGCATCCGGCGGATCATCGAATCGCCATTCGGGCACGGCAAGTTCGACCTTGCCGGCCGGCGCAAGCTGGCGCGGGAATTCAAGGCCGAAGAGTACACGCGCGCGTTCGTCCTTCCCAACTCGTGGAAGTCGGCACTCGTGCCCTACTTCGCGCGCGTCCCCAAGCGGATCGGCTATCGCGGCGAAGCGCGCTTCGGCCTGTTGACCGACGCGCGCCGGCTCGACAAGAAAGGGATGCCCCGGCTCGTCGATCGCTTTGCGGCGCTGGCGGCAGCACCCGGTGCGCTGGTGCCTCTGTCGCCCGCGCCGGTGCTGGTTCCCAACGCGGTCAATCGCGCCGGCGCGATGCGCGCGCTCAATCTCAAGACGGACCGACCTGTCGTCATCATTTGCCCCGGTGCCGAATTCGGCGCGGCCAAGCGCTGGCCGCCCAACCAGTTCGCCGACCTGGCGGGACTCTTCCTGCGCGACGGGCTGCAGGTGTGGATCGTCGGCTCGCCCAACGACAAGATTTCGTCGGAGGCCGTGCTGATGGCCATGGGCGAAAACGCATCCAAGGTGCGCGACCTCACGGGGCGCACGGACCTGGGCACCACCATCGACATCCTGTCCTCGGCGTCGCTCGTGGTCAGCAATGATTCCGGTCTCATGCATGCGGCGGCCGCGGTCGGCGTTCCGCTGGTCGCGCTGTTCGGCTCGTCCTCACCGGTCTACACGCCGCCGCTCTCGCCCGTCGCGCGCATCGCCAAGATTGACATCAAGTGCAGCCCCTGCTTCAAGCGCGAGTGCCCTCTCGGTCATTTCAAATGCATGCGGGAACTCAAGCCCGACATGGTCTACGGCCTGGCGCGCAGCGCGCTGCCCGCGTACATTCCGCCCGATCCGCGGACCAATTGACGCCGAACAACCATAACCTCCTTTCCAATCCGTTCTGGACGAGCCAAACATGGCCAAGGCACGCACCACTCCGATCTACACGTCGCCTCAGGACGCGGCGCTGGCTTTCTATCAGGCGTTTGAAGCGCGCGACCTGGACGCCATGATGGCCACCTGGGCCGACGACGAGGAGATCGTGTGCGTTCATCCCGGCGGATCGCGCCTGGTGGGATACGACGCAGTGCGCGGCGCCTGGGAGCAGCTCTTTGCCGGCGACGCCAAGCTGTCGTTCCGCCTGGACGAGATCGTCGTGCTCGAGACGGTCGGCCTCGCGATGCAGAGCGCCATCGAGCATGTCGCCACGGCCGACGGAACCGCCCGCGGCGCTGCGGCGGCCACCAACGTATTCTTGCGCACACCATCGGGTTGGCGGATGGTGTGCCACCACGCATCGCCGATGGCCGCTATCGTCATGGCTGCGCCGAGCGGACCGCTGCACTAGGCGGCGCCGTTGACCGCATTTTTTCCTTCATGTGGTGACCGTCATTGCACGATGCGTGACCCGGGCGACGGTAGCCCTCTTTTATCTTGCGAGGTTCGATGAAGCTCACGCTGGTGGGATCCCGGTATTTCGGGGCGACGGTATTCGCGGCACTGCGCAAGGACGGCGTCGATATCGTGCAGGTCGTTGCGCCGGCGGCTGACGATCGACTTGCGCAGGCAGCGCAGGCGGCCGGCGTGCCGGTGCATCTGCTGCGGGATCCGAAAATCGTGCCAGGCGAGGCGATCGCCGACGGCACCGATCTTATCGTCGCCGCGCACACGCACGCGCGCATCAGCAACGAGGCGCTCGCGCGCTCGCGTTTGGGCGGCGTCGGCTACCATCCCTCGCTCCTGCCACGGCATCGCGGCATCGCCGCCGTCGAGTGGACGATCATGGAAGGCGATCCGATTGCCGGTGGCTCGGTCTACCACCTGGCCGACGGATGGGACGCGGGGGCTATCGCCGCGCAGGACTGGTGCTTCGTCGCCAAGGGCGAAACTGCGCGCGAGCTGTGGGAACGCGCGCTTTCACCCATGGGCCTTGCGCTGCTGACTCGCGTCGTTCGTCATGCCGCCGAGCACGGCGAGCTTCCCGCTTTTGCGCAGGATCCGCGCTTCGCGACCAAGGCGCCGCTCGTCCGCAGAAGCGTTTCGCTGACCGATGAGCGTCAGCCCGAGGTCGTCTCGCTCGTTGTCACCGCCCTCGGCTCCGACCGCCCCGGCATCGTCCACAAGCTGTCCGAGCGCGCGCAGGGATTCGGCGCGAATTGGGCCGGGAGCCGCATGGCCAACATCGCGGGCCAGTTCGCGGGCATGGTGCATTTCGAGGTGCCCGCCGCGAACGCCGACGCGTTGACGTCCGCACTGCAAGGGCTGGAGTCCGCCGGACTGCAGATCGTGATCGCGAAGACTGCGCCCCTGCCGGCGCCGGCTGGCCGGCGCATGGTCACGCTGGACCTGGAAGGCCCGGACCGCCCAGGCATCATTCGCGAACTTTCGCGCGGCCTCGCGGACCGCGGCGTGAGCATCGAGGAATTGCATACCGAAATCGTCGATGCGGGCGATCGCGAGCACACGTTCAAGGTCAAGGCGCTGCTGGCCGTCCCCGCCGCGCTCGCCAATGCGGACCTGCAGCGCGGGCTCGAGGCGCTGGCCAGCGAAATGATTGTCGACTTCGACGCCGGAGACGGCCCGTAGGCGAACGGGTGCTGCCTGACTAGTAGCGCAACGCGCTGGAGCGATGCCGACGACGCCGGGCGAAGACCGCCCCCAAGGCCACAAGGCCGGACAGCATAATCAGACCCCATTGCGACATTGTCGGAACTGCCGCAAGGGAAGCGGGCGCAAACAGGACATTGTCCAGCTGATGAATGCACCCCGTGCAAGAAGCATTGTCGCCGATGACGATCTGGTCTATCCCGCCAGGGTCTGCAAAACCCGCGAAGCCGATCTGATCTGCGGCGACTGTAATCAATTGCGTGCCCAAAAGAACACCGCTCCGGTAAGCGGAGATCGGGACGCTGGTGATGGCGACATTGGACGAGAGATAGAAGCCGACAAGAGGCTGGGCGCCGGGCAGGGTAAAGCCCGTACCGCAGGTTCCCATGCAACCAAACGTCGCGGCGTTATTGCCCAGGCCGGCGGTCAGGGCGGCAGCGACCAAGCCACCGCCATAATCCGCATACAGTTGTTGTATGGTGCCGCCGTGAAAGGTGACACCGTGATACACCGCTATGGGCGCGTTGTCGTTCGCTGCCGGCAGGTCTTCGAAGGTCAGCGGCGTGATTCCCGCGAATGCGGCGGGACCTACGAAGGTCAGGGCCGAACATTGCGCGGCGAATCCGATGGCAGCCGCTGTGCATACGCCTGCAATCAGAGATCGCAGTCCGAAACTTGCGCGATTTGTTGTCCTCGATTTCCCATCCATGCGACTTCTCCCTTTTGGTGAGTTTTTTGGGTGGACAGATCAATCCGGCATCAAGAATGGATAGGCATTTCAATCACATGAGCCTGATTTTGGTGATGTCGGATATGCCGGTCAAGCGATTCTTGGCGGTAAATGCCGATCGGCACGCTTGTCGTCGTATTTTTGCGTCGGAAGGAACTGGCCGCTGGGCACGGCGGCACGCATCGAAGCACTCCCCGCTGCCCGGCCTTTCAAAACTCGATGGGCGGCCCTTGCCATGCGGAGCCTCGCGGCCGGGCGCGCGCGAGTGCGTCGCCGGCCTCACACCAACCATCGCACGCATTGCGACCCGGACGGCGGCGCCACAGGTTCAGCAGCGCCTTGCACCTTGCGTAGAAGCGGAAGAACCGCAGCACGCGCTGCCGCTGGAACGCGCTGACGGGGCTATGGCTGCAGATCAGCTTGTCGTCGGCCATGCCGCGGTCCATGAGGATCACCGCCCCCCAGGCCTTTACCTTTAGCCGCGTGCCGACCCGCAGTCGCGGTCCGAGCACCACGGCGTCCAGCAAGTCGCCCTCGAGCCCAAGGTAACGCGGCACCGAGCCGTAGTTGAACGGACAGGGCAAAGGCGAGACGAAATCGATGTGACCGGTTGATCCGCGCTTGAGAAAGCTGCCCTGGGGAATCTCGATCACGACCTCGATTTCAGGCGGTGACCCGAAACCGTCCCGGTCGACGTCCCGTGAGCCGGTGGTGGATCTCACGTGGCTAATGGATGTCCCCGAATGCAACCCGGTACACCTCCTCGTCGCGCAGGCCCGCCCCTTCGGCGGCGAGCCGTGTGCGCTCATCGCCAGTCAGGCCGGACAGCAGCGGATCGAGGCGGGCACGCAACAGCGGCGCGAGGCTGTTCACGTTCTCGCCGAGTCGTGTCTGAATGGCGTCGGCAAATCCGGCAATGCGCGCAGCTGCGTCCGGGCGTCCTTGCATCGCGTTGAGCAGCGCGAGCGACAGCAACATCCGGTATTCGTCGCCTTCGCGCAGCAGACGCGAATAGGCGTTGCGCGCGGCCACGCAAGCTTCGTCCGGCCGGTCGAGCATCAGCAAGGCGACCGTCTCGGCCTGATACAGGTGTCCGGCCCCCGCATCCGCGCCAAGTGTGTGCAGCTGGGCAATTGCCGCTCGCGCGTGCGCGAGCGCCTCCTCGAATCGACCGAGCAGCAACTCCATGTGGCTGACATTGAATGTTGCGAACAACGAACCCAACTCGACACCGCCGTCGCGGCAAATCGCGACCTGCCGCTGCGCGCAGGCCAGCGCCTGCTCGGGGCGATCCTGAAGTGCGAACCACCAGCAACGTGCGAATTGCAGCGTGGCCCGCTGCCGCGCGGGCCATTCGCGACGCTCGAGACGCGCGGCGTCGGCGATCTGGGTTCCCACCTCCGCGACGGTTGCAAATCGGGCGCCCAGGGCGGCCGCGAATGTCAGGGCGTCGAAGCAACGCTGGTCGTCGCCGATCTCACGGTACAGGGCGGCTGCGCGCACTGCGGCGTCGTAGCTTTCGCGCCGGAACGAATACAGGCCCAGCTTGCCGATCGCGTGCCAGAAGCGCGCAGCGGCTCGGGCAGACACAGCGGCGTCGGCGTGCCGGCGCAAGGCGAGGGAGCGCGAGAGCCCCTCCGCCAGATTGGACGACGACCACCAGACGCTGTACGACACGCCCACCAGCGCCACGACGAGTTCACCGCCTGCGGCGGCGCTATCGGCCCACTCCAGCGCGACGCGCAGGTTGTCCTGCTCGGCCGCCGCTTCGGGCAGCGTACTGCCGGTCGCTCGCCAATGCCAGTCGTCGTTCTCGAATGGTTCGAGCAACGCGAAGAGACCGCGCGCATGACGCCGCAACGTCTCCGGAGTCTCGCTGGCCTCCGCGAGGCGTTCGAGCGCGTACACGCGCGCTGTCTCGAGCATGCGATAACGTGGAATCGGATCACCTTCGGCCAGCACCAGCGATTTGTCCACCAATGCGCCCAGGTAATCGAGTACGGTCCAGGGGTCGATGCGTTCGTCGCTTGCGACGTATTGGGCGGCCTCCAGCGTGAAACCGCCGGCGAACACGCCCAGCCGCCGGAATACGGTCTGCTCATCCGCCGTAAGGAGGGCATGGCTCCACTCCAGTGTCGCGCGCAACGTCTGGTGACGGCGCAAGACCACCCGCGCACCGCCAGTGAGCAGATTGAACCGCTCGTTCAGGCGTGCGCGCAGTCCCTCCGCGCCGAGCAGCGGAAGCCGGGCGGTCGCGAGTTCGATGGCGAGCGGAATGCCGTCCAGCCGCTGGCAGATTTCGCTCACCATCGGCAAATTGCCCGCGGTGAGCGCGAAGCGCGGATCGACGGCCCGTGCGCGCGCCACGAACAGCGCGACCGCGCCGGACAGCAGGGCAATCTCGGGATCGGCGTTGGCAGATACTGCGAGCGCGCCCAGCCGATAGACGTGCTCTTCGTTGGACTTGAGCGTCTCCTGGCTCGTCACCAGGACGCTCACGCGGGGCGCGCCAGCGACGACACTGTCGACGAGCGCTGCCACGGCGTCGGCAAGGTGCTCGCAATTGTCGAGCACCAGAAGGGCCCGTTGCCCAGCCAGTTGCAATCGCAGGCCGTCTGACGTGGGAACATCGCCGGCGAGCCGAACGCCAATCGCCTGCGCCACAGCCGACGGCACCAGTGCACCGTCAGCGAGCGCCGCAAGCTCGACCCACCAGACCCCGTCGGGATAGTCGTCAGCGTTCTCCGACGCAAATTGTCTCGCTACAGTTTGCGCGACACGGGTCTTGCCGATGCCGCCTGCACCGGTAATGGTAACCACCGGATATTCGCGCAGCAACGCCGCGATCGCGGCGATATCACCCGCGCGGCCATAGAGCGGCGGAAGGCGCGAAGGCAGGTTGGTACGCACACCAGCAGCAGGCGCATTCGATGATGCATCGATCGCGGCGGCCCGGCTCTCGAGCGCCCGCGGCACGGAGTCGACGGCGTCCACGACGGGCAAGGTGAAACGATAGCCGCGTCCCGGAATGGTGGCGAGGGCCGATTGCCCGAGGATCTTGCGCAGCGCCGAGACCTGCACCTGAAGGTTGTTTTCCTCGACGACCAGGTTGGGCCATACCCGATCCAGCAGCTCGTCTTTGGTCACCAGATGGCCCGCGCGTTCCACCAGCGTGACGAGCAGATCGAACGCCCGCGGCCCGACGGCCACCGGAAAGCCGTCGACAAGCAGACGGCGCTCGCCGGGCTGCAATTCGAACCCGGCGAAGCGGTAGTGGATGGCGGTCTCGACTTTGCTCATTCTGCGGAGGCGATGCGATCAAGCGTCGTTGCCGGCAGTCTATATCCGGCAGTCACGGTCTGGATCGGGTTTCAGAACGTTTCAGGCGAGTTTAAGGCGCCGTAAAGGCCTGGCGAAGCGGGCAGGCGGATATTGGCATCGTCGTTTTCATCACCTGCCACGGAGAATGACCATGCATGCGACGAACCGCACCAGCTATCAAGCCGTCCCCCTGCTTGCCGCCATAGTTATCGCCACCGCGATCGCTGCCTTCGCCTCCGCAGCGGCCGAGGAACCAAAGGCAACGCGCGTCCTCCCCGGCACATCGACCCAAGCGTCGATGGTCGGAGCCGCCACCGGCGAGACCGTGAACGGCGTTGCGGTGTACCGCCTGCCACCAATTACCATCACGGTCAGCCGCAAGGTCGAATTGGCCAAAATTGCGCAGGAGGAAGCGATTGCGCGCGCCAAGGCGGACCACGCCAATGTCGCCGCCAAGGCGCCGCCGGCGCGGCCTGCGCAACTAACCTTGGCTTCTCGTTCCACGCAGAAATGACCGCGCCGATTGGAGTCCCGGCTGACTTGATCTACGCGTCGGGCTAGCAGCAATTTGCCGGTTGACCGGGAACACGCGCGCGTGTGCTCGATGCCAATCCGCAATCCCGGACGGCGGGCCAGTCAACCGTTAATGCCTCCAGCAGGCGACGAAAACCGGATACCGAAGCTTCAGGCGGTTCCGCCAACGGTCAGTCCGTCGATCCGCAGCGTCGGCTGGCCCACGCCGACGGGCACGCTCTGCCCTTCCTTGCCGCACGTGCCGACGCCGGGGTCGAGGGCGAGGTCGTTGCCGATCATCGACACCTTGGTCAGTGCATCGGGACCGTTGCCGATGATCGTGGCGCCCTTCACCGGATAGGCGAGCTTGCCGTCCTTGATCATCCAGGCTTCCACTGCGGAAAACACGAACTTGCCGCTGGTGATGTCGACCTGCCCGCCGCCGAAGTTGGCCGCATAGAGACCATCCTTCACCGACGCAATGATTTCCGCCGGATCGCGTTCCCCGGCCAGCATCATCGTATTGGTCATGCGCGGCATCGGCATGTGCGCGAACGATTCGCGGCGCCCGTTGCCGGTGGGCGCGACACCCATCAGCCCGGAGTTGAGCCGGTCCTGCATGTAGCCCCGCAGAATGCCATCTTCGATCAGCACCGTGCGTTGCGTCGCGTTGCCCTCGTCGTCGATGTTGAGCGAGCCACGGGAATGCTGGAGCGTGCCGTCGTCGACCACAGTCACGCCATTTGCGGCGACGCGTGTGCCGACGCGCCCCGCAAAGGCGCTGGTCCCCTTGCGGTTGAAGTCTCCCTCGAGGCCGTGGCCGATCGCTTCGTGCAGCAGGATGCCGGGCCAGCCGCTGCCCAGCACGACGGTCATGTTGCCCGCAGGTGCTGCCTGTGCGGACAAGTTGAGCACCGCCTGGTCGACCGCCTGCTTCGCGTACCGGTCAAGGACGTCGTCGGTGAAATGCGCGTAGTCGAAACGGCCGCCGCCGCCGGCCGAACCCTGCTCGCGCCGTCCGTTTTCCTCGACGATGACGGTGACCGACAGGCGAACCAGCGGTCGCACGTCGGCGGCGACCATGCCGTCGCTGCGCGCAATCAGGATGGTCTCGTGCTCACCAGCCAATGAGGCCATGACTTGCGTGACGCGACGGTCGCGGGCTCGAGCGCGGCGCTCGAGACGCTCGAGCAACGCCACCTTGTCACCTTCTGCGAGGCTGCCCACGGGGTCCGTCAGCGCATACAGCGTCCGCGTAGAACCACGCTGTGGCATGGGTGCCGCCATCGCACCGCCTTGCCGTCCGATCGCGCGCACCGCCAGCGCCGCTTCGTTGAGCGCGGTCAGCGAAATGTCGTCGGAATACGCATAGGCCTGCTTGTCGCCGCTCACCGCGCGCACGCCCACGCCACGGTCGATGTTGAAGGTGCCGGACTTGACGATGCCCTCTTCCAGACTCCAGCTCTCGAACCGCGAATGCTGGAAATAGAGATCGGCGAATGCGACATCGTGGGCGTGAATGTCGGCGAGCACGCGCGCGAGGTGCGACTGGTCGAGCCCCGTTGGCGCCAGCAGCAGGCGTTCCGCGTCGGCCAGCAATTCGGCTGAAACTTGAGCAATGAGAGGGGGCGTGGAAAGGTCAGTCAAGGGGATCGGTCCGGTGGGTTGCCTGGAACGGGCGGCGGCGAAATGTTCGATTCGACGCCAACGTGTGATTCTACTCTGGGGGCAGGGGCGGCCGCATTCAAGCGAATATGCCCGGGAGCCCGCCGGCGTTCATGCCTGGGCTGCCGCGCTCTGTCCGAGATAGGTGGCCGCCACTTTGGGATTGGCGGCCAGTTCATCGCTTGCGCCCTCCAGCGCCAGGTCGCCCGTCTCCAGAACGTACCCATAGTCCGCCACCTGCAACGCTGCGCGCGCGTTCTGCTCAACCAGAAGAATCGACACGCCCGTCGCCTTCAGCGCCGAAACGATGTTGAAGATCTCGCGCACGACCAGCGGGGCCAAGCCAAGCGAGGGTTCGTCCAGCATGAGGAGCTTAGGCTTGCTCATCAGCGCGCGGCCCAGGGCCAGCATCTGCCGTTCGCCACCGGAAAGCGTTCCGGCAAGCTGCGACCGTCGCTCCTGCAACCGCGGAAAGCGCATGTAGACCTCATCCAGCGTGCGCGCGATGTCGCGATCGCCGCGCCGCACTCGTGCAAACGCGCCGAGTTCCAGATTGTCGGCTACCGTCATCGAGGAAAACAGGTCGCGCTTCTCCGGCACCAGCACGAGACCGATGCCAACACGCTGCTCGACCGAGAGTCCGCCGATCGCCTTGCCCTGATACTCGCTTTCGCCGCGGGAAGGAAGCGTGCCCATGATCGCCGCCAGCAGCGTCGTCTTGCCTGCGCCATTCGGACCGATCACGGTGACGATGGCACCCTCTTCCACTTCGAGCGAAATATTGTGCACGGCCTCAACCTTGCCATAGGCCACGCAAATGTTCTTGAGCTCAAGCAGCAGGGCCATGGGTCAGACCACCCCGCCGAGATACGCTTCGAGCACGGCCGGATTCTTCTGAATCTCTGCCGGCTGTCCCTCGGCCAGCTTTTCACCAAAGTCCATGACCACGAGGCGATCGGTGAGGCCCATCACGAAATCCATGTCGTGCTCGACCAGTAACACGGTCATCCCTTCCGCCCTGAGCGAGCGCAGCAGCGTCGCGAGCTCCCGTTTCTCGAGATACCGCAATCCGGCCGCAGGCTCGTCCAGGAGGAGCAGCATCGGGTCGGCGGCAAGCGCCCGCGCGATCTCGACGATGCGCTGCTTGCCCAGCGGCAGGCTGCCGGCCGCATCGAACAGGTGATCGGCCAATCCCACGCGCGCGATTGCCCGCGCCGCCTCGGCCCGCGTGCGCCCTTCCTCGGCACCATCGAGCGCCAGCGCCGCGCGCATCACGCCGGTGGTGCCGCGCAGGTAGGCGCCCAGCGCCACATTGTCGAGCACCGTCATCAGCGGAATCAACTTGACATGCTGAAAGGTGCGGCCGATGCCGCGGCGGGCGATTTCATAGGGCGGCGCACCACCGATCGAATCGCCGCGAAAGACGACATCGCCGGAGGTGAGCGACAGCGCGCCCGAGATCAGGCTGAAGGTCGTGCTCTTGCCGGCGCCATTGGGACCGATCAAGCCGAGGATTTCGCCGGACCGGATTTCGAACGACAGATCGTTGACCGCCACCAGGCCACCGAACTGCTTGCGCGCCTTTCGCACGTCCAGCAATGGGCCGGAAATGGTCGCGCGTTCCCGCGCCGGCAGCGACTCTGCCGGCGCCACCGCGGGAGGGCGGCGCCGTGGCAACAGCCGCTCGACCCAAGGCCACAATCCGTCGCGCGCGAACTGCAGCAGCAATATCATCAGGATGCCGAAGACGATCAACTCGAAATTGCCGGACCGGCCGAGCAGCCAAGGCAGCAAGTCCTGCAACACCTGCTTCAGCAGCGTAATCAGGGTGGCACCCAGAACCGCACCCCACACACTTCCCGCGCCACCGACGACGGCCATGAACAGGTATTCGATGCCTTGAGTGACGCCGAAGGGCGTCGGATTGACGAAACGCTGGAGGTGCGCGTACAGCCAGCCGGAAATGCAGGCGAGCACGGCCGCATAGACGAAAGTTACGATCTTGAGGCGCGCCGCGTCGACACCGAAGGCCTCGGCCATCTCCAGCCGACCCTTCAGCGCGCGAATCGCGCGCCCCGGACGCGAATCGAGCAGGTTGTTGGTCGCCCACAGCGACGCCAGCGCAATGCCCCATATCAGGTAGA
The DNA here is from genome assembly GCA_963819965.1 of uncultured beta proteobacterium. Taxonomy (GTDB): domain Bacteria; phylum Pseudomonadota; class Gammaproteobacteria; order Burkholderiales; family Casimicrobiaceae; genus VBCG01. The sequence continues at coordinate 75,638 of CAWFYA010000004.1, forward strand.
AATAGCGGTGCTCGCTCTTCAGTTCGAATCCGAACAGGGAAAGCGCCGGAATGCCGCTTATCCCGGTATGTCCTCCCAACATCTCCAGGTTGCCGAAGACGTAGTACAGGCTCATGCCCCAGGCAATGGTCGCCAGCGGGAAGTAATGCCCCTTCATACGCAGCGTGATGAAGCCAAGGAAAAGCGCAATCGCCACCGTGATCAGGATGCCGATCGCCAGTGCAATCCACGGCGAAGCGCCATACTTTGTCGTCAGGTACGCGCTCGCGTAGCCGCCCAGGCCAACGAATGCGGCCTGCCCGAACGATGTCTGACCGGCGACGCCCGTCAGCAACACGAGCCCGAGCGCGACGATGCTGTAGAGGCCGATATAGTTGCCGAGCGTCACCCAGAACTCCGGCGCCACGAGAGGCACGGTCGCCAGCGCGACGACGAACAGCGCAAAGGCCGCCCGCGACCAATGCGTCCTCATTCATCCTCCTCGTGATGCGTCGTGGTAAGGCTGCGCCACAGCAGCACCGGAATAATGAGCGTAAATACGATCACTTCCTTGAATGCACTGGCCCAGAACGAAGAAAAGGATTCGATGAGTCCCACCAGCAGCGCGCCGGCGGCAGCGATTGGATAACTCGACAGGCCGCCGATGATGCCGCCGACGAACCCTTTGAGGCCGATCAGGAATCCCGAGTCGTAGTAGATCGTCGTGATCGGGCCGATGAGGACACCGGAAAATGCGCACAGCAGCGCCGCCAGCGCAAAGGTCAGCGCGCCGGCGAAGTCAGGCGAGATGCCAACCAGGCGCGCGCCCGCGCGGCTCACCGCCGTGGCGCGCAGCGCCTTGCCGTACAGCGTGCGACCGAAAAAAAGCGCCAACGCGCCAATCAACGCAAGACTCGACCCCACGACGAGCAAGCTCTGCACGCTGATGTTCACGCCGGCCACCGCGAATGACGCGGACGAGAACGACGGCGTACGGGAACCCTCGGCGCCAAAAAACCAGAGGCCCAGGCCCACCATCGTGAAATGCAGCGCGACGGAAACGATAAGCAACACGAGCACGCTTGCGGTGGCCAGCGGCTGGTAGGCGATGCGGTAGAGCAGCGGCCCCAGCGCGGTCACCATGGCCAACGTCAGCAGGACTTGCACCGAAAAAGGCAACTGCATCGGCGCCAGCCATCCGACCAGCAGCGCAATGGCGACCGGCACGCCGGTCCACGCCGCGAGACGTCGCGGCAACAGGCGCGCCTGGCCGCGGGCCACGCATTGCCATGCCTCCATGAGTCCGGCCAGCAATGCCACGCCGATCAGCAATTTCACCGTGCCGGGCGCCTTGCCCAGTTGCAGGCTCGCCAGTGTCAGCGTTCCCCAGGCCACGAACTCGCCGGCGGGAATCCACACCACGCGGGTAACCGTGAACACCAGCACCAGCGCCATCGCGAGCAGCGCGTAGATCGCGCCGTTGGTGATGCCATCCTGTGCGAGCAGTGCGGCGATCGACAGGTCCATCGGCAGATCGGCGGCCAGATGTGAGGCGTCAAGGGGCAGTTACGGATACGAGCGTCGCAGGTCCGCGCAAGCAGCCATCGCTTCCACCAATGCGGGGACCCGGTGAATTGCAGCGGATGCCGTGCGCCAGTGACGCATCGACTCTGGCTTCCCGCTCACCTTGAGACGTGAATGCGAACGACCAATGAGCGGGTTTCATGCGTCGCGGATTACTTGATCAGCACCCACTTTTCGTTCTCGATCTTCACCATCACGCGCGCGCGATTGTCGAGGCCGTTATGATCGTTGGCGCTCATCACGAACACCCCGTGGGTCGCTACCACATTGGAGTTCTCCAGCGCATCGCGCAACGCCGCCCGGAATTCCTTCGTGCCCGGCTTCGCCTTCTTGAGCGCTTCGGGAATGGCTTGGGCAAGCAGCATGTATGCGTCATACAGGTGGCCGCCAAATGTGGAGCGGGTGCCGAACTTGCGCTCGTACTTCGTTACATAATCGGCAGCGGTCTTCTTGACCACGTTCGAGTCCGGCAACTGCTCGTACACCAGCATCGGGCCGGCGGGCAGGATCTCGCCATTGCCGTCCTTGCCGACCACGCGCAGGAAATCCGGATTGGCGACGCCATGCGTCTGGTAGATCTTTCCCTTGTAGTTGCGCGCAACCAGTTCCTTTGCCGGCGTCGCGCCGGGCGTTCCTGCTGCGCCGATGAGGACGGCGTCCGGATTGGCGGATACGAGCTTCAATACCTGTCCGGTAACCGACGGGTCGTTGCGGTTGTATTTCTCTTCCGCCACGAGCTTGATTCCCGCGGTCTGGGCGGAACGCCTGATCTCGTTCAGCCAGCCGTCTCCATACGCGTCGGCGAAGCCGATGTAGCCCAGCGTCTTGATGCCATTGGCTTTCATGCTGACCGCAATGGCGTCCGCCATCAGCGCGTCGTTCTGCGGCGTCTTGAAGATCCATCGGGTCTTGGGATCGGACGGATTGATGATCGCGGCCGACGCTGCCATCGAGATCATCGGCGTGCCGGCATCCGCGGCCGCCTCGCGCATTGCCAGCGAATTGGGCGTGATGGACGAGCCGATGATCACGTCGACCTTGTCCTCGGTGATCAGTTTCTTGGTGTTGGTCACGGCTTTGGTCGTGTCCGACGCGTCGTCCAGCACGATCCAGTTGATCTTTTCGCCGCCGATCGTCGCGGGCAGCAACTCGACCGTGTTCCTTTGCGGAATGCCGAGCGATGCCGCGGGACCGGTCGCCGACAGCGTAATGCCGACATTGACGTCCGCGGCCGCTGGGCCGGCAAGGACCAACGCCAGCGCCGCGCCGAGCACGGGCAGGAAAGGAACACGTTGCATGCATCGCCTCCGATCGATTTGAATTCTTGAAACAGCGCCGCTGCGTGCCGGAAAAAACCCGCCGCACGGAACGGGTACGGCTATTTCCTGAGGGCGTCGCGAATTTCCCGAAGCAGCAGGACCTCTTCCGATGGAGGCGCCGGGGGCGCGGGCGCGGCATCGAAGCGCGCCTTGGCCGCGGACAGATATTTCACCATGAGGAAGATCACGAAGGCGAGGATCACGAAATTGAGCGCAATGGTAAGAAAATTGCCGTAGGCCAGCAGCGGTACCCCGGCCTTGGTCAGCCCCTCGTAGGTCATGGGTCCGCTGTAGCCTGCGGGCGGATTGCCCAATGCAATGTAATAGTTCTGGAAATCGAGACCGCCGAAGATGCGGCCGATGACCGGCATGATGATGTCCTTGACCAGCGAATCGACGATCTTGCCGAAGGCACCACCGATGATGACCGCGACCGCCAGGTCGATCACGTTGCCTTTGACGGCGAATTCCCTGAATTCCTTCAGCATCGACATGGCTCGGTTCCGCTCTGTTGAATTTGCTCTGGGTGCGCCCGGCGCGGGCGGCGCCGCGTGGGACGGCTAAACGGCCGCTTCGCCGGACTCGCCGGTGCGGATGCGCACGACCTGCTCGACGGTGGTCACGAAGATCTTGCCGTCGCCGATCTTGCCGGTGTGCGCCGCCTTGATGATCGCCTCGACCGCGCGTTCGATCATGGCGTCCGGAAGCACGACCTCGACTTTGACCTTGGGCAGGAAATCGACGACATATTCGGCACCCCGGTAGAGTTCGGTGTGCCCTTTCTGCCGGCCGAAGCCCTTGACCTCGGTCACTGTGAGACCCGTGGCGCCGAGCTCGGACAACGCCTCGCGGACTTCGTCGAGTTTGAATGGCTTGACGATTGCTTCGATCTTCTTCATGGCAACTCCGGCGCGGCAACGAGACGCCCGCGTATCAGGCGCATTGGCACGGTAGCTTACACGATCGACATGGAGCGTTCTACGGGGCGGGCGGCAATGTGTCCCAGTCGTTCCAGGCCGAGGTGATCGGATAACGCCAGTCCTTGCCGAAGCCGCGTGCGGTGATGCGAATGCCGACTGCCGATTGCCGCCGCTTGTACTCGGAGAGCTTGATAAGGCGAACGACCTTGGCGACAGCATCTGCCGAATAGCCCCGGGAAACGATCTCGCGGGGGCTCAAATCGAACTCGACATACGCTTCGAGGATGCCGTCCAGCACGTCGTATGGCGGCAGCGAGTCCTGGTCGGTCTGGTCCGGCCGCAATTCTGCGGAGGGCGCGCGGGTAATGATCCGCTCCGGAATCACGCGTCCCAGGCTGTTGCGGTAGTTCGCCAGCCGATATACCAGCGTCTTCGGAATGTCCTTGAGCACGGCAAAGCCGCCGGCCATGTCCCCGTACAACGTCGCGTAGCCCACCGCCATCTCGGACTTGTTGCCGGTGGTCAGCACGATCGAGCCGAACTTGTTGGAAAGCGCCATCAACAGCGTGCCGCGGATGCGCGCCTGGATGTTTTCCTCCGCGGCATCCGGCGCCAGGTCGCGAAATTCCGGCGCCAGCGTATCGAGAAAGGCTGCGAAGACGGGCTCGATCGGGATTTCGTCGTAGCGCACGCCCAGGATGCCGGCCATTTCACGCGCGTCATCCAGGCTGATCGACGCGTTGTACGGTGACGGCAGCATCAGCGCGCGCACCATTTCCCGACCGAGCGCATCGACGGCCACCGCCAACGTCAACGCCGAATCGACGCCACCGGACAGACCGAGCAACACCCCCGGGAAGCGATTCTTCCGCACGTAGTCGCGCACGCCCAGGACCAGCGCGTCGTAGACATGCGGTTCCAGCCGGGGATCGAGCGCGCCGCGCACAGCTTTGGGCCGCGCACCGTCGAAGTCGACGATCGCGACGGTCTCGTGCCAGGCGGGCAACTGCTGCGCGAGCGACCCATCGCCATCGAGCACGAACGACGCGCCATCGAACACCAGCTCGTCCTGGCCACCTACCCGGTTGACGTACACGATCGGCAATCCCGTTTCGCCCGCCCGCGCGACGGTCTGCTCACGACGCAGCGCCTGCTGTCGTGTGTGGTACGGCGAGCCGTTGGCGACCAGCAGCACCTGCGCCCCCGCAACCTGCGCATGCGCGGCCGGCTCGGGAAACCAGATGTCCTCGCAAATCATGACACCGAAGCGCACGCCGTCGACGTCGAACACGCAGGGCGAATTGCCCGGCGTGAAATAGCGCCGTTCGTCGAATACCGTATAGTTGGGAAGGCAATGCTTGCGATAGACCTGCGTCACCCGGCCGTCGTGGATGACCGCCATCGCGTTGTGGCGTTGGCCCGCGTGCAGTTCGGGAAAGCCCACGAGCAGCACGCCGGAGGTGACCTGCGCCGCAAGGGCCGCCAGTTCGCTCGCGCAGGCGTCCAGAAACGCCGGTCGCAGCACCAGATCCTCGGGCGGATAGCCGCACAAGGACAATTCCGGCGTGACCACGATCGAGGCGCCCGCGGCGCGCGCCTGCGCAGCCGCATCCAGGATGCGCCTTGAATTGGCGCGCAAATCGCCCACCGCTTGATTGAGTTGCGCAATCGCCAGACGCATTGCCAGATTTTACACCTGCGTCACTGCGCGCCACGCGGTTGGACGTTGCCACCGCGGCCCTTCCCCCGAGCCGCCAATACCGGGAGAATTGGGGCAACTGCCCATGCAATCTCCGGTCCCCTTCATCCTGCCGCCATCTCCCGTCGTCGCGTCGCCCGTGATTCGCGACGATGTGCCGCTGGAGGACATTCCGGCTGCTTCGTGGAATGCGCTTTCCGGTACCCAGCCGTTCCTGCTGCACGCCTTCCTGCGCGCGCTGCACGACACGGGATGCGCAGTGCCGGAATCCGGATGGACGCCTCGCTATGTAACCGCGTGGCGCGACGGCGTGCTGGTCGGCGTGCTGCCGCGCTATTCCAAGTCCCACAGCTACGGCGAATACGTGTTCGACTGGGGCTGGGCGGACGCCTATCGGCGGCACGGCCGCCGCTACTATCCAAAGTGGCTGGTGGCGGTTCCCTTTACACCGGTGCCGGGACCGCGCCTGCTGGCGCCGGACGAGCCGACGCGGCTCGCGTTGCTTCGTTTCGCGCTCGAGCACGTCCGTGACGGCGGTCACTCCTCGCTGCACATCCTGTTCCCGACGGAGCAGGAAACCGCCATTGGGGAGGCGACCGGCATGATTCGCCGCGCCGGCCTGCAATTTCACTGGTCCAATCCGGGCTACCGTGATTTTGCCGACTTTCTCGCCGCATTCACGCACGACAAACGCAAGAAAGTGAAACAGGAGCGGCGGCGCTTGCTGGAAGCCGGCGTAACCTTCGAGCGAATTCGCGGCGCCGATATCACCGACGACGATTGGCAGTTCTTCTATCGCCTTTACGAGCGCACCTATCGCGAGCACCATTCGACGCCCTATCTCAAGCTGGAATTTTTCCGGCGGATCGGCGCCGCCCTCCCGGCAAACATCCTGCTCATCGTCGGCTGCCGCGACGGACGAAGGATTTGCGCGGCGCTGGACCTGTACGACGGCGAAACGATGTGGGGGCGTTATTGGGGAACCCGCGAATTCGTGTCCGGACTGCATTTCGAGGCGTGCTACTACCAGTCGATCGAGTTCTGCATCGAGCAGCGGCTCCTGCGCTTCGAAGGCGGCGCGCAAGGCGTGCACAAGCTGGCACGCGGGCTGCTGCCGGTAGCAACCCATTCGCTGCACGCCATCGGCAACCAGGAATTCGCCGCGGCCATCGCCGATTATTGCGAGCGCGAACGCGTCGACATCGCGCACGCCGCCGGCGAACTGGAAGCCGCCGCGCCCTTCAAGCAGACGTTTCCAGCCACGTGATGGCGTCACCGGTACCGCGCCGGCCAGCGTGCTAGACTGGATTTCGCCCTTTCCTTTTCCCATTTTTTCACGTCATTCGCCATGTCCACAGCACTCGTCGTCGAGCGCCGCGACGCCGTCGCCACGCTCACGCTGAATCGCCCCGACGCCCTCAACACGCTCGACTTCTCGTTGATGGATGCGCTGACGACTGCCGCCGCGGATGTGGCCGCCGACAACTCGCTGCGGGTGGTCGTGATCCGTGGCGCGGGCCGGCATTTCATGGCTGGCGGCGACCTGCGCACGTTCGCCGCGGAACTCGCGAAGCCGCCGGCGCAACGCAATGCCGACTTCCAGCGCACGATCGGCAAGTTGCATTCGGCCATCGAGCACTTCCACCGCATGCCGCATCCGGTCGTCGGCCAGGTGCAAGGCGCCGTCGCGGGCTTCGGGCTGTCGCTGATGAATGCCTGCGACCTGGTCGTGGCCGCCGATGACGCCTACTTCGCATCGGCCTACCGCAACATCGCGCTGACGCCCGACGGCGGCGGATCGTGGTCGCTGCCGCGCATCGTCGGCATTCGTCGCGCAATGGAGATCATGCTGTTGGCGGAGCGCTTCGACGCGCAGCGCGCGCTGGAGCTCGGGCTGGTGAATCGCGTGGTGCCGGCCGCGGAACTGGAAGCAGCCGTGGCGGCGATGGTGGCGTCGCTCGTGGCCGGACCGGTGCTGGCCATCCGCAACGCCAAGCGTTTGGTGCGCGAATCGCTGGGACGTACGCTGTCCGAACAACTAGACGCGGAAGCGGTGAGCTTCGGCGCCTGTTCCGCCACCGACGATTTCGCCGAGGGCATTATGGCGTTCCTGGAAAAGCGTCCGGCCAATTTTGGCCGCTGATCCGCGCAACGACGCAGGCTGCCATGACGGATCTTAACGGAAAGACCATGTTGGTCAGCGGCGGCTCGCGTGGCATCGGCCTCGCGATCGCGCTGCGCGCCGCCCGCGACGGCGCCAATGTCGCCATCGCCGCCAAGACTGACGCCCCGAATCCGAAGCTGCCGGGAACCATCCACTCCGCCGCAGCGGAGATCGAAGCAGCCGGAGGTCATCCGCTGCCCGTCGTCTGCGACATCCGCGACGAGGCGAGCGTGCGCGCAGCTGTCGCTGCGACCGTCGCGAAGTTCGGCGGCATCGACATCCTGCTCAACAACGCCAGTGCAATCAGCCTGACCGGCACGTTGGCCACGCCGATGAAGCGCTTCGATCTGATGTTCGGCGTCAACGTGCGCGGCACTTACCTCTGCTCGCAGGCCTGCCTGCCGCACCTCAAGGTATCCGCCGCGGCCGGCCGCAACCCGCACATCCTGACCTTGTCGCCGCCGCTCCACATGGACCCAAAATGGTTCCGGGACCATATCGCCTACACCATGGCCAAGTACGGCATGAGCATGTGCGTTCTGGGCATGGCCGAGGAATTCCGCAGCGACGGCATCGGCGTGAACGCGCTGTGGCCGCGCACCGTCATCGCAACGGCAGCGGTAGCGATGATCCCCGGCGTCAGCGAACAACTCGACCGCACGCGCAGGCCATCGATCATGGGCGATGCGGCCCATGCGATCCTGACCCGCGATGCGCGCACGACCACGGGTAACTTCTTCCTCGACGACGACGTGCTGCGCGAGGCCGGCGTCACCAATTTCGACGCCTATGCGGTGAAGCCAGGGATGCCGCTCCTCCCCGATCTCTTCCTCTAGATTTCGGCCACGCTCGGCAGTGGCTGTCGCATGCCTGGCGAACGCGCCGATTCCGGTGGCGGCCGATTCTCCGACTATTTCTTCTGCGCTGCCGCCCATTCCCGCAGGGCGGACAGCGTGTTCTTCACGTGTTTATCCGGATTGAGGGAGGAGTACGCGTAGACAATGCGCCCGTCCGGGGAAATCACGTAGGAAATCCGGTCCGCATATTCCGGCATGACGCCGAGGACTGCGTCGTAGGACTTCATGATGCTCTGGTCCTTGTCCGCGGCCACCGCGAACTTGCTTCGGCATTCGCTGACGGAAAACCTGTTCAGCGTCTCGATACTGTCGTGCGACACGCCGATGACGGTTGCGCCAAGCGCTCGATACGCGTCCGTCGCGTCGGCGAAATCGTGCGCTTCGATGGTGCACGCGGTGGTGAATGCGGCGGGATAGAAATAGAGGATAACGGGGCCCTTCTTCAGCGCCTCCGACAGCGAGAACGCGAAGACAGTGCCGCCCAGCGACGCTTGCGCCTTGAAATCCGGCGCGGTCTCGCCCGCCTTCAAGGCCGCCGTTGTCGGCGCGGCCACGAGCGCGGCGCAAAGTGCGATACCAATGATTCTTGCATTCATGAAGTTAACCCCCCGAAGTTGGAGATGCACGCCGGCTCCGGCCCATTGCCGCCATATGCGGTACTCCCGTGGGTCCCGGCTTCTTGCGGGTCCCAGGCCAAACCGGCCTCAGCGTTCAATCGTCGTCGTCACGCGGCACGATGGGATTGCGAACCGCTATGTTGCCGTTGGGTTCGTCACGCGGCGCGCGATTCGGATTGGCTTCCGGGAGTGCGACATTGCCGTTCACCTCTCCCTTCGGTTGCCCGTTGCGTCGCTGACCCTTGCCGCCGCCCTGCGCATTGCCGTAGCCACCACCCTGGCCACCTTTGCCTCGAAACTGGCCCTGACCTTGAACATTTCCCTGACCGCTGGCAATGGCACCGCCCGCGCGACCCCGAGGTCCGCTGCGATTGCCTCGTTGGCCGAAACCTCCCGGACCTTGCGCACCACCGCGCTGGCCGCCACGAGGTCCGCCGGGGACGCCCATACGTTGATTGCCAAACGGCGACGCATTGGCGTTGCTCATCGGTTGTTGCGTATCGAAATCGGCGCGTTGCCGTTGCGGGCGCGATCCCTGGCCCTGGCCTTGCGAGCGCGCCTGGCCCCCACCTTGATTCCGCGCGTTGCCTTGGCCCGACGCCTGATTGCCAAAGCCATCCGGCCTGGGTCCGCCCTTGCCGCGGCGCCCACCATGCTTGCCGTGCGGTCGGTGGCCCTGTTGACCGGCGGGCCGAGGGTTGTAGCCGATCCGGTTGCCGATGTCGTCATCCGGCGGCACCGGATTGCCGTCCTCACCCAGCGTCACCACAGGTTGTGCGTGCGTTACCTGCGGGCCCTGATTGCCTTGCGGGCCTTGATTGCCTTGCTGGCCGTGGCGGCGTTGCTGCCCGTGATGCCGTGGTCCTTGGCCCTGGCCCTGCGGACGCTGCTGTCCTGACTGCCGCGGTTGCCCCGGCTGTCGTGGCTGGCCCTGCTGCACTCCGGGTTGTCCATCCTGCGCATGCTGTCCCGGCTGGCCTTGTTGACGGTTGCCCTGGTGGCGACCGCGATTGCCCTTGCCCCCTTGCGGACGCTGTTGACCCGACGGTCCGCCTGGCATTTTCAGTCCGGCCGACTCCAGCACCGCCGCGACTTCCGGCGGCTCCAGCTCCAGCGTGTCGGCGCGCTTCATGACCGAGGGCATGGACAGCGTGCCGTAGCGCGTGCGGATGAGTCGGGACACGGTGAGGCCGAGAGCTTCGAACAGCCGCCGCACTTCGCGATTGCGCCCTTCCTTCAGCACCACGTGATACCAGTGGTTGGCGCCTTCCTCTTCGCCGCCGCCATCTTCCACCTTTTCGCACTTGGCCGGGCCATCATCGAGCTCGACGCCCGCAGTCAGCGCAAGCATCTGCTCGTCGGTCAGGCGGCCCATGATGCGCACCGCGTATTCGCGCTCGACTTCGTAGCGCGGATGCATGAGCCGGTTGGCCAGTTCGCCGGAATTGGTGAACAGCATCAGGCCCTCGGTGTTGTAGTCGAGACGCCCGACATTGATCCATTTGCCGTTGCCTATGTTTGGCAGCTTCTCGAATACCGTGGGGCGTCCCTCCGGATCGTCGCGCGTGACGATTTCGCCCGTGGGCTTGTGATACATGAGGATGCGCGGGCGCGGCTCGGAGAAACGCACCTTCACGAGTTCGCCGTTGATGCGCACTTCGTCTCCCGGCCCCACCTTCTGGCCGACCTCGGCCGGCAGCCGGTTCACCGTGATGCGCCCGGCAATGATCATGTCTTCCATCGCGCGGCGCGAGCCGAAGCCGCACGAGGCCAGGACCTTGTGCAGGCGCTGCGGCTCGTTAAAGACCTCGTCAGTGGATCGTTTGTGTTTCGGCGGCGGGAGGCTCTCTTGAATCGCGTTCAGCGCCAGACTCGGCTGCTGCATCGTTTCCGAGGAGCGGACTCGCGTGTGCGAATGCCGTCTCGGCGGCCTTGGTGGGGGCATCAGGCATCTCCAGGAGGTGGGAGGAATCGAGCTCGGCAAGAGGGGGCAGTTCCGCTAGGGATCTGAGGCCGAGGTCGTCAAGAAAGGCCTTCGTGGTCGCAAAGAGCGCCGGGCGTCCCGGCGTCTCGCGATGTCCGACGGCCTCTACCCATTGCCGGTCCTCGAGCGTCTTGATGACGTTTGTGGACACGGCCACGCCGCGGATGGCTTCGATATCGCCGCGGGTCACGGGTTGCTGGTAGGCGATGATCGCCAATGTTTCCATCACCGCGCGCGAATAGCGCGGCGGCTTTTCCGGCGAAAGCCGGTCGAGATAGGTTTGTACGGACGACGAGCCCTGGAAGCGCCAGCCACTCGCCACCTGCAGGAGTTCGACTTTGCGGCCGGACCATTCCTGCTTCAATTCATCGAGAAGCTTGCGAACGGTATCTGCTTCCAGCGGCGGTTCGAACAGCTTCGAGAGCTGCGCCACCGGCACGGGTTCGCCCGCCACCAGCAGCGCCGCCTCGAGGATGGCCTTGATCTCGGCCAATTGGTCGGGCTTCAACGCATCGGGAGTGTCGGATTGATCGTGGTTGTCGTTCATTCGTCTGCGGCCAGCGCGAACGCCGGCGATACCTTAAGTTGCACGTAGATCGGGGCGTAGGGTTCGGCCTGCGCCACGTTCACCAGCTGTTCGCGTGCGAGCTCCAGCATGGCCAGGAATGTCACCACCAGGTGCGGCACGTCGGCGTGCTCGGAAAACAGCGCCGTAAATTCGGCGTAATGCGACGGCGCCAGCGCCTTGAGTATCCGGCTCATTTCGCTGCGCACCGACAGCTGCTCGCGCGAGACCAGGTGATGGCGGTTGACGGCCGCGCGCTGGATGAGGACGGCCCACGCAGCCTTGAGATCGGCCGGCGAAACGTCGGGCAGGCGTACCGCCACGCTGTGGTCGAACCAGATGCGGACCGTCGCGAAATCGCGGTCCGCCAGCGGCATCGCATCGATCTCCCGCGCGGCCTGCTTCATCCGCTCGTACTCGAGCAGGCGACGCACCAGCTCGGCGCGTGGATCCTCGACTTCCTCCCCCGGCAGCGCCGGCGCCTTGGGCAGCAACAGGCGCGACTTGATTTCGATCAGCACCGCGGCCATCAGCAGGTATTCCGCCGCGAGTTCGAGCTGCGTCCGGCGCATCATCTCGACATAGCCCAGGTATTGCCGGGTCAGTTCCGCCATCGGGATGTCGAGGACGTTGATGTTCTGCCGGCGGATCAGGTAGAGCAGGAGATCGAGCGGGCCTTCGAAGGAATCGAGAAAGACTTCCAGCGCGTCCGGCGGGATGTACAGGTCGAACGGCAGGTCGTTGAACGCCTCGCCGTAGACGCGCGCGAGCGGCTTCGGCTCGGGCGACGGATGTTCCAGATCGAGCGCGATGTCAGTCATAGGCCAGGCCCATCGCCTCGCGCACGTCGCGCATCGTTTCCTCTGCCAGCTTGCGCGCGCGCTCACAGCCGTCGGCCACGATGTTGCGCACCAACGTCGGATCGTCGAGAAATTTCTGCGCGCGCTCGTGCAACGGCACCTGCTCCTTGATGATCGCGTCAATCACGGGCTGCTTGCATTCGAGGCAGCCGATGCCCGCGGTCGTGCAGCCCTTGACCACCCAGTCGCGTGTCGCCTGGTTGGAATAGATCTGGTGCAGCGGCCACACCGGGCAATGCTCCGGATTGCCGGGGTCCGTGCGGCGCACGCGCGCCGGATCGGTCTGCATGGTGCGGATTTTCTTGGTCACCTCTGCCGGATCCTCGCGCATCAGGATCGCGTTGCCGTAGGATTTGGACATCTTCTGTCCGTCGAGCCCCGGCACCTTTGGATTTTCCGTCAGCAGCGCCTGCGGTTCCGGCAGGATCACGCGGCGCGAGCCTTCCAGGTAGCCGAAGAGGCGCTCGCGGTCGCCCAGCGCCAGGTTCTGTGTTTCGTTCAGCAAGTCGCGCGCGGCTTCCAGCGCCGCATCGTCGCCCTTCTCCTGGAACGCCGTGCGCAGTTCCTCATAGCGGCGCGCTTTCTTGCTTCCCAGTTTCTTGACCGCGGATTTGGCCTTGTCCTCGAAGCCGGGCTCACGTCCGTAGATGTGATTGAAGCGGCGCGCAATTTCACGCACCAGTTCCACGTGCGAGACCTGGTCTTCGCCGACCGGCACCATGTTGGCGCGATAGATCAGGATGTCGGCACCCTGCATCAGCGGATACCCCAGGAATCCATAGGTCGACAGGTCGCGGTCGGAGAGCCTCTGCTGCTGGTCCTTGTACGTCGGCACGCGTTCGAGCCAGCCGATCGGCGTCATCATGCCGAGCAGGAGTGCCAATTCCGCATGCTCCATCACCCGCGACTGAATGAAGATCGTCGCGCGCGTGGGATCGAGCCCGGCCGCAAGCCAATCGACGAACATGTCCCACACCGAAGAAGCGATGTCTTCCGGCGCCTCATAATGCGTCGTCAGCGCGTGCCAGTCGGCGGCGAAGAACAGGCACTCGTGTTCTTCCTGCAGGCGCACCCAGTTCTTGAGAGCACCATGGTAGTGGCCGATGTGCATGCGGCCCGTGGGACGCATGCCCGACAGCACGCGGTCAGCAAACATAGGCAGACATTTTCTTGTTAAGACGAGCCGCGCCTTCAGGCGGGCTCAAATGCCGGTGAGTATTCGTAGCAGCGACCGGCCAGCACCGACTATCGGCGCGAGGATGCTGCCCAGCGCGCCCGGAATCAGCAGCAATGCCAGGATGACGAAGAAGCCATACGGCTCGACCCGGGACAGCGCGTACGACGCACGCCCGGGCAACAGGCCCACCGCAATGCGGCCGCCGTCGAGCGGCGGAATGGGCAACAGGTTCAACGCCATCAATACCAGATTCACGATGATCCCATAGTGCGCGATTTGCTGCAGTCCCTCGCTTGCAAGCCAGCCACCAGATCCGGCCATGCCGAGCAGAAGCACCCAGAGCAGCGCCATCACGAAATTGGCCGCAGGGCCTGCCCCCGCCACCCAGATCATGTCGCGCTTGGGGTGGCGCAGATTGCCGAAGTTGACCGGCACCGGCTTTGCCCAACCGAACACGAACGGGGCGCCGGTCAACAGCAGGACGCCGGGCACCAGGATCGTCCCAACCGGGTCGATGTGCTTCAACGGGTTGAGCGTGACGCGGCCCAGCATCCAGGCGGTCTGGTCGCCAAACAGGCGGGCGACATAGCCATGCGCGGCTTCGTGCAAGGTAATCGCAAAGACCACCGGCACGGCCACGAGCGCGACGGTCTCGAGCGACAAATCCATATTACGGCGGCATTTTACCCTAAGTCCCCCCATTCAGTTTGGCGACGTTCAAGGTGCCTCCGGCACGGTTATGCCCAGTCGCGCCAGGTCGCCTACCCCCTGGCGCACGACCACGGCGGGGTCGGTCGCGAGATCGACAACCGTCGTAGGCTCCGCGACGCAGGGGCCGGCGTCGATAACCAGGTCCACCGCGTGCTCCAGACGATGGCGGATGACCTCCGGGTCGTTCAGCGGCGCGACGTCGCCCGGCAGGATCAACGTCGAGGAAAGAATGGGCTCGCCCAGTTCTGCCAACAGCGCATTCACGACCGGATGGTCCGGCACACGCAAGCCGACGGTGCTCCGCTTGGGATGGAGCAGGCGCCGCGGCACTTCCCGCGTGCCGGGCAGCAGAAACGTGTACGCGCCGGGAATCCCCTGGCGGAGGATGCGGAACTGCCAATTGTCGAGGCGCGCGAAGCGTCCGGCATCGGCGAGGTCGCGGCAGACCAGCGTCAGGTGGTGCGCATCGCCTATACCGCGAATGTCCCGGATTCGCTTCGCGGCATGGACGTCGCCCAGGTGGCAGCCCAGCGCATAGCTCGAGTCCGTCGGATACGCGATGACGCCGCCGTCGCGCAGGATCGACGCCGCTTGCCGTATGAGCCGCGGCTGCGGGTGGGTCGGGTGGACGCTGAAAAATTGGGCCATGAGCGGCGAGACTGGGGCGCAAAGGGCGGCAACGGGGCCCCCTGGGACGATGGAAGTGTCGTTTGGCTATATAATACCGGGTTGAAAACGCGTTCTGGTTATAACGCACCGAATCCCCGAAAGTGCGGGTCGCCAACCGATGAACTTACAGCAGATCAAATACCTTTGCGCAGTCGTCGATCACGGACTCAACGTGTCGGTCGCGGCCGAAGCCCTATTCACTTCCCAGCCCGGTATCAGCAAGCAGGTGCGGCAACTGGAGGATGAGCTCGGACTGTCGATCTTCGTGCGCCAGGGAAAGCGCCTGTCCGCGCTGACGCCGGCCGGCGAGATCGTGGTCGCGACCGCGCGGCGCGCGCTGCGCGAGTTGGCCAACCTGAAGCGCGTCGCCGCGGAATATCGCGGCGAGGACACCGGTACGCTGTCCATCGCGACCACCCATACCCAGGCGCGCTACGTGCTGCCGAAAGTGCTGCGCGAATTCGCCACGCGCTATCCCAAGGTCAAGGTCGTGCTGCACCAGGGCAACCCCAGGCAAGTGGCCGAACAGACGGCCAAGGGCGACGTCGACCTCGGGATCGCCACCGAAGCCCTGGCGGATTACCCGGAACTGGTCACGCTGCCCTGTTACCAATGGAATCGCGTGGTTCTCGTGCCCAAGCGGCATCCGCTCACGAAGACCAAACCACTTACGATCGACGCCCTGGCAAAATTCCCGATCGTCACCTATGACTTCAGCTTTACCGGGCGATCGGCCATCAACGCGGCTTTCGCCGCGCACGGACTCGATCCAAACGTCGTGCTCACGGCGCTGGACGCCGACGTGATCAAGACCTATGTCGAGTTGGGCATGGGCGTGGGCATCGTCGCGCAGATGGCCTGGGATCCCGCGCGCGACACGGCATTCGAAATGCTCGACGCCGCGCACCTGTTCTCGCAGTCGACAACTCGCCTGGGGCTTCGCCACGGCGTATTCCTGCGCGGCTTCGTCTACGCATTCATCGCGATGTTCGCGCCGAAATACGATCGCGCCGCGGTGGACGCCGCGCTGGAAAGCCGCGCCGAAAGATGAGCGTGTTGCGGGAATCGGCGCATGCACGCATGCGCCAGGGCCAAACCTGGGGCCTCGCCGGATTGATCGCGGTGCTGTCGATGATCGGCCCGTTTTCGATCGATCTCTACCTTCCCGCGTTTCCGGCCATTGCCAAGGAGTTTGGCGCCCCGCCGATCGCAATGCAACAGACGTTGTCCGTGTACCTGTTCGTCTACGCCTTCATGATGCTCTGGCATGGCGCCCTGTCCGACGCGCTGGGACGCCGTCCGGTCATCATCGCGGGACTCGCCATCTATGCGTTCGCAACGCTGGGTTGCGCCATCGCCGGCAATATCGAGACGCTGTGGCTGTTTCGCGCAGCCCAGGGCATCTCTGCCGGGACCGGCATGGTCGTCGGCCGCGCGGTCATCCGCGACCATTTCCAGGGGGCGGAAGCGCAACGGCTGATGGCGCGCATTACGTTGATTTTCGGCATCGCGCCGGCGGTTGCGCCCGTTGTCGGCGGCGTGCTGCTCAACACGCTCGGTTGGAGATCGATATTCTGGGTGCTGCTGGCGTGGGTGCTCGCCGTGATGGCGTGGGCGGTGCGCAACCTTCCGGAATCGCTACCCAGGGCGCAGCGCCATGCGCTTCGCCCGCGCGTGCTCTGGCGCAACTACAAGAGCGTGGTGTCGCGGCTGGAATTCATCACGCTGTCGCTGATTCCCACACTGAACTTCGCCGCATTCTTTGTCTACATCGCCGCGGCGCCGACGTTCCTGGTGGACCTGCTCGGCGTATCGACGCTCGGATTCGCGTGGCTGTTCGTGCCGATGATTGCCGGCGTCGTCCTGGGCGCATCGCTTTCGGGAAGGCTGGCGGGGCGCTATTCACCCAAGAGGACGATCCGACTCGGCTATTCGTTCATGGCCGTGGGCGCCGTCGCCAATCTGCTCATCTGCTGGCTCGCCCCGCCCTTTGTCGCCTGGAACGTGGCACCCATCTTTGTTTACGCAATAGGCAGCAGCCTGGCCGCGCCGAGCGTGATGCTTCTCCTGCTCGACCTCTTCCCCACCATGCGCGGGCTCGCCTCTTCGTTGCAAGGTTTTGTACAATTCGCGGTCGCCGCGGTCGTAGCCGGCACCGTTGCGCCGTTGCTGGCGGTTTCGCTGCCGGCCCTGGCGTCGGGCATGGCGGGCTTCACCGCGGCCGGCTTCGCATCCTGGCTCATCTATCAGCGCCATGCGCGCGCAACACTGAAGGATTGGCGGCCTTGAAGAATTTCCTGCTGGGCTCAGTTACGGCGTTGCTGCTTGCCGCGCCGATGCAGGCGCTTGCTGCCGAACTGCCGACGAAATCGCTCACCATCGGCACCCACAAGCTGACGGCGGAACTGGCAACCACACCCGAGCAGCGCCAAACCGGTCTCATGAATCGCTTCAGCCTCAAGCCCGATTACGGCATGCTATTCGTATTCGAACGGCCCGAGCCGCTCTCGTTCTGGATGCGCAACACCTTTTTCGCGCTGTCGATCGCATTCATTTCCGCCGACGGCACGATCCTCAACATCGAGGACATGCAGCCGCAGACCGACGACCCGCACTGGTCGAAGGGCGCCGCGTTGTATACGCTGGAGATGAAGAAAGGCTGGTTCGCGGAGCGCGGCATCGTCGCGGGCGCTTCCGTCAAGGGGCTGCCTGCGGTCGTCCCCAAGGGAGGCTAGCAAGCGTCAGCCGCGGACGCGCGCCTATGCGTTGTGCTCCAGCCACGACCGCAGCTCGGGCACAGAGTGGACGGATGCCAGCGGCGATCCCCGTTCCAGTTCGTCCGGCGGATGCGCGCCGTAGGTGACCGCCACTGCGTGCGCGCCCGCGTTTCGCGCCAGGTCGAGATCGTGCGTCGTGTCTCCGATCATCAACGTCGCATGCGGCTGCACATCGAGACGGTTCATCAGGTGCAACAGCATGTCGGGATGGGGCTTGGGAAATCCCTCGTCGGCGCAGCGCGTCGCGTGAAACGCACGTTCCAGTCCGAAACTTTCCAGCATTCGCCTCAGCCCCGGGCGCGACTTGCCCGTGGCGATTCCCAGAAGGTAGCCAGCGGCATCGAGTTCGGCCAGCAGCTCCTTGGCGCCCGCGAAGAGCGCAATGTCTGGCTCGCGCGCAAGGTAGTGGTGGCGATAGCGCGCCCCAAGTTCCGGAAAGCGCGTCGCCGGCAGCCCCGGGGCAATGGTCTTCATCGCGTCTTCAAATCCCAATCCGATGACATGGCGGGCGGCGCAGTCGTCCGGAACGGGCAAGCCCAGGTCGCGACAGGATTCCTTCATCGCATAAACGATAGGCGCGGTCGAATCCGCGAGCGTTCCGTCCCAGTCGAAGACAATGAGATCGAAACGCCGGGCCACGCCATCACGCATCGGGCAGCGCTGCCGCAGTCGAGTCGAGGCGCGCAACGAAGCGCGCAAGGTCATCGGGCAACGGCGACTCGAACGCCAGCGTCTCGCCCGTAACCGGATGCGTGAAGCCCAGCGAGTGCGAGTGCAGGAACATGCGCTTCAGTCCCTGTTTCGCCAGCAGCTTGTTCCAGGCGAAATCGCCATATTTGTCATCGCCCGCCAGCGGAAAGCCCAGATGTGTCAAATGCACACGAATCTGGTGCGTCCGCCCGGTCTTCAAATCCGCTTCCAACAGCGCTAGTGGCGGATCGTGGTCGAACCACGTTCGGCGGCGGTGGAAGATCGTTTCGGACTCCTGCCCGTCCTCTTCCACCCTTACGCGGCGCTCGCCGTCCTGGGTCGCGAACTTGTGCAGCGCCAGTCGCACCCGCCGCTTTTCGTCGCGCCAACGGCCGCGCACGAGAACGAGGTAACGCTTGGCAATGCCGCCTTCACGCAATTGTTCGTGCAGGCCGACCAGCGCCTGGCGTTTCTTGGCGACGAGCAGGATGCCCGACGTCTCGCGATCGAGGCGATGCACGAGTTCCAGGAACTTGGCGTCGGGCCGCGACGCCCGCAACTGCTCGATCAAGCCTTGCGCGATTCCGCTGCCGCCGTGGACCGCCAGCCCCGAAGGCTTGTCCAGCGCGATCAGCGCATCATCCTCGAACAGGACCGGGAGTACGGGACCCCGGACAAAGCGGCTCGCGACGCTCGCTGGCCGGGCCGGCGCAGCGGTGCGCACCGGAGGTACCCTGACCACATCGCCAAGCGCCAACCGGGCATCGGGCCCGACCCGCCCCTTGTTGACGCGAACTTCGCCGCTGCGCAGGATCCGGTAGATGTGGCTTTTCGGGACCCCCTTGAGAATCTTGCCCAGGTAATTGTCCACGCGTTGCCCGGCCGTGTCCTCGCCGACCGTGAGCCAGCTGACAGCATCCTTGCTTAACTCGTTCATTCGCTTATAATTGTACGAGTACCGCGCGTCGTACGCGTTCCGAGTCCTCGCGGCCCCCCAATGGGCCCGCCGCCAAGGACATGCCGGCGCAACGTGTGGGCCCGCCTCACTTCTCTGGCGGGAAAAAGCCGGCTTTAGTCGCTCACCGGCCGGGTTCCCATGTCAATCGGGGCCCCGGAGAAGTAGCGATGGTAAAGGAAGAGCGCAGTCTCCGCACCCGGCAGTGGCCGGTTCGAAGCGGCGTATCGCGCGGCGCCTAAAGCGAGAATCTTGCTGTTTCCGAAAGCCCCCTCCATTGGCGCGATCATTGCGCATGCGGACCGGGCGCCCGGAAACACCGCTTGTTTGCAAACCGAAGACCAAGATCGAGTCACGAGAGACGCCATCCCTGTCACCCACAGGGCCACCAAGATGCCGACCACAACCAGTTCATCGCGCACCGCTCTCGTCCGCCGGCAGCATAAGCTGCCTGCACCCGTGTCTTCGCCCGCAACCGCCGCCAGCTAAACGTCCACGCCGCGAGAGTTTCGCGGCGTTTTGCTTCGTTCCACCCGCTTGCCTGCGGCGTTAGCGCCTTAGGAAAGCCCATGAAACGCATGCTGTTCAATGCCACCCAGGCGGAGGAACTCCGGGTGGCGATCGTCGACGGTCAGAAGCTCGTAGACCTCGACATCGAATCCGCCGCCAAGGAACAACGCAAGAGCAATATCTACAAGGCGGTCGTTACCCGTGTCGAGCCCTCGCTCGAAGCCTGCTTCGTCGATTACGGAACTGAGCGGCACGGGTTCCTGCCCTTCAAGGAAATCTCCCGCCAGTACTTTCGCGAGCGCGATGCCGATCCGGGCAAGGCGCGCATACAGGACCAAGTCAAGGAAGGCCAGGAGCTGATCGTCCAGGTCGACAAGGACGAGCGCGGCAACAAGGGCGCCGCGCTGACGACCTACATCTCGCTGGCCGGACGCTACCTGGTCCTGATGCCGAACAACCCGCGCGGCGGCGGCGTATCGCGCCGGATCGAGGGCGAGGAGCGCAACGAATTGCGCGACGCCATCAGCGGCCTCGACGTGCCGCAGGGCATGAGCGTCATCGCCCGCACCGCCGGCATCGGCCGCAATACCGAAGAGCTGCAGTGGGACTTGAACTACCTCATGCAGCTGTGGCGCGCGGTCGAGGATGCCGCCAGAGGCCAGTCGGGCGCCTATCTCATCTACCAGGAATCCAGCCTGGTCATCCGCGCCATCCGCGATTACTTCCATCCGGACATAGGCGAACTGCTGATCGATACCGAAGCGATCTTCGAGCAGGCGCAGCAGTTCATGGGTCATGTGATGCCGGCCAACGTGAACCGCGTCAAGCTGTACAAGGACGACGTTCCGCTCTTCTCCCGCTTCCAGATCGAGCATCAGATCGAAACCGCCTACGCGCGCCAGGTTCCCCTGCCCGCCGGCGGCGCCATCGTGATCGATCACACCGAAGCGCTGGTTGCCGTCGACGTGAACTCGGCGCGCGCGACCAAGGGCGGCGATATCGAGACCACCGCGTTCAACACCAACTGCGAGGCGGCCGACGAAATCGCGCGCCAGCTGCGGCTGCGTGACCTGGGCGGCCTGATCGTCATCGATTTCATCGACATGGAAAGCACGAAGAACCAGCGCGAAGTCGAGAATCGGTTGCGCGACGCGCTGAAGTACGACCGCGCTCGCGTGCAACTGGGCAAGATTTCTCGTTTTGGTCTAATGGAGTTATCGCGCCAAAGGCTGCGGCCGGCGCTGGCGGAGTCGGCGCACATCGCCTGCCCGCGTTGTCACGGCATTGGCCACATCCGCGGCGCGGAGTCGACGGCGCTGCACATCCTCCGAATCATCCAGGAGGAAGCGATGAAGGAGAACACGGCGCAGGTCGTCGCCCAGGTGCCCGTCGATGTCGCCTCGTTCCTGTTGAATGAAAAGCGCACGGACGTGCTGACCATCGAGACTCGCTTCAAGGTCAACGTGCTGCTCGTTCCCAACCGCCATCTCGAAACACCCAACTACACGGTCGAGCGCCTGAAGCACGAGGACCTGAACCATAGCGAGCCCCTGCCGCTGTCCTTTGAAATGGTGAAGCAGCCTGAACAGGTGGACCTCGCCCGCCAGAAGAAGGACGAGGCTGCCGCGCCGCCGCGGCAGGAAGCCGTGGTCAAGGGCATCACACCGGCGCAGCCGGCGCCGATCCCGGTGGAACAACCCGTGGTTGCCGCCGCGCCGGTGGTCGAGTCGACGTGGCTGTCGCGCATGATGAGCTGGTTCGGCGCAAAGCCCGAGGTGCCTGTGGCGCCCGCGGCTGCCGCCGCACCAGCGCGCCGCGATGCCCGCGCGGAAGGACGCAATGATGACCGTCCGCGCGACGGCCGCCGTGATTCGCGCAATGGCGACAGCCGCGACCGCAAGCGCGGTGACGGAAGGAATGAGGGGCGCAACGAAGGTCGTCGCGGAGCCGATCAGCGCCGTGACGAGGCGCGCGACGGCGGTCAGGGCGACCCGCGCAACCGGCGCGACGGACGTGACCAGCGTGGCGACCGGCGCGGCGAGAACCGCAACGACCCGAAGGCAGAGGGATCGCGGCAGGGACCGCCGCAACGCGACGGCAAGCCGCAAGGCGACGGCAGGCGCGACGGCAATCGTCCGCCGCGCGAGCCGCGGGAACCGGGCAAGCCACCGCGCGAACCGCGCGACGAAGGGGCTCTGGTCGCCGACACGTCGAGCGTGACGGACGCGCCACCGGTCGCGCAGCAAAATGCGGCGGGCGCTGACGGGCGCGACGGCAATCGTCGTCGTCGCGGTCGTCGCGGACGAGGGGGCGACCGGCCGGATTCCGCCGTTGTGCCCGGCGAGCGTGGTCTGGCAACGGACGAGAATGCGCCGAGCGTCGTCGACACGCTTTCGATGGTCGCGGCAGGAGAGCCGCTGACGCAAGATGGCGCGATCAAGCAACCGGCGCTGGAAGCCCGGGCACCGCGTGAACCGCGCCCGCCGCGCGAACCACGGCAGCCGCGCGAAGCGCGCGAGCAGCGCGAACCGCGCCCACCACGCGATGCGACCGAAGCACCGGCGTTGCCGTCGGCGCCGGAATCATCGGAAGCTGGCGCACACGCCACTGCGCCCGAAGTGCCGGTAGCAGCCGCGGCGCATGCCAGCGCGTCGCAGTTCGCGGCAGGCGCCCATTGTCGCGGCTCCGGTAGAAATCAAGCCAATGGAAGTTGTACGCGTCGCGGCGCCGCCGCCTATCGCGCTGACATTGCCTGCGGACTCCGGCCTGGAACTGGTCGAGACGCGTTTCAGCCGCGCCCGCGCAGTCCGACGATGTGGCCGAGGCACCGCGTCCCAAACGGGTCCGGCCGCCACGCGTCGAAATCGCCAACGAACCCCTCGAGATCATCGAGACGCGAAAGGATTCATCGCCGCCGGCGAGCTGACGCCAAAGGCAGCTCTTGCTCTGTACGGGGTGGGCGTTCGCGTCCGCCCCGTTTTTTTCCTTGTTCGCCAGGGAGCAGGTTTGCGACTGTGAAGGTGCTTCTCATCGTCTGGCATTCGCAGTTCGGCGGCACGGCACAGATGGCCGAGGCGGCGCGCGTAGGCGCGGCGGCGATCGGCGACGTGGCAATCCGATACCTGCTCGCGGGCGAAGCTGGCGTAGGAGACCTGCTCGGTTGCGACGGGCTCCTGCTGGCGACGTCGGAGAATTTCGGATCGCTCTCCGGCATGACCAAGGATTTCCTTGAACGCGTCTACTATCCTTGCGAAGACCGCGTTGCGGGCAAGCCCTACACCGTGATGGTATGCGCCGGCACCGACGGGACCGGAGCCATGTTTCAGACCGATCGAATCGCCACCGGTCTGCGGCTGGCCAAGGTCCATCCCGGTCTGATCTACAAAAGCGGTCTGACTGCGCGGCCGCAAACAATACCGGACGAGGTGCTTGCACAGTGTCGCGAGATCGGCGGGACACTTGCCGCCGGGCTTGCCGCAGGGATCTACTGAGCGTTCCACTGCCAGCGTTGCGCGGGCGCATGGCTCGCGATCTCCACCAAGTCGAGCATCGGCGTCCGCCGGTTGACCGGCGTCTCGTCCGCAATGGGCTTTACATCCGTAATGCGAATCGTTATCATTTGCGAATGCATGACGAGCCGACGCGCACGCCCCGCCCAACGAATGGCGTTAACGCCGTCAACGGTGCCGTGGCCGTTACTGGAATTGTGCGTCGCATTCGCAGCGAAGAATTGTTCCAAGGCGTACGCGAAATCGTCATCGAGCACGGCGGGCGGCAGTACCAATTGCGCATCACCCAAAGTGGGAAGCTCATCCTGACCGCTTGAGGGCGCGTCGCCCGTTTTTGCTTTCACCCCAGCCAGCCCGGCGCCCCCACGCGCCAAGCCAGCCAGGACCATTAACCTTGGGTCACGGCATTGCTGGCACTAAACACGACAACTGGTGATCATTCGCGCCCCGTCGGACTCGCCGTCACGGTGGTTCTGCATGCGCTGCTGATCGGCGTTCTCCTGAGTTACGCCCCGGCGCGCAAGGCCTTGCGCAGTGCTACGCCCGTCGTCGTAAGCCTCATCGCTGCGCCCGTCGCCGACCAGCCTGTGGCGCCACCAAAGCCGATGCCGATGCGCCAGACGAACAAGCTGACACCGCAGCAGCGCATCCCGGTTCCGGAACCCACGGCAATCGCGCCAATCCCCACGCCGTTCCAGACACTCGCGCCCGAGCCCGCGAACGCGCCGCCGGAAGTTCCTCCCGCGCCCGCGCCGGAAGCACCCCTTCCGATCGATCCGCCCAGTTTCACGGCGTCCTACCTCGACAATCCCGCGCCGGACTATCCGCCGCTGGCCCGTCGCAGTGGCGAGCAGGGACGCGTGATTCTGCGAGTACGGGTCAGCGCGGACGGCAGGGCGGACGCCGTGGAATTGCGCACCAGCAGCGGTTCGCGGCACCTGGACCAGACAGCGATCGACACGGTAAAGCGCTGGCGCTTCGTGCCCGCGCGTCAAGGCGGCCTCTCCGTCGCCGCGTGGGTATTGGTCCCCATCGCTTTTTCACTCGCACGCTGACCCGTTTCAAAACGCATTGGTTGCAGCCGCTTTGCCGCGCCACCCAGCCCGACGCCAGGTAGCCAAGACGATGGACAACGATTACCGGACTGGGGAACTGGATGGGCAAGGGGAAGTTTTGCATGTCGCCGCTTGGCGCCGCGATGCTTGCCGGCGTCAGTTTGGCACCGACGCATGCACCGGCGCAGGCGCAACCCGAGACGACGCTGCCGGAGGTCAAGGTCAAGGAAGGCGTACCGGTGGACGACTACGCCGCCGGCAAGGCGACCATTGGTAGCGGCCTGCCGGTGGCCATCCGTGACATCCCACAGTCGATCACGGTCATCAACAGTGCCCTGATGCAGGCACAGGGTGCATCCAGTCTCGCCGACGCGCTGCGCAACGTACCCGGCATCACGATGGGCGCAGCCGAAGGCGGCAGCATCGGCAACAACTTCAACCTGCGCGGTTTTTCGGCGCGAACCGACCTCTATCTCGACGGGATGCGCGACCGTGGACAGTATTACCGTGACGTCTTCGCGCTGGACGCCGTGGAAGTGCTGCAGGGACCGTCATCGATGCTGTTCGGGCGCGGATCGACGGGTGGGGTCATCAACCAGGTGAGCAAGCTGCCGTCTCTCACGCCCTTCGGTACGGCAACGCTGAGCGCCGGCACGCAGCCTTCGGTGCGCGGCACCGTGGACTTCAACCAGCCCATCAATGACACCGCGGCATTCCGAATCGCAGCCATGGCGCAGGATGTGCATTCCACGCGTGATGTAATGAAGAACCAGGATTACGGTGTCGCGCCGTCGCTCCGTTTCGGCATCGGCGCGCCGACCGAGGTCACGTTGTCGGCACTTATCATGCACAACGACGATATGCCGGACTACGGCCTGCCGCCGGTCAACGGCGCCCCTGCCGACGTCAATCGCAGGAACTTCTACGGCGCCACCGACGATCGCACGCTGCAGGACGTGGTCAACCTCAACGCGACGATCACCCATCGCTTCACGTCTTCGGTGCAATTGCGCAACCAGACTCAGTACTCGAACTACTCCATTGGTGCGCGCGAATCGGGTCCCAACAACATCGGCACCGTAAGCGACGGCGTTTACACACCATTTCCCGCCACGAACCTGGGCAATGCCACTTCGCTGCCGCTTTCGTCGCTCTACGTTGGCCTGGGCAGCCATGACCGCGACATCACCGACACCTCCCTCTATAACCAGACCGACCTGATCACCGAGTTTGCCGCGGGCCCGGTCAAGCACTTGCTGATCACTGGCCTCGAATTGGGACGCGACACCAACAGCACGCAGAATTTTTCGCGCAATATCACCGGGTCCAACTGGTTCCGGGTGCTGTCGCTCACCGACCCCGCCAATGACCCGGCGGCCGACGTGCCCTCGATCTCGACCAATCTGGTACAGGCGAGCGCCACCGACGTGGCACCCTACATCAACGACACGATGTCGATTGCGGACCAGTGGAAGGTAATCGCCGGTGTGCGCTACGACCGTTATAACGCGAGCCTGACCAACTCGATCAACCAGCCCGCTTCGGCGAGCCAGGGCATCGGCTTCACCAGCGTGCGCGCCGGTGCGATCTACCAGCCGACGGACCTGCAGTCCTACTACATTTCGTATGGGACCTCCTTCAATCCGTCGCTGGAGACCCTGGCGCTCACCAGCGGCCAGCAGAGCCTCGATCCGGAGACGAGCAAGCAGTATGAGGTCGGCGCCAAATGGGATCTCCTGGACGGCGACCTGGCGGTCACTTCAGCGATATTCCAGATCGAGAAGGACAATAGCCGGTCGCAAATCTCGACTGGCGTGTATGAGTTGACGGGCAACATACGCGTGCGTGGCTTCCAGGCGACCGCGGCCGGCCGGGTGGCGCGCAATGTCCAGGTTTTCGGTGGCTACACGTATCTCGATGCCGAGATCGTCAAGGCTTCGGCGCTCGACGGCACGCAGGGCAAGGTACCCGCGAACACGCCCAGGAACAGCGCGTCGATGTGGACGACGTGGAACTTTGCGCCCTCGTGGCAAACCGGTACCGGCGTGGCTTACATGTCGGATCGCTACGCGTCCAACAACAATGCGGTCAAGGTCCCCGACTACTTCCGGTGGGATGCGATGGTCGGCTATCAGCAGCCGGCATGGGGCATCCAGCTCAACGTCTTCAACCTCACCAACCGTCTCAACTACGACGCGCTCATCCCGTCCGATCGCGGACGCGCGGTGCCGGGCACGGACCTGCAGGCGATGCTGACCGTCACCTACAAATTCTACTAGCGTTCTTCGCGACTTCAAGCCCATGCTGATTCACGTACCCGAGGTGCTCGACGCCGACCAAGTTGCGCAGGTGCGCCGACGCCTCGACGCGGCAGGCAGTGCCTGGGTGGATGGTCGCGTGACGGCGGGACATCAAGGCGCGCCGGTCAAGCGCAATCTGCAGATTGCCGAGGACGCGACCGTGGCGCAGGAACTGGGCACGATCCTGCTCACGGCCCTCGAGCGACATCCGCTGTTTCTGAGCGCCGCATTGCCCAACCACATCTATCCGCCCATGTTCAACCGCTATGAAGGCGACAGCGGCATGCATTTCGGCCGACACATCGATGGTGCGGTACGCCTTCTGCCGGGTACGGGAGTGAAGATCCGCACCGACATCTCCGCCACGCTGTTTCTGGCGGCACCGGAAGAATACGACGGCGGCGAGTTACGGGTCGATGACACGTATGGCGCGCACAGCGTCAAGCTGCCCGCGGGAGATCTGGTCCTCTATCCCGCGTCCAGCGTGCACCACGTCACCCCGGTAACCCGCGGCGCGCGCGTGGCGTCTTTCTTCTGGATCCAGAGCCTGGTGCGCGACGACGCGCAACGTGCGCTTCTGTTCGACCTGGACATGTCCATCGTCCGCCTTTCTCAGGATGCGCCCGGGCGCGAATCGCTGGTATCGCTTACCGGCTCGTATCACAACCTGCTGCGCATGTGGGCAACGCCGTGAACAGGATTCAACAATGAGGAGAAGCAAGCGTCCAGACTTGCGCGGGCTGTGGGTACAGATTCACCTGTGGCTGGGCCTCACGCTCGGCGTCGTGGGCGTGCTGATCGGCCTGTCCGGTAGCATCCTCGTATTCGACCTCGAGATCGACGTGCGGCTCAATCCGCAGCGATATCTCATTTCGGGTGCGCAAGTCCAGCTACCCTATGCCGCCTATGCCAAGCGCGCTGAGCAGGCGCTCGGGGGAGGCGCACGTGCCACCGCCATTCGCCTCCCCGACCGGGAGAGCGGACCGATCCTGGTCTTCGCGCGCGCCAATGCCGATTCGGGTCCGCTCCTGCGCGTCTATCTCGATCCGCCGACGGGCCGCGTGCTGGATACCTCGTCGGGTCGCGATGGGCTGGGTTGGTTGCACAGCTTCCATGAATCGTTGACGCTGCGCGAATTCAAGGGCCGCGAGATGGTGGGCACGGTGGGAATCGCCATGCTGATTTCGTCGCTAAGCGGAATCTATCTCTGGTGGCCGGCAGGGGGGCTACGCGTTCCGGCGTTCGGGTTCCGGCGCGGCTTTGCGCTCCATCGCAACCTGCATTACACGTTCGGCATCTGGGGCGCACTGGTGCTCGGGGTGCTGTCGTTCAGCGGGATTTTCCTTGCCTATCCGGAAGCCGGACGCACCGTGGTCGCGGTCTTCGCAGGCGTATCGCCGTCTCCACGCGGCGTCCAAAGCGCAACGACCAGCGGCAACGCGATGAACATCGACGCCGCCGTCGGGATCGCGCGACAACGCTATACCGGCGCGACGATTACTGGTTTGGGCCTGCCAACCGGATCCCGCGGCACGTTCCGCGTGAACTTGCGCGAAGCGGCAGACACGACCTCGCGTACTGGCACCGTGATGTTCATCGACCCGCGATCGGGGGCGGTCCTGCAGAGCGCAGATCGGGCGTCCCGCGGCGGCGGTGACACCTTCCTCTTGTGGCAGCGGCTGCTGCACGAAGGAAGCGCGCTCGGCTTGCCATGGCGCGTGGCGACATTCCTCGGCGGCCTGCTGCCTGCGCTGCTGATGACCACCGGCTTGCTCATCTGGCTGCGCAAGCGTACCCGACGGATGCCGCGGCAACGGGTGTTGCCTGCCGTGGCTGCGGCGTCCGGCAGGTCGCCGCACGGTTGAGATTGGGGCCAACTCCTTGGACAATGGCCGGATAACGCCAATCGTTCGAGGTGCCCGACATGTGCAGGAATATCAGGATCCTCTTCAACTTCGCGCCGCCGGCAAGCGAATCGGAGATTCAGGCCGCTGCGCTGCAATTCGTGCGAAAAATCAGCGGTTTCAACAAGCCCTCCAAGGCCAACGAAGGTGCGTTCCAGGCGGCGGTCGACGAGATCTCCGCAATCTCCAGCAAACTGCTGGACTCTCTCGCAACGCATGCCCCGCCCAGGAATCGGGACGACGAAGCGGCCAAGGCGCGCGAACGTTCGGCCTACCGCTTCGCCCCCCGATGAATCGGATTGGCCGCGAATGACCATGCATATTCCCGAGATCTACCGTTATCCCCTCGCCCTGCCGTTCTGGCTGGTGTTCTTCCTGGTCTTCGTGAGGGAGAGCCGCGTTGTCAGGCAGGCATTCAACGAAAAGTCGGTGGCGCAGGACGCTGGTACGTTTCGCGTGTTGATGATCGGATCTCCATTGGCCATGCTCGTTGCCGCAGCGGCCTCCTTCCTGCCCTGGGCAGCCCTTCCGTTTCAAGTTGCCGCAGTGTGGCTGGGCATGGCATTGATCATCGCCGGAGGGATTCTTCGCCGCATTTGCTTCAATACGCTGGGCAGGTACTTCACCGGCGTGGTCGTCGTCGCCGACGACCAGAAGGTCATTCAACATGGCGTTTACCGGCGGGTCCGCCATCCTTCCTACACCGCGGCATTGCTGATGTACATCGGGTTGGGCGTTGCGATGGGCAACTGGATCAGCCTCGCGATATTGTTCGTCGCGCACTGCTACCTGTACGGCCGCCGCGTCGTAGCCGAGGAACGGGCTCTGCTTGAAACGCTGGGAACGCCCTACAGGGAGTACATGGCTCGCACCAAGCGATTCATCCCCTTTGTCATCTAGCGGGCCAACATCCGGCGTCAACCGGGGCCAGCCGGGTTGGAGCGTGCGCGGGGACGACGGCTTGACGCTTGACCCTTAAGGTTCCACCAGGCCCACGCCGAACATCTGTTCCTTGAGGTGGTAGAGCTGGTCGCGCAGTTCGGCGGCCTTTTCGAATTCAAGGTTGCGTGCCGCCTCCAGCATCTGCTTTTCCAGCGCTTTCAATTCTTTCTGCATGTCCTTTTCGGGCATCACTTCGTACTTGGCCTTGGCCTGCGCGGCGCGCTGTTCCTTTCGCGCTTCGTCCGGGTCGTAAGCGCCTTCGATGATGTCCTTGATGCGCTTTTGCACGCCGATCGGCGTGATGCCCATCTTTTCGTTCCATTCGACCTGCTTGGTACGGCGCCGATCGGTCTCGCCAATCGCGGCCTTCATCGAATCGGTCATCACATCGGCGTAAAGAATCGCCATGCCGTTGATGTGCCGCGCGGCTCGGCCGATAGTCTGGATCAACGACCGCCCGGAGCGCAGGAAGCCCTCCTTGTCGGCATCCAGGATCGCCACCAGCGAGACCTCGGGAATGTCGAGGCCCTCGCGCAACAGATTGATGCCGACCACGACGTCGAACGCGCCCAGGCGCAAGTCGCGGATGATCTCGACCCGCTCCACCGTCTCGATGTCCGAGTGCAGGTACCGGACCTTGACGCCGTTTTCGGCCAGGTAATCCGTCAGGTCCTCGGCCATGCGCTTGGTCAGCGTCGTCACCAGCACGCGCTCGTTGCGCTCCGCCCTGATGCGGATTTCCGACAGCAGGTCGTCGACCTGCGTTGCCGCCGGCCGCACCTCGAGGATGGGATCGACCAATCCGGTGGGCCGCACCAGCTGCTCCACCACCTGCCCGGCGTGCGTGCTCTCGTAATCCGCAGGCGTCGCCGACACGAAGATCGTCTGCGGCAGCAGCTTCTCGAATTCGTCGAAGCGCAGCGGCCGGTTGTCCAGCGCCGACGGCAGGCGAAAGCCGTAATTGACCAGGTTCTCCTTGCGCGCGCGGTCGCCCTTGTACATTCCCCCGACCTGCGGAATCGTCACATGGCTTTCGTCGACGAACATGATGGCGTTGGCAGGCAGGTAGTCGATCAGCGTCGGTGGTGGCTCGCCGGCTTTGCGTCCGGACAGGTAGCGCGAGTAGTTCTCGATGCCCTTGCAATAACCGATCTCGGTCATCATCTCGAGATCGAAGCGCGTGCGCTGCTCGATTCGCTGCGCCTCGATCAGCTTCATCTGCCCGACGAAGAATTCCTTCTGGTCGTGCAGCTCCAGCTTGATCTGGTCGATCGCGCCCAGCACCTTGGCGCGACCGGTGACGTAATGCGACGATGGAAAAACGGTGAAGCGCGGCAGCTTGAGCTTGAGGTGCCCGGTCAGCGGATCGAACAGCTGCAGCGTCTCCACCTCGTCGTCGAACAGCGAGACGCGTATCGCGTTCTCGGCGTTCTCGGCCGGAAAGATGTCGAGCACGTCGCCGCGCACCCGAAACACGCCGCGCTTGAATTCGACGTCGTTGCGCGTGTACTGCATCTCGGTCAGGCGCTTGATCGCGTCGCGCTGCGACAGCTTGTCGCCCTGCCGCAGGTGCAGGATCATGCTGTGATACTCGGAGGGGTCGCCGATGCCGTAGATGGCCGACACCGTGGCCACGATCACGCAATCCGGCCGCTCCAGGATCGCTTTGGTCGCGGACAGGCGCATCTGCTCGATGTGCTCGTTGATCGAGGAATCCTTCTCGATGTAGAGGTCCCGCGACGGGACATAGGCTTCCGGCTGGTAATAGTCGTAATACGAGACGAAATACTCCACCGCGTTGTGGGGAAAGAATTCGCGAAACTCGGAATAGAGCTGCGCGGCGAGCGTCTTGTTGGGCGCAATCACCATCGCCGGCCGGCCGGTGCGGGCGATCACGTTGGCCATCGTGTAAGTCTTGCCCGAGCCGGTGACCCCGAGCAGCGTCTGGAACGAAAGACCGTCGCTGACGCCTTCGATGAGCTTTTCGATTGCCTCCGGCTGATCACCGGCGGGCTCGAAGGGCTTGTGCAGTTCGTAGGGACTGTCGGGAAAGGTGACTACAGACATGGTCGGCGGGGAAATCGGTGGCGAACCGATCATTGTAACGCCTTGAACTAGGCCGACGCGACCTCCTCGTTGAACGAGCTTCCCCCGACCGCACCAAACTGCAACGCGGCCAACCTGGCGTAGAGCGGATTGGACTGCGCGAGTTGGTCGTGGCTGCCCGTCGCGATGATCCGCCCATGCTCCATCACGGCGATGCGATCGGCGTGGCGCACGGTCGCCAGCCGATGCGCAATGATCAACACGGTGCGCCCGGTCATCAGCCGCTCCAGCGCGAGCTGCACCATTCGCTCGCTTTCGGCGTCGAGCGCGCTGGTGGCCTCGTCCAGCAGCAGCACCGGCCGATCGGCGAGGATGGCGCGGGCGATGGCGATGCGCTGGCGCTGGCCGCCGGAAAGGCGCACACCACGTTCGCCCAGGAAGCTCGCGAAGCCTTCCGGGATGCGTTCGATGAACTCGGTAGCATAGGCGGCATCACACGCCGCGCGCACCTGCGCCTCGGTGGCGTCGGGGCGCCCATAGCGCACGTTCTCCAGCACGCTGGTCGCGAAGATCACCGGATCCTGCGGCACCACGGCGAGATGCGCGCGCACCGCCGCCGGGTCGGCAGTACGCAAGTCGACGCCGTCGATCGTCACGCCGCCTTGCTCCGGGTCGTAGAAGCGCAGAAGCAGCTGGAACACCGTCGTCTTGCCCGCGCCCGATGGCCCGACTAACGCCACTTTTTCGCCCGCGGCCACGTCGAGCGAAAACTCCGCGAGCGCCGGCGTGTCCGGCCGCGAAGGATAGTGAAATGTGACGTCGCGGAATGCGACGGTGCCGCGGGCCGGGATGGGCAGAGACATTGGATTGGCCGGTGCACGTATGCCGGAATCCACTTCCAGCAGCTCAAACAGGCGTTCGGTGGCCCCCGCCGCGCGCTGCAGATCGCCGATGACTTCGCTGATCGCCCCGACGGCACTGGCCACGATCACCGCGTAGAACACGAAGGCCGACAGCTGCCCTGCGGAGATGCGACCGGCAAGCACGTCGTGGCCGCCAATCCACAGGATGATCCCGACCGCGCCGAATACGAGCAGGATCACGGTTGCCACCAGGAACGCGCGCTGGCGAATGCGCTGACGTGCGGTGGCGAAGGCGCTTTCCACGCGCGCGCCGAATTGCCGCCGATCTTCGGCCTCGTGGCCATACGCCTGCACCGTGCGTATCTCGTGCAGCGCCTCGTCGACGTAGGCACCGACATCGCCGACGCGATCCTGGCTGGCGCGCGCCAGCCTGCGCACGCGGCGGCCGAACAGGATGATCGGCACCACGGTGAGCGGCACACCGACCAGCACCATCAGCGTCAACTTGGCGCTGGTCAGGGCCAGCATCACCAGGCCGCCGATCATGAGCAGCACATTGCGCACCGCCATCGATGCGCTGGAACCGATCACGGTTTCCAGCATCGTCGTGTCGTTGGTCAGACGCGATATGACCTCGCCCGTGCGCATCACTTCGAAATAGCCGGGTGGAAGGGCCAAGAGATGATCGAACACCGCGCGGCGGAGGTCTGCCGTCACGCGCTCCCCCAGCCACGAAACGTAATAGAAGCGCGTGAACGTGGCCAACGCCAACACCACGACGACGACCATCATGAGCGCCAGCGCGCGATCCAACTCGACGGCGCTGCCGGCGGCAAAGCCGCGGTCGATGACGAACTTGAGGCCCTGCCCCACCGCCAGCACCGACGCCGCGGCGAACAGCAGCGCAATGCCGGCAAGGATCACCTGGCGCTTGTACGGCCGCACGAACTGGCCGACCCGCGCGAGCACCTTCAGCGCGGCGACCGGCGGGAGCTTGGGCGCATCGATGGGGATTGCAGCGTTGGCGCGGGCCATGAAGTCTTGGTGGGAGGACGTTGGAGCGTGCGGGAAAGCGCGGTGAACAATTGCGCGCGCGGCCCTGGCACGTTAGCCTTGGTGCCGGCGAAAGTCGAGTCCGGACAAACAAGCGAGAGGATCACCATGCCGTTGGCCCTGCCTGCATTCATGACGCTATTGGCGGTACTTTGGTACGTCGTCACGATTTACCAAGTGGTGCGAGCGCACGCCAAATACAAGATCTACGCACCCGCCATGTCCGGACATCCGGCGCTGGAGCGCGCCGTGCGCGTACAGGACAATACGCTGGAGCAACTGGTCGCGTTCCTGCCGGCCATGTGGATCTATGCCTGGTACGGCAATCCACGCTGGGCGGCCATCGCCTGCGGCGTGTGGATTGTGGGACGAATCGTCTACTCGCTGGGATACTGGGCGGACGAGAAAAAGCGCTCGATCGGGTTCACGATTTCGTTCGCCGTGCTGGTCGTCGTGTGGGTGGCGGCAATGGTCAGCGTGGTCCGGGTGCTCGATTTCGCGTGATCCGCGCTGAGGTAAAATGCCGTTTTGACGGTCCGGCACACCCATGAACGCCCCGCACACTCCGCTGCTCTTTTCCACCGTCGACTTGGCGCCGCGCGACCCGATCCTCGGCATCACCGAGGCTTTCGTCGCCGATGCCAATCCGGACAAGGTCAATCTCGGCGTCGGCGTCTACTACGACGAGAACGGCAAGTTGCCCCTGCTCGAATGCGTGAAGCGTGCCGAACGCGAACTTGCGGACAAGGGGGCGCCGCGCGGTTACCTCCCGATCGACGGCATCGCCGCCTACGACACCGCCGTCAAGGCGCTGATCTTCGGTGCCGAAAGCGATGTGATTGCCGCCGGCCGCGCCGTCACGGTGCAGGCACTGGGCGGGACCGGCGGCCTCAAGATCGGTGCCGATTTCCTGCGCCGATTCGCACCTGCGGCGCAGGTCTACATCAGCACGCCCAGCTGGGAAAACCATCGCGCACTGTTCGAGGGCGCCGGCTTCGTCGTGAACGAATATGCTTACTACGACGGCCGCCTGCGGGGGCTGGATTTCGCCGCCATGCTGGCATCGCTCCAGCACATTCCGACGGGTTCGATCGTCGTCCTGCACGCCTGCTGCCACAATCCGACCGGCGCCGACCCCACGGAAGCGCAATGGGGCGAGATCATCGCCGCCGTTCGGTCGCGCGGGCTCCTGCCTTTCCTCGATCTGGCGTATCAGGGATTCGCCGACGGAATCGATCAGGATGCCTCCGTGGTGCGCCGCTTTGCCGCGACGCCTGGCCCGCTGCTCGTGTCGAGTTCGTTCTCCAAGTCGTTTTCGCTGTACGGCGAGCGAGTCGGGGCGCTGAGCGTGGTCGCCAGTGACCGCGACGAGGCGGCGCGGGTGCTGTCGCAACTGAAGCGCGTGGTGCGCGCCAATTACTCCAATCCGCCAACCCATGGCGGGCAAATGGTGGCCATGGTGCTGGGATCCCCGGAATTGCGCGCGTTGTGGGAGGCCGAGCTCGCGATGATGCGCAATCGCATCAAGCTGATGCGCGCCGAACTGGTCGAGAGCTTGCACGAGCGGCTGCCCGGTCTCGATTTCAAATACATGCTGGCGCAACGCGGGATGTTCTCGTACTCGGGGCTCAGCAAGGCGCAGGCACAGCGGCTGCGCGACGAATTCTCCATCTATGTGCTCGACACGGGACGCATCTGCGTGGCCGCGCTCAATTCAAAGAACGTCGGTCGCGTCGCCGCAGCCATTGCCACGGTCATCGCCTAGCGACTCGCGTCCTCCGCCCCGGATGCGGATTTTGACAAAAGGGAGTTTTTCGCTATAATTCAAGGCTGTCCGATGCGGGAATAGCTCAGTTGGTAGAGCGCAACCTTGCCAAGGTTGAGGTCGGGAGTTCGAGACTCCTTTCCCGCTCCAGAATTCCCTAGGGAGAGCCCGCAGTTTGCCCCGCATGGGCCAACTACCGGTTCTCCCTTTTGTTTTGCCCGGCTCGCGCGAATTCCGCGTGGGCTTGTAGCCCCAGGCGGGGTGGCAGAGTGGTCATGCAGCGGCCTGCAAAGCCGTCTACGCCGGTTCGATTCCGACCTCCGCCTCCATCGACAGAATGAAGCACCGCGAGAAACTCCCCGTTTCTCCTATGTAAAGCCCTCTCCGGGTCTCTCCGGGACAATCTGGACATCTCAAGTTTCTGGGGGTATCGTAGGGGGGTCGATTGCCGCCATTGGGGGTATTGCGATGCTCACCGACGTTCGAATCCGCAACGCGAAACCGAAGCCGCGTCCGTACAAGATGTTCGACGGCGGTGGGCTTTATCTGGTTGTGAACCCGACAGGTTCTAAGCTGTGGCGGTTGAAATATCGAATCGCGGGACGGGAGAAAACGCTGAGCATCGGACCCTATCCCGATGTGCAGCTCGCGGCTTATCAGCACCGCGACACTAAGCAGTGGATCCCTGGCGCGCGCGACAAGCGCGCGGACGCAAAGCGCGAGCTGGCAGAGGGCCGCGACCCGTCGCTCGAGCAGCAGGCGCGCGGTCGCGAAGCAAAGCTGCGCCACGAAACCGAGGCGATCACAACGTTCGAAGGATTCGCTGAGCATTGGGTGGCTCACGAATCGCGCCGGATGAAGTGGTCTCCTGGATATCGCGTTGAGACCGAACAGTCCATCGCGAGGCATCTATCGGAGCTCAATCGACTGCCGCTCGTGCGCATTGCCGCGCCGATCGCCGCTGCGCGCGTGCGCGCCGTCGAGGTCGAGACTCCGATGATGGCCGAGAAGGTGCGCAGGCGCTTGCGGGCAATTTTGGATTTTGCAGTCGAAGAAGGCTTGATTCCGGGAAATCCCCTTCCCGCGCGTCGCCGCGGCGCGAAGGTCGAGCGGCGCCACTTCCCTGCCATCACCGAGTTGCCCGCACTCGGGGAAATACTCCGTAACGCGCGCGCGGCCGATCCTGCAAAAGGCATAGCCCGCGCGCATGTGCTTACAGCTTTCACGGCTCAGCGCATTACGGAAGTCGTCGGAGCTGCCTGGTCTGAATTCGACCTCGCCGAAGCGACTTGGACAATTCCGCGAGACAGGATGAAAGTAAAGGACGAGGCTCGCGGTGCGCACGTGCTGCCACTCCCGCCCAGGCTGCTTGCGACGCTCAAGGAGTGGCATGCAGCTGACGGCGTGGACGCTGAGCTGGTCTGTCCAACGCCACGCAGCGCGAAGCGCGCAATCACGCCCGAAGGCGTAGAGAAATTCTACCGGGACGTCCTAGACCTCGGCGGCCGCCATAGCCCGCATTCGTGGCGGTCGGCCTTCAAGACGATTTGCTCCGATGCCGGGAAGGCGAGCGAAGTTGTCGAGGCCCAACTCGACCATGTCGTCGGAAACAAGGTCGCCAGTGCATACGATCGCGCCAAGCGCCTGGACCTGCGTCGTGCGGTCATGACCTGGTACGAAGGGCAGTTGTTCGCCGCTCGTGACGGCGGGGTGGTCTTGCCGTTGCGCAAAGGGCGCGCGTGATCAGCGGAGACGCGACGTGCTCGTCAAAGTAATTGCACTTGCGCACGACCGGCGCAAAGCGGTGCTCGGCTGTTTTCAGCGGCTTAGACTCACAGATGAGGCCGGGTTTCTGCGGGAGGTGGCTGCGGCGTCCGCGCAATACGCCAAGGGGAAGAAGGACCGCAACCTCGATGCCGCGGCCGTAATTGCAGGATGGGCAGAGAAAGCGCGAAAGCTCGACGGAGCGTTAGCGCTGTCGGCAAAGGAAGATCCATACGCCATAGACGCGTTCTCTCGAAAGGCGCCTGCGGGCGGAGAGATACTGGTCCGACTTGGGGGTTCAGTGGTCTGCCTGGCGAATCATTCTGGCTAGATTCCTTTACAAGGAGCCGTTTGATACACCGTCTTTAGGCAACCGTTCGTCGGCTGGTGGAATTGCCCAAACCGTCGCATTTCCCCCCATGTCCCCCAATTTTCGCCCGTTTCTTGGCGTTTTACCTCCGCGCGAGCGGTTGGTAAAACAAAAAAACCTTGCGGCAGCCGAATGTGCTCGCTACGCTATATATGGGTACGGAAGGGAAACCACATCAACATGTGGTGGAACCGAAGGCCTGGAGACCGGGGCCCGGGTGCCTTCGAAGCACCCGGGTTCCGGAGCGCAACCAGATCGATCGCGCAGTAGGCAGTCGCAGTGTAGGAAGACGAAAGCAGTACGTCAAGCCCGCTTGCGGCCTTTCGATCAGGTTGCCTCTCCTTTGTTGTGAATTGCAATGCAGGAGAAGCAAAAAGGGAAAACATACCTAATCGGGTATGACCTGATGCGCCCGGGACAGAACTACCAGGCGCTTTTCGCAGCAATAGAAGCTCTGGGTCCGCATTGGCACCCTCTCGATTCCACGTGGATCGTTCGGAGCTCACTCTCTGCCGTAGGGATCCGCGACCGGCTCATCGCGCACATGGACGCGAACGACAAGCTGCTTGTCGCGCACATGGCGGGTGAGGCGGCATGGTGGAACCTCGGCAGCGAGGCTGCTAACCAGTGGCTCAAGAACGCCCTCGTTGCGGCGTAACTGGTAGTCGCAAACCCGCCGGCGACCGCGAGGCCACCGGCGGGTCAGCCCTGCATTCTGACAACGGAGAGTGAAATGGAAAATGAAATGGAAGACGAAAAGCTATATCAGTTCACGGGGACGACTGGCACGGACTATGCGGCTGCCCTATTCACGGAGTTGGTCATGATGCTCGATCGAAAGGGTGTGATCTCGGCCAACGAGCTGGGCCAACGCCTAGTTGAGAATGCCGCGGAGGTATACAGCGAAACGCGGGATGACGCTGCACTGATGTCTATTCGAGTTCTGGGACAAGCGCTGATCGACGTTGGATCCCATCCGGACGCCGCCACGAGCACCTCTTGACAATATCATTACGCTGCGTAATAGTTTTGTCGTGGGTGAGAAAACAATAACGACCGCGGAAGCAGCCGAACGACTTGGCGTATCGACGGCGCGCGTGCGAAGGCTGCTGCTCGACAGTCGCATACCAGGCGCGCGCCTGCTCGGCGGCCGGGTGTGGCAAATTCCACGCGATTTCGTGATTACGCCGGGCCTTCGCGGCCCTAAGCAAAAAAAAAGGGTGATCCATGGTGGGAAATTTCACCGTTGAACGCGAGATGTTTGTGCGGCTTAACGAAAGCCGGCTCGCGATCAACCGAAACTTCGCATTCGGCGGTGCCGCGGCATCGTTACTGATTCTGCTTGCAGCCTATGCCGTCGGGCTAAAGGATGCCCCGCCATGGCCTGGATTGGAAGAATGGTTGCACGGAAACGGTCCGAAAAATTACCGGTTGTACGGCGGATATTTCGTCGTATACGGGGCTGCCTTCGCTCTGCCATTTTGGCTTGCGTTGGGCTCGGTCTACGAGTTCTACATAATGCTGGGCGAGGAAACTTTCCCACATCTACGCAGCGCCACAACGCATGCCATCACGGTCTTCCTGGTTTTAGTCGCAGGATTCGCTCAATTCGCATCGGTTGCCGGCATCTTCATGCACCTGTTACCGGAGGCGCTTGAATGGTTCTTGGGCAGCACCCTCGTCGCTACAGTGATCGGTTTTTTGCAACTGGTTCGCATGAACCACTGGCTGCGGACTCATCCGCTCAAACCGTTAGATCCCCCGCAGGAATAGCTGCGGACAAGTCGGCGAACCGGCGCACGCGAATGCGCCGGCCGCCTAACCAAGACGTGAAAGGACTCACGCAATGGCTAACGCGAATACTGACACAGGACCGGAACGCGTCCGCGAAATCGAGGATGCCGCCACGCGGTGGAATGGTCTTCCAACTCGCATCGGGACCGCTGATGCAGTTGTGGCCGCCGGTCTGGTCGCCCGCCACCAGATTCCCCGCGAACCAGGATGCGTTCAATCGCTGATTCGCCGATTCAATCTTGCGGGGCGAGAGGTCATGGTCACCAGAGGCCGCAAGACGCGCCTCGTGAAAATTCAATACGGTTGCACGCTCGAGGAAAGAGAATTGCGCGACGAGCACTTCGAGGCAATGCACGAAGCAAAGCGCATTGCGGATCGGGAGACAGAGCTCAGAGCAGCGCTCCCACGCACCCGAGAACAGTACATCGCGCTGGTGCACACTCTGCTGACGCTTCGCGCCGAGGTCGTGGCACTGCGGAGGGCGCCATTCGGTGGTTTCAGGTGCGAATCGGAAGCGCTAGACGAGTTCGAAGCTTCGTTGGCCAGCGCGGTATCGGACCTGTGTGCGAGCGTTACGTTCGACCGGGCGGCTGCGGAGCGCCAAGTGACCAGATCGATGCAGCGTGCTGCGGATGCAGATCCGCATTTCCAGGCGTTCCTCGCTGGTACCAAAGCCGCCGCGGCGTAAGATTGCCGGATGACCGAGCCCAAATCGCCCAGCTGCCCTGCGCTCGCCGTCATAGTTCATGACCGCCAGCCCACGGGTTCGTTATCCGATCGAGCCGGAGGTGATTCGCACCGGCGACGGCGCTCCGCCAACCGGCCGTGGCACCTGGATTCCTCCGACGCCTTATGACGTCGACCCCGCCGCAGCTGCCGGCCCCCGCAGAATCGCCGCTCACCAAGTAGTTAGCCAATGATGCGCATCGATCTGGCTATTGCGACGACGTTGGCAGCGGCCGTTCTCGCTTATCTGTTGGCGGGACTGCTTACACAACTCTTCGGCGGAGTTGTAAGTTGGACCGATTCGCCCCTACTGCTCGCCGTGACGGGCGCAATCGCTGTGGGCTGTTTCGGGGTGGCACTCTTTGTCCTGCGTGCCATCCTAAGCAAAAATGCACTTACGCGAACAGCGATCCGGCCAAGGGTGATTCTTCCTGTACTGGCGTCTGTGTGCGCATTCGTGGCTCTAACGGGAATTTACTTTTCGTATGATCGCGTCGCCGAGCACAAGCGAATCCTCGCCGGGCAGGAAGCAGCCAAAGCTGCGGCCGCCGCCTCTAGCCAGGCCGAAGCCGCGAGGGTCGCCGCCCTAACGCCAGAACAGCGAGCCACTGAAGAATTTGAGCGCCAACGTGCTGCTGCTGACGCCAAATCGAAGCGCGATGCTGCGGCGAAGGCCAAGAAAGACGCGGATATTGCTGCCCAAAAGGCGAAGGACGAACAGGTGACGCGTCGCGCAGTTGCGGCTTTGGGTGCAAAGACACTACGCGAGGGAATGAAGGATTCTGATTCCTTCGAACTCCGCTCCGCAATTCTTATGGGGGACGGAAGCGTATGTTATGACTATCGCGCACAGAATAGTTTCGGCGCACATCTGCGGTCGAGCGCGATCTTGTACACGGAGAATGCCAAGGTCGCACTGCTTGTAGA
The DNA here is from genome assembly GCA_963819965.1 of uncultured beta proteobacterium. GTDB lineage: Bacteria > Pseudomonadota > Gammaproteobacteria > Burkholderiales > Casimicrobiaceae > VBCG01. The sequence goes on from CAWFYA010000004.1 coordinate 116,693, forward strand.
GGAACGAGATGGAAACCGCTTTGTCACTGCCTGGAACAAGCGGTGTACGAAGGCGGGCGGCGAGGAACTGGCCGGTGTGATCACACCGCTGATACGGCGATAGTCTTGTGTGGCCCTGCGAACCCCAAGCGAATGGCCGAATGACTGCTGAGGGCCAAATGGTCTTTTCGTTCCGCTACCGCGATCCGCGGACAAAGAAGTGGGTCATGGCGCGGTACAGGGCAACGCCCGCGGAGATCGCGGCTGGGCACGCGGAGTGGGAGCTCGTCGGCGCCGGCGAGCTGCGCACGCCGATGGGGTATTCCTACTTCGTTCCGCACGCCCAGGATCTCGTGGCGCCACGCGTCCGCCCACTCGGCCAGCGCTTCCTCGAGCTCGGTCCGCATCGCCGCAAACGGCCCGGCATCGACGTCAGAGAGCGCCAGCTTGTTGGGGTGTTCCTGCGTAGGTTGGTCATTTACGAAGCGCGCCGCGGTCGAATTGACCACGCGCGCAGTGCGGCGGATTTGCTCGTCGATGTAGCGGCTGCTCACCCGAGCGTTGTCCCTTCATGTTGCGACTCGCCGCCCACGGAGCCGAGAAATGCCGAATAAGCGCTTACGGTGTTTCGTCGCGATGGCATTCGGACGCGAGGACAACGACGAGATCTACGATCGAGTGATCGAAAAGGTACTTGTCGAGGATTTTGACGTCGTGCGGGTGGACCGCAAGGAGCACAATCGAAACATCGACCAAGTAATCATGGAGGAACTTGCGACGTGTGACTTCGCGCTCGCTGACCTGACATACGCCCGACCCTCGGTCTACTATGAGGCGGGCTACGCAGAGCGCCGCGTGCCAGTAATCTATACCGCGCGGAAGGACCACCTGAAACCGGGTGGGGAGGACGAGCATCTGCGGATCCATTTCGATCTGCAGATGAAAAACATCGTGGATTGGTCAAGTGTTGAAGATACAAAGTTTCCCATTCGACTGCGAAAGAGGCTGGCGCATGTCACGAAGCCGCTGATTCGCGATCTTGATGCAGAAGCGAGAGTACTAGCCGAGAGGCGTCAATTCTCGTCGCTGTCGCGGGTTCAGCAAAACGAGGCCCTGTCCAAGGCGGCGCAAGAGACCTTGATTCGACGCGGCTATCAGGCTTTAGATCTAGTTGGTGACGTGACGGACACATACGGAAAGCGGATCGGAACGACCCTCGCCCTTGTCACAGTGCTTGTGCCGGATAGAGCTGCAGCGCCCAAGGCAGTCCGAGAATACATGGAACCACTGCACTTCCTAGCGCTTCACAAATTGCTCCCCCAATCGCGATTTAGTCGATTCCGAAACCTTATCGAGACGATCGACGATCGTGTCATCCTGGCGACTCCTGAGAGGATCAACCTAGCGGCGATGCGCCGGACGTTCCCGCATGCAACGGTCTCAGAAGATGGACTCGTCCTATCCTGGCGTCGACAATCGTCCCGAAAGGCGTTTCTAAGGGCGGGAATGAAAGATGCCGGAAGCGATACGCGCATCGTCGGGTGTGACAGGCTTCACTTTATCCCGGCGATACGATCGGTCGAAGATTTCCTCGTCCCTTTCGATGGGGCCATCGTCAGCGAACCACGGGCGTGAGGGTTCCCGCGCATGCGGGGGTAGAACTGGGGGTATTGTGCGCAATGAACCGAGTTAATTTACTCAGTGGTTCGATTCCGACCCCCGCCTCCACAAGATCTCGACCCACGTCAATTTGACGATTTTCCTAGGTGCCGACAGTTCTGACGGCCCGCGGTGGCGACGGCAATCCTACCATCCGTCTGAGTTTCTCGCGGGCGCGGCTGAGGCGGGACATCACCGTGCCCAGTGGCACGCTTAGAACGTGCGCGATTTCGTCGTAGGACAGCCCCTCGACAGCGGCCAGGATAAGTACTTCGCGCTGTTCCACAGGCAATCGTCCCATCTGCGCGAAAACTTCGTTGGCTTCGACACGGTCCGATTGCGTCGCGGGCACTGCAATATCCCAGCCGTCTACCGGGCTGTCGGCAGCGTCGAGCGAGACGCTCGCACCTTCCCGCTGGCGAAGCAGGAACTGATTGACGTAAACGTTGTGCATGATCGTAAAGAGCCATGCTCGCAGGTCGCTGCCAACCCGCCAGAGCCGGCGCTTGTCCCACGCCCGAACCAAGGTGTCCTGCACCAGGTCGTCGGCCCCGTGCACATTGCCCGTCAGTACGCGTGCGTAGCGCCGTAGCCGCGGGAGCGCGGCGACGATGTCGCCATGAGGCAACGTGAATCCGAGGCCATTATCCATTGCGCCGCGCTGCCCTTCAGGATGTCCTGCGCTGTGTCGGACTGGTTTGATCTGTTCTTACTCTGGCCATCCGCGGAAAAAGCATACCGACCTCGGTTCGATAGCGACGGTACTTGTTGCCGAACTGGACGATGAGATCCCGCTCTTCGAAGAAGATGCCGATGAAGATGTAAGCGGTCGTCATGATCGCGAAAAGCAGGCGTCCGGTGCTCATGTGCGGCGCCGCCCAGACCGCCACGACAAAGCCAAGGTAGATCGGGTGGCGGACGAGGCGGTAGAGCGCGGGCGTCCTGAAGGCCGGTGGCTCGGACTGGCCGCCCCGCCAGTGGTTGTAGACCTGCTGCAGGCCGAACAACTCGAAATGGTTGATCAGGAACGTGGCGACCAGGAGTATCGCCCAGCCAACCCAGGACATTCCGACGAGCAGGAGTCCGGCGTAGCGATTGTCGACCGACCACACCGGATCGGGGATCGGCCGCCATTGCCAGACAAGCAGCGCCAGGGCGAGGCTCGCGGCGAGCACATAGGTGCTCCGCTCGGCGGGTTGCGGCACGATTCTCGTCCACCATATCTTGAACCCCCGTCGCGCCATGACGCTGTGCTGAACGGCGAACACGCCGAGCAGCAGAACATTGATGAGTATCGCGGTCCGGACATCGCCCGCCGCTCCACTGTCGATGGTCTTCACGGCCGGAACGCCTTCGACGAAAGCGATGGCGTATAGAAAGGTCGTGAGAAAGAACAGGTAGACAGCACTACCATAGACAAGGGTGATGAATCTGGACATGTAGCCTCCCATGGATGGACGCCGCAACGCGGAACAATTGCAGCCTAGCGGTCCGATGCGGCAGGGAGACTTCGCCGGCGAGCCCTTCTTGTTTCGTTTGTTTCACCTGCGATCCGAAGCCGACGACAAGCTGCGCGAGCCGGCACGAACTCGGCGCGGGCAGGCAGTGCATTACAGTCCCGCCGTCGCGAGGAGCTGTTCCAGCCTTTCCCTGTAGCGGGTACTGGTGAGGGGGTAGGTCTCGAGCCAGCGGCGCAGAGAAAAACCGGCCTCCGCAGAGCGAATTTCCTCCGCCTCCCACATGGCGCCAGTGCGATCACCGGAGGCCACCATTGCTGCGGCGAGATATAGACGCGCTTCAAGGTCGTCCGGATTGCGCAGCGACGCTGCATGCAGATTGATCAGCGCCTGCTCGACATCGTTCTGGAACAGGTAAGCACGGCCCAGCAGCAGCAAGTACAGGTATCCCCCTTCCGGGTTCAGGCGCATCGCCGTGCGCAGCAACGGAATCGACTTCCCGGCCTCTCCCATGTACGTGTAAATGCCGCCCATGAACGCATAAGCATCCGCGTAGGATCGATTGAGCTCGATCGCCTTTTGCAAGAGCTCGATCGCCTGTTCGTGGCGGCGGCTTTGCACATTGACAAACGCGAGGGCCCAGTAAACTTCCGGTATGTCAGGATCAATCAGGCGAGCGGTTTCGGCATACTCAAGAGCCCTGGCGAGTGCAGGTGAAGAGCCGCCGGACGGACGCAGGCGGTAGTCCATCGCGTAGGTCATCGCCAGACCGGCGTACGCGCGCGCAAAGTTCGGGTCCAATTCGACCGCTCTCCGGTAGTAGGTGCGCGCCTTGTCGTTGTCCTCGATCTGTCGCACCAGGAACAGCGCCTGCCCGTGCACGAAGTCGTCATAGGCCTCCAGGTTGCGCGTATAGCGCTTGGCGATCTCCTTCCGCACCGATGCAGTGATCGTACCGGGCAATACCGCGGTTACCTTGCGCGCAATCTCGCTCTGAACGGCGAAGAGTTCGGCATAGGGCCGCTCAAATCGCTCCGACCAGAGCTCCCGGTTTGTGTTGGTGTCGACCAGATGGACGTTGATCCGCAGGGTCTCCGCTTCGCGTTGTACGCTGCCCGAAATGAGGTATCGCGCACCGGCTTCTTGCCGCGTCGGCGAGGCATCCGATGCAGTGACGAGGCTCAACCCGGGCACGCGCGAGATATCGGTTGTCAGGTCATTGCTGATGCCGCGCGCCAGATACGCCTGCGAGCGATCGGCTCCCAGCCATTCGAACGGCAGGACGGAAACTGTGGCCAATGCCGATTGCCGCTCGCCCCGGACGTCTTCCGTGTCGGTATGGGCCGAAGGCTGCGACACGACATAGTAGACAAACGCAGCGGCCGCCACCAAGGCGATTGATACGCCTGCGGCCAGGCTGATGGAGTACCGGCGACCACTAGTGCTCCCCGAAGGTTTCTCCGGCAAAGCGATCTCGGGTTCGGCATGCGCGAACTGCACGCCTTCGCCCTGTCTTACCGGCGCAACCAGGCGATAGCCCCGCTTTGAAATGGTCTCGATGTAGGACGGCGAGCGCGGGTTGTCGCCGAGCGCCCTGCGCAGCTTGATAATGCTCTGGGTGAGGGCTTCATCGCCGACCACGACGCCTGGCCATACCGTGGCGAGCAGGCGTTCGCGGCTTACGGCCCGGCCGGCATGCTCGGCGAGCACCATGAGCACTTCCATTGCCTTGGGCTCGATACGTACGGTCGTGCCGTTGCGACCCAGTTCATTGGTGGTGCGGTCAGCCCACCATTCGCCGACCTGGATCCGCGATGGGCCGATGGTGCCGGCGACTATCGCCTGACCAAGCACCTCGGCCCTCCAAATCGCGCGAGCGCGCGCTTTCGATTCGGTGCGACTGCTTCCATAGGAAAAGCATAGCCGTTTCGTCGGGAATGTCCTGCCGCTTTAGGCCAAGAATGAGACGAAATGAATGGGACATCCCTTTCATGCGTTCCAGCGTAGGAAACCATTATGCGCTTTCGCCCGGCAGTCTCGATTGCCGCAATCATTGCGTGCATGGTCGATTCGCCGGCGACAGCGACGACCATCAATCAGGAGAAAACGATGAGCCTCAATCGCTTCAGCATGCAATTCGTCGCGTCCATGGCGTTGCTGTGCGCGGCCGTCTGGCTGGCCCCGTCGACCGCCGCCGCACCCGTGCCCTACACGGTCAAGCCGCTGGCGCAGAAGAAGGTCAAGAACCTGCCGCCCGACCCGCTTTACTGGCGGGTCGAGAATTTCCCGACACTCGCCGACGCCCAGGCCGCGGTAGGGCCCGACGGCTGGAATCCGGCCTCCGTTCGGTACGAGACGACCACATCGCTGATTGTGGAGGTCGCCGACAAGGTCTGGGTTCTGACGCTGGGCCCGAAGGGTGCTTCGACCCCTGGCGGAAACAAGGTCGCAGAGATCGGCCCTGTGCCGACCATCAGCGCATCCGAGTACCTGCTGCGCGTGAACCAAGGGTCCGGACCTCCCGGATCGGAGACCCCCGTTCATTCGCATCCCGGATCGGAAGCCTTTTACGTCATCGCGGGCGAGCTTGGACAGAGGACCCCGCAAGGCGCGATGCGTGTCGAGGCCGGCCACACCATGAATGGACACGGCCCCGGCATGCCGATGCAGGTCTTCAACAGTGGCACGACCGACTTGATCGCCCTCATCATGTTCGTCGTGGACGCCAGCAAACCGTTCTCCGAACCTGCCAAGCTCGAGTGACCGCGATGCTGCTGACGCGGGTGAGCGTCGCGGCCGGCGTGCCACAATGGCAGTTCGGCGAATCGGTGGGACTTCGCCTCGACATGCGGAATTGAGGAGTGCATTCGCGAAGCTGCGGCCAATTGGACCTGCGGGACCAATATCGACCCGAATCCTGTGTTCAAGGGATGTCATCCCGAGGAGGTTGGTATAGTTCGCTCCAAAGGTGGAAGGCCGATCGTGAACAAGCCTCACTCGAATGCGAATTTCCCCCCCCTTCGACTGGTGCTCGGCAATGCCAGCGCTCAAAGCCAGTTCGATCTCGGCACGATCTACGAGCACGGCGCCGGCGCGTTACGCGACTACGAAAAGGCGGCAGCCCTTTACCGGAGTGCCGCGGATAGCGGTATCGCCCAGGCCCAATTCACGCTGGGCCGCCTGTACCGGGCGGGTCAGGGCGTGCCCAGGGACATTGGTGCGGCGATCAACTGGTATCGCAAGGCCGCGCATCAGGGTTACGGCCCGGCGCAATATGCCCTTGGCCGGACATACGCGACGGGCGATGGCGTCCCGAACGACGATACCGAAGCGGTGAAATGGTTTCGCGAGGCTGCCTTGCAAGGCCATGCCGACGCTCAGAACAATATGGGCGTCATGTGCGAACGCGGCCGCGGCGTGCCACGAAGCGACAGCGAAGCCGTGACCTGGTATCGGAAGGCCGCAGATCAGGACAACGCCGCGGCACAGAACAATCTCGGTTACATGTATGAGCGCGGCCGCGGCGTACCTCAGGACGACGGGGAGGCGTTGACGTGGTATCGCAGGGCCGCGGAACGAGGCAATGCCGCAGGCCAGAACAACCTCGGCTTCATGTACCGGCGCGGCCGGGGTGTTGCGCAGGACGATGCTGAGGCGTGCAAGTGGATACGCCAAGCGGCCGAACAGGGATTCGCCATTGCGCAGAACAACCTGGGCTTCGCTTACGAGCACGGATTTGGGGTGGAGCAGGATTTTGTGGAGGCGGCGGCATGGTATCGGAAGGCCGCCGATCATCGTTATGCGCCTGCCCAGAACAACCTGGGCGTGATGTACGAAACCGGACAGGGCGTGGGGCAGGATTGGGCCGAAGCGCGCAAGTGGTTCGGTCTTGCTGCTCGACAGGGCATGGCCGTCGCGCAATACAACCTCGGCGTGATGTGCGAAAACGGTCAAGGTGCGATGCAAGACTATGCGGAAGCGTACAGGTGGTATCTCGCCGCTGCCGAGCAGCATGAAGCAAGTGCCCAGTTTGCGCTGGGAGTCCTGTACGAGCGCGGCCTCGGCGTGCCGCAGGACTTTGCTGCGGCCGCGGACCGGTATCGCTCAGCGGCTGGTCATGGAGACCCGAATGCCCAACTCAATCTGGGCATCATGTGCTTCTTCGGACGCGGAATGCCGCAGGATTATGTCGAAGCACACATGTGGCTCAATCTCGCGGCATCCCGATTTCCCGCGTCCGCAACGGCGAAACGTGCCCAGGCCAGCAAGAATCGTGACATCGTTGCGCGAAAGATGAGCGCTGCGCAGGTTGAACAAGCGCAGAGGCTGGCCCGGGAGTGGAAGGCTTCCTGATCCGGAGCGCCGAAGGAATACGACATTTATCGGCCCGGAGAGACCGAACCAGACGGCCCTGGCCAGAGCCCCTGGCACGTTTGCTGACAGCTCCGAAAGAATTAATCCTTTACCGAATCGCCCAGGCATTTGACAAATTTTCAAATGCAGCGCTTCATTGACGTCGGCAAAGTTTGTAGTTGACAGGTTGTTCGGTCCTCACGCTGCCAATCGCCCCGAAAATCGGATGCAGGACCCTTGGCGGCAGTCGACTCGACAGGGAGGCACACCATGGCATGGAGCAACTGGGAGTCACTCGGGGGAATCATCACTGCCGGGCCCGCCGTCAGTTCGTGGGCCGGCGAACGGCTCGACACCTTCGTCAAAGGTGCCGACAATGCCCTCTGGCACAAATGGTTCTCCGGAGGCTGGAGCGGCTGGGAATCATTGGGCGGTGTCATCGATGGCTCGCCAGCGGCCGTGTCCTGGTCATCCGGCAGAATCGACGCGTTCGCACGCGGCATGGACAATGCGTTGTGGCATCGGTGGTTCGATGGGTCATGGCATAACTGGGAATCGCTGGGCGGCACCATCACCGCGGGACCGGCAGTAAGTTCCTGGGCGCCCGGACGACTCGACGTATTCGCCAAGGGCTCGGACAACGCGGTGTGGCACAAGTGGTTCGATGGTTCGTGGCATAACTGGGAGTCGCTCGGCGGGGTGATCGACGACGAGCCGGCCGCAGTGTCGTGGACATCGGGACGCATCGATGTCTTTGCGCGCGGCATGGACAATGCATTGTGGCACCGGTGGTTCGACGGGTCCTGGCACAACTGGGAGTCGCTCGGCGGCACCATCACCGCCGGGCCCGCGGCCAGCGCGTGGGCGCCTGGACGACTCGACGTATTCGCCAAGGGCTCGGACAACGCGGTGTGGCACAAATGGTTCGACGGGTCCTGGCACAACTGGGAATCGCTCGGCGGCGTGATCGACAACACACCTGCGGCGGTGTCGTGGAGCCTGGGGCGCATCGACCTCTTTGCGCGAGGCATGGACAACGCGATGTGGCACAAGTGGTGGACACAGACCCTGCCCACGGTTCGCCTGCACGTGAAGACGCTGAGCCAGCCGACGCGCTTCAGCATCGACCGAATGGTCGACAACATGATCGACGTCTACGCCACTTATGGCATCCGCGTCCACCGTGTCAGCGATCAGTCGCTGAACCTGCCGTTGCTGAACGACCTCGACGTGGGAGCATGCACGATGGGCAACGTCACGGCCGAGCAGACGCAACTGATGGCCAACCGCAACGGTGTGAGTACCAACGACGTGGTGGCCTACTTCGTGCGATCGACCAATCCCGCGCTCAACGGCTGCGCGGCGCACCCTGCCAATCGGCCCTCGGCGGTCGTGGCGTCCATTGGCAGCGAGTGGACATTGGCCCACGAGTGCGGGCACGTGCTGGGGCTGCCGCACGTCACGCCGACGGATCGCCTGATGATGGGCGGCGGCACGAACAACATCACCAATCCGCCACCGGACCTCATCGCCAGCGAAGTGCAAACGATGAACAACAGCCCGTTCACGCAAAACCTCGGTTAACCGAACCATTCGCTGAAGGAGTCGACCATGTCGGTCAGCTTTGCACAATTGAAGGCAATGCTCGATGTCGACGAGCCGGATTATCCGGCCCTGGCCGCCATCGCAGCAGGGGCCATGAATCACCTTCGTAAGCTCGCCGCGTCATCCGATGTCGCCGTGGCTTCCAAGGCAGTTTCACTCGCCGGCTTCATCGGCGATGAGCGCAGTGTCGCCGTGATTGCGGATGCTTCCAAGTCGCGCGCCCCGCTGGTCAGGGTGGCCGCGGCTCACGCTGCCAGCTTGCTTCCCGCCACTCCACAGGCTGCGCGCGTGGTGAGCAAATTGCTCGACGATGGTGACATCGGGGTCGTCAAGTTTGCTTCGCGGGCCGCCTCCCGCCAAACCGATCCGGCAGTGGCCGAGAAGGCGCTCCGGGCAAAATCGCGGATGGTCACGATGGCACGCGCGGCAACCGGGCAAAACGCCCAACGTGAAAGGACAACAGGCATGACCAAGAAGGCTGGCGCAAAGTCGGGGACCCGGACCAAGGCAGCGAAGACGGCGGCGGGCGCGATGCCCGGTGGCGCGATGACAGGGCCGCCCAAAGGCGCCAAGGCACGTACCATGCCCACTGGCAAGATGAAGTAAGGACTCGGTAGCCCGGTCCGACGGACGAGATGGCTGCGCGATGGCATTGCCGAGGTGCTGGTCGAAATGCAGCAAGAATTGCCGTGACTATTGGCGTGGGGTCACTGGTCGCGGGAAGCGCTTGGCGTCACTTGAAGCCGCGTCGTTCTCGCGGCCGTGCGGCCGCAACGGATCACTGAAGGCAGCATCGCCCGAGGAAGAACCAGCCCTTCCTCACCGCAGTAAACGGATAATTCACCCAGGCGCCGTATCATCGATAACCGACCCGGGGAACATCGCCTACGGTGCGACGACCAGTTTCACGTGCATCCCGTCCTTGTAGTGCCCCGGCACATTGCAGAAAAGTACATAGGTGCCGGCCTTAAGGTTCAGCGTCAGCGAGCCGGAATGACCGGGTTTGAGTTCGGAGATCTCGCCGAGCGAATGTGCACGACTCTCGACGACCCGGTCTTTGGCGGCGTCGAATGGGAGTTCCGCACCACCGTTGTCACGCGCAATCAGGACTTCATGCTCCAGAGTCTTCGACTGATTGTTCGCGTGAAGCGTGACCCGACCCGGCTTGAGCGCGACGTTGTCGACGACGATGCGCATATGAGCAATCGACGGGTCGGTCGACGAGTCCTGGAGCTTGATGTCCACGATTTGTGGGGAGGTGGCAGCGACGGCGACTCCCGAAGTGACAACCAGCAACGGGCCGAGCGCCGCGCAAAATCGTCTTACGCTCATAGCGTGCTTCCTTGTAGAGGTTGAAAGCGAACCAGAATGCGTGCGGTACCTGCCGGGGCAGGCTATCGCCTGTTGCGCGAATCGGACTACAACGAAAATAGCGCGGTGGTGAATGGTGCGCACCCCCGCTTTCTCAGCATGCCCGCCGAGACTTAAGCCAAGCTTAACGCGGCGGATGCCTTGCGACAACCAATGCGAAGCATTGCCGCACGCGGGCCGCATGCGATCGGACGCGACCAGAATGCTATCGCTGCGAGGAAAGGTCGGCCGGCGGCGACAGCGGTGGATTCGCCGGTGCCAGCAGCGCCGCAAGCTCGATGTACATCGGTGGCGTCAGCCAGCGCGCCACGCCACTTGCCAGCAGCGCCGTGGCCATCAGGCTGAGCACCATGGCGTGCCCTGCGACCATTTCCATGACGATGATGAACGCGGTCAGTGGTCCCTGGGTGGTCGCGGCAAGGAAGCCGACCATGCCCAGCGCGATCAACGGGATTGCCGCGTCAGGACTGACACTGGCAAGCCATGCCACGTCGCGACCGATGCCCGCACCAATCGCAAGCGAGGGTGCAAACACGCCGGCGGGCAGGTTCGACCAGGCCGACAGCCATGTGGCACAGAATTTAAGCAGCGTGTAGCCGGCCGGCAATGCGCCATGGCCTTCGAGCAACGCCCGGGTGGAAGCGTAGCCTGCACCGACGGTCGCCCCGCCGCTGACGATGCCGATCACGGCCACCGCCAATCCGCAACCGGCCGCAAAGCGCAACGGATACTGCGTGCGCCAGCGCGATACGCGATCCGGCAAGCCCCGTGTCGATACCACGATCAGTCGCGAGAACAAGCCTCCGGCAAGCCCGGACAAGAGTGTCACCAGCGCCCCGGGACCCAGCAGGGACCAACTGAGTTCCTGCACCCGCAATTCGCCAAAGTAGCTCAAGTTACCCAGGATGGACTCGGCGACCAACCCCGCCAGCACGATGCTGATGATGACCAATCCGCTGTGCGAAAGGCTGCGCCGGCGCGACAGCTGCTCGAGGGCGAATATCACGCCGCCAAGCGGCGTATTGAATGCCGCCGCGATGCCCGCCGCGGCGCCGGCCACCATCAGGTCGTGGGTGTCGATGCCGGATCCTGGCGACAGCCAGCGGCGCGCGTGTTGCATGACACCGGCACCCACCTGGACCGTCGGTCCCTCGCGGCCGATCGACAGGCCGGCCAGCAGTCCGCCCGACACCAGCGCGATCTTCTGCAGCGACAGGTTCAGCGAAACCAACCTGGATACTTCACGCGGCGGCAGTCGATCGTCGAGGGCGGCAACCACCTGGGGAATGCCCGAACCCTGGGTACCAGGCGCGAAGCGTCGCGCCCACCAGAGCAGCGCGACAGCGAGACCCGGGGTCCAGAGAAGTGGCAGCCAGCGGCCGAGCGGTCCGAGCCGAAGCAACTGATCGAAGCCATTGCTGGCGAATTCCGACAGCAGCGTGAACCCGACCACGACCAATCCGGTGATCGCTGCGTAGCTCAACACCACCGCGCGATCTCGCCATTGGGGTCCCGCGGCGAGATCGTTGCGCAGATTGCGCCAGAAGTCGTATTGCAGGTCGCGCATCGCGTCTACGCCAGCAGGCTAGGCGCCTGGCGGTCCCGCCCCGAGCCATCGCCGCACGGCGGCGACATCGTGCAGGCGGAACTGTGCGCAGGTCGATCCGGGGCCGACTTTCACTGCCCAGCCGCCCGCATCCATTACCGCCGCAAAGCCATATTCGTCGGTTTGATCGTCACCGACAAACACCGGCAATCGTCCCTTGAAAGGGGACTCAGTCAAATACTCGAGAATCGCCGTGCCCTTGTCGCGCCCGTCGGGCTTGATTTCCAGAACGCCCTTGCCGGGCTGCAGACGCAACCCGTTTGCGGCTGCGGTCCCCGCGAGCATTGCTTTCAGCGTTCGATGCACGTACAAGGCGAGGTTCGGGGCAAGGCGGAAATGCAGCGCAAGCGACGCGCCCTTGTCCTCCAGCAGCAAGCCTTCGTGGCGCGCGGCGAACAGCGCCAACTCGCGACGGAGCGTGCGCAACGCGGGTGAGTCTGCCCCGTGCACGTGGATCGCTCCATCGGCGGCACGCCGCTCCAGGCCGTGCTGCCCGGCGACAGGTAGCGACAGTCCTGGAAACAATCGGTCGGCATCTGCCAGCATCCGCCCGGTGACGAGGGCAACGGCACCATCGAGACGCTGCGCAAGTGCGGGAAGCAACATCCTGATATCGGCATCTACGCGAACGCTTTCCGGCGTAGGGGCGAAATCGAGCAACGTGCCATCGATGTCGAGGAACAATGCGCAATTCGTTTCGACCGGCGGCGGCGATGACCGCCGCACGACGCGCGGCGGCGCCAGACCAGCGCCGGTCACGTCGCCGGCATCAGGCATTGTTGGTCATCTCGTCCGCCGTGCGGAATCGCCCGCGCTGCCTCATGACCGCCGCATCGAGCAGCATCCGGCCGGCCCAGCGGTAAACGTTGAACTCACGCACCACGCCGCGCATGAAACGCATTCGGTCCCGCTGTTCGGCCTCCGGCATGGTAAGCGCGAGCTGCAGCGCCGCAGCGCACTGATCCGCATCGTAGGGGTTGACGATCAGAGCCTCGGGCAACTCGCGCGACGCCCCGGCAAACTGCGACAGGATCAGCACGCCCTGCTCGTCGTCGCGGGCGGCGACAAACTCCTTGGCGACGAGATTCATTCCGTCATGCAGGCTGCTGACAAAACACAGATCGGCGGCGCGATGGTATTCGTAGACGGCCTCGGGCTCGTGATGCTCGGCGAGCAGGATGATGGGCGGGTACTTCGCGTCGGGGTAGCGGGCGTTGATCTTCTCCGCGAGCGCCTTGACGCGTGCGGCGTAGTCGCGGTAATCGTCGATGATGGCGCGAGTCGGCGCCGCGATCTGCACGAAGGTGAAACGGCCCCGCCAACGCGGCTCCAGTTCGAGCAGCCGCGCGACGGCGTTGAACCGTTCGATGATCCCTTTGGTGTAGTCGAGGCGATCGATGCCAACGCCGAGCCGATGGTCGGCCGGCAGCTGCAGCCGCTCCCGCACCACCCGCCGGGCCTCGACAACGGTCTTGGCTGACGCTAGCGGTGCCGGTGGCCATTCGATGGAGATGGGATAGCGATGGACCGCCGTTGACTCTCCGCGAAAGGAAATCGTGAACGACTCGCGATCGACGCGGGCTTCCAGCAGTCGATCGACGGTATCGAGGAAGTTGTTGCAGTGAAATTGCGTGTGAAAACCCAGGATGCTGCTTCCCAGCAGGCCGTCGAGCAGCTCGTCGCGCCAGGGGCAGATCGCGAACGCCTCGGGGTTGGGCCACGGAATGTGCCAGAACGTGAGGATCGTGGCGCCAGGAAGCCGGTCGCGGATCATGCGCGGCAGCAGCGCGAAATGGTAGTCCTGCACCAGCACGACGGGATCCTTGGTCTTCGCCTCCTCGGCGACGGCATCGGCGAAGCGGGCGTTGACCTTCTTGTAGTACTCCCAATCGGACGTGCGAAAGGTGGGGCGGACATGTGCGATATGGCAAAGCGGCCACAAACCTTCGTTGGCGAAGCCCGCGTAGTAACCCTGTTCCTCCTCCTTCGATAACCAGATGCGCCGTATGCTGTAGTACGGCTTTTCCGGGGGCACGGCAACGCGGTCACGGCGATCGACGGTCTCGCGGTCGGCGGAACCGCTGCCGTGGGCAATCCACGTGCCCGAGCAGGCGCGCATCACGGGTTCAAGGGCGGTCACGAGTCCGCTTGCGGGCCGCTGGATGTGGATGCCGTCCGCTTCGCGAATGTGGATGTACGGCTCCCGATTGGCGACGACGATCACGTCATTGCCGTGCAATTCGCTGCGCAATGTGGCGCGCAGCGCCTCCTGGTCCCAGATGCGCTGGCTGCCATCGAGCGGACGATACTGCCGCTCGAGGTCGCGGATGAGTTCCCGCAGGTCGCGTGCAATGGGACGAAGTTCTGGCGCTGTCGACGCCGCGGGACGGAGAATGCTCTCGCCGCGCAGTAGCGCCCGCAAACCTTGTACCCAGCCCCGCCACGAAATCTGCGCAATAACGACCGTAATGAGTGCGATGCTGACGCCCAAAGCCAGGAAGAAGTAAAACAGGTACCGGCGCGTCTCCTCGTTGCGGCGTTCGATGAAGTTCATGTCGTGCACGAGCACGAGCTGCGGGCCTGCGGCGTCTTCCGGCCCGAGTGGCCGAACGGCAACATGCAACAGACCGCGCGTGGAGCGAAACACCGGCAGAGTCGCACCCGTGCTGGCCGAAAGCCCCTGGCAGTGAATCTCCCTGGGAAAGTTCTCCGTCGCTATCGGATCGGCGTGCCCGCTCTGGCACAGCCCGATAGCGTACAGTCGCTCATCTCGCAGCATCCGATTGAAGTAGCTCTCGATTCGTGGCCTCGAATTTGCCGCGATGAGATCCGCCAAAGGCTCCTGCACCGTCGTCGCGATAAGGCTCGAGCGAATGTCGAGGTCCCGGACGAACCAGCGCAACATAAGCGCGTCCGCGAGCGGAACCGCCACGTAGGCGAAAGCCCCAATGGCAATCATCAACGGAATAAGGAAGCGTAGCGACAGTCGCATGGCGGTGGCCCAGGCTCACGGAGGCCCGAAAGCACGATCGGCCCAGCACACAGGCACGCAACCGTCGCGCCGAAGGGATACAAAAAAGAGGGGGACCAAAGCCCCGCCCGAACCACCCTTCTGAAACAGCGCGCGCGTTGCCGGAATCTGGTGCAAGTTTAGCCGCAACGGATGCGCATGGAAGTATTGCGCAATATGAGATGCCTTGCAAGCCGTCACCAGATTGGCAACGCCGCCACGGCGCGTCTTGCTCGACGCCGTTGACCTAGGGGCCGTCCGGTGGCGGCGTAGTGACCTCATGCACGACATCGCAATTGTTGCGGGCAAATGAACTCGCCGCAAGTTCGGAACTTACCGTAACCAGGGGCGATCTAAACAGAGTCCGTTGGGAGGAGCCATGTCAACGAAAACGCTGGACCCCGATCCAGAATTCACGCTTGGTGCCGCGCCGTCGTCGAATGCCAAAGACGCCAGGCAGCGCCCGTCGACCGAAGTTCAAAACAGCAGACGAACCGCGATAGTTGCGGTGGCCGTCGTGGTCCTCCTCGTTGGCGCCGGAGCGACCTACCTGCTTTGGCCGCGCAAGATGCCGCCTTCCGAGGCTGTTGCGCCGACCGCGCCCGTCTCGAACCCGGCGCCGGTAGCACCGTCCCAGCCGGCGATCCAGCACCCCGTCGATCAGATTCCGGCCCCGCCGACAATGGAAAACGGAAACCAGGCGAATCCATTGCCGGCATTGGACGGCAGCGACGCCGTCGCCAAGGACGTGATCGGGACGATCCTCAACGGCAACGCCTACATCGCACTGCTGAATCCAAATGGGATCATTCGGCATATCGTGGCAACGATTGACAACCTGCCGCGCAAGAAGATTGCGGTCCAAGTATTGCCGATTGTGCCCGTCCCCGGAACGTTCTCGACAACGAACGCGGCGGAGGGAACGACCATCGGGGCCAACAATGAGAGTCGCTACAGTGCCTACATCACAGCCGCCGAGTCGATCGACACCAATCGCCTCGTGCAATTCTACGTTCGCCTCTACCCGCTATTTCAACAGGCCTATGTCGAACTTGGTTATCCGACCGGATATTTCAACGATCGGCTGATCAGCGTCATCGATCATCTACTGGCGGCACCTGAGCCCAGGTCGCCGATCTATCTCTCCCAACCAAAGGTCGAGTTCGAATTCGCGGACCGCGCGCTGGAGGACCTCTCGGCAGGACAGAAGATCCTGGTCAGAATGGGTGTCGCCAACGAAGTGCGCCTGAAGGCGAAGCTCCGGGAAGTGCGGAAAGCGCTGACGGGCAAGCTGGCACCCTCGTGACCTTCACGGCAGTACCATGGCGGTAGTTGCAAGGCTTTATTGCAGTGGCCCTCGGCTGATCAAAAAGTACTGGAACCCTCCCAAGAAATCGTCACGGGTTCGATTCCGCCGCCCGCCTCCCTTCTTCGCGCCCCGCGCTTTCGGCCACACCTGTACCAGCCCGGTCCGCGCCGAGTCACTGGCTGCAGCTCTTTTGCCGGACGCCCACGAGAATTGCCGGCCAGTACTGCCGACTTTGTCCTGCGTCATGGCAATCCGTGGACAGGCGCTCTAACCTATGCGCTTTCCACGTTCGTGCCGCTTGGATTGCCCGAGGTTTACAGATTGCTTTCCGCCTTCATCACGCACCCAGATTGCGCGCGCCACGAAATGGGCGCCGACCACCCCGAATGCCCGGAACGCCTGGGCGCGGTGCACGACCTCCTGCTGATGAAGGGCTTCCTGGATTACATGCACGCCTACGACGCGCCGCTGGCCACGATGGAGCAACTGACCCGCGCTCATACGTCGTTATACGTTCATGAGATTCTTGCCTCATCGCCTGCCGAGGGTTACTGCTTCGTGGACCCGGACACCAGCATGAACCCGTTCACGCTGGGCGCGGCGCTGCGCGCCGCTGGCGCAGGCATTCTGGCGACCGACCTCGTGTTGTCGGGCGAGGCAGCGACAGCCTTTTGCTGTGTGCGACCGCCAGGACATCATGCGGAACGCGCCGCCGCGATGGGGTTCTGCTTTTTCAACAACGTCGCCGTGGCGATCCGCCATGCCCTCGATGTGCATGGTCTGAAAAGGGTCGCGCTTGTCGACTTCGACGTCCACCATGGCAACGGCAGCGAGGACATCCTGCGCGGCGACGATCGGGTGCTGATGTGCTCCACATTCGAACAGGGCATCTACCCCTTTTCCGGAGGAGACACGTCCGACCCGCTCATGGTCAATGTGGGACTTCCCGCGCGGTCCGGAAGCGACGAATTTCGCAAGGTCGTCGCGAACCGATGGCTCCCGGCGCTCGAGGCCTTCCGGCCCGAGATCATGTACTTCTCGGCAGGTTTCGACGGCCACCGCGAGGATGACATGGGCAACCTGGGATTGGTCGAGGCCGACTACGAATGGCTCACCCAGCAAGTCATGGCGGTGGCGGGGCGGCATTCTGGAGGACGCGCGGTATCCTGCCTCGAGGGCGGTTATTCTCTCAGTGCCTTGGCCCGGAGTGCAGCTGCCCATGTCAAAGTTCTGATCGGCGCCGACTAGAGAATCATGAACAAGCACTATCTCACTTCATTGCTGGCGCCCGATTCGATCGTGGTATTTGCCGGCCCCGCCGATACCACGGCGAGCCGAACCGAGCAGGCCGCCGCACTGCATGCCGCCCTTCGCGCCCAGCGCTACGCCGGCACGTTGCGCTTTCTGGACATTCACACGACAGGCACACTCGCCGAATTGGCAGAGTCCCGGGCCGATCTCGCCATCATCGCGCTGCCGCCCGAGGAAATCGCGGCGGCGCTCGAACTTGCCGGACGCATAGCCTGTCGCTCCGCGCTGGTGATATCCAGCGGCATCGGCCCCGACCGAGCCGCCGAGCTGAAGCGTATCGCGCGGCGTGAAGGAATTCATCTGCTCGGCCCCAACGGACTCGGCTTCCAGCGTCCCCATCTGCACCTCAATGCGAGCGCCCTTGGGCCGTTGGCCAAGGAAGGCTCGCTGGCCCTGGTCTCGCAATCGGGTGCGTTGACCTCGTCAATGCTCGACTGGGCCGCCAACAACGCAATAGGCTTTTCCAGCGTCGTCTCGGTCGGACGCAATACGGCCGTAGACATCTCCGAGGTGCTCGACTTCCTCGCCAGCGATGCGAAAACGCAGAGCATCATCGTCTACCTCGAAGGCATCGCCAGCGCGCGTCGCTTCATGAGCGCGCTGCGATCCGCCGCCATCACGAAACCGGTGGTGGTGCTCAAATCGGGCCGCAAGCCTGCAGGCAACGAGGCCGCGACGACTCATAGTGGCGCCATCGTCGGCAGCGATGCCGTGTTCGACGCTGCGCTTCGCCGCGCGGGTGCCGTGCGCGTACGTTCGTTCGTCGAACTGTTCTCGGCAGCCAAATGCCTGGCCTCCCGCTATCGTCCGGTCGGCCGGCGCCTGGCGATCGTCACCAACGGCGGCGGACCCGGCGTGCTGGCCGCGGACTGGGTCAATGAAATCGACCTGCAGCTGGGAAGACTGTCGCCCGACTCGGTCAGCGTCCTGCGCCCGCAAGTTTCGGAGTTTGCCTCGTTTTCCGACCTCATTGACTTGACCGAGGACGCCACCCCCGAGCACTACAGGGCCGCCGTCGATACTGCCGGCCGGGACAACGAGATAGACGGCGTGCTGGCTATCTATTCCCCGAAGTTCGGAGGCAACGCAGCGGCGGTGGCCGACGCGCTGGTCGATTTCAAGCGGTCGATGGGCAAACCATTGCTGACCTGCATGATGGGCGATGCCTCGGTGGAGGAATCCCGGAACATTCTCAACGGCGCGGCGATCCCTGGCTTTCGCACGCCCGAGGCCGCCGTCGGCGCGTTCGGTAACATCGCGTCCTTCTACCGGAATCAGCAGCTGCTGCAGCAAACCCCGCCGCCACTGTCCGCCCTGGCCAAGCCGGATATCGAGG
This sequence comes from uncultured beta proteobacterium, assembly GCA_963819965.1. GTDB lineage: Bacteria > Pseudomonadota > Gammaproteobacteria > Burkholderiales > Casimicrobiaceae > VBCG01. Next base: position 135,689 of record CAWFYA010000004.1, read on the forward strand.
CGGCACGTCTGGTCATCGAAAGCGTGCTGACCGAACGGCGCAAAGTCCTGACGGAGATGGAGTCCAAGACGCTGTTGTCGTCGTTTCACATCCCCGTCACCAACACGATTCTCGCGCGCAGCGCCAACGAGGCGATGATGATCGCCACGCAACTGGGCTTTCCGGTCGCGCTCAAAATTGATTCACCCGACATCAGCCACAAATCGGACGTCCAGGGAGTCGCGCTCAACATCCTGAATGGCGCCAGTGCCCGGGACACCTACAGCGACATGGCGGAGCGCGTCAAGCGCCTCCATCCCGATGCGCGTATCAATGGAGTCACCGTCCAGAAGATGGCGGGCACACGGCGCGGGCGCGAAATCTACATCGGACTCAAGACCGATGTTCCCTTCGGACCGATAATCGTGTTCGGCGCGGGCGGCACAATGATCGAGCTGCTCAACGATCGGGCCATGGAGCTGCCGCCGCTCAACCGCTTTCTCGCCCGCCGTCTGATCGAGCGATCACGCGTCGCCGAGACACTGGGCGAGTGGCGCGGCGCAGTCGCGGTCGACATGGTCGCACTCGAGCAGATGCTGCTGCGGGTTTCGGAGATGGTATGCGAGTTGCCGCAGCTGCGCGAGATGGACATCAATCCCGTCATCATCGACGAATCCGGCGCGATAGCAGTGGACGCGCGCATCGTGATCGACAATGCGCCGCAGCCGGCTGGCGGCCACGACTACCATCACCTGGCCATCCTGCCCTACCCAGCCCAGTATGAAAGCCTATGGCCGCTGCGTGGCGGCGGGCAATACACCGTGCGGCCGATCCACCCCAACGACGCCGAGATGCTGCAAAGGCTGGTGCAGGATCTCTCACCCGAGAGTCGGTACTTCCGATTCGTGTCCTCGATGCGGGAGCTGCCGCCGGCGATGCTCGCGCGCTTCACGCTGATCGACTACGACCGGGAAATGGCGCTGGTCGCGGTGTTCAAGGAGCGAACCGCTGACGCCCACGGCGATATCGTGGAAACCGAACGCATCGTCGGCGTCTCGCGCTACGTGACCAACATCGATCAGTCCAGCTGCGAATTTTCACTGGTCGTCGCGGACGACTTCAGCGGCAAGGGCCTGGGATCGCGCCTCATGGAGAGCATCATGGACGTGGCGCGCGAAAGGGGCCTCCTGGAAATCGAGGGATTGGTGCTGGCAAAGAATCCAGGCATGCTGAAGCTCATGAAGAGCCTGGGATTCGCCGTCAAGCCGTTTGCCGAGGACCCCGATTTCATGCTGGTGACGCACGCGTTGTGAGGTTCGCCACCCAGTGGGATTCCCCACACATTCTGGGAACGGTTTGCTAACCGGAGATCGCAATCCGGGCGACATACAGCGTGACCAGCACGCAACCGAAGGTGGCCACCACGCCAACCTTGCGATTGATCCGGACGGCACGATCGGATTGGCCCGCCTCGATCATTCGCTCGCACGCAATCGACGTGAGCAACAGCGTCAGTACCATCAGGAACGACGCGACCACGACGATGTTCACGGGTCGCGAGCCAAAGCTCGCATCGGTAAGGGAATTCACGACGTACTTGTTGCCAACGGCGGCGAAGACGGCCGTGCCGATCATGGTGGTCCGGGTCTGGAGCAATCGCGGATGCACGAGGTAGCCCAGCAGGCAGATCAGCACACACGTGATGAAGCCGACGAAATAGTCGATCACGAGCCCCCAGCCCAGATGCTCCGCGGAAACCTCGATGACTGCGCGCGAATACCGGTCGTTGGTACGTTCGTGCAATCCAAAATCGGTTGGATAGCGCTTGCTCTCCACGTGCATCGCGAAGTCGGTGATGCGCCATCCCGGTGAGTACACCTCTGGGTCCAGCAGGCTGTCCTTGGTGTCGACGACATAGCGCAGGTAGTCATCCTCGTAGGGGGACTCGATCTCCACCCGCAGACGATGGCGATCAAAAGGAAACGCGCTGGAATCGAGAAGCTGTTCAACGGTGGCATCGACGCGCGCAACGACATAGTTGTCGCCATTGGGAAGCGTGCGCCGGTCCTCCTGAACGACCGTCATCGACTGCGCGTTGACGACCTGCAGCGCGGCATACGGATCGAACGAGTCACCGTGGTATCGCCACCAGACGTTGAAGGAAACGCGAAACGCGTGCTTCGCGATATCAATTTGCTGTACGGAATATAGGAAGATGCCGACCCGGACTTCGCCTGGCGGCGCGACATCGGGCAGAGGCACACGCCGGCCGGTTCGCGCGGGCACTTCGTTCGTCGCCGGTTGAGCTTGCGCAAGCGCGGGAGCGCTGGCGAGTTCCAGCAATGCAAACAGCAGCGACACGATTGCAACGTGGAGAATTGCCATGCCGGGGATGAACCGCGCGCGCGTCAGTTGCGCGCGTCCTTGGGCTTGCCGCCTTTGGCATAATCGTTCCGGGCCCCGGCAAATGCGGGACGCGGCTGATGCGTCACGAATGCCGCCACGTCCACGGCGTCCTGCTCGCTCAATGTGTTGCCTTGCCCCAGCGGCATGTTGCCTTTGATGAATGCTGCGGCGGTGTAGGTGCGCGCCATGCCGGCACCAATGTTGAACGACTGGCTCCCCCAGACCGGCGGAAACACATAACCGCCTGCGGGGTTCTTGGTCCCCTCGCCGTTGGCGCCGTGACAATTCGCGCACTTTTCCGCATAGATCTGCTTGCCGCGTACGGCGTTTGGCGTGAGCGCGGAATCGACCCTGCCCATGCCGCGCCCGGCCACGGGCGATCCGACCGGCACGCCCGTCGACAACCAGTTGATGTACATCAGCATGGCGTTCATCTCGGTCGAATCGTAGGCAAGCGGCCTGCCGTTCATCGAGCGCTTGAAACAATCGTTGATCCGCTCCGCCAGGTTGTCGATGTCGCCGCCGCGAGTCCGGTAGTCGGGGAACACGCCCCACAATCCGACAAAGGGCCCCGCCAGGGCGACAGTACCGGCGCCAAGATGGCAGTTGCTGCAGTTGAGGCCGTTGCCCACGTTCCTGGGCAGCATCTTGTGCGTGGTGGTGATCAGCTGCTTGCCGAGTTCGATGGCAGCGCCCTTGGGCCCGCTGGGAATCGTGATTTCATCGGGAACGTGGAACGACACCGGGGCCGAGGCAGGCGCCGACGCCGCACCGGCGGCGAATACGGGCCCCATCGCGACGAGGCAAACGGCTGCCAATGTACGATGGACTGACGCTCGAATGGACGCCATCATGGACGTTTCATATTCATTGTGAAGAAGGCAGCAATTATGCACGCGCACATCGTCCTTGCCCATCCCGAGGCGCAGTCCTTCAACGCCCATCTGGCCGATACGGCGCGCCATGCGCTCGGACACATGGGCTGGACGACCACGATGTCCGATCTCTACCGGATGAATTTCGATCCCTGCGAACGCGCGGAACACTACCGGATACCCTTCGATCGGACTCGCTTCGATACGCAGGCGGAGCAGCATCATGCGTCGACGCAGCGCGCCATCCCGGAGGTCATCGCTGCGGAGATCGAACTTCTCGACCGGGCGGACCTCCTCATCCTGCAATATCCGATGTGGTGGCATCTGCCGCCGGCGATGCTGAAGGGTTGGTTCGACCGGGTCCTCATCTATGGCGACGTCTACACCAGCAAGCAGCGATTCGAGCATGGCCGGTTCAAGGGGAAGCGGGCGATGCTCTCGCTCACCGTTGGCTCGAGTGAGGCCACCTATGCGTTCAACGGGCGCAGCGGCGACATCGACCTGTTGCTGTGGCCCGTCAATTTCTCGCTAGCCTTCGTCGGCTATACCGTTTTGACGCCGTTTGTCGCGTATGGCGTGGAGGCCGGACTGCGCTATTCGGAAGCATCCGTGGTCGAAGCGCGGCTGAAGGGCATTGAGGAGCGGCTCGCGTCGACGCTGAGCAATCTCGACGGGATCGCAGCGATTCCGTTCAACCGGATGGCGCATTGGAGCGGCGACGGCCGGGTCACGCCCGATGCACCGATCTACTCACCCTTTATCAGGCGCAAGCGGGACCTGGCGCTGGAGTAATGCGGCTGCGTTTCGCCGGCCTTCGCCGACCGCGGCGCCCGGAAAATCCACGCCCTTGGAGATGATCGCGATCGACCTCTTCCGGACCGAACGCGCTAGCGGAAAGGCTCGGCGCGCGCGATGAGCTCCTCGAGCCCGGCCTCGTTTGCATTCCAGGGCTTGCCCGGATGGATGATCGCAACCTGGCAGCTCTCCGCCGCCTCGACCATTTGCCGATAGGTACCGAGCTTGACGTCCGCGATGTAGGCCTGCTTGTTTTCGTTGTAGACGAACATCTTGTCGTTGATGGTTTGGCACTCGTTGCAGCTCGGACAGCGCGAAGTGTCGATCCACGCCAGGTCGGGATCGCGCTCGGTTGCAGCGTTCTCTGCCGGCGCGGCGCCACTCATCTCCGCCGGTGGCGCCGCCTCGGGTGCCTCATTCGCGCCGGCCGCCGCGCCTGGCGACGCCTTCAACTCCGCTACCTCACTCGCCTTGGCAGCCTCCCACTTGGCTTTCTCGCGGGCCAGCAGGATCTCCGCATGCGAATTGTGGATGCCACCCTGCTCCTGCAGCCGGTGCCAGAACGTCCGGCAGCGCGCCACCGACTGCATCAAACGCGAATCGACGATGACCCGCTGCAGCTTGTCGTCCATGTCGACCGCGAGCACGTAGGGGACCGCCTCGCCGGCGCTCTTCGGGTCTCGCGCCAGCCACTCGTCGGCGGCGATCATCGCGTCATTCCAGCGCTCGCGCGGGACCCGCGCGAAGTGTGCGGCGTAGCGTGTATCACCGAGCACGAAATCGGCAATGGTAAAAGGCGCGTCCTCCGTCACCCGCTGCAGATTTTCGTCTGCATACTCGAACGGCGCGACCGGCCAATCGGCCTCGGGCTGCGGATTGGCCTCGAGCGCAAATCGCGCCGCCTGGTTTTCACCCGCGTAGGGGTCGTAGGTAAAGGCCGGAAAGGCGCGCGACTCCCTGGCCGCAGCTGCAACGAGGTACGGTGGCAACGCGCTCACGGCTCCGGCGCCCGAATAGATGCAGAAGAGTCCGGAGCCACGGTGGGCGAAGGCCTTGCCCAGCCGCTCGCGCAGTGCGTAAAGGTTCGAGCTCACGGACTGCACGACGAACACACCGCCTAGTGCGGTCGCGGCGTTGGCGAGCCGCACGCTGCGCACGCCAAATGCGAAATGCCCGCTGCCGACGGCCGCCTCCTCGAGCAGGTCGGTTGCCTCGATCAGCACCTTCATCGGCAGTCCCGCGGACAGGAACTCGATCAGCCCGGCATTCTCCGGTGCGTCGGATCGCTCCGGGGCAATGCATACGAGGTAATCCGGGAACATCGCGATGTCATCGGCACCCAGCGCGCCGGGATCGAACGCCGCGAAGTACGGATCGTGCTGCGCCTCGTCGTAGGCGTCGCTGGCTTCCAGTTCGGCGATCGAGATCGCCTTGACCACACCGGCCAGCCGCGGGAGCCGGTTGCGAAACGCTGCCGCGGCCGCCGCGCAATTGTCGTAACGAAACTCGAACGTCGGCGGGGCATCCGACCGGTCCGCGAGCCGCGGGTCCGGGTAGAACGGCTGGGTGCGCAGCGCCACGAGCGCGTCCTCGATGCGGCGACGGCGCGCCGCAGGCAACTCGTCCTTGGGGGCGCCCCGCGCGACGAGACGGGACATGACGTCGAAGTCGAAGGCTTCGCGGTCCGCGCCACCCAACGCCAGGCGAAGTGCGCCCGGCTGCTGCCCCGCCTTCGAGTGAATGAAGGCCGAGCGCAGGATATCGGAAAGTTTGATGATCAGTCGCTCGATCGTGGCACGGAAGGCCAGGCTCTTGCGCTGCTGCGCCGCCTCCCAGGCATGGTTGAGGACCTGCGCCGGCATCGCGGCATCGCAATCGACCAGTTCGCCGTCGATGGCCATTTTTTCCGCGAGCTCGGCCAACACCGTCGCCGCGGAAGTGTCGCCGGGCGCCGTCACCCGGCCGACTGCCGCATCCCAGACCTCAGACAGCAGTCCCCGCGCGCCTCCAGCGACCATCGTGCGCACTTCGCGCTCGAGTTTCAGCACGTGTTTCCGCAGTCGCTCGCCTTCGATGCCGCGGGGCGCGACCTCCTGCAGCATTTCGTCCACGATCGACGACAGCGCGCGTATCGCGCCGGCGTCGGGACCGCGGTCGACCAGCACCAGCGGAAAGTCGTAACGCAGGCGGGTGAGGTCGCGGTAGGGGGCCAGGAGCGCGGGCCGGAGACGCAGGCCGTCGATGGCATCGACGCCGTCCCCGATTCGCCTGCCGGTCGCGAAGAACAACCGTTGTTCGGGATATCGGGCGGCCATGTCGATAGCGTTCACTTGGGATGCGGTGCGGAGGGTCGGTTGGAATTCTCGGACCGGCTTCACGCCACCTGGCGCGCCGGCGATTCGTCTTCGGGCCACACGGTAACTTTGTCGAACTCGCTCTCCAATCCGGCGCGGGTCTGCTCCGCCGTGCGCAAAGGGCCCACCGTGCGCAGGTCGTCGTAGCAAGGCACTGCCGGATTCCGGTAGAGAATGCCCACGGGGATGGGATCCTCGGACGAGGCAATCTCGCGCGCGCGGTTGAGGTTCGACGGATCGTGTTCGACCTGGTTGCGGTAGGTGCGCGAAAGCTCGGGCGTGAACGTGAGCCCATCGGGGTGCGAAAGCAGCAGCGTTCTGCCCGGGTCGTGCAGCCAGGGCTCGAACATCTTGGGCAGGAACTCCGGACAGCGCTGGATGATGCGCACGAACGAGAACCCGCGGTGGTGATAGGCCTGCCTGATGATGTCGTAGAGCAATTCCGGGATCCAGTCGACGGCCTGTGCGACGAAGGAGACGTTGGTCACGCCGAGCGTGACGGTAAGCGGGTTGAGCGCCTCGAGAACCGAGCCGCGCGGCGTCGTATTGCTCTTGAGCCCGAGCGGCGACGTCGGCGACGCCTGCTTCTTGGTGAGCCCGTAGACATGGTTGTCGTGCAGGATCACCGTCAGGTTCATGTTGTAGCGGATTGCGTGTATCCAGTGCGCTGCGCCGATGCTGCAGCAGTCGCCATCTCCGGTATTCACGAACACCGCGAGGTCGGGCCGCGCCATCTTCACGCCCTCCGCGATCGGGAACGCGCGGCCATGGATGCCGTGGAAGCCATAGGTTTTCATATAATGCGGAAAGCGCGACGAGCATCCGATGCCCGAGATGAAGGCAGTGCGCTCGGGTGCGAGGTCCTCGTCGCGGCACAGCCTCTGCACGGCGGCAAGGATCGCGTTGTCGCCGCAGCCTGTGCACCAGCGCGGAACGCCGCCCTGGTAGTCCTCGAGCTCGTGGTGCGCTTCGTGCAGCTTGATCAGGCGCTGGGTAACGGGCGTCGTCATTGCAGTTCTCCGGGCTTGGGCGCGGGTTGGGCGAGCTTGGCGCGCAACGCGTCCACGAGCGCCCCCGGCTTGATCGGCTGACCGCGTGATTGCGACCAGCAGTCGACATCGACCAGGAAACGCGAGCGCAGCATCATGGCCAGCGCCGAGTAACGGCGATTGTCCTCGTCGATCAGTTCGTCCTCCAGGCGATCGGACCAGTTGCACTCCACCGCAATCACGCGCTTGAAGCGTGCTGAGGATCTCGCGAATGCCCGAGGGCATCGGCTGGATGAAGCGCAAGTGCAGCGACGACACCTTGAGACCTTCCGCACGCATGCGCTCGACCGCTTCTTCGATGACGCCCTTGGTGCTGCCCCAGCCCACGACCAGGAGGTCGCCCTCGGCATCACCGAATACCGGCGGCGTCTTCAGCGTCTTCTGCAGCGCCGCGATCTTGAGGCTGCGGTTGCGCAGCGCCTCCTCGTTGATTTCGGGATCGTAGGCGACCTTGCTGTTGCGGTCGTGCGCAAGGCCGGTCAGCGTGTGCATCCCGTGCGGCTGCCCCGGCACGAACCGCCGCGCGATACCTGTCAGCGGATCCCAGTCGTAGGGCCTGGCGCCCTCAGGAACCGGTGTCTGGTCGAGCGGCGGGGCGAGCCAGTTGGGATCGAACTGAGGCCGCGGGAAGGGCTGCTGCGCGGTGGCGAGACTCGCGTCGGACAGCACCACGACCACGGTATTGAAGGTCTCGGCGATCTTGCGCGCGGTGATCATCGAATAGAAGCAGTCTTCGTTATCGGCCACCGCCATCACCACCTTCGGCGCATCGCCGTGGCTGCCATAAATGGCCGTGAGCAGGTCGCCCTGCTCGACCTTGGTCGGCTGGCCCGTCGACGGCCCGCCGCGCTGGACATTCACCACGACCAGCGGGACCTCGGCCATGACCGCGAGCCCAATGCCTTCCTGCTTGAGCGAGTAACCGGGGCCCGAGGTGATCGTGACCGCGCACTTGCCGGCATAGGAGGCGCCAATGGCGAAGGCGCAGGCGGCGATCTCGTCCTCGGCCTGGTGGACAATGCCGCCTACCCGCTCGAACACGTCGGACAGGTAGTGCGACGCCGACGTGGCCGGCGTGATCGGATACATCGCGCAGATGTCCATCCCGGAAGCCAGCACGCCCAATGCCAGCGCGGTGTTCCCGTTGACCACCACCTGCGGCTCATTCGACCGGACCGCCGGGATGCGGAACTTGAAGTCGAAATTGTGCTCGGCCCACATGAAGCCCGCATGCAGCAGCCCCTGGTTCACCGCGATGACCTTGCTGTCCTTCTTGCCGAAGGTGCGCGCGACCTGCTCGGCGCCGAGCTTCGGGTCGAAGCTGTACAGGTTGCACAAGGCCCCGAGGACGAACATGTTCTTGCCCTTGCGGGGATCGGCAACCAGCTTGTGGCACTCCTGTTCGAGCGGCACTTCGTAGACGCGAAAGCCCGCTTCCTTGAGCATGCTCACCGTAGCGACATAGGACGCGACCACCTTGGGGTCACGGTGCTCGCGCCACATGCTCTCCAGCAGGATTTGCGCGCCAGGCTTCAACTCGCCCGCCTTGACCCGCCCGAGCAGAACTTGCTCGTTGAAGGCCACCACGAGGTCCGTCTCGTCGCCGCCGTTGCTCACCCTGCGCGTGCCCATCCGGATGCGGATGCCGGACGCCCCCGCCACACTTCGCGCGGGTGGCTGGATTTCGGCCGGGATGATCTCCGTCGTCCAGATTCCGTTGCCGGCTCGCGCGGCAATCGCGCCCAGCGACTGACCGCAGCGCTGCGCCCCCTCGCCCGAGTCGCTGATGACTTCGACGATGTGCTCGTTCAGCAGTGTTGCCGGGCGCAGCTGCGATGGCATCAGCGGAGCGGATGGATTACCCGGTGGCAGGATGGCCGCCTCAATCATGGTCGATGTCGCCTCGTGTTGTGCAGTCGTTGATGGTCGCCCTTGCCGCTGGCCAGGGACAGTCGGCGCGCATGCCCTAGCTCACCCGCACCCGGGTGTGTCCATGCTCGCCGGGGGCAAAGCCAAACCGCCGTCCCTCGTAGGGCGCCTCCGGCGCGTACACCACGTCGGTGTCGCGCAAGCCCAGCCATGCCTTCATGCTGCGGGCTGCCTTGCGGCCGGCGCCCATGGCCTCGATCACCGTCGCCGCTCCGGTGACGATGTCACCGCCAGCAAAAACCCCGGCGATCGACGTCGCCAGCGCTTCGTCGGTGGCGATATATCCACGCGAGTCGAGCTTCAGCTTCGCCGTTTGGCCGAGAATCGGATTGGCATTGGTACCAATGGCGTAGACGACGCTGTCGCACTCGAATTCGAATTCGCTGCCGGGGACAGGCACCGGGCGGCGCCGGCCCGACGCATCCGGCTCGCCCAGTTCCATCTTCTGGCAGCGCATGCCGCGGACGTTATTCGCGGCATCGCCCAGCACTTCGAGCGGACTCGTCAGCCAGTGGAACTCGACGCCCTCCTCCGCGGCATGGTGGATTTCCTCGGCGCGCGCCGGCGCTTCGGCCTTGCCGCGACGATAGACGCAATGGACTTGTTCGGCGCCGAGCCGCAGCGAGACACGCAGCGCGTCCATCGCCGTGTTGCCGGCGCCGATCACCGCCACGCGCCGGCCGGGCTGCATCGGTGTGTCGAAGTTCGGGAAGTCGCGGCCGCGCATCAGGTTGCAGCGGGTGAGAAGCTCGTTCGCCGACAGCACGCCGTTCAGCGATTCACCCGAAATGCCCATGAAACTCGGATACCCGGCGCCCGTGCCGACGAACACCGCGTGAAAACCGAGTTCGACGATCATCTGCTCGATGGTGAACAACCGTCCGACCAGCGTGTTGCATTCGAAGCGCACGCCGAGCTGTCTCAGCTTGTCGATCTCGACATCAACCACGGCATTGGGCAGGCGAAAGTCGGGAATACCATACTTCAGCACGCCACCGGGTTCGTGGAAGGCTTCGTAGACGACCACTTCGCAGCCGGCCTTGGCCATGTCGGCCGCACACGCCATGCCGGCGGGGCCCGAGCCGACGATGCCGACGCGATAGCCGCAGGGCTCGATGTAAGGTCGGTTGATCCAGGTCTCGTCGATCGCCATGTCGCCGATGAAGCGCTCGAGCCTGCCGATAGCGACCGGCTCGAGGTCGTCTCCGACGGTGCACACGCCTTCGCACTGATTTTCCTGCGGGCAGACGCGGCCGCAGACGGCCGGCAGCAGATTGGTATCGGTGATGACGTCGTAGGCGCCGTGAAAGTTCCTTTCGGCAATTTTCTGGATGAACCCCGGAATGTCGATGCCGACCGGACATCCACGCACGCAAGGCGCGTCGGGGCACTGCAGGCAGCGATCGGCCTCGCGCAGCGCGTTCTCCAGCGTGTAGCCGCAAGCCACTTCCTTGAAGTTGCGGGCGCGCACCGCCGGGTCCTGTTCCGGCATCGGCGTGCGTTCCTGCGGGATGGTGCGGATGGTCTTTTTCTTTGCCATGGCAGTCGGGAAGTTTGGATCGACGGGGAAACCGAACCGGGTCGGAGGAAGGCTCAGAACACTTCAGGGGTTCCGGGCACTCCTCCGCCCATCCGGCAGTTCTCCTCCCACTTCTTCAGCGCGTCCTGCTCGGTGGGCTTGTAGCGCCCAAGGCGCGCCATCAGGTCGTCGAAGTCCACGGTGTGGGCGTCGAAGTCCGGTCCGTCCACGCACGCGAACTTGATTCCGTCGAGGAGCTTGACGCGACAGCCGCCACACATGCCGGTGCCGTCCACCATCACCGGATTGAGGCTGACCATCGTCTTGATATGGCGGGGTCGCGTAACCTCGGCACAGGCCTTCATCATGATCGGCGGGCCGATGGCCAGCGCCTCGTCGATGTCGGGATGTGCCGCCAGCGCCTGCTCCATGCCCTGGGTGACGAGGCCCTTGATCCCGGCCGAGCCGTCGTCGGTGCAGATGATGAGTTCGTCGCACACCGCTCGAAATCTCTCTTCCCAGAACATGACTTGGCGGTTGCGGAAACCGAGCACGCCAATGACGTGTGCGCCGGCACGCGCATACGCGCGCGCCTGCGGATAAACTGGCGCCACGCCGAGCCCGCCACCGACGCACAACACTTTCCGGGGCTTGCCGATGTGACTCGGTATGCCCATCGGGCCGACGACCGCGAAGAGTTCGGTGCCGGACTGACATTGCTGCTGCATCTCTCGGGTGGTCTTGCCGACTGCTTGGATCACCAGCGTGATGGTGCCGCGCTCCGGGTCAAAGTCGGCCAGCGTCAACGGAATGCGCTCGCCCTGCGGGTGGTTCATCACGATCACGAACTGGCCGGCCTTGGCCGCCTTCGCCATCTGCGGATGGCGAATTTCCAGCATGAAGGTGACGTCGGAATAATCCTCGCGACGAACGATTTCGAATGTAGTCATTGCCCAAAGGCCCCGGGTGCGTTGCGCCTAGCGGCGCTCTCACGACCGTGACCGGACGAGCGTCACGGTTAAACGATCCTACGCCGCAGCCACGTCCAAACACAGCGCCGGGGCGGCGCGGGGTTTGATCTGCGTCAGCTTTCCGCCGATTTCTTGCAGCGGAAGCGAAGGCTGGGGCGGTTTGGGAGGATCAGGCGGTGGCGCGGCTCGTGCGCATCGCCGCAATCTGCCGCGCAATGACCGGCATCACCAGCGCGATGCCGATGGCAGTGCTGAACAGGCCAGGGGCGATCATCCACACCGCCGCAAACGCGCACAGGAGCCGCTCCCACATTCGCATGCGGGCAAGGAAGTAGTTGGAAAGCGCCGCGGACAGGAAGAAGATGCCGAGCAGGCAGCCCGCCGTGGCGACCACAAATTCATACAACGAGAAGTTGTTCACCATGATCAGCATCGACGGCGCGAACACGAAGACAAATGGAACCAGCGCCTTGCCCAATCCCAGCCTGAACGCCGTATTGCCGGTCCGGAACGGGTCGGACCCGGCCATGCCGGCCGCGGCGTACGCCGCGAGCGCCACGGGCGGCGTGATGTCGGCGAGCACGCCGTAGTAGAACACGAAGAAATGCGCAACCAAGGGCTGCACGCCCAGCAGGACGAGCGTCGGCGCGGCCACGGTCACCATGATGATGTAGTTGGCCGTCGTTGGCACGCCGCAACCCATCAGGATGCACACCAGCCCGGTCATGATCAATGCGGCGATGAGCGTCAGCGTCCTTACGTCCGCCCAACCGTTCGGCAATACCGCGAGCGCCCCGCTCGCAAGCGACTGCGCCGCCGACGTCACGATGTAGGAGAGCTTGAATCCGACCCCGGTCAGCGTCACCACACCGATGACGATGCCGACCGTGGCTGCCGCCGCACCCACCGCCAGCGCGTATTTCGCGCCGATCTCGAACGCGACCAGAACCGCCCGGCCGCCGATTCGCGACTCGCGGCCGATCGCGCGATGCACCAGAGGCGCCGCGATGACCATGGCGACGAAGACCGGAATCCCGAAATTGCCGAACTGGCGCGTGATCAACGCCAGCAGCAGCGCGTGCGCCACGACCAACGCAACGTACTGGAGAGGCGTCGTTCCCTTGCGCGACGTGAACAGCCCCACCAGGATGCACGACGAGATCCCGGTGAATGCCGCAAGGTAGGGCGTGTTGCCCTGCACGATGATGCCGATCAGCAGAACCAGCGGTATGAGTGTCGGCCAGTTCGCGCGCAGGGTCTTGGGCAGGTCCGGCAGCTCGTCCTTGGTCAGGCCGCGCAATCCCTTGTTCTTCGCCTCCAGATGCACCTGCATGAAAACGCCGAAGAAATGCATGAACGCCGGCACGATGGCGGCAATGATGATCGTCGAATACGGCAGGTTCAGGAACTCGATCATCAGGAATGCCGCGGCGCCCATGATCGGCGGTGTGATCTGGCCGCCGGTCGACGACGCCGCTTCGACGCCGGCGGCAAAATGCCGCGGGTAACCGAGCCGGATCATCGTCGGAATGGTCAGCGAGCCGACGGTCACCGCGTTGGCCACGGATGATCCGGAAAGCATGCCGAACATCGCGGAAGCGAATACCGACACTTTGGCCGGACCGCCCGCGTAGCGTCCCGCGATGGCCGATGCAATGTCGATGAACATTTGCCCCAGCCCGATAGCCGTCGCGAGCACGCCGAACAGCACGAAATGGAACACGTAAGTCGCGACCACGCCGACGGCAATGCCGTAAATTCCCTGGCTCGTCAGGTAGAGATGGTTGATGAGGCTCGGCCACGACGAGCCTGAGTGTTTGAGGAGTCCCGGGAAATGCGACCCGCCTAGCGCGTAGCCCACGAAAATCAGCGCGATGATCGGCAATGGCCAGCCCATGCTGCGCCGGGTGGCCTCGAGCAGCAGCACGACCAGCGTCGTGCCCATCACCACATCCAGCGTATTGGGATTGCCAACGCGAAACGCGAGCTGGTCGTAAATATATGGGATGTAGAGGACCGACAGCGCAATCGCGATGGCGAACAGCCAGTCGTACCACGGCACGCCACCCGGCGCGGCGAGGCCCGGCTTGGGCGGTTGCTTCAGCAGCACCTTGCGCAGCGGAAACACCAGGAAGATGAGCCCAAGCACGAACGCCAGGTGGACGCCACGATGCGTGGCTTCGCGCAGGAGGCCAAAGCCAGCGGTGTAATAGTGGAAGCACGACAGGATGATCAGCAACGCGGTGACGAGCAGCGCCGCCGAACTGCGGATCGGGCGGAAGCGCATCTCCGGATCGAATTTCTGTTCGAGTTCGCGGGCCTTTTCTATGTCGATCGACGCCATGGGTCGTCCTTGCGAAGGCGGGCCGCGGGCGCGCCATAAGAAACGGGGCCGGTCATTTGCTCCGGCCCCGCCAATTTTCAGTCTCGCTCTGAATGCGCAAGCGCGCCCACTACCTGATGAGGCCGATTTCCTTGTAGTACTTCTCGGCCCCCGGATGGAACGGTATGCCGGCACCGGCGATCGCGCTGGCCTTGGTGATCGCCTTGCCCTTGGCGTGACCCGAATCCAGCAGCTTGCGCGTGTTGTCGTTCCACATGGCTTTGGTGATCTCGTAGATGAGCGCGTCCGGCTGCTTTGCCGACGTGACCCACTGCGCACCCACGGCTATGGTTTTTACTTCGCCCACGCCCTTGTAGGTGTTTGCGGGAATGTTATCGACGGCGAAGAAGCCGTATTGCTTGAGCATCTTGTCAACTTCGGGTCCGGTCACCGGCACGAGGTCGATGCCGCCACCCGCCGATGCGAGTTCCGAGATCGCGCTCGTCGGGTAGCCTCCGACGAAAAAGAACGCGTCCAGGCCGCCGTCACGAATCTTGTCGCCCGCCTGGTTGGGCTTCAGGTATTCAGCGGTTATGTCCTTCTCCGAAATGCCATACGCGGCGAGGATGATGCGCGCGTCGACCAGCGTGCCCGAGCCGGGCTCATCCAAGGACACGCGCTTGCCTTTCAGGTCCGCCACGCTCTTGATGTTGGCACCTTTGCGCGCCACGAGGTGAATCGTCTCCGGATACAGGTTGGCAATGAGGCGCAGGTCGGCGACCTTGGGCTTGCCTTCGTAGACGCCGGTGCCGGTATAGGCCCAGTAGGCGACGTCCGATTGCGTGAACCCCGACTCGAGCTGCCCGGACTGGATGCCATTGATGTTGGCGACGGAACCGTTGGACGCCACCGCCGTGGCCACCACGCCGGGTGCGCCACAACTGCCGCCCTTGTCGCACTCGCGCGAGCCCGGTGGATTGGAGATCGCGTTGGCGATGAGTCCGCCAATTGGGTAATAGGTGCCGGCCGTGCCCCCCGTTCCGATGCGGAAGAACTTGATTTCCTGCGCAAGGACGACGCCGGTGGCGATGGTGCCCGCCAATGCCAGCGCAAGCAGGTGACGTATCTTCATGGGAAATCCTCACTCAACGGGTGGTGAAAGACAGATAGTGTGGCACGGCGCCCGTGGACCGACAACCTTGCCCGACTACAATCGCGGTGTGGCCGATTACGCACCCGTCTTCAGCCGTCGATTCGTGGTCGCTATCGCCCTCGTCGCGCTGGTACTGATCGCCACGCTGATCGCGTCGCTAGGCCCGGCGGCTCTGCCTGAATCCGCACCCCTCGGGGACTTCTCGGCGGGCCGCGCCCGGATGGTCCTGGAGCGCCTCGCGGGAGACGGCATTGCGCACCCGATTGGATCGCCGCAGCATGCGGTCGTCCGGGACCGGGGTGCATCGCGGAGTTTCGCGCGCTCGGTTACGCGCCCGTGATCGAGCGGGACTGGGCCTGCGCGCCCAGCGGCTCCTGTGCCTCGGTCGAAAATATTGCCGTGATGCTCGCCGGTCGAGAACATGGGCCGGCCGTCGTTCTCGACGCGCACTACGATTCGGTGCCTGCGGGTCCGGGGGGCGGCGACGATGCAGCAGGTGTCGCCGCACTTGTCGAAGTGGCGCGCCTTGCGGGTGCAGCCACCGCCACGTTTTCCGGTGCTGTTCCTGGTCGACGACGGCGAAGAAGCGGGACTGCTGGGGGCTGAGGCATTCGTGCGGCGGCACCGACCCGTCGACTTCGCATCCGCCCCTGCTGATGGCGAAGCCAATAGATAGCGTCCAGTTTTGCCGGGCGCAGCCAGGCCGGCATGGACTAGAAAAAGTAATATCTATTGCATATTATGTAGCATATGATTCTTCCATGTGGGCCATCCTGATCGTAACCCTGCCGACGCAGCCCAATGCCGTGCGGCTGCGAATCTGGCGCGCGCTCAAGGGCCTGGGGTGCGCGGCGCTGCGCGACGGCGCATTCCTGCTTCCGCTCGAACATGCGTCGGCGCTGGAGGCGCTCGCGACCGAAGTGCGCAACCACGGAGGCAGCGCGTCAGTCCTCACACTGTCGCCGCGCGACCCGGCCCAGCGCGACGAAGTCCTGGCTCAGTTCGACCGGGCGGATGCCTATGCGCGATGGCGCGAGACGGCAACCGAACTGCTGGACGATGTCGCCAAGCTGGGAGAAACGGAAGCGCGCCGCCGTCTCCGCGGCATCGCCGACGCACTGCAGGCCTTGCGCCGAATCGACTACTACCCCGGCGCAGCCGCCGACCAGGCTGAGACCGACCTGGTCGCGCTGCGGCGTGCCGTCGACGCGAAATTCTCGAGGGGCGAGCCGCAACCTCTCCCGGACGAAGGCATCGTCCATCTCGACCCGGCCAAATTTCACGGCAGGCGCTGGGCTACGCGCGCGCGACCGTGGGTGGACCGCCTGGCCTGCGCGTGGCTGATCCGCAGGTTCATCGACCCCAAGGCAGCGTTCGTCTGGTTGCCCGACGCCGCGGAGACCCCGCGCACGCCGCGCGGCACGTTGGGGTTCGACTACGATGGCGCGCGTTTCACCCACATCGGGACACGCGTCACCTTTGAAGTCCTCACGGCGAGCTTCGGCTTGGACACCAACCCGCAGCTCCAGCGCATCGCCCGCGCCGTGCACTACCTCGACGTCGGCGGCATACCGGTTCCCGAAGCCGCTGGCCTCGAGACGGTGTTGGGCGGCCTGCGCGAGTTGCATGGCAACGACAACAAGCTGGTAGCCGCGGCCGCCACAGTGTTCGACGCGCTGTATGCGGCGCCCAGGGCGGCGGGATGAACGCCACGAAAGAACCCGTCGCTTTTCCGCTTTCGCCGCCCACTGTAAATTTTGGCGAGGCCTTTCGCTTCTGGCTGAAACTTGGCTTCGTGAGTTTCGGCGGGCCGGCGGGCCAGATCGCGATCATGCATACCGAATTGGTCGAGCGCAGGCGCTGGATCAGCGAAAAGCGCTTCCTGCATGCATTGAACTATTGCATGGTGCTGCCTGGCCCGGAAGCGCAGCAGCTCGCCACGTACATCGGCTGGCTGTTGCACCGCACCTGGGGTGGCATCATCGCCGGCGCGCTGTTCGTGCTGCCCTCGCTGTTCATCCTGATCGCGCTCTCGTGGGTCTACCTGCGCTTCGGCAATGTCCCGGTCGTTGCCGGGTTGTTCTTCGGGCTCAAGCCCGCGGTGACGGCGCTCGTGCTGCACGCGGCGCATCGCATCGGCACGCGGGCCTTGAAGAACTATTGGATGTGGGGGATCGCCGTGGCAGCGTTCATTGCCATCTTCGCGTTCGATGTGCCCTTCCCGGCCATTGTCATAGCGGCCGGGCTGATCGGCCACTTCGGCGCGCGGTGGGCGCCACAGGTATTCGCACTGGGCGGCGGCCACGGCAACGCCATGGAGAGTTACGGACCGGCATTGATCGACGACGATACACCGACGCCCCGGCATGCATTGTTCGCGCGCGCGCGCCTGGCCAAGGTCCTGCTGTCGGGCATCGCACTTTGGATGCTGGCCATGGGGTCGCTTGTCGCCCTCCTCGGCCCGCAGGCGACGCTTACGCAAATGGGCTGGTTCTTCACCAAGGCGGCGCTCGTGACCTTCGGCGGCGCCTACGCCGTATTGCCGTATGTCTACCAGGGCGCCGTCGAGCAATTCGGCTGGCTCTCGGGCACGCAGATGATCGACGGACTGGCGCTGGGCGAGACCACGCCCGGCCCGCTGATCATGGTGGTGGCGTTCGTCGGTTTCGTCGGCGGCTGGTTGAAACAGGTGCTCGGTCCGGACGCGCTGTTCGTCGGCGGCGCACTGGCGGCGACGGTCGTGACCTTTTTCACGTTCCTGCCGTCCTTCGTGTTTATCCTCGCTGGCGGTCCGATCGTCGAGGCCACGCACGGCAGGCTCGGCTTCACCGCACCGCTATCCGCAATTACCGCCGCCGTGGTGGGCGTCATCCTGAATCTGGCCCTGTTCTTCGCGTACCACGTGTTGTGGCCGCAGGGCTTCGGCGGGCCATTCAACGCGATCTCGGCGGTGATCGCCGTCGCTGCGGCCGTGGCGCTATTCCACTTCAAGGTCGGCGTGATGCCGCTGCTCGGCGCCTGTGCCGCGTCGGGTCTCGCTTTCACAGTGCTGTTTCCCCTGTTGCACTGAAGGACTCGCCATGGCAATGCAAAGACACGCTGCTGCTTCGCAAACGGTCGGGAACGCGGGAACACCGATGGAGCCCGCGATGGCACTGGCCCTCGCGGCCAATTTCGGGAGCGCCGAGCGTTGGCGCGAGCATTTCCTCGACCTGGCGAAAAATGACGCCGGAGACCGCGTGACGCTCGCGTTCCGGCCGCGCGACAGCACGCTGGTCAACGTTGCACTGACGGACGCGACAGGCAATGACGTTCCGCTACTCGTCCTTGTCTGCCGCGAGCCCTCGCCCGCGGGAAACGCCTTCATGGCGGCCATCGATTGGGCCGACGTGTACCAGCGCTACCAGCGCGCAGTGCACACGCTCAGCGAGCCATTCGCCGCGACACCGGACGATGTCGCCGACGCCGTGCTGCTCGACGTGCGCCGCGCAGGCGTCTTCGATGAGGCGGCGACCATGATCCCCGGCGCGCGCTGGCGCGACCCGGCCTGTGTTGCCGTGTGGTCCGCTGAGTTGCCATCCGATCGCGACATCGTCGTGTACTGCGTTTATGGCCACGAAGTCGGACGTGCCACCGCACTGCGTCTGCGCGCCGCAGGCAAGAACGCGCGCTTCCTGCATGGCGGCATCGATGGCTGGCAAGCCGCTGGCCGGCCGGTAGAACCCAAAGGAGAACCGCGATGAAATGGATCACCCGCGAACGCCCGAAGATCGACCGCATCGCCTGCCCCTGGCTCATCACGCGCTTCATCGACCCGGACGCGGAATTCCTGTATGTGCCGCCGTCCGAGGTATTGCGCGTTGCCGGCGAGACCGGCGCCACGCCTTATGACATTCCTGGGGTGGAAATGAGCCACGTCGGTGACCGATGCTCGTTCGACGCATTCCTGGCGAAGTACAAACTCGACCGGCCGCCGCTGCAGCAACTCGCCGCGATCATCCGCGGCGCCGATACGGCGAAGTTGGGCCTGACTCAGCAGTCTGCCGGCCTGTACGCCATTTCGCTGGGACTGTCCCACGTATTTGCCGACGACCACCAAATGCTGCGCCACGGCATCGTGATGTACGACGCGTTGTATGCGTGGTGTTGTTCATGCCAGGAGGAGACCCACAACTGGCCGCCGCAGCAGCCCGCTTGATCCGCCAGATCAAACGCGGTGCCGCCTGTCGCCTGATTGCTGCGCCGGGAACGCAGACACTTGCGCATATCGCGTTGCGACAGGCACACTCGCGCCCCATGAACCTCGCGATCGCTGTTCCAATTTTGCTTGCGCTCCTCTGCGCATGGTATGCCGGCAGTGTCATTGCAAAGCGGCGCGCGAAGGCACGTAGGAAGGCGCGCCGCGAGCGCAACGAACGCATGGTGCCGCGCAGCTTCCAGACGCCCAAGAGCAAGCGTTCGCAGATGCGCACGGACGACGATCCCACGACCGTCATGGAACGGATCACGGATACCCGACCGCCCGTGGATGATTCGCGCCCGACCAAGAAATAGCTGCGTCGGCGCCCAAATATCAACAGCCGCGTGCCGCCCGTCATCGGGAATCAGCACCGGCCGCGTCTCTCAGCAGTTGCGTGCGCGAGCCAACGTCGCCTTGGGTTGCCTACTCGCCTGGCAGTACCCGCGCCGCCACTTACCCACGCGCGCGGCGAAATTTTGGAAAGCTGTAAAGACTGGCTGGATGCGTACAATTGCTTCCGTGCCTGGGTGGTGAAATTGGTAAACACAAGGGACTTAAAATCCCTCGGCCGCAAGGCCTTGCCGGTTCAAGTCCGGCCCCGGGCACCAGAAGAATGCTTGACGGAGGGTTCCGAGGCATTTTCGAGGCAGTGCCAATGGCAATCGCCAAAGCCACGAACCTTGCCGATCCGACGAACTGCGCAAGGCAAAGTGCGGGAAGGAGCAAAATTTGATGCATGACAGCATTTCCCGGATTGCCGATCACAGGCATTGACTGCCGACCCGTCACCCGAGGCTGGCCATCTGCCGGATTGCCCTCGCATGATCTTTCCGGAACGAATTGCGCACGATGATCGAGTTCGTTGATATGCATCAATTCGACGTCTGTGGCCGTCCTGCACAATTTGCGCGACCTCAGAGGACGTGCCATGAGCTGGACACTGTTACTGGAAGTCATGTTGGGAATCGCAGGCTGGGGGCTGCTGTGTGCTTTCGCATTGCTCCTCTTCCGTATGGCAGGCGATCAGGACCGGGAAGCCCGACACGCCGAGAGGGAATTCATTCCCCATTCCGACGTCACCATCACGCAGTACGGAATTTCCTGAACACCCAGGGGTGCGCGCTCTTATTCCCTTGACTTAAGCGAGCTTATCCCTAGGAAGTGCGTATCCGGCCCTTTGGCGCCACCTCAAGTGGCGTCGAATGGATCAGCGGCCGCTCGCATCCTTTGGCGCCACCTCAAGTGGCGTCGAATGGATCAGCGGCCGCTCGCAACAGCACTTGCCCGCTGGTCGATCGGTAATCGCCGCAGCAAGCGCACGAGATTTCGCTTCTGCCGCGCGGTCATTTGCTTCACCGCATACTCGGCTCGGCTGGCATCCCGCTGGTTGGGAAATTCGATTTGAACCAGCAGACGCCGTGGCGGATGGGCCTGGGTATACCGGGCGCCCGACCCATTCCTGTGCGCGGCATACCGGACAGCGACGTCGCGCGCGATGCCGGTGTAGATGACCCCGCCAATACACTCGAGAAGGTAGAGCGACCACGGTTCCGCGGCCCGTGTCCGGGCGGCCAACATGCGGGCGCTGGGCTCTTCTCCGGTAATTGAGTCGGAAGCCATAAGCACTGTATCCTTGGCCGCCCTATGAATTCGGGTCGGGCGCGCCGGACCTGCCGGCTCGCATTTTGACCCACTACGCTTTGCGGAGGTCGCGATGCCGATGTACATGGACATACACGAGGTCGTGGGTGCCACCGCGGAAGCCGTCGCCAAGGCGCACCTCGAGAATCACATGGACCTGTTTGGCGTGACGGTTCAGCTTGCCGCGCGGTTATGCGCCCATGCGCAACCTGAACAGAGCCTCGTATCCAACGTGGTCGCCGAGTTGTGCATCGGCAAGGGCCTGAACTTCCAGGACCTGGGAGAAGTTTCGCTCAAGGGCTTCGACCGCCCGATGCGGGTGCACGCCATCCAGTAATCCGGGGCACGTATGCGCCAGCCGCTTCGCTTCTGCTGCGGCATCAACTTGGCAAAGTCGCTCCTCGGCCCGACGATCAGCGTCGCTGCCCCGGCATGAACTTGGCGAAGTCGCCCATTACCTTCTGCATCGACTCGAACGCATTGCCACCGGACGACACGACACCCTGCAGCGCGTTGATCACGTTCTGCGCTTGCCGCATGTCCGGCATCATGGCCATGGCGGCCCTGGCCTCCTTCACGCCGGGAACGCCGGACATCTGGCCTTCCATCAGCGAGAACAGGCGCTTCTGCACTTCGACCACCAGCTCGAACATCTGGCCCCAGTAGCGCATTGCGCTCTCGACGGCCTCCTGCGATACGCTTTGTGAGGCGGCCATCAGCGCATTCGGGCTGCCTGCCTCCGCAGCGTGGCGTGCGGCCTTGCGTCCCATCGCGCGCGCCTGTTCCTCGCCTTCGAACTGCAGACGGCGCACCTTGGCCGTGCCTTCGAGCGCGGCATTGATGATGTCGAGCGCCAACCTGGTGTTGGACTTGTACAGGTCGATGGCCTGTTCGGGCGTCATCATCTTCGCCATCTTGGACATGTCACCCATGCTCGGCATGGGGGGCATGGCAGCGGCCGAGTAACCAGCGAACGATGGCGCGCGCGGTGCGGCCTTCCCCGCCGCCTTCTTTGCAGCAGGCTTTTTCATCGCCGCTTTTTTCGCGGCAGACTTCTTTGCAGCGGGCTTCTTTGCGGGTGCCTTGGCGGCCATGACCGTGCTCCTTCGGGGAGAATGACAAATTCCATAAGACTCCTGATGCGCCGCTCCGTCAAGGGTATCGGGGCATGAAGTTGACGCACCGCAAGCGTCGTTTCGCCACATGCTACGATTTCCGCAGGATTTCACTTCATATAGCGTTTCACAGGGGAAGACACGATGGCAGGTTTGAAAGAACGATTTGGCCGGCCGCTGCGGCTGGGCATCATCGGCGGGGGTCCGGACGCGTGGATCGGCCGCATGCATCGCGGCGCGGCGGAACTGGATGGCTATTGGCGCGTGGTGGCTGGCGTTTTCTCAAGCGATCCGGGGCGCTCGAAAACGGCCGGCATCTCGATGGGATTCGATGCCGAACGAAGCTATGGCGACGTGGCGGAAATGCTCGCGCGGGAGAAGCTGCGGCCGGACGGCATCGACGCCGTGGCGATCATGACGCCGAACGACACGCATTACCCTTATGCCGCGGCCGCCCTCGATGCGGGGTTGGATGTCATCGGCGACAAGCCCGTGACCCACGATTTCGCGCAGGCTCGCGACTTGGTCGCCCGCGCGCGCAAGAACGGACGCCTGTTCGCGATCGCACACGGCTACTCTGCCTATCCGATGACGCGCCTTGCGCGTGCGCTCGTGCGCGACGGCACGCTGGGCACGGTGCGGCTGGTGCAGGTCGAGTATGTCCAGAGCGGTCTCGCCACACGGGTCGAAGATGGGCCGCAAAACAATCGCTTTCGCTGGATCCTCGACCCGGCGCGCAGCGGGTTGGCGCTGGTGATGAGCGCGATCGGATGCCACGCGCAGCACCTCGCCTGCTTTGCGTCGGACCTCGAAGTCGCGCGCGTCGTGGCCGATGTCGGCGCGCTGATGCCCGGTCGCAAGGTGGTCGACTACGTCTCCGCGCTGTTGGCGTTTCACGGTGGCGCACGCGGCACGTTCACGGTGACGCAGGCGGCAGCGGGCGGCGAAAACGACATCCGCCTGCGCATCTACGGCGACAAGGGCATGCTCGATTGGTCTCACCGCGAGCAGGGCTACCTGCGCGTCGCGCTGCAGGGCGAGCCGGTCAAGGTCATCGGCCGCGGCGACGCGTTCCTGCCGCCGGAAATCATTGCGACGGGTCGCACGCCGCGCGGTCATCCCGAGGGACTGCGCGAAGCTTTCGCCAACGTCTACGCGGAATTGGCGCAGGAGCGCATGGCGCTCGCGCTGGGCGAGACGCCGCCGGTGTTTCCGTATCCGCGCATCGCCGACGGCGCGCATACGATGGCGTTCATCGAGGCTTGCGTGGCATCGCAGGCGCAGGGCAAGTGGGTCGACGTGGCCCGATTGCCAGCCTGATCTATGGGTATTTCATCACGCGCGCCCCGCGGCGTCCTGCAACGGCAGGGGCCCACGAATGACCCGGCCGCGATCTGGCGCACCGCCCTACTGACGATCAAAGGCGAGCGCGACGACAGCGGCTCGCTCGGGCAGACGCTGGCCGCGCACGACGCCGCAGTGCGCAGGGCGGCGCGGCTCGATGGGCATCGTGACCCCGGGCGCAATTGTGCCGATAATAGCGTCGCTTGCCCGCCCGATCACGGAACGTAACGAGGACCGGCAGGAGGCAAGGAGGACGATACCTGTGATCGCACATGACGTCGGCCGCTGCGTTACGTCGCCGCGGCAAGAGGCAGCCACGTGGGATACGGGTCGCCGTAGGACTCGGACTCGCGCCGGGCGAGTTCGCGCAGCTTCGCCGCCTAGCCACGCCGGCGCAGATCCAGTCGTTCATCAACGCAATCCCGGCCAACCACGAGGCCGGCGGCGAGACGATCCTTTCCGTTCGACAGGTGCTGCGGCAGCGCCGCGCACATTGCATCGAAGGCGCATTCGTCGCCGCCTGCGCGCTGTGGCTGCACGGCAAGCCGCCGCTGGTCATGCATCTCGATTGCGCGGCCAGCGACTATCCGCATGTGCTCGCGCTGTTTCGCCACGGTAGATCCTGGGGGGCGGTGTCGAAGACCAACGGCGCCGTGCTGCGCTTTCGCGATCCGGTGTACCGCAGCCTGCGCGAACTGGCGATGTCGTATTTTCACGAGTACACCGACCGGCATGGCCGCAAGACACTGCGCAGCTACTCGGTGGCCTTCGACCTGCGCCGTCTCGACCCGGCGCTGTGGGTGACGCAGGAAACTGACTGCACGGAAGTCCATGCGCGCCTCGCTGCGCTCCGCCACTATCCCGTGATCGGGAAGCGCCAGGAACGCCTGCTTTCGCGGCGCGACGCGTTCGAACGCAGGGCCGCTAAGCTCGTCGAATATCCGCGCGACAAGTGACTCGTGGTTGCTATGTAGCGGTTCCTGCGCGCGTGCGCCATGCGGCCGGCAGCCGATTCGCGCAGTCCCGTAGCCGGCACCGCCTTCGTCGCAAGCGCCAGCCCGAATGCGGGCATGTTGTTGTACACGCATTCGAAATCGCCGGGCCGCACGCGGTAGGTCTCGTGCCAGATGCCGACGTCGCCGTTGCTCGCTGCCGCGCGATTGAACGCCGCCCATGCGGGACGGTGGGTCCGCGCGGCATCCTTGGCAAAGCGCTCCAGATGTTCGAAGGATCGCCAGTACTGCACGCTGATGCTCGGATTGCCGAACCAGGCATGGAAGCCGAGCAAGCCCGATTCGGGATCGGCCTGCAATTCGCGCAGCATCCGCGGCATGGCCCGCGTGACCGGCAGCCACTTGTGCAATTTCCACCAGCGATTGACGCGCATGCCGATCAGGAAGACGACGAATTCTCCGTCGACCTCGGCTGTCATGCGGCGGGCAAGAATATTGGTCATTCTCCTCTCCCGGGCGACCGGATCGCTGCGGGCGCGGACGGAGGTCCTGCCGTTCCGGCGGTCGACGAAGATCAGCGCCGGCCGGAATTGCGCAACGCGGGATTGACCCGGTCGATGTCCGCCTGCACCGCCGATCGCGGACGTTCGTACACGATCTCCCGTCCCATCGCGTTGCCGACATACGCCTGCGCATTGCGCGTCGGGGTCAGTTCGCAGCGGACGCTGTGGACGCCTTCGCCCAGCACGATCTGGATACGGTCGGCGCGCTTGTCGAGAACGACGACATTGAGCCGCTGCCCGCTTTCGGTGACACGCACCTCAATCTTTTCATCGTTCATTGAATCACCGATCCCCTGATTTGGACTATGCGGCGAAATTGCACGCATACAGCCTGACGTCGTGATCATGGGCATCGAGCTTAGCCGCTTTCTGCAGCGTCATTCCCAATCTTTCCAGAAGCGCGGCCGAACGGGCGTTGTCGGGCGATGTGATCGCCACGATGCGCCGCAGCCCGAAGTCGCGCCAGCCGTGGGCCAGCACCGCCACCGCGGCCTCATGCGCGTAGCCCTGCGCCCGGTAGGCGGGAAGGTAGGCAAACCCGATATCCACGTCCTCCAGAGACTCGCGCTTGATCAGCCCGCACATGCCGATCGGAACATGCCCGTCCTTGCGTTCCACCAGATAGAGCCCGAAGCCATGGTTCCGGTACATCGTGAGCGGCCCCTTGCGCAGGTAGTCGCGGGCGTCGTCCTGCGTGTGCACGCCCTTGTCGCCGATGAAGCGCAGCCACGCAGGGTCGTTCAGAAGCTCGACGATGAACGCGGCGTCATCCAGCGTCAGGCGACGCAGGACCAGGCGTTGCGTGGTGATGACGACGCCGTCGGTACCGGGCGGCGCGTCACGCGCCATGGTGGTGGCGCGACTTGCGCATCTGCAGCCGCCCGTAGCAGAACAGCACGGTGACCACGCCCAATGCCACCGGCAGCGGCGACACCAGCACGGCGGCGACCCAGTTCCAGCTGCCCTCGGGGTCCAGCGCGATCACGCCCAGGAAAACTACCAGCGCCGAGCCCAGCGCCGCGGCAAACGAGGCTTTCCTGGCGTCGCGAAAAACCATCTCGGACGCATAGCCGATGCATACCGGCAGCACCAGCAGCAGCAGCAGCGCTTTCATGGATCGCGGGCGGCCTTGGATTGGACGAGCATCCAGACACTATAGGAGCGCGTTGCCGCCAGGTCAAAACGGCGCCTCGCGCCTGCCTCCAGCCTCTGCCTCCAACCTATTTTGCGGGTTCTGCCTATCGACCCCTTGACCTAGTCGCGTTACCGTCTATAATCCGTGTACCGAATATCCATACGGTACTCCGATGCCCGCTGTTCCGTCCCGCTCCAGACGTGTTTTCGCCAAGATGAACGCCCACTTGTCGCGGCCACCCCATGAGGACAGCCCCGTCGTTCCCGCGCGCCTCACGGCCCGGCAGCAGCAGATCCTCGACTGGATCCGCGGCCACATGGAAGCGATGGGCATGCCGCCCACGCGCGCGGAAATCGCCACCGGCCTGGGCTTCTCCACTGCCAGCTCGGCGGAGGACCACCTGCAGGCGCTGGCCAGGAAAGGCGCGCTGGAAATCACTCCCGGCGCGGCGCGCGGCCTGCGCCTGAAAGACATTCCCGGCGTGCCGCTGCAGGGGACGCTGCCGCTGGTGGGCCGGGTGGCGGCCGGCAGCCCCATCCTGGCCGCCGAGCACATCGAGGCGCAGTACCGCATCGACGCCACGCTGTTCGAGCCACACGCCGACTACCTGTTGCGCGTGCGCGGCAGCAGCATGCAGGATATCGGCATCCTCGACGGCGACCTCCTCGTCGTGCACAAGAGCGCCGAGGCGCGCAGCGGACAGATCGTCGTCGCGCGCTTAGGCGAGGAAGTCACGGTCAAACGCCTGAAACGGCGCGGGCGTGAAATCACGCTGGTGGCGGAAAACCCGGCGTTCCCGCCGATCGTCGTCGATCCCAGGGCCACGCCTTTCGCCATCGAGGGCATCGCCGTGGGCCTCATTCGCGCCAGCCGTTCGTTCTGAACCGCTTTCTTAAGAATCCGCATGGCCAACGTCCGCTATCTCGTCAATGATGTCGATGCCGCGCTCGCGTTCTATGTCGGCGCGCTCGGTTTCGAACTCGTCGAGCGCTGGGGGCCGCCATTCGCGATGGTTCGCCGCGACGACCTGACGCTCTGGCTGTCCGGTCCGGGCACCTCGGCGGCGCGGCCGATGCCGGATGGCGCGCAGCCCGTCCCCGGTGGCTGGAACCGGCTGGTGCTCGAGGTCGACAAGCTCGATGCGACGGTCGCTGCGCTGCGTGCCGCAGGCGCGCATTTTCGCAACGATGTCGTGACAGGCCCCGGCGGACGACAGATCCTGGTCGAGGACCCATCCGGCAATCCGATCGAATTGTTTCAACCCCAGGACAGCTAGGAGAACCGCATGGCTGAAACTGCTCCCGTCCACCTAGAGTCGCTCAAGGCCGAGTCCGGCGGCGGCTATCCGGAACCGTTCCAGTCGCGCATGGGCCAATGCGAGTGGAAACGCCTGGGTGATCCCTTCGGCCTGACCCAGTTCGGCATCAGCATGGAAACGCTGCAGCCCGGCGGACAATCGGCGCTGCGCCACTGGCACACGCTCACCGACGAGTTCCTGTACCTGCTCGAAGGCGAACTCGTGCTGCGCATGAACGCGGGCGAAACGACGATGACGGCCGGCATGTGCGTCGGATTCAAGGCTGGCGTGCGCGACGGCCACCACTTCGTCAACCGTTCCGACCGGCCGGCGCGCTACCTGATCCTGGGTTCGCGCATTCCCGGCGATGGCTGCCACTACCCCGACGACGACCTCGTCTGGGTCGATCGCGAGGACGGTTCGTTCCCGGCGCACAAGGACGGCACGCCTTACTGGCTGCCCGGCAAAAAACCCTGACCAGGAGGACGCTCATGATCCTCGGCTTGCGCACCGTCATTTATCCCGTCACCGATCTCGCGCGCGGCAAGGCGTGGTACGCCGGCGTGCTGGGCGTGGCGCCCTACTTCGACCAGCCGTTCTACGTCGGCTTCGCGGTCGGCGGCTTCGAGCTGGGTCTCATCCCGGACGGCACGCCCGGCCCGGACGGGTCCATCGCGTACTGGGGCGTCGCGGATGCCGCCGCGGCGTTCGCGCGCCTGACGGCCGCCGGCGCCACCGCCCGCGAAGCTCCGCACGATGTCGGCGAAGGCATCAAGGTCGCCTCCGTCGCGGACCCTTTCGGCAACACGTTCGCGATCATCGAGAATCCGCATTTCTCGGTGGCCGCAGTGCGCTAGAGCGCATGAACTCCTGTCGGGGAATTACCGGGCGCTAAGCGTTCTTCGCGAAGCAACGCTTAGCGCCCGATCTTTTTCCGGCGCAGCGCTCACTTTCATTCATTTGATTCACTCCACGAGGAGAATCCCATGGCCGTTGCTCCTGTCCCTCCCGGTTATGCCACCGTCACGCCCTATCTCATCATCCGCGGCGCCAGGAAGGCAATCGACTTCTACCAGCGCGCATTCGGCGCCGTCGAGCTGTTCCGTCTCGACGGTCCCGACGACACCATCGCCCACGCGGAAATCAAGATCGGCAATTCGCCGGTCATGCTGGCCGACGGCATGTCCGACTATCCCGATCCGCTGACGCTCGGGGGTTCAGGGGTGAGCTTCATGGTCTACGTGCCCGACGTCGATGCCGCATTCGCGCGCGCCATCGCGGCCGGCGCCACGGTCAAGCGTCCTGTGGCCAACCAGTTCTACGGCGACCGCACCGGCACGCTGGCCGATCCCTTCGGCCACGTGTGGTCGCTCGGCACGCACGTCGAGGACGTTGCGCCGGAGGAAATGAACCGGCGCATGAAGGAAATGATGAAGCCCAAGGCCGGTGCCTGAAAGGTCAGTCCATGTACACACTCTTCGGAGCCAAGGGATCGGGATCGGCGGCAGTCGAAGCCGCGCTCACGCTGGCCGCCATCGAATTCCGCAGCGTCAATGCCGCGACGTGGGAGCCGGGTCCCGGACTCGACGAACTCACCCGCGTCAATCCGCTGGGCCAGATCCCGACGCTGCAGCTTGCGGATGGCTCCGTGCTGACCGAAAGCGCCGCCATCCTGATCCATCTGGGCTTGCAGCATCCCGCCAGCGGATTGCTTCCCGCCGATCCCGCTGCGCGCGCGCAGGCCCTTCGCGGCCTCGTCTACATCGCCGCCAATTGCTACGCCGCGATCGGCATCATCGACTATCCGGAACGCTGGTGCGCGGACGCCGACAAGCCCACCAATGAGCGCATCCAGACCGGATCGAAACAGCGCCTGCACCACCTGTGGGACGTTTTCGCCGACACGTTTCCTGCCCGGCCGTTCCTGGGCGGCGCAAGCCTCGGCGCCCTCGACCTCATGGCCGCCGTGGTCTCGAAGTGGTCGGGGGCGCGCAAGCATCTCGCCGCCGCCCGTCCGCAATTCAGCGCAACTCTGGCGCGGATCGAGGCCGAGCCGCGCGTCGCACCGATCTTCGCGCGGCACTGGCCGCCGACAGCCTGAACCATTTTTTACGCAAGCACTCTGAAGCGAAAGGACACCATGCCCGTCGAAATCGGTTACTTCACGCTCTGCGTGCCCGATGTGGACAAAGGCGCCAGGTTCTATGGCGGCGTGTTCGGCTGGACCTTCGACCCGTCGCCCGCGTCGCATCCCTACCGTCACATCAACAACACGGCGCTTGCCGGCGGTCTCGTCAGCCACGACCAGAAGGAAGGCGTGGTGCGACCGTACTATCGCGTTGACGACATCGCCGCTGCCGTGGCCAAGGTGAAGGCGTTGGGCGGCAAGGCGGAAGCCGTCACGCAGTCGGAGAGCGGCCTGGGCTGCGCGTGCCACGACGACCAGGGCGTGCCCTTCCATCTCTGGCAGCCGGCGCCCGGGTTCTGATCCCCGGTTCCTCAGTTCACCTCAGTTCCTCTCGCTCCCATCACAACGTCTCAAGCGCGCACGGCCTACGAGATGCCCGCCACCTCCCCAGCACTGGCCGCGCTGCTGTCGCATCCCGCCATCTGGCGTGGCGACGACTGCGCGCCGGAGCCTTCCGCCCTGTCGTCGGGCTTTGCCGCGCTGGATGCCGTGCTGCCCGGGCGGGGCTGGCCGCAGGGCGCGCTAACGGAACTGCTGCTCGCGCGCGAAGGCATCGGCGAACTCCGCCTCGCGCTGCCGGCGCTCGTGCGCTTGCAGGCGGGAGGGCGCGACGTGGTGTGGATCGCGCCGCCCCATCGGCCCTATGCGCCGGCGCTCGCCGGGGCTGGGCTCGATCTCGCGCGGCTGTACGTCGTGCACTGCCGCGAGCCCAGAGAGGCGCTGTGGGCGTTCGACCAGGCGCTGCGCGCGCCCGAATGCGGCGCTGCGTTCGCGTGGCTGCCCACCCAAGACGAGCGCGCATTGCGCCGGCTGCAGGTCGCAGCGCGCGAAGGCCGCACGTGGGGCGTGCTGTGGCGCCGGCCCGGCCAGCACGGCCGCGCCACTGCGGCGCCACTGCGTCTCGCGCTGTCGCCGCACGCAGGCCGGCTCGCGGTACATGTGCTGAAGCGCCGCGGTGCGGAATTGCCGCAACCGGTGCTGCTCGATGTCGGCAGCCCAGCCGCTATTGCCACCTCCTCATTTGCCACTCCTTCATTTACTGCCTCCTCAGTTGCCTCCTCAGTTGCCTCCTCAGTTGCCTCCTTTGCCACCTCCTCATTTGCCACCGTTGCCACCCCCACCGCCGCGTCGCCGCCCGCATCTTCGCCGCGCCTGGCGACCGGCACGCAATAACCCCGGAAGAGGACACACCATGGCCAGTCTCGCTCACCACTTCCTCACCATGGCGTACAACAACGCCTGGGCCAACCACCGCCTGCTTCGCGCATGCGGCCAGCTGCCGCAAGAAGATTTCGTGGCGCCGCGCACGAGTTTCTTCCCTTCCCTCAAGGCCACGCTCAACCACAATCTCACCGTCGACTGGTATTACGTCGATGCGCTGGAACGCTGTGTCCGCGGCCAGCCGGTCAACGGTGCCGCGCGAAGCTATTTCGATCCGGAGGAACCGTTCGCCACCTGTCGCGAACTGTACGCCGCGCAGTGTGCGGTCGATCATCGGCTGATCCAGCTGTGCACGGCGCTCGCCGAAGCGCAACTCGATCTGCCCGTTGCCATCCAGCGCAGCAAGGGTGTCAAGCACGAGACGGTCACGCGGCTGCTTGCGCATCTTTTCCAGCATCAGATCCACCACCGCGGGCAGGTGCACGCGATGCTCGCCGGAACCCGCGTCAAGCCGCCGCAGCTCGATGAATTCTTCTGCGAGGAGGACGCGCAAATCCATGCGCTGCCGGAACTCGCGGCGCTGGGCTATGCGCAGGCGGCAATCTGGGGCGCGGCCTCCGCCTGACGCGGGCAAGCTCCCGACCGTGAATCGCGGCCGCCATGCTCTGGGCCTGCCTCCTCTTTCCTGCGCTGCCGCTCGACGTCTACGCGCGCGGGCAATCGCCTGACGACGTCGCGCATCCGTTCGGGGTCAGCAGCGGTGGCCATTACCCGCGCGTCGTGGCGGCCAATGCGGCCGCGCGCGCGACGGGCGTCCGGGAAGGCCAGCTCATTTCTGCGGCACTTGCGTTCGCGCCGGCATTGCGCACCCGCGATCGCGATGAAGACGCCGAAGCGCACGCGCTCGCGCAACTCGCGACTTGGGCGCTGACGTTCACGCCCAGCGCGGGTCTCGCGCCGCCCAACGCCATCGTCGCCGAGATCGGCGGCAGCCTGCGTCTGTTCAGCGGCTTGCCACAGCTCGTGGCGCGACTGGTGGAAGGCGTACGCGCACGGGGCTACGCTGCGCGCTTGGGATTGGCTCCCACGCCAGGCGCCGCGTTGCTCCTCGCCCGCGCCGGTCACGCCCAACCCGTTACATCGCTTGCGCCACTGCCAAAACTGCTGGCACCACTGCCACTGACGCTCCTCGATCTCGACGAGGCGCTGCGCACCACGCTTGGCGATGCCGGCGTGACCACCTTCGGCCAGGCCATGGCGCTGCCGCGCGATGCGCTCGCCCGCCGCGGCGGTGCCGAGCTAGTCGCGCTGCTCGACCGCGCGCTGGGCCGCGTCGCCGATCCGCGCCCGTCGTTCGTGCCGCCGCCGCGCTTTACGGCCAAGCTCGACCTGCCCGCGCCCGTGCACGACACGGAAGCGCTGGGGTTCGGCGTCAACCGCCTCGTGCAGGAACTCGCCACGTGGCTCGCTGCCCGGGGCTTGGGCGTCACGCGTCTGGAACTGACGCTGACGCACGAGCGATACCTGCGCCAGCGTGGTCTGCCCGCCACTGTCGTGCCCTTCGCACTCGGCGCGCCCGCGCGCATGCCGGCGCATCTCACCAGCGTGTTGCGCGAGCGGCTGGCCCGCGTGACGCTGCCCGCGCCGGTTGAAACGCTGTTGCTGGAGAGCGAGGAAACCGCGCCGCTCGCCGGCCGCAATCTGGGATTGCTGCCGGGTGACGAAGCCACGGCCATCGAGGTACCGCTGGTCGATCGTCTGCGCGCGCGACTGGGCGAAGATGCCGTGGTGCGCGTGGCGCCGCACGCCGAACACCGACCGGAGCAAGCCGCGCGAGAGGCGGCGATAGCGACGGCTCAAAGCGTCCGGCCCACCACCAAGCGCCGGGCCACTGCACGCCACGCCAAGTCATCAGCGGACAGCAACGGCACGCTGCCCGAGGCACCGCGCCCGCTATGGCTGCTGGTGGAGCCGCAGCCGCTCGCGCACCTGTTCGAGAAGACCCCATGGATCTTGCGCGACGGCCCCGAACGCATCGAGTCCGGCTGGTGGGACGGCGCGGATGTGCGGCGCGACTACTTCGTCGCGGAAAGTCCGCAAGGCGAGTTGCAGTGGATCTATCGCGACCATCGCTACGGCATCGACGACGGCGAGTGGTTCCTGCACGGCATCTTTGCGTGACCACCTTCGCAACGACGATCAGATCCCCGCAAACCACTGGTAGCCGTTGTCCTCCCAGTAGCCGCCCTTGCCCCCCGCGACGTTGCCGAAACTGTCAACCAGCGCAATCGCGGTCACGTATTTCGCGTGCTTGTACCCCAACTGCCGTTCGACCCGCAGCCGCAGCGGCGCGCCATTGGGCACGGGAAGCGGCGCATCGTTCAGCTCGTAGGCGAGAATGGTCTGCGGATGGTAGGCGTCGTCGAGGTCGATGCTTTCGTAGTAGAAATCAGTGCCGTCGTCTTCCATCGGATCGGCGCAATAGAACATGACATAGCGCGCATCGGCCGAGGGCTTGACCGCGTCCAGGACCGCCGACAGCTTCACACCTTTCCACTTCGCAATCGCGCTCCAGCCCTCCACGCAATCGTGCCGCGTGATTTGCGTGCGTTCCGGCAGGGCACGCAGCTCGGCGAGCGAGAAGAACCTCGGCTGCGCCACCATGCCCGCGACAGCAAGGCGATAGTCGGCGAAGCCGTTGGCGACCATCGCGCGATATTCGTCCGTCCCGGGGTCCGACGTGCCGTTACTGCGAAATTGCGGCGAACGATCCGACTCGGCAAACTCCTGCGCCATCGACTTGCGCGGCGTAACGGCGTGCGCAACCGTGCGATTCCACGGCCCCGCAACGGACAGCATGCGGGGAAACCACTGCGTTTGCGACAGACGGTCGCACCCTGCCAGCACCAGGGCCGACGCGGCGGCGGCCGCGCGCGCAACGAAGCGCCGGCGGGCCTTCCGGATCTCACTCATGGGCACCCTCCGTGGAGACCCGATAGCGACCGGTGATCATCGAGCGCAGGTTGTTCCACAGCCCCGTGATGATCACCTCGAACACGTGGATCAGCACGAATCCCACCAGCAGCCACGCGGCGAAGAAATGAATGGTACGGGCCGCCTGGCGTCCCCCGAAAATGTCGACCCAGCCGGGCCAAAGCGAATTGATCCACGGCGACATCGCCAAGCCCATGAGGATGACCAACGGCAGCAATACGAAAATCACCGCGAGGTAGGCGAACTTCTGCAGCACGTTGTAGCGCTTGGCGGCCTCCCCGGAAGGATGCCGGAACCGCAGGTGGTCCTTGATCGAGGCACCGATGCCCTTCAGGTCCGTACTCGTCGGCGCGAGATCGCGCGCGAGGTGCCGGCTGAAGATGGCGTAAAGCAAGTAAGCGACGCCGTTCAGCACGAAAATCCACGCGAAGAAAAAGTGCCAGGTCCGAGCCATGGACAGCCACTTGTTGCCCGGGATGGTGATCCACGACGGAAAGGCGGCGCGGACGGTGCGGCCATTGGCCGCCGTCGACGCGCCCAGCACGCCGGTCGTGTCGAACTCGTGACCGAGCACCTGGGCATAGCCCGTGACCACCCCGCTGGCATTGACGCGTGAACTGATGGCCAGCACTGGCGGCGTGCCGTCGTAAGACGACTTGCCCCAATACAACGCTGCATGCGCGTTGAAGATCTGCAACCCGCTCATGAACAGGATCGTCATCGCCACCACATTGATCCAATGCATGAGGCGCACCGGCAGCCGGTGTCGGTAGTAAACGTAACTGCGCGCTTGCGCGGGCGGTACAGCGTCTTGCGACATTGACGATCTCCCGAACCACGTTCGCACGCGGCCACATCCTCGAAGTTGCGTAGCGTCGGCACGTACAATGCGCCATGCCCGGCGCCCACACACCACCTTACACGACTCTCACGCCGGACCGGATACTCGACGCACTCGACTCGGTCGGACTGCGGGGCGACGGACGCCTGTTGGCGCTCAACAGCTACGAAAATCGCGTCTACCTTGTCAATCTGGAGGACGCTCCCCCAATAGTCGTGAAATTCTATCGTCCCTTACGCTGGACGGATGCGCAAATTCTCGAGGAGCACGCCTTTGTCGCGGAATTGGCGGACCGGGAGATTCCCGCCGTCGCACCGTTGTCCAGGGAGGGTGCGACACTGCATCGGTTCGAAGGTTTCCGCTTTGCGGCCTACCCGAAGTGCGGCGGCCGCACACCGGAACTGGACGCCCCCTCGACGCTGGAATGGATGGGCCGTTTTCTCGGGCGCCTGCATGCCGTGGGAGCCATTGCGCCCTTCGCGCAACGTCCCCGCCTGGACATCGCCACGTTTGGCGACGAGCCGCGGGCATTCCTGCTCGCGCACGATTTCGTGCCCCCCGACCTCCTGGAAGCCTACCGGACCGTCTCCGAAATGGCGCTGGCGGGCGTGCGCCATTGCTTCGAGCGGGCGGGCGGTATTGGTACGCTGAGGCTCCACGGCGACTGCCACGCGGGCAATGTGCTGTGGACACAGGACGGGCCCCACTTCGTCGACTTCGACGACGCGCGCATGGGTCCGGCGGTGCAGGACCTGTGGATGCTTCTTTCCGGCGATCGAGCCGCGATGACGCGGCAACTGTCGGATGTGCTCTTGGGTTATGAAGACTTCCACGATTTCGACCGGCGCGAACTGCATTTGGTCGAGGCGCTGCGCACGCTGCGGCTCGTTCATTATGCGGCATGGATCGCCCGGCGCTGGGACGACCCCGCCTTTCCCGCGGCATTTCCCTGGTTCAACACACCACGATATTGGCAAGACCGCGTCCTGGAACTGCGCGAACAGATCGCGGCGATGGACGAACCGCCGCTGTTCGCCTGACGCAAGCCTCATTGGATTTTTCCGAAGCATTGCGCCCGTTGTCTAATGAAGACCCTCCAGCGCATCGGCGAGCCGCACGCGAAGCCGCTCGCGATCGTGTTCGGTGTCAACCGTGCGGTCGATCAGCGCCCCAACCAGCCCGAGATGAAGCATGAGCGTGCCCCGGCGGTGTCCATTGTCGGTGCCTTCCGCCGCGCCGGCGATCGCGCCAATCAGGTGCGCAATTACGGCGACGTTGCCCGACGCGCTGTTCCTGATCTGGTCGAAGGCCGTCTCAACGATGTCATCGAACGAACAGCCGCGCAGCACCAGTCTGACGACGCCATCCTTCGAGCGATGGCGCACCGGCATGGAGAGAGCCGCCAGCCGCGCCACGATCGCTCCGAGGTGATCGATGCACATGACGGCGGTGGTGGTGTCGTTGACTCCCGGCGAAAGCGCCTTGAGGGCAATGTCCACGAGCTGCCGGATGCCGAATCCGAATTCCTGATCGATGGTGCGAAAGGGGCGAATCGAGATCCTGTCGCGAAGAAACCTCGATCCTTCGTCGTCCAGCGCGCCGCCGGTTGCAAGCGTCAATAGTCGCGTGTGGTGCGCAACGAAATCACCTGGCGCGACGTCAAGCCGGACCGTAACGGCATGCTTGCCGGCAAACTCGACGATGGCGGGCACGTCGATGTCCTGCACGTATCCGCGCGCATCGGATCGCACGACCCGCCGTTGATCCGCGGCGCCCGTGGCGCCGGCAAGGTCTTCGTCGCCGATCTCGCAATCCACGGCTTCCTCGGGAAACCGCGCATCGATCGTCGCCAGCGTTTCACTGGTGATAGTCGCGATGATCGTAGAGGCTTGAATCGACGTTGCGATGTGATGGATGAAGAAGACCAGCACACCAATGCCCAGCAACGCCAACAGCAAGCCGACGAAGACCGCCAGCGAAGGAACGAACGCGCCCTCGTCACCGCCATGAATGGTTCGCAGCACCACCAGGCAATAGGTGAAGATTCCGACGAACGATCCCAGCACCACTTGATTGCGCCGATCGCGCATGAAGTTGCGGAGGATGCGAGAGGTGTACTGCGCTGATGCGGTGACGAGTGCCGCAATGGTCAGGGAAAAAGTCAGGCCCGCGATGGTGATCATCGACGAGGCGATGGTCGACAGCATGCCGCGCGAGCCTTCGGTGCCCGCGCCGAACAGCAGCGGCAAGGATGTGGCCCACTTGAACTGATAGTGTTGGTCGGCCCGCACCAGCGCAAGGGCAAGCACCACAGCCCCACCCACCATGACCGTCGGCACAAACCACAGGCTCGATCGGAGGTGGATCAGGAACGAATTGAGTTTGTCCAGCATGTCAGGAACTGAGGAGGCGGTGTGGGAAAGGGGTTGGGTAGCGCGTCCGGCAGCCGCAGTACCGGGAGAACCGGCAGGACGCCGCCCGGCCCGTCATTGTCATCAAGTTGCTCGAGCTCGCGCCGCTGTTCCCTGCGCCGTTGCATCATCCGACGGCTCGTTCGAGGGAACATTGGCTACCACCTTGAAGGGCGGAGCGCCGCCCTCCCGGTCCGCGCCCGCGTAGACCGTAAGGTGCGGGAAGGGAATTTCGATGCCGCGGGCGTCGAAGGCTTTCTTGAGCCTGCGCAGGAACTCGCGTCGCACGTTCCATTGCTCCAGCGCGACGACCTTGAAGCGGCAACGGAGGATCACCGCGGATTCCTCCCAGCGCTCGACGCCGGCCACTTCGAGATCCGCAAGTATCTTTGGGCCGAACGCGGCGTCCGCCCGCAGCTCGGCGCCCACTTCACGCATGGCCGCAACGGCAGCATCGGTGTCTTCGCGATAGGCGACCCCGGCATCGATGACGGCCTGGGCGAAGCCGCGGCTCATGTTGGTGACCGTCGTAATGAGATTGTTGGGAACGAAATGCACGTTGCCGTCGTAGTCGCGCAGACGAACGTAGCGCAGCGTGACGTCCTCGACGAGGCCCGACTTGTCCGCTATCTTTACCACGTCGCCTGTGGTCAGCTGATTCTCGAGCAGGATGAAGAATCCGGTGAAATAGTCCTTGACCAGGCTTTGCGCCCCGAAGCCGACGGCAAGCCCGACCACGCCTGCCGCGCCGAGGATGGGCGCCACCGACACACCCAGTTCGCTCAGGATCAGCACCGATGCGATGAGCGTGACGACTACCGACGCGAGATAGCGAAGCACTCTTCCGATCGTCTCTGCGCGCTTGATCTCCTCACGATCGGTGAATCGGTTGGCAATGCGAACACGGAACAGGCGGATCATCCGGGTAAGTATCAGCGTGATGATCCACGCCACCACCGCAATCGCCACGACGCGTAGCGACGTGACCGCCGCGCTGCTCATGCCGTATGCTTCCAAGTACCTGATTTTTTGAAGAAAATAATCCACAATATCCCCCATTTCGAACCGATTCAAGTCTGATTGCGAATCGGCGCGAATTGTTCCCTAGGATTTCGCCGTCGAGGACGAACCGCGATCCGCGCCATAGCGGATCAGCGCGCCGGGGAACGTCGCGAACAGCTGGGACAGCGGCACCGCCTTTGTTCCGGCGCCAAGAAATGGCTCACCGGTCAGGACATCGACGCAAGGCGTGCCGGGTGCAAGGAACCCGATGTCGACCGTCGTGTCGCTCCACATCGTGCCCAGAGGTATTTCGTCGATCTCCGCGCCGAGCGAAGCGAACAGGCGGCCAGCGACACAAATCACGCCACCGTCGTCGCCTTCCCTTGCGAATGCAACGACATGTTCTGCGTGCGAACCGGACACCGACAGCGACCTGTACGCTCCCCGTGCAAACAGGGCCGGCGCCTCGCGCCGCAACGCGAGCGCCCGCGTAATGGTCCATAGCTTGGCGCGCCCGTCATAGGGCGCGGCAAAGAGCGAGCGCAAGAACAGCGGCGGCGCCCGCTGCGGGATCGCCGCAAAGGCCGCGAGCTCGGCCCCGCGCCGGGCGTAGTCGACCGGTCGCCGGTTATCGGGATCGACGAGCGATCCGTCGCAAAGCTCGGTGCCCTGGTAGAAATCGGGGATGCCGGGCGCGGCCAGCTTCAACAACGTCATGGACACGCTGTTGAGCTGGCCAAACCACGCGTATCGAAGCGTTTGCGAGCGCAGGTCTTCGATGAAACGATTCTCCGGCGAGCTGCTCAACAGCTCGCGCACGAAGGCACTGGTGCCGGCTTCGTAGGCCTCATTTACTGCGAGCCAGCTGGTGTGGACCTTGGCTTCGCGCGTCGCCTTTACCATGTAGGCGACGATGCGCTCGCAATAGACGGACAGGTTCCCGGCGCCGAGCGATTCCACGGGAAAGGAACCCACGAGCGTCTGGTAGAGCAGGTATTCGTCGTTGCGTGACGGCGCCGGCCCTGTGTC
Source organism: uncultured beta proteobacterium (assembly GCA_963819965.1). Taxonomy (GTDB): domain Bacteria; phylum Pseudomonadota; class Gammaproteobacteria; order Burkholderiales; family Casimicrobiaceae; genus VBCG01. Next base: position 174,956 of record CAWFYA010000004.1, read on the forward strand.
CGTTTCGTGAATCCGGTTGCGATTGAGCCTGTGCCAGCGATCGGCGGCGCGACGCCATTCCGCCGCCATTTCGGATATGACGTCGATGCGCGCGCGCACGTCCTCCGAACGCTTGTTATCGTGCGTGGACGTGGCGAGCATCGCATGCGGCCACAATGACGCGCGATCGGCGTTGAGCCGATGGAATGCAGCGACGCTCAAGCCGAATTGCTCGGGATCGCCACCCACCTCGTTGACGGAAACCAGGCGATTGAACGTATACAGCGCGGTATCCTCGACGCCTTTCGCCGCCACGGGCGCCGTGAACTGCTGCGCGCGCATCGCGAATTCGAGGTAGCCCGCTTTGGCGTCGTCGCGGCCCTCGGGCGCCTTGCCCAGGAAGGCGTCGTGCAGGAAGTCGAATACCTGCGGGTCGCTCGAACGGCTGCGCGCGCGCGCCCGCCCGACGGCCCAGTCGACATAGCGGCGGTCCTGCGGCGAGGGGCCGTGCGCATCGACATAGGTCCGATACACCGGGAAGTGGGCGACGATTTCGCGGATCGCGACCCGCAAGGTATTGAAGGTGAAATCGCGCGTCCGCCGGTCGGCGCGGGCGAGGCGCAGCGCTCGCCCCGTGATGAGCGCAAGCTCCGACGCCAGGGCCTGCTCCATGGTCACCCGCTTGCCGCGATAGGCGTCGCGATCGGCGGTGCCGGCTTCGTCTCCTGCGAAGGCGCGCCACGCCCGGTCGACACGACCCTTGGCCCGGCGATCGACGAACAATCCGTTGACCGCGTTGGCGAACCGGTAGCCCGTCGTGCCGTGCACCGGCCAGGCGTCCGGCAAACGTTCATGGGGCGCCAGGATTTTTTCCAGCGTCACGAAAATACCATGGGGCGGCTCCTTCGCGCCCGGCCGCCGCAGCGTCACGCGTTCGCGATAGCGCTGCTGAAGATGCGCGAAGTAGCGAGCCGGATCGTACAAGCCGTCGGGATGATCGACGCGCAGCCCGCCGACGGCTCCATCCGCAGCGAGCCCCAGGATGAGTTCGTGCGTGGCATCGAAAACGGCATCGTTTTGCATCCGCAGTCCGGCGAGCTCGTTGATGTCGAAGAAGCGGCGGTAGTTGATCTCGTCCGAGGCAACCCGCCAGAACGCGAGCCGGTAGGCTTGTGCTTCCAGCAGCGCGTGCAGCCGGTCGCGGCCCGCGTCAGCGGCCCCGCCTTCGTTAAGCGCCGCGAGAGCGCCGTCGATGGCTTTGGCAAGCGGAGGATCGGAGCGTACGAGCTCGGCGAGTCGGCGCTTGAATTCAGCCGCGTCCCTGCGTCGTTGCACGACGCGACGGGCATCCATGTCGTTGCGCGATGGCAGCCCACCGAATCCTCCGGCAAGGCGCCTGGCCTTGGCGGCGACGCGAGCCGTGAGCGTCCTCCGCGCTTCCGCGAGTACTGGCGCCATGAGCCGGGCATACTCGTTGGGGTCGATGGGGAAACGATGCTCGAAATATGAAACCGCAAACGTTCCGGCGTCCGGCTCATAGGCAACGTGCAGGTCCCCGCGTTCGAGCACCTTGCCATAGGGATCGCCCAGGACAGGCACCAACACCTTGCCCAACAAGTCCGGGTCGTGCGGCGCCCAATCGATGTCGAAGTAATCGGCGTACGCGGACGATGGACCGTTCTCGAGCACGTCCATCCACCATGCATTGTCCTTGCCCATCACGGCCATGTGATTGGGCACGACATCGCACAGGTGGCTCATGCCGTGCTGCGTAAGCGTCTGGATCAGGTCGCCGAAGTCTTCCACCGTACCGATCTCGGGGTTGAGCAGGCGATGATCGACGATATCGTAGCCGTGCCTGCTGCCTGGCCGCGCGCGCAGATAGGGCGAGCAGTAGACGTGGCTGATGCCGAGCGCCGAAAGGTAGGGGACGAGCTTGGTCAGCGCCGCGAACGGGAATTCGCGATTGAGCTGGACGCGATAAGTTGCGCGCGGGATCGCCGACAACGGCAGCGGCACCTGCGCCGATCGCGGCGGCTGCCGGTTCCGGCGCCGTTTCGAATTGGACATGCCGATGCGCGCCTTGGTCATGTCGAGCGCCGTTTCCTGACGGTGTCGGCGAAAGTGCGCCAGCGTTCATGCACGCCGTAGTCTTCCAGCGCAACCGGCAGCTTGCGGCGCCAGTTGTCGTGCTGGTCGGTTGTTCCCGGGAGATTCACCTGCTCGCGAACTCCAAAGACATCCTCGAGCTGGGTGACCATGAGCACGCTGCGCGACTCGGCGACGTAGGCCTGGATCGCGTCGGCGAGCGAAGGGGTGAGCTCGCTGCTCGCCTCCGGATCGAGGGATGTCTCCGGCGGAAGCAATCCCGCGCGCCCGAGCGCGGCGAGTAGCTGCCCGCGCTCCTCGACCCTGGCCCGCAGAAACGCCGCGACATCGACATCTGCGCCGAGCAACCCGTGTCCCGCGCGCAGCGCGATATCGAGCCCTGCCCACCAGGCCGCAACCGTCGGCAGGTCGTGCGTGGTGGCCACCGCAATCGCGGGTTCGGGGTAGTGATCAGGCGCGATGAACGCGCCGCGGTCGTCGCGCTCGAACCACAGCACGCGATACGAGAGAATGTCGTTGCGAAGGAAGTCCCGGCGAATCTCATCAGGTACCGTGCCCAGGTCCTCGCCGATGATGAGGCATCGATGCCGGTGACTCTCCAGCGCAAGGAGGCCGACGAGATCGTCGATCGGGTAATGCACGTACGCGCCTTCCCGGGCCGTCGCACCCGACGGGACCCAGTACAGCCGCAGCAATCCCAGCGCATGGTCGATGCGCAACGCGCCAGCGCTGCGCATGTTGGCCCGCAATGTCGCGATGAACGCGGCGTAGCCGGAATCACGCATTCGCAGCGGCACCGGCGGCGGCAGTCCCCAGTCCTGCCCGTTGGGACTGAACTCGTCCGGCGGTGCGCCGATGCTGGCGGCGCCGGCATACAGCGCCTGGAACGTCCAGGATTCGGCGCCGCCACGCTCGGCCGAAACGGCAAGATCGGCGTAAACGCCCACGGCAAGGCCCGCGCGTGCCGCGCGGTCGGCTACGCGCTGGCGCTGCAGGTCAGCCTGCCATTGCAACCAGGCGTGATAGTCGACCTCGTCGGCATGCGCTTCGCCAAGCTCAAGCACCGCGGACGCCGAAGGCGACCGCAGCGCCTCGGGCCAAACGGGCCAGCCCCAAACGGCGGCATCGTGCTCGCACAGCGTGGCCTGAATCGCCTCGAACAATGCGTGCCGTTGCAGAATCATTCCGCCGCGACGCTTGAACGCCTCGAACTCGGTCCAGCGCGCGGCTCGTGACGACGCCGCGTCGCGGCGCGCCCACGCATAGAGCAGGTGCAGCACCTCAACCTTGGCGGCGGCCACGCCGGCGTAATCGACGAGCGGCGCGGCGCGCAGCGCGGCGAGCCGGGCCTGGAAGGCTGGCGATCGCACGAGCGAGCGAGCCTCGGCGCAACGCTCGAATTCCGCAAGCGCCTCCACGTCGAGGTAGAGCGGGCTGGCGAACAGACGGCTCGACGGGCTGTACGGACTTGCGTGCGAAGGATCGTGGGTCCGCAGCGCATGCAACGGGTTGACACCGATCACGTCCGCGCCGACCGCCGCGCACACGTCAACGAGCGTCGCAAGATCGGTGAAGTCGCCGATTCCCCAGTTGCGCACCGAACGCACGCCGTACAACTGAACCGCAATGCCCCACGCCCGGCGTCCGGGGCGCAGCGAGGGCGGCCGGAAACACGCGGGCGGCGCCACCGCCAGCGTACCGGCGGCAATGAGGTTCCCGCGGGCAGTCAGCGATATCTCGTAATAGCCAGGAGAAAGCTCGATGTCGAGTGGAATCTCCCACTCGCACTCCGCGCCCGCGGTCAATGTCGCAGGGGGCACCGCAACCGACTGGTCGGTGCCTTCCTCGTCGCGCAGTTGCCACGTCAAGGGATTACTGCGATGCTCGGAAGGAATGCGCACCGCGATCCGCCAGGGGCGGGCATTCGTTCGCAGCACCGTCATGGGCTGCATGCACTCGCCTTGGCACGATTCGGCCGCGGCAAGCGCCGATCGCGCGATTTCGGCGTCCGACCGGGCGGGTACATCCATCGCCGCCAGCAGGGCGCTCAATGTCGACGCCGGCACTTCCTGCAGCCGCCCGCGGACGTCGTGATACTCATGCGCGATTCCATGCGCCGCCGCGAGCGCCCGCAATGCTTCGTCCGGCCTCATCCGGACACGATGCAGATGACGCCGTTGCGGGGCAAGGCCGCGCTGGTGCCCGGCTCGAGCAACTGCGGAGTCGCGAATGCGATGACGCCTTGCGGCAAGGGCAACTCGTCGCTAAGGCCCGCACCGAGGTTGGCCAGCAGGTGCAGGCAGCGACCATCGCTCGTGGCCCACTCCACGGCGATGACGGCATCACCGCGAACACTTGCGGCGCCGGCATGCGTGATCAGCGGCAGCAGGGGAGCGACGTGCTCGCGGCGGGCCGCGAGGCAGCGGCGAATGAAGCCGCGCCACGCAAGGCCGGGCGGGCGCTCGGCCGCTTCCCAATCGAGCTTGCTCGCAATGAACGTCGCGAGTTCGTTCGGATCCGGGATCGATTCTTGCGCCGCTGTATCGAAGAAGCGCGCGAAATGCTTGAATTCGCCGCGCCGACCCTGAGTCACGGCCCGTGCCAGTTCGGCACCGAAATCGCAGAAGAACAGGAACGGTGTGATCGCGCCGAATTCCTCGCCCATGAACAGCATGGGCGTCTGTGGCGCGAGCAGCACGCAGGCGACGAGCGCGTGCAAGAGGTCCGGCTCGGCGAGCATCGCCAGGCGCTCGCCCAGCGCGCGATTGCCGATCTGGTCGTGGTTTTGCGCAAACGACACGAAGGCCGCCGGTGGCAGTGCCGTGCTTACCTCGCCGCGCAACGCCCCGCTCCGATGGGGCGAAGGCTGCCCCTGGAAGACGAAGCCCTGCGCAAGCGCGCGAGCGAAGTCCGCCACCGGCGCGTCCGCATAGTCGGCGTAGTAGCCATCGGTCTCCCCGGTGGCGATCACGTGCAGCGGATGGTGAAGGTCGTCGTTCCACTGTGCCGTGGCCAGCACCGCCGCCCCGCCGCCGTCACGGCACAGATAGCGTGCCTCGTTGCGGTCGTTCTCGAGCACGAGGTGCACCTGCCGCGCGTCGCCCACGCTTGTTCTGACGCGTCGCGCGAGCTCGGTGACGAAATCGGGATGAGAATCATCGGCGATCGCGTGGACGGCATCGAGCCGCAGCCCGTCGAGGTGGTATTCGTGCAGCCAGTACAGTGCGTTGTGGATGAAGAACTCGCGCACCGTGCGGCTGCGCTCGCCGTCGAAATTCATGGCGTCGCCCCAGGGCGTGCGATGACGTGCCGTGAAGAACTGCGGCGCGTAGGCGGACAGATAGTTGCCGTCGGGTCCGAAGTGGTTGTAGACGACGTCGAGAAGCACCATGAGTCCGCGACCATGCGCCGCGTCGATCAGCGCCTTCATTTCGTCGGGCGCGCCGTAGGCTGCGGCCGGCGCAAAGGGAAGCACGCCGTCGTAGCCCCAATTGCGCTCGCCAGGAAAGGCGGCGACGGGCATGAGCTCCAGCGCGGTCACGCCGAGCTCGACCAGGGCGTCGAGCCCGGTGATGACGTCGGTAAATTTGCCTCCATGAGTAAAGGTACCGACGTGAAGCTCATAGACGACCGCGTCGAACCAGGGTCGGCCCCGCCAATGCGCATCGTTCCATTCGTATGCGGCGGGATCGACGACTTCGCTCGCGGCGTGGACGCCGTCCGGATTGGAGCGCGACGCCGGATCGGGCACCGTCAGACGGCCGTCGACGCGAAACGCGTAACGTGCCCCGGCGACCTCGCGTGACGCCACATGCTCGTACCAGCCGCCTTCGCGCCGGTCCATGACAATGGGTGCCGATGCACGCGGGTGTCCCAGTACCAGCTCGATCCGTTGCGCTGCCGGAGCCCACAGCCGGTACGCCACCGTTTCGCCATCGAGTTGCGCCCCGAACGGCATCCGGTGCGCGCGCCTCACGACGCGTCTTTCTCCATGAGCACCAGGGAGCGCGCGTCGAGCGGATAGACCGAGCGGCCGCGATACACGCCGTCGGGCAGCAACCCATCGTCGCGTGCGGTATCGACGAGCAGCGTCCATTCATGCTCGCTCGCACCCGGCAGTGTGAAGTCGATTACCCCGTCGTGCGCGTTGAACAGCACCAGAAAATCTTCGTCCGTCACCGGACGGCCCCGCCCATCGACCTCGTCCAGCCGGTTGCCCGAGAGGTAAACACCGAGGCAGCGCGCGAAGTCGTGGTTCCATTCCTGCTCGGTCATTTCGGTACCGTCGGGCTTGTGCCACGAGATGTCCTTGGCCTCATCGCCATGCAGCGAGCGGCCCTCGAAGAAATGGCGGCGCCTGAAGATGGGGTGGCGGCGACGCAAGTCGATCATGCGCCGCGCAAACGCCAGCAGGTTGCTGCGCGCTTCGTCGATCGTCCAATCGATCCAGGAAATCGCGTTGTCCTGGCAGTACGCATTATTGCTCCCCTGCTGGGTACGCCCGATCTCGTCGCCGGCTGCCAGCATCGGCACGCCCTGGGACAACAGAAGCGTCGCAAGCAGATTGCGGGATTGCCGACGTCGTAACGTCAGGATCGAGGCGTCGTCCGTCGGTCCCTCCACGCCACAGTTCCACGACAGGTTGTGGTCGTTGCCGTCGCGGTTGTGCTCGCCGTTGGCCTCGTTGTGCTTTTCGTTATAGGAGACGAGATCAAGCAGCGTGAATCCATCATGAGCGGTGACGAAGTTGATGCTCGCGTGCGGCGCACGGCCGCTGCTCCCATAAAGGTCGGAGGAGCCGGTAATGCGCCGCGCGAACTCGCCGATGATCCCGCCGTCTCCGCGCCAGAAGGCGCGCATCGCGTCGCGGTATTTGTCATTCCACTCGGCCCATCCGTTGGGGAAGTTGCCCACCTGATAGCCGCCCTCGCCCAGATCCCAGGGTTCGGCGATAAGCTTGACGCGATCCAGCACGGGATCCTGGCGAAGGATGTCGAAGAAAGCGCCGAGCCGGTCGACCTCATGTAATTCCCGCGCCAGCGCCGATGCGAGGTCGAACCGGAAGCCATCGACGTGCATCTCGGTCACCCAGTAGCGCAGCGAGTCCATGATGAGCTGCAGCACCCGGGGATGGCGCATGTTGAGCGTGTTGCCGCATCCCGTGTAGTCCATGTAATAGCGCGGGTCGTCGCTGCGCAGCCGGTAGTACGCACTGTTGTCCAGGCCACGGAAGCAAAGTGTCGGCCCCAGCTCGTTGCCCTCCGCGGTGTGGTTGTAGACGACGTCCAGGATCACCTCGAGTCCGGCCGAGTGCAGAGTCTTCACCATCGTCTTGAACTCGTTGACCTTGCCCGAGGCCGAATAGCGAGCCTCGGGCGCAAAGTAGCCGATCGTGTTGTATCCCCAGAAATTGCGCATGCCGAGCTGCGCGAGCCGGTGCTCGTCGACGAAATACTGCACCGGCATCAGCTCGACGGTGGTGACGCCCAATCGCCGAAGGTAGTCGATAACCGGCGCCGTCGCGAGACCCGCGTAGGTCCCCCGCAACGGTGGTGGCACATCCGGGTGCTGCATCGTGAATCCGCGCACATTGAGCTCGTAGATCACCATGTCGTGCCAGGGCACGTCCGGCGGGCGGTCGTTGCCCCACGTAAAGGCGGGATCGATCACTTTGCTCTTGGGCATGTCGCTCGCGCTGTCGCGGCGGTCGAAGGACAAATCGACCCGCTTATGACCTACCGAATAGCCGTAGAGCGCGTCGCTCCAGCGCAGCGCGCCAACGATATTGCGCGCGTACGGATCCAGCAGCAGCTTGTTCGCGTTGAAGCGCAGTCCCTCGCTCGGCCGATAGGGCCCGTGCACACGATAGCCGTACAACATCCCCGGCCGGGCTTCCGGAAGGTAGCAGTGGAACACCTGGTCGGTGCGCGCGACAAGCGGCACGCGCTGCAGCTCGCGACGTCCCGTGGCGTCGAAGATGCACAACTCGACGCGATCGCCAAGCTCGCAGAACAAGGCGAAGTTGACCCCCTCGCCGTCCCAATGCGCACCGCGCGGCTGCGGCCGACCGGGCCACACCTGGGTGATGGGCTTCATCGGCGACGCGTCGTCGTCACAGGACTGGCTTGCTGCGGTCGCGTGAGGCCTTTTCCTCGTCGGCGCTCCGCTTGGTCCAGTGTTCGAGCAACTCCGCGGCGCGCTTTTGCCCGCCGAGGCCGAACGCAAGCGCAAGTCCGAGCGCAACCGCCGCGACGAGGATCAGGAAAGTCTCCCGGATAATGTCGCCCAGCCCGGCCTGGTCGAGCGCGATCATGGCGGCGAAGATCACGATGGCGTAGGTGATGAGGCGTCCGACGAAGACCGCCTCGCCGATATGGTGGCTGCTCAGATAACCGGTCAACGCCGTGCCGACGAAACGGGCGAAATACGCGCCGAACACCAGGATCACGATGGCGATCATGACCTTGGGCACGAATACGACGATGCGCCCGACGAGATCGGTAACGTAGGCGAGGTCGAGGCTGTTGAAGGCGATCATCACCGCGGCCAGGATCACGAGCCAATAGACGAGTCCGCCCAGTATGCGCACGGTGTCGATCTCGCTGCCGCCCAGCTTCAGGACATGATCGATGCCTGCCTTCTCGGTGACCACATGGAAGTTGATCGCCCGCAGTGCCTTGACCAGCGCGAACCGGATGGCCTTGGCCGCGAGCCAGCCGACCACAAGTATCAGTATCGCCAGAAGCAGCCTGGGCAGGAAAGCGCCGATAAGGTGCAGCGATCCACGCACCGGCTCGAGCAGCATGTTGACGTTGTCCATCGTGTCCTCCCAGTCTTAGGCACCAACGTGGCGGGTCGACCGCCCGGTCTGCGCGACGCCGCCCCTCACAGTCCGCGTCCCAGAATTTCGGCGAGGCCGGCGATCGGAATGCGCACCCAGTCCGGCCGATTGTCGACTTCGTACTTGAGCTCGTACACGGCCTTTTGCAGGATGAACAGCTCGAGAAGTCCCTGCGATGCCTCCTTCGCACCGACCAACCCCGACTTCGCTGCAACGTCGTCGTAGCCCGCAAGGAACGCGGCACCTGCGTCCGCGCGCCATGCACGACCTGCGCGCTCGACGGCCTCTCGCGCGTCGGGGCGCTTGACGACGTAGTCGAATACGGCGGCGTGCATCGCGTAGTCGAACGAGCGCAGCATGCCGGCCACATCCTTGAGCGCGGATTGCTTCTGCGCGCGCTCTTCGATCGTGCGGCTCGGCTCACCTTCGAAATCCGTGATGACCCAGTCGTTTTGCACGAGCAAGACCTGCCCCAGGTGATAATCGTTGTGCAGGCGCGTCTTCACGCCGCGCAGCGGATCTTTCACATGGCCGGCGATGCGGTCGATCAGCAGCTTGCGCGAGGCGACGAGCCAGTCGACGTCGGCGCGAGACGCTTCCGGCAGCGCGTCGCGGCGCTCGGCGAGACGATCGAGCACGCGCTCGGCCTCCTGCCGCGCGCCGGCCGCCCAGCCCGCAATGTCTCCTGCGACGATTGGCTCCGGATCGAACGCAGGATTGCCGGATTGGCGCGCGAAAGCCGCGTGCAGTTCGCCGGTTCTCTTGCCGAGCATGCGCATCAGGGTTTCGTAGCCGCCATGGGCGTCGGGACCGCTCGCCGCATCGCCACCGTGCGCGACATCCTCGAAATAGCGGTCGAGATAGTTTTGCGTGTAATCCCAGCCGCTTCCCTGATTGTCCACGAACCCTTGAACGAGTGCCAGCGTCGCCATGCGACCATCGTCGGCGACGTATTCGACGCTGCCCGCCAGCGGGACGCAATGCTCGAAATGCACGACGTCCGTAAGGTAGCGGCCGATCTCGACCTCGGGATTGACACCGACCTGCAGGCGGCGATAGGCCTTGACGAACAGGCGGTCGCCGAGAAACACGATGGTGTTGCTGCTGGCGGCATCGGGAATTCTCAGCGGCAGCGTCGGGCTTTCCGGTCCTGCCAGCTGTGCAAACGCGGAAGCGGGCTTGAACTGCAGCACGCCGCGGTCCGCCTTCTCTTCGGATCCGATCGCCACCGCCGCCACGAGCGCACGCACGAAGTCCTCGTCTCCAAATGCATCGGCAAGCACACCAACCTGCGCCTGCTGGCGAACGCGCGCGATCGTGAACGGACCCAGCGCGCGCACGCGCGCCTCGTCCTGGTCTTCCCAGGCAAGCGTGAACGGCAGGAAGTAGGTCTGCGTCTCGCCGCGCGCGTTCTCCACTCGGGAGAGGGTCCAGAGGAAGGTGCGGCCGTCGGCCTTCCATTCGACATGATCGGCGAGCTCGACAGCCTGGATGGCTTCACCCTTCGCCGCGTACCAGCGCCGGCCCGACACGTACGCCGGCAGCACGTCGCGCTCGAGCTGGCGACGAACCGTTTCCGACAGCTTGATGCGCCATGGCACGACCCGCTCGCGGAAGAGGCTCGCCCAGCCATCGAACAGGATCAGTACCGGCAATTCCTCCCGCGGTGGACCTTCCTCGCGCGCCGCTGGCGTGGCCTCGGGCATCGCGAGCCGGAACCACAAAAAGCCGTAGCCGTCGAGGCTGAGAAGATACGGCGCATCGCCGATCGGCGGAAACGTGGTGTGCCCCATGAGCTCAATGGGGACCCGGCCCTTGAACCGGGCAAGATCGAGCGCGAGCGGCTGTGCCGAGCGCGCCAGGTTTGCCACGCACAGGACCGTCTCGCCGTCGTATTCCCGCAGATACGCGAGAATCTTGCGATTGTTCGGGCGCAGGAACGCGAGGGTGCCGCGACCAAAGGCGGCGATGCCCTTGCGGGTCGCGAGCATGCGGCGCATCCAGTTCAACAGCGACGACGGGGAAGCCGACTGCGCCTCGACGTTCACCGCCTCGTAGCCATAGATTGCGTCCATGACCGGCTGCATATAGAGTCGCTGCGGCTCCGCACGGGAAAAGCCCGCGTTGCGCTCGGCGCGCCATTGCATCGGCGTGCGCACGCCGTCCCGGTCTCCCAGGTAGATGTTGTCACCCATGCCAATCTCGTCGCCATAGTAGAGGACGGGCGAGCCGGGCATCGACAGCAGCATGCTGTTCATGAGCTTGATGCGACTCATGTCATTCTCGAGCAAGGGCGCGAGCCTCCGCCGGATTCCCAGGTTGATGCGCGCGCGCTTGTCGGCGGCGTACATGCTGTACATGTAGTCGCGCTCCCGGCTTGTCACCATCTCGAGCGTGAGTTCATCGTGGTTGCGCAGGAAGATGGCCCACTGGCAGTGCTCGGGGATGTCAGGCGTCTGCGCCATGATCTCGGTGATCGGATGACGGTCTTCCTGCGCGATCGCCATGTACATCCGCGGCATCAGCGGGAAGTGGTAGGCCATGTGACATTCGTCGTCGTCGCCGAAATACTCGCGCACGTCCTCAGGCCATTGATTGGCCTCGGCGAGCAGGAGCACGTTCGGATACTGCGCGTCGATGAGCTCACGGACGCGTTTCAGCACGGCGTGCGTCTCGGGCAGGTTCTCGTTGTTGGTCCCTTCGCGCTCCACCAAGTAAGGAATCGCATCGAGCCGGAAACCGTCGACGCCCATGTCGAGCCAGAAGCGCATGACCCGGAATATCGCCTTCAGCACCTGCGGGTTGTCAAAGTTGAGGTCCGGCTGGTGGCTGAAAAAGCGGTGCCAGTAGTACGCCTTGGCCACGTCGTCCCATGCCCAGTTGGACTTCTCGGTGTCGGTGAAGATGATCCGGGTGCCGCTGTATTTCAAAGGATCGTCGCTCCACACGTAGTAGTCGCGCTTAGTCGAGCCTGCGGGTGCCTGGCGCGCGGCCTGGAACCATGCGTGCTGGTCCGACGTGTGGTTGACGATCAGCTCGGTGATGACACGCAGGCCGCGACGGTGCGCCTCGCGGACGAAGTGATGAAACTCGGCACGCGTGCCATACATCGGATTGACCTCGCTGTAGTCGGACACGTCGTAGCCATCGTCGCGCAGCGGGGAGGGATAGAACGGGAGGAGCCAGAGGGTGTTTACACCGAGATCCTTCACGTAATCGAGCTTTTCCGTCAGCCCGGTGAAGTCGCCTACGCCGTCGCCATTGGAATCGTAGAACGCCTTGATGTGGAGCTGGTAGATGATCGCGTCCTTGTACCAGTCCGACACCTGAGCCGGGGCGGCCGCGACGAGGTCGGGCGCCGCGGCGACTGTCGTGGCAGGATCCGCCAAGTTCACCCCCTACAGAAAATAGTCGAAGTCGTGTTCCGTGCGCAGACGCTTGCGCACGTGCAGAATATGCGCAGGCGCCCGCGCCGGGTCGAGCATGACGAAGTTGCGCGTTCCATTCCAGACATAATAGGCGTCGCTCAAAAGGTCATGGACCTGGAACGGCCGCTCGGGTTCGACACCCAGCGCCGCAAGATCGAGCGACACCCATCCGGACTGCGGATGGTGCGGATCGAGGTTGACCACGACGAGGATTGCGTCTCCGCTCGCGTCGTCGATGCGTGCATATGATATGAGTTCGTCGTTGTCAGTGGCGAGAAAGGCAAGCTTTCCGCGCTGGAGCGAAGGATGCTCGCGCCGCGCCGCATTCACGCGGGCGATCAATGGCGCGAGGCTGTCCGGCCGATCCAGATCCCAGCGCCGTAACTCGTACTTCTCGGAGTTGGCGTATTCCTCGCCACCCGGCTCGCGCGGCGCGTGCTCAAGGAGCTCGTACGCCGGCCCATAGATGCCGTAATTGCCGGCCAGCGTCGCTGCCAAGACCAGACGCGCCATGAACACGGGTCGCCCACCGACCTGCAAGGACTCCGGAAGGATGTCCGGCGTGTTCGGCCAGCAATTCGGCCGAAAGTAATCGCAACCCGGTGCGCTTGTCAGCTCGGTGAAGTACGCCGTCAATTCCTGCTTCGTATTGCGCCAGGTGAAATAGGTGTACGACTGGGTAAAGCCCAGCTTGGCCAGACGATGCATGACCTTGGGGCGCGTGAAGGCCTCAGCGAGGAAAATCACATCGGGATGTTCCTGCTTGATGCGGGCAATCGCCCATTCCCAGAACGCAAACGGCTTGGTGTGCGGATTGTCGACCCGGAAAATGCGCACGCCCTCGTCCGCCCAGAAAGCGAGCACGCTCCTCAGTTCCTCCCACAGCGCCTGCCATTGCTCCGATTCGAAGTCGAAGGGATAGATGTCCTGGTATTTCTTCGGCGGATTTTCAGCGTACTGGATGCTGCCGTCCGCACGGTGCCTGAACCACTCTGGGTGCGATTCGACATAGGGATGGTCCGGAGCGCACTGGAATGCGATGTCCAGTGCCAATTCGAGCCCGTGCGACCGCGCGCTGGCGACGAGGCTGCGAACGTCTTCAAGCGTTCCCAGCAGCGGATGGACGGACTTGTGGCCCCCTTCCCGAGCGCCGATGGCCCAGGGGCTTCCAAAGTCGTCCTCTCCCGCCGACAGCGTGTTGTTCTTGCCCTTGCGCCGCGCGCGCCCGATGGGGTGGATAGGAGGCAGGTACAAAACGTCGAATCCCATCTTCGCGACGTACGGGAGGCAGGTTTCGCAGTCGCGCAGAGTGCCATGGGCATTGGGTGCGCCCGTCGACCGCGGAAAAAGTTCGTACCAGCTGGAAAATTGCGCGCGCTCGCGATCGACGACCAGAGGAAACTCCACCGGGTACGTCGACTCGAGGCGGCGGTCGGGGTACTGCGCCGCAAGCGCGCCGACTTCTTCGTCCAAGGCGAGGTGGCGCAACATATCCAGCTCGGTCGCTTCGCGCAGCTTGCGCGACGCCTCGCTCAATCGCCGCCGATGCTCGCCCCGCGCCCGCGACGCGGCCGCTGCCATGAGGTCCGCACCCGTCCGCGCGGCGATGCGAAGGTCGTCAGCGTCGATCCGCCGCGCGAAGTCGTGCCGCCACGTCAGAAAGGGGTCGACCCAGGCGCTGACACCGTAGCGGTGACGGCCAAGCTCGTTGACGGTGAATGTTCCCCGCCAGCGATCGTTGCCGAGTGCTGCCATCGGCGCCTCCCGCCACGCCGGCTCATCCTCGTGTCGGTACCGCACCCGGCACGCGAGGACGTCGTGGCCGTCGGCGAAGCAGTCAGCCTCGACTTCCACGACGTCACCGACGATGCGTTTCACCGCGAAGCGCCCATCGTCGACCTGCGGAGTGATGGCCTCGATCACGGCGCGCCGCCGGCCGTCGCCCGGCAATGCATGCAAAGCGTGGTTGTCCGGATCCTTTTTCGCCATCGCGTCTTCAGCGCCTTTCCGGAGCGAAGAACATCGTCGACAGCGGTGGCAGCGTCAGCGTGAGCGAATGAAAGCGACCGTGCGCGGCGCTCGGGGCGGCATCAACCCCCCCCAGGTTGCCCATTCCGCTCCCTCCGTACGCGGCGGCGTCTCCGTTCAGCAATTCACTCCAATGGCCGCCCTCGGGCACGCCAACCACATAGTTCATGCGCGGCACGGGCGTGAAATTGCAGGCTACCAGCACCGGCGAGCCGGTGCGGGACTTACGCAGGAACGTGATGACGCTGGCATCGGAATCGCGCGCGTCAACCCATTCGAATCCCGCCGACGCGAAGTCGACCTCGTGCAAGGCTGGCTCCGCGCGAATGAGCGCATTGAGATCGGACACCCAGCGCTGCATGCCGGCATGGGCGGGATCGATCAGCGAATCCCAATCGAGCTGCCCCTCGTGTGCCCACTCGCGCCATTGCGCGAATTCGCTGCCCATGAACAGCAGCTTCTTGCCCGGATGTCCCCACATGTAGCCGTACATCGCGCGCAAGTTGGCAAACTTCTGCCAGCGGTCGCCGGGCATCTTGCCCAAGAGCGAGCCCTTGCCATATACCACCTCGTCGTGCGACAGCGCAAGGACGAAGTTCTCCGAGAACGCGTACCAGATCGAAAAGGTGAGGCGATCGTGGTGATACTTGCGATAGATCGGTTCCTGGCGCATGTAGTCCAGCGTGTCATGCATCCAGCCCATGTTCCATTTCATTCCGAAGCCAAGGCCGCCGACGTATAACGGGCGCGAGACCATTGGCCACGCGGTCGATTCCTCCGCGATGACCTGCACGTCGGGGTGCTCGCGGTAAGCAAGCTCATTCAACTGTCGCAGGAACTGGATCGCACCGAGATTCTCGCGGCCGCCGTGGACATTGGGAATCCATTCGCCTTCCTTGCGCCCATAGTCCAGGTACAGCATCGATGCCACGGCGTCGACGCGCAGACCGTCGACATGGAATTTCGTGAGCCAGAACAGCGCGCTAGACAACAGAAACGCACGCACCTCGTTGCGCTGGTAATTGAAGATCATGCTCTTCCACTCGGGGTGAAAGCCCTGGCGCGGGTCCGCATGCTCGTACAGGTGGGTGCCGTCGAAAGCAGCCAGGCCGTGCGGGTCGTCGGGAAAATGCGAGGGCACCCAATCGAGAATCACGCCGATGCCGCGTCGGTGCAGCACGTCGATCAGGTACATGAGGTCCTGCGGTTCGCCATAACGCGAAGTGGCGGCGAAATAGCCGGTCGTCTGGTAACCCCAAGAACCGTAGAACGGATGCTCGGTCAGCGGCAGAAGCTCGACGTGGGTGAAGCCCCGCTCGCCGACGTAGTCGGCAAGCGCTTCAGCGACGCCGCGATAGGTGGGGAGCCGCTGCGAATCCTCCCGCCGCCATGATCCCAGGTGCAGTTCGTAGATGGATATCGGCGCGTCAAGGGCGTTGTGGCGACCGCGCGCGGCCATCCATTCGTCGTCGCCCCACTCGTAGTCGAGTGTCCAGGCGCGGGAAGCGGTCAGGGGCGGCGTTTCGGCATAGAGTGCGAAGGGATCAGCCTTGTCGAACGTCCGCTTCTGGTCGCTCGTCACGATCCGGTACTTGTAGGCCTGTCCGCGCCGAACTGCCTTCGCAGAACCTTCCCAGATGCCGCTTCCATCGCCGCGAGGCGAAAGCGGATCGGCATCGGCATTCCAATCGTTCCACTCGCCAATTACCGAGACACGCGACGCATTCGGCGCCCAGACGCGAAAGGTGGCGCCGTCCGCCCCGAGCAGACACCCCATGATCGCGTACAACGAGCCGTGTGTGCCCTCGCGAAACAAGTAGACATCCTGCTCGCCGAGCGCGCTCGAGGCATTGTCACTAGTCGGGCGTGACTTTTGCCGTCCCCTGATTTTCGATACGTTGGCTTGTGTCATGTCGCTCCTTACCAGATCGACTACGAACTGACACCGAACGTCACTCCTGCGGATGGATGACGTTCATCACGAACAACCTCACGACCGTGATCGCATGATAGCAGACACGCATGCAGACTTCGCACCCGAACCACGCACACGCCAACCCGCGCGCGCCGTTTACGCGCCGGTGCGCACGATGATCCAGGTGTCGGCGTTCGACCGTGTCGGCGCATCGAAGTTGCAGGCGCCCGCGATCATCAGTTGCTCGCCGGCACGAAATTCCGATATCGGGGTCTGCCTGTGCACCGGGACAGGGCATCAAGTCGCGCGGGGCGAAACCGTCGACGATGCCACCGTCTGGGCATGCAGCGCACGATTCTTGCTTTGGCCACGGTATAGTGCGCGATCGGCCGCCCACGCGTCGCAAGATTGCGTTGTCAAAACGGCGAAGGCCGAAATCGCTGCGCCGGAATCGGGACCTGCACGACATGCCGCTATCGATCGAAGATTATGGCCTCATCGGCAATACGCGAACCGCCGCCATCGTCGGCAAGGACGGTTCGATAGACTGGCTGTGCGCACCCCGCTTCGATTCACCTTCCTGCTTCTCGGCGCTCGTTGGCAAGCCCGAGCACGGACGATGGCTGCTCGCGCCAGTTGACGACATCCGTTCGGTCCGCCGCTGTTATCGGCCCGATGCCCTCGTCCTCGAGACCGAGTTCGCAACCGCGGACGGCGTGGTGCGCGTAATCGACTGCATGCCGGTCTGGCAGGATCGTACGGATATCGTGCGTGTAGTCGAAGGCGTGCGCGGCAAAGTTTCCATGAGCATGGAACTGGTCATTCGGCCAAATTACGGCATGGCCATACCCTGGGTTCGCCGGGTCGGTGATGCGTTGCTCGCCACGGCCGGTCCGGACTCGCTCGAGTTACGCACGCCAGTCACAGTTGAAGGACGCGATCTCACCTCCGTGGCCCAGTTCATCGTTAAGGCTGGAGACCGGGTGCCATTCGTACTCACCTGGTTTTCTTCGCACGAATCGCGCCCGCTGCCCATCGACGCCGAGGCCGCCATCGCGGCAACCGAGCGTTACTGGCGCGGATGGAGTGCACAGTGCGCCTACGACGGGCGATGGGTCGAGCCCGTACACAATTCGCTCATGATCCTCAAGGCACTCACTTATGCGCCCACGGGGGGAATCGTGGCGGCGGCGACGACGTCGCTTCCCGAACTCATCGGCGGCGTGCGCAATTGGGACTACCGGTACTGCTGGGTACGCGACGCCACATTCACGCTTTACGCGCTGCTGCTCGCCGGATACCGCGACGAGGCCCGTGACTGGCGCCGCTGGCTACTGCGCGCCGCGGCCGGACATCCGGCCGAGCTCCAGATACTGTACGGCGTCGCCGGCGAGCGCGGAGACTCCGAGAAGGTGCTGCCGTGGCTGCCCGGCTATCTTGATTCTGCGCCTGTGCGGGTCGGCAACGCGGCGGCAGGGCAATTCCAGCTCGACATCTACGGCGAGCTCATGGATGCGATGCACGTCGCGCGCAGTGCGGGGCTCGATCCGGACGTCGACGCGTGGAGCTTTCAGCGGACGCTGGCCAACTTCCTCGCAGATAACTGGACGCGCCCCGACAACGGGATCTGGGAGTCGCGCGGAGGACTGCAGCATTACACTTACTCCAAGGTGATGGCCTGGCTCGCCATGGACCGGGGCGTGAAGGCCATCGAAGAATTCGGACTCGAAGGTCCCGTGGACCGCTGGCGTGAGACTCGCGAGCAGATTCATGCGGACGTCTGCGCGCGCGGATTCGACGCGACGCGCGGAAGTTTCGTCCAGTACTATGGCTCGCGGGAGCTCGACGCGAGCCTGCTCCTGATTCCACAGGTCGGGTTCCTGCCGGCCGACGATCCGCGCATTCGCGGGACAATCGAGGCGATCGAGCGCGAGCTGGTCATTGACGGCCTTGTCGCCCGGTACCGCACCGAAGGCGCCGACGACGGATTGCCCGCAGGTGAAGGCTTTTTCCTGCCCTGCTCGTTCTGGCTGGCCGACAGTCTGCTGCTGCTTGGACGCGCAGCGGATGCCGAGGCATTGTTCGAGCGCCTGCTCGCCCTGCGCAACGACGTGGGGCTGTTGTCCGAGGAGTACGACCTGCGCAATCGGCGCGCTCTCGGCAACATTCCCCAGGCCCTGACGCATGTCGCGCTTATCAACACGGCGCGCAACCTTTCCAGGTACGGTGGCCCGGCGGAACACCGGGCGAGCGAGTCGACGGCAGCTGCACTCGAGGCGCGTCCGCGGCGTGGCTCGAGCAGGGACGACTTCGGCGGGAGCGAGCCCGCGCCACCCACCGCAACCAGACGGCCGGCGCCGTGAATCGCATCATGCCCATCGAGCCCGCGCTCCTCCGCACGATGCATTGGCGGTGGACCGCCCTCGCGCTGGGCATCATCCCCGTGGTAGGCGTCATCGACTATGTCACGGCGCCGGAAATCACCCTGGCACTGTTCTATCTGGTTCCGGTCGCCGCCGCAGCATGGCTTTCCGGACAACGCGCCGCCATCGTTGCGTCGACCGCCGCCGCGCTCATCTGGCTCTGCGCGGAAATGGGATCGAGTCGCGTGCCCGCCAACTATTGGGTCTATGCCTGGAATTTCGGGGTTCGCCTCGTGTTCCTGATGCTGGTGGCGGTCCTGCTTGCGCGGCTGCGCGAGATGCTGGTGCGCGAGCGTGCACTAAGCCGGACGGATCCCCTCACCGGTTTGCTGAATGCGCGCTCGTTCCGCGAAATCGCCGAGGGGGAAATTGCGCGAGCCAGTCGCTATGGCCAGCCGATTTCCCTGGCTTTTGTCGACGTCGACAACTTCAAGCGGGTCAACGATACCAGCGGCCATGCCACGGGCGATCGGGCACTCATGCGCATCGGCGAGTTGATGCGTTCCCAGTTGCGGCGCACCGACACCGCCGCTCGTTACGGTGGTGACGAGTTCGCCATCGTTCTGCCTAATGCCGACGAATCGGCGGCCCGCGCCGCGATCGCCAAGCTGATCGACAGGCTGGGCGCGGCGCCCGCGCCGGGCGGTCCCCTGACCTTCAGCGTAGGCGTCGTGACCTACGGCGCCGCCCCACCCCCGCTCAACGTCATGCTGGAGCACGCCGACCGGCTGATGTACGAAGTGAAATCGACCACCAAGAACGGCGCTCGTTTCATCACCAATCCGGGACCGCTCTCCCATTGAAGCATTCCCTCCGCCTGAAGCATTTCCTCCGGCCGATTTCGAGTTGCAGCACCTGGCTGTTGTTGGTCACCGGGCAAAAATGAAATCAATCACTTGTCCCTAATCGGTCGGCCGACGCTCGTCGGCAAACACGGCCGCATTGTCCCAGATTTGGCCCAAGCGATCAGGCAAGGCGCCATCCCGAATGGCCACAATAAGCCGAGGCAAGAACGTCCCAGCGACATTGGTGCTGCGAATGGCGGTGTAAGACAAGGACTATGGGGAATGATCTTGCGCCGACATTAGGAACAGTCGCAAACCTACAGCGGATGCTCCTCACAACATATATTTTTCGTCCGACGGTGAGCGTTTCGATCAACGCCGGAATAGGTCAACCTCAGCCACCGGGCGTTCGTCGGTCCAGCCTCAGCTAAATCGTGCTCGTCGCCAAGATCGATGTCCGCCACTCGCTAGCGTTTGTCTTACAAGCGCATCGGTGAATCACCGATGACGGTGGAAATCAGGCATCGATATATTGGAAGGCATGGAGATCGCATATGGCGTTCGTGTGTGAATCCTAATGCCACCCAAAGGAGATCAATCAAATGGATAGTTCAACAATTCGCCCTGATGTCATCTCGTCCGAAAATGTAGAGAACACCAACGTCTACAACACCGCTGGCGACAAGCTCGGCTCCATCGACGATCTGATGATCGACAAGGTTTCGGGTCAGGTGCGTTATGCGGTGCTTGAGTTCGGTGGCTTTCTTGGCATGGGCACGGACCGCTATCCACTACCGTGGAACATGCTGAAGTACGACGTGAACCGGGAGGGCTACGTGGTACGACTGGACAAAGAGCAGCTCGAAGCGGCGCCCAAATACCAGCATGATCAAGCGCCGGAGTTTACGAGCGACTACGGGCGTCGTGTGCACAACTACTACGGCGTCGAATATATCTGATACGGCTTAAGACAGGAGAGCAAAATCATGAAAAACAGTCTCATTGCATTGGCTATTGTTTCTATGTTCGGAACGGCAATGGCAGCTGATAGACTCGCCAGCAATTCGGCCGATTCGATGCGCACGACAACGCCTATGGTCCGCCCGGCCGATCGCAACGCGGCGTTCACCAACGAAAAGGACATGCTCGAGCAAAAGCTCAAAGCCGGAACCGATCGCGCCAGCTACAAGAGGATCATCGAAGACAACGGCTATCGCATCTCGGCCATCAACGTCGACAAGCCCGATTACCTTGAATACGAGATCGTCAAGGGCACGCACAGTCTCGAAGTACAACTGGACTTCAAAAACGGCGCCCGTCGGGCGACCGACATCGACGTGACAAGCAACATGTGGCGCGCCGACTCCACCAAGCGCATGGAGAAGGACAATAGTTACAAGCCCGAGTCCCCGCTTGTGGCCGATCCGACTGGTCGGTACAGCGACAGGCGCTACATCAAGGACTGGACCAGCGAGAAGGAAAGGCTCGAAGCCGCGCTTCCGCCGAACATGAAAGTCGCCGATTACAAGACGAAACTGCAGAAGATGGGTTACACGATCAGTTCGGTCAATGACCGGAAACCTGACTATGTCGAGTACGAGGTCGTGAAGGGGCAGAACAGTTTCGAAATCCAGATCGACCGCGACCCGAAAACCCAGAATGCGACGAAGGTCGACGTGGCGACGAACGTGTGGGACGCCCCGGGCACCGACCGCGTTAAGGAGGCTAACGAGAGGAAGTAGGAAAAGCCATCGCTTTGCCAATGCGGCTGCGGGACGCCATTCAAACGGCCCGCGGTCGCATTGTCGCGCCGGAGTTCAAGAAGTCGGCAAATTGACGGCGCGGCGGCCGTAACCCAGGAATCCGATCCAGGCGACGAGCGCGAACGCCGCGCCGGCATAGAACGTGAAGCGCGGACCGAAAGCATCCCAGAGCCAACCGGCGAGACCGCTGGCGATCAGCAATGCGATGCCGCACACGAGATTGAAGACACCGAAGGCCGTTCCGCGCATGTCCGCGGGCGCGGACGCCGCAACGAGCGCCGCCAGCAAGCCTTGCGTAAGCCCCATGTGCAAGCCCCACAGCGCCGCGCCGACAAGCACCATTCCCGGGCCTTTCGCGCCGGCAAGCATAAGGTCTGCCGCGAACAGCGTTATCAATCCCACCGACAGGAGATTGGGACCCTGCCCACGGTCGGCTGCCGCGCCCGCCGGATACGACGCGACGGCATAGACGATGGACATGACGACCATGACCAACGGCGCCATTGCGTTAGACAGGCCGACGTTGTGCGCCCGCAACACGAGGAACGCCTCGGAGAAGCGTGCCAGCGTGAGCACGCCCGCGATGGCAACGACGATTACATAGTTTCGCGGCAGGCGGCGGGCATCCGCAAAGCGCAGCCCCGATTTCTTGGAATCGGATGATGATGGCCGGTCCGGTTCGTCCACGCCAACGACGATAAGGAGCACGGCGAGCATGGCGGGCACCACGGCAATCCAGAATGCGGCGTGAAAATTGCCCACGAAAATCGCCATCGCGGCCAGTGCCATCAGCGGACCGCCGATGGCGCCTACAGTGTCCAGCGCCTGGCGCAATCCGAAGCTGCGCCCGCGCGCCTCCGGCGGTGTGATGTCGGTGATCAGCGCGTCGCGCGGCGCGCCGCGAATTCCCTTGCCGACGCGGTCCGCGAAGCGCGCGCCGACGATCCAACCCAGCGAAGGCGCCAATGGAAACGCAAATTTCGACACAGCGGCCAAGCCATAACCGAATAACACGAGGGGCTTGCGTCTCCGGAAAACGTCGGAGATGACGCCCGAGAACAGCTTGACGATCAGCGCCAGGGCTTCAGCAAAGCCTTCGATGATGCCGATGAGGAAGACGCTGGCACCGAGCGCGCTGGCCATGTAAAGCGGCAGAAGCGCGTGAACCAGCTCCGACGAGAGGTCCATGCACATGCTGACGAGTCCCAGCACCCATACCGCGCGGGGCAGGACAGACAGGCCGCGCTTGACGATTGAATCAGCCACAGGATCCCTTGCTTGAACTTGCGCAGCCGCAATCGCTGCGTCTACTGGAACGCCGCGGTGAGGTCGCCCGCGCCGGGACGCACGCCCGGAAGCGGTGTCAGGCCGAAGCGCAACGTGATGAATTTCAGGATAGACGTCGTGTCGTAGGCCGTATGGTCGACTACGCCGCGCTTGGCCTGCGGCGAAACGATGAGCGTGGGAATTCGCGTGCCGGGTCCCCAGCGGCCGCCGGCGGGCGGCGCGACGTGGTCCCAGAAGCCACCGTTCTCGTCATAGGTGATGATGATCGCAGTGGATGTCCACAGCGGACTTGCCTTGATCTTCGCGACGAGGTCGGCGATGTGCTGGTCGCCGGTCAGGACATCGGCGTAGCCCGGATGCTCGTTCAGCGTGCCCTGCGGCTTGTAGAACGCGACCTGCGGCAGCGAGCCGTGCTCAATATCCGCGACGAGGTCGGTGTAATCCTTCAGATGATCGTCGCGGTCCCGCGTGCCCGGTGCGAAGCGCGCGAAATAATTGAACGGCTGGTGGTGCGTGACGAAATAGGGCGCGCCGTTGGCCGATGTCGCCATCACCTTGCGTGGCACGCCGGGCGGCTGCATGCCATCCTTGACCGCCGCGTTCCACGCACCCGCATACCACGCCCAGCTGACGTTTTTGGCAGTCAATGTATCGCCAATGGTGGTCATCGTCTGTGGAGGTAACGTGTGTTGCCTGGGATCGGTGCCACGAGGGTCGCCATCCTTTGCCGGTGGCACGCGCGACGGTTGCCAGGGCGGCTGCGTCGTATTGACGGAAAAGCCATCCGGTGTGACGTCACCGTCGTGGAACATGGGCGCGCCTAGCAATACCGATGCCGGCGACTCGGGCCTGGTCTTGAGCCAGCCGCGCGCGTCGATCTGCGCCCACAGGTTGGCCGGCGCGTGAGGGTCCGTTGGCGTGCACGCACAGATCAGCCAGAAATGGTTCAGATATGAGCCACCGAAGGCGCCCATGAAAAAATTATCGGCCAGCACATATTCCTTGGCCAGCTGCCACAGTGGCAGGGCCGATCCGTCGTAGTAGCCCATCGTCAACGCGCCCGCGTCCGTGGCCGCGACAAACCGGTCGTTGCGGCCGCCGTTGATCTGTTCCTGGTTCTGATAGAACTTGTGGATCACATCACGCGTGGCTGCCGAGAGCGGCAGATTGATCGGCGGCGCGTCGATGCGAAAGGGCTTGTTGGGCAAGTCCTGGGGGAACGCAGGATCGGGTGCCTTGCCTTTCCATACAGGCGGCAGGTGCGGCAGCACGCTGCCGTCGCGATCAACCTGCGTATAGGTCGCAGGCGACGCATTGGCAATCCCGTTGGCACCGGGAAAGAACCCGTAGAGATTGTCGAAGCTGCGGTTCTCGGCATAAATGACCAGAATATGGTCGATGCGCGCGACGCTCGCCGGAAGCTTGGGCGAATCGGTCGTCGCGCATGCCGCAAGAAGGCATACCGACAACGCGGCAAGCGTGATGCGCTGGCGGAAGCCGCTGGCAATGCGTTCGAAAGATAACGTGGTCATAAAGGCTTGGTGCCGGTTGGAACAGGCGGTTGCCACAACTCGACCTTGTTGCCGTCGGGATCGACGAACCATCCAAAGCGCCCGTAGTCATAGTTCTGAACGTCGCCAGCGAGTGCCGCGCCACCCGCTTGCACCTGCGCCAGGACGCCGTCGAGGTCGTCCACCACGAAGTTGATCATGAAGGTCGCCTGTGACGGCGCAAAGTAGTCGGTCGTGGCCGCAAACGGATTCCAGACCGTCATGCCATCCTCGGGCAAGCTCGCCGCAGCGAACATCGCGCCATACTCGCCTGCATCAATGCCCAGGCATTGCCCGTACCACGCGCGCAGGCGCGCCGGGTCGGGTGACTTGAAGAACACGCCGCCGATTCCCAATGCTTTAGCCATGTTTTCCACCCCTGTTCGGCTAGTTACAAAGTTACTTTGGCGCGCACGGTCCCCGCGCGCTCGTGCCGCGCAATGAGATCGACCACATCCCCCGCCTTGCCCTTGATCATCCATTCGACCTTGAGGCGATCGTCGGTCACGTTGGTCTCGGGCCAGAACGATACGCCGGTGTGCTTGTACGCCTTGCCTTCGAGCTGCCCGGCCTCGATCCTGCGCTTGCCGTGGACCAGCGCCACGCCCTCGGGCAGCGCGATCTCGGCCACCAATCCACGCACGACCTTGCGCTCCAGCGCGCGCTTCGAAACATAGGAAGGCAGCCAGCCCGTGTTCTGGACCACAAACGTGACTTGGTAATTGCCCCCGCCGGTTGCAACTGCGCCGGCATGCACGAGTTCCAGCTTGGGCGAAATGAGCGCTTGCCAGAGCAGCCATTTTGGAAAGCGCTGCAGCTCGCGCTCGAGGAATTTCGGAGGCGGATTGCCGAACGCGTGAAAGCGGTTCCAGCCACCGATCTCCACCTTGCCCAGTTGCGGATGGTCGTAGCGCTTCCAGGGAACATGCGCGATGCCGTCGAGGACGGTGTCGCTCCAGCGAATGAGCTTCAGGTCGTCCTCGGGCGGGTGGTCGCGGAACCAGTCGATGTACTTGTAGTTCTCGATGCCCGCTTCGCGCATCGGCGACCAGATCTCGACCACCCAGGAAAGGATGCCGAGGTGTTCGAACGCCCAGTCGAACGTGCCGCCAATGACAGATTTCGGGTGGTACCGGAACTCGTGATAGACCGAGATTGCGGGATAGCCGGTCAGTTCGGTGCCCTTGTTGCCGATCGCCTGGTAGACCCACAGGTCCTCGGCGGGCATCGCTTCATCGGGCTGGTTGTCGAACGGTCGCAGCAGCACGCCGGCCCATGTGTGGAACGCGGTACCACCGGTGATGTTGGTGTGCCTGGAAATGAAGTCGACGACGGCTCGGACCTCGGGCTCGGACGTCGGATACGGCCCTGCCCCCTGTTGCTCGAATTCCTGTCGCCATGACCCCGGGAAATTGCGATTCAGGTCAAGCCCCTGTGCACGCTTCTTTACACGCAGCGTGAAGCCGTCGTAGCCCTCGATGTGGCCCTCGGGCAACAGCCGATAATAGGTTCCGCCCGTTTCGGCGGGGTCGCGGCGAATGAGCAGGCGAGGTTCGTCCGGATGCGCCTTCCACAACCCGTTGGGATCCGGCAGGCGCATCTGCAGGATGCGGCCGTCGCCGTCGATGTCCTCGACGGTCAGCCCCTCGATTTCCTCTTCGTCGTATGGATAGGGCCGCGTGCTGGAGCGAATCCACTTCGGCTTGTCGGCGAGCGCCCATTCAGCCCCATCCGGGTTGACGCGCGGACACACGTAGAACGCGCGCGTGTCGAGGACGCGCGTGACGTCCGGGTCCTTGCCGTATTGCGTGACCAGGGTGTTCAGGAAATGGAGGCTGGCGGCGGAGGCGGCGACCTCCGTCGCATGAATGTTGCCGTCGACCCAGAACGCCGGCTTTTCGGCAGCGGGGCCGGTCTTGCCGTTGGTGACAGTGGCCACCCAGATGTCGCGGCCTTCGTGGCTCTTGCCGATGGCCTCGAGCGAGACCAGGTCGGGATAGTCGCGGACGAAACCGTGCAGCAATTGGGTCAGTTCGGCGTAACGGTAAAAGCGGTCGAAGGCGATGGCAGGCATGCGGTCTTTCGGCGTGGGGGCGTAAGGTGGCGCGGGAAGATCGGCAGTTTACTTGAGGGCCCAGGCAACGGCAGCGGCCGCCGGCGAGACGACGACAGCCAGGCGTACCGCCAATTACCGTACATATATACGGTATACTGACCCAAGGCCTCCGTGCTGCGCCCTTGCCCGATGCTTCCCCCCTACGCCGAACTGCACTGCCTCTCCAACTTCTCGTTCCTGCGCGGTGCGTCGCACCCGGAGGAACTGGCCGAACGGGCGCGGGCGCAAGGCTATGCCGCACTCGCGCTCACCGACGAATGCTCGGTCGCCGGCGTGGTGCGCGGCCATCTGGCCGCCAAGGAAGCGCGCCTCAAGTTCATCATCGGCAGCGAGTTCACGCTGGCCGATGGCTTGAAGCTCGTGCTGTACGCCACTGACCGCGCGAGCTACGGCGACCTCGCGCAACTCGTCACGCGCGGTCGGCGCAATGCCACCAAAGGCAGCTACGCGCTGACCCGCGACGACGTGGCGCAGCTGGCACCACGTTGTCCGGCGTTATGGATCCCTCCCGGGACACCCGATGAATTGCCGATCGCGGATGCGCGCTGGTTTGCCGACGTTTTTCCCGGTCGCGCCTGGATCGCTGTGGAATTGCTGGCTCGCGCGGGCGAAAGCGCTCGGCTCGGGCACCTGCAGGCGCTGGCGAAGGCGGTCGGCCTGCCGCTCGTGGCGGCTGGCGACGTCCACATGCATGCACGCGCGCGCCGCGCGCTGCAGGACACGCTCACCGCCATCCGCTTGCGCATGCCGCTCACCGAATGCGGTTACGCGCTGTTCCCCAATGGCGAGCGGCACCTGCGCTCGCGCGCCCGCATTGCCACGCTGTATCCGCGCGAACTGACCGACGCCACGCTGGACGTGGTCGAGCGTTGCACGTTTTCGCTCGACGAACTGCGCTACGAATATCCGGAGGAACTGGTGCCGGCGGACACCACGCCCTCCTCCCACCTGCGCGCGCTGGTCGAGGCGGGACTGGTGCGACGCTTCGGGAGAGGGCCGATCAAGCCCGACGTGCGGGAACTCATCGACTACGAACTCGCGTTGATTGCGGAGTTGAAATACGAGCCGTATTTCCTAACCGTCCACGACATCGTCGCGTTCGCGCGCGAGAAGGAGATCCTGTGCCAGGGGCGCGGCTCGGCGGCCAACTCGGCGGTGTGCTACGCGCTCGGCATCACCGAAGTCGATCCATCGCGCATGAGCGTGCTGTTCGAGCGCTTCATCAGCCGCGAGCGCAACGAGCCGCCCGACATCGACGTCGACTTCGAGCACCAGCGGCGCGAGGAAGTGATGCAGTATGTCTACGCCAAGTACGGCCGCGAGCGCGCCGCGCTGGCCGCCACGCTGATCACCTACCGGCCGAAGAGCGCGGTGCGCGACGTGGGCAAGGCGCTCGGTCTCGACCTGGCGCAAGTGGAGCGGCTGACCGGCGTGTTCGCGTGGTGGGACGGCCGCAGGATCGACCCGGTCCGCATCCGCGAGGCCGGCTTCGACCCGGACAATCCGCTGATCGCCCGGCTGGTGGCGCTCGCTGGTGAAGTGCAAGGCTTCCCACGCCACCTGTCGCAGCACGTCGGCGGGTTCGTCATCGCGCGCGATCTGCTGGAACGCATGGTGCCGGTCGAGAACGCCGCGATGGCCGACCGCACGGTCATCCAGTGGGACAAGGACGACCTCGATGCGCTGGGGCTGCTCAAGGTCGATTGTCTGGCGCTCGGCATGCTTTCGGCCATCCGGCGCGCGCTGGCGATGGTCTCGCGACGGGACGGCCGCGAACTGCGGATGCAGGACATCCCGGCCGAGGACCCCGAGGTCTACGCGATGTGCCAGCGCGCCGACACCATCGGCGTGTTCCAGATCGAATCGCGCGCGCAGCAGTCGATGCTGCCGCGCCTCAAACCCGCGTGCTTCTACGACCTGGTCGTCGAAGTCGCGATCGTACGCCCCGGCCCGATCCAGGGCGGCATGGTGCATCCCTATCTCAAGCGGCGGCAGGGACTGGAGCCGGTCACCTATCCCAGCGCCGCGGTGCAGGGCGTACTCGAACGCACGCTGGGCATACCTATTTTCCAGGAACAGGTGATGCAGCTGGCCATTGTCGCAGCGGGCTTCACGCCGGGCGAGGCCGATCACCTGCGGCGCTCGATGGCCGCATGGCGGCGCAAGGGCGGACTCGAGAAATTCGAGCAGCGGCTGGTCGACGGCATGAGTGCGCGCGGCTATGACGAAACTTTCGCGCGGCAGATCTACCAGCAGATCCTGGGGTTCGGTGAATACGGCTTCCCGGAATCGCATTCCGCGAGCTTCGCCTTGCTGGTCTACGTGTCGGCGTGGTTGAAGCACTACGAACCCGCGGCGTTCTGCGCGGCGCTGCTCAACTCGCAGCCGATGGGCTTCTATGCGCCGGCGCAACTGGTGCAGGACGCGCGGCGGCACGACGTCGACGTGCGCAATGTCGACGTCACGGTGAGCGACTGGGACTGCACGCTGGAGGCAAGCGAACTGGGGAGCGAACTGAGGAACAAGCGAAGCGCCGCGCTGCGCCTCGGCCTGCGCATGATCGCCGGGTTGTCCGAAACCAGCGCGCAGCGGATCGTCGCCGCGCGCGACATGGCACCCTTCGCGCACGTGGCCGATCTCGCCCACCGCGCGCAACTCAATCGGCACGACCTGAGCGCACTGGCGGCCGCCGGCGCGCTGGCAGCGCTGGCCGGCCATCGCCACGACGCCGCATGGGAGGTAGCCGGCGTGGAGCGGCTGCCGCCGCTGCTGGCGGGCGCGACCTTCGACGAAACCGCCGCCGACCTTCCCGCGCCGAGCGAGGGCCAGGATATCGTCGCGGACTATCGCGCGCTCGGACTCACGCTGGGCCGCCATCCGCTGGCGCTATTGCGCAGTCAGTTGCGCGCGCGGCGCCTGCTCACGTCCGCCGAAGTGCGTGACACGCCGCACGGCCGCATCGTGCGCACCGCGGGCATCGTCATCGGCCGCCAGCGACCGGACACCGCCAGCGGCGTCATGTTCGTGACGCTCGAAGACGAAACCGGTGCGACCAACGTCATCGTGTGGCGCGATCTTTCCGACCGCCAGCGGCGCGAATTGCTGGGCGCCCGCCTGATGGGTGTCTACGGCCGCGTCGAACGCGAGGGCATCGTGGTCCACCTGCTTGCCGGACGGCTGGTGGACCTGTCGCCCCTCTTGGGATCGCTACCAACCCACTCGCGCGACTTTCATTGATCGACGTGCCACGCCTCGGCGCCCAGCCAGGCATGCAGCGCTCGCCGACCCTCCGCCGTGATCTCCAGCGCACGACCCTCCTTGCGGCGCACGACCCAGCGCCGCTCGAGACAATGCGCGCAGATCAGCGCACCGAGCTTGCCCGCGACATGGAACCTGCGCTCGCTCCAGTCGAGACACGGCCGGCAATGCGCGCGCGCGACAACGTCATTCCCCGGCGTCGTGGCGGTTGCCGCAATGCCCATCGCGCCCAATGCGCTGACGCCCCGGTCCGTCAGGTAACCCGACTCTCCCTCGAAAGCCAACGACCCGTCGCCCAGAAGCCGGTCCGCAATCGCCACGCCGAGACGCCCGGCCAAATGGTCGTAGCAGGTCCGGGCCGTGCGGAGCGCTACATCCCGTGGTCCGACGATCATGCGCGGACGTTCGGCCGCCGCGCCTCTGGCTGCCACCTGCATGATGTCCTCGAGCATGCGCGCGACCTGGGACGACGCCAGGCGATGGTAACGATGGCGGCCCGCCTTCGTGACCTCGAGCAGACCGGCGTCGACCAGTTGTGCCAGATGGCGGCTGCCCGTTTGCGGTGAGATGCGCGCCGCACGAGCGAGCTCCTTCGCAGTCAGCGCGCGGCCGTCCATCAGCTGAATAAGCATGGCTGTCCGGGCGGGCTCGCCCACCATCGAGGCAATTCGTGCAACGGCGTTGATGTTCATGCCACGGCGGCTCGTGTCACGCGAACACTGAGTATAGCGGCACGACGCGCGCCATTGCTTCGTCCGCGACCGAAGCATTTCCGAGGACGTTTGCCCGATCATGCATCCACAATCCGCCCGGCATCAGGTCATCAATGGAACCAATCGCCCGCACATCGATCATGCCCCCTTCCGTCCCGCCCAACCCCGCGCCGCGACCGTTCTTCGGCGTTTGGGTGGTCAGGGCCGCATTCATCCTGGCGGCGTTCGGTTGGGGCGTGGGCTTCTACGGTCCACCCATTTTTCTGCACGCGGTCGTCGCCCGGACGGGTTGGCCCCTGACGCTCGTTTCGTCTGCAGTGACCACCCATTTCCTGTTCGGCGCGCTGGTCGTTGCGCGCCTGCCGCGGCTTCATCGCCGATTCGGACTGCCCACAACCACGACGGCCGGCGCGGTCGCGACCGCCCTGGGTATTGCCGGATGGGCCGTTGCGGGCGAGCCCTGGCAGCTGTTCGCGGCCGCGCTGTTGAGCGGCGCAGGCTGGGTGACCATGGGCGCGGCGGCGATCAATGCGGTCATCTCGCCTTGGTACTCGCGTCGCCGACCCATTGCATTGGCTATGGCCTACAACGGGGCCAGCGTTGGCGGCGTGCTCTTTTCCCCGCTCTGGGTTGCGCTGATCACGCTGGCCGGATTCGCGACGGCATCGGCTCTGGTCGGCATCACGATGGTAGTCGTCGTGGCCACGCTCTCGCGCGCCGTGTTCGCGAAGACACCGCAATCGCTCGGTCAACCGCCCGATGGCGACGAGCCCGGCGTCCCAGGACCGCGCCTTTTCGCCGGATGGGTTCGTCCGCTGCCCGGAAAGCTTCTCTGGCACAACCGCGCGTTCCTCACGCTTGCCATGGGCATGGCGTTGGGTCTGTTCGCGCAGATTGGGCTGATCGCCCACCTGTTCTCTCTGCTGGTGCCGTCCATGGGGGCGCAATGGGCGGGGCTGACGATGGGATTCGCCACCGCGTGCGCCATTGCCGGCCGCGTGGTGGTAGCGCGCCTGATGCCAGCGAACGCCGACCGCCGCCTGGTGGCTTGCGCCGGCTACGCGGTGCAGTCGCTCGGTTCCCTGCTGCTTCTTGCATCGGGTGATTCGCAGATCGGGCTGATCCTGATCGGCGTGCTGCTGTTCGGATCGGGTATTGGCAATGCGACGTCGCTGCCGCCTCTCATAGCGCAGGCAGAGTTCAGCAAAGACGATGTGCAACGCGTTGTAGCGCTGATCGTCGCCATCGGCCAGGCGACGTATGCGTTCGCACCTCTGGCCTTTGGCATGCTGCTTGCGACCGGCGGCGGCTTGGCGCGCCTCGGACACGGCACGAATCAATTCTTCATTGCGGCGGTCGCGATACAAGTCACCGCTATCGCATGCTTTCTTTCCGGAAGGCGCCGCGACCGACCGACACCGCATGACAGCGCGCGCCAACCCGGCTAGCATGGTGTGGCAACGCTGCCCCGTGCCCGCGCATGCCTTCACCCTCCCCGATTCGCGCCGATGCCAGCGCGCCCCGCGGCCTGCTCCTGCCTTGGCGCAGCGCGTTGACACGCGATACGCTGCGCTACGACGCCATCGCCGGTACCACGCTGGCGGCCTACGCGGTTCCAAGCTCGATCGCCTACGCGCAACTTGCCGGCATGCCCGTGGCCACGGGTCTTTATTGCTACCTGTTCGCGGGATTGGCGTACGCGCTCTTCGGCACGTCGCGGCAGCTGGCGGTCGGACCGACGTCGGCCGTCGCACTGACACTGGCAACGACCCTGGGCGCCATTGCTGCGCATGACCCCGCGCGCTACGCCGGACTTGCCGCATCCACCGCGCTGTTCATGGGACTTATCGCGTTGGGCGCATGGGCGATGCGCTGGGGCGCCGTCGTTCACTTCATTTCCGAGACGGTGCTCACCGGCTTCAAGATTGGCGCCGGCATTGTCATCGCCACCAGCCAGTTGCCGCTGCTGCTGGGCCTGCCCGGCGGCGACCACGACTTTCTGCGTACGCTGGCCCATGCCGCGCTGGACCTCCCGCGTGCGGACCCTGCGTCGCTCGCATTGGGACTGGCCGCTTTGGCGTTGCTCGTCGCGGGGCAAATGTTGCGGCCACGCTGGCCGATTCCACTGATGACGGTGATCGCGGCAATCGCGTTGATGTACGTACCGGGCATCGCGGGACTCGGAATCGCCACCGTGGGCGCGATCCCGCACGGGCTCCCGGGACTCGCAATGCCTGATCTCGACCTGCAGGACCTCGACTCGCTGCTGCCGCTCGCATTCGCGTGCTTTCTGATTGCCTTCAACGAAGCGAGCGCCGCGGCACGCCTGCTCGCTGCGCGCCACGACTACGCGGTTGATCCGGATCGCGAACTGCTGGGGCTCGCAGGCGCCAATGTCGCCATTGCCGTGGGCCACGGCTTTCCATCGGGTGGCGGCCTGTCGCAATCGCTGGTCAACGACCAGGCCGGCGCGCGCACGCCACTGTCGCTGGTGTTCTGCTCGGGATGGATGGCCGTCGTGTTGCTCTATTTCACCGGCCTCTTCACACGACTGCCGCAACCGCTGCTCGCCGCGCTGGTGCTGGCGTCGGTGCAAAGCATGTTCAAATTTGACGAATTGCGCCAATTGCGCCGGGTCAACACGCCAGAATTCGTGATCGCGGTCGTCACCATCGTCGCGGTGCTGGCGCTGGGCATCCTCAAGGGCGTGCTTCTTGCCGCCGTGTTCTCCCTGGCGATCCTGATTCGCCGTCTCGCGCAACCGGAATGCGTGGTCCTCGGCCGCTTTCCCGGCAGCGACCATTTTGCTTCTTTGGTCCGATATCCCGAGGCGCAGCCCGTTCCAGGCGTCGTGATCTTCCGGGCCAATGCAGCGCTGCTGTATTTCAACGCCGACACCGTCAAGGAACGCATGCTCGCCGCGGTCTCCGGCACGGCGGAACCCATTCGCAGCGTCATACTCGACCTGTCATTTTCCACGGAGATCGATCTGTCCACCGCGCAGATGCTCGCCGACCTCGCGCGCCGCGTGCACGCCGCCGGCGCAGATTTTCGCATCGCCGAGGCGCATTGGCGCGTGCGCGCCCTGTTGGAGGAGGAACGCTTGAGCCCGCTGGTGGGCGACTTGTCCCGTTCCTACGCGGTCGCCGACCTGGTCGATGCCGCGCGAGAGTCGTCCGCCTAGGGTACCGTCATTCCCACGGTGAGCAGCGCCGCGTTGGCGCCCAGCAGGACGAATTCCGCGCAGTAACGTTTCTGCACGCAATACCCTACGCCGGGAATGATCGCTGGCGCCACGCCGGAACTGTTGAGCGGAACCTTGTCCTGGTATTCGCCCGAGTAGCCGTGAAGCGGGCCCGCGGTGAGCTTGACGTAGAACGGCTGGTTGTCCTCGATCGGCCGCCACACGAGTCCGCCGAACACGTATTGCGAGAATTGGCCGAAGGAATTCTGGAACAACGCCACGCCGGCGATCCACTGCCCGCCGAGCCAGGTTTCCTTGAAGTGATACTCGGCATCGAACAGGTACGACTGCTGGTGGTCCGGATCGTAGTGGAAGTGAATCGTGTAATACGCGAATTGGAAATAGAAGCGGTCAGTGCGCCAAGGTTCCGGTGCATCCCATGGATCCACTTCGAAAAGTGGTTTGCCGGATTCCGTGGTCGCAGACGCGGCAGGCGCGGGTTCGACGGGTCGTGCCGAGGCGGTCCCCGCTTGCGTCGCCGTGTCGCCGGTCGCCTTGGGTGCTGTAGCCTGCGCCAACGCCGATCCTGCAGGCAGCGATGCAAGCAACGCGAACGCGCCAATCGCACACAGTGTCCGCGCCACGCTTGGCAACGTGGGGTAGGGACAATTCGGGCGGAGAATCGGGCTGGGCCGGGAGTCGAAAGTGAAATGCGGGGTGCCGCGATGCTGACCAGTCATGCAACCTCAACGCGCTGATTTTTCTTGAGTTTACCATGAGGATGCAGACGCCGCTGCCTCCCCGTGCCGCAGGGAAGGCGGCGCGCACGCATTGAAACAGGACCCCGGATTAGTCAGAAGGAACCGGACATGCGCCGGAAGGCGCGATCAACGCCTTGGCGCTGGCCACCTTGGCCAACTCGGGCAAGGCGACCCCATTCTTCACTGCCGTCACCTCCGCCAGGATCGACACGGCGATTTCCGGTGGCGTCCGGCTGCCGATGTAAAGGCCGATGGGACCGTGCAGGCGCGCAATTTCCGCGTCAGTCACTTCGAATTCGCGCAGTCGCTCGCGGCGCTTGGCATTGTTGGCGCGCGAACCCAGCGCCCCGACATAAAACGCAGGCGACTTCAGCGCCTCCATCAACGCGAGATCATCCAGCTTGGGATCATGCGTCAGCGCAACCACGGCGCAGCGCTCGTCCATGTTCATCGCGCGCACCGTGTCATCGGGCATCGTCCGCAACAAGGCAACACCCGGGATATCCCAGGTCTCCGTGTATTCCTCGCGGGGATCGCAGATCGTGACCTGGTAGTCCAGCCCCACGGCGATCTGCGCGAGGTATTTCGACAGCTGGGACGCGCCGATCACCAGCATCCGATAGCGCGGGCCGTGGATCGTCGTCAGCGTGCTGCCGTCGAAGGCCAGCCCCTCGGTTGCGCGCGCCGGATGCAGCGTCGCATCACCTGTAAGGAGGTCCAGCCGGCGACTGACCAAATGCCCCGCCTCGATCTCACGCAATAGCGCGCGAATGCCGGAGTCACGACTCAGCGGCTCGACCACGAGCTGGATTGTGCCGCCGCAGGGCAAGCCAAAGCGACGCGCTTCGTCAGCCGACACGCCGTAGGTGATGGCTTCGCAGCGGGTTTGCGTCATGCCCAACCGGCGCGTGCGGTCGATGAGGTCGTCTTCGATGCAGCCACCCGACACCGAACCGACGACCTGGCCATCGTCGCGCACGGCAAGCATCGCACCCTCGGGCCGCGGCGAGCTTCCCCACGTCTTCACGACCGTGACGAGCAGCACGGACCGGCCCTCGTCGATCCACGCGGCACTGCGCTTCAGCACATCGAGATCGACGCTGTCCATGCTGATCCTCCTTCGCTGTGCGGGACGTATCCAGGTTCAGAACCTGACGCCACCCCGTAGATACAACCATGCCATGATGGCCAAAATCAACGCCACCGCGGTATAGCGGACCCACGCCGCTCCCGCGAACGTGCTGGCCCCCGGCGTGTCCACAACGGCAGGCTCCCCGCCTGCCACCGCAGGCGGCAAGAAACTGGCGCCGAATTTCGCGAAGAAATCGTCGGCCAGCTTGGCCGCGGCGCCATCGATCAGGCGCGAGCCGATCTGCGCGAGCTTGCCGCCGACCTGCGCCTTCACCACATATGTCAATGTCGTCTGGTCATCGGGTGTGGGCGCGAGCGTGACCCTGGCTTCGCCATTCGCAAATCCCGCCGCGCCGCCCTGCCCTTCGAATTTCAGAATGTAGCCGGTGGGTGGGACGCTATCGGTCATGCGCATCTTGCCGCTGAACTTCGCCGATACCGGCCCTACCCTGGCCGCAACGATCGCCTGCCATTCGTCCTCGCCGATGCGTTCGAGGGATTCGCAGCCGGGAATGCAGGCCTTGAGCACCGCCGGGTCGTTCAGCGCGCGCCAGACCGCATCGACGGTCGCCGGCACGACACGGGAGTTGGTCATTTCCATGAGGCGTCCTTTGCTCGCTTTCGTCCGGCTTTACGCAGCAAGACGCGCGCTGAAACCGGCCCGTGATGCCGGTTCTTCGAGCGCCTTGGCCAGCGCGGTCAGGCTGGCGAGATTGTGCACGGGCAGGAAATCGTCGACGTGCGGCAGGATAGCGCGAATGCCCGCCGGCCGTGCCTCGAATCCCGCGTAGCGCAACAGCGGGTTCAGCCAGACCAGGCGCGCGCACGATTTCGCCAGCCGCTCGACTTCGAACCCCAGGTCGGCACCGGATTCGGCATCGAGGCCATCGCTGATCAGCAGCACCACGGCATTCTGCCCGAGCAGGCGGCGCGACCACCGGCGATTGAATTCGCCGATGCACGCGCCGATGCGCGTCCCGCCCGCCCAGTCATCCACGGATTGCGTGACCCGCGCGAGCGCAAGGTCGACGTCGCGGTGCTTGAGGTGTCGTGTAATGTTGGTGAGGCGCGTGCCAAACAGGAGGGTATGCACCCGATGCCGGTCGTTGGTGATCGCGTGGAGGAAATGCAGCAGCATCCGCGCGTAACGGTCCATGGAGCCGGAGATGTCGCAGAGCACGACGAGCGGCGGCGTGCGGCGCACGTGAGCGCGAAAGGCCAGCGGCGCCACGGCACCGCCAGCCCCGGTCATGCCCCGCAGCGTCGCGCG
This sequence comes from uncultured beta proteobacterium, assembly GCA_963819965.1. Classification (GTDB taxonomy): domain Bacteria; phylum Pseudomonadota; class Gammaproteobacteria; order Burkholderiales; family Casimicrobiaceae; genus VBCG01. The sequence continues at coordinate 211,497 of CAWFYA010000004.1, forward strand.
CAAATCGATCCGATGACCGCGGCGCGAAGCGCGCGTCCGCCGCACAGGCAATTCCGGCAGCGGAAGCCGCAGTCGCGCCAGCATCGACTTGACCTGGGCTAGTTCATCGGCGGTCATGCTGGCGAAATCCTTGTCCTGCAGGACTTCGCGTGGCGAAAACGTGAACGCGGCGTCCAGTTCGACTTCATCCACTTCGTCGGGACGCTGCTCCGGCGGCTTGGGCGGCAGCATCGCTTGGGCAAGTCGCGCCGGCAGCTCCGGCGCATCGGCGGCATCGCCGGTGCGGCCATAGACGCGCGGCAGCAGCGCCGCAAGCATCTTCTCGAGCAGCTTGGGATTGCGCCAGAACAGGTCGAACGCCTGCTCGAATAGCGCGAGCTGGTCATGCCGGGTAACCAGCACCGCGGCCAGCGCTTCGCGAAAGTCGGTCTTGTTCGACACACCGACCGCCTCGACCGCTGCGATGGCATCGACCACCTTGGCCGGGCCCAGCGGCAAACCGGCCGCACGCAGCACGCGCACGAAATGCAGGACGTTGTCGGCCAGGAATCCGCGCGGCAGCAGCGCCGCTCCGGCACGGCCGTGCGACGTGCCGAACGCGGTGCTCAAAGAACGATTCCTTCCGCCTGCACTTCGGCCACCAGCTTTTCGGCAACTTCGCGCGTGATGGCCCCGACATCGTCCTGGTACTTGAGCAGTACCCCCAGGGTGTCCGCCACGGTATGCGGGTCGAGTGCGATTCGGTCGAGCGCCAGCAACGCTTCCGCCCAATCCAGCGTTTCGGCGATGCCCGGCGCCTTGAACATGTCCATCGAGCGCAGGCGCTGCGTGAACGCGACGATCTCGCGCGCGAGCGACTCCGGTGCGCGCGGACACTTGCGGCGCAGGATGGCGAGTTCGCGCAACGCATCGGGGTAGTCGACCCAGTGATACAGGCACCGGCGCTTGATCGCGTCGTGGATTTCGCGCGTGCGGTTCGACGTGATCACCACGATGGGCGGCGCCTTGGCGACGATCGAGCCCAACTCGGGGATCGAGACCTGGAAGTCCGACAGCACCTCGAGCAGGTATGCCTCGAACGGCTCGTCGGTACGGTCCAGCTCGTCGATGAGCAGCACGGGCGCCACGCCGTCATCCGGATCGATCGCCTGCAGCAAGGGCCGCTTGAGCAGGAAGCGTGGCGCGAAGATGTCACGCGAAAGCCCTTCCCGATCGGCGTGGCCGGCGGCCTCGGCCAACCTGATCTCGATCATCTGCCGCGGGTAGTTCCACTCGTAGACAGCCGACGCCGTATCGAGGCCCTCGTAGCATTGCAGGCGCACCAGCGGGCGACCCAATCCGGCTGCCAGAACCTTGGCGATTTCCGTCTTGCCGACGCCCGCCTCGCCTTCGAGGAAGAGCGGCCGGCGCAGCTTGAGCGCCAGGAAAACGGCGGTCGCGAGGCGACGTTCCGCGACGTAATCGTTGGCGGTCAGCAGGTCGAGCGTGGCGTCGACGGTGGCTGGCAGGGGAGCGGACGTGGCAGTCATGGGGTGGCGGATGGCTCAAATGGCGCTTGGATGACGTCTAGGATACCAATCGCCCGGCGAGCGGCCCATTCCCTGCTGTGATCCCGGGCGTCGGATACCGCCCGGCGTCGCCTCGGATGCGAATATTCGCGTTGTAGTGTACTTGCGCGCGCGGAAATCGTTGGTCGAGAATCCCATGGCAACCCGGCCAAGTCCAGAGGGGAGTGTCAGGATGTCGGGTCGGGTTCACCTACATCGAAGGGAGCATCCACAATGAAAATGAAATCCTGGCTTCTGATTGCTAATGGCTGTGTATTCTGGCATCGGGGCGTGAACCGTCACGCAGGAAGTTTCGAAGGGACCTCCTTCCAAGCCGACAGCGCGCATGAGGGAATTTGTAGATCCTGAGGGCTTCAATCCTGGATCTCTTTAACGAAACCGAACCGCTTCCGGTCAACATCTATCGTCGACGAGAACAAATAGATGGTGATCGACCAGGAGCCTATTCGCCGGTCGAGTGGCGATCAGATACGTGAAATTGTGTGGCGGCTGGAAAAGGATCCCAAGCAAGCCCGGTCAAATATGTGTTCCCGAACGACAATGCGCCATTCGATTTGACGCAGATGGAGTGAACGTCCATCGCGACTTCGTGCTGGAAGCAGTCACCCAAGGATGTTCATTTGCACATACACGCGCGATGGGACCAGCAAAATGGAAATATTCCGTCCGGGTCAAGAAAGCCAAACCGACACGGAATTGACCAAACTGGATCCTTGGTTGTTTCAAAGCTGATCAGCTCAAGATATCTCCGGTCGCCGCGCTCGAGGAAGTCCCTGGTCTCCTTGATCGCGGCGTCGTAGAGAAGCTTCCGGCCGGCGGATTCCACATTGGCAAAGGCATTGGTCCCAAGAGCATCTCGCGCACGCGAGATCAACGGGGTCAGGAATGCGTCGTCGGCGGGATCCCGGTGGAGCCCAGTCGTCGGCTGCCTGTGCCTCGGCTGCGCCAAACAAGCCGTGCGGCGGTCGCCCAGTCGCGTTGGGCGCCGCCAGCCCGCCGTTACTTCCATCGCGCTCTGTCCTATCGGCCGGGACCCCGTTCGCCGAGCGATCGTCATTGCGTTGACAAGCATCCGTCTTGCTTCGTCGCCGGCATTCAGCTGATTGCGACCATCGCCAGGTTAAGCTCGCCGATGGCGACTAGCCCGCGGTCCCCGATTTCCTGCGCCAGCGCCAGGAATTCCTCGTATAGAGGGTTTGGCAGCGTCCAATTCGCCGACCAGGCGATGGAATTGGGCAAGTCCATTGGTGGCTGCCGCAATTTCCAGCTTGTCGCCCAGCTGCCGCGCCAAGGCAAGCGATTCCACGATGTATTGACGCGCTGCCGAGAAATCGCCGCTCCCCAGCGACGCAAAGCCGAGCAGCGACAAAGCCGCCACGATTTGCTGCTGCGACTCTCGTTCTCGCGCAATGGCGAGGCTTTCCTCGAGAGAGCGCGTTGCCTGGTCGTGGCGCCCCATGAAACAGCAGACTTGTCCCGCATTGAACAGGCCCCGGCAACGCAGTCGTATCGCGTGCCGGGCCTCCGGATGCGCGAGCGTCTCAAGCGTCAGACGATAGCTCAGTCCAAGTTGGCCGCGAATTATCCGATAAACTGCTTCACCGCGTTCGGCAAGTCGGAGCGGCTGCTGGTCCCCGCGATTGCATCTGCAAGCACCAGGCATGCGCCGAGAGCAATTCTCCCGATCGGGATCCAAGCCGTTCCAGCCAGGAACCCCGGTCGAGCGCCAAACGAGTTCCGGCCCGCGCGTTCCGAAATCCAGGAAATACTCAAGGTGTCGGGAGCGAGCATATCCACTTCGCAGCGCTTACCAGGTTTTCATGCGCATATTGGCGCACGATCTCGAGCAGGTGATAGCGCCCGCCCGCTGAATCTATCACCACTAGCGATTTGTCGACGAGTTCGCCGAGCAAGTCGAGCACCGCAGATTCGTCAACATCGCCGCCCGCAGCCACTGCCTCCGCGGCCTCCAGCGTCCACCCCCCTGCAAATACTGCCAAGCGGCGCAACACGACCTTTTCCCTATCGGTCAGCAGGTCGTGACTCCAGTCGATCAGCGCGCGCAACGTCTGCTGACGTGACTCGCCCGTGCGATCACCTAGCGTCAACAATCGGAAACGGTCGCTCACCCGGGCACTTATTTGTTCCACCGACAGCGTGCGCACGCGCGCCGCGGCAAGTTCCAGCGCCAGCGGAATACCGTCGAGGCGCCGACAAATCTCCACGACGTTCGCCGCATTCTCCTGCGTCAAGACGAATGACGGCTGCATCACACTTGCACGCTGCACGAAAAACCGCGTCGCCTCGAATTGCAGCGTCGAGTCGACGGAGACGCTCGCCTCCGGCTTGGGCACCGAAAGCGGTGGCACCGTGTAGATCGATTCGCCCGCGATATTCAACGATTCCCTGCTCGATGCGAGGATCTTTGCGTCCCGGCTCGCCCGCAGCAATTGCTTGGCGACTTCCGCGCACACTGTCACGACGTGTTCGCAATTGTCGAGGACGAGCAGGAGCTTGCGATCGCGCACGTGGGCCACCAGCGCGTCGGCAAGTGTTCGGCCCGGCTCGTCCTTGACTCCAAGGACCGACGCTATGGCCAGCGGTACGAGATTGCCATCATTGATCGGCGCCAACTCGACGAACCACACACCGTCCGGATAGTCGTTGACTACATCCGCGGCGACCTGCAGCGAAAGCCGCGTCTTGCCGATGCCGCCAATTCCGGTCAATGTCAGCAGTCGCGATTTCGCCAGTACCGCCTTGATGTCCGCCTGCTCGCGCTCGCGGCCCAGGAAGCTCGTCACCTGCTGCGGCAGGTTGTTCGGCACGGCCTCTAGCGATCTCAGCGGGGGGAATGCCAGCCGCAGACTGGCGTGTTCGACCTGGAACAGGTTCTCGGCCCCTGACAGATCCCGCAACCGGACCGCGCCGAGGTCGCGCAGAACCACGCCGTCGGGAAGGCGATCGCGCACGAGTTGAGCGACCGCCTGTGAAAGCAGCACCTGGCCGCCATGGGCCGCGTTCATGATGCGTGCAGCGCGATTGACGGCGCTGCCGAAGTAGTCGCCGTCGCGACGCTCGATCACGCCGGCGTGCATGCCACAGCGAACGCGGAGGGCAAGCATGCCATCGGGCAGGGATTCGCCGAGGGCGGCCTGGAGATCGATCGTCGCTGCCAGCGCATCACGTGGATCTTCGAACGCCGCGTGCATGCCGTCGCCGGTGGACTTCACCACCACACCATGGTGGCGCGCGACGGCGTCGCGCAAGATCCGGTCGTGCCGTGCGAGCGCCTTTCCCATCTGCTCCGGATGCTTCTCCCAAAGCAGGCTGCTCGACTCGATGTCCGTGAACAGGAACGTTGTGACGGCGGAGGTCTCGATCACGGTGGAGTCAGGCCGCGCTGGTCGCCAAGATGGGTATTCGCTTAACCATAATGCCAACCTGAGTATTTCGGGTTGGGCGTGATTAGTCAACCGATGGTCCCGGCGGGCCCCAATCGAGGGCCCAGAACGCCGCGGCCGCTATAGCCGCACAGCGTGGTCAGTGCAGGATCAGCCGCTGCGTCAACAGCACGGCCCGGTGGCCCAAGCCCTGGACGACGGGCGGCAGTGCGAGGGGCTTCATCAGCATCTTGACAGCCATGGTCGCCGGATAGTGGCGGCGCACCATCGCGGTGGTGCGTGCAATCGCGCGCCGGAATTCGCGTCCATCGCGGGTTGCCTCCGGGTAGCGAGACCGGTAGGGATACCACGACCCGCGCTCCACGTCACTGCGGAGAAGGACGCGCAGGCGGCGCCCGAGGGCACCCAGGATTTTTGCGCGGCCATTGCGTTCGACGCGATCGTACTTCTGAAAGTAGCGATGGAAATGCCGGTAGTGGCGGACCTCGTCGCGCTGGATGAGCCCCGCCAGATGCCGCAGCACCGGCTCGTCGGAGATGGACTGGATCGCGCGGTAATAAGTCGCGGTACCCATCTCGACTACGCAGCGGGCGGCCATTTCCAGTCCCGGCGAAGGTTCCAACTCGTGGTCGGTGCAGTAGCGAAGGTGCTCGGCAAGGAATGCGTCGAAGGCAGCCTGCCAGTCGAAACCCGGCCAGACACGACAAACGTAGGCCCGCAGTGCCCGCCCGTGCTGAAGTTCCTCCGGCTCCCAATGGTGCATTAGCCACTGCGATACTTCGGCGTCGCCATGGAACTGCCGTACAAGGTTGCGCGTATACAGGTCCGACGCCGTCTCCACAAACGATGCGCCGGCGAGCAACAGGAACAGTTCCTCCTGACAAGCGACGCGTTCGACGTCGACGCGGTCGAACGCGACGTCCGCCAGTGTCCACCGCTGGCCGTTCGCGCGCTTGCCCGTCATCGTCGTCGGTCGTGGGCCGGATCGCGGCAATCAATGCGCAAGGCTATCTCGCCCCGGTCACCGCGCGAGCCGTCATCACCGAAACGAGGTGCGCGCGATACGCTGGCGACCCGTGCAAGTCGCCATTGCAATGCGATGGATCGATCTTCACTGCCCGCGCCGCGTCTGCCGTGAAGCTCTTGCCCAGGGCCTGCTCCATCGCGGTGGCGCGGTGAACGGAGGACGATGCCCCGGTGACCGCGACCCGCACGCCGCCCGCAGTGAGTGCGACGAACACGCCGACCAGCGCAAAACGCGACGCGGGTTGCGGAAACTTGGCATACGCCGCCTTGGTCGGGATCGGAAAGCTGACCGAGGTGATCAGCTCGCCATCCGCGAGCGCCGTTTCGTACATGCCCTTGAAGAAGTCATCAGCGGCGATCGCGCGCTTGTTGGTTTTGATGGTCGCCCCCAAGGCCAACGCCGCGGCCGGATAATCTGCCGCCGGATCGTTGTTGGCGAGCGCGCCGCCCAGCGTGCCCATATTGCGAACCTGGCGGTCGCCAATGCCGTCCGCGAGCGCGGCGAGCGCCGGAATGGCGCCCTTCACCACGTCCGACGCGGCCACCTCCGCATGTCGCGTCATGGCGCCGATGACGATGGCGTTGCCTTCCTTGCGGATGCCTTTCATTTCCGGAACGTCGGTCAGGTCGACCAGCGCGCCGGGGACGGCGAGGCGCAGCTTCATCGCGGCGACGAGGCTCTGGCCACCGGCAAGCGGCTTGCCGCCGGTTTGCGCGAGCAGCGCCGCGGCGTTGGCCACCGAGTCGGCCTTGTGTAGTTCGAATGCGTACATGAGAAGCTCCTGTCAGGCGCGGGCGGATTGGATGGCTTGCCAGACGCGATGCGGCGACGCCGGCATGTCGATGCGTTTGACGCCGACCGCGGCCAGCGCGTCATGCACGGCATTCATCATCGCCGCGGGCGCGCCGATGGCCCCCGCTTCGCCGCAGCCTTTGGCGCCGAGCGGATTGTGCGTGCAGGGAGTTACTTGCGTCGAGACCTTGAATGACGGCACATCGTCCGCGCGCGGCATCGCATAGTCCATGTAGCTGCCAGTGAGCAATTGCCCGCTGTCGGCGTCGTAGACGCATTGCTCGAGCAGCGCCTGGCCGATGCCCTGCGTCAGGCCACCATGGACCTGGCCCGCGACGATCATCGGATTGATGATGTTGCCGAAGTCGTCCGACGCCGTGAAAGCGACGACCTTGACCACCCCCGTCTCCGGATCGACTTCGACCTCGCAGATATGGGTACCAGCCGGAAAGGTGAAATTGGTGGGATCGTAGAACGCCGTTTCATCGAGGCCGGGTTCCAGCTTGTCGAGCGGATAATTGTGCGGCACGTAAGCGGCAAGGGAAACCTCGGCAAACGCCTTGCTGCGGTCGGTACCCGCCACGGTGAACTTGCCGTCCTTGAATTCGATGTCGCCTTCGGCGGCCTCGAGCAGATGCGCCGCGATCTTCTTGCCTTTGGCGATGACCTTGTCCAGGGCCTTTACGATGGCAGTTCCGCCCACCGACAACGAGCGCGATCCATAAGTGCCCATGCCGAAGGGGATGCGACCGGTATCGCCGTGGACGACCTCGACATTGGCGATGTCGATGCCCAGGCGCCCCGCGACGATTTGCGCAAACGTGGTTTCGTGGCCCTGTCCATGGCTGTGCGAACCCGTAAACACGGTCACGCTTCCGGTCGGATTGACGCGCACCTGCCCCGCCTCGAACAGCCCGGCCCGCGCTCCCAGCGCGCCCGCGATGTTCGACGGCGCCAGGCCGCACGCCTCGATATAAGACGCATAGCCCAACCCGCGCAGCATGCCGCGCTTGGCCGCCTCGGCCTTGCGCGCGGGAAATCCGGCGACGTCGGCGACCTTCATCGCGTCGTCGAGCGTCGCGTCGTAGTTGCCCGTATCGTAGGTCAGCGCCACCGGTGTCGAATACGGAAATTTGCGGATGAAGTTGCGGCGGCGGATTTCATCCTGGGCGATACCGGTGTCGACCGCCGCCTGGTGCACGATCCGCTCGACGACGAACGTCGCCTCGGGTCGGCCCGCGCCGCGGTACGCGTCCACCGGCGCCGTGTTCGTGAACGACGCGGTCACCTCGCAAAATATCGCCGGCGTCGTGTACTGGCCGGCCAGCAGCGTCGCGTACAGGATCGTCGGGATGCAGGACGCGAACGTCGACAGGTACGCGCCCATGTTTGCGTTGGTCTGCACCTTGAGCGCGAGAAACTTGCCGTCCTTGTCGATGGCCAGTTCGACATGGGTCACGTGGTCGCGGCCGTGCGCGTCGGTGAGGAACGCCTCGCCGCGATCGGCTGACCACTTGATCGGACGGTTGATCTTCTTCGACGCCCAAACCAGCGCAGTCTCTTCGGCATACAGATAGATCTTGGAGCCAAAGCCGCCGCCGACGTCGGGCGCGATCACGCGCACCTTGGTCTCGGGCAGACCCAGCACAAAGGCGGTCATCAGCAACCGCTCGACGTGCGGGTTCTGGTTGGACACATAAAGTGTGTAGGAATCGTCGGCGCGACTGTATGACGCCACCGCAGCGCGCGGCTCGATGGCATTGGGAATCAGCCGGTTATTGACGATGTCGAGCCTGGACACCGTGGCCGCCTTGGCGAATGCCGCATCCACCGCCGCCTTGTCGCCCAACGCCCACGTGTAGCACTTGTTGCCGGCTGCCTGCTCGTGGATCTGCGGCGCCCCCGGCTTGAGCGCGTCGACGCAGTTGACCACTGCGGGCAGGACCTCGTAGTCGACATCGATGAGTTCCGCAGCGTCCTTGGCCTGATGCGCCGTTTCCGCGATCACCAACGCGACTTGATCGCCGACGTAGCGCACCTTGCCCTGCGCCAGCACCGGATGCGGCGGCTCGTTCATCGGCTTGCCGTCGGTGCCGGTGATGAGCCATCCGCAAGGCAGACCGTTGACGCCAGTCAGGTCGTCGCCGGTGAAAATCGCCACCACGCCCGGCGCGGCCTTGGCTTTGGCCAGATCGATCGCGCGGATCTTCGCGTGTGCATGCGGCGAACGCAGGAAATAGCCGCACGTCTGGTGCGGAAACGTCACGTCGTCCGTGTACTGACCCATGCCGGTGAGGAAGCGCAGATCCTCCTTGCGCCGCACCGATTGGCCGATCACTCCTGTGTCATTGGCGCCCATGCCGGTCTCCTTCGTTGCCCACTCATTTGCCCATTGCCGTGGCGCCCTCGCGCACCGCACGGACGATGTTGTGATAGCCGGTACAGCGGCAGAAATTGCCTTCCAGTCCCTCGCGAATGGCCTGCTCGTCCGCCTTGGGACGACGCTGCACAAGGTCTATTGCACTCATGACCATGCCCGGCGTGCAGAATCCGCATTGCAGGCCGTGACACTCCTTGAAGGCCGCCTGCATCGGATGCATGGTGCCGTCCGCTGCCGCGATGCCTTCGATCGTCGTGACGTCGGCGCCATTCGCCTGCGCGGCGAGCATGTTGCAGGACTTCACGGCGCGGCCATCGAGATGCACCGTGCACGCGCCGCATTGGCCGGTGTCGCAGCCGACGTGCGTTCCGGTCAACGCCAGGTTGGTGCGCAGAAACTCGACGAGCAGCGTGCGCGGATCGACCTCCGCAGTTACTGCCTTGCCATTGACGCTGAGGGATAGCTTGACGGACACGTGTGCCTCCTAAATGGAAAGCCGCGGCGCTTTGCGCGCGCTCTGTTCGCGGCGAAGTCGAGTTGCGTAATGAAACGTTGGTGGATACCGGTTGCAGAGGAGGCCGCGATATGCAGATCGACGACAAGCATACTGCGCGCGTGACCCTACGGCAACGTGGCACCCGTGGCAAATACCATTCCCACGGCATCGCAAAGCAACTTGGGTCGCAGCCGCGGGGTCCGACAACGGACGGGAATTGCCGCAGTTTCGATAACAGGTGTAGATTGGAGAACCGTCCTCCCGAGCATGCCTATGTCAACCTCCTCCCCGCCGCGCATGCGCCTGCTCGTGGCAATGCTATTGTTTGCCGGTGCCACCGCGGTCGGCGCCACCGAAATCGGCCAGATCAAGGTCGCCAAGGGCCAGGTGACGATCGAGCGACAGGGCAAGTCATCGCCGGCGACCGTCGGCATGCGGCTACAGACCGCCGACTTCGTCCGGACCGGCGCGGATGGTTCGGTCGGCATCACGATGGACGATGATTCGCTGCTGTCCGCGGGGCCGAACAGCGAACTCTCGCTGGACCATTACGCATTCGATGCCACCACCAACCAGGGACGGTTCGATTCGTCGCTCAACAAGGGCACGATGGCGGTCATCTCGGGGCGCATAGCCAAGCAGGCGCCGGACGCGATGACCGTGCGCACACCCAACGCGATACTCGGTGTGCGCGGAACCGAATTCGTGGTCAGCGCCAATGACTGAACGATCGCCGCTCCTGCGCCACGGGATGGCAATGACACTCCTGTGCGCGCTGCTGGCGGGCTGCTCCAGCGGCATCGTGGTCCTGCTGCCGGAAAAGGACGGTCGGCCAACGTCCGTGTCCGTCAAGCAAGACGACAAGGAAGTGGTTCTCGACCAGCCGTACGCCGCCGCCAAGGTGACGGCACGAGGTCCGCAGGCTTATATGGCGACGCCACAGGAAGTGCAGGCGAAGTTCGCCCCGGCGCTTGCCGCGCAACCGGCGCGTTCGACGACCTTCACGCTCTATTTTGTCGAGGGCAAGGACGAGTTTACCGACGAATCGAAACAGGACGTGGACCGCGTGCTGTCGGAAATCGCCAGGCGGCCGGTGCCGGACGTTCTGGTCGTCGGACATACCGATGCGGTCGGCAGCGATCAGCTCAACGATGCGCTCGGCCTACAGCGGGCCGAAACGGTTCGCGCCGCGTTGATGAAGCTGGGCATCCCCGCTGACGACATCCATGCGATTTCGCGCGGGAAGCGCGCGCCTGCGGTGCCTACGCCGGACGGCGTGGCGGAACCGCGCAACCGCCGGGTCGTGATCGTCGTGCGGTAGCGCGCCGTAGGCAACAGGATTCATCAGGTCTTCGCGCCGTTCCCCAGCCAGCGCAGCACGAGCACCGTGACATCGTCGGTAGGTTCGGCAGTCCCGACAAACGCCCGCACATCCGCGAGGACCGCGTCGACCACCGTGGATGCCGTAGCGCCCGGCGAGCCCGCGCGCGCCAGAATACCGCGCAACCGGGCGCCGCCATAACGCGCGTCCGCCGCATTTTGTGCATCGATCACGCCATCGGAGACGATGCATAGCAGCTCGCCTTCCCGCATCGCCCGGCTGCCTGCGCCATAGGCAAAACCCTCGACCGTGCATAGCGGCGGTCCGGCGCCGCCTGCCAACCGCGCCAGTACGCCGCCGGCGGGGTCGAGGACGTAAGGATTCTCATGGCCGGCGTTGCAATAGCTCAGTTTGCCGGTCGCAAGGTCGAGAATGACGGCAAATACCGTCACGAAGAACGTTTCGGGATTGTCGCGGGAAACCTCGCCATTGGCCAGGCGCATCAGCTCGCCGATCGACGCATCCGGCTGGCGCAGCGTGGTGCTCTTGTAGAGCGCCTTGCTGATCGCCATGAAGATGCTGGCGGACAAACCCTTGCCGGCCACGTCGCCCACCATGAAGAACAGGCGGTTGCCGTCGAGCAGAAAGAAATCGTAGAGGTCGCCGCCGACCTCCCGTGCCGGGACCATCGCTGCCGCCAGGTCGACGCGGCGCTCGTCGCGCAGCGTTTCGGCGCGCGGCAGGATTCCGGTCTGGATGCGCTGCGCCGCCTGCATTTCGCCGGCAACGATTGCCGCCTGTTCCCTCTGCGCCTGAACGGTCAGCTCGAGGGCCTTGCGGCGTCGCGTGGCTTCCGTCAACGTCAGCGTCAGCAGCGCGCTGAACAGGATGAGCAGACCCAGGCTCGGCGTTGCGGCATCGAACAATTGCCGGCGCGAATAGAATCCCGCAAACGAGGCAAGCGCCATCGCCAGGATGCAGCCGCCGGCCAGCAGCGCGGCATTGCGGGGTCGCCACCGCGGCGTCGCCCAGATCAGCAGCAGGCCGAGCAGCGCGAACACGGCCACCTCGAGGGCCGGTGCCCAGCGCGCGCGTTGCAGCCAGGTCTGGTCCTTCAGGTTTTCCAGCAGCTGCGCGTGGATCTCGATGCCCGGCATGGGCTCGCCCAGCGGCGTGTTCTGATAATCCGTCAACGCCAGTCCCGTCATGCCCACCAACACGAGCCTGTCGCGCAGCAATTGCGGATCGACTTTGCCGTCGAGCACGTCGATGGCGGAAACGGAACGCTGGGGATCGCGCGGCGAATAGTAAATGCGAATTGAGCCGTCGTTCTCGGTGGGCGCGGTGAAGCTGCCAATTTTTACGCCACGCACTTCCCCCTCCGACGTCTGCAGGGCCAGCGTGGGCTCGCGCAGCGCCACGCGCAGCATCTCCACGGACAGCGCGGGTGCGAGCGTGCCGTTCACGCTGGACACCAGCGGCAAGCGACGAATGACGCTCTTGCTCGGGTCGCTCCCCGATATCAAGCCATGACCCGTCGCGGCACGATCGAGCTGGTCAATGCTCGGAAAGACGCCCTTGAATTGGGCAATGTTCACGGGCACGCCAACCACGTTGCCTTGCCTAGTGAACGGCGCCGCGCGCAGGACCTTGCCGGTAGGTTCGGGCGTTCCCACCAGGCCGAGTACGACGGGTCCCGCGCCAATGGCGGCGGCGAGCTCCGCATCGTTGGACGGCAGGGCAGCCACGCGAGCGGCCAGGACCGGGTCCTTTAGCTCCATGCCCGAAAGAAGCTGCTGCGGCGACATCCTGTCGGCCTCCGACATGACGATATCGACGCCGATGGCCAATGGCTGGAAGGCCTCGATGTCGCGCAAGAGCTTGGCCAGGATCGTCCGCGGCCACGGCCACTGCCCCAGCGCCGCCAGGCTCTTTTCGTCGATTTCCACCACCACGGCCGGCGTAGACTCGATGGCGCGCGGCGAAACCCGTTGGAACGCATCGAACCACAGTGACTGCAGTCCGTCGTTCCGCATCGGCTCGACGCCCACAAGCACCGCCAGAACCGCGAGCGTCAGCAGGCCGCGAAGCGAGATGCGGCGGATCGATTGCGCTTGAGACAGTGCCTCCGGTGTTTCAACCGCCACGTGTCCGGTCCCCGGGCGCCATAGGATGGCAGCCCTCAGTTGCCATTCTCAGTTGCCATTCTCAGTTGCCATTCTCCGTAGCCAATCTCGGCGGCCGATCTCGGCTGGCAAGCTCAGTTGCCGGCGTCGGATGTCGCACCGGACAACTCGATTTCCATCCCGTCGTAGGCGGCGGAAACGATCAGCGGCTTGGTCGCGCGGGTGATCTCCTCGTAGCGGCGAGTTTCGGCAAGCACGCGGGCAATCGCGTCGTCGCCGTGAATGGGCTCGTGATGGAACAGGCACAGTTGTCCGGCACCCGCCAGCTGGCATAGCTCGACGCCGACGATATTGCTCGAGTGCCCCCAATCCGCCTTCACGGAAATGGCCTCGGCCAGCGAATACATGGCATCGAAGATCACCACGTCCGCATCGCGAAAGAAATCCACATAGGTTGCAGTCTCGGCGGAATCCGCCAGCGCATGTTCCGAGTCCGTCGTATAAACGACCGACCGGCCGCCCCCGGCAAACCGGTACCCATAGGAGTCGCCGGAATGCCTCTGCAGCATGAGACTGACCTGCATGCCCGCGATTTCGTAACAACCGCCGGGTTCCAGCCGGCGGAATTCGATGTCCGCACCCAACGTCGCGAAATCCACGGGAAACGACGGCGCCGCCTGCTGTCGCCGGAACGCTTCCTCGAGTTCGGAATGACCGCCATAGATGTGGATCCGGTTGCCCGGAATGTACGCCGGCGTGAAAAATGGAAACCCCATGATGTGGTCCCAGTGCACGTGGGACATGAAGACGTGATACGTTTGCGGCGACCCGGGGCCATGCCGCGCCAGCGCCTTCTGGCCGAACGGACGAACGCCGGAGCCCAGGTCGCACAATACGTATTCCGGTCCGCCGGTTTCGATCTCGACGCACGCCGTATGCCCGCCGTAGCTGCCGGAAACCGCGAGTCCCAGCCCGTCGACGAATGCGCACAGCGCATCGTTCGTGGCAAAGTCCTTCCCGGCCGCAGCACGCAGCGCCCGGATCACCTTGTCGCGGACGCCGGATGCCGTCAGCGCCACCGGAAGGGATCCGCGGGTCCCCCAGAAGCGAACCCGCTTCATCGCGCTCCCGCGTCGAACGCAGCGAGCGCGGGCTTCGACAACTGCGCGAGTGCCGCGCGTACGTCGGGAAATATCTCGAGGACATGGTTGAAGCGCGCGATCGCGAAGATTTCCGCGACTGGCGGCTGCAGCGCCGCCACGGCGATTCTCGCGCTGGCCGCGCGCAACTGCTTGGCCGCCAGCAGGAGCACGCGCAAACCCATGCTGCTGATGTACTCGACCCGCGAGAAATCGAGGACCAGCGCGCAATTGCCCAATGCGGCGGCATCCAGTACCGGCGCCAGCGCCTCCTTGAGCCATTCCGCGTTGGGATGGTCGATCTTGCCGGCCGGCATGGCTATGAAGACATCGACTACGCGCTGGCACTCGAATTGCACGGTACCTCCCGGTTTCCGCACGCTGCGACATCCCCGCCGCGTCGCCCATTCAACCGCCCAATTTCGCTACTCTACTACCTCCTCGCTGTGCCGACCTGCCGATCCAAATCCGGGCAACGCATCCCAACGCAGTCGGCCACGACACCAGGAGGCGCTAAGCTGCTTTCTCCCATCCCCTTTCCGGACGGCACCACCCGTCGCGCCTTCCCTCCAAACGCGCCGAGCTTCGGGCGCAGGATTAGAATGATCCGCATGCCATCAAGAGACGCACTCCCCCGATGACGCCGGCTGACGATGCCATCCTTGCCGTGGCCGTGCGCGCAGCGCGAAGCGCGGCTTCCGTCATCGCCGACGCAGCACGCGACCTCGTTCGCCTGCCGACCTTTTCCAAGGACCACGGCGAGATCGTATCCACCGCCGACGTCGAGGCCGAGGACGCGATCGTCGCGACGATCCGCGCGGCGTTTCCGGGCCACGCCATCCTGGGCGAGGAATCCGGCCACATTGCCGGCGCGCGCGACGGCGTCGGGTACAAGTGGATCGTCGACCCGATCGACGGCACGGTCAATTTCATCCATGGCTTTCCCTACTATGCCGTGTCCATTGCGCTGGTCCACGGCAACGACATCACGCATGCCGTCGTGTTCGACCCGGTGCACGACGAGTGCTTCACCGCGATCAAGGGCAAGGGTGCACAGCGCAACGGCGCGCCGTTGCGCGTTTCCGCTTGCACGGAGCTTTCGCAAGCGCTGATCGGCACCGTTTTCCCCACGCGGGAAAGCCCCAAGCTTGCGACCTACCTCTCCACGTTCAATCACCTCATCGGCAAATGCGCGGGACTGCGCCGCGCGGGATCCTGCGCGCTGGACTTGGCCCACCTGGCGGCAGGTCGCCTCGACGGATTCTGGGTGATGAGCCTCAAATCGTGGGACGTGGCCGCGGGCGCCCTCCTGGTCAACGAAGCCGGCGGCCGCGTCGGCGATCTTGCCGGGAGCACCAATTTCCTGCGTACTGACGAAGTGATCGCCGCCGCGCCTGGACTTTTCAAGCCGCTGCGTGAAGCGATCGCCGCCGGCACGGCAATACCGCGCGTTCAGGACTCGTCCAATCCCGGCTAGAATGACCGGAGCCAAATCCCACTGGAGGCTTTCCGTGAAAAGAAACCGGCATGCGCTGACCCTGCTGCTCCTCGCCTGCCTGGCCGCGCCGGCAGCGGCGTGGGCACAACAACAACTCACCTGCCAGAGCCGCAATTATCAGCAGGAGATTTGCCAGACCGGCGTGACGATCACCAATGCATGGATGATCGCGCAGCGCTCGCGATCGCCGTGCATACAGGGCCAGACCTGGGGTTTCCAAGGCAACAGCATCTGGGTGGCGCAAGGTTGCGAGGCTGATTTCGGCTTCCAGGGCGTCGCCGCGCCGCCGGTCTTTGCTGCACCGGGCCGTTCCGGCAACGTGCGCATAACCTGTGACAGCCAGAATTATCAGCAGCAATTCTGCCCGACCGGTGTGCAGGTGGTCGGCGCATGGCTTGTCGAGCAGACCTCAAGCGCGCCTTGCATCCAGGGTCAGACCTGGGGCTTTGATCACGACGGCATCTGGGTAACGCAAGGCTGTGCCGGCAGCTTCGGCGTGCAAGCAAGCGGATCGGGAGCGTATGTTCCGCCGCCGCCGGTATTGCCGGTCGCGAGCTCCCTCATATGCGAAAGCCGCAATTATCAGCAGGCATTCTGCCAATCGGGCCGGCGCATTGGCTATGCCTGGCTAATCGCGCAACGCTCGAACGCCCCCTGCATCCAGGGCCGATCCTGGGGTTATGACGCCAATGGCATCTGGGTGAACGAGGGTTGCGAAGGCGAATTCGGGTTTCGCTGAGCGCATCCTGGTCCTCGCGCGCGTGGGAGAGGCTCAGGCCGTCGCCAACCGCGCAAGCTCATCCGCCAGCGCCTGCGAAATCTCGATGCCTTGCCGTTCGGCGATCGCCGCGAGGTTGTCGCGCCGCAACCCGGGCAAGCGTACGCCCGTGTCGTCAATCATCGCCGCCACCAGCGTTTCCACACGCTCCAGATAGGCGGCACGCCCGGCCAGCGCCCCCGGGTCGATCACCAGAAACGCCTGGCCCAGTCGAGGTCGATTACCTTCGTCGACAAAGAAGGAATCCGCCTCGAAGCCGAACGCAGCACCGGTTAGTGCGCAGGCCAGAAGCTCGACAATCAGCGCTAGCATCGCCCCCTTGCTTCCCCCCATCGGCAACATCGAACCGGTGAGAGCCGCCTGCGCATCGGTTGTCGGCAATCCGGCGTGATCGAGCGCCCAGCCCAGTGGGATGGGCTGGCCGCGCTTGGCTGCCATCATCACCTTGCCGCGCGCAACCTCGGATAGCGAAAGATCGATGGATAACGGTGGGCCGGTGCGGCGCGGGAACACTGCGGCAATCGGATTCGTGCCGAATAGCGGCCGGCGGCCACCTGCGGCAGACATGGCGGCTGGTGAATTGCCGAACGCCATGCCTACCATGCCGGCTGCAGCGACCGGCCGCAGGTGATCGGCGGCGACGCCGAAGTGATGGCTATTGGTAATGCCCGCGAAAGCGACGCCAAATTCTTCTGCGCGGCGTACCGCTTCCGCCACTCCGAGCGCGCAGGCAGGAAAGGCCAGGCCGGTCCCGGCGTCGACCAGAAAGGCCGCGCCACGCTCGCTGACGATCCGCGGTACTGCGTTGCCATCGGCGCGGCCGTTGCGCAGGTGCAACGCATATTGCGTCACACGCGACACGCCGTGCGACGTGAGGCCCTGTGCCTCGGCTGCCACCAACGCACGGGCCGTGGTCCAGGCGGTCTCGTCCCGGGCGCCGGCGCGCGCGAGCGCGCGTTGCGCAAGGCGCGTCAGTTCCTGCAGATCGATGGTCGGCACCGCGGCCCGTGATGCCAGTTCGCGCGGGATGCCTACTTGGCGAACAGGCGATCGGGGTCGGCAAAGGCCTTGAATTCGAGCGCATTCCCGAACGGGTCGAGGAAGAACATCGTTGCCTGCTCGCCCGGCTCGCCCCGGAAGCGGATGTGCGGCCCGATCACGAATGCCTGTGCCGCCGCCTTGAACTTTTCGGCTAGCGCATGCCAAGCCGAAAGTGAGAGCACGACGCCGAAATGCCGCACGGGAACATTGTCGCCATCGACCAGGCTCGTGGCATCGGACATCTGCGCGTTCGCCACCTTGTGCGCCACGATCTGGTGGCCGAAGAAGTCGAAATCCACCCAGTCTTCCGAACTGCGGCCTTCGGCGCAGCCCAGGTAGGAACCGTAGAACTCGCGCGCCCGGCCAAGGTCGGTAACCGGAAAGGCAAGGTGAAAGCGCGGATAGTCCGCCGTTGCGATGTGCTGGCTCATGAGTCGTGACTCCGTTGCGATGATGGACATTTGCTATTGCCAGGGCAGACGCTCGAGGTCGACGTTGCCCCCGCTGATGATGATCCCGATGCGCTTTCCCTTGCCGGTCAGCGTGCCTTCGAGCAAGCACGCAAGCGGCACCGCGGATGAAGGCTCGATGACGATCTTCATGCGCTCCCAGGTCATGCGCATGGCGCGCGCAATGCCCGCCTCGCTGGCCAGTCCGATTGCGGCAACGTGTCGCCTTATCGCGAATAGCGTGCGCTCCGACAGCGTGGCGCGCAATCCGTCGGCGATCGTGTCCGGATGCGGCAGCGGTTCCACTTTGCCTGAGGCAAAGCTGCGTGCCGCATCGTCGGCGCCTGCCGGTTCCGCGCCGCAGACCACCATACCGGGCTTCATTGCGCTGGCGGCAATCGCGGTTCCGGAAATCAGGCCGCCGCCGCCGATGGGTGCGATCACCATGTCGAGCGCAGGTTCGGCCTCGAGGAATTCCAGCGCCGCCGTTCCCTGCCCCGCGATCACCCGCACGTCGTCATATGGATGAACCAGGGCACCGCCGGTCTCGCGGCCAATGTCGGCACACGCCTGCTCCCGCGCGCTTTGCGTGGGCGGGCACAGGCGGATGATGGCTCCGTACCGCGCCACGTTGGCGTGCTTCACCCTGGCCGCGTTCTCCGGCATCACCACGTAGGCCGGGATCCCGCGTCGTTGCGCCGCATAGGCCAGCGCGGCGCCGTGGTTTCCCGAGGAATGCGTATACACGCCGCGCGCCGCTTCCTCTTCGGTCAGCGAAAATACTGCGTTGCACGCCCCGCGTGCCTTGAACGCACCGATCTTCTGGAAGTTCTCGCACTTGAAGTAGATTTGCGCGCCCACTTCGTCATCGATGGCGGGACAGGTCATCACCGGCGTGCGCAGGACGTGCGGTGCGATTCGCGCATGCGCCGCGCGGATGGCGGCGAAATCGGGCAGCGCGGGCACCTCGTTACCGGGCGAGGAAACGACACGGCCGGCGGACGTGGCCACGGCTTTAGGCGCTCTCGTAAAGGCGGGTCAGCACGAACTCGCGATGGCCGAGCGCCTCGGCCGCGGTGAGGCGGCCGTTGGCCGTGCGGAACATCATGTCGAGCAGGCGGTCGCCCGCCTGTGTCATCGTGATCTCGCGCTGCAGAAGTCCGGACGTGTCGACGTCGATATGCTCGGTCATCGTGCGCACCGTGCGCGGATTGGCGCAGATCTTGATCACCGGCAGGATCGGATTGCCGATGACGTTGCCCTGCCCGGTGGGAAAGAAGTGGACGACGTAACCCGCCGCCGCGCACAGCGTCACCATTTCGGCTGCCGCCGACGACGAGTCCATGAACCACAAGCCTGGGCTCGTCGGCATTTCCGCCTTGTCGAGCACACCGTCGATCACGCAAGTCTTGCCGATCTTCTGGATGTTACCCAGCGCCTTTTCCTCGATAGTGGTGAGGCCGCCGGCAATGTTGCCCTTGGTCGGTTGCGAGTCGGACAGATCGCTTGTCTTGTGAGCGTCGATCACTTCCTGGTAGCGATCGAACACGCGCATGAATTCCGCGCGTACCCGATCGTCCCTGCATCGCGCCGCGACGATGGCCTCACCGCCGGTCAGCTCCGTGGTCTCGCCGAAGACGAGCGTGCATCCGGCCGCATATAGCTTGTCGAAGGCGTCGCCGACGGTCGGATTGGCGCCGCAGCCGGACGTCGTGTCCGACTCGCCACACTTGGTCGACACCCAGAGCTCCGCAAGGTCACACTGGACGCGCTGCAATTCGCTTGCCCATTGCACATACTCGCGGGCAGCCCTTGATGCGCGCATGATCGTGTCATGATCGCCGTGGAGCTCGATGCCGAAGCCGCACACGGGTTTGCCCGTCGCCTTGATGCCGTCGACGACGCGCTGCGTCCATTGCGGCTCGATGCCGATGACCACGACCGCTGCGACATTCGGGTTGGCGCCGGTGCCGATCAACGTGCGGAAGTGCAGATCGAGGTCAGCGCCGAACTGCAGCCGGCCATAGGGATGCGGAATAGCCAGCGCACCCTTGATGTTATGCGCGACCGCCTCGCAGGCGGCATTGGACAGGTCGTCCACCGGCAGCACGATGACGTGATTGCGCACGCCCACGCGCCCATTTTCGCGCCGGTAGCCTTGGAAATTTGTCTGCATGGTCAAGAGTTTGTACGCCGCGTCACCAGCGCTTGGTCTTGATGTTGTGGACGTGGGCGTGCTGTCCCTTGGCAATCGGCACCACCACCTTGCCGACGTCCACGCCGTACTTGATCACCGTGTCGCCCACCCCCATGTCCTTCAGCGCCACCTTGTGCCCCAGCGGAATGTCCTGCACGCAGGGCAGCGTCAACGTCCGGTCCTCGTCCAGCACGAGCCCCGTCAGCGTCATTCCCGCGGCGACCCCTTCGACCACGACCACGGCCACCGAGTCGCGCGGATCGTGCAGCACGCAATGGATCATCGAGTTCCCCTTCCATTCATTTTCCACGTCCTGCGTGGTCGGCTACGGCGAATTCTTGCACATCTTCAAATCAGCGTTCCAGTCCGGCACGCAGCCCCGGGGCAGCGCCCTACAGCACGATGCGCATCTGCGCAACCGGGGAGAAGCTGCGGCGGTGCTCCGGACAGGGTCCATGCCGGTGCAGCGCCGCCATGTGCTCCTTCGTTCCATATCCCTTGTTCTGCGCGAAGCCGTAGCACGGATAAAGCGCGTGCAGCTGCACGAGCAGCGCATCGCGCGCGGTTTTGGCAAGTATCGATGCGGCGGAAATCGCGGCGACATCTCGGTCACCCTTGACGATGGCGCGCGCGGGGCAGCTGAGTAGGGGCACCTGGTTGCCGTCGATCAGCGCCCGTGTCGGCGCGGGCGCAAGCGCTTCGACCGCCCGCTGCATGGCTACGAGCGTCGCCTGCAGGATGTTGAGCGTGTCGATCTCGTCGACGTCGGCCGCCGCCACCGCCCAGGCCACCGCGCTGGCGCGGATTTCCACCGCAAGATACTCGCGCCGGGCGGCCGACAGCAGCTTCGAATCGCGCAACCCGGCAATCGGTCGCGAAGGATCGAGGATGACCGCCGCCGCATACACGGGACCCGCGAGCGGCCCCCGCCCGGCCTCGTCGACGCCCGCAATCAGCATGGCGCGCCGGCCAGCCGTAATTCGTCCAGTATCGCGGCAGCAGCGAGCGTGCCGGTATCGGCCGAAAGCTGCACGGCAAATCCCGCGAACAGCGCTTCCAGTCGCCGCCGGGTCACAGTATCGTCGAACAGATTGAGTGCCGCCTGGGCTAGATTGACCGGCGTGGCGTCCTGCTGCAGGAACTCGGGCACCACGAATCCGCCCGCCAGCACATTGGGCAGTCCCACATAAGGCAGCAGCAGCCGGCGGCCGACGATGCGCGCAGTCAGTGCCGAGACGCGGTAAAAGATGACGTGCGGACAGCGCGCGAGAGCGGCTTCGAGCGTAGCGGTGCCGGACGCCACGATGCCGACATCCGCCGCGCGCAGTGCGTCTTCCGCGTGGCCGTACAGCAACGTGATCGGCAGCGTATCCCGTCCCGTCCGGTGCATCGCGGTCTCGAACGTGTCACGGGTCGCGCGGGTGACGAATGGCACGAGGAAGCGCGCGTCCTCGCGCGACTCGTGAATGCGCGCCGCGGTGGCCAGCACCAGTTCCGCGTGCATCCCGATTTCCGACATCCGGCTGCCTGGCAACAGCGCAAATACCGGCGTGGCGGCCTTCAGATTGAGCAGCTCGCGGGTTTCACGGCGGGTCGCGTGCGTCGCCGCCTCTGCGGCCATCGGGTGCCCCACGTAGGTGACCGACACGCCGGCGGATTCGTAGAGAGCAGGCTCGAACGGAAAAAGCGCCAGCATGCGGTGCACGGCGCGGCCGATCTTGCGCAGGCGCTCGCGCCGCCACGCCCACAGCGAGGGACTGACGAAGTGAACCGTGCGGACGCCGCGCCGCTTGAGTTTTCTCTCGAGGCCGAAATTGAAGTCCGGGGCATCCACGCCGATGAAGAGCTGCACGCGCTCCGCCAGCATGCGCCGCCGCAACTGCCGGCGCAGCCGGAACAGCCCGGGCAGATGGGCGATGACCTCGACGAATCCGCGAACAGCGAGCCGTTCCACCGAATACCAGGCCTCGCATCCGGCCGCTTCCATTTGCGGTCCCGCGACCCCGACGAAGCGGATGTCCGGATGCCGGGCGCGCACGGCGCGAATGAGGGTAGCGGCCAGCGCATCGCCCGACGCCTCGCCGGCGACGATGCCGATCGTGATGCCGGCCACGGTCAGCGCACGATTCCGCGGCCGGGAACCGCCAGGAACTCGACCAGCGGCGCCAGCACGGGCGCGTGGTTCGTCGCCTCAACGATCTTTGCCCGCGCAGCATCGAGCGAGAGGCCTTCCCGGTACAACATCTTGTAGGCCCGCCGCACCTCGAGGATGTCGCCGTCCGAGAAGCCCCGCCGGCGCAGGCCCTCATTGTTGGTGCCATGCGGCTTGGCCGGGTAGCCCGAGACCGTCATGAACGGCGGCACGTCCTGCAATACGACCGCATACGCGCCGACCATCGCGTGCGCGCCGATACGGCCGAACTGGTGCACGCCGCAGAATGCGCCCAGGACGACCCAGTCGCCGACCTGAACGTGCCCGGCGATCTGCGCGTTGTTGGAGAACGTGGTGAAATTTCCGACGACGCAATCGTGGGCCACGTGCGCGTACGCGAGGAACAGGTTGCCGTTGCCGATGCAGGTATCGCCGCGGTCCTGTGCGGTGCCTGCGTGAACGGAGACGAATTCGCGAAAGACGTTGTCGTCGCCAATAGTCGTGGTCGTGGGTTCGCCGCCGTATTTGCGATCCTGCGGGATTTCGCCGATCGAGGCAAACTGGAAGAAGCGGTTGCGCGCGCCGATGGTGGTGCGGCCGGTCAAGACCACATGGGGGCCGACGATCGTTCCCGCGCCGATCACGACATCCTTCCCGACGATGGAAAAGGCGCCTATGGAGACATCGGCTGCGAGGCGCGCGGCGGGATCGACTTGCGCGGTGGGATGGACGCCGGCCATGGTGCGGTCTTCCCGTCAGCGCGTGGCAGGCGGGGTGGAACCCGTCAGCGGAGTGTATAGCGCCAGCAACTCGGCCTCCGCCGCGAGCTGCCCATCGACGACCGCCTTCACCGCATAGGTGCCCGCACCGTCTGTCACGGGACCCATGATTGTCTCCAGTTCAAGCCGATCGCCGGGGGAAATCTGCCGCTTGAAGCGTGCGCCGGTGATACCGGATATATCGAGGCGAAGTCCGTGGTCATGCGCGAGCAGGGCAGACAACTGCACGAGAGCCTCGATGATCAGCACGCCCGGCATTACGGGATAGCCCGGGAAGTGGCCCTGGAAATAGGGCTCGTTGACCGTGACGTTCTTGATGGCACGCGCCATCGTGCCCTGCTTGTGCTCAATGATCCGGTCGACGAGGAGTCGCGGATACCGGTGCGGCAGTGACGCAAGGATCGTGGCGAGATCCGCCGTGTTTCCACTCATCGCTCATCCTCCTCGCTGCCGGCGCCGAGTTTGCCGGCGGCACGCTCCACGGCATGGAGGCGGGCCTCCAGCGAACGCAGCCTGCGCGTGCCCGACATCGCATGCTGCCATTCGCGATGCGGCAATGCAGGAAACGCGCCGGTGTAGACCCCCGGTTTGTCGATCGAATGGAATACGCCGGTGCAACCGGAGATGATCACGTCGTCGGCAATATTCAGGTGCCCGGAAATCATTGCCGCGCCGCCGATCTTGCAGTTGCGGCCGATGTGCGTGCTGCCCGCAATGCCGACGCAGCCGGCAATCGCAGTGTGCGCGCCAATCATGCAGTTGTGGCCGATCTGGATCTGGTTATCGAGCTTCACATCGTCCGCGATCACGGTGTCGTCGATGGCGCCGCGATCAATAGTCGTATTGGCGCCGATCTCGCAGTCGGCGCCGATTCGCACCCCGCCGAGTTGCGGAATCTTGAGCCAGCGCCCGCCGGCTTCGGCCATGCCGAAGCCATCTGCGCCAATGACCGCGCCGGCATGGATGATCGTGCGCGCGCCGACCACGACACGCGCATAGAGCGAGACATTCGCATGGAGCACCACATCCTCGCTGAGTTCGACGTCATCTCCCAGTGTGCATCCGGCGCCGATCTGGACCCGCGCCGCGATTTTCGCGCCGGCGCCGACCACCACGTGGGGACCGATGCTTGCCAGCGGATCGACCTGCGCGGCGCCGTCGACTACCGCGGTTGGGTGTACGCCCGGTAGCACGAGCGCCCTCGGATGCAGGATGGTCGCCGCGGACGCATAGGCGGCATAGGGATTGGCGTGGAGGAGCTTGGGCAGCGCGGTGCCGCTGGCGTGTGCCGGCGCCACGATGACGGCGGAGGCTCCCGTCGTGGCGAGTTGCGTGCGATACCGGGCGCCGGTCATGAAAGCAAGCGTGCCGGGACCCGCATTCTCAAGAGTGGCGACGCGATGCACACGCACCTCGCCGTCCCCGTCCAGCGTGGCGCCGATGCGGGTCGCAAGATCGGCCAGGCGGATGCCGGAAGGCGCAGGAGTCGACGGCATCGCGGGCGGTATGGGGTTCCGTGACGGCGAGGTGCCCGCGCAGGGACGCGACGCTCGTTACTTGTCGGCGAGCGCCTTGATCACCTTTTCGGTGATGTCGATCTTCTGGCTCGCGAACACGACCGGGTCCTGCAGGATGAGGTCGAATTTCTCGGTCTCGGCGATCTGCATCAGAATCTTGTTGGCGCGCTCCTGCACGGCCGCGAGCTCTTCGGCGCGACGCAGATTCACGTCCTCGCGAAACTGCCGCTCCATGCGCTGCACGTCGCGCGACTGGTTGGCGAGGTCGCGCTCCTTGTTGCGGCGCTCGGTCTCGCCCATGGTCGGGCCATCCTTGTCGAGCAACGCCTGCAGGTCGCGCACGGCCTTGCCCTGCTTCTGCAGCTCCGCCTCGCGCGGCGCAAATTCCTTTTCCAGTTTCTGCTGGGCGCGCTTGGCCGGCGCCGAGTCCCGCCACAACCGCTCTGCGTTGACAAAGCCGATCTTGTAATCGGCGGCTACCGCGGCACCCGTGACGGCGTACAGCAACACGGCGGCGGCGACGACTCTGCTGTGCTTCAAGATGATCTCCTGCTGGTGCGGAGGGGCCTAGAAGCCCTGCCCCACCTGGAATTGGAAACGCTGGATCTTGTCACCCTCGATGTCATTGAGCG
Source organism: uncultured beta proteobacterium (assembly GCA_963819965.1). Classification (GTDB taxonomy): domain Bacteria; phylum Pseudomonadota; class Gammaproteobacteria; order Burkholderiales; family Casimicrobiaceae; genus VBCG01. Next base: position 236,793 of record CAWFYA010000004.1, read on the forward strand.
GGATGGCGTAGCTGAACTTGAGCGGGCCAATGGGCGAACTCCAGCTCACGGCAATGCCGGTGGAGTAGCGGAAATTCTCATACTGCGGCTGGGTACCGTCGGCGTAGATCTGGCCGGTGTCGAAAAATGCGCTGACCCGCACCGCCTTGTCTCCCTTGATCAGCGGGTAGCCCACCTCCGCATTGCCAACGATCTTGCGCTTGCCGCCCAGGGTATTGCCGTAGATATCTCGCGGTCCGAGCGTCCCGGCCTCGTAGCCCCGAACGGAACCCACGCCACCGGCGTAAAAAGCCTTGAAGAACGGGTAAGGCTTCTGGTTGTAGCCGTCGCCGTAACCCAGGTCCGCGCGCAACATCAATACCCAATCCCCGTAGACCGGCCAATATGCCTGAACATTGTAATTCAGCTTGTAGTATTCGAGGTCGCCGATCGGCAGTCCGACCTCCGCCAGGAAGCTCTGCGCACGGCCGAACGTAGGATAGAGGATGTCGTTGCGGGTGTCACGCGCCCAGCCGCCGGAAACTATGTAGCTGTTGGTGGCATAGCCAAAGTTGCGGACGAACTCGTAGTAGATCGGCGGGCTCTGCTGGAACAACGTGAGGTTGGTATGCTCGCCGCGGATGCCCAGGTTGATCGAATCGATTTCCGAAACCGGGATCCCGAAGCTCACCGCTGCGCCGAGCGTCGACGCCGCATATTGGGAAACGTCCAGCGTGCTGGGGTCCGTGTACTTGTCGTACACCTCGATCACCCGGGACACGCCATCAACCGTCCAGTAGGGCTCGACGAAGGTCGCCGAGATCGTGCGGTTGATCTTGCTGGTGTTGATGGCCAGTGACAGGCCATTTCCCGACCCGAAGATGTTCTGTTGGGAGATCGACGCGCTGAACACCAGCCCGTCGTTGCTGGAGTAGCCCGCGCCGGCCAGCACGTTGCCGGTGCTCTTCTCGCCCACAGTGATGTCGATGTCGACCTGGTCCGGCGTTCCCGCGACCGGCGGGGTTTCGAGGTTGATGCTGCCTTCCTCGAAGTAGCCCAGGCGGCGAACGCGCACTTTCGACCGCTCGATCCGGGTGCCGTCATACCAGCCGTCTTCCAGTTGCCTTAGCTCGCGCCGGATGACTTCGTCACGAGTCCGCGCGTTGCCGGAGATGTTTATCCGGCGGACATAGGCGCGCCGGCCCGGGTCCACGTAGAAAGTGAACGCAACGGTCGCCTTGGCACGGTCGATTTCCGGCACGGCGTTGACGTTGGCGAACGCGTAGCCGTCGGCGCCCATGCGTTCGCTGATGTCCTTCACGGAAGCCTGCAGCTTCGAGCGCGAGAAGCCTTCGTTGGGCTTTATCTGGATTAGGTGGCGCACTTCCGCCTCGGGGATCACGAGGTCGCCCAGCACGTTGACCGAGGAGACGGTGTACTGCGGGCCTTCCACCAGGTTGATCGTGATGAACACCTCGTCCTTGTCAGGCGAGATGGAAACCTGCGTCGATTCGACGTTGAACTCTAGGTAGCCGCGGTTCTGGTAGAAGCTGCGCAGGGACTCCAGGTCCGCCATCAGCTTCTGCTTCGAGTACTGGTCGTCCTTCGTGTACCACGACAGCCAGTTGGGCGTGGTGAGCTGGATTTCCGAGCGCAACTGCTTTTCCGAGAAAGTCTTGTTGCCAACGATATTGATCCGGGAGATGCTCGCCGTGTCGCCTTCGACGATCGTGAAGTTGATGGCGACGCGATTGCGGTCCTGTGGTGTCACGGTTGTCTGCACGCTCGCCGCGTACTTGCCCCGCGTAATGTACTGGCGCTTCAGTTCCTGCTCCGCGCGGTCCAGCGCCGCGCGGTCGAAGATGAGCGCTTCGCCGATGCCCACGTCCTTTAGCGCCTTCTTTATCGTGTCGGTGTCGAATTCCTTGTTGCCGACGAAGGTCAGCGAGGAAATCGTCGGCCGCTCCTGCACAATGACGACCAGAACATCGCCCTGGGCCTCGATACGCACGTCGCGAAAGAACCCCGTGGCGTAGAGCGCCTTGACCGCGTCCGCCACCTTCTGCTCGTCGATGCGCTCGCCGACCTTGATCGGCAGGTAGGAAAAGATAGTGCCTGCCTCCGTACGCTGGACGCCTTCGACCTGGATGTCGCGCACGGTAAAAGGGTCGAACGCCCAGGCGAGCGCCGGCGCGAAGGGCAGGAGTGTGCAAAGAACCAGCCGCAGCAGCGCGCGAACGCCGGAACGAAGGCCGCGGACGCGCGTAGGTGCGCGCCGCGAATCGCGCTTCACCGGTCGCGCCTGCGCGCAATCCACCCCATGGTGGTCAGAACAGTCGGGAAAAATCATTGAAGAGTGCGAGGGCCATCAGAACGGCGAGCATGGCCATGCCGATGCGCTGGCCGACCTCGAATACACGGTCGGAGACGGGACTGCCTTTGACGACTTCGGCGAAATAATACAGCAAATGACCCCCATCCAACAGCGGAACTGGTAACAGATTGAGAACGCCGAGACTGATGCTGATCAGCGCAAGATAGCCGACGAAGACGAGCAGTCCCGCTTGCGCGGATTGTCCGGCGAAATCGGCCAGCGTCAGCGGGCCGCTGATGTTGCGCACCGAGGCTTCGCCGGTGAAGATGCGGCCCATCATCTTCAGCGTAAAGACGGAAAGTTCCCAAGTCTTGCGCGCGCCCTGCACGAGCGCATCGACGACGCCGAAACGAACGGTAACGGCCAGCCGGCTTGCCGTTTCCGGGTCGACCGACAGGCGCAATCCGGCGAGTCCGATGGTCTTGCCGCCTTGTTCCGCCGTTTCCGGCGTGACCATGATGACCATTGGCAATCCCGCGCGTTCGATCCGGAATGATAGTGGCGCACCCGGGCTGGCATTGGTCACCTGCGCGACGTCGCCTGGCGAGCGCATCGTTGCGTCGCCGATAGCAACGATGCGGTCGCCTTTGGCCAATCCGGCAATCGCCGCGGGCTTTCCGGCGACGACCTCGCTTATGAGGGGGGCGCCCAAGTCCGAGCGCAATCCCAGCACGCCGGTGGTGTTGCCTTCCCAATCCGAAGGCTTGACCGATGCCAATGACAATGTATGTTCAACCGGCGGGTCACCGGCGCGGGCGTCCTTGGGCACGACCGCGACGACGATGGAATCGCGGCCCTGGGCACGCAGTAAACGCCAACGCAGGTCCTGCCAGCTTTGCACCGGATCGCCGTCGAGCGCGACGACCAGGTCGCCACCGCGCACGCCCGCCGCAGCCGCGGCGGTCGCCGGCGCCGGTTCGGCCAGCAGCGCGCGCTGGCCGGGGATGCCGGCCATGAAGGTACCGGCATAGAGCACCACGGCCAACAGGAGGTTTGCCACGGGTCCCGCCGCAACAATGGCAATGCGCTTCCACACGTTTTGGCGGTTGAACGCGCGCGCCACATCCCCGGGCGCAACGTCGCCTTCGCGCTCATCGGCCATTTTCACGTACCCGCCGAGCGGGATGGTCGAAAGCGCCCATTCCGTCTGGTCCGGGCCGACCCGCCGCGATGCGATCACCCGGCCGAATCCGACGGAAAACCGCAGAACCTTCACGCCGCACCAGCGCGCAACAACGTAGTGGCCAAGTTCGTGGAAGACCACCAACACGCCCAGCGTGACCAGGAACGCCGCGATCTTGTAGGCCAGATCAATCATGAGGCCATTTTCGCATTTTCCGCGGGGAGCCTTAGCAGGGCCGCCGCCGTCCGTCGCGCATCGCCGTCGGCATCGAGCGCGTCGTCGAACGAACGCGCGGGCCGCACAGGCAGCCTGGCGAGCGTGCGCGCACAAACATCGGCGATGTCGGTGAAGCGAATGGCGCCCTCGAGGAATGCCGCGACCGCGATTTCGTTGGCCGCGTTGAGAATGGCTGGCGCGGTGCCGCCGGCCTGCAGTGCTGCAAACGCGAGCGGCAGCGCGGGAAAGCGCTCGTGATCCGGCGCTTCGAACGTCAATCCGCCGAGCTGCGCCAATTCGAGCGGCGGGACGCCGGAGTCGATCCGGTCGGGAAACGCCAGCGCCTGGGCGATGGGCGTGCGCATATCGGGATGTCCCAGTTCGGCCAGCACCGAACCATCAACGTATTCGACGAGCGAATGGATGACACTCTGCGGATGGATCACGACCTGGATCGCGGCCGCGGGCACGCCGAACAGCCAATGCGCCTCGATCACCTCCAGGCCCTTGTTCATCATCGTCGCCGAATCGACGGAGATCTTGCGTCCCATGCGCCAGTTGGGATGTGCGCACGCCTGGTCCGGCGTGACATGCGGCAACTCCGCGAGTGCACGGGTGCGAAACGGCCCGCCGGAAGCGGTCAGCAGCAACCGGCGCACGCCACCCCGGACCGGATTTCGGTCATAGGCGGCAGGCAGACTCTGGAAGATCGCGTTGTGCTCGCTATCGATCGGCAACAGCACCGCGCCGCCCTCCGCCACCGCACGCATGAACAGCTCGCCGCCGATCACCAGGGCTTCCTTGTTGGCGAGCAGGATGCGCTTGCCGGCGCGCGCGGCGGCGAGCGTCGGCGCAAGTCCGGCGGCGCCGACGATCGCCGCCAGCACCGTGTCCACCTCGGGCAGCGCCGCAACCTCGGCGAGTCCCGCGGGTCCGGCCAGCACGCGCGTCGGAAAGCCGTCCGCGCCAAGCGCCTCGGCGAGGGCGCGCGCCGCCTCCGCGTCCTGCATGGCGGCAAAAGGCGGGCGATGCAGGCGGCACAATTCCGCCATCCGCTCCCAGTCCTTGTTGGCGGCAAGTGCAGCAAGCCGGAAGCGATCCGGATGCCTTGCCACAATGTCGAGCGTGGATGCGCCGATCGAACCTGTCGCACCGAGGAGCGTCAGCGTGCGCATCACGGTTTGGCCAGGAAGAAGTGCGCAACCAGCGCGGCGAGCGGCATGGCCGCGAGCAGCGCATCGATGCGATCGAGCACACCGCCATGACCCGGCAGCAGGGCGCCACTGTCCTTCACGCCAGCATGTCGCTTCATCAGCGATTCGTACAGATCGCCGATAACCGAGACCGCGGCGATCACCAGCATGAGCCCGAGCCACGTCGCCACGAAAAGGAGGTCGAGAGACGGCGCCCATCCGCTGCGCTGCGCCGGCAGCAGCATTGCCAACGCGTAGATCGCAACCGCGGCCAGGCCGCCATAGACGCCTTCCCACGTCTTGCCGGGGCTTATCTCCGGCGCCAGCTTTCTCCGGCCGAAAGCGCGCCCCGAGAAATACGCCGCCGTATCGGCGATCCACACGATGGCCATTGCCGCGAGTGCCAGCCACGGCGAGCGCGCCTGCAGTTGGACGACGGCCATCCAGGCGCCGAGCAGCACGATCCACCCGCACACGATCATCGCCCACGGAACGTCGGTGGGCCAGCGTGCCTGGACCCACACCGGTGCCACAAGCAACCAGAACAATCCGCTGGCGCCACACGCCGCGTAGACGACTGCGGCGGGCCACCCGCGAGCAAATTCCGCGGCGGGCATCCAGAGCAGACCCAGGCCGGCGATGAGGATGCCCGCGCTGAACAGCAGCCGGTTCCGCCCTCCAAAGCGCGCAAGCAGCCCCCATTCATGCGCGGCAACCAGGAACAGCGCAAGGGCCGCCATGCCCCACCCGCGAGGCGACAAAAATAGAATCGCCGCCAATACCAGCGGCGCAATGACCAGCGCCGTGAGGATCCGGGTTTTCAGCATCGTGTCGCCGCGAAGGCCGGCCTCAATGCCGCGCCGACGCTCGCACCTGTTCGCTGGTGCGTCCGAACCGCCGTTCGCGCTTGCGATACGACGCAATCGCGGCGTCCAGCGCCGCGGCATCGAAGTCGGGCCACAGCAGATCGGTGAAATAGAGTTCGGTGTAGGCGAGCTGCCACAGCATGAAATTGGAAATTCGCTGTTCCCCGCCGGTGCGAATGAACAGGTCTGGCTCAGGTGCGAAGTTGAGCGCGAGGTAAGGCTCCAGCGCCTCCGGCACCATGGGCGCGCCGGCGGCGCATTCAGGATGCGTGGCGAAGAATTTCTGCGCAGCCTGCGCGATGTCCCAGCGACCGCCATAGTTCGCGGCCACGGTAAGTGTCAGGCGCGTGTTGCGCGCGGTCATTTCCTCGCCGGCGGCCACCAGGTCACGGATGCGCGAATCGAAAGGCGCCAGGTTGCCGATGGTCTTGAAACGGATGCCGTTTTCATGGAGCTTGGCCACCTCCTGCTCGAGCGAGCGCACGAAGAGCTCCATCAGGATCGACACCTCGTCGGCTGGTCGCCTCCAGTTCTCGCTGGAGAACGCGAACAGCGTCAGGTATTCGATGCCGCGCTCGATGGCCGCACGCACCGTGCTGCGGACCGCCTCGACGCCGCGATGGTGGCCGGCGAACCGCGGCAGGTGCCGCCGCTTCGACCAGCGCCCATTGCCGTCCATGATGATCGCGACGTGCCGGGGGACCGCAAGCGTCTCGGGAATGTCGCGTGTGGAGCTCTTGAACACGGAAGTTCGGAACCTGGCCGCTAGACCGCCATCAGGTCCGCTTCCTTTGCATGCATGATCTTGTCGACTTCAGCGATGAAGCGGTCGGTCAGCTTCTGGATATCGACTTGCGCATGGCGCTCATCGTCCTCCGAGCACTGCTTGTCCTTCAGCAGCTTCTTCAGGTGCTCGTTCGCATCGCGGCGAATGTTGCGCACGGCAATGCGCGCATTCTCGGCTTCCTTGTGGACCACCTTCGTGAGCTCGCGCCGGCGCTCTTCGGTCAGGGCGGGCATCGGAATGCGGATGAGATCGCCGCTCGTGGCGGGGTTGAGGCCGAGGTCCGAATCGCGGATGGCCTTTTCCACCACCGGAATCATCTTTTTTTCCCACGGCTGCACGCCGATAGTGCGCGCGTCCGCCAGCGTCACGTTGGCGACCTGCGTCAGCAGCATCATCGCACCGTAATAGTCGACCTGGATGTGGTCCAGCAGGCCGGTGTGGGCGCGTCCCGTGCGGACCTTGCCCAGATCGGCTTTGAGGGACTCGACCGACTTGCCCATTTTCTGTTCAGCGGCCTTCTTGACGTCGTTGATCATGCGTCCTCCAATGCTCCGGCTAGCAATGCACCAGCGTGCCCTCGTCCGCGCCCATGACTACGCGCTTCAGCGCGCCAGGAACGAAGATCGAGAACACCTTGAGCAGCATGTTCTGGTCTCGGCACAGCGCCAGCGCCGTGGCATCCATCACCTTGAGATTGCGGATGATGGCCTCGTCGAACGTGAGCTTCAGGTACCTCGTGGCGGACGCGTCCTGCATCGGATCTGCGGTGTACACCCCGTCGACCTTGGTCGCTTTCAGCACGATATCGACACCCATTTCGCGGCCGCGCAACGCCGCCGCCGTGTCCGTGGTGAAGAAGGGATTGCCCGTGCCGGCAGCAAAGATGACGACCTTGCGTTCCTCGAGGTGGCGCAGCGCGCGCCCGCGAATGTAGGGTTCGGCCACCTGGTCGATGCGCAGCGCCGATTGCACGCGCGACTCCACGCCGGCACGGCGCAACGCATCCTGCAGCGCCAGCGCGTTCATAAGCGTGGCCAGCATGCCCATGTAATCCGCCGTGGCGCGGTCCATTCCGGCAGCGCCGGGAGCCACGCCGCGAAAAATATTGCCGCCGCCGATGACGATGGCGATTTCCACGCCGAGCCGTTGCACATCGGCGATCTCCGCCACGATGCGATCGATGGTCTCGCGCTTGATGCCGTAGGCGTCGTCGCCCATCAGCGCCTCACCCGAGAGCTTGAGCAGAACCCGCTTGTAGGCCGGGGCCGCAGGGGCAGCGGCGGAGATGGGCACCGTGGAGGGAACCGTGGCAAGCGGTGCGGCGGCGGTCGGCGAGTTCATGCGATCTCCCTCTGTTCGTGCCCGGCGGAATGATGCGGATTGGTGCCTGTTGCGGTCCGGCGCGCGGCAGGCCACGCACCGGATTCATGCCGAATGATGGTGATTCGTCAGGCTTTGGCCATTGCCGCCACTTCCGCAGCGAAGTCGTCCTTTTTCTTCTCGATGCCTTCGCCCACGACGTACAGCGCAAATGATTTCACCGTCGCGCCACTCGCCTTCAGGTGCTTCTCCACACTATCGTCTGGGTTCTTGACGAACGGCTGTCCCAGCAGCGTGTTTTCCGCCAGGAACTTGTTGATGCGGCCCTCGACCATCTTGGCCACGATGTCGGCGGGTTTGCCGCTGTCCGCGGCCTGTGCCGTGTAGATCGCGCGTTCCTTCTCGATAAGGTCGGCCGGGACCTGATCGCGGGACACGCACACCGGGCGGATATTGGCGATGGAAGCCGCGATGTGCATCGCGACATCCTTGCCGACGGCGTCATTGCCGCCGTCGAATTCAACGGTCACCCCGACGCGGCCGCCACCATGCAGGTACTGGACAAGGCGGGCCGCGGTCGCGAACCGCACGAAGCGGCGGATTGACAGGTTTTCGCCGATCTTCTGCACCAATGCCACGCGCGCCGACTCCACCGTGCCGCCCGCCAGCGGCAGCGCGGACAGCGCCGCGAGGTCAGCGGGGTTCTTTTCGGCAACGAGTTGCGCGAGCGCCTTCGCCAGCGCCACGAAGTCATCGTTGCGGGAAACGAAATCCGTCTCGCAGTTCAACTCGACCATCGCTGCCAGCTTGCCGTCGCGCGCGAGGTACGCGCCAACCACGCCCTCGGCGGCGACGCGACCCGCGGCCTTGGAAGCCTTGGCGCCGCTCTTGATGCGCAGCAGTTCCTCGGCCTTGTCCAGGTCACCCGCGCTTTCGGCCAACGCCTTCTTGCACTCCATCATGCCCAGGCCGGTGCGTTGACGCAGGTCCATTACCATGCTTGCGGAGATTTCCGCCATTTCAATGCTCCATGTTCAAAGGTTGGGCCGGGCAAGACAAGGGGCCCGCGGGCCCCGTCATCCCTGATCCGGCACCGCTCAGACGGGCGCTTCTTCCGCGACTTCGACGAACTCGTCGCCGCCCTGGACGATCTCCTGAATCACGGTGCTCTTGCCTTCGAGGATCGCGTCCGCCACGCCGCGCGCGTACAGGCGAATTGCGCGGCTCGAGTCGTCATTGCCCGGGATCACGTGCGCGATGCCAAGCGGCGAATGGTTGGTATCGACTACCGCCACCAGCGGGATGCCGAGTTTCTTCGCCTCGGTCACGGCGATCTTGTGATAGCCGACGTCGATGACGAAGATCGCGTCCGGCAGCGCCGTCATGTCCTTGATGCCGCCCAGGCTCTTGTTGAGCTTGTCCTGCTCGCGCGAAAGCGACAGCGCTTCACGCTTCGACATCCGCTCGAACGTGCCGTCGCCGGCCATGACTTCCAGGTCCTTCAGGCGCTTGATCGACACCTTCACCGTCTTGAAGTTGGTGAGCATGCCGCCCAGCCAGCGATGGTCGACGAAGGGCATGCCGCAGCGCTTCGCCTCGTCGGCGATGATCTCGCGCGCCTGGCGCTTGGTGCCGACGAACAGGACGGTGCCGCGGTTGGCTGCCAGTTGACGCACGTACTTCATCGCGTCCTGGTAATTCTGCATCGTCTTCTCGAGGTTGACGATGTGAATCTTGTTACGCTGGCCGAAGATGTAATCCGCCATCTTCGGATTCCAGTAACGAGTCTGGTGACCGAAGTGGACTCCGGCTTCCAGCATTTGACGCATCGTGACCGACATTGCCTTGCTCCTTCAGGGTTGGTGTGGCATCGGGTTGACTTGACGTTGCATCAACCTTCGCCACCCGCCACCCGCGGAAGTGATCCTGTACGCCTGAATTCCGACCGGGCCGGATTCACGCAAGGACACCCTAAAGACCGCAGGTGTGTGGTTTCTAGCCGATTTCCGCCGTGCAGACCAATTCCGCACGACGTATCGAGCTAACTCGTTATTCTAGCACGGTTTCGCTCGCAGACGCCACTCCCGTGAGCCTACCGCGGGCCTTGCGCCGCTTGCCCTTCGCCCCCAATCTTCGGTCATGGCCTCCCCCCTTGCGGAATCCGCCGCGCTGCCGGCAACCGATCTGCCAGCACCATCGCTGTTTTGCGCGACGCCGGAACTCGGCTTGCTGGCCTTCGCCGGACCGGATGCCGAGTCCTTCCTCCAGGGGCAATTGTCCAGCGACCTCAAGGCCTTGGCGGCGGGCTCGGTGCAATGGTCGAGCTACAACTCCCCTAAGGGACGCATGCTCGCGACCCTCCTGCTGTGGCGGGATGGCGACGACGCGTTTCGCGCGCTGGTTCCCAGGGATCTCGTGGAACCTTTACGCAAGCGATTTTCGATGTACGTGCTGCGCGCCAAATTGACGGTCACGGACCTGTCCGTGACGCACGCGGTGTTCGGAATGGCAGGCGCGCAGGCAAATTCGCTGTGCCGGACCGCCTTCGATCGTGCGCCGGAACGAGGACAGGCGCTGGTCGCCGACACCGGGACATTGGTCGGCTTTCCCGACGGCCGAATCGTCGCAATCATCCCCGCAGCCGCGCATGCGCCGGATGCGGTGGTGGCAAAGCTGTCGTCCCTCGCGCCGACAATCGGGCCGGAAACCTGGCGTTGGCTCGGTATCCGCGCCGGCGTGGCGACGATTTACGGGTCGACGCAAGACCAATTCGTGCTGCAGACAGCAAACTGGGATCTTCTTGGTGGTGTGAGCTTCCAGAAGGGTTGCTACCCCGGTCAGGAAATCGTCGCCCGCATGCAATACCTCGGCCGGCTCAAGGAGCGCATGCACCTCTTCCACGTCGACGGCGCGGCGCCCGCCGCGGCAACCAGGATCTACGGCAGCGTTTTCGGCGACCAGGCCTGCGGCATGGTGGTCGACGCCGCGCCCGCGCCGAACGGCGGTGCTGACCTTCTGGCGGTGGTGCAGTTGAGCGCGCTCGACGGATTGCTTCGCGTCGGTACGCCGGATGGCGCGACCCTGTCGCAGCTTCCTCTGCCCTACATCGTTCCCGCGCCGGTCGCGCCGGACCGGCCCAAGCTGTAGCCGCGCATTCATTCCGCGATGGTTCACTATTTCGTGTGGTATCGCGTGACGTGCGACACGATCGGGGAAACGCGCGCCGCCCGCGCTGCGGTCGACGCGGTGCTGGCGGACGTGGCCCGCGTCACAGGCATTCGCGGCAGGCTGCTCGTGCGCCGTGGGCAACCCGACACATGGATGGAAATCCATGAGCGTGTGACCGAATCGGCCGACTTCGAGCGTGAACTCGCCGCCGCGGTCCAGCGCCACGACCTTGCGAGGCACATCGCCGACAGTGGCCGCCACGTCGAGGCATTCGTTGATGTCATTCCGGCGCCCGATGAGGCAGGCGGATAAACCGGCATGTGCCTGGTCATCGTCGCGCTCGATGCGCATCCCACGTTTCCGCTGGTGATCGCTGCCAACCGCGACGAATTCCATGCCCGCGCGGCGCTTCCCGCGCGATGGGGAGAGCGGCCGCCCTTCGTCGGCGTGCTCGCCGGTCGCGATCTCGCTGCCGGCGGCACCTGGCTCGGCGTTCGCCGTGACGGGCGCTGGGCGCTGCTGACCAACGTGCGCGAGGGCGGCGCCCGCAACGATCCGTCTGCACCGTCGCGCGGCGAACTCGTGCCCGCCGTCCTCAACACCTCGGACCGGCCCGCTGCAGCGCTGTCCGCCGCCATGCGCAATGCGGCCGCCTACAACGGCTTCAATTTGCTTGCCGGCGATGCGCGGCGCGCCTTCTGGACCTCCAACCGCAGCGACGCGGTCCGTGCCATTCCGGCCGGCGTGCACGGCGTATCGAACGCGTTGCTCGACACGCCGTGGCCGAAACTGGAGCGAACACGGGCCGCGGTTTCCGCCTGGGCCGACCAGGACAGCGGTGACATCGCACCTGTATTCGCGGCGTTGTCCGATCGGCACCGGCCGCCGGACGCCGCGCTGCCGTCGACCGGCGTGCCACTCGAATGGGAACGCCTGCTGTCGGCGCCGTTCATCGTCGGCAAGGATTACGGAACGCGCTGCTCGACGGTGCTGGCCGTCGATCGCGACGGTAACGCGCGCTTCGTCGAGCGCACTTTTGACACCTGCGGTGTCGCCACGGGGGAAGTCGAATTCGCGTTCGACGTTCGGCGGGAGCCCTAGTCCAGGTTCCGAGCCATTTTCTGGTGGGGGATGTCGGCTTCGACGAAGGCGGCGCCGACGGGCACAAATCCGTGGCGGGCGTAGAACGGCATCGCCTGCGTCTGCGAGTTGAGCAGCACCTGCGCGTATCCGCGCGTGCGCGCGACGTCCATGAGATCGCGCAACAGCGCGGAACCGACTCCCTGCTCCCGCCAGCCCGCGAGCACCGCGAGGCGGCCGACGTGGCCGTCCGGCAGCAGGCGGCCGCAGCCGATTGCCGCACCTGCCGCATCCACCGCCAGCGCGTGCGGACACACGGGGTCGAACTCGTCCCACTCCAGGTCTTCGGGTATGCCCTGCTCGACGATGAAGACTGCGCGCCGCACCGCACGCAATTCCTCGCCGGCCCCCGACCAGTCGACCCGTCGGATCGTGAATCGTCGCTGCGACGCTTCAGCTGCCATAATCGGAGAATGTGAGACGTGCCCGTCCGTCGCCAACTTCGAGCGCGCAGTGGCCGCCGACAGGCAACGTGAGTTTGTCGGCGACATGCCCGAAGGGCAAACCCGTATAGACCGGTGCCTGCACCACCGAACGCAGTTGCGCTACCGCCGCCGCCATGTCGTAGCCAGCGTCGTTGCCGTTCAGTTCGTAGTCGGTGAACCTGCCCAGCAGGATCGCGCGCTGCCGCGTCAACACGCCGGCATGATGCAATTGGTAGAGCATCCGCTCGATGCGATAGGGATGCTCGCCCACGTCCTCCAGGAACAGGATGCCGTCGTCGATGCGGGGAAAGTATGGCGTGCCGAGCAGATGCGCGACGAGCGCCAGGTTGCCGCCCCAGAGCGTGCCCGCGGTCGAGAACCGTGCCGGCCCCTCCAGGTCGCAAGCGACGGCGTACGTGTCGGCGTCGAGCAGACCGAAGCAATGGGCGAGCATGAATTCCGACGGCGCTTCGGCGCCGAAATCGCCTGTGGCGGAAGGTCCGGCGAAGCTCTTCATTCCGGTCAGGGCCAATGCAGCGAGCGCAAAGGCCGTGAAGTCGCTGTAGCCAAGCCAGCGCTTGCCGGAGTCCGCAATCCGGGCGAAGTCCATGCGGGGCAGCAGTCGTGTCCAGCCATAGCCGCCCCGGAGCGTCAGCGCCAGATCGACCCGCGGGTCCGCGACCATGCGCAGCACGCCGGCCAGGCGTTCGTCGTCAGGCGCGGCGAAACGTTGCCAGCGCATGTGACAGCTCGGATCGACGACCACGCGGTGTCCCCTCGCTTCCAGAAGCGCGACCGCGCGGGCGAGCGCCGCGGGTTCCTGCGCAAAACCAGCGGGCGCATAGATGCCGATACCGTGTTTGCGTGCCATTCCTCAGCGTCGCGCGGAGAAGAATGCCGACAGCAGACGGCCGCATTCGTCGGCACGTATGCCGCCCACGACCGTCGCGTGGTGGTTGAGCCTCGTTTCGCCGAAAAGATCGACGACGGATCCACACGCGCCGGTCTTGGGATCGCTCGCGCCGAATACCAGCCGACCTACGCGCGCGTGCATGATGGCGCCGGCGCACATCGCGCACGGCTCCAGCGTGACGAACATCGCGCAGTCCGGCAGGCGATAGTTGCCGACGTTTGCCGCCGCATCGCGCAGCGCGGCGATCTCCGCGTGCGCCGTGGGGTCGTTGGCAGCGATCGGGGTGTTCCCACCGCGACCGATCACCCGGCCGTCCCTCACGACGACAGCGCCAACCGGCACCTCGCCGCGCGCGCCGGCGTCGCGCGCCAGCGTCAGCGCTTCGCCCATCCACGCATCGTCACTTTCCTGCGCTGGCATCTTCGATGTGGAAGCGATGGAGAATGCGATGAATGAAAGGGGTGAAAAGGATTCCGGTGGCGCCCAGCAGGATCACGCCGCAGAACAGCGCATAGAAGCTGTCGAAAATTTTGCCGGCCACCGAGACGTTTTCCTTGACCGGTCCCATGCCGGAAAGCAGCAGGGAGGACTGGTGAAAGGCGTCGAGCCAGCTGAAGTCGTCGACCACGTGGTAGCCAATCGTGCCGATCAGAAGCGTGCCACCGATCAGCGAACCGGACGTCGCGAGCGCGCGCCGGATCCGCGCATAGAACCGCGTGCTCGGAGATAGGGGCGGCGGTATGCTCAGCATTCCCCTGGTGGTCATGGCCGTCCCTTCGGCAGCACCGCGTCGGCCTCGATTTCGACCAGCAGTTCCGGCGCGATGAGCCGGGATACCTCCACCATCGTGCACGCCGGGCGAATCGTAGCGAACACCTCGCCGTGCGCGCGCCCGACGGCTTCCCACTGCGCGATATCGGTCACGAAGATGCGGGTGCGCACGACGTCCTCCAATGTGGCACCGGCGCGCGCCAGCGCAGACGCGATATTGGCGATGACCTGCCGGGTCTGCGCATAGGCGTCCCCGATCCCGACGATCTTGCCGTCACCGTCGGTCGCGGTGGTCCCGGAGAGGAAGACATGATTGTCGATGCGCACGGCCCGCGAATAACCGACGATCGGCTCCCACGGCGCGCCCGATGCAAAATTCTGGCGAGTCATGCCGGCCCGCTATCAGCCATTGCGCAGGGCGGGTTCGTCGACAGGATCGCCGGCGCTCGCCGCCCATTGCCGCTTGCGCTCCGAGCGAGCGGCGGCATCGCGGCTTCGCGCCGCCTGCGCAATCGCGTTCAGGTCGACCCCCGAAAGCGCCGTGACCAGCGCGGCCAACTCGGGCAAAGGTTGTCCCGTTGTATAGACGCGCCCGAAGCCATCGCGCTCGAGGAGCCGATTGTCGACCAGCCAGCGTCGCAATTCGACATGGTCGACGGCAAGCATGGCGCCCGCTTCGCCAAGCCACGCCAGCAGGATGTCATTGACCTCGCGCTCGCTGTACGTCTTGCCCTCCCGGAACGCCGACGCGGCCGCAGCCAGGACCAGCGCAAAGTCATTGCGGTTGGAGGAATAAAGCACGCCCAGACTGATGCCGCGCCGCAGCGCGAGCGTTCCGAAGCGGTCCGACGGGGATGCTGCAGGTCTCATGAACTTGGTCCTCCTCGTTCGCGCGACGACCTCATTCCCATTCGATGGTCGCCGGCGGCTTGCCCGAAATGTCGTACACGACACGGTTGAAGCCACGCACTTCGTTGGTGATGCGATTGCTGATCTTCGCCAGCAGTTCGTGCGGCAGGGGCGCCCAGTGCGCCGTCATGAAGTCGGTGGTCTGCACCGCCCGCAGCGCCACCGCGTTTTCGTAAGTGCGGCCATCGCCCATCACGCCGACCGAGCGCACCGGCAGGAACACCGCGAATGCCTGCGAGGTCTTGTCGTACCAGGATTCGCCGTCGGCAGCGTGCGCGGCCCGCAGCTCCTCGATGAAGATGGCGTCGGCGCGCCGTAGCAATTGTGCCCGATCGCGCGTGATGTCGCCCAGGATGCGCACGCCCAGGCCGGGGCCGGGGAAGGGGTGGCGATACACCATGTCCCGGGGCAGCCCCAGCTCCACGCCCAGCGCCCGCACCTCGTCCTTGAACAGCTCGCGCAGCGGCTCGAGCAGCTTGAGATGGAGCGATTCCGGCAGGCCGCCGACATTGTGGTGCGACTTGATCGTGTGCGCCTTCTTGGTCTTGGCGCCCGCAGACTCGATCACGTCGGGATAGATCGTGCCCTGCGCCAGCCATTTCACGTTGACGAGCTTGGCCGCCTCACGCTGGAAGACGTCCACGAAGAGCTTGCCGATGATCTTGCGCTTGGTTTCGGGATCGGAAACGCCAGCGAGCGCACCGAGGAACTCCGCGCTGGCGTCGACATGGATCACGCGGACACCGAGATTCTGCGCAAACGTATGCATCACCTGTTCCGCCTCGTACAGGCGCAACAGGCCATGGTCGACGAACACGCACGTCAGGCGGTCACCGATCGCCCGGTGGATCAGCGCCGCGGCCACCGAGGAATCCACGCCGCCCGACAGGCCCAGCAACACGTCCTCGCCAGCGGTTTGGGCACGCACGGCCGCTACCGCCTCTCCCAGGTAGTCGTGCATGTTCCAATCGTGGCCGCAGCCACAGATGTCGTGCGCGAAGCGGGCCAGGATGGCCATCCCCTGCTTCGTATGCGTCACCTCGGGATGGAACTGCACCGCATAGAGTCGCCGGGACTCGTCCGCCATGGAGGCGATGGCGCAGGATTCCGATGAGCCGATGATCTTGAAGCCGGGCGGCAACGCGGTGACCTTGTCGCCATGGCTCATCCATACGTCGAGCAGCCCGTGCCCTTCGGCGTTGACGCGGTCCTGGATGCCGCGCAGCAGCGCGGAGTGGCCGCGCGCGCGCACCTGCGCATAGCCGAATTCACGTGCGTGCCCGGACTCGACCGAACCACCCAATTGCGCGGCCATCGCCTGCATGCCGTAGCAGATGCCCAATACGGGCGCGCCGGCGCTCCACACCGCCTCGGGCGCACGCGGTGTGTCGCCTTCGGTCACGCTGTTTGGTCCGCCGGAAAGGATGATCCCCCGGGCGGCAAAGGCGCGTATGAATGCGTCGTCCACGTCGTAGGGGTGGATCTCGCAATAGACGTTGAGTTCGCGCAGCCGCCGCGCGATGAGCTGCGTGTACTGCGCGCCGAAATCGAGGATCAGGATTTTCGAGTGGGACGAGGCGGCCATCGCTGGGTGTTGTTCCGGTTCGAATTGGTGCTGCACAAATGAAAGGGCCGGCTCCGATGATCATTGCGGCCGGCCCGAGGGTGCTTTACCTCATTGCACCCGGTAATTTGGCGCTTCCTTCACGATCTGGACGTCATGGACATGGGATTCGCGGATACCCGCGGAAGTGATTTCCACGAATTCGGCGCGCGTGGACAGCTCCTCGATGGTGGCGCAGCCGCAATAGCCCATCGCCGCGCGCAGGCCGCCCATCAATTGATGGATGACCGAAGCGAGCACGCCCTTGTACGGCACCCGGCCCTCGATGCCTTCGGGAACCAGCTTCTCCGCGGCGCCTTCGCCTTCGGAATCCTGGAAATAGCGGTCCGCGCTGCCTTCCTGCATCGCGCCCAGCGACCCCATGCCGCGATAGCTCTTGTAGGAGCGCCCCTGGTACAGCTCGATCTCGCCTGGCGCCTCTTCCGTACCCGCAAGGAGGCTACCGAGCATCACGCATGAGGCGCCTGCGGCGACCGCCTTGGCGATGTCGCCCGAATAGCGGATGCCGCCATCGGCTATCGCCGGGATACCGGCCTTGGCGGCACCTTCGATCGCGAACTGGATCGCGGAAATCTGCGGCACGCCGACGCCGGCGACGATGCGTGTCGTACAGATCGAACCAGGACCAATCCCGACCTTCACCGCATCGGCGCCATGATCGGCCAACGCGCGCGCGCCGTCGGCCGTGGCGATATTGCCGCCGATGATCTGTACCGCCGGATACTTCTTGCGGATCCACGAAATGCGGTCCAGCACTCCCTTGGAATGGCCGTGCGACGTGTCGACCACGAGCACGTCCACACCGGCGCCGACCAGCGCGTCGACCCGTTCGTCCGTGTCTCCGCTGGTACCGACCGCGGCGCCGGCGCGCAGGCGGCCGAGGTCGTCCTTGCATGCCAGCGGATGCTCGGTGGCCTTGAGGATGTCCTTCACCGTGATCAGGCCGCGCAGTTCCATGTCGCCGTTGACGACGAGCACGCGCTCGAGGCGGTGCTGGTGCATCAGCGATTTCGCAGCCTCGAGGTCCGTTCCCTCCGGGACGGTCACCAACTTGTCGGGCTTGGTCATGATCGCCGCCACCGGTTGGTCGAGATTGGTCTCGAAACGCAGGTCGCGGTTGGTGACGATGCCTACCACCCGTTTGCCCTGAACCACCGGCAGGCCGGAGATGCGGTGGCGCTTGGTCAGCGCAAGCACCTCGCGCACCGACATCGTTGGCGGGATCGTGATCGGATCCTTGACCACGCCGCTTTCGAAGCGCTTGACCTTGGCCACCTCGGCGGCCTGCTTCGCCGGCGTCATGTTCTTGTGAATCACGCCCAATCCGCCCTCCTGCGCGATGGCGATGGCGAGGCGCGCTTCGGTCACGGTATCCATCGCCGCCGAAACCAGCGGGATGTTGAGCGAGATGGACCGGGTGAGTCGGGTCTTGAGCGAAACGTCGCGGGGAACGACGAGGGAATGCGCGGGAACCAACAGGACGTCGTCGAACGTCAGCGCTTTCCGGACCACACGCATTGATTTCTCCTATGCGCAAAAATCGATTATACCCGCGTCGGACCCTCCGCCCAAGCCGGATCCGTTCAGCCACAGCCGCCCGCCGCCGGTCAGCCTTCACTTGCGGAACAATTGACGCGCGCCGGGGCGCTGCGCTACCTTGACCGGGTCACGAATCCCCGGAGGTAGGCCATGAGCCGCCCCACTCGCAACAATCCGCCGACCCGCCCTCCCGTAGGCCGTCCTCGCGGGGCGCGCTATCGCACTGCTGCGGTAGTCGCCAGCGCCTTCGTCGTGACGCTGTGCGTTGCGCTACCCACTTGGGCCGCGCTCTACAAATGGACCGATTCCAACGGAGTCGTCGTCTATTCCGACCAGCCGCCTCCCGGCAACGTCAAGGTGGAAACCATTGCAGGTCCGCCGCCGCCCGCTAATCCGAACGCGCCGAAGGACCTGGCCAACAAGGAACTGGACCTGAAGAAGCAACAGACCGCGACCGCCGATACCGCCAAGAAGGCGGCGCAGCAGAAGGCGGACGCGGAGCGCCTGGCCAGTTCGTGCCGGGACGCGCGCGCCGAGCTCACCACGCTTGCGGCGGACCAGATCCTCCTCTACAACATCAACGAAAAGGGAGAACAGGTACTGATGAATGACGAGGCGCGGAAAAAGCGCCGGGCGACGGTCGAGTCCTTCCTCAAGACCAGCTGTTCCCAAGGCTGACGGCGGTCCGCGCCGCCGCCGGCCACCGGCTGCAATGACAACGGCGACCCGCGGGTCGCCGTTTTTCATCGCACTTGCTGCCACTCGAATTCTTATTTCTTCTCGAGATTGGCCTGATTGATTGTGACGTCCGACTTGGCCTTGAGCGTCGCCAGGTAGGCGGTCAGCATCTCCCGGCCAACTTGCTCGGACAGGCGCGCCGCCGCCGCATCCAGCTTGGCCTTGTCGGCACCGCCCGGTGTGGTGACCGACTGCAGCCGGACGATCGCGAAATCGCCTCGCTCGTCCGGCGCGCCGACGAAGGTCGGCAGCTTGTCCTTGTTGGCCATGAATACCTGGGCGGCGGCTTCCGCCGGGACGCCGGGCTCGGGTTTGTTGCGGACCAACTGTACCGGTTTGCCGAACGTGACGCCGACCTGCTTGTCGCTCTTGCCTTCGTTCAATTGCGCGACCTTGGCGCGACCGGCTTCCTGCGCGAGATCGGAAGCCGCCTTGCGCGTGAGCTGGCGCCGGATTTCTTCCTTGACCTCGTCGAAAGGTCTCGGCGCGGCCGGCTTGTACTCGACGATCCGCGCAGCCATGATCGCGTTGGGGCCGATCTCGATCGCCTCCGTGTTGCGCCGGCCCTGAATCGATTCGGCCGAGAACAGCGCCTGCACCAGCTTGGCGTTGCCTTTGGCGATCGCCTGTACCTGCGAGCGTGAAATGAACGGCGTCACCTCGACCTTGAGGTTGAGCGCCTTGGCGGCGCCGGCGAGACTGTCCGCCTGCTCGTACACCAGGTTCTGGAACTGATCCGCGGACGTGGCGAATTTTTGCGCCGCCTGCTGGCGCTTGAGGTCGGCCTCGATTTGCGCCTTCACTTCGTCGAATGGCGGCACGTGGGCTTCCTTGATGCCGTTCACCTTGATGATGTGCCAGCCGAACTCGGTTTGCACCGGGCCAACGATGTCGCCGACTTTGGCGCCAAAGGCCGCATTCTCGAACGTCGGGACCATCGTGCCGCGCGCAAAGGTGCCCAGGTCGCCGCCCTGCTCCGCCGATCCCGGGTCCTTGGAGTATTGCCGCGCGAGGTCGCCGAACTTGGCCGGATTGGCACGCGCCTTGGCCATGACCTCCTCGGCCAGTTTTTTCGCCGCAGCACGATCAGCCTCGTTCGCGTCGGCTTTCACCGGAATGAGGATATGGGAGACCGTGCGCTGCTCCGCCGCCGCATATTGCTTGAGGTTCGACTCGTATTGCTTCTTCACGTCCGCCGGATCGACGGTGACGCCCGCCATCAGCGCGTCCTGGCTCAGCACCAGGTATTCGATCTTCGCCAACTCCGGTGTCTGGAATGCCTGCTGGTTCTTGTCGTAGAACGCCTTCACCACGGCATCGTCGATCTTCACGTCCTTGACGAACGGTTCGGCGCTGACCACGGCAACCGCGACCTCGCGCTGCTGCTCCGAGAGGGCCAGGTACTTCTCGCTGGACGGGCGGGCCACGATGTTGGCGGCGGCGACCGGCTCCTGGACCGTCGCGTTCAGCATGTCCTGGCGCACCTTTTCCTCGAATGCAATGCGGCTGTTGCCCTGCCCCGCCAGGTATTGTTCGTAGCGCTGGCTGGAGAACTTGCCGTCTTCCTGGAACGCCGGGATGCCGGAGATCGTCTCCCGCAATTGCGCGTCGGAAATCCGGAAGCGCTCGTCGCGCGCCTTGTTGGCGAGCAGGTGTTCGTTGATCACGCCTTCCAACACCGCGTATCGCACTTCAGGATTGTCGAACATCGCCGGGTCGTAGCTGCGGCCGAGCATCTGCCGCGCCCGCTCCTGCTGGTCGCGCAGGGACTGGTCGAATTCGGCCAGCGTGATCTTGTCCTTGCCGATGGTCGCGACGGAATCCGTCGTGTTCCCGCCGCGAAAATAGTAATCAACGCCGAAAAACGCGAACGGAACCATCATCAGGAACAGGATGAGCTGCGCGAAGCGTTTGTGCTTGTAGACTAGATCGTACATGGATCCCGCTTAGGTAGCCGATGTGCAGCCGATTCCGGCCGGTAGCAGAAAGGGCGAACCTGCGTTCGCCCTCGTCTCTTACTGATTCTGGCGGAGTGGACGGGACTCGAACCCGCGACCCCCGGCGTGACAGGCCGGTATTCTAACCAACTGAACTACCACTCCTTACTGAAACCAACGGGGCCAAACCGAGCCGTGCCGAACTGCGCGCGCCATTCCGCGCCAACGGCACGCTTCTGGTGGGTGCTGAGAGGCTCGAACTCCCGACATTCGCCGTGTAAAGGCGACGCTCTACCAACTGAGCTAAGCACCCGGGAGCCGCTGGCACGGAACCAACTTGTGCCGTGCCTCGCAAACCAAGTCGGTTAGTTTAACGCATCCTTGAGTGCTTTTCCAGCCCGGAACTTCGGCACCTTGGCGGCGCGAATCCGGATCGGCTCGTTGGTGCGCGGGTTGCGTCCTTGTCGCGCCGTGCGCTTGCCGACATAGAACGATCCGAAACCCACCAGGGTGACAATGTCGCCCTTCTTGAGCGACCCGCGAATGGCGCCCACTGTCGCATCCAGCGCGCGCCCCGCAGCTGCCTTGGAAATGTCAGCGTGCCTGGCGATCGCGTCGATCAGTTCGGATTTGTTCACAAGACGTCCCCTTGGCAACTTGGAAGCACTACGGAATGAATGGGATGGGCGCACGCAATGGCCGCACCCGAACGGTCTTTATAACGCCCGCGATTTCGCAGTGTCAAGGGCAAGACGCGCTGGTGCGCCGCATGGCGTTGCGCGCCATTCGCGTTGCGCGCGAAGTATTCCACGCAGTCGATTGAAGCGATGCGGATGATGCCGAAAGGAGGCAACGCGTCGCGACAAAAACAAAACGCGCGTGAGCAGTTTCCGTGCCCACGCGCGCATCGCGAACGCTCAGTTGCGTCTTCAGTTGCGTCTCAGTCGCGTATTGTTGTCTCCCGTTGCGCCCTTGGCTCAGTGCTTCAATGCCGGCGTCTTGTCATCGGCAGCGGGAACCGGCGGAACCGAGGGCACATCACTGGCTTCCTTCTCGTCAGCGAGCGGTGTCGGATGGCGCTCCAGCGCCTGCTCGAGCACCTGCTCGATCCAGCGGACGGGATGGATGTCGAGGCGGTTCTTGATCTCGTCCGGAATCTCCGCGAGATCCTTCACGTTTTCCTCGGGGATGAGCACAGTCTTGATACCGCCGCGCCCGGCTGCGAGCAATTTTTCCTTCAACCCGCCGATCGGCAGCACTTCGCCGCGCAGCGTGATCTCGCCCGTCATCGCGACGTCGCAGCGCACCGGGATGCCCGTAAGGATGGACACGATGGCGGTGACGATTGCGCCGCCGGCGGACGGTCCGTCCTTGGGCGTGGCACCTTCCGGCAGATGGATGTGGAGGTCCGTCTTCGTGTAGAAGTCCGCGGGAATGCCGAGCGCCTTGGAACGATGGCGCACGACTGACAGCGCGGCGGCGATCGACTCGTTCATCACGTCGCCCAGCTTGCCCGTCGTGGTGGTCTTGCCCTTGCCCGGCAAGGCGACCGCCTCGATCGTCAGCAGGTCGCCACCCACTTCCGTCCAGGCGAGGCCCGTGACCTGCCCAACCTGGTTCTTCTTTTCCGCGATGCCATAGGTGAATCGGCGCACGCCCAGGTACTTGTCGAGATTCTTCGAATTGACATCGACCGGGCTCTTGGCGACACGTGCCTTGCCCTCACTCTGTTTCAGGAGCAGCGTCTTCACCACCTTGCGACAGATCTTGCTGATGTCGCGCTCGAGGCTGCGCACGCCGGCTTCGCGCGTGTAGTAGCGCACGATGTCGCGCAGCGCGCTGTCGGCCACGTGCAGTTCCTCGGCCTTGATGCCGTTGTTCTTCATCTGCTTGGGCATCAGGTACTGCTTGGCGATGGCTATCTTCTCGTCCTCGGTGTACCCGGACAACCGGATCACTTCCATACGGTCGAGCAGCGGCGCCGGTATGTTCATCGAGTTGGCGGTCGCCACGAACATCACGTCGGACAAGTCGTACTCGACCTCGATGTAATGGTCGACAAACGTGTCGTTCTGCTCGGGATCGAGCACCTCCAGCAGCGCCGAGCTCGGATCGCCGCGGAAGTCCTGCCCCATCTTGTCCACTTCGTCCAGCAGGAACAGCGGATTGCGTACGCCGACCTTGGACATGTTCTGCAGGATCTTGCCCGGCATCGAGCCGATGTACGTGCGACGGTGTCCACGAATTTCGGCCTCGTCGCGCACGCCGCCCAGCGACATCCGGACGAACTTGCGGCCCGTGGCCTTGGCCACCGACTGGCCGAGCGACGTCTTGCCCACGCCGGGCGGTCCGACCAGGCACAGGATGGGCGCCTTGAGCTTGTCGACGCGCTGCTGCACCGCCAGGTACTCGACGATGCGCTCCTTCACCTTCTCGAGGCCGTAGTGGTCGGCGTCGAGGATCTTGACAGCGTTGGCGAGGTCCTTGCTGATCTTGCTCTTCTTGCGCCACGGCAGCGCCAGCAGCGTGTCGATGTAATTGCGCACGACCGTGGCTTCCGCCGACATCGGCGACATCATCTTGAGCTTCTTCAGCTCGGCCATGACCTTGGCCTCGGCTTCCTTCGACATCCGCGCGGCCTTGATCTTCTTTTCCATCTCGTCCAGGTCGGCGTTCTCGTCGCCCTCGCCCAGTTCCTTCTGGATGGCCTTGACCTGTTCGTTGAGGTAGTACTCGCGCTGGCTCTTCTCCATCTGGCGCTTCACGCGGCCGCGGATGCGCTTCTCGACCTGCAGGATGTCGACTTCGCCTTCGAGCACGCCCAGCAAGTGCTCGAGCCGCTTGCCGACCTCACTCATCTCGAGGATGTGCTGCTTTTGCTCGAGCTTGAGCGGAAGGTGTGCGGCGATGGCATCGGCCAGGCGGCCACCTTCGTCGATGCCCGACATCGAGGTCAGGATTTCCGGGGGAATCTTCTTGTTGAGCTTCACGTACTGGTCGAACTGCGCGAGCAGCGCGCGGCGCATGGCTTCGACTTCGTTGGCGCTGCCCGGGTCGCCTGGCGTCGGCAGAGCACGCGCGACCAGGTACTCGCCACGGTCCTCGATCTCGCTGATCTGCGCGCGTTGGGTGCCTTCGACCAGCACCTTGACCGTGCCGTCAGGCAATTTCAGCATCTGCAACACCGTGGCGATGGTGCCTATTTCATTCAGGTCGTCCGCGGCGGGATCGTCCTTGGCCGCCTGTTTCTGGGCGACGAGCAGGATGTGCTTGCCCGCCTCCATCGCCATGTCGAGCGCCTTGATGGACTTGGGCCGCCCGACGAAAAGCGGAATGACCATGTGCGGAAAGACCACGACGTCACGCAGTGGAAGCAGCGGTAGGGCGGTCAGGTCGGCGGGAAGGGAAGTGTCGTTGGCCATGCGGTGCCTCAGTGGAAAGCTGGAAATGAAAGCCTGCGGAAGCAGTGGGGCGGGAGGTGTCTTTGCCCGGTGATGGAGGGCGATCCCGAAGAGAAAATGGGGTCGCCGCGGCGGCCTGTCAAGCCGCCGTTTCGGTCAAACCGCACAAATTCCTTTGGATTCTGAAGCTTGGCGAAGATTCACGAATGCGACGCGGCCATTTTCGGCTGGTCGGCGAACACCAGCAAAGGCTTGCCGTCGTTCGCGATGGTCGCCTCGTCCACGACCACGCGGGCCAGGTTGGACAGGGACGGCAGGTCATACATCACTTCGAGCAGGACCTGCTCCAGGATGGAGCGAAGTCCGCGGGCGCCGGTCTTGCGCGCGAGCGCCTTCTTGGCGATGGCCCGCAGCGCGGGCTCGCGCACTTCGAGCTCGACGCCTTCCATGCGAAACATTTTCTGGTATTGCTTTATCAGCGCGTTCTTCGGTTCGACCAGGATCTGGATCAGCGCTGCATCATCCAGCTCGTCCAGCGTGGCAGCAACGGGAAGACGGCCGACAAACTCGGGAATCAGTCCGAACTTGATGAGGTCTTCCGGCTCCGTGCCGCGCAGCAACGCCGTGATGTTCTTGCGGTCGTCCGGGCTGGCCACCTCCGCGCCG
Organism: uncultured beta proteobacterium; assembly: GCA_963819965.1. Taxonomy (GTDB): domain Bacteria; phylum Pseudomonadota; class Gammaproteobacteria; order Burkholderiales; family Casimicrobiaceae; genus VBCG01. Next base: position 261,882 of record CAWFYA010000004.1, read on the forward strand.
AATCCGATACCGGTCTTGGTCGAGCGCTGGCGGATGATTTTTTCCAGACCATCGAACGCACCCCCACAGATGAACAGGATGTTGGTCGTGTCGACCTGCACGAATTCCTGGTTCGGGTGCTTGCGGCCACCCTGCGGCGGCACCGAAGCGATGGTGCCTTCGATCAGCTTGAGCAGCGCCTGCTGCACGCCTTCGCCGGACACGTCGCGGGTGATCGACGGGTTATCGCTCTTGCGCGATATCTTGTCGATTTCGTCGATGTAGACGATGCCGCGCTGCGCCTTCTCGATGTCGTAGTCGCACTTCTGCAGCAACTTTTGGATAATGTTCTCGACATCTTCCCCGACATAGCCGGCCTCAGTGAGCGTCGTGGCATCGGCAATCACGAACGGCACATCGAGCAGCCGCGCCAGCGTCTGGGCAAGCAACGTCTTGCCCGAGCCGGTGGGTCCGATCAGCAGGATGTTCGACTTGGTCAGCTCGACATCGTCTTCCTTGGTCACCGACTCCAGCCGCTTGTAGTGGTTGTAGACGGCGACCGAAAGGATCTTCTTGGCCGGTTCCTGGCCGATCACATACTGATCGAGGCTTTGCCGGATCTCGTGGGGCGTGGGCAGCTTGTTGCGATCGGCGCGCGCCGTCTCGCTACCGGCGCCCTCCTCGCGGATGATGTCGTTGCAAAGCTCTATGCACTCGTCGCAGATGAACACCGACGGGCCCGCGATGAGCTTGCGCACCTCGTGCTGGCTTTTGCCGCAGAAGGAGCAGTAAAGAAGCTTGTCGCCGGAAGTTTTGTCGGCCATTCAATGACCTGTATCGGTAACCTGTTGGGAAGTCTCAGTTAACTCTACGCGCTCTCGGCCCGGTTCTGCAAGACTTTGTCCACAATTCCGTACTCCTTGGCGGCATCCGCCCACAAGAAGTTATCACGGTCGTGGTCGCGCTCGACCTGTTCGGCCGTGCGTCCGGTGAACTGGGCCATCATCGTGATGAATCGGCGCTTCAAATCGATCACGTACTGGGCGTGCCGTTCGATGTCGGAAACCTGCCCCTGGAAACCGCCCGACGGCTGGTGGATCATGATCGTCGAATTGGGCAGCGCAAAGCGCTTGCCCTTGGCGCCAGCAGCGAGCAGGAACGCGCCCATGCTGGCGGCCATCCCCACGCACATCGTCGACACGTCCGGCTTGATGAACTGCATCGTGTCGTAGATCGCCATGCCAGCCGACACCGACCCGCCCGGGGAGTTGATGTAGAAGCTGATGTCCTTGTCCGGGTTTTCCGACTCCAGGAACAGCATCTGGGCGACGATCAGGTTGGCGGTGTTGTCGTTGACGGGGCCGACCAGGAACACGATGCGTTCCTTGAGCAGCCGTGAATAGATGTCGTAAGCGCGCTCGCCGCGCCCGCTTTGCTCTATCACCATCGGCACGAGCCCCAGATTGCTGGGCTCGGTCATCAAACTCGTTGCGGCGGCTTCATACGTCACTTGGGAAAATCCTCGAAACTTGGACAATTGTTGTGGGATACAGAACCATCGCGGCGGTCACACACCTGGCCGCCAAGGCCATTCCATCCGAATCGCAAAGATGGGACCGGACGGCGACAACGTCAAGTCGTCCCGGCGGCTGGTCGCCGACGAAGGTCGGGTCAAGCCCTGGCCTGTCCCATCAGGCCTTCGAAAGTGGTGGGCACGTCGCTGACCTTGGCCTGTCCCAGAATCCACTCGACCACGTTGTGCTCAACCGCCAGCGCTTCGAACTCGCTCAGCCGCTCCGGCTTTTCGAAATGCCAGCGCACCACCGCCTCGGGCTGCTCGTAGGTCTGCGCCACGTCCTGAACAAGCGCGCGGACCTGTTCGGGGCGCGCCTCCAGGTTCCTTTCGCGCACCACTTCGCCCAGGATGAGACCCAGCGCCACGCGTTCCTCCGCCTGCGGACGGAACATTTCCGGCGTGAGTTTGATGTCTTCGGGCTTCATGCCCTGCTGTTGCAGATTGGCGGCCATGCGTCGCGCCAGCTGCAGCGCCTCCGCCTCGACCAGCGACTTCGGCAACGTAAGCTGTGCCGCATTGCGCAGGCCCTTCAATGCCTGCTCCTTCAGCACGGAATCGAGCTTGCGCTTCAACTCGAGCTTAAGGTTGGCTTCGACCTCCGCGCGCAACTCGGCGATACTCCCGCTCTTGATCCCGAAGGCCGTCGCGAACTCGGTATCGAGCGGTGGCACGTTCGGCGCCGTGACCTGCTTCACGGTCAGCGCGAATTGCGCCACTTTCCCGGCGACTTCCTTGCCGTGGTAATCCGCGGGAAAGGTCAGCGGGAACTCGCGCTTCTCGCCCGCCGCGGCGCCCTCGAGCGCTGCCTCGAACTCCGGCAGCATGCGACCCTCGCCCAGTTGAATCGCAAAATCCTTGGCTTGACCGCCGGGGAATTCCTGCCCGTCGATCGTGCCCGTGAAGTCGACCAGGACGCGGTCACCGCGTTGCGCGCCGCGCGTCACCGGCTCGAACACTGCGCGCTGCTGCCGCAGCACATCGAGCGTGCGGTCGACGTCGGCGGCCGAGACTTCGACCTGCGGCCGCTCGATGGCAATGGCAGCAAGGTCGCCCAGCGTGATGTCGGGATAGACTTCGAATACCGCGGAGAATTCGAAGGCATCGCTGGTCGCGCCGGCATCCGAACCTTGCCCCTGGCGCGGTTCGATGCGCGGATACCCCGCCACCTTGAGGTTCTGCTCGCGCACGGCGTCATTGAAACTCGATTGCACCGCGTCAGAAATGACGTCGGAGCGAACGGATTGCCCATATTGCTGCACGACCATCTTGAGCGGCACCTTGCCAGGACGGAACCCCGGCAACTTGACGGTCTTGGCGAGCCGCGCCAGGCGTTTCTCGACCTCGCCTTCGATCTGCGCGCGCGGGACGGCGACGTTGAGGCGCCGTTCGAGCTGGCTCAACGTTTCAACGGTTGTTTGCATCGCGGTTTGCATGCGCCCTGAATCCTTGCTATTTTTGACCCGGTGGTGCGAAAGGGGGGACTCGAACCCCCACGGGTTGCCCCGCCAGCTCCTAAGGCTGGTGCGTCTACCAATTCCGCCACTTTCGCAGCTTGCCAATTAGGATACGCAACTCCACTGCAACGCATTTGCAACCTGGTTGCAACTCATTTGCCATTGAAGTTGCGTGACTCCGGGGTCAAGCCTGTCGCCCGGAAGCCTCTTTCGCAGAACGTGCGATTATAGCGTAATAGACCCTCCCGAGTCACGAAAGCCGCGGCGGCGCCGGTGCTCGCGCGACGCGCAAGCTTGCCCTTTTGGAAACTATTTCCCCTATTCGCGTGTCAGTCGGCCATTACGAAAACTTTCCTGTCGCGTCGTTCCTCATGCCGGCGCGCCTGCGACCCGCGGTCGTCGCGATCTATCGCTTCGCTCGTGCCGCCGACGACCTGGCCGACGAAGGCAATGCCGCCGCCGCGGAACGCGTGGCCGCGCTGGACGCGTTCGACGCCGAACTTGACCGGATCGAACGCGGCGAGACGCCCGCGGCCCCGCCCTTCCCCGCCCTTGCCGGCGCCATCCGCGAACATGGCTTGCCGCTGGCGCCCTTCCACGACCTCGTGTCGGCCTTTCGCCAGGACGTCACCGTGTCGCGTTACGCCGATTTCGACGCCGTCCGGGACTATTGTCGGCGCTCCGCGGACCCGGTCGGACGACTGCTGCTCGCGTTATATGACGCGCAGACGGCGGCCAATTTCGCGGCCAGCGACGCTATCTGCACCGGTCTGCAGCTCACCAACTTCTGGCAGGACATTGCGATCGACTGGCAAAAGGACCGCGTCTACCTGCCGCAGGACGACCTCGTTCGCTTCGGCGTCGACGAAACGCAGATTCGCGACGGACGTGTCGACCGCAACTGGAACGCGCTGCTGTCCTTCGAAGTGGCGCGCGCCCGGAGCCTGCTCGAAGCCGGACGCCCTCTCACGCGCGCGCTGCCCTGGCGGCTGGGACTCGAACTGTCCGCGATCATCAGTGGCGGACTGCGCATCCTGAAGCGCATCGACCGTGTGCAGGGCGACATCTTCGCGCACCGCCCGGCGCTCGCAGCAGCCGACTGGGTCGCGGTGGGATGGCGCGCCGTGTTCCCCGCGAGGGCAAATGCACCATGACGCCCGACCAGTACTGCCAGCAGAAAGCCGCCGCCAGCGGCTCGAGTTTCTACTACAGCTTCCTGTTCCTGCCGCCGCCGCGCCGGCGGGCGATCATCGCACTGTATGCATTTTGCCGCGAAGTCGACGACGTGGTCGACGAAATCAGCGACCCCCAGGTGGCCGGCGCCAAGCTGGCGTGGTGGCGACTCGAGGTCACCAGCCTGTTTTCCGGGCAGCCGTCGCACCCCGTGGCGCTGGCGCTGAAACCGATCGTGCGGGAATTCCACCTGCCGGAGGCCCATTTCCAGGCGGTCATCGACGGCATGGCCATGGACCTTGCGCAAAGCCGCTATCTCGATTTTCCGGCGCTCGAGTTGTACTGCCATCGTGTGGCCGGTGTCGTCGGTCTCATGTCCGCCGAGATTTTCGGCTACGGCGACTCTGCAACCAAGGGTTACGCGCGCGACCTCGGCATCGCGTTCCAGCTGACCAACATCATCCGCGACGTCGGCGAAGACGCGCGGCGCGGGCGCATCTACCTGCCACAGGATGAATTGCAGCGCTTCGGCGTGGCCCCGTCGGCACTGCTGCGTGCCGAGTACAGCCCCGAGTTCCGCCACCTGATGCGCTTCCAGACCGGGCGCGCGCGCGACTGGTACGAGCGCGCGTTTGCACAGCTTCCGACGCAGGACCGCAAGGCACAGCGCGCGGGACTGGTGATGGCCGCGATCTATCGGACCCTGCTGGACGAGATCGCGAGCGACGGCTACAAGGTTCTCGACCGGCGCACATCGCTGACGCCGCTGCGCAAACTCTGGCTGGCCTGGCGCACCTGGCGCGCCGCATGAGGAAATTGGGGGACGATGGGCGCCGATAAAGGAATCCGCGGCCGGGTGGCGATCATTGGCGGCGGCTGGGCTGGATGCGCAGCCGCAGTGACGCTGGCGCGCGCTGACGTCACGGTGGCGCTGTTCGAGGCAGGCCCCGTACTCGGTGGGCGGGCGCGCCGAGTCACCCGCGCCGGGCTGCCTCTGGACAATGGACAGCATCTGCTCCTCGGAGCCTATGAAAGAACCCTGGCCCTGATGGGTCTCGTGCATGGCGCCGGGGCGAGCGCAACGATGACGCGTACCCGGTTGGCCATTGTTCCGCTGGCGCGGGGACCTGAAGGGGCATTGATGCTCGATTGCGGCAAGGCGCCGGGACGACTCGGCCTGCTTCTTGGACTCCTGACGGCTCGCGGGCTCGACTTTGGCGAACGCTGGGCAAACCTTGTGTGGTTTCGCAAAATGCAGCGGCGCGGATTTGCCTGCAAGCCGGATGAAACGGTCGCGCAATTGCTGTCTCCGCTGCCGCGCCGCGTAGCAGCAGGTCTGTGGGAGCCGCTTTGCCTGGCCGCGCTGAATACGCCGCCAGCGCACGCGTCGGCGCAAATATTCGCCAACGTGCTCGAGGCCGCGCTGGCTGGCGCTGCAAAAGCCAGCGATTTCCTGCTACCCGCGACGGACCTGTCAGCCATGTTTCCCGACGCCGCGGCGCGCTTCGTCGAGAAGCACGGCGGCGAGGTGCGCACGGCCACGTCCGCGCGCATCCTTCGCGCCGCGTCGGGCGACGCAGATGTCTTCGCCGGCGATACGCTGCGCGCGGCGCGCGCCGTGATCGTCGCCGTCGGCCCGCATCAGCTCGCGAGCGCGTTCGCACCCGAGGCGCTGAACGCCAAGCCGGAGTTGCGTGCCTTCCTCACACAGATGGCGGCGCTCGACTATGAACCGATCTTCACGGTATGGCTGGGGTATGAATCCGCGTTCCCGCTGCCCGCCGCCATTACGCGCCTCGACGACCGTCCGGGGCAATGGGTCATCGATCGCCCGGACGTGCTCGCGCAGGCGAGATCGACGCCCGACGCCCCGCCGCTCGGTCAGTTGCTCGCAGTGATCCTCAGCGCCAGCGGTCCCCACGAGAAGCTCGAGCATTCAGCGCTGGTACGCGCGATTGATGCCCAGCTGCAGCGCTTGCAACCGGCGCGTTCGCGCAGCACATGGTCGCAGGTCATCGCCGAAAAGCGTGCGACGTATGCGTGCACGCCGCGGCGCATGCGGCCGGGCGGCGTGCGGCTGGTTCCGGGCGTGTACCTGGCCGGTGACTACGTTGATGCCGACTATCCCGCAACGCTGGAGGCCGCCGTGCGCAGCGGCATCGCGGCCGCCGAAGCCGTGCTGCAGGATGGATGACGCTGGTGGCGCCCGGTGGCACGGGAGCAGATCGCGGTCAGGTGCGTGCGCTGCCCGGACGATTGCGCATCAGCCGCTGCTGCTCGCGGGCCCAATCACGGTCCTTGATCGCGTCGCGCTTGTCGTGCTGCTTCTTCCCCTTCGCGAGACCGACTTCGAGCTTCACGCGTCCATTCTTGTAGTGGAGGTCGAGCGGGGCCAGCGTGTAGCCCGCGCGCTCGACCTTGCCCAGGAGCCTGTCGATTTCCTCCCGGTGAAGAAGCAGCTTGCGCGTACGGGTCGGATCGGCGAGTACATGCGTCGACGCGGTGGTCAAGGGCGCGATGTGCGCGCCGATGAGCATCAGTTCGCGGTTCTTGACCACGACGTAGGCCTCCTTGATGTTCGCACGCCCCGCGCGTATGGCCTTGACCTCCCATCCAGCGAGGGAAAGTCCCGCCTCGACGCGCTCCTCGATGAAATAATCGTGGAAGGCCTTCCGGTTTTCGACGATGCTCATGCCTGATCTGTCTTCGAACTTGCGGACCTCATTCTAGCAATCGATGCAGCGCGTCCTGAAATCCGTCCTCGTTGGCTACAGCGCCCGATGCATGTTCGACCTGGTCGACGAAGTCGAGCGCTACCCGGAATTCCTGCCATGGTGCGGCGGCGCTGCAATTCTGGAACGGCGTGCGGACGGCAAGACCGCGCGCATCGACATCGACTATCATGGGATCAGGGCCCATTTCACCACCCAGAACGTGAACCGCGTCCCGGATTCCATCGTGATCGACCTGCGCGACGGACCCTTTCGCCACTTGCAGGGGGAATGGCGATTCCGCGCGCTCGCGACCGAAGCCTGCAAAGTGGAATTCGAACTCGCCTACGAGTTCAAGACCCACATGTTGGAAAGAGTGGTCGGCCCCGTCTTCAGCCACATCGCCAACACGTTCATCGACGCCTTTGTCCGGCGCGCCGACGCGCTCGCCCCTGGACCATCTTGACCACCCCGGACGCGTCTGCCGCCTTGCATGTCACGGTTGCCTACGCGGCGCCTGGCGTCGAAGTGCTGGTCGACGTCAGCGTGCCTGTGGAAGCGACGCTGCAGGACGCCGTCGTCCGCTCGGGCATCGTGGCGCGCCTGGCGCTCGACCCGGAACAACTCGAGTTCGCAATCTATGGGCAGCGCGCGAAGGGCGACACGCCGCTGGGCGACGGCGACCGGGTCGAGATCACGCGGCCGCTGGTGGCCGATCCCAAGCACGTTCGCAAGCTGCGCGCGGCAATCGCAGCGAAGCGCAAGCCTGCTGCGCGGCACCAGCGTCGCGCATCGCCGACGCGCTAGAACGGTAGCCTTTGGCGGAAGTACACGTCGAAGGCCGCCGGCGCAAAGGCAACGCCCGGGTAGAGCGGACCGAAGCTGCTAATGGTAGCCGGGAACGCGCCGCAGCTTTGCCGGTACGTTCCCTGGCCGAACGGGTTTTCCTTGATCCGCACGTTGCCAGCTTCCGCCGACCGCCAGCCGTCTGGAATCGCGGTTTCCCCGGCTACTTTGCCCTTCCGGCCGAATTCCGGGACAATGGAGCGATGTTTGCCCCTAATCCGTGTCCCGGACGCTATGCGCTTGCCACCGCCTTGGTGCTCGCGCTGGCGCTGCCGACGTGCGCCAACGCCCAATCCGCCGCCCCCGCCCAGGGACTTGCCCGATCCGCCAAGGACGCCGCCTCGTACGCGTTCAGCGGCGCCCAGGACGTCGCGATCTATGCACTGGGCCTGATCGGCGTCGATTACCGCTTTGGCGGCGAGACACCGGAAGGTGGCGTAGACTGCAGCGGCCTCGTCAAATACGTATTCCAGCAGGTCACCGGCGTTACCCTGCCGCGAACCGCGAAGGAATTGAGCCGCCTGGGCAGCAAAGTGACCCACGCTGACCTGGCACCGGGCGACCTCGTGTTCTTCAACACCCGCCGCCTGCCGTTTTCGCACGTCGGAATCTACCTCGGTGACAACCGGTTCATTCATGCGCCGTCAACGGGCAGCGAGGTCGAGATCTCGCAACTGTCCGAAATCTACTGGCAAAAGCACTTCAACGGCGCGCGCCGGCTCGTAGGTGTGCTGCCTTCGCTCATTCCGTTGGCCGCAGCGGCGCCAATGCCCCCACCGGAGTCGCTCGAAGCGGCAACGTCGGGTGTGAATTCGGCGCTACCCCCGCCCTCGCCCACGGGTACCGCGATCGCCGGCCCCGACTGAGTTTTCCGCAGGCTGGCAAGCTCATTTCGCGTCTGCCGCGCCGGCGCGGCGCAATTGCTCGACCATCTTTTTCTCGTTGTCGCGCGCCGCCCAATCCAGCGCCGATGCGCCGCTCTGATTGCGGTGATTGACGTCCGCGCCCTTGGCGATGAGCAACTCCACCGTCGAGCCTTTCGACTCCCGTACTGCCATCATCAACGCCGTCGTGCCGTTCGGGGACGACGCGTTGATGTTGGCACCTTCGGCGAGCAGGAAATTGACGATCGGATCGAAGCCGCCGGTAGCAGCATAGATCAGCGGCGTCCAGCCCGGCGCCGTGCCGGGGTTGTCCAGGGTCGCGCCGGCCTTGCGCAGCAAACGGACGATGGTCAGGTCTCCCGACAGCGCAGCGGCCATGATCGCGGTGTCGCCGAATTTGTTGCGCGCGTCGACCCTCGCACCGGCGCCGAGGAGCACCTCCACGGTCTTCCGGTTTCCCGCGCGCGCAGCAATCAGGAGCGCCGGGTCGCCATTGACATCCACGGTGTTCGGGTCGACGCCACGGGCAAGCAGGTCCTTCACCTGGCCCACCCGGTCGTTGGCCGCGGCGATCGCGAAGTCGTCATCGAGCGCGGCCGCGGCGACATGTCCCGCGACAGCAACGGCGATGACCGCCAGCGCGACCCGGACCCGCGACAGCCCGCGGCCCGCACGATGACGTGGAGTATCAGATTGCGCTGGCATGGGCGGGGACCTTGAATAAACGAAAGAAATTGTCGGACGTGGCGCGCGCGACCGCGTCCACGGGCACGTCGCGCAGGCGCGCGACCGCTTCGCCGACGTGGCGCACCCACGCGGGCTGGTTGCGCTTGCCGCGATGCGGCACTGGCGCGAGATAAGGGCTGTCGGTCTCGATCAGCATGCGTTCGACGGGCACGCGCCGCGCCACATCCTGCAGCATCACCGCGTTCTTGAACGTCACGATGCCAGAAAAGGATATGTGGAAGCCGAGGTCGATCGCCGCCTGTGCGACCTCCCAGGTCTCCGTAAAGCAATGCATGACACCGCCGACGTCGCCGGCGCGTTCCTCGCGCATGATCGCCAGCGTGTCCGCGGCGGCGGCGCGCGTATGGATCACCAGCGGCAGGGATGTTTCCCGCGCCGCGCGAATGTGGGTGCGAAAGCGCTCGCGCTGCCAGTCGAGGTCGCCGGTCAGGCGGAAATAGTCGAGCCCCGTTTCGCCGATCGCTACCACCTTTTCCGTCCGCGCCTTCGCGACAAGTCCGGCCACCGTGGGTTCGGGCGTGTCCGTATAGTCCGGATGAACGCCGACGGTCGCGTAGAGATTGGCATGCGCCTGGGCGATCGCCAGCACGTTGGGCCACGCCGGAAGGTCGACGCCGATGCATAGCGCGTGCGTCACGTCGTGCTCGCGCATGGCGGAAAGAAGCAACGGCAACTCGGCCGCAAGCTCTGGGAAATCCAGGTGGCAATGCGAATCGACGAACACTAGCGACGGGCCACCCTACATCGTGTGCGTGGGCCGCGTGGACGCCAGCGTTTCACCCAGGACCCTTTCGATCGTGGCCCGGGCCGCAGCGCCGGTCTCATCCTGCGTGAACTGCACGCCGATGCCCTGGGTGCGGTTGCCCTGCACGCCCTCCGGGGTGATCCAGACGACTTTGCCCTGGACCGCCAGGCGGTTGGGATCATCCATCAGCGACAGCAACATGAACACTTCCTCACCCAGTGCGTAAGTCCGCGACGTGGGAATGAAGATGCCGCCGCCTTTCAGGAAGGGCATGTAGGCGGCGTAGAGCGCGGCCTTTTCCCGAATATTGAGCGACAGCACGCCAGGGCGCGCGCCGGCGGCTGCCGATGCCGGGGGAGGTTGCGATGCTGCCTTGCGATCCACCATGACGGTCTCGATTCCTACCGGAACAATTCGCGATACCCGATGAGCAGCGACTCGACCACGAGACGCGGCTGCAACGGATGCGCAACCCACGCGCGCTGCCGAATCAGTGACTGATGATAGCGAAACAGCGCAATGCGCGCCACCGCACCGCCGAGGCGATCGAGATCGCTGGCAAAATCGGGGTTGGATGCAGGTGCGCCGCCCGCGGTGACGCGCGCCAGGTCCGCGGTCCATGCCGTCACCCAGTCGATCGCCTGTCGCAAGAGCTCGCGCCGCCGCTCCCTGGGCGCCGATTCGATTCGCGCAGCGAGCGCCACCGGCGACAGCGCCTCGGGTTTCGCGAGTGCCGAAAGCCACGCCAAGCGCTCAGCCTGCCAGTCGGCTGCCGCCATCGCCAGCGCCTCCAGCGGGGAACCGCCGGCCTGCGCGAGAGCGCTGCGCGGATTCGCGACACCCTGCCGCTCGAGCCAGGCCTGCGCTGCCGCGGCGTCGGGACGGGGTGCGGGCATGCGCCGGCAGCGACTGCGCAATGTCGCCGGCACGCGACCGGGCTGATGGGCGACGAGGACGAGGTAGGTCGCGGGCGGCGGCTCCTCGAGCGTCTTGAGCAGCGCGTTCGCGGCTGCGGCATTCATCAGTTCGGCCGGAACGATCACTGCGACCTTGGCGCGCCCGCGATGACTCGTCAGCTGCACCCAGTCGATGAGCGCGCGGATGCGCTCGACGGGGATCGGGTCCTGCGCCTTGACCTCGCCGTCATCGTCGATCATGAACGGTTCGATCAACCTGAGGTCGGGATGCTGGCCGGCGGCAAGATAGTGGCAACTCGCGCACACGCCGCACGCCGATCCTTCAGGTCCCGGGTTTTCGCACAACAGCGAACGCGCGAAATTCAGCGCCAGCGTGCGCTTGCCAAGGCCGCGCGGTCCGTCGAGCAGCAAGGCATGCGGCCAGGTCGCGCGGGATGCAAGTGCGTCGCGCGCGAAATCGCCTTGCCATGGCAGCAGTTCCGGCCAAACGGCGGCCGCTGCGTCGTCTCGATCAGTCCCAACACTCATTTCGCCGTCACAATGTCGCAAGCAATTGCGTGAGGTCAGCGCGCACGTCGGCCATCGGCCGCGACGCGTCCACCACGCGAAAGCGCTGCGGATCCCGGGCCGCGCGCTCGAGATAGACTTGGCGAACCCGCTCAAAAAACGGGGACGCCTCGCGCTCGAACTTGTCCAGCGCGTGTCCCTTGGCCGCGTTCCGATCGAGCCGACCGCGCGACACGCCGACAGGCACGTCGAACAGTATCGTGAGGTCGGGCCGGCAGTCGGCCGGGATGAAGCGTTCCAGTTCGGCCAACCGCTCCTGCGGCACGCCGTGGCCACCACCCTGATAGGCGAACGAGGCATCAGTGAAGCGGTCACAAAGGACCCAGTCGCCCCGCGCCAACGCCGGCCCGATTACTTGCGCGACGTGTTCGCGACGGGCCGCGAACATGAGCAGCGCCTCGGTATCGTGGGTCATCGGCTGTTCCAACAGCAACGCGCGCAGCGATTCGCCCAGTTTTGTGCCGCCCGGTTCCCGCGTCGCCACCACGTTCCTTCCGAGTGCCGCAATGGCGTCCTTGAGCCACGCCGCATGCGTGCTCTTGCCCGCGCCATCGATACCCTCGAGCGAAATGAAGCGGCCGCGGACGGTCACGGTTTGCCTGCGGAATGGAGCATGGCGGCGGTCGGGAACTTCGAAAGTGGCTGGCGCATCAGTGCCCGCCTTTCTGGAATTTTGCCACGGCGCGATTGTGGTCGGCGAGATTGTTTGAGAATTGCGAGGAGCCATCCCCGCGCGCCACGAAGTAAAGAAAATCGCTGGCCGGGGGATGCAGCACCGCGTCCAGCGAGGCTTGCGACGGCAATGCGATCGGTGTGGGCGGAAGTCCGTCGCGGGTGTACGTGTTCCACAAAGTGTCGTTGTCCAGGTCGCGACGGCGCAGGTTGCCGTCGAATTTGTCTCCCATCCCGTAGATGACCGTAGGGTCGGTCTGCAGTCGCATGCCATGCTTCAGCCGATTGATGAATACGGATGCCACCAATGGGCGATCGGCGGGCCTTCCGGTTTCCTTTTCCACGATCGATGCCAGGATAAGTGCTTCGTCAGGCGAGTTGAGCGGCAGTCCCGGCGCGCGCTTCTCCCACGCGGTGGCGAGGCGTTCATTCATTGCGTCGTACGCGCGCCGCAGGAGCCGCAAATCGCTGCTGCCCGCGGCAAAATAATAGGTATCGGGAAAGAACCGGCCTTCCGCGGCAACGCCCGGCGCGCCGAGGCGCGCCATCAGTTCGCCATCGGGCAAGTCGAGGACCGTGTTCTTGACCAGCCCCTCGGCGCGCAACGCGCGCCGCACGTCAGCGACGGTCGTTCCCTCGATGATCGCAAACGACACTTGCGTCGCGTCGCCCTGGGTAAGGCGTTTGAGCAGTTGCGGCAGCGTGATTCCGGTTTCGATTTCATAGCTTCCGGCCTTGATGGCCCGATCGATGCCTTGCAATCGAGCCACGGCGATCATCGGCGCCGCATGGGCGATGATCTTCGCAGCCTGCAATTCGTGCGCCACGGCAGCAAGCGACATGCCGGACCTGACCTCGAATTCGTACGGCGACGCAGGAAGGCGCAACGGCCTTGTAAACAGCGACCAGGCAAAACCGGCGACGAAGATCGCCAACAGCAGAAGGACGATCGCCAGGAACTGGGCCAGGCGTTTCAGGATCATCGGCGGTTGGCGGCGGAAAGGGAAACTCTGGACAAGTGTAGATCGGCGGCGGCGATGGCGAGGGTCTGCGACGCAGCACGTCCGATTTGCATTACAGGCAGCGCAGTGCGGCGCATTATAATCGGCGGATGAACTTCACTCGCACGGACAGCACGCGCCGCTCCTCCACCGGATTCACGTTGATCGAGATCATGGTCGTGATCGTGATTCTCGGCGTGCTCGCGGCGTTGATCGTCCCCAAGGTTCTGGAGCGGCCGGACGACGCGCGCGCCGTTGCCGCCAAAAGTGACATCGCCGCCATCATGCAGGCACTCAAGCTCTACCGTCTGGACAATCAGCGCTACCCGACGGGAGAACAGGGGCTCAGCGCGTTGACGGTGAAGCCCGATACGCCGCCGATCCCGCCGAATTGGAAGCCCGGGGGTTACCTCGAGCGGCTGCCCAAGGATCCGTGGCAGAGCCCTTACCAATATCTCAATCCGGGATTGAGGGGCGAAGTCGACGTGTTCAGCTTCGGCGCGGACGGCCAGCCCGGTGGCGCCGGCAAAGACGCCGACATCGGCTCGTGGGACCTGTAGTTGCCGCAAGCCTTGGCTTGAAACGGGCGCCGCGCGCAGGCGGAGGCGGCGGGTTCACGCTAGTCGAAATCCTGGTCGTCATCGCCGTCATCGCGATCGCGGCCGGCATCGCCGCCGTTGCCTTCGGCACGGATGACCGGGGCGCCATGCAACGGGAGGCGCGACGGTTTGCGGGCGCGCTCGAACATGCGAGCGCCACCGCTCAGGCGCGGGCCGAGACAATGGGGGTGTCCGCCGACGGCGGCGGCTGGCGGTTCTGGCGCCGCCCCGGCGACGCCGGGCGCTGGCTCGCCGTCGCGGACGACGATGTGCTGTTGCCACATGCGATGCCCGCCGATACGGTGGTGTCGCCGCTGTCGTACGGCGGGAGTCCATTGAGCGAGAACGCCATCGTGCCGCTGCGCGCCACCGGCCGCAATGAACCCTTTGCCTTTGTAATAAGTGGCCGCAGTGGCCGCATCGTGCTTTGGTCGGACCCGCTCAATCGGGTCACGCTGCACGCGGAAGGTGCGCCGTGAAAGGGACCCGATCGCGCGGATTCACGCTGATCGAGATCCTGGTCGCGCTGGCGATCGTCGCTGTCGCACTCACCGCCGGCATGCGCGCGCTGGCCCAATCCGCGGACAGCGCCACCGCGTTGAAGGCGCGTACGCTCGCCCTTTGGGTCGCGCAGAACCGGTTGGCCGCGGCGCAGGCGTCGACGCCTTGGCCGGGATTGGGCAACTATGAAGGCAATGCGGCGCAGGCGGGCGCCACGTTCCTCTGGCGCGAAACGATCTCGGCCACCCCCAATCCGGCGTTTCGCCGGATCGAAATCATGGTGATGGAGCCCGATCGCCCCGACTACCGCATCGCCCATCTCGTCGGCTTCATCGGCAATGCGCAGCCTCAATAAGCCGGTGGCCGCATTGGATCGTCCCTTCGGGCCGCGTGGCACGGGGTTCACGCTGATCGAAGTTCTGCTTGCCTTGGCGATCTTCGGGGTCATTTCCGTGCTTGCGTATCGCGCGACGGCGACACTCACCGACAGTGAGGTGCGACTGTCCGCGGAGGCGCAGCGCTGGCGCACACTGGAAGGACTGTTCACTCGTTTCGAAGCTGACCTGCGCCAGGCCGTTCCCCGCGCCTCTCGCACGGGTTCCGGCGTCGAGCCGCCGTGGCTGGCGTTGCCCGCCGACAGCGCCGGCAATGCGGCGCTGGTCTTCACCCGCGCCGGTTCCGAATTCACGTCCGATCCCGGCATGGCCGGACAGCGTATCGGCTACCGCCTGCGAGGTCACGCGGTGGAGATCGCGTACTGGCCGCAGATCGACAATCCTGGCAATACCCAACCCACGGTCTTTACGCTGGTCGACGGCGTGACCGCGTTTCGGGTCGAGTACCTCGGTCCATCGGGTTCCTGGCGCCAACGCTGGCCGCAGCCCGACGATCCGGACCTGCCGCGCGCCGTGCGCGTGTATCTCACGCTGGATGACGGTGAGGCGATCGAGCGATGGTTCGTGCTGCGCTGAGGTGCCGCGGCCGCGGCGCGGCCATCATCCTGGCGATGCTGATTGCGGCATTGGCCGCAGCCGTGGCCGTAGCGGTGGCGGCGGAACAGCAGCGCTGGTTTGCCGATGTCGCCAATCGGCGCGACCAGGTCCAGGCGCAAGCGCTCGCGCTGGCCGGCGTGCAATGGGCCCGCCAGATCATGCAGGACGACGCGCGCGCCGGCACGATCGATTATCTGGGCGAACCCTGGGCATACCCCTTACCGCGCACGCCGCTGGAAAATGGTTCGATCGAAGGCAGCATCGAGGACGCGCAAAGCCGGTTCAACATCAACAACCTGGCTACCGACGACGCGCTCGGCAAGGAAGAAAAAGCGCGACTTGCGCGGCTGTTCGCGCAGCGCGGCATTGCCCCGCGAGCGCTGGATGCCATCGCCGCCTCGCTCGTCGTCGTCTCGGAAGACCAGGGCGTCCAGACGATCGGCGCGCCGCCGCCAATGGCGTTGCCACGGTCGCTGCGTCCGGTGCGGGTGGCGGAATTGGCCGCGACGCGAGGCGTTCGCGGCCGGGACGTCGCGCAGATGCTGCCCTTCGTCGTCGCGCTTCCGTCCGCGACGTCGCTCAACGTCAACACCGCGGCACCGGCGGTCCTGGCGGCGGCGCTTCGCGGCCTCTCCGACGATTCGCTTGCCGCCCTGGTTGCCGAGCGAGCGCGCAAGCCCTTTGCCACGCTGGCCGACTTTCGCTCCCGCCTTCCGAGCGGCGCCACCATACCGAGCGAGATGGCGCTGGGTGTCGCCAGCAGCTATTTTTTCGTGAACGTGCGTGCGCGCCAGGGTGCCACCCTCGCCCAGGCGCGCGCGCTGCTCCGCCGCGATGGCCGCGAATGGCCGATCATCGTCTGGCAGGTTCTCGAGTGAGATCGTCGCGCATTGTCGCGTAAACTGCGGGTACCCTCGCACCTCCTCCACAACCCGCCTCGTCAATACCCGCATTCCGATCGTTGTCCGCGCACGGTCAGCCCACGTTCTATCGCCCTCCATTCACCCTCCATGTCAACGCTTCGCGTCCTGCTCGAATCAGCGCCGGAATCCGGACGGATCGCTGCATGGGCGCTGTTCGACGACAATGGGCGCGTACTGCGGTCCGGACACGACGACCCGGATGCGTGGCCCGCCGCCGACCACAAGGAGGCGGTGCTGGCCGCGGCATGCGTACGCATCGTCGCATTGCACCTGCCACCCATGCCCGCAGACCGGGTCGCTAGCGCAGCCGCGTTCGCGCTGGAGGACCAGCTCGCCGGACCCGCCGACGAGCAGCACATCGCGGTCGCCGCGCAACGCGCTGACGGTATGGTCGAGGCCATCGTGGCCAGCCGCCGCCTGGTCGCGCAACTCGCATCGGACTTCGACCGGATCCTGGCGGAGCCGGCACTCGCGCCACGCCCCGCGGAAAAGCGCTGGCGTTGGTACGCTTCCGGCGCATCGGGCGGCTTCGTGCGCAAGCCGGATGGCGCGGCGTTTGCCACCAGCGCAACCGATGGTGGCGTGCCGATCGAACTCAACCATGCGCTCGACCACGCGGCGCGCGCCGGCAACAATCCTGCGGTCGTTGAAATGGCGTTTGCGCTCGCAGTTCCGCCGCAGCCGACGTCACAAGCTTCCGAAACGGTCTTCGCGAAAGTTGAGCCGTGGCGATGGGACGCCGCGGAACGCGCCGAGTACACGGCCGCGGTCGATCTGCGGCAAGGCGAATTCGCCGACATCGAGCCCTCCACCGCACGCGGGTCCATGCGCCTGTTCCGCGTCGCGGCCGTCGTCGCGGTTGTCGCCGTCGGACTGCACGTGGTGGCGACCTTGGGCGAATGGGCGATGCTGCGCATCCAGTTGTGGCGCGCGCAGTCCGCGCTGGCGTCGTTGGCACGTGACGCTGGCGTCATTGCGCCCGACTCCCCCGCGGTGGCCATTGCCCGTCGCCATGCGGAAGCGCGCCACGCCGCGGGCCTGGCCGCGCCGGCTGACGCACTGCCCTTGCTGGCGCGCGCGGCGCCCGTGCTCGCCACGCTGCCCGCCGCCACGTTGAAGTCCGCAACGTACGCGGATGGAAAATGGACTTTCGATCTCGCCAAACCGGATAGCGGCGTGGCGGACCGATTGGAACGACAGCTGGCCGGCGCCGGACTCACCGCGCTGCAGGCCGCCAACGCGACCGGCGTGCGCATGCGAATAGCGCTTGCGGCGGGGGCGCAATGACGGCCGCGGTTCAGCCGACGCGCGTTCGTGTGCGACGTCTTGCGCACGTCCTTGTCCCGACCGTCCTGACGAATGCCTGGATTCGGTCATCGCCACGCGAGCGCCGGTTCGCGGTCGTGGCCGCGGTGGTCGTGCTGGTCGCCGCCGCGTGGTCGCTGATCTGGCAGCCCGTCCAGGACGACACGCAGCGCACGCGCCGCGAGCTGGTTACGAGCCGCGCCGCGCTGGCCAAGGCGCAACTGCAGGTCGACGAACTCGCCGGGCTGCAGCGCGCGCCGGCCAATCCGGCAAGTGCCGACCCGCGCGCCGACGTCGAACGAGTACTCGGCGAACGCGGCCAGAAGGCGTCGCTGACCTCGCTTGAGGCGAAGGACGATCGCATTGCGCTCACCTTTGCCGCGATCGGCTTCGACGCGCTAGTTGGCGTCCTCGATACGCTCGCGCGAAACGACGGCCTGCGTGCTGTCGAAGTCACGCTGACTTCGCGCATCGACCCGGGCACCGTGCGTGCAGAGATCGTCCTCGCGCGCTGATCCGTCAAGTGAAGACGTTCGCCGTGATCGCTGCGGTCGTGCTGCTGCTGATGGCAGCCGCCGTGAATTTCGCGCCGGCGACGCTGCTCGACGCGCGCCTGGCCGCAGCCACGCAAGGACAGCTGCGCTTGACCGGCGCGGCGGGTTCCCTCTGGAACGGGCGCGGCGTCGTTACCGGCGAATCGCACGCGTGGACGCTGCCGGTGAGCTGGAAGGTCGATCCGTCGGCTCTGGTGCGAGGCGAAATGGCGGTGACGCTGCACGATGGGGGAAGCGGCGAGCCGCGGGGCAAGCTGTCCTGGCGCAGCGGCGCCCTTGCACTGGAGGGCCTGGCGTTAACGTTGCCGGCCGCGGCACTGGACGGCGCGCTGACAGCCGCCAACGTGATGGCGCTGGGAGGTGAAATCGCGGTCGACGCGCCGCATTTCTCGTGGAATTCCGGCAGAGGCGATGGTGCGGCGTCCGTGCGATGGTCGGGCGCGCGAATCGCGGGCAACGCCGGCACGCTGGCGCTGGGCACTGTCACGGTGAATTTCGTCCCGCGTGACGGCGGTGTCGTCGGCCGCGTCGAGAACCGCGGCGGCGACGTGCGCATCGACGGCGAAGTCACGCTGGATCCCGCCGGGAGCCTAGGCAGCGTGAAATTGACACCGCTACCGTCGACGCCACCGGCCATCGCGCACGCGTTGGGCGCGCTGGCCGGTTCATTGGGCACCTCCGATGCCTCCGGTGCCGTGCGCGTGCAATGGCGCAACGGCACGCGCTGACGTGAGCCGCAAGCGCGCGCGCCGCGCCGAAGCCGGCGCATTCGCGGTGTCTGGTGCCGTTTTACCGCAGCGGGTGCCGGCACTCGACGCGCTGCGCGGTCTGGCCATCCTCGCGATGGTCGCGTACCACTTCAGTTTCGACTTGACGTATTTTCGGGTGGCCCGCTGGGATTTCTATCACGACCCTTTCTGGCTCAACGCACGAACCGCGATACTCTCGACGTTCATGATTATTGCCGGCGTGAGCCTGGTACTTGCCGGTAGGAACCCGACATCTCGAGCGAGATTTTGGCGGCACGTCGGGATCATCGCGAGCTGCGCGCTTGGCGTCAGCGTGGCGAGCTACCTGTTGTTTCCCGATTCCTGGATCTGGTTTGGCGTGCTGCACGCGATCGCGTTTCGCTGGTTCTCGCGCGACCGCTGACGCGCCATCCTGGCGCGGCGCTCGCGATTGGAATCATCGTGATTGTCACGGGAAGCATTTTCTCGCATCCGATCTTCGACAGCCGCGCGCTTGGTTGGATCGGCTTCATGACTGCCAAGCCGCGCACCGAGGACTACGTACCGCTGTTTCCGTGGTTCGGTGTGCTGCTGCTCGGTGTCGCCGCAGGCCATGCCTTGTTGAAAACGCAATTCCGGGCCATCGCATTCGCCGGGAGATGGCCGCGATTCATGGGTTGGCTGGGGCAGCACAGCCTTGCGATCTACATGATCCACCAGCCGCTGCTGATCGGATTGCTGTTCCTGGCGGTGGGCCGCTAGCGGTGACGATTTTTGCCGGGGCGGCGCATGAGGAACCACGCGCGGCCCATGTGACAGGCGCCTGCAATGCCGATATAATTAAAGGCTTGCAGGCGCGTAGCTCAGCTGGTTAGAGCACCACCTTGACATGGTGGGGGTCGTTGGTTCGAGTCCAATCGCGCCTACCAGCGTTTTCCGGACGTAGCCGCAACATACAGGCAACGGCAGCGCTGCTGCGAAAGTTCGTGCGACTAAACCGCACGGCGCTGGAGCGGACCCCACCCACCATTACTTTGCCGCCATCGTCGACGGGCGAGCGCAGAGAGTCCCTCCCCGCGTCATTTCGCAACTCCCCCGCACTTCGGCGGCCCGCAAGACTTCACGCGGACCGAGCAATGAAATGGGGCGGCCGCAGCCGCCCCTTTCGCTGCCGTTGTGGTGCGGTCAGGTATTGAACTTCCGGCGAATTGCGACAAGCGCAAACAGTCCCAAGCCGAGCAATGCGAGCGGCGCCGGCTCCGGAACGGTCTGAAGGCAGCAGTCTCCTACATCCAGTCGGACGCGATCAAGCCAGCAAGCGCGATACTTAGTTTTCCTACATCGTTCCTGGTCAACACCACCGCCCGTGGAACATGGACCTATCATGACGGTGGACTTGCCAATGGGTGGATGGGATCGGCCTTTGCGCCAGTCGCCGAAAGCCCCAATGCCAGGAATGCCACCGCCAGAATTCGTTTCATTTCTTACATTGTCCTCAAGTGTGAAATAGACGACTTATACTGATGACATACCTTTAAGCAAAATCCGTGCAAAATTTTAAATACATGATTTTCAATGTTTTTTTATCGTCAACCCCAGCAATTGTATGGGGCGACACTAGAAATCGCTTGAATCCGAAGGCGTCGCGTTTTTCCCGAGGGATTTACCCGACCACGCGCGCCAGGACCGCCTTCGCCGCGGTTGCGGCAGCCTATGCGCCAACCTGATGGCAGGGTAGAATTTGCATTGGTTTCAAATTCAGCCCGATCACCGTCGCCGAGGACTCGGAGCGAGCGCAGGCTGAGGAACTTCAAGCAGGATCAGACGCCATGGTTATGACACCGCTGACGTGCAGGGAGACCCGGTAACCACCCCGTAGAGTGCGCACGCCTTTTCGTTTCCACCTGATTCAGTGAAAAAGTGCGGCTCGTCCGCGCTTTTTTGTTTTTGGAGTTCAGAAATATGCCGGCAATCAAGCTTCCCGACGGCTCGGTCCGTCAATTCGATGCCCCGGTCTCGGTGGGAGCGGTCGCCGCGTCCATCGGTCCTGGCTTGGCCAAGGCCGCGCTTGCCGGCAAGGTCGATGGCAAGGTCGTCGATACGTCCTACGTCATCGACCATGACGCCGCGCTGGCGATTGTCACGGACAAGGATCCCGAAGGCCTCGATGTGATCCGTCACTCCACGGCGCATCTGCTCGCCTATGCGGTCAAGGACCTGTTTCCCGATGCGCAGGTGACGATCGGTCCGGTCATCGAGGACGGCTTCTACTACGACTTCGCGTACAAGCGGCCCTTTACGCCGGAGGACCTGGCCGCCATCGAAGTCCGCATGGCCGAACTTGCGAAGAAAGACGAGCCCGTCGTGCGCACGGAAATGCCGCGCGACGACGCCGTCAAGTACTTCGAGGCGATGGGCGAGCACTACAAGGCGGAGATTATCGCTTCGATCCCCTCGAACGAACCGATCTCGCTGTATGCGGAAGGTGCGTTCACGGATCTGTGCCGCGGGCCGCACGTGCCGTCCACGGGCAAGCTCAAGGTGTTCAAGTTGATGAAGCTCGCCGGCGCTTATTGGCGCGGCGATTCGCGCAACGAGATGCTGCAGCGGATCTACGGCACGGCGTGGACAAGAAAGGAGGACCTGGAGGCGTACATCACGCGCATCGAGGAAGCGGAAAGGCGGGATCATCGCAAGCTCGGCCGCGCGCTCGACCTCTTTCACCAGCAGGACGAGGCGCCCGGAATGGTCTTCTGGCACCCGAAGGGCTGGACGGTCTGGCAACAGGTCGAGCAGTACATGCGCCGCGTCTACCAGGACAACGGCTACCAGGAAGTGCGCGCGCCGCAGATCCTTGATCGCTCGCTGTGGGAACGCTCCGGTCACTGGGAAAACTTCAAGGAGAACATGTTCACGACGGAGTCGGAGAAGCGTGACTTCGCGGTGAAGCCGATGAACTGTCCCGGGCACGTCCTTATCTTCAACTCAGGCATGCGGAGTTACCGTGACCTGCCGCTGCGCTATGGAGAGTTCGGCTTCTGCCACCGCAATGAGCCCTCCGGCGCGCTGCACGGGATCATGCGCGTGCGCGCCTTCACGCAGGACGATGGACACATATTCTGCACGGAGGAACAGATCCGCGGCGAATGCGTCGCCTTCAACAAGCTCGCCATGTCCGTCTATCGCGATTTCGGCTTCAACGATGTCGCGATCAAGATCGCGCTGCGCCCGCAGCCACGTCTTGGCGACGACGCGACATGGGATCGCGCGGAGAACGCGCTGCGCGACGCATTGCGCGAGTGCGGGGAACAATGGACCGAGTTGCCGGGAGAAGGCGCGTTCTACGGCCCCAAGATCGAGTATCACCTGAAGGACTCGATTGGCCGGTCATGGCAGTGCGGGACGATGCAGGTCGACTTCCAGATGCCGGCCCGACTGGGTGCCGAGTACGTCGCTGCCGATGACAAGCGGCAGGTACCGGTCATGCTCCATCGCGCCATCGTCGGCTCCATGGAGCGGTTCATCGGCATCCTGATCGAACATTACGCCGGCGCCCTGCCGCTGTGGCTGGCGCCGCAGCAGGCCGTAGTGCTCAATATCACGGACCGTGCGGCGGACTACGCGGAGCGGGTCGTCGGCGCCTTGAAGGCGGCCGGATTCCGGGCCACGGCCGATTTGCGTAATGAGAAAATAACCTATAAAATTCGAGAACATAGCTTGCAAAAGCTGCCTTACCAGCTGATCGTCGGCGATAAGGAGATGCAAGCCGAAACGGTGGCCGTGCGTACCCGCGGTGGTGAGGATCTGGGGGCATTCACCCTGGAAGCCTTGCTCGAGCGCCTCCGAAATGAGGTCGCGGCGCGTCAGTAAGGCCCTGATTTTCCATGAAAATATGGCTAAATCGGGCTGGGCGCGCTCCCCGGGGCATGGCCGTTTTTTGTCGTCATTGGAGAATACACAATAGCCCTCGATAAGCAGCAGCGAATCAACGCGGACATCACCTCTCCCGAAATTCGCTTGGTTGGTGAAGAAGGTGAGCAGCTCGGAATAGTTTCCCTTGCCGATGCACGGACAAGGGCCGAAGCGGCGGAACTCGACCTGGTCGAGATTGCGCCCACGGCCAAGCCCCCGGTTTGCCGCATCATGGATTACGGCAAGTTCAAGTATCGGGAAGCGAAGAAGCAACACGAAGCGAAGCTCAAGCTGAAGCAGATCCAGGTCAAGGAAGTCAAATTCCGGCCGGGAACTGACGAAGGCGACTACCAGATCAAGCTACGGAACCTGATCCGGTTCCTGGGTGAAGGGGACAAGGCCAAGATCACGCTGCGGTATCGCGGGCGCGAGATGGCGCACCAGGAATTTGGTGTGCGCCTCCTGGAACGCATTCGCAACGATCTCGAACCGCACAGCGTGGTCGAGTCGTGGCCGAGGATGGAGGGCCGGCAAATGGTGATGCTGCTTGCCCCGAAGAAAGTTGTCGTTGCCGTCAAGCATCCCCAACCCAAGCCAGACGCTGGTGCGGCCAAGCCCGCCAAAGTCTCCCCGCCCCAACCGGCGGAGAGCACCACCGAAGGCAGCAAATAGGAAGCGAAAGCGAAATGCCGAAAATGAAAACGAAGTCGGGCGCCAAGAAGCGCTTCCGCGTGCGCGGAAGTGGTTCGATCAAGCGTTCGCAGGCGTTCAAGCGCCACATTCTCACCAAGAAGTCGACCAAGACCAAACGTCAGCTTCGCGGATCCGCTGAAATTCACGCGACCAACGTGGATTCGGTGCGGGCCATGATGCCGTACGCATAAGGAGCCCACCATGCCCAGAGTCAAACGTGGTGTAACCGCTCGCGCGCGGCACAAGAAGGTCCTGGCGCAAGCCAAGGGATTCCGTGGTCGCCGGAACAGCGTGTTCCGCATCGCCAAGGAAGCGGTCATGAAGGCAGGCCAGTACCAGTATCGGGACCGCCGCCAGAAGAAGCGCGATTTCCGTGCGCTGTGGATCGCCCGCATCAATGCCGCCGCGCGTGAAGTCGGCATGACCTACAGCGTGTTCATGAACGGCCTCAAGAAGGCGTCGATCGAAATCGACCGCAAGGTGCTGGCCGACCTGGCCGTTTACGACAAGGCAGCGTTTACGAAAATCGCGGAGCAGGCCAAAGCCTCTCTGGCCTGAACTACTCCGCGGAAGACAGAGGGAGGCGCAATCCGCCTCCCTTTTTTTTTGAATGCGTGACCGTGAGCACTAGACCGAATCCATGAACGACCTCGCAAGCATCGTGGCCCGGGCCACCGCGGAGTTCGCAAGCTGCGCCGATCCGGCCGCGCTGGAAAATGCCAAAGCCAAATACCTGGGCAAGGCCGGCGCGCTGACGGAACTGCTGAAGGGACTGGGCCAATTGTCGTCCGCAGAACGGCCCGCCGCCGGCGCGGCGATCAACGACGCGAAGCAGTCCATTGAAGCCGCGCTGGAGGCGCGCCGGATCGCCCTGGCCGAAGCGAAGCTTGCGTTGCAACTCGCCGCCGATGCGCTCGACGTGAGCCTGCCCGGTCGCGGTCATGGCCGCGGCGGACTGCACCCGCTGACCCGCGCGCAGGCGCGCGTCGAGGAATTGTTCCGCTCGCTCGGATTCGCGGTCGCCGACGGCCCCGAGATCGAGGACGACTTCCACAATTTCACCGCACTCAACACACCGGAGAACCACCCGGCGCGCTCGATGCAGGACACGTTTTACGTCGAAGGCGGAATGGTGTTGCGCACGCACACATCACCCATCCAGGTGCGTTACATGGAAACGCATCGGCCGCCGATCAAGATCATCGCGCCAGGTCGTGTGTATCGCGTGGACAGCGACGCCACGCACTCGCCGATGTTTCACCAGGTCGAAGGGCTATGGATCGATCGCGAAGTGACGTTCGCCGATCTGAAAGGCACGCTCACCGAGTTCCTGCTCAATTTTTTTGAACGCGACGACCTGCGCCTGCGGTTCCGGCCATCGTTCTTTCCGTTCACCGAGCCGTCGGCCGAAATCGACATGGCGTTCGGCGAGGACAGCTGGCTGGAAATCGCCGGCGCCGGCCAGGTGCATCCCAACGTGCTGCGCGCCGTGGGCATCGATCCGGAAGAGTTCCAGGGCTTCGCGTTCGGCATGGGTCCGGATCGCCTGGCGATGTTGCGGTATGGAGTGAACGACCTGCGCCTGTTCTACGAAAACGACCTGCGCTTTCTGCGCCAGTTCGCCTGACGCGACCGACACCATGAAATTCTCAGAACTCTGGCTGCGCGACCTTTGCGATCCTGCAATATCGAGCGAGTCGTTGTGCGACAAGTTGACCATGGCCGGCCTCGAGGTTGAAGAAACCTCACTTGCCGCACCACCGTTCACCAACGTGGTGGTCGCCCACATTGCCGCGGTCGCGCCGCATCCGGATGCCGACAAGCTGCGCGTCTGCTCGGTCGATGTCGGCGGAACGGAAACGCTGCAAATCGTCTGTGGTGCGCCCAACGCGGCGGTCGGGATGCTGGCGCCCTGTGCGTTGGCAGGCGCGACACTGCCCGGCGGACTTGCGATCAGGCGCGCGACGGTGCGCGGTGTGGAATCGCGAGGGATGTTGTGCTCGGCCAAGGAACTGGGAATCGACGACGACGCGAGCGGCCTGCTGGTGCTGGACGCCGCGCTTAAACCGGGGACACCGCTGCGCGATGCGCTGGCGCTCGACGACACGCTGATCATGCTGAAGCTGACGCCCAACCGCGCCGACTGCCTGTCGCTTGCCGGCATCGCGCGCGAGGTTGCCGCCATAACCGGCGCCCCGTTGCGCCTGCCGGAAGTGCCAGCCACGCCGGTCACATTCGAAGGCTCGCGCGCGGTACACGTCGCAGATACCCAGGCGTGTCCGCGCTTCGTGGCCCGCCTCATCGACGGCATCGACCCCACCGCTCCGACGCCGGCGTGGATGAAACAGCGGATCGAGCGTTGCGGAATCCGCTCGATCTCGGCCGTGGTCGACATCACCAATTACGTGATGCTGGAGCTCGGCCAGCCGCTGCATGCCTACGACGACCGGCAACTCGATGGCGACATCGTCGTGCGCTTCGCGCGCGATGGCGAGAGGCTGACGCTGCTCAACGGCCAGGTGCTGGAACTCGAGCCGGGTTTGCTGCTCGTCGCCGACCAGAAGAAGCCGCTGGGTCTGGCGGGCATCATGGGCGGCGAGCATTCCGGCATCGCGGACGACACCACGCGGGTGTACCTGGAGGGCGCCTTCTGGAATCCCGCCGTCGTTCAAGGGAAGATGCGACGCCTAGGCTTCAGCAGCGACGCGGGCTACCGCTTCGAACGCGGCGTGGATTTCGGCGGTTGCGCGCGTGCGGTCGAACGCGCCACCCAATTGATACTGGACATCTGCGGCGGGCGGGCCGGCCCGCTGATCGACGCCATCGCGACCGCCGACCTGCCGCCGCGCGCACCCGTGCGCGTGCGCACCGCGCGCGTGGCCCGGATCCTCGGCGTGACGTTGCCCGCCGACGCCATCGCCGCCACCTTCACGCGGCTGAAGTTCGCGTTCACCCGCGACGGCGACGACTTTGTGGTCACGCCACCGTCGTTCCGCTTCGACCTGGCCATCGAGGAGGATTACATCGAGGAGGCGGCGCGCATGCACGGCTACGACGCCATTCCGGCCCGGCCCATGGCACACGTGCAGCACATGCTGCCTGCGCCCGAGACGACGCGTTCGCCGAACACGCTGAAGCGCGTGCTGGCCGACCTCGACTGGCAGGAGATCGTCACCTTCAGCTTCGTCGATTCGGTAGTGGAGGCGGCGATCGCGCCCGATGCCAACCCGGTACGCGTGCTGAATCCGATCGCCAGCCAGCGTGACGTCATGCGCACCTCACTCCTGCCCGGTTTGCTTGAGACGCTCCAGGTCAATTTGAACCGCAAGGAATCGCGAATCCGTATTTTCGAGCTGGGCCGCACCTTCCACCATGCGGCGGCCGCATTTGCGCAGCCGATCCGACTGGGGGGCCTGGCCTATGGCGGTTCCATGCCGGAACAATGGGGATTGGCCGCGCGCGACGTCGATTTCTATGACGTCAAGGGCGATCTCGAAGCTCTGGTCGCGCCATCCCGCATGAACACTACAGCGGTGAGCCACCCGGCTTTGCATCCTGGACGTGCCGCGTCCATCGCCATCGACGGCGCCAACGCGGGCTGGCTGGGAGAATTGCATCCGCGCCTTGTCCGGCACTTTGGTTTGCCCAGAGCGCCCGTGGTGTTCGAGCTTGCCGCAGACGCTTTGGCCGCGGTGCCCATGCCGGCCGGGAAGGCGGTTTCCCGCCTGCCGATCGTGCGCCGGGACTTGGCGCTGGTCGTCGACGAAAAGGTCCCCGTGCAGGCGCTAATCGATGCTTTGTGCGCCACAAGCCCGCCTCATGTCGATTCGCTGAGATTGTTCGACGTTTACCGCGGCGCCGGGCTGACGGAAGGCAAAAAAAGCCTTGCGATTCTTGTGCTTATGCAGGATACTTCCCGCACTTTGACGGACGCCGACATTGCGGCGACGGAGGCTCATTTGCTGTCCGTTGCGCGTGAAAAATTCGGCGCGGAGCTACGCAACTGAGTCTTGACCAAGACATGCCTGCATACCGAGCCGATTGCGTAGCCGCCCTGCGCAATTGCGGATGCAATTGTTTCACGCAACCGAGTTGACCATGACGCTCACCAAAGCCGAACTCGCCGACCTGCTCTTCGAACAATTGGGCCTCAACAAGCGTGAAGCGAAGGACATGGTCGAGCGCTTCTTCGAGGAAGTGCGCATCGCGCTCGAAGCCGGCGAATCGGTCAAGCTCTCCGGCTTCGGCAATTTCCAGCTGCGCGAAAAGCCGCAGCGCCCGGGCCGCAATCCCAAGACCGGAGAAGAGATCCCGATCACCGCGCGCCGCGTGGTGACTTTCCATGCAAGCCAGAAACTGAAGGCCATGGTCGAAGCCGCGAACCATGCCGGATCCCAGCCGAGTTAACGCCGATCTTCCGCCCATCCCCGCCAAGCGCTATTTCACCATTGGCGAGGTGAGCGATCTGTGTGCGGTCAAGCCGCACGTGCTGCGGTATTGGGAACAGGAATTCACGCAGTTGAAGCCGGTCAAGCGGCGCGGCAACCGGCGCTACTACCAGCACCACGAAGTCCTGCTCATCCGGCGCATCCGCGATCTCCTGTACGAACAGGGCTTTACAATCAACGGCGCGCGGCACCGGCTCGAAAGCGAGGCCAACGAACCCCGTGCGGCGGCCCGGGCCATGACCAGTTCGGCCACCGTGGTGGCGGCGCCCCTTGAGGCGGACCTCGACCCTGCCGACCTGCGGCAAGAGCTTGCGGAAATCCGCCACCTCCTGGGCTCGTCCTGACCCCCGATGAACGCGTATAATTGTCGGTTCGGTCGGGGCGTAGCGCAGCCTGGTAGCGCACCTGCATGGGGTGCAGGGGGTCGGAAGTTCGAATCTTCTCGCCCCGACCACTACGTAACCGAAGCAATTGAGGTGGGGAAGCCGATAGGGAGCCGCTCCGGATTGTTCGGGTCGGCTTTTTTTATTGGTCGAGCGCCTTGTTCGGCATCGTTTTTGCTTGCCGACACTACTATGGCGCATTCAGATAAGGGAAGGAGGAGGCCATGAGCGCTCAGCCTAGAACCACGATGGCCGGATCGGGCGTCGTGTCGGAGCTCGCGTTTGCGCGAGCCCAGCGCAACACCGTGTTGATCGTCGACGATCTGTTTTCCAGCCGGCTGCTGTTGGCCGAGATCGTGCGCCAGATCGATGGCAAGCTTAATCTCGAGCTCTTCGACACGCCGTCCCGCGCGCTGGAGTTCGCGCGCAACAATCGCGTCGACATCGTCCTCACGGACTATAAGCTGCCGGAATTCGATGGCATCGAGCTGGTCAAGCAGCTGCGCGCGCTCCCGCATTGCGTCGACGTGCCGATCGTGGTGATCACCGTGGTGGACGACCGCAAGATTCGCTACGACGCGCTGGAAGCCGGCGCCACCGACTTCCTGATCAAGCCGCTCGACGAGCACGAGACGCGCGCGCGGTGCGCCAACCTGCTGGAACTGCGCCGGCACAAGATCGTGCTCTCCGACCAGGCCCGCGTTCTCCAATATCAGGTCGACAAGTCCGTCGCCGAGATTCACGAACGCGAACTGGAAACGCTGTCCAAGCTCGCGAAAGCTGGCGAATTTCGCGACAAGACTACCGGCAATCACCTGATGCGCATGGCGAAATATTCAGCGCTGATCGGCCAGCACCTGGGACTGGGCCACGAAACCGTGCATGTGCTGGAAGTCGCGGCGCCCATGCATGACATCGGCAAGATCGGCATCCCGGACTCCGTGCTGTTGAAAGAGGGCCCATTGTCAACGGCCGAGATCGAGGTCATGAAGACCCACCCGCGCATCGGCTACGACATCCTCAAGGGCAGCCCCTCCAAATATCTGTCGATGGGCGCGATCATCGCGCTCGGTCACCACGAGAAGTACGACGGCTGCGGCTATCCGAACGGATTGCACGGCGAAGACATTCCGCTGGTGGCACGGGTAGTCGCCGTTGCCGACGTGTTCGACGCGCTCGTCAGCGTGCGGCCGTACAAACATGCGTGGCCGGTCGACGAGAGCATCGACTTTGTCAAGGGCCAGCGCGGCAAGCATTTCGATCCGACATGCGTCGACGCGTTCCTGGCCGACCGCGGCAAGATCGAGGCGATCATTACGGAGTTCGGAGACTAAAAGCGAGTACCGGACCCGGCCCCTGGGCCACGGACTCCTCCCCTGCCCGTGCGCCAGATTTTCCAATTCGTGCCCATCAGACGGCGACTCCTGCAGATCGTCTGGCCATTCCTCGCCATCGTCCTGCTGATGGTGCTGCTGAGCTATTTCAGCACCGAGATACTTTCGTCCGTGCGCGCCTACGTGGGCGCCGAAAGCCTCTGGTCCAAGGCGCAGAAGGAATCCGTCTTCGCGCTGAGCCGCTATGCGAGGACGCAGGACGAAGCCGACTTCGAGCGCTATCGGACCGCGATTGCGGTGCCGCTCGGTGACCGTCGCGCACGCGAGGAACTGGAGCGCGCCGAGCCCAACTACGCCCTTGTGCGGCAGGGCTTTCTCGAAGGACACAATAACCCCGACGACATCGACGGCATGATCACAGTGTTCCGGCGCTTTCGTCACCTGAATTACATCGAGCGCGCCGTCGGCATCTGGGCCAAGGGGGACCATGAGATCGAATTGCTGGAGGACGCGGCGAACCATCTGCACGCGCAGATCCAGGGTGGCATGCGCGATCCGGAAGTGCTGCGGCCGACGCTCGATGCGATCAATGCCGTCAACGTGCGCCTGACACCGCTCGAGGAGTCCTTCTCGAACACGCTGGGCGAAGCGTCGCGCCGATCCCGGACGCTGCTGCAGGCGGCAACGCTCGTTTCGGCGCTGCTGCTTGGATTGCTTGGGATACTGCTGTCGCGGCGCATGCTGCAACGAAGTACCGCGCTGGAGACGGCGTTGCGTGCCAGCGACGAGCGATTCAACCTGGCGATCTCCGGCAGCAACGACGGCTTGTGGGACTGGAACGTTCTCACCGGGCAGTTCTATTTTTCGCCCCGCTGCAGCGAACTGGTCGGATTCTCGGAGTCCGAACTTGGAGTGACGGCGACGGACTTCGTTGCGCTGTTGCACCCGGATGACCGCGACCCGACCCGCGCCGCCACCACCGCGCATCTGCGCTACAACGCGCCGTTCGACGTCGAGTTCCGCTGCCGGTGCAAATCGGGAGAATACCGCTGGTTCCGGGCCCGTGGCAGCTCCGTGCGCAACGCCTCAGGCTGGGCGGTACGTATGGCCGGGTCGGTTACCGACATCACCGATCGCAAGCAGGTGGAAGCTCAGGTCTATGCCGAAAAGGAGCGTGCGCAGGTCACTCTTGCGTCCATTGCCGACTCCGTGATCACGACCAACATCGAGGGCCGCATCGAGTACCTCAACCCGGTGGCGGAAACTTTGACCGGCTGGAAGATGCTCGAAGCCCGGGGGCTGCCGCTGTCCACGGTGTGCTCCATGCTGGACGAGGCGACACGCCAATCGGTGCCCGATCCGGTGACGCGGGTGCTGCGCGAGGACGCCACGGTGCGCGTGACCTCCAACGTTGTACTGTTGCGTCGCGATGGTGTCGAGATCGCCGTCGACCAGTCGGCCGCACCCATTCGCGACCGCGCGGGGACCATCACCGGCGTCGCCCTGGTGTTGCACGACGTGCGGCGCGAACGCGAATTCGCGACCCAGCTCTCGTTCCAGGCAACCCACGACACGTTGACCGGGCTCATCAACCGCCGCGAATTCGAGCGTCGTCTCGATCACGCCCTCACCAGCGCGCGCGAGCAAGGCCGGCATCACGCCATGATGTACCTCGACCTCGACCAGTTCAAGGTAGTGAACGATACCTGCGGCCACGCCGCGGGCGACGAGTTCATGCGCCAGATCAGCGTCGTGCTGCAGGAACGGCTGCGCGAAGGCGACACTCTCGCGCGGCTCGGCGGAGACGAATTCGGCGTGCTGCTGGAGAACTGCCAGATAGAGCACGCGATGCGCATCGCCGATACGCTGCGCCAGTCGATCTCGGATTTCCACTTCGTCGTGAACCAGCGCACCTTTGCCGTGGGCGTTTCGGTGGGGCTGGTCAACATGGCCGATGGATCCCTGACGCTCACCGAGGTCCTCTCGGCCGGCGACGCGGCATGCTACATGGCCAAGGAAAAGGGCCGCAACCGGGTGCAACTCTACCACCCCAAGGATACGGAACTGGCGCTGCGCCACGGCGAAATGGAGTGGGTGGGCCGCATCCAGGACGCGCTGTCCTCCGGCCGATTCTGCCTCTACACTCAGCGCATCATTCCGGTCAACGCCGGCCAGAAATCGACGCGGATGTTCGAGCTGCTCGTGCGCATGACCGACGAGCGCGGCGAACTTGTACCGCCGATGGCCTTCATCCCCGCGGCGGAACGCTACAACCTGATGCCTCAGATCGACCGCTGGGTCACGCACACGGCGCTGGCCACGATGGCCGCGCGGCGCATCAAGCTGCGCGAGACGGAAACGTGCATCATCAACCTCTCCGGTGCCTCAATCGGCGACGAGCGATTTCTCGACTTCATCCGCAGCGAGCTGAACAAATCCGGCGCGCCCAAGGGCAGCGTCTGTTTCGAAGTGACGGAAACTGCGGCCATCGCCAACCTCGCCAAGGCTACGCGCTTCATCGGTGAGTTGAAGGCGCTGGGGTGCCTGTTCTCGCTGGACGACTTCGGTTCGGGCATGTCGTCGTTCGGCTACCTCAAGCATCTGCCGGTCGACTTCCTCAAGATCGACGGCAGCTTCGTGCGCGACATGCTGTCGGACCCGATCGACAACGCCATGGTCGAGGCCATCAACCAGATCGGGCACGTGATGGGCAAGCGCACGATCGCGGAGTACGTGGAGCACGAAGGCATCCTGGAGCGCCTGCGTGAGATCGGCGTCGACTACGCCCAGGGATTCGGCGTGTCGATGCCCAAGCCGTTCGGCGCCGGGGCCGGCGACGAGAACGCGCCGCGGGTTGTCTATGTCACGAACTAGGCGCGGCTAGTAGCGCTTGGTGAGCGTCATGAGGTCCCCTTCGCGCTTCATGTTCATGCGATTGAGGAAGCTCATGCCGAGCAGTGGCGCGCCGAGACCCTTGCCTTCGAGAATTACTGCGTCGACGCCGTGCACGGTCACGCTGCCGACACTCACGGTGTCGAGCTTGACCAGGTAGCCGGGCACGCTGCCATTGGCGGTGCCCATCATCGCCTTCTGGCCCTTCCGGTAGTCGAGGGAGAGCCGCTGCGCCTCCGCCTCCGGAAGTGAAATCAGCGTGGCACCGGTATCCACGACGAACCGGACCGGCTCGCCATTTACCTGTCCATTGGCGGCGAAGTGTCCCGCGAGATCGGCCGTCAACACCACGGACTCGGCGGCGGGCGCGGCGGACGCCATGCGCGCGCGGCCCAACGCCAGCGTCTGGCGCTGTCCCTCCACATCGAACGTCGCCGTATCCCGGTCCACGGCCAGCAGCGTGACGCCCTCGCGGGTCTTCTGGCCCACCGACATCGTCTGCAGCGGTCCGCCATTGATCTGCACCACCGCCTTGTTTGGAAACAGGCCGGATACGGTGACTTCGGCCGCATGCGCTGCTGCGGCTAAAAGGAAGCCGACGGCGAACAGCGCGGAGGAGGAACCTTGCTTCATCATCGGATGTGTGCCTGTCGAGCCCGACAATCCATGGATTGACGAATTACTGCACGAAACATACCAGTGGCCGGAACCCGGGCGGTTGCCGTCAGTCGGATCGGCGGGCCTCCGCGCCTGCCAACGTCACGATGCGATCCGGGGCGAGACGCTCCGGCGCGCGATGGGTGACGAACAGGATGGTCACCTTGTCCTTGAAGCGCGCAATCGTTGCAGCAAAGTGGTCCGCGGCCTGGACATCCAGGCCGCTGGTGGCCTCGTCGAAGATCAGCACCTTGGGACGCTTGAGCAAGGCGCGGGCGATGGCGATTCGCTGCTTCTGTCCGCCGGAAAGACCGACACCGCGTTCGCCGACGTCCGTCTTGTACCCGGCGGGAAGCGCTTCAATGGCTTGGTGGATTTCCGCCAGCTTGGCCGCCTGCACTGCCATGTCGAACGTGGCCATCGGATTGGCGAGCAGCAGGTTGTCAAGAATGGTTCCCGAGAACAGGATCGTTTCCTGCGGGACGACACCAAAGTACGCGCGCAGTTCGTTGGCCGCGAGGTGGCGGGTGTCGTGCCCGTCCAGAAGCACCTGTCCCTCCCCGGGCCACAGGAAGCCCTGCAGCAGCCTTGTCAGCGTGCTTTTGCCGGCACCGGACGAACCCATGACCACGACGCACTCGCCGGGCGCCAGCTTGAGGTCGAAATGGCGCAGAACGAACGGCCGGTCCTGCGCGTAACGAAAGCCGATATCGCGAAACTCGATAGCGCCCGCGCCCGCGGCATCGCGCACCGGCGCGACGGTCCAGGGCTCCGCAGGCACGTCCATGATGTCACCCAGGCGCTTCACGGCGATGGTCGCCTGCTGGAATTGCTGCCACAGCCCAACCAGTTTCAGCATCGGCTGGGACACGCGCGACGCGAACATCTGATAGGCGACGAGCATACCCACGGTAAAGTCGGGACCGCGCATGACCAGCCAGGCGCCCAGACAAAGGATGGTCATGCTGAGCAGTTGCTCCAGGCCCGACGCCAGCGTGCCGTAGGTGTTGCCCATCTGGCGGGTAGAAAAGTTCGCCGCGAGATAGGCTCCGAGGAATGACTCGTAGCGCCGCTCGAGCTGAGGTTCCATCTGCAGCGACTTGACCGTTTCCAATCCCGCCACGTACTCGGTGACGAACGCCTGATTGCGTGCGCCGAGCATGAATTGCTCATTGAGTCGCGCCCGGAAGCGCGGCGCAACGGCGGCGCTCAAGCACACCACCAGGCCAAGAATTCCCAGGGTGATCAGCGACAGCCACGCGCTGTAGACGAACATCAGCGCGAGAAACAGCAGCAGGAACGGCAGATCCAGCAGCAACGTGATCGCCGCGCCTGACAGGAATTCGCGAATGGTCTCCACGCCATTGAGGCGTGCGGCAAGCACGCCGGTGGGCCGGTGCTCGAAGTAGCGCAGCGGCAGGCGCATCATGTGCCGGAACACTGCCGCGCCAAGCACGGCATCCACCCGGTTTCCGGTGTGGGTGACGAGGTATTGGCGAATCCATCCCAGTGCGCCGCCGAAGAGCACGAAGATACCCAGCGCCGACGCGATGACCAGCAGCGTGCTCGTCGTCTGGTGGACGATGACCTTGTCGATGATGACCTGGCTGCACAACGGCGTGACGAGGGCGATGAGCTGCATGAACAGCGACGCGAGCAATACATCGCGCCATACCCGCCTGTGCCGTGCCAGCTCCGCGACAAACCAGCGAAACCCGAAATGCGGTCCGGTGCCAGCGCCCTCCTCGTCCGCCGGCGCTTCCGGCGGTGTGGCGGCTTCGACCGCAAATCCCGCATACAGCGACGCGAACTCCGACATCAGCATGACTTTCGGTTCGTTGGTCCCCGCGGGAAACATGAGCACACGTTGACCTTCGGCCTTGACCAGCAACGCAATGCCGAAGTTTGCGGGTGTTGACGCATCCCCGGCCGGAGCACCATCGGTCGCGGTGTCTGGAAAGGTCGCCGCTTCCGACTGCCGCAGGAAGACAAGGCAGGGCAACTGCTCCCGGACCACCCTGTTGCCATCGCGTTGCACGATGCACGCGGCGAGCCCCAGCGAGCGCAACGCATCGACCATCGCTTCCGCGGCGTGCGGCGGCGGGAACGCCCGCTGCACCAGGTCGGGATCGAACATGCGCCTCTGCATGTTGCACAGGCTCCCCACCGCCCACATGAAATCGCGCGACGAAAGGGGCAAATGCGAGTTTGAGACCGGGTCGTCGCGCATGGTTTCCGGCTCAGCGCTCGCGCGCAGCTTCGTGCCAGGCTTTTTGCACCGGCGCAAGCAGGTATTCGAGAAGTGTGCGATCGCCCAGGCGAATCTCGGCGACGGCCTGCATGCCCGACGCCAACGGCAGCGAGAGCCCGGCGAAGGCGATGCTTTGCCGTGCGAGGTCGATGCGCACACGATAGCCGCTGGGTACCGGCGCACCGAACTCCTGATCGGCTGCGTCATGCCGTGCCGTCGCGCTGTCGCCGGCGTCGGGACTGACAAGGACCACGGTCCCCTCGACCAATCCGTATTTCTGGAACGGATAGGTGGCGAGCTTGATCTTCGCTCCCTGCCCGACATGCACGAACCCTGCGTCGACATGCCGCACCAGCACGTCGGCCTGCAGTTCTTCGCCAATCGGCACCAGGGTCAGCAGCACCGTCCCAGGCGATACCACGGTGCCCACCGTGTGGGTGGCGAGGTCCTTGACCACGCCCGCCTGCGGTGCGCGCAGGTCCAGGGCCCCGGCGCGACGCAACTGCTTCGCGAGTTCCTCCTCGGCACGCACCCGTTGTCCCGCCGCCTGCGCGCGCTCGCCGTGCAACTGCTGGCGATACGTGGAATCGACCTGCGCTAGACGGCGCTGCGCCTGCGTGAGATTGGCACGAGCGCTCGCCACCGTATAGTTCTGCGCTGCGAGGTCCTGCTCCTTCTCGATGCGATCGCGCTGCCGCTCGAGTCCAAACAACTCGCTGACGAATCCTTCCGTTTGCAGGGTCGCGTATCGCTCCGCCATGGTCTGGTAGATCGGGACGGTTCGCGCGAGCTTGTCCTGCACCGCCATTGCCGCGCGCAGATCCTGCGCCGTTCTCGCGACGGCAGCCGCTTCTTGTGCCAGCGCGTCCTTGTAGGTCGTGCGATCGGCGCGGAATTGCGCCTCAACGCGCGCGAAGGTCTCCGGCGAATCATCGGCCAGCCTCCGCAGCGGCCGGTCGGCCAGCTCGGCATCGATGCGCCGCAATTGCAGCGTACGCTGCGCCAGCTCAGCTTGCAGCGCGCGTGTTTCCGCCTCGTGAAGCGAAGGATCGAGGCGCAGCAGCAGCTGTCCGGGCAGGACAACCTCACCCTCGGTCACCAGGATTTCGACAATCGTTCCAGGGTCGCTAGGTTGGACGATCTTGAGGCTGGTCCGCGGTGCGAGCCTGCCTTCCGCTACGGCGACGATATCCAGACGTCCGAACACCAGCCACAGCGACCCGAGCACGAGCAGTGCCAGCAGCCAATACAACAACCGCCGCGGTATCGGCGATGGTGGCTGCTCCTGCAGGCGCAACGAACCCGGCAGGAAATCGCCCGAGGGCCGCCTTTTCGACGGCACAACACCCGCGTCGCGAATGAATCCAAACATGCAGCGATGGCCGAGAGGCGATCAGCACGGAGGATTCACATAACGCCAGCGCTCACCTTCGCGCCATCAGCGCGCCGAATCCCTTGGTGTACGGGCCGGCATCCGAGGGCAAATGCAACGGTTCGATCATGTGCCAATCGGGAGTCATTTGCACCATGCCTGATGCGGACTCGTGCCCGAGGTCATCGGCCGCGACGTCGCCCGCCAGCGCGCCCGTGACGTCGGCAATGCTCACCGCGTTTACTACGGGCGTGTCTCCGATTGCACCTCCGGAGAGAATATCCGGAGGGATCGGCACGCCGGTGAACGAGGCGACAGCCTGTTGCAGACTGATGGGTTCCACCATTGCGCCACCAGCAGATGGCGGATCGAAGAATTGGGCGATCGGGTCGTCTGCGGCACCTCCTGCTGAGGCCGCATCGGTGAAGTCGATCTGCGGCACATCGGACACATATGCGTCGGCGGCATCGACGCCTGACATTGCACTGTCCGGAGCAGGCGTTGCCGGTGCGTATCCGGGTGAGGCCGCCGGGCCCAGCGTGATTCCGAGGTCGCCGTTGTGCCAATGCTCGACGTGGATGACGTTGTCCGGACTTTCTCCGTGGACGGCGCCCGCCGCAAAGGCGCGGACCGTCAGCGTGCCCTCGCCGGTCAAGGCGCCTTCCAGCGAATAGTCGACTCGACCGTCAGTGGATGTCCAGGTTCCATTTTGGCTCGACGTTGCGCCCGTGAGAACGGCATCATCCAGGGAGATCGATCCCTGGCCGTCGGCGTCGACAATTGCATCCATGCCATCACCGGCATCGAACACGTAGGAGTCGATGCCGTCACCGCCGGCGAGGAGGTCATCGCCACGTCCACCGGAAAGCGTGTCGTCGCCGCTGCCGCCATCGAGCGCGTCGTCCCCCCGGCCGCCGTCGAGGTCGTCATCGCCCTGGTTGCCCGCCAGCTCGTCGTCACCGGACCCGCCCAAGACCGTGTCGTCGCCATGACCGCCTTCGAGATGATCGGCACCCCCTGCGCCGCGCAGGATGTCGTCGCCGCCACCGCCGTAAATGCGATCGGTCCCCGACTTGCCCTTGATGTTTTCCGAGCTTTCTGCGCCGAATATCACCTGGTTCTGGATGTCGTCACCGCTGGCTCCCGCGAGCTTCAGCGTCAGCGCGTGGCCATCGGCGCCAAGTTTGGCGCGATCGACGAAAGTCCAGCTCTGGCTGCCGTCGATTGTCAGATCACCGCCGGCGTCACGGGTCATATTCCAGGCCAGGAATTTCCCGCGGTCATCAAGCCACGCGTCGCCCAACTGGGTTTCGCCTGAATCCGGATCAAAGCGATCGAGCATGCTGCCGATGTTGGCCGCAGCGAACAGGGACCGGTTGCCCGTCACCGCAATGGTATCGAGCTGGGACATTGCGTAGCGATAGCCTATGTCCGTCCGCGCAAGCCGGGCGAGCGTTGCGCCATCCATTCCGGCGAGATCGACGATGCGTGCGCTGTGGGTTGGGTCCGCGGTGAACGCCGAAAGCGACGCGCTGATCGCGCCCATCGCGTCTGCGCTGCCCGCCGTCGCGCCATCGACCGATGCCGCCGACGCACCGAGCAGTGTGCGCGCGAGATATCCGGTGAGGTTCGCTGCCCGCATGGCATCGCTGTTGCCCGCGCGATTCCAGATGGTATCGAACGCCGCGGAGGTGAGCGATGAATCGAGTGCCTGCAACCATCCCTTCACCGTGGCCATTTCTGGCGTAGCGCCGACATCGTCTGCCGGAGAACTTGGATCGGGCGGCGCAATCGTCGGCATGCCCGGGTCATAGTACGCGGCGTCGAGCAGCGCCGAGCCGTTGGAAGGTCCAGTTAGCCCGGGCGGGCACCATTCGGGCGGTGCACCGGGTGGCGGTGCGATCGAACCATCGGCGAGTCCGGCGAGGATCGCGTCAGGCGACATCGCCATCCAGGCGGCGACTGCAAAAGGACGCGGGGGAGGATTCGGATTGACTTCGAACGAGGAAAAAACGGATTCCGCCATACCGTGCTCCTTTCGCCGGCGCCAAGCAACAACGCGATTGGAGCTGGCCACCTCTGGTGCGCAGCGGCAATTGCTCCATTGGCGAACAGCATGCAGGAATCGCGGGCGGTGCACACTCATCCGTTTGGATGACCTGCCGCGACTGGCAATCGGTGACCAAACACTATGGGACCTAGAACCCGACCGCTCCGCGTCCCTTGAGTTCGAGCATCCGGCGCGCATCGTCGGGCGCGGCGATCTCCCGCCCCATGGCCTCGATGATCTGGCGCACCGCGCGCACCTGTGCCGCGCTCGACTCCGCGAGCTTGCCTGCCTCGATCCACAGGCTGTCTTCCAGCCCGACGCGCACATTGCCACCCATGGCCGCGGACATGGCCGCGATGGGCAACTGGTTGCGCCCGGCCCCCAACACGCTCCACTGGTAAAGGTCGCCGAACAGCCGGTCGGCCGTGCGCTTCATGTGTGCGACATCGTCAGGGTGCGCACCAATGCCGCCGAGAATCCCGAAGACGCTCTGGATGAACAACGGCGGCTTGACGACGCCGCGGTCCAGAAAATGGGCCGCCGTGTAGAGATGCCCGATGTCGTAGCACTCGATCTCGAAGCGCGTGCCGCCGCTCGCGCAGGAGGTGAGGATGTTCTCGATGTCCTTGAACGTGTTCCTGAAGATGCGATCGTCGGAACCCGCAAGATAAGGCCTCTCCCAATCGTGCTTGAACTGCGTGAAGCGCTTCAGCATCGGATACAGGCCGAAATTCATCGAGCCCATGTTGAGCGATGCGACTTCCGGCTTGAGCTTGAGCGTGGGCTGCAGCCGC
Source organism: uncultured beta proteobacterium (assembly GCA_963819965.1). Lineage (GTDB taxonomy): Bacteria > Pseudomonadota > Gammaproteobacteria > Burkholderiales > Casimicrobiaceae > VBCG01. The sequence goes on from CAWFYA010000004.1 coordinate 301,542, forward strand.
TCCTCGACGGTCATCGTCGGCGCACCGCCCGTGGTGAAGTTGATCACCACGTTGCTGCGCCGGGCGATATCGGCAGCGAACTCCTGGAAATACTTCACGTCCTGCGTCGGACGACCATCGACCGGGTCGCGCGCGTGCAGGTGCACGATTGCGGCGCCCGCGTCAGCCGCGTCCACCGCCGCATCGGCGATTTCGCGTGGCGTGATCGGAAGGTAGGGCGACATCGAAGGTGTGTGGATCGCGCCCGTCACGGCGCAGGTGATGATGACTTTGCGAGTGCTGCTCATTGCGATTTCCTTTTCTCACCTTCGATGTCCTGGTCGGCCTGGTCGCGCTTGTGCGCGGCGAGCGCCATCAGGCGGCGATCGCGCCAGCGGGTGCGTGCTTCCAGTTCGTCGGCGTCGGGCGTGGCGCCCCGCGCCAACGCCACTCGTGCAGCATTGGCCGAGTCCCACACGAAAGGCATGGCCGGCGCTTCGGCGAGACGCCGATAAAACCCGCTGTAGCGCGCACAATAGTCCGCCACGCCGCCCGGTGCGTTGAGCTCGATCGTGGCGAGCGGTCCCATGAACGACCAGCGCAGTCCCAGCCCGTCGCGCACAGTCTTGTCCAGGTCTTCCGGAGACACATAGCTTTCGCCAACCAATCGCATGGCCTCGGACAACAGTGCCCCCTGCAGGCGGTTGAGAATGAAGCCGTCGAGTTCGCGGCGCACGACAATGGGCACCTGCCCGACGTGCGCGTATACCTTAAGCGCCCGCGCGATGGTCTCGGGCGCGGTCCAGGGTGCGCCACAAAGTTCGACGATCGGCACCAGGTGGGGAGGATTTACTGGATGGGCAACCAGGCAGCGCGCACGGCCGGCCAAAGACTCCGTGAAGCGCGAGGCGACTATTGCAGAGGTAGAGCTGGCGAGCACCGCCTCCGCTGGTGCGTGGAGGTCGAGCGCCGCAAACACCTCTCGCTTGATCTCCACCACTTCCGGCAGGTTCTCCTGCACCCAGTCAGCCCCGGCCACCGCGTCCGGCAAATTCGCAACGAACGCGATTCGCGCCAGCGCGGCTTCGGGTTCCACGACCAGTCCATACTCCGCTTGCTCGGCAAGACTGTCCGCGATGAACGCCCGCGACCCGGCGAGCGTTGCCGGCACATTGTCGGTGATGCGCACGCGCCAGCCCGCACGCGCAAATACCATTGCCCACGCGCGACCGATCAGGCCGGCGCCGATCACTGCGACCGTGCGCACCGACGCCTCATGTTCCATCACGAAAACTTTCTTCCGATTCGTCCACGAGCTGCATGCTTGAACATCCCCCGGCCCGTTTGGCCCAGGTCGAGATTATGCTCGACAATGACGATCACCATTTCGGTGGTCGCGGCTATAATCCGGACGCCCGCCCAGCGTCCAACCCCTGCCGGATCTCGACCAGCGCCCCGCCACCTCATGGATTTGCAGATTCGCGGATTGCGCGTGCTGATCACCGCCGGTGCCTCGGGCATCGGCCTGGCGACGGCCCGTGCGTTCGCCGCCGAAGGCGCGCGCGTTTTCATCTGCGACGTCGATCGCAGCGCGCTCGCAGCGGTCGGCGCAAGCGATCCGGCGATGCATCAGGCCGTTTGCGATGTCGCCAATCGCACCGCGGTGAAGCAGCTTTTCGACGTCGTCCGCGCCGAATTGGGCGGCCTCGACGCACTGGTCAACAACGCAGGGATCGCCGGCCCGACCGCTGCGTGCGAGGACATCGTGCTGGCCGATTGGGAGCGCACACTGGCCGTCAACCTGACCGGGCAGTTCCTGTGCGCGCAACACGCGATTCCGCTGCTCAAGGCGAGCGGCAATTCGAGCATCGCCAATCTATCGTCCGCCGCCGGACGCTTCGGATTTCCTCTGCGTACGCCCTACGCCGCGGCGAAGTGGGGCGTGATCGGTCTCACCAAATCGCTGTCGATCGAACTCGGCGGGTTCGGCATTCGCGTCAATGCGATCTGTCCCGGCTCGGTGGCGGGTCCGCGCATCGACGCCGTATTCGCGCAGCGCGCCGCCGCGCGTGGCGTCGCCCCGCAGGTGGCGCGCGACGAGGCATTGGCCAAGGTGTCTCTGCGCCGCATGACTGGCGCCGACGACATCGCCCATGCCATCGTGTTCCTGGCGTCGCCCCGCGGCGCCAATATTTCGGGGCAGGCCCTGCCCGTCGACGGCGACACGCAGTCGCTGGCGTGAAGCCCGGGAGCGCCAGGCCCTATTGCGCGCCGGCCGCCAAAGGTGCGGTCGCCTCGAGCAGCCCGAACGACGTCAGCACGAATTCGTACTGCTGCTGGATCGGTTCGTTGAGGCGCATGCGGTAGGTGGCGCTCGACGACAGCAGCATGACCTCGCAGCCTGGCTTGAATTCGCCGGCGGGAAGCAGCAGCGTCTTGATCGGCATCGTCGGATGCCCTTCGCTGGGCGGCAGGTAGAGCGCTGCGAAACACCGCAACGCCGTGCCGGGAACCTCGTCTACCGCGAAATCGCCGCTACCGTCGGCCACCATCTTGACGAAGCGCGGGCGGCGACCCAGGTACTCGACGCCGATCTCCACATGGTCGACCATGAGGCGCCTGAACCAGCGCACCACCGCAACAGTCCACGGCGCAGCGCCGTCCTCGCGGAGGGCAATCAACGAGCCGGGAATCACGCGGTTCATGTTGGCGATCTGGCCGCGCATCCGGCATCCGGAGTCGCTCCGATCCTTCACCTGCCAATGCTGCGCGAGGTTGCTCCCTCCCCCGCGCGAAGCAAGCGATTCCGCGCCTTCCTCCGCCTCGCCCGGTCGCTGATCGGGCATCCCGTCGACAGCCGGCGCGACGATCTCTTCATCGGACGGCGCAAGCGATGCGCCGGCCAGCTCGGCGCTCCTGCCATCGTTCCTGAGCCCGCATTGGCGCAGTTCCTCGACAATCAAGGGGAAGCCGGCGATCGCCTGGACCGCCATCGCCACGGGCCGCCGTTCGGCGCGCCGTTCCACTTCAACCGGATGCTGCGCAAAGAGGATCGCGAGCTTGCGCAGCAGCGCCAGTTGCCCTGCGCGCACGGCGGGCGTCACCGGGAACGGAAGCGCCACGCCGTCGCGCAATGCGTCCGCCTCCCGATCGATCAGCACCAGCAGCGGCGAAGGGTCGAAGCAAAGATAGTTCGCGCCCGATGCGGGGCCGCGCTGCAATCCGTCCGAGCCGCCGATGTCGACCACGAAGCCCCTCGATGCATTCAACGCGCCCGCATCGGCATGCTCGAGCTGCAATTCCGCCCCCCGGCACCAGCGCGCGAACCAGCGATGCGCCCACAGCGCTTCGCGCGGCGAGAACCGGCCGCAATTCATCGCTTCCAGCAGAAGTATCTGCAGGTATTGACATTCCAGGTTGCCCGTCGGGCGCCGCCGCACGTCGGCAACGTCCCCGGAATCGAGCGAATGTCGCAGGTCGCGCTCGCGCGCGGACCGGTAGAGCCCATGCAGCTGTCGCCACTGCTCGTCGCTGCGCCGCTTGTAGCGCAGGAAACGCAGCAGGAATTCGAATTTGACGTGGTAGAACAGCAAAACAAGCAGGCCATGTTCGCGTTCGATCCAGCTGTCCTCGTCGATCGACGCGATATGCGGCAGAAAATGCTGGCACGCGTGGATGAGGCATCGGCTCAGGTGATTCGCGGATTGCCACGCATTCCATTCCATGAGGCGGACGTGCGCATCGCCTTCGACGTATTGCGTCAGCAGGCGATTGCCCACCTGTTGCGCCTGCCGTTCCAGTGCCATGAACGCGTCAAGGTGGGGGCGCCCGGGAGGGCTGTACTTGACCAGCAGCGCAACGGCGTCGCATATCGCCTTTTGCGCGTCAATGGCGTTGCCCGGCAGGAGTGACGCAGCGGTCGCAGGACCGAACGGCGCGTTGGCCGGCAAAGGCGTCCGCGAGTCCTCGAATCCGAAGGGCGACATGGTTTGCGGTGAATCCACAATCGAAATCTCCGGGGATGGAACCAAATTGCAAAGACGTCAGCACAAGACATGCCAATCATCTATCCCTTCCCCTGGTCTGTAGACCACGACCTGTCGCAGCACTGAAGCTGGTATCAAGATTGCTTATATGCCCGCGTCGCCATGACGCCGGAGCATCGATTGCTGGAACTCATTCCAATAGAAGAACCAAAGTCGGAACAACCGCCCGCAATGCCCAAGCGACGCCGCGCCGCCGCGCGCCGCGCCCGAGGAGGTTGCGCCTATCGAAATCACGGATGTTCCAACCAGGCCATCACCACCCGTCGAAGACAAATTCGTGGCGGCGGCAAAGATTGAATTCGAGAAGGGCCACGTCGACCAGCCGCTCTGGGATCACGCGATGGCCCAGTCCAAGAGTGATCGCGTGGGCGCGATCGCCTTCTACCTGAACGCGCGCGCAACATCCTTGCGCGTGCTCGAGCGTGACCGGCGAAGCCGCGAACCCGTCGGTCGGCCCGCTTCACCTGCGCCACCGAGGCGCGCGGTCGATGCTGCGGAGACCGGGGCGCCGAAGGCCATCGTTCCCGGGCACGCAACCAAGCGCGACCCCCGCCTGCTCGCTGCACTCGGGGCGGCCTTCGCGATCATCGTGGCGGCGGGCGCCTGGTACCTTTTACATGGTGTCGACACGCCAAACATGACGCAGGTGGCTCCATCCTCAAGCATCAATAGCTCAACGAACCGAGATTAAGCGCGCCGAAACGGCCAAGGTCGCCGCCAAGGCCGCCGAGCTCGACGCCGACCGCAAGGCGGTCGGCGACCTGATCGCGAAAATCGACCTGCTCCGCTCCTCCGATAACTGGAACGTCCACGTGCTTTACGCGCGCGAATGGACCCGGAAGGAGCCCGGCAACGCCGCGGCGTGGAATGAACTTGGCGTCGGCTTCGAAAAACTGCGGCAATTCGACGACGCCTATGCCGCAGCCCACAAGGCGGTTGAACTCGCGCCGAACAACGCGCTGTATTGGCGCAACGTAGGGTTGCTCGACGTGGAACTGAATCTTCCCGACGAAGCGCTGAGCGCGTTCGAGAAAGCCGTGGCCGCGAATGACCAGGACATACCGAGCCTCGTACAGATTGGCCTGCTGAACGTTCGCCTGGGACGCCTCGGGGAAGCCAAGACCATGCTGGACAAGGCGCTGTCGAGCAATGCCGATGACGAAAATACGCAGTGCCTCAGGGCCCTGGTTGCGCGCGGGCCCGCCGCGCCGAAGTCGACCGCTCCGGTGGGTCGTCAAGTGGAGGCCCCGCTAAAGGACATGTGTCACAATCCGGCAGAAGCGCCCGCCCCCGCTGCAGTAGCGAACGCTCCGGCAGTGCCGCCCAAAGCCCTCGCTCGCGGCAAGCGCTGAGCGGCGCTCGCCCGCATCCGCCCCTGCGGACACGGGCGATCTGGCGTCTTGCTCGGACTGCGGCCGTCGGCAACCCGTTTGGCGACCCGCGGCACTCCGTCGAGTTCAATGCGGTGCGGCGACATCGAGCGCAGTCTCGGTGAGATTCATGCCCTTCCACTAAAATGACGGGAACACCAACTCCATCCCGGAGGGCCAATGGGTACCAGCCGACTCGAAGCCTTCAGCGACGGCGTGCTCGCCATCATCATCACCATCATGGTGCTGGAAATGAAGGTGCCGCATGACCCGACGATGGATGCGCTCGCGCCCATGGCGCCGGTGTTCCTGAGCTATGTGCTCAGCTTCGTTTACATCGGCATCTATTGGAACAACCATCACCACATGCTGCATGTTGCGAAGAAAGTCTCCGGCGGCGTGCTGTGGGCCAATCTTCACCTCCTGTTCTGGCTGTCAGTGCTGCCATTCGCCACCGGCTGGATGGGCGAGAATCATTTCGCCGCAGTTCCCACCGCGCTCTACGGGTCCGTGCTGCTTGCAGCTGCCATCGCATTCTGGTTGCTGCAGCAGGCGCTCATCGCCTCCGAGGGGCCGGATTCGTTGCTGCACAGTGCCGTCGGTCGCGATTGGAAGGGCAAACTGTCGCCAGTGTTCTATCTCGCAGCCATCGCCCTGTCCGCCTGGCATCCATGGATCGCGCAGGCAATTTACGCGACGGTTGCGCTGATCTGGGTGGTGCCGGACCGCCGTTTCGAGAAAGCCCTGGCGAAGGCGAGCATCTGAGCCCTATCGGTTGCGCCGGTGCCACTTGACCGTCCGCGAAGCGAGGCAGCATCATTCTGCCGGGCGCAGCAAGCCGCTTGCCGTACCGCACTTTCCCTCCCGCCATTGGCATGGCGCGAAACATCCAGCATAGGGAGCAACGATTCGTGAGCAAGCTAGCCGCCTTCCGGAGCGGAAAATCCATCGTGTCACGGCATCTGGCGCTCGTGGCGCTTGCGGCCATGGCGTGGACAGGTAACGCTGCGGCGGAGAAATTCCTCGTGCTCTCCCTGGTCGGAGACCACGTCACGCTGGTCTCCGAGGAAAAATCGGTGGGCAGCCATCTCGACAAGAACCAGTACGACGCGGTCAAGCTCGGCGATACGTTCCTGGACGACGCCGCGCTCCTGGCGGTCAAGGGCGCCGTCATCAAGCTGCGGCCCGCCGCAACCGTCGAGCTGCTGCGCGCGCGCGATCCGAAGGCCTACGTTGCCCGCAACGCATGGCTGGAACAGGATTCGTCGATCATGCGCGAGCTCATGGCCAATCTCTCGCACGAAGCCGAAGCATCGCCTGACGTTCACCTGATTTTGGTCGCACCGCTGGTCGATGCACCGCGAATGAAAGGCGACGAGGCGAATGGCGGCGGCGGCAGGCGCGCTGGGGTGGGCTATGTCAACGGCACGGGCCGCGTGGCGGGCCTGGGGTTCTACACCGGCTCGGGACTGTCGGGCATCAGCATTTTCGTGAATCTGCAGCTCGCGCTGGTCGATCTGCGCAGCGGCGCCATCGAGGCACACGAGCGGGTCAACACGGGCGTGGAGAATGCGGCATTACTGCTGCCGAACGCAAAATCAGGCAGCACGCTGTCGGGGACCGACAAGCTTCTCGCCTTGCAAACGCTGCTGAGCGACGAAATCGCGCGCCAGGTCCCGGTGCTGCTCCAGCCGCTCAAGCAGTAGATCGCCCACACCGGGGACGGTGCGAAGGCCCCGTCCAAGTCTGCCATAATTGCCCGCTGTGCTGGCTTTGGATCATCGCTGCGCGCCAACGCTCCCAATGTTGCATTCCACCACGCCAAAACGACGCAGAACGCCCATGACAACTTTCGCTTTCCGGCAACACCTCCGCCGCATTCTCACCCACATGCTGATGCTGCTGGCGACACTTGGTGCGACTGCCACACTCGCGGCAACGGGATTGACGCCTGGCCAACTGAACGATTTCAAGGTCGAATTGCCCGCCGAGCTGCGGAACCTGGCGGGACGCGGCAGGCCTTCGTCCGTTACGCACGCCCTCGTTACCATCGCCACGCCGGCGGACCTCGACATGGCGCACGACTGGCCGGTGCTGGTCATCAGCGCGACCTCCGACCCCGAATACAACTCGAGCCGGCAGTTGCTCAAGGCGTATGCGCAAACGGCAGTGGATGCGGGATGGATCGTGGTGGCCGCGGATCCCGCGCAGCCCGTCACACTGGAGCAGGACGACGTGCCGATGCGCATCGCGCTCAACAACGCGGCATTGGCCGTCCTCGCCAAGGAATGGCCGGGCGCACGCAATGCGTCACTGGCCTTCGGCGGCTTCTCCGGCGGCGCCAAATATTCCGGCTGGCTGGCGGCAGCCTTTGTGAGCCAGGGACGCACGGTCATCGGCGTCTACATTGCGGGCATCAACCAGGAAACCCTCGTTGCCGCCGCGACGCAGTTCAACGTGCTCAACAGCGCCTTCAAGCGCATTCCGGTATTCGTTCAGGCAGGCAGCGCCGATCAGGTGTCCACGCCCGCCGATCACCAGGACGTCGTCACGGACTTGACGCGCGCAGGATTCAAGAACGTCCGCATCGAGCTGACGCAGGGCGCGCACGACGTAGACCCCGCCCCGCTGCGCACGGCGCTCGAATGGTTCAGGCAGTTCACGTTGGTGGGCGCGGGCGCCAGGTAGCGCGCCCTGGGGGCGAAGCGGCCTCAGCGCCGGGGCTTGGGATAGCACGACGCGGCGAACGCGTAATCCTTCTTGTCGATGTCCGTCCCACCGATGATCGGCTTGCCGTCCTTGGTCAGGATACCCGGGATCTGGTAACACATGATCGAATGCGCGTCTGCGTGGGCCGTTTCGAGCAAGGATGAATCCTCGAGTGCGGTCAGCACCTGGTCCTGCACTTCCTGCGGCGTCCAGCCCTGCGTGCGCCCGAAGTAATCGATCGCCTTCGCCGGATCGATTTTCGCGACCAGTTCGCGGCGCATGTGCTCGTGCGGAAAGCCGAGCGTGTGTCCGGTCTCGTGGCGCACCACGCGGTGGAATTCCGATTCCGGCGTGTTCATCGTGAACGCCTCGAGGTTCAGCGTGGGCTCGCCCTTGGGGATGCTCAGTATCTCGGTGCCGACGTAGGACCAGTAGCCCGACATCGACGGCGGGTGGTCGAGGCGCGCAATGCGCACCTTGGGGTCGATGGAGGACGCGACGAATTTCACGTTGGCGGATTTGCCCCACGCGTTCATGTGCAACAGGATGCGCTTGCGAAGATCCGCCGGGGGCTTGTCCAGGAAGGCAACCGTGAGCTTGATGCCGCTGGCTGGCCAGCGCGATCCCACGACCAGCGCGAGGCGCTCGCGGCCCAGCGCGGCACCTCCCGGCATGTCGCGGCTCAACGCGCGCGCGGCGGCCAGCGGAGGCGGCTTGTTCGCGGGATTGATCTCAATGGCGCGTTGCGCGGCCTGCACGCGCATCGCATTCGGCAAGCGCCTGGGCGTGCACACGATGAGTTCGCTCATGATTTCTCCAATTTGGGGATTGGCCCGCAGGGGTCATGCAACTTCGCGGCAGCGGGGATCGCCGCGCGTCATGCGTCCATCGGTCCGGACTTGTGTCGCACCCGGTGAATCCTGCGCAAATTCAGCGGAGCGGCTCCGGCCGCGCCAGCATGACGCATCTCCTCCCGGCGGCGCCGCACATCGTCGACCCGCCGCCTGATGACATAGCGGATATTGCCGTCCATGCCGACAATCACCGTGGATCCGCCGATGAACGTGTTACCGCGCGCGCGTCGCGCCTGCGTGATCTCGCACACGAGTTCGTTGCGCTGAATGCCGTCGGGACCGACGCGATGGGCAAAGCGAATCGACTGGATCGTGATCGCCTGGTACGGCCCGCCGGGTTCGTGCAGGCCGAACGCGCGCAACCGCGACGGATCGGCGACGATGAAATTGCCCAGCGCCGTGGCGCGCCGCTCGACCTCGACTCGGCTCGGCTGGTTGAGCCCGTTGTCGGCGAAACGAAGGCGGCTGAACGCCAGTTCGGGTATGCGCGTTTCCGCCAGATCCGGCGGCCGCCATTGCAGCGAGTCCTCGCTCAGATCCCGGACATTCTTGATCGCGATTTCGCGACGCCGGAACGCCTTGATGAATGCGTCGCGATAGCCCAGCGGATCGTCCGGGACGGCGTCGATGTCGGCGGTGATGAGCGCCCGCAGATAGGATCCGAACTGGATGTCGATCGGCGGGCAATAGTCGATTGCGCGAATGCAGATCCCGAGGAAATGCTCCGCCACCTTTTGCGCCGTCGCGGCAAGCAGTTGCACCGCGTCCGCCGAAAGGTCGGCCGCATCGCGCGGACGGCCCATGCGGATAAGGCGAAACAGCTTTTCGGTGTGCCGTCGATAGACGCGGATGTAGGCTTCGAACACGGCGGCGACCAGGATCGATCCGCGGTCGTGCTCTTCGCGCGGCTTGTTCGGATAGTAGCGTCCGGCGGGCCCGATCTCGCTGTCCGGCCCTTCGCCGCGCGCGAGCGCGCGCCGCAACGCGCCACCGGCGGGACCGTTGACGGCTTCGCCGAATTGCCGCCCGAGTCCGAAGAGCAGGTCGGAGTTGACGTCGCCCTTGCCGTCGGCGATGGCCTGCTCGACCAAATCGCCGCGCGTGAAGTGGTGGAAAAGCGCGACCAGGTCGGCAAAGCCCTCGTGAAATGCGCCAACGTCCAGGTGGGTATCGCGCATGAACTCCGAGCGCATGCCGTCGAGGAGCGCATGGGTGAGCTCGTGCGCGACGATGTCGCGCGACAACGCAAGCAACACCAGGCCGCCCGGCAGCACATAGGGCGAATTGGTGGGATCGGCCGCGAAATAGCCGAATTCCAGCGTGCCTTTGTCCGGATCGTAGAATGCATTGGCATCGTTGAACGAACAGGGCAGGATGCGCAGTCGCGGTCTCTCGCCACGATCGATTCGGTCCGCCGCCCAAGGACCCCAGCACGGGTTGCGCCCCAGCGCTTGCCGGAAGACCCCATAGATCTGTTGGCACACGGCATAGACCATCTGCCCCGCAAAGCGCGGATCCCCGGTCGTCGGCATGAGTCCGGCGTCGATGGCCACGGCGAGCTTGTCCAGGTCCAGCGGCTGTCCCGGATAGGCGTCCGCCTGCGCCTGCGACCAGTCGAGCAGTTTGCGCAAATCGTCGCGCAGCGCTCCGTGCTCCACCGCGAAGAGCGTGCCCTGCGGACCCGGCTGCAGCGGCTCGTACGGCACATCAACTCGCAGCATCGGCTGCCGCAGACCGACGTTGGCCGGATCGGACGCATAGATCCACAGCGGCCGCGTGCGGGGTTCGCCGGGCAGGTTCCGATAGGGCGCGACCTTGGTCGGCAGGAAGACACGCTCGCTCAGAGCGAAGGGTATCGCCATCGTAGACGCTCCTACAGATCGTCGATCTTCTTGCTCAGTTGCTTGACAGCGGCGGCCAGTTGGTCGATACGCGCGCCGAGTGCCATCGCGGGATCGCCCGCGTTTGCCGCATCCGGCTCTACAGCGACGTCTCGCCGCGCGGCAAACAACGGCATTGCCTGCGCGTCGACACCGGCGCGTAGCAGGGGGGTCTGCAGCGCATTTCCGGCAAACGCGCGGGCAATCGTCTCGGCCAGTCCCGCGTAGGTCGGCGGCAGGTGCAGCGCATCGGCCAGCGCCTGCGTGGTCGCGCGCGTGAAATCGCCATGTCCATCGCGCTCGTACGCAGACTGCTGATCCTGGCATGCGGCAAAATGAATTTCCCAGCCCTGTCTGTCCTGGGCCGCCGGCGCCGCGCCGCCTCGAGCGGCGCCGCGCTTTTGCTTGTACAACTCCACCACGTCCCGCGGCACGCTCATGTAACGACTGCGCACGTCCGGCTGGCGCGCCCCGCGGGGCGGCATGAAGCGCGTGCTGGTTCCCGAATGGCAGCAATCCGTGAACACCACCAGTTGGATGCCGCGATCCTTGCTGCGATCGAACAGCACGCCGAGGTCGTCGTCGATGACGAATTCGCCGTCGCCATAGTCGCAAGGCACCCACGCCTCGTCAAAGCCGTCGCTCTCGTCCCCATTCAAGTCGGGGAGCTGGGTGCCGTGGCCCGCGAACTGGACGACCACCACGTCGCCCGCGACGCTCCGGGACAGCACGCCTTCGATTCCCGCGGCAATGGCCCGCCGCGTCGCACGTTCGTCGGTCAGGCTCTGGACAGAGAAGCCCCACTGCCGCAGCGCGTCGGCGAATGCCTTGGAGTCGGCGACGCAACCTTGCAATGACTGCGAACCATACGAATCAATGCCGATGCATAGCGCCGTCAACGCGCCGCGCGGGCCTGCGGCGCTACCGCGAGGCGCGCGTGCGCCGGTCTGGCGATCCTTGGGAGGCGCATCCCCGCCAGCGCACGCGCGAATGTCCGCGACCGGCAGATGGACGCAGGGCAGCGGCAGCGCGTCGGGAATGTCCAGGATGCGCCGCATGACCGAATTCATTGTCGGTGAATCGTTGTCGAAGTCGCCATGGTGAATCGCCGTGGACGCGGCACGGCCGGAAGGCGTGACCGTGGGGCTCCAGACGACCTCGGCCTTCCCGGCGCCGGCGCCAAGGCCGAAGAAGCGCGCGAGCGCGGCATCGCTCCGGACGGACTCCTCCAGGCCAAGGATTGGCGTGGAATGCGTCGGCCGCTCGCACGCATTGCGCACGAAGTACAGCAACGACTTGCGATAGATCTTGATCACGTCGTCGACCAGCTCGCTTTGCCGCTTCATCGTGAACATCGCGCAGGCGCCAATGGCGGCACCGACCTTCGAAACCAGCATCTGCGTGAAAAGATCCGTGCGGACTGCCGGCGCCAGCAGCGCAAGTGTCGTGACGACGGGTTTCGGCGCCTTGACCACCCCCTTGAATGCGGCCTCCAGCGCCGGCAGGAAATGGCAATGGAATATGGCTCCCGCGCTATGCCCCACCGCATGAAACTCGACTTTCGCCGCCTGCGGGTTGGCGCCGGCATACCAATTCGCGAGCTTGCGCAGGAAAATGCCGGCGCCTCCCGGACCGCCGGTGCCCGTGACATCCGCCGACGCCAGGAAGGCGCTGGTCTTGATCCTGTCCCACGTCGGGCGGCCGATCGTGGGTCCGACGGTCAATTCGATGATCGGGTCGGTGACGAACGCGCGCGCACCGGCGTCGGCTTGTGTTTGCTGCAGGGCCTGCTCAAGAACCTCGAGGAATCCGGTCTCCCAGACAAAAAACACCGGGTACACGTCGTTGGCCAGCCACCACCGGTAGTCACGCAGCGCGACGCCCAGCCCTGCCTGCTCGTCGACCAGGCCACCATGCGCGAAGAACACGATGCGTGCCGGCGCGCCGGCTCGATCGCCGACCCATGCGTCCATTCGCTTGATCAATTCATCGAGGTCGGCTTCGGTATTCGTGTAACAGCCGCTGTCGGAAAGCTGGCCGCCCGAGAGATCGATCACGTGACCGCGGAAAATCTCGACTTCGCCGGGGCTGCATCGCGCAAGCAGGCCACGGGCAGCGGGCGCGCCGACCCGCGACTGCAGGGCCTGCGCGGCGTCATACGGGAGTTCGGCGTCCGCCTTCTCAAGCGCGCGGCCGGAGGCGGCGTCCGGCAGCGCAACCTGCGCGGCGTAGGCGCGCGCTGCGTCGCTCGGCTGCGCCGGTGCCGTCAGCAGCGGCTGCAACAGCGCATCGACCGCATGGCGGAACCCGGCCAGGTCGAGGCTTGTCCCCGGGCAGGACTTACCGGAAGTGAATTCGTTGTGAAACCGGACGGCGGAGACCTCGAGACCGAAGGCCGCGCAGACCGCCGCGACCGCCCGATGGACACTGTGCGCCTGCGGGTCGCGCAATCTATCCTGGCCGACGTCGAAATCGCCGACCATCTCGATCATGAACGGGCCTTCGCTCGCGGTCCCGTTGTGCCCGGAAATGCTCGCCGGAGCCCGGTCGAGATTACGCCCCGTCCAGAGCGAGCCGTCCGGGCCGACGGTCAGATGCTGCGCAATGTCGGACCAGCCCAGCGTCTCGACATGGTACCGGCGAATTGCCTCGACCGTGGCAAGGCCGCGCCATTGCGCGTGCCCTGGCCGCCAGGTGTGATGGATGTGGACCGCGTCGATCCGCCGCACCCAGCCTCGCTGCAGCAGGAGCCGGAGTTGGTCGTGGTCGATCTGCGCTAAGGCTCCGAGCATCGCTCGCCTCACTGGAACGGTCAGATGGCGCCGTGAACGGTGTACTGCGATGTAGTAGACAGCATGGGAAGCCCGATGGCAAGCCGGTGCGACCGCCCGCAGCCCGTGAATATTCGCCCCGGGCCCGGCGCGGTTGTTGCCGCGGCCCACAGCGCGGGAATCCCGCCCGTAGCGCGGCTGCTTTTCCTTCCCCACGCTCCTGTGGTAGCTTGCCAATCGCCCGCAAACTACACTCCCCAACGGAGCATTACATGTCGAAGGAAAGACCAAGACTGGCCGCCGACGGACAGGCGCTTCCGACGCTGCCGCCGGATCGCGATGCCCGCGTCTGGGCGCGTATGGTGCGCGTGATGTTCTACACCCCCGGCTTCCTGGCGCTGCTGCTCATCAAGGCCGGAGAACCGGCGAGTTTCGGCATTACGGTGGAGCTGCTGATGCTTTCCAGTGCAGCGGCCATCGTTGCCGGACTGTTCATCGGTACGCAATCCGATGGCGGTGGCGCCGACTCGGCGTCCCGGACCGGGACCTGGAGCGGGTCGCTGGTTCTCGAATTGCTGGCTGCCGTGCCGTTCCTGGCCGCGGTGCCCCCATTGTTCCATCAGATCGCCAACAGCACGCTGCTCCATGCGGCCGCACCGGGCGCAGTCGACATATCGCTGGGACCGTCGGAATTGCTGCCCGCGGTGGCTATCCTCCCCTTCATGCTCTATCAGCTCGCCGGATTCGGCACCTTGCACTTCCTGGTGCCAAAAAGCATCAATTGGGCCATCAACTTCAGCATCCTGGGCTTGATCGTGGCGAGCTACGTGGCGAATCGCCTGGCCTCGTACCACGCCGAACGTGCGCTCGTCGGGACGCTGGTGCTGATCATGGCGATAACCGTGTTCCACGGCGTGCTTAAACTCAAGCGGCTGCAGGCAGCGTACGACGCCCACGTGCCGCCCAAGGCGCCGAAGTAGCGACACCTAAAGCGGACAAAGCGCTTCGTTCTCATTCAGCCTCGGGCGGGCAAGCGGCCCTTTACCGCATTGGCGCGGGCGCTGCAGGTGACGCGCCCCGCCGCGTCAACTTGCAGTCGCGCGCGCACCCGGGACTTCAGCAATTCGACGTCGCCGGGCGACAATGCCGCAATCTTCGGACCCATGCTGGACGATTTGGAATTGATCGCCCAATAGTCGGCGAAATCCGTAAACGTTCTCTGTACGGTGATCTGCCGCGTCTCGACGACGCCGATTCCCGTCCGCATCCACAGGTTGCGCAGCGCATCCAGCGCCGCCGCATCGACACTCGGCGGGAGCGGCGGCGGCACACCCATGGCGCGCATCTCCGTGGCCAGCGCATGCAGAGGAAATCCTCCGTCCAGAAGGTCCCAGGCGTAGGCCGAAATCGTGCCGCCCGGCCGGACGACGCGCACCATTTCGGCGATACCCTGGACAGGATCAGGGACGAAGAAGATCACGAGTGCCATGACCGCGGCATCGAACGAGTCGTCCGCATAGGGCAGCGCCATCGCGTCACCCTGCCGAAACTGCGCCGTGCGCGCCGCGGGACGCGTGCGCGCATAAGCGAGCTGCGCCTCGGACGGGTCGATCGCATGTATTCCGGCAGGGTCGCACCGCAGCGCCAGCAGCTCGGTGAACGCGCCGTTGCCGCATCCAACGTCGAGCCAGCATTGACCGGAAGGCGGCGCAAGCCAATCCAGGAAGACGGCGCCAGCGAGCTGGCTCCACTTGCCCATCATCTGCTCGTAGGCGGCCCCGTCGTCGAAGCGGATCTGCGCTTCGGCCATCACCGTCGCGCTGCGTCCGATTTGGCGCCGCGCAATGCTTCACCAAGCGCCAGGTGCATCGCCGCCTTGACCAGCATATGCGCGGATATGGGCGCGGTGAGAAACAGAAACAACGCGATCAGGAACTCGTGCACGGACAACCCCGCACCGCCCACGGAAAAGTAGATGCACGACGCGATCAGCACGCCGCCCACGCCGAGCGTCGTGGCCTTGGCGGGACCGTGCACGCGCTTGTAGAAATCGGAGAACCTCACCAGCGCCAGCGTGCCCGTCAGCGCGGTGAACGCGCTCACCGACAGCAGCAGCGCGATCAGCGCGTCGGCCCAGGCCGGGAGTTGCTCGAGCGTGCTCATCCGGATCCTACTTTGCTCTCATTCGATTATGTCGCCGCGGGTCACGTACTTGGATAGCGCGACGGTGCCGATGAATCCCAGGAGCGCCACGACCAGCGCCGCCTCGAATACCAGCTGCGTCCGATGCTGGATGCCGAAGAGCATGACCAGCGCAATGGTGTTCATGTACAGCGTGTCCAGTGCCAGGATGCGGTCGGGGAGGCCCGGCCCGCGCAGCAGTCGGTACGCGCTGAACAGCATAGCCAGCGCAAATGCAGCCTCGATGAACGGGAGGAGCACGGCAGTCATTCGAATATCTCCTGCAAGGGGACCTCGTAGCGCGTCTTGATCGAGGCGATGAGCGCGTCCGCATCGTCGACGTGGAGAGCGTGAACCACCAAATGCGAGCGGTCCGCCGCAACGTCGGCAGTGAGCGTGCCCGGCGTCATCGTGATGATTCCGGCGAGCGCGGTGATGGCCCAATCATCGGTCAGACTGAGCGGCACCAGAACGAACGCCGGCCGAATGGCCGCCTCCGGTCCGAGTATGCGCCGCATGACTTCGACATTGGACACGATGACGTCCGCCAGCAGCCGCATCGCAAGCGTGCATGCCGCTCCGGGGCTATGCAGCTTCGGCCAGGTGCCGTCCGCGAGGTGCAAGCCCGTCAGGGGAAGCAGCCACGCCAACAGCGCACCGAGCAGAACTTGTCCCGGCGCAAGCGAATTGTTGAGCGCCAACCAGACCAATAGCATGACCAGCGAAAGCAGTGGATGCGGCAGCGTCCGTTTCATGGCGTGCCCCGCGCAGGGGCAGGTACCGGGGTCTGCCGCAGCACCGCGTCGATGTATCCCTTCGGTTCGCCGAGTTGCTGCGCCGTAGCCAGAGTGAATCTGGTCGCGCCGCCGGCGCCGACCGTCCAGATGATTGCGGTCGCGCCGAGAACGGCGAGACCGGCACGAATGCCCGAGTTCATCGGCGCACCGACTGCGGCGCCATGGGTCTTCCAGAACATGCTGCCACCCGCGCGCGCAAGGGCGAACGTCGCAAGCAAGCCGCTGCCAAGCACCGCGGCCCAGAACCAAGGCGCCAGCGGCGCCTGGCCGGCGCCCTGGAGCATGAGTACCTTGCCGATGAAACCGGGCAGCGGTGGAAGACCGGCCGCACCGATCGCGCCGATGAAAAACACGATGCCCAGCAGCGCGGGCTGTGCCAGCGGCGGGCCGCTGCCGAAGTGGTCTTTCCGGGTCCCTCGCTGTTCGGCAATCGCGTGGACGGTCAGGAACAGCGCGGCCACAGCGAGCGTTGTGTGCACCAGGTAGTACAGCGCCGCCCCCAGCGCGGCTGTGCCCAACGTGGACGCCGCGATCAGCGTGCCCGAGGAAATCAGCGCCAGGAATGCGACCAGCGCGATCAGACGCTTGGTTGCAAGAACGCCACAGGCGCCGAACACGATGGTCAGCAGGCCCAACGCGAAAAGCGCCGGCGGGCCGAGACCGGCCAGCAGGCCGGCGTGCGCGTCATCACTGCCGCCGAAAACGGTACAGGACACGCGAATGATCGCGTAGATTCCGACCTTGGTCATGATCGCGAACAGCGCGGCCACCGGGCCAGGTGCCGAGCTATAGGTTTCCGGCAGCCAGAAACCCAGCGGCAGCAGCGCGGCCTTGACGCCGAACACGGCGAGCAGCAGCAACGCGGCCGCGCGTGCCAGGCCGGCGTTCCACTCCGGCAATGCGGCCAGCTTGCCGGAGAGATCCGCGAAATTGAGCGTGCCGGCGACACCGTAGAGGAGGCTGGCCGCAATCAGGAACAGCGTTGCGCCGACCAGGTTGACGACGACGAAATGCATCCCGGCACGCAGCGCGCGACCGCCGGCGCCATGCAGCATCAGCGCATAGGAGGCGATCAGCAGTACTTCGAAAAACACGAACAGGTTGAAGACATCGCCGGTAAGAAATGCGCCGTTCAATCCGGCCAATTGGAGTTGGAAAAAGGCGTGGAAGTGCTCACCGCGCCCGGCGAACCGCCAGCCCGCTGCGAGGCTGGCCAGCGCGACCACCGCCGTCAGCACCAGCATCATCGCCGTAAGCCGGTCGACGACGAGCACGATGCCAAAGGGCGCCTGCCAGTTGCCGAGCAGGTAGACGTCGATCTGGCCGGCGTCGGCGATCGCAAGCATCCGCAACGCGACGAACAGGAGCACCGTGGCGACCGCCAACGACGTAGGCGCCTGCCAACCCGGTCGGGCGCGCTCGATGAGCAACAGCAGCATGGCAGCGAGCAGTGGCAACACGATCGGCACGACCAGCCAATGGTCGGGAGCGGAGTTCATGACCCTAAGTCCTCAGCCACGGCGCCCGCTTCCGCGTCGCAGGTGTCGCTCCCGTTCACGAAGCGGCTCTTCAGCGCCAGCGTGAGCACCAGCGCGCTCATCGCGAACGAGATCACGATGGCGGTCAGCACCAGCGCCTGCGGCAGGGGATCGGCGTAGTGCCCGAGCGTGGGGACCCTGCTCTGCTCCACGATCGCCGTGGCGCCGAACGCCAGGCGTCCCATCGCGAAGATGAACAGGTTGACGCCGTAGGAGAGCAGCGTGATGCCCAGCACGACATCGAACGTGCGGGCGCGCAGCATCAACCACACGCCACAGGCCGTGAACACGCCGATCGCCAGCGCGAACAGCAGCGCGATCATGCAACGGTCCCCGTCGGAAGGTGCCGATCGGTTTCCAGGTCGGCGTCCTCCGGCAGCAAACCGGGCGACATGGTGGCCAGCATCGTCGCCGCGATGACCGTCATGAAGACCCCGAGGTCGAACAACGCGGCACTGGCAAGCGGAATTTCGCCGAGAACGGGCAGCACGGGGTGCAGGAAGGCGCTGGTCAGGAAAGGATAGCCAAGGACGATGCTGCCCACGCCGGTCAGCGCCGCCACCAGAATTCCGGCGGCGATCCACGGCTGGTATGGCAGGTGTGCGGGATCGAGAATGTCCCTGGCACCGCCGCCGATGCGCAGCGCGAGGATCGCGCATGCAAACACCAGCCCGGCGATGAAACCGCCACCCGGCAGGTTATGCCCGCGCAGGAACAGGAACGCCGACACCAGCGCCGCGAGCGGCAGGACGACGCGCGTCACGGTGCGCAGCAGGACCGGATTCCAGTTTTCATCGATGTCGGCGTCATGGTGATCGCGATGCACGTGAAAGCCAGCCAACAGCGCGAAGATCAGCAGTCCCGCGGCGCCGAGTACGGTGATTTCACCCAAGGTATCGAAGCCGCGGAAGTCCACGAGGATCACGTTGACGACATTGGTGCCCCCGCCCTCCGGCAGCGCCTTGGCGAGGTAGAACGGGGACACCGGCGAAAACGGCCGCGTCAGAATCGCGTAGGCGACCGAAGCCAGGCCCATCCCGGCGGCGATGGCAATCGCCCCGTCGCGCCACTTGCGTGCCCGGTCGGGTTCCGGCGGCGACGATTGCGGCAGGAAATGCAGCACGATCATCATCAGCGCGATGGTCGCGACCTCGACAAGTAGCTGCGTCAATGCCAGGTCGGACGCCGAAAACAGCGCGAACATCAGGCTGACTGCCAGTCCAGCCCCTCCCACCAGCACCAGCGCGGTGATGCGTCGGCGATAGTTGAATGTGGTCGCGATGGCCGCGCTGACCGCAAGCAGCCACAACAGTCCGCCGACGACGCGCGGCAATTCGTTCGCCATGGGCGCCAGCGGGGGCGCGCTGCCGAATCCATTGCGCGCGAGCGGCCATGCCATCGCCAGGAAAGCGGTGACAAAGATCCAGGCAAGATGCCGCGGCAGGCTTGCCTGCGGCAGCCGGGCTAGGACGCGGCGCGCGAGCGTCTCCAGGCCACCCAGCACCACGTCGAAGGCATGCTTTCCCGACACCGGGAGGCGCGTGACGGAATGAAGGTTGATGTACCGCTGCAAGGCGAAATAGAAGACCACACCCGCGGCAAGCGCAAGCGTGCTCATCAGCATGGGGAAATTGAAGCCGTGCCAGAGGGCCAGGCTGTATACCGGCCGCATGCCGAGCGCACCCTGCGCCATCGCCGACAGTACCGGCCCGACGGTCCAGCCGGGAACGATGCCCACGGCCAGGCACACGACGACCAGAATTTCCACGGGAACACGCAGCCATCGAGGAGGCTCGTGCGGCGTCCGGGTGAGTCCGACGGGCTCGCCGTTGAAGAACACGTCGTGGATGAACCGCACGCTATAGGTGACCGCCAGTGCGGCCGCCACGGTGGCCACGACAGGAACGATCGCCTCGATCCAGCGATGAGCATCGAGATCGAGGGTTTCGGAAAAGAACATTTCCTTGGACAGGAATCCGTTCAGCAGCGGCACACCCGCCATCGCCGCCGATGCAACCATCGCCAGCGTGGCCGTGACCGGCATGAAGTGCCACATTCCGTTCAGCTGCCGCATGTCGCGCGACCCGGACTCGTGGTCGATGATGCCGACCGCCATGAACAGCGACGCCTTGAACGCGGCATGGTTCAGGATGTGGAACAGTCCCGCGACCACCGCCAGCGGCGCATCGAGCCCGAACAGGAAAGTGATCAGCCCAAGGTGACTGATCGTCGAATATGCGAGCAGCCCCTTCAGGTCCTGCTGGAAGATCGCGACGGCGGCAGCGAAAGTCATCGTGACGAGACCCGTCCCGCTGACCAGGTAAAACCAGAGCTCGCTGCCGCCCAGCGTGGGATAAAGACGCGCCAGCAGGAACACACCCGCCTTTACCATCGTCGCGGAGTGCAGGTACGCGGACACGGGGGTGGGTGCCGCCATCGCATGCGGCAGCCAGAAATGGAATGGAAACTGCGCCGACTTGGTGAATGCACCGAGCAGCACCAGGACCAGCACCAGCGGGTACAGCGGGCTGGCGCGAACCAGGTCCCCGGCGCCTAGCACGACGTCGAGGGAATAGCTGCCGACGACATGGCCCAGCACGATCACGCCACCCAGCAGGCACAGCCCGCCCATGCCGGTGACGGTCAGCGCCATGCGCGCGCCCTGCCGCGCGTCTGCGCGATGGGTCCAGAAACCGATCAGCAGGAACGAGGAAAGGCTCGTCAACTCCCAGAACACGACCAGCAGGATGAGGTTGTCGGCGAGCACGACGCCAAGCATCGCCCCCATGAAGGCCAGCAGGAACGCGAAAAAGCGGGCGGGCGGATCGTCCGCGGACAGGTAGTAGCGCGCGTACAGCACGACCAGTGCGCCGATGCCGCAGATGATGAGCGAGAATCCCCACGCCAAGCCATCCATGCGGAAACCAAAGCTCACGTCGGCAAACCAGGGCGCGGACAGGCGAAGGATTTCGCCATTGAAAATCGCCGGCCCGGCAACGCCCAGCAGCGCGCATCCGCCCAGCGCCGTCAGGCCGGCCAGCCAGGCGGTGGCATTCCGCGCAGAATTAGGAAGCCAGCCACAGACGATGGCCGCCAAGTACGGCAGAAGCACGAGACTGATCAGCAGCATGGCGTCCTACACCGCGCGCGTTGCGTCGCCGCGAAACGCCAGGGCATTCCGCGTCGCGCGCGCGGGCTCAACCCAGCAGCAGGATGTGGACGCGAAACGGTCCATGCGCGCCAAGCACAATGGTCTGCTCGATGTCACCCGTGCGCGAGGGTCCGGACATCATGTTCATCGCGCGCGGCATCCCGCCATGCGCGGCGCGGACGCGGGCGAATGCCTCCTCCATCCCTGACACGATGCTGTCCGCGCGCACGACGGCAACGTGCGTGTCCGGCAGGAGGGCCGTCGCCGTGGGTGTGGCGGAACCCGACGTGAACACCAGGGTGCCCGTCTCGGCGATGGCACAGAACGAACCCGTGATGCCGAGTCGGTCATGGCCGATCGTGGGCCGCGCCTCGATCGCCAGCCCCGCCCCGCCCCAGTCGAGGTCGGCGAATTCCGGCCAGCAAACGCCGGCGTGCGACTTCTGCGCGGCCAGTGCCGGCGGCAGCTGCAGTGCGTCGATGTAACGTGCCACTGCGGCGGGGATCGCCGCCGCATCGTCGATGCGCTGCACCGTGCTCGACATGTCAGTCGCGCGTTGCATGAAGCGGGCGACGAGATCGTCGGGCATCGCCGGACGCGGACCCTGCCCATGCGCGGCCAGATAGGCTTCGGCATCCGCGCGCGGCCCCGCGTCGCTGCCCGTCTTGCCCAAAGCACTGCGGATTCGCATGATGACGGCATCGCGCGACGCGCCATTGTCGGCGAGCGTTGCCGTCATGCCTTGCCGCCCTTGCGCACGAAGTCGGAGAGACGGGAAATGCCGCTGGCGATGGCTTCGTTGGACGCCGCATACGAAAAGCGGATGTGCTGGCCGTCGCCCGGCACGCGCCGGCCGAAATGGATGTCCGCCAGCACCGCAATGCCGGCTTCGTGGAGCAGCCGCTTGCGAAACACTTCCGAGTCGGCGCAGCCGGTCAGCTTGCAGGCTTCCGTCACGTTGGGCCACGCATAGAACGCGCCCCCCGGTATGGCGCACGTAACTCCCGGCACGTCGTTCAGCAGCCGCACGATGAGGTCGCGCCGCTCGAGGAAGCGCGCGCGCATCGCGTCCGCCGCATCCTGCGGTCCGGTGATGGCGGCCACCGCGGCCCATTGTGAAATCTGCGATGCGCAAGATTCGGTGTTGGTGATCCAGCGCGTGAACACGGGCGCCAGCGCGCGGTTGGCAACATAGCCGATGCGCCACCCCGTCATTGCCCAGGTCTTCGACGCGCCATCGCTGATGATGGTCCGCTCCAGCATGCCCGGGCGCGTGGCCAGCGAATCAAAACGGCCGTCATACACCAGCCGCGAGTAGATCTCGTCAGCGAACACCCACACCTGCGGATGGCGCGCAAGGATTTCGGCGATGGCGTCCAGGTTCTCGCGGTCGAGAATACCGCCGGTCGGGTTCTGCGGCGTGTTGAGGATCAGCAGTCGCGTGTTCGGCGTTATCTTGGCCTCGAGCTCGGCCGGGTCGAACGCAAAGCCGCGGGACTCGCGCAGGAAGATGGGCACCGGCACCGCGCCGTTGGCGTGAATCTGCGACTCGTAGATCGGAAAGCCCGGAACGGGATAGATGACCTCGTCGCCCGTGCCATAGTCGGTCACCGACGCAATGGAGTATGCAATGAACGGCTTGGCGCCGGCGCCGATCACCACGTCCTCCGGCGCGATGTCGAGGCCCCGCCGCGAACCGAGGTCTTGCGCCGCCGCCGCACGCAATTCGTCGATGCCGGCGCTTGGCGTATAACCGTGCTTGCCGCCGCGAATCGCGGCGATCGCGGCGTCCTGCACATTCGCGGGCGTCGGAAAATCGGGCTGTCCGATGCAGAACGAAACGATGTCCTTGCCTTGGCGGACCAGCGCGTTTACTTCCGCCAACACGACAAAGGCGTTCTCGGTGCCGAGGGAGTCAGCGCGACGCGAGAGCCGCGGCAATGTCACGGCGTTGTGGTGGGGTGCGTTCATCGTCCTGCCGCCTTCTGGCGTTGCCGGTAGAGGTCACGGAATGTGCGGCCGGCCGGCGCGGGCATGTCGCGCTCCGCGGTCCAGCCACCGCCGAGCGGCAGCCTGCGGATCATGCCATTCGCGTTGCCCATCCGCCGCAGCACCCGTACGCCAATCCCCGATGCCATCTTGTACAGTGCCGGACGCAGCGCGAACCAGCTCCATAGCCTGAGGCCGACGCGCTCGTGCCATGGCCGCAGGTGGCGGTCGAATTCCTGCTCGCGCAGCCTGCGCTGAAGGTCGGGCAGCGGAATCTTCACGGGGCAGACGACGCCGCACTGATTGCACGACGTCGATGCGTGCGGGAGGTCGAGCGCGTTTTCCAGACCGACGTACATGGGCGTCAGGATCGAGCCGATCGGCCCGGGATAGACCCAGCCATACGAATGGCCGCCGATATTCTGGTAGACCGGGCAATGGTTCATGCAGGCGCCGCAACGAATGCAGCGCAGCGCCTCGCGCACGTCGCTGCCCAGCACCGCGCTTCGGCCGCTGTCCACGATGATGAAATACATGTGCTCGACGCCGTGGAACTCGCCTTCGCCTTTCGTGCCGGTGAGCACGTCGACGTAGTTCGAGATCGATTGGCCGGTGGCTGATCGCGGCAGCAGCCGCATGAGCGTCGCCACGTCCTCGAGCGTGGGCACGATCTTTTCAATCCCGGAGATCGCCACGTGCACCTTGGGCAGCGTGGTCGTCAGCGTGGCATTGCCTTCGTTGGTGACCAGCACCACGGAACCTGACTCCGCAACGAAGAAATTGCCGCCAGAAATGCCCATGTCGGCGCTGAGGTAGTGGCCGCGCAATACGCCACGCGCCTCCAGGCACAGTTCTTCGATTCCATCCTTGAGCGGCGTCCCGTGCTTCCTGTGGAAGAGCTCCGCGACTTCTTCCTTGCTCTTGTGCAACGCCGGGCCGATCAGGTGCGACGGCGGCTCGTAGTCGTTGATCTGGAGGATGTATTCGCCGAGGTCGGTCTCGACCACCGTCAGCCCGGCGGCCTCGATGGCATGGTCCAGCGCCGACTCCTCGGACACCATCGACTTCGACTTGATGATCTTCTTTACCGCGTGGCGGGCGGCGATCTCGAGCAGGAGCGCGTTGACCTCCGCCGGCGTCTGCGCAAAAAGCACCGTCGCGCCGCGGGCCGTGGCGTTGCGCTCGAAGACCTCCAGCCATGTGTCGAGGTTGTCGAGCCCGCGTTGCCGGATCGCCCGCGCCGCGTCGCGCGTCCCCTCGAAGTCGTCGAGTTCGAACAGCGACTGCCGGCGCTTTTCGACGAACTTGGTCTTGATCTTCTTGAGGTTGCCCTGCAGCCTTGCGTCATTCAGCTTGATATGGGCCGTTTCCTTGAAGTGCATCGACGCGACTTGCATGGTCAATTCACCTCCCCGGCAAGCACTTCGGCGATATGCAGCACTCGGGTCCGCTGGTCGCCGCGCCGCCGCAGGCGGCCCTCGATGTTGAGCATGCATCCCAGGTCGCCCAGGACGACCGCATCGACGCCCGCGCTGGCGATGTCCTCGCACTTGTTGTCGGCGAGCCGCGATGAGATTTCGCCGAACTTGATCGAAAACGTGCCACCGAAACCGCAGCAGGTTTCGCAATCGGCCATCTCGGTCAGGCGCACTCCCGGCATTTTGCCGAGCAAGGCGCGCGGCTGCGCCTTCACCCCCATTTCACGCAGGCCCGCGCAGCAGTCGTGGTAGGTCACCTTGCCGGCGAATGATCCAGGAAGCGACGACACCTTGAGGACACTGGTCAGGAAGTCCGTGAGTTCGTAGGTGCCGGCTGCGAGCTTGCGGACGCGCGCCAGCATCTCGGGATCGCCGGAGAACAGTTCGGGATAGTGCGTCTTGATCATGCCGCTGCAGGAGCCGGAGGGCGCAACGAGGTAGTCGCATGCCTCGAACTCCGCGACGACCTTGCGCGCCAGTGCGATGGTGTCGGCGCGGTCGCCGGAGTTGTAGGCGGGCTGGCCGCAGCAAGTCTGCGCGGCCGGGACCAGCACCTCCGCGCCGCTCGCCTCCAGCAGCTTCAGCGCCGCGAAGCCGATCGAGGGCCGCATCAGGTCGACCAGGCAGGTAACGAAGAATCCGACGCGCATGGAGTTGAATGTTCAGCCCGGACTGGGCGGCCATCTTAGCATGCGCGCGCCGCGCATCCGCGAGCCGCGTGGAGTCAGAAATACAACGACTGCACCAGCGACACGTAGCAAATGCCGATGGGGACCTGCGGCAGGACGCCGAACAGCAGCAACGCGAGGCCGTTGCCGGAGAGGAGCCACCGCATGTCACCGCGCGCCTCGATGGGCGAGGCGTCGACGGGATCGTCGAAGTACATGAGCTTGACGACGCGCAGGTAGTAGAAGGCGCCGACCAGCGCCGCCAGCACGCCCACCACCGCCAACCAGAGGTAGCCCGCCTTGACCGCCGACTGCAGCACCATGAGTTTGCCGTAGAAGCCGATCGTTGGCGGCAGGCCCGCCAACGAAAACATCGCCAGCAGCATGATGAATGCCCACCACGGCGAACGCCGGTTGAGGCCTTTCAGATCGTCGATGCGGTCGGCCTCGAATCCGGCGCGGGACAGCAGCAGAATCATGCCGAATGAAACCAGGCTCGTCATGACATAGGCGAGGATGTAGAACATCGCCGCCGTGTAGCCGTTGACGTCGGCGCCAAGGAAGCCCATCAGCACGTAGCCCATGTTGGCGATCGTCGAGTACGCCAGCATCCGCTTGAGGTTGCTCTGCGCGATGGCGACCACATGGCCCAGCGTGACCGACAGCAGCGCGAGGATGGCCAGCATGCTCTGCCATTGCATCGTCATTTCCGGGCTGGACAACGCCCCGCCCAGCAATCGCAGCAGCATCGCGAACGCCGCGTATTCGGGAACCGTGCCGATGAGCAGCGTGATCGCCGTCGGCGCGCCCTGGTACACGTCCGGCACCCACATGTGATATGGGACCGCGCCCAGCTTGAAGGCAATCGCCGAGACAACGAACACAAGGCCGAAGATCAGCAGCGCATGATTGCCACTCCCGGCCGCCAGCGCCTGCGCCACCAGGTCTATTTGCAGCGTGCCGGTCGCGCCGTAGATCATCGACATGCCGTAGAGAAGGATGCCGGACGCCAGCGCGCCCAGGACGAAGTACTTCATGGCGGCTTCGGCCGGCGCCGCCTCGTCGCGCTGCAACGCCACCAATGCGTAGAGCGACAGCGACATCAGCTCCAGGCCGAGGTAGAGCGTCAGGAAATTGTTCGCGGTGATCAGGATCTGCATCCCGAGCAGCGCGAACAGCATCAGCACGAAGGTCTCGCCTCGGAACAGGCCGCGCAAGGTCAGGTAGGTGCGTGAGTAGAAAAGCACGAGCGACAGCGCAACGAAGCTCAGGATCCGCAACGCATCGGCGACCATGTCGGCGACCACGACATCGTGGAACGCATGCGAGATTTCGTCGTTGAGCCCGAGCAGCGTCACGCAAGTGGCGACAAGCAGCGAGAGCTGGGTGAGCCAGTAACTGACGTGGCGCCTGTCGTCAGGCAGCCACAGGTCGACGAGCAAAATCAGTGACCCCGCCACCAGGACGACGATCTCGGGCAGGACGTGGAGGAAATTCATGGCGAGGGCCACTCAAGCTTGCTCTTGGCGACGTGCGCCAGGAGATCGGTGACCGAGGCATGCATCACGTCGACGAAGGGCTTGGGCCAGATTCCCATCACCAAAACCGCCACGGCCAGCGTGCCAAGCAGCCAGAATTCGCGCCGGTTGAGGTCCTGCAGCGCCCGCACATGGGCATTGGCCACTTCGCCGTAGATCACTCGCTTGTACATCCACAGCGTGTAGGCCGCGCCCAGGATCAGCGACATGGCCGCAAGGAACGCGATCCAGAAGTTGACCTTGACCGCGGCCAGGATGACCAGGAACTCGCCGACGAAGCCGGAGGTGGCCGGCAGGCCGGCGTTGGCCATGGAAAACAGCATCACGAACGCGGCGAACTTGGGCATCGTGTTGGCGACGCCGCCGAAATCGGCGATGAGGTGCGTGTGCATGCGGTCGTAGAGCACGCCGACGCAGAGGAACATCGCGGCGGACACGAAACCGTGGGAGATCATCTGTGCCAGGCTTCCCTCCATTCCCTGCGTGCTGAACAGGTAAAAGCCAAGGGTCACGATGCCCATGTGCGAGATCGACGAATAGGCGATCAGCCGCTTCATGTCCGCCTGCACCAGCGCGACGAAGCCGATGTAGACGACGGCGATCAGCGACAGCGTGATCATGAACGCCACCACTTGCGGGCTGCGGCTGGCGTCCGGCAGGATCGGCAGGATGAAGCGCACGAAGCCGTAAGCGCCGATCTTCAGCGTGATGGCCGCCAGCACCACGGAACCGCCGGTCGGCGCCTCCGGGTGGGCGTCCGGCAGCCACGTGTGGACGGGCCACATCGGTACCTTGACCGCAAAGGCTGCGAAGAATGCGATGAAGATCAGCAATTGCGTCTGCAGCGACAGCGGCAGGTCGTACCAGTCGGCGAGCGCGAAGCTGCCCGACTTCTGGTACAGGTAGATGAACGCGACCAGCATCAGCAGCGACCCGAGCAGCGTGTACAGGAAGAACTTGATGGCTGCATAGACGCGGTTGGGACCGCCCCAGACGCCGATGATGAGGTACATCGGGATCAGCATCGCCTCGAAAAACACGTAGAAAAGGATCGCGTCCTGCGCGGCAAACGCGCCGTTGATGAACCCCGACATGATGAGGAACGCCGCCATGTATTGCGCGACGCGCGTGGTGATCACCTGCCACCCCGCCCAGACGACCAACAGCGTAATGAACGCATTGAGCAGAATGAACAGCACCGAGATGCCATCCACGCCGACGAAGTAGTAGATGTCGAAATAGGGTATCCAGTCGCGCCGCTCGACGAATTGCAGGGCGGACGTCGCGGTGTCGAAATGCAGGTAGAGCGGAAGCGTGACGAGGAAGCCGGCCAGCGCGCCGGCCAGCGCGATCCAGCGCGCCGTCATCGCATCGCGGTCGCGACCGATGGCAAGCACCGCCACGCCCGCCACGATGGGCACCCAGATGGAAAGGGAAAGATAGGGGGTCATGGCGCGAATCGGCTCACCGCGGCACCCACCAGATCAGCAGGGCGAAAAGCCCGATGATCATGGTGAACGCGTAGTGATAGACATAGCCGGACTGGATCTTGCGCAGCAAGCCCGCGCAGCGACCCACCAGATTCGCCGAGCCGTTGACGATCCCTTCGATCAGCACGCGGTCGCCGACGTTGGAGAAAAATCCGCCGATCTTGCGCGCGCCGCCCGCGAAGAACCAGTCGTTGAACTTGTCGAAGTAGTAGTTGTTGTCGAGCAGCGTGTAGATCGGCCCAATGGCGGACCTGACACGCGCCGGCATCGCCGGATTGACGATGTAGCAGTACCACGCCGTCACGATTCCGGCGATCGCGAGCCACAGCGGATAGCTCCCCAGCCCGTGTTCGAGGAACCGGCCGAGTCCCTGCCACTCTTCTTGCATCGTCGCCATTGCCGCATGCTGCGGCAGGATGACGATCGAGCTGCCGAAATATGATCCGAACAGCACCGGTTCCATCGCCAGCATACCGGCAAATACCGACGGAATGGCCAGCAGGATCAGCGGCACCGTGACCACCCACGGGCTTTCCCTGGGAGGACCGCCATGATGCTCGTCGCCATGGCCATGCGCATCGTGCCCGTGCCCCGAAACGGCGAATCGTTCCTTGCCATGGAATGCCAGAAACAGCATCCGGAAGGTGTAGAGCGCCGTGACGAAAACACCCGCCATCACGGCGAAATACGCGTAGCCATGGCCGGGAATCGTCGAGAGGTGGGCGGCCTCGATGATCGCGTCCTTGGACCAGAATCCCGCGAGCGGGGGAATACCCGTAAGCGCCAGCGATCCGATGACCGTGGTCCAGTAGGTGATGGGCATGTATTTGCGCAGGCCCCCCATGTGCCGAAGATCCTGTTCGTGATGCATGGCGATGATCACCGAACCGGCGGCCAGGAAGAGCAGCGCCTTGAAGAACGCGTGCGTCATCAGGTGGAAAATCGCGGCCGAATAGGCGGAGACGCCCAACGCGACGGTCATGTACCCGAGCTGGGAGAGCGTCGAATACGCGACCACGCGCTTGATGTCGTTCTGTACGATGCCCAGGAACCCCATGAACAACGCGCCGCTGGCGCCGACGACGGTCACGAACCCCAGTGCGGTGTCCGACAACTCGAACAGCGGACTCATGCGCGCGACCATGAAGATACCGGCGGTGACCATTGTCGCGGCGTGGATCAGCGCGGAAATCGGCGTCGGGCCTTCCATCGAGTCCGGCAGCCAGACATGGAGCGGAATCTGCGCGCTCTTGCCCATGGCACCGACGAAGAGGCAGATGCAGGTCACGGACAGCAGCGACCACTCGGTTGCACCCCATAAATTGACGGTGGTCGCCGCGAGCGAGGGCGCTTTGGCGAAAACCGCGGCATAGTCCATCGAGCCGAAGTAGGCGAGGACCAGGCCAATGCCAAGGATGAATCCGAAATCGCCGACCCGGTTGGCCAGGAACGCCTTGAGGTTGGCGTAGATCGCGGTTGGCCGCGTGAACCAGAAGCCGATCAGCAGGTAGGAGACCAGACCCACCGCCTCCCATCCGAAGAACAGCTGCAGGAAATTGTTGCTCATCACGAGCATGAGCATGGAGAACGTGAAGAGCGATATATAGGAGAAGAAGCGCGAGTAACCCGGGTCGTCGGCCATGTAGCCGATCGTGTACACGTGCACCATCAGCGACACGAAGGTCACGACCAGCATCATCAGCACCGTCAGCGGATCGATGAGGAAGCCCAGCGACATCTTCAGCGACCCGATGGCGACCCACGTGTACAGGTCCCCGTTGAACGTGTGCCCGGCCAGCACATCGCGCCAGATCACGAAGGACGCCACGAACGACGCCGTTACGCCGGCGATGGTCAGCCAATGCGACATGGCGCGCGGCATCTTGGCGCCGAACAGGCCGACGACGACCGCCGCCGCCAACGGTGCCAGCGGCACGAGAAGATAGAGTTGCTGCATGGTCATGGCCTGGAAAGTCATCCCCTCAATTACCCTTTTAGCTTGCCCAGGTCGTCAACGTTGATCGAGCCGGCATTGCGGAACAGCAGCACGAGGATGGCCAGGCCGATGGCCGACTCCGCGGCAGCGACGGTGAGGATGAAAAAGACGAACACCTGTCCGCTCATGTCGCCCAGGTAGGACGAAAACGCGATGAAATTGAGATTGACGGCCAGCAGCATGAGTTCGATGGCCATAAGGATGATGATGACGTTCTTGCGGTTCAGAAAAATGCCCGCCATGCTGATCGCGAACAGGATCGCGCCCAGCACGAGGTAGTGCGCCAGCGTTGGCGCAGTCAGCAGTGACAGCATGGCTCCCCGTTATTCCTCTAGGGCCTTGGACGCGGGGAAGTGACCCCGGACGGCAGCCTGTTCATTCCCTGTTTTCCGATGGCATGTTCAACAAACGAACCCGGTCTTCGCGACGAACCTTGACCTGCGCGCCTGGGTCCTGGTGCTTGGTTTTCCTGCGGGTTCTATGCGTCAGCGCGATGGCCGCGATGATGGCGACGAGGAGCACCACAGCCGCGATCTCGAACGGGTACACGTAATCGACGTAGATGAGGCGGCCCAGCGCGCGCGTGTTGCTGCCGGAAACGGCGGGGGCCGCCACGCCGCCGCCAATGCGCGAACCCAGGATCACCAGCGCCATCTCCAGCAGCACCAGCACCCCGACCGTCGCGGCAACCGGCACGTAGCTGCGAAAGTTGGTGCGCATGCTGTCGAAGTTGACATCCAGCATCATCACCACGAACAGGAACAGCACCATCACGGCCCCGACATAGACCAGCACCAGGGCGATGGCCAGGAACTCGGCCTTCAACAGCATCCAGACGCCGGCGGCCGTGAAAAAGCACAGGACGAGCCACAGCGCGGCATGCACCGGGTTGCGCGTAGTCACGACGCGCAGCGCCGCGAAGATCAGGATCGCGGCAAAGACATAAAAAGTGACGGCCAGGAATGTCATCGGTTCTCGGATTCAGCGCATGCCGGTCGGCGAAACAAGGCCGGCGGTTGCGGTAAGTTTACCTATATCTGGCATCCACGGCGCGGTCCTTGGCGATCTGCGCTTCGTACCGGTCGCCCACTGCCAGGAGCATTTCCTTGGTGTAGTAGAGGTCGCCGCGGCGCTCGCCGTGATACTCGAGGATGCGCGTCTCGACGATCGAATCCACCGGGCAGCTCTCCTCGCAGAAGCCACAAAAGATGCATTTGGTCAGGTCGATGTCGTAGCGGGTCGTGCGGCGCGTGCCGTCGGCGCGCTGGTCGGACTCGATGGTGATGGCCAGCGCGGGGCAAACAGCCTCGCACAGCTTGCACGCGATGCACCGTTCCTCGCCATTGGGGTAGCGCCGCAGCGCGTGCAGCCCGCGGAAGCGCGGTCCCTGCGGCGTCTTCTCCTCCGGGAATTGCACGGTGATCTTGCGCGCAAAGAAGTAGCCGCCGGTCAGGTACAGGCCCTTCACCAGCTCGACCAGGAGCCACGTGTTGAAGAAACCCTTGACGCGAGCGAACATGATCTGGCCCCGGCCCCGTCAGTGAAAGAGGTAGGCCAAGCGCGTCTGCATCATCGCGCCAAGGAAGGCGATCCAGATGAGCGTCACCGGAATGAATACCTTCCAGCCCAGCCGCATCACCTGGTCGTAGCGATAGCGCGGAAACGACGCGCGGACCCACAGGAAAAAGAACAGCACGAACGACATCTTGGCGGCGAGCCAGAGGAAGCCGTCGCCCAGCGGCGCCACGCCGCCTACCTGCCAGTAATTGAGCAAGCGGCCACGGCGCGAGCCATCCGCCAAGGAACATGAGCGAGGTCAGCGCCGCGATCATGATCATGTTCATGTATTCGGCCAGGAAAAACACGGCGAAGGCGACGCCCGAATACTCGACGTGGAATCCGGCGACGATTTCGGACTCGCCTTCGGCCATGTCAAACGGATGGCGGTTGGTCTCGGCCAGTCCGGAGACGAAATACACGATGAACAGCGGGAACAGCGGCCAGACGTACCAGTACGCCGCGCCACCTTCCTGCCCGCGGACGATTTCACTGAGGTTCAGGCTGCTCGCCACCATCAGCACCCCGACCAGTGCAAAACCCATCGCGATCTCGTAGGAGACGATTTGCGCCGCCGAGCGCAGCGCCCCCAGGAACGCGTACTTCGAATTGGACGCCCAGCCTGCCAGGATGATCCCGTAGACACCCATCGACGTCATCGCGAGGATGTAGAGCAGGCCGGCGTCGATGTTGGCCAGCACGGCCGTATCGGTGAACGGAATCACTGCCCATGCGGCGAGCGCCGGGCCGATCGCCAGCATCGGCGCAATGAAGAAGAGATACCGGTTGGCGCCCGGTGGGAACGATGACTTCCTTGAACAGCAGCTTGAACACATCCGCAAACGGCTGCAGCAACCCGAAGGGGCCGACGCGATTGGGTCCGATGCGTACCTGCATGTAGCCGATCACCTTGCGCTCGGCCAGCGTAAGGTAGGCGACGCCCAGGATCAGCGGCACCGCAATGCATACGATCTTCACCAGCGTCCAGATCGGAACCCAGGCGGGGCCCAGGAATTGTTGCACCGGTGCCAGAAGGTCCGTCATGCGCGATCCACCGTGATGGGCCCTGAAAGGCCCGCCAGGCCGCAGGTCGATGCGTGGGCGGCGGCGATGCGCACCACGCCAGGCGGCACCGCGCTATCGACGATGGCGACCAGCACGGCCTCGCCCTGCCCTTGCGTCACCTTGACCAGTGCATCCGACGCAAGCCCCAGCGTATCGAACAGCGAGCGGTGCATCCGCGCCTTGGGTGCCCTGGCATCCGCCGTGTGCTGCAATGACGGCGCGCGCCGGGCGAGCGGATCGGCAAAATAGATCGGCACGTCGGCCACGCGCTCGACGGAGGACGTTGCCGCCGCCGGCTTGACCAACGTTGCGGCCGTGGCGTTGACGAGCCTCGCCGCGATGTCGCCGCCGGCCGGCAACACCGACGCGCGCACGTCCTCGGCCGTGTCGAAATCGATTCCCTGCAGGCCCAAAAGCGTTCCCAGCACACGCAGCACTTTCCACCCGGGTCGCGTCTCACCCAGCGGCGGTACCACGCCATGGAAGCTCTGTGCCCGCCCTTCGCTGCTGACGAACGTGCCCGCCGTCTCCGTGAACGGCGCAATCGGCAGGAGTACGTCGGCATACGCCGTGCCGTGCCGGAATGGAGACATCACCACGACCAGGTCGGCTTTCTCCAGGGCCGAACGCGTGACCACGGCATTGGCGAAATCGAATTCGGGCTCGGCATGCAGCACGAGGTAGGCGTGGCGCGGGTCCTCGAGCATAGCGCGGGAGTTCATGCCGCCATCCCGCGGGCGCGCTTGCGCCAGATGCGCGCCGACCGAATTGGCCGCCTCGGTCAGGAACCCGAGGGTCGCGCCAGTGATTTCGGACAGCAGTTGCGCGAGCGCGTGCAGCTGCGACGCCGCCGCGTGCTGAGTCGCATAGTTGCCGACGAGAATCGCTGTGTTCTTTCCCGAAAGGAGACTCTCCGCGATCGCCTTGGCTGAATCGGCGGGCTCGATGCCCTGCAGCGCGTCCGGAAGGCTCTTGCCCGCGGCTTGCGCGGCGGCGACGACGATGCCGGCAAGCGCCGACGGAAGCTGCGACGGCGGCACGATGGCCTTGTGCCTGACCGGCAACAGCCAGTCGTCGTCCACCGAATGCAGCATCGCGACCTGCGCGCCCTTCTTGGCGGCCTGCCTTAGACGCTGCGCGACGAGCGGATGGTCCTTGCGCAGGAAACTGCCTACGATCAGCGCGCGGTCCAGTGTATTCAGATCCGCAATGGGCAACCCGAGCCAAGGCGCCGTTCCTGGCGGCGAATCGGCACGGAAATCGGTCTGCCGCAAGCGGAAGTCGATGTTGTCGCTGCCCAGCGCGCGCATCAGCTGCGCCGCGAGCGCCAATTCCTCCAGCGTGGCGTGCGGCGACACCAGGGCGCCAAGTGCCTGCGGCCCGTACCTGGCCACGATGTCCTTCAGACCATTGGCGACGAATTCGAGCGCCGTCTGCCAATCGACGATCTGCCATTCGCCGCCCCGCTTCACCATCGGCGCGGTCAAGCGTTCGTCGGAATTGAGCGCTTCATACGAAAAACGATCCTTGTCGGAGATCCAGCATTCGTTGACCGCCTCGTTCTCGAGAGGCAGGACACGCATCACGCGATTGGCCTTCACCTGAACAATCAGGTTGCTGCCCAGGGAATCGTGCGGCGACACGGACTTGCGGCGGGCAAGTTCCCAGGTACGGGCGGAATAACGAAAGGGCTTGGACGTCAGCGCGCCGACCGGACAGATATCGATCGAGTTGCCGGACAGTTCCGAGTCCACCGTCTTGCCCATGAAGGCGACGATTTCCGCGTGCTCACCCCGGCCGATCATGCCGAGCTCCATCACGCCGGCGATCTCCTGGCCGAAGCGGACGCAGCGCGTGCACTGGATGCAGCGCGTCATTTCTTCGGCCGAGATCAGCGGACCCAGTTCCTTGTGGAACACCACGCGCTTCGGCTCGCTGTAGCGCGACGCGGAGCCGCCATAGCCGACCGCAAGGTCCTGCAGCTGGCATTCGCCGCCCTGGTCGCAGATCGGACAGTCGAGCGGATGGTTGATCAGCAGGAACTCCATCACGCCCTGCTGCGCCTTCACCGCCGGCTCCGAGTGCGTCCACACTTTCATGCCGTCCGTCACCGGCGTGGCGCAAGCGGGCAGCGGTTTCGGCGCCTTCTCCACCTGCACGAGGCACATCCGGCAATTCGCAGCGACCGACAGCTTCTTGTGATAGCAGAAGTACGGGATGTAGATGCCAAGCTGGTTCGCGGCGTCCATCACCGTGGCGCCGTGCTCGACTTCAACCGGCCTGCCGTCAACCTCGATTTTCAGCATGGCGAAGGCATCAGACGTAGGGAGCGACCACGCAATGCTTGTGGTCGATGTGGTATTGGAATTCGTCGCGGAAATGCTTGATGAAGCTTTTCACCGGCAGCGCCGCCGCGTCGCCCAGCGCGCAGATCGTGCGGCCAGCGATGTTGTCGGCCACCGACGTGAGCTTGTCCAGATCCTCGTCGCGGCCCTGCCCGTGCTCGATGCGATCGACCATCCGCCACATCCAACCGGTGCCCTCGCGGCAGGGCGTGCATTGGCCGCAGGACTCTTCGTAATAGAAATACGAAAGGCGCGCCAGCGACTTGACCATGCACCGCGTCTCGTCCATCACGATCACGGCGCCCGAGCCGAGCATGGAGCCCGCCTTGGCGATGGAGTCGTAGTCCATGTTCGTGGCCATCATGACGTCGCCGGGCAACACCGGAGCCGAGGAGCCGCCGGGAATGCAGGCCTTGAGCTTGCGGCCGCCGCGCATGCCGCCCGCCATTTCCAGCAGCGTGGCGAATGGCGTGCCGAGCTTCACTTCGTAATTGCCGGGACGCTCGACATCACCGGAGACGGAAAACAGCTTGGTGCCGCCGTTGTTGGGCAGGCCCAGTTCGAGGAATGCCTGGCCGCCGTGGTTGATGATCCAGGGCACCGCCGCGAACGTCTCCGTGTTGTTGATCGTTGTCGGCTTGCCGTATACGCCGAAGGACGCCGGAAACGGTGGCTTGAAGCGCGGCTGGCCCTTCTTGCCCTCGAGCGACTCGAGCAGCGCAGTCTCCTCGCCGCAGATGTAGGCGCCGAAGCCATGGTGGTTGTACAGGTGGAACGAGAATTCCGATCCGAGGATATTCGAGCCCAGAAAACCCGCGGCATAGGCCTCGTCGATGGCTTCCTCGTTCCTGAGGTAGATGTCCCAGATCTCGCCGTGAATGTAGTTGTAGCCGCGCGTCGCGCCCATGGCATAGGCACCGATTGCCATGCCTTCGATCACCGCGTGCGGATTGAAATTGAGGATATCGCGATCCTTGAACGTCCCCGGTTCACCTTCGTCGGAGTTGCAGACGACGTATTTGTCGCCGGGAACCTGGCGTGGCATGAAGCTCCACTTGAGGCCGGTCGGAAATCCCGCGCCACCGCGGCCGCGTAGCGCAGATCGCTTGACTTCGGCGATCACCTGCTCCGGGGGAATCTTCTCTCCCAGGATTTTTTTCAGTGCGCCGTAGCCCCCCCGCGCGACGTAATCGGCCAGGCGCCAGTTCTTGCCGTTGAGACCGGCCATGAGGATGGCATCCGGCCCGTAGTCGAGGAATTCGCTGGGCGCATTCATTTGGAGGATTCCGCGTGGACCGGGTT
The DNA here is from genome assembly GCA_963819965.1 of uncultured beta proteobacterium. Lineage (GTDB taxonomy): Bacteria > Pseudomonadota > Gammaproteobacteria > Burkholderiales > Casimicrobiaceae > VBCG01. The sequence continues at coordinate 338,246 of CAWFYA010000004.1, forward strand.
GCCTTCGCCGCGCGCTGCCGCCGCCTTCAGGTCGTCCACCAATTCGTCCAGTTTCCCATCGGACATGAAGCTGCACATCCGGCGATCGTTGACGACGAGAACGGGCGCGTCTCCGCAGGCCCCCATGCACTCGCCTTCCTTCAACGTGAACGCTCCGTCCACGGTCGTTTCGTTGAAGCCGATTCCGAGCTTGGCCTTGAGGTGTGCGGCGGCTGCGTCAGCTCCCCGGAGCGCGCAAGGCAGGTTGGTACAGATCGTCACTTTGAAACGGCCGGCAGGCCGCAGGTTGTACATGGTGTAGAAGGACGCAACTTCATAGACCGCGACGGGCGGCATGCCGAGATAGCCGGCCACCGCGTCCATCACTTCGGTCGAGAGCCAGCCGTGTTCGCGCTGGGCCAGCGCAAGCGCGGACATGACGGCCGACTGCTTCTGGTCGGCCGGGTATTTGGCGATCTCGCGATCGATTCTCCTGCACATCTCTGGCGACAGCATGCGGGTTGTGCCTAAAGGTCCTAACGAATGAAATAGCCGGAGACGCGCCACTTGTCCCCAGGCTCGAACATCCAGATCACTTGCTCCGCAGCCTTCTTGCCATTGGCGAACGCGGACTCGAATTCGATGATGGCGTAGTCTCCATCGGGCGCACCGGGCAATGAATGGCTGCGGGCGAATCTTGCGGCAGTGCGCGACTTGAATTTGCCGTATGGCTTGCGCGCATCGGCGACTCCCTTGACCCACTCGGCCCGCGTCACCGTCGATTTCAAGTACTTGGCCGAGACGTCCCACGCAGTTCCCAATTTGCCGGTGTCGAGCAGCTCGAGCCATTTTTGCGCGGCCGAAATGGACTCCTTGTCCTCAAACATTGTCGGCTGCGTCGGTTCGTCACCACCCGTTGAAGGTGGCGAGGGAGCAACCGCAGTGGACGCCGCCGGCGCGGCAATGGAAGACGCCGCAGGCGGCTGAGCAGTCTGCGCCGCCGGCAGCGAAAACCACGCCACCGCTATCAGTCCAGGCAGGATGCGCACGGTCATCGGTCGATCGATCCGAAGACGATGTCCTGGGTGCCGATGATCGCGACCACGTCGGCGATCATGTGCCCGCGCGACATCTCGTCCAGCGCCGCCAGGTGCACGTAGTCGGGCGGCCGCAGCTTGACCCGGTACGGCTTGTTCGCACCGTCTGAAATGATATAGACGCCGAATTCACCTTTGGGATGTTCGATGGCCGCATAGGCCTCGCCCGGCGGCACGTGCATGCCCTCGGTGAAGAGCTTGAAATGGTGGATTAGCTCTTCCATGTTCGACTTCATCGACTCGCGATCTGGTGGCGCCACCTTGTGGTTGTCGACGATCACCGGACCCGGGTTCTTGCGCAGCCAGTCGACGCACTGTCCAATGATCCGGTTGGATTGGCGCATCTCCTCGATGCGGACGAGATAGCGGTCGTAGCAGTCGCCGTTCACGCCCACGGGAATGTCGAACTCCATGCGATCGTAGACTTCGTAGGGCTGCTTGCGGCGCAGGTCCCACGGCACGCCCGACCCGCGCAGCATCGCGCCGGTGAATCCCAGCGCCATCGCCCGTTCCGGCGTGACCACGCCGATGCCGACCGTACGCTGCTTCCAGATCCGGTTCTCTGTCAGAAGCTCCTCGTACTCGTCGACGCACTTCGGGAAGCGGCGCACGAAGTCGCCGATGAAATCGAGCAGCGAACCCTGGCGATTCTCATTCAGGCGTCCGAGCGCCTTCGCATTCTTGAGCTTCGACGGCTGGTACTGCGGCATCCGTTCGGGCAGATCGCGGTAGACACCGCCGGGACGGTAGTAGGCTGCGTGCATGCGCGCGCCGGACACGGCCTCGTACACGTCGAGCAGATCCTCGCGCTCGCGGAACGTGTACAGGAACGGCGTCATCGCGCCGATGTCGAGCGCGTGTGCGCCCAGCCACAACAGATGATTGAGGATGCGCGTGATCTCGTCGAACATCACGCGGATGTACTGCGCGCGCTCCGGCACCCCCAGTCCGAGCAGCCGCTCGATAGCCATGCAGTAGGCGTGCTCGTTGCACATCATCGACACGTAGTCGAGCCGGTCCATGTACGGCAGCGACTGGATGTAGGTCTTGTGCTCCGCCAGCTTCTCGGTGGCGCGATGCAGCAGTCCGATGTGCGGATCTGCGCGCTCAATGACCTCGCCGTCGAGTTCGAGCACCAGGCGCAGCACGCCGTGGGCCGCTGGGTGCTGCGGCCCGAAATTCATGGTGTAGTTGCGTATCTCCGCCATGAATCTACTTGGATCCCGCGTAGTTTTCTTCGCGGATGATCCGCGGTGTAACTTCCCGCGGCTCGATGGAAACCGGCTGGTAGATCACCCGCTTCCGCTCCGGGTCGTAGCGCATCTCGACATAGCCGGACAGAGGGAAGTCCTTGCGGAAGGGATGGCCGACGAAGCCGTAATCGGTGAGCAGCCGGCGCAGGTCCGGGTGCCCGTCGAAGACGATGCCGTACAGGTCGAACGCCTCGCGCTCGAACCAATTGGCCGCCGGCCACACGTCGACAAGGCTCGGCACGATCGGAAAAGCGTCGTCCACGGCAAAGGTGCGCACCCGCAGCCGATGATTGTTGGACAGCGACAACAGGTGATAGACCACCGCGAAGCGCGACCCCGTCCACGCGCCGTCGCCATAGGTCGAATAGTCGACGCCGCAGGCGTCGATCAGTGTTTCGAAACGCAATTGCGGACGGTCGCGCGCGATACGCATAACCTCAACGAGGCGATCCGGCGCCACGACGGCCGTCACTTCGCCCAGCGTCGTCGTGACGCCGGTAAGCGGTACTTCAAACGCGGCCTGCAATTCCGCGGCGAGGGTCTCCGTCCGGGTGGCCATCAGCGCGCGATCGTGTTGGTGCGCCAGATCTTGTTCTGGAGCTGCAGAATGCCGTAGAGGAGCGCCTCGGAGGTAGGCGGACAACCGGGAACGTATATGTCGACAGGGACAATGCGATCGCAGCCCCGCACCACGGAGTAGGAATAGTGGTAGTAGCCGCCGCCGTTGGCGCAGGATCCCATCGAAATCACCCAACGAGGCTCGGCCATCTGGTCGTACACCTTGCGCAGCGCGGGCGCCATCTTGTTGCACAGCGTGCCGGCGACGATCATCACATCCGACTGGCGGGGGCTCGGTCGAAACACGACGCCGAAGCGGTCGAGGTCGTAGCGCGCCGCGCCAGCGTGCATCATTTCCACCGCGCAGCACGCGAGTCCGAACGACATCGGCCACATCGAGCCGTTGCGCGCCCAATTGATCACGCTGTCCAGGGACGTCGTGACGAACCCCTTTTCGAGCACGCCTTCAATGGCCATGGGACGTTTTCGCCGCGTTGAGGAATCGCGTCATTCCCATTCCAGCGCGCCTTTTTTCCATTCGTAGGCGAAGCCCACGACCAGGATGAGCAGGAAAACCATCATTGCGACGAAGCCCTCGAAGCCGATTTCGGGCAGCACGACGGCCCAAGGAAAGAGAAACGCGATTTCCAGATCGAACAGGATGAAGAGGATCGCGATCAGGTAATAGCGGACGTCGAATTTCATCCGCGCGTCCTCGAACGCCTCGAAGCCGCATTCGTAGGGCGAGAGCTTGGCCGCGTCGGGACGGTTCGGCGACAGGATCGTGCCAAGGGAGAGGAGGAGAAGCCCGAGTCCCAGGCCGACGATGATGAAGAGGAGGATCGGAAAGTACTGTTCCAGCATCGTGAGCCCTTCAGACGCGAAGCGCGCCTGCATGCATGCATTCTACCGTGCGACGCGAATACAGGAAGCAACCTGCGCTCGGACGCTTTGCCGACCGCCTCGATCCCGCCATGGCGGGGAGGCGCGAGAACATTGCAGCGTTGTACTGGTGCCGACGGCGAGACTCGAACTCGCACAGCTTTCGCCACTGCCCCCTCAAGACAGCGTGTCTACCAATTTCACCACGTCGGCTGAATTCTTTTCGGGATATCTGGTTCGGGCGCCTCGTCGCAATTCGACCAAGACCAAACTGGAACTCGTTCGGCCTTATTTCGGTATGTCGCCGGCCTTGGACGCGGGCGCCGGCGGCGCAACGGCGGGTGCCGGAGCGGCCGCGGGCGCTGCCGGCGAACTTCCATCCACCGCCTTGGGCGGCGCAGTGTCCGGCATAACGCCCTGGGGCATGACGCCCTGCTGCGTCAGTCCGGCCCGAGCGTGCGTCGTGCCCAGGTAGGTGAGTCCGAGGCTGGTCAGGAAGAATACCGCCGCCAGTATCGCAGTAGTACGCGAAAGGAAATTGGCGGAACCGGCCGCGCCGAACAGGCTGCCTGAGGATCCGCTACCAAACGCCGCGCCCATGTCGGCACCCTTGCCATGCTGCAACAGGATGAGGCCGCACAGCGCGATCGCCACCAATATCTGCAGCACGAATAGTATCGTTTCGAACAATGCCATTTTCGTTGCTCCGGCTACGCCATCTACCCTGTTCAGGCAGCGGCGATCGCCAAAAATTCATTCGCGTTCAAAGATGCCCCACCTACCAGCCCGCCGTCAATGTCGGGCATCGCAAACAGCTCCGCCGCATTGGCGGGTTTCACGCTTCCGCCATAGAGAATCTGTACGCCTTCGGCGCCCGCCGCCGCCAGTCGCTGGCGCAGGAACGCATGCACCGCCTGCGCCTGCCCGGGTGTAGCCGTCACTCCCGTGCCAATCGCCCAGACCGGCTCATAGGCAAGCACGACCAGTCCCAACCGCGAGCCCAATGTCGCCGCCACGGCGTCGAATTGCCGGCCGACCACGCCCTGCGTGTGTCCGGCATTCCGCTCGGCGAGTGTTTCACCGACACATACAATGGGCGTCAACCCGCCATCCAATGCCGCCGCCGCCTTTCCGGCGACCTGGTCATCCGTTTCACCGTGCAGTTGACGCCGCTCCGAATGGCCCACCAGGACCAAGCGACAATCGAACTCGGACAACATGCCGGCAGAAACTTCGCCCGTGAAGGCACCGCTTGCATGCGCGCTGACGTCCTGCGCGCCCCATGCAATCGCCGAATCCGCCAGCGCATCTCGCGCCTGCCCCAGATACGGGAACGGCACGCAAATGCCCATCATCCTGCCCGTTGCCGGTTTCCAGGCAGCGAGCAACGTCGCCAACAGCGTCGAATTTGCCGCCAGCCCGCCGTTCATCTTCCAGTTCCCGACTACGAGCTTGCCGCGCATGGCGAGTTGGGCCCCGGTTTTCGGGGGGACACGCAAATGTCACCCTGGTCCGGAATTGAGTACCAAAACCTTGAGATTTTACCGCACCGCATCACGGTGGGTCAACGAAGGGGGGGAAGTACCCCCAACGAGGCGCCGCGATTACGCACCGGCGAGCGTCCGGAGCCTCCGCACGAGCAAGGGCAGGAACCAGACCGCCAGCGTTCCCGCGGCCAGCGCGGCCGCCACCGGACGAGCAAAGAACGCAGCCAGGTTGCCATCGGACTTGATCATCGAGGTGATGAAGTTTTCCTCGAGCATCGCTCCCAGCACGACACCCAGTATCGCCGGCGCGATCGGAAAGCCGTTCTCCTCCAGCACAAAGGCGGTGACACCGGCGATCAGCATCACGGTCACGTCGAATGCGGTGTTGTTGATCGCAAAGGACCCGACCACGCAGAACAACATGATCACCGGCATCAGCACATTGCGCGGCACTTTCAGGATCTGTTTGGAAACCTTGATGCACCACCAGCCCAGCGGGACCATGATGATGTTGGCCACGATGAACAGCAGGTAAACGGCGTAGATGTTCTGCGGATTGCTGGTGAACAGCGAAGGGCCGGGGTTCATGTTCTTCATGTACAGGACACCGATGATGATGGCAGTGATCGAATCGCCCGGAATGCCGAACACCAACGCAGGGATCCATGCGCCGGCGAGGGCGCTGTTGTTGGCCGAGCCCGATTCGACAATACCCTCGACATGCCCCGTCCCGAATTTTTCCGGCTCCTTGGAGAATTTCTTGCTGATGGCGTAGGACATCCACGCCGCAATGTCCGCGCCCGCGCCAGGCAGCGCCCCTACCAGGGTTCCGAGAGCGCTGCCCCGCAGGATCTGGATCGGATATTTCCTGGCGAGCCCCCACATGCCCTTGAACACATTGCCAAGCGGCTTGTCGACGATCTTCATCGGCGGGTTCATGTCCACCGCGAAACGGAGGATTTCCGAGATCGCGAACATGCCGATCATCATGGGGATCATCCCGATCCCGCCCAGCATTTCCGTGTTGCCGAACGTGAAGCGGGGAAAGCCGGCAGGATTGCCCAGGCCGATGCAGGCGACCAGCAGCCCCAGTAACAGTGACACGAAGCCCTTGAGCGGCCGGTCCGATGTCATGAACACCGCGCACGTGAGCCCCAGCAGCACCAGCCAGAAATATTCGAAGGAACTGAACTTCAGCGCGAATTCGGCGAGAGCGGGCGCCGCCAGGATCAGGACCGCGGTCCCGAACAGGCCGCCGATGGCGGAAAACACGAGTCCCGCGCCGAGCGCCGTTTCCGCCTGCCCTTTGCGGGTCATCGCGTACGCTTCGTCCGTGTACGCCGCCGATGCGGGCGTCCCGGGCATGCGCATAAGGCAACCCGGAATGTCGCCGGAAAAAATCGCCATGGCCGTTGCCGTGACGATGGCCGCGATGGCTGGAATGGGGGCCATGAAGAAGGTCACGGGCACCAGCAGCGCCGTCGCCATCGTCGCGGTCAGGCCCGGCACCGCGCCAACGAACAGGCCGTACAGGGACGCCGCCAGCATCACCCAGATGTTGTAGGGTTCGAAGACCAGTGCGAATGCCTGTGTCCACGCCGGACTCAAACGGCCCCCTCGCTCACTTCGATTGCTGCACCCGAGGCAGTCCGCCGCTCCGCGCGCTGTGACGGCCCGGCCACCCTCATTGCCATCTCCTGGCCTGCGCCGCGCGAGTCGTCACCACGCGACGCCCTGCAGCAAGCCCCACGGCAGTGGAACCTTGAGCAACTTGTAGAACGCGTAGTGGATGAACAGCGTGACCACGATGGCCAACGGGACGATCCAGCGCGGGCGCACGCGGAACATCCCGAACAGCACAGCGAGATAGATGATGCCCGTCAGGATGAAGCCGAGGGTGTTCACCGCAAAGATGTAGAAGATGTTGACGCCCACGGTCAACACGAACGCGAGCACATGGCGGCGGGAGCGCATCCACTCCGCGAACGAGACCCACTTTTCCTGCGCGCCCCAGGCCCTGCGCGCAGCCAGCCCCTTCAGCACCAGGAGCACCCCACAAGCGGCGAGTGCCACCGCGAGGAATCCGGGGAACAGCGCGGGCCCAACCTGCTGCCCCGGGATTTTGGGAAAGCCCTGCACGTGAACCAGAATTATCGCGCTGAACGCAAGCAGCAGCGTGCCCCAAACGGCGTCGTTGAATTTCATCAGGCGCCGTATCGTTCCTGGAGGATGGCGAGTGAAGCTCGCGCCATCAGCGTCGTTCCCATGGACGCGGGCACCCGGTGTCGTCAATGGCAAGACGCTGGATCCCCGCATTCCCGGGAATGGCGCGGCCAAGCACGCCTCCCCGGACTCCCGCCCCCGATCTGAGTACCCGGAGGCAGGCTCTGCGCGCGAGGACGACGCGGCTGTATCCGATCGCCGCGAAGCTGCGCAGCTTGCGCTCGGACATCCGTGTCACTTGACGATCCCGACCGCCTTCATCGTCGCGCCGAGATCGGCATCGGACTTGGCCATGAACTTGGCGAAATCCTCGGGACCGGCATAGATCACGCCAAATCCGCGCTGGGCCATGAACTCCGTGTATTCCTTGCTCGCGGCGATTTTCTTGATCGCAGCCACCAGCTTGTCGCGCGCTTCGGGCGTCAGGTTCTTGGGTGCGGCCATGCCACGCCATGCGGCCATCGTCCAGTTGCTGCCGGTGGCGGCCTTCAGTGTCGGCACATTCGGATACAGCGCGGACGGCTTATCGGCCATCACCGCGAGGCTCTTCACCTTGCCGGCATCGATCAGCGACCGCGCTTCGGGAAGCGATACGGGCGCGATCTGCACGCCGCCGGCCACCAAGTCCTGCAGGCCGGGAGCGGCGCCGTTAGACGGCACCCAGGGCACGCTTGCGGGATCTACCTTCATGTCCTGCAGCATGCCCGCGATGGCCAGGTGCCAGATGCCGCCTTGTCCTGTGCCCGACGCCTTGAACTTGCCGGGATTCGCCTTGACCGCAGCGACCAGCTCGTTGACGCTCTTGTACGGCGAGTCAGCCGCCACCTCGACACCCGACGGGTCCGCGTTGACCAGCCCCAACGGCGTGTACGACGTGCCCGACAACTCGGTGAGACCCTGCCAATGCATCATGCCAATCTCGACGGTGATGAGACCGAGCGTGTAGCCGTCCGGTGCCGCTTGCGCAATCGCGCTGTGGCCCACGACGCCGCTGCCTCCGACGCGATTCACTACGTTGACGGGCTGTCCCAGTTCCTTTTCCAGCAGCGTCCCGATAATCCGGGCCGTCGCATCGGTGCCGCCACCGGCGCCCCATGGAACGATGATCGTGATCGGACGTTCCGGATAGGCTGCGAGCGCCGCCGACGCGAGCAGCGCGGCGGCCAGCGCAACAATTGCGCGGTGCATGAATTTCATGAATCCTCCCGTTGAGATGTATGACGCAGCGACCGCCACAGACATGCCGCGGTGCGGCGTCTTCTTGCTGCTTGCCTGTGCCCATCCGGCGATGCGCTGGTGACGTTAGCAGCGACCACCGAACCGGTCAAGTGGTCTGACCAGTCAGGCGGAGGAGGCGTCGTCCTCGCGCGACGGCGCGACCGGAAGACCAAGATGTTCGCGCAAGTGGCCGGCCAAGGTTGCCGTGAGACGTGACAGGTCGGCCTCGAGGCGAAGGAATCCGGCGGTGGGCTCGAGCGTGCTCTCGTCCATGTATAGCGTGCGCTTGACTTCCAATTGCAGGCTGTGTCGATTTTCCCCCGGACGTCCGTGCCGGCGCACGAGTTCCACACCTTTGTAAGGATCGTTCAACGCGACCGAATAGCCCATGCGGCGCAGTGTGTCGGCTACGAGATCGGTAAATTCTGGCGCGCAGGTCGTGCCGTCGCGATCGCCCAACACGAAGTCCGCGCGCTCGCGCCCGGGATCGTCCGCGAGTGCATCGCCCACCGCCGGCATGGAGTGGCAGTTGAGGTGCCAAACGCCGCCGAATCGGCGCAGCCGGGCATCCAGCAGCGCTTCCAGTTCAGCGTGATACGGCCGCCAGCAGCGCTCGATGCGACTTTCAACTTCGGCGCAGCTCAACTTGCGCGAATACATCGGCACGCCATCGCGTGCGATGCGCCAGACCAATCCGATGCCCTGCTGCGTCTTTCGCGTCGGTTCGAGCGGCGTCGGCCAGCGATCGGCGAGAAGTTCCGGGTCGATGTCCGACAAGCTGCGATTGGGATCGATATAGGAACGCGGAAAGCGAGCCTCCAGCAACGTCGCGCCAAATGCCGGCGCCGCGCGCCACAGCGTCGCGACATGCGTGTCCTCCGCCTGGCGCACGACCGCGCGCGGCGGCACGTGGTCGAAGTCCTCGGGATAGAAGATGCCGGAATGCGGCGAATCCAGCACCAGCGGGATGACCTCCCCTGCTGGATCGTGGCGCAGAAATGCCTCTTTCATGGAACGACCCCCACGCTTGCGGCCGGAATTGCAACGGCGGCCGCTGCGCTGCCCCCAAAGGGGAGGCAATTCGCGCCTCGGGGCGGCCCTTCGGCGCTCATGGCGTATTCAGGTAGCACGCGGACTTGTGCCCCGGCGCGATTTCGAGCAGTGGCGGAGCCGATTCCCTGCATCGCTCCATCGCATGCGGGCACCGCGGATGAAAATGGCAGCCCGACGGCGGGTCGAGTGGCGACGGAATCTCGCCTTTGATCGGCACGAAGGTGCGCTTGGCCGGCGTAACCTTCCCCGCCTCCGCCAGCAGCGCCTGCGTGTACGGATGATTGGGATGCGCGAAGAGTTGCCCCGCGGGCGCGCTTTCCACCACCCGCCCCAGGTACATCACGACGACCCGGTCGGAAATGTAGCTGACCACGCCGAGGTCGTGACTGATGAACAGATAGGTGAGATTCAGCGACGCCTTCAGTTCCACAAACAGGTTGAGCACCTGTGCCTGGATCGAGACGTCGAGCGCGGCGACCGACTCGTCGCAGACCAGGAACTGCGGCTTGACCGCGAGCGCGCGCGCAATGCCGATGCGCGCGCGCTGCCCGCCGGAGAATTGATGCGGATACCGGCGCATCAGCGTGGGATCTAACCCAACGCGATTGAGCATCAGGCCGACGTACTCGACCTGCTGCGCGGCGCGGATCAGCGCGTGCGCAACCGGGGCTTCCCCAACGATGTCCAGCACGCGCATCCGCGGATTGAGCGACGCATAGGGATCCTGGAAGATCATCTGCATCTTGAGCTGCTGCCGGCGAGCGGTCGCGGCATCCTGCCCGGCAAGCGATTCGCCCTGCCAGTATCGTTGGCCCGCCGACAGCGTGAGGAGCCCGACGGCCATGCGTCCGAGCGTCGACTTGCCGCAGCCGGATTCGCCCACCAGGCCGACGACTTCACCCGGCGCCACGGCGAGATCGACGTTGTCGACGGCGTGCACGACCTCTTCCTTCATCCCCGCGCCGAAGCGGTTGCCGATTCTTGCCGCGAGGTCGAGGGATTTCACGAAGCGCTTGGACACGCCCTTCAGTTCGACGAGGGCCGCGAGGTCGGCGCGCACGACGGGGGCGGTGACGGGGGCGGCCATCGCGTCAGGCATGCACAGGGACGAGCGGATGGAAACAACGAACGCCCTGTCCTGGCCCGCCCGCCGGGCGCATTTCAGGCGACGCGTCGCACGCCGCGGTGGCGCGCGCGCAGCGTTCGCGAAACGGGCAGCCTGGCGGCAGGTCGAGCAACGACGGCGTCATGCCGGGAATCTGCCTGAGTCTCTCGCCGCGCTGATGATTCGCCGGGACCGAATCCAGCAAGCCCTGGGTGTATGGGTGGGCCGGATGCGAGAGGACCTCCTCGCACGAGCCCTGCTCGACGATGCGCCCTGCGTACATCACGCACACGCGGTCGGCGAGTCCCGCCACTACCGACAAGTCGTGGGTGATCCAGATCAGTGCCGCGCCAGTCTCCCGGGCCAGCTTCTGGATTTCATACAGGATCTGGCCCTGAATCGTCACATCGAGCGCGGTCGTCGGCTCGTCGGCGATGATGAGATCGGGCCGGTTGAGCAAGGCAATGGCGATGGCCACGCGTTGTCGCATGCCACCGGAAAACTGGTGCGGATAGCAACGCAGCCGCTCGTCGGGCGCCGGAATGCCGACCTTGACCAGCGCCTCGCGCGCACGGCTGCGCGCTACATCGCGACTCACCTTCTTGTGCGCCAGGATCGCCTCGACCATCTGCACGTCGACGCGCAGCACGGGATTGAGCGTCATCATCGGGTCCTGGAAGATCATCGCGATGCGGTTGCCACGCATCTGCCGCTGCCCCTCGGCGTCGAGCGCGCGCAGGTCGATACCGTCCAGGATAATGCTGCCCTCGACGATCCTTCCGGGCGAGTCGATGAGACCCATCAGCGAATACCCGGTCATCGACTTGCCCGAACCCGACTCGCCCACCAGGCCGAGGACCTCGCCACGGCCGACAGTAAACGAGACGTCGTCGACCGCCTTCACCACGCCCGCCTTGGTGAAGAAATGCGTGCGCAACCTCTCCACTTCGAGGACCGGCTCGGTGATTGCTTCCGCAGCCTCGTTCATCGCTGCAGACGGGGATTCAGCGCGTCGCGCAACTGGTCCGCCACGAGATTGATGCTGACGATCGTGAACAGCAGCGCGATGCCGGGAAAGAAGCTGATCCAGTACTTGCCGGACAGGAGGTATTGGTAGCCGTTCGCGATGAGCAGCCCCAGCGAGGGCTCGGTGATGGGCAGCCCCAGGCCAAGGAAGGACAGCGTGGCTTCGAGTGCGATGGCGCCCGCAACCTGCACGGTGGCGACGACAATCATCGGCGGCAGGCAATTGGGCAGCAAATGCTTGAACAGGATGCGCGCCGGCGACAGCGCAAGGCAGCGCGCGGCCTCCATGTACTCCCTGCGTTTCTCGACCAGCGCGGCACCGCGCACCGTGCGCGCATAGTAGGCCCACTGCACGGTCACCAGCGCCGCAATCACCTTGCCGGTGCCCTGCCCCAGCACCGCGATCAGGATCAGCGCAATCAGGATTGCCGGGAACGACAGTTGGATGTCGACGATCCGCATGACGACGGTCTCATAGGCCCCGCCGAAATACGCGGCCGTGAGGCCCATCGTCAGGCCGATGACCAATGCACAGACCGTGCTGATCACGCCTACGGCCAGCGAGATGCGCAGCCCGTAGAAGATGGCCGATAGCATGTCGCGGCCCTGATCGTCGGTGCCGAGCCAGAACCTGCCGCCGTTGGGTGCGGGCGAGCCCGGCGGCAAGCGGCTGTCCATGACATCGAGTTGCGCGAGGTCATAAGGATTCTGCGGAGAGATCACCGGCGCGAAGATAGCGGCAAGCACGACAAGGATCAGGAGCGCCAGGCCAAAGACCGCAACCGGATTGGCCAGGAAATCGCCGACCACGCGCTGCAATGGGGTCTCGACGCGTCTCGCGTTGGCTGCGGCGGATGTCACGGACGCTAGCCCTTGCTGTCGGTGATGCGCACGCGCGGATCGAGCGCAGAGTAGAGAATGTCGACCAGCAGGTTGATGACGATGAACAGGAACACGACGACCAGCAGGTAAGCGACGATCACCGGCCGGTCGAGAAAGTTGATGGAATCGATGAGCAGCTTGCCCATGCCCGGCCACGCGAATACGCTTTCCGTGACGATGGCGAACCCGATCAGCGCGCCGAACTGGAGGCCGATCACCGTCACGATCGGGATCAGGATGTTGCGCAGCACGTGCACGCCGATCACGCGCGCATTGGACAGTCCCTTGGCTCGCGCAAACTTTACGTAGTCCTGCAGCAGCGCTTCGTGGGTGCCCGCGCGGGTGAGGCGAATGAGCAGCGCGAGGTTGAACAGCGCGAGATTGGTGGCGGGAAGGATGAGGTGCTTGATGCCTTCCCAGGACGTGAACGACACCGGGACCAGGCCGAACAGCAGCGTCGTCGGTCCGCGGCCGTTCGACGGCAGCCAGTGCAATTCCACCGCGAACACCATGATCAGCATCAGCCCAACCCAGAACGTGGGCAGCGAAAAGCCAAGGATCGAGCCGGCCATGATGGAGCGGCCGGCCAGGCCGTTGGGCTTGAGCCCCGCCAGCAACCCAAGCGGAATTCCGAGGATCACCGCGATCAGCATCGCCGACAGCGCCAGCTCCATCGTCGCCGGCATGCGCTCCAGGATCAGTCCGAGCGCCGACGTGGCGTGGACGAACGACTTGCCCAGGTCACCGTGCAGCGCACCTCCGAGAAACGCGACGTATTGCAGGTAGAGCGGCTTGTCGAGACCCAGCGTCGCGATGGCCTGCTCACGCTCCGCCTGGTCGGCCTGCGGATTGATGAGGATGTCGATCGGGTTGCCGACGGCGTAGACGCCAACGAACACCAGCAGCGACATGGCCAACAGCACGACCACGCTCTGCATGCTGCGGCGGATGATGAAGACAAGCATCGGGTTAAATTCGCTTAACCCTTCCAATCTAGCGCGAAAGCGCTGCCAGCGTCAAAGCGCGCGCCCTCTCGAAGTCACGCGCCCGAGCAGGAGCTCGAACGCACGCGACATCCTTGTTGCCTTGTTCGACCACCACGAGATGGCGAAAGCCGCTGCACGGGCAATCGGCAGTCACGCCAAGTTCACGCCTTCTCCCTTCCTTCCTCGCAGTTCGGCGGATTGTCGCGGAGCATCGCCTCCAATGCACCGTAGATTTGCTGGTCCTCGGCCGTATCGTGCTGCGCCAGCGCGCGCGCTTCGGCATCGGACAACGGCGCGCCTTTGGCGCTCCACGCCAGCGCCTCGGCGAGCACGCCCTGCGCATACCGGTACTGCGCGCGCATTCGGCCATCCGGATACCAGGATCGCGCGCTGCCGGACGGTCGTCCCGCCGCATACACGGCCTCGAGCTTGGGTTTCGGCGTGGACTTGGCGTCGCCAGTCGAATACCAGAGCGCGACGGTCCCGTCCAGGACGTCGTCGGCGAATGGCAGCAGCGCGATGCGTACGCCCGTAGTGGACCAAAACAGAAACGTACCGACGCGCTTGCCGTGGTTGAATGCGCCGGCGACACGCAAATGCCCGTCGGGCGTGCGCAATTCGTACGCGCCATGCGGCCGGCCATCGCGACACTGGCCGGTGACGACATAGGTTGCCGCAGCGACGGTCGCGACCGGCACGATGGCGGCGATCGCCGCCGCGACCAGGAAGAACTTGAGCCGCATCAGCTCTTGCGGCGCTCCCACCATGCCGCCAGCTCGCCGACGATGCCGCGGCGAAACGCAAGCACGCAAATAACGAAAATGGCGCCGGTGACTACCGTGACCCAGCTGCCGAAATCCGACAGCACATTCTCCAGGCCGATGATGGTGAACGCGCCGACGACGGGACCGAATATCGTGCCCATGCCGCCCAGCAACGTCATCAGCACCACTTCGCCGGACATCGTCCAGTGCACGTCGGTAAGCGAGGCCAGCTGGAACACGATCGCCTTGGTCGCCCCGGCGAGTCCCGCGAGCGTTGCCGATAGCACGAACGCCAGGAACTTGTACTTCTCCGCGTCGTAACCTAGCGAAATCGCCCTCGGCTCGTTCTCCCTGATGGCCTGGAGTACCTGCCCGAACGGCGAATTCACGACGCGGTAGATGAACAAGAACGCTGCCAGGAAGATCGCCAGCACGACGTAGTACATGACCAGCGGGCTGGAGAGGTCGAGCAGGCCGAAGAGCTTGCCGCGCGGAACCGACTGAATGCCGTCCTCGCCATGGGTGAATGGCGCCTGCAGGTAGAAGAAGTACACCATCTGCGCCAATGCCAGCGTGATCATCGCGAAATAGATGCCCTGCCGCCGGATGGCCAGGATGCCGACGATGCTGCCCATCGCCGCTGCGGTAATCGTCCCCGCAAGAATGGCGAATTCCGGCGCCCAACCCCATTCCTTCGCCGCGTGCGCGCAGATGTACCCGGCGGTCCCGAGGAACATCGCGTGGCCGAACGACAGCAGACCCCCGAAGCCGATCAGCAGGTTGAAAGCGCAGGCAAACAGCGCAAAGCATAGCGCCTTCATCAGAAAGACCGGGTAGACGCCGAGCAGCGGCGCCAATGCCAGCGCCACCGTCATCGTGGTGGTCGCGATCAGCATCACCTTCAGGCTTGAGCCCGCGGCGGAAGCGGTCGCTATCGTCATCGTCGCACGCTCATTTTTCCTTGCCGAACAGGCCCGCGGGCTTGATCATCAGCACGATGACCATGACCACGAAGATCACGGTGTTGGATGCTTCCGGATAGAAAACCTTGGTCAGCCCCTCGATGATTCCCAGTGCGAAGCCCGTGATGATGGCCCCCATGATCGAACCCATGCCACCGATCACGACCACCGCGAACACGACGATGATCTGGTTCGCGCCCATCTGCGGGCTGACCTGGTAGATCGGCGCCGCCATCACGCCGGCCAGCGCCGCCAGTGCCACGCCGAAGCCGTAGGTCAGCGTGATCATCCGCGGCACGTTGATGCCGAATGCCTGGACCAGCGCCGGATTTTCCGTCGCCGCGCGAAGGTAGGAGCCGAGTTTCGTGCGCTCGATCACGAACCAGGTGGAAGCGCAAACGAGGACCGAGGCGACGATCACCCAGGCCCGGTATTTAGGGAGGAACATGAAGCCCACGTTGAACGCGCCGACGAATTCCTCGGGCAGGCGATAGGGCTGACCCGAACTGCCATAAAAGTTGGTGAACAGGCCCTGGAAGATGAGCGCCAGGCCGAACGTAAGCAACAGACCGTACAGGTGGTCGAGCTTGTATAGGCGCGACAGCATCGTGCGTTCGATCACCACGCCGGTAAAGCCGATGATCAATGGCACCAGCAGCAGCGACCACCAGTAGCCAATGCCCAGCTTTTCGAGCAGGATCCACGCGCAGAACGCACCCATCATGTACTGCGCGCCATGCGTGAAGTTGATGACGTTCAGCAAGCCGAAGATGACCGCGAGTCCAAGGCTCAACATGGCGTAGAAAGCGCCGTTGATGAGCCCGATCAGCAGCTGCCCGAAGAGGGCCTGGATCGGAATGCCAAATATTTCCATCATTCGAGCACCGGCCTAACCTGTCTTGTTCCCGCCCATTTTGGCAACTGAGCGGGAACCCGGCGTCTTCCCGTCGGAAAGACACTGGATCCCCGCTCGGGCGGGAATGACTTTAGCCCCAAGTCGCGAGCGCATGCGGGCATGACTCGCAGCTTGGCGCCAGGTCACTTGACGAGCGGACAGCCGCCATCGGCCAGCGGGCGGAACGCCTGGTCGCCGGGGATCGTCGCCACGATCTTGTAGTAGTCCCACGGCGACTTCGATTCAGCGGGGGTCTTCACCTGCACCAGGTAGGCCGGATGGATCTTGCGGCCGTCGATGCGAATGCTGCCCTTGCCGAACAGCGGATCGTCCGTCGCCATCTCCTTCATCTTGGCCACGACCTTCGTGCCGTCGTCGGCCTTCAGCGCCTCGACGGCCTTCAGGTAGTGCAGCACCGACGCGTACACGCCGGCATGGACCATCGTCGGGTAGATGCCCTTGTCCAGCGCCGAGAAGCGCTTCGCAAATGCGCGTGATTGCGCGTTTTGGTCCCAATAGAATGTCGTGGTGAATGTGAGTCCCTGCGCGGTCTGCAGTCCCAGCGCGTGGATGTCGGTCAGGAAGACAAGCAGCCCGGCCAGCTTCTGACCGCCCTTGATGATGCCGAACTCGGCTGCCTGCTTGATCGAATTGGTGAAGTCGCCGCCTGCGTTCGCAAGGCCGATGATCTTGGCCTTGGACGACTGAGCCTGCAGAAGGAACGACGAGAAGTCCTGGGTGTTGAGCGGCGCCTTGACCCCACCGATGACTTTTCCGCCATTGCGCAGCACGGCGGCTGCCGTGTCGCGCTCGAGCGCGGCGCCGAACGCGTAGTCGGCGCTGA
This sequence comes from uncultured beta proteobacterium, assembly GCA_963819965.1. Lineage (GTDB taxonomy): Bacteria > Pseudomonadota > Gammaproteobacteria > Burkholderiales > Casimicrobiaceae > VBCG01. The sequence goes on from CAWFYA010000004.1 coordinate 355,460, forward strand.
TGAAGAACCAAGTGTCGCCGCCTCCCTTGGTGATCGCCGTACCGGTGCCGTTGGCCAGCATCCACGTGTCGTAGGCCCAGTGCACGGTGTTCGGCGAGCAGGCCTTGCCGGTCAGGTCCGAAGATCCTGGCCCGGACGCCAGGAATGCCTTGCCCTTGTCTTTGGTGATCTGGCTCACCGCCAGCGCCACCCCGGAATTGGGCGTGTCGACAATGACGTCCACCTGCTCCGCGTCATACCACTTTCTGGCGATTGCCGAGCCGATGTCTGCCTTGTTCTGGTGGTCCGCCGAGATGACCTCCACCTTGTAGCCGCGCTTTTCGATGCCGGAATCCTCGACCGCCAGCTTGGCCGCGACCACGGAACCCGCGCCAGCCAGATCGGTGTATAGGCTCGACATGTCGGTCAGCACGCCGATCTTGATCAAGCCGTCCGAAACCTGCGCCTGCGCCGTGCCGAAAGACAATGCCGCCGCGACGCCCAGGCCAATCATCGTTCTCTTGAATGTATTCATGTTGCTCCTGCGTTGGTAGGTGAAATTGAAACCGCTCTCTTCATGGACGCACCGGCCGGCACGCATTTCTGCTCACACACCCAGATATTCGTGCAGCTTGGTCATGTTTGCCTCGAGGTCCGCGTTGCGAATCATGTCCACGACGCGTCCGTGCTCCATTACATAATGCCGGTCCGCGACGGTGGCCGCGAACCGGAAATTCTGTTCGACGAGCAGGATTGTGAAGCCCCGCTGCTTGAGTTGGGCCAGTGTGCGCCCGATCTGCTGAACGATCACCGGCGCCAGCCCTTCGGTAGGCTCGTCCAGCAGCAACAGGCGCGCGCCCGTGCGCAGGATGCGGCCGATCGCCAGCATCTGCTGCTCTCCACCTGACAGCTTGGTGCCCTGGCTGTGCAGACGCTCCTTGAGATTCGGAAACAATTCGTAGATTTCGGACACCGGCAGACCGCCTTCCCGCACGATTGGCGGCAGAAGCAGGTTCTCCTCGACGTCCAGGCTCGAGAAGATGCCGCGTTCCTCCGGACACCAGGCGATGCCGCGCTGCGCGATGCGGTTGGAAGCCAGCGCTATCGTCTCCGCACTCTCGAACACGACCGACCCCTCCCGCCGTGGCACTACGCCCATGATCGACTTCAGCGTGGTGGTCTTGCCGGCGCCGTTGCGCCCAAGCAGCGTGACGACTTCGCCGGCGACGACATCGAAGTCCACGCCGTGCAGGATATGCGATTCCCCATACCAGGAATGGAGACCACGCACGGCAAGCAATGGCGCCGACGTTGCCGCGGCGGTCGGGGGCATCGCGATGGCGCTCTCAGGCATGTCCCGCTCCAAGGTAGGCTTGCACCACTTCCGGGTGCTTCGACACCGTGGCGTAGTCGCCTTGCGCCAGGATCTCACCCCGCGCAAGTACCGTGATGTAATCGGACAGCGTTGAAACGACCGACAAATTGTGCTCCACCATCAGCACCGTGCGGTTCGCCGCCACCTTCTTGATCAGCGCGGCGATGCGGCCGACGTCCTCATGGGTCATGCCGGCGGTTGGCTCATCGAGCAGCATCATTTCCGGGTCGAGCGCCAGCGTCGTGGCGATTTCCAGCGCACGCTTGCGGCCGTACGGCATCTCGACGGCTAGCGTCCGCGTGAATTCCGTCAGGCCCACCGCCTCGATCAGTTCCGACGCGCGGGCGTCCAGCGCGGCCAGCGACGCCTTCGAACGCCAGAAGTCCATCGAATTGCCGCGCTTGCGCTGCAGCGCGATGCGCACGTTCTCGAGAACGGTCAGGTGCGGAAATACGGCCGAGATCTGGAATGAGCGCACCAGGCCCAGCCGGGCGATCGCAGCGGGCCGGGATCCGGTGATTTCCTTGCCTTTGAACAAGATCTTGCCGCGGGTGGGCGTCAGGAAGTGCGTGAGCAGGTTGAAACAGGTTGTCTTGCCGGCGCCGTTGGGACCAATGAGCGCATGTATGCTGCCTCGACGGACGGACAGGCTGACGTCCTTGACCGCGACGAATCCCTTGAACTCTTTGGTTAAACCCGTCGTCTCGAGAATCGTGTCGTCGGCCATATTCTTGGATTACATCCCTTGGCGCTCCGGAAGCGCGTGGCGCCGCCCTTCCCCGTTAACGCTCCCCCATCAGCCCGCGATTATGGGGGCGCTTCGGCAGCCTGCGCAACTTGGAACCGCATCTATTCAGCGGCCCCATTGCGGTGCGCGCTTCCCGAGGAACGCATCGATGCCTTCGGCGGCATCGGGTTCGAGGAGGTTGCAGGCCATGACTTCGCTCGTTGTTTCATAGGCGCCGGCCATGCCGCGGTCGACCTGGCGGTAGAACGCACGCTTGCCCAGCGCGACGACGGTCGCGCTACGCGCCTTGATCCCATCGGCGAACGCCTGCACTGCCGCATCGAGCCCTGACGCGGGTACCACGCGGTTGACCAGCCCCCATTCCAGCGCCGTCGGCGCGTCGATCGGCTCGCCGGTCAGCAGCATTTCCATCACCCGCTTGCGGGCGATGTTGCGCGCGACACCGACCGCCGGCGTCGAACAGAACACCCCGACGCTGACGCCCGGCAGCGCGAACGTCGCGGTATCCGCCGCCACCGCAAGGTCGCACATCGACACGAGTTGGCAGCCCGCCGCCGTCGCGATGCCATGGACGCGGGCGATGACCGGCTGCGCCAGCAGCGTCAGCTTTTGCATCATCCGGCCGCAAGCGCCGAACAGCTCGCGCTGCCATTCGAGGTCGGGGTGCGCCCGCAGCTCCTTGAGGTCGTGGCCGGCGCAAAATCCCTTGCCCGCGGCCGCGAGGACGACGACGCGCACCGCCGTTTCGTGCGCCAACCCATCGAGGGCCTCTTCCAGCGCAGCGATCATCGGCAGCGACAGCGCGTTGTAGCGCTCGCCCCTGTTCAGCGTGAGCGTGGCGACGCCGTCGCGGACGACCGACAATACGTAAGGCTGCAGTCCGGCTTCGACAGGTGCGTTCATCGCGTCCTCCATCAGTTTTCGCTGTTGCTGGCACGTGCGCGGGCAGGTCGCGGGCCGGGTTCCGCTGGCGCGCAAGCCAATATGATACGCTGCCGAAAAAAGCGTTTCCGACGCCGAGAACGCTACTTTCCGACCCGCGCCAAAGTGACGATTCCTTGAGCGAGAAGCTTCCCGCGAGCGCAATCCACTACGCGGCGGCCGCGCCGCTGCGCGAGCGGATCACGGCCGACTATCGTCGCGAGGAAGCGGGCCTCGTCCTGACGCTCGCGCCGGAGGCAACGCTGACTCCGGACGAACTCGCGAACGCGCAGAAGCTCGCCACGTCGCTGGCGCAGGGCATTCGCGAGTCGCGCACCAAGGCCGGCGGCGTCGACGCGCTGATGTTCGAGTTCTCGCTTGACTCGCGCGAGGGCATCGCGCTCATGTGCCTTGCCGAAGCGCTGCTTCGCGTCCCTGATGCCGCGACACGAGACCGACTGATCCGCGACAAGATCGCCAAGGGCGACTGGCATTCGCACGTGGGTCGCAGCCCATCGCTTTTCGTGAACGCCGCCGCATGGGGACTGCTCGTCACCGGCAAGCTCGTCGATTCCCGGAGCGACTCGGCGTTGGAACAGGCGGTCGGCACGCTGCTGCGCAAAGGCGGCGAGCCGCTGATCCGCAAGGGCGTGGCGCTGGCGATGCGGCTCCTGGGCAAGCAGTTCGTGACGGGCCGCACCATTGACGAGGCGCTGGACAACGCGCGCGAGCGGCAGACCCGCGGCTATTGCTACTCCTTCGACATGCTGGGCGAAGCCGCGCTCACCGCGGACGACGCGCGCAAATACTTCGCGGCATTCGAAACCGCGATCCACGCCATCGGCAAGGCCAGCAACGGCGCGGGTATCTATGCCGGTCCCGGCATGTCGATCAAGCTTTCGGCCCTGCATCCGCGCTATTCGCGTGCCAAGCGGGAGCGCGTTCTCGCCGAACTCCTGCCCGCCGTCGCCCGTCTGGCCCAGCTCGCCAGAAGCTACGACATCGGCATCAACATCGATGCGGAAGAGGCCGATCGGCTCGATCTGTCCCTCGACATCCTGGAAGCGTTGGCTGGGGATCCGGCGCTCGCCGGATGGAACGGCCTGGGATTTGTCGTGCAGTCGTACCTCAAGCGTTCGCGCGCAGTCATCGATTGGCTTATCGACCTGAGTCGCCGGCATGAGCGCCGCCTGATGGTACGGCTGGTCAAGGGCGCCTATTGGGATTCTGAAATCAAGCGCGCGCAAGTCGACGGTCTCGCGGGCTATCCGGTCTTCACGCGCAAGGTCCATTCCGACGTTTCGTACTTGGCATGCGCGAGGGCCATGCTCGCCGCACCGGACGCCATCTACCCTCAATTCGCCAGCCACAATGCGTTCACGGTAGCGGCCATCCGCACGCTCGGCGGCGACGGCGACTACGAATTCCAGTGTCTGCACGGCATGGGCGAGAGCTTGTTCGACCAGGTCGTCGGTCCCGCCCACTGGGGACGCGCGTGCCGCATTTATGCCCCGGTCGGCCTGCATGAGACGTTGCTGGCCTACCTCGTGCGTCGCTTGCTCGAAAACGGATCCAATACGTCGTTCGTCAACCGTGTCGTCGATCCCGATGTGAGCATCGCCGAGCTGGTGGCCGATCCGGTCGCGCGCGCGCTCGAAACTCGCGGCACGCCGCATCCGCGCATTCCACTGCCCATCGCACTTTTTCCGGACCGCAGGAATTCGCGTGGGATCGACTTCTCCGACGAAACCGAGTTGCGCTCGCTCGACCACGCAATGTCAGGTGTTCCGGCGTCGTTCGCCGCGCAACCGCTGCTCGGCGACGACGCGCCGGCTTCCAGCGGGCCACCGGTAGAAATCACCAATCCTTCCGAACGCAGTGACGTGGTCGGAACGGTCGTCGAGGCCAGCGCCGCCGACGTTACGCACGCCGTGAACGTCGCAAGCAAATCGGGCATGGCATGGGCCGCCGTGCCGGCAGCCGACCGTGCAGCGCACCTGGAGAGCGTGGCGGACCTGCTAGAAAGCGAGCGCGCCACGCTGATTGCGCTGGCGGTCCGCGAGGCGGGAAAGACGCTGGGCAATGCCGTCGGCGAGGTGCGCGAAGCGGTGGACTTTTGCCGCTACTACGCCGGACAGGCGCGACGCGAGCTGGACGGCGCAAAGGCATTAGGTCCGCTCGTGTGCATCGCGCCCTGGAATTTCCCGCTGGCTATCTTCGTAGGACAGATCAGCGCCGCGCTCGCCGCGGGCAATCCGGTATTGGCCAAGCCCGCCGAGCAGACCCCGCTGATCGCGGCGATTGCCGTGCAGCTGTTCCATCGTGCGGGTGTTCCCAGATCGGCATTGCAATTGCTGCCCGGGCGCGGCGAAACGGTGGGCGCGGCGCTGGTCGCCGATCCGCGCATCGCCGGCGTCCTTTTCACCGGATCCACCACCGTCGCGCAACTCATCAATCGCACGCTGGCCGAGCGCGCCGACGATCCGGTCCTGATTGCGGAGACCGGTGGCCAGAATGCGATGGTCGTCGACAGTTCCGCGCTGCCCGAACAAGTGGTCGCCGACGCGCTGGCGTCCGCCTTCGACAGCGCCGGACAGCGCTGCTCCGCGCTGCGCGTGCTGTGCCTGCAGGACGACGTCGCCGACCACATGCTGGAAATGCTGAAGGGAGCGATGCAGGAGCTGCGCATCGGCAACCCGGCATTGCTTGTCACGGACGTCGGCCCGGTCATCGACGCCGACGCGAGGGCACTGCTCGAAGCCCATGTGGCACGAATGCGCGCTGCGGGTGCCGACGTATTTCAATTGCCACTTCCCCCGGAATGCGCCCAGGGGACGTTCTTTCCGCCGACGTTGATCGCGCTCTCCGACATTCGATTGCTGACCGCCGAGGTCTTTGGTCCGGTATTGCACGTCGTGCGTTACGCGCAGGGCGACCTCGCGGCAACGCTCGATGCCATCAATGCCACCGGCTACGGCCTGACACACGGCGTGCAAACGCGAATCGACGAGACGGTTGAGGAAGTTTGCGCGCGGATCAACGCCGGTAACATCTACGTCAATCGCAACATCGTGGGCGCGGTCGTCGGCGTGCAGCCCTTCGGCGGAGACCGGATGTCCGGCACCGGCCCGAAAGCCGGCGGGCCGCACTACCTGACGCGACTCGTCGCGAAAACACCCGCACCGCTCCCCGACGATGTGAACGCCGGCATCACGCTGCCAGGTCCCACCGGCGAGACCAACACGCTCTACCTGCGCCCCCGCGGCCGCGTGGCCTGCATCGCGGCGACCGAAAGCGAGCTGTCCGAACAGGCACGTGTGGCAACGCGGACCGGCAATCTCGCGGTGCTGCCGGCAACGGCCGCGGGCAGGCAGGTGCTGGCGATGCGGGATATTCGCGCGGAACTGGTGGCCGATCCGATCGCGGCCGGCCCTGACGTAGTCCTCTTCGCGGGTTCCGCCGACGCGGCCCACGCGTTGCGGCAAAAGCTCGCCGCCCTGCCCGGCGCTCTCGTCCCGATGATATCGGCGAAAGACGGCGCCTATGATGCGGCGCGTCTGGTCAGCGAGCGCACGATCACCATCAACACGACAGCGTCGGGCGGCAACGCGTCGCTCCTGTCCCTGGCCGAAGTTCCCTCGCCTGACAGCCCGGAGTGATCCGGACCTTCGACGCGGAAGCGGTCCGCGCGCGCCTTCCGTGGCCGCGCATGCTCGCGGCGCTCGACGAGGCATTGCGCGCGGAAGTCCACGCACCGCTTCGCGTCAACCACCGGATCGAGGTCCCCGGGCACAGCGACGCGTCGCTGCTGCTGATGCCCGCGTGGCGTTCCGGCCGCCACGTCGGCGTCAAACTCGTGACGGTCTTCCCCGGTAACGCGACGCGCGGCCAGCGCGCCGTTGCGGCGGTCTATGTGCTGTTCGACGCCAACAATGGCCTGCCGCTGGCCACGCTGGATGGCGAAGAGCTGACCGCGCGGCGCACCGCCGCGGCATCGGCCTACGCCGCCGATCGTCTCGCGCGCGACGACGCGCGCCACCTCGTGATGGTCGGCGCCGGACGCCAGTGCCGCGGCCTCGTCGACGCGCACCGGCACGTTCGGCCCATCGACCGCGTCACGATCTGGAGCCGCACGCTGGCGCACGCCGAGCAAACCGCGCAGCAATTGACTCAGGCGGGCATCTCCGCCCGGGCGACCGCCGATCTCGAAGGCGCGGTGGGTACGGCCGACGTCGTGTCCTGCGCGACGCTTTCAACCTCGCCCCTGGTGCTCGGCGCGTGGCTCAAGCCGGGCACGCATCTGGACCTCGTCGGCGCGTTCAAGCGCCACATGCGCGAAACCGACGATGACGCGATGCGCCGCGCCGACCTCATCGTGGTGGACGACCGTGAGGCCGCGCTCGCGGAAGGCGGGGACGTGGTCCAGGCCATTGCCAGCGGCGCCATTGCAACCGAGGACGTTGCGGCCGAATTGCGTGATTTCGCGCGCGGCGCGCATCCCGGACGCGCGCGCAACGACCAGATCACGGTGTTCAAGTCGGTCGGCTTCGCGCTCGAGGACCTGGCCGCCGCGGAGGCGGTGCTGACGGGAGACGGAACGGAAAGTTGAGCGGTCCGGCTACTCGATGGCGTCGGCGGAACGCGCCCGCTGCCGCAGCAGGAACTTCTGTATCTTCCCCGTGGATGTCTTTGGCACTTCGCCGAAGACGAACTTCCTCGGCACTTTGAAACGCGCCAGGTGCTGCTGGCAGTGCGCGACGAGGTCCACTTCGGTCACTGCCGTCCCAGGCTTCAGTTCCACGAACGCGCACGGCGTTTCACCCCACTTGGCATCGGGTTGCGCCACCACGGCGGCAGTCAGCACGTCCGGATGCCGGTACAACACGTCCTCGACCTCGATGGAACTGATGTTCTCGCCACCGGAAATGATGATGTCCTTGGAGCGGTCCTTGATCTTCACGTAGCCGTCCGGCTCCATCACGGCGAGATCGCCCGTGTGATACCAGCCGCCCGCGAACGCTTCCTCCGTGGTCTGCGGATTCTTCAGATACCCCTTCATCGTCACATTGCCGCGAAACATGATTTCGCCCATGGTCACGCCATCCCACGGCACGGGCTGCATGGTTTGCGGGTCGAGCACCGTCATGTCTTCCTGGCACGTGTAGCGGACGCCCTGCCGGCCGTTGCGCTCCGTGCGCGCGGCGATGGGCAGCGCGTCCCACTCCGGGTGCTTGGCGCACACCGAGGCGGGTCCATACACCTCGGTCAAGCCATACACATGGGTAATGTCAAAGCCCAATCGCTCGGCGCCCTCGATCATCGCCGCCGGCGGCGCGGCCGCCGCCACCAGCCCGCTGACCTTGTGCGCGATTCCGGCTCTCATTTCCTCCGGCGCGTTGATGAGCAGCGAGTGCACGATCGGCGCACCGCAGTAGTGGCTCACCTTGTGTTCGCGGATTGCGTCGAATATCGCCTTGGCTTCGACCCGGCGCAGGCAGACATTGGTGCCGGCATTTGCCGCCATCGTCCAGGCGAAGCACCAGCCGTTGCAGTGGAAAAGCGGCAGCGTCCACAGGTAGACCGCGTGCCGCGGCATGCCCCAGTCGATGATGTTGGACAGCGCGTTGAGGTAGGCGCCGCGGTGGTGGTACACCACGCCCTTCGGATTTCCGGTCGTGCCCGAGGTGTAGTTGAGCGAGATGGCGTCCCACTCGTCGGCGGGTGGCGCCCACGCGAATTCGGGGTCTCCTTCCTCCAGCAGCGCTTCGTAGTCGGTGACGCCCAGCAGTTCGCCGCCGGGACCGCTGACATCGACAATGTCGATGACCAGCGGCAGGTGGGAAAGCGCCGCCAGCGCGTTGCCGATAACAGGTGCGAATTCGGTATCGGTCAGCAGCACCTTGGCTTCGCCATGCGCCAGCATGAATGCAATGGCTTCCGGATCCAGCCGGGTGTTCAGCGTGTTGAGCACGCCGCCCATCATCGGCACGCCGAAGTTCGCCTCGATCATCTCCGGCGTGTTGGCGAGCATCACGGCAATCGTGTCGCCCTTGCCGAAGCCCCGGCGCCGCAGTGCGGAAGCCAGCCGGCGCGAACGCGCGTAGGTCTGCGCCCACGTGTAGCGGCGCTTGTCGTAGATCACGGACGTCCGCTGCGGCCAGATGTGCGCGGTACGTGCAATGAACGATAACGGCGTCAGTGGCGCGTAGTTGGCCGCCCTGCGCGGCAGATGCTCCTCGTAGATGTTCATCCCGTTCCTCCGGCGTTTGGCAGCTTCCGATCATGCTAGCAAATGCCGATGCGCCGTTCTCTGTCCGCTTGCCCACCCTTCCCGATTTCGCTACCCTCAGTCGGTAATCCCGCCGCAATTCATTGCCTTCGAGGTACGGGTCAGGCATGGGTCACCGCTTGTCGAAAATCGTGACGCGCACCGGCGACGCCGGCGAGACCGGCCTGGGCGATGGTTCGCGTGTGGCCAAGGACTCGCCGCGAATCGAGGCCATCGGCGCCGTGGATGAACTCAATTCGGTATTGGGCGTGCTGCTTGCCGAAAGCCTGCCGGAACCGATCGCGACCTGCCTGATTGATGTACAGCACGACCTGTTCGACCTCGGCGGCGAGTTGTCGATCCCCGGGCATGCGGCGGTGACCGACGCCCACGTCACGCGGGTCGAAACGACCGTCGAGGCGTTCAACGCAGACCTGCCCCCGCTCAAGGAATTCATTCTCCCGGGTGGCACTCGTGCCGCGGCGCTGGCGCACGTCGCCCGCACCGTTTGCCGGCGAGCCGAGCGATCCCTGATCCGCCTCGCGGCCGCCGAAGCGGTCAGCGACCGCTCGCGCATCTACCTGAATCGACTGTCGGACCTCCTGTTCGTGCTGGCCCGCGCGATCAATCGCTCGGCTGGCCGGCCCGACGTGCTGTGGCAAAAGGGCCGGCTTTCCAATGGCTGACGCCTCGCCGCCCTCAGAGACAAATGCGCGCCTCGCGGCGCTGCTGGGCAAGGTGGCCCTGGCCGACCAGGCGGCATTCGCAGAGCTGTATCGACAATCGTCGCCGCATCTATATGGGGTCGCCGCACGTATCCTGAGGGAGCGAGGCATGGCCGAGGAGGTCCTGCAGGAGGCATACGTGAGCATCTGGCACCACGCGGGAACGTACGAGGCGGCAAAAAGCCAGCCGCTGACGTGGCTGACCGCCATCGTGCGCAACCGGTGCCTTGATCAGCTGCGGCGGCGGGAACTGGATACCGTGTCGATGACCGGTGCGGGCGAGAGCGACGAGGACGGCAAGGAATTCGACTTCCCTTCCGGCGACCTGACGCCCGTCGACATGCTGCTGGCCGGTGCCGAAGCGCAATCTGTCCGGGATTGCGTCGACGTGCTCGATGCCGGTCCCAAGCAGGCGATCGCGCTCGCCTTCTACCAGGGACTGTCGCACGCCGAGCTTGCCGCGCATCTGCGGCAGCCGCTGGGCACCATCAAGTCGTGGGTACGGCGTGGCTTGGAACGCCTCAAGAGTTGCCTCGACCGCGCTGGATACGGACGCGAGTAGACGCACATGAACCTGTCCCGACCGGACCGCTTGCAACGCCTCGATGCGCTGGCCGCAGAATACGCGCTCGGCACGCTATCGCCGCGGGCCAGGTCGCGGCTGGAACGCATCGCGAAAGGCGACGCCGCCGTCGCGGCGGCCATGCGGCATTGGGAAATGCGGCTGGCCCCGCTTGCCGCGAGTGCGTCGCCGATCACGCCGCCGCCGCATGTCTGGACGGCCATTGCACGACGCCTGGGACTTGCCTCGGCCGCCGCCTCGACCAAGGCCGGCGCGCCGTGGTGGTCGCGTACCACGTTCTGGCGCAGCTTCGCCCTCACAAGCTTTGCGCTGGCGTTGGCGTTCGGTGTCACGCTGTTCACGCCCCGGACACAGGTCGCCGCACCGCCGATCGTCGCAGTGCTGGCTGGTCCGGACGCCAAGCCCGCGCTAATCGCCACCGTGTTGCGTGGCGAGCGGACGATGACGATCAAGGCGGTCGCGGCAGCGGCCGTCCCAGCCGGGAAATCACTGGAACTCTGGATGCTGCACGACAGTTCCGCGAACGCCGCGCCAAAGTCGCTGGGCGTGATTCCGGACAGCGGCGTGGCAAAAGTGACGTTACCGGCCGCCGCCGAGATTTCCTTGGCGGATATCCCGGCCCTCGCGGTCAGCCTGGAACCGGCCGGCGGCTCGCCCACGGGCGTGCCTACCGGACCGGTCCTGTACTCCGGCAAGGTCGAGCGCCTCTACTGACACAAGGCGTGGGCGGTACCGCGCTGGCGCGGCGTAGTCTAGTATCCGGTTTCCTTACAGCACGAGCCGCACATGCCAGCTGCAAAAAAGAAAAACCACCGTACCCCTTCGCAAGAGCCTGCAGCAAACAACAACACGCCGCCTGTCACGCAACAGGTCGCCGAACTGGCATGGGCCGGCCAGCACGCAAAGGCCATTGAACTGGCCACGGCGGCACTGAAGGTACCCGGTCTGGCTCTCCGCGTGGAGATGGATCTCCTCGACTACCGCGCCACCAGCCGCATTGCGCTCGGCGACATCAAGCTGGCTGCGGACGACGCCAAGAACATGCTGGCCCGAGCCGGCACAGCCAAGGCGCCGGCACTCCTGGCGCAGGCGCTCAACCTGCGCGCGCTGGTCGAAATCCGTCGCGGCGATTCGCGCGAGGCGCTGGCGACTGCCGCGGAGGCGTTGCGGGCCGCCCGCGAAAGCAAGCGCCAGTTGCTGGAAGCCGTCAGCCTGTACCGCCTGGCAGAAGCGCAATTCCGGCAACGCATCAGCGAAGACGCGGTAAAGACTGCGATGCAAGCTTCACGCCTGTTCGAGAAGCTCGGCCATCCCGTGGGCCAAGGCCGCGCGTTGTGGGCCGTGTCGGCGGCGCGCAGCAGCCAGGGCCGCGCCGCCGAGGCCAACCAGGCCGCAGATGACGCGCTGGCGCTGGCTCGCGCCTGCGGTGACCTGTATGGCATCGGCAACGCGATCAACATGCAGACATTCAACGAACCCGACGTCGCCAAGAGATTGCGTTTGCTACAACAGTCGCTCGTCGCGTTCGAGGCGACCGGCTATATCGAACGTCAGGGGGTGGTTACCCATAACATCGGACTTGTCTACAGTGACCTTGGCCTGATCCGGCGTGCGCGACGGTTGCTGCTTCAGGCTGCCGATATCTACCGCCGTACCGGCGCACTCCAACAACTCGCTACGACCCTGTGGGTGTTGTCGCAGCTGGAATTCAACGCGGGGCATCTCGCCCTTGGCCGCACGTACGGTGAGGAATCGGTTCCACTGGCCGAGAGCGGCCGAGACGTACGGTCGAAGTCGTATCGGCCCTTGAATCACGGCCTTTTCGCGCTGGAAGAAGGAGATGCGGCTACCGCAATCGCGAATCTGACCAAGGCTTACGAAATACTTCGCGACAAGGATCACATCGCGCTGGAAATCGTGACGCTGACCGCGCTGGTGCGGGCCCACATCATGGCGAAGGATGCGCCAGCAGCCATGGCTGCGTCGGAGCGCGCTACCGCGATCCACCGCGCGCATGGCCTGATCGAGATCGAAGGAATGGACGCCACGGAACTCTGGTGGCTATCCAGTCGGGCGCTCGCCGCCAACGGCAAACGGGCACTGGCTCGCCGCGCGTTACAGACCGCTTATGGCTTTGTCACCGCGGCGATTGCCGGCTTGAGCGATGAAGGTCTTCGCCGTAACTTCCTCAACAAGAACAAGAACCGGCGTTCGGTGGTACAAGCATGGCTCGGCGATGCCGCCTCGCGTTCCAAGTCGCCTCCACGCAATCCGGCGCATCTGACCGGCAGCAGCAACCTGCGCGAACCCTTCGAGCGCTTGGCTGATACTGGCCTGCGCCTCAATGAAATCCGCAGCGCCAACGAACTGCACGACTTCCTGATCGATGAAGCCACCGAATTGTCTGGCGCCGAGCGCGTGCTGCTGGTGCTAGAGACCCCGGAAGGCTTGCATTTGGCCGGGTCATTGGTTCCGCAAGGCGAGCGCCCCGAGGAAGTGCTGGCGCAAATTACCCCGGACCTTCAGGTTGTTCGCCGGAGCCGCACCGCGACCCTCGATTACCTTCCGGCAAAGGCCGGAGAACTCGAGCAACGCTCCCGCATCGTGGCGCCGCTGATCGCGCAACACAAAATGCTTGGCTATCTCTACCTCGACATCGACGGCGCGTTCGGACGCTTCCACGATACCGACCGCGACATGATGGCGATGCTTGCGAGCCAGGCCGCGGTCGCGCTGGACAACGCGGGATGGTCACAGGGGCTGGAGCAGAAGGTCGCCGAGCGGACCGAAGCATTACAAGTCTCCAACGCGCAGCTCGAGCAGCGCGCTGGCGAGCTGGCCCTCATCAACAGCATCCAGCAAGGCATGGCCGCGGAGCTCGACTTCCGCGCGATCGTCGACATGGTCGGCGACAAGCTGCGCGAAGTATTCAAGACCGGCGACGTCGGCATTCGCTGGCACGAGGCAGCCACCGGGCTCGTGCATTGCATCTACGAATATCAGGATGGCGTACTACACCAGTTGCCGCCCTACAAGGCTGCCGAAAGCGCTTCCTGGCGTAACGCGTCCAAGACGCGACAGCCATTGGTCTTAAGCACCCACAAGGACCTCATTGCATTCGGTATGCGGGCACTGACGCCGCGCGACAACGAGACCCAGTCGTCGATGCACGTGCCGATCCTTGGCAGCGACCGCGTGCTGGGGCTGATCGTCATGCGCAATTTCGACCGCGAGAACGCGTACGGCGAGGCGGACGCGAAACTCCTGATGACGGTGGGCGCGAGCATGGGGGTAGCGCTGGAAAACGCCCGCTTGTTCGATGAGACTCAGCGACTGTTCAAAGAGAGCGAACAGCGCGCCACGGAACTGGCCATCATCAACAGTGTGCAGGAAGGGCTGGCCGCGCAGCTGGATTTCCAGGCCATCATCGACCTGGTCGGCGACAAGATTCGGGAGATTTTTTCCGCCGACGACATGTCCATCGCGCTCTACGACAGCGCCAGCAACCAGGTAGTGATGCCTTATTACAGGGAACATGGCGAGCGCTTCCCGGTACCATCTTTTCCGCTGGGGGTGGGGCTGACCGGACACGTCATTGCAACCCGCCAGCCGCTGGTGATCAATCGCGACTTCCAGCAGCGATCCGCCGAGCTCGGCTCGAAGTTGATTGGTGACGCAAAGGCCGGTAATTTCGGCAAGAGCTATCTGGGCGTACCCATTCTCAAGGGTGACCAAGCCTTCGGCGTCATTGCTCTATACGGCGACCGTGAGGACCAGTTCGACGAAACCAGCGTCAACCTCCTGACCACGCTGGCCAACAGCATGAGCGTGGCTCTTGAGAACGCGCGTCTCTTCGACGAAACGCAAAGGCTGCTCAAGGAGACCGAGCAGCGCGCCAACGAAATGGCGGTGATCAACAGCATTCAGCAGGGCATGGCCGGGTCGCTCGACTTTCAGGGGATCGTCGACCTGGTTGGCGACAAGCTGTGCGCCGTGCTGCAGGTGCAGGACATCACGATCGCCTGGTTCGACCTGCAGGGCAAGCTCGTCAGTTCGCTGTATGTCCGGGAGCACGGGAAGCGTCTGTCGTTCCCCCCCAACCCGATGCGACCGGGCGGCTCCGCGGAGACCATGATCGCCACGCGGCAGGTTGTCGTGTTTGGCACCGCGGCCGAACAAATCGCCGCAGGGATACATGTCGCGCCAGGCACGGACCAGTCGAAGTCCACCGTCGACGTGCCGATCATCGGCAGCGACCGCGTGCTGGGCTCGGTGTGCATCGAGAACCACGAACGTGAACACGCGTTCGGCGAATCCGAGGTGCGAATGCTGCAAACGGTGGCTGCATCGATGGGCGTGGCGCTCGAGAATGCGCGCCTCTTCGACGAGACGCAGAGGCTGCTGAAGGAGACCGAACAGCGCAACGCGGAACTGGCCATCATCAACAGCGTGCAGGCGGCGCTGGCTGCGGAACTCAACATCCAGGGCATTTACGACGCCGTGGGCGACAAGGTGCGCGAAATCTTCGCCGGTCGCGACGTGGGCATTCGCGTGTTCGATACCAAGTCCGAGCTGGTGCACTACCCGTACACCTATGAAGGAGGCCGGCGGATCGAAGTCGACTCAGCACCGATCGGCGAACGCGGAATCGCGGTCCATGTGCTGCGATCGCGCGAAACCGTCGTCATCAACGAGAACATGAGCCGTGGTGGCGGCAGGATACGGTTCAGTTCTGCTTCCGGGCACGGCGCTGCCCAAGTCACAGGTCTTCGTTCCGATGGTGACCGGGCGGCCAGGTGCGCGGCATCCTCGACCTGGTCGACATGGAGCGGGAACATGCGTTCAGCGAGTCGGACGTGCGCCTTCTGCAGACGCTCGCCAATTCGATGAGCGTCGCGCTCGAGAACGCGCGCCTGTTCGACGAAACGCAGCGCCTGCTCAAGGAGACGGAACAGCGCGCCGCGGAACTGGCAGTCATCAACAGCATTCAGCAGGGCATGGCCGGCTCGCTCGACTTCCAGAGCATCGTGAATCTCGTCGGCGACAAGTTGCGCGAAGTGCTGCGCACCGAGGACATCGGCATCCGCTGGTTCGACAGCAAATCACGCGTGGTCCATTTCCTCTACGAATACGAGCATGGCGAGCGCCTCGAGATTCCATCCGCCCCACCCAAGACGATGCCCTGGGAAGCAATTACGTCACAGCGCGAACCGCGCGTCGTCAATACATCGGCGGATATGGCGAAGCTCGGTACCGTTCCGGGGACAGATACCGGCAAGTCAAGCGTCTCGGTTCCCATCATCGGCAGCGACCAGGTGATTGGCGCGATCACCGTCGAGAACCACGAGCGCGAATACGCGTATTCAGAGTCGGACATCCGGCTGCTGACGACAGTCGCGTCGAGCATGGGGGTTGCGCTGGAAAACGCACGCCTCTTCGACGAGACACAGCGGCTGCTCAAGGAAACGGAGCAGCGCGCAGCGGAACTGTCGGTGATCAACAGCATCCAGGAGGGCATGGCAGCCGAGCTTGACTTCCAGGCCATCGTCGACCTGGTCGGCGACAAGCTGCGCGACGTGTTCCGCACCGGCGACCTGGGCATACGCTGGTACGACCCCAAGACCCATCTCATTCATTTCCTGTACCAGTTTGAACACGGGGTGCGATTGCGCAACGCGCCGGTCCCTCCGGCGCCTGACGGCTCGTGGGCCAAGCTGGTGGCGTCGCGTGGGCCGCTGGTCGCGGGTACCCGCGCGGAAGCCGCCGCGATGGGGTTCACGGTGATTCCCGGAACCGACGATAGCCATTCCTCGGTATTCGTGCCCATCATGGGCAGTGCCGAAGTGCTGGGCATGATCGTGATGGAAGACTACGAGACAGAGCATGCGTATGGGGAAGCGGAGGTGCGGCTGCTGAGTACGGTGGCGGCGAGCATGGGCGTGGCGTTGGAAAACGCGCGCCTGTTCGACGAGACGCAGCGGCTGTTCAAGGAGAGCGAGCAGCGCGCCGCGGAGCTCGCGATCATCAACAGCGTGCAGCAGGCGCTGGCCGCCGAGCTCAACATGCAGGGAATCTACGATGCGGTCGGCGACAAGATCCGCGAGATCTTCAGCCAGTCCGACATGAGCATCCGCATCCACGATGCGACGTCCGGAATGATGCATTTCCCCTATGTCTATGAAGGCGGCAAGCGGATGACGATCCCGTCGGAGCCGCTGGGAGAGGCTGGCATCACCGCCCACATACTTCATACACGCAAGACGCTCGTCGTCAATGAAGACATGGCGGAAGTGATGAGGCGGTTGGGCAGCACGGTGATGGAAGGCACGCAGATGGAGAAGTCATCCGTCTACGTGCCACTGATCGCCGGCGACCAGTCGCGCGGACTCATCAACCTCGTGAACCTGGACAGGGAGCATGCGTACGGCGAATCGGAAGTGCGCCTCCTGCAAACGCTGGCGAACACGATGAGCGTCGCGCTGGAGAACGCGCGGCTGTTCGATGAGACGCAGCGCCTGTTCAAGGAGAGCGAACAGCGCGCCGCGGAGCTCGCGATCATCAACAGCGTGCAGCAGGCGCTGGCCGCCGAGCTCAACATGCAGGGCATCTACGATTCGGTCGGCGACAAGATCCGCGAGATTTTCAGCAAGACCGATGTCGGGATCCGGATCTACGATGCCGCGACCAACCTGATGCACTTCGTCTATACCTACGAGGGCGGCGAGCGCATCAGCATCGCGCCGCTAAGTGTGACGGGGGGGTTCTCAGGGCATGTCCTGCGTACTCGGGAGACGCTTGTCATCAATGAGCGGATGGACGAGGAGACGGCGAAGCACGGCAGTTTTGTCGTCCCTGGTTCCTTCAACGAGAAATCGGCAATCTACGTGCCCTTGGTGGTCGGCGACCAATGCCGCGGCCTCATCACATTGAGCGACATCGAGCGCGAGCACGCGTTCGCTCCCTCCGACGTCCGCCTGTTGCAGACACTCGCCAGCGCCATGAGCGTTGCGCTGGAGAATGCCCGCCTGTTCGACGAGACGCAGCGGCTGTTCAAGGAGAGCGAGCAGCGCGCCGCGGAGCTCGCGATCATCAACAGCGTGCAGCAGGCGCTGGCCGCCGAGCTCAATATGCAAGGCATCTACGACGCCGTGGGCGACAAGATCCGGGAAATCTTCAACAGGGCCGACGTCGGCATACGCATCCTCGACCCGCAGACGAACATGATCCACTACGTCTACGACTACGAGAGCGGCCAGCGGATCCACATCGACTCGCAACCGCTGGGAGAAAAGGGTTTCGGCCCGCACGTGATCCGCACACAGCAGACGCTGGTCGTCAATGAAGACATGGCCGGCGCCATGCAGAAGTACGGCAGCTTCGTGTTTCCCGGCACCAACTCGGAAAAATCGGCGATCTGGGTGCCATTGGTTGCGGGCGACCAGGCGCGTGGACTCATCAGCCTGGGCGACATGGACCGGGAGCACGCGTTCAGTGATTCCGATGTGCGACTGCTGCAGACGATCGCGAACACGATGAGCGTGGCGCTGGAGAACGCGCGCCTGTTCGACGAGACCCAGCGACGCACGCGGGAGGCGGCGGCGCTGGCCGAAGTGGGCCGCGACATTTCGTCGACGCTCGACCTGACCAAGGTCATGGATCGCATCGCCGGCCATGCGAAGGATTTGCTGGAGGTGGACAGCAGCGCCATATTTCTGCCCGACGAAGGGACTGCCAAGTTCCGCGCCATTGTCGCCATCGGCGATATCGCGGACGCGCTGCGGGAGACCGTAATTCAGCCAGGCGTCGGCATCATCGGCAGCCTGGTCGACAGCGGCCGCGCCGAGTACATCAACGACACCGGCAAGGATTCCCGGGCGATCCAGATCGATGGAACCGACGATGAAGTCATCGAGCGGCTCATGGTGGCCCCGCTGCTCGCCGGAAAGAAGGTGAAGGGCGTCATGGCCGTGTGGAGGTCCGGCGGCCAGCCATTCAGCGACACCGACCTTGACTTCCTGGTCGGTCTGTCGCTGCAGGCGACGGTGGCCATCGAGAACGCGCGCCTTTTTGCCCAATCAGAAAAACGGGCCAACGAACTCACGACGATCAACACCGTGTCGCAACAGCTTGCCGGAAAGCTCGACCTGGCGCCGCTGCTCGATTTGGTCGGCGAACAGGTGCGAACGGTCTTCAAGGCCGACGTCGTCTATGTCGCGTTGTACAACCCAAAAACCGGGATTATCGACTTTCCCTACCAGCATGGCGAAGAGATTGCACCTCTCAAGTACGGCGACGGCCTGACCAGCCGGATCATCCGGACCAACAAGGCGCTCATCATCAACAAGGAGGCCGACCGGCGCGGGCAGGAACTGGGTGCGCGCATCGTGGGCAAGCAGGCGCTCTCCTACCTTGGCGTGCCCATTCCGGTCGGGGGCATGAGTCTGGGTGTGATCAGCGTGCAAAGCACGCACCAGGAAGGGATCTACGGCGCCGATGACGAGCGCCTGCTGTCGACGATCGCGGCCAATGTCGGCGTGGCCCTACAGAACGCGCGCCTGTTCAACGAGACGCAGGAGGCGCTGAGCCACCAGACCGCCACCGCAGACATCCTGCGTGTGATCAGCGCCTCGCCAACCGACGTGCAGCCGGTGTTCCACGCGATCGTCAACACCGCGCTGCGGCTCATGTCCTGCGATTTCACGGCATTGCTGCGATTCGACGGCGGCTCCTTCACGCAAGTTGCCTCCGCGACACCCGGTGGATTGCCGATGGACACGGGCGACGCGGTGGCCGGCATCGACCTCGAAGCGAACTTTCCGTCGCGGGTGATCGTCAGCAAGGAGATCCTGCACATCCCCGACTGGTCGGCTATCGACCTTCCTCCGAAAGAGCGGCAGGTTAAGGAGCGTACGGGAGTCAATTCGTCGCTGATGTTGCCTCTGCTGCGCCAGGGCGAGTGCATCGGCGTGCTGGTGCTGGCGCGCGACAAGGCAGGTGCCTTCAGCGACAGCGAAACCAAGCTCGCGCAGTCTTTCGTGGATCAGGCGGTGATCGCGATCGAGAACGTGCGCATGTTCAACGAGACCAAGGAGGCGCGCGCGGCAGCCGAAGCCGCGAACGACGCCAAGAGCTCGTTCCTGGCGACGATGAGCCACGAAATCCGCACGCCGATGAACGCGGTCATCGGAATGAGCGGGTTGCTGCTCGACACGCCGCTCGACAAGGAGCAGCAGGACTACGTGTCCACCATCCGTGACTCGGGCGACGCGCTGCTGACGATCATCAACGACATCCTCGACTTTTCCAAGATCGAAGCCGGACGCATGGACATCGAGGCGCATCCGTTCGATCTGCGCGATTGCGTCGAGTCCGCCCTGGACCTGGTCACGTCGCGCGCGGTGGAAAAGCATCTCGACACCGCTTACGTATTCGAAGGTGAGGTGCCCACTGCCATCGTCGGTGACGTCACGCGCCTGCGCCAGATCATGCTCAACCTGCTCTCCAACGCGGTCAAGTTCACGGAACACGGCGAGGTCGTGATGAGCGTGTCGTCGCGTCCGCTTCCTGCCGGGAAGGTCGAATTGACGTTTTCCGTGCGTGACACAGGCATAGGCCTCACACCGGACGTCATCGCCCGCCTGTTCCAGTCCTTTTCGCAGGCCGATTCCTCGACCACGCGCAAATATGGCGGAACGGGACTCGGCCTTGCCATCAGCCGTAAGCTGAGCGAGTTGATGGGCGGACGCATGTGGGCCGAAAGCGATGGCGCCGGTCGCGGCTCGACCTTTTATTTCACGATCGAATCCGCTACGGCGCAGATGGCGCCGGCCCGCGCTCGCGATTTCGTGGGCGTGCAACCGGAGCTCGCCGGCAAGCGCATCCTGATCGTCGACGACAACGCCACCAACCGGCGTGTGCTCGGCCTGCAGACAGGCAAATGGGGCATGGTCTCCCGCAGCACGGAGTCGCCGCTCGAGGCGCTAAAGTGGCTCTCGGACGGGGAAGCGTTCGACCTCGCCATCCTGGACATGCACATGCCCGAAATGGATGGGCTGGAGCTCGCCGGCAAGATCCGGTCGATGAATCCCACATTACCATTGATGCTTTTCAGTTCGCTGGGTCGCCGGGAGGCCGGTGACAAGGACGGCTTGTTCAGCGCGTACCTGGCCAAACCCATCCGCCAGTCGCACCTCTACGACGCGTTGGTCGGCCTGCTGGTGGATGGCGACGCGCCCAAGCCCGCGCCATCAGCGGCGAAATCCGGGATTGACCCGGGCATGGCGGCGCGCCATCCGTTGCGCGTGCTGCTGGCGGAGGACAATGTGGTCAACCAGAAACTGGCGCTGCGCCTGCTGCAACAGATGGGGTATCGTGCCGATCTCGCGTCGAACGGCATGGAAGCCGTCGAGTCGGTGGAGCGCCAGACCTACGACGTGATATTGATGGATGTGCAGATGCCCGAAATGGACGGGCTCGAAGCTTCGCGCCAGATCTGCGCGCGCTTCAAGCCCGGCAAGCGGCCGCGCATCGTAGCAATGACGGCCAACGCCATGCAGGGCGACCGCGAGATGTGCATCGAGGCCGGCATGGACGATTACCTCACGAAGCCGATACGCGTCGACCGTCTGGTCGAGGCACTCAACGACGTTCCCGAGAGAAAGGACCGCTGACATGGGCGCAGCAACGATCGATCCTGCCACCTTCGCGGCATTGCAGGAAACCGCGGGCGCCGAGTTTGTTGTCGAGCTGGTGGACACCTTCCTGACCGAGGCGCCGGTGATGCTGAATGACCTGCGCGATGCGCTCGCGGCCAAGGACGCCGACAGGTTTCGGCGCGCCGCCCACTCCCTCAAATCCAACAGCAACACCTTTGGCGCCCATACGCTGGGTGCCATGGCGCGTGAGCTGGAACTGGGCGGCATGGGGCCGGTCGACGCGGCGCACGGCGCGCCGCTGGATGCGGTGGCCGCGGAGTACGGTCGGGTCGCCGCCGAACTCAAGGTACTGGCCAATGCATGACGCGCGCAACAGCACCGCAAGGCTGCTGGTGGCGGATGACAACAAGGTCAATCGCCTGCTGCTGACGCGCAGCCTCGAACTGCAGGGGCACCGCGTGTCCACCGCCGAAAACGGCCGGGTGGCGCTGGAGATGTTGCGCAAGGACAGCTATGACCTGATGCTGCTCGACATGGAGATGCCGGAGCTGGACGGTTTCGCGGTGCTGGAACAGCTCGTGCACGACCCGCAGTTGCGCGACCTGCCGGTCATCGTGACGTCATCGCTCGAGGGCGTCGAGAGTGTCGTGCGGTGCATCGAGCTGGGTGCGGCGGACTACCTGATGAAACCGGTCAACCCGGTGCTGCTGAAGGCGCGCATTGGCGCCTGCATCGAAAAGAAGCGCCTGCAGGATCAGTTGAAGGCGATGGTGCGGACCTTCGCCACGCCCGAAGTGGCTCAGGACCTGCAGGATTCGGGCTTCGCGCTCGGCGGCAAGCGGGTGACCGCGACGGTGATGTTCTCCGACATCCGTGACTTCACGCCACTCGTGGAATCACAAACGCCTGAGGAGACGATCGAGCTGCTCAACACGTATTACACGCTGATGTTCGATGCGATCAGCAGTCACGACGGGGTGATCAACCAGATGATCGGCGACGGCCTCATGGCCATTTTCGGTGCACCGCTGCCCGTGAAGGACCATTGCGGCAGCGCCGTCAGCGCGGCGCTGGAAATGATCGAACTCGTCAGCATGTACAACCAGGAACGGGCCGCGGCCGGCAAGCCGCAGATCAGCATCGGTATCGGCATTGCTTCAGGCGAAATGGTGGCTGGCTACGCCGGGACCAGCAAGCGCGCCACCTACACCTGCATCGGTGACACGGTGAATCTCGCCGCGCGGCTGGAATCCCACACGAAAGTTGCGCTGCGCACCATCCTGATCGACGGCGCTACGCGAAAGGCACTGCGTGACGACGTGGCGGTCGAGGAGCTCGGACCGGTGCCAATCAAGGGCAAGGCTGCGCCGGTGGAAGTCTATTCGGTGATCCTCCGGCAAAAAGCCTAGCGATCACGTATCCGGCGGACCAGCGACTCCGCCCGAACATCGTCACACGGAGATCGCGCACGGCTGCACCGGGAGTCTGCGTTTCAGCCCTTCTTGAAGACGGCCGGCAGCGTCCAACGATCCTTGGCGGCCGTCTTGGTCGTGCGTGCACCCACCACCTCGATCGCCGGCAACTTGACGATCTGCGTGGGGGCATCCGCGGCAGTGGCGACAACAGGCGCCGGGAAAGGCGACCTGGAGGCCGGCAACAGCACCGTGGCGCCCAGGGTCAAGGCGGCGGCGACGACGGCAACAAATCCCAACAGCGGCGACCGGCGCGGGTTGAACTCTCTATTCATCGTGGCGTTCGTCATGATGTCCTCGGTACTTTCGTTCCTGTTCCAGTCCCGCGTCGGGCGGGCCCGTCACTCCCTCGTGCCTTGCCAGTCAAATCACCGCCCCGCTGGCCTTCCTGATCCTCACTTGCCCTCACCACTTGCCCCTGCCTCATTTGCCCTCACTTGCCTTTGGATGCGATCGATCCCGGTTTTGGATTCACGCGGTTCCGGCTGAGGTCGTTGCTGGCAGGACGGAGATTAGGCGGCGAATGTTGCACCCTCAAGAAGCAGGCGACGAAACGGGAAAAACGCGGGCCGAGCGTAGGGTGGCCGCGACAGGGCGATGCCCGTGGTCCTGGAAACGACCGGCGACACTCGCCAAAAGTCGTTCGCGCGAATGGCCCGGCCTCGACCTGATCGGGGGCAGGAAGCAGGCGGAGGTGGCTTGCCCGAGCAACAGCAACGCCACCCTGTCCCCGCGGGGGGATGACCGAGCATGGCGGGCGAACCGGCTACTGGCCCTTGCGCACCACCTGGTCGATGGCGCCGAAGATCGACTTGCCGGCGGCGTCGAACATTTCGATGCGCACGCGGTCGCCGAAGCGCATGAACGGCGTCGCGGGCTTGCCGGCAACGATGGTTTCCACTGTGCGCTGTTCGGCGATGCACGAATAGCCGCGGCCGCCGGCGGCGACCGGACGTCCGGGCCCGTCGTTCTCCTTGTTGGAGACCGTGCCTGAGCCCACGATACTGCCCGCCTCCAGGTCGCGCGTCTTGGCAACGTGCGCGATCAGCGTGTCGAAGTTGAACGTCATGTCGATGCCGGCATCGGGCTGTCCGAAGAGTTCGCCGTTCAAATGCGAAACCAGCGGACGATGCACCTTGCCGCCGCGCCACGCCTCGCCGAGCTCGTCCGGCGTGACAGCCACGGGCGAAAAGGCCGAGGCTGGCTTTGACTGAAAGAAGCCGAACCCCTTGGCCAATTCGGCGGGGATCAGATTGCGCAGGCTGACGTCGTTGACGAGCATCAGCAGGCGGATGTGCGGGCCGGCCGCTGCCGCCAGCGTGCCCATCGCGACGTCGCCCGTGATCACCGCAACTTCAGCCTCGAAGTCGATGCCCCAGGCTTCGTCTCCCAGGACCACGTCTTCGCGCGCGCCCAGCATGTGGTCGGACGCGCCCTGGTACATCAGCGGGTCCGTCCAGAACTCCGGCGGCATGGTGGCGCCGCGCGCGCGGCGCACGAGCTCGACGTGATTGACGTAGGCCGAGCCATCCGCCCACTGGTAGGCCCGTGGCAGCGGCGCCATCGCGTGCGCCGGATCGAACTGTTCCGCACCCGGCATGCGGCCGGCATCCAGCACGGTCGCGATCGCATCCAGGCCGGGACGCGCCGAAGCCCAGTTGTCCAGCGCGGCCTGCAGCGTGCGCGCGATCTCCGGCACCGCCACGCACCGGGACAGGTCGCGCGACACCACTACCAAACAACCGTCGCGCGTGCGATCGTTCAATGTCGCCAGCTTCATGGGTTGCCTCCGTTTCCGGCCTTGAGGCGCTTCAGCTTGAAACCCCGCCCCAGGTCTTCCATCTCCCAGCCGGCGGCGGCCAGCGCGCCGCGCAGCCGGTCCGCTTCGGCCCAGGATTTGTCGCGGCGCGCCAATGCCCGCGAATCCGCCATTGCCTGCACATCCGGAGGCACGATTTCCTCCGTGGGTTGCCAGTCGGCGAGCCCGAGTCCCAGCACGTCGTCGAACTTGAGCAGCGTCGCGCGCCGGATCGCCGGGGGCATGTCGCCGCGCAGCACCTCCCACGCCACCGCGAGGGCACGAGGAACGTTGAGGTCGTCATTGACCTGCGCAGTGAATTGCCCGACGAATGAGGGATCGGGCAGCGTCAGCGGATCGGATGGCAGCGCGAACACACCGTTGCGCAGCCGGCTGAGCGCGGTCGCCGCGGCGTCCAGCGCGTCCCATGTAAAATTCATCTGCGTCCGGTAATGCGCAGTGAGGCACAAATACCGATACGCGAGCGGGTCGTAGCCGCGCTCCTGCAGCGAGGAAATGCGGAGGAACTCGCCGGCCGACTTCGCCATCTTCGCGTCATTGGCGATCAGGAAGTAGCCGTGCATCCAGAAATTGGCGAGGCGCGTGCCGACGCGCGCCTCGGTCTGCGCAATCTCGTTGGTGTGGTGAACCGGGATGTGGTCCTCGCCGCCACAATGGATGTCGAAGTAGTCCCCCAGGTATTCCTGCGCCATCGCTGAACATTCGATGTGCCATCCCGGATAGCCGCGGCCCCAGGGGCTGTCCCATTCCATCTGGCGCCGTTCACCTGGCGCCGTGAACTTCCACAAGGCGAAGTCGGTGGGATTGCGCTTGTCGCCGACATCGACCCGCTTGCCCGCTTCCTGTCCTCCGATGTTCAAGCGCGCGAGGTATCCGTAGTTCGCCTGCTTCGCCGTGTCGAAGTAGACGCCGTCTCCCGTCGTGTATGCAAAGCCGTTGCGCTCGATGTCGGCGATGAATTCGATCTGCTGGCGAATATGGTCGGTCGCGCGGCAGAGGATGGTCGGGTCACCTATGTTCAGCAGGCTCAAGTCCGCGAGAAAGGCGTCGGTGTACAGCCGGGCAATTTCCCACGCGGTCTTGCCGGTGCGGCGCGCGCCCTTCTCCATCTTGTCCTCGCCGGTATCCCCGTCGGACGTCAGGTGGCCGACGTCCGTGATGTTCATCACGTGGCGCACGGAAAATCCATTCCATTCCAGCACGCGCTTCAGCACGTCCTCGAACAGGAAGGTGCGGTAGTTGCCGATATGCTGGTAGTCGTAGACCGTTGGTCCGCACGCATACATGCCGACGTGGCCAGGAACGAGCGGCTGGAAAAGACGCATCGAGCGCGTGTAGTTGTCGTAGAGCTGCAGGGCTGCGGTCATGCGGGCATCGTCGCTAGGGTTGGAGGTCCACAAAAAAGCCGCCGGTTGACGTGCCGGCGGCTTCCGGTGACTTGACGGTCGGGACCCCTAGTCGGGAATGGGGTCGCGACGCAGCCGATTCGCCTGGTTGCAACAACAGTCGGCAGGACGATTTCGGGTTTGCATCGGGTCGATGTTATGCGAGAACGCCGTTACCAGGCAACCGTCAGGCAGCCGCAAGGCAGATGGCGGATAACGGGATTGCGCCTTCAACGCAGTACCACACGCTGCCGGGGGCGCGGTGAACCCTCAAGGTAGAATGCGCAGGCCCCAACGTGGGCAGCTGCCGAATATGAGCAATCCCCGTCTGCCCCGAAAGACACCTCCGCTCCCGATGCTCGCCTCCCTCCCCCGCGCCGCCTGGTGGCTGCTTGCCGCATTGCTCGTCGTCACCTGGTTCTCCGGGATCGCGGTACGCAAGCTGCAGCACCCCGATGAAGGCCGTTATGCCGAGATCGCGCGCGAAATGGCGGTCACCGGCGATTGGGTGACGCCACGGCTGAATGGCCTCAAGTATTTCGAGAAACCGCCGTTCCAGTATTGGGTGACGGCCGCGGCCTTCAGGATTTTCGGCGTCCGCGAATGGACGGCACGGCTGGCGCCGGCGCTGGCGGGCCTGCTGGCCGTGGTGATCGTCGGCGTGACGGCGGCGCGCCTGGATAACCCGACCGCAGGCGTCTACGCGGCACTCGTGCTGTCCGCAAGCGTGTGGCCATTCGCGATGGCGCAATTGCTGACGCTGGACAGCGTGCTGTGCGCCTGGATGACCGCAATGCTGTGCGCTTTCCTGCTGGCGCAGCGCGACGGCCTGTCGTCCGGCACTCGCCGCAACCTGATGCTCGCCGCCTACGCGGCCGCGGCGGCCGCAACGTTGACCAAGGGCCTCGTCGCGCTGGCGATTCCCGGAGCGACGCTGGTGCTGTATTCGCTTGCGACCCGCGACACGGGGCCCTGGAAGCGCCTCCACGCGGTGCCCGGCCTGTGTCTTTTCGTGGCACTAACCGCGCCCTGGTTCCTGCTCGTGTCGCGCGCCAATCCGGAGTTCGCGCAGTTCTTCTTCATCCACGAGCATGTCGAGCGTTTCCTGACGACGGAGCATCGCCGCGAAGGCACCTGGTATTACTTCATTCCTCTGCTGGCGGCGGGCATCCTGCCCTGGCTGACGGTATGGCTGTGGACGCTAAGATCCAGCTGGCGCGAAGCCCCGGTCGCGGCCAACGGGTTCTGCTGGGTGAAATTCTGCCTGGCATGGGCGGCGTTCGTGTTCGTATTCTTCAGCTTCTCGGAATCCAAGCTGCCTTCTTATATCCTTCCGCTGTTCCCGGCGCTGGCGCTCGTGCTCGGTTGGCAGCTCCGGGTCCTGCCGGGCGGAACGCTGGCGCTGCTGGTGTTGCCGCTCGCCATCCTCTCGTCGCTGCTGCTGCTCGGGGTGGGGATAGTAATCAGCGGCTACATTCCGAACCTCGCGGACGCGAGCACGCCCGCGGAGATCTTCCATGCATTCGCGCCATGGCTGGTGGCCGCGGTGGGAATCATGGCGCTGAGCGCGGTGGCCTCATACGTGCTCGCCCGCCGCGGTGCGCCGGGCGGCAAGACGCTCGCCATCGTCGTGCTGGCGCTGGGCACGGTCGTCGGTTTGCAGGTTGGCCTCGTTGGTTATGATGCATTTCGCGCGACGCGATCGGCGTACGATCTCGTGCGCGCCGTGGCAAGCGAAGGCAATGCGGCCGGGGGCGGCCCGCTCGACCCGAACGTTCCCGTGTTCCAGGTGCGCACCTATGACCAGACGCTGCCTTTCTATCTCGGCCGGACCACGACGCTGGTCGCCTACCGCGACGAGATGGCATTGGGCCTCGACGTCGAGCCCGGCCGCGATTTTCCCACCGAGGCGGCGTGGATTCCCGCGTGGACCGCGCTGCCGCAGGGCTATGCGTTGATCAAGCTGGACGATTACACGGCGCTGGCGGCGCAATCCGTGCCGATGCGCATTGTCGCCCGCGACCCCCGGCGAGTCTTCGTCGCCAGGCGCTGAACATGACCCTTTCAGCGTTCGCCTTTCTGCTCACCGGCGTGCTCCTCAACGCCGGCGCGCAGCTGCTGCTCAAGGCCGGCACCAATGCGCTCGGCGTCATCACGCTTACCCGTGACAACTGGTGGGACATGCTCTGGAAAATGGCCACGCAGCAGTACTTCGTGGCGGGTGTGATGTGCTACATGGTGAGCCTGCTCGTCTGGATCATGGGACTCTCCCGCGTGCCGGTGTCCGTGGCCTATCCGATGTTGTCGCTCGGCTACGTGATCAACGCGGTCGCCGCGTACTATCTCTTCGGCGAGTCGGTCACCATGACGCGCTGGCTCGGCATCGGCTTCATCGTGCTCGGCGTCTGGCTGGTCGCCAAGAATTGAACGGGGGCCCACCGTGAGCGCGCTGCCCTATCTCCCATTCGCCCGTCCGACGTTGGATGAAGCCACGATCGCCGGCGTCGCCGACGTGCTTCGTTCCGGGTGGATCACCAGCGGGCCGAAGGTGAAAGCGTTCGAGGCGGCGCTCTCCGAGTATTGCGGGGGTCGACACGTGCGCTGCGTGTCGTCGGCGACCGCGGCGCTGGAGCTGGCGCTGCAGGTTTGCGGCATCGGCCCCGGCGACGAGGTCATCACGCCGGCGATGACCTTCTTCGCCGCCCCGAACATGATCGTCAAGGTCGGCGCGACGCCGGTATTCGTGGACGTCGTTCCCGGCACGCGCAATCTCGACCTCGATGCCGCCGCCGCGCGCATCGGCCCGCGCACGCGAGCGATCCTCCCGACCCATTTTGCAGGTCTGCCGTGCGACATGGACGGCCTCTACGCTTTGGCCGCCAAGCACAAGCTGCGGGTCATCGAGGATGCTGCGCTGGCGATTGGATCATCGTGGCGCGGCAAGCGAATCGGCAGTTTCGGCGACATCTGCGTCTTCAGCTTCCATCCGAACAAGAACATCACGTCCATCGAAGGCGGCGCGCTGGTGATGGGCAACGAAGCTGAGGCGCGCGAAATCGACGTCCTGCGCTTTCACGGCATCAGCTACCTTCCCGACCGCACGCGCGACGTCGCGGTCGCCGGCGGCAAGTTCAACCTGCCGGATGTCAATGCCGCGATCGGCCTGGCGCAGCTGGCGCAATTGCCGAAGTTCAACGAACAGCGGCAGGCACTGGTGCGCCGGTATTTCGAGCGCTTTCGCACCAACCCCTCCTGTGAATTGCCGCATCCCGGCTACACGGGCGACGAGGCAGGACACAGCTGGAACATGTTCGCGCCGCTGCTGCCGCTGGCGCTGCTGCGCATCACCCGGCGCGAATTCCGCGATGCGCTGGAGCAGCGCGGGATCGGCAGCGGGATGTCCTACGAGTCCGCGCACCTGGCTACGCTCTATCGGCGCTTCGGCTATTATCGCGGCAGCCTGCCCCACACCGAGCACATTGCCGACAACACCGTGACGCTGCCGCTGCATCCCTCGCTGACAGTTACCGACATCGACCGGATCTGCGCGGCCTGTGCCGACATCCTGTCCGCCCATCGGCAATGAGCCGTCGCTGACGCCACCGCCTCGATGGCAACTCCCGCGCTCTCCGTCGTCATCCCGGTCTACAACGAGGAGGCCGGGCTAGCCGCGTTGTTCGCGCGTCTGTACCCGGCGCTCGATGCGCTCCGTATCGCGTACGAAGTCATCTTCGTCAACGATGGCAGCCGCGACAGTTCGGCCGCGCTTCTGGAAACGCAGCAGCGCACGCGGCCGGACGTGACGCGGGTCATCCTGTTCAACGCCAATTACGGGCAGCACCTGGCGATCATCGCCGGTTTCGCGCACGTGCGTGGCACGCGCGTGGTGACGCTCGACGCCGACCTGCAGAACCCACCCGAGGAAATTGCCGGTTTGCTGGCCGCGATGGATGCCGGCCACGACTACGTCGGCGGCGTGCGGCGTACCCGCGAGGACGCATGGTGGCGGCGGGTCGCGTCACGCGCGATGAACCGGTTGCGCGAGCGAATCACTCACATCACGATGACCGACCAGGGGTGCATGCTGCGCGCGTACAGCCGCGAGATAGCGGCCGCGATTGCCGATGGTCCGGAGGTCAGCACCTTCATACCTGCGCTTGCGTACACGTTTGCGCACAACCCGACGGAGGTGGAGGTCGCCCACGAGGAGCGCGCCGCAGGGGAGTCGAAGTATTCGCTCTACCAGCTCATCCGCCTGAACTTCGACCTCATCACCGGCTTTTCGCTGGTGCCGCTGCAGATTTTCTCGATGTTCGGCATCATCGTTTCCGCGGGCGCGTTGGCAACCTACCTGTGGGTGATCGTGTACCGCCTGTTCTCGGGCGCGTGGCACGAGGCGCTCTCTGCGCTGTGGGACCGCGACCTGCTGGCCTTCTTCCTCATCGGCATGGTCCTGTTCGGCCTGGGGGTGGTCGGCGAATATGTCGGGCGCATCTACCAACAGGTGCGGGCGCGCCCGCGTTATACGATCCGAGCCGTCGTGGAAGGCCCGCCGAACGACCGCCCATGACGCGCGCAGTTGTCTTCGCGTACCACAACGTCGGCGCGCGCTGTCTCGAGGTCCTGCTGCGCCACGGCATCGACGTGCCGCTGGTGGTTACGCACCAGGACGACCCGCACGAGGAGATCTGGTTCGACCGCGTCGCCGACATCGCTGCCGCGCATCGCCTGGCGTTCATCGCGCCTGGCGACCCGAATGCACCGGACGTCGTCGAACGCGTGCGGACCTTGCGCCCGGATTTCCTGTTCAGCTTCTACTACCGGCGCCTGCTCGCACCGGCAATGCTGGCGCTGCCGACACGCGGCGCGCTGAACATGCACGGCTCGCTGCTGCCAAAGTATCGCGGCAGGGCGCCGGTGAACTGGGCCGTGTTGCAGGGCGAAACGGAGACCGGCGCCACGCTCCACTATATGGCCGACAAGCCCGACGCGGGCGACATCGTCGCGCAGACGGCGGTGCCGATCCTCCCCGACGAAACGGCGCGCGAGGTGTTCGACAAGGTAACCACCGCCGCCGTCGCGACGCTCGATCGCGCGATTCCGCAACTCGTGGCGGGCACCGCGCCACGCGTGGTGCAGGACCTTGTCAAGGGATCGTACTTCGGCGGCCGCAAGGCCGAGGACGGCCGCATCGACTGGACGCTGACAGCGCGCCGGATCCACGACCTGGTGCGCGCTGTCGCGCCACCCTTCCCTGGCGCGTTTACCGACCTTGCCGGCGAAGAACTGCGGATCTTGCGCACGCGCGTCGACGCCGAGGACACGGCCGGCGGGCCGGCCAGGCTCTACGTCGAAGGCGGACGGCTGCTGGCCGATGCCGGCGGCGGGGGCCGGCTGGAGATCCTCGCCGCGGAGTGGTCCGGCGTGCCGGTCTCCCCTTCGGCGCTGGCGATGCGCCTGTCCGGCGGCGTAGTCCTCGGCGCACGTTAGAATTGCATCTTGTCCGGGCATTCGCGCCCCGGGCGCCGCCACGGTCAGTCCATGAAACGCATCCTCATCCTCGGCGTCAACGGCTTCATCGGTCACCATCTGTCGCAGGAAATACTGCGCGCGACGGACTGGGAGATCTACGGCATGGACATGCAGACCGACCGCATCACCGACCTGCTGGGCAGTCCTCGCTTCCATTTCTTCGAAGGCGACATCACGATCAACCGCGAGTGGATCGAGTACCACGTCAAGAAATGCGACGTGGTGCTGCCACTGGTCGCGATCGCCACGCCGGCCACCTATGTGCGCGAACCGCTGCGCGTGTTCGAGCTCGACTTCGAAGCCAACCTGCCAATCGTTCGCGCGGCGGTCCGTTACAGGAAGCGCATTGTGTTTCCGTCGACTTCGGAAGTCTATGGCATGGCGCGCGACGCCGAATTCGACCCCGACGCAACGGAACTGGTGCTGGGGCCGATCAACAAGCCGCGCTGGATCTACTCGTGCGCGAAGCAGCTCATGGACCGGGTGATCCATGCCTACGGAATGCAGGAGGGCCTCGACTACACGCTGTTCCGCCCGTTCAACTGGATCGGCTCCGGCCTCGACTCGATCAACACCGCGAAGGAAGGCAGCTCGCGCGTTATCACCCAGTTCCTGGGCCACATCGTGCGCGGCGAACCAATCAAGCTGGTCGACGGTGGCACGCAAAAGCGGGCATTCACGTACATCGACGACGGCATCAGCGCGCTGGTGAAGATCATCGCCAACAAGGAAAACATTGCCAGCGGCAAGATCTACAATATCGGCAACCCGGCCAACAACTGGTCGGTGCGCGAACTGGCCGAGAAGATGCTTGCACTCGCGAAGCGTTACCACGAGTACGCCGAAAACGCCGCGAAAGTGGCAATCATGGAGACCACGGCGGCCGACTACTACGGCGCGGGTTACCAGGACGTGCAGAATCGCGTCCCCAAAATCACCAATACCTGCGCCGATCTCGAGTGGAAGCCTCTCGTCGGCATGGAGGACGCGCTGACACGCATATTCGAGGCCTACCGCGGGCAAGTAGCCGAGGCGCGGCATCTGGTCGACTGACGGCCGCATGTACCTGGCGCTCAAGATCGACGTCGACACGCTGCGCGGCACCCGCGAAGGCGTTCCCAACCTGGTCGAGGTGCTGCGCAGGCACGGTGTCCGGGCGACATTTCTTTTCTCCCTGGGACCCGACCACACGGGCCGGGCCATCAAGCGGATCTTCCGTCCCGGTTTCTTCGGCAAGGTGCGCCGTACCTCCGTGCTGAAGCATTACGGCATCAAGACGCTTCTCTACGGCACGCTGCTGCCCGGTCCGGACATCGGAAAACGCGCGGGTGATGTCATGCTCGGCGTCCGGGACGCCGGACACGAGACCGGTATCCACTGCTGGGACCACATCCGCTGGCAGGATGGCGTTGCCGAGGCCGACGAGGAATGGACATTCGCCGAAATGCAGCGCGCCTGCGCCCGCTACACCGATATCTTCAAGGCGCCGCCCACGACCCACGGCGCGGCGGGCTGGCAAATGAACCGGCACGCGATGCGCCTCACCCAGCGCCTGAAATTCGACTACTGTTCCGACGGCCGCGGCACGCACCCGCACCTGCCGGTATGGAACGCCGAGCCCATCCGCTGTCCGCAATTTCCGACGACGTTGCCCACGCTGGACGAACTCATCGGCACCGGCGACGTCACCGAGGAAAATGTCGCCGCGCACCTGCTGGAGCGCACCGTGCAGCCGGCAACCGCCGGTCATGTGTTTACGCTGCACGCGGAACTCGAGGGCATGCGGCTAGCGCCCGTGTTGGAGCAGCTGATCGTTGGCTGGAAGGCGCAGGGCTGGACACTGGGGCCGACCCGAGGATTGTTCGACGCGGTGGAGCCGATGGCGCTGCCTCGCTGCGCCGTGGGACCGGGCACGATTCCCGGACGCAGCGGGACGTTGCTCGTGCAAGGTGCCGAATTCCTGGCCGACGTCGACCTGGCGAAGGCCGCTTGAACGGGAGATGC
Source organism: uncultured beta proteobacterium (assembly GCA_963819965.1). Taxonomy (GTDB): domain Bacteria; phylum Pseudomonadota; class Gammaproteobacteria; order Burkholderiales; family Casimicrobiaceae; genus VBCG01. The sequence continues at coordinate 388,926 of CAWFYA010000004.1, forward strand.
CAATGGCAGTCAAGAAGGTTACCGCATTTGCCGCGCCCGCCACCGGCGGGGAGTTCAAACTGTCCGATCACAAGGGCAAAATCGTGGTCCTGTATTTCTATCCCAAGGACAACACGCCCGGCTGCACCACCGAAGGCGAGCAGTTTCGCGACGCCTACAAGAAATTCATCAAGGCCGGCGCCATCGTCGTGGGCTGCTCGCGCGATTCGCTCAAGTCGCACGAGAACTTCAAGACCAAGATGGGCTTCCCCTTCGAACTCATTTCGGACGCGGACGAAAAGCTCTGCACGCAATTCGATGTCATCAAAATGAAAAACATGTATGGCCGACAGGTGCGCGGCATCGTGCGCTCGACTTTTCTCTTCGACGGCGCCGGCAAACTCGTCCGCGAATGGCGGGGGGTCAAGGTGCCCGGCCATGTCGACGAAGTGCTGGAGGCGGTCAAGGCGATCTGACTGTTCTCTTTACACCACAACCGGTCGGCCCGCACGCATGGTGCAGCCACTAGGGCTTGTGCCAGGGACCTGGCCTGAGGCAGGATAAGTGCGGAAAGTCCGATTGACGACCCATCGCTGGAGGCCCATGGTCGAACGCAAGCTGCGCCCCGCCCCATCCACGCTGCAACTCCTCCCCTCCCGCAAGCCCGGCAAACCCGGCTCCGCGACCGCGACGAAGCTCTTCGTACTCGACACGAACGTACTGATGCACGACCCGACGAGCCTGTTCCGGTTCGAGGAACACGACGTCTTCCTGCCCATCCTCACGCTCGAGGAACTCGACAACAACAAGAAGGGCATGACCGAGGTGGCGCGCAACGCCCGCCAGGTGAGCCGCTTCCTCGATGACCTGGTGACCTCGGTGGGGGAAGCGGGCGACGCGATCTCCAGGGGGATTCCACTGACCACCAAGTCCAGCGGCGCAGCGACGGGCCGGCTTGTTCCTGCAGACCGAGGCGATCTCCACCGCGCTGCCGGCGTCGCTTGCCGGGGGCAAAGCGGACAACCAGATCATCGGCGTGGTGATGCACCTCGCGCACAATCAACCGAAGCGCGACGTCATCCTGGTGTCCAAGGACATCAACATGCGCATCAAGGCGCGCGCGCTGGGTATCGCCGCCGAGGATTACTACAACGACAAGGTGCTCGAGGACACCGAACTCCTCTACCCGGGCACACAGGAATTGCCGGCCGACTTCTGGGACAAGCACGGCAAGGGGATGGAATCGTGGCAGCAAGGCGGACACACGTATTACCGTGTGACCGGGCCACTTGTCCCTTCGCTGCTGCTGAACGAATTTCTGTACCAGGAAAAGAAGGACGAGACGCCGTTCTACGCCATCGTCAAGGACATCACCGGCAGGACGGCGCTTTTGTCGACGCTCAAGGACTACACGCACCAGAAGAACAACGTCTGGGGCATCACGGCGCGCAACCGCGAGCAGAACTTTGCGCTCAACCTGCTCATGAATCCCGAGATCGACTTCGTCACGCTGCTGGGACAGGCCGGCACCGGCAAGACGCTGATGACTCTCGCGGCGGGCTTGATGTTGACGCTGGAGTTCAAGGTGTACACCGAAATAATAATGACCCGGGTGACGGTTCCCGTGGGCGAGGACATCGGCTTCTTGCCCGGCACGGAGGAGGAAAAGATGAATCCCTGGATGGGTGCGCTCGAGGACAACCTCGACGTGCTCAACAAGACCGACGACGAAGCCGGCGAATGGGGCCGCGCCGCGACGCGCGATCTCATCCGTTCGCGCATCAAGGTCAAGAGCCTCAATTTCATGCGCGGCCGCACGTTCATCAACAAGCTCCTGATCATCGACGAGGCGCAGAACCTGACGCCCAAGCAGATGAAGACGCTGATCACGCGGGCGGGACCGGGCACCAAGGTCGTGTGCCTCGGAAACATTGCGCAAATCGACACTCCGTACCTCACCGAGGGGAGTTCCGGATTGACCTATGTGGTGGACCGCTTCAAGGGCTGGGGACATTCCGGCCACGTCACACTGCAGCGCGGGGAACGCTCGCGCCTGGCCGATCACGCGGGGGAGGTGCTTTAGCGCGCCGAGTCGCGCCGGATGGCGGATTAGGCCTCGGCGAGATCCGCGGCGAGGCGCCGCAGCGACGCACCATCCAGGAGGTTGCCTATTCCGCCGCCGAGCAGCGCCACGTGGAACGCCAGACCCCAGATGCGCGGCACCGGGGCAAAGGGATTCGGCCGGGCGCGATCGTCCACCGCATCGCGCATGAACGCGCCCATGATCTCGGCGGCCTCCTTCCGCGCACCTTCGCCTGCCGAAGTGATCGTGTTCCTGCCGTGGTAGCGATAGCGAAATAGCTTCTCGGGAAGAAACACCGGCTCCGAATTCAGCATCGCACGCAGGCAGAACTCCCAGTCGTCGTTGTACTTGTAGATGCGCAGTCCGCCGATCCGGTCCAAGAACGAGCGGCGGATGAACAGGTTTCCCGTCGTGATCGACACATTCGTGGTCAGCAGCGAAAGTCCCGTCGACGCGTGCTTTGGGATGTCCGCAATCTTCTGCAACAACATGCCCGCGAGTGCATGGTTCGCTGCCGTGAGCAGGGAACCGCGGCCGTCGATGAATTCCACGGCCGAGAAGCCCCAATCGCACCCGCTGTCGGCGATGCGCCGCACGCACAATTCGAGGCGCTCCGGCGCGAACTGGTCGTCGGAGTGGAGCACGTTGACGAATGCGCCGCGGGCGAGCGCAAACCCCTCCTGGACCGTGGCGACGGAGCCGCGGTTCCCGCGGGCATGGAACTGGTGCGGCACCAGGCAATCGGCGAGGCGGCGGCGAATGATCTCCGCCGATCCATCCGTCGAGCCGTCGTCGATGACGATGAGCTCGATGTTGGAATACGTTTGCGCAAGAACCGAACTCAGCGCGCGCTCGACGTAGCGCGCATGGTTGTAGGAGGGAATGATGACGCTCACCAGCGGATTCGTGCTCTCGCGGGGCGATTGACGTTCGCGATTCCAGCGCAGGTACTCCTGCCGCAGTGCCAGCAGTTCCGCAGGCTCGGCGCGGGCCGCCGCCAACCTGGCCAGGATCAAGCCGAGATTCTGCCGGTATTGCGGATAGTGCCAGTCCGTGAGGTCGAGTGCGCGCAGCACCAGCGAACGTGCCTGACCGAGATCGCCGCGCATGAAGCGCACCAGCCCCAGCGATTGCAGCGCGTCGGGTTCATCTGGAGCGATCATGAGCGCGCGACGGTAGAATGCCTCGGCTTCCTCCTGGCGACCGGCGCCTTGCGCCGACAGCCCGGCGCGCATGAGAACCGCCAGCGGCGCATCGTCTGGCACGGTCGCGGACGGCATCGGCAAGCCGGCCGCCCCGCAGCAATGCTTGAACCGTTTACCGCTGCCGCATGGGCACGGACGGCTGCGCGAATTCACGCGCATCGTGCGGCGCGCCCGAGCGGACGCCTCAGCTTGCGAGTGTCGCCCGGCACGCCTTCACGTACTCGCCTGGCGAGTCCTGGTAGATCCCCTGCAACAGTCCCAGCAGCACGACGTCGTGGTAGCAGCCCGCCTTGAAGACGTGCTGGCGCAACACGCCCTCCTGCTCGAAGCCGAACTTCCGGTACAACTCCCTGGCCGGCGCGTTTTCCGCGATCACCTCGCATACCACCTTGTGCAGGTTCAGGTGCGCGAAGGCATACTCGAGCGCAAGGAAAGTCATTTCACGGCCATATCCCTGGCCCCGCATGCTTTCCTCGCCGATCAGCACACGGCCGAGTTCCGCGCGCCGGTTGCGCCGGTCGATGCGCACCAGGCTGATCGTTCCCACGATCGCACCGTCCGGCGTCATGACCGCGAAATTCATCTCGCGGGGGTTGTTCTGCTGCGCGGCGAACCACGCCGCCTGCGCCGTCAGCGAGATCGGGCTGAACTCGTGAAAGTAACGATACGAGCCGCCGTCGGATCGCCACCTGGCCAGCGTCGGAAGGTGGCTCTCCTCAATCGCGCGCAGCATGATCCTCTTTCCGGTGAGCATGTTCACGGTTCCATGGTCAGGTGAGTGTGTCCGCCATGCGCGGCATCAGGCGGCGAAACGCGCCAACAGACCGGCGATCATCGCCACGTCCTGCTTGACGATGCGCATGTGAATCGGCAGGGACAGGATTTCGTCGCTGGCGGCATGCGCACGCGGGCAGGAGCCGTGCGCGTGTGCGTACATCGTGTATTCCGTGTTGTCGCGATAGTGCACGCCCGGATAGACTTCGTTGCGGTTCAGCGAGACGATCACCTCGTCGCGATTGGCAACGCGAACCTGAACGAGGTGCGTGGCCGACTCGCAATCGGGCGCCAACGGTACCAGGCGGATTTTGGAGTTGCCCGCGAGCGCATCCGCATACCAGCCCGCGATCCGACGGCGATAGGCATTATCGCGCTCGAGATACTTGAGCTGGACCAGGGCAATTGCCGCCATGATCGAATTGCCGTGGCACTTCCAGCCGACATACTCGACGTCGTACATCCACTTGTAGGCCGCGTCGGACGTGGTGCGGGAATAAGTGTCCTTGTTGATGCCGAGCCAGGTCAGCTTGCGCACCATCTCGTCGTCGGCGGCATCGCTGAAGCAGATCATTCCGGAATCGGCGGTCGGCAGGTTCTTGACGGCCTGAAAGCTGAAGACTGCCGCATCCGCGTCCCCGCCGACGTGCGTTCCATGATGTCGGGTTCCCGCCATGTGGGCCGCGTCGAGAATGAGCGCCACGCCCCGTTCCCGGCAAAGCCTGCGCACCTCGTCATAGCGCCCGACGTTGCCGCCCATCCCGACGAACATCACCGCGCGCGTCCGCGGCGTGATCCTTTCCGCTACGCTGGCCGGATCCAGGCACAGGTGCTCGTCCACGTCGGCGAACACGGGCTTCAACCCCGCATGCAGGATGGAATGATTGGTCGAGACGAACGTCAACGGCGTGGTGATGACCTCGTCGCCCGCTTCCCAGCCCCGCCGCTGCCGGAAGACCTCGAGCGCCAGGTGCAGGCCGACCGTATTGGAGCTCAGGAAGTGCGCATGCGGCAGGCCCGTGTAAGTCTTCCAGGCGGCCTCGAATTCCACAGTCTTGAAACCCAGGCCGGTCCACCCCTTTTCCAGGCAGACGCGGATCTCGGCGAGACACTCGTCGATCTCGAAGGTAGGTACGAATAGTTGGATGGCCATGGCGGAGATGATTGCAATTGCCGTGCCGGCGGCGGGCGCCGGTCTGTGTCGGTCGGTCGTCTTCCAGGGAATCGCTCAGTAGCTGCCCGCCGTGGCGAAGTTCTCGAACCGCGTGTGTTCGCCCAGAAAGGTCAGGCGCACGGTGCCGATCGGCCCGTTGCGCTGCTTCCCGATGATGATCTCGGCCACGCCCTTTTCCTGCGTATCCGGGTTGTAGACCTCGTCGCGATAGATGAAAAGGATCACGTCCGCGTCCTGCTCTATCGCGCCGCTTTCCCGCAGGTCCGACATTACCGGCCGCTTGTTCGGCCGCTGTTCCAGCGACCGGTTCAATTGCGAGATGGCGATCACCGGGACCTGCAATTCCTTGGCCAGCGATTTCAGCGCGCGCGATATCTCCGAGATTTCGGTTGCGCGATTCTCGCCGGATGCCGTGGCCTGCATGAGCTGGATGTAGTCGACGATGACGAGACCCAGCTTGCCGTATTGCTTGGCCAGACGGCGCGCGCGCGAGCGCACTTCGATCGCGTTCAACGCCGGCGTCTCGTCGATCAGCATCGCGGCATCGTTGAGACGGCCGATGGCGCTGGAGAGTCGTTCCCAATCGTCGGCGACGAGGCGACCGGTGCGCAGCTTGTGCTGGTCGAGCTTTCCCACCGAGCCAATCATGCGCAACGCCAGCTGTGACGCGCCCATTTCCATCGAGAACACGGCCACCGGCAGCTTGAGAGCCAGCGCGACGTGCTCGCCGATGTTGAGCGCCAGCGCTGTCTTGCCCATCGACGGCCTCCCCGCGACCACGACCAGGTCGCCACCTTGCAGCCCGGAAGTCATCCGGTCGAGGTCGGTATAGCCGGTTGCAACCCCTGTAACGTCCGACGGGTCATCGCGGTTGTACAGGGTCTCGATGCGGTCGACGACGGCGGTCAGCAGACCGCTCAGCTTCTGGAAATTCTGCGCACCCCGCGATCCCTGCTCGGCGATGTGCAGCACCTTGGCCTCTGCCTCGTCCAGCACGGCTTTGGCGCTGCGCCCCAGCGGGTTGTACGCGGTGTCGGCGATTTCGCCCGCAGTCGCCGCCAGCTGGCGCAGGATCGAACGCTCTCGCACGATGTTGGCGTAGTGCCGGATGTTGGCCGCCGTCGGCACGTTCTGCACGAGGGCGCCGAGGTAGGCGAGCCCGCCGACGTAGTCGAGCTTCTGCACCGAGGTGAGCGACTCCGACAACGTCACCACATCGACCGGCTTGCCCTCGCCGGCGAGCAGGTTGACCTGGCGGAAGATGAGCCTGTGGGCCTCGCTATAGAAATCATCTTCGCCGACGGCGTCACCGACGCGATCGAGCGCTTCGCTGTCGATCAGCAGTCCGCCCAGGATGGATTGCTCCGCCTCCAGCGAATGCGGCGGCAGCTTGAGCGCTTCCAGTTGTGGATCGTCGGGCATGGAATGGGGCAAGTTTAAACTGAAAAATGGTCACATCCGGTTGCCCGATGCGGCTGGATGCCAAATGATAAAGGCCGCGCCGGGTTTCCCGGCACGGCCTTTTACCGCATTGCCAACCGCAAGACGACTGGGTTGCTAGCCCTGGACCGTATCGCCTGCCACCGACACATGGATGTTGGCCACCACGTCGTGGTGCGGCGCGATCACCAGCGGATACTCACCGACCAGCTTGAGCGGGCCCGCCGGCATCCGGACCATCGCGCGTTCCACCGCGAGTCCCTGCGCCTGCAGCGCCTCGACGATGTCGATGTTGGTGACGGAGCCAAACAGCCGGCCATCCACGCCCGCCTTCTGCGTGATCTTGATGGTCAGGCCCTCCAACTTGGCGCCCAACGCTTGCGCGGCTTCCAGCTTGGCATTGGCGGCCGCTTCGAGTTCGGCGCGCTTGCCTTCAAGCATCTTGACGTTGGCCTCCGTCGCCCGCTTGGCCTTGCCTTGCGGGATCAGGAAGTTGCGGGCGAATCCGTCCTTGACCTTGACGATGTCGCCCAGGTTGCCGACGTTGACGATCTTTTCGAGCAGAATGATTTGCATGGTCTCAATCCGGATCAGTGGCGGTCGGTGAACGGAAGCAGTGCCAGGAATTGCGCCCGCTTGATCGCCGTGCCGAGCTGGCGCTGGTAGCGGGCCTTGGTGCCCGTCACGCGCGCCGGCATGATCTTCCCGTTTTCCTGCACGAAGTCCTTCAGGACGTCGATGTCCTTGTAGTCGATCTCGACGACCTTCTCGGCCGTGAAGCGGCAGAACTTGCGCCGCTTGAACAGCGCATTGCCGCGGTCACGCTTCTTCAGGTCCTTCTTGTTCTTGCCTTTACCTCTTCCGATGGGACGGGGCATGTCGTTTCCTCAATTTGTTTCGTTCTATTCAATCCAGATGCGTTATGTGCAGCGCGACGGTGATGCCGGTTCGGAAGCGGCGGGCCAGGAACCCCCGGCAACTCACATTGCTTCCGACGGGCATCGCCGCAAGTCGCCGGGCCACGTCTCCGAATGCCACCGCGAACAGTTCGCAATCGACCTTGCGTTCGCCGCCGGCTTCCGCCTGCACCGATTGATGGTGCAGGCTGCAGTCGATCGCCGGTATGCCGGCGGGCGTGTAGCGAAGGTCACCCCGTTCTGTCAGCTGGGCATCGAACGTAAGCCGGTTACTGGCCGGCACGGCGTCCGCTGTCTCTCGTCAAGCGCGTTGCGTGGTTCAGGCGGCTGGGGTTGCAACCGGCGCGACTTCCGTCGCAGCCTCGTTGCCTGCCGGAGCGCGCGCGTCGCTCCGGGAATCCCCGTCGCGTCCAGACAGCGAGCGCGCCTTTTCTTCCTTCATCATCGGCGACGGGGCAACTTTCGCTTCCGTCGTGGCGACGATCAGGTGGCGCAACACCGCATCGTTGAACTTGAACGCATGCTCGAGCTCACCCAGGGTTTCCTGGTCGCACTCGATGTTCATCAGGACGTAATGCGCCTTGTGAACCTTCTGGATCGGATAGGCCAGTTGCCGGCGACCCCAATCCTCGAGCCGGTGAATCCGGCCCCCCGGTGTCGAGCCTTTCGGGCCCGTCACCATCGTGCGATACCGCTCGACCATCGCGGGCACCTGCTCGCTTTGGTCCGGATGCACGATGAATACGATTTCGTAATGACGCATAGGCAGAGCACTCCTTTCGGTCGGTTAACTGGCAGCCACTGTTATCAACGGCTTATGTGGGCTGCCGCGGCCTCCCCGTCTGCGGCGGGTGAGGCAAGGGAACCGTCAATCATAAGGCATTTCGCGTTATCGATCAAGGAGCTAGGTGAATGCCCATGGATGAATGCCCATGGATCGGCGCACACCCTTGCCGGCTCGACCTGCAAGCAGCCACGCCGAGGAAATCCCCTTGCAGTTCAACGCGCTAGCGACACTTCCGGCGTCGGCGTCGCGGCGGTCGCGCGGGCCAGCACCCCATCGCGCTCGGCGCGGGGCATCGCCGCCAGTTCCTTGACCCGCTCATAGAAACGAGGCAAATCGCCCCCTTCTTGTGCCAGCAGCGCACGAAAGGCGGGAACCTGCTTGGTATAAAGCGACACCGACGCGAGGCTGGCGTTGTTCGGCCCGTGATTCGCGTAGCCGGCGAACCAGCGGTCGTAACCGGCCAGACCACGTGTTCCGGCCTTGGCGAGTTCATACGCCTTCTTCATCGCGATCAGCGTTGCGATTTTTTCGTCGCGCTTCTCGGCATCGGATTGCGCACTTGCGTAGACGAGCTGCAACCGTGTTCGGGCGTCGCCAACGATTTCACGGAACGCCGCGCGCTGGCGCTGCGCGGTCAGGTATTGCGCATCGAGCTGCGGGTTCCCTTCAGCCTTGAGCCACCGCTCGACGCCGACCTCCTCCACCGCGACCGCGAACGACTCGTTGAAGACCGAGTCGTCCTTGACGTAGACAATCTGGTGCGCAAGTTCATGGAACATGAGGCGCGCGACTTCGGTCTCGGGCCAGCGCACGAAAGTCGAAAGGATCGGATCGCTGAAGTACCCGAGGGTCGAGTAGGCAGGGACGCCGCTCACGTAGACATCGTCACCCGCGGCGGCCAGCCGGTCGGCCTCGGCACGCGCTTCGTCCTCGCGGAAGTATCCGCGGTAGCTGACGCACCCTGCCACCGGGAAACACCACTGGCGCGCGCTAAGCGACAGGGGCGGCGCGGCAAACACGTTCCACACGACAAACGCGCGCCCCAGGTCGCTATAGCGCGTAAAACTTTGATTTTCCGGGAGCGAAAGCTCGCGGCTGGCATAGATGCGGATGGCCTGCACGCGCGCCAGGCGCTTGGCCAGTGCCGCATCGTCGCTCGCCGCAATCACATCGTCGATGGGCTTGGCCCGCGCCAGGATGTCCATCTGACCGGCCGCACCCTGCCAGTAATAATCGGCCGTATTCAGCGCGCCGCATGCCGCCAGCAGCGCCCCGGTCAGAAGCGCCAACGCCGCGCCTTTCACGCCCGGGCCTCCAGGAACTTCGCCAGTCGTGCGACGCCCTCCTCCAGTTTCTCCTGCGCGATCGTGTACGCGAAACGCACATGCTCGGCAGCGCGATATTGACCGAAGTCGAGTCCTGGAGTTATGGCCACGCCGGCGCCTTCCAGCACGTCCCGGCAAAACCGCTCGCTGTCGCTCGAAAACTTCGTGCAGTCGGCATACACGAAAAAACCTCCGGTGGGCATCACAGGGATACCGAAGCCCAACGCCCGCAACGCCGGCACCAGGTAGTCCCGCCGCGCCGCGAACGCGCGCCGCCGCGACTCGAGAATCGCGAGAGTTGCGGGATCGAAACAGGCCAGCGCGGCAAGTTGCGAAGGTGTCGCCGGCGAAATGTAGAGGTTCTGCGCGAGCTTTTCCAGGTCGCGCACATGGCGTTCGGGCGCCACCACCCATCCCAGACGCCAACCAGTCATGTTGAAGTATTTGGAGAAGCTGGAAATCACGAACGCGTCGTCGGTCAAATCGAGCACACTGCGCGGCTGCTCGCCATAGGTGAGGCCAAGATAGATCTCGTCGACGATCAGCCGGCCGCCGAGATCGGCGACGGCAGACACGATCCTGCGCATCTCGTCGCGCGGCACGACGGTGCCGGTGGGATTGGATGGCGACGCAATCAGCACGCCGCGCGTGCCCAATGACCAATTCTGCTCGATCAGGTCGGCGGTGAGCTGGTAATTGGACTGCGGCCCGACCGGAATGTTCACCGGGTCGCCTTCCAGCACCCGCACGAAGTGGCGGTTGCAGGGATAGGCCGGATCGGGCAGCAGGATGCGATCGTCGCGATCGACGAGCAGCGCCAGCACGAGCAGCAACGCGGCCGAGGAACCGGCGGTGACGATGATCCGCTCGGCGGCAATGGTCACGCCATAGTGGTCTTCGTAATGGCGCGCGATCGCCTCGCGCAGCGCCGGCACACCCAGCGCCGACGTGTAGAAAATGCCGCCGTCGGCGATGGCGCGTTGCGCGGCGGCAATCACCGGCGCCGGCGTCGGGAAATCCGGTTCGCCGATTTCCATGTGCACTACGCTGCGGCCAGCCGCCTCGAGCGCACGCGCCGCGGTCTGCACCTCCATCACGTGGAATGGCGCGATGTCCGCGACACGGGCGGCGGTCTCGATGCGAGGATCCGTCAAAAGTCTTACTCCCAGGGGGCAGGGAAAGCGCTATCGTAACGCCTTGGCTTCCGGGTCGGAACGAACGCATGCGCAATACCTCACACTTCGCAGACCAGGCAACGGCACTGGGCTTGGCGCTTGTCCTGGTCGCCGCGTGCGCGAGCGGCAGCGCAATGGCGGCGGTCTACAAATGCGTGAACGAGCGCAGTGCCCCGCCAGGCAGCAATCCGGTCTATCAGGACACGCCGTGCCCGCCCGGCAAGGAACTGCGCAATTTCGACACCGACCCGGCCGAGGTGACGGTGATCCCGCATCAGGAATTCGTCGAAGGAGCTTCGGCTTCCGCACCCAAGCCCGCCAAGCCGACGCCACCGCCGCCCAAGTCCGCCAGGAACAAGGATGGCGCGGCCGATGCAGACATTGCACAGCGGAAGTTCATCCACCCCGGCATGTCGGAGGCCGAGGTCGTCGCCAAGATTGGCAAGCCGGATATCACCGGCGGGGCCAAGGGCCGCAAGTCGTCGCGCTGGAGCTATCTGCCGGCCGCCGGCGACCCGCAGACCATCACCACCATCGTGTTCGACGCCGGCCGCGTCATCGAGATCGAACGCAAGGTCGTGCATTGAGGGCGCTGGTCCAGCGCGTGCGTGAGGCCCGCGTCACGATGCGACACGAGATTGTGGGCAGCATCGGACCGGGCCTGCTGATATTCGCCGGCGTCCGTGGTGACGACACGGCGGAGGATCGCGACTGGCTGGTGCGCAAGATCGTGAACCTGCGCATCTTCGGCGATGCGGCAGGCGTGATGAACCTTTCGCTCGCAGACACCGGCGGCGAGGTGCTTGCCGTGAGCCAGTTCACGCTTTTTGCATCCACGCGCAAGGGCAATCGGCCGTCGTGGTCCAACGCCGCCCCGCCTTCGATCGCGCAGCCTGCCTTCGACGCGTTCGTCGCGTCGCTTCAACGCGATCTCGGCCGGCCCGTGGCCACCGGCGTGTTCGGCGCGGACATGCAGGTCGGGTTGGTGAACGACGGGCCAGTCACGATCTGGCTCGATTCCCGCGCGCGGGAGTGATCCGCATCGGCGCCGCCGTTGGGACGCTGCGTGCGACCGCCGTACTTGTGCCGCCGCACTCTAGGTAGAATCAGCATCATGGCATCGTTGCCGGCGACAGTGTCCACCACGAAGGTACCGCTGCCCGCGCAATTGTTTCGCGGCAAGCGGCGGCTGCGCATCGCGCTAGTGGGCTTGCCGAATAGCGGCGCGAGCACGCTGTTCGCGGCAGTGGCGAGCACGTCAGTCGAGACCGGCAAGCTCGCAGGCACGCTCCGTTCCTACGATGAATGCGCGGTGCAGATCGGCCTGGACGAGGCGCGCGTGATCGACCTGCCGAGCATCCGCTCTCCGCACAATCTCGACTCGGAGGACAGCGCCGCGCTCAAATATCTGATGTGGGGAGACGAGCGGCCGCCAGTGACGCAACATGAAGCGGATGGCCCGCCCGCGCCGTTCGCACCGCCGGACGTCATTGTCCAGGTCCTCGACGCGACCGCGCTGGAACACCATCTCGAACTTACGCTGAAGCTCGTGAAGTTCGGCCGCCCGCTGGTGATTGCCCTGAACAAAATGGATGAAGCCCGGGCGCGTGGCATGTATGTCAATGCCAAGGTGCTGAGTGCGCGACTCGGCGTGCCGGTGGTGGCGACCACCGCCACGATGGGCCATGGCATCGCCGAGCTGTTTCGCGCGGCGGTGCAATCAGTGCGCGCAGGCACTCGCCCGCTCGCGCAGCCGCCGAGCCCGCATATCACGGCGGCGCTCGAGCCCCTCACCGCGCTGCTCGATTCCGCCGAGATCCAACAAGCGTTCCGCGTTCCGCCACAGATGCTGGTGTCCCAGGTCGCGGAAGGCGACCCGTATTTTCTTGATGAAATGCGCCAGCACTTTCCCGCCCTGATGCCCGACATCGAGCGACTGGTCGCCGGCACGGGGAAAGCGCTGCCGCGTCCGCTGACCGACGAGCTGCACGCCGATCGTCACCATCGGGCGGCCACGTTGTTCGAGGCCGCGACGCGCCTCGGCGCACCGAATGAGCGCCACAACTGGCGCTACTGGCTGGACGAACTGTTCCTGAGCCGGCGCTGGGGATTCATCGGCAGCGTGGCCGTGTTCGCCGCGGTCCTCTTCGTCGTGTTCTATGTAAGCGGCTGGATCGACGGCCAGACGTCGGCCCGTTTGGTGAACTGGGCCGCGACCTGGCAGCCCACCTCCACCGCCGGCGTCGTCGGGCATGCGGTCGTCGATGGCCTGATCGGCCTGGTCGGAATCGTCGTGCCGTACATGATTCCGCTCGTGCTGCTGCTGGTTGCGCTGGAGGAAAGCGGCGTGATGGCGCGCATTGCCTTCGCAGTGGACCGCACGTTTCACCGCGTCGGCCTGCATGGCGGCGTCGCCGTCCCTTTCCTGCTGGGCCTGGGCTGCAACGTGCCGGCGATCTCCGCCATCGGCAATACGACCGCCGGCCGCGAACGCGTGATGGCCTCGCTGCTGGTGACCTTCGTGCCGTGTTCGGCGCGCTCGGCGATCATCCTGGCGCTGGCCGGCAAATACCTGGGCGGGCTCGGTGTGTGCGCGATCTTCCTGCTCACGATGGTCGTGATCGCCGTCCTGGGGCAGGTGCTGCGGCGGCGTTATCCGCGCGGAGGGCCGGGGCAGGTGCAGGAAATCCCTCCCTATGCGCTGCCGCGCTGGCGCCCGATGATGCGCGAGACGTGGAAGCGCACCAGCGACATCCTGACCATCGTCACGCCGCTGCTGGTTGGCGGCAGCGTGGTGCTCGCGCTGCTCGCGCACGTCGGCGCGGATCGCACCATCAACACTCTGCTGGCACCCGTGACGCACTGGTGGCTGGGGCTGCCAGTCGTGCTCGGCGTGCCGATCCTCTTCGGCGTGCTGCGCAAGGAGCTATCGTTGCTGATGATCTACCAGGCGCTGGGCAGCTTCGACGTCGGCAACTATCTCGACTCCGTGCAGATCATGACGTTCCTGCTGTTCCTGACCTTTTACGTGCCATGCCTGTCGACCTTTGCCGTGATGCAAAAGACGATCGGCCGGCGGGAAGCGCTGTTCTCCGTGGCGCTGTCGGTCGGCGTGGCGCTGGTGGTCAGTGGTACCGCGCGATTCGCGCTGGAGGGCGCGCGCTACCTGCTCGCGTAGCAAACGACGCGGGCGGCCGCACGCCGTCGGCCCATTCGGCGCGAGCCTCCCCTGCAGAAGTCATCGCCAACGCATTGAGGTCACGCGCGATGCGCCCGTCTGGAGGCAATGCCTCCGGCAGCTTCCCCGCTGTCGCTTAGCGCTCCATCGAGGCTGAACCGGCCCGGGCCGAACGCGAAGACCATCAGCATGCCGCCCGCGATCGACAGGTTCTTCATGAAATGGATCTGCTGGTTCATGGCAAGGTCAGCCGGAACCGCCCAGAAATTGTGGAAGATGACGCCGGCGATCAGCGAGAACACCGCGATCGCCAATGCCGCCCAGCGCGCCTTCCAACCGGCGATGAGCGCCAGTCCACCGCCCAGCTCCACCAGGATGGCGCCTGCGGCCAGCAGGCTCGGCATCGGCAGTCCCTTGCTGGCGATGTAGCCGGCAGTTCCGGCAAATCCGGTGATCTTGCCCAAGCCACCGACGACGAATATGAGTCCGAGGAGGATGCGGCCGGCGAGGGCCACGGAATCGCGACTTGAGTTCATTGAAAGCCTTTCAGTCTGGAAGAAAATGAGAAGTGCGAGGCCGGAATCAAGGCAGGTCGAACACCAGCACCTCGGCGTCGTGTCCGTCCGCCAGGGCAATGGGAGCTGGCCCTTCGATTTGCGCGGCATCGCCTGCAGCGAGCGGCGTGCCGTTGATGCTGACGTCGCCACGCGCGACATGAACGTAGGCGCGCCGCCCCGCGAATACCTCGTGCGCAACCGCTTCGCCACCATCAAGCAGCGTCGCATACACCCGCGCGTCCTGATGGATCGTGACAGCCGCGCCGGATCCCGAGGGGCCGGCGATCAGCGCCAGCCTGCCGCGCTTGGCCTCCGCCTCGACCCGGCTTTGTTCGTAGGAGGCCGCGATGCCGCGGACGCTGGGTTCAATCCAGATTTGCAGGAAATGCACTGGGTCTGCCTTCGACGGATTGAATTCGCTGTGCAGCACGCCACGTCCGGCGCTCATCCGTTGCACGTCGCCCGGGGTGATTACCGAACCATTGCCGATGTTGTCCTGATGCGACAGCTGACCTTCGAGCACGTAGGAGATGATTTCCATGTCGCGGTGGCCATGCGTGCCGAATCCCATCCCCGGCTGTACCCGGTCCTCGTTGATGACGCGCAGGGGCCCGAAGCCCATGCGCTCGGCATCGTAGTAATCGGCGAAGGAGAAGCTGTGGAAGGACTTGAGCCAGCCATGGTCCGCGTGGCCCCGTTCCTGCCCCTTGCGTAGGGTGATCATTCGAATCTCCTGGTGAGGCGGCCGCAATGTCCGGCCGGTGTATCGCACTTGCAACAGTGGCAATATACGGGTCTGGCGTCGCGTGCAAAAGGGGTCTAGACTGACAAAGTTATTCAATTATTTTGAATATATTTTCCGCGAGGCGAGCGCATGGCACTGAACCTGGAGGCGCTGCTGGTGCTGGATGCGATCGAGCGCCGCGGCAGCTTTGCCGCGGCCGCGATCGAGTTGGACCATGTCCCGTCGGCGATCACCTACACGGTGCGCAAGCTCGAGGAGGAGCTGGACGTGCTTTTGTTCGACCGCCGCGGCCATCGCGCGCGGCTCACACCGGCGGGAAAGCTGCTCCTCGACGAGGGCCGGCGGCTCCTCACAGCGGCCGACGCTGTCGAGCGGCGCGTGCGGCGCGTGGCCACGGGGTGGGAGACCGATCTGCGCATCGCCGTGGACACGCTGGTGCCTTTTGCACGCGTGTACCCGCTGGTCGCCGCGTTTTATGCGGAATGCCAAGCGCGCGATGCTGCGCATACGCGCCTCAAGTTCACGCGCGAAGTGCTGGGCGGCGCATGGGACGCGCTGGCAGATGGCCGCGCCGACCTCGTGCTGGGTGCGCCGGGCGACCCTCCTCCCGGCGGCGGATACAAACTCCGTGTGATGGCGGAGATCTCGATGCTCTTCGCAGTCGCGCCGCAGCATCCGCTCGCCGCCGCCGCCGAGCCGCTGAGCGAAGGCCAAATTGCCCGGTATCGCGCCGTGGTCGCTGCAGACTCGTCGCGTCACCTGGCGCCACGGACCGTTGGACTCGTGAGCGGTCAGGACACGCTCACGGTCCCCGACATGGATGCCAAGCTCGCGGCGCAGGTCGCGGGACTGGGATGCGGCTTCTTGCCGGCCTTTGTCGCCGCTACGGACATCGCCGCCGGCCGCTTGGTGGTCAAGGCAGTCGATCCGCCGCGCCAACCCGGGCGCCTGCATGCCGCGTGGCGGGAAGCGCGGCCGGGTCGCGCCCTCGCGTGGTGGATTGCCGCGGTCGAGGCGACGGACTGGCGATTCCTGGCGCTCGGCCCAACGTCCGCCGCGCGGTCGCCGCCTGCCAATGCCAAGCGCGCCCGGCGACGCTAGAGCTTGTAGGCGGCCTTGGCCAGCCCATAGGCCAGCAGCGGCGCCATTTCGAACGCTTCGTCCTCGCCGATCTTGTGTTCCACCGCGAGCGTGGCAAGGAAGCGGCAGTCCATCCGGCGCGCCACGTCGTGCCTCGCGGGGATCGACATGAACGCGCGCGTGTCGTCGTTGAAGCCCACCGTGTTGTAGAAGCCGGCGGTCTCCGTGACCTGCTCGCGAAAGCGCTGCATGCCCTCCGGACTGTCGAAGAACCACCACGGCGGGCCGAGCTTCAGGACCGGATAGTGTCCCGCCAGCGGCGCCAGCTCGCGCGAATAGCTGGTCTCGTCGAGCGTGAACAGGATGATGCGCAGGCTGCGCTCGTTGCCGAACCGGTCCAGCAGCGGCTTCAACGCGCGCACGTAATCGGTTCGCGTCGGGATGTCGGCCCCCTTGTCACGGCCGTAGTCGCGAAAAACCAGCGGATTGTGATTGCGGAAGCTGCCCGGATGTATCTGCATAACCAGGCCGTCGTCAATGCTCATCGCCGCCATTTCGGTCAGCATCTGGCCGCGGAACGTCTCGGCCTCGTCCGCGGTCATGGTGCCCCCCAGCGCGCGATCGAGCAGGCGCTGGCATTCCGTGGCGTCGAGGTCGCTGGTCCGGGCCGTGGGATGTCCATGGTCGGTGGAGGTGGCGCCCAGTGTCTTGAAAAACGCGCGGCGCGCGCGGTGCGCGGCGAGGTAGCCCTTCCACGTGGCGGTGTTTTCTCCGGTGAGCGCGCCGAATTGCGCGACGTTGGCGGCAAAGCCATCGAACGCCGGGTCGACCACCGGGTCCGGACGGTACGCCGTGACCACGCGCCCTTGCCAACCCGACGCGCGAATCTTCTGATGCTGCAGGAGCGCATCGAGCGGAGATTCCGTCGTCGCGATCACTTCGATGTTGAAGCGCTCGAACAGTGCGCGCGGGCGAAATGCAGGCTGCGCCAGGCACTCGTTGATGCGGTCGAAGCAGCGGTCGGCGGATTCTGGCGTCAGCCGCTCGTCGATGCCAAACACCGTGTTGAACGCGTGGTCGAGCCAGATGCGCGTCGGCGTGCCGCGAAACAGGTGATAGTGCGCCGCGAGCACGTGCCAGATCTTGCGCGCGTCCGCTTCCACCGCGCTGCCGTCCTGGCGGGGAATGCCCAGCTCTTCGAGCCTCATTCCCTGGCTGTAGAGCATGCGAAACACATAATGGTCGGGTGTGATGAACAGCGCGCTGGCATTGGCAAACGGCACGTCGTCGGCGAACCATTGCGGGTCCGTATGCCCGTGCGGGCTCACGATGGGCAGGTCCTTGACGGTCGCATACAAACGGCGCGACAGAGCGCGCGTTGCCGGATCGGCCGGGAACAACCGGTCGGGATGGAGGTTCAGCGGGATGGACATGGCGATTCCTCGAATGATTTTCGGACGGGGCGTGTCACGCGGGGCGCAGGTGTTGCGCCAGCGTGGCCCGCGTGCCGTCGCGGAACAACGCGACGACGTCGCCACGCACCGCTTCGCGAAACGCATGGTGCGCCACGAGGTCGGTGCCGAACACCGCCTTGAGGTCGAGAAAGCCGTCGGCAATCGTGCCGGGATCGTGCGGCGCTTCGCGCACAATGCCGGCAAACGTCTCAGCGAGCGGGTCCTTCACGTCGATCCGGCCACCGTGCTCGTCGGTGCCACTTGCGTAGCGAATCCATGCGGCTACCGCGAGGGCGAGGTGATGCCAGGATGCGCCGGAGCGCATCCGGTCGCGGATCGTTCCCAGCAGCCGTTGCGGCAGCTTCTGCGAGCCGTCCATCGCGATCTGCTGGGTGCGATGCGGCAGCGCCGAGTTGCGAAAGCGCTCCATCAACTGCCGGCAATAGTCGGGCAGGTCGATGCCCGATGGCGGCGTCAGCGTAGGCGCAATTTCGGCAGCCATCTGCCGCTCAACGAGCAGCGCCAGATCGGGATCCCGCGATGCCTGCCAGACGAACTCGTGTCCGAGCATGAACCCGAGATACGCGAGGGTCGAGTGACTGCCGTTCAGCAGCCTCAGTTTCATCCATTCGAATGGCGCGACGTCGGCGACGAACTGCGCGCCGGCGGCGTGCCATGGCGGACGCACGCCCGCAAATCGGTCTTCGATGATCCATTGGCCGAACCGTTCGGCGGCGACCGGCGCGTCGTCGTGAACGCCCAGCAGGCGCTCCGCATCGGCCAGGTCTGCCGCGGTCATCGCGGGCACGATGCGGTCGACCATCGTGCAGGGGAATGCGACGTTGGCACGCATCCAGCGGGCCAGTTCGGGGTCTCGACGCTCGGCGAACGCCAGCACGAGGCCCTCGACCAGGCGGCCGTTGTGCGGCAGGTTGTCACAGCAGAGGAACGTGAGCGGTCCCGCCGCCGCGGCGCGACGCGCGGCGAGTCCCGCCGCGACGATTCCCACCGCGGATTCCGGCGCGTCGGGATGCGCGAGGTCGTGCGCAATGTCAGGGTGCGCAACATCGAGCGCACCGGTGGCCGGGTCGTGGCAGTAGCCCTTTTCAGTCACCGTCGCGCTGACCACCATGATTCTGGGATCGGCAAAGCGGGCAATGAGGCCCGCACGTTCGGCGCCTGCAAACAGGGTTTCACGCACGCTGCCGATTACGCGTGGCTCGACGCCGGCGCCTTCGCGCGTCAACAGCGTATAGAGGCCGTTTTGTGCCGCCAGCCGTTCGATTGCCCGCGGCGTCTTGAGCGACACGCCACAGATGCCCCAGCGCGCGTCACCGGCGAGTATGTCGTCGGTGTAGACCGCCTGATGTGCGCGATGGAAGGCGCCCAACCCGAGGTGCAGGATGCCGATCGCAACGGCGGCCGGATCGTAACCGGGCCGGACCACGGTCGCCGGCAAATGGGCGAGTGCGGCAAAGGTCAGACGCTTCATGCGGGTTGCGGATGTTCCTTGACGCGGCTCACCAATTGCGTCGGATTGACGAAACGAAGCGCGATGAGCAGCCAAGCGAGCGTCACCATCATATAGACCATGGCCATGGCATCGACCGACTGCGGCGCGCGAACACCCGCTGCGAACACCGCGTAGTACAGCGCGACGACGAGCGTCTGCGAGTCTGGCCCGGCCGTGAGAAATGTCAACTCGAACAGTGCGATCGTGCGCACCAGCACCAGCAACGAGGCTGCCAAAATTCCCGGTCCGAGCAAAGGTACCAGGATGTGCCAGAACATGCGGCCGGTGTTTGCCCCGAACACGCGCGCGGCAGACTCGAGGTTGGGATCGATCTGCTCGATGAACGGCGTCATGACCAGGATCACGAACGGCGCGGCCGGGATCAGGTTGGCGAGGATGACGCCGTAGATCGTGCCGGCAAGCTGTGCCTTGTAGAGCACCGTCGCCAGCGGAATGCCGTAGGTGATCGGCGGCACCATCAGCGGCAGCAGGAACAGCAGCAGCAGCAGGCGCTTGCCCGGAAAATTGCGGCGCGCCAGCGTGTACGCCGCGGGCACGCCGATCAGCAGGGCCAGGAACACCACCGAGAACACGACCTGTACGGTGACGATCAGGATGGCGTCGAGCTGGAATTCCTTCCACGCCGAAACGTACCAGTTGGTGGTCCAGCCTTCAGGCAGCCAGGTGCCGAGCCAGCGCTTGGCGAAGGAATTCACTGCGACCGCGGCGATCATCAGGCCGATGTTGACCAGGAACAGCGTCATCAGGCCCCACAGGAACCCTGTCCACGCACGGTCGAGCCAGCGGTAGTCGGAGGACGCCTTTGCGCTGCTCATCCCTTGCCTCCGCTAACCGGACCGCGGTACATGAGGTTGCGCACGCCGAGCACGGCCGCAACGATCAGCAGCTGCACAAAACCCATGATCATCGCAATCGCCGAAGCCAGCGAATAGTCGTACTGCTCGAACGCCGCCTCGTACGCAGCAATCGAGATCACCCGCGTGGGACCGGCGGGCGAACCCAGCAGCACCGCGGAAGGAAACACGGAGAAAGCCTGCACGAACGCCAGACAGAAGCACATGGCAAGTCCGGGCGCCAGCAGCGGCATGTAGATGGTCCGGAATTGCGCCCGCGGCCCGGCGCCCAGTGTGGACGCCGCGCGCGCCAATACCGGATCGATGCCCGTGATGTAGGACAGGATCAGCAGGAACGCGAACGGAAAGCCCGAGATAACCAGCGAAATCAGCACGCCCCAGTAGTTGTGAGTGAGGCGGATCGAGCCCTCGTAGAGATGCAAGAACTGCAGGAACTGCACGAGCCATCCCTTCGGCCCGAAATAGGTGAGCATCCCTTGCGCGATCAGCACCGTGCCGAGCGTGATGGGAATGACCAGTATCGTGGTCGCCCAGCGCTGGTACGGCGACTTCATGCGCATCTTGAACGCAATCGGCAGCGCCAGCCCGACGTTGATGAGCGTGGCCGGAAGTGCGAGACGCAACGTCGTCCAGATCGTCGGCCAGAGGTTGTCGGTGGTAAAGAAGTGCGCGTAGTTCGCGAGCGCGCCGCCCTCCTTGGGATTGAAGGACAGCGCCAGTCCGTAGAGGAACGGGTAGACGAACAGCAGCAGCATGAAAGCCGCGGCCGGCATCACCAGCAGCAATGTGCGGTCGAAGGGCAGGCCCGACGGCGAGGCGCCTGCGGACGCGGCCGCGCTGCTCAAGGGGATGCCTCATTCGGATACACCAGTACGCGCTCGACCGGGACATGCACTTCGACCGCGTCTCCCAAAACCGGCGTGCCCGTCGCACGCACGTGCAGCAGCGTGCCCGAGGCCGTTCTCACGTCCACCAGCGAATCACGTCCGCAATATTCGACATTGTCCACGCGACCGGCAATGGTGTTGATCCCGCCGGGGCCAGCACCCATCATCAGTTCTTCCGGTCGCATGGCGATGGAGGCACGCCCGCCGGCGATGGGCTGCTTGCGCATGCCGGTCAGGCGGACGTCAGGGCCGGCTACCGACACGCGGTCACCCTCCTCTTTCTCGACACTCAGCTCGAGAACGTTGCGGTAGCCCATGAAGCGGGCCACGTGCAGGTTGGCGGGTTGGCCGTATACATCGTGCGGCGCGGCGATCTGCTGCACCACGCCGTCTTTCATCACCACGATCCGGTCGGCGAGCGACAGCGCCTCGTCCTGGTCATGCGTGACGTAGATCGTGGAGCGGCCCAGTTCCTTGTGGATGCGCCGGATTTCGGCGCGGGTTTCGATGCGCAGCTTGGCATCGAGGTTGGACAGGGGCTCGTCCATCAGGACCAGCGGCGGCTCGATCACGATGGCGCGGGCGATGGCGACCCGCTGTTGCTGGCCGCCGGAGAGCTGGCCCGGCAGCTTGTGCTCCTGCCCGGTCAATTGCACTAGCTTCAGCGCATGGGCGACACGCGGACCGATCTCGCCGTCGGGCAAGCCGCGCATCCTGAGGCCGAAGCCGATGTTCTTCGCAACGGTCATGTGTGGAAACAACGCGTAGTTCTGGAACACCATGCCGAAGCCGCGCCTTTCCGGCGGCAGTGTGTCGATGCGCGTCTGATCGAGCCAGATGCTGCCGCCGGACAGTTGCATCAATCCAGCGATGCAATTTAGCGCGGTCGACTTGCCGCAGCCGGACGGACCGAGCAGGGCGATGAATTCGCCGCGATTGATCGTCAGCGTCAGCTCGTTCAGCGCGGCGAACGCGTGACCGCCGGCGCCGGCGAAGCGGCGCGTGACGCCGTCCAATCGCAACTCGTTGAAGTCATGATCCATCGAGGTTCCTCAGGGCCACCATGGCAATTCCAATCACAGATGCAGCGACGCAACCGCGAAAACGGCGAGCTAACCGTTGGCCGCAGCCGACGGTCCAACTCGCCGAGTCATGCCGTCGCGTGTTCAGCGACGGCATGACGTCACTTGGTCTTCTGTGCGCCGACCTGCTGGTCCCAGATCTTGAACGCTTCCACCTGCGCCGACGGCGGCAGCGACTGGGTATGCGGGAATTGCGCGATCCAGCCCTCGTATTCGGGACGGCCGAATTCCTTGATCGCAGCCTGTGATTCCGCAGGCGCCATCGACAGCGGCACATTCTTCACCGCCGGACCCGGGTAAAAGTAGCCCTTGTCCCACGTGTAGGCCTGCGCTTCCGGTGTGAGCAGGTACGCCATCAGGTCCAGCACGGCAGCCACTTTATCCGGCGCGACGCCTTTCGGAATCGTCATGTAATGCGCGTCGTTGACCCAGGTCATGCCCTTGAATGGCGCGACACGGTAGTCCTTTGGCACGATGCCCAGCACGCGCGGATTGATGTCCCAGCCCGTCATCGTGATCGTCATGTCGCGCGAGCCCTCGCCCAGTTCCTTCATTACCGCGCCTGTTCCCGTGGGGTAATACTCGATGCAGGAATTGAGTTCCTTGAGGTAGGCCCAGGTCTTGTCCCATCCCTTCGCGGGATCCTTGGGATCCTTGTCGCCCAGTATGTACGGCAAGCCCATGATGAACGTGCGCCCGGGCCCCGAATTGGCAGGGCGCGCGTAGATGAGACGGTTGGGATTGGCTTTGCACCACGCGAGCAACTCCGCCGGCGTGGTCGGCGGCTGCTTGACCTTGGCCGGGTTGTACTCGACCAGCGGACCCGCGGGCATGAACGTGACCGCGATGCCGTAGTCCTTGGCCAGTTCCTGCATCTTGGCCGCAGGCGGCTGGTAGTTGGCCATCAGGTTGGGAAACTTTCCGGCGTTGGCCGGAAGAATTTTCATCAGCACGTCCTGGTCGATGCCTGCGGCAAGGAAGTCCGTTCCCGTGAGAACCAAGTCGATGTCGCTGCGGCCCGCCCCCTGCATGGCCTTCAGCTTGCCCGGCAGTTCCGGCGCAGGCGCCTTGGTATAAGTGACCTTGGAGATCACTTCCGGGTGCTTCTTCACGTAGTTGTCGATCGCGTCCTGCGTCAACGCGAGATTGCCCGCGACGTCAACGATGTTGAGCGTGACTGGCGCCGCCCATGCCGGAGCGCTGCCCCCCGGCAACAGCGCAGCGGCGCCAAGCGCTGCGACCACCGCGCGCAGAATCCAGCGCCGGCTTCCCTTGCCCACTTGCTGCAGCGTGCTGCTGTTCTTCATGCCACTCCTCCTTCGCCATTGAACTGCGACTGCCGCGAATTGCGGCTATTCGAAACCAACACCGGAAATGACGCCCTGTGTTTTCGCATCACGATCGCTCGCCGCCCGCCGCTTCGCCACGCGCCGCCGGCTTGCTGCCGCGCTCGACCACGCGTTCCGCGGCGGGCTTGGCTTTTTTCGTACCGGCACCCTTGTTCTTGGCGCCGACCCCACGCTGGAATTCGCGCGCGACGCGGGCCAGGTGGCGATGCATGGCGGCGCGCGCCGCCGCCGAGTCGCCGGACACAAGCGACTTCAGGATCTCCGCGTGATCGTCGATGGTCCGGCGCGCCAGGTCCTCGGTATGGAAATGCCGTTGCATACGGCCCCACAGTTCCGCCCTCTGGTTCCAGAGCCCTTCGACGACCAGTTCGAGTGAGCCGTTGCCCGTGGCCTTGGCGATGCCCAGGTGGAATTCGCGGTCGGCTTCCTCGCGGACCAGGAAATCGTCCACGTGGGTGGTCATGCGCTGGATGGTCTGCCGCAAAGCGTCCAAGTCGTCCCGGCTCGCATTACCGGCGGCCAATGCAGCGACTTCGCCCTCGACCAGCGACCGCGCACTGAGCAATTCAAATGGTCCGGGACCCTTGTCGCCCTCCGCATCATGCGCAGGGGCACCTGCCGTGACGAACACGCCGGAGCCGACCCGTACATCTACGAGACCGCCGATTTCCAGCGAGATGAGCGCTTCCCTGACCGACGTACGGGAGACGCCGAGCAGTGACGCGAGCTCGCGTTCCGCAGGCAACCGGGTGCCCCGCGCGAACTCGCCTTTGCCGATGAGCCCGGCGATCTGGTCGGCGATCTGGCGATAGAGCCGTCGCGGTTCGACCGTCTGCAGCGGCAACTGGATTCCTCCTCGAGCGACCGGGCTCCGTGCCGGCCCTTGGCGTGCCTCCGGGGCCGCGTCCAAAAAAAACGCACGCCGGGGATAGGCAACATGGTAGCCCCGCGTTTAGAATTTGGTCAAGTGGTCCAACCACCGGGCCAAAATGAGTGCGGCGTGTCGCGGGCCCCCTCCCTCCCCGCGTTTCCCAGGAAGCCCGATGAAGATAATCCGTGCCCGCGTCATCCTCACCTGCCCTGGCCGCAATTTCGTCACGCTGAAGATCGAAACGGACGCGGGCCTCACCGGCCTGGGCGACGCGACGCTCAACGGGCGCGAACTCGCGGTCGCTTCCTATCTCAACGACCACGTGATCCCGACGCTCATCGGCCGCGATGCGCACCGGATCGAGGACACCTGGCAGTACCTGTATCGCGGCGCGTATTGGCGACGCGGCCCGGTGACGATGACTGCCATCGCGGCGGTGGACACGGCGCTGTGGGACTTGAAGGCCAAGGCCGCCAACCTCCCGCTCTACCAGGTGCTGGGCGGGCGCAGCCGCGACGGCGTGATGGTCTATGGGCATGCCAATGGCAACGACATTGCAGAAACGCTGGACGAGGTCGCGCGGTACGTCGACATGGGCTACAAGGCGATCCGCGCGCAGTGCGGCGTGCCGGGATTGCCCTCCACGTATGGCGTGGCCAAGGACAAGCTCTACTACGAGCCCGCAGACTCGGCGCTTCCGACCGAGAATCTCTGGTCGACGCCCAAGTACATGAACCACGTGCCGAAGCTATTCGATGCGATCCGCGCGCGCTTCGGGTTCGACCATCACATATTGCACGACGTCCACCATCGCCTGACGCCAATCGAGGCCGGCCGGCTCGGCAAGGCGCTGGAGCCGTATCGACTGTTCTGGATGGAAGACCCCACGCCCGCCGAGAACCAGGCCGGGTTCCGACTGATCCGGGAGCACACGGTCACCCCCATCGCGGTGGGAGAAATATTCAACACGATCTTCGATTGCCAGCAACTGATCAGTGAGCAGCTGATCGACTACATTCGCACCACGGTCGTACACGCCGGCGGCATTACCCACCTGAGGCGCATCGCGCACCTTGCCGAGTTGCATCACGTGCGCACCGGCAGCCATGGCGCCACCGATCTATCGCCCGTCTGCATGGGCGCCGCGCTGCATTTCGACACCTGGGTCCCCAATTTCGGCATCCAGGAATACATGCGCCACACGGCCGAGACCGACGCGGTGTTTCCACATAGCTATGTATTTCGCGACGGATTTCTCCACGCCGGCGAGACGCCGGGGCATGGCGTGACCATCGACGAGGAGCTTGCCTCGCGGTACCCCTATGCGCCGAGCGCGCTGCCCGTGAACCGGCTGGAAGACGGCAGCATGTGGAACTGGTGAACGTGCATCAGTCGGCCGCCAGGTAACGTCCCGACTTGCCGCCGAATTTCTCGACCACGCGCACGTTCTCGATCCGCATCCCGCGGTCGGCGGCCTTGCACATGTCGTAGATTGTCAGAAGACCCACGGACGCTGCCGTCAGCGCTTCCATCTCGACGCCCGTGCGTGCGACGGTTTCGGCCGTGACCTCGATGGCCACCGAACGGGTCGCGGCATCGAGCACGAATTCCACCGCCACTCGGGTGAGCGGCAAAGGATGGCACAGCGGTATGAGGTCGGACGTGCGCTTGGCGGCCTGGATGGCGGCGATCCGAGCCACGCCCAGGACATCGCCTTTCCTGGCATCGCCGGCACGAATCAACGCAAGCGTGGCCGGCTGCATCACGATGCGCCCACCGGCGCGCGCAAGGCGCCGGGTCGCATCCTTGGCGGCGACGTCGACCATGTGCGCCTGTCCCGACGCGTCGAAGTGGGTAAAATGCACCTGGAGTGCGGGTTCAGCCACTTGGACGGCCTTCCCGAGGTTGGCGCCGGTGGCCGTTGCCTGCCCTGCAGTCGGCGCTTTTGCCGGCGTTACCTGTTTACGCGAACGTGCCACGACGTTGCCCTTTAGTGAACTTGGTCGTTCGGCGGGAATCTTAGCACCAGGGACTTCTCTGGCCCCATGCATGACACTACTTTCCATCCCGTATGACGTTCCTTGCCGCGCCGCCATGGGCGAGCGGGCACGGCCGCGTCGTCGCGGCACGCGGCGGGCATGCCTCGCCACCTGGGTTGCGGTAGCGCTCGCGACCGCGCCCGCACCCCTGCCGCCGCTCCTTTCCGTGGCAGCCGCGCAGACTTCGTCTGCCGTCGCCCCACAGACATCGACCCAGCCGCCATCGTCGTCTTCGCCTGCGTCGCGCGCCCAGTCAGCCCCTCAGACGGCCACCGCCCAGACGGCAACGCAAACGGCCCCGCCGTCACCAGCGACCGCCAGCGCGGGTCCCGAAGGACTGCGCAAGTACGGATCGATTCCGCCCGCCGCGGAACCCGTCATCCCGGTTCCCATCGGCAGCGACCTGCAGAAATATGGGGTGGGCGGGAACCCTGGCGTGCCGCCGGCGCAGGGGCAGAAACTGCCCGACCTGGGCGACTCGTCGCAGACGGCGATGTCGCCCGCGCAGGAGCGCAAGCTTGGCGAGGAGATCGTGCGCCAAATCCGCGGCGGTGGCGGATACCTGGAAGACCCGGAGGTCAACGACTACCTGAATGAACTCGGCAATCGCCTCGTCACGTCCACGCACGACGTGCGCCAGGATTTCCTGTTCTTCGCAGTTCCCGATCCCCAGATCAACGCCTTCGCGCTCCCCGGCGGCTTCATCGGCGTCAACACGGGCCTCATCGTCCTCGCACAGAACGAATCGCAACTGGCCAGCGTGCTTGCGCACGAGATCTCTCATGTCACGCAACATCACGTGACGCGCAGCTTGGCGAGCCAGCAGGACGCCCTCCTGACCACGTTGGCGGGTCTAGCGCTTGCCGTGGTGGCGTCGAAGGCGGCTGGCGGAGGCAATAACGGCACCCAGGCGGTCTCAGCGGTCATTGCCGGCACCCAGGCACTGGCGATCCAGCAGCAGATCAACTTCACTCGCGAGAATGAATACGAAGCCGACCGCATCGGTTTCAGGCGTCTGGTGGCCGCGGGTTTCGATCCGAATGCCATGGCAGTGTTTTTCGAGCGACTACAACGCAGCAGCCGATTCATCGATGGCAACACCCCGTCCTACCTGCGCAGCCACCCGGTTACCTACGAGCGCATTGCGGAGGCACAGGCCCGTGCCCATGATCTTCCCTACAAGCAGGTGCCGGATTCGCTGGAATTCCACCTCGTGCGGGCGCTCCTGCGCAGCTACATGGGCGACCCGCGCGAACAGGTGGCAAGCTTCGACCACGCCATCGCCGAGAAAAAATATAACAACGAGGTCGCCGAGCAATACGGGTTGGTCGCGGCGCTACTGCGCGCCAAGGACATTCCGCGAGCCAAGGTCGAACTGGCCAAGCTGGAAAAGATCGCACCCCCGCACGCAATGGTGGAGGCGATCGCCGGCAACGTCTTGATGGCGGCCGGGGAGTATGCAGCGGCGGTTGCACGTTTCGAGTCCGCGCTGACCCTGTATCCGAACAAGATGCAGCTCATTCATGACTACCCCGAAGCGCTGATCAAGGCCGGCCGGCCGGCAGACGCTTCCGAATTCGTCGAGCGTCAACTCGTGCGCTTCCCCAATGAAGGCCCGCTGCACGAAATCGCGGCCCGCGCCTATGCGGAGCAGGACAAGCGCCTGAAGCAGCACGAGCATCAGGGCGAGTACTACGCGTGGATGGGCAACCTGCCTTTGGCCGTCAGCCAGCTCGAACTCGCGACCAAGTCGGGCGACGGAGACTTCTACCAGCTGTCGGTGGTCGAAAGCCGCCTGCGCGCGCTGCGCCAGGAAATGTCGGAGCAGCAGCGGCTGGGCCGGGCCGGCTAGTCCGCAGCGGCGCGCGCGACGAACTGTCGGAAATGACAGTATCGCCCGCGTTCCGTACTCCCTAGAGTGGTCGCCAGCGCGTTGGGGAACGCGCGTGTCGACCGGGGGGGCGCACGTGAAGATACTCATCGTCGATGACCATCCGCTGATACTCCAGGCGCTGCAACAGGTACTACCGCAGCTGGATCATCGGCTCGAGATATTCGGCGCCAGGGACAGGACGGAAACGCTGACTCTCCTGGCCCGGCACCCCGATTGCGCGCTGGTGCTGCTGGACCTCACGCTCCCCGGTGCGCGCGGCTTTGATCTGCTGGCCGAATTGCGCCGTCAACGTCCGCGCCTGCCTATCGTCGTGTTGTCGGCAACCCACGACGCCGCGACGGTCGGCACGGCCATCGCCGCCGGCGCGCGCGGTTTCGTCGCCAAGACGGCCAGTCCGCTGGAGTTGCTCGATGCGATCAACAGCGTGCTCGACGGGGGGCGCCATGTCACGGCCGATTTGCGTTCGGCGTCGCGCACGATCAGCGGCGTGTCGGTCGACGTTCTCGGCCTCACGCAGCGGCAGGCCGACGTGTTGCTGCTGCTCCTGCAAGGCAAGCCGAACAAGCTCATCTGCCGCGATCTGCGATTGTCGGAAGGCACGGTCAAGGTGCACGTCAGCGCGATCTTGAGGGCACTGAACGTGCATTCGCGGTCGCAGGCAATTGTCGAACTCGCGCGGCGCGGAATAGGAAACGAAATCGGTGCGACGAACGGACATTTGTAGATAGATTGTTCGGGCGTCGCCCATGTCTCCCCTCGCCGGCATCGCCCCCGCGTTGATCGCGCGCGCCCGCGCAGACCAGGTAAGCGAGCTCTACGCCGGGTGGCACCGCACGTCGCTATCGATGCTGCTGGGCGCGGCGCTGCTGTGCTCGGCGATGTGGGGACAAGCGGCGCCCTGGCTGATGGGCGCCTGGGTCCTGCTCATCGTCGCCAACCAGGTCTGGCGCGGGATGCTGGTCCGCGCGTGGCGCATGGCGGCGCCCGGACATGCCGCAGCGCCGCGCTGGGGCCGGTACTGGGCCATGGGTTCGACACTTG
The DNA here is from genome assembly GCA_963819965.1 of uncultured beta proteobacterium. GTDB lineage: Bacteria > Pseudomonadota > Gammaproteobacteria > Burkholderiales > Casimicrobiaceae > VBCG01. The sequence goes on from CAWFYA010000004.1 coordinate 418,350, forward strand.
GCGGCACGTTGTGGGGCATCGCGGCCGTCGCGATGTACCCCGATTCGCCGCCGCATCAGGCGCTGCTGATCGTCTGCCTGTTCGGTGTGGTGCTTGGTGGCCTCAACCTGACCGCCGTGTACAAGCCGTCGTTCTACGGCTTTGTCGTGCCCGCGCTGCTGCCGCTCATCCTGCGCGAGGCCGTGATCGCCGACCAGGTACACACGTACACGGCCGTGGTGATGAGCGTGGTGCTGGGATTTGTGCTGGCCTTCGGTCACCACCTCAACGATGTGCTGACACGCTCGCTGGCGATCCGCTATGAAAACATCGACCTCATCGACGGACTCAAGCGCCAGACACGCGCCGCGAACGAAGCGATGGCCGGCGCCGAGGCCGCGAACCGCGCCAAGAGCCAATTGCTGGCGGCGGCCAGCCACGACTTGCGGCAACCGCTGCATGCGCTGGGACTATATACGGCCGCCCTTGCGGCGCACGCCTGCGAAGCGCCATGGCGACCGCTGGTGACGAATGTCCAGAATGCGGTCGAAGCCCTCGAGGCGCAATTCGCGCAATTGCTGGACCTCTCGCGACTCGAAGCCGGCGCCCTCACGCCGGAGCGCTCGCGCGTGGCGCTTGCGCCGCTTCTAGCCCGCGTGGCCGCGGAGTGGCGTCCGCAGGCGGCCGCGAAGGGGCTCGTGCTCCGCTTCGTTCCCACTCGCCTCGCCGTCGACAGCGATGCCGCACTGCTCGAACGCATGGTGCGCAATCTGGTCGCCAACGCGGTGCGCTACACCACGCAGGGAGGCATTGTGATCGGCGGCCGGCGGCGCGGCATGCTGGTGTCGGTCGTCGTCGCGGATACCGGTCGGGGCATTGCCGACGAGCATCGCGACCGGATCTTCGAGGAGTTCTACCAGGTGAAAGGGGGTGGCGACGCGATGCCCGCGCCCGCCGGGATGGGCCTCGGCCTGGCCATAGTGCGCCGGCTCGCACGGCTGCTTGCGCACGACATTGCTGTGGTTTCGACCGTCGGGCGGGGATCATGCTTCCGCATCGACGCGCCACGCACGGCCGATGCGGCCCATGCGTTTGCCGGACGCGCGTCGCCTGGCCACCCCACGCTCAAGGACGCACTGGTGGCCGTCGTCGACGACGATCCTGCGTCCGTCGATGCAATGACCGAATTGTTCTCCGTGTGGGGCGCGACCGTGGTCGGCGGCCGCGACACGCCGACGCTGCTCGCAGCACTCGGGCGATGGGCGCGCTATCCCGACCTGGTGGTCGCGGACCTGCGCCTCGACAATGGCGAAAGCGGTATCGTCGCCGTCCGCGCGCTACGCGATGAACTTGGTTTCGCTGTTCCTGCGCTTATCGTTTCGGGCGACACGAGCGCGGCCGCCGAGCGCGCGGCACGCGCGGCCGGCATGACTTTGCTGGGGAAGCCCGTCGTCGCCACGGTTCTCGAAGCGGTGGCAACCGCCCTGGTCGCACGCGCCATGCCGCGTGCCGCCTGAACTCGGGTGGCAGGGCCGGCAGGTCGTGACCGCGCGTTGTGGCCAGACAAAGAAACGCCGGTGCGGATCGCGGCGCAGGCGACCCGACCGGCGGTCGGAGGAGCAAGGGTGGCGGTCCCGCGCCGGCCCCGCGGGGGGATGCGAAGCCGGATTCGTTTGACGCAGGACCGTCGTAGCTGGGTGTGTCGTTCTTTTTTTGTCGTTGTCGCCGTGGTCGCAGTCAAGCGAAGAGAAGCCTGGCGGCCGAATTGTCCTTTAGCTCATGAAACCCAGGTCGGGATTGAAATTCACGATATTCGGGAACACTTGCGCGATGTCCGAGCCCGGCATGCCGAACCATTTGGCGAGCGTTCCGCCGACCTGGTCGACCGATGTGGTCGGAATCCATGCGCCGTTGCTGCCGGAGTCGTCCGGACCCTTGACGGTGAGATCGGGAAACGTCCCGTACATCTTCCCGCCGTTGACCGCACCGCCGAGAACCATATGGTGACCACCCCACGCATGGTCGACGCCGGCGTTGCCATTGCCGATGAACGTGCGGTTGAAATCGGAGCTCGTGAACTGCGTGACCATGTTGGAGACGCCGTCGGCGACCGTATAGTCATAAAAAGCCTTCATTGCCGGCGCCAACTGGTTGAACAGGTTGGTCTGATTGGTCACGGTACCCGAATGGGTGTCGTAACCGCCCATGCTGACGAAGAAGAACTGGCGGCCGGCACCGGTCGCGGCGCGGGCATTGATCAGCCGCGCGACCTGCCGCAGTTGCTGCGCAATGCCCGTGTTGAGCAGGGTTCCGCCGACAGTGAACGCGTTGGTGATCACCGCGGGTAGCGTGGCGCTGAGGATGGGATTGACGGTTGCATTGGCAAGCAGCGCCTGACTCATGATCGAAGATGCGCCACCGACGACCTGGTTGGCGCCCCCGGTGGCCAGCAACTGGCTCAACGCCGCGTAGCGCGTCGCCCCGTCCCCAGTGGCCGCCTGCCCCGATAGGTTGACACCGCCGTTTTGCGGAATGACCAGGGGCGCGTGTTGCTTGCCGATCGTGAACAGTTGCTTGCCGGAGACTGAAATCGTCACCGGAATGAGCGATCCCGCGTTGGCCGAGATGACACTTGGCTCGTCTGCCGAGCGGCCGCCCCAGCCCGTGGCCACCGCGGCGCCCGGAACGTATCCCATCCAGGCATTCTGCTGGTCGGAATGCGAGAAGAGCTGTTGCGGCCGGTTGACGCCTGCCTTGTATTGCGCCTGGGTGATCGGCGCAATGAGCGTTCCGGCGTTGGCGATCACCGCGAGATTGCCGCTCGTGTACGTGGGTGCCAGCGAGGCCAGCGACGGATGAAACCCGAACGTCTTTCCCGCCGCAGGAAATTGCAGCAGCTGGGCCTGCGGAATCGCCACGTTCGATGCAGCAGTCCGCGTCGCGCCGTAAGACCCCGCGATCGCGGGCGAACCGTAGTCCGTGAACGGAACGATCATGTTGTTCGAGTCATTGCCGCCGAACAGGAACACGCAGACCAGGGCCTTGTAGCCGCCCATCGCTTGCGCTTCGGCACTCTCGACACCCCAGCGGAGCATGCTTCCCGCGGCCGCGCTCGCAGTGAGCGCAGTGGTCGACGTCAGGAATTTCCGGCGATTGGTATTCATGTTAGCGCTGCACCTGGAAGTGATAGGACGAAAGGATCAGGTAGGCCCCCATCTGCGCGCGGGCCAGCAATTGCGCGGGCGTCGGGGTTGCGCTGACGGCAACCGCAGTAACCGCGTTCACAACGATCGCCTGGGCCGCCGGGTCGAGCTGTCCGCCGGTCAGCACGTCGCTGTACTTGGCGACCATCGCGGTCGGGTTGGTGGCGAGCGCAACAAACTGCGACAGGTCAAGTCGCGTGCCGATGGCATTCGGGATCGTCGGGTCCGGCGCGTAGCCGCTGTAAACCAGTGTGTAGAACAGGTTCGCGCGCTGTATCGCGGTGTACGTCGTGTGGATCGCGAATTCCGGCGCCCGCGTCGACGTGTCCGGAATGGTCGCGTCCGGCGGGAAGTAGTTGAACACTGTCGGCGAGAAGTACGGGTTCTGGCCAAGATTGTTGACCGCACCGGCAAGCCGGTTGCCGTCGCTGATTCCGTTCAACGCGCGGATCGCTGCGGTGATCGCCAGCGCCGGCTCCCGCAGGCTGCCGAACGTCGGGTCGGGATTGCCGGGGCCACGCGCTTCGGCGTCCATCAGTATGGCCTTGACCACGGCCTTCAGGTCGCCACGCACGCCCGCACCATTGTTCTTGAACACGTTGCTGATGCGCTGCACGTAGGCGGCCGACGGGTTGCCGGTCACCAGGCGCTGGATCAACTGCCGGCTGATGTAGGCGGGCGTGTTCGGGTGCATGAACACGTTCTGCACGGCTGCGTCCAGGTCCTGTTGCGGCGTTTGGTTTGCAGGCACGACCACGCCATTGAGGAGCGTCTTCGCGGACGTTTCGTGACCGGAAGTGGCCGTCGTCGGGTACGTGACCATGTTGGCAGCGTAGTACGCCGGGTTCTTCTTCGTGGCCGGCGCGGCGGGGTTGGCCGGATCGGCAAACGTGTAGCCCGTGAACACCTTGGCGAATTCCTTGATGGTGTTCTGGTCGTACGTCGGCACCGGGTTGCCCATGGCGTCGTTGATCGTGGAGCCGTCGTCGTTCAGTTCGTCCAGGCCGACCGAGAAGAGCTGCATGATTTCCCGGGCGTAGTTTTCGTTGGCCACGCGCGCGCCGCTGGCCCGGTCGTTGTTGACCATGTCGAGGTAGTTGCCCATGGCCGGGTTCAGCGTCACCTGCTGCAGGATCGTCTGGAAATTGCCGAACGCATTGTTGAACATGATGTTCTGGTAACGCGACATCACGTAGGCGTACGACAGGTCCGGCTCGTTGCCCGACGTGACGATGATCTGCGACAGCGCCCAGGCCACGCGTTGGCGCAACTGATCCGGCGCGGTCAGCCCATTGGTGAAGAAGTCGCGCTGGATCATCGCCAATGTCAGGTGGTCGCGCGCACAAACCGCCTGCGGCGAGTCCGCCGGATAGCCCTTGCCTGCCGGGTCCGTGTTGGTGCACACCGACGGTATCGTCTTGAGCGAGATCACGTTGTATTTCGTGTCCGGGTAGCCCGAGATCGGTTGCACGAACTGGTTGTTGATCCAGTTGCTGACGCCCATGGCCACGACCTTGGCGGCCTCGGCCTGCGACGCGCCAAACGTGGCCTGGTTCAGCAGGCGCCAGACGTCAGCGCTGGTCGTGACCACCGGCGGCGGTCCGGAGATCGCGACGATGTTCTGCGCCAGCGTCGACGTGACCGTGCCCAGGAGGTCGGTCGCGGTGGCGTAGACGGAATGCGTTCCCACAGGCAACGCCGCCGTCGTGAACGTGTAGGGTGAGGTGGTCAGGTCGGCGACCTTCGCGCCATTGACGTACAAGGACACCTTGGCGATGGTGCCGCCGGTCTCCGTGGCCGTCGCGGTGATGGACACCGCCTGCGGCGCAATGATCAGCGTGTTCGACAGACTGAACGAAACCTTCGGCACCAGGGCCGGCGGCGTGCCGGTAATCGTCTGGTTCAGCGCGGCGCTGGTCGACGTCGCGTTGTTGGCATCGCCGGAGTATTTGGCCACGATGGCCAGCGTGCCGACCGCCAGCGTGGTCGTGCTGCACTGGGCGATGCGCGAATTGCCTGTGCCTGCCGCAAAGGCGACCACGCCGCAGTTGGAGATGACCGTGCCGTTGGCGGTGAAGCCCACGCTGCCGGTCGGGGCCGTGCCATTCACCGTCGCGGTGAACACAACGGCAACCCCAGACGCCTGCGGGTTCATCGAGCTCGACAACGTGGTCGTGGTCGATCCTGCGCCGCCGCCGCCGCCGCCAAAGGAATTGATCACCTCGGCCAGCGTGCCGCTGGACGCCATGTTGCCGGCGTCGCCCGAGTAGCTCGCCATGATGTTATGGGTGCCTAGCGCGAGCGCGGACGACGTGCACTGGGCGGTGTAGGCGAGCCCGCTCACCACCGGGACCGCATTGCAGCCGATGGCGGCACCGCCATCCGTGAACGTCACGGTTCCCGTGGGCGCGCTGCCCGTCACCGTGGCCGTGAAGGTCACCGGATTGCCGACGTTTGCAGGATTGATGGAGCTGGTCAGCGCCGTCGTCGTGACAACGGCGCCGCCGCTGCCGGTAATCGTTTGCGTCAGCGTGCCGCTGGAGACTGCGTTGGTCGCATTGCCGCTATAGCTGGCCACGATGGTATGGCTGCCCGCCGCAAGGGTCGATGTGGCACATACGGCCGATCCGGCATCGCCGCTTACCGCGAGCGCAACCGCTGTGCAACCTGCGATCGCTGCGCCGTTGTCGGTGAAGTTCAGGGAACCCGTAGGTGCCGTCCCGTTCACCGTCGCGATGAAGGTCACGGCCGAGCCGACGGGGGCAGGATTGGCCGAACTGACCAAGGAAGTGGTCGTCGCCGCCGGACCGCTACCACCACCGCTGTCGACCGGGTCGGCAAAGACCTGGAATGCGACGCCTTCGAAGGCAAACCAGGGCCACGTTGCCTTGACGTAGTCGCGATCGGCGGGACTGGTCGTGTAGAAGTGGGCACCCGTCATCCGGTTATAGAACCGGTAGAGGTCCTCACTGCCGGCGACCGGCGAACTCATCGCGTAGTAGGCCGCACCTTCATACGTGAACACCGGGAAGTTCTGCAGCACGTAGTCCTTGTCGGACTGCGAGATCGTGTAGAAATGGGTGTTGGTCGACCGGTTGTAGAAGCGAAAGACCGGTGAGCTGCCGTTCACCTGCGCCTTGAATGCGTAGAACGCCACGCCTTCGTAGGCGAACGAGGGAAAGCGCTGCAGGATCTGGTCGCGCTCGGCGGCCTCAATCGTGTAGAAGTGCGTGCCCGTCGCTGTGTTGTAGAAACGGAAGACAGGCGCGGCGGTGTCGGCGAAGGCGTTCTGCGCCGCGAGGCCCGCACCGAGCCCCGAGGCCAAGGCCAGAATCGCCACCACGTTTTTGAGCCAGTCGCGCGTGCGCGACACCACATTCTTGGACCTGCTGAATTCGCCCTGCATCACCAGCCTCCGGCTTTTGGACGACGGATGTCGTGGTTGGCTCGCTCGTTGGGTGCGCACATGCCAGGAAACTGCGACGCGTGTGGACTTTGGAACGCTCCCCTGTGCCCGGATTATTCATGGTCAAGTTGCATTATTCAAGTCTTTTTTTGATTTGGCGACAAACGGCAAATTTGCCTCTCGTTTTATGCGCATGCCATGTTAGCGAAATGTCGTAACATATTGATTATGCTAAATTCGCACGAATGCATATGCCGATGTCTTGTCATCTACTAGACATCTTAATGACAATAGTATTTCGGGCAAACATGCAAAAATATCGGAATTGGCCAAACCGTCGTCTAGGCTTGCGGGGCGCTTTTCGACCGCGCCGGGCAATGCAACCCAATCCCGCCGTTTTTATGCCGTAGGAATGGACCCCACCGCGCCTCGGCGGTCATCAGCCAAGGAAACCTAGGTCCGGCCCGGAGAACGCGGTGAGGTTGGGAAATACCTGCGGAAGCGCAGCCGCAGGGACGCCGAACCATTTGGCCAGTGTGGCGCCGTACTGCTCGATGGCCGTCGTGGGAATCCACTGGCCGTCGTCGCCGGCATCATCGGGTCCGCCCATCGCGAGATTGGGAAAGCGGCCGTAGAACGCACCGCCACGCGCGCCACCGCCGAGCACGAGATGATGGCCGCCCCACGCATGGTCAGTGCCGGCGTTGGCGTTGATGCGGAACGTGCGGCTGAAATCCGAAAGCGTGAACGTCGTTACCTTGTCGGCAACGCCAAGCGCCTCCATCGCCTTCTGAAAAGCCTCCAGCGCCGGGCCCATTTCATTGAAGCGCGACGCTTGCTCGCCGCGCTGCGCGTTGTGCGTGTCGAATCCGCCCATGGAAGTAAAGAAACCGTGCCGGGTCACGCCCAGTTGCGAGCGCGCCGCAACCAGCTTCGCGCATTGGTAGAGCTGGTCGGCCAAACCTCCGTTGGCGCCCTGGAACGCCGTGTCGATTGCGCTGTAGGCAGAATTGAGCGCATCCCCCAGCGCCTCGCTGCTTTTGACCGCAAGCGCCATCACGTCGGCGGCCTTCGCCTGCAACTGGTTTTCGCGATCGACCGCCAGAATCCGGCTCAGCGCTGCATAGCGAATTCGTCCCGCGTCGCTGTAGCGATCACCGGCGAGGCCCAGCGCACCGTCTTGCGAAAGCGCTACAGGTAGCGACGTGGCGCCGATCGTGTACACGGCATCTCCGGCCAGCGAAACCATGCCTGGTATTGCCAATGCGGCGTTGCCCGCACCGGTGACGTCGACGATGCGCCCGCCCCAACCGCTCGGCGTCGCCTGTCCGGGGACCAGGCCCTGCCAGGTCGATTGCTGGTCGCTATGCGAGAAAAGATTGCGCGGGTGCGGACCGCCGGCCAGGTATTGGGCTCGCGTCAGGGGCGCCGTCAGCGCCCCGACGTTCGCGACCACCGCCAGCTTTCCCTGCGCGAACAGCGGCGCCAGCATGTCGAGATTTGGATGCAATCCATATCTCGGCAGACCGGCGGGCGTGATGATGGCGAGTTCGTCGCGGCCCACGGCGGCACCCGTCGAACCACTGCGACCGGCGGCATAGCTGCCGTAGTCGTCGTAGGGCACGATCATGTTGTTGCTGTCGTTGCCGCCGTAGAGGAAAACGCACACCAGCGCGCGATAGTCCGCCGCCTGGGCATGGGCGGCCGGGGTCCACGCAGCCAGCGCCGGAAACAGCGCACCGGCGGAGAATGCGCCGCCGGCGCGCAAAAAGCGGCGGCGGGCGAGGTCGGCGTTTGTCCCGGCGCTCATTTTGCAACCTGAAATTGGAACGACGATGCGGCAAGGAACACGGCCGTGCGGGCTCGCTCGTCGGGATCGTCCGCCGGCAGCGCATTCACTGCGTTGGTGATTTCCGCTTTGATGCCGAGCGGCATGCCGCCGCCGAACAGGCGATCGTTGACCAGCGCGACGAGCCGGACCGGATCGGCGGCAACGCTGGCAAATGGCCGCAAGTCGATCTGGGTCCCGATGGCATTGGGCACATCGCTGTCGGGTCCGTAGCCGCCGTCGTAGATCATTTCGTAGGCAAAATTCATCCGGTGCAACACGGTATTGGTATTGTGGATCCCGAACTGCGGCGCGACGAGCGAGGTGCCCGGAATCCGGTATTCGGCCGGGTAGTAGTTGAATACCGTGGGCGAATAGAACACGTCCTGGCCCATGGCCTTGGCCGGTTGATCCAGTCCCGCGCCATCGCTGGCAGCGCCCAGCTGGCGCAACAGCGACGTGATGTAGAGAACCGGTTCCTTCAGCATGCCGTAGCTCGCGTCGGTCTTGACGTCACCGCGCGCCTCGGGATCGAGCAGGACCGCGCGCAGCACCGCTTTCATGTCGCCGCGAACGCCGCCGCCGTTGTTGTTGAATGCGGCCGCGACGCGCGCCACATAGGCAGGCGACGGATTGCCGGTGACCATCTGTCGAACCAGATGCTTGGCAAAGTACGGGCCGACATTCGGGTGCATGAAGACGTTGTGGACGGCGGCGCGCACGTCGGCATCGGCCGACTGCCCGGCGGGTAGCGTCGTGCCCTTGAGCAGTGCCTTCGCGCCGGTGTCGTGGTCCGCCGCCACCGGCACCATCGGTTTGGCGAAATAGCGGCGGTCGTCGGGACCGGCGGTTTGCGGTGCGTCGTAAGGTGGATAGGTCCAGCCCGTGAATACTCGCGCAAATGCCTTGATCTCGGGTTGGCCATAGCTCGGGATCGGCTGGCCGGACGTGTCGAGCAGGGGCGATCCGTCCGCGCTGAGTTCGTTCACCCCAATCGAAAACAGCTGCATCAACTCGCGCGCGAAGTTCTCATTCGGCTCGGTGCCGGCCCGGGGATTGGCCTTGGCGTTGTCCACCATGTCGAGGTAATGCCCCATTTGCGGTGACAGCGTCACCTTGAGCATCAAGGTCTCGAAGTTGCCGAACGCCTCCTCAAACAGGATCTGGTGGTAACGCGCCATCACATACCCGGCTTCCATGTCCGGATCCTTCATGGCGGAGACCACGAAGAACTGCGACAGTGACCACGCAACCCTCTGCCGCAGCTGGTCCGGCTGTGTGAGTGCGTTGTTGAAGAACTGGTTGCGCATCTTGAACAGCGTCAGCTGGTTGATTGCGCAAGCGTAGGCGGCCCCCTGGCGTGGCGCGCTGAACGAACATGCATCCGACTCGTCCAGCGAAAGGTAGTTGTACGCCGCGTCCGGATAGCCGCTGATCGCCTGCCCGAACTGCTCCTCGAGATAATTGGGGACGCCAACGGCCGCGACGCGGGCCAGTGTCGCCGGCGTGGGGCCGAACGACGCCTGCTGCAGAAAGCGGAAGGCGTCGGACGAAGGTATCACCACCGGTGGCACCGGCACCCCGTCGGCGTCGTAAACGTAGAAAGCCACGCCCTCGAACTTGAACTGCGGCCAGGTCGCCAGCACGTAGTCGCGTTCGCTCGCCTTGTCGGTATAGAAATGCGTGCTCGTCGTGGTATTGAAGAAGCGGAACAGCTCGGTCCGCCCGTCGGCGCCTGCAGAGGGCATCGCGTAATAGGCGACGCCTTCGAATGCGAACTGCGGCCAGGTCGCCAGCACATAGTCCCGGTCGGATGCCTTGTTCGTGTAGAAGTGCGCGCGGGTCGCCGTGTTGTAGAAACGGAATACCGGCTGCGCGCCGGGCGCAGGCTGCGCATACGCGGCAAATGCCGGACCTTCGTAGACGAACTGGGGGCTACCGGCAATGACCTGGTCCCGTTCGGCAGCAACGATCGTGTAGAAATGGGTGCCCGTCTGCTGATTGAAGAAGCGGTAGACCGGGCTCAATGCCGCTTGCGCGCCAACCAGTTGCACGAGCATCAGCCACAGCACCTGCGCCAGGACGCAGCGCGGCAGCGCGGCCCGCGCGCGCCATCGCCATTTGCGCAAACCTGTCAGTGCCCGCGGCGCATTCCCGATCGCGCACGCTGCCCCGTGCTTGTCTGGATACGCGGTTCTGTATCCGTCCGGGTACCGAAGGGGGTACCGAGTCGCGTCCTTGGATGAGTTGGCAGTGACGAACCGCATGGTTCCGTCCCCTCGCGACCGGACGCGTGTCGCGTCCATGACCACAGCATAGCACCAAATAATGCCAATGTCATAGAAACCCGCTGGGAAGTGTGCAGTGCTTTGTTTTTACTGGAAATCAGGAACAATCTTCGTAGCGCGCGCGCACGAAATAAAAAAGGGCGCGCTTGCGCGCGCCCCGTCCAAAACTGCTCGTTCACACCGCATTCGCACCGCGCCCCTGGCGGCTTGCGGCTGCGCCGTCGATCAACCGCGGCGCTGCAGACGCTCCCGCATCTTTGCCTTGAAGGCTTCCATGCCCGCAAGCCGTTTCGCCATCGCATCGCGCACGACCGCCTTCTGTTCCGGCGAAAACGTCGCATAGAGCTGCAGCCATTGGTTGCGCACACCCTGGCGCAGCGATTCGTTCGTCGCGCGCACGCCATCCGCAATGGCAGCGACCGCGGCAAGGTCCGGTTCGGGCTTGGCCAGTTCGGCGGTCAGGGCGTCATGGATTTTTTGCGCATTGGCGCGGCCCGCCTCGTGCGCCGCCTTGGTTTGGGCGACGGCGCCGTCCCACGACAGTTGCTGCGATGTATTGAGATTCAGCTGCGCCTGGATGCCGAGCATCACGTGCTCGATTTCCATTCCGCCGGGCGCGCCGTGGCCATGGCCGGGACCGCCGACCGGCTGCGCCGCGGCGACGATGCCCGTGACTCCGAAAACGGCTGCCGCGGCGAGCGCCGCGAGATTCGCTGTGCGTATGTTCATGATGTTCATGTTCATTCCTCTATGGGCATTTTGGTGTCGGTTGTGAACGGTGCAGACCCGGCAACCGGATTGCGAATCGGAAGCGATGGAGGTTGCGTCCGTTACGTAGATTCGAGCGGCATTCTCCTCCTGCGGTTCCGGTCGTATCCGGTGTATTGCAACCAGACGTTTCGTCCCCTGCTGACGTTACAATTGCTTACCAGACGACGGTACCCGGACGGGTGCCCAATCGTTGTAGTGTCACACATGGCAACCAAGGCCACTCCCGCCAAAATTCTCGTTGTCGACGACGATGTCCGCCTGCGCGACCTGCTTACCCGCTATCTTGGTGAACAGGGATTCCAGGTGGCGGCGCTCGCTGACGCGCGCGATCTGGACAAGAAGCTGCAGCGCGATCCTCCGCACCTGGTCGTCCTCGACCTGATGCTTCCCGGCGAGGATGGCCTTTCCGTCTGCCGGCGCCTGCGCGGTGCGGGAGAAACGGTTCCGATCATCATGCTCACCGCCAAGGGTGAGGAGGTCGACCGCATCGTCGGCCTCGAGATGGGCGCGGACGACTACCTGCCGAAGCCCTTCAATCCGCGGGAACTGGTGGCGCGCATCCACGCGGTGTTGCGCCGCCAGCTCGACCGCGTCGCTCCCGGTGCCCCCGGCAATGAAGGCAGCGTGCCATTCGGCCCCTACGCGCTCGACTTGTCGGCGCGCGCGCTGCTCCGTGACGGCAAGGTCATCGCACTGACGACCGGCGAGTTCGCGCTGCTGAAAGTCTTTGCGCAGCACCCGCGGCAGCCGCTGGCGCGCGAGAAGCTGATGATGCTGGCGCGCGGCCGCGATCACGAAGTGTTCGACCGCGCCATCGACGTGCAGGTCTCGCGCCTGCGCAAGTTGCTCGAGCCCGACCCCGCCAATCCGCGATTCATCCAGACGGTCTGGGGATTCGGGTACGTCTACGTTCCCGACCTCGCGCCACCGGATGGGGAGGAACGGCGGACCGCGGTCGACGATGGCGAAGAAACGTGACCTGACAGGAGGCAATCCGAGGTGACCTTCCTGCCGCGTTCCCTGTTTGGGCGCCTGGTTCTTCTGTTGATTGCGGTCGTCGCGTTGGCGGCGGTGACGAGTATCCTGATGTTCCGCCACGACCGCGCGGAACTCCTATTCCGCCAGTTCAGCGACACCAAGCTCGTGCAGCTGCAGGCACTGCGCGCCGCGCTGGGGAGCGCCGATGGGCCGAATCGCCGCGAAACCCTAAACCGCCTGAATCACGAGTACCAGGTCCGCATCGTTCCGGAGCAAGAGCGCCCGAACATCGGCCAGCCGGCATTGGGACCGATGTTTGCCGACCTGGAGGAGCGGCTGCGCTCCAAGCTGGGGCCGGAGACCGAAGTCCGTCTGGCGCCCCGATTCCACCTGCTTCTGGTGCGGGTCTACGCAGGCGATGAAGGCTATTGGATCGGCTTCCCGATGCCTGAGCGGCCGCAGGCCGAGGACATCCCGTCGCGCGCGCTGACCTGGACGCTCGTCGTGCTCGCGCTGCTGCTGGCTGCCGCGTACACGTTTGCGCGCTTTCTCGCCCGGCCGCTGCGTGAATTGACCAGCGCCGTCGAACGCGTCGGCCGGGGCGAGACGCCACCGCCCCTGCCGGAGTCCGGTCCCACGGAAATCGCCGCGGTCAATCGCGGCTTCAACGCCATGATGGGCAGCCTGCGCCAGATCGAGCGCGACCGCGCCTTGCTGCTCGCGGGGGTCTCGCACGACCTGCGCACGCCGCTGGCGCGCATGCGCCTCGGCGTCGAAATGGGGGCGGGGGACAGCGCCACACGCGCAGGCATGGTCGCCGACATCGAAGAAATGGATCGCATCATCGGCCAGTTCCTCGATTTCGCGCGCGACGATGCCAGCACTGCGCTCGAGCCCGCGGACCTCAATGCCATCGTTGCAGCGTGTGCCGAACGCTACCGTCAGGCGGGGCGGCCCGTGACCTTTGTGCCGGGCGACATTCCGCAGATGCCGCTCAAGCCGACCGCCATTTCACGCCTGGTCGCGAACCTCATCGACAATGCGCTGGCGTATGGCGCGCCTCCGGTGGAGCTGACGACTGCCCGCTCCGGAGCCAAGGTTCGGCTCGACGTGACGGACCACGGCCCTGGCATTCCGCCGGAGCAGGTGGAGCGACTGAAGCAGCCGTTTACCCGCGCGTCGTTCGCCAGGGCACGCGAAGACGGCGTGGCCGGCGCCGGCCTGGGCCTGGCCATCGTCGACCGCATCGCGCGCGTTCACGGCGGCACCTTCGACCTGTCGCCGCGCGACGGCGGCGGCACGGTCGCGCGCGTCACGCTGCCGATCCAGGGCTGAGTCATCCGCGCTATGGACCGGCGTTGCGGTCACGCAGCTGCAGCAGCACGCAGGCCTGCGCGGCGATGCCCTCTCCGCGTCCCGCAAAGCCCAGGTGCTCGGTCGTGGTTGCCTTGACCGAAATGCGCGACTCGTCACAGACAAGGTCGCCCGCCAGATTCGCGCGCATTGCCGCGACGTGCGGGGCAATCCGCGGGGACTGCGCGATCACCGTCGCGTCGACATTGCCGATTTCCCAACCGGCATCGAATGCGAGCGCGAAGACGTTGCGCAACAGCACGCGGCTGTCGGCGCCACGCCATTGTGGCTCGGTGTCCGGGAAATGCTTGCCGATATCGCCCATCGCGAGCGCGCCCAGGATGGCGTCTGCGATCGCGTGCAGCAGCACGTCGGCATCCGAATGGCCGGAGAGGCCGCGATTGTGAGGAATGACGACCCCGCCAAGGATGAGCGGGCGTCCCGCCACCAGCGCGTGAACATCGAAACCATTGCCGATTCGTAGCGTCATGAGAGGCTTTCATCCATGGCTTGCGCCGCGAGTATCGCGGCGGCCAGCCGGAGGTCGTCGGGGAAGGTGACTTTGAGATTGGCGCTGTCGCCGCGAATCAGGCGCGGTGCGAATCCCAGCGCCTCCACTGCCTGGGCCTCGTCGGTGCATTCGGGCCCGCCCGCCCGCCCCAACGCGCGGCCCAGCACGCCATAGCGAAACATTTGCGGCGTCTGCGCCTGCCACAGGCGCGCACGATCCTCGGTGCGCATCACACGCGGCGTCCCGGCATGCCCGTCATCACGCTTCAACGTATCGGCAACCGGCACCGCGAGCAGGCCGCCGATGGCGTCGTGCTCCAGCAGTTCGACCAGGCGCCGGATCGCACCCCGCGGCACGCAGGGGCGCGCGGCGTCGTGAACCAGGACCCAGTCGTCATCGCCGCATGACGCGGCCAGCGCCAGCATGCCGTTGCGCACCGTCTCGCCGCGTGTGGCGCCGCCGCAACGCATGATGGTAACGCCCGCCCTTTCACCAATCAGTCGGTCGTAGTGCCCATCGTCCGCCGCGATCACCACGGCAATGCCGTCCAGCAGCAGCGCATTGCCCAGACGATCAAGCGTGCATTCGAGGAGCGGGCGCCCGCCCAGCAGTGCGTATTGCTTGGGCGCGCTTCCGCCAAAGCGGGAACCCCCGCCTGCCGCCGGCACGAGGGCCCATCGCTGTGTGGCGCGCACGCCCTTGCCGCTCAAGGCGACATCACCGACGAGAGACGCACCGACGCGCAGCCGGCGCAGGATTTCAGAAGGGTCAAATCAATCTCGCGATGCGTTCCTCGTCGAGCGGCCGAAACCCCATCCGCTCATAGAAATTCCATGCGCCGGCGTTTTGCCGATGGCAGCCGCAATCGATGCGAGTGACACCACGTGCGCCCAAGTGCGCGATCAGCGCCTCCAGCATACGCTTGCCGATCCCGCGACCCCGCCAGTCTGCGCGAATCGAGACGTCGTCGAGTTTCGCCACCAGCGATCCGCGCGACGTCGATATTGCATAGCAGACGACGCAAGCGCCGACGGTCACGAACGAGGCGGTTTCCTCCACTTGCGCGATCCAGACGAATCCCAGCTCCGGTCGCGCGAGGAACAGCTCGAGGGCTTTCTCGAGCGCAGGCGCACCGCCATCGCCGTAAACCGCGGCGGACGCACGATAGTGCTCGTCGTCGCCCAGGAATGCGCCGAGCACCGCGCCTGCGTCATGGCGGGTCGCCGCGCGCATCGGCATGCAGTGCAGCGCGGGTGGCATGGTCATGGCGTGGCAAGCAAGGGTTCCAGCGCAGCACGAATGCGCGCGGGAACGGCGGTCGGGCGCAGCGTCGCGCGCTCGACCCAAACATGCACGAAGCGGCCCGTCGCAGCCGCGGTATCGTTCTCGCTGCGGAACAACGCGATCTCGTAGTTGACCGACGAGTTGCCGATCCGGGCGACACGCATTCCCGCGTCGACGGTCTCTGGAAACGAGAGCGGCTGGAAATAGCGGCACGACGTCTCGACCACCAGGCCGATTGCCGGAGCGTTGTCAATGTCGAGGCCGCCGATGCGGACGAGGTGCTCGTTCACGACGGTGTCGAAGTAGGAGTAATAGGTGACGTTATTCACGTGCCCGTAGTTGTCATTGTCCATCCAGCGCGTCGGGATCGCCAGGAAGTGGCGGTAGTCTCCGCGCAGTCGGGTTCCCTCCCCCGTCGTCGCGGTCATCACGAAGTCCGCGAAGGCTTGGTGGCGAAACTCCCGGCGGGATTGATCATGCGATTGTCCAGCAGTTCGATCCAGTGCCGCACCGGCGTGCGCGTGCCCGACTCCAGGTGGGTCATGCAGCCGATGTTTGCCGTCGCGATCACATTCGGTCGCGATGCCTCGAGCGCCTTCAGCTTGTTGGTCTTGAGTTCGCCCGCAATCTTGGGCTGCAGCACCGAATAGGCGCCCGCGGAGCCACAGCAGGTATAGGCGTCGGCCACCGGCAACAGCGAATGTCCCAGCGCCTGCAGGATTTCCTCGACCTGGCCCTTGATCTTCATGCCGTGCGTCAGCGTGCAGGGGGGATGGAAGGCCACACGCTGCGGACCCTGGTCCATGGCGATCAGCGGCGCGATCCTCCGCCATTCCGCGGTGACGATCTCGATCGGATCGCGCGCCATTTCTCCGATCCGGGCCGCCTTGGCTGCGAAGGCGGGCTCCTGCGCCATGAAGTGCCCGTAGTCCTTGACCATGACGCCGCACCCCGTCGCGGTCACGACGACAGCCTCGGCACCCCGCTCGATATGCGGCCACCATGCGTCAATGTTGCGGCGAACCACAGCGCGCGCCTCGTCGTCCGCACTCAGGTGATGGGAGAGCGCGCCGCAGCATCCGCCTCCTCCCGCGCGAACGGCAGACAGGCCGATGCGGTCGAACACGCGCGCCGTCGCGGCGTCGATATTCGGCTTCAATGCCGGCTGCACGCAGCCTTCCAGGATCAGGACTTTCCGCGCGTGCCGTGGCGCGGGCCAGCCGCCGGCACGCTGCGTCGCCGGGATCCGGTCACCCAGTTCGCGGGGAAGCAGCCCCTTGAACATCCGCGCCGACGCGACGGCCGTGGCGAACAGCGAACCGGACATCAAGGCGCGGCGCAATCCCCACCGCTGCGCCGCCTCCACCTGCGTGCGTCCCACCTTGCGCTCGACGATCGCACGACCGATGTCGAGCAGGCGGCCATATTGCACGCCCGATGGACAGGTGGTCTCGCAATTTCGGCACGTCAGGCAACGGTCGAGGTGGAGCTGGGTCTTCCGCGTTACTTCGCTTCCCTCGAGCACCTGCTTGATGAGGTAGATCCGGCCACGTGGCCCATCGAGCTCGTCGCCGAGCAGCTGGTAGGTGGGACAGGTCGCCGTGCAGAATCCGCAATGGACGCACGAACGCAGGATCCCGTCCGCTTCGCGGCCCTCCGTCGTGTCGCAAAACTCAGGCGAAAGATTGGTCTGCATCGAGCGCGATCAAAATTCCGGATAGAGCCGGCCGCGATTGAGGATGCCCTGCGGATCGAAACCCGCCTTGAGTCGCTGGTGCAGCGCCGAAAGTGTTGCGGTGAGCGGATGGAACGCGCCGGCGCTCTTGTCGGTCGCGCGGAACAGCGTGGCATGACCGCCGTTTGCCGCGGCCCATAGGCGCACGCGCTGCACGTCCGCGCGCGCGCCCGCGGCAAGCCAGCGTAAACCGCCGCCCCATTCCACTACCTGTTCGCCACCGAGATCCGTATAAGGCGCTGTCGGCTTGACGGACAGCCGCCATAGCGCGACATCGGTCGCGCGCGCGCCTTCGAAGAACAGATGCGAGTGATCGCGCAGGCCCGCCCAATAGCTCTCGGCGTTGGCGATATGCTCACCGCCCAGTTTCGTCATCGCGGCGGCCACGGCGGGTTGCGCGCCCGACAGGCGAACGCGCAAGCGGCCGTGGTGGAAGCATGTGGCCGACAAGGGCAGCGGCTGCACACTCCATTCGTTGACCATGCGGATGGCCTCGTCCGCCGAGCACTCGAAGCCGAGCGTGGCTTCGGACTTCGGTATCGGCAGGCACTTCAGGGAGACCTCAGTGATGACGCCGAGCGTGCCCATCGCGCCCGTCATCAGGCGCGCAACGTCAAAGCCCGCCACGTTCTTCATCACGCGGCCGCCGAAGGACAATTCCTGGCCGGTACCATCGAGGACGCGCACGCCGAGCACGAAGTCCCGCACCGCCCCCGCATACGGACGCCGGGGTCCGGACAAGCCGCTGGCAACCGCGCCGCCCAGGGTGGAGCCTTCGCTGAAGTGCGGCGGCTCGAAACCCAGCATCTGGCCCCTCGCACGCATGGCGCTCTCGATCGCCGTGAGCGAGGTGCCGGCGCGGGCGGTAATCACGAGCTCCGTGGGATGATACTCGACGATTCCCGCATAGACCTGGGTATCCAGGATGGCGCCAAGCGGTAATCCGCCCAGGAAATCCTTGGTCCCGCCGCCGCGGATTCGCAGAGGCGTGCCCTCCGCCGCCGCCTTGCGAATTCGGGCCTGCATCCCTTCCAGCGCCGGGTCCATCGCAATCCTCAAAGGCGGCCCGCCGCCGCCAGCTTGTCGCGATACAGGAGGCGCGGCTCATCGGCGGCGATGACTTCCTTTTCGGCCAGGGCGGCGACTTCCCATTCGCCCACCAAGGGATGCGCCAGCAGCGCTTGCAGGTAGGTTCCGGCCACTCCTGCGGGCTGCACGCCGTAGGTCTGAAAGCGAAACGCGACCGGCGCGTAAAACGCATCCGCCAACGAGAAGGCGCCGCAAAGGAACGCCCCGCCGCCGCCGAAGCGCCGCCGCGATTCGGTCCAGATTTCCTCCACCCGCGCGATGTTCGCCACCAGGGCGTCCGACCAGGGCCGGACATCGAGGCGCTCGCGAATGCACATCGTCATGTCGTTGCGCAGCGCGGCGAAGCCCGAGTGCATTTCTGCCGCAATGGATCGCGCCCACGCCCGCGCCGCCGCGTCGGCCGGCCACATGCCGGGATGCCGCTCGGCCAGGTACTCGCCGATCGCCAGCGTATCCCAGATGTGAATGTCGCCGTCGTGAAGCGCCGGCACCAGGGCCGTGGGCGAGAATGCGCGATTGTCGGGGTTGTAGGTGCCGCGCAACTGAATCACGACATCGCGGAACGGGGCGCCGGAAAGCTTGACCGCGAGCCATCCACGCAACGACCACGACGAATAATTCCGATTGCCGATGTAGAGTGTGTACATGTCAATATCGAAGGTCCGCCCCGACGTGCTGACTGCGCCCCCCTGGGAGCGGCGGGCAACGCGAGCGTGAGGGTTGCTTCATCCTAGGGCGGGACCGTTTTGCCGGGATTCATGATGTTGCGCGGATCGAGCGCGCGCTTGATCGTCTGCATCAGCTCGACTGCCTCGCCATGCTCGACGACCAGCGCCTCGAGCTTGTGCACGCCGATGCCGTGCTCACCCGTGCAGGTGCCGCCCATCGCGATCGCGCGCATGCTGACGCGCTTGGCCAAGCCCTCGGCCTTGGCCCGCTCACCCGGCGCCTTCGGATCGAACAGCACTGTCAGGTGGAAATTGCCGTCGCCGACATGTCCCACGATGGGCGCGAGTAATCCCGTGGCGTCGGCATCGGCCTTGGCCTCCATCACGCAGTCGGCGAGGCGCGAAATCGGCACGCAGGCGTCGGTGGCAAAGGCTTCCATGCCCGGATAGCAGGCCTTCGATGCGTAGTACGCGGAGTGCCGTGCCTTCCACAGCCGATTGCGGTCTTCGGCCCGCGTGGCCCATTCGAAGGCGTTGCCACCGTGCTCCGCGGTGATGGACTGCATCATCTCCGCCTGTTCCTGCACGCCCGCGTCCGACCCGTGGAATTCGAAGAACAGCGTCGGCGCAGCCTTGAATCCTTCGAGCTTGGAATAGCGGATGCACACGTCCATCTGCGCTTCGTCGAGCAGCTCGATGCGCGCGACCGGAATCCCGACCTGCATCGCAACGATCACCGCGTCGACCGCCGACTTGAGATCCGGAAACTGGCAGACGGCGGCGCTGATGGCTTCGGGAATGCCGTACAGGCGAAGCTGGATCTCGGTGATGATCCCCAGCGTGCCTTCACTGCCTACGAAAAGCCGCGTGAGATCGTAGCCGGCGCTGGACTTCCGGGCGCGTCCACCCGTGCGAATGATGCGTCCGTCCGGTGTGATCACCGTCAGTCCGAGAACATTCTCGCGCATGGTGCCGTAACGGACCGCGTTGGTGCCCGATGCACGGGTCGACGCCATGCCGCCGATGGTGGCGTTGGCGCCCGGATCGATCGGGAAAAAGAGTCCCGTGCCCTTCAGCTCCGCGTTGACCTGCTCGCGGGTCACGCCCGCCTGCACGCGACAGTCGAGGTCCTGTTCGTTGATCTCCAGCATGCGGTTCATCTGCGATAGGTCGATGCACACGCCGCCATACAGCGCCGCCACGTGGCCTTCCAGCGACGTGCCGATGCCGAACGCAATCACCGGGATGCGGGCGGCGTGGCACAGGCGCACGATCGCGGCCACCTCCTCGTTGGTATGCGGGAACACGACGACATCGGGGAGCGCCATGTCCGCCATGCCTTCCCCGTGGCCGTGCTGCTCCCGTATGGCGGTGCTGGTCACCGCCCGTTCGGCGAAATCCCTGGTTAGGGTTCCGACAATGCCCGCAACCTCGGCCGCGGTCGGTCGCGGGCGCACTTCGGTGGCGGCGTTCATGGCTTGCCTCGACGCATCGTCGTGCTGATCTTCATGGTTGCTCCTGCGCTTTAGAAACGCGGAATGTCCGGATGCGTGACCTGTCCTGCGTGCACATGCTTCCGCCCGAACTCGCCGCATCTCGCGAGTGTCGGCACCGCCTTCCCCGGGTTGAGCAAGGTCTCCGGATCGAAGGCGTGCTTGATCGCGTGGAAGCGCTCGAGTTCCGCCGGCGCGAACTGCACGCACATCGACGATAATTTCTCCACGCCGACGCCGTGCTCCCCCGTTATGGTGCCGCCCATTTCGATGCACAGGTTGAGTATCCGATCACCGAACTCGATGGTCCTTTCGGACTCGCCGGGCTTGTTGGCATCGAACAGGATGAGCGGGTGCAGGTTGCCGTCGCCGGCATGGAACACATTGGCGCACGTGAGGCCGAATTCCCGCGACCACGCGGCGATTTCCCGCAGCACGCGCGGCAGCGCCGCGCGCGGAATGGTGCCGTCGATGCAATAGTAGTCCGGCGAGATGCGGCCGACGGCGGGAAATGCCGCCTTGCGCCCTGACCAAAGCAACAGCCGCTGCGCCTCGTCCTTCGAGACCCGGATCTCGGTTGCACCCGACTCGGTGAGCAGGCGTCTGATTTCCGTCATCTCGGCGGCTACTTCCTCGGGCGTTCCATCGGACTCGACCAGCAGCACCGCGGCCGCATCCAGCGGATAGTCGGCGTGCACGAACTGCTCGACCGCGCGCGTCGCTGGCTGGTCCATCATTTCAAGGCCGGCCGGAATGATGCCGGCGCCAATAATTGCGCCGACGGCGGCGCCCGCGTGCTCCACATTCGCAAATGCCGCCAACGCGACCTGCGCCAACTGCGGTTTGGGACATAGCCTGACCGTGACTTCGGTGATGACCGCCAGCAGGCCCTCGCTGCCGGTGATCAACGCAAGGAGGTCATAGCCCGCGCTGTCCATCGCTTCGCCGCCGAATTCGACGACTTCGCCCGTGATCAGCACGCCCCGGACGCGGCGCAGGTTATGCACGGTGAGCCCGTATTTCAGACAATGCACGCCGCCGGCGTTCTCGGCGACGTTGCCACCGATCGTGCAGGCAATCTGGGACGAGGGGTCCGGCGCGTAGTACAACCCGTAAGCGGCTGCGGCCTCGGAAATGGCGAGATTGCGCACACCCGGCTGAACGGTCGCGGTCCGAGTCAGCGGGTCAATGGCCAGGATGCGGCGGAATTTTGCCAACGACAAGACCACGCCGCGCGGATCGGGCAAGGCCCCACCCGACAAGCTGGTCCCGGCGCCGCGCGCGACGACCGGAACGCGTGCCTCGTAGCACGCCTTCAGCAAGGCGACGACCTGCGCCTCGTTCTCCGGCAACAGCACCGCGGCGGGTTGCTCGCGAAACAGCGTGAGCCCGTCGCATTCGTAGGGCCGGGTATCCTCCGCAGAAGTCAGGAACGCCGCCGGCGGCAGGATCGCCGCAAATTGCGCATGGACGGACTGGTCGAGCATGGAGGCGGTACCTGCGTAGAGACCCAGTTTGCCGACGGCGGAAGACATCCGGCGGTAGTAGCCGATTATTTCACAAAGCCGGCCATTCAAGGCCGCGTTGGCACTGCCGCGGGGGACCGCCCGCCCGGTGGCAACGAACGCCGTTGGTCAGCGACCTGCCGCCGGCGGTATGATGCTCGTGGCGCGCACAGGATTTGGAGGGCGCGCCGTGGCCACAGGCAACACAAAAATGAACCTGGACGAAATTTACGTCAAGACCGAGCTCGGCACCCAGGAACTCGTCGAAAGGCGCATGGGCCTCGCCATTGACGTACGCCGGCTCCTGATCCTGATCGACGGCAAACACACGGTCGCACAGATACTCGCGCGTGGTCGCGCGTTTCATGCCGACGCGGCCGCTTTCGCCGACCTGGAACGCGCGGGCCTGGTCGCGCGCCTTTTCGGCGCGCGCTCGACCGAAGAACAGGTGAGCGCCAGTCCGGTCGAGCGCAGCGCAGACGACGTGCAGCGCTTCCTCGATGCGCAAAAGGCATTGAGCAACGCGATAAACCAGCACCTGGGTTTCCGCGGCTACGGGCTCATGATGCGCCTGCAGAAAACGGAAAATCTGCGCGACCTGCACGAAATGCTGCCCGACTTCGCGCAATCGCTGGTCAAGCGCAAAGGCATGGAGTTCGCCACGCCCATCGTGACCGAACTCGAGCAGATGATCGTCCGCAAGACTTGAGGCCGCTGGTCCGATGTACGCTCCACCGACGGGGCCACGCCTTCTTGCGAAAGTGTCGGTCGTGGAACTGGGCGGGCTGATCACAGACCCGTGACAAGCGACGGGAGAATTGCCATGACGGAAGCAGAACAGCTTGCGATCCTGAACATCGCCATCATGGCAGCGTTTGCCGACGGCATGGCGGATCCGCGCGAGCGTGCTGCCATTGAAACGCTGGCCGCGCGGATGGGTGGGGTGGGCATGAACGCGGCGTCGCTGCAACAGGACGTCGCGCTGCGCAATTCCGATCTGGCGGGGACCGTGCAATCGCTCGTGACGCCGCAGGCACGCCAGATCGCTTATGAAATGGCGGTAGGCGTTGTCCATGCCGACGGCGCGACGTCGCCCGAGGAAAGCGCGTTCCTCGCCAAACTGGCGGCTGCGCTCGGACTGCCTGCGCCGGCCGCACAAACCTACGCCCAATCGGCCAATGCGGTCGCCACCGTGCCGCTGACGGACACGGTGCCGCCGACTCCCGGACGCCCGGCGCCGGATTCGGCGGCCCTCGAGCAGCAAATCGTCAGTGCTGCGATCACCAATGCGGCGCTCGAACTGCTGCCGGAATCGCTGGCGTCGATGGCGATCATTCCGTTGCAGATGAAACTTGTCTATCGCATCGGCCAGGCTTATGGCTTTGAACTCGACGGCAATAGCGTCAAGGATTTTCTGGCAACGCTGGGCGTGGGGCTGACCGCGCAGTACCTCGAGCAATTCGGTCGCAAGCTGTTGGGTGGACTGCTGGGCGGCATCGCAGGCGGCATCGGTCGTTCCATCGGCCACCAGGCGGCAAGTTCCGGCATGGCCTTCGCGTCCACGTGGGCAATGGGACATGTCGCGGTCCAGTATTACGCAGGCGGCAGAACGCTCGATGCCGACAAGTTGCGCGCCGCCTTTGGACCGTTGATCACCCAGGCACGCGAACTCGGCACCCGGTATGCGGGACAGATTCAGGAACGCGCACAGTCGATCGACATCAAGAGCCTGCCCGCGCTGATCGGCAGGGCCTGATCCGGGCATTGATCAGACGCAGCGCCCGCCATCGACTTCGAGACACGCGCCAGTTATGAAGGACGCTTCGTCCGACGCGAAGAACACCGCGGCCGTTGCGACATCCGAAGGCTGGGACAGGCGGCCCAACGGAATGGAGGCAATGAACTGGGCGCGACGCTCGGGTGTGTCCTGACCCATGAAATCCACCAGCATCGGTGTTTCGCCCGCGACAGGGTTGATGACGTTCACCCGGATGTTGTCGCGCGCGAGTTCGGCCGCCATCGAGCGGCTGGTCACGATCGCTGCGCCCTTGCTGCCGTTGTACCAGGTGAGACCGGGCCGCGGCCGCACGCCGGCGGTCGACGCAATGGTGATGAACACGCCGTTCTTCCGCGCGCGAAAATGCGGGACGGCATGGCGCGCCGTGAGGAACAGGCTCTTCACGTTGACCTGGTAAATCCGGTCGAACTGCTCCTCGGAAACGTCCAGCATCGGCTGGTTCTTGTGGGTGGTGCCGGCGTTGTTGACCACGACGTCGAGGCCGCCAAGACCTTTGAGCGCGAATTCGACGAGATGCTTCACGTCCGAGTCCTTCGCCACGTCGCCACCGCAGAACAGCGCATGGCCTCCCGACGCCACGATATCGGCAACCGTGTGTTCGCCGTTCTCGGCGTCGATGTCGTTGACAACGACCTTGGCTCCCTCGGCCGCGAAGCGCTGGGCAATGCCGCGCCCGAAGCCGGAACCCGCGCCGGTCACGATGGCGATCTTGTTGGGAAGGCGCATGGATTATCAGTGCTTGAGGACGACGGTCTTGAGCGTGGTGAAGCCGTGCAGCGCTTCGATGCCCTTTTCCCGGCCGTAACCGGAATGCTTCACGCCACCGAAAGGCAACTCGACGCCACCGCCCGCGCCATAATTGTTGATGAACACCTGACCGCTTGCGACCGCGCGCGCCATGCGCAGCTGGCGGCCGCCGTTCTGGGTCCATACCCCCGCGACGAGACCGAAATCCGTGGCATTGGCAACGCGGATCGCGTCCGCCTCGTCGGCAAAGGGCATTGCCGCCAGCACCGGACCGAACACTTCTTCGCAGGCAAGCCGGTTGTCGACGGGGACGTCGCGCAACAGTGTCGGCGCGGCGTAAAAGCCGGTCGCCGGCGCGTCAGCGACGATCGTTCCCTGAGCGACAATGGCGATGCCGCCCGTGGCCGCGTCCGCCAGGAAACTGCGCACGCGCTGCAACTGCGAGCCGCGAATGAGCGGTCCGCAGTCGAGGTCCGCCAACGCGGGGCCTGCCTTCAGCGCGGCGAACCGCTCGCCGAGGCGCGCGAGCACTTCCTCGTAGCGTGACTGCTCGACCAGCAGCCGGCTGCCTGCCGAACACGTCTGGCCCGCGTTCTGCACGATGGCGTTGGTCAGCGCAGGCAGCGCCGCATCGAGATCGGCGTCCGCGAACACGATCTGCGGTGACTTGCCGCCCAGCTCCAGCGTGACCGGGCAATGGCGTTGCGCGGCCGTGGCCGCGACCCAGGTGCCGGTCGCGGGAGACCCGGTAAAGGAAACGTGGTGGATGCCCCGATGCTCCACGAGCGCGGCGCCCGCTTCGTTGCCAAGGCCGGTGACGATGTTCAGCGCGCCCGCGGGCAGTCCGATCTCCGCCGCGAGTTCGGCGACGCGCAGCACCGACAGGCAGGCGTCCTCGGCCGGCTTGACCACGCACGCGTTGCCCACCGCGAGCGAGCCGCCCGCCGAACGGCCGAAGATCTGCAGCGGATAATTCCAGGGAATGATGTGGCCGGTCACGCCGTGCGGCTCACGCCACGTCAGGACAGTGAAGCCCTCGGGATACGGAATGGTATCGCCGTGCAGCTTGTCGCAGGCGCCCCCATAGAACTCGAAGTAGCGCGCGCAGGCAGCGACGTCTGCGCGCGCCTGGGTCAGCGGCTTGCCACAATCTCTCGCCTCGGTCAGCGCCAACTCCTGCGCATGATCGAGAATGGAACGCGCGAGTTTGCCCAGCAGCCGTCCGCGCTCGGCAGGCGCCAGCCTGCCCCACGCGCCGTCGCGGGCCGCCTGCGCGGCGCGCACGGCCGCATCGATGTCCGCCGCGTTGCCTCGCGCAATGGCCGCGAAAGGCGCGCCATCGGAAGGGTCGACCATGGGCAATTCCGCACGTCCCTGCGGCGCCTGCCAGCGATTGTTGATGAAATTCTGGGCGGGCGTCGTGATGGCCGGCCAGCGAGGCAACGTGGCGTTCATGGTTTCTTCGGTGTGAATTTCCACGCGAGCGTGTTTTCGTCCGTGCGCGGAACATAAGTGATGCCGTCGCGCGTCGCCCACAGGTTGACCTGGAAATGCAGCGGGATGATGCCGGTATCGCCGATCGCGAGTTCGGTGGCCCGCTGCAAATAGGCTTCGCGCTTCACATCGTCGACCGTCTGCAACGCATCCTCGGTCAGGGCATCCACCTTGGTGTTGGAATAGCGGCCGCGATTGGCGGTGCCGAAGCCCTTGTCCTTGTTGTAGGTCATGAGCAGCGCCTTGAGTGAAGACGACGCCTCGCCGGTGCCGGTGCTCCATCCCAGCAGCATGAAGCTGAACTTCAAGTCGGTCGCCTGCGCGAAATACGTAGCCGAAGGCATCGCGACAACCTTGGTGTCGATGCCGGCGCGCGTCAGCATCTGGGCGACCGTCTGCGCGATCTTGGCATCGTTGACGTAGCGATTGTTCGGCGAGTGAATGGTGAGACCAAATCCGTCGGGATAGCCCGCGTCGGCCAGCAGCTTCTTCGCGCCCGCGGCATCGAAAGTCTCGACCTTGAGGTTCTTGGTCGAGCCGAACAGGAATTCGGGAACGAGTTGGCCGGACATGACGGCCTCGCCTTCCATCACCTTGTCGACGATTGCGGGCCGATTGAGCGCCTTCGAGATGGCCAGGCGCACGCGCGGGTCCTTGAGAGGGTTGCGATCGAGCGGCTTGCCCGCCTTGTCGGTGACGAACGGCGACACGTCGCGGTTGCTGTCCATGTGCAGATAAATGAGCCGGTCGGCGACCGTGCGGTACATGTTCACGCGCTTGTCGCGGCGCAGGTTGGCGGCGTCCGCGGGCGGCACGGCTTCGATCACCTGGACGTCGCCGGACAGCAGCGCCGCCACGCGCGGCGCGTCCTGCGGCAAGAGTCGCAGTGTCACCTTCTCCCACGGTGTCTTGCCTCCCCACCACGCATCGTTGCGCGCGAGCTCGATGCGGTCGCCCTTGACGTAGCGAACCAGCTTGTACGGCCCGGTGCCGATCGCGGCCTTGCCGGAATTGAAATCCTCGGTCGAGGCCTTGGCCGCGGACTTGGAGATGATTGCAATCTGGGTCATGTCGGAAGGCATCAGCGGATACGGCGTGGCCGTCCTGAAGCGGATGGTGTAAGGATCGACGACGATCATTTGCTTGATCTGCTTGCTGTAGGCGGTGAACGGCGACGGGCTGTTCGGCACAGTCGGGACGCGTTCGATCGATGCCACCACGTCGGCTGCGGTGAAGTCGCTGCCGTCGTGAAACTTGACGCCGCGGCGCAGCTTGAATTCCCACGTCAGCGGATCCACGGTTTTCCATTCCGTTGCGAGCGACGGTTCGAGCTGCGACTTCTCGTTGCGCTGCACCAGGAATCCGAAGATATGCGCTGCCACGTTGTTGTTGGGCGTGACGTTGTGATAGTGCGGATCGAGCGCGGTGACGTCCGTGGCCAGGCCGACGGTCAGGTCCGCAGCCAGGGCTTGTGCAGCGAGGACCAGCGCCAGGGCGCCCAGCCCGAGATTGCGAAGGAATTGCATCGAGAGTTTCTCCGGAAATGGTTCGTGAAACGATCTTCGTTCGCCGGCCGCCCGTGCCTGAGGCGCGCACCGTGAAGTTTAATGCGTTTCCGTTTGTAACAAGTGCCCGGGCGGAATCTCCCACGTCAACGGCGAATCAAACCTTGGCGTTGATGGACACACGACCGCCTCGGGAATGTCCTTCCGCGTTCCGGTGCGTCGCCTGAAAGGACCCGTCCCTGGTGAGGCCACTATGATGAAATCGATCTTGCATCGTCGCACAGTTTCCACCCTCGCGCTTTGCGGTGCTGTGCTTGCCGCGGCATCCTTCGTTCCGCTCGCCCATGCCAGCGACGTCGCCTGGGGCGTGTCCGTAGGCGGCCCCGGATTCAACGTATCCGCCGGCCAGCCGGGGTTCTACGGCGGTCGCGGTTTCGTCGCCGCTCCATTTCGCCCCTACGCGAGACCCTATTTCCGTCCGGTCATTCGCGGCCGCTGGCTGGTTGCCGCTCCCGTGCTGTTTCCTTATGTTGCGCCCGTGCCGGTCGTCTTCGCGCCGCGGCGTGTCGTTGTGTCGCCGCGCCGCGTGTTCTAGTCAATCGCGCGTTTGCGCCGATGCCATGACCCTGCAACCGCGCGTCCTGGTGAACCGTAAGGCGATCGTCCGAAACACGTAGGCGGTTCAGCCACCTTTGTAGCGGATGCGATAGATGGCGCCCGCGTAGTCGTCGGAGACGAGCAGCGATCCGTCCGGCGCAACCAGCACGTCGACCGGGCGTCCCCAGGCCGATTGGCTTTGCTCGTCCAGCCAGCCGTCGGCAAAGGTTTGATAGGACACCGCCTTGCCCGCGGCATCGAGCCTGACCAGCGTCACGCGATAGCCGATTTTCCGGCTGCGGTTCCAGGAGCCGTGCTCGGCAATGAACACCTGGTTCCGGTAGGCCGCGGGGAAGCTCGTTCCGGTGTAAAAGCGCATCCCGAGCGAGGCCACATGCGGGCCGAGCGCCTGCGTCGGGGGCACGAATTCACTGCATGCGCGGCGACTGCCGAATTCGGGATCGGGAATGAATCCGCCGTGGCAATAGGGATAGCCGAAATTCTGTCCCGCCCGGGTCACGTGATTCAGTTCGTCCGGCGGAACGTCGTCGCCAAGGCCGTCGCGCCCGTTGTCGGTGAACCACAGGTCGCCGGTCCCGGGCTGCCACGCGAACCCCACGGTATTGCGCACGCCGCGCGCGACGATTTCGCGGCCACTGCCATCCGGATTCATGCGGGTGATGATCGTATAGCGTTCCGGATCCGGTTCACAAATGTTGCACGGCGCGCCGACCGGCACGTAAAGCCTGCCGTCCGGCCCGAAGGCGATGAACTTTCGGCCGTGATGACCTTCCGTAGGAAAGGCGTTGCTCACGACCACCGGCGCCGGCGGATCGTCGAGGCGGCTCTCGATGTCGTCGAAGCGCAGGATGCGGCTCACGGCCGATACATAGAGCGCACCGGCGCGAAAGGCCACGCCTGCGGGCTCGCGCAATCCCGAGGCGACAACGCGCACGGTGGGCTTGTTCTGCTTTCCCGATCCCATCCATGTCAGCGCGTACACCTTGCCGGCGCCGGTCGAACCCACGAACAGCGTCCCCCGGTCGCCCCAGGTCATGGCGCGCGCGTCGGGCACGCGCGCCACAGTCTCGATGACGAATCCAGGAGGCAGCTTGATGCGCTCGGTTGGCAAGTCGGCCTGCGCCGCGGCGCCGTGCGCCGCGCACAGTCCCCCCGCCCACATTACCGCCCGGCCGAATCGAAACCAAAGGTCCATGTCCGCAATCCGGTGCTCCAACAGCGTGGATTGTCGCGCATTTGCGTCCGGACGTCGCGCGGTGGAGAGCACACCGGTCCACGCCATGCGCGCTTGGGAGCGGCACCGGCCCGGTGCTATCCTTCATGCTTGCCGAAGGGCACTTCTGGGATTCCGCCATGAACGCACCTGCAACACCGGCGCAAGTCCGACCCGATGCCGGCCCCGTTCGCGCAGACGACCTCCTGTCGCTTGCGTTGATACGCAAGCTCGTGAGCTTCGACACGACCAGCCGCGAATCCAACCTCGCGCTGATCGAATGGGCGCAAGCGTATTTCGCGGCGCACGGCATTGCCTCGGCGCTCACGTTCGACGACGGCGGCCGCAAGGCCAACCTGTTCGCAACACTTCCCGCGCGCGACGGCAATGCGACAACCGGCGGCATCGTGCTTTCCGGCCACACGGACGTGGTTCCCGTCGACGGTCAACCGTGGGACACCAATCCGTTCGAGGTCGCGCAAGTGGGCGACCGCCTGGTCGGGCGCGGCGTGACCGACATGAAGAGTTTCACGGCGGTCGGCCTGGCGTTCGTGCCCGAGTTCGTGCGGCGCGGCCTCAACAAGCCGATCCACTTCGCGCTTTCCTACGACGAGGAGGTCGGCTGCATCGGCGTGCGGCGCCTGATCGGCGACATCGTGGCCAAAGGCATCACTCCCGCCGGCTGCATCGTCGGCGAACCGACCGGAATGCAGCTGGTCGTCGCGCACAAGGGCAAGAAAGCCTGGCGCTGCCGGGTGCGCGGATTCGAGGCGCATTCCTCGCTGACGCCGCACGGCGTCAACGCGGTACAGATCGCCTGCGAAATCGTGGCCTGGATCGCGGGGCGTGCGCGTCAGTTTCGCGACGCGGACCGCCAGGACGGCGCCTACGACGTTCCCTACACGACCGTGCACGTGGGCACGATGCGCGGCGGCACCGCGCTCAACATCGTGCCGCGCGATTGCACGTTCGACTTCGAGATCCGCCACCTGCCCTGCGACGACCCGGACCAGTTCTACGAAGAAGTCGCTGCCTATGCCGCGACATTCCTTCCGGCGATGCGCGCGGTCGCTGCGGACGTCTTCATCGAGTTCGACGTTCTCTCGTCCCTGCCGGGGTTCGACACCCACGAAGGCAGCGATGTCACGGCGCTGGGCGCCGCCTGCAACGGCACGCACGAATTCGGCAAGGTCTCCTTCGGCACGGAAGCGTCGCTGTTCCACAATGCGAACGTGCCGACCGTCATCTGCGGGCCGGGCCACATCGCGCAGGCGCATCAACCCAACGAATGGGTGGCGCTGGACCAAATCGCGCGCTGCGAAAGCTTCATGCGCCGGCTCGCCGACCAGGTCTGCGCGACCTGACAACCGTGGACGCGCGCGCCGCCCTGCCATCGATCGACGTCGAATTTCCCGACATCGAATGCTGGCGGGCCGGCAACACGGGCATACCTTTCGTCTGGGAGTTCGCCTCCGACCGGCCCGGACCTCGCGTCACGATCCAGGCGCTCACGCATGGCAACGAGGTGTGCGGGGCCATTTGCAACGACTGGCTGCTGCGCGAGGGCGTCAGGCCGACACGCGGTACGCTGACGCTGACGTTCGCCAACGTCGCCGCCTACAGCGCCTTCGATGCCGCGGACCCTTACACCTCGCGTTGCGTCGATGAAGACTTCAACCGGCTCTGGACCAGCGAGACGCTCGACGGACCTCGCCAGACTGCGGATCTCGCGCGGGCGCGCGAGTTGCGACCGGTCTATGACGCGACGGAATACCTGCTGGACCTGCATTCGATGACGGACCCCTGCGTCCCGCTCGCGCTTGCCGGGCAGCAGCAAAAGGGGCTGGAACTTGCCTTCGCCATCGGGGTCCCGCAATACATCATCATCGACGCCGGCCACAAGGCGGGCCGCCGACTGCGTGACTATGGCGCATTCGACGACCCCGCGGACCCCCGCAACGCGCTGCTCGTGGAGTGCGGACAACACTGGGAGCGTGCCGCACCCGACGTGGCCAGGCAGACCTCGTTGCGCTTCCTGCGCCATTTCGGCATGGTCGACGCCGCCTTCCTCGATGAGCATCTCGACCCGCTGCCATTGCCGGCGCAGCGCGCAGTCGAAATCACACACGTCGTCACCATCGCGACCGACGCTTTCCGGTTTGCCTACCCGGTGGAAGGTCTTGCGGTGATCGCCGAGGCAGACACACTGCTCGCTCGCGACGGCGACACCGAAGTGCGCACGCCCTACGCCGACTGCGTGCTCGTCATGCCCACCCGGCGCCCGAAAAAGGGCGAGACCGCCGTGCGCATCGGTCGTTACGTAAGCTAGCGGGCTCACTCACGGTTTTGCGGCGGCAGCCACCGCCGCCCGTGCCGCATCGACGAGTTCCCTGCCCACCGCAGTCGTCCACGCGTCAATCGCCGGCTGCGCGGCGGCGCGCAGCGTCGCGCGTTGCGCCGACGAAAGCCGCACGATGGTCACGCCTTCTTGCGTCAACTGCCCCAGCGCGGCGTCCTCGCGCGTCAGCGCATCGCTCTCTCGCGCCGCCTGCTCGGCCGCGCCGCGCACCAGCGCACGCCTTTCTTCGGACCACGCGTCCCACACGGTCTTGCTCACCGCAAACACCATGAAATCTGCAAATGCGCCCCAACGAGTGACAAATTTCTGCCCGGAGGCCGCAGCGCGAGTTCCGACCAGCGTGGTGGGCAGCGCGTCCTGCGCGTCGAGGTTTCCCGCGGCGAAGGCAGCCTGCGCCAAGGCAAAGCCCATGGACCGCGGCAGCGCACCGAGTGCCAGAAACACGTCGAGCACCGACCGTAGTGGCGGCACGCGCACCCGCAAATTGGCGAAGTCCGCCGGCGTGGCGACCGCAGCCTTGGTGGTCGCAAGCACGTGCTCGCCCAGCGGCGCGACGGCAAGCCCGACCACGCCTGCCGCTTCCATTTGCGCAAAGATTCGCTCACGCAGCACCCTGTCCACGGCGAGCACTTCCTGCGCGCCTGCATCGTCGGCCAGCCACGGCACCGAATAGACGGCGAGCGGCGGCAACTGCGCCGACCATGCCAGCGCCGAGCCGACCGCAAGATCACTGGCGCCGTCCCGCAGCGCGCCAAATTCGCGCCCCGGGTCACGCAGGGCCAACGTCGCGCCGGGATACTGCTTGACTTCGAAAGCGCCGCCCGCCCGTTCGTTCACCAGTTCCGCCCAGCGCTCGCCGGCGCGCCCGAGAGGATACGACGGCGCAACCGCGGTCGAGAGCTTGATTTCCGGCATCACGGGTTCCGCGCCCTGTGCCATTGCAGGCACGACGAGTCCCGTGACGACGTAAAGTGCCACGGCGTGCGCCAACCCGGGCGAATGCTGACGCCAGTGGCCGAAGCGGGGTAGTTTTCGAGGCATGTCGAGCAAGTCTACCCAGCGCGGCACACAGGTCAACCCAACGCGCTGGCTGGTGGGACCGAAAAGCGACGTGCCGGCATTGTTCATTCTGTCGCCGATGCCGGCGCTTCCGCGGGCAACGCGACGGGTGAGTCCATCCAGTATCGCTTCCGCTGGTCGCGCGCCAATGCCGGCACCAGCGGGCCGCCGGTCGCAAAAGTCAGTGTTACAGCACCGCCAAGATCGGTGCGCGCCATGGCGACTCCCGCGGCTTCATAGCGGCCGACGATGTCCGGTCGCGGATGGCCGAAGCGGTTGCGGTAGCCGCATGCGAACACGGCGATCTTCGGCGCAACCGCGGCGATGAACGCCGGCGTGGACGATGTGCGCGAGCCATGGTGGGGCACGACCAGCACGTCGGCAGGCAACGCGGCCGGGTTCTCGCGCAGCAGGAGCGCCTCGGATTTCGCCTCCAGGTCGCCGGTGAGCAATACGCTGCCGTATGCCGAATCGACACGGACGACGCAGGAGCGGTCATTGGTCTTGGCGCGCGGGTCGGCATATTCGATGGGCGTTGGATGCAGCACCGAGAAACGCACGTCATCCCACACCCACCGTTGTCCCACCATGCAGGCCATTGCCACGCCATTCGCCTGCGCCCGCACGACGATGGCGTGGTCGGCCGGCAGCGACGACGCGAACCAGACGACCGGTGTCATCTGCAGCAGCGATAGCGCTCCGCCGGAATGATCGATATCGGCATGGCTTACGATGAAGCCGTCGGCTCGACCCAGCCCCGATGCGCGCAGGAAGGGTGCGATGATGCGTCCGCCGGCGTCGCTGGTCTCGTTGAAGCGCGGACCCGCGTCATAGACAAGTGTGTAGCTATGGGTTTCGATCACCGTGCTCAAGCCCTGCCCGACATCGAGCACCGTCATACGGAAGGC
The DNA here is from genome assembly GCA_963819965.1 of uncultured beta proteobacterium. Classification (GTDB taxonomy): domain Bacteria; phylum Pseudomonadota; class Gammaproteobacteria; order Burkholderiales; family Casimicrobiaceae; genus VBCG01. The sequence goes on from CAWFYA010000004.1 coordinate 452,142, forward strand.
GCCGTGCGGTGGCGGCTCCGGCCGCACGATGAACAGTGGCAGCAGCCAGAGGAACCCCAAGCCGCGACCCGGCACGCCACGCGGCGCGACCAGCCACAGCGTGCCCACAATTCCCGCAACGACAGTCCAGGGCATCGGCGCGTGTTGCTGCCAGGTGGCGTCAGGCGACGCGGCAAGTATTTCGAGAAAACGCATCAGCAGCGCCAGCACGGCGTGCGCAACCTGGAACAGGAGGTCGATGGGCACCGCGATGCCGAGCAGGGCCAAGGGCACGACACCGAGCGTGACGACCGGAATGGCCACGGCATTGGCCACCGGCGCAATCAGCGAGACCTGCTGAAACAACGCCAGCGTCATGGGTGTCAACCCCAGTGTGACCACCCATTGCGCGTGCGCGCCTTCGCGCAATGCGTTACCCATGCGCGCGCGCCACCCCGCGGCGGGGGCCGCGCGCAGGCGACCGACCGAAGCGTAGAGCAGCAATCCGACGGCGCCGAATGACAGCCAGAAGCCCGGAGTCAGGCTCGCCCAGGGATCCCACAGCAGAACGCCGCCAAGCGCCCACAACCAGACGACACCTGCGGTGCCCGGACGTCCCCACCCGAGTCCGAATGCGGCGACCGCAAGCATCGCGAACGTGCGCACCGCGGGAACTTCCGCGCCGGCCAACAGCACGTAACAGCCCGCCGCGGCGACACCAACCAGCGCCGCCGCCTTGCGCGCCGGCAGGCGTGCAGTGAGCCCGGCACTGCGTCGTGCGAGCGCAAACGCCATTGCGCCGGCGAATGCCGCGAACACCGTTACGTGCAGGCCCGAGATGCTGACGAGGTGGGAGATACCGGTGCGATTGAACACCATCCATTGCGATTCGGGAATGGCACGCTGGTCGCCGATCGTCAGCGCCACGATGACGCCCGCATACCTGGCATCCGGAAGCGCCGCGGCGATCCGCTGGCGGATTCGCTCGCGCGCCCGCTGGACGTAGTCGCCGGGACGGCCGGCAAAAGCATCGCTGCGCCTATTGAATCCTTGGGGATGCACGTAGCCGGTCGCGCGAAATCCCTGCTGCAACAACCAGGCCTCGAGATCGAAGCCGCCTGGATTGACGGTGCCGTGGGGACGTTTCAGCCGGACCGTCAGGTACCAGCGCTCACCGGCATGGACGACCGGGGGTTGCTCGTCGGCGTAGGCGGGCCGCGCCGGGACGTACCATGCAAGCGACAGCCGCGACGGAACCACGGCGCGCGGCGTGCGCACGCGCTCGACGGCAAATGCAAAGCGGGTACCCTGGGCCGAGACGGACGGCAGATCGTCAATCACGCCAACGATCTCGATATCCTCGCCTTCCCACGCGGGCGGCAGCGCCTCCGCGAGGCGGTACTCGGCGCGCCATGCCGCATACCCGAAGCCCGTGACGGTCGCGGCGACAAGCGCAACAGACATGGCTGCCGCTCGCGGCGTGCCGGCGCACGTCAGAAACGTGACGGCGAGAGCACACCCGCCCGCGCAAGCAATCCAAGCCGGATGCGCCGGCAATGCCGCCCGCGTCTGCAGCCATGCGACGCCGCAGGCGAACCCGATGAGAGCGAGACCGACGAGGGAGCGCATCGCAATGCCCGCACCCGCCATATTGCGGGCACGGACCTCAACTCACTCTACGTTGGGCGGAATCGCGTCGCGATACACCTTTCGGCCGAGTCGCAGGCCCGCGAAACAGCGGCGCGCTACTTCGGCCAGAGAACCATTTGCGTGCAGCGGAAAAGCGCGATGGTCCGCGCGTCTGCCTTGCGCGTCACCACCGCATCCCATACCTGGGTCGAATTGCCGAGGTGCGCCGGGCGCCCGACGCACGCGATGGTTCCTTCGAGCGCGGTACCCAGGAAATTGGACTTGAGCTCGATCGTGGTGAAGCGGTCGGCGCCTTCCGGCAAATGCGCGAGGCAGGCGTAGCCGCAGGCCGTGTCGGCCAGCGCGATGATCGTGGCGGCGTGCAGAAAGCCATTGGGTGCCAGCAGTTCGGGCCGCACGTCCAGTTCCGCTGCGATCATGCCCTCCGCAATCGCGGTCACGCGAAATCCGACGAGGCCGGGAAGGCGGCCGGCGCTCCGAGCATTCATGGTTTCAAGGTTCACACCGGCACGCAGGCGCATGGGAAGATTCCGCGAATTGGATTCAGGCGCGCGGGGATGTTCCCAAGGGCATTCCTGGATGCGTGCCGACTTTAGGAGCCGACACCGGCGCGCAGGTCCGCAACCAGGGCGTCGACCGTTTCCTGCGGCGTATCCCACGCGCACATCAGGCGCACGCCGGTCGCGCCGATGAATTCATAGAAATGCCAGCCGCGCTCGCGCAGGAAGGCGATCGCCGACAGCGGCAAGTCGACGAATACCCCGTTGGCTTCGACGGGCGCCAGAAGGCGCGTTCCAGGGACCGTCGCGAGCGAGTTCGCCAGCCGCTTGGCCATCGCGTTGGCATGCGCCGCGTACCGCAGCCAGGCATCGTTCTCCAGCATGCCCAGCCACGGCGCGGCAAGGTAGCGCATCTTGGAGGCAAGTTGGCCGCCCTGCATCCGGCGGCGGCCGAATTCCTCGGCCAGCGCGGCATCGAAGAACAGCACCGCCTCGCCGAACGGCATGCCGTTCTTGGTGCCGCCGAAGGACATCGCATCCACGCCGGCACGCCACGAAATGTCCGCCGGCGCGCACCCCAGGGCCGCCACCGCGTTGGCAAAGCGGGCGCCGTCGACGTGCACCTTCATGCCAAGGCCATGGGCGCAATCGGCGAGCGCGCGCATTTCGTTGCGCGTGTACAGCGTGCCCAGTTCGGTGGCCTGCGTAAGCGACAGCGCGCGGGGCCGCGCCGAGTGCACGTCGTGGGGCGTGACCGCGAGCCGCTCCACCGCATCAGTCGTCAGCTTGGCATCGGGTGTATCAGCCGTGAGGAGCTTGGCGCCGCCACTGAAGAAGCCGGGCGCACCGCATTCGTCGACGTTGATATGCGCATTGGCGTGGCAGACGATCGCGTCGGTGCCGCGACACAGCTGCGACAGCGCGAGCGAATTTGCGGCGGTGCCATTGAACACGAAGTAGACCTCGCATTCGGTCTCGAATACGCGGCGAATGGCCGCCGTGGCAGCCTGCGTCCAGTCGTCGCTGCCATAGGACGGCGCATGGCCCTGGTTAGCGGATGCCAGGGTTGCGAAGGCCTCGGGGCAGATGCCGGCCCAGTTGTCGCTCGCGAACTGCGCGGCGGCGCCCTTGCCTTCCCTCACAGCCGCTCCTCGACGAACGCGCGCACCGACGAAAGCGCGGCCGGCAATCCCGAGGGGTCCGTACCGCCCGCCTGCGCCATGTCGGGACGCCCGCCACCCTTGCCGCCCACCTGCACGGCGACGTGATTGACGAGCTCGCCCGCCTTCACCTTGGCCGTGAGGTCACTGGTGACGCCGGCGATCAACGTCACTTTGCCGTCGGCAATGCTGGCCAGCACGATCGCTGCGCTCTTGAGTTTGTCCTTCAACTTGTCCATCGTCTCGCGCAGCGCCTTGACGTCCGCGCCGTCCATTGCCACGGCGAGCACCTTTGCTCCTTTGACGTCGATCGCGTCGGCAGACAGATCGTTGCCGGCGCTCGCCGCCGCCTTGGCCTTGAGCCGCGACAATTCCCGCTCGGTGGCGCGCGCGTGCTCCTGCAACTGCGCGATCTTCGCTTCCAGTTCGCTCACGGGTGCCTTCAGCACCGCGGCTGCGCGCTGAAGCGCCGCGTCACGCGTCTGCACATGTTCCAGTGCACCCTTGCCGGTAACGGCCTCGACCCGCCGGATGCCGGCGGCGACACCGCCTTCGCCCGTGATCTTGAACAGGCCGATGTCTCCGGTGCGCGCCACGTGCGTGCCGCCGCAGAATTCGCGCGACGTGCCGATATCGAGCACACGGACCTCGTCGCCATACTTTTCGCCGAACAGCATCATCGCGCCGGATTTCTGCGCGTCGTCGATAGGCATCACGCGCGCCTGCGTTGCCACGTTGTCCAGGATTTCCGCATTGACGAGGCGTTCGACGCGGGCGATTTCCTCGTCGGTCATCGGCGCGTTGTGTGCGAAATCGAAACGCGTCTTGTCGCGGTCGACCAGGGAGCCCTTTTGCTGGACGTGTGCACCGAGGACTTCCCGCAGCGCCTTGTGCATGAGGTGCGTGGCCGAGTGATTGCGCACGGTGCGGCCGCGCGCTTCGTGGTCGACGTTCGCGGCCACGGTGTCGCCCACGCGCAATTCGCCCGTCTTCACTTCACCCATGTGGCCGAACACATCGGGCTGGATCTTCTGCGTGTCGGCAACCGCGAACAGCGTGAGGCACGCTCCGCCCTTGGACAGTTCGCCGCGGTCGCCTACCTGGCCGCCCGACTCGGCATAGAACGGCGTGCGATCGAGCACGACCACGCCAAGGTCGCCGGCAGCGAGCGCGTCGACCCTGGCGCCCTCCTTGTACAGCGCCACCACGCGGCCTTCTTCCGACAGCGATTCATAGCCGCGGAACGCAGTCTTCGGTCCGGTGTAATCGAGCTGCGCACCGGATTTGAAGGTGCTGGCGGCGCGCGCGCGATCGCGCTGCGCCTCCATGGCGGCGTCGAATCCCGCCTCGTCGACGGTCACACCCTGGCCGCGGCAGACATCGGCGGTGAGGTCCAGGGGAAAGCCGAACGTATCGTAGAGCGCGAAGGCCGTGGCGCCATCGAGCGTCTTGCCTCCGGTCTTGGCCAGCGCATCGAGGGCGGCGCCCAGGATCTTCATCCCGTTTTCGAGCGTCTCACCGAAACGATCCTCCTCGGCGGCCAACACTTGGGCCACGCGCGCCTTGTCGCGGCGCAATTCCGGATAGGCGTCGCCCATCTGCGCGTCCAGATCCGCCACCAGCCTGTGGAAGAACGGCCGCTTCTGCCCCAATTGATAGCCATGGCGAATCGCCCGGCGGATGATCCGGCGCAGCACGTAGCCGCGCCCGTCGCTTGATGGAATGACACCGTCGACGATCAGGAACGAGCACGCTCGGATGTGGTCGGCGATCACCTTCAGCGACGGATTGTCGAGGTCGGTCGTGTTGGTCTCGCGCGCGGCCGCGCGAACCAGCGCGGCGAACAGATCGATCTGGTAATTCGAATGAACGTGCTGCAGGATGGCCGCCAGCCGTTCGAGGCCCATGCCGGTATCCACGCACGGCGCCGGCAGTGGCGTCATCGTGAACTCACCATCCGCGTTTTTCTGCCGGTCGAATTGCATGAACACGAGATTCCATATCTCGATGTAGCGATCGCCATCCTGGTCAGGCGATCCCGGCGGGCCGCCCCAGATCTGCGGGCCGTGGTCGTAGAAGATCTCGGAGCATGGCCCGCAGGGACCGGTGTCGGCCATCTGCCAGAAATTGTCGCTCGCGTACTTGGCGCCTCTGTTGTCGCCGATGCGCACCACGCGCTCGGCCGGGAGCCCGATCTCCTTAGTCCAGATGTCGTGGGCCTCGTCGTCGTCGATGTAGACGGTCGCCCATAGCTTCTCGGCGGGCAGGCCGTAGTCCTTCGTCAGCAGTTCCCAGGCGAACTTGATCGCTTCGCGCTTGAAGTAGTCGCCGAAAGACCAGTTGCCGAGCATCTCGAAGAACGTGTGATGCCGCGCCGTGTAGCCGACGTTCTCGAGATCGTTGTGCTTGCCGCCCGCGCGCAGGCAACGTTGCACCGATACCGCGCGCACATAATTGCGCTTTTCGGTTCCCAGGAACGTGTCCTTGAACTGCACCATGCCCGAATTGGTGAACAGCAGCGTGGGGTCGTTGCCCGGCACGAGCGAGGATGACGGCACGTTCGTGTGCCCGTGCGCTTCAAAGTACTTCAGGAATCGGGTGCGGATTTCGGCGGCGGTCATTTTGGTCAGGTATCCCGAGCCGGAAGGATCCGGCGCCACCGGCGCCGGACTTCATAGGCAAAGCTGATGATTTTACGCGACGCCGCGCACGCCACCAAACCACGCGCGGATTCTGCCCCCCATTTCTGTCCTCAGTTGGTGACCCGCGGGGCGGTACGCCGCCACCGCAGAACACGCCGGACCGCTTCGGCAGGCAGGCGCCAGGCCGAACGCACGCCGAGCGTCAACTCGAGGTAGGTCACGAACCCGGGCAGCGCGGACCATGCGGATAGGTGCCTCGTGCGCAGCCGATAGCGGCGCCACGGCCGCCAGATGTACTCGAGCAGTCCCGGTCGGCGGGAAAGAAAGGTGAACGTGCGCGCATCGAGCGCCGGCACGCGAACGGCCGCCAAATCCTGAAGTGCCCGATCAGGAACCTTGGCATGGCGGCGCTGCGCGAGGTAAGTCAATGCGTGGCGAAGGTGCGGCACGACATGCCACGCGTCGGCAAGGCGCACGACGCGGTCCCAATCGAGGCGCGCTCCCGCGCGCTCCATTATCACCAGCGCATCGGCAATCCAGCGCACGGGAAGGTCCGGCGCCCACCGCACTCCATGTGCACAGACGACGACCAGCAAGTCCGCGGGCGCCAGGGCCAGCGACGGAACGCCATTTACAGCAAACGGTTCAGCGGCCGCCCACGCCAGGTCGTCCGCAGCGCTTTCGCAGGCCTCCGGAAGAAGGTGCCAGTGCAGGTCGAATTCGAATCCGTCGGCGGCCGCGAAACTTGCACTGTGGAAGACAGCCGGGATGCGCTCGGGATTGGGCATGCCGCAGGTCCAGCCCGCATCCAGCAGGCTGCGGATCGCGTCGCCGGCACGCGCGAAAGGAACCAACACGTCGTAGTCGCTCATCGGACGCAGGCCCGGGTGCGCGTAGTAGGACGCGCCCAACACCCCGCCTTTCAGCACCAGCGACGGGATATCGGCCTCGGCGAATTTTCCGAGCACGACCGCCGCCCGCGCCCGCAGTAGCTGCGCCTGCCAGGTGCCTCGCCGGTAATACCCGCGAATGACGGGCAGCAGCGGGTCGTCCGCCGGCAAATAGGCGATACGCGGCAGCAGGAGCGGGAACAGCCGCGCGGAACCGTCATCGATGTCCTCGATCGTTCGTCCGGCGCGCCAGGATGCGAAGCTCGTCGCACATTCGGCGATCGGTCCAAGCGCCGCGTCGAGCAGCCGTTCCTGCGCCGCGGTCGGGCACCACGGTGCAGCGACACCCGTTCTCCCCGGTGCGGCGGCACCTTTTCTCTCCAATGCGGCGACACCATCGCTCACCGGGGCGGTGGCACCGTTCCTCATCGACCGCGGGTCCGATCTAGGTGCCGCTTGGCCATGGCCAGATAGTCGCGCCGATCGCGGCGCTGAACACGCGTCGAATTGTTGCGATGCAGGCGGCGCTCGACCAGGACGTCAGGCAGTGTCCGGCCGATCACCCCGAGATGGCGAGCGCGGTTGAACCAGTCGATCGTCTCGCCGACTGCCAGGTCCTCTGCGAAATCGCCAACCGCAAGAAACGCGCTTCGCCGAACCAGCAGTGCACTCGCGGTCCAGCCGGCGAAGGGCACGGGCTGTTGCGCAAGCAAGGCGACGCGCTCCGACTCGGGCAGTTCGGGTGACGCAAAGGCCCGCATATGGCAAATGACGAAACCCGCGCCCGAACCGGCGTCGAGTGCTGCCCGCTGCCGCTCGAGTTTGTCAGGCATCCAGCGATCGTCGGCGTCGATGAACGCCAGCAGCTCGCAGTCGCAACGCGCGGCGCCGGCATTGCGCGTTGCGGCGATTCCGCGATGAGGAGCATGGACCACGGCGACGCGGGAACCGAAAGTTGCGGCGATGCGGGCGGTGTCGTCGGTCGACCCGTCGTCGACAACGATCACCGAATCGGGCGGAACGGATTGGCCAAGAACGCTTTCCAGCGCTTCCCCGATGAAACGGGCCGCGTTGTACGCGGGAACGACGACACCCGTCCGCATCACGCGGCCGCCTCGGGCGCACCCGCGGCCAGGCGCGCCGCGAAGGTGCGCAGTGCCGAGCCGACATCGGCCGCGGATTCGGCAAGCTCCGCGCGGAAGCAGGGAATGCCTCGGCAAAGTGCCGCCATGCGTTGCATCGCCAGCGCTCCGGCAAACGGCGACAGCAACAGCGAGCTCGGGACCATGGCCCGCAGCATGTCCGCCGCCGTGGCGGCGACGATGCGGGTGCGGTCACGATGCGCAATCACCGGCATCACCAGCGCACGAAGGGGAAACGAGCGCAGCGTCTGGCCGGGCATTGCCTCGTGCACGAACAGCATCGGCTTTTCGTGTACGCGGTCGAGATTCAGGAAATGTCCGATGTGGTGGTCATGCCGCTCGAGACTCGTGCGCACGACCTTGGCGGTGGAGTAGGCCATGTGCACGACAGGTGGCACGGAACCATCGACGAGCACGTAGTCGTCGCTGGTGAAGCCGAGGCCTGCGTCCAGGCACGCCAATGCCGACGATGACTTTCCGCTGCCGCCACCACCCGGCAGAAGCATGCCGGCCGCAGTCGTTCCTACGGCAGCGGCGTGCAGCATCACGCCACCGCGATCGAGGATGCGCGCCTGCAGCAGGTGACGCAGCGGCGCCGCCGATTCGTAATAGGGAGAACGGGCGGCGTCGTTCAGCGACCAGTGCGCGCAATGCCGGGGGCCATCATAGACCGACAGGACGCCCGAAGCACGATCGGCATAGACCCGGACACCCGGCGAAACGGTGAGCGCGTTGCCCCGCTGAGGAGCGCCGTTGCCTCGAGGCAGTGCCGGCAGTACCGGAGCGTCTGCACCACCATCCCAGACAAAGATGTCGAAGTCGGATTTCGCTTGCGCAGTCCGCGACGACCCTGCAAGACGCAACGGTTCCAGCGCGCGCAACACCTGCGCGGCGCGTCCCGTTCGCTCCAGGTGAATCGCAACGGATTCGCCGGCGATGCAATAGCCACGGGACTCGCCGGCAAAATTTGCGGCGGCGGCATCGAGCACGGCAATTCGTGCTGACAATTCCCGGCATTCGTCTGCCGGCTCGCCGCTCATTTTTGCGCAGGGTCGGCGAGGTCCGGCCAACCGCGCTGCCCGACCTCATGCACCGGGTCGGCGAGCAGCATCGCCTGCATGTCATCGAAGCGTTCGCACACGAACTCTCCGTCGAGCGGGAGCTGCGGCGATTCGCCGATCGCGATGGCATCCGGAAGCATGTCGTCGGAGCGGGCGCGCAGGATGTTCTCGTCGCGCAACCGCGTCGCAAACGCGGCGATTCGTTGCGCCAGAACTGCGATGGCCGCCGCATCGCCGGTGGCAGCCCGGGCCGACGCGATCTCCGCCGGCGTGGCGCCCGCGACCAGCCACGGCCACGCCAGGGCGCCGGCGGCTGTCAGGCTGAAGTACACGCCCGTCGTGAGGTCGATCACCATCACTTCGTTCTCGATAGGCTCGCCCATGACCGCCGGCGCGTTGAGCTCGTGGCGGCAGTTTACGTCTGGAGGATTCATGGCATCTTGCTATGGCTCGACATCGAACCCGCGATGATACTGCCATTGCCGGCGCGCCCGCGATGGCGTCTTAGACCGCGCCGGTTAGCCTCGCTCCGGAGGGCTGCGCAGGAGCTTGAAGATCGCCGAAAGCGAAAATCCGCGGCTTTGCAGAAAGCGCACCTGGCGTGCCTTTTCGCGATCGTTGGCCGGTGGCGCTCCAAAACGGCGCAGCCACAGCGCGGCCATTGCGTCGTCGTCGGCGACCTCGTTGGAGGCGAGCGCCTCGGCGGCGACGTCGCCCTCCACGCCGCTGGCCCTTAGCGAGCCTGCGATCGCGCGCTTGCTGTAGGCGCCGGCTTTCCGGCGCACGGTCGCGCTGGCATAGCGGGTGTCGGAGAGATACCCGAGCGCGGCGATCTCGTCCAGCGCTCGCTCGACGTCATCGCGGGAAACACCCTTCTGGGTGAGGCGCTGAGCCAACTCGGCGCGGCTGTACTCGCGCCGCGCAAGCATGCGGATCGCCAGCGCCTTGGGAGATACCGGTGGCTTGGCAACGGAGGCGGTCGCGCCATGCGTCGCGTCACCGCCGGCGACCTCCCCTGTCGCGCGGCGCGGACGCGTCTGCCTGGCGGGTCCGCGCCCGAGCACCCCGACTACTCTTCGGTGTCCGGCATCGGCGTGATACGTCCCGGCGTGGGCACGTCCACGGCAGCGCGGATTTTGGCTTCGATTTCCGCCGACAACTCCGGATGCTCGCGCAGGAATTCGCGCGCGTTGTCCTTGCCCTGCCCGATCTTCTCGCCGTTGTAGGCATACCAGGCGCCGGACTTTTCGACGATCCGGTGCGTGACACCCAGTTCGACGACTTCGCCTTCGTGCGAGATGCCCTCTCCGTAAAGGATGTCGAACAGCGCCTCGCGAAACGGCGGCGCAACCTTGTTCTTGACGACCTTGACGCGGGTCTCGTTGCCAACGACTTCCTCGCCACGCTTGATGGAGCCGATGCGGCGAATGTCGAGGCGCACCGACGCATAGAACTTGAGCGCGTTGCCGCCCGTGGTCGTTTCCGGATTGCCAAACATCACGCCGATCTTCATGCGGATCTGGTTGATGAAGATGACGAGCGTGCCGGCGCGCTTGATGTTGCCAGCGAGCTTGCGCAGCGCCTGGCTCATGAGTCGCGCTTGCAGGCCGGGGAGTTGGTCACCCATTTCGCCTTCGATTTCCGCCTTGGGGACCAGGGCCGCCACCGAGTCGATGACGATGACGTCGACACCGCCGGAGCGCACCAGCATGTCGGCGATTTCCAGGCCCTGCTCGCCCGTGTCCGGCTGCGAGATGAGCATGTCACCGACATTGACGCCGAGCTTGCCGGCGTAGACGGGGTCGAGCGCGTTTTCGGCATCGATGTACGCCGCCACGCCGCCCGCCTTTTGCACCTGGGCCACGACCTGGAGGCAAAGCGTGGTCTTGCCGGAGGATTCCGGTCCGTAGATTTCGACGACGCGACCGCGTGGGAGGCCGCCAACGCCGAGCGCGATGTCCAGACCGAGCGAGCCGGTGGAGACCACGGAGAGATCGCTGGCGATCTGGGCATCGCCCATCTTCATGATGGAACCCTTGCCGAACTGCTTTTCGATCTGGAGCAAGGCGGCCGCGAGGGCCTTGCCTTTGTTGTCGTCCATGCTGGAGGTCCTGGAGTCGAGGGGCATGATGGAATGTCCTTTGTATAGGATAAGGGATGCGAAACGGTGGCAGTCAGGCTGTCTTTACCCGTCCGCTCCCGCAGTGACCACCCCGACAGACCCTAGCTTGCGGAAGAACGGACGTTCTATGCAGGGCCGATTATGCATGGAACGTTCGTTCGATACAACACCCCTTTCGGCCTAGCCTTGGGGGCCGACCCGATCCAGCAATCCCTGCAGCGCCAGCACCACCGACGCCCGGCGGATGCCCCCCCTGTCTCCCGGTAGATGGTGAGTCGCGGTCGACGTCGGCCCATTCTTGACCGCCCAGCCAAAGCACACCATCCCGACCGGCTTGGCGGCCGTTCCCCCGCCCGGCCCGGCCACGCCCGTCACGGCGACGGCCAGATCCGCCGGGCTGCGCCTGAGCGCGCCGTCGGCCATTTCTCCGGCGGTTGGCTCGGACACCGCGCCGTGGGCGTGGAGCGTCGCCTGGCGCACCCCGAGCATGTCCATCTTGGCATCGTTCGAATAGGTGACGAAACCGCGCTCGAACCAACCGGAACTGCCGGCGATCATCGTGATGGCGCCGGCGACCAGTCCGCCGGTGCACGATTCGGCGGTCGCCACCCGTGCCCCTTGTGCGGCCAGGCGCCTGCCCAGTTCAGCGGCCAACCCTTCGATTTCGGTGTCGGTCAGCTGCATTCGCCGGGCATCCCGCGATAGTGATAAGTGTAGGCGTCGCCAAAGCCGAACGTGCGATACACCGATAGCGCCGGCGCATTGTTTGCACTGACCTGGAGGTAGGCATGGGTTGCGCCGTGCTCCCAGGCCCAGCGCAACAGCGCGGCGAGAATGGCACGGCCGATGCCGCGCCCGCGCATTTCGGGAATTGTGCCCATCGTGAACACGCCGGCCATGCGATCCTCGAGCATCACCGTGCCCGTTCCCACCGCTCGTCCCTCCTGCATCGCGACCACTGCGCGCGTGGCCAGCGGCGATTGGATGATCCGCTCGAGAAAGGCGGCCCGCTGCTGCGCCGTGGCCTCCTGGATTGCCCCGACGGCCTCGGCGAATCCAGCCGCCGTCGGCGTGACGAAATCCACGTCCGGTACTGCCAGCGCTTCCGGCGGATGATCGAGACGCATGAGCTGCACCCGTGTGGGCTCGAAAGACACATAGCCGCGCACTTCGAGTTCGGTCTCGAGGTTGGCAGGCTTGGCGAAAGGCGTAATCCGGAAAAGCGCCGGCAGGCCGCATTCGGCATAAAGCCGTTCGCAATAGGCGATTTTCTGCGCCAGTGGCAATGTCGAGCCGAAATGCGCGTTGACACTGCGCGCGCGCTTCGCCTTGCCGGGGGACATCCGCAACAGCCAGCCGTCATAGAACAATTGCCGCTGCGTTTGCAACGCGTTGAGCCCGATTTCCTCGACGCGTTCGAGGTCGAGTCCGGCGAAGGCGAGCGAATCACTCATATGAACAGCCGCTGGATCACTGCCAGGACCACGAGCGTGTAGCCCGCCGCCAGCAGGTCGTCGACCATCACGCCGATGCCGTTTTTCATTGCGGCGTCGAGTTGCCGGATCGGCGGTGGCTTTATGATGTCGAACGCGCGAAAGATGGCAAACGCCGCTGCCAGCTGTATCCAGCCCGGCCCGACGAAAAACAATACCAACAGGAACGCCGCGATTTCGTCGATGACGATAGCTCCGGCGTCGGGCACGCCGAGATGGCGTCCCGTGATCTGTGCCGCCCACGCGCCAACGACCAGCAGCGCCACCACCGTGGCGATGAAGGTCAGATCGTCCGTATAAGCGCGTAGCAGCAGCGCTATCGGAATGGCCACAAGCGTGCCGATCGTTCCGGGTGCCGCCGGCGAGAGTCCCGCGCCAAACCCCAGTGCGATGAAATGCGCCGGATGGCGCAACAGAAAACCCACGGTGAGCTGATTGGGCATAGTCGGCACGGGTGCTAGGGGAAATGATCGAACGCTTGCGGCAGCGCCGGTAGTGGTGTGCCCGTTTCGTCGCGCACGACGATGCCCGTACCGGCGGTGACCGTGCCGATCCGCGCCAGCGCGACATCCACGTCGAGGGCGATTTCCGCCAACGCACCCCGCGCAGCGGGTGGCGCGGTGAAGCAGAGTTCGTAATCGTCGCCGCCGGCAAGCAGGCACGCAAGCCCCGCGCTGCGATGCTGGCTGGCAATGAGTGACGCGAGCGGCGCGGAACGCGGAATGGCTCCCAGCTCGACAACTGCACCCACGTTGGATTGCGCGAGGATGTGCCCGAGGTCGCCAGTGAGGCCGTCGGAGATGTCGATAGCCGAGCTGGCGACCCCGCGCAGTCGCTTGCCAAGGGTTACGCGCGGCTCGGGCGTCTCCAGGCGCGCACGCGCCTGCCTCAGCGCGTCGCCCGCGAGCGCTGCGCGGCCCTGCAACACCGCCAACGCCAATGCTGCATCGCCAAGCATTCCCGACACATGGATGTCGTCGCCGGCGCGAGCGCCGGCACGGGTCAGCGCCGTTCCCGCAGGCACCTCGCCCACGATCGTCAGGCAGAAATTGCGCGGACCGCGGGTCGTGTCCCCGCCGATCAGCGCGACGTCGAATCGCTCCGCCAGCGCAAACAGGCCGCGCGAATACGCCTCGAGCCATTGCTCGTCATTGTCGGGCAGCGCACCGGCCAGCAGCGCCCAGCGCGGCGTCGCGCCCATTGCCGCCATGTCCGACAGGTTCACGGCCAGCGTCTTGTGGCCCAACGTCGCGGGCGCGACATCCGGCAGGAAATGGCGTCCCTCGACCAGCATGTCCACGGACAGCACGAGTTCGCACCCCGGCGCGGGCGCCACTACCGCGCCGTCGTCGCCCAACCCGACACGAACCGCGCTATCGTGGGTCGCACGGCGAAAATAGCGGTCGATGAGCGCGAATTCGTTCATCCGGGCGGATCGTCACTTCAGCGAATCGCCGATTTCCTTTTTCCGGGCGCCCGGCAGCGCCGGCGACCGGACCTGTGCGACGATCGCTTTCACGTCGCCGTCGCGCTGCGCCGGAGCGCCGCGATCTCCGTAGCGCGGACTTCGGCGGCAAGCTTGTCCAGCACGCCGTTGACATAGCGGTGACCGTCTGTACCGCCGAAGGACTTGGCGATTTCCACCGCCTCGTTGATGACTACCTTGTAGGGAATTTCGACCCGGTGCGCCAGCTCCCACGCACCGATCAGCAGGATCGCCCGCTCGATCGGCGAGAGCTCCGCCGGCTTGCGATCCAGGTGCGGCGCAAGCGCCGTGATGAGCGCATCGTCGTCGCGCGTCACACCATCCCAAAGCTCGCCGAAGTAGTGCTGGTCCGCGCGCAGATAGCCCTGGCTCGACTCCAGGTCCAAGCGCACGACATCGGCGTCGTTGTGCGACAACTGCCGCTGGTACAGGCCCTGCAGGACCAATTCCCTGGCGCGACGGCGCGGCGTGGTCCTCATCGCTTTAGTCATCCTCGAGCTTGACGATGAGGTTGGCAAGCTCCAGCGCCGCCTGCGCCGCGTCGAAACCCTTGGCGTCCATGCGCGCAATCGCCTGGGCATCGGTCTCGCAGGTGAGGATGCCATTGCCGATCGGAATGCCGAATTCGAGTGCGACGCTCGAAATCCCGGCGGCCGATTCGTTGGCGACAATCTCGAAGTGGTAGGTCTCGCCGCGGATTACGGCGCCCAGCGCGACCAGCGCGTCATAGTCGCCAGTCTGCGCCAGTTGTTGCAAGGCCAGCGATGCCTCCAGCGCGCCGGGAACGCTGACCACCGTCACGTCGTCATCGTCGACACCCGCCTCGTCGAGCGCGCGCAACGCGCCCGCCAGCAGGCCGTCCCCCACCGGGGCGTTGAAGCGGGACAGAACGATGCCGACGCGAAGGTTGTCACCTCGGTGGCTGGGAGCAATTCGACGGATGGGCATGGGGGTGTGAAGACAAAGTGTGAAAACGGAGCGCGTCTGCGAGCGCGTCGCCCGCGCGACACCCGCGCATTCGCAGGCGGGGTCGCCGGGTCAGGAACTCTTGCGCGCCGGCGGCCCGACTTCGTAGCCGGTCACTTCGAGGTCGAACCCCGCCATGCTCGGCATCTTGCGCGGCCGAGCCAGCAGGCGCATGCGGCCGACGTTCAGGTCGCGCAGAATCTGCGCGCCGATGCCGTAGTTGCGCAGGTCCATCTTGGTTGGCGCCGGCGGGTCGTCGGCAATCGCGCGCTGGCGCAATTCCTGCGCCGATTCAGGGCGGTGCAACAGTACGACGACACCGCGTCCCGACGCGACGATCGCGCCCAGCGCTTCCTTGATCGTCCATGAGTGCGCGGCGCTTTCCACGTCGAGCAGGTCCATCACGGACAACGGCTCGTGCACACGCACCAGCGTCTCGGAATCGGGCGAAATGGGGCCACGCACGAGCGCCAGGTGCGTCGCGTCGGAGAGCTTGTCGCGGTAGACCACCAGGCGAAACGCGCCATGAGCCGTATTGAGCGGGCGCTCCGCAATGCGCTCGACGATGCGCTCGGTCCGGCTGCGATAGTGGATGAGATCCGTGATCGCACCGATCTTGAGCCCGTGCGCTGCGGCGAATGCGAGAAGGTCCGGCATGCGCGCCATCGTGCCGTCGTCCTTCATGATTTCGCAGATCACCGCGGCCGGCGTCAGCCCCGCCATGCGCGCCAGGTCGCAACCCGCTTCGGTGTGGCCGGCCCGCACCAGCACGCCGCCGGGTTGCGCCATCACCGGGAATATGTGTCCCGGCTGCACGATATCCGCGGGCTTCGCGTCGGGCGCCACCGCCGCACGCACGGTTCGTGCGCGATCCGCCGCCGAGATGCCGGTGGTGACGCCTTCGGCCGCCTCGATGGAAACGGTGAAATTGGTACCGTGGCCGGATCGGTTGGCCGACACCATGAGCGGCAACGCAAGTTGCCGGCAGCGCTCTTCGGTCAGCGTGAGGCAGATCAGTCCGCGCCCGTTCCGGGCCATGAAGTTGATCGCTTCCGGCGTCACGAAATCCGCCGCGACGACCACGTCGCCCTCGTTTTCGCGATCCTCCTCGTCGACCAGCACGACCATGCGGCCGGCCTTCAGTTCGGCGATGATTTCCGGAGTCGGGGCGAGCGGCATGGTGCTGACGGTTTCCAGAGCGGCGGAAGGGCCGGGAGGGCGGCCCCTGAACGACGAAGTTTACAGCAATGGACGTTGAAACTCCTGCTTCGGGATACCACTCTTGCTCGTGCAAAGCACCGCATCCCCTTTGGAAACCGCCACATCCCCTTGGCAGACTCCTGTGGCTAGCGCGTCAGCAACACCGCGGTCTTGCGGAATTCGCCGGTGGCCAGGTGCTCGACAATGAACGCCGCCACGTCCGCCCGCGACACGTGGCCAGCACGAACTCCACGCAGATCGGTCAGCGCGCGTGCCAGACCGGTCAGCGGCCCGTTGGTCAGTCTCCCGGGACGCACAACGGTCCAGTCGACGTTGCTCGCCCGCAGCAGCGCCTCCTGCCGGTCCTTGTCCTCGTAGATGGATTTCATGAACAACGGAAGCACGAACCGGTCGTAGAAAAGGCCGCCGTGGCCGCGACTGTCTCCCGCGCCCACGCCCGTCACGCACAGGAGTCGGGGCACGCCATGCCGGGCCATGGCCGCGAGCAGGATCTGCGTGCCGCGCGAGAAGATGTCCACCGGTCCGCGCCTCGGCCGCACGCCGACCGTCCAGACGACCGCGTGCTGGCCCGCGACCGCGCGGTCGATGTCGTCGGCGTCCCCCGCATCACCGGCGACGACTCGCACACCCGTCACCGGCAACGAGATGCGTTCGGCGTTGCGCGCCAGCAGCGTGAGCGCATGGCCGGCCGCATGCGCAGCCTGCACGACTTCGCGGCCGATGCCGCGCGTGCCCCCGATGACCAGCACGTTCATGGCTGTCGCGTTCCTGTCATGCCGACACCGCAACTTCCGCCACCATGCCAGGCTGGACGCGGAACCAGGCGGCGTACAACGCGGGAAGGAACAGTAATGTCAGGCCGGTAGCGATGGTGATGCCCCCCATCATCGCCACTGCCATCGGACCGAAGAAATCACTGCGAATGAGCGGAATGAGCCCGAGCACGGCAGCGGACGCGGTCAGCACGATCGGGCGAAAACGGCGCACCGTGGCGCCTACCACCGATTCCCACGGCGCATGACCTGCGGCAATGTCCTGCTCGATCTGGTCGACCAGGATGATCGAGTTGCGCATGATGATGCCCGCCAGCGCAATCGTGCCCAGCAACGCGACGAACCCGAACGGCTTGCCGAAAACGAGCAGGGCGAGCGCGACGCCGATCAATCCGAGAGGCGCGGTCAGCACCACCATCAGCGTGCGCGAAAAGCTCTGCAGCTGAATCATCAGCAGCGTGAGCACCGTGATGACGAACAGTGGCGCGCCCGCGGCGATCGATTTCTGGCCGCGGGCCGAGTCTTCGATCGCCCCTCCAAGGTCGATCCGGTAACCCAAGGGCAGCGCCTCGCGGATCTTGTCGAGCCTGGGATTGATCCGGTTCGCGACGTCCGGCCCTTGCGCGTCGCCCGTCACGTCCGAGCGCACCGTGATCGTCGGCAGGCGGTCACGGCGCCAGATGATCCCGTCCTCCAGTTCGTAGCGGATATCGGCGATCTGCGTGATCGGCACGGCGCGCCCGTTCGCCACGGGTAACGCGAGATCCTTCAAGAAGCTGATCTTCGCGCGCTCGTCGCTCGCGCCACGCAGCAGCACTTCCACTTGCTTGTCCTTTTCCCTGAAGTACGTCACCGAGAAACCCGACAGCGAGTTGTTGAGAAAAAGCGCCAGGTCCTGCGACGATATCCCGAGCACGCGCGCCTTGTTCTGATCGATGGCGACCCGGATCACCTTGGACGGCTCATCCCAGTCGAATTGCACGCTCGTCGTCCCCGGATCGGTGCGCATGACTTCGGCCACCTCCCGGGAAATGCGGCGCACGGTGGGGATGTCCTCGCCGGATACGCGAAACTGGACCGGAAAGCCCACCGGCGGACCGTTCTCCAGCCGCGAGATGCGTCCGCGCAGCGAAGGGAAGTCGGACTCGAACAGCGCCAGCAATCGCGTGCGCACGCGCTCGCGTTCGGCGTTGCCGTTGGCCGTGACCACGACTTGCGCAAAGTTTGCCTGTTGCAACTGCTGGTCGAGCGGCAGGTAGAAGCGCGGGCTGCCGCTGCCGACGTAAGTGACGTAGCTTTCAATGCCGGCCTCGTGGTCGAGTACGGCCTCGAGTTTTTTGGTCTGCTCCAGCGTGGCGGCGAACGAACTGCCCTCCGCGAGGCGCAGGTCGACCAGCAGTTCCGGGCGCGACGAGGCCGGGAAGAATTGCTGCGGGATGAGGCGGAACAACGCCAATGCGCCGACGAACAGCGCCAGCGTGGCCACGATCACGATCTTGCGGTGGCTGACGCACCAGGCAATGACGCTGCGCAAGCGGACGTAGAACGGCGTGCGGTAAACCGCTTCCGGGTCGCCATGGTGGCTTGACGTGCGTTGCGGTGGAGGCAATTTGCGCACGCGCGCCCAGATCCGCGCCCGCAGCGATGGCGCGCGACCCTTCGAGTAGTCAGGCAGCATCCGATAGCCAAGGTACGGTATGACGATCACAGCGATCACCCAGGAGGCCATGAGCGCGATGGCGGAGACCTGGAATATCGACCGCGTGTACTCCCCCGTGCCGCTCCTGGCCGTGGCGATTGGCAGAAAGCCTGCAATCGTCACCAGCGTACCGGTCAGCATCGGGAACGCGGTGCTCGTGTAGGCAAAGCCCGCGGCACGGAACCGGTCGTAGCCCTGCTCCAGCTTGATGGCCATCATCTCGACCGCGATGATCGCGTCGTCGACGAGCAGCCCCAGCGACAGGATCAGCGCGCCCAGGGAAATCTTGTGCAGGCCGATGTCGAACAGGTACATGAAGAAGAAGGTCACCGCCAGCACCAGCGGTATGGAGATTGCGACGACCAGCCCGGTGCGCAGTCCCAGGCTTACCAGCGACACGGCGAGCACGATCAGCACCGCCTCGGTCAACGAGCGGATGAACACATTGATCGACCGCTGTACCGCGCGCGGCATGCTGGCGACCTCCGCCAGTTCGACGCCGACCGGCATCTGCTGCTGGATGCGCGCGACGCTCTGTTCGAGGCTGCGGCCCAGCACGATCACATCGCCACCCTTCACCATGGTGATGCCCAAGCCCAGCGCATCCTTGCCCTGCCAGCGCATTTTCTGCTGCGGCGGATCGACATAGCCGCGGGTGACCGTGGCGATGTCTCCCAGGCGGAACACCCGGTTGTTGGCGCGAATGGCCATGTCGCGAATGGCGTCGACGCTGTCGAAGGCTCCGGACGGACGGACATAGATCCGGTCCGTGCCCGTGTCGAACACGCCGGCGGCGGCCACCACGTTCTGCGCGGCCAGCGTCTGGATGATCTGGGTGGGCGCCACGCCGAGGGTCGCCAGCTTGGCGTTGGACATCTCGATGAAGATCTTTTCGTCCTGCTCGCCGATGAAGTCCACCTTCGCCACGCCCGGCACGCGCAGCAGTTCCGCGCGCACGCGATCGCCGAATTCCTTGAGCGCGTGGTAACCGAAGCCGTCGCCGGTCAGCGCGAAGATGTTGGTGTAGACGTCGCCGAACTCATCGTTGAAGAACGGGCCCTGGACGCCGGCAGGCAGCGTGTTGCGGATGTCGCCGATCTTCTTGCGCACTTCGTACCAGGTGTCCGGCACGATGGCGGCCGGCGCCGAATCCTTGATGGCGAAGAATACGAGCGACTCGCCCGGCTTGGAGTAACTGCGCACCCAGTCGACATTCGGCACTTCCTGCAGCTTGCGCTCGATGCGGTCGGTGACCTGCTGCTCGACTTCGTGCGCGGTGGCGCCGGGCCAGTTGCTCTTGACCACCATCACCTTGAACGTGAACGGAGGATCCTCGGATTGGCCGAGCTTCTCGTACGACAGGAATCCGACCAGCGCGAACACCACGATCAGATACAGCACGAACGTGCGGTGGCGCAGCGCCCATTCCGACAGGTTGAAGCGCGACTCCGGAGGGCCGCCAGGCGAAATCACGGGCGTCATTTAGCGACATCTGCCGGGGCGGGGGCGGATGCGGCGGAAACTGGTGCATGCATCGACGCGGGCACGCCGAGGGCTGCATCCGGGTCGAAAGGCTTGACCACCTGGCCCGGCAGCAGCTTGTGCACGCCGGCGGCGACGACCCAGTCGCCGTCGCGCACGCCGGAGGTGACGACGACGCCGTCCTCGCGATATTGGCCGATGGTCACCGGCACCAGGCTGACTCGATTCGTGGCCGTGTCGTAGCGCCAGACCGCCGGCTTGCCGCCCTGCTGGTAGATGGAAGTCGGCGGCAGCAGCGCCGAATCTGGCGCGCTGTCGGCGATAACGCCGACGTTCGCGGTCATCCCCCATTGCACCGAGGGATCGGGATTGGCGATGGCGACGCGCACGGCAAACGTGCGCGTCATCGCGTCGACGGCCGGTGAGATTTCCCGCACCTTCGCCGGATACAGCTTTTGCGGATTGGCCCAGAGTGCAACGATCAGTTGCTTGGCGCCGGTCAGTTCACCGATGCGGTTTTCCGGCACGCTGATCGCTACCTCCCGCTCCTCGGCACGGGCGAGCTTGAACACCGCCTGCCCCGCGGCGACCACCTGGCCCGCATCCGCGTTGACGGCGGTGATCACGCCGTCGTCGCTGGCCATGAGCGTTGCGTAGCTGGACTGGTTCTGCGCGACCGCGAGATTGGCCTTCGCCTGCTCGTATTTCGCGCGATTCGAATCGAGCGCGTTGCGTTTGGCGTCGAGCGCCGACGCACTGATGAACTTCTCCTTGAGCAGCCGCTGGTACCGGTCGTACTCGGCCTGCGCGAACTTCCATTCGGTTTCGGTCGCGGCCACTTGCGCCATGGCGGCTTGCGCCTGCAGGCCGACGTCCGCGGGGTCCAGCCTCGCGAGCGGCTGGCCTTTCTTGACGCGCGCGCCGACATCGACGTAGCGCGCGATGATCTTGCCGCCGATGCGAAAGCCCAGGTCGGCCTCGTAGCGCGGCCTTACGTCGCCGGCAAACACTGCCGTGGTGCTGGCGCCTCCCAGCTTGACCTGTGCCAACTGCACCGGGCGAATCACTTCCGCGGGCTTGTCCTTGGCGCCGCAAGCCGCGAGCAGCATGCCGAGGGCAGCAAGCGCGAAGACGGAGCGCGATGGGTTTGAGGACGTGGTCGGCATTTTCATCGCGAGGCGGACGATGGCCGGCCCACCGTGCCTTCCCAAAGGGCCCGCAGTGCGGAGCCGAGTTCGTCCGGATAACGCGTTCCGAACACCGCCGCATCCACGGAAGCCAGGTCGACCGTACAGCCGCCGCCGCCCGAATCCGCGGACATCTGCCACAAGCCGATGATCAGCGCGTAACTCTGCCGAAGCAGCGCGACGCCCGCACCCGCGGGAAGATGGGGAAAGTGGCGCTCGAGGCCGCCGCCTGCGCGTTGCAGCCGCTGCGCCATCCGCTGCTTGAATGCGAAAGCGGCGTCGCTCGGTACGCCCTGTCCCATCATTCCGAAGCAGCGCGCGGCGAGCGGCAGAAACAGCGGCGGCTCGACCATGTGGCGCTGCGTCAGGACCAGGATATCGTCGATCGTGACGCCAGGGCCGCTATCGAGGCGGCCGATCAGGGCGCTGAAGAAACCGTCGATATTTCGCTCGTGGACGGCAAGGAGGAGTTCTTCCTTGCTCGGGAAATAGAGGTAGACGGTGCCCTTGGCGAGTCCCGCCTCCTCGGCCACCTCGGCCACGTTCGCCAGATGATCGGGCGAACGCAGCAGCAGGCGCTCCGCCGCGTCCAGGATCGCGACGTGTCGTTCGTGCTTGGCTTCGGCCTGGATGGCGCGCTGCCGGATAACCATGTTTGTCGCCCTCTCGATCGTCCCGCCAGTTCCGCAACCTTGCTGCATGGGCCGGTTCATATAACTGACTGCGGGTCACTTGAAGGACAGCGTAAATGACCGCGGGTCAGTTGTCAATGGGTTTTGTGCCAGGCCGGTTTGCGTTCCCGACCTTGGCGCGGGACCAGACGTCCCTAGCGAAACAGGGCCAGTGTGGCGCTCGTCAACTGGCTGTCTGGATCGGCACAGTCCATCACGATGCTGAAATGGTGCCTCCCCGGAACGATCAACGGGCCGGCCGCCGGCCGCGCATTCTCGGGCCAGGCATCCCAGAGAAGTTGCGACTGCCGGATGAATTCCGACGTCTCGGCGCCGCCGACGGCGACAAGCAACGGCGCCGACGAAAGGCTCGCGTGGTTGACCGGCGACACGCGCGCCGCCTCGGCATTGGTGAGCTTGAGGTCGCTGTTCATCGACGCCAAGACCAATGGCTTGAGGTCGTGCACGCCAGACAGGGTGACTCCGCCCACGAATGGATCGGCCGCCAATCCCAGCGCATCCCAATCGGTGGCGTACATCATGGCCACCAGGTGGCCGCCGGCGGAATGTCCACTGATCACGACGTTGCCGGCCGGTGCGCCGTGGCGCGGTCCTTCCCTGGCCGTCCACAGCATGAGCCGGCGGCATTGATCGACGATCCGCGCGATCGACACTGCCGGGCACAGATCGTAATTGGCCACGACGACGGCCAATCCCTGGTCCAGCATCGGACCGGCGACGAACTCGAAGTCCGACTTGTCGAAACCACGCCAATAGCCGCCGTGAATGAAAACGAACGTGCCGCGCGCTGCGCCTTCGGGCAGCAGGAGGTCGAGCGTTTCGAGCGGTCCCGGACCGTAGCGCAGGTCAAGCCGGTGCCGATATCTGGCAAGGGTCGCGGCCGATCGTTCCTTGTATTGGTCGAACCACGCCGCGTGATCCGCCACGGCCGCACGATTGTTATAGCCGCGCTCGACGAACTCCGGCGTCAGCACGAGACTGTTGTCGGCGTCGTTCATGCGCCCGCGTCCTGCACGCTTCCTTTGCTAGACGATCACGATCGACAACGGCGTCAATCCGTCGATGCGGCCGTCGAGGCGGTCGCCTGCTACCACCGCGCCGACGCCCGCCGGCGTACCGGTGAACACGAGATCCCCCGGCAACAGCTCGTAGTACTGCGACAGGAACGCCAACGTGTTCGGCACGTCCCAGATCATGTGCGCAAGGTCACCCTGCTGCCGCCTGGTGCCGTTCACGTCGAGCGTTATCGCGCCTCGGGTAAGAATGCCGGTGGATTCGACCCTGTGGATGGGCGCGACGGGAGCCGCCTGCGCGAACGACTTGCCCAGATCCCACGGCCGCTTCTTCTCGCGCATGTCGTTCTGCAGGTCGCGGCGCGTCATGTCGAGACCGGTCGCGTAGCCGAAGACCAGGTCGTTGGCCCGCTCGGCCGTGACTTGCACACCGCGCTTGCCGATGGCGACGACCATTTCAATTTCGTGATGAAGGTTCTTCGTGGCCAGTGGATACTGCACCGATCCAACTGCGGGCGGCACCACCGGGAACACCGCGTCCGCCGGCTTGCAGAAGAAGAACGGCGGTTCTTTGGTCGCGTCGCCGCCCATCTCCTTGGCGTGCTCGGCATAATTGCGGCCGACGCAATAGACGTGGCGAACGGGAAAGAAGTCGGAACTGCCGGCGATCGGGACGGCGGGCGCGTCCCACATTGGAATGGCATAGTGCATGCAAACTCCCGTTGATTGGACTCTTATTCGGCGTCCGGTTGCTTGGCCGGTGCCGCGTCGACGAATGCGGGCAACGCGATGCATGCCGATTCGATGCGCGAAAGCGTCGGATATGGCGTGACGTCGATGTTCATGCGCCGCGCATTGGCCAGCTGCGGCACCAGGACGATGTCCGCCAGCGTGGGCGCATCGCCGTGGCAGAAGCGTCCGGTTTCCGGATCGCGCGCGAGGCGCGTCTCGAGCGCCTCCAGGCCGACATCCACCCAGTACTTGTACCAGCCGTCTTTCTGCTCGTCGGAGGCGCCGAGCGTGTTCTTCAGATACTGGAGGACGCGCAGGTTGTTCAGCGGATGGATGTCGCACGCGACCTCCAGCGCCAGGCCGCGCACGCGCGCACGCGCCGCGGGTGTCGCGGGCAACAGAGGCGGCGTCGGATGCGTCTCATCCAGGTACTCGATGATCGCGAGCGACTGCGTCAGCATCGCGCCGCCGTCGGTGAGGAGCGCCGGCACCAGACCCTGCGGATTCAGCGCCAGGTATTCCTTGCTGCGCTGCGCGCTCTTGCGCAGGTGGACGAACTCGCGTTCCGGGCGCAAGCCCTTCATGTTCAGCGCAATGCGCACCCGATAGGCCGCGGAGGAACGGAAGTAATCGTAGAGTTTCATCGCGCATTTTCCATCGCAGCTGGTGAACCCGCCCTAGAACGCGGAAATGCCCGTCTGCGCGCGGCCGAGGATCAGCGCGTGCACGTCGTGCGTGCCTTCGTAGGTGTTCACCGTCTCGAGGTTTAGCACATGGCGGATCACGTGGAACTCGTCGACGATGCCGTTGCCGCCGTGCATGTCGCGCGCCATCCGGGCGATGTCGAGCGCCTTGCCGCACGAATTGCGCTTCATGATCGACGTGAGCTCCGGCGCGGCGATACCCTCGTCCTTCATCCGCCCCAGGCGCAGGCAGCCCTGCAGGCCGAGCGTGATCTCCGTCATCATGTCCGCCAGCTTCTTCTGGATGAGCTGGTTGGCGGCGAGCGGGCGCCCGAACTGGGTCCGGTCCATCGTGTACTGCCGGGCCGCGTGCCAGCAGAACTCCGCCGCGCCGAGCGCGCCCCAGGCGATGCCGTACCGCGCGCTGTTGAGGCAGCCGAACGGGCCCTTCAAGCCCTGCACGTTCGGCAGCAGGTTTTCCTCCGGCACGAACACTTCGTCCATCACGATCTCGCCGGTGATCGAAGCGCGCAGGCTGAACTTGCCTTCGATCTTGGGCGCGGACAATCCCTTCATGCCGCGCTCGAGGATGAATCCACGGATGATCCCCTGGTCGTCCTTCGCCCAGACCACGAATACGTCGGCGATCGGGGCATTGGAAATCCACGTCTTGGCGCCTGACAGGCTGTAGCCGCCTTGCACGCTGCGCGCCCGCGTGACCATCGAGCCCGGATCGGAACCATGATTGGGTTCGGTCAGGCCGAAGCAGCCGATCCACTCGCCCGTCGCGAGCTTCCCCAGGAACCGTGCGCGCTGCGCCTCGCTGCCATAAGTGAAGATCGGGAACATCACGAGCGAGCTCTGCACGCTCATCATCGACCGGTAGCCCGAATCCACACGCTCGATTTCGCGCGCAATCAGGCCATAGCAGACGTAGTTGAGCCCCGAGCCGCCGAATTCCGCCGGAAGCGTTGCGCCGAGCAGCCCCAACGCCCCCATTTCCCGGAAAATCTCCGGGTCGGTCGTTTCGTGCCGGAACGCCTCCTTGACCCGCGGCAGCAGCTTGTCCTGCGCGTAGGCGTGCGCCGCATCTCGCACCATCCGTTCCTCCTCCGTCAATTGCGCTTCGAGGAGCAGCGGGTCGTCCCACTTGAAGACAGCTTTGGTCGCGGTATGTGCGCGGATGGAAACCGGATCGGGGGCGTTCATCGTGAACCTCAAGGTCATTGGTGCGCGCTGACGCCGGCGCGCTCGCTGCGCTGTCATGCGATTGGCGTCGATTATCCGACGCGGACGTCGCGCGGTCTACCAGGGAATGCCAACGATTCGCCGCGACCGGCTACAGAACCTTCATGTGAAAGCCGCCGTCGACGTTGAACGCATCTCCCGTATTGAAGGGCAACAGCCGCCGCGCAAGCGCCGCGACGGTGGCGCCGACATCGCCGGCTTCGCCCCAGCGCCGGATCGGCGTCAGGCCGTCCTTGATGAGGCCGTCGTAGCGATCGAAGGCACCGGCCGTCATGGGGGTCCGAATGATTCCCGGGCGAATCTCGTAGCACATGATGTCGCGCTCAGCGAGCCGCTGCGCAAACAACTGGCTCACCATCGCCAGGGCGGACTTGGCGATGCAGTATTCGGCGCGGTCGGGCCCGACGGTGCGCGCATTGGTCGAAGTTATGGTGATCAATGAGCGCGGAGGATCGGCGGCGGCGCGGTTCTCGGCCAGCATCTTTCGCGCCACCGCCTGGGCGAGGAAGAACGTGCCGCGCAGATTGACGCCCAGCACTTCGTCGAAGGACTCCGTCGTCACATCCAGCAGGTCGCCGCGCACCTTGACCTGGATGCCGGCATTGTTGACGAGGCAGTCGATGGTCGCGAAGGTGGCGAAAGCCCGGTCGACGAAGGCCGCGTGCCCGGCGACGTTCGCGACATCGTGGGCAATGAACTGCGCGCGTCGCCCGCGCGCCGCGATTCCATCGAGCGTGACACGAGTGTCGGCATCATCCGCGATGTCGTTGACCACGATATCGAAGCCCTGCTCCGCCAGCGCCCAGGCAATGCCGCGGCCGATGCCGCGCCGCGCGCCGGTGACCAGCGCGACCGCGGATCTCGGTGCCGTACCAACGCCGCTAGGCATCGGGCAGCACGGCGGTGACCTCGATTTCCATCCGACCGACCGTACCGGGCCGCAATCGGAGATGTCCATTCGTCTTCGCGTTCGTGCGCATGGCCGTCGTTCCTCCCCCTTATTCTGTGGCAACCCCCTTCCTGTGCCAAGGCGCCATCCGGTTGGCAATGCCACCTTCGGTCTACGCCGCAAGGTCCATTGGTGGGAAATGCGCCCCTTCCTAGCATCGTTGCCTGGACCCGAAGAAACCAGGAGGACGACATGCGGACGCAGACACGTGCATTGCGCGGCAGGCAGGGTTTCGGTCTGGCCGAAATCCTCGTGGCGCTGGCGATCGCCGCCTTGCTGCTGGGGCTGGGCGTGCCGGGTTACCACGACTGGATCGCGAACACGGAGATGATGAACGAAGCCCGGCAACTGGCGGACAACATGAACCGGGCACGGGCGGAGGCCATCAAATCGGGCTTCCGCGTGAACCTCTGCCAGACCGCCGGCGCCCAGGAATGCGCACCGGTCGGCACCTGGGACAGGGGATGGATCCTGTTCAAGGACACCAACGGCAACGGTGACGTCGACGACGGCGAGCCTGTGCTGTGGACCGGCGATGCGGCGCCGCCCGGCGTCACCGTTGCGGCCAACGGGCCGCTCAAGCACTATGTCTCCTATACGTCGCTCGGCCACGCCCGCATGCTGAACGGCGCGCTGCAAATGGGCACTTTTACCGTCTGCCGCAAAGGCCGCAAGGCCATCGATGTCGTCCTGGCGCACAGCGGTCGCGTGAGGATTGCCAGATCCGGCGCGATTTGTCCATGATTTCCCGCCTTGGCAGCTGCGGCACGTCGAGGCAAACAGGGCGTGACCGGCATCCGCAGAAGTTGTGGCCTGCAGCCTGAACCGTCCATTCCCGCGACGACACCACTAGTCAGGCAGCCATGCACCATGTGGCGACCAACGCATAGCATTCGGTCATCCAAAGGAGCGGCCATGCGCGCTTTAGCGAATCGTAGCGGAAAACGGATACCGGGTTTCACGATGATCGAACTCATGATCGTGGTGGCCATCGTCGGCATTCTGGCGGCCATAGCCCTGCCCATGTATTTCGATTTCATCACCCGCGGCAAGATAATCGATGGCATCACCAAGCTCAGCAGCTATCAGGGGAAGCTCATCAAGTACCACGACGACAACCAGGGAACGTACGTCAATCCCCCGCTCAGCAACACATGCGGCTTGGCCAACCCGGTACCCACGGCCGAGGACTATTTCCAAATCACCTGCGGCCCGCCTGTTCCTACGGATACAACCTATACCGTAGTCGCGACCGGCCTGGCAGCGCAGGGCATGGGTGGGTTCATCTATACGGTGGACCAGGCCGGGGTCAAGACCACCGCGAGCCTCCCCGTGGGATGGGCGTACCCGAATCCCAACACGTGCTGGGCGAAACGCAAGGACGGAAGCTGCTGATGGTCGCTGCAACACACCGCGGGTTCACCCTCGTCGAGTTGATGGTCGCGTTGACCATTTCCCTTCTGTTGTTGCTGCTCGCGCTTCCCCAATACACGACGTGGGTCGCGGATGGCGAAATCCGCAACGGCGCCGAGTCCGTGGTCAACGGTCTGCGGCAAACCCAGCTTGCGGCCATTTCCCAGAACCGCAATGCCCAGTTCGACCTTGCCGCCGGCGGCTGGACCGCGTCGATGGTGGGTCCCCCGCTCGTCGTCATTCAGTCGGCGACCTTTGCCGAAGGCGCGCAGCACACCACCATCACCGGTCTCGACGCCACGTTGGCACCCGCCACGACGGTGGCGTTCAATGCGCTGGGCCAAATCATCCCCGGCGCCACCAACCTGGTCTCAATCGACATCACCAACCCGGCGTTGGCCTCGTCGCGTCCGCTGCGCGTTCTGGTGGGCAACGGCCGCACCGGCGTGAGGTTGTGTGATCCGTCCATGCTCGTCGCCAGCAACCCGAAATACTGCCCGCCATGATCACCTCGCGTCCCCATCGCCGCATTCGCCCACGGCCGCAGCAGGGCAACTTCATGCTCGAGGCGCTGATCGCCATCCTGATCGTTGCGCTGGGCATACTCGGCACCGTCGGGCTGTATGCGCGATCGGTGCAATCCGTGGAGGATTCCAAATATCGCAGCGAGGCCGCGTTGCTGGCGAGCACATTGGTCGGCGAGATGTGGGTATCCGACACCCATTCCGCGAGCCTCATCGCCAAGTACGACAGCAGTGGCTCCGGCGCAGGGATCACTGAATTCAACGCGCTGGTCGCGCAGCGGTTGCCCAGTTCGACTGCGCCGGCGCCCATCGTCACCGTCACGCCAGGCGCCACGGCGGGCAGTTCCAACGTCGAGATCACGATCCAGTGGGTGCATCCGGGGGATGCCCTCGATCCGTTGCTGCCGCCCTTCCGCAAATATGTGATGAACGCCACTATCGGTGGGAACGCCCCGTGATCTTCAACCCGCGCTTCCGTTCATCTCCTGCCAGGCACGCCGGAGTCGGCCTGGTCGAAACGATGGTCGGCATCCTCATCGGTGCGATCGTGATCGTCGTCGTCTACAACATCCTGTGGGTGGCGGAAAGCTACAAACGCACGACGGTCGGCTCGTCGGATGCCCAGATCACCGGCTTGCTGAGTCAATTCGTGGCGGGTCGCGATGCCGCCAACGGCGGAGCGGGACTCACGATGTCCAATGCCGACATGATCAAATGCACGCGGGCCGCCACGGGGGCGGGTCCGCTTGCCTCCACCTTCGCTGTCGATTCGCTGGAAGCCGCGATCCGCCCGATTCCCGTCCTGATCACCGATGGCGGCGGGCCCGGTGTATCGGACAGCTTCATCTCCTACACCACCGGGGCGGCTCATGTGATGTGGCCGGTCGATTTCACGTCGAACGCGGCGCCGGGCGCAGCAACCATCGACGTGCAGAGTCCCAACGGTTTTACTGTCCCCCTGCCCACCGTCGCGACGGCCTACTGGACGGTCGCGATGGTCAACGACGGCGGCGGCAAATGCCAACTACTGCGTGTCACCAACGCGGTGCCCGACCCCACGATTCCGCTGACCGGCCGGGTCAATCTGACCCTCGATCCGGCGCTTCCCACGAGCATTCCCTATCCGCTCGCGGGGCCGGCGCGACTGCTGAATCTCGGGCCGGAAAGGATCGCGACGCGCGTTCGCTACGACACGGACCCCGTCAATGCCGTGCTGCGCACCAGCGAACTCCTGGTCGTTCCTCCCGCACCGGTCACCCCGGTGCCCATCGCCCAGAACATCGTTTTGATGAAGGCGCAGTACGGCATCGACGACAACGAGGACGGTGTCGTCGATTGCTGGACCCCGGCCGACAATTCGACGTGCGGCGATTACAGCGAAGCCGCAGTGCGCGTCGCGCCGCTGTCGTCGAAAGCCGGCGGCGTCGCGCAGGCCAACGTCACCGCCCTCAACAAGATCATTGCCGTGCGTGTCGGCGTGGTCGTGCGCAGCGATGAACCCGACATGCGGCTGCTGGACAACCCGGGCGATGCGCAACTGCAGTCGGAAGCGCGCGGACTTCTCAATGCGACGCGGCCGCCGGTCGTGCTCTTCAATTGCTCGGCCAACGACGCCACGTGTCAGAGCCGCATGATCGTGCCCATGGGCGCGGGCGTGCCCGCCGGGGCGCCGACCTGCGCGCCGAACATCATTTGCGACTTCTGGCGGTATCGCACCTACGAGACCGTCGTTCCCCTTCGAAATGCCCTCTTCAGCGCGACGATGCCGCCATGAAAATTCCAATGCCGCCCCGCGCCGCGCCAAAACGCCAGCAGGGTATTGCCCTGTTCGTGGCGCTGATCGCCATGGTGATGCTGAGTCTCGCCGGCATCGCGCTGGTGCGCTCCATCGACACCACCAATTCCGTCGCCTCCAATATCGCGTTTCGCCAGGGTTCCATCGGCCCGATCAACGCGGCCATCGAGGCCGCCGTGGATGCCCTGTTCAAGAGCAAGACCATCGGGCAGCAGAACCTCGACAACACGGCCCTTGGCTATTACGCGATCCTGCAGCCGGGCGAGGCGTCCAACGGCGTGCCGGCGGTCCTTGCCGGCGACTATTCGACGATGCAAGCCAATTACGCGGCCGCCGGCCTGCCGATACCCGCGGCGGCGCCGTTCCTCGATCCGATCACCAAGATGGAAGTTCGCTACGTGATCGAGCGCGTCTGCAACGGTGCCGGCCAGCCGCCAGGTGGGCCGTGGCCCGTCAGCATCGGCACCTGCGATACGCTGCCGCCGAAGTTGTCGCCCGGTGGCACGGACAACAAGTACGGGACCAAGGCCATCCCGCTGCCGCCGATTCCCAATTTTCGCGTGACCGTTCGCGTCGATCTGCCCAATTCCAACACTGTTTCGCACGCGCAAGCGATCCTGCGCTAGCCATGACCCAGGCCGTAGGGAGGCCCCAATGAAAACCACAACACGACCACGCAGCGCCCCATCCCGATGGATGCACGCCATCGTCACGGCGGCGCTTGTCGTCGGCCAGATGGTGCAGCCGGTGTACGCGCAGCTCACCCCCCTCGCGGACCAGCCTATCGCCGCCAAGGTTGCGGCCAAGCCCAATATCTTCTACACGCTCGACGACTCCGGGAGCATGAAGCTCAACTACATCCCGGACTATATCGGGGACGTCCCGACGACAACCGCCGTCACCAAGATCGTCCGGGTGGGCACCACGGGCACCGCAACGGTGGCCAGCACCGCGCCGCTGACCACCGGCGATTGGCTCACCCTCGCCGGGTTCAACTATCCCGAGTACAACGGCGTGTTCCAGATCACGGTGGCAGGTCCCACCACGTTCACCATTACGGTGCCGGCGACCGCGTCAACGCCTACGGGCGCAGGAAACTATACGACGGGTTCCCGCTATTGTCGTGGCGGCCAGAATACCGCCAATTGCTCGGTGGTTCTCCAGAACAGCAACGCGAATTGGATCAGCCCGCCGTTCTTCGCCGGCGACTTCAACCGCATGATGTACAACCCGAGCGTGCTGTACACCCCGCCGCTCAAGTGGGACGGGCTGCCGTTCACGGCCGCGGTCCCCTTCACCGCCACCAACATCGACGCCAATGGCAACCAGGGCAACGGCCTGGCGAACTACAAGCTGGTGCAGCGCGACCCGTACAACCAGTTGGTGGCGTCGACGACACGTGACAACCTCACCACCAATGTGACGGTGCCGCTGTATTGCAACACCGACTGGCCCAGTACGGCGGGGGTCAATCTCGCGCTCAACCCCGATGTCGGCGACGCCAATGGCGAATACCTTGCGGGCAGCGGCGGCTGGTGCCGCATCAACGGCACCAAGTACGACGCCTCGGTGGCGTCGGGTGCGCCGGCAACCGCTGTCGCGGGCGTCGAGTATGGCTACAACTATCCATGGCAATCGTCGACCGGCGCGGTCGGCGCGCAGTATTTCTGGAAGAACAACGTCGCCAACAAGACGCTGTGGTGCGACCAGACCTCTCCCTATTACCCGCGCAACACGGCCACGCATCACCGGCTGCAATGGCGGCGTACCGGTGACCGCCGGAAACGTCCAGCAATCCTGCGTTGCGAACGGCAATTCCTGTTACCCGGTTGGCAATGCATTGGCCACGTACAACCCGGCCAGTTGCAAGACCGACCCCACCGACCTCTATTGCATCGCCGGGACCGGGGGATCATCCGCGACCACGCCCGGGACGGGCACGCTTCCGGAATGCGTTGCGTGCACCTGCAATGCCACCAAGCCGCCGGCCAGCCCGGGACATTGCAGCATAAAGACCGCCGTCAACTGTCCCGTCCCCGGTGGCTTGGGCTCCGATCCGGTGAACTGTCCTGACCAGCCGTCCGCTGTCATCACGTCCTGCACGGGCGGAACGCCGATCTATGCCAAGGCATCGGCCGCATGCACCGGTTCGCCTGCGGGCGTGATGTTCGATCCCGCGACCAACGCACCCACCGCGACGACGCTGCTCGCGGATTCCAACGCCAATGGCATCGTCTGCCGGCACAACGTCCAGCCCTATGCGCAGTTCGGCCTGCCGCAGCCGGGCATCCTGCCCGCCGCACTGGCCACCTATCCGCGGACCAACGTCAACGATGCCTACCCCGCCAACCAGGCTCGGCCCCTCAGTAAACGGCTATCCCTTCGCCCAAAGCGGCGCGTTCACTACACGGTCACTTCGGGCTGCCCGACCGTCGGCACGACCGTTTCGATCCCGCGACACTACTACACGGTGGATTCGGTGCAGTTCTGCGACCAGGCGGACAATACGCCGGACGGCCAATGGCGCGGCTTCGGCACCGGTGTGTGCCAGGCCAAGAACGACCTGACGGTGCACAAGTTCGTCAGCTACGGCCCGTTCCATCGCTGGGACCTGATCGCGACGGCGGCGTTCCCGTCGGGCAAGCCGTGGCTGCTCGGCGCGGCCGGTGCGCTCACCAATAACGCCGGCAACTCCGAGTCGATCAATTACGCGAATTGGTACGCCAACTACGCCACGCGCCTGAACGCGGCCAAGACCACGAGTGCGAACGCCTTTACCATTCCTGACCACCGCCAATGCAGCGGGTGACTATCGCGTCGGCTTCCAGAACCTAGGGGAGGAGCAGTCACCTTACGGCGGCGGCACGCCGCTCGTCTGGGTGGACATGGCCGACTGGACGCTGGCGCAACGCAAGGCGTGGTATACGGCGCTCTTCGGCATCAAGGTCGCCACGTTCAAGACGCCGACGATCGACGCCATGATCCGCATCGGCACCTTTGTCGAATTCGGCCCCACCCAGACCGGCCTCGACACGAGCATCACGCCCATTCCGGGGACGGCGAGTGACCCGTTCCCGATCGACCCGAAGTCCGGCAATCCGATCAGCTGCACCAACAACTATCACATCCTGTTCACGGACGGCACCACCAATCAGGTGTACCTGCCGCCGGCCATCGGCGACAAGGATGGCGCGGTCTCGTCGCTGTTGCCGATGCCGCCGCCGGGCGTTGCCGAAGTTCCGGTGGGCCCGCCGGCGCTGGTCGTGCCCACCCTCAAGACCTGGGCCGGCTGGCAACCGCCGTACGTCCAGGGCCCGCCTGCGGTAGGCAACACCCTGGCGGACGTTGCCGCCTACTACTGGGCGCGCGACCTGCGACCCAATGCCGCGCAGTTCAAGGATAACGTGCCGAGCGCTCCCGGCGCGGGCACCTGCACGCCCAACCTCGTCAACGTCAACTGCGACGAGGATTGGACCCAGGACGTTGCCTGGTGGCAGCACGTCAATTTCTCGGCCATCTCGTTCGGCACGGAAGGCATCCTCGACGCGTCGGTCTCTGGCGCGTCACCGACGCCCCGGGACCTGACGATGCAGGGCTTGCGGGCGGGCACGCTCAATTGGCCGGACCTGACGCAGCCCAACAACCCGACGCATCCGCTGGGCGCGGGCGCCGGCGCCGTCGCGGTGGACGACCTGTGGCACGCCACGGTGATGGCGCGCGGCAGTTTCGTCAGCGCCAAGCAGCCAATCGAGGTGGCCTACGGGCTGGCCAATATCCTGGCCGGCATCCAGAACCAGCGCAAATCGCGGTCCGCCGCCGCCTTCAGCGGCAGCGTGCTCAATGCGACCAACAACATCATCTTCGAGCCGACCATCGAAGCCGGATGGGCGGGCGACCTGGTCAAGGTCCAGATCGATCCGCAAACGGGTAACCCGGTTGCTGTACCGGCGAACGGAATCTGGTGGAACTTCGCGACGGTCCTCGCGGCCCAGATCAAGCCCACCGTTCCCGAACCCGAGCCGTGGATGAAGGAAGCATTCCGGCGCGTCGTGACGCTGGCCAACAATCCGGGCGGGGGCGGAAGGACCGCGGGGCCGGGCGTGCCGTTCCAATACGTCAATCTCTTCGGCGCACCGCAAGGCGCCAACATACTCAAGTCGCTGGCGGCGCCAGGAGACGTGACCAAGCAGCAGCAGGTCATTGCCTATCTGCGCGGCGGCACCTCGTTGCTCGGTGTCGCCATCGAAGGCACGGGCGTCGGGCAATTCCGCAAGCGATTCGGAAAAGTCGGCGACATCAGCAACGCGCAGCCGCTCATCATCGGCGCGCCAAACAACGGCTACGACGATTCGCAGGATGCCTTCTCGCTGAATCCGGCATACAAGGCTTTTGTCGCCGCGCAAGCCGGCCGCAGTTCGTTCCTGGTCGCCGCCGCCAACGACGGCATGGTGCACGTCATCGATGCGGGACCGATGCCGCCGGCCGTTGTCGACTCCAGCGGCGGCACCGAGCTCTTTGCCTACATACCCCGGGCCCTTTTCCGCGGTACCGCAGGCGCGATCGCCACGGAAGACACCACCGCCATACAGTCGCTGACCTATCAGGATGGTGGCGTCCCGATCTTCCATCATCACATGATGGTGGATTCGTCACCACGCGTGGCTGACATCGACTTCAACAACGGGATCGGCTCGACGCCGGCCACGTGGCATACGATCGTCGTGGGCGGCCTGGGCAAGGGCGGCAACAGCTACTATGCACTTGACGTGACGGACCCGTTCGTCGGCACGGAGGCGCTGGCTGCGGGCAAGGTCATGTGGGAATGGACCGACCCTGACATCCTCTACACCTACGGGCGGCCGGTGATCGTCAAGGTCCGGGACTCGGCCTACCCGACGGGACGCTGGGTAGTTTTCGTGACGGCCAGCTACAACAACGTATCGGGCAAGGGCAAGATCTTCGTGCTCGACGCCAGGACGGGTGTGCGCCTGTCGACGATCGTCACCCCCGCAGGCAACGGCGGCAATCCGAGCGGACTCGCGCAGATTCACGCGTTCGTGAAGGACCAGACCAACCAGATCGCCGAGCAGGTTTACGGCGGCGACCTCCTGGGCAATTTCTGGCGGGTCGATGTGTCGGCCGTGGACTCGTACCTGAGCGCCACCCCTGTGCTGTTTTCCTCGCTGATCGATCCGTTGGGGAATCCGCAACCCGTGACCACGGCCCCGCAGATCGAGATCGACCTCAACAACGGTATCGATCGCTACGTGTTCATCGGCACCGGCCGCCTGCTCGACGAGGATGACTTCACCAATCCGGTGCCCGAGCAGCAACAGACGATGTACGCTTTCCGCGACGGCTCGCTTGCGGCAATGAAGCCCGATGCCGCGATGCCCATCGTTGCGCGCAAGGCGTTTGGCGGGATCATGGATCCGATCAACGTGGACGGTGTCAGCGCCATCGCTGGCGGCGCGCCGAATGGCTGGTACCACGACCTGCCGGACTTGCCGAACGATTCCGAGCGCATCGTCGTGGACGTGCAGGCCAACGCCAACATCGCCTTTTACATCGGCACGCAGATCCCGATCGATCCGTGCCTCATCCAGCTTCCCGCCACCATCTACGCGCACGATTACACGACGGGTAGTTCGCTGCTCGAGGACGCTGCCAAGAACGTCGTCGCCTCGATCGTCGTGCCCAGCGGCGCCGTGGGCGGACTGCTGGTGGGTCGCATTCAGGCGGATGGCAGCCAGTCCCTCGGCGTAATGGTCGGCGGTGAAATTCCGGGCACCACCCCGTTCGACATCAAGAATCCGATCACCGGACCGGGCGCGCGGATGTCGTGGCGCCTGCTGAGCGGGCAGTGAACGCGAACTAGGCGTCCGTCCGCAGGTTCCCGCTCATGATCGGCGCCATCGACCGGTTGACCTTCGGGTCGGCCGGTCGTCGCTTTGGCCGAGACGAGCCAAGGCACCGGCCGCTGCCACAGCGGCGAATCCCTTCGTGTATCGTGGTGCCGGAGACTACCGAGATACGGTCGACATTGACAGCGCAGGACTTCCGCTCGTCCCTCTTGTTACGGGCGCTGCTGTTTTCGCTGGCCGTGCATTCCGCGCTGGTAGCCGTGCCGCTGTACCGGGCCGGCCACGGCCCGCGAGCTGTTGCCGAAAGCGGGATTCCCATCGAAGCCACGCTCGTCGCCCCGCGCGAAAATGCGGCCGGTGTCGCGGTCATGGAGGTCGCGCAGCCACTGCCTAGCCTGGCCGAATTCAAGCTCCCACCGCTGGCGCCGCCGATGGTCGTTGCCGGCAACGCGCCAGCAACGCCAAGACAGGCTGGCGCTGGCGTGAAAGGTGGCTTGCTGATCGAAGCACAGCCACTGCAGGACCAGGGTCGCCTGGGCGACGAGCTGGCGACCAAGCTGGTCACGGACTTCCCGGTTGAGCTGGACTTGCCGGTTCGCCTGAAGGACAGGATCGTCGCGCGCTATCCGCCGGCCGCCCTCGCCGCAGGTCGTGAAGGATCCGTCGCTGTCTGGGTCATGGTCGATGCGGATGGTCGGCCGGAGGAAATCCAGGTAACCGACGGGGCCGAGGAGTTCGCCAATTCCGTGCAGGAAGCCCTCCGCGCCGCCCGCTTTCTGCCCGCGCAAAACAATCTTCGGCTTGATTCGCTATCCGATCGTCCTCGAGTTCCAGTTCAGGCTCTCCAGGGCGAACGGCGCCGATCACGCGAATCTGCAGCCGTAGGCACGCGCGTCAGCCGCGATAGCCGAATTCGGCCAGCCGCGCGACGTAGCGCGCCACCAGGTCCACTTCGAGGTTCACCGCGGCGCCAGGCGCCAGGCGATGCAGCGTGGTCACGGCCAGCGTGTGCGGAATCAGGTTGACGGTAAAACGCCCACCGGCAACTTCGTTGACCGTCAGGCTCACGCCATTCACCGCGATCGATCCCTTGCCTGCGATGAAACGCGCCAGCGCCGCGGGCGCCTCGATTTCCAGCAGCCAGCTAGCTTGGGCGTCGCCGGGTACGGCGGCAAAGCGCGTGACGGCGCCCACGCCGTCGACGTGACCGGAAGTCAGGTGGCCGCCCAGGCGGTCGGCGAGCCGAAGCGCCAATTCGACATTGACGTCGCCCGGACGATCGAGTCCGCTCGTGCAGCGCAGTGTCTCGGCCGACACGTCGAAGCCAAAGGAGGCGCCTTCCATCGACACCACGGTCAGGCAGCAGCCATTCACGCAGATGCTGTCGCCAAGGGCCACATCGGCAATTTCGCGCACGCCGAGGTCGACGACGATGTGCAAGCCATCCCCCGCCGTTGCGACATGGGTTATCCGGCCCACGCCTTGCACGATTCCTGTAAACATCAGGCGCCTCCTCCGGCTTTCGTTCGCGTGTTCGTCGACGCATTCGCCGGCAAACTCGATGACGTGCTCGGTTCCGCGCCCGGTGTCGCAATTGGTTGCGAGTTCACGCGCGCAATGATTCGCACGTCGTCGCCGCAGCGCTCGACGCTGTGCCAGGACAGCCCGGTTCGTTCGCCAAGGCGGGTCAGCGGCGACGCGCGATCGAACATGCCCCGCGCGGGATCGCCGATCAATGCGGGCGCCAGGTAGAGCAGGAGTTCGTCGACGAGATCGGCATCGAGCAGCGCGCCGCAGAGCTTGGCCCCGGCTTCGACATGCAATTCATTGACGCCGCGCGCAGCCAGCGTGCGCATCAACGCCGGGAGATCGACGCGGCCGTTGGCGTCCGGCAAGGTCAGTACCGTGAGCTCCGCCGGCCATGCGGGGTTGCGTTCGCCCGCAGTGACCACCACCGCGTTGTTCCCGGCCAGCACCCGCGCTGCCGGCGGCGTCTGGCCATGCCGGTCGACTACCACGCGTAGCGGCTGCCGCGGCGTGGGGATCGACCGCGCGGTCAATTGCGGATCGTCCTGCAGCACCGTACCGATGCCCGTCAGGATGGCGCATGCGCGGGCCCGCCACGCATGGCCGTCCGCACGCGCGTCCGAGCCGGTGATCCATTGACTCTCGCCATTGGCCAGGGCGGTCCTGCCATCGAGGCTGGCAGCGAGCTTGACGCGCACCCACGGGCGACCGCGCATCATGCGCGCGACAAAGCCGACATTGAGCTCACGCGCTTCCGCCTCGAGCAGCCCGACATCGACATGCACGCCCGCCGCGCGCAAGCGTTCGGCGCCATCGGCCTGTCCTGGATTGGGGTCGCGCATCGCCACCACGACCCGCGCGATGCCGGCATTGATGATCGCATCGACGCAAGGCGGCGTCCTGCCTTGCCGATTGCACGGTTCCAGCGTGACGTATTGCGTTGCCCCCCGTGGGTCGGCGCCGCGCGCGCGTGCATCGGCCAGCGCGTTGATCTCCGCGTGCGGCTCGCCGGCGCGGACGTGCCAGCCCTCGCCGATCACGATGCCGTCCTTGACGACAAGGCTGCCGACGCGCGGATTGGGCGTCGTGGTGAAAAGTCCGCGCTCCGCCAACGCGAGCGCCCGCGCCATGAATTCGCGCTCGGTCGCGGTGAACGCCGCCATGGGGGAACCCGGCTTAACGCCGGGCGCGGCGCGGCGATGGCGGCGGCGCTTCGACTTCCTTCAGGGCGTCGCGAAAATCCGAGATGTCCTGGAACGACCGGTAAACCGAGGCAAAGCGGATGTAGCCGACCTTGTCCAGCTTGTGCAGTTCCTGCATCACCATCTCGCCGATCTGCCGCGAGGGAATCTCACGCTCGCCGAGCGACAGCACCTGCTGGACGATGCGGTCAATCGCCGCGTCGACGTAGTCGGTGGGCACCGGCCGCTTGTGCAGCGCGCGCTGGAAGCCGACGCGAATTTTCGCGGCATCGAAGTCGGACCGGTTGCCATTGGTCTTGACGATTTGCGGCAGCCGCAACTCGACGGTTTCGTAGGTGGTGAAGCGCTTTTGGCACGCCACGCAACGGCGGCGGCGGCGGATCGAATCACCGGGTTCGGATACGCGCGAATCGATGACCTGCGTATCGACGCTGCCGCAGAAAGGGCATTTCATCGCCGATGCTTCGCGTTACCCGGCATGCGACCGTGTCATGGCCGATAGACCGGGAACCGCGCGGTCAGGGCTGCCACGCGCTTCATTGCCGCAGCAATCACGGCGTCGTCCTTGGGCGCGTCGAGCACGTCGCTGATGAGGTGCCCCAATTCCTCTGCCTCGATCTCGGTGAATCCGCGCGTGGTGATGGCCGGACTGCCCAGGCGGATGCCGGAGGTGATGAATGGCTTTTCCGGATCGTTCGGGATGGCGTTCTTGTTCACGGTCATGTGCGCGCGCCCGAGCACCGCTTCGGCATCCTTGCCGGAAATGTGTTTTGCGCGAAGGTCGACTAGGAACAGATGCGAGTCGGTGCCACCGGAGACGATTCGCAAGTCGCGATCCTGCAGCACGCGCGCCAGCACGCGGGCATTGGACAGCACATGCTCCTGATAGACCCTGAAATCGCGGTGCAACGCCTCGCCGAAGGCGACTGCCTTGGCGGCGATGACATGCATCAGCGGACCACCCTGCAGTCCCGGAAAGACTGCCGAGTTGATGGCCTTTTCGTGCTCGGCGCGCATCAGGATCAAACCGCCGCGTGGACCGCGCAACGTCTTGTGAGTAGTACTGGTCACGAAGTCGGCAATGCCGACCGGGCTGGGATACAGGCCGGCGGCAATAAGTCCGGCGTAATGCGCCATGTCCACCATCAGCAAGGCGCCGACCGAATCGGCAATTTCACGAAAACGGCCCCAGTCGATCACGCGCGAATACGCGGACGCGCCGGCGATGATCAGCTTCGGCTTGTGTTCGCGCGCCAGGCGTGCCGTTTCCGCGTAGTCGATGAGTTCCGTCGCCGGGTCCAGTCCGTAGGCGACGACGTTGAACCACTTGCCGGAGACGTTGACCGGCGAGCCGTGGGTCAGGTGCCCGCCATGCGGCAGGCTCATGCCCAGGATCGTGTCGCCCGGCTTGAGTGCAGCGAAGAACACCGCCTGGTTGGCCTGCGCGCCGGAATGCGGCTGCACGTTCGCCGCCTCCGCGCCGAACAATTTCGTCACGCGTTCGATGGCAATGCGTTCCACCACGTCGACGAATTCGCAGCCGCCGTAATAGCGCTTGCCGGGATAGCCCTCGGCGTACTTGTTGGTGAGTTGCGAGCCCTGCGCGGCCATGACGGCGCTGCTGGCGTAATTCTCGGACGCAATCAGCTCGATGTGGTCTTCCTGCCGCTTGTTCTCGCCGGCAATGGCATTCCACACTTCGGAATCGGCGTCGGCGAGCGTACGGGAACGGCTGAACATGGCGGGAAGGCAAAATTTGATGAAATGGGAGTGGAAAGGGCATTTTAGCATCGGCCGCGCCGGGGCGACGCCCTCCATGCAGAGGCGCGGATTCCCCCTTATAATCCGCCGACCATCGTGCTGGGTACCTTGGCACCCGCAGCCTGATGATGGCCGAACGCAAGCTCTGCGACATTAGGGGCCGTGACGGTCACACCACGATCGGAGGACGCTTGAACGCCTTGCTCGCCCTGTCCCGCGCCATCGATACGATGAGCGAACGCATCGGACGGACCATCCTTTGGCTCGTCCTGGTCGCCGTGCTCATCAGTTGTGCCAATGCGGTGGTCCGCAAGGCGTTCAACTACAGCTCGAACTCCTTCCTCGAGATCCAGTGGTACCTGTTCTCGGCCATCTTCCTGTTCTGTGCGGGCTACACCCTGAAGCACAACGAGCACGTCAGGATCGACATCATCACGGGCCACCTGTCGGCGCGCACCCGCGCGAAGATCGACATTTTCGGCACGATCTTCTTCCTGCTGCCGGTGGCCCTCCTGGTCATGTGGCTGTCGTGGCCGCTGTTTGTCGAATCGTATGAGCGCCAGGAGGTGTCGACCAATGCCGGCGGCCTCATCATCTGGCCGGCGCGACTGATGGTCCCGATCGGATTTTTCCTGCTTTCGATGCAAGGGATCTCGGAGCTCATCAAGCGTATCGCGTTCCTCATGGGAATGATTCCCGACCCCAGCGAAAAGGCGCACGAGAAGACGCTGGAGGAACAGCTCGCCGACGACATCGTGCGCTCGCGCGGTGACCAGGCGATCGCCGATGAAACGGCCGCCATCGCCAAGGGACAAAGGGAGCCGTCATGACCGCCTTCCTGGTCGAGAATATCGCGCCGCTGATGTTCGGCGTGCTGGTGATCGTGCTGCTGCTCGGCTATCCGGTCGCCTTTGCGCTGGGCGCGGTGGGGCTGTCCTTCGGTTTCCTGGGCATCGAGCTCGGCCTGCTGCGGCCCGAGCTCCTGCAGGCGCTGCCTGAGCGCATCTTCGGCGTCATGGCCAATGACACGCTGCTCGCGGTGCCGTTCTTCACGTTCATGGGGCTGATCCTGGAGCGCAGCGGGATGGCCGAGGACCTGCTGGAGACCATTGGCCAGGTGTTCGGTCCGATCCGCGGTGGACTGGCGTACGCGGTGGTCTTCGTCGGCGCATTGCTGGCCGCCACCACCGGCGTGGTCGCGGCGTCGGTGATCGCGATGGGACTGATTTCGCTGCCCATCATGCTGCGCTACGGCTACGACCGCCGGCTGGCCACGGGCGTGATCGCGGCTTCCGGCACGCTGGCGCAGATCATCCCGCCGTCGCTGGTGCTCATCATCATGGCCGACCAGCTCGGCAAGTCGGTCGGCGACATGTATGCCGGGGCGTTCATTCCGGGCTTCGTGCTGTCCCTCCTCTACGTCACGTACGTCATCGGCGTCACCATCTTCAAGCCGGATTGGGCGCCGGCGCTCCCGGCGGAGGCCCGCACTTTACGCGAGGCGAACGGCGCGTCGGGTAACCGCTCGTTGCTTGCGCTCACGGTGGCGGTGGCGGCGGCGGCCGTGGCCTTCTGGTTCGTCTACTACGACCACTACCACCCGGACGTGGCCACCGACGAGCGCATCGTGATCACGATGCTGGTCGGGGTCGGTCTCGCGTTCCTGGCAGCGGTCGTCAACAAGGTGCTCAAGCTCGGCCTGCTGTCGCGCATCGCCGAGCGGGTCACGTTCGTCCTCATCCCGCCGCTCGCGCTGATCTTCCTCGTGCTGGGCACCATCTTCCTGGGTGTGGCAACGCCGACCGAGGGCGGCGCCATGGGCGCCACGGGCGCATTGATCATGGCGATCGGACGCCGGCGGCTTTCGCTGTCGCTGCTCAAGCAGGCCATGAACACCACGGCCAAGCTATCGACGTTTGTCGTGTTCATCCTGATCGGCGCCCGCGTGTTCAGCCTGACGTTCTACGCCGTCAACGGTCACGTGTGGGTCGAGCACCTGCTGACGAGCCTTCCCGGCGGCCAGCTCGGCTTCCTCATCGCCGTCAACCTCCTGATCTTCGTGCTGGCATTCTTCCTCGATTTCTTCGAGCTCGCGTTCATCATCATCCCGCTGGTCGGCCCGGTCGCTGAAAAACTCGGCGTGGACCTCATCTGGTTCGGCGTCCTGCTGGCGGTGAACATGCAGACCTCATTCATGCACCCGCCGTTCGGTTTCGCGCTTTTCTACCTGCGCAGCGTCGCCGCCGCCAAGTCGTACGTCGACCGCATCACGAGGCGCACGATCGCCCCGGTCACCACCGGCCAGATCTATTGGGGCTCCGTCCCGTTCGTGCTGATCCAGGTGATCATGGTCGGGCTGATCATCGCTTTCCCCAACATCGTTTCCGGCGGCCTCGTCAAGAAGGAGAAGATCGACACCCGCAACATGCACATCGAGATCCCAGTCGACAAGGGAAGCGCGGGCGGCATCAATTCCGAGCAGGACGAGGCGGCAAAGGCACTCGAGCGCTCCATGAAGGGCGAGCCGACCCCCGAGAAATCCCAGGACGACGACGACGCGGCCAAGGCGCTCGAACGGGCGATGGACGGCGACAAAGGCGAGCCGCCGCCGGCCGACAAAAAATAAGGCGCGCCGGCGATTCAATCGCCGGCGCGCCCACCGTCAGGTCGCTAAGCTGCTACTTCTTCTTCTGCGACATCCGTTGCGCGGCGATCTGGAAGTTGTCGAAGCGGTTCTCGGCGATGCTGAACCATTCGATCTCGGTTGCCTTGAACGCCTTCCACGGTTCATAGATCTTCTTGAACTTCGCGTTCTTCGTGGCGATATCGTCGTACACCTCCTGCGTTGCCTTGTA
Organism: uncultured beta proteobacterium; assembly: GCA_963819965.1. Classification (GTDB taxonomy): domain Bacteria; phylum Pseudomonadota; class Gammaproteobacteria; order Burkholderiales; family Casimicrobiaceae; genus VBCG01. The sequence continues at coordinate 495,853 of CAWFYA010000004.1, forward strand.
GCAGGCGGCCATGATGTCGTTGGAGAACGGCTGCAGCTTGACCCCATTGGCTATGAGCCGCTTCAGCGCCGGCGGATTGACCGCGTCGTATTTGGCCAGCATGTCGATATTGGCCTCTGCGCAAGCGGCCTGCAGGACCGACTGGTACTCCTTCGGCAGGTCGTTGTAGGCTTTGATGTTCACGAAGACGTCGAGCTCGGGCCCACCCTCCCACCAGCCCGGATAGTAGTAATTCTTGGCGACCTTGTAGAACCCCAGCTTCTCGTCATCGTACGGGCCTACCCACTCCGCCGCGTCGATCGTGCCTTTCTCGAGGGCCGGGTAGATGTCGCCGCCCGGAATCTGCTGGGGAATCACGCCGAGCTTTTGCAGCGGCAACCCGCCGGTGCCGCCGATGCGGAACTTGAGTCCCTTGAGGTCGGCGACCGTCTTGATCTCCTTGCGGAACCAGCCACCCATCTGGCAGCCGGTATTGCCGGCGCCGAAGCTGATCATGTTGTAGTCCTTGACGAATTCGTCGTACAGCGCTCGTCCGCCGCCGTGGATCATCCACGCGTTCTGCTGGCGGGCGTTCATGCCGAACGGAATCGCGCATCCGAATGCGAATGTCGGGTCCTTGCCGAAAAAGTAATACGGTGCCGTGTGACAGGCCTGGACCGTGGCGTTCTGCACGGCGTCCACGACGCCGAAAGCGGGAACGATCTCACCACCCGCGAAAACCTGGATCTGGAACTTTCCGCCCGTCGCAGATGCGCATCGCTCCGCTACCGTAACGGCGCCGCCATAGATCGTGTCGAGCGCCTTGGGAAAGCTCGACGCCAGCCGCCACTTGACCTCGGGCTGCGCCTGCGCAAAAGCGGGCGCGCTTCCGGCAGCGAGCACGCCGGCCAGACCCGCATGTTTGATAAAAGAACGACGCTCCATGGATACTCCTCCAAAAATGCCGGACTGAAAGCCGGCGTTGAATTTCCTGATGCGCACGGTCGAACGCGGTCGTAGGCTTGGCCTTTTGGGGCCAGGCCGGCCGCAGCCGGTCTCGTGTTGCCGGTTGATTCTAGCGGATTTATTGACGCTGCACCCGGGCTACCCGGCGGGTGACACCCAGGAACGGCTATTCCTGCCCGGCGTTGCGACTCAGGCGGACAACTTGCGTACCGCCGTGAACAGTGCCCACGACCACCCCGCCTGGCGCTCCAGAGTTTGCGTGAAACGGATCAGGTAGCGGGCATTGCCGGTATCGAGTTCAACCATGCCCCCGGGGATGAACTTGTCGTCCGGGCCGATGATGCTGCGCTGCGCCGCTTGCCGGTTCTCCGGATGGGCCGGCAGGTAAATGCCGAAGAAGGGGCGATCAGCACGCGATTGCCCGGCGTCCGACGGCGCCACCCAGCTGCGCATCAATACGCGAACCAGCCGGCGGGCGATGACTTCGACCCCGACCGTGACCTGGTCCACCTGCTGCCGCTGCATGCGGCGCACCACCGCGAGCATCCACTGCTCGCCGTCCTTGATGGCGATCAACTCGCCGAGCTTGGCCGGCGCATCCTTCGCCGGCGCCATCAGCCGGCAGCCGGACTCGCTGCGGTCGGTCAGCTTCCACGTCGTGCCACGTATACGACGCGCCACCGACTCGGGGTTGCCGTTCGGATTCACGATCTGCGTGACTTCGTCGTAACTCGCGGCAATCCCTGGCGTGCGCGCCTGGTCGGGCAGGCGCTCGATCTCGGCAACCGCTCGCGTCAGCGCCTGCAGCCCGACCACGACGCGCATGTCGCCGTCCGTCGCGAAGCGCGCCGCGCGGGGCGCCTGCGCGATGGCATCGGGACCGAACAGCGACGCCAGGCGCATGAGCAGGAGGCGCTGCTCGCGCGACGGCAGGTCGCCTTGTTGCGTGACTTCCTCATCCCGTTCAGGCAGCCAGCGCATGCGCTCGACGATGCGCGCGTAGACTGGACTCGCGTCGAGGAACAGCATCCTTCCACCGGCGTGAGGGCGGTCGCGCCGGCGCAACCCGGCGTTGCCGGCGAGGTCGACGCCGAATGGCGCGCCTTCCGAAGGGGGCGGCGTCAGCGCAAGCGTCGGCGTCCAGTCCTCGAGCTGGCGCGACACCCATTCGACCTGGTCGGGCGTGAAATTACCGGAATCGAGGCGCATCAGCAGCAGCGTCTTCAGATATTCCTGTTCGAACGAAACGCCCGGCTTGGCGAAGCCGCCGACACCGTAGATCAAATGCTCGCGTTGCCAGCCGCGCATGCGCGCGAATTCATAGAGTTCATGGAATTCTCGCCACTGGGCCGGAATCCAGTGGCTGTAGCGGAACAAGCGGAACTTGCCGTCCAGGCCCTTGTAATGTGCCAACCGGACCAGCACCCAGGGCAGCGTCGCCCGCCAGCGCTTGCTCTGCGTGCGCGGGTAACCCGCCTTGAGCGCGATCTGGTATGCCGCAGTGAATGCCTTGACGAGGTCGAACACGGAATGCCACAGCCGCGATTCCACCGCGGTGCTTTTCTGGTAGTTGGCCGTGTACTGCTGCGTCAGCTGTTCGACGATCGGCTCCAGGCGCGCGTCGATGCGCAGCAGCGCCTCCACTTGGCCAGGTCCGGGTTCCTTGCGCGAACCCGGAAAGCCGGAGATGAGTTCCAGCGCCTCGCGCTGGATGGCGATGGGCTCGGACGGGGGCAGCTGGGCGATCCAGCGTCCGGCGTGCTTGGCGCTGGACAGCGGGTCGTAGAGTGAACGCACCCAATCGAGCATGCTGACGATCATCGCACCGTGCCCGGAATCATGGCGGCACGCGCTCTTAGTGCCCGGCGATCGTCATGTGCCCGAGCAGGATCGAACCGGTGTGGCGCGAGCCCCGCCGATCGATGTCGTTGCCGACCGCGACGATGTCGCGAAACATGTCGCGCAGGTTGCCGGCGATCGTGATTTCCTCCACGGGATAGGCAATCTCCCCGCCCTCGATCCAGTAGCCCGCGGCGCCGCGCGAATAATCGCCGGTGACAGGATTGACGCCCTGCCCCAGTTGCTCGGTGACGAACAGGCCGCGCCCCATTCGCTTCATCAGTGCCGGCAGGTCGTCAGTTCCGTGACTGAGCACGAGATTGTGGCTACCGCCTGCATTGCCGGTCGATGCCAGGCCGAGCTTGCGCGCGGAATAGCTGCCGAGGAAGTAGCCCTGCACCACGCCGGCCTTCACGACGTCGCGCGGTACGGTGGCGACTCCGTCGCTGTCGAAGGGCGCGCTGCCGCGGCCGCGCGGCAGGTGCGGCTCTTCCCGCAGATCGATGTGTCGTGCAAATACTTCCTGGCCCATCGAGTCAGGCAGGAACGACGACTTGCGGTACAGGCTTCCGCCGGATACCGCCGACACGAAAAAGCCGATGAGGTCCGCGGCCTCGGGCGCCTCGAACAGCACCGGACAGTCCAGCGTTCCAAGCTGCCGCGCATTGAGTCGCCGTGCGGTGCGCTCGCCGGCAATGCGGCCGACCTCGTCGGCCCGCATCAGGTCCGTCGGCGCTCGCGCCGCGGTGTACCAATAATCGCGCTGCATCGCATCGCGGTCCTCGCCGATGACCGAACAATCGATGTGATGCCGCGAGGTCCGGTAGCCACCGGAAAAACCCAGTGAATTGGCGTAGACGAACTCCGATTCGCCGCGCGCCACGGTTGCGCCTTCGCTGTTGGTGATGCGCGGGTCGACCCGTAGCGCCGCTGCCTCGGCTTCGCGGCCAAGTTCGATCGCTCGTTCCACCGGCAGGTCCCACGGAAAATAGAGGTCGAGATCCGGCCAATCCTTTGCCAGCCGGTCGGGATCGGCGAGACCGGCGGCCACGTCCTCCGCGGTGTATCGGGCAATGGCCAATGCCTTGTCGACCGTCGCGCGAATCGATTCGTCGGAGAAATCCGCGGTGCTGGCGTTGCCGCGCCGCTGGCCCACGAACACCGTGACGCCCACGCCCTTGTCACGGTTGTAATTGATGGTCTCGACTTCACCCTTGCGCACCGTCACGCTTTGACCGACCGCCTGCGAGACTTCGGTCTCCGCCGCGGTCGCCCCGCCCGCCTTGGCTGCCGCCAGGATGGCGGCCGACACGCGTTCGAGTTCCCTCGTGGCAACAGGGAAATGGCCATCGGCGGAAACGCCGTTCGCGCCGTGGTGTGCAGGCTGCGCTTGGCCAACGTTGAGCGAAACGGTCATGGTCAGGCTTCAAGTGCGGCGCATCGCGGTGCCGGCCAGTGACGCACAGCCCGCGCGGCCTTTTGGGGAATCGGTCAGTTATGATAGCAAACGCCTATGCGCAATCACCGTCCCTAGCGACCCGACCGACCGAATGATCTCCCGAACCGATGAAGCGCAGGACGACGAGGGCCAAGCCCACCTTGGGCCGTCGAAAACCCGGCGCAAGCACGCCATGCATGCGCTGCAGGACCTGGGCGAGGCCCTGGTCACGCTCGATCCCAAGCGGCTGAGGGGCCTGGACCTGCCGGAACGGCTGGTCGATGCGGTGGTGCAGGCGCGCGGCATCAAGGCGCATGAGGGGCGCCGCCGCCAGATCCAGTACATCGGCAAGCTGATGCGCGACATCGACCCGGGCCCGGTCCAGGCCGCGCTGGAAGCCTGGGCCAAAGGCCCCAGGGAAGAGAATGCGCGCTTCGCCGCGCTGGAGCGATGGCGTGACCGCTTGCTGGTGGAACCCGAGGCGTTGAATGACTTTGTGGGCACCTATCCCCAATCCGACCGCCGCCACCTCGAATCGCTGATCAACGACGCCAGACTGGAGCGCGTTCGCGGCGGGCCGCCGCACCGCTATCGCGAACTATTCCGGCAGCTCAAGGCTGCGGTCGCCATCGAGGAGTGACAATGAATGCGATGCCGGAAAACCTGACCGTCGGGTTGGTCTCCATTTCCGACCGTGCGTCGGCCGGTGTCTACGAAGACAAGGGTCTGCCAGGTCTGGCCGACTGGCTCACGTCGGCGTTGCAATCGCCGTGGACATCGCTGACCCGGCTCATACCGGACGAGCAGGCCGTCATCGAGCGGACGCTGATCGACCTGGTGGACGTCGCCGGCTGCCACCTGGTTTTCACTACCGGCGGCACCGGCCCGGCGCAGCGCGACGTCACCCCGGAGGCCACGCTCGCGGTCGCGCACAAGGTGTTGCCCGGCTTTGGCGAGCAGATGCGTCAGGTGAGCCTCAAGTACGTGCCCACGGCGATCCTGTCGCGGCAAGTGGGCGTGGTTCGCGGGCATGCGCTGATTCTCAACCTTCCCGGCCAGCCCAAGGCTATCAAGGAGACGCTCGACGGCGTCTTTCCGGCGGTGCCGTATTGCGTCGACCTGATCGGCGGACCTTACATCGAAACCCACGACGAGGTGTGCAAGGCATTCCGGCCGAAGAGCGCGCTACGAAGCACCGGCTGACGCATGTCCTCTCAAGGCGCGCTGCGAAACGCCGGCTGACGCGCGCCCCGCCCAAGCAGCCCGCTGAGAAGCGCTGTCTGACGCCCGCGCCAAAGAACCTACTCCTCGAGGAGCAGTTCCGAACGCGCCGCCGGCTCCTGGCGGTAGAAACGGGCGAACTGCTGGTACACGCCCAGGTATTCGTGCCGCAGCAGCGCCGGCTCCACGAAGAAGACCTCTGACAGGACGGCGAAGAACTCGGCGGGACTTTCCGCGGCGTAGGGGTCGATGGCGGTGCGATCGCCGCGCGCCACGCGCGTCTGGAAGTGCTCGTACGCGCCCAGCATCGTCCTCTTCCACACGTGCGGCGGCATTTCCGCCGGCAGCGGCGGACAGCCGTTCGCCACGCCGTTGCGCATGTCGAGCTTATGCGCGAACTCGTGGATGGCCAGATTCATCCCGGCGGTGTTCCAGTCGGTGCTCGCTTCGACGTCGGCCCAGGACAGCACCACCGGCCCGCCCTCGACCGCCTCGCCGGCCATGGCGTCCTCGTTGCGATGCACGACGCCCGCCTCGTCTTCCCACTCCCAACCCGGCACGAATTCATCGGGGTAGATGATCACGTTCTGCCAGCCGTCGTAGAACGAGATGTCGTGGTTCAGGATCAGCACGCATGCCTGCAGCGCGATCACCACCCGTTGCCGTTCCGTGACGCGATGACCACGAGCGCCGATGACATTCTTGGCATCGAGGAACAGCACCACTTTCTCGCGCAGGCGCGCGACCTCCTGGTCGGTGTAGATCGCGAGGAACGGCAGCGACTCGAGCGAGTCGCGCCAGAGCGCCTCGGGAATCGCCTGCGATTTCAGCACGCGTTGCTGCCGCCAGCGGCGAAGTGTTCCCAGCATGCGCGCCTTCGCTACTTGGCTTCGGACGGCGTGTCGACGAGATCGATGACGGGGCCGGCGTCGCCGGTAAGCAGCAAATCGGCGTCGGCTTGTGGCAGCGCTTCCACGTCGCGCAGTTTCCGCGCGATGGTCGTGCTCTTGCGCCCTGCGTCATCGAGCGTGGTGCCCACCTGATCCAGTTTCTTCTTCACATTGGCGATAATCTCGCCGAACTTTCCGAACTCGGTCTTGACCGCGCCAAGCACACGCCAGACCTCGGTCGAGCGTTGCTCGATGGCAAGCGTGCGAAAGCCCAGCTGGAGGCTGTTGAGCATGGCGGCGAGATTCACCGGCCCCGCCAACATTACGCGGAAGTCGCGCTGGAGCGTGTCGGCAAGACCGGGGCGCGACACAGCCTCTGCGTAGAGGCCTTCGGTGGGCACGAACAGAATCGCGAAATCCAATGTGTAAGGCGGTTCGATGTATTTGACGCGGATTTTCTTCGCCTCGTCCTTGAATATGGTCTCGATGGCGCGTCGGCTCGACTCGACCGCCACCGGATCCGCGCGTTCCAGCGCATCCTGCAGCCGCTGATAATCCTCGAGCGGAAACTTGGAATCGATCGGGAGCCAGCAGGGTGTCCCGTCTTCGCCACGGCCGGGAAATTTCACGGCGAATTCGACGCGCTCGCTCCTGCCGGGACGGGTGGCTACATTTTGCGCGTATTGGCCCGGGGTCAGCATTTCCGCGAGAAGCGTCGCCAATTGCACCTCGCCCCAACCGCCGCGCGTCTTGACATTGGTCATGACCCGCTTCAGATCGCCGACGCCGACTGCCAGCGTCTGCATCTCTCCCAACCCGCGATGCACCTGTTCCAGACGGTCGGACACGATCTTGAACGACTCGCCCAGGCGCTGCTCCAGCGTGGCCTGCAGTTTTTCGTCGACGGTCGCGCGCATTTGCTCGAGTTTGGTCGTGTTGTCCGTGCGCAGCGCCTCCAGCTTCTGTTCCACCATCAGGCGCACGGCCTCGAGGCGTTGCTCGTTCGACTGCGTGAGCGCGGCCAGCTGCTCGCCGAAGCCTTGCAGCTGTCGCTGCTGCAGCGTGGCCATGTCGGTCAGCTTCGATTGCGTTTCATCGCGAAACTTTCCGATCGCGCCGCCGACTTCGTTGCGCAAGCCTGCGGCTGTATTGGCTTGCTCGGTCCGTGCATTGGCGAGGTCCTGGCGGATGTCGGTTTCCACCCGCGCGACCTGTGTGCCCAGCGCTTCGATCCTTGCGTGCGCATCAGCGGCCGCGCGCGTCGAAGCCCGCGCCTCGTCGTCGCGGGCCCGCGCGAGTGCCGCGAGCCGCACCAGCCCGACGACACCCAGAACGAGCAGGACGGCGATGGCGACGAGCAGGATGATCGGTAGCGCGTTCACGGAGAATTCGGCCATGGCCAAGGCAGTCTACTGGGTCAATGCAAGGGTGGCAAAGGTGGCCAGCCAATGCTCGCCCATGTAGTCGCCACCCGTCATTCCCTCGAGCCCCGCGTCGAGATGCGCGGCGGCCGCCTCATGCAGAACTGTCGCGCGTGGATCCGTCGCTGCGAGCGCCGACGCGATGCCCGCGAAGCACCAGGCACGCGACAGATTCAATCCGTCGAGATGCACGATGAACGGATCGGTGCGGTCGGATACGGCAGCCGGCGCGAACAGCGTGGCAGGACCGCGCCGCGCAAGTCCGGGCAGGAATCCCTCGAGCCACCCGGAGAATGCGGCGCCCGCCAGCACATGTCGCATGAGTTGCGCCTCGATCAGCGCCGGTGAGAAGAAATCGCTGCCCGAAGGTTCCCATTTTGCGGGCGCATCGCGATCGTCACCGAACCAGGCAAGGGCGCGCTCGACACACATCGCTTCCAGTTCCGTTCTGCCCGCAGCACGTGCGTGCTCCAGCGCGAACAGGAGGCCGAACGCGCTGTTGGGATGGACGCCCGCGCGCAGCGGCTGATGCTGGCGGGGTAGGTAGTCCAGGTAGCGGCGCACGAAGACCTCGGCGAGCGGTTGCAGCGCACCCGCCCAACGGCGCGATGCCGCATCACTCGACCGTCCCACTTCCGTGGTCAGGGCCAACAACCACGCCCATCCGTAGGTCCGTTCGAACGCGCGCGCTTCCGGACGGGCCAGATAGGCGCATTCCGAAGCGACGTTGGCATGGGTGAAATGCTCGTCCAGGCGCGCTGTGATGGCCGCGCTCTGCGGCAGCCCCGGAAAGAGGCGTCGCACACGTGCCAGCAGCCAGTGCATATGCACGCACGAATGCCAGTCGAAGCTCCCGTAGAACGCCGGATGCAGGTCGCGCGGACGTTGCGCATCGCCCGCGCTCGCCATGACGTGGTCGAGCTTGTTCGGAAATTCGCGAACGACGTTGGCCAGCGCGACGTCCGCGAACGTCGCGGCGCGTTCGGAAGTGAAGGATGGGAAGGTCGGCATCGGCTTGAGGACACTTGCGTTGACGCTGGAAAGGCATTGTCGCGGCGGTGGTAGCTCACCGCAAGCGCCACGCCCAATGAAAAGGGCCGCACGCGGCGGCCCCTGGGTCCCGGAGGCGCAATCCTTTGCCGCGCCGCCTCGTCATGCCGCTTCGCGTGACGCCTTTTTCCGTTCGTGTTCCACCAGATGACGCTTGCGGATGCGGATCGATTGCGGTGTCACTTCGACCAACTCGTCGTCGGCGATGAACTCGACCGCGTACTCCAGGTTCAGCTGGATCGGCGGCACCAGGCGCACGGCTTCGTCCGTGCCCGACGCACGCACGTTGGTGAGCTGCTTGCCCTTGATCGGATTGACCACCAGATCGTTGTCGCGGCTGTGGATCCCGATGACCATGCCTTCGTACAGCATCTCGCCCGGCGACACGAACATGCGGCCGCGATCCTGCAGCTTCCACAGCGCATAGGCGACGGCCGGACCGTCTTCGGCGGAGATCAGCACGCCGTTGCGGCGTTCGGGAATTTCGCCCTTCACCGGAGCGTAGCTGTCGAACACGTGGCTCATGAGGCCCGTGCCGCGCGTGAGGTTCATGAACTCGCCCTGGAAGCCGATCAGTCCGCGTGCGGTGATGCGGTAATCGAGGCGCGTGCGGCCCTGGCCGTCGGATTCCATGTTGGTCAGGTCGCCGCGGCGCGTGCCGAGCGCTTCCATGACCGCGCCCTGGTGCGTCTCTTCCACGTCCACGGAGAGCGATTCATACGGTTCGCAGGTGACGCCGTCGATCTCGCGCAGCACGACACGCGGACGCGACACGGCGAGCTCGAAGCCCTCGCGCCGCATATTCTCGATCAGGATGGTCAGATGCAGTTCGCCGCGCCCGGAAACCAGGAACGCATCGGTGTCGCCCGTCTCCTCGACGCGCAGCGCCATATTGGTGAGCATTTCCTTGGCCAGGCGATCACGCAGGTTGCGCGAGGTCACGTACTTGCCTTCGCGACCGGCCAGCGGTGACGTGTTGACCTGGAAGTACATTGACAGCGTGGGCTCATCGATCATGATCGGCGGCAGCGCTTCCGGCGTGTCCACGGCTGCAAGCGTCGTGCCGATCGACAATTCCTCAACACCCGTCACCAGCACGATATCGCCGACCTCCGCGGTTTCCACCGGCGTGCGTTCCATGCCCTGAAACGAAAACAGCTGGCCTATCCTGGCTTTTTTCGGCATTTCGCCTTCGGCCAGCGGACCGTTCAGCACAGCCACTTCCTGTCCCGGGCTGACACGGCCGCGACGGATGCGGCCGATCCCCAGGCGCCCGACGTAGCTCGAGTAATCGAGGGCGGAAATCTGCAACTGGAACGGGCCGTCGGAATCGCCGACCGGCGCGGGAACGTGCTTGATGACCGTCTCGAACAGTGCGCGCATGTCCGCGCGACCCTCAGGCGGCTTTCCTGACTTGGCGACCGCGACATCCATCGTGGCCCAGCCGTTCAGCGCGGACGCGTATACCACGGGAAAGTCGAGCTGCGCCTCGGTGGCGCCCAGCTTGTCGAAAAGGTCGAAAGTCTGGTTGACGACCCACTCCGGCCTCGCACCCGGGCGGTCGACCTTGTTCACGACGACGATGGGCTGCAGGCCCTGCTGCAGCGCCTTCATGGTGACAAAGCGTGTCTGCGGCATCGGGCCCTCGACGGCGTCGACCAGCAGCAGCACACCGTTGACCATGCCCAGGATGCGCTCGACCTCGCCACCGAAATCGGCATGGCCGGGCGTGTCGACGATGTTGATACGGGTGTCCTCGAAGCGGATCGAGCAGTTCTTGGCCAGGATCGTGATACCGCGTTCACGTTCGAGATCGTTGCTGTCCATCATGCGTTCGCCGACATGCTGGTGCTTGGCGAACGTTCCCGCCTGAACCAGCATCTTGTCGACAAGCGTCGTCTTACCGTGGTCGACATGGGCGATGATCGCGATGTTGCGCAGGTCCTGGCGCGGGGTGGTCATGGCGGGCTCTGTCTGTTCTTAATAGGGTTTCGGAACTGCTGGCGCGGATACCTTCCAAGTCCTCCGCCCACTTAGCCTTACTCCAGGCTAGCTGACGGGACATGCGGCACCGCAGCAAAAACACTCAATTATACAGGGAAATAGCGATTCTGCGCCACATTTATTTTGAAAAATCCGCGACTTAGGCTATAATGCGATCTCGGGCGGCCGTTCCGGTCACCGCCCAACCTGAAGCGGGAATGGGGTTTATCCCAAAGGCCAGCCCATCATGGGCTACCTCCCCGCCCCAACCACAGCAACGTCAAGTGCGCTGCCTGGACCGGAAACCGCCAACGGCGGTGGGCCGCTACAGGAGCAATACATGAGTGCCACGAGCTTCAACGAGCTCGGACTCAGCCCGGAAATATTGCGGGCCGTGACCGAAGCCGGCTACACCACACCCACCCCCATCCAGGTCCAGGCCATCCCGGTCGTACTCGCAGGTCTGGACGTCATGGGCGGCGCCCAGACCGGGACCGGCAAAACCGCCGGATTCGGCCTTCCCATCCTGCAGCGCCTGCAACAATATTCCAATACCAGCCCGTCGCCTGCCCGCCACCCGGTGCGCGCGCTGATCCTGGCCCCGACGCGGGAGCTCGCGATCCAGGTCGAGGAAGCCATCAAGGAATATGGCAAGTACACCGGGCTTCGCTCCACCTGCGTATTCGGTGGCGTGGACATCAAGCAGCAACTGCCCATCGTTCGCGCCGGCGTGGAAATCCTGGTGGCAACCCCGGGTCGCCTCCTCGACCACATCGAGCACAAGAGCGTGAACCTGGGCCAGGTCGAGATCTTCGTGCTGGACGAAGCCGACCGCATGCTGGATATGGGCTTCATCCCGGATATCAAGCGAATCATGGCGCTGCTGCCCGCCGCCGCCAAGCGCCAGAACCTGCTGTTCTCGGCCACGTTCAGCAATGAGATCAAGCGCCTCGCCGACCAGCTGTTGAACGAACCGCAGCTGATTGAAGTCGCGCGCCGCAACGAAGCCGCCGAAACGGTAACGCAGCGCGCCTACAAGTGCCCGCAGGATGCAAAGCGCGCCCTGCTCGCCCATATCGTCAAGTCGCGCAACCTCTCGCAGGTGCTCTGCTTTGTGCGCACCAAGCACGGCGCATCGCGCCTCGCGCGGCAACTCGAAAAGGACGGTCTGGTCACTGAAGCCATTCACGGCGACAAGACGCAGCAGGCGCGCCTCGAGGCATTGTCCCTGTTCAAGGAAGGCAAGCTGCAGGTGCTGGTCGCCACCGACGTCGCCGCGCGGGGACTGGACATCGACGACCTGCCGCTCGTCGTCAACTACGAGCTGCCCCACACGCCGGAAGACTACGTCCACCGCATTGGCCGGACCGGCCGCGCGGGGGCGTCCGGCGAGGCCATTTCCTTCGTCGCCCCCGAAGAGGAAAAGTACCTGGCCGATATCGAGCGCATGCTGAAGAAGAAGGTGTCGGTCGAGTCGGCGGACGGCTTCGATGCCCATGCCGCCGCCGCGCGATCGCCGGTGCGCGAACGCAGCGAGCGCCGGCCGAGCTCGCGCGGGTCATCCTCGCGAGCCCATGCTTCCGGCAGCACGGTCGACCGTCCTGTCGCGACCGCTGTTTCCCAGGCAACGGTTCCCTCCGTATCCGCGAATACCGAATCCGGAAACGTCGCGCGCGTGCGCCACCGTGGCGAAGACAACCGCGACGACCGACGCAGCGCCCGCGAGCGCCAGCGTGACGAGGTCTACGCCAACAATCCCGACCAGCCGCTGGTCAGCCGGCCAGCAGGTGAAGGCGCACAGGCAAAGTCGGCATTGATGCACGGGGCCAATGCGCATCGCCACGACACCGCCAAGCAAAAGCCGATACCAGCGCTGCTCATGAAACGGCGCACGCCGGAACCCGAGAACGCCTGACGCGGGCAACGGCGTTCACCGTCGGTCGGCGTGAACCTCGACCTGCGCATCCGGCGCGCACTCATAACCGCGAGGAAGCGACCGTAACCTTGCGCGCAAGAACTAGCCGCCGAGCCGCCTGTACTGCTCCTCCAGCTTCTCCAGCGTGGCGGTGAAGCCCGCAAGCCGCGCGCGCTCCTGCTCGACTACCGCCGCTGGCGCCCGCGCGACAAAGCCTTCGTTGCCGAGCTTGGCATTGGCGCGAACGACCTCGCCGCCGACACGCGCGATTTCCTTGCCGATGCGCTCGCGTTCCGCAACGGGATCGATTTTGAAGTCGAGCATGATTTTCAGCTTGTCGACGACTTGTACCGGCGCATCTACCGCAGGCAACTCGTCAACAATTCTAAAGTCGGAAAGACGCGCAAGTCCCGAGACATAGGGAGCAAATCTTCCAGCCCCATAGGCCGCGATGTCTCCAGATACCAATAAACCGACCTTCACCCCGGGGGCGATTCCCATTTCGGATCGGAGCGACCGGATCGCGTCCACAATTTCCTTCATCATGGAGACCTGAGTGGATTCCTTCGGCGCGCGCAGTTGGTCGTTCGGTTCGGGAAAAGTCTGCAGCATTATCGTTTCTCCACCCTTTCCTGCGAGGGGAGCAACCGATTGCCAAAGTTCCTCTGTAATGAACGGTATGAAAGGATGCGCCATGCGTAGAGTTGATTCCAGCACCCTTACAATGGTGTAGCGCGTACCGAGTTGTACGGCGGGGTCGGGGTCGGATAGATTCACCTTGGCGAATTCAAGATACCAATCGCAAAACTCTGCCCACACGAATTCGTAAACCGACTTCGCGGCAAGATCGAATCGATAGTCTCCGATCTGCTCGATTACTTGACGTTCAGCGTCTTGCAACTCAGCAATGATCCATTTGTCGATCATGCCCAGGGGCGGAATCGCTTCGCCGAGTCCGACATCCTTGCCCTCGACGTTCATCAGCACGAAGCGCGTGGCGTTCCACAGCTTGTTGCAGAAATTGCGATAGCCCTCGCAGCGGTCCATGTCGAAGTTCAGCGTGCGGTTGAACGTCGCGAGCGAGGCGAAGGTGAAGCGCAGCGCATCGGCGCCGACGGACGGTATGCCGTTGGGGAACTGCTTGCGCGTGCGCGCCGCGATGGAATCCGCCTGCCGCGGGTCCATCATGTTGGACGTGCGCTTGGCAACCAGGGTTTCGAGGTCGACGCCGTCGATGAGGTCGATCGGGTCGATGACGTTGCCCTTGGACTTCGATACTTTCTGCCCGTGCTCATCGCGCACCAGCGCGTTGATGTAGACGTCGCGGAAGGGAACGTGCCCCGTGAAGTAGGTCGTGGTCATGATCATCCGCGCGACCCAGAAGAAGATGATGTCGAAGCCGGTCACCAGCACCGACGCCGGCAGGAACGCGCGCAACTCCGGCGTGTCGGCAGGCCAGCCGAGCGTCGAGTGCGACCACAACGCCGAGGAGAACCACGTGTCGAGGACGTCCTCGTCCTGAACTAGCGACGACGGGTCGCGTCCCAGCTTGGCCTTCGCCTGCACGCGCGCCTCGGCTTCACTTGCCGCGACATAGACATTGCCCGCATCGTCGTACCACGCGGGAATGCGATGACCCCACCACAGCTGGCGGGAGATGCACCAGTCCTGAATATTGTCGATCCAGTGGTGATAGGTCGACAGCCATTCGCCCGGAACGAAGCGGACCTTCTCCGGTTGATCGCCGCCGGGCGGGACCATCCCTTCGTCCACGGCGGTCAGGCAGAGTTGCTGGATGGTCTTGCCGGGAAAGTACGGATGCGTGGACGGCGCCGGCGTGGTCATCGCGACGAACCACTGGTCGGTGAGCATCGGCTCGACCACTTCGCCGCTGCGTCCGCAGCGCGGAATCACCATCTTGTGCGGTTTTTCCGACACCAGCAAGCCGGCGGCGGCGAGGTCGGCCAGCACCGCCTTGCGCGCGGCGTAGCGATCGAGGCCACGATATTTTTCCGGCGCGTTGTCGTTGACCTTGGCTTCCAGCGTGAAGATCGTGAGCGGCGTCAGCTTGTGCCGCTGCCCGATCTGCCAGTCGTTGAAGTCGTGCGCCGGCGTGATCTTGACGCAGCCGGTGCCGAATTCACGGTCGACGTAGTCGTCCGCGATGATCGGAATGGTGCGGCCCGTGAGTGGCAGCGTGATCTGTTTGCCCACGAACGCGGTATAGCGTTCATCGTGCGGATTCACGGCAACAGCGACGTCACCCAGCATCGTCTCGGGGCGCGTGGTCGCCACGACAAGCGACGCCCCGTTTCCTTTACCCGCCTCAGTTTCCACGTCCGCCATCGGGTAGCGGATCTCCCAGATCTTGCCCTGCACTTCCTCGCTTTCCACTTCGAGGTCGGACACCGCAGTACCGAGTTTCGGGTCCCAGTGCACGAGGCGCTTGCCGCGATAGATGAGCCCGTCCGCGTACAGGCGGATGAACGTTTTGAGAACGGCTGCCGACAGACCCTCGTCCATCGTGAAGCGCTCTCGGGTCCAATCCGCGGACGCGCCCATGCGCCGCATCTGGCACGTGATCGTGGAGCCGGACTGTTCCTTCCACGTCCATACGCGCTCAATGAATTTTTCCCGGCCGAGATCGTGGCGCGACTTGCCTTCGGCCTTGAGCTGCTGCTCGACCACCACCTGGGTGCCGATGCCGGCGTGATCGGTACCGACCTGCCACAGCGTGTTGTCGCCGCGCATCCGGTGATAACGGACCAAGAGGTCCATCAGCGTTTGCTGGAACGCGTGACCCATGTGCAGCGAGCCCGTGACATTGGGCGGGGGCAGCGGAATGCAAAACGTCGGGGCGCCAGCTTGCATCGACGGCTTGAAGTATCCGCGCGATTCCCACAGCGGATACCACTTGGCCTCGATGGCGTGGGGTTCGAAGCTCTTGGCTAGTTCCATGTCTGGCGCGTGCGCAGTCCGCGCAATGGCGTGCAAAAGCTTGAAATTATACGGGAAGGCGACGCCGGTCCGGCGCCAGAACGGCGACGCGCGGTCAGCGTGCCGTCAGCGCGGCGGCGCCGCCTCGTCGATGCGCGAAGCGCCGCTCATCCGGTACAGGATGCCGGACGCATCATCCTTCATCACGGTGAACTTGCCGGCGACGACGATCGGATCGAACGTGAAAGCGACCGGCGACTTGGCATCGACCTGGACGATTTCGTCAGGGCCGGCGGGCATGCAGAACTGGCAATGCGGCGGTACGGCGGAGATCAGGAAACGCTTCTGCTTGTCGCCGATGTCGAGCGGAATCATGAAGCCCTGCACCCTCACGTCGGTGCGATCGAGTCCCAGGATTTCCTTCGAAAAGCCCGGCACGACCTTGCCGTTCTGCTTCAACGGCTCCACCTGCGCCAATGTCTTCCACGAAACGACACCCGCGCGCTCGGGCAGGATGCCGGACGCGTATTGCGACGCCGTGGGCAGGCCCGCGGCGGGAATCGCGGTGTTGAGCGCTTCCACCGGCGCCATCGCAAGCAGGGTTGCGAGCAACGCGAGTGCCGCGCCGGTCGATTGCAGTTGCATTGGGCGGTGCATGGTTCCTACCCTTCCGCGAGCGTGGCGGCAACGTCCAGGCGATAAGCGCGCGACGCCGGCCACAATGCCGCGATTATACCGGCCGCCAACGCGAGCGCGACGACCAGCCATTCCTCCGGCACGAACCGGCGCGCCGCGACCGCCAATGGCGCCGCCTGCGGCAGCCACCAGCCGATCGCCGCGGCCGCCAGATGCGCCAGCGCCAATCCCAGCACCGTTCCCAGCGCGGCAAGCAGCAGGCTTTCTGCCAATAACACGGCGGCCACCTGCGTCCGCGACGCGCCCAGTGCGCGCATGATGGCCAGGTCGTAGCGCCGCTCGTCCAGCACCTGCGCGAGCGCCACGAACAGCATCAGTGCCGACGCCGCGATGAGGATCCAAGCAAAAGCGCGAATAAGGTCCACGCCGGCGCCGAACACCGTGAGCAGTCGCGCCGTTTCGTAGGCCGGCGATGCGGCAACCAATTCGGTCTCGCGGTTGATCGTGCGCGGCAGGCTGGCGGCTGCCAGCGGCGTGCGATATTTCACGAGCGCAAGCGTGACTTCGCGGGCGGGACTTGCGGCGGCCTTCGTCGCAGCCGGCGCAGCTGGACTCCCCGCATGTCCGACGCCGCCTCTTGGCGACCCGACCCCTGACTGTCCGCCGTGATCGGCGTCGTCGTCATCATCGTGATGGTGTTCATGTACCGCCCACACGCTTGCAAGCGACGTGATCACCAGTCGATCGAGCACGGTGCCGGTGGGCGCCAGCAGGCCGGTCACCGTATAGCGCGCGTCCTCGTGCGTACCGCCACCCTGCACGAGGCCGTGCGACCCCACGAACCGGTCACCCACGCGCAACGTCGACGTGCGGGCAACCTCGCTGCCCAACACGGCATCGAGCGGCAGGCTCCATAGTGCGCCCTGCGCCAACGTGCCGGCATAGTGCGCGACGAACTCGGGTTCCGTGCCGACAATGCGATAACCCTGGAAATTGTCGCCAAGTGCGAGCGGAATCACCTGCTCGATCAGGGGATTCCGGCGCAGCGCTTCGACAGCGGCCAGCGGAATGTTGCCCGGCGGAACATCCACGTGATACACGCCCGCCAGGACGATCTGAAGGGGACTGCCCTTGGCCCCGACGACGAGGTCGATCCCCGCGGCATCGCGCGTCAAATGCGCTTCGAGCTCGCGCGAGACCAGCAGTGTCAGCGCCACGGTGGCCACACCGATGGCAAGCAGAATGACGATCAGCAGCGTTGCCAGCGAACGGCGGCGGGCGTAGGCCAACGCCAGGCGCAGGATGCTCATCCCGTTGGCGACCTCATGCCGCGGCGATGTCCAATACCGGCAACGTGAACGAATGCGGCAGCAGGGACCGTACTCGCGCGTCGTGAGAGGCGACGACGAGCGTTGCCCCGGTCTCGATCGCCTGGCCGCGCAACAACTCCAGCGCTTGCGCGGCGTGGGCATCGTCCAGGTTGGCCGTCGGCTCGTCGGCCAGCAACAGCACGGGGCGGTTCACCACGGCGCGGGCGATGGCGACGCGTTGCGCCTGCCCCTGCGACAATTGCGACGGAAACCGCCGGGCGAAGTCGATGACGCCGACTGCTTCGAGCAATGTCGTGATCCGCGCCTCGTCCACCGGGAGTCCGGCCAGCGTCGACGCCAGACGCAGGTTGTCGCGTACATCGAGCGCGCCGACCAGGTGCAGGCGTTGCGGCACCAGTCCCACGTTGCGTCCGCGCCAGCGGTCGCGTGCACTGGCGGCGAGCGCCGCGACATTGGTGCCGTTCACGATCACCGATCCAACCGTGGGCGCGGTCAGTCCGGCAAGGATGTGCAGCACGGTGGACTTGCCGCTCCCCGATTGACCTGCGAGCAGCCACGCTTCGCCGGTGGCGGCGCGCCATTCCGGTATTTCCACCGCTGTCACTGTGCCGTAGCGATGCCGTATGCCTGCGAGTTCGAACATGGGCGGGAATCTAGCAAGGTATCACGCGTTGGGCCATCGGCGGAGACACCCGTCCGACAGCCGCATGCACAATCCGTTCCGTCGGCCACCCGCCCGGCGGCCGAGCGAGGTCACATGCAGGCCGGCACAAGTTCCCGCGCCATGGCATCCATTTGCCGGTCGCTCGATCGGTGTCCCCGGTCCAATGAACGCCCTACAGCCAACGCAAGCGCATCCAGTTTGTCCATCAGCGCGGAGAACTCGACGGGAGTGAGCGCCTGGTCCGCGTCGCACCACGCTTCCGGCGGATTAGGATGCACCTCCACGAGGAGTCCGTCGGCGCCAGCCGCCACCGCGGCACAGGACAGCGCCGACACCATCCATGCCTTCCCGCCTGCATGCGACGGGTCCGCGATGACCGGCAGATGGGTCTCGCGTTTGAGCACCGCGATCGCGGTCACGTCGAGCACGTTGCGGTACGCGGTTTCGAAAGTCCGAATGCCGCGTTCGCACAGGATGATCCGGTGATTGCCGCCGGCGGCGATGTATTCGGCCGCCATCAACCATTCGCTGATCGTGGCGCTCATGCCGCGTTTGAGGACGACCGGCACATCGACCCGGCCGACTTCCTTCAAGAGGTCGAAGTTCTGCATGTTGCGGGTGCCGATCTGGATAACGTCGACCTTCTGCGCCAGAAACGTGTCGAGCATGCGCACATCCATCAGTTCGGTCACGACCGGCAGGTCATGGCGGGCGGCGGCGTCCTTGAGGAGCCGGAGGCCGTCGGTCCCCTTGCCCTGGAACGCGTAGGGGCTGGTGCGCGGCTTGAAGGCTCCGCCACGCATCATCCGCGCCCCGCCCGCCGCGACGGCCGCGGCGGCGGCGGTCATCTGTGCGTCAGTCTCCACCGAGCACGGCCCCGCGATCATCTGCACGGCCGCGCCGCCCAGCGCGACATCGCGTACCCGGACCACCGTATTGGTCTTGTGCCATTCGCGGGCAACGAGCTTGTACGGCTTGACGATGTGCATCGAGCGTTCGACGCCGGGCAGCGTGTCGAACATCTCAGGGTCAAGTTTGCGTTCGTCGCCAATGGCGCCGATCAGCGTGCGCTCGGTGCCGCGCGAAACGTGGACGCCCAAGCCCTGGGCGCGGATTCTTGCTTCGACGGCGGCGACTTCGGCTTCGCCGGCGTCCGGCTGCATCACGATGACCATGGTCGTTCTCCTTGCGATGACGAATGAAAATGTGGCGCGAAAAAAATTCGGGCGACCCTTTGGGGGCCGCCCGAATCGTGGAATCCTGATTGCTGCTGGAAATCTACGCTCGCGTGCGGTCCCCTTGGGTGGTCGCCCAAAAATAGAAGGCATAGACGGACGCGAGCGGCCGCACGGTTTGTGACCGGTCGGGCACGGGTAACGACAAAGTATGTTTCAGGGAAGGCATGGATTCAGTCTAGCACGAACGCAGGGCGCACTGGCAAGAGGCGGAACCAGCACGGCCGCCCGCCATTTCTAGTGATTCTTGCGCCAGCTTTCGATTTCTCGCTCGATGGCCTCCGCCACGTACGCCCGAAGGAGTTCGCCAACATGCGAATTGATCGTCGCGACCAGATCGGCGCTGGCGCGGTCCACGATGGGCTGCAGCCGCTCGCCCAATTGCGTGCGCAGACCGGTGTCCGTGAACAGGTCGATGCGCTGCAATACCTGCATGCGAATTTCCTCGGCCATCGCATCCCAATGTGCGGCGTCGTCCACCGCAGAGGGCACCACGGCCGGCGGCGCAGGCTCCGGGACAGGAATCGGGAACGGGACGGGAACGACGCTGGTGACTTCCATGGGGAGAGGCGGGACCGCGGGAAATGCGTCGAACGGCGGTGTGGTCGGCGGCGTTTCCACCACGACGGTCCGAATATCAGCCTCGTGCAGCGGTGCGGCAGCGTCGCCGGCGATGACTTCCGACGGTGCGGGCGGCGACGTTTCCACCACGGCGGGTGGAATATCAGCCTGGTGCAACAGTGCGGCCGCGCCGCCGGCGATGACTTCCGGCGGCGCCATCGGCGCTTCCGGAATCGGCATGTTCGGCAATCCGGCCTCGCGGGTCGGCGCCTGCGGGGGCTGCAAGGATTCTTCCTCGCGCGGCGCGGCGGCTATGGCGGCCGCAAGTTCTTCGTCGAGCCCATCGAACTCGTCGATGTCGGGCGTGGGCTCGGGCCGGCGCAGATCCACGGGCGGCACGATCGCGATCGAGTCCGGCGCATCGCCAATCACCGACGGTTCGCCTTCGTCGAAATCGAGCCAAGCGGAGCGCTCACCTTCTTCGCTGGCTGGCACCAGCGCCACAGCCTCGATTTCCTCCACCGCGTCGGTCAGGATGGGCACCTCATCGTCGACCGTGGGAAGTGCCGGCGCATCGGGCACCTGGCGAGTCTTCGGCGCAAAGTGCGATTGCGCCTCCAGCGCGGAAGGCACGGCGTCGGTGAGCACAGGAATGTCGTCGTCGGCCTGCGCGCGATTGCGGCGCATCAGCGCATCGGCCTGCTGGAGCAATTCACGCGCCGTCGGCACCGGTCATTCCTTTTGCGCGAGGTTGTGCTGGCGCAATTCGTATCCGCGCGCCTTGTAGAACTTCCAGCGCTCGCGGCCCGCGGCAGCGTCCGCATCGTCGGCCCCTACAATCTCCGCCAGACGTTCGAAGCGGCTGAAGTACGGCGGCGGGTCCGGGTGCAAATTCACAAGCACGGCCGCGGGGCCCGTGTGCTCGAGCGAATGGCCGATCCAGATCGGCGTTTCCTCAGCCAAGGGACTCGGGAGCTTGCAGTGCGGAAGAAAACCCGTGGGTGGCGTCAGCCAAAGGCGACGGTCGAGCGCGTCCGATGTCGCTTCGTCCGGCGTCAGCACCCGAACGCTGCAGTGCGCGGCGTGCGCCTTGGCGATGATCCGTGCCGCGACGTCGATGCGGTCGGCAACGTGGGTGTAGAAATCGATCGAGGTCATTGGTGAAATTCCTGCGCCGCGATGACCGGATATTGCGCGGTCATCTCCCGCTTTGCACCCTGATGGTCCTCATTTCGCGCAGTTCACCCGTTCAAGCCGACGGATTTTCCTGCGCCAGCAACCAGGTGGCCAACAGTGCCACGGGCCTTCCGGTGGCACCCTTTTCCTTGCCATCCCGCCAGGCAGTGCCTGCGATATCCAGGTGCGCCCAGTCGTATTTCTTGGTGAACCGAGACAGGAAGCACGCGGCCACGATGCTGCCGCCACCACGCGCTCCGATGTTGGCAAAGTCCGCAAAGTTGCTGGCCAGGCCCTCCTGATAATCCTCCCACATCGGGAGCTGCCAGGCGCGGTCGTAGGCGTCGTCACCGGCGGCCAGCAGCGCCCGTGCCAGCGTCTCGTTGTTGCTGAACAGGCCGCTCGCGACGTGCCCCAAAGCAACCACCATCGCGCCGGTCAGCGTGGCGATGTCGACCACGGCTTCGGGCTCGTAGCGCTCCGCGTAGGTGAGCGCGTCGGCCAGGATCAGGCGGCCCTCGGCGTCGGTGTTGAGCACTTCAATTGTCTGGCCCGACATGCTGGTCACGACGTCGCCGGGCTTGGTCGCGCGGCCCGAAATCATGTTCTCGCATGCAGGGATGAGGCCCACCAGGTTCACCGGCGCCTTCATCTCCGCGATGGTGCGAAACGTGCCCAGCACCGACGCCGCGCCGCACATGTCGAATTTCATCTCGTCCATGGCCGCGGCCGACTTGATCGAGACGCCACCCATGTCGAAGGTGATGCCCTTGCCCACCAGCACGCGGGGCTTGGCGTTGGCTCTCTTCGATTGCGTGTATTCGAGGATCAGGAAGCGCGGCGGCTGGTCGCTGCCGTTGGTCACCGAAAGGAACGACCCCATGCCCAGTTCTTCGCACTCCTTGCGCTCGAGGATGGTTACCTTGATGTCCGGAAATTCCACGCCGAGCCGTTTTGCCTGCTCGGCCAGGTAAGTCGGGGTGCACAGGTTGCCCGGCAGGTTGCCGAGATCGCGCGCCATGTCCATGCCATGGGCAATGGCCAGGCCCCGCGCGGCGGCGGCCTCCCCATTGGTCAAGTCCGAACGCTGCGGCACCGACAGTGTCAGCTTGCGCAGGGGCCGGCGCACCTCGGTGGGCTGGCTTTTCATCTGCTCGAAGCGGTAGACGGACTCCATCGCGACGACGACCGCATGCTCCACCCGCCAGGCGACCTCGCGCCGCTTGACCTTCTCCTCGGTCAGGTAGACCACGGCCTCGTAGGAGCCCGTCTCGTTCAGCAGCTTGACGGCCGACCGGATCGCCGAGCGGAACTCGCGGTCGCGAAAATCACGCTCCTTGCCGAGTCCGACCAGCAACACGCGGTCCGCCAGCGTTCCGCGAACATTGTGCAACAGGAGCGTGGCGCCGAGCTTGCCCTCCATGTCGCCGCGGCGGATGATTTCGCTCACATAGCCGTTGCTGGCGCGATCGATCAGTTCCGCCGACAGGGAAAGCTTGCGATTGTCGAACACGCCGACGACGACGCATGCGCTGCGCTGCTTCTCGGGGCTGCCGCTTTTTATGGTAAATTCCATCGCGATCCCTCATCTGCTATCCCGGCATTTTGTTGCCGTTTGGCGTACTGCCGGCCATTATCGGCAAATTCGCCCGAAAAAGTCAAAACATTTCCTTATGTCATGATTTTCCGGAAAAGCCTCGTACGGGAACTGACCGCAACGACAATCGGCCTTTTCGTCGTCCTTCTGGCCATCCTGTTCACCCAATCCGTCATCCGGATCCTCGCGCGTGCCGCGGGAGGCGCCATCGCCGCCGACGGGGTGCTGGCGTTGATCGGCTTCAATGCGATGTTCTATTTGAACCTCCTGCTGTCGGTGGCGCTGTTCCTGACCGTATTGCTCACGTTGTCGCGCTGGTACCGGGATAGCGAGATGGTCGTGTGGTTCACGTCGGGGCAGTCGCTGACCGCGTGCCTGCGGCCGATCCTCTTGTTCGCCGCTCCCTTCATGGTCGCCATCGTCCTGTTGTCCCTGTTCCTGTCCCCCTGGGCGGAACAGCGCAAGGTCGAGTTCGAGCGGCAGCTGGAGCAGCGCGACGAGATCGGCGTGCTGGCGCCCGGCCTCTTCAAGGAGTTCAAGCGCGCGGGTCTGGTCGTCTACGTCGAGAGCTTCAATCCCATCGACGGTCGCATCCGCAACGTGTTCCTGCATTCAGTCAACGACGCGAAGGACACGACCACGGTCGCGCGCCTGGGCCACCTCGAGGAATCGCCCGGCGGCGACCGCTTTGTCGTGCTCGAGAACGGCAGCCGCTACGAGGGCAAGCCGGGAACCGCCGAATACCAGGTCATCGAGTTCGACAAGTTGAGCCGCCGCATCGAGCCGGCAGAGGCCCGCGAGATTCCGACGTCCAACAAGGCGATGCCCACCTCCATCCTGGTATTCCTGGACGGCAACAGCGAGCGCGCGGAGCTGTTCTGGCGGCTTTCCGTGCCGATCCTGGCGCTGATCCTGACCTTCCTGGCGATCCCGATGGCCTACGTGAATCCGCGCATCGGCCGCTCGCTCAACCTGGTCGCGGCCGCCTTCCTGTACATGGTCTACACCAACTGCCTCAACATCGTGCAGAGCATGATCGCGCAGGGTCGCATCGGTTTCTGGACCGGACTCCTGCTGCCGCACACCATCGCGGCGCTGCTGGTGTTCATTCTGTTCCGGCACCAGCTTTCAATTTCGGGCCTGTTCCCGCGGCGGCGGCGCGTCGCCGCACCAGCGGCGCCCCCCTCGGCCGCCTGACGTGCGCACGCTCACCCGCTACGTCAGCCGCGATGTGCTGTTCTCGACGCTGCTCATATTCACGGCGCTCTTGATGCTGTTCTCGTTCTTCGACCTCATCAACGAAATGAAGGACGTGGGCAAGGGTAACTACACGCTGACGGCCGCGCTCATGTTCGTCGCGCTGGGCATTCCGTCCCGGCTGTATGAACTGTTTCCCGTGGCGGCACTGATCGGCACCTTGTTCGCCATCGCGCAGCTCGTCGCCAACTCGGAGTGGACGGTGATGCGCGCCTCCGGCGCATCGGTCCTGCAATTGGGATGGGCCGTCGTGCGCGTAGGCATTCCGCTGGCGTTGGTGACGTTCCTGGCGGGCGAATTCGTCGCGCCGCCGGCCGAGCGCCTCGCCCAGACCCTGCGCGCCAGCGCGCGCGGGGATTCCGTGGGCATGGTCGCGCAGCAGTTCGATTCCGGCTTCTGGTTCAAGCAGGACCTCACGTTCGTCAACATCCGCACCGTGCTGGCCGACATGAAGCTGGTGGACGTGCGGATCTACGAATTCGACCGCAACCTCCATCTCAGCACCGTACGCAGCGCGGAATCGGGCAGCTTTGCCGGCGACGGGAAGTGGAAGCTGGAGGACGTAAAGTTGACTGAACTGGCTGGCGACAGCGCCAAGGTTTCCAGCATGCCGGTGTGGATGTGGGAGACCGTGCTCAAGCCGTCGATCCTGACCGTCTACCAGGTCGCGCCGGAGCGGCTGGCCATTGCCACGCTGTTCGACAACATCCGGGTGTTGGGCGGCAGCCAGAAGACGTCGCGATTCGAAATCGCGCTCTGGGGCAAGCTCTTCTACCCGGTCACCGTTCTGGTGATGATGCTGCTGGCGCTGCCCTTCGCCCAGTTCCAGCGGCGCCAGGGCGGCATGGGCTTCCGCCTTTTCGTCGGCACCATGCTGGGTCTCACGTTCTTCCTCGTCGGCCGCCTGTTCGCGTATCTGGGGGTTCTCAACGCCTGGCCGCCGATGTTTTCCGCGCTGTTTCCGTTGGCCACGTTCACCGCGCTGGCACTGGCGATGCAGTGGTACATCGAGCGGCGTTGAACCCCAACGGCATGCTTCAACGCGTTGGCAATCCAATTCGGGCCGGTCGCTTGACCAGGTCGCGCTTTCCCGGCCCCGCTACATGAATCCCTCTCTCGACGACGTCTCGGCGTGCGTGTTCGACGCCTACGGGACCTTATTCGATTTTGCCTCTGCCGCGGCCCGATGCGACGATGTTCCGGGCGCGCAAAGGACGCAGCTCACCGCGATGTGGCGGGAAAAGCAGCTCCAATATTCTTGGCTGCGCGGCTTGCAGGGGCGGCATGCCGACTTTGCACAGGTCACCGCGGATGCCCTGGACTTCACGCTGGAAACGCTGGGCATCGAACAGCTCGGCTTGCGCCAGCAACTGTTGTCCCTCTATTTGACGCTGCAAACGTTTCCTGAGGTTCCCGACGTATTGCAGCAATTGAAGTACGCGGGGATGCGCACGGCCATCCTGTCCAACGGTTCCCCCGCGATGTTGGCGGCGGCAGTGGAAAGCGCGCGCATAGGTGATCTGCTCGACGCGGTGATCTCCGTCGAGGAGGTTGGCGTGTTCAAGCCGCATCCCAGCGTCTATCAGCGAGCCGTCGAACGACTCGGTCTTTCCCCGCGCCGGATCGTATTCCTGTCGTCCAACGGGTGGGACGCCTGGGCGGCTTCGGCATTCGGAATGCGCGTCGTATGGTGCAACCGGTATGGCCAGGGACGGGAGCGGCTGCCCGGTTCGCCCGATGCCGAGATCCGCACACTGGCGGAGCTGCCCGCACTGGTGCTTCCAAAATAAGATCCCAGCAGCGGTTTTGCCCCAACAAAAAACCCCGCAATGCGCGCGCGCTGCGGGGTTTTGACGGGAAGGCCGGGACAGGCGTTACGCTGGCGCGGTCTCCGTCGCTGCCGCCACGACATTGGCGAACTTGTGCTGCTTGGGGCCTTTGGTGCGAAACTCGACGTTGCCATCGACCAGCGCGAACAGCGTATGGTCCTTGCCGATGCCGACGTTCACGCCCGGATGGATCGTGGTGCCGCGCTGGCGAATGATGATGGCGCCGGCACGAATCACTTCGCCGCCGTAGACCTTGACGCCAAGACGTTTGGCCTGGGAGTCGCGTCCGTTGCGCGAACTGCCGCCTGCTTTTTTGTGTGCCATGAGTGGTTCCTCGTTAGCGCTCAGTCAGGCTGCAATCAGCCTGAGATCGCGTCGATCTTGAGTTCGGTGTAGTTCTGGCGATGCCCCTGGTGCTTCTGGTAATGCTTGCGCCGGCGCATCTTGAAAATCTTCACCTTGTCGCCGCGACCATGCGCGACGACCGTGGCCGTCACCGTCGCGCCCGCGACGGTGGGCTGACCCAGACGGACGCTTTCGCCCTCCCCGACCATCAGTACTTGATCGAGGATCACATTTGCGCCCACATCCGCCGGTATCTGTTCTATTTTGAGCTTTTGGCCGGGGGCAACTTTGTACTGCTTGCCACCGGTTTTTATGACCGCGTACATGAGAGACTCCGCTTCCTTGAATTTGAATGCGTTGCGTTGCCTTGCCCCTGGTTCGCACGGCGCCGCTGGTTACATTAAAATCGACACCAACCGATTCCGCCGGGAACTGGGAAAAGCCTTGAATTATAAGGCCGAAGTGATCCCCATGTCAAAACCGCCGTGGCACCCTCGGTGAAGCCCCCAAAGGCGGGCGTTTGCCGGTCGGAACGCCCTTTTCGAACCCCCAATTTCCTGAAAATGACCGTTTCAGGGCGCAATTCGTGAATGTCGACTTCCTAGAACCGACGATCGGCGCCGACATGGCGGCCGTCGACCGCGTGATGCGCACATCGCTTGCGTCGGACGTCGCGCTCATCCGGCAAGTCGCCGAATACATCGTCACCGGAGGCGGCAAGCGGCTGCGGCCGGCCCTCCTCCTCCTGACGGCCGGCGCGACCGGGTACCGCGGCCAGGACCACCATGCACTGGCCGCCGTGATCGAGATGATCCACACGGCGACGCTGTTGCACGACGACGTCGTCGACGAGTCCGACCTGCGCCGCGGCCATGCCACCGCCAATGCCCGATTCGGCAACGCGGCGTCGGTACTGGTAGGCGATTTCCTGTACTCGCGCGCGTTCCAGATGATGGTGGGACAGGGACGCATGCGGGTGCTCGAGATTCTTTCCGAGGCGACCAACGTCATTGCCGAAGGTGAAGTGCTGCAGCTGACCAACGCCGGCAATATCGACCTGGCCGAACGCCCCTACCTGGAAGTGATCCGGCGCAAGACGGCCAAGCTATTCGAGGCTTCGGCGCGGCTGGGCGCCGTCCTGGGCGGGGCGCCAATCGATCGCGAGAACGCCCTCGCCGACTATGGCATGCACCTGGGCACCGCGTTTCAGCTTGTCGACGACGTTCTCGACTACTCGGGCTCGGTGGAAACCATCGGCAAGAACCTTGGCGACGACCTGGCCGAAGGCAAGATGACGCTGCCCCTGA
Source organism: uncultured beta proteobacterium (assembly GCA_963819965.1). Classification (GTDB taxonomy): domain Bacteria; phylum Pseudomonadota; class Gammaproteobacteria; order Burkholderiales; family Casimicrobiaceae; genus VBCG01. The sequence continues at coordinate 523,430 of CAWFYA010000004.1, forward strand.
TACGGGCGATGAGCACCGGCAGCCCCGACGATGCGACACTGATCCGCCACGCGATCGCGGGTGGTGGCCTGACGGACTTCGCGCCGGTCGTCGCGGCACTGGAGCGTACCGGTGCGCTGAAATATGCGAGGGAATGCGCCGAGCGCGAGGTCGAGCTGGCGGCGACCTGTCTCGTGGGCTTGCCGGATTCTCCGCACCGGCAAAATCTGCTAGAATTGACGACCTTCGCGGCGCAAAGAACGTACTAAATCACTGTGTTGCCGCAGATCAGGTTGCGCGAAAGATCATTGCGGTCTTCCCGTCGCGAAACCTCAAGTCGCCGTGGAAACTGAAACACAAAGCGGGGTGTAGCTTAGCCTGGTAGAGCGCTACGTTCGGGACGTAGAGGCCGGAGGTTCAAATCCTCTCACCCCGACCACTTTCCCGAGAACGCCGTGGCCGTCCGCCGCGGCGTTTTGTCATGAGTCAGGGCGGGCTTAACCTGGCCGCAAGGCGCCCGGCGTCGCCACTATCGTGCCCCGGTTGCGCGATTTGCGCGGCCTCCCCGGCGGCCGATCCACGCCTATAATCGCGGCATCGAGGCGGCATGTAGCTCATCACCATTAGTTCGCCATTTGGTCACCACACCACGAGGAGTCCCGCATGTTCCAACGTTTCCTGCCCATGGCGCTCGCGCTGTTCGCCACCGCCGCATTGGCGCAATCCGTCCCGCCGGGCTACCCGGCCGACTATGCCCAAACCATTGCCGCCGCCAACAAGGAAGGCAAGCTGGTTATCTACAGTGCGCTCGACACCAAGGCCGCCCAGCCGCTGATCAAGGATTTCACTGCGCTCTATCCCGGCATCAAGGTCGAATACAGCGATCTTAATTCGACCGAAATCTACAACCGCTTCATCGCCGAATCGGCGTCGGGCCAGGGATCCGCGGACGTGATGTGGAGTTCCGCCATGGACCTGCAGGTCAAGCTGGTCGATGAGGGCCACGCGCTCACGTACCAGTCGCCTGAAGCGGCCAAGCTGCCGGCCTGGGCCGTGTACAAGAACCAGGCGTACGGCACGACGTATGAACCCGCGGTGATCATCTACAACAAGCGCCTGGTGACCGGCGACGAGATTCCCCAGGACCACGCGTCCTTCTCCAGGCTCATCAACACCAAGGCCGACAAGTACAAAGGCAAGGTCACGACCTACGATATCGAGAAGAGCGGTGTGGGCTTCATGTTCGCCGTGCAGGACACCAAGTATTTCCCCGGCATGAAGGAATTGGAGCATGGCTTTGGCGCGTCCAGCTATCGCGTCTACGGCAGCACCGGCAACATGCTGGAAAAGGTTTCTTCCGGCGAACACCTGCTGGGCTACAACGTGCTGGGCTCCTACGCGCTGGTCCGCGCCAAGAAAGATCCGGCGCTGGGCGTGGTGCTGCCCAAGGATTACACGCTTGTGCTTTCGCGGGTGATGTTCATCGGCAAGCAAGCCAAGAACCCGAACGCCGCCAAGCTGTGGGTGGACTACATCCTGTCGCAGCGCGGCCAGAAGCTGATCGGCAGCGATGTCGAGCTGTTCGCCGTCCGCAACGACGTCGACGCGGAATACACGGCCGCATCGCTCACGAAGCAACTTGGGCCCAACAACGTGAAGCCCATTCCCGTGAGCGCGGAAATCGTCACCTATCTGGACCAAAAGAAGCGGCTGGACTTCCTCAATGCCTGGAAGGCGGCTCTCGCCGCCGGCGCGGCGGGCAAGTAACGCTTCGGGTCGCGAGCGCGCGTCGTCGCGGACGGCGCGCGCCCGCGCAACGGACAGGTTGCCGACGCTCATTCGATTGCGATGACAACGCTGGCGCGCGCCAACGGCTTTGCATCCTTGCCGCGCGGCCTCACCATCATGGTGACGGCCGCGGCCGTGCTGGCACCGCTGCTGCTTATCCTCTATCAGAGCTTCCTCACCGCGCCGTTCTTCGACGCGCGCAAGACCGTTGGCATCGGTGCGTACGAATTCATCTTTGCCGATCCGGATTTCTGGCAGGCGTCGCTCAATTCGGTACTGATCGCCTTCGCGATGGTGGTCATCGCGGTGCCACTGGGGGCGCTCCTCGCGTTCGTCATGGAGCGCACGGACCTGCCCGGCAAGCGCTGGATCGAGCCGCTCATCCTGGTGCCGAGTTTCGTGTCGCCGATGGTGCTCGCCTTCGGCTTCGTCGTCGCCGCAGGCCCGGTGGGGTTCTATACGGTCTGGGCAACCGAGCTGTTCGGCGGCGCGCCCTGGGGAATCTACTCGTTGACGGCGATCGGCGTCATCGCCGGCCTCCTGCACGTGCCCAATGTCTATGTTTATGCGTCCGCCGCATTGAAGAGCCTGGGCTCCGATGTGGAAGAAGCCGCGCGCGTCGCCGGCGCATCGCCCTTCCGCGTAGCGGCCACCGTGAGCCTGCCGCTGATCATGCCGGCGCTCCTGTTTGCCGCGGTACTCGTGTTCTTCCTGGGATTTGAATTGTTCGGACTGCCGCTGGTGCTGGGCGATCCCGAGGGCCACCTGGTGCTGTCGACGTACCTCTACAAGCTGACCAACAAGCTGGGGACGCCGTCCTACCACTTGATGGCGGCAGTGGCGATCTGCATTGTCGCAGTGACGTTTCCGCTGGTGCTGCTGCAGCGCTACCTGCTGCAGAACGCGCGCAAGTACGCGACGATCAAGGGCAAGGCCGGGCGGATGCGCGAGCTGCCGCTCGGCAAATGGAAGTGGGTCGCGGCGGCGCTGATCGGTTTCTGGCTTTTTGTCGGCGTGATCGTGCCTCTAACGGGCATTGCGCTGCGCGCGTTCGTGAACAACTGGGGCTACGGCGCCAAGCTTTCCGAAGTCCTGACGCTCGAGCATTTCCAGTCGGTCCTGGACGAGCCGATTCTCGTGCGCGCAATCTGGAACACCATCCTGATCGGCACGGTCGGTGGTGCCATTGCGGTCGCCTGCTACACCGCCATCGGCTTCGCCACCCACCGGCGCCCGGATGGCTGGTCGCGCTTCGTCGACTATCTTGTGCTGGTGCCACGCGCCATTCCCGGTCTGCTCGCCGGCCTCGCATTCCTGTGGGTGTTCCTGTTCTTTCCGCCGCTGCAGCCGTTGCGCACGACGATATTCAGCATGTGGCTCGCTTATACCGTCGTCTGGTTGGCCTACGGCATGCGGCTCATCTCGTCGTCGCTCATGCAGGTGTCGACCGAGTTGGAGGAGGCCGCGCGCACAGTCGGCGCCACACGCGGGCAGATTTCGCGGCAGATCACGCTGCCGCTCATCCGCCACGGGCTCATTGCGTCGTGGCTGCTGGTCTTCATGATCTTCGAGCGTGAATACTCGACCGGCGTCTACCTGCTAGCGCCCGGCACTGAAGTCATCGGCGCGCAACTGGTCTCGCTGTGGCAAGGCGGCGCGATCGACCTGGTCGCCGCGCTGTCGCTCATCAATGTCGTGCTGGTTGGCGTCGGATTGGCGCTCGCGCTGCGCTTTGGCGTGAAGTTGCGCGACTGAGATGGAAAATGAGGCGGCAAATGTGGTGGCAAATGAGGTCCCCTGAGGAAAAGTCTCATGGCTGAGCTGACTGTCGACAACCTGCATCTGGCCTACGGCGACAATCCGATTCTGAAGGGCGTTTCGCTGACGCTCAACCGCGGCGAAGTCGTCTCCCTGCTCGGGCCCTCCGGCAGCGGCAAGACCACGTTGCTGCGAGCCGTGGCGGGGCTGGAGACGCCGCACGAAGGGTCGATCCGGGTCGGCGACAAGATCGTCTTCGATGGCGCCACGCATACCGACATTCCCGCCGAGGGCCGCAACCTGGGCCTGGTGTTCCAGTCCTATGCGCTGTGGCCGCACAAGACGGTATCCGACAACGTGGCCTTCGGCCTCAAGCTGCGCAAGACCGGCGACAGCGAGATCAAGACGCGGGTCAGGACGGCGCTGGAACAGCTTTCGCTGGGACACCTGGGCGAGCGCTTTCCGCATCAGTTGTCCGGCGGACAGCAGCAACGGGTCGCGCTCGCACGGGCGCTGGTCTACAACCCGCCGGTGATCCTGCTCGACGAACCGCTGTCGAACCTGGACGCCAAGCTGCGCGAGGAAGCGCGCGCATGGCTGCGCGAACTCATCGTGCGCATGCAGCTTTCCGCGCTCTGCGTCACGCACGACCAGAGCGAAGCGCTGGCGATGTCCGACCGCATCCTGCTGCTCAACAACGGACGCATCGAGCAGCAAGGCACGCCACAGGAGATGTACAGCAATCCGGTGTCGCTGTTCACCGCCGATTTCATGGGCAGCAACAACAAGCTGGCCGGACGCGTGACCGAAGTGCGCGACGGCACCGCATTGATCGAGGGCGCTGGCTTCAAGTTGTGGGGCACGGCGCGGCAAAGTGCCAAGGCCGGAACCGATGGCACGGGAATGATCCGCCTGGAGCGCATTCGTTTGGCGGAAGGCCCCGGCGACAACCGGCTCGAAGCCGGGCTGACCACGTCCATGTACCTGGGCGACAAGTGGGAACACTTGTTCGCGCTGGGCGATGCCCGGTTGCGCGCGTATGGCGAACGACCTCTCACGCCGGGCAAGCACTGGCTGGAGATTCCCCGCGACGGACTGTGGGTGTTCTAGACAGCAATCTCCAGCGAAATTTGAACCGAGTCGCAATTGGCGACGTCGCTCGCGCGAACGAGGGAACCCAGCGGCGCTTCCCTCTGATCGAAAACCAAAGGTGCGGGGTCCCCGCGTTCGCGGGAACGACGGACATTGAAGCGTTCGCGGGAACGACGAACGGCAAAAGGCTGCATGGGGGCGACGAAGGGTTCTAGTCGCCTAGCATCGGCAGCTTGAGGCCCTGCGCCTTGGCCACTTCGATCGCCTTCGCATAGCCCGCATCCGCGTGACGCATCACGCCGGTTGCCGGATCGTTCCACAGCACGCGTTCGATGCGCTTGGCCGCGGCGTCCGTCCCGTCGCAGACGATCACGACTCCGGAATGTTGCGAGTAACCCATCCCCACGCCGCCACCATGGTGCAACGACACCCAGGTCGCGCCACCGGCGGTGTTGAGCAGCGCATTGAGCAGCGGCCAATCGGATACGGCGTCGGAGCCATCCATCATCGCCTCCGTCTCGCGATTGGGACTGGCGACGCTGCCGGTGTCCAGATGATCGCGGCCGATCACGATCGGCGCTTTCAACTCGCCGCTGGCGACCATCTGGTTGAACGCCAATCCGGCGCGATGCCGCGCCCCCAGCCCCAGCCAGCAGATGCGCGCCGGTAGCCCCTGGAACGCGATGCGCGAGCGCGCCATGTCGAGCCAGCGATGCAGGTGCGCGTCGTCCGGGAACAGTTCCTTGACCTTGCGGTCCGTCTTATAGATGTCCTCGGGATCACCCGATAGCGCGACCCAGCGAAACGGCCCCTTGCCCTCGCAGAAAAGCGGCCGGATGTAGGCAGGCACAAAGCCCGGGAAGTCGAATGCGTTGGCAAGTCCCTCGTCGTGCGCGACCTGGCGGATGTTGTTGCCGTAGTCGAATGTCGGGATGCCCTGCGCGTGAAAGGCGAGCATCGCTTCCACGTGCAACTTGCACGAATGCTTGGCGGCGGCGACCAGCGCCGCGTGCTGCGCGGGGTCCGCTTGCGCCGCCAGCCATCGGGGAACCGTCCAGCCTGCGGGCAGGTAGCCATGCACCAAGTCGTGCGCGGATGTCTGGTCCGTGACCATGTGCGGCTTGACGTTGCGTTTGACCAACTCCGGCAGAATCTCCGCGGCGTTGCCCACCAGGCCGACACTGACCGGCTTGCGCGCGGCGCACGCGTCCGCAATGATCGCCAACGCGTCGTCGAGGTCCTTCGCGCGCCGGTCGAGGTACTTCGTGCGCAGGCGCATGTCGATGCGCGACGGCTGGCATTCGATGGCCAGCATCGACGCGCCCGCCATCGTCGCCGCGAGCGGCTGCGCGCCGCCCATGCCGCCCAAGCCCGCCGTCAGGATCCACTTGTCCGCGAGGTCGCCGCCGAAATGCTGGCGGCCCGCCTCGGCAAAGGTCTCATAAGTACCCTGCACGATGCCCTGGCTACCGATATAGATCCACGACCCGGCCGTCATCTGGCCGAACATCATGAGGCCCCTGCGGTCGAGCTCGTTGAAGACCTCCCACGTCGCCCACTTCGGCACCAGGTTGGAATTGGCGATGAGCACGCGCGGCGCATCGGCGTGCGTCTTGAATACCCCCACCGGCTTGCCCGACTGGATCAGCAGGGACTCGTCGTCGTGCAGATCACGCAGGGCTGCAACGATGGCATCGAAGCATTCCCAGTTGCGCGCAGCGCGGCCGATGCCGCCGTAGACCACCAGCTCCCGCGGATTCTCGGCCACGTCGGGATCGAGGTTGTTCATCAGCATCCGCAGCGGCGCCTCTGTAAGCCAGCTCCGTGCCGTGCGCTCTGTACCGCGCGGGGCACGGATCACACGGTCCGCGCGACGCGTGCCTTGCGGAGAGGCAGCAAGCGATTTCGGGTCGTCTCGATGCATGGTGAACCTCCCTTCAGTGGGTCCGCTCGTAGTCGTCGATCGTCGCCAGCCATGCCGACTTGTCGCGGTCCGGCAGGAAGGACGCCGCGAAGGAGTTGCGCGCCAGCGACACGATATCGCCACGCGTCAGCCGCAGCGCGCGCTGCGCCGCAAGATAGTTGTCGAGGACATAGCCGCCGAAATATGCGGGATCGTCGGAATTGATGGTAATGCGCAGGCCGCGGTCGAGCAGGCGCTTCAGGTTGTGATGCGCCATGTCGGGGAAAACCGCGAGCCTGACATTGGAAAGCGGACACACCGTCAGCGGAACGCGCTCGTCCGCCAGCCGCCGGCACAGCGCGTCGTCGCTTTCGCAGCGCACGCCATGGTCGATGCGCTCGACGTGCAGCAGGTCCAGCGCCTCCTTAATGTAAGCAGGCGGGCCCTCTTCCCCTGCGTGCGCGACGGCCCGGAAGCCGGCCGCGCGGGCCGCGCCGAACACCGCCGTGAATTTCGACGGCGGATGCCCGACCTCGGATGAGTCGAGACCCACACCGTCGATGGAGTGCTTGTGCGGGAGCGCCTCCTGCAAAGTGCGCATCGCGTCGTCCGCGGACAGGTGGCGCAGGAAGCAAAGGATCAGCCGGCTCGTGATTCCCATTTCACGCTCAGCTTGCGCCAATGCGCGGGTGATGCCGGCCAGCACCGTCGCGAACGATATGCCCCGCTGCGTGTGCGTCTGCGGATCGAAGAATATCTCCGTGTGGACGACGCCATCGGCGTGCGCCCGCTGCAGATAGGCCCACGTCATCGCGTGGAAGTCGTCCTCGTCGCGCAACACGTCCGCGCCGGCGTAGTAGATGTCGAGGAACGACTGCAGGTTGTGAAAATCGTACGCCTTGCGCAACGCCTCCACCGACTTGTACGGCAATGTAATCTTGTGCTTGGCGGCAAGCGCAAACACCAGTTCAGGCTCGAGCGACCCTTCGATGTGAATGTGCAGCTCCGCCTTGGGCAGCCCGCGGATGAACGCGGCATCGACGGACGATTCGTGCGTGACGGCCATGTGCAGTTGTGTTGCGGCAGGACTCGTGGGGAAGTCAGCCGGGGTCGAACAGCGCGCCGACGAAAGGCAGGAAGGCGCCGCCCTCGACGCACCGGCGCATCGCCGCCAGGTCCGGCGAAAACGCGCGGTCGCGGTCCCAGAATGCGGCCTCCGCGCGAATCATGGCGAAGGCTTCGGTCAACTTGGGCGACGTCTTCAGCGGCGCGCGGAATTCGACGCCCTGCGCGGCCGCCAGCAGTTCGATCGCCACGATTGCCGACGTATTGCCTGCCATCGGCGTCAATCGCCGCGCTCCGAAGGTCGCCATGCTGACGTGATCTTCCTGATTTGCTGACGTGGGCAGCGAGTCCACCGAGGCGGGATGCGCGAGCGATTTGTTTTCCGAAGCCAGAGCCGCCGCCGTAACGTGCGCGATCATGAAGCCCGAATTGACGCCACCGTCCTTCACCAGGAACGGCGGCAATTCGGACAGGTGCGAATCCATCAGCAAGGCGATGCGGCGTTCCGACAAGGCACCCGTTTCCGCGAGAACCAGCGCCAGGTTGTCGGCGGCAAACGCCACCGGCTCCGCGTGAAAATTGCCGCCGGACAGGATCTCGTTGGCGCCGGCGAACACCAGCGGATTGTCGGAGACCGCGTTGCCTTCCGTGAGCAGCACGGTCGCTACGTACCGCCACTGATCGAGGCAGGCGCCCATCACCTGTGGCTGGCAACGCAGGCTGTACGGATCCTGCACACGGCTGCAATCCACGTGCGACTGCCGGATCGCGCTCCCCGCAAGCAGGTCGCGATAGACGCCGGCCGCGTCCCTCTGGCCACGATGCCGTCGCACCTCGTGGATGCGCGCGTCGAAGGGCGTGTCGCTGGCAAGGCAGGCGTCCACTGTCATAGCGCCGGCGACGAATGCAGCGGCCATCGCGCGCTCGGCGGCGAACAGCCCGGCCAGCGCCAGCGCGGTCGAGACCTGGGTACCGTTGAGCAGCGCCAGGCCCTCCTTCGGCGCCAAGTCGATCGGCCGGAGACCGGCCAGCGCCAGCGCTTGCGCACCGGGCACGATGTCGCCATTGATGCGCGCTTCGCCTTCGCCGATCAGCACAGCGGACAGGTGCGCGAGCGGCGCCAGGTCGCCCGAGGCGCCCACCGATCCCTGGCCGGGGATGCACGGCACGATGCCGGCGTTCACGATATCGACCAGCCGCTCGATCACTTCCCACCGCACGCCGGAATGGCCTTGCGCGAGAGACGCAGCCTTGAGCGCAATGACGAGGCGAACCACGTTGTCGTCCAGCAACGCCCCCGTGCCCGCGCTATGCGAGCGCACGAGCGCGCGCTGCAATTCGCTCAGCCGGTCGTTGTCGATGTGCGTGCGTGCCAGCAAGCCGAATCCGGTGTTGACGCCGTAGACGACGCGGCCCTCGGCAATCACCCGCGCCACGGTCGCCGCCGCGGCATCGACCGCGGTCTTGGCGCCCGCGTCGAGTGAAAGCAGCGTCGGGCCGGACGCGATGCGCCGCAACTCGGGCAACGTCAGGTTGCCGGGATGGAGAACCAAAGTGTTCTTCAAGGGGAGCCGTCGGGCTTGGCGTTGACCTTGCCGGATATTTCCCGTGCGCACTTCATGTTCTGCGGCGTACCCAATGGAAATCCGGCAATGGCGCAATCCCGCTCATATCCCCTGAGGAGCGCCTCCGCCTGTGCCGCGGGCGACGATCCGCCGGCCGTGCATTGGAACTCAATGGTCGCGTTGTAGCGGGCCGGCATGTCGTTGGAAATTCGCGAGAATGTGTAATAGGGGACCTGCCCCCGCTTGGCACAAAATTCGGCGACCTGCTCGGTGGCGACTCTCGTTGCGCCGGCCAGGTTGTAGTCGATGGCGGCAAGCCGCCACGCGTTGGCGCCAATCTCGACCACGTCGGGGCCCGCGCAGCCTGCAAGAATCAAGAGGACGGCAATGCTCGGATACGCCTTCGTTCGATAGCCCATCGGGGTCCGGGCGGATGCAGGAAAAAACGCATTTTACCGGAGGCGGAGTACCCACCGCCTTGTCCGCCCGGTCGCCGACTAGGGCTCGAGTTGAAATCCCATTTCACGGAAGAGGCGCACCGCGGCATCCACGACGCCGGGGTCGAACTTGACACCGCGACTTGTGGTGATTTCGTCGAGAGCGGCGTCGAGGCCCATCGTTGGTCGGTAGGGCCGGTGGGAGGCCATCGCCTCGATTACGTCTGCAACCGCCAATACCTTCGCTTCAAGCAGTATCTCATCGCCTTTTAATCCCTGCGGATAGCCCGAGCCGTCGATTCGCTCATGGTGTTGCAGAATAGTCTTGGCAATGGGCCACGGAAATGCAACGTCCTTGAGAATGTCGAAGGCAATCTGCGCGTGTTCCTTGATCAAGCTGAACTCAGTTGCGCTCAGGCGGCCCGGCTTGGACAGTATTTCGGCCGGAATGCCGATCTTGCCCAAGTCGTGCACCATTGCCGCCAGGTGAAGACCATGAACGCGGTCCGGCGCCATGCCCATTTCCTCCGCAATTCCGACGCAAATGGCCGCAACACGCCGTTGATGACCTGCGGTATAGGAATCCCGTTCGGCGATCGTGCCGGAGAGCACCATTATGGTCTGCTCGAGTGATACGCGAAGCGATTCCTGGAAGGCGAGCTTGGCGGCGCCCGTGCGCAGGGCGTTGATCCCAAAGGCCAGGTCTGCCGCCGTTTCCTGCAGTAGCTTTCGCTCGTCAGTGGACCAGGCGCCGCGAATACCTCCGTAGGCGATAAGGCAGGCCATGGGAAAATCGACCGAACGAAACGGCACGGCGATGCAGGACCGGTACCCACGCCGCAACGCCGTCTCCCGCCATGGTGCCATGATCGGGTCCGTGGCAATATCGTCGACGAACTGGACCTTTCCGTCGCGCAGCGCGCGCCCTACGGGACCATTGCCTCGGGGTGTATCCGCCCAGGTAATTTCCGCAACATCCAGATAACCGTCGTCGAGTCCCCAGTGGGCGAGCGCCACGACCGGCTTGTCGGGCCCATCGCCGGCGGATCCAACCCAGGCCATGCGGTAGCCACCCGCTTCCACCACGATTTTGCAGTAATCGGTGAGCAGCTCTTTTTCCGACTTCGCCCCGAGACGGGCCGCATTGCTTTCACTTACGATTCGCAATGAGCGCGCGGTGGCGCGAAGGGCGACGGCCGAAAGGTGTCGTGCCGTAATGTCGCGGATATTGCACTGGATGACGGAAACCCCATCGACGTCGTAAACATTGCTTACGAATTCGACGGCGATCTTCCTGCCATCCTTGGTCGCCAGCGGCAGGTCATCGTAGCGGATGTATTGCTTGGCCTTCAGCTCGGTAAACGCGTCGACGTCGAGCAGCGTGTCCTGCAACTCGCCGATTTCCCAGATCTTCTTGCCCAGCAATTCGTCGTGCGAATAGCCAAGCAGATTGGCCAGGAACGGATTGGCGTCCTCAATTTGCCCCGTTTCGCTGTTGAGCAACAAGACGCCGTCCTGCGCGGTCTCGAACAGCCGGCGATAGCGGGCTTCCGAAATCTGCAACGCTTTCCGGAGTTCGTCTTCGACCATGGTGTTCCCGATTCGGGCCGCTGTGGACCAGACTAAACCTACTGCAAGCCACCTTGCAAGGGCGAAAATTCCACTTTTCCATCAGGGACAAATCAGTTTGCAGCCAGCACACCGAGCGATTCCGCCTCCTTGTTTTCGCCGGCCCCGGTCACGTTGCCTTTAGGTTGTCGAATCGGAAGTCGGACGGTAAAGCACGTCCCGCGGCCCATCTCGGTATCGACCTCGATCTGTCCGCCGTGGCGACGGACGATCGAATCCGACACCGACAATCCCAGTCCGGTCCCCTGGCCGATCGACTTGGTCGTGAAGAACGGCTCGAAGATGTGCTTCAGGTTGTCGCGCGAAATGCCGCAGCCGGTGTCCTCGATGCGCACCCAGGCCTCGTTGCCTTCTGCCCCCGTGGTGATGCGGATGGATCCGGTCACCTCGATGGCCTGGCCCGCGTTCACGATGAGATTGAGAAAAACCTGTTGCAACCGGGTCGGCATGCATTCTATGTCGGGCACGTCGGCGAAATGCGTCTCGATGGCGGCCTTGTACTTGATTTCGTTGCGTGCAATATTGAGTGTTCGCTCCAACGCTTCGCGCAAGTTCACGAAATCCCAAGCTTCCTCGCTGCCTCCGCGCGAATAGCCCTTGACGTCCTGCGTGATCTGTTTGACGCGCAACAGCCCTTCACGCGATTCGTTGAGCAGTGCCGCAGCGTCTTGGCGCAACAGGTCAAAATCGATTCGCCTGCGCAACTCTGCGGCACGCTCGACCGGCGCCGGAAACAGCCGCTCCGCATCTATGTAGATATCGACAAGCTCGAATATGCTGTCCAGGTAGGATTCCAGCGTACCGAGGTTGGACAGCACGAAGGCAACCGGGTTGTTGATTTCGTGGGCCACGCCCGCGGCAAGCTGACCGATCGACGCAAGCTTCTCGGACTGGATCAGCTGGTCCTGCGTATCGGCGAGCAACGAATTGATCCGCTGCATCGTCGCGTTGAGCGTCGATAGTTCGAGGATTCTGGTCTCGCGCTCGACGTGCATCCGGTGATTGGCGATGACCAGCGCGAGGAGGCTGGTCAACGCTTGTCCGCGGTTGAGATCATCGACCGTGTAGCGAGTGCTTCCGGGCGCGCGATTGACGGACACTGCGCCAATGATCTTGTCCTGGACTCGCAAGGGCCAGCACATGGCTGAATGTGTCCGCCGGTCGCTACGTTCGCCACGCCGCAGCGGCAAACCCGTCTCGGCGACGTCGCCATTGATTAAGATTGGCTCGCCGGTCACGACAATGTGGCCGAAGACACCGACGCCTCGCGGTAGCCGGCTGCCAATGACACCGGTTGGAAGATCGGTGCCTGCGACAATCTCCAGTAGGTTGTCGGTGCCCTCGACGCACAGCGCTATTGATCCGCTGGCCGCGCTGAATCCCGTGACGATGTGCTCCAGCATGGCTTGCTGCACCTGTAGCGGCTCGGCGCCGCTAGCGGCCGCCTGACCAAGCTCATATAGCGCGCGAATCCAGCCAAAGTTCGCTTGCTCGCCTGAATCGCAGGAAAAGGCGTTCATGATCGAATCCGCGACCTGGCTCGCCACAGAAGACGTTTGCGCGTCCTGGTGACGATTGCTTTCCGTTTCATCGCGGACAAAGGTACTAATTCTCGAGCAGGACGCCGCCGTCCTCGCTCCAGCGGACGTGCGTGATGCCCGGGCATTCCACCTCCAGCCGCGCGAGCTCGTGGGCCTGGCGGGCGATGACACCGCCTTGCGCGCGGACCTCGTCGGCAAGGCCGCGGTTCTCGAGCATGAGGGCACGATGTTCGAGCACCTGAGCGATCGTGGCACGGAGGTCTGAATCGGACCACGGCTTGGTGACAAAGCGAAATATGCCCCCGTCGTTGATAGCGCGGGCGATGCCATCCATGTCGGCACACGCGCTGAGGATGATGCTCGCCGCGTCCGGCTGAAGTACGCGAATGCGCGTCAAAAGTGTCGCGCCGTCCATTTCAGGCATTCGGAAATCGGAAACCACAAGGTCGATGTGCTGATTGCGCACATGCGCAAGTGCCTGTTGCGGTGATGCAAACGTTGTCAATTGCAGATCCGGCAATGCCGGTGCCCCGGCGGGGTTGAGCAGCATCCTGCGCAACGCGTTGAGAACATTCAGTTCGTCGTCGACAATGAGAACGTTTGTCATCCGGGAGATCCCGCAGGCGCGCAATGGTTCGCACCATTCGAAGTCGTCGAAGTGCACAGAATCGGATATTGGACTGATTTTCCCCAAAGCAGCATAAAGCGTGCCACGCGCCAGGGTGTGAGCGGCGGGAAGTTACGAGGTACGTTTAGTGGCCGCAAATATGGCAACCAAGGCAGCGAATTGCGCTGGCGGTCATGCGCAGGCGATAGCCATCCTCACGAGGTCCGCCAAGGATTCCGCCTGCATTTTTTCCATCACCCGGTTGCGATGGATCTCGATAGTCCGGTGACTGGCGCCAAGCGCGCGGGCCACGACCTTGTTCGTTTCCCCGGCGACGACATGGGCCATTACCTCCCGCTCGCGCGGCGTGAGTGAAGCGAATCGCCGCAAATACTCCGCCCGGTGCAACTGCGAGTCACTCTGATCGGAGGCTCGATGCAGGGCGCGCCGGACTCTCTCGACCAGGTCATCGTTTTCGAATGGCTTCTCTACGAAGTCGATGGCGCCACGCTGCATCGCGCTGACGGCAATCGGGATGCTGCTGGAGCCCGTCAGAAATATCACCGGCAGTGCCACGGCCCGCGCATTAAGTTCGGCCTGCAGTTCGAGTCCCGTCATTCCGGGCATCATGACGTCGAGCAGCAACAGGCCGGATCGGACCAGGTCAGCGCGCTCCAGCAACTCCTGCGCCGACGCATAAGCCTCGCACTCGAGTCCTGCCGCGCTGAACAATCGCCGTAACGCGGCGCGCATGCCTTCATCGTCGTCGACGACCATGACCCGTTTTATCGGCGGGTTAACAGGCATAGGCGGTGCCTTTTGCGATTTTGCCATTCCGGCACGTTCTGACCCTGTTCAACACCGCCATGCCGGGTGGCGGGCCGGAGACGACTGAGGATCGGCGGTTGGACAGGCGGTGCGCGCGGGCACTAGATGACGCTCCGCGCATAGGTATTGGTACCGATTTTCCATTGCAACAGACGCACCTATCATAGCCCCATCAAAGCCTCGAATACGCGCAATGACCGACGTTGCCGATTGGCCCAATGGGACGAATCGCGCGAACGAACGCAAAGGCAAGGGGCTCGAAAACCAACGGCCCCAAGATCTGAAACCGAACGGCACGGCAATGAAGCACAGATTGGACAGAAGTGTCGGATGGCCCGCAATGCGTCGGCTGGTTCGGCAATTTCTCTTCATCGCCTTGTCCGGCTCCGCGATGCTGGCAGGAGCCGAATCGACGCCCGGCACCATGCGCCACGGGCAGCTCAACTCATCGGCTCACCTGATTTTCAAGATCGTCATTCCCCCGGCCCTGTTCACCGATTCGAGATCCGGCCTCGTCCGCTCCAACGACAGGCACATGACACTGATTTCGTGCGCACTGGACCCGCCACGCGGTGCACAACGGATAAATGATCGTGCGCCCGAAGCGCTCGCACCGTCGCACACCAGTTCTAGCAGCGGCATGCACGAGATCCGAGGACCCACCAGACGGATTGCCAGACGCGACGCGGCGTCTCGCTGCTGTCAGGGCGCGGCATCCGGGCTATCCTCGCGCGTCGCCATGCAGTGTTCGCCCTAGGCAAGCAACAGCAAACGCTGCAAGTGCATCGACTCGATTCCCAGAGCCGGGCGCGAGCCAATTGCGTGAACCCGTCCGAACCAGTATCTTCTCGCGGCGCCCCGTTCGCCTTGCCGGGTCGCATGTAGGCGCTGACCTCGAGAAGGTCTACTACGGGCACGTCACGATGAATCCATCACCTTCCGTCGCCGATCTCTCCCGCCACACGCCGATGATGCAGCAATACCTGCGCGCCAAGGCGGAGCATCCGGACAAGCTCGTGTTCTACCGGATGGGGGACTTCTACGAGCTCTTCTACGGCGACGCCGAGCACGCCTCCCGCGTGCTCGACATCACGCTCACCACGCGCGGGCAGTCGGCCGGTGCGCCCATTCCCATGGCGGGGGTTCCGCATCACTCGCTCGAGCCCCACTTGGCCAAGTTGATGAAGAACGGGGAGTCGGTGGTCATCGTCGAGCAGTTCGGCGATCCCGCGACGAGCAAGGGACCGGTGGAGCGCCGCGTGGCGCGCATCGTCACGCCGGGCACACTGACCGACGCGAACCTGCTCGACGCCAAGCGCGACTGCCTGCTCGCGGCTGCGCTCCCGGGTCCGAAACGCACTGGCATCGCCTGGCTCAACCTCGCGTCGGGTGCGTTCACACTCACCGAAGTGCCGAATGCCGAAGCATCCGGCGTCCTGGAGCGCATTGCGCCCGCGGAGCTGCTGCTCCCGGAGGAGGCGGTCCCGCCCGCATTGCGCGGCGGCATGCCTCCGCTGCGAACGCTGGCGCCGTGGAAGTTCGATGCCGCCTCGTCGGCGCGCGCGCTGGCAAAACAGCTCGGCACCTTCGACCTCGCGGCCTATGGCGTGGACGACGCCCCATTGGCGGTCGGCGCGGCCGGTGCCCTGCTGGACTACGCGGGCGCGACCCAGATGGCCGCGCTCGCGCACGTCCGCACGCTCGCTGTCGAGACCGCGAGCGAGTTCCTGGCGCTCGACCCCGCGTCGCGGCGCAATCTGGAAATCACGGCCACGCTTTCGGGGGACCCTGCTCCCACGCTGCTTTCGCTCCTCGACGGATGTGCGACGGTGGCCGGCAGCCGCCTGTTGCGTGTCTGGCTGACGCAGCCGTTGCGGGCGCAGGCCAGGGCCGCGGCGCGACACGAGGCCACCGACGCGCTGCGCGCGCAATCAGCCGCTACGCGCGACGCTCGTCGCAGGATTGAAGAAAACGATCGACGTCGAGCGGGTCGTCGGACGCGTCGCGCTGCGCAATGCGCGCCCGCGCGACCTGGCCGGCTTGCGTGACACGCTGGCGCGCTTGCCGGAACTGCATGTGGCAGCCTCGGCCGATCGACGCATCGCTGTTCCGCGCCGCGGTCGCGGACCTGGCCCTCGACGCCCGCTGGGAGGCGTTGCTCGCGCGCGCGATTGCGGAGGAACCGTCATCCGTGGTGCGTGAAGGGGGCGTGATCGCCACGGGCTTCGACGCGGAACTGGACGAACTGCGCGCCATTGACGCGAATTGCGGCGAGTTCCTCGTGGCGCTGGAAGCGCGGGAACGCGGGCGCACCGGCATAGCCAGCCTAAAGGTCGAATACAACCGAGTACATGGCTTCTACATCGAAGTCACCAACGCGCACGTGGAGAAAATTCCGGAGGATTATCGCCGCCGGCAGACGCTCAAGAATGCGGAGCGCTACATCACGCCCGAACTCAAGGCCTTCGAGGACAAGGCATTGTCGGCGCAGGAGCGCGCGCTCGCGCGCGAGAAGCTTCTGTTCGAGCGGGTGCTCGACGAGCTGGCGCCCGCCATTGCTTCGTTGCAGCAGGCGGCCGCCGCGCTGGCCACGCTCGACGTGCTCGCCAACCTCGCCCAGCGCGCCGATGCACTGAATCTCGTGCGGCCCGCGTTCGTTGCCGCACCCGGCATCACGATTCGCGGCGGGCGGCATCCGGTGGTCGAGCGCCAGGTCGAGAGCTTCATTCCCAACGACGTTGCGTTGGCCCAGGATCGCCGCCTGCTCATCGTCACCGGCCCCAACATGGGCGGCAAGTCGACGTACATGCGGCAGGTGGCGGTCATCGCGCTGCTCGCGTACTGCGGCATTTACGTGCCGGCGGCGTCCGCGACATTGGGGCCGCTGGATGCGATCTACACACGCATCGGCGCGTCGGACGATCTCGCGGGCGGACGCTCGACGTTCATGGTCGAGATGACCGAGGCCGCGTACATACTCAATCGCGCGACGCCGGAAAGCCTGGTGCTGATCGACGAGATCGGCCGCGGCACATCCACCTTCGACGGCCTGGCGCTCGCGTGGGCGATCGCCCACCGCCTGGCGGAGCGCAATCGCTGCCTGTCGCTGTTCGCGACGCATTACTTCGAATTGACCGCGCTGGCGGCGGAACTGGAAGGCTGCGCCAACGTGCATTTCGACGCGGCGGAGCACAAGGATGGCATCGTGTTCCTGCACGCGGTGGCCGATGGCCCGGCCAATCGCAGCTATGGATTGCAGGTGGCGAAGCTGGCAGGCGTTCCGGCCGAGACCGTGCGCCAGGCAAAAGCCTACCTGGGACGCCTCGACCAGTTCTCGGCGCGCAATGCGTCGCAGGACGATCTGTTCGGAAGCCACGCGCTGCCGGGGAACGCCGGGCCAGGTCACCGACAACCCGCGCGCCGCGGAAGTGCAGGAGCGGCTGCTGGCGCTCGACCCGGACTCGCTATCGCCGCGCGAAGCGCTGGAAGCCCTCTACGCGCTGAAGAAACTCGCCGAACCCTGAAGATTTCAGTGGTGGTGATGACCGCCTGCGCCATGGGCATGGCCGTGGGCAATTTCCTCGGGCGTGGCCGCCCGGACCTCGAGCACGGTGCAATCGAAGCGCAGGCGCTGTCCGGCGAGCTCGTGATTGCCATCGAGCACTGCCTTGCCGTCGGCGATGCTGGTGACGCGCCAGATCACCTCGGCGCCATCCAGTTCGGCAATCAGGTAACCACCGACGGCGATGTCGGCAGGCAGGTCAGCCACGGGTTCCAGGCGGATCATCTCGGCATCGTATTCGCCAAAGGCATCCACCGGCTCCAGGGTGACGGAGATGGCGTCGCCCACCGTCTTCCCGGTCAGCGTCTCCTCGATCTTGGGGAAGATACCCGAATGGGTTCCGTGCAGGTAGACAACCGGCTCGGGTGACTCCTCGAGCAGCTGATTGGCCGCATCGAAGAGCTTGAAGGAAATGGTGACGACGGCATTGGCGGAGATGAGCATCGACTGACTCGCGGCGATTGGTTGGATGAAGTGCAGCCAGGATCCGCAACGGCTGGGACAACGACAATGGCGGCGGAACGGAATTGTAACCGGATCGCTTGCACTGGTTGGACGGGGTGCTAATCTGGCGCGCATGCCCTTGCAGATTCCCGCCGCCAAGACCATGCTGGGCGGGCACTCGCCGGCCGCATTCCTGCGCCGGTACTGGCAGAAGGACGCGCTGCTGGTTCGGGGCGCCGTGCCGGGATTCGCGGGGCTGTTTACCCGCGACGCCCTCTTCTCCCTGGCCGGACGCGACGACGTCGAATCTCGCCTGGTCGTGCGCGGGCGCGGGCGCTGGACGCTGGACCACGGACCGTTTCGGCGCGCCCAATTCAAGTTGCTGCCGGCGACTGGCTGGACCTTGCTGGTTCAGGGCGCCAATCTGCATTCCGGCGCCGCCGACGCGCTGCTGCGCCGCTTCGCGTTCGTCCCCTACGCCCGCCTCGACGATCTGATGGTGAGCTATGCCGCGCCGGGCGGCGGCGTCGGCCCGCACTTCGATTCCTACGACGTGTTCCTCCTGCAGGGACCGGGCCGTCGGCGCTGGCAATATGGACGCCAGCACGACCTCGCGCTGAAGCCCGGCCTGCCGGTCAAGATCCTGCGCAAATTCGCGCCGCAGCATGAAGCGGTGCTGGCGCCCGGCGACATGTTGTACCTGCCGCCCTCCTATGCGCACGACGGCGTGGCACAAGACGCGTGCACGACCTATTCGATTGGCTTTCGCGCCGCGTCCTTCGCTGAAATCGGTGCAGCTTTCCTCGATTACCTCCGCGACGAGCTCATGTTGGAGGGATGCTACAGCGATCCGGATCTCACGCCTTCTGTGGAGCCGGCACGCATCAGCGGCTCGATGCAACGACGCGTAGCGCGCGCACTTCGCGATATCCGCTGGGATGCGGCCACCACCACCCGCTTCCTGGGCTCCTTCCTGTCCGAACCCAAGGGCGACGTTTCGTTCGACCGCCCCGCCGGGCGACTTTCCCGCGCAGCGTTTGCCAAAGCCATGGCACGGCGCGGCATCGCGCTCGACCGGCGCACGCAATGGCTCTACGATGATGAAGCCATCTATTTGAATGGGGAAGCTTCGGGATGGCCCGAAGGCGACCGCCGGGCGATGCGCGCTCTCGCCAACGCGCGGACGCTGAGTGCGGGCGAAACGGCGTCCCTGCCGCCAGCCGCGCGCGCGTTCCTTTACGAAGGATACAGTCATGGATTCCTCCACATCGCCTGAATCTGCCGACGGCCCGGTGCCTCGCGAGGTGCGCCTGGACACGGTGTCCGCGCAAACCGCCGCGATCGATGAATTGATCGGGCTGGCGCAGCACAAGCTGCAGGTCTTCGACATCGACCTGTCGCAAACGGGATGGGAGACCGCCTTGCGCGCCGCCAACCTCGCGGCGTTCCTGCGGCGCGCATCGGGCGCCCGGTTCGATCTCATCGTCCATGACACACGCTGGATGCAGGGCTCGTGCCCGCGCCTGGCCGCCCTGTTGCGCCAATATTCGTCGGCCATCACCGTTTATCAAACCGGAGTTGAGGCGCGCGTGGCAATGGACCCGCTGGTCATCGTCGATGGCAGGCACTATCTGCATCGATTTCACATCGACCAGCCGCGCGCCACGCTGGTCATCGAAAATCCGCAGCAGACCATGCCGCTGGCCACGCGCTTCGAGGAAATCTGGGCCACGGGAGAGCCGGGATTGGCGGGAACGGTGCTAGGGCTCTAGCCGCCGCGGCTGACTGCACCGCATCCAAGCAGGACGATGTTGCCACCTCTTTGAATTTTATGGGCTTTGTGGTAGACTGCGCCGCCTTCGATGTTGCACTGCCAGAAGCGATACCGCGTCACACATCCCCACTCTTCAACCGCACTCGTTTCAAGGACCATCCCAAATGAACAAATCCATTCTCCTGGCCGCCATGGCCGCGATCGCGTTGACGGCCTGCGGCGACAAGCCTGCTCCCCCGCCCGCGCCGACACCCGCGCCTGCCGCTGCTCCCGCGCCCGCACCCGCGCCTGCACCTGCGCCGGCCACCGACTCGATGAAGCCCGCTGGCGATGCAATGAAGCCCGCCGGCGATGCGATGAAGGCCGCGGATACGCCCGTGTCGGCCGATCAGGCCAAGGCGGCTGCCGATGCCTCCAAAGCGAACATGGTCCAGGAAGCGACCAAGGAACAAAAGAAGTAAGCGTGCATCGATACGCTTTGTTCCGACAAAAAGCCGACCCGCGGGTCGGCTTTTTGTTGTGTATGGGCGACGTCGGCGGAGTGTCGCAAGGTCTTCCTGAGGACCGACTTCAGAGCGGCGCGCCGATCCGCGTTGCGACCTCGCGATAGCGCTCTATCACGTTGCCCAAATCGCGCCGGAAACGGTCCTTGTCGAGCTTTTCGCCGGTCGTGGCATCCCATAGCCGGCAACCATCCGGCGTGAACTCGTCGCCCAGCACCAACGGTCCCGCGGGATCCTCGACCAGGTGCCCGAATTCGAGTTTGTAATCGACGAGGTCGATGCCAGCGGCGGCGAAGAGCGGCTGCAATACGGCATTGACCTTGTGCGTCATCGCCTTCATCTCGGCGATTTCCGCTACGCTCGCCCACCCCAGCACGCGGATGTGGTCGTCGTTGCAGAGCGGATCGTGCAGCGCGTCGCTCTTGAGGAAGAACTCGAAAATGGGCTCGGCCAATCGTTGTCCCTCGGGGATGCCGTAGCGCTTGGCCATCGAGCCCGCACACACGTTGCGCACGACGCACTCGACGGGGATCATCTTCATCGCCTTCACCAGCGACTCGCGCTCGTTCAGCATGCGCACGAAATGTGTCGGCACGCCCGCCGCCGCGAGCTTGCCCATCACATAGGCGTTGATCTTGTTGTTGGTCTCGCCCTTCAGGTCGAGCTTCGCAAGCTTGGCGCCATCGAACGCCGACACGTCGTCGCGGTAATGCATGACGAGCCGATGCGGATCGTCCGTCGCAAACACCGTTTTCGCCTTGCCCTTATAGAGCTCGTCGCGCTTGTCCATCACTATTCCCCCTTGCCCAGTTCGGCGAACGTATTGTCCCTGCGCGCTTCCGCTTCACGCGAGCTCGCGCCAGGCAAACCCCTCCGCCTGGCTGGCAATGCCAATCCAGTCGAGGGAACATCCCAACGCCCCGGCGAGCGCCGCGCCGGCACGGTCCGGCGTGTTGTTGTGCTTCGAAAGATGCGCCGCCACGATGTGCTGCAGTCGGCTGTTGTCGAGCGCCGACAGGAGCGCCGCGGCGCCCTCATTGTGCAGGTGCCCCAGCCTGCCGCTGATGCGGTCCTTCAGCGCGCGCGGATAATCGCTGGCCTCCAGCATGGCGAGGTCGTGATTGCACTCCAGCACCAGCGCGTCGCACCGCGTGAGGCTGGCCTCGACATAGGGCGTGGACGTCCCCAGGTCGGTCAGCACTCCCAGCTTCCAATGACCGTCGGTGACCACGAACTGAACCGGTTCGCGCGCGTCGTGCGGCACCGGGAACGGCAGCACCTCGAGGTCACCAACGACGAAACGGTCGTGGCTGTCGAAACCATAGACATGCGGGACATTGCCGAAGCGCTCGCCGACGGTCGTGAGCGTGCCGAACGTGAGCCACACCGGAATGCCATGCTTCGCGGCAAACGCGGGAACGCCACCGACATGATCCGAATGCTCGTGCGTGACGACTATCGCGTCGAGGGAATCGGGTGCGACGCCTATGCGGGCCAGGCGCGTTGCGGTGTCGCGCACGCCGAAACCGCAGTCGATCATCAAGCGGGTGGCGCCCGCCTCGACCACGAGGCCGTTGCCTTCGCTGCCGCTGCCGATCGAAGCAAAACGCACTATTTAAGCTGGTCTTTGAGCATCGTGAGGATCTTTTCGCTCGTCGCCGACCGGTCCGGGGCGCCGCCCGGATCCTGCACGCTGACCACGCTGATCGGCGCCGCTTCCGCAACCAGGATCTGGTATTGCTCCGGCTTGTTCTTGTCGTCGGTCTTCCAGAACTGCAGCTTGGCCCAAATGCTGTCCGACGAGCTCTTGGCGCTGTCCGGATCGCCGAAGCGAACGAAGTACACGCCGCGCGAACGGTCGCGGTCGACCACGGTGAAGCCGATGCGGTCGAGCGCCAGGCCAACCCTGCGCCATGCGCGGTCGAACTGATCGTCGACCATCAGCTTGTAGGTGCCATCCGAATTCTTCTCGACGCGCGCCTTCTCCGGCGCATTGGCGGCTTGCGCGACGGCCATGCGCGCGGCGGGCTCAGGCGCGCCGAATTTCATCATCAGCCGCGTCAGCATTTCCGCCTCCGCCTCTGGATTGGGCGGCACGACGGCCCAGACGAACGCCGCGCCGGCATGGTCGATGGTGGTCGTCGGCACCTGATCCATCGCTTTGGCGGAAATGAAGATTTCGACCGTGCCGGGCTCCACGCCGCGCTCGATGCGGGTGCGGAACTTGTCCCGCCGGTAGGTGCCGCCGAAGACATCGGCCACGCTGCCCAGCGTGCGCTGCAGGAAGTCCTGCGGGGCGTCGGCGCGATTTTCCGCCCAGTCGGTCTCCATCACTCCCGATGCGGGCTGGTCGACGGCAATCGCGAACCCGTTTTCCTGCCAGAACGAGCGGACGGTGTTCCAGGCCTGCTCCGGCGTGGCCTTGACGACCAGCCAACGTTCGCTGCCGCCACGAACGATCTTGGCGTCGGGCGTGGTCGGCAACAGGTCGCCACGGCCGCTCTTGTTGGAATTGGCCGCAGCCAGGCCGGACGCCGAGTTGACCTGGTAGCGGTCGTCATACCGCGGCGTCGTGAGGTCGGGCGGCAATTCCAGCGCGGGAGTGCTCGACGCCGTCTTGTATTCGATGCGCTTGGTCAGCGAAATGTTGTTGGAAGAGCAGCCCGCCAATACCAGGGCCAGGGCGACAAGCAGAAGGGACAGCGGCTTGTGTGAAATGAATACCATCGTGGGGCCTCTTGCGTCAGGCGAGACAGCCGGCTTCGCGAAGCGCGGCACGGACCGACTCGTGGAATTGCGGCGACAGCTGCACGAGCGGCAGCCGAAGTTCATTCTGGATCATTCCCATTTCCGCGAGCGCCCATTTGGCCGGCGCGGGATTCGCCTCGACGAAAAGCTTGCGGTGGAGGCCAAGCAGCCGGTTGTTGAATTCGCGCGCGGCGATCACGTCGCCGGCCAGCGCGGCCGCGCACATCTGCGCCATCAGCTGGGGCGCCACATTGGCCGTCACCGAAATGACGCCGTGGCCGCCCATCAGGATCAGTGGCAGCGCCGTGATGTCCTCGCCGCTGTAGACGGCAAAATCGCGATGCCCTGCCAGCGCGAGCGCCTTGATCAACTCGCTGCCGCGACCAACGTCGGCCGTCGCATCCTTGATACCGACGATGCCGGGTATCTCCGCCAGGCGCAACGTGGTCTCGGTGGAGAGATCGGCCACCGTGCGACCCGGCACGTTGTACAGCACCATCGGCAGGGAGACTTTTTCCGCGACAGCGCGAAAGTGCCGGTACAACCCTTCCTGCGTCGGCTTGTTGTAGTACGGAACCACCGACAAGTGGCAGTCCGCACCGACCTTGGCCGCGTACTCGCCAAAATAAATTGCTTCGGCCGTGGAATTGGCGCCGGTGCCAGCCATCACCGGGATGCGGCCGGCGGCGTGGTCCACCGCAGTCTTGATGAGCAGGCAATGTTCGTCCGCCGTCACGGTCGGCGACTCGCCGGTCGTGCCGACGATCACGATGCCGGACGTGCCGTTCGCGATGTGAAAATCGATGAGCTTGCGCAATGCAGGAAGGTCGAGCGCTCCACCCACCTGCATCGGCGTCGCGATGGCGACGAGACTTCCGGTCAGCATTGTTTCGGGCCAGCAAAATTGCCCATTTTACCCCATTGGCTTCCTCTACGTCGGGGGGTTCGACCGCGCGGGCTGTGTCGCGTTCCCTGGCGAAGCGAGCGCGGGCGGCCAGGGTCGCATGCAGCCGACCGCCGCCAGGCGCTGCAGAACCGCCGGTCGCTCGCCGATCTCCACGACGCCCTGTTCGAACGCCACTACCGTCATGGGTTGCGCGCCGATGCCGGCGACCGTCAGTAGTTCTCCAGGCTGCAGCAGGAAATCGGGATTGGACGGCCGCCCGTAAGCTTCGTTGCCCAGCGCGAATGTTTCGTAGAGCAATGTCCCGTCGGATGCAAGCGACGCGCGCAAATGCCCCAGCAACGGCCGATACAGATAGTGACTGACGACAATCGCATCGAAGAGTTCGCCGGCCAACGGCCACGCACCCGATTCGAGATCGGCCAGCCGCGTCTGGATACCGGCGATCCCGGACAATGTCGCGAGGGCGGCGGAATCGCGGTCGAGCGCCACAACCTGAGCGCCACGCGCCGCAAAGTACCGCGCGTGACGTCCATAACCGCACGCGAGGTCGAGCAGGCGTGCACCCGCGGGAACGAGATGGGCGAAACGCGCAATGAACGGCGATGGCGTGAGGCCGTAATGCGGATTCGACGGCGTGCTCATGCGCGCGCCACCCTGCGCGCAGAACGCGCACCGGCCGGGGACGCTCGATCACGCGAGCCCGGCAAGGTGTCGGCCCTGGTCTGCGCGGACGCTTCCTGCAGCAGCCAACCCACAAATGCCGCGACGTCCGGCCGCTCACCGTTGGCGCTGGTCGCGTGCGGGGCCCGGATCACGAAATAGCCACGGGGCGAATCGTAGCGCTTGGGGAACGGCGCGATCAGCCGGCCATCTCGCAGCAATTCCGAAATGAGCGGAATCCTCCCGAGCGCCACGCCCTGGCCGCCGAGCGTGGCCTGGATCACCTGGTCGTAGAGCGAGAAGCGCAACGACCCGGCGGGTTTCAACTCAGGCTGGCCATTCGACCTCAGCCACGCCGGCCAATTGAGCCAAGGCACGACGCCGGAGGGATCGTCGAGATGGATCAGCACGTGGCGGGCCAGGTCCGCGGGCTGCTTCAATGGCGCGCCCGCGCGCTTGTGCAATTGCGGACTCGCCACCGGCAACAGGCGTTCGCCGAACAGTCGCGCCGCGCCCGACGGGGCGCCGGCATCGGCCAGGTATCGCACCGCGACGTCGACGTCGCCGCGCGCAAGATCGACCGTCCGGTCGTCCGCGGACACGTAGACCTCGATCTCCGGGTGCGCGGCACGAAAGGATGCGAGGCGCGGAATCAGCCACAGCGCGGCGAACGACACCGTGGTGGATACCGTGAGCCCCGGTTCGCGGAGGTGGCCACGCGCGGCATCCGCCGCAAGCGCGATCTCGCGCAATTGCGAGGACACGGTGCGATGGAATGCGGCGCCTGCCGGCGTCAACGTCAGCGCGCGATGCCGCCGCTCGAACAGCGCGACACCCAGCGCGTCCTCGAGCGCCTTCACCTGCCGCGACAACGCCGACTGCGTGAGGAACAGTTCCTCGGCCGCCAGCGTGAACGACAGCCGCCTTCCCGCGGCCTCGAAGCCGCGCAGGAAGTCGAGGGACGGCAGGCGCCGCAGCGTTTTATGCATTCCCGAGATTCATGCAAGACATTCCCATTTCCCGTTTGAACGCGCGCCCGGGGCCGCCGACAATTTGACCCACTCCCTCGGGAAAATTGCCGCGGGACCGCCGGGGACGGCGAACCACCCCGGTCCGCAGGAAATGCATTGTACGCATGTCACAGGAGAACGACCATGGCTTGCTTCGAACATGGAACGATCGTCGAAATGGCGCCTCGCGAAACGGTCACACTGCCCGATGTGCGGGGCAGCACGCTGCGAGTGGCGCGTGGCACACTGTGGATCACGCAGGAAGACGACCCGCAGGACATCGTCTTGCGCAATGGAGACGTCTGGACCGTCGAGCGCAACGGACTTACCATTGTCGAGGCGCAAAGCGAATCCAGCTTTTGCGTCATCGGCCGGCGCGTAAGCAGCTTGATCAGGAATCGCACCCGGCGGGCTCGGCGATCATCGGCCTGGCAACGCGTGCGCAGGGCCTTCGCCGCTGCCCTCGCGTCGCCGTCGCGAAATCCGGTGCCGTACTACTGAATCCGGCGCACTAGAGGAGTCGACGCCATGCCTTTGGTCACCCTGACCGTCACCGCCGACAAGACCGCGGCGTTCAAGCATGCGGTCCTGGACGCGGTACACCAATCGCTGGTCAAGTCCGGTGTTCCGGCGGCCGATCTGTTTCAACGCGTGCTGGAACTGGCCGCCGACGATTTCCGCTTCGACCGGCGATATCCGGACCTTGCGTCCGACCGTGGCAGCGACTTCGTGCTGATCGAAGTCCTCTGGTCGGTGGGGCGCAGCGTCAAGGTGAAACGCCAGGTGATCGCCGACATCCTGGCCGCACTTTCCCGCGATCCTGGCTTGAACCCCGAACATGTGATGTTGGTGTTCAAGGAAACCGCGTGGGAGAACTGGTCGTTCGGCGGGGGCCGGCTTCCCCACGTTTGAGCGACGACACGTTGCCGGTCCACCTGCGCCCCCGGGCCCTGCTGCTTCCGCCTACATGGGCGCGCACATCGCCGCTTGGTTGGGCAACGCGCCTTCCAGCACGTAGTTGCGCGCCTTCATCTGATCCACGATCGCCTGGCTGGTGGTGTACCGGTGGTTGGAGTCGAAGCGCTGGTTCCACAGCCGGAACACCGGAACCGTGTTCATGGGGCATGCGCCGGTCGCGTCCGGCAGCGTCACGTAGAACGCGTCGGCGTGTTCCTCGATGTAACCGCTGAAGTTCGGGAAATTGACCGGGTCCGCAGCCCAGGCCAGCAGCGCCGCGCAGTCACTTGGCTGCGCGGAAAAGAAATGCGAGTCACCATGTATCGGCGGAATGTAGAAGCGGCACACCGGACTCAAGCCAGCCCCAGGCGTCGCATAGGCGTTGAACGACAGCTGCGTGCGCGCCCAACCCGGGAATAAACCGGCATCCAGCGCCGCGATGTCGCCAGGGTCCGCCGTGATGAAGTAGTGGTCGAGACCGGCGTTGTAGTACTCGACCACCGTCACCACCGCAGGACCGGCGGCCACGACCGAACCGCTGTCACCGTTGAAGTTGGTCGCCACGTTTGGCACGATCGTATTGCCGGTGTGCAGCGCCATGACGCCATCCGTGGGCAGCGAATCATAGGCAATGGTGGTGTTGTTGCACGTATAGGTCAGTTTGGCCTTGTCGGTGAACAGGAAGCCGTCCGGGATTGTGAAGTCGGGCGTGACAATCCCGAGCGCGGCGAATCCGGCGGTCGCGACGAGCAAGTGGCGGTTTGCCGTATTGAAGTTCAGGTTTTTCGAGAACGTAAACCGGTGGATCGCGCCCGTGCCGTCCTCGGTCGACACGAGTTGTTGCCCGTTGAAGAGGTTTTCGCCATCGTCACTGGTGACGTTCATGAGGGTGACGAACTGGATCGAGCCATCGGCGTTGGAGTAGAGCTCCTCCAGGAAGAAGAGGTGGCAGGAGGCCGCGGCGGACGTACTCACGGCGACGGCAAGGACAGCGAATAGCGCACGCAGGATTCGCATGGATTCTCCTTCAGGTGGCGTTCGACGGGGCAAACAGTCGACGCGAGCAGGCTATTCCCGCGCTTCTGCAGCCCAGATTTTCGCTGTAGGACATGGCCCAAATGCAAAACGGCGCGGATCGCTCCGCGCCGCCGGCGCCTGGCCCGCCCGCGCGGCGCGCATTCCCATCGTGGAATGTCGCGCCGCGCCATGTTCCGAGGCGCGTCGCGCGCAACGGATACCCTGCATCCTGCTCCTGACAGGTTACACCGGCGTTACGCCTTGGCGAACGCGATCTGTCCGCCCTTCTCCCGCACGTGCACGGTGTCGCCCGGTCCGTAGTTTCCGGAAAGGATTTCCCTGGCCAGCGGATTCTCGATCTGCTGCTGGATCGCACGCTTCAGCGGCCGCGCACCGTAGACCGGGTCGAATCCCGCCTGCGCCACCGCCTTCAATGCGGCGTCGGTCGCCACCAGCTTGATCTCCATTTTGGCGAGCCGCGCCTCCAGCGCCTTCAGCTGGATCTTGGCGATGTTGGCGATCTGCGCCTCGTTCAAGGGCGCAAAGACCACGATCTCGTCGATGCGGTTGACGAATTCAGGCCGGAAACCGGTCTTCACTTCCGCCAGGACCGCCATCTTGATCATCGCCGGGTCGTCGCCGGCGTCGGTCATCTGCTGGATGCGCTGCGAGCCCAGGTTCGACGTCATCACGATCACCGTGTTCTTGAAGTCCACCGTGCGGCCCTGTCCGTCGGTAAGCCGGCCATCGTCGAGCACCTGCAGCAGCACGTTGAACACGTCCGGGTGCGCCTTCTCGATTTCGTCCAGCAGGATCACCGAGTACGGCTTGCGCCGCACGGCCTCCGTCAAGTAACCGCCTTCTTCGTAGCCGACGTACCCCGGCGGCGCGCCGATCATCCTCGCCACCGAGTGCTTTTCCATGAACTCCGACATGTCGATGCGGATCAATGCGTGGTCGGAATCGAACAGAAACTCCGCCAACGCCTTGGTCAGCTCCGTCTTGCCGACACCCGTCGGCCCCAGGAACAGGAACGAGCCATAGGGACGATTGGGATCCGAAAGCCCGGAGCGCGATCGGCGGATGGCGTCGGACACCAGGCGCACCGCTTCATCCTGCCCGACGACACGGGTGTGAATCCTGTCTTCCATCGCCAGCAGCTTGTCCCGTTCGCCCGACATCATCTTGGACACCGGAATGCCGGTCGCGCGCGACACGACCTCGGCAATTTCTTCCGCGCCGACCTGCGTGCGCAAGAGCTTGGGCGCCTTGGCCGCTTCGTCCGCCAGCGCGGAGTCGGCCTTCTTGAGTTGCGCCTCCAGCTGCGGCAGCTTCCCGTATTGGAGCTCCGACATCTGCTGCCAGTCGCCCTTGCGCTTGGCCTCTTCCATCTGCAGCTTGACCTTGTCGATCTCCTCCTTGATATGCTGCGAGCCGGCGACCTGCGCCTTCTCGGCCTTCCACACCTCATCGAAGTCCGCGTATTCGCGCTCGAGCTTCTTGATTTCTTCGTCGATGTGCGAGAGGCGCTTCTTCGATGCGTCGTCCCTTTCCTTCTTGACGGCCTCGCGCTCGATCTTCAGCTGGATCAGGCGGCGGTCGAGCTTGTCCATCGCCTCCGGCTTGGAGTCGATTTCCATGCGGATACGCGCAGCGGCCTCGTCGATGAGGTCAATGGCCTTGTCCGGGAGAAAGCGGTCCGTGATGTAGCGGTGCGAGAGTTCGGCGGCCGCCACGATGGCCGGGTCGGTGATGTCCACGCCATGGTGGATCTCGTAGCGCTCCTGCAAACCGCGCAGAATCGCGATGGTGCTCTCCACGGAGGGCTCGTCAACCAGCACCTTCTGGAAGCGGCGTTCGAGCGCGGCGTCCTTTTCGACGTACTTGCGGTACTCGTCGAGCGTAGTCGCGCCGACGCAATGCAATTCGCCGCGCGCGAGCGCAGGCTTCAACATGTTGCCGGCGTCCATGGCGCCCTCGGCCTTGCCGGCACCGACCATCGTGTGCAGCTCGTCGATGAAGACGATCGTCTGCCCTTCGTCGGCGGCGATGTCCTTCAGCACCGCTTTCAGCCGCTCCTCGAATTCCCCGCGATATTTCGTGCCGGCGAGAAGCGCCGCCATGTCGAGCGACAGCACCCGCTTGTTCTTGAGTGTCTCGGGCACTTCGCCGTTGACGATGCGCTGCGCCAGGCCTTCGACGATGGCAGTCTTGCCCACGCCGGGCTCGCCGATCAATACCGGATTGTTCTTGGTGCGCCGCTGCAGGATCTGGATCGTGCGGCGGATCTCGTCGTCGCGGCCGATGACCGGGTCCAGCTTGCCTTCCCGCGCCCGAGCCGTGAGGTCGATCGTGTATTTGGCGAGCGCCTCGCGCTGGCCCTCGGCTTCCTGCGAGTTCACGCCCGCGCCGCCGCGCACGGCCTCGATGGCGGCTTCGAGCGCCTTGCGGTTCAGCCCGGCTTCCTTGGCGATGCGGCCGGTGTCGCCTTTGTCACCAGTCAAGGCGAGGAGGAAGAGCTCGCTGGCGATGAACTGGTCGCCGCGCTTGGTGGCTTCCTTGTCGGTGAGGTTGAGGAGATTGTTGAGGTCGCGCGAGAGAGTGATTTCGCCGCCCTGTCCCTCGACTTTGGGCAGCCGGTCCATCGACGCCTTGAGCGCCGCCTGCAGCTTGGGCACCTGCACACCGGCGCGGGCTAGCAGCGACGTAGTGCCGCCGTCTTCCTGCGCCAGGAGGGCGGAGAGCAGGTGCTGGGGCTCGATGAAGCCGTTGTCGTGGCCAAGCGCCAGGCTTTGGGCATCCGAGAGGGCTTGCTGAAACTTGGTTGTCAGTTTGTCGAAACGCATGGAAATTCCCTTCCAGACTGGATTGACCCGTATATGGGGTAAAACCCTCCCGATTCAACGGTTATACGCAGCAAAGTCCGCTACTGTTAAGCTCCGGCAAACTCCGGGCCTCTCCTCGCCGGGGAAACCCACCGCCAACGCATGCCCGACCCCTCGCACGACCCCCCGCCTCCCACTGAGCAAGCGCGCCTCACGCCGGCCCCTGAGCAAGCGCGCCCCACGCCCGGATTCCTGCGCATCGTGCTGGCCGTCTTCTGGAGCTTCTTCGGCGTCAGGAAAGGCCGGGACCTGCTGGCCGATGCAACGTCCATCAAACCCTACCACTTCATCGTCGCCGGTGTCCTGGGCGCCGCGTTTCTGGTCGCTTCCCTGTTGCTGCTGGTGCGCGTGATCATCAAGAGCCTCGGAGCCTAGGTATCGGCCATAGCATCGACATCCGCGAGGAGGCAGGGATCCGCTACCTGCATTTCGGCACGGATTGGGTCCAGGGTGCCATGCGCCTGTCCAAACCGAACCGCCTGGTGCTGGTCTACACCCAGGCCATGCTGTCGTTTCTGCTGTTTCGCCCGGAGCCCCGCAACGTCCTGATGATCGGGCTCGGGGCAGCATCGCTGGTGCGCTGGTTCCGCCACCAGATGCCGGATTCGCACATCACGGTAATCGAAATCAATCGCGACGTGATCCAGGTCGCGCACCAATTTTTCAGACTGCCCGCCGACGACGACCGGCTCGATGTCCAGGTTGGCGATGGCCATGCGTACATGCCCCAGCCCGGGCCGAAGTTCGACGCGATCTTTGTCGACGGCTACGATCATCGTGCGCGCCCCGGCAAGCTCGAGACGCTCCCTTTCTACCAGGCTTGCCACGCGCGGCTCGCGCCACAGGGTGTGCTAATAGCCAACGCTTTCGGCCGCGTGCGCGGGCACGGGCAGACCAAGCTTGCCTTGAGCAAGGTGTTCGGCCGCGGCGTCGTGCTGCTGCCGTCGTCGGACTCCAAAAACGTGGTGATCACCGCGTTCGCGGATCCGCCGTCGCCGGCCAGCGCCGCCCAGCTGCGAAATCGTGCCGCGCGGCTCGAGGCGCGGTACGATCTTCCTTTCGGCAAATGGGTGCATGCGCTGCAGCGCGCCAACCGCACCGACGTGCAAACACTGATTGGCTGACGTTCGCCGTGCGGGAATGGGCCGCAACCCCCGGTATCGGCCGCGGACGCACCAGGGAGGGGACAATTGATTCGAATGGCCAGCCGTCTTCGCTGGTGGTTCGCGGCTTGCGGCATTGCACTGGCGCTGCTGTCGGCGCCCGCACGCGCGGTGTTCATCGTGAACCAGCCCTGGCTTCGGCCCGCCGGCACCGGGCAATCGGCCGAGCTGTACATGAACCTCACCAGCAGCGACGGCGCAACGCTGGTGGCCGCGCAAAGCGAAGACGCGGCCCGCGTCTTGTTCCGCGGGCCAGACAAGTTGCCTCGCCCGCTCGGCACGCTGCTGCTACCGGCCAAGACGACAGTGGCGCTGGCCCCGGGCAAGTCTCATCTTGCGCTCATCAAGCTGAATCATCCGCTAACGCTTGGCCAGCGCGTGGCGCTTACGCTGACGATTCAGGATGCCAACGGCGCGCGCGAGGAGATTTCGTTCATGGCGGAAGTCCGCATGCGCTCACCCGCCGAGGAGGAATTCCGCGCGCGTCCGCCGCACTGACGCTAGCAGGCAATGCGGGCGAGCGCGTCTGCGGCCAGCACAAGATCGGCGTCCGTGGTGAGCAGGTCCGGACACAGGCGCAGGTACGGCCCCCTCGCGTCGGTGATCACGCCGGCGTCGCGCAAACGATCCGACCAGACTTCCGCGCGTTCGTCGCGCACGACGACGAAGGCGCCACGATCGTTGGTGCCACCCTGTGCCACGACGCCACGATCTCGGAACAGATCCACCAGGCGCGACTGCAGCGCGAGCGAGTGGGCGCGGATCCGTTCGATGCCGATGGCCAGCGCCAGGCGCTGGCCCGCGCGCGCCTGGTAGAACGGGAGCACCGCAGGCGTCGATTCGAGAAACGCGTCGCCTCCGTCACCGTAGAGGGGTGGATCGGGCCGGGCATAGGTGAACGGCTCGCGCTTGGCGAACCAGCCCGTGTCCAGCGTGCGCAGCGACCCGGTGAGATGGCGCGGGTGAAGGTAGAGAAAACACGCCCCGGGGCCGCCCCGCAGGTATTTGTAGCTGCCGCCAACGGCAAAGTCGACGTCGAGCGCAGCGACATCGACCGGAAACACCCCAAGGGCGTGGTAGACGTCGAGCAGCAGGCGGCCACCGGCGCGGTGCGTTGCGGTCACGATGGCGGGCAGATCAGCCAGCCGTTGCCCGGTCGTGAAGATCACTTGCGAGACGACGACCAGGTCAACGGCGTTGCCGATGGCCCGGAGCACGTCGGCGGTATCGAAATGACCGTCATGGCGCGGCTCGACCAGCGTCAGAACGATGCGCCCGCGCCGCGCATACTCGCGCAGGATCACGTCCAGCGAATCGAACTCCCCGCGTGTCGCGACGACCCGCGGCGGCGTGTCGTAGGTGTTGAGGATCGCCCGCAACCCTTGCCCGGCACTGGTCTTGGGAACCACGCAATCCTGGCGCGCTGCGCCGAGGAGTTGCGCCAGGCGGCCGCGAAACGCGCGCATTTCCGTTTCCCACGGTCCCCACGCATCCCCCATGTGCGCAAACCATGCCGCCATGCCTTCGCGCACATCGTCATCGACCGCGTCCGGCGGACGGCCGAGCGAATGATTGGCGAGATAGGTGCGGTCGCGGAACGCGTCGCGCACCCGGGAAAACAGCGGTGCGACGTGGGCCTGCAGCGCGGCTTCGGCGAGCGGGCCGGCGCCGAGCGCTGCGACGGCGTCCTCGATGCCGCCGCGGGGGCGCGCGCCCGGCGCGCTCATCGCGACAGCGGCGCGCCGATGACCGAACGCACGTCGATCAACTCCGGAAAGAACGTCTGGTCGAGCGCGCGCTTGAGGAAGCTCACGCCGGAAGAACCACCGGTTCCGCTCTTGTGCCCGATGATGCGCTCAACGGTCTTCATGTGGCGGAACCGCCAGAGCTGGAAACTCTCTTCGATGTCCACCAGTTTCTCGCACATGTCGTACGCATCCCACCAGCGCTTCGGGTCGTCGTAGATCACCTTGAAAACCGGGACCAGGTCGGGATGCCGCACGTAGGGCTGCGTGAAGTCGCGCTCGATGCAGTCCTTCGGCACGGGCAGGCCACGGCGTGCCAGATGCCGCAGGAATTCATCGTACAGCGAGGGCGCGCGGAGCATCGCGTCGAGTTCGGCATGACCAGCCGCATCATGCCGGAACACGTCGAGCATGCGGGCGCTTTTGTTGCCGAGCAGAAATTCGATCGCGCGGTATTGCGCCGACTGGAAGCCGCTCGAGCTGGCAAGCGCCGGGCGAAAGGCTTCGTACTCGGAAGGCGTGAGCGTTTCCAGCACTGCCCACTGCTCGAACAACTGCTTCTGGATGAGCTTCACTCGCGCGAGGATCTTGAAGGTCGCGTCCAGCGTGTCCGCGCGAACATAACCGATGGCGGCCTTCAACTCGTGGATCATGAGCTTCATCCACAGTTCGGACACCTGGTGCTGGACGATGAACAGCATCTCGTCATGCCGCGGCGGCTCGCCGCTCTGGCCGGAGAGCGGCTGCTGCGCTGCAAGCAGCCGGTCCAGGCGGAGGTACCCGCCGTAGGACAACCGGTCGTGCAGATCGGTGACGATGCCGGGTTCGAGTTCGCGTGTGCTCATGGAATGTGGCGCTTCGAGGAGCCGAAAGTATACGCGCGGCCCACCGCGCTCCCCGGCGCTGCGATCAATGGCACGCACCGCGCTTGAGCGCACGGCGTTTGCTACCATCCATCGCCATGTTCCGATCGCCGTTCGCCCCCATCCGTCGCGTCATCGGCCTTGCCGCTCTGACGGCGGTCGTCGTGGTGGCGGGATGCGGCGACGGCGCGGTCCGCGCGCGCAGCGTCGTGCTCGGGGAATGCCGGCTCCCCAACCTGCCGAGCCTCGCCCAATGCGGCGAACTGACAGTGCCGGAAGATCGCCGCAAGCCGGAGGGTCGCAGCATCCGCATCTTTGCGGCGGTATTGCCGGCCAACACCCTTACGCCCAAAGGCGATCCGCTGCTGATCCTCGCTGGCGGTCCCGGCCAGGCCGCATCGACCCTCGCACCTTTCGTCTCACGCCTGAACGAGGTGAGGCGCACGCGCGACATCGTGCTCATCGACCAGCGCGGCACCGGCCGCTCGACGCCGCTCGACTGCGAGGCGTTCCGGCCGCGTATTGACGACGCGCTGGAAACGGATCCGGTGCCGCGAGCCACGCAATGCGCGGAACAGCTCCGTGCGCAAGGCGTGGATGCCGCGCAGTACACGACCACCGCGTGGATCGACGACCTGGAGGCCATGCGGACGGCGCTCGGTTACGCGCAGTGGAACCTGTGGGGCGGCAGCTATGGCACGCGCGTCGCGCTGGAATATCTGCGCCGGTTTCCGGACCGTGTCCGCACGTTGACGCTGGACGGCGTGGTCCCGCCGTCGATGATCGCCATGCTCGATGTCTGGCGCACGCGCCAGGCGACGCTCGATGCGGTATTCCGCGCCTGCGGCGATTCCACCGGATGTCGCGACGCGCATCCGAACCCGGCCGTGACGCTGGCGAAAATCGCCACCTCGCTGGGTCCGACGGGACGAGATGTCGACGTGGTCGATCCGCGCACGGGAATGTCGACCCGGACTCACCTGACGTTCGATGGCGTGCTGGGCCTCCTGCTGCCGCTCATCTACGCGCCGGAATCGTCCAGCCTTCTGCCGGAGATGCTCTCGCTTGCGGAAGCCGGCGATTTCGGACCGCTGTTCGCGGCGACCCAGTTGACCAACACCCACTTGGACGAGCAGCTCAACGCCGCGTTGCACTATTCGGTCACCTGTGCCGAAGACGCCCCGCGCATCACGCCCGACCTCGTCGCGGCCATGCTGTCCGGACTTCCGACGCGCGAAATCGCCGAAAACGTGATTGCCGTGTGCAACGTGTGGCCGCGCGGCCCGGTGCCCGCCAATTTCACGGACCCGGTCATCAGCGCCAAGCCCGCGCTGCTGTTCTCCGGTGCGCTCGATCCGGTCACGCCACCCGCCAACGGCGCGCTGGTGGCGAAATCGCTCGCCGAAAGCAAGCACATCGTCGCGCGCGGGTACGGCCACATCGTGTCGCCCAACGCCTGCGGACCGCGGCTCATCGCAAGTTTCATCGATCACGCGGGCTTCGGCGCACTTTCCGCGTCGTGCATCGCCTACCTGGAAAACAGCACGCGGCCGCCGCTGTGGCCGGATCGACTGGGGCCGCAGCCATGATCCGCCTAAGAGGCCTGTCCAAATCGTTCGGCAAGCGTGGCGTGCAGCGAGTACGCGCCGTGCAGGACGTGTCGTTCGACGTGCCGGATGGCGAAATCACCGGCCTGCTCGGTCCCAACGGCGCCGGCAAGACGACCCTGTTGCGCATGTTGGCGACGCTCATCGTCCCCGACGCGGGCAGCGCGTCCATTGGCGGCCTCGACATCGGGCGCGACCGGTACGATGTGCGTTCGGGCATCGGCGTGCTTTCGGACGCCCGCGGCCTCTATCCGCGCCTCACGACGCGGGAGAACATCCGCTACTACGGCAGGCTGCACGGACTCTCCGGCGCGCCGCTCGAGTCGAGGATCGACGCGTTGCTCGATGCGCTCGGCCTCGTTGCACTGGCCGACCGCCGGACGGCGGGCTTTTCGCAAGGCGAGAAGATGAAGGTCGCGATCGCGCGAGCACTCGTCCACGACCCCGCCACGGTACTGCTCGATGAGCCGACCAACGGGCTCGACATCATGAGCGTGCGCGCGCTGCGGGAGCAGTTGCGCCAACTGCGCGGGGACGGCCGGTGCCTGTTGTTCTCGTCGCACGTGATGCAGGAAGTCGCGGCGCTGTGCGACCGCATCGTGATCCTTGGCGGCGGTCGGGTGGTCGCGGCGGGAACCGCCAGCGACCTCATTGCGCAAGCAGGCGCCACCACGCTCGAGGATGCGTTCGTGATACTGCTCGGTACCGGCGAGGGCCTGGCCCCGTGAACCGCACCGTCACCGTTGCGCGCAAGGAGCTTCTCGACACGCTGCGCGACCGGCGCACGCTGCTGGTGACACTGCTGCCCGCGCTCATCGCGGGTCCGCTGGTCCTTCTGCTCATGTTTTCCGTCATGGCGAGCCAGATCGACAAGGTCCGGGAGCTGAAGCTTCCCACCGTCGGTCGCGAGCACGCGCCGGCGCTGGCCGCGTTCCTGGAGCGGCAGCAAGTCACGCTGACTGCGGCGCCGGCCGACCACGAAGCGAAGATCCGCGCAGGTGAGCTGGATGTGGTGCTGGTCATCGACGCCGATTTCGGGCGCGACGTCGCCGAAGGCAAGGCGGGAACGGTGCACCTCATTTACGACCGATCGCGCGACCGTGCCCAGCCGGCGATCCGCGAGGTCGAGGGGTTGCTGCGCGCCTACAACCAACAATGGGGATCGCAGCGGCTTCTGCTGCGCGGGATCGCGCCCACCGTCGGCAATCCTCTCGACGTCGAGGCCACCGACCTGGCCACGCCGCAGCAAAGCGGCGCGTTTCTGCTGTTTTTCCTCGCCTACTATGGGTTGTTCGCCGCTGTCATGGGCGGCATGGCGGTCGCGCTGGACGTCACGGCCGGCGAGCGCGAACGCCAGTCGCTGGAGCCATTGCTGATGACGCCCGCGCGGCCCGGCGAACTCGTCGTCGGCAAGTGGCTGGCGGTCGCCGCATTCGACGCGTTGATCGTGGTCGTCACGTTGAGCGGGTACTACCTGACGCTGCGCTTCGCGCCGTTACCCGCGGTCGGCATCCCATTTCTGTTCGGCGCCCGCGAATTGGCCTGGTTCCTGGTGGTGCTCGTGCCGCTGATCGCCCTGCTGCCGGCGATCATGCTGCTCATGGGCGCGCGCAGCCGCACCTTCAAGGAGGCCCAGGCCAGCGTGTCGCTCGTGATCTTCGTCGTGTCGATCATTCCTGTCCTGCAGCTGGTACAGCAAAAAAAGGAGCCAGACTGGATCTCCTGGGTCCCTGTTTCCGGGCAGTTCTCGTTGCTGAGCCAGGTGCTGCGCGGCGAAGGCCCGTCGCTTGGTCAGGTCGCGGCATCTTTCGCGATGCCGGCCCTGCTCACCGTCGCCGTGCTGCTGCTCGTGAGCCGCCTGCTGTCGCGCGAATCGATCCTCGCCGGCAAATAGTGCGGACGTGGCAGAATCGCGGCGTGGCGCGAACCCGCAATCCGAAAATACCGCCGAGCGAAAGCGCCCATGGGCCATCGCTGATGGACACGCGCGAAGTTGCCGCGTATCTGCGCCTCAAGGAGCGGCGCGTGTACGACCTCGTGCGCAAGAACGCGCTGCCGCATATCCGTGCCACTGGAAAGCTATTGTTTCCCAAGGCGCAGATCGACGCGTGGCTGGCAAGCAAATCCGGTGCACCGCCGGAATCTGCGACCGCCGCGCCTCCCATCGTTGCCGGCAGCCACGATCCGTTGCTCGAATGGGCGGTGCGCGATTCCCGGAGCGGCCTCGCAATCCTCGCCTGCGGCAGCAGCGCCGGCATCGAGCGGCTCGCATTTGGGCAAGCCACCGTTGCGGCCATGCACTGGCTCGATCGCGCGACCGGCGAATACAACGTGCCCTTGGCGCGCGCAAGAATGGGCGCGGGCGATTTCGTGATTGTCGAATGGGCGAAGCGTGCGCAGGGGCTGCTGTTGCGGTCGGGCAATCCACTGCGGATCAAGCGCCTCGCCGATCTGGTGAAGACCGGCGCGCGCGTGGTTTCGCGCCAGCCGGAGTCCGGAAGCCACCACCTGTTCCTGCACCTGCTCGAACAGGCGAAGATCGACCCCGCCACGCTGCGCTGGCTCGCCCATCCCTACCTCGCGGAAACCGACCTCGCGGCGGCCATCGACGACGGGCTGGCCGATGCCGGCGTGGCCATCGAGGCCGCAGCGCGCGCGCGGGGACTGACGTTCGTCCCGCTCGGCGTGGAGCGACTCGACCTGGTGATGCGGCGGCGCGACTATTTCGATCCGCCCGTGCAGGCGCTGCTGTCGTTTGCCCGCACCGCGGCATTCGCGCAACACGCCGCCGCGATGGGCGGTTACGACATCGCTGCATCCGGGCGGGTGACGTTCAACTCCTGAAAATCACCCCCGTGTGGTGGCATGGCGTCACTCATGGCGGGTCGAAGCCGAATTTCGCCAGGCGCCGCTGGCCCTCGGGTGAAAGCAGAAAAGCTGCAAACTCGCCTGCGGCCGGCGGCGCGTCGCTGCGAACCACGAATCCATAGATCGCACCTACGGCGAGGTTCGCCGGCAATGCCACGACGCGCAATGCCGGGACCTCCTCGATGGCGAGCCGCGCATTGGTGCGATAGGTAAGGAAGACATCTGCTTCGCCCTGGGCAATCAATCGGCCGTAGACATTGCGATCCGCGGGCGGAGGCGGCGATTGCGGGCCGCCGGTTAGCTTGCGCGCCTTGCCCGCAAGCGCGGCAAAGGCTCCGGGGCGCATGGCTTCCGCACGACGAAAAACCTCCCACGCATAGTCACCCGACGGATCGGCTACAGGTGTCGACGTTCCGAGCTTGACCTCGGGGTCGAGCATGATGTCGAGGACCGTTTCGGTCCCCACCTCGACGCCGGATCGCGCGAGCAGGCACAAGCTGTTACGGGCAAAGCGTTGCGCGCGAGTCGCCCATCCGGTCCGCACCAGCGAAACGGGATGGTCCATGTTGGCGGACGCAAAGACGTCCACGGTCCCACCGGCCCTGATCATTTCGAGCAGCAGTCCGGAGGCACCGAAGTTCAGCTGTACCGCCTGGCCTCTCTCCTGCTCGAACGCCACGCGAACCGCGGCCAAAGAACCCTTCAAGCTACCGGCCGCCGCAACGACTATCGGCTGGGCGGCGGTCGCGCTACCGGGGCCGAATGTTGCAACCGCAGCCATGAGCACCGCGACGCCTAGGACTTCGCGTTGGGAAAGAACAACTGCTCGCCGCCGATCTTGTACGCAGCGATGGTTTCCTGACCGTGCGGCGATACCAGCCAGTCGATGAATTTCTGGCCCAGGTCCACCTTCACGTTCGCATGCTTCGCCGGATTGACCAGCATCACGCCATATTGGTTGAACAGCCGGTTGTCGCCCTCGACCAGGATCGCGAGATCGCCACGGTTCTTGAACGACAGCCATGTGCCGCGGTCCGCGAGTACATACCCATTCATCGCGGACGCGGTATTGAGCGTGGGACCCATGCCGGAACCCGTATCGCGATACCAAGTGCCCTTGTTCGCGTCGAGATCGACGCCGGCAGCCTTCCAGTAGCGCAATTCCGCCGCGTTCGTTCCGCTCTTGTCGCCACGCGACACGAACGGCGATTTCGTTTCCGCGATCTTGCGCATCGCCACGAGTATGTCCTTGCCCCCTGCGATTCCGGCGGGATCGCTTTTCGGCCCGATCAGCACGAAGTCGTTGTACATCACCGGAAAGCGCTTGACGCCGGCGCCTTCGGCGATGAATTTCTCCTCGGCCACCGTGTCGTGCACGAATGCGACGTCGGCATCGCCGCGCCGGGCCAGGTCAAGCGCCTGTCCGGTGCCGAGGGCCACGACGCGGACCTTGATCCCGGTGTCCTTCTCGAAAACCGGAAGAATGTAGCCGAACAGGCCGGACTGCTCCGTGGATGTCGTCGAAGCGACGACTATGAATTTTTCCTGCGCCAGTGCGGGTGCGATGCCAATGAGCGAAACCAGGGTCAAAGCGATGAATTGCCGGCGGTTCATAAACGTTCTCCTTCGAGGAATTCGGCGCCCTCCGCCGATCGGGGTTGGTTGAAAAACTCCTGTGCGGGCGTGCGTTCGGTAAGCCGTCCGCCGTGGAGGAACAGGATGTCGTTGGCAAGGCGCTTGGCCTGGACCAGATTGTGTGTAGTCATCACGATCGTGGTGCCGCGCGCGTGGATGTCGGCGATGATCTTTTCCACCGAACGCGCCGCAGCCGGGTCGAGGCTGGCGGTGGGCTCGTCCAGGAACAGCACTTCCGGCCGCAATGCCCATACGCGCGCAAATGCGAGTTTTTGCTGTTCGCCGCCGGAGAGGACGCGCGCTGGCCGCCCCGCGAGCGCACCCAGCCCCACTTCGTCCAATGCCTCCTCGATGCGCGAATCGGCTTCGGCGCCGCGCACGCCAGCCAGGTCCAGCGCGTAGCGAATGTTTTCTGCAGCGGAGCGGCGCAGCAGCACCGGGCGCTGAAACACCATGGCCTGGCCCGGCGGACGAGCGTGTGCTTCACCCCAGGCGATCGATCCCGAGGACGGCGGAATCAGACCGTGGAGCACGCGCAGCAGCGTGCTCTTGCCCGCGCCGTTTTGCCCCAAGAGCAGGGTGCGCCCGCCGGTTGTCACCTCGAGGTCGATATCCGACAGCACCTGCACGCCACCCGGCGCAGCCGCGACCCGGCGCAATCGTATCGGCAATCCGGTTGTCCGATCAGCCAAAGCGCGCCTTTGCCCATCCTCGTGTGATTTGCGCGGCGGCATTGATAAACACGACGATTGAGATGAGCACCAGTCCCAGCGCAAGCGCAAGCGGCAGGTCACCCTTGCTCGTCTCGAGCGCGATGGTGGTCGTCATCACCCGAGTGACGCCGGCGATGTTGCCGCCGACGATCATCACGGCGCCTACTTCGGCAATCGCACGCCCGAAGCCCGCCAACAACACGATGGCCAGCGAAAACCGCGTGTCCCACAGCAGCGTCATCGCCGCGCGGAACATGCCCGCGCCCAGCGACGTCAATTGCTCCCGATATTCGGCCCACGCGTCCGCGACGATCTGGCGAGTCAGCGCCGCGATGATGGGCGTGATGAGGATCGCCTGCGCAATGACCATCGCCCCCGGCGTGAACAGCAGGCCGAAGGCGCCGAGCGGTCCCGCACGCGACAACAGGAGATAAACGACCAGGCCGACGACCACGGGCGGCAAGCCCATCATCGCATTGAGCATGACGACGAGAGCGGGACGACCGGCAAAGCGCCCAACGGCAATGGCCGCACCCAGCGGCAGACCGATGGCCGCCGCGATCAGCGTGGCCGTCAAGCTGACGCGCAGCGACAGCAGGACGATGTCGACCAGGTGCGCGTCGAGATGCACCACCAGTCCGGCGGCCAACATCACGCTTTCTGCAATTGTCCCCATGGCAAGTGCAAAGTGTGCACCAGGACTGCAAAAATAGGCAATCCTTACCAGCAATGGGCAAATAGTCGCAGGCTGTGCCCACACGCCGGAGGCGACGCCGCCAAGTGCTGGAAGGCGCCTACCCCATTCAGCCGAGTTGGCGAATGACCGTCAGCGGCGAGGTGCGCACCGTTCCGCGCGTGCCGAGCCAGCCCGCCAGCGTCACGGCAAGCGCGCCGCCTACGATTCCGTAGACCCAGACGAGCGCGCTGGCCTCGAAAGGAAACTTGAACGCCCATTTCGCCAAAGCCCAGCCAATTGCCGTCGCGCCCGTTGCGGCGACCAGGCCGGCCAGCGCACCCAGCAAAAGAAATTCGGCGATCTGCGCGCTGGCCAACTGTCGTTGCGATGCGCCGAGCGTGCGCAGGATGGCGGCGTCGAACTTCCGCTCGTCCTGCGTCGCGGCAATCGCGGCCTGCAACACCAGCAGGCCCCCTGCCAGCGTGAAGAGGAACACGAACTCGATCGCGCGCGACACGCTGTCGACGATCGACTGCACCTGGCGCACGATTTCACCGATGTCGATGGCGAGAACGTTCGGGTTTTTCCGCAGCAACGGCGACAGCCACGCACTGCTGTCGGCGGGCGCGTGGAACGCGGCGATGTAGGTCACCGGAAGGGCGTCGAGCGGTCCGGGCGGAAACAAGGCGAAGAAGTTCACGCGAAAACTGTCCCAGTCGACCTTGCGCAGGCTGGTGACCTTGCTCGACACCTGCGTACCGGCGATGTCGAACGTCAGCGCATCGCCCAGCTTGATCCGCAGGGATTCCGCTATGCCCTCTTCCAGCGACATGCCCGCACCTTCGGCCGCGGTGCCGGCTGTGCCAGGCTTCCAGAATTCGCCGCTCACGACCTGATTGCCTTTCGGCAGTGCGTCGGTCCACGACAAATTGAACTCACGCTCGGCGAGCCTGCGGGCTTGCACATCGGCGTAGGTGCTGGTGTCGAGCAAAGTGCCGTTCACCGCCACCAGCCGGCCGCGCACCATCGGGCGAAACGCCACGTCGGCGCCGATGCCCTTGGCCAGGTCAGCGCGAGCTGCATCGACCTGATCCGGCAGCACATTGATCAGGAACTGGTTGGGTGCATCCGGCGGCAGGCTCGCTCGCCAGTCGCGCATCAGGTCACCGCGGACCACGGTCAGCAACAACAGCGCCATCAGGCCCAGCGCGAGCGCGCCTATCTGCAAGCTCGACGCCAACGCGCGACGGCGCAGGTTGGCCAGCCCATAGCGCCATGTCACGCCGCGCTGCGGAAGGCGCTTCAGCAGCGACAGCAGCGCCCACGCCGCCAATGCCGCCAACATCAGCAATGCCAGGACGCCGCCGACCATGATCAGGCCAACCTTCACTTCGCCCGCCTGCCAACCGATCAGCAGCGCAATGGTGGCCGCTCCAAGCGCATACGCCAGAACGCCACTGGCACTGGGGCGAGGCAGGTCGCGCCGGAGCACGCGCAACGGCGGCACGCGGGCCAGCGCCACCAGCGGCGGCAGCGCGAATCCGAACAGCAGGAGCAACCCAGCGCTGAACGCGGTGATGCCCGGCGTCCACGCCGGCGATGCAAGATCGGAGACAATCACCGAGCCCAGCAGCGTGACCAGGACCTGCTGGCCGGCAAGGGCCACCGCCACGCCGGCCGCGCTGGCGGCGACGCCCAACACCAGGAATTGCACGACGAACAGCGTCAATGTCTGCAGCACGCTGGCACCGAAGCAGCGGAACATCGCCGCCGCATCGAGATGCCGCCGCAGATAACGCGACGCGGCGAGCGCCACCG
This sequence comes from uncultured beta proteobacterium, assembly GCA_963819965.1. Lineage (GTDB taxonomy): Bacteria > Pseudomonadota > Gammaproteobacteria > Burkholderiales > Casimicrobiaceae > VBCG01. Next base: position 567,177 of record CAWFYA010000004.1, read on the forward strand.
CCACCGCGGCAAGCAGCACGGCCACCAGTGCTGCCAGTCCGAGGAACTTTTCGGCGCGCTCGAGCGCCTGGCGAACCTCCGGCCGCAAGTCGCGCACCGAATCGATGCGCTGGCCGGGCTTCAACTGCGACGCCAGCGCATCGCGAAACTTGTCCAGCGTGCCACGGCTTTGGGCATCGGCGACCAGCAGCCGCCACGTTGCGCGATTTCCCGGCTGCAGCAAGTTGGTTGCGGGTACGTCGTCGATATTGAGCAGGAGCTTGGGTCCCATCACGATCATCGAGCGCGCGATTTCGGGTTCGTCGTGCAAAATCGCACCGACTTTCAGCGAGGCATCGCCCACCACCAGCGAATCGCCGATGTGAAGATCAAGGCGCTGCGCGAGCCGGATGTCGGGCCAGACTTCCCCGGGTGCGGGAATGCGTTGCGTCGGTACGCCATCGGGAATTGCGGCATCCACGAGTTTCATGTTGCCGCGCAAAGGGTAGCCGGTGCCCACTGCCTTGACATCGGTCAGGATGGGAGCTGCCGTGACGCCCGCCCGGGCGCCGGGCTGGACCATGCTGTTGAAGCGGATGACCGGCGTGGTGACGAGTCCGAGAGCGCGCGCATCGTCGGCATAGCCTGGCGCCAACGGGCGATCGCCGGAAATCATCAAGTCCGCGCCGAGCAGGAGGTTGGCCTTTTGCGCGAGCGAGTCTTTCACCCGATCGGCGAAGAAGCCCACGGTGCCCACGCTGCCAACGGCCAGGATCAGCGCCGCCATCAGGACCCGCAATTCGCCCGCACGCCAGTCGCGGCGCAGAAGTCGTAGAGCGAGCCCCAGCGTGTTCACTGCGCGGCTTCAGACCGATTGCAACGGTTCGGGGAGGTCATCGCCGACGAGTCGCCCCGCGGCAAGCGAAAGCCGGCGTCCGCAGCGCGCTGCAAGATTGACGTCATGGGTGACCAGGACCAGCGTCGTGCCATGCTCGCGATTGAGCCGGAACATGAGGTCCGCCACTTCCACACCGGTGACGCCATCGAGATTACCGCTCGGCTCGTCTGCCATGAGCAGCTTGGGTTCGCCCGAGAAAGCACGGGCAATGGCCACGCGCTGCTGCTCGCCGCCGGACAACTGGCGCGGGTAATGCGTGATCCGCTTGGCCAGGCCGACGCGATCCAGCCACGTGCGCGCACGCGTCTCGGCATCCGCGGTGCCCGCGAGTTCGAGCGGGAGCATCACGTTTTCGAGCGCGGTCAGCGCCGGAAGCAACTGGAACGACTGGAAGACGAATCCGAGCAACCGCTGGCGCATCGCCGCCAATGCATCTTCGTCGAGCGCCGACAGTGCAGCGCCGTCGATGTGAACCTCGCCCGAGGTCGGCCGGTCGAGGCCCGCCAGCAATCCGAGCAGCGTGGTCTTGCCGGAGCCGGATGCGCCGACGATGGCGATCGACGCCCCGGCTTCGACGTCGAATGTCACGTCATCGAGAATGGTCAGCGGCGCATCGCCGCTGCGAACGATCTTGGTCAGCGCTGCGGCGCGGATAATGGGTTCGGGCATGTCGTGTCGATGGGGCGCGGCATGACGGCCCCTGCGTCGCGCGTCGCTCGCATTGTAGCTTGGGCCAAGTAGGCGCCCGTTCAAGCGGTACAATTCCCGCCACTCAAGAGATCATCGGCCCACGATGTCTACCCGCGCGCTTTGCAGAACGATTCTGGCCTTGCTGGTTCTGGGACTGTTGAGCGCTGGACCGTCGCGCGCTGCCGGACCCGCGCCGGTCCTCCTGGTGTTCGGCGACTCCATCTCTGCCGGCTACGGTCTGCCGCCCGGCAAAGGCTGGGTTTCACTGCTGGCCGAGCGCCTCAAGGCGGAAGGCTATTCCTACACAGTCGTTAACGGATCGGTCAGCGGGGACACCACGGCCGGCGGCCGCGCACGCCTGCCGACCTTTCTCAAGGAACACAAGCCTGCCATCGTCGTGCTGGAATTGGGCGGCAACGATGCACTCCGCGGCGGCAAGCTGGCCGACACGCGCGCCAACCTGGAGGCGATGGTTGCCGCCACGCAATCCGCCAGGGCGAAGGTCTTGATCATCGGCATGCAAGTACCGCCCAACTACGGACCCGCCTATGCGCGCGAATTCAATGCGTTGTTTGCCGACGTCGCCAAGGCCAGGCGCACCGCGCTCGTGCCGGCGTTCTTCGAAGGCTTTGGCGATGACCTGACGCTGTTCCAGCCCGATCGCATTCATCCCAACGTGCGAGCGCAGCCGAGATTGCTGGACAACGCATGGCCCGCGTTGCAGCCGCTGCTCAAACGATGACAGGCGCATCGACCCCCCTACCGGTGAGGCATGCGCCGGGCACCCGGATCGGGATCGAGGACCTGCCCGCCTACGCCGATCGCATCGACGTGCGCAGTCCCGCCGAGTTCGCCATCGATCACCTTCCCGGCGCCGTCAATCTTCCCGTCCTCGACGACGAGGAGCGCAAGATGATTGGCACACTGCACGCGCAGGATTCCGCGTTCGTGGCGCGCCAGCACGGCGCGGCGCTGGTGGCGCGCAACATCGCCGGTATCCTCGAGTCCCTGTGCCTGGTCAAGCCGCGTGAATGGGCGCCGGTCGTGTATTGCTGGCGTGGCGGCAAGCGCAGCGCATCGCTCACTCACGTTCTCAACGAAATCGGCTGGCGCGCGGTACAGCTGGAAGGCGGGTACCAGACCTGGCGCAGGCACGTCGTGTTGGCGTTGACGAGTCTTCCGGCGCGGTTCCGCTATGTGGTGGTATGCGGCCTCACCGGTTCAGGCAAGAGCCGGCTTCTCGCCGCATTGCACGCCGAAGGCGCCCAGGTGCTGGACCTGGAAGGTCTTGCGCGGCATCGCGGCTCCCTGCTGGGTGACCTGCCCGGCGAACCGCAGCCGTCGCAAAGGGCCTTCGATACCGATCTCCTGACGACACTGGAACGATTCGACCCGACGCGCCCGGTGTACGTGGAATCGGAGAGCCGCAAGATCGGCACCGTACAGATCCCGGATGCGCTACTGGACACCATGCGTGCGGCCGCCTGCGTGCGCGTCGATACGCCGCAGCCGTTGCGGGTGGCATTGCTCAAGGAAGACTACCCGCACTACATGACGGAACCAGGATCCCTCGCCGACAATCTCAGCCCGCTGGTTCCGGTGCACGGCCGCAAGACGATCGAGCGCTGGGTTGCCGCGGCGGAGTCCGGCAATTTCGACACGCTTATCGAGGAGCTCCTGATGCTGCACTATGACCCCACTTACACCCGCTCCATGCTGCGCAATTTCCCGCGCCACGCCGAGGCGCTTCGCGTCACACCGAATGCCATCGACATGGCGGCCTTCCGCGCGCTGGCGCGCGATCTCGACACCCAGGTCAATGCGCTGTCCCCCGCCGCCGCGCCTGAACCGGCGTGACCATGAGCCAATACGATTTCCGCATCGTCAACGTATTTGCCGAAAGCCCGCTCGCCGGCAATCCGCTCTGCGTCTTCGAGGACGCGCGCGACATGGACGACGCCACGATGCAGGCGCTCGCGCTGCAATTCAACCTGTCGGAAACCACGTTCATCCTGCCGTCCGCGAATGCGACGGCGCGCGTGCGCATATTCACACCAAGCTTCGAGATGGCCTTTGCCGGGCATCCCACGCTGGGCACCGCGCACGTCGTCCGCGATCTCCTGGCGACATCCGATGCGCTGACGCTGGAAATGAAGGCGGGCGCCATTCCCGTCACCGCCCGTGGTGACATCTGGACACTCCAGGCCAACGCGCCCACGCACCGCGCCGCCAAGGCGTCGCGCGCCGAAATGGCCGACATGCTTGGACTCGCTACCGCAGACCTCGCTGATACGCCGCCGCTGTGGGTCGACACCGGAAGCGACCAGCTGGTCATCCCGCTGGCGTCCTTCGCCGCCGTGCGCCGCGCGGCACCCCGCGCCGACGCCATTCTCCGCCACGCCAGCAACGGCCAGCGCGCGATGGCCTACCTGTTCGCGCGAGAGGCGGACAAGGTGCTGGCGCGGTTTTTCTTCCCCAAGCAGGGCTCGATCGTCGAGGACCCGGGCACCGGATCCGCGTGCGCCAACCTGGGCGGCTGGCTTATCGCCACCGGCGCCGCACTCCCGCAGAAACTCACCGTCAACCAGGGTGAGGCGGTGGGCAAGCCCTGTCGCTTGGGCCTCGAAGTGACCGCCGACCGGCGAATTTTGGTCTCGGGTCGGGTCATCGAGCTCGCCCGTGGAACCCTGAATCTGTAGTTTCTGCGACGTCCGCGATAACAGGCTGTTACAGATCGCCACAGCATTCGCGTCAACATCGGCGCAAGCTCCTGCGTTGATGGCGGGAAGGAGGGCGACGATTTTTGGCCCCAAGCCACGCGTCCCTTACCCACGATGACCAACCGCCAACTGAATTCCCTTTGCCGCGTCGCGCTGTTGGCGCTGCTGGCCGTGACATCCGTGGCGGCCGGTGAGGAAGCAGCGGCAGTGCCGATGGGTTACGCCGACGCGCGGCACCTGCTGGCGCGCACGGGCTTCGGCCCCACCGATGCCGAGATTCGCCTGTACGCGGCGATGTCCCGCGATGAAGGGGTGGATCACCTGCTGCGCGAAGCGCGAACCCGCGCCGCGACGCCGCCAACCGCTTTCGCCTCGGACACCGGTGCGCTGCGATTGCCGCCGCGCAACGCCCCCGAAGAAGAGCGCAAGGCGTACCGGCGGGAGCAAGTGCGCGAGGGACTGGAACTGCGCGCGTGGTGGATGCAGGAGATGTGCCTGACGCCGTCTCCGCTGACGGAGCGGATGACGCTGTTCTGGCACAACCACTTCACCTCCAGCCAGCAAAAGGTGCGCATCGCGCGCCTCATGTACACGCAAAACGAAACGCTGCGCGCCAACGCGCTCGGCAACTTCGGCACCCTGCTGCATGCGGCTGCGAAGGACCCGGCGATGCTCGTCTATCTCGACGGCGCGAGGAACCGCAAGGGACAGCCCAACGAGAACTTCGCGCGCGAAGTCATGGAGCTGTTCACGCTTGGCGAAGGCCACTACACCGAACAGGACGTCAAGGAGGCCGCGCGCTCGTTCACCGGCTGGAGCCTCGATCGCGAAGCCGGCACGTACCGCTTCCGCCCCGCAATTCACGACTATGGCAGCAAAACGGTGCTCGGCCGGTCCGGCGACCTCGACGGCGATGCGGTGCTCGACATCCTGCTGGCGCAACCGTCGACCGCCGAATATGTCACGGCCAAGCTCTGGCGCGAATTCGTGGCACCCGAGCCTGATCCGCGCGAGATCAAGCGCATTGCGCAGGCGTTCCGCAGTTCCGGCTACGACATCAAGGTAGCGCTGCGCGCGCTGTTGGGAAGCGAGGCGTTCTGGGCCGCGGGAAATCGCGGTGCGCTGGTCAAGAGTCCGATCGAATTCGTCGTTGGTACCATACGCCAGCTGGAGGTGACCCCGGTGTCCGGACTGCCGTTCGCCATTGTCGCCGCAGGCATGGGCCAGAATCTCTTTGCCCCGCCCAACGTCAAGGGCTGGCCCGGCGGCAACGCCTGGATCGACACCAACACACTGCTTGCGCGCAAACAATTCGTCGACCGCCTGACGCGCGCCGACGAGGTTGCGCCGCGGACTCCCGACGGTACGATGGCGCCGGCCGCGCGCGACAGCGACGATCGCGCCGGCATGTCCGCGAACCTGCCTAAGCAGGCGCTCGCGCCGCAAGACTTCGCGAACGACGACAAGGCGCGAACCCTGCGCATCGCACGCGCCGTCGACAACGGGATGCGTAACCTGCATTTCGATGCGGGCGCCTGGCTCGCGGCATGCGCCGGCGACACACCGGGAAAGAAGGAACACGCGGCGCAGGTTCTGCTGCTGGCGCTACCTCCCCAATCGCCTCCCCTCCCCGGCGACGATGCGTTGGCGTTCTTGCGCGCCACGCTTCAGGACCCGGTCTATCAACTCAAGTAACCGCGCTGCGCCGCAACGGAAAAACGCCATGGACCGTCGCAAATTCCTTGCCGACGCCGCGGCATTGTCGCTGACACCGACGATAGGGGCGAACATCGCGACGTTTGGGACGGCGGCGGTCGCGACGGCCGGGGCTACCCGTGGCACCGGCTACGACCGCGTCCTCGTCCTGGTCGAGCTGAAGGGAGGCAACGACGGCCTCAACACACTCGTGCCGTATACCGACTCCGCCTATTACGCGCTGCGGCCGAAAATCGCGATCAAGCGCGACGACGTCGCGCAACTGACCGATCGCGCGGGTCTGCACCCGGCGCTCGCGCCGTTCGGGAGCTTTTGGCGCGACCGGCAGCTCGCGGTTCTGCAAGGCGTCGGCTATCCCGACCCCAACCTCTCGCACTTTCGCTCCATCGAGATCTGGGACACCGCGTCCAGGAGCGCGGAATATCTGCAGGACGGGTGGTTGACCAGGACCTTTGCGACGCAGCCCACGCCGCGCAGTTTCGCTGCGGATGGCGTCATTGTCGGTTCCAACGACCTGGGACCGCTCGCCGGGGGTGGCACCCGGGCGATTGCGCTGGCCAACACGGACCAGTTCCTGCGTCGCGCCAAGCTCGCGCAGTCGGCACCGATTGCCGGCAATGCCGCGCTCGCGCATGTGCTCAAGGTCGAGGCGGATATCGTTCAGGCCGCCGCGCGACTGAACGCACGTTACGCGTTCAAGACCGCGTTCCCCGCCGGCACCTTCGGCAACGCCATCCACACGGCCTGCCAGGTCATCGCCAATCCTTCCGGCGTGGCCGTGGTGCGGGTAACCCTTTCCGGATTCGACACACACACGAACCAGGCCGGGACCCAGGCGCGCCTGCTCAAGGACGTTGCCGACGGGCTGGCAGCGCTGAAAAGCGCGCTGGAAGAACTGGGCAAGTGGAACGACGTGGTGGTACTTACCTACGCAGAGTTCGGGCGCCGACCGAAAGAGAACATATCAGGCGGCACCGATCATGGCACCGCGAACGTGCATTTCGTGCTGGGCGGACGCGTCGCAGGCGGGATGTATGGTGCTGCACCCGAATTGGACCGCCTGTCGGGAGACGGCAATCCCGCCTATGCGCTCGATTTCCGAAGCGTCTACGCGACCGTGCTCGACCAATGGTGGGGCATCGACTCGCGCACGGCGTTGGGCGGCCGCTTCGCACCCGTTCCTTTTCTCAAGACGTAGCGACGACGATCGCTAGCGCGCATCCCAGGCGGCCATGAACGCCTGCCAGTGCGGCGCGGAGGACGCCGCCGTGCGCTCGCGCGCGAGTGCGATTTCCTTCGCGTATTCGCCGGCGCTGAGTTCACCCCGCACGAGTCGGAAGCGCTGATAAACAAGATACGTGTTGAGCACGTCGCACTCGCAATAGTTGCGCACGTCGGCCAGCCGGCCCGCCGCCACCTCCGCCGCGACCTGGCTGCCGTCCATGCCGAGCTTGCCGGGGAAACCGCACAGGCGCGCCATCGCGTCGAGCCCCGCATTCGCGCGGGGCTGGTACATCGCCAGCACGTCCATGAGATCGAGATGTCGAGTGTGATAGCGGCCGAGATAACTGTTCCACTTGAACTCGCGATCCTGGTCGCCCCAATCCCAGTATTTTTCCGCGGCAACGCCGTGGATCAATGCGCGGTGATTCAGCACCGGAAGGTCGAAGCCGCCGCCGTTCCAGGACACGAGCTGCGGCGTAAGCTGCTCGATGCCGCCGAAGAAGCGGCGAATCACTTCGGGCTCCGGATCGTCGAGGTCGCCGACGGACCAGATCTTGAGGTCGTCCTTATGTCGCAGCGCGCACGCGATCGCCACGACTTGTTGCAGGTAGTGCGGCGCAAAGTCGCTTCCGGTCGCCGCCCGCCGCTTCTGGCTGAACCAATCCATTACCGCCGCGTTGCTCAACTCCGGAGGCAAATCGTTGACGCGTCGGATGCCGGCCACGTCCGGCACAGTCTCGATGTCGAAAACCAGGATGGGCGTCATGCGGGAAACACGCCGGTCGAAAGGTACCGGTCACCGCGGTCGCAGACGACAAAGACGATTGTGGCGTCCCGCACCTCCTGCGAAATGCGCAGCGCAACCGCGCACGCGCCGCCGGCCGAAATGCCGCCGAATATGCCTTCCTCCCGCGCCAGGCGTCGGGCGGTTTCTTCCGCGTCGCGCTGCGTGACCGCTTCCGTGCGATCGACGCGCTTTCCGTCGAAGATCTTCGGCAGGTATTCCGCAGGCCATTTGCGAATGCCGGGAATGGACGCGCCCTCCGCGGGCTGCGCACCGACGATAGTGATCGCCGGATTCTTCTCCTTGAGGAACCTCGACACGCCCATGATCGTGCCCGTCGTGCCCATTGCGGACACGAAGTGCGTAATGCGCCCGTCCGTGTCCTCCCAGATTTCCGGTCCCGTCGTGCGGTAGTGCGCCAGTGGATTGTCGGGATTGGCGAACTGGTCGAGGATGTGGCCCCTCCCCTCCGCCTGCATTCGATCAGCGAGGTCGCGGGCGCCCTCCATGCCCGCCGACTTGGTGACCTGGATCAATTCGGCGCCGTACGCTCGCATCGTCTGCACCCGTTCCAGCGATTGGTTGTCGGGCATCACCAGGATCATCCGGTAGCCCTTCATCGCCGCGACCATCGCAAGCGCAATGCCCGTGTTGCCGGACGTAGCCTCGATCAGTGTGTCGCCCGGCCGAATGTCGCCGCGGCGCTCGGCTTCGACGATCATCGAGAGCGCAGGACGATCCTTCACCGAGCCGCCAGGATTGTTGCCTTCGAGCTTGCCCAGGAGGACGTTCGTGGTCGCGCCGGGTATGCGTTGCAACCGGACGAGCGGTGTCCTGCCGACGGTATCGGCAAGCGTGGGATAAGCGGAGGTTGTGCCCATGAAGGAATCGGGACGTCGAGTGGAATTGGCAAACTGCGCGGCCCTGCATTGTAGCGGACACCCGATTCGCGAGTTGATGCGCGACGGCACGCGTCGATTCGCAGGCGCATCAAGGACTGCCGGCTGTTGCTTCAGCGTATCCCCGCCACCGCCCACGCGCACGGCGACCATGCCGAGGCGGAGGCATTGCTCGACTCTGAACCTGGCGAGTTGAACGCTTCACGCGTCCGATTCTCTTGCGAGCACCAATGAAAACCCCGCCACGCGGGCGGGGTTTCGTTGCGGCGTGAACGCGTCAAGGGCCACACCATTACTTCTTGGGCGCAGCGTCCTTGTCGGTCGTCGGTTTGGCCTTGGCAGCCTTCGCCTTGGCTTCCTTGTCGGCCTTGGCCTTCGCCTTGGCTTCCTTGTCCGCAGCTGCTGTGGCGTCCTTGTCGGCTTTGGCCTTTGCCTTCGCTTCCTTGGCCGCCGTTGCCTTGGCTTCCTTGTCGGCCGTGGCCTTCGCCTTGGCTTCCCTTTCCGCCGCCGCCTTGTCGGCTTTTGCCTTGGCCTTGGCATCCTTGTCGCTGGCCGCCTTTTCGTCCTTGGACGGCTTGGCTTCCTTGCTCGACGCTTTGGCGTCCTTTGCCGCACCGGCCTTGGCGTCCGCCTTCATCGGTGGCGCCGCCGCGGGCGTGGCGGCAACGGGTGCCGTCGCCTTGGCTGCAGGCGCGGGTGCCGGCGCAGGAGCGGCTGCGGGAGCGGCCGATTTTGCTACGGGCGCGGGGGCGGCGGCCGGAGCAGGTGCCGCCATCGGCGCAGGTGCAGCAGCGGGGGCCTTGGCGGCCGTTGCAGGCGCGGGGGCGGGCGCCGCAGCGGGCGCGGTGGAGTTGGCGGCATGTGCCCCGGTCGCAGGAACCGTGGTTGCGCCAGTCAACGACACGCCGCTCTGCTTCATTTTCTCGAGCGTTGCGTCGCCGATGCCGTTGACCTTCTTCAAGTCGTCGACGGATTTAAACGGGCCGTTGGCCTTGCGATAGTCGACGATGGCCTGGGCCTTGACCGGACCGATGCCGGGCAATGCGTCAAGTTCTTCCTTCGTCGCCGTATTGATATTCACGGCCGCGAGGGCGATGCTCGACAGAACGAGCAGCACCAGTGCGAGCAAAAAGCGCTTCATTAAAGAGTCTCCCTGAATGTCGATGTTCGTTACGCCTCGCTCGAGCGGAATCTGAGCGGCGAGGCATTAACGCGCCACGCATATAAAGGGTTGACCCTAATCAGGACAAGGTCGATGGGTTCCGCCGCCGGGAAGGCCGTTCCTCGGCCAATCCATCCCGAACCCGGGGAATCGGCGACGGGGGCGAAGCTGATGAGTCGCCTACTTCTTGCCGGAATCGACGCTGGGTCGGATTTCGCCTTTGTTCGCCGAACCGGCCGCCCTGGCATCCCCCTTGGTCGTGCCCGCCGACGCGACCTTGTTGGTGGAACCTACCGTGAGTTCGGGGCGCAGCTTTTCCAGACGCTTGGCGCCGATCCCTTTGACGTGGCGCAGGTCATCCACGGACTTGAACGGTCCGTTCGCCTTGCGGTAGTCGATGATCGCCTGTGCCTTGGCAGGCCCAAGCCCCTTGTGGAGCGCGACGAATTCGTCGAGCGTGGCGGTGTTGATGTTGACTGCGGCCAACGCGGGCGCCGCTACGGGCAATTGCGCGAGCGCGGCCAGCGCCAGCGCCAGGAAAATGCGTTGCATGATGATCTCCTTGCGTAGTTGGGAAAGTGCGCCGCCGGCATTGGGATATTCGAGCCACCCGACCGCCAACGACGTCCGCCTACGTTACGAGGAGGTCGCGACTCCCGAAATCAGACTTTCGACGTAGCGGGCGACGCCCTGCGCCACGGGTGTCATCGGCGCCTGGTATCCCGCAGCCCGCAGGGCCGTGAGGTCCGCCTGCGTGAAGCTCTGGTATTTGCCGACGAGCTGCGGCGGAAACGGGATGTATTCGATGGCGCCCTGGTGCATGAGTTCGGCGAGGGCAAGCGGCGCCTGGCCCTCCCGGGACCGGCAGGCATTGATGGTGGCGACCGCGACATCGTTGAACGTCGCCGCAACGCCGGTGCCGAGATTGAAGATTCCCGAGCGCCTCGGGCGATCGAGGAAGTCGAGATTGACGTTGACCACATCGTTGATGAACACGAAGTCGCGTCGCTGCTCGCCGGCTGCATAACCGCCCGAGCCTTCGAACAGGCGCACGCGGCCGCTCTGGCGATACTGGTGGAAGAGATGGAACGCGACCGAAGCCATCGGCCCCTTGTGCGCTTCGCCCGGGCCGTATACGTTGAAGTAGCGAAAGCCCGCGACCTGGGACGTACGCTCCGGAAGCATGCGCCGCACGTACTGGTCGAACAGGAACTTCGAGTACCCATAGACGTTGAGGGGCGCCTCGTTCGCGCGCTCCTCTGAAAACCGGGTCCCTGCACCATACACGGAGGCGCTGGACGCGTACAGGAAAGGAATGTCGTTGTCCTGGCAGTGATCGAGAAGCGTCACCGAATAACGGTAGTTGTTGCGCAACATGAAGCGGCCGTCGGTTTCCATGGTGTCCGCGCACGCGCCCTGGTGCAACACCGCGGAGATATCATCTTCGAAGTCGCCCGCGGTGACGCGCGCAATGAACTCGTCCTGGTCCAGATAGTCCGCGATGTCGCAGCCCGCCAGGTTGCGGAATTTGTCCGCGTCGTGCAGGTTGTCGACCGCGATGATGTCGGACTCGCCGCGCGCGTTGAGCGCGCGAACCAGGTTGGAGCCGATGAATCCCGCGGCACCGGTGACGACGATATACACGTAGGTTCTCCGTTGTCGCTGTCTGCAGTTGGTCAGAGATCGAGGTCGATGCCGCCCAGCTCGCTGGTCACGAAAGGCACCCGAGGCGCCACCGCGCACAGCAATTCGTAGCCGACCGTTGCCGCGGCGGCCGCGACGTCGTCGACCGGCAGGCCCTCTCCCCACAGCACCACGGGACTGCCGACGCGCGCGTCGGGGACATCGGTCAGGTCCACGGTGATCATGTCCATAGACACCCGACCGGCAAGCCGAACCTTGGTGCCCCGCACCAGTACCGGCGTGCCGTTGGGCGCATGGCGCGGGTACCCGTCCGCGTATCCGCATGCGACCACGCCGATCCGATGCGGACGCGATGCGGTGTATTGCGAACCATACCCCACGCTTTCGTTGGCCTTAAGTTCCTGCAACGCGATGATTTCCGAGCGCAGCGTCATCACGGGCCGCAGACCAAGCATTTCCGGCGTGTCATAGGGCAGCGGCGTGGCACCATAGAGCATGATGCCCGGGCGCACGAAATCGCCCCCGACTTCCGCAAACCGGATGATGCCGGCGGAATTGGCAACGGACCGCGGATAGGGCAGGCCGCGGCAGGCGATCTCGAATTGCGCGAGCGGTTCCACCAGTCCATCTTCCTCGTCCGCGCGCGAGAAGTGGGTCATGATCCGCAGAGCCGCCACCGCGGGCGCGACCGCCAGGCGTTCGCAGACCCGCGCGACTTCGGCGGGCCGGAAACCCAGCCGGTTCATGCCGGTGTTCACCTTGACGAAAACTTCCAGCGGACGTGCCAGCTTCGCGGCTTCCAGCATTTTCACCTGCTCCGCGTCGTGCACCACGACAGCCAGGCGGCGCTGCGCAATCTCCGCGAGTTCGCTTTCCGCGAAAAATCCTTCCAGCAGGAGGATGCGGCGCATGTAGCGCTGCTCGCGCAATGCGACCGCCGCGTCGAGCTCCACCAGCCCCAGACCATCGGCATTGTCCAGCGCGGGCAGGACCCGCATGAGGCCGTGGCCGTAGGCGTTGGCCTTGACCACCGCCAGCACTTGCGCACCCGGCGCCTTCTCCCGGACGCGCGCGAGATTCTCGCGCATCGCGGCCAGGTTGATCTGTGCGTAGAGCGGGCGTGCCATGCGCGGGTAGCGATTCCTGCAGCGAAGAGTGTCGACTGACTTTTGGGAACTGCGGCCGGCGCCGCTTGTTGACTTGTGCCCCACAGGTCGGGCGCGCGAGGCAAACATGGTATAAACCGCAGGCCGCGCTGTTGCGGTCATTATAACCATCCGGCGGGACCAGCAATCGCCGGCAATCGCCAACCAGCGCGCGCCAGCGAAGTTGCGAACGGGGTGGATCCTGTTCCGCCGCGTCGCCAGCGCAAACGAGTGCCCTTTGAGCAAATGAAGCGCGGTTTTTATACCATCATGGCGGCGCAGTTCTTCAGTTCGCTGGCCGACAACGCGCTGCTGATCGCCGCCATCCGGCTGCTCCAGGAATTGAAGGAACCGGATTGGATGCAGCCGTCGCTGCAGCAGAGCTTCGTCGTGTCCTATGTCGTACTGGCGCCGCTGGTCGGCGCGTTCGCCGATTCGATGCCCAAAGGACGGGTGATGCTCATCACCAACGCCATCAAGGTGGTCGGCTGCATCCTCATGCTGTTTTCGGTACACCCGCTGCTCGCGTATGCAGTGGTGGGTTTCGGCGCAGCCGCCTATTCACCGGCGAAGTACGGCATCCTGACCGAGCTCCTGCCCCCTTCGCAGCTGGTGGTGGCCAACGGCTGGATCGAAGGCACGACCGTCGGGTCGATCATTCTTGGCGTACTTCTCGGCGGAGTGCTGGTCAGCACCAAAGTGTCCACCGTCCTGATCGGCTTCAATCTGCCGGTGATCGATACCGGCATCGACACACCGCCAGAGGCGGCGGTCGCCGTGATTGCGCTTCTCTACCTGATCGCCGCCGTCATCAATTGGTACATCCCCGATACCGGTGTCGACCACCGGATGCCGAGCAAGAATCCGCTCTTCCTGGTCCGCGAGTTCGCGCACTGCGTTTCGCTGCTGTGGCGCGACAAGCTGGGCCAGATCTCACTCGCGACGACGACGCTGTTCTGGGGCGCCGGCGCGACGCTCAAGTTCATCGTGCTGGCGTGGGCAGCGCAAGCGCTGGGATATGACCTGTCGCAGGCGTCCTATCTGCAGGGCGTCGTAGCCGTCGGTATCGCGCTCGGCGCCGTTATCGCCGCGCGGCTGGTCTCCTTGCGCAATGCGGTCAGCGTGCTGCCGATCGGCACGGCAATGGGACTGATCGTGATGACCATGATCTTCGTCACGACCCTGCCGGTCGCCGTGGTGCTGATGATCGTCATCGGCGGATGCGCCGGATTCTTCGTGGTGCCGATGAACGCGTTGCTGCAACATCGCGGCCACGTGCTGATGGGCGCCGGGCATTCGATCGCCGTGCAGAATTTCAACGAGAATATCGGCATCCTGGTGATGGTGGGACTCTATGCGATGATGATCAGCCAGGGGATATCGGTCAACCGCGCCGTCGTGCTGTTCGGCTTGTGCATGTCGGGCGCGATGCTGCTCGTCATGTGGCGGCACCAGTACAACCAGAGTCAGGGCGACTCACTGCACCTGATCGCCGACGACGACGCCCACCATCACAAGCGCTGAGGCCGGTCCGGCCTAAAGCACGACGGGCGCGTCGGGAATTTCGTTGCGTCCTGGCCCGGTGCGCGGCGAGTGTTGGGCAAGCATATCGGATATCTCGGTGATGCCCTGCTCCACCCCCGCGGCAAACTTCCCCTGGCGGAACGACGCCTCGATCCTGCGGCAGATCCCCTGCCACGCGGCGTCACCGACGCGCGCGTGGATGCCGCGATCGGCGACGATTTCCACCGCGCGATCCGCCAGAAGCACGTAGAGCAGCACGCCATCGTTGGCCTCGGTGTCCCAGACGCGCAACAAGCCGAACACTTCCAGCGCGCGGTGACGAGGTCGCAGGCGATGCCACAGCCGTGGCAGCGGGAGTGCCGCCTCGACGGCAAAGCAGACCTGCCCGGAATGGCGCGACTCACCCTCGGCGATCACGCCTTGGATGCGATCCAATTCGTCCTTGCGAAATGTCCGATGGACATCGCCGCGATCAGTGATGAAGTGTCGCCAATAGCGCGCCAAGGTCCCGGACATCACCAATCTCCCGAAGCGCCGCCGCCGCCAAAGCCGCCGCCACCGCCCGAAAATCCGCCGCCGCCGCCGCCAAATCCGCCGCCGCCACCGCCGCCCCCCGGAATAAACACGCCACCGCCGCGACCTACGAGCCCGCCTCCCATGCCGAACGTGATCATCACGATGAATGCGACCACCGCTGCAATGAGCGCAATGACGAGCGAGCCGACCACGAACCATGCGGCCGCGCCGATGATCCCGGCACCCACGGTGGACCCCACCGCCTTGCCGAAAATGCGCCGCAGGATGCCACCCAATACCGGCACCACGACGAACAGCACGATAAAAATCATGTCGAAGGAAACGCCGCCGCCGGAGCGACGGTGCGGCGCTTGCACGGCCGGGGCATCCGGAAGCGGCTCGCCCTTGTTGACCACGTCGATGATCCTGTCGACGCCCGCATTGAGCCCCTCCGCGAATTGGTTGTTGCGGAAGAACGGCGCGACCGTTTCGGCCAGAATGCGTCGCGAGGTGACGTCGGTCAGAATGCCCTCGAGCCCGTAGCCGACTTCGATCCGGTTCTTGTGGTCGTCCTTGGCGACCAGAAATATCGCGCCATTGTCCTTGCCCTTGCGGCCGATTTTCCAGGCATCCGCCACCCGGATCGAATACGACGCGATGGCTTCGGGTTTAGTGGAGGGCAGCATCAGCACCACCAGCTGATTGCCCGTCTGGGCTTCCCATGCAGCGAGCTTGGCATCAAGCGCCTGCCGGTCCGACGACGACAGCGTGCCGGTGAGGTCGGTCACGCGCGCCGACAGCGCCGGAATCTTGACCAGGTCGTCGGCCGCGACGGCAAGGCCAGCCACGACAGCGAGCGCCAGCAGCAGAAACGCTCGCGCCATTGCGTCGCAAGGCAGCGAAAGCCGAAATGCGAATCGCTTGGTTCATAGCCAGTCAGTCGCCACGCTCAACACGAGATTGCGCCGACACATGACGCCGCGCGGGCCGCGACAATGCCGCGGCCGCGCGGCGTGGAACGGTCAAGGCGACTTCTTCGCGGGCTCTGCCGTTCCAGATGCCGGCGCAGGGGCCGGGGCAGGCGCGGCAGGCGCTGCCGGCGCCGCCTTGCCGAAGTCGACCTTGGGCGGGGCGCTGATGGCCGCCTCGTTTTCAACCGCGAAATTGGGCTTGACGTTCATCTTGAACAGCATCGCGGTGAGGTTGGTGGGGAACGAGCGCACCGTCGAATTGAACGTCTGCACCGTGTCGATGTAACGCTTGCGTGCCACGGTGATGCGATTTTCCGTGCCCTCGAGCTGCGATTGCAAATCGCGGAACAGCGCATCCGACTTCAACTGCGGATAGTTCTCCGACACGACCAGCAGCCGCGACAGCGCGCCGGTCAGCTGGCTCTGCGCGGCGATGAATTTCTGGAATGCCACGGGATCGTTGATGAGTTCGGGCGTGGCCTTGATCGCGCCGACACTGGCCCGCGCATTGGTCACTTCGGTGAGCACGGTCTGTTCCTGCGCGGCATAGCCTTTGACCGTGTTGACCAGGTTGGGCACCAGATCGGCGCGCCGCTGGTACTGGTTCAGAACCTCGGACCACGCGGCCTTGATGCCTTCGTCCTGGCGCTGCAGATCGTTGTAGCCGCAGCCTGCCAGCGTCATGGTGACGAGAGCGGCGCACAGGACGGCAATTGTTCTCAACATGTTACCTCCGGGCAAATGGCTACGGGCAAGAATGAAGAATCGCTGAATCCGCAGGCTCCAATATGGCGCCTGCCGGTCGCCGGCGCAAGGGGCTCATGGCAGCGACAAAGCAGCCGCGTCACCTTCACCACGCAATGTCGCGATCGTGCGGCGCGCCAGCAGCATGTCCTCCCATGCCTTCGCCTTGTCGGGCAGATTGCGCAACAGGTAGGCGGGGTGGTACGTCACGATCAGCGGCACGCCGCGAAAGCGGTGCACGCGGCCGCGCAGGCTGGCGATGGTCGCGTCGGTGCCGAGCAGCAGCGACGCGGCGCTCTTGCCCAGTGCCACGATGAGTTTCGGCTTGATCAACGCGACCTGTCGCTCGAGATACGGTCGGCAGGCGTCGGCCTCGCGCGGTTCGGGCGCGCGATTGTTGGGCGGGCGGCACTTGAGGACATTGGCGATATAGACGTCGCGGCCACGCGCCATCGAGAGCGCTGCGAGCATGTTGTCGAGCAGCCGGCCCGCCTGCCCGACGAAGGGCTCGCCTCGCGCATCCTCGTCGGCGCCCGGCGCCTCGCCCACGAACAACCATTCCGCGTCGACATCGCCCACGCCAGGCACCGACTTGTGGCGTGTCCGGCACAGTCCGCACGCGGTGCAGGCGTCGACGTCCGCCGCGAATTCGGCCCACGACAATGCGGCAATTCGCGCGCTGCGCGCGGCGGCGTCCGCCGCCGCTGCCGGCGCCGGTGCAGGCTGCGTGGTCACATGCATCGCCCGACGCGACGACGGTTCCGCAACCACTGCTTGCTCCGGTGCGATAACCAGCGAACTTGCGCCGCCCGCGCCGCGTCGACGCCACGTCGGCGTCAATCCGAGTTCCGCCAGCACGTCCTCGCGCGTCGCCATCAGGATGCGCTCGACGCGCGGCGCATGACCAGCGCATCTTCGCGGGGCGCGTCGGTGCTCGCCGCCGGATAGTAGGACGGGC
Organism: uncultured beta proteobacterium; assembly: GCA_963819965.1. Classification (GTDB taxonomy): domain Bacteria; phylum Pseudomonadota; class Gammaproteobacteria; order Burkholderiales; family Casimicrobiaceae; genus VBCG01. Next base: position 584,751 of record CAWFYA010000004.1, read on the forward strand.
GCCGGGCCACGAACCGGAATCCGGCGCCCTCGTACAAGGCGATCGCCGCTTTGTTCGATTCCCGCACTTCGAGGAATACCTGTTCCGCGCCAAGCCGGCGCGCATCAGCAAGGAATTGCAGCAACAGTTCGCGGCCCAGGCCGTCGCGGCGGGCATCCGGCACGACAGACAAGTTGAGGAGCTGCGCCTCTCCCGGCGCGAGCATCAGCACGCCATAGGCAACGATGCGTCCTTCCCGTTCGCCGACGCGCGCGCTGTAGCCGGCGGCGAGCGCTTCGCGAAAGTTGTCCGGGGTCCACGGCGCGGCATGGATGTGCGCTTCGAGTGCGGCCACGTAGGCGACGTCCGCCGTGACCAGCGGCCGCCAGAGCATCTCCGCCTTGCGCGCGCGACGCGTAGCGGCCGGATTCAACGTGGGAGGCAATGCGGCCATCGCTTAGGGGTCGGATCAGAGACGCGCACCGGCCGCGCGTTCCTCGGTGGTCAGCGCGACACGGTGGCGAACATACAGCGGGAGCGCGTCCGCCGCGGCAACGCCCTCACCTGCCGCGAGCCTTGGTTGCGCCAGCTCGCCGATAGCGCGCGCCTCCGGGGCCGTGTCGGGATCGAAGCGAACCAGCGACAACCGCGGTGCCAGTTCCGGATAGGCGGCAAAGCCGCCGCCGGCGCCAAACCTTTCGCCGCCGCTGTCCCCAGGCAGCGCCACTTGGGACGGCTTGACCACCGCCGGTGCCATGTCTTCGCGCCAGTGCCCGTCTTCGCGCGCATAGGCACCGACGTAGACCTCGCGCATCCTTGCGTCGAGACATGCAACCACACGGGTCGCCGCATGCGCGCGCCACGCCACCTGCGCCATCGCCTCCAGCGTCGGCACCGGCACCAGTGGCAGACCGGCGCCGAGCGCCAATCCCTGGGCGACGCCACACGCGATGCGCACGCCGGTGAACGCACCCGGACCGGCACCGAATGCGATGCCGTCCAGCGACCGCAACGACCAGCCCGCCTCCGCCAGCACTTCGGCCACGAGCGGCAGCAGGCGCTCGGAGTGCGATTGCCCCGCGAGCTCGCGCCGGATGCACCACGCCTCGCCCGCACCGCAGGCCACGGAGAGCCAGGTCGTCGACGTGTCGAACGCAAGGAGCTTCATGACGCAAATTTTACCGGAGTCGCCGCTGGTTTTCGTCCACATACCGGTACAATTCGCGGCCTTTCGCAGGATTCGTGTCCTTCCCTCCCAACGTCCCGCATGGCCGTCGCTTCCGCAATCACCCCCGCCACCTTGCTCGCGATCGAATCGCTGGATCAGGAGGGTCGCGGCGTCGCGCGCGTCGACGGCAAGGCCATCTTCGTCGAGGGCGCGCTCCCGGGCGAGCGTGTCCATGCGGTCCCGGTGCGCGTGAAGCCAACGTTCGAAGTCGCCCGCGTCACGACGATCGTCAAGCCTAACGCGTCGCGCGTGACGCCGCGCTGCCCGCATTTCGGCGTGTGCGGCGGCTGCACGCTGCAGCATGCGCACCCGTCGCTGCAGGTAGCCGCCAAACAGCGCGCGCTTGAGGAGACGCTGACCAGAATCGGTCGCGTGCGCGCGGAGCGGATGCTGCCGCCGATCGAAGGTCCGGCGTGGGGCTACCGCTATCGCGCCAGGCTCACGGTGCGCCACGTAGCCAAGAAGGGCGCGGTGCTGGTCGGCTTCCACGAGCGCAAGTCGAGCTTCGTCGCCGACATGCGCGAGTGTCACGTGCTGCCGGGCAAGATCTCCGACCTGCTGCCCGCGCTGCGGCTACTGGTCGCTTCGCTGACGCTTTTCGACCGGCTGCCGCAAATCGAGCTCGCGGTGGGGGAACGGCGGGATGGCGAAACCGTGGTGCTGGACTACGTACTGGTGCTGCGCATCCTCGCGGACCTTGCACCGGAGGACGAGTCCAAGCTGCGCACCTTCGCCGACCGCCACGGCATCGCGTTCTGGCTGCAAACCGGCGGGCCGGCGACGGTGGTCCCGTTTCATCCCGCCGATGTCTCGCTGAATTACCTGCTGCCGGAATTTGCGATCGAGATGCCCTTTGCGCCCACCGACTTCACGCAAGTCAACAGCGCGATCAATCGGGTCCTGGTGCGGCGTGCGCTGGACCTGCTCGATCCGCAGCCGGGTGAGCACATAGCGGATTTCTTCTGCGGCCTGGGCAATTTCACGTTGCCCATCGCCCGTTGCGGCGCGAGCGTCATCGGAATCGAAGGCAGCGCGGCGCTGGTGCAGCGCGCCGCATCCAATGCCGTTGCCAACGGACTCACCGATCGGACGCATTTTGCCGTGGCCAACCTGTTCGAAGCGACGCCCGAGAGCATCGCCAGCCTGGGTCCGCTCCACCGGGTCCTGATCGATCCACCGCGCGAAGGGGCGATCTCCGTGGTCAAGGCGCTGCCGCATCGCAACGACGAGGGCAGCCTTGCGCGCATCGTGTACGTATCGTGCAATCCGGCCACGCTGGCGCGGGACGCCGAGGTGCTGGTGCACGAGCGAGGATATCATCTTGCCGCGGCCGGCGTGGTGAACATGTTCCCGCATACCGCGCACGTGGAGTCCATCGCCATGTTCGAGCGCTGAGCAAGCACGGATCGAACCCCAGGCGCCAGGGGACTTGCCCGCCGCGGACAAAAAACAGGGCGCCGAAGAGGCGCCCCGAAAGGTACTGCCGGTTATCGTTGTCAGTCGCGCTGGCCAGAGAACGCGAGCAGAAGATTGAGCAGGCTGATGAAGATGTTGAACAGGTTCAGGAACAGGTTCATCGTCGCCATGATGTAGTTGGTCTCCCCGCCCCGAACCAGGTTGCTCAGATCATGCAGCAGCCAGGCGGAAAAGATCAGCACGGTGATCGCGGACAACGCCACCGAGAGCGCCGGAATCTGGAAGAACAGGTTCGCGATGCTGGCCACGATGAGCACGACGGTGCCGACCATGAGGAACTTGCCCATGGACGAGAAGTCGCGCTTGCTTACCGTGGCGATCATGGCCATCGTGAAGAAGATCGCCGCGGTCATCACCCCTGCGAGTCCCACCAGCTGCCAACCATTGCGGAAACCCGCGGCGACCGTGAGGATGGGGGTGAGCATCATGCCGGCGACGAAGGTGAAGCCGAACAGCGCCACCACGCCCCACGCGCTGTTGCGCAACATCGTAACCACGAACAGCATTCCCATCATCGCGCCGAACATCAGCAGAGGCGTGGCGATCGGGTGCGCGGCGAACTGCGCGTAGAAATTGAGCTGCGCGCCGACGAAGGCGCCGGCGACGGTAGGCAGCATCGACAGCGCGAGCAACCAATACGTGTTGCGCAGCACGTTGTTCTGCGAAATCGGCGGCGCGACGGTCCTGTCAATGGCCGGCGTGCGCTGTTGCATGGGCTGGCCCGACATGACAGGTTCGAATTTCGGATCCATGTTGCTTCCTCCAAGTGGCCCAAAAAGGCCGGACAAGTGCTTAGACTAACAGAAGGCGCGCAGGTTCGCCGCCCGGGTGGCTTGGACGACGCCATCCGAATGCTAAGATTCGGCCGTTTTGCCTTGGTTTCAAGCAGGTTACAAGGCGGTTCCGGGCAGTTTCAGCGCCCCGGCGTGGGAAAACGGCGCTCCCGCCACATGCTGGCGCCGACGGGATGGGTGGCAGAGTGGTCGAATGCACCGGACTTGAAATCCGGCAAGGGCGCAAGTCCTTCGTGGGTTCGAATCCCACCCCATCCGCCATTGAACTTCATCCTATCAATGACTTGGTGGAGCCCGGAGTCCGATAGGCGTGAAGCCCAAAAATAACCCGCCGCATGGGCGGGTTAAGCAAGCCAGCGATTCGGCTCGCCCACGGGTAGGAGGAAGGAGTATCCCGCGAGTGCTCCATTGTGCAAGCGCGCCGTGTCAAAAATATGACGGGTTCGCGGCGGTTCGAGTATGGAAGGAATCAACGTTCCATCCGTTCCCGCACCTTCTTCAATGCGTCGATGAAGCTGTTCAATCCCGCCTTGTCCAGGCCTTCGGGCTCGGTCTCGAATTCCAGAAGCAATCGCTTGGCGTTGGCCGACAGGTGCAGGGTGACGTCGCCGCACCGTCCAAGTTCTATCTTCTTCTGGTATGCGTCTTTCATTTTGGATCCCCTATTGAAGTTGTGCGGAAAGCCGAGATCATCGCCGGGGCCGCCGACAGGAATTCACGAACGCCGAGGTCATCCGGTGTCTTCATTTGGTCACACTCGTAATTCAGACTGCACAGGATTGGCCCGTTACCCGTGGCCGAGCGGAAGTGCTTTTATACCCGATCGAACGGGTTGCCGCTGTCACAATTGCTTCCAATCTGTGGCGTTTGTCTACCGGTGAATACCGCCAAAATAGCTGTGGCAAGGCCGCGATCCACGCTGGGTTCGATCGGTGTGGGCAGCCCTTTCGAGACAATGGCAAGCAAGAGCGCCAATTTGCTCGTTGACGCGGAGCGCCTGCTTCAGGCTGGAGTATTCGGCGGCCGACTCAACCAACTGGTTTTCCAGACTTGCGAAGTCCTGGACGATATGGATGCGATCCTCATGTCGCTGCATCCGGTGAGAAATGCGGGCGAGTTCGCCAAGGCAGCCGCGCTCCATCGACGACTGGAGCGCCTTCAGGCGGCCCGTGCCCGCGCCCCGGTTGGCGCTCCCCGACCGGCCAGCAAAAGGATATACAAGACCTCGGCTTGATTTGAGACGGCGCGGCAGCGTTTAATGACGAGTCGGGTCGGGCGATTTACCACTCGAGTACGAATTGCTTCAGCCATCGCTTAGCGGCAAATGACGCAGTCAGCGCGCCACTTTCTTCCGTGCGCGCTTCGCTGCGGTATGGGCTACCGCGAACGCCCTGGACTCGTCGCCGCGGTATTCCCGGTAGGCGTTGTTAAAGGCCTTGAGGAATGCCTGTTTTTGATGCTGCGTGTACTGGTCGGTTTGCGCTGCGGGCAGATCACCGATATGCGCGTAGGGCATCGCTTTCTCCTGCTACCAGGAATGAGGATGGAAGGGGGGATGGAAGGGGATAAGGAAACACATGCCCCCTTCCGACACGCCCGCACGGCTATCTCCAATACGGGTCGGCATGGTAATACGCGTGAAGCTCCTCAGCCCAGCGCTGGTCGGCCATGCTCGGCCAGGCGTCCTTGTCGAATCCTTCCGCGTTTTCCAGCTTTTCCTTCGAAACATCGAGCTTGAACCCGTGAGCCGCCGGATCCAGGTGAAGCGCCGACCATGGGATGGCGAACAGCTTTTCCCCCATTCCCAGGAATCCGCCCACCGTCAATACGCCATAGGCGACGCGACCCGTAGGAACGTCGATCATGATGTGCGTGAGTTCACCCAGTTTTTCGCCTGCCTCGTTGCGGACGTCGTCACCCTGAAGGGTGTCCGCTGCCATGACGCGTGGTCCCGGACCGTGCTTTTCGCTCCAGTAATTGTCGTCCACCGCGGTCGGCAATGACGACCCGTTGGGATCGGCATCCATCGGAACGCCCGAGATCGGATCGAGGAGGACGGGCTGGCGGGTAGGAATCATGGCAAATCCTTTCGAGGAAAAAACAGTGGATTGGCGGTCCTAGCCGTTGTTCTTCATCGCCGCGACGATGCGATTGTCGACGGAGCGAACGCCGGCGACGCTCCCCGCGATTTGTTGCGCGCGTTCTTTGAGTTCCGGCGTGTCAACTGTGCCGCTGAGCGTGACGACGGCATCCTTGGTATCCACGCCAATCTGAAGCGTTCGAATCCCGGGCTCCGCCAGCATCGCCGCCTTCACTTTGGTCGTGATGCTCGCGTCGTCCAGTACCTCCGTCGCCTTGTTGGCGGCGTCGCTGGTCGCAGCGGACATCTTGTCGCTGGCGCGGTCCACTTTTTGGCCTACCGATTCGGTTCCGCTCCGCTGGTCGCATCCAGAAACACCGAGGGCCACGAGCACGGCGAGCGCGGGTAGCAAGCAAATTTTCTTTAACGGTTTCATGATGAAGGCTCCATTAAATGATCAATGTCGGTCCGATGCCTGAAGCGATCGGGGCAGGAATCGGGCCCATCCCCAATGCGGGGTCGCCGGATTCGGTATCGATTCCGAATGGACGTGTCCTACCTGGTTCGCAGTGTGCATATGCAGATGGGTCATGGAAACGGGCGAAAATCCGAAAGCGCTGTCCGCTTCCTGCCGACACGACACCTGCGCTACGTCGGCGTCGATCAATGGCGACCGCGATGATGCGCATCCCGTCGGCTGTCGCCCGCGCGGGGAAGTATCGCGATCACCAGAATGATCAGGAACGTCACCGACGTCAGCGCCATCACGACCGAATAGTCCATCGCGAACTCCAAGACGCGCCTGCCTAAATCTTGCCCAAAAGCAACAGCACGATCACGATCAGGACAATCGTGCCGAGGAGGCCACTTGGGTAGTAGCCCCACCCACTGCTGTAGGGCCATGCAGGCAACGCTCCGATCAGGAACAAGATCAGCAGAATGAGAAGAATCGCGCCTATCGACATGTCCAACCTCCGCTGTTTGATTGAATTTCCCACCGTTCGACCTGCATAGAACAAGCATGCCCCGCGGTCGCGCGGATCGCTGCCATCACAACACTGGATAGCGAGTAGGATGCTTCCTACGCGACCGGACACGGGAATGTCGGGCTCGCGTGGTTTGCGCCATACTTTGGGCATTGCGCATCGCGCGTTCCTGACGGAGCCGGGGCCGTGAACCTGCCGTTGTGGATTCGTCGTTTCATTGCACCGCAGACGGGAATGCGGCTTGCCGACGCTACCCGGGCGTTCCTGGATACGATCGCCGAGGCGCAGTTGCGCGCGGCCGCCGCCGAAACGGGGCCGGAGCTTCCAAAATTAATTCGTCACGCGCAGAAGCTGCTCGACATCATTGAAGATGAGACGCTGAAGCGCGACCCCATCGCGGCCGCGGACCTGTTCGCTTCCGCAGCCAGGATGCGAACTACGCTGAACGAGGTGAACGAGTCCGTGTCGGGAGCGGAGCGCAAGGCGATTTGAGCAGGCGCAAAACCCGTCAGGATCCGGTGCGCCCCGGACGGACGCTGCCCGAACCGGCAACACTTCCGGCGACCTTGGGCTTGCCGTAATAGGTAACGTCACCGGACCCGGCCACGGTGGCGCTAAGGCTCTCGTTGGCCCGGACGGAGACATCCCCGGAGCCTTGCAGCGAGATCGTCGCGGTCTTGGCGTCGAGCTTGGCGGCCGACACGTCCCCGGAACCGGAAAGGGAAACGTCGAGCGAATCCACTCGTCCCGCGACGGTAAGGTCGCCGCTGCCCGCCAGGCTGACGCTGAGCGACGTCGCCTCAAGGTTGTCGATGGTGATGTCACCGGATCCGCCGATAGTCGTGTGCAATTCACCGGCCTTGAGCTTGGCGGCGCGAATGTCGCCGGAACCGGTCACGGAAAGCTTGTCGATGTTCCTGGCATTGACGACGATCGTCAGCTTTCTGTAATGGACCGAAACATTGCGCTTGCCGGCCCAGCGGATTTTCAGTGTTCCATTGTCGACGGCGGTCTCGATCAACGGGATGATATTGTCGTCACCCGTGATCGACAGGCTCTCGCTATCGCCCTGCCGCAATTCCAGCGTGGCTTCCACGCCCAGCGTAACGGCGTGAAAACCGGAGACGTCGCGCGTCTCAGTTTTCATGACACCTGAACCGTTGATTCGCTCGCCAGCCCAAGGCTCGGCACGGGCATGCCCGGGCGGAAGCGTCAGCATAAGGGCAAGGAGCAATGCGCCCGCAGGGTAGGCGGGGAAGCCAATTCGGGTGGCGATCATGTCGGACTCCTGGGGCGTGGGTTGACCGGGGTTAGATGCGCGCCAACCTCGGTCCGGATTCACGATCGCGATCGGCCCCGGTCCGGTTGCCGCGGCGTCAATCACGGTAAAATGGCCACGAACGGGATTGCCGCACATCGAGGTGTCCGACATGTACAGCGAAGAAGACCTGGCCTCTGCCGTGGCGGCAGGCGTAATGAGCAACGATGTGGCGAACGCCTTTCGCGTGCACGTCGGGCAGTCCCGTAGCGCATTGGCGGTCGACGAGGAGCATTTTCGCCTGATCACCGGCTTCAATGACATTTTCGTGGTCATTGCCTGCGTGTTGCTCCTGGTCGCGCTGGCAGGGATTGGCTCCGCCTATTCCTCCTGGTTCGGCGCATTCGGCGTCGCCGTTGCGTCGTGGCTCCTTGCCGAGTTCTTCACGCGCAGGCGCCGCATGGCGCTGCCATCCATCGTGCTGCTACTGACCTTTGTCGGTGGCGTGGCGGCCACGGTGTTCTTCATGCTGCCCACGCAGTCGCCAGGAGGTTTCGCGGTCGGCAGCGCAATCGGCGCCGCGGCGGCAGGGGCGCACTGGTGGCGCTTCCGGGTGCCGATCACGGTCGCCGCCGGCGCGGCGGCGGTCGTAGGTTGCCTTTTCGCCCTGATCATGCAAATCGCGCCCGAGGCGAAGAATTGGATGAACGCAATCGCCTTCGTTGCCGGCATCATGGTGTTTGCCCTGGCGATGCGGTGGGATTCTTCCGACACGCTGCGCCAGACGCGGCGCTCGGACGTCGCGTTCTGGCTTCATCTGCTCGCCGCGCCGCTGATCGTCCATCCCATCTTCACCGCGCTCGGGGTGACCCGCGGGCAGGCGAATGCGGGACAGGCCATTGCCGTTGCCGCGCTCTACGTGGCCATCGCCTTCATTTCCCTCGCGGCCGACCGCCGGGCATTGATGGTTTCAGCGCTGGCCTATGTGCTGTTCGCGTTCAGCGCGCTGCTCAAGCAATTCGGCGTCGTGAGCCTGGACTTCGCCATCACGGCCTTCGGCATCGGTGCGGCGTTGCTGTTGCTGTCTGCCTTCTGGCACCCCACCCGCGCGTGGGTGCTGGGATTCCTTCCACCCGCAGTGCAAGGCAAGCTCGCGCCATTTCGGTGATCCTCCACGGTGGGCACCTCCGGCGACCTGGCGATCCGGGCTTATGCCGACGACGATTTTGACGCCCTGGTTGCGCGCTGGCACGAGACCAATCTCGCAAGTTACCCCTACAACAAGGAACAACAGAAACACACGCTCGCCGATGCGCGACGCTTCTTTCGCGACCACGTGCTGACCCAGTGCATCGTGCTGGTCGCAACTCGGTCTGGGCAACGGTTGGGCATGCTCGCGCTGCAGGCGCCGTGGATCCGCCATTTTGCTATCTTTCCGGAGTATCAGCGCCAAGGCGTCGGCACGGCGCTGTTGCACCGGGCGCGCGAATTGTCCGCCGCAGAATTGCGCCTGTTCACATTCCAGCGCAACGCCCCGGCACGCGCCTTCTATGCCAGGCATGGGTTCGACGTCGTGGCTTTCGGCGTCAGTCCCGCGCCGGAACTCGAGCCGGACGTCGAGTACCGCTGGACGGTCCGGTGTCCACCCGGTCCCGTGCCCCGGTAAAATGCCTGTTCGCCCGCCGGCGGCAAACCGTCCTGCGGATCAGGAACCCGCCATGTCCGACACCTTCCTTACGCATGTACACGCGACGCTCGAACAGATCCGCGCGGACGGCTTCTACAAATCCGAACGCGTGATCGAAAGTCCGCAGTCGCCGCATATCGGCATTGCGGGAGGACGCGAAGTCCTCAATTTTTGCGCGAACAACTATCTTGGCCTGGCCGACGATCCCCGGCTCGTGCGCGCCGCCAAGGCAGGCCTCGACCACTGGGGTTTCGGCATGGCGTCGGTGCGCTTCATCTGCGGCACGCAAAGCGTGCACAAGAAGCTCGAAGCAGCGATGGCAACCTTCCTGCGCACCGACGACGCGATCCTGTACGGCAGCTGCTTCGATGCCAACGGCGGACTGTTCGAGACGCTGCTCGGCGAAGAGGACGCGATCATCAGCGACGAGCTCAATCACGCCAGCATCGTCGACGGCATCCGCCTGTGCAAGGCCAAGCGCTTTCGCTATCGCAACAACGATATGGCCGACCTCGCCGCCAGGCTGGAAGAGGCGGATGCCGCCGGCGCCCGGTACAAGATGATCGCGACGGACGGAGTGTTCTCCATGGACGGCATCATCGCGGACCTGCGCTCGATCTGCGACCTTGCCGAGCGTCACGACGCGCTGGTGATGGTCGACGATTCGCACGCCGTCGGCTTCGTCGGCGAAGGCGGCCGCGGGACGCCCGAGTACTGCGGCGTCGAAGGACGCGTGGACATCATCACCGGCACGCTGGGCAAGGCATTGGGCGGCGCGTCGGGCGGCTATACTGCGGGGCGGCGCGAGATCGTCGAGCTGCTGCGGCAGCGGTCCAGACCTTATCTGTTTTCCAATACGCTGGCGCCATGCATCGCCGCCGCGTCGCTGGAAGTGCTGGCCCTGCTGCAAAGCGACGAAGGCGCGGAGCTGCGAAAGAAAGTGCGCAAGAATGGCGAGCACTTCCGGCGCGCCATGTCGGCGCTGGGATTCGCGTTGGTGCCGGGTCAGCATCCCATCATCCCCGTGATGCTGGGTGACGCCGATTTGGCGACGCGCATGGCCGACGCGCTCCTCGAGGAAGGCATTTACGTGATCGGATTCTCGTTTCCTGTGGTGCCGCGCGGCAAAGCCCGCATCCGTACGCAGATGAGCGCGGCGCATACGGCGGATCAGATCGACCAAGCGGTTGCGGCTTTCGCCAAGGTCGGCAAGCGGCTGCACGCGATTGGCTAGAGAACGATAGGAACAGGCGGGCACAAACGATGATGAAGGCACTGGCAAAGCTCCAACGCGCGCCGGGTCTCACGCTCACCCAGGTGAAAGAACCGGAAGTCGGCCACAACGATATCCTGATTCGCGTTCGCAAGACGGCGATCTGCGGCACGGACATCCACATCTGGAAATGGGACGACTGGGCGCAGAAGACGATTCCCGTACCGATGCACGTGGGCCATGAGTATGTCGGCGAAATCGTCGACATCGGCCAGGAAGTGCGCGGCTTTGCCGTGGGCGATCGAGTATCGGGCGAGGGCCACATCACGTGCGGCCACTGCCGCAACTGCCGCGCCGGCCGCCGCCACCTGTGCCGCAACACGGTGGGGGTCGGGGTCAATCGCGAAGGCGCGTTCGCCGAGTACCTGGTCATCCCGGCGTTCAACGCGTTCAAGATCCCCGACGACATTTCCGACGACTTGGCATCGATCTTCGATCCGTTCGGCAATGCGACCCACACCGCGCTGTCGTTCAGCCTGGTCGGCGAGGACGTGCTCATCACAGGCGCCGGCCCGATCGGCATCATGGCGGCGGCCATCGCGCGGCATGTCGGCGCGCGCCACGTGGTCATCACCGACGTGAACGACTACCGCCTCGACCTCGCCATGAAGATGGGCGCGACCCGCGCCGTCAACGTCGGACGCGAAAAGCTGCGCGACGTGATGGACGATTTGCGCATGACCGAGGGCTTCGATGTCGGGATGGAGATGTCCGGCGTGCCGCAGGCCTTCTCCGACATGCTGCTGCACATGAATCATGGCGGCAAGATCGCGCTTCTCGGCATTCCACCGGCCAACATGGCCATCGACTGGAACCAGGTGATTTTCAAGGGCCTGGAGATCAAGGGCATCTACGGCCGGGAGATGTTCGAGACCTGGTACAAGATGGCCGCAATGCTGCAGAGCGGCCTCGACCTGTCGCCGATCATCACCCACCATTTCGCAGTGGACCAATACGAGGCCGGATTCGCCAAGATGCTGTCGGGACAAAGCGGCAAGGTCATCCTCGACTGGGCCGCCTGAACTCGGCCCAATACGCCTTGTCCAAGCCTCGCGTTGCGGTGCCGGGGGAGCGTCGCTGCGTCTGCCCGCCGGCCATCTGACCAGGATCCACACTTGAAACACTTCGTTGCAAATTGCTTTGGTCTGGTCGCGCCCCTGTTCTTCGCGGTACTTGTGTCAATGCTGGCCCCGTCCGCTCGTGCTGCGGATGCGCAGGCAGCCGGTGCCCCGGCTACCGTCGACGCGGGCGCCGTCACGGTGTCCAGGCTGGTCCTGCGCCTTCGTCCCGAAGCGCGGCCCTCCGACGGGGAACCGCTTTCCGTCGCCGCGCTCGCGGCGCTGCAGAGCTTTCTCGGCCAACCGCTGGCGGGTGCAACCGCGACGCCCGCTGGCAATCAGAGCATCGAGCTCGCGCGGCCGGTTAGTCCTGCCGTGGCACGGCAGCTCGTCAACGCGCTGCGCATGCGCGGCGACGTCGTGTGGGCGGAAGTCGAGCGCGGCCACGGCGCGCGGTCCGCCCTGCTCAAGTCGACGGTCGCCGCTGGCGCCGGCGCCGCGAACGTGCGCCACCTGATCGTCACGTTCGCGGATGCACAATCGGTACAGGCGTCGCGACGCAACGAAAAATTGGGTATCGACCGGGACGCGGCGTTGTCCGGCGTCGCCGCCATGCCGTTGCACGTCGAACGGGCGGTGGCTGGGGGCGCGTGGCTCGTGACGTTTCCGGCGGCGGTTGACGCGGCGACCGCGGAAGCGGCGGCAGAGCGCCTGCAAAGCGCGGGAACCGTGCGCTTTGCGATGCCCGACTATCGAGTGCACACGTTGCAAACGCCGAACGATCCCTACTATGTCGACGGCGATCAATGGAACCTGCAGGACGCCGCCAGCACGGGACTGGCGGGCATCGACGCCACCCATGCATGGGACATCACCACCGGCTCGCCGAACATGGTGATCGCGGTCGTGGATACCGGTATCGTTAACCATCCCGACCTGGCCGGGCGCATCCTTTCCGGCTACGACTTCATTTCTGATACCCCGACCTCCAACGACGGCGACGGCCGGGATGCCGACCCCACGGACCCGGGCGACTGGACCACCAGGAACGAATGCGGCCGCGGGGAACCGGCCACCGACAGCGACTGGCACGGTACGATGGTCACGGGTGTCCTCGCAGCCAACACGGGGAACGGCATCGGTGTAGCCGGCGTCGACTGGAACGCCAAGATCGTCCCGGTGCGCGCGCTCGGCCGCTGCGGCGGCGACTTCTCGGACATTCTCAATGCGATGACCTGGGCGGCCGGTCTGCCCGTGCCGGGGGCACCCGCCAATCCGCACCCCGCGAAAGTCATCAACCTGAGCGTTGGCGGCGCAGGCTCCTGCACAAGCCAGATGCAGGCGACCCTCGATCAGATTCTCGATGCGGGCGTCTTCATTGCCGTCGCGGCGGGCAACGAGAACGGGAATGCCGACGGCGATGTTCCCGCGAGTTGCGGGGGCGTCTCCACGGTTGCCGCCACCGATTACCTTGGCGCCCGCGCGAGCTACAGCAACTACAGCACGCAGATGGACATCGCGGCACCGGGCGGCGACCAGGATCGCAACGGCGACGCCGACGCAATCACCACCACCTGGAATTCCGGCACCACGGTCGCCGCGAGCCCGAACTATGCAGTGGTCGAAGGTACCAGCTTTTCGACACCGGAAGTCTCGGGCGTGGCGGCATTGATGCTTGCGATCAATCCGGCGTTGACGCCGGCGCAGATCAAGGCGCTGATGGCGCAATCGGCGTCGCCATTCCGTGCCGGCAGCGACTGCGCGACCTTGAACATCTGTGGCGCTGGCATTCTCAATGCGTTCGGCGCGGTGCAGGCTGCGCGGGCCAGCCTGGGCGCCCCGGCCGCAGTGCCCGTGGTCGAGTACTATCACGCTGCGCTCAACCACTACTTCATGACCGCGTCGGCGAGCGATATCGCCGCGCTCGACGCTGGTGTCTTTGCAGGATGGCAGCGCACCGGCTATACGTTCAACGCGTATCTCGCCGCCACACCCGGCTTCGGCCCGGTGTGCCGGTTCTACATCCCGCCCGGGTGGGGGGATTCGCACTTCTACTCGGCGTTGCAGAGCGATTGCCAGATCATCCCGTCTACCTGGCCGTACTTCGAGCTGGAATCGTCAAATGTCTTCTACATCGGGGTGCCCGATATTAACGGTGCCTGCCCCGCCAATACCGTGCCGGTCTACCGTGTCTGGAACCAGTTGCCGGCAACGAACCATCGCTACACGACCAGCCTTGCGGTCCGCGCGACCATGGTTGCCGCGGGATGGGTGGCCGACGGCGGCTACGGTTCCGATCACGTCAACATGTGCGCACCGCAATGACGTCCGCCGATGGATCGCCGTAAGTTTGCCGGCCCTTGCGCGACCTATGTGAACCGTGTTCCCGAAGCCAGGAGTGACCATGAAGCGCCGCCAGTTCCTGCAATTTGGAGTGACCGCCACCGCCGCCGTGCTCGCCACGCGGATAGCCGCGCAGACGGGCAGTGCGGGCAAGGTAACGAAGACGGAGGCCGAATGGCGCAAGCTGCTCACGCCCGAGCAGTTTCACGTGCTGCGCGAATCGGGCACCGAGTGGCGCTTCTCGAGTCCGCTCCTGAAGGAAGCGCGCAAGGGCAGCTACGCGTGCGCCGGCTGCGACCTGGTGCTTTTCACATCGGACACGAAATACGACAGCGGCACGGGATGGCCCAGCTTCTACCGCGCCGTTCCTGGCGGCGTGGAGTTGACCAAGGGAGAAAGCCCCTTGATCGGCCAGGAATACCACTGTTCCCGCTGCGGGGGCCACCATGGGCACCTGTTCAGCGACGGGCCGAAACCGACGGGGATGCGCTACTGCGAGAACGGCGTGGCGGTCAAGTTCATAGCCGCCTAGCGCGCGAGGTCAGAACAGTCTTTTCGATCGTTCCGGAAACAGGCTTCGCTAGGCAAGCGGCGCCACTTTCACGACCTCTTCCGCTGTCGTCAATCCGGCCGCGACCTTCATCGCGCCCGATACCCGCAGCGGTCGCATCCCGTCCTTGAATGCCTGCTCTCGAATCGCGCGATCGTCCGCTTCGTGGTGCATCAGCCGGCGCAGCGCTGGCGTGATCAGCATGATCTCGTACAGGCCGATGCGCCCCAGATAACCCGTCATCCGGCATTCGAGGCAACCCACCGGCATCATCACCTTGGCCGGCTTCTCGCCCCGCCAGGGCGCCGTGATCGCGCGCCAGGTCTCGTCGTCCGGCGGCTCCCCCGGCTGCTTGCAATGCGGGCACAACGTGCGCACCAGGCGCTGCGCCATCACGCCCAGCAGCGTGGAGCTGAGGAGATACGGCGGCACGGCCAAATCCAGAAGCCGGGTGACCGCCGTCGGTGCATCATTGGTGTGCAGGCTCGACAGCACGAGGTGTCCGGTCAGCGCCGCCTGTACGGCCATGTCGGCGGTTTCGCGGTCGCGGATTTCGCCGACCATGATGATGTCCGGGTCCTGGCGCAGCAGCGTGCGCACACCGCTGGCGAAGTCGACGCCGATCGTCGGTTGCACCTGCATCTGGTTGAATAACGGCTCGACCATCTCGATCGGGTCCTCGATCGTGCACACGTTCACTTCGGGAACGGCGAGTTCCTTCAGCGACGAGTACAGCGTGGTCGTCTTGCCGGAACCGGTGGGGCCACTGACCAGGATGATCCCGTGCGGCTCCTTGATCATCTTCCGCCAGCGACTCCGGTCGTCCTCCGTGAATCCCAGATCCTCGTAATCGCGCACCAAAACTTCGGGAGTGAAGATACGCATTACCAGCTTTTCGCCGAAGGCCGTGGGCATCGTCGAGATCCGCAGCTCGACTTCCTGCCCGTCGGGCGCCAGCGTCTTGATGCGACCGTCCTGCGGGCGCCGCCGCTCGACGATTTCCATCCGCGCAAGCAGCTTGATGCGCGAGGTCATCGCGATCAGCACTGGCGCAGGAATGGCATAGACCTGGTGCAGCACGCCGTCGATGCGAAAGCGCACCAAACCCAGGTCGCGCCGCGGCTCGACGTGGATGTCGGACGCACGTTGCTCGAATGCGTATTGCCACAACCAGTCGACGATGTGCACGACATGCTGGTCGTTGGCGTCGAGGTTGCCGTGCTTGCCCAGTTCGACCAGCTGCTCGAAATTGCCCGTCAGCGCGAGCTGGCCCTTGGATGCGGACTGCGCGCGCTTCATCGAGCGGGCGAGATTGAAAAACTCGCCCATGAACCGCTTGATGTCGGCGGGGTTGGCGAAGACGAACTTCACCTCGAGCTTGAGGATATCTCCCAGCTCGTTGGCCCAGGAGCGGATGAAAGGCTCGCTCGTCGCCACCGTCAGCGTCCGCCGGTCGACGGCCACGGGCAGAATCCGGTAGCGCTCGGCGTAGGCGATGGACATGGTCGCCGTCACGGCACCCAGGTCGATCTTGAGTGGATCGATGTGGAAATAGGGAATGTCCAGCTTCCCGGCCAGCCATTCGACCAGCCACTCGAGCGTCATCTGCCGGTGCGGCGGCTTGAGCGACTTCCAATTGCGGTCGGCGATCGCTTCCAGCGGATGTTCGAAGCGGTGTGTGCGCGAACGTGCGAGCGCCTCCGCTTCCGGCGCCGGCACCAGCCCGTCGGCCAGCAAGAGCTTGAGGATGTCGTCCAGCCGCAGCCGGCGGTCCTGACCCTGGACGGCAGGAGCAGCGGGCTTGCCCGAGGACGGTGGTCTCTTGACGCCTGAGAGGGGTGTTGCCATGCGAATACTCTACACCGAAGGCCCCCGCCCCACATCGCGGGGACGCCATTTGCTCATCCGCCGACGGCCCGCCGTTGCAGTGGTGCCTCTTCCGCCACCTGGAAGACCTCCCTCAGGTAAGCGACATAGGACGGGTCGTAGTCCATCGCCTTCGACGGTTCGTCGCTGATCTTGGCCACGGGCTGGCCATTGCAGCGGGTCATCTTGATCACGATTTGCAGCGCCTCGTAGCCGAGGTCGTTGGTCAGGTTGGTGCCGATGCCGAACGACGTCCGGACGCGACCCTTGAAATAGTCGAACAGGCGCAGGGCCAGCGGAATGTTGAGGCTGTCGGAAAACACCATCGTCTTGCTGCGCGGGTCGATGCGCATCTTCTCGTAGTGCGCAATCAGCTTTTCGCCCCACTCGAAAGGGTCGCCGGAATCGTGCCGCACGCCATCGAACAGCTTGCAGAAGAAGAGGTCGAAATCGCGCAGGAACGCGTCCATGCCGCACACGTCGGAAAGCGCAATCCCCAGGTCGCCGCGATACTCGCGCGCCCACATGTTGAACGCGAAAACCTGCGAATCGCGCAGCCGCGGTCCCACCGCCTGGCATGCCTGCAGGTATTCGTGGGCCATCGTTCCCAACGGCGTGAGCCCGTGCTCCAGCGCGCAGCGCACGTTGCTGGTACCGACGAAATGCGCCCCCAGTCCGGACTTGAGCGTGCCCACGACCTCGTCCTGCCACACGCGCGAGAACCTGCGGCGCGTACCGTAATCGGCAATCCGGAATTCGCTGTCCTTGACGGTGTTTGCCTGCGCGATCTTGGCAGCAAGACGCCGGCGCCCTTCGTCCAGGTCCGGCTGCGGATGAGTGTGCCGGTTATGGATTTCGGACACGATCGCCAGCACCGGCACCTCGAACAGGATCGTATGCAGCCAGGGGCCCCTGATCGTGATGTCGATTTCGCGCGGCGAACCGGCGACGCGTGTCACCTTGACGAAGCGCTCATCCAGATTGAAGAGGCCCAGCAGGTCGACGAAATCGCTTTTGAAGAAACGCCAGCTGCGCAGGTAGTCCAGCTCGCGCCGGGTAAATCTCAGTGCGCACAGCGCGCGAATCTCGGCCTCGATCTCCACCACGTGCGGTGAAAGATCGACGTCGGCATTGCGGCAGCGGAAGCGATACTCGACCTGGGCCTCGGGAAAATGATGCAGAACCACCTGCATCATCGTGAACTTGTAGAGGTCGGTGTCGAGAAGTGACGTGATGATCATCGGCTAGGGCGACGCGCGCCGGAGTGAGCACAATGAGGCAACGAAGCCGGGGATGTTACTCGTCCGCACAGGCCAAGTCCAAAACCTCCGCACTATTCCGGGGCGTGGCTGCCGTCGGGCACGACGTGGATGCGCCACGCCAGCCAGACCGCCAGCAGCGTGCAACCGGCGGAAAGCCAGCCCACCCAGTCGTAGTGGGTCAGGCTGCCGTCCGCCGCGCGACCGATGATGAGGCCCGCGACGAACGTGGCCGTACCCGAACCCAGCTGCTGGATCGACGCGTTGAAACTCATGAAACTGCCGCGCAGCCGTGGCGCCACGCTCCCCGTCACCAGCGCCATTGCGGGACCGAAACGGCCCGGCACCAGTACGAACGACAAGACCGCGGAGGCCAGGACCCACCCGAACGGCACCCGCGAAAGATGCGTGGTGATGTAGATCGGGATCAACGACAGGAACGCCAGGACCGTGAAGACGCGCTTCTTGCCGTATTTGTCGGCGAGGTGGCCGATGATCTGCGCCGTGAACAGCGCCGTGAAGCCGCCGGCGAAATAGATGTACGGCAATTCCGCCTCGGTCAACCCGACATTGGCCACGTTGTAAGGCGCGATGAACGGGACCACCGAGAAGACCGACAACATCAGCGCGACGATGAACGCGAATGCGGTCCGGTGATTGCGCACGCCGAAGATCGCGCGAAGCTGTGCGATCGGACGGCGGCGCGGCGCCCCCCCGACATTGGCGTCGAGCGCCGGCAGCACCCGCCACGCCAGGAAACCGATCGCGACGCTGAAGGCCGCCAGTGCCAGGAACGGCGCACGCCAGGTGTATTGCGCGGCCATCCACAGCCCCATGGGCACGCCCATGACCGCGGCAAGCGAAAACGCGGATGCTACCAGCGCCGTTCCGCGCGCGCGCCTGGCGTAGGGCAGGACATCCGCGACGACGGTCATCACCAGTGCCCCAATCACGCCGCCGAACACGCCTGCGACGATTCTCGCCAGCAGCAGCAGCGCATAATTCGGCGCCAGCCCGCACAGCACGGTTGCCACGACAAAACCGCTGTACATCGTGAGCAATGCCCGCTTGCGGCCGAAGCGGTCGATCCAGAAGGCGGCAACGAAACCGCTGGCAGCTGCGGCAAATGTGTATGCCGAGACCAGGAACGCAAAGTGCTGCGGGTCGAGCGCCATGATCCGCATGAATTGCGGTCCCAGCGGCATCATGATCATGAAGTCGAGGACCTGCGTGAACTGCATCGCGGCCAGCGTCAGCAGAACCGCGAGCTCGCGCGGGTGCCGCGCAGCGGCACGCACGGACTCGGGGGTTGCGGATGAGCCGGACATCTGGTGACGGAACGCCGCTGTTTGCAGCCTCCAAAGTTGCTGTAACCCGTAACTGACCCACGGTCATTTGCAGTATATCATCGGTCCCGCGACGCGGGCGGCAGGCAACGCACAACCCATGGACCAGCGTGCGGTGGTTGCCCGGCGTCCGGACGGCTATGATGCGGCGACCGGACGTGGCAAACGCGGCGGCAATCCCGTGGCGACCACGAATCCCCTACTCCAGATCCCGCCCCATGCTCATCAACTGCGTCGCGTATCAGAACGGCCGCAAGCTCGCCGACATTCCAAGCGAGGACATCAGCGAGTACGTGAGCCGGCCCGATTGCTTCGTGTGGGTCGCGCTGTTCGAACCCACGCCGGATGAGCTGAACGAAATGGCCGAGGAATTCGGCCTGCACGAGCTGGCAGTCGACGACGCCCGCCATGGCCACCAGCGCCCCAAGATCGAGGAATATGGCGACTCGTTGTTCGCGGTGCTCCATACGGTGGAGCACGTGAAGACGCCGGAGGGCGACGAGGAGCTGCTGGCAGGCGAAGTGGACATCTTCGTCGGCCCCAACTACGTGCTCTCGGTGCGCCAGCATGCGCAGCAGGGATTCGCGGCGGTGCGAGTGCGCGCGGAGCGCGAGCCCGACCTGCTGCGGCACGGGTCGGGCTACGTGTTCTATGCACTGATGGACAACGTGGTCGACCGCTACTTTCCGATTCTCGACGGGCTGGAATCAGAACTCGAGCTCGTCGAGGAGCAGATCTTCGTGAAGAACGCCGCGCGCTCCAACATCGAGGCGCTTTACGCGTTGAAGCAGAAGTTGATGGTGCTGAAGCACGCGGTCGACCCGCTGATGGAGGCGACCGGCCGCCTCTACGGCGGCCGCGTACCGCAAATCTGCAGCGGCATGAGCGAGTATTTCCGCGACGTGTACGACCACCTGCATCGCATCCATGCGTCGATCGAAGGCATCCGCGAAATGCTGACCACGGCCATCCAGGTCAACCTCGGCATGATCTCGCTGTCCGAGAGCGAAGTGACCAAGAAACTGGCGGCCTGGGCGGCCATCATCGCGGTGCCGACGATGGTCGCCGGCATCTACGGCATGAACTTCAAGAACATGCCGGAGCTGGACTGGGTCTGGGGCTATCCGACCGCGATCGCCGTGATGCTGATCATCGACGTCATGCTGTACTTCAACTTCAAGAAGGTGAAGTGGCTGTAGAACCCTGCTAACGGGAACGCGAGCCAACGTCCGGTGCCGACTCCAGCGCCGCCACCGGAATCACTTTCGCGCCGGTCCGGATCGCGGGCCAGTCGGGCTGCAGCGTCACATGCTCGATTCCGAACTCCTGCGCCAGCATTCGCTGCGCGCGCGCGAGCGTCTGCGGCCACGCGGTTCCGTCGGCCAGCGCGATGTGCGCCGACAGCGCGGGGCGCTCCGCCGTCATGTTCCACACGTGCAGGTCGTGCACGCCGGTCACGCCCGGCAGGCGCGCCAACGCCTGGCCGATCGCGTTGTAGTCGAGATGTCCGGGCACCCCTTCCATCAACACGCCCGTCGACTGCTTCAGCAACGCGAGCGTCGAGCGCAGGATCAGCAGCGCAACGACGATCGACAGGATCGGATCAATCGGCATCCAGCCGGTCGCCATGATGACGCCGCCGGCAATGATCGCCGCGAGCGAGCCCAACAGGTCACCGAGCACGTGGAGCATGGCACCGCGCGCGTTGATCGAACCCGAATTGCCCGACAGGAGCCAGGCGCAAGCGATGTTGACAGCCAGGCCGGCGATCGCAATGCCCAGAACCACGGTCCCCGCGACCGGCGTCGGTTCGAGCAGGCGACGCACCGCCTCGATGACGATGGCCGCGACCACGCCAAGCAAAACGATGGCATTGACAAACGCGGCCAGCACCTCCGCCCGGCCATAGCCGTACGACGCGCGCAACGACGGTGGACGCCGTCCAATCGCATTGGCGAACAACGCCATACCCAACGCCGCCACGTCGGTGACCATGTGACCTGCATCGGAGAGCAGTGCCAGCGAGCCTGCCAGCCAGCCGCCAACGCCCTCGACAATCGCAAAGCCGGCCGTCAGCAACAGCGCCAACCACAGCGCACGCCGGACGCCGGGCCCGTTCGTCATCTCCGGGCGATGCGCGTGCTCACCTTGGTCGTGCGCATGAAGGTGCGAATGCAATGGGTGTCCCTGGGTCACGATCGCGTGTGTTGCTCTTTTCCATTGTGCCCGTGTCGCGGCGGCGTGCGCTACATCTGTTTGCGCTCCGGTCGAGCTGCTCGCCGAGTTCCTGCAGCGTGCGGATCGGCGCGTCGCCCTATGGACTCTGGTCGAACCGGATCGGGCCGGCATTTTCCGGCCGCCGCGCCGTCTTGTCGGCATAGAAGGCGGCGATTCGCGCGAGGTCGGCTGCGACGTTGCCCGACAGGTCGACATAACCGCCCACGCCGGTCTCGCGACGGCGATAGTCGATGAACGACAACGCCACGGGCACCTTGGCGGCGCGCGCCAGGTGATAGAAGCCGCTCTTCCAGCGCCCGGTGAGGCTGCGTGTGCCCTCGGGCGCGACGACCAGCCGGAAATCGTCGTTGGCTGCGAACTGCGCGGACAGTTGCGCAATGGCGCCCGTGCCGCCGCTGCGGTCCACGGGAATGCCGCCCCAGCGCCGCATCAACGAGCCGAGGAACGGTTTGGCGAACAGCGATTCCTTGGCGATGAATCGAAAATGGATACCCACGAGCCACTTGGCCATCAGGCCGTAGGGAAAGTCCCAATTGGACGTGTGCGGATAGAAGACCACCACGCAGTGCA
The DNA here is from genome assembly GCA_963819965.1 of uncultured beta proteobacterium. Classification (GTDB taxonomy): domain Bacteria; phylum Pseudomonadota; class Gammaproteobacteria; order Burkholderiales; family Casimicrobiaceae; genus VBCG01. The sequence goes on from CAWFYA010000004.1 coordinate 606,742, forward strand.
TCGGCACCGGCCGCGCGAGGACGACACGCCAGCCGATCAGCCCGAGCACCCACGCGGCGAAGCGCGCGCGGATACCGGGCACGAGCGGCAGATCAACATAGAACTCGGGAGGAAATCGGGTCGTAGCCACGGTATCGCCGGGGTCTTTTCACCAGCCCATTCGGCACCCGCGAAGTCTAGCAAACTGGCGCAAGCGGGCCGACGGTAAAATGCAGGCATGGCCAGCACAGTTCCAACGCCCGTTTCCTCTTCGGCGCCGACCTCGGTCGCTACCCTCGCGGACCGCATCGACGCATTGCTGCCGCAAACGCAATGCACGCGGTGCGGCTTCGCCGCATGCCGCCCCTACGCCGACGCCATTGCTGCCGGGGCGACCGGCATCAATCGCTGCCCGCCCGGTGGCGCCGAGTTGATCGCTGCGCTGGCTGTGTTGACGGGACGCGCAGCCCTGCCCCTGGCGCCCGAGTGCGGCGAAGCGGGACCGCGCGAGGTCGCGGTAATCGACGAGGCGACTTGCATCGGTTGCGCGCTGTGCATTGCGGCTTGTCCGGTCGACGCGATCCTCGGCGCGCAAAAGCGGATGCACACGGTGCTAACTTCTTTGTGCACCGGCTGCGCGTTGTGCCTTCCGCCCTGCCCGGTGGACTGCATCACGCTCCACCCGGCAGCGTCCGCGTGGACCACGGCAGATGCCATCGCCGCACGCGACCGCCACCGGCGCCGGGCCGCGCGATTGGCGCGCGGTGAACGCGTGGCCAAGCGCCTGCAAAGCAACGCGAATGCGACGCCGTCGCCCAGCGCCGGGATGCACGATCAGGCGCGCCGGCAGGCGGCAGTGGCGGCAGCTCTGGCGCGGGCGCGCGCGCGGCGTGCGAACGGCGCGCGGGGAAAACCATGAACGAACGCATCGAGGCTTCGCGCCGAAGAGTGCTGGCGTTGACCGCATTCGCGTTGATGCTGAAGGCACTCCCGGCCATGAGCCAGACATTGGCCATCGACTTTTCCGAACAGGTGGACAAGCTGTGGGACTTCAGCAAGCCGGCCGAGTCAGCCACGCGCTTTACCGAGGAGCTTTCCAGGCATCCCGCGGGGTCGCGCGAAGCGCTGGAAACCGCCACCCAGATTGCCCGCACGCAGTCGCTGCAGCGGCAGTTCGCGGAGGCGGACGCGACACTCGACCGCGTTGCGCCCTTGCTCGACAAGGTTGCCGTGCGCGTGCGCATTCGCTACCTGCTGGAGCGGGGACGCACGCGCAATTCCAGCGGAGACAAGGCAGCGGCAATTCCAATGTTCAGCGAAGCCGCGACCTTGTGGAACAGCGACACGCTTCCCGGCGCCGATTTCTATCGCGTCGATGCGCTGCATATGCTGGGCATCGCCACGCCGCACGCTGAACAGCTCGGATGGAACAACAAGGCGCTGGCCGCCGCAGAGGCGTCGGAGGATCCGCGCGCGCGCGGTTGGCGCGCTTCGCTGCTGAACAACATCGGCTGGACGTATTTCGACTTGGGCGACCCTGCCACCGCGCTCGCCAACTGGCAGAAGGCGCTGCCGCTGCGCAAGGCGGCAGGCGACCCCGAGGCGACCCGCGTGGCGAAATGGACCGTCGCGCGAGGTTATCGCGCGGTCGGAAAACTCGACGATGCCGAGAAAATCCAGAAGGCACTCGTCGCCGAAATGGAAAAGGCCCGCGAACCGGACGGCTATGTCTACGAGGAGATGGCGGAAATCGCCGTGGCGCGCGGCGACAAGGCGGCCGCGGCGCCCTGGGCCGCCAAGGCCTACGCGCTGCTGAAGGATGACGGCTACCTCAAGACCAACGAGGCCGCGCGCCTGCAGCGCCTGGCCGAATTGGGCGCCGGCAGCCCCGGGCGCAAATGAACGCGGCCAAGCGGCGCGTGATATTCGAGCGCCTGCGCGCGCTCAATCCGCACCCGACGACCGAACTCTCGCACCTGTCACCCTACGAATTGCTGGTCGCCGTCGTGCTCTCTGCCCAGGCCACCGACAAGAGCGTCAACAAGGCGACGGCGCGCCTGTTTCCGGTCGCCAACACGCCGGCGGCAATGGTCAGGCTGGGCGTCGACGGTTTGATTCCGTATATCAACGCAATCGGCCTTTTCCGCAACAAGGCCAAAAATGTGGTCGCGCTGTCGGAAATCCTGGTCCGGGAACATGGCGGCAAGGTGCCCCCCGACCGCGCCGCGCTGGAAGCGCTGCCGGGGGTCGGGCGCAAGACCGCCAATGTCGTTCTCAACACGGCGTTCGGGCAGCCGACGATCGCCGTGGACACGCACATCTTCCGTGTTGCGAACCGCACGGGCCTTGCACCGGGCAAGGATGTCGGCGAAGTCGAGGCACGACTCATGAAATTCGTTCCCGACGAGTTCAAGCGGGACGCGCATCACTGGCTGATCCTGCACGGGCGCTATACCTGCCTGGCGCGGGGTCCGAAGTGTCCGGAATGCGCCATTCGCGATTTGTGCGAATTCCGCGGCAAGACAAAGGGCGCGGCACCTCCGCCACTCGCGCCCTTGCGGGGCTGATTCGTCGATGTTCAATCCGTCGCGCGACGAGGCACGGCGCTTCCTGATCGACGCGTGGGCGAAACAGCGAGCCGGCCAAACGCTCACCGCGCTCGAAGACATCGCCGCCAGGCTGGTGGCGATGCATCCCGAATATCACGCCACTTTCGAGGATCCGGATCGCCATGTCGAACGCGATTTCGCACCGGAGTCGGGCGACATCAATCCGTTCCTTCACTTGTCGCTTCATCTCGCGGTTGCCGAACAGCTGGCGATCGACCAGCCGCCGGGCATTCGCGCGCAATTCGAGCGACTACGCAATGCTCGCGGCGACGAGCATGCCGCGTTGCATGCGGTGCTCGAATGCCTGGGTGAAGTGATCTGGAGCGCGCAGCGTTTGCGCGGCGCGCCGGATGCGACGCTGTACCTCGACTGCCTGATGCGACAGCGCTAACCTGACCGTCATTCCCGCGGACGCGCTAACCCAGTGTCGTTGCCGCACGCGCGAGATACAAAGCCGCCGGGTCTCCGCCTGCGCGGGGACGACGCCAGCGTCACGCGACATCGATCCTTCGGGAAATCCAGCCAACGCGGCACGAACCCACGCGAACGTCGAGCGTGCCGCGCCCACGCACCACCCAGGAGAGCGTGCGCGCACCCGTGGTCCCACTCGTCTGCATGTAGTACAACGCACCAGCGCCACTGAAGAGTCCACGGCCCCACCCTTCGAGGTGGCCGATCTCACGATGGGCGAGCGCGGGCTCGGCCAACTCGCAGCCTTCGCCGGAGACGTCAGCCCACAGCGGCTCGTTGTGGGTAAGTTTCTTCGCGGAGTCCAGGATGTACGTGGGCAGGTAGCCGTGGTTGGCGACGGTGAGCGTGATCCGCGTCAAGCCGGGCTCCAATACAGCGGTCTCGACAGAGTCGATCGCGATGGACGGCGCCAGTGCCGCCGTGCGCAGAAAATGCGCCGTTTGATCGGCGCAAACGCCGGGCATCGCCGATGGCGTCGGATTCCACATACCGACGCGGGGATCGATGCCGCCGACTTCGACGTCGCCCAATTGCGGATGCGCGACTTGGCGCCACGGACGCAGCGTCCGGCCGGCGTTGTGGTCACGGTCCCACGCCGCGATTTTCAGCATGTCCTCGCGCGTGAGATGGGTGTACGCATCGACGAAGCGCTTCTTGCGCTCGAAGCCCACCTGCTTGAAGAGGTCCCACAGTTCGACCACGTAGGCGACCGCACCGCGCTGGTAATACGCGTAATCGGTCAAGTCGCCGTTGAGCGGCTTGTCCGGCTCGTACAGGAATTCCTCGGCGCCCGACACCATCGGATAGCCGGTGAGTTCTTCCGCCCAGGCGCCCAGTTGCCGATACAGCGCGAGGTCCGACGGATTCATCTTGGTATCGGGCTTGTCGCCCAAAGGCCGGATGAACACGCCGCCGAACGTATGCAGGTTGAGCCAGAGGAAGATTTCCGGATGCTGCGCCGTGAACTCGACCACCGCGCGCGACTCGATCTCGCTCAGCGCAAACGCGCCCGCGCCTTCCTGCGTGGAATCCGGCGCCCAAGCGTACGGGAAGTTGCGATTGAGGTCGGTCTGGTTGTCGGACAGGAAATACGGCGACGGCACATTGGCACCGTCGAAGTTCTCGATCACCCCCTCCGGATAGATCTTGTAATAGGGCGGCGGATCGTCGATCGTCCGCGGCAGCAGCAGTCCGGGAAACTCCTTCGACTCGACCATTTCGCCGCCGTCGTCGCGCACGCGCATCGCCAGCGCCAGGCCGTCGCCGTCCACGTCCTGGCCGCGCCAGTAGGCGTGCGCCTTCGCCGGGCGCTCGTCGCGCGGCACGGAGCGCACGTACCGGCCCGACGTCAGCACCGCTTCCGCGCCGTCCGGCGACATGCGGGGCAACACAAAGAACCGGACTTCCTTCAGGCGCGCGGCGGCCGTCCCGGACAGCGGCGATTTCGCGTCCACGCCGGGCTGCCCAAGGTGCAGGCGCAGCACATCCTCGGCAATGGCCAGCGCAACGTTCGAGCCGCTGATCTCGCTTGCGTGCATGTTGCCGTCCGCCCAGGCGCTGGGCCGCGCACGGTCGGGATCCGGACCGAGCGTCAGCAGCCACAGCTCTCGGCCCTCCGGGGTGGTGCCGATCGACGTCAATCGGCACAGGTCGGGAAATGCCTCGGCCCAGCTCTGCACCTGCCGCGTCAACTCATCGTAGGAGAGAAATCGGTCGCGAAAGCCGAGTGACAATTGGTCGAGCGTTGCGGTGGCGGCAGTCGTCATGGTGGTCTCGCGTCAGGTATGCAGCAACAAAATTAAACGGCAAGCCGCGCAGAGCAATGTGCGGTGGGAGAGTCGGCCATCGCGCGCGGAAAATCGCGGACGGTACGGGTCTGGCTCGGGAAGGAAAAAGGCGCCTCCAGGCGCCCCATTTCCGTGCTACCGGCGCCATGATTCGCGCCCGTCAAATTCACATGTGGGTCTGCAGGACCGGCGGCAAGGACGCGAAATAGGCGGCGACGTCGTCGATGTCCTTTTGCGTGAGGCCCGCGGCCATACCGGCCATGATCGGGTTCTTGCGCGCCCCCGACTTGTAGTCGCGCAGTGCCTTGGCCAGGTAATCCGGATACTGGCCCGCCAATTTCGGGTAGTCCGCAATGGTGCTGACGCCGTCCATGTTGTGACAGGCGGCGCACACTTCCTGGGCTTTCTTCTTGCCCGCTTCGATGTCGGCGGCAACGGCCCGGCCCGCCGCCAGCGAGGACACGGCCAATACGGATGCGGTTGCGGCGACGGCGAGGATCCTGCGATTCATGGTCATCATTTCACTGGCCTCATTTGACGGCAGTCTGCAACGGGGCCTGGTTGTAGTACGCGGCAATGTCGGCCATGTCCTGGTCGGTCAGCGACGCGGCGATCGCGCCCATCGACGGATGGCTACGCTGACCTGCGCGGTATTCCTTGAGCGCGGCGATGATGTACGCAGGATGCTGGCCCGCGATCTTGGGCACGCGATACACCTCGGGGTAGGCGGTGCGCCAGCCAAGGATGCCGTGGCAGCCCTGGCACATCTGGACCCTCTGCGAGCCCCTTTGCGGATCGCCGGCCGGCGCCGCGGCCTGCGCGGCGGCCAGCGCCGGAAAGAGCGCGGCGGCTGCGAGCGCGGTGAGCAGCGTGAATCGAGTCATGGTTGGGTCGGATCTTTCGTCGGCGCGTTACTGAATGAGTGGCAAATATTTGGCCACTGGGGCACCACCGGTGCGGCGGCAATAACCTTGTGATTTTAGGGGGATCGGGCGTGCCCGGTCAAACGCGGAGTCCAGGAACAATCAGCGCTCGAGGTATTTGAGCTTGTCCTTGACGTCTTTCCATTCGTCCGCATCCGGAGGACCCGGCTTGCGTTCGATGATGGGCTTCCACAGTTTGGACAATTCCGCGTTCAACGCCATGAACTGCTGCTGGTCGGCCGGCACATCGTCCTCGGCAAAAATGGCTTCCACCGGGCATTCGGCGACACACAGCGTGCAATCGATGCATTCGTCCGGATCGATTACCAGGAAATTGGGGCCTTCGCGAAAGCAATCGACGGGGCATACGTCGACGCAATCGGTGTATTTGCAGCGGATGCAGCTTTCGGTGACGACGTAGGTCATGGGCGGGCTTTGCGGAGCGCAACGCGGGAATCCTTGAATTTTAGCAGATTGGCCCCCACTCTCGCCCGTAGCACGGTAAAGCCGCGTCACTTGCTTGCAAGAATCAGGCGCTTCGGCTACCGTTATCCCAAAACGAGGCGCCGCGGTGAAGCGAGCGGTGCGTTTCCCCCGAGAGGACAGTCCATGAGTGCAGCCGACAAACACGTTTCCGAAGCCACCCTCGACAAGGGCGTGCTGCCGCCGGGCGCAGCCATCAAGCACGTTTCCGATGCCACCTTCGACAAGGACGTCCTGCAGTCCGGTGCTCCTGTTCTGGTCGACTTCTGGGCTGAATGGTGCGGGCCGTGCAAGATGTTCGCGCCGGTGTTGGACGAGGTCGCCAGGGAGTACGGCGGCAAGATCACCGTGGCCAAGCTCGACATCGACGCCAATCCGTCCACGCCCGGCAAGTACGGCATCCGTGGCATTCCGACCGTTATCCTGTACAAGGGCGGCCAGGCGCATGCGCAGAAGGTCGGCGCGCTGACCAAGTCGCAGTTGACCGCATGGATTGACAGCAACATCTAACCGCTATAACCTCTTGTTCCATAAGCACGGCGCGCCGCCCAGGAAACTGGCCCTCGCGCCGTACGCTTGCCGCCGAGCGCGATCCTTGGTTCGATAGCGCGTACGGGATGCCGGCGGCAAAGCGATTGATCCGGCATTGAATCCTTAAGCAGCAAAGTCACCCATAGTCGTCAGTAGCGCCTGCCGGCGCCGAGCGCAGACGCTTGCGGCGCGCCGGTCCCAAACCCGACACCCGTCCTTTCGTTGCGGTCCATCGCGAGCCGGAAAATCCGGCCCGTCATCCCAGCCGTTTCGTCCCGCCCTTCCTCCCGTTCGGTTCCTTCGTCCCCTCCCTCAAGTCCGTCCCCCTAACGACCAACCCGCACCATGCATCTATCCGACCTCAAAGCCAAACACGTATCCGAACTGATCGACCTCGGCAATTCGAATGAAATCGAGGGTGCCAACCGGATGCGCAAGCACGACCTCATCTTTGCATTGTTGAAGCAGCAGGCAAAGAAAGGAGAGTCGATTTTCGGCGGTGGCGTGCTGGAAGTGCTGCCGGACGGTTTCGGATTCCTGCGCTCGCCGGACACGTCGTACCTTGCCAACACCGACGATATCTACATCTCGCCGTCGCAGATCCGCCGTTTCAATCTGCACACCGGTGACACCATCGAGGGCGAAATTCGCACCCCGAAGGAAGGCGAGCGCTACTTCGCGCTGGTCAAAGTCGACAAGGTCAACTTCGAAGCGCCGGAGAATGCCAAGACCAAGATCCTGTTCGAGAACCTGACGCCGCTGTTCCCCGACGAGCCGATGGTCCTCGAGCGCGACATCAAGGCGGAGGAAAACATCACGGGCCGCATCATCGACATCGTCGCGCCCATCGGCAAGGGCCAGCGCGGCTTGCTGGTCGCGAGCCCAAAGTCCGGCAAGACGGTGATGCTGCAGCACATCGCGCACTCGATCGCCGCCAACCATCCCGATGTGATGCTGATCGTGCTCCTGATCGACGAGCGGCCCGAGGAAGTGACGGAAATGCAACGCTCGGTGCGCGGCGAAGTCGTGTCCTCGACCTTCGACGAGCCGGCGACGCGCCATGTGCAGGTCGCCGAGATGGTCATCGAGAAGGCCAAGCGCCTGGTCGAGCACAAGAAGGACGTGGTGATCCTGCTGGATTCCATCACGCGTCTCGCCCGCGCCTACAACACCGTCGTGCCCGCGTCGGGCAAGGTGCTGACCGGCGGCGTCGACGCCAACGCGCTGCAGCGGCCCAAGCGCTTCTTCGGCGCCGCGCGCAACATCGAGGAAGGCGGCTCGCTGACGATCATCGCTTCCGCGCTGATCGACACCGGTTCGCGCATGGACGACGTGATCTACGAGGAATTCAAAGGCACCGGCAACATGGAAATCCACCTCGACCGGCGCATGGCCGAGAAGCGGATCTATCCGTCGATCAACGTCAATCGCTCCGGTACGAGACGCGAGGAACTGCTGCTCAAGCCGGAAATCCTGCAAAAGGTGTGGGTGCTGCGCAAGCTTCTATATCCGATGGACGAGCTCGAGGCCATGGAATTCCTGCTCGATAAGGTCAAGGGAACGAAGTCGAATTCGGACTTTTTCGATTCGATGCGACGCGGCTAAGTCACTGATTCGTAGCGCTTTCCCGGTGGACGCTTGTCCTTCGACGGTTCCGTCCCCACCTTGCCGAACAGCATTGAAACCCGGATAATGCTAGGTTGACCTGGGGCAGCGCGCCGGCGAAACGTTCGCTGAATTTGCCATTGAGTGGCAACTGCGCAAGCGGGCCCAACGACAAGCGAGGACGACATGAAAGAAAACATCCACCCCAAATATGCCGAAACGCAGGTCACCTGCAGTTGCGGCAACACGTTCGCCACGCGCTCGACGCTGGGCAAGCCCATCCACATCGAAGTGTGCTCGGCCTGCCACCCGTTCTATACGGGCAAGCAGAAAGTGATGGACACTGCGGGTCGCATCGACAAGTTCAACCAGCGCTATGGCAGCAAGGCCGCCGCCAAGCCGGCCACGCCGGCAGCCTGATCCGCCGCCGATTGTGCAAGCACGACGAAAGAGGCAGCTTCGGCTGCCTTTTTCTTATCCTTCTCCGCGCACCGAAGTTTAGGGCCTAGTAAAGTCGCAGGATTCCGGCCTTCCCATGCGCGCGCCAAGACCCTACACACCCGAGCCGGTCGACCCCGAAGAGGTCAGCCCGTCGGGACCGCTGCGCGCGTTCAAGCAGTTCGGGCTGGTGCTGCTCTGTGCCGCCTGGGTGTGCATGGGGCTGGTCGGGCACGACCCCTGGAAGACCGAGGACGCGACGTCCATCGGCGTCGCCTTCGAGATGGCGAATCGCGGCGACTTCGTGGTTCCCTTCCTGGGGGGCGAGCCGTATCTCGCGCGACCGCCGCTGATCTATGCGATGGGAGCGCTCGCCATCAAGGCATTCTCACCGCCGCTCGAGACGCACAACGCGGCGCGCCTGGTCGTCGGATTGGCGCTGGCCGTCATCCTGCTCGTCACTGCACAGGCGAGCCGCGAGTTGAACGGCCGCGCATTGCGTTGGCTTCCGGTGCTGCTCCTGATAGGCAGCGTGGGATTCTGGGACCGGGCGCACGCACTGTCCCCGGAGCTGGGCACCACCGCCGGCGTCGCGGTCGCGCTGTACGGGTTCGCGCTCGCGTTGCGACGCCCCATCGCCGGCGGGATCGTGCTCGGCATCGGCGTCGCGCTCGCGTTCCTCGGACGCGGCATGCTGGGCCCCGTATGGCTGGTAACGTCGGCGCTCTTGCTGCCGTTGGTCGACCAACCGTGGCGTACCCGCGCCTATGGGCTGACGTTGCTGGTGTCGCTGTCGGTGGCATTGCCGCTGGCGCTGAGCTGGCCTCTGGCGCTGCACATGCGCGACCCAGCGTTGTTCGCGCTGTGGTGGAAAGGCGAGACAGTGGCCAACTACTTCGCGTTCTTCAGCAGCGATGGCGAGTTCGCGCCGGGCTATTACCTCAAGAACCTGCTCTGGTTCGCGTGGCCGTCGCTGCCGCTGATTCCGTGGGTGCTGTGGACGCGCGGGCGTGGCTTCAACGGCGGCCTGCGCGATCCGGGCTTGCAAGTGCCAGCCGTGGTCGCGCTGGTAATCCTGTTCTCGCTCCTGTTGATGCCCGATCCCAAGCTTGCCTACGCGATTCCGCTTCTGGTGCCGCTCGCGCTGCTCGCGGCGCTCGAAGTCGATTCGCTGAAGCGTGGCTTTTCGGGCGCTCTCGACTGGTTCGGCATTCTGACGTTCGGCCTCGTCGCGATGCTGGCCTGGGGAATCTGGATCGATTCGTACCTGCACGGCATGTCGCCGCGCGTCGCGCAATTGTTCCGCGATACGGAAGTGGGATTCCATCCGTCGTTCCACTTAGGGGCAGTGCTTTCGGCCATCGCGCTCACGCTGCTCTGGATCATGCTGGTACGGCCGGCGCGGCGCTCCAATCGGCGCGCCATTCTCAATTGGGCCGCGGGCGTCACGCTGATCTGGGGCCTGGCGGCGACCATCTGGCTACCCTATATCGATTCGCGCCGCACCTATCGCAATGTGGTCGAGAACGCGGCCATGCGCATGCCGCGCAGCGGCTGCATCGCCAGCCGCGACTTGAGCGAGCCCCAGCGCGCGTTGTTCTATTATTTCTCCGGCGTGTCGACGCTGCGCGAGGAAGTGCACCCCGACCACGAATGTGCCGCGCTGCTGGTCCAGTACAGCCGGCAGCTCACCCAGGCGCCTCCCCCACCGGGCTGGACGCCGGTCTGGGACGGCCACCGCCGCGGTGACGACACCGAGCGCTACATCCTCTACATGCGGAAGCCCAAATGAAGTTCTTCGACGAAGCGCTCATCGAAGTGATCGGCGGCGATGGCGGCAACGGCGCCGCGTCGTTCCGGCGGGAAAAATACATCCCGCGGGGTGGGCCGGACGGCGGCGACGGCGGCGTCGGCGGCAGCATCTGGGCGGTGGCCGACCGCAACATCAACACGCTGATCGACTATCGCTACGCGCGCATCCATCGCGCCCATCGCGGCGAGAATGGGCGCGGCGCCGACCAGTACGGGCGCGGCGCCGAGGACATCATCCTGCGCATGCCGGTGGGCACCGTCATCAGCGACGCCGATTCCGGCGAGCGCATCGCGGACCTGTCTGTCGACGGCGCGCGTGTGCTCGTCGCCCGGGGTGGCAAGGGCGGCCTGGGCAACCTGCATTTCAAGTCCAGCACGAATCGCGCGCCGAGACAGTTCACCAAGGGCGAAGAAGGCGTGCAGCGCAAGCTGAAGCTCGAACTGCGCGTGCTGGCCGATGTCGGCCTGCTCGGCATGCCCAACGCCGGCAAGTCCACACTGATCCGCGCAATTTCCGCGGCGCGCCCCAAGGTCGCCGATTATCCATTCACCACGCTCGCGCCCAACCTGGGCGTGGTGCGTACGTCGGAGGCGCGCAGCTTCGTCGTCGCCGACATCCCGGGCCTGATCGAAGGCGCCGCCGAAGGCGCGGGACTGGGCCACCGCTTCCTGCGCCACCTCGCGCGCACGCGGCTGCTGCTGCACCTCGTGGACCTGGCGCCGCTCGACACCAACTCCGACCCGGTGCACGACGCGCGCGCGATCGTCAACGAACTGAAGCTCTACGACCAGGCACTGTACGACAAGCCGCGCTGGCTCGTTCTCAACAAGCTCGATCTCATTCCCGAGGCAGACCGCGCCGCCCGCGTCAAGGCGTTCGTGAAGGAATATCGCTGGAAGGGCCCTGTTTTCGCGGTCACCGCGATCAACGGCGAAGGCTGCCGCGAACTCATCTTCAAGATCCAGGACTGGCTAGACGCCAATCCTTCGCCGGCCGCGCTGCTGGCCGCGGAGGTCGACGACGACACGACGCCGGTGGTGGTGTCGCCCGAGCCGGTCAAGATGCGCCGGCCGCGCACGCCCGAAGCCTGACACGTCGCCCCGCTCTCATGGGTAACTGAGCGGGGGCGACGGACTTTCAATTTTTTTAATCGAATTTTAACGGCACCGGCATTCTTGCTCAGCTACCAATATGAGCGGGAATGACAGCTAGAATCCTCAACCCATGACCTCAGTGTTTGCCAACGCCGGGCGCCTGGTCGTCAAGGTCGGCTCGAGCCTCGTCACCAACGATGGACGCGGGCTCGACCATGCGGCCGTGGCGCGATGGGCCGAGGAAATTGCCGCATTGAAGCGCAGCGGCTGCGAAATCGTACTCGTCTCCTCCGGCGCAATCGCCGAAGGCATCGCGCGACTCGGCTGGACCGTGCGCCCCAAGGCCATTCACGAGCTGCAGGCGGCGGCCGCAGTTGGCCAGATGGGTCTTGTGCAGGCCTACGAGGCGGCGTTCGCGCAATATGGACTGCATACGGCGCAGATTCTGCTCACGCACGAGGACTTGTCCGACCGCCGCCGCTACCTCAACGCGCGCACCACGCTGCGCACGTTGCTGGAGCTGGGTGTCATCCCGATCATCAATGAGAACGATACGGTGACCACCGACGAGATCCGCGTCGGCGACAACGACACGCTGGGTGCGCTGGTGGCGAACCTGATCGAGGCCGACGTGCTGATCCTGCTCACCGATCAGCCGGGCCTTTACACGGCGGACCCGCGCCGGCATCCCGCCGCCACGCTGGTGCGCGAAGCGCGCGCGGGCGATCCGGCGCTGGAAGCAATGGCAGGCGGCGCCGGTAGCGCGCTGGCGCGCGGCGGCATGCTCACCAAGGTCCTCGCCGCCAAGCGCGCCGCTCGCAGCGGTGCGTCGACGATCATCGCCAGCGGACGCGAGGCCGGTGTGCTGACCCGGCTCGCGGCCGGTGAAGACGTGGGCACCGCGCTGATCGCGCCACCGGAAGCGCTGGGTGCGCGCAAGCAATGGCTGGCGGACCACGTGCAGCTGGCCGGCAAGCTCACGCTCGACGCGGGTGCCGTCACGGCGCTGGCGAGTGGGGGAAAAGCCTCCTGCCGATCGGTGTCACCGCGGTCGAAGGCGCGTTCGAACGCGGCGAGGTCGTCGCCTGCGTCACGCCCGACGGCCGCGAGATCGCGCGCGGCCTCGTCAACTACAGCGCGCAGGAAACCGCGCGCATCCTGCGCCGCCCTTCGTCCGAGATCGAGTCGATCCTGGGCTACGTCGACGAGGCCGAGCTGATTCATCGCGACAATCTCGTGCTGCATCGCTAGCTTTTCCGCGACGTCATCCCCCGCCGCATCGAGGCGAGGTTGGTATCATCGGCAAGCGGCGTCACCGCCCCAGGAACATCAGCCATGCATCCTGCCACGCGCCATTCCATCCTTCCTGCCCTGCACATTCCCGCGCGCGCCACACTTGGTGCTGCACTGTTCTGTCTTTCCTGTTCTCCGTGGGCGGGTGTCGCCGCATCGCCGTTGCAGCCCGGGCTCTGGGAATTGCGCGCGCTGACCACGGTGAACAAGAAGCCAATGGAACCGGAGGGAACGAGGGAGTGCCTGTCCCAGGCCGATGTCGATCATCCGACCAGGACCCTTCCCAAGCCCGACGGCAGTTGCACGCTGTCCAATATCACGACCAATGGCAATCGCGTGAGCTATGACATCACCTGCACCAGCGCAGCCGTCAACCATAAAGGTCACATGGATGTCGTCATGACCAGCGAGAGCTACGACGGGATGGCGGATTTCCAGGTCAGCGCGCCAGGCAAGTCGGATACGCCGATGACCGTCGTCGTCAACGCCCGCCGGGTTGGCGACTGCACAAAGTAGACCAGGGTGTCCGTTGGCCGGGCGCCGCATTCCAGATCGCAACGATGCGGGACCACGCCGGATGGAACGGCGCGTCCGATACGACGGCTTCCTAGCGTTGCGCCAGCGCCTGCAGGATATTCGGCAGCATCCGCGGCACGCTATCGGGGTTGCCCTTGACCTCCGCCAGCAACTCATCGAGGGTGGTGGTTCCAGGCAGCCCTGCCCAGCTGGACATCTGTCCGGCGGAGGCGCTCAGGTAAGCCATGCGCCAGGACGCGAAGGAACGCGCATCGACTTCGGCCTCGTAGAACACCTTCAGGTCTTTGTGCCTGGAATCGCTTGCAATGCTGGCGAGAAGGGTGAGCACGACGTCTTGTTCGCCCTCGATTATCTGGAAGAACACGCCGTCGGCGTAGACCAGCGCGCCCGTGACGTTGCGGGCCTGATTTCCCGCCCGCGCATCGGCGAGAATTTCCTCGAGCGCGGCGGCCGTCATGGGTACCGTTGCCTGCGAGGAATACATGATTTGGTAGAGCATGCAGGTGCCTCGTCGGCCAGCGCTCATTTGCCCGCATCTACCGCGGGGTCCGCGTAGGAGTCGGGCATCTCGGGATGCGGGACGCCATACAGGCGCTGGCGGCGGGTCTGCGGCTTGGCGTGGAGAAAACGCTCGAGCTCCAGCAACGCGCGGCGGTAGCTTTCACGCTTGAAGTCGATCACGGTCTCCAGCGGCACCCAGTACTCATGCCAGCGCCAGGCGTCGAATTCGGGCTTGTCCGTCGCGCGCAACGACACGTCGTTGTCGCGCCCGACCAGGCGCAACAGATACCAGATCTGCTTCTGACCCTTGTAGCTGCCCCGCCATTCACGCTTGATCCAGTGCTGCGGGACATCGTAGCGCAACCAGTCGCGCGTCCGGCCCAGGACCCTGACATGATGAGGATGGAGTCCGACTTCCTCGTGCAACTCCCGGTACATCGCCTGCTCGGGTGTTTCGCCGGGATTGATCCCGCCTTGCGGAAATTGCCACGAGTGCTCGCGAATCCTCTTGCCCCAAAATACCTGGTTCCTGCCGTTGACGACGACGATGGCGACGTTCGGGCGATAGCCGTCACGATCCAGCATCGGTGTCACCCTGATGCAAATTTGGTTGGGACGATTGTTGCACAGTTGCCCCCGGGCTGCAAAGCCGCCGGCGGCGAGCGCCGCTAGCGGCGCGGACGCGATTCGCGCGGTGTGACGATCAGCGTGTGACTCTGGCTTCCCCGCAACAGCAGCACCGGCAGCGGCCGCGCAATGGCATTCGCCGCCAGCTGCCGCTGCAACGCATCGACGTCCGGTACCGGGACGCCGTCCATGCCGACGATGATGTCCCCCGTCTTCATCCCCGCATCGGCCGCGGGCGAGCCACGCTCGAGCGACTCCACGCGCACACCGGTCTCGATGGTCAGCCCGAAGTGCCGCACGACGCGCCGCGCGAGCGGTTGCGTCTGTCCGCCCACGCCAAGCCAGGCCCGGCGCACGCGGCCGTCGCGGATCAGCGCCACCACCACGCGCTCCGCCGTGGAAGCCGCGATGGCGAAGCAGATGCCTTGCGCGGGAAGGATCACCGCGGTGTTGACGCCGATGACTTCGCCGCGTGCGTTGACAAGCGGCCCGCCGGAATTGCCGGGATTGAGGCTCGCGTCGGTCTGCAATATGTTGTCCAGCAGGCGCCCGGTGCTGGCGCGCATCGAGCGGCCAAGTGCGCTGACGATGCCGGCGGTCACCGTGTGCTGGAAGCCGAAGGGGCTGCCGATGGCGATGGCCACCTGCCCCACGCGTACCGCCGACGATTCGCCAAAACGGCACGACGCGAGGTCGCCCGCGGCGACTTTCAGCACGGCCAAGTCGGAATCGGGATCGTCGCCCACGATTTCGGCGCCGGCAGTGCGGCCATCGGACAGGGTAACTTCGAGACGCGTCGCCCTGCCGGCCACGTGGCTGTTGGTGACCAGATAGCCATCCGGCGTGATCAGGAACCCCGAGCCCGAACCCTCCCGGCCACCCCGAGTCGCCTTCGCGCGCTCGACGCGGACGTGCGCAACGGCCGGGGATACCCGGGCGACCGCGGCCATCACCGCGCGCGAATACGCGTCGTGGAGCACAGCATCCGGTGCAGGCTCGGGAGGTGGCGCCGACGGCGACGCCGGCAGCGCGGCGGACGGGGGAAAGTCGAGTGGCATGATCGGGAAATGGCGCCGCCGACCGCGGCTTTCAAGGCGAGCCGCCGCGGCGGGCCCGATTGATGCAGGTCAAGGTCGAAATGCACGGCGCGGCTAGCATGGGGCCAGCAACATCGGGGCCGCACCGCGCGATCGATCGCGCTCGTCGAATATCCATGCAAGCCATACAAATCATTCGGGAAGAGCACCAGTCGCTGGCCGCCGTCCTGCACGGTCTGCTGTACGTGGTGCGCGAAATTCGCGGCCGCAGGATGTCGCCGGACTTCGAACTGCTCGGCGCGATGATCTACTACATCGACGCGTTTCCCGAGCGCTGCCACCATCCGAAGGAGGATGAGTGGCTGTTCCGGCTGTTGCAGCAGCGCTATCCGCCCGCCAGCGAACTCCTGGCCCGGTTGCGCGCCGAGCATCGCGCCGGCGCGACCAAGCTGAAGCAGCTGGAGCAGGCGCTGGTCCGCTACAGCCAGGGCGGCCACAGCGAGTTCCCGGTCTTCGCGGCGGCGGTCGAGGGGTACGTCGCGTTCGAGCGTAACCACATGCACAGCGAGGAAGCCGAGGTCATGCCCCTGGCGCAGGCCCACCTGACGCCGGCCGACTGGCGCGAGATCGACGCGGCGTTTCGCGACCACACGGATCCCTTGTCCGGCGAAGCCCTGCGCGACGACTTCCGCGGCTTGTTCCACCGGATTGTGAATCTCGCGCCGCCGCCAATCGGCGTCGGCCAGGCGCACGCACGGCAATGAGTCACGCCTCCACGACATCGGCAACGACCCTTGCCGTCGCGCCTTTGGCTTTTGACGAGGCGCTGGTGCGCAAGTACGACGGATTCGGCCCGCGCTACACGTCCTATCCGACGGCGGACCGCTTCCACGACCGTTTCACGGCAACGGATTATGTCGCAGCACTGACATCACGCGCCCCCAGCGCGCCGTTGTCCCTTTATGTGCACGTGCCGTTCTGCAACACGATCTGCTACTACTGCGCCTGCAACAAGGTGGTCACCAAGAACCACGACCACGCCGTCCGCTACCTCAGCTACCTCGAGCGCGAGATCCAGGTTGTTGGCGCCCTGGTGGAGGGCACATCGCCGGTGATCCAGGTCCACTGGGGCGGCGGCACGCCGACGTTTCTGTCGCGCATGGAAATGGCCGCCCTGATGGGCGCGTTGCGCGCGAGCTTTGCGTTTGCCCTGGACGCGGAAATCTCGATCGAAGTCGATCCGCGCAAAGTGGACGAGGAAACGGTCGGCTTCCTGGGCGAACTCGGGTTCAACCGGATCTCGGTCGGCATCCAGGATTTCGATCCCGCGGTCCAGGCGGCGGTCAATCGCATCCAGAGCGAAGCCGAAACGCGCACGGTGATCGACGCCGCCCGCGAAAGCGGGTTCGTGTCGGTGAATGCCGACCTGATCTACGGCCTCCCTCGCCAGACAGTGGCGGGATTTGCGGTGACGCTCGACAAAGTGATCGCGGCGGCGCCGGACCGCATCGCGCTGTACAGCTACGCGCACGTCCCGCATATGTTCAAGCCGCAACGGCAGATCGACGTCGCGGACCTGCCGACGCCCGACGTCAAGCTCGAGATCCTGGCGTTGGCCATCGAAAGGCTCGGCGCCGCAGGCTACGGCTATATCGGGATGGATCACTTCGCCAAGCCCGACGACGAGCTGGCCGTCGCCCAGAGGGACCGCAAACTCCACCGCAATTTCCAGGGCTATTCGACGCGCCCGGACTGCGACCTGCTGGCGTTCGGCATTTCGGCCATCGGCAAAGTCGGCCCGACGTACGTGCAGAACGTGAAAACGCTCGACGAGTATTACGCAAAGATCGACGCGGGCGAGCTGCCGGTGCTGCGCGGGACGACGCTGGACCGCGACGATCTCATCCGCCGCGACGTGATCCAGAAGCTGATGTGCGACTTCGAACTGGACTTCACCGCGCTGGGACGCCGGCACGACATCTCGTTTGCCGGCATGTTCGCGCCGGAACTCACCGCGCTGGCCCCGCTTGCCGCAGACGGACTGGTGGAAATTTCCAGCGACCGGCTGCGCGTCACGCCGCGCGGGCGCCTGCTCGTCCGTACGGTGGCAATGACGTTCGACCGCTACCTGCGGGACGCGACGCAAAAGGCGAAGTACTCGCGCGTCATCTAGCGCGTCGAACCCGCGGCGAGGCGTCAGCGCAAGACAACTATCAGGACAACTATTGCATGAACCACCCGTGGCTCACCACCAGCGACTGGCCGGTGAGCGCGTTGGACGGGAACGCGGCGAAGAAGAGTGCCGTTTCCGCCACGTCCTGCACCGTCGTGAATTCGCCGTCGACCGTATCCTTCAGCATTACGTTCCTGATCACCTGATCCTCGGTGATGCCGAGTGTCTTCGCCTGCTCGGGAATCTGCTTGTCGACCAGCGGCGTGCGCACGAAGCCCGGGCAGATCACGTTGGCACGCACGCCGTGCTTGGCGCCTTCCTTGGCCACGACCTTGGCCAGCCCGATGAGTCCGTGTTTCGCGGTCACATAGGGCGCCTTGAGCAGCGACGCCTCCTTCGAATGCACCGATCCCATGTAGATCACGCAGCCGCTGCCCTTCTTGTACATGTGCGGCAGGCAAGCACGCGTCGTGAGGAACGCGCCGTCGACGTGAATGGCCATCATCTTCTTCCAATCGGCGTAGGTGAATTCCTCGAGCGGATGCACGATCTGGATCCCGGCATTGCTGACCAGGATGTCCACGTCGCCATATTCGGCGACTACCGCGGCCACGCCGGTTTTCACTTCGTCTTCGCTGGTCACGTCCATCGCCACGCCCATTGCCTGGCCGCCAGCCGTGCGAATGGCGGCCGCGCACGAATTGGCGGCGTCGAGATTGAGGTCGGCGATGGCGACCTTTGCGCCTTCCCGTGCATAGATGTGCGCGATTTCCTTGCCGATGCCGCTGGCGGATCCGGTGACGATGGCGACCTTGCCTGCAAGTTTCATGTCGATTCCTTCATTTCGCGAGAAAGTCGTGGACAGGCTCAATTGGAAAGATCGTAGACGCGCATGCCGTCGACGCTCTCGACCGCGCTGCGCCACTCGGGATGGGCGATGGCTTGGCGCACCGCATCCAGGCCACTGTTCCAGAGGTCCATCACGGTGGCCCGCGAGAATTCGTAGTCCTTCGACGAGGCGGCGTGCGACAGCCGGCGGTTGATCAGGTGGACCAGGGACATGTTGCCCTGGTTGCACGCGATCGCCAGTCGCTCCACGTCGGGATCGCTGCGTAACCCGGGAGGCAGCTTGGCCAGCACGCGGCCGAGCGCATCGCGCACTTCCTCGAGTTCCTTGACACGGTTGCTGTTGAAGCGTGTCTTGCTCGAATACTGGATGTCCTTGGCGCGTTCCATCACCTGGTCGATGTTCTGGGGCAGTTCGCCGCGCGCGCTGAACAGGTCGACCTGCAGGATCAGCGCATTCATGCGCGGCGAATCGTCGAGCACGTACCAGAGCGGCGTGTTGGAGACGATGCCGCCATCCCAATACTGGTGACCGTCGATATGCACCGGCGGAAAGCCCGGGGGCAGCGAGCCGCTGGCCAGGACGTGCTCGGGGCCGAGTTCCCTGTCGGTGTTGTCGAAGTACTCCGAATTGCCCGTGTGCACGTTCACCGCGCCGATGGACAGGCGCACGTGTTTCTTCTTGATGATGTTGAAATTCACCAGCTCGGCGAGCGTCGCCTTGAGCGGTCCGGTGTCGTAGACGCTCAGCGCCGCAGCGCTGCCTTCGGGCGCGAGCAACGGCGAGGGGATGCGCGGGACGAAGAATCCCGGCACGCCGAACGTGGCCGCCGTCGCCGCATTGAGGCGATTGAATAACGGTCGCACCGGATCCAGGTGTGACGGCGGAATGAACGGGTTACCGGACGAAACCCGATCCCAGAATTCGCGCAGCTTCGCCAACCGATCTGCCGGCTCGTTGCCGGCGATCAGTGCAGCGTTGATGGCACCAATGGAAACGCCTGCGACCCAATCCGGTGCAATCCCAGCCTCCGCCAGCCCCTCGAAGACCCCCGCCTGGTAGGCGCCCAGCGCGCCACCGCCCTGCAATACCAGCACCGTGTGGTCGTGCTTGCCCCACGTCGGAGACAGGTGCAACACCTTGGACTTGCGGGCTTTCGGCGTCCGGGGTGGGGCCATGAGGACGGGTCGCGGTGGCGGATTCGACAAGGCACCATTATATGTGCAATGCAGCAATTCGCCGCGGGGAGGCCGCCTGCCGCGGATATACTGCGACAGCCTCTCGCGCTCCAAGGAAGGAAAGTGGCCCCATGATTCCCGCAGGACAAGCCGTCGCGTCCCCGGCCAGTGCCGCTGCCGATTCCTGCGTGATGGTGATCTTCGGCGCGAGCGGCGACCTGGCCAAGCGCAAGCTCATCCCGGCGCTGTACAACCTGGCGCGGGATGGGCTCCTTTCGCCGCATTTCGCAGTGGTCGGCTTCGCCACGCGCGATTGGTCGACGGACACGCTGCGCGCCCACTTTGACGGGGCCATGGAAGAGACTTCGGCGGGTTCCACGGCCACCGACATCTGGAAATGGTTGCGCGAGCGCATCTATTACGTCAGCGGTTCCCTGCACGACGCGGCCGCCTACCAGCGCCTGGGCGCCCAAATAGACGCGGCCGCGAAGGCGCACGGCACCGGCAACAATCACTTCTACTACCTGGCAGTGGCACCGCAGTTCATTGGCGAAATCGTGCGCCGGCTGGGAGACGCGGGCCTGGCCCGCGAAACCAACGACCACTGGCGCCGCGTCAACATCGAAAAGCCGTTCGGCCGGGACCTGCAATCCGCGCGCGCCCTCAACATCGACATCCGCAAGACGCTGGACGAGCGCCAGATCTACCGCATCGATCATTACCTCGGCAAGGAGACCGTGCAAAACCTGATGGTCTTTCGTTTCGGCAACAGCATCTTCGAGCCTATCTGGAACCGCAGCTACATCGACCACGTGCAGATCACCGCCGCGGAAACGCTCGGCGTCGAAAAACGCGGCGGCTACTATGAAACGTCGGGCACGCTGCGTGACATGGTGCCCAATCACATCTTCCAGCTCATCTCGCTCACCGCGATGGAGCCGCCGATTTCCTTTGCGGCCGATTCGGTGCGCGACGAGCAGACCAAGATTCTCGACGCCATCCAGGCACCCTCTCCGGAAGAGGTGCTCACCCGTACCGTGCGCGGCCAGTACGGCGAAGGCATCGTCAACGGGCAGCGTCTGCCCGCTTATCGCGCCGAGGAAAATGTCGCGCCGGATTCGGCCACCGAGACTTTCGTCGCGCTCAAGCTCGGCATCGACAACTGGCGCTGGGCCGACGTGCCTTTTTACCTGCGCACCGGCAAACGCATGGCCAGGCGCGTGACGGAAATCGTGATCCAGTTCAAGCGCCCGCCGTTCAAGCTGTTCCGCAAGGCCGGCATGGTGAACCCGACCAGCAATCAGCTCGTGATCCGCATCCAGCCGGATGAAGGCATCTCGCTTCGCTTCGGCACCAAGGTTCCGGGACCAACAATGCAGCAGGCGCCGGTCGAGATGAATTTCTCCTATGCGGATTATTTCGGTGCCGCGCCGTCCACCGGCTACGAGCGCCTGCTCTACGACTGCATGATCGGCGACCAGACCCTGTTCCAGCGCGCGGACATGGTGGAAGCCGGATGGAGCGTCATCAATCCGGTGCTCGACGTGTGGCAAGCGCTGACGCCGCGTTCGTTCCCGAATTATGCGGCCGGCTCGTGGGGCCCCAAGGAAGCCGATGACCTGCTCGCGCGCGACGGTCAAGCGTGGAGAATGAACGGTTCCGGGTAATGGGCGTGGCGTTTTGTCCGCAAGAAGGGCACCATACGCGCTGCCTTTTTTGCCCGTGCCGCTGCGAAGCTGCAGATTCCCTTGGAATCCACTTCACCGTCGCCGCCATCCCCGGCGGCATCCAATGTCGCCGCGCTGATCCTGGCGGGCGGCGAAGGAGCACGCCTGGGCCTGGGGCCAAAATTCGCGCTCGAATTGGACGGCCGCACGTTGCTCGAGCGCGCGGTGGATATTGCCCGTCGGCGGTGCGGCGAAATTGTGGTGGGCGTCCCCGGTGACGCGGTCGATCATTGGCGAGCCCGGTTGGAGACCCTTGCGCGCGTCGTCCCAGGTGGCGCGAATCGCCGCGAAACCTTGGCGCGCCTGGTCAATGCGTCCCACGCGCAATGGCTGGTCGTCTACGACGCGGCGCGGCCTTTTGTCGCTCCCGCGCAAATCGAGGCCGTCCTTGCCGCGGCATCCCTTACGGGCGCGGCAACGTCGACCGTCATGGGCAACGAACCTGCTCTCCAGGTTCGCGCCGGTACCGTCGTTCCAGGCTATCTCAATGGCGTCGGCCAGATCGCCACGCCGCAGGCCTTTGCGCGGACGGCGCTCGAACGGGCGCTTGCCCGCGTCACCGGCGAACGACCGATGCACTATCCATGGATATGTCAGCTGGTCATGGAAACGGGCGTCGAATTGCGTGCCGTGCGCGCGCCGGATTGGTATTTCAAGGTGACGACGGCCTATGACTGGGAGGTGGCGCAGCGGTTGGCGGGCAATCCCGCCTACGATCCGCTTGCCGTCGCCGCGCCATGACCGCTCGACGCGTCGATGTGGCGTTCGTCGTTCTCGCCGCGTTTCACCGGCCCATCCTCGCGCCGGTCTATGAACGGCTAAAGGACCGGTTGCCGGCCATCCTGTCCGGCGACCTTCGCGAGATCGTGGCAGCCAACCCGCGCGTGCTGGTGGTCTGCGACCATCCTGGCGGCGTGCTTTGGGAACACTTGCCGCGTGCGCTCGTGGTGTCGTTGCGCCATGGCTTCGGCAGCAAGAACTACTTTCGCACTTCGATGCGCTGGTATGACTACGTCTGCGTCAACAGCGCGTGGGAACGCGACGCATTGCTCGCGGACGACATCAGGCCGCGGCGGGATTTTCTGCTCACGGGGTTCGTGCCCATGGACCCGATATTCCAGGCACTCCGTACGCCAACCGCGCCGTCCGCCCCGCGGCCGCCGACGCTGTTGTTCGCCCCGACATGGAATCGCGAATTGACGGCCGCGCTCGTCGTCCGGCCGCAATGGTTCGAATCCTTGTTGGAAGCGCTGCCGGACGTCACGCTGCGCATCAAGCCGCACCCGTACACGCGCCATGTCGGGCGGGAAATGATCGATGCCTGGAGGGACCTTGCGCAACGCTTGCCGCGGGTGGAGCTGGTCGAGGAGCTGGACGCTGACATTTACGCGCTGCTGCCCGGTACCGACGTTCTGATCACCGATTGTTCATCCGTGATGTTCTTCTTCCTTGCGCTCGACCGCCCGCTGGTGCTGGTCAACAATCCGCTGCGCCTCACGCATCCCAATCACTTCGACCCCCAGGGTCCGGAGTGGGCGTGGCGCGACATGGGCGACCAGGTGGAAAACTATGCGCAGTTCCATGCGGCTATAGTTCACGCGTTGGCGGAACCGGCGTCACGCGCCGGCGCCCGCGCCGTCTACCGCGACCGCCTCTTCGGAAATCTCGACGACGGGCGCGCCGCGGAACGCGCCGCCGGGCATCTGAAGGCACTGGTCGCCACCATGATGCCCGCATGACGCATCCCTTCGGAAGGCAGGTTCCGTTGTAATAAACTTCGAACTGGCGCAATGTCGAGGATCACGAACGATGAAGTCAGTGTTTGCCGCCTGCACCCCCCGACTGTTGAGCGTTCTGCGTATCGTCGCCGGATTCATGTTCATGGCCCATGGCACGCAGAAGTGGCTGGCGTTCCCGGTTGCACCGGCCAGGCCCACCGTACTCCTGTCCCTGAGCGGCGCGGCCGGCGTACTGGAGCTGTGTGGTGGCTTCCTGCTGCTGCTGGGGCTGTTCACGCGCCCGGTCGCCTTTGTGCTCTCGGGCCTGATGGCATTTGCCTATTTCATCGCCCACGCGCCGAACGGCTTCTGGCCGATCGTCAATCGGGGCGAACTGGCGGCACTGTATTGCTTCGTCTTCCTCTACCTTTCCGCTGCCGGCGGCGGGCCGTGGAGCCTCGATCACGTGCTGCGGCGGAAGTCGTGACCTCATCCCTGCAAACACCTTTCGATGTCGCCATCGTGATGACCACGGTGGTGCGGCCTTCGATCCAGCAGGCCATTCGTTCGGTGTTTGCGCAACAGTCGGGCGGCCGGATCCAACTGCTCGTCGGCATCGACAAGTGGCAGGGCGAACGGGCGCTGCTCGATGCGCTGATCGCGGAATGTCCGTCGCACGTCGCCATCACCGTCGTTGACTTGGGCTATTCGACGTCCAAGCGGCATGGCGGCCTCTACCCCAGCGGCTACGGGGGTTCGCTCAAGACCCTGCTGAGCTATGCAGCCAACAGCCGCTATGTGAGCTACCTCGACGACGACAACTGGTATACCCCCGAACACGTCGCGTCGATGCGCCGGGCCATCGAGGGCAAAGCCTGGGCGTTCGCGTTGCGCAACTTCATCGACCGCGACAGCGGCGAGTTCCTTTGCCCCGACCGGTGGGAGTCGATGGGTCCCGGGCGCGGCGTATATGCCGAAGCGCAGGGCGGATTCGTCGACACGAACTGCTTCCTGATCGACGCCCAGGCTTGCTACGACGTCTTTCCCGAATGGGCGATGACGCGTTTCGACGGCGGCACCGGCGGCGACCGGCAGGTGCTGCAGCGTCTGCGGGCGCGCCCTTGGGGCACCAACAACGCGCACACGATCAATTACCGCGTTCCGTTGCGCGGCCGGCATCCTTATCTGCTCTGGCAGTTCAAGTGCGCGGGCGTCGATCTGGCGCGATACCTGCCAAGCAACGCCATTCCCGACGAGGCCACGTGGGCGGAATGCGCAAAACACGATTCGCCCCAAGTGCAAGCCGAGCGGGCGGCGCAGGCGAGCGCCGACCGGGGAGCGAAGGCAAGCGCGCTCCACGCAGGCGATTCTGCGGCGAAAGCGCCGCATTCGGACGCCACCCGCTGACGCGGCCCGCCGACGAGTGCCCGTGGTCGACTTCTTTCGCGCGCTGCCGACGTCCCTCACCGCGGACGTGTTGGTCGCCAAGGTTCCGGGGGACGCACGAATCCTCGGGAAACGCGACAGGCCCGTTCGCGGCATTGCGCCGCTCGATCCGGGCCGCGACGACGCGCTGTCGTTCTGCGATGCGGGCGCCTCCGTAGAGCGCATCGTGGCTTCACGCTCGGCCGTGGTGATCGCCGCGCGCTCGGTCGACCCGCCCGCATTGGATGGTCGGACGCTCATCGTCGTGGAAGATCCCAGGACGTGGTTCATCGACGCGGTCGCTGCGCTGTTGCCCGGCGTGGGACGACCGCACGAGCCCGCAGTCGGCATTCACCCACATGCTGACGTGCACCCCGATGCGCGCATCGCCGACAGCGCCTGCATCGGCGAGTGCGTGCAAATCGGCGCCGGCACGCGCGTCGGTCCCGGCGTCGTGATTTACGCGGGCACGATCATCGGTGCCCACTGCGTGATCGGCCCGGGGACGGTGATCGGATGGGTCGGGCTCGCGTATCACGAGGATCGGCAGGGTGTCCGCCGCTTCTTTCCGCACCTTGCCGGTGTGCGCATCGGCGACTGGGTCGATATCGGCGCCAACGCGTGCGTGTGCCAGGGCATCCTGTCGGACACGATTATTGGCAACCAGGTGAAAATCGGCAGTCTGGTGTACATGGGTCACGGCGCCGTGATCGAGGACAAAGTGTGGATCTCCGCCGCGACATCGATCGCCGGCCACGCGCATATCGGCGAGCGCGGGCTCATCGGCATCGGCACCACCATCATCGACAACGTCACGACCGCCCCGGACGTGCTCGTCGGCGCCGGAAGCGTTGTCACGCGCAACGCGCAGCCGGGGGAGAAGCTGGCCGGCGTTCCGGCGCAGCCGAAACCGGCGCTGCGCCGTTTCGGGCCGACACCGCGATAGCTCCTGCCTCGCCCCCGCCATCCCGTCATGCCGCAGACACGCGTGTCGCTTGAGTAACGCGTGATAAAGGCCGAAAATACGATATCTGGCCCATCGGCCGCGCGCGACGCGCCCCGCTTTCACCAAGACCATGAAAATCGACGATCCCAAGACCCTGAAGCCGGTCCTTCCCCCGGCATTGCCGGCGCAATCGATTTCCGAGGAGGTTCTCCTCGAGAAATACGCCAAGGGCAATGAACGAACCATCGAGGCGGTGCGGCGGCGTGTCGCCCGCGGCCTCGCAGCGGTCGAAGCACCCGCGCAGCGCGAGCAATGGGAAGAGGCGTTCTACCGCGCGCAGGAAAACGGCTTCATCCTGGGCGGACGCATCAACTCGGCGGCAGGCACGGATCTCAAGGCCACGCTCATCAACTGTTTCGTCCAGCCGGTCGGCGACAGCATCTCGGGCGATTCGGACGGCGTCGGCATTTACGTCGCGTTGAACGAAGCGGCGGAGACGATGCGCCGCGGCGGTGGGGTCGGCTACGATTTCTCGCACATCCGGCCGCAGGGCGCGCACGTGCGCGGGACCAACAGCAAGGCCAGCGGCCCGCTGTCGTACATGAGGGTGTTCGACCAGAGTTGCGAGACAGTCGAATCGGCCGGCTCGCGCCGTGGCGCGCAGATGGGCATCCTGCGCTGCGACCATCCGGACATCGAGGCATTTATCCACGCCAAGGACGGCGGCGACCTCACCAACTTCAACATTTCCGTGGCGGTTACCGACGCATTTGTCGCCGCGGTGCGCGACGACGCGCTCTGGGACCTCGTGCACAAGGCGCCGCCGGCGCCGGAGGCGCTCGCCGCCGGTGCCCGCCAGCGCGAGGACGACCTGTGGGTCTACCGCACCGTGCGCGCCCGCGCGCTGTGGGACCAGATGATGCGCTCGACGTACGACCACGCCGAACCGGGTGTCGTGTTCATCGACGCCATGAACCGCGACAACAACCTCTCCTACTGCGAAACGATCGAGGCCTGCAATCCCTGCGGGGAGCAGCCACTTCCGCCCTACGGATGTTGCGACCTGGGCAGCATCAATCTCACGCGCTTCGTGCGCGATCCGTTCACGCCGGACGCGAAGTTCGATTTCTACGGCTTCGCAGCAACCGTGGCCGTGGGCATTCGCATGCTCGACAACGTGCTCGGTGTCACTGCCTGGCCGCTGGACCAGCAGAAGGCCGAAGCGATGGCCAAGCGCCGCGTCGGGCTGGGCTTCACCGGCCTGGGCGACGCGCTGATCGAGCTGGGATTGAAATACGACGACGACGAAGGACGGGCGATGGCCGCACGCATCGCCGAGGACATGCGCGATGCCGCGTACACGGCGTCGGTGGAAATCGCCAAGGAAAAAGGCGCGTTTCCGCTGTTCGACGCCGACGCCTATCTTGCGCCGCCCCGCTTCGCTTCGCGCCTGCCCGATGCCATCAAGCAATCGGTCCGCAGCCACGGCATCCGCAACAGCCACCTGCTGTCGATCGCGCCCACGGGGACGATCTCCCTCGCGTTCGCCGACAACGCGTCCAACGGCATCGAGCCCGCGTTCAGTTGGTTCTACAAGCGCCGCAAGCGCATGCCCGACGATTCGACGAAGGAGTTCCTGGTCGAGGATCACGCCTACCGCGTGTTCAAGCATCAGCATGGCATCGACGACGACGTGGAACTGGTCAAGTTCGACGCGGCCGCGAATCGCGTGCCCGGCGCGGTGTGGAACGACGGCGACGGTAGGCGCCGCGCGATGCTGGCGCCCGCGTTCGTGAGCGCGCTGGAAATGAGCGCGCAAAACCACATGAAGATGAACGCGGCGGTGCAGCCGTTCATCGACACTGCGATCAGCAAGACCGTCAACGTTCCGGTCGATTATCCATTCGATGCCTTCGCCGATCTCTACTTCGAGGCGTGGAAGGCCGGGTTGAAGGGCATCGCCACCTATCGTCCCAACGACGTGCTTGGTTCGGTGCTCGAAGTCGCCTCCACGGTTGCCAACCTGGCCACATCCGCCTCGCCGGAGGATCTCGATTCCGCCGACCCGGACCGGCGCATTCGCCTCGACCGGACCACCCAGCCACCGCTAGCAAGCCTGCGCTGGCCGGGGCGTCCCGAGCTACCCAGCGGCAACCCGTGCTGGACTTATGTCGTGCGCCATCCGCTCGGCGATTTCGCCGTGTTCGTCGGCCACATCGAGAACAAGGAATCGTATCCATTCGAAGTTTGGATCAACGGCGCCGAACAGCCGCGCGGCTTGGGTGCCATTGCCAAGACGCTGTCGATGGACATGCGCACCGACGACCGCGCGTGGCTCGACATGAAGCTCTCGGCGCTGCAAAAGGCCGCCGGCGACGACGGCTTCGAAATGGCGATGCCGCCCGACGGGCGCAAAGTCCGTGTGCCGAGCCTCGTGTCCGGGTTCGCACAATTGATTCGTTTTCGTTGCAACGAACTCGGCGCATTCTCCGGTGACCGGGCCGGCAAGACACCCGTGGTCGATGCATTGATGGGGCCCAAGGAGCCGAAAGCGGGCCCCGACGGCACGTTGAGCTGGACCGTCGACGTGATGAATCACGCCACCGGCGACGACTTCGTGCTGTTCCTGAAGGAACTGGTGATGCCCGACGGGCAGCGCCGGCCGTACTCGATGTGGCTGTCGGGTGAATATCCGCGCGTGCTGGATGGCCTCTGCAAGGCGCTTTCGCTCGACATGCGCGTATACGATCCCGCGTGGATCGGCATGAAGCTGCGCAAGCTCCTGAACTACGGCGAGCCCAACGGCTCGTTCATGGCCCGCACGCCGGGGTCGGTCAAGTCGCAAACCTATCCGTCGACGATCGCCTATCTCGCGCAACTGATGATCCACCGCTACGCGATGCTCGGTATCCTGACGGAGGAAGGGTATCCGGTGGAACACGCCGGCATCCTTGCGGTGCCGCGCGCCGAGCAGTCGCAGTCCGCACTCAAGACGCTGCCTGGAAAGAAGTGTCCCGATTGCGGCAACAAGGCGCTGATCCGCAAGGACGGCTGCGACTTCTGCACCGATTGCGGATTCACGGGGGCGTGCGGCTGATACGCCTCTTCGTCGTCCCCGGAATCTCGGGGGCGACGGCTATGCAGTTTCAGTCATCGTGATCGGCCGTCCACTGGCCGATCCGTATGACGACGAACTCCGCGGGCTCGACCGGCGCCACACCGACAAGGCAGATCAGGCGCCCGCTGTCGATGTCGTCCTGGGTCATGGTCCCGCGGTCGCATTTGACGAAGAACGCCTCTCTTGGCGACCTGCCCTGCAGCGCGCCGATGCGCCACACGCTGTTGAGGAAGTCCCCGATCGTCCGGCAAACGTTGGCCCAAAGGGTCTCGTTGTCCGGCTCGAACACCGCCCACTGGGTGCCCCGGTCGATCGACTGCTCCAGGAACATTAACAGGCGGCGCACGTTGACGTATTTCCACTGTGAGTCGCTGGCGAGCGTGCGCGCGCCCCACACCCGGTAACCACGACCAGGAAAAAACCGCAGGCAATTGACACCTGTCGGATTGAGCAACTCCTGTTCCGCCTGGGTGATCGGTCGCTCGAAATTCACCGCGAGCGTCACAACTTCGTTCGCCGGCGCCTTGTAGACGCCGCGATAAATGTCACTGCGCGCGTAAATGCCGGCGACAAAACCGCTCGGCGGCAGGTTGAGATCGCTGCCTGTGTTCGGGTCCTTGATCGTCACCCACGGGTAGTAGAGCGCCGCGTGGCTCGAATCCCGCG
This sequence comes from uncultured beta proteobacterium, assembly GCA_963819965.1. Classification (GTDB taxonomy): domain Bacteria; phylum Pseudomonadota; class Gammaproteobacteria; order Burkholderiales; family Casimicrobiaceae; genus VBCG01. Next base: position 636,268 of record CAWFYA010000004.1, read on the forward strand.
ACCCGCGCCAATTCCGCACGTCGTTGGCGTTCAAACCGGGCGGCGAATCGAGGACAGCGATGCGGTAGCGCATGCGCTCCGCGTGCGTGATCAGCAATTCCGTGATCGAGGCCGCGTCGACTGGATCGTCGGCATGCCGCGCCGCCGACCCAGGCGCCGCGACGATCGATATCTCATCGACACTTTCGAACTGCTTCAATCCGGTCGTGAACGTTGAGTCGGCATCCTCGCTGCCCGCGTACTCGACCGCGCGCGGCAGCAACCCGTCGTTGCCACCGGCCAATTGAATCTCCCGCGTCACGTCGATGCCAGCGGGATTCGCCGTCGGATCGAGCGAAAACCAGTCGGCCGCCCGGTCGGCAGCGCTTTGGCTCGCGTCGGCGGGCAGGTCGAAGATCACCGGCGGCCAGCGTAACGGATCGTCGTTCGAAAGTGACTCGGCGAAGCTGCTGAACACCGAATCCGCGCCAGCGTCCGCCGCCGGACCACAGGCCAGCGATAGCGGACCCCAGCGGCCGAGGACCTGAGCCGCGTCAGCGGACTCAATTTCCACCGCAAGCGCCGGGTCCTGCGCGGTATCGCCTGGCGTGGGCGCCAGCAGCGTCATGCGTACGATCAGATTTCCCGCAGCGCCGGGAAAGCGGGAGCGGACATTCAGCGTGCCGGCGGAAAAGCGCCCGTGCCCGTTCGACCACAGCGGCGCGCCCGCGCTTCCAACATCCGTGGCGGCGCTCTTCGGCGGATACTCACCCGCCAACGGGCGAAAGACCCGCGCGACGTAGAGGCGCTTTCCTCCCTCGGCAAAGAACGCGCGTACCGAATTCCACAAGTAGTTCGTGGACGCCGTTGTTGGCGCCGCGCCGGTGGTCGAGAACATCATTGGCGCGCCTGCGCCGAAAGCCCGTTCGAACTCGGACAAGCCGGTAACCGGAATAGGGGGTCCGAGGACATTTCCAAAGCGACAAGGCCCGACGAACCCGGCGGTCGAGGTGCTCACGCCTTCGATCGGCCGTGGTCCCGCGGGGACTTCGTCGACGTACACGCCGGGGGCAAGGTAGTCGGGCATGTCGTTCTGGAATCGCCTGTGTACACGATTGTAGGCCGGAGCCAGGAGATTGGATACGCCTTGTCTTTGCGCTCGGGATTCGCCTCGCTCTGCCATGCGTGTGGCCGCCATGCCGGTCGAATTTTCGCGTTGTAATGCGGCCGACGCAGCCGGACAATAGGATGAGGTTCGCCGCGAGTCCAAGCCAAAGGAGGCCGCCATGCGACGCAAGAAAACCACTGCGGAACTGGAAATCTATGCCGTGTCGGGAACCAACACGGTCGTGCTCTCGCTCGACCTGAAGAACAAGCCGGCCGGACTGCTCGGATTCGCGTTCGAGCGCGTCGAGACCGTGTCGAAGAAGCGGATATGGCTCTACGGCCAGAAATTCTTCGCCTCGGTGATCCCGATCGAGAAGAAGGACCTGCCCAAGGTCAAGGGACAGAAATACCCGACGCAACTGCATCCGGTGCAAGGGTTCCTGTGGAAGGACTTCACGGTGGAACCGGATACCGAATACACCTACATCGTGACCGCCTACAAAGGCACACCGCAGAACCTGCAGCTGTTCCAGAAGGAGACGATAACGATCGCCAGCGAGCCCAACATCGCGGGCGCGCATGGCATCTTCTTCAATCGCGGCGTCTCGGGCAGCCAGTCGTACGCCGAGCAATTCGGCAATCAGCGGCCCGACACGATGACGGACAAGGTCGAGCAGGCGCGAGCCTACCGCTGGCTGTCGCGCGGGCTCTATGAGGGCCTGATCGCCTTCATCGAAAGCGCAAAGCCGGGCCAGAAGCTAAAGGGTGCCTTCTACGAATTCCATCATCCGGGGACGCTCGCCGCGCTGAAAAAGGCGAAGAAAGGCGGCGTCGATGTAAACGTCGTCTACGACGCAAAAAACTACGGCAAGGAAAACCACGCGGCGCTCGTGAAGGCCGGCGCGTCGTCGCTGGTCAAGCATGTCCGCGACAACGAGGTCACCCAGGCGCACAACAAGTTCTTCGTCCTGCTCGACAAGGACGACAAGCCGCTGCGGGTGTGGACCGGCTCGACCAACATTTCGGAAAAGGGCATCTTCGGCCACTGCAACACGGGCCACCAGATCGCGGACAAGGCCATCGCCGCCAAATATTTCGCGTATTGGCAGCTCGTCTACCAGAACCTGGACCGGGATTCCTATCGCGCTGCGGTAATGGCGCTGGCGGACGGCGCGGACAAGGAAGCGGCCGCCATTCCCGACGGCATTTCCGTGTTCTTCAGCCCGCGCGCGAAGAACACGATGCTGCAGAACTATGCCGACCTGATCGAGAGCGCGAGCGAAATGGTCTGCTGCATCTACCCGTTCAACATCGACAAGCGCTTCCAGACCGTGTTCGGCAAGGACAAGCCCTATTTGCGGTACATCCTGCTCGATGCGCGCAGGTCATTCAACACATTCAAGACCGACGATCGCGACGTCGAAGTGGTCGCCGGCGCCTACATCCAGTCGAACATCGACCAGTGGGCAGCGGAAACCTCGGCGGGCAAGCTCATCAAGAGCGGCGTGGACTTCCTGCACAACAAGATCATTCTGGTCGATCCGCTGGGCGACGTGCCCATTGTCATCTCCGGCTCGGCCAACTACAGCGTGAACTCCGTTACGCTGAACGACGAGAACACGCTCGTGATCAAGGGCGACGACCGCGTCGCCGACATCTATTTCACCGAGTTCGTCCGCCTGTTCGACCACTTCTCTTTCCGCGAATGGCTGGCCGGCCACGCCAAGGATTTCGATCCCTTCCTGAAGGAGGACGATGGCTGGGTCGACAAGTACTTCGACAGTCCGGATTTTTTCAGCGTCAAGCGGAAGCTCCAGTTCAAGAATATGTCGCGAGCGACCGAGAGCGCCTAGGCGGAGAGGCCGGCCGGAGTGCCTCACGCCTGGCCGACCATGCTCCTGAGCCCGGGCAGGTCGAGCAGTCGCACCTCCCGACCCTGAACCAGTATCAGCCCCGCAGCCTGGAAGCGCGTGAACTGGCGGCTGACCGTTTCCAGTTTCAATCCCAGGTAGCTGCCGATCTCCTCGCGCGACAGGCGCAGCACGAATTCCGTCGTCGAGTACCCGCGCTGCTTGTAGCGCCGCGAGAGGTTGAGCAGGAACACGGCCACCCGCTCCTCGGCGCGCATGCTGCCCAGCATGAGCATGACCTCGCGCTCCCGGGCGATCTCCGTGGACAGCACCTTGTGCAGGTTGTGCTGCAGGGGCACGACATGGCGCGCGAGTTCTTCCAGCCGATCGAACGGAAGCACGCAAACCTCGGTATCTTCCAGGGCCACCGCCTGGCCGCGGTAGCGCTCGGTCCCCAGGCCGTCCATGCCGACGATGTCGCCGATCAGGTGGTAACCCGCAATCTGCTCGTGCCCCTGTTCGCCCAGCACCGTCGTCTTGCAAGAGCCCACGCGAATGGCGTGCAACGCGGTGAACGGATCGCCCGCGCGATACAGCGCCTCGCCCTTCCGCAGGTGCTTGCGTTCCGCCACCAGCGAGTTGATCTGATGCAGTCCTTCGGGTCCGACGCCGACGGGAAGACACAGCTCCCGTACGCTGCACGTCAGGCATTGCACCTTGATTTCGCGCAAGTTGACGGGCGTGCCCGGAATCACAATCGACCTGGATTTCTCGTGAGGCATCGCCATCCGCGGATGGTATCAGCAACCGCTCGGCCGGCCCCCGCCACATCACGCGCCGATGGCAGCCTCGATCTCGGCAAAAGTGCGCGCGACGCTGTACACGGGTTGCGGAGGAAGGCCCAGCTGCCGCGCAATCTGCGTCAGCGAGAAAATACCTCGCACAATGCGCGTCGCCGATGGCGCGCCGTCCGCCCCCGATTCGACGACCAGCGCATGCTGGCGGCCGGAGCGCTTCAGCGTTTCGACGACGTCGCCGACACGAACCTGCTGCACGTCGTGCAGTTCCATGGCTTCCAGGCGATCGGCAGGCGTCATGACTTCACTCACGAGCACGTCGGCATGCCGAACGCCGCGATCCTGCGCAATCTGGATCGGTCGCTCGCCGGAAATGTCGTTGGCAGTGATGATGCCAAGGATGACTCTTGCGTCGTCGATGACGAAGAGCGCCCGGACGCGGTTCGCGAGCATCGCCTGATGCGCCTCTTCTACATTGGCGCGGGCGTGGATGGTCACGGCGGCCACGCGACTCAAGTCCGTCATCACGTCCGTCGCGGGCGAGCCGGCGTGCACGCGCAATTCGGGGGTCCGGCTGTGCAGCCGATAGGCTACGCCCGAGCCGGCCTTGGATTGGCGCAGCGGACGGTACGGTTCTTCCGCGGGAGTGGGCGCCCGCGCGGGCCGCACTTCACTGACGTGCGCGATACCGGAGAACATCCGTTCCAGAAAGCGATCGGTGGGCTTGGAATCCGAGCTCATGGTATTGCCTCCTAGGAAGACGCTCGATCATTTTAGCGCGTTCGCCGCGAGCCCGCTAAATGCGCCCCGTCATGGCCGGGAAAGCGCGAACCTCGTGACTTTGGGCCGAATGAGAAGGCCAAGCAATCGAGTGCTGCAATCAACTAGGGGGATGACCTGCACGGATTCCATTCCCGCGTGAACTTGATTACTTGGGGCGATTCCCCGTCAGCATGCGATAACGCGCCATATGCCGGATCGCGTCCTTCTGCTGGCCGAATTTCTCGTACAGCAGCGCCAGGTTGTAGTGGCCATCGGCCAGCGAAGGGTCCGCGCGCAGTGCGGCCGCGTAGGCTTCCATCGCTTCCGGCCAGCGCTTCATGTCGTCGAGCAGCACACCCAGGTTGAACAGCAGCACCGGATCGTCGCCACAGGCCCTGATAGCTTCGCGGTAGACGTTCTCGGCCTTCGCGAAGCGCTTGGCGTCATGCAGCAGCCGGCCCAGGTTGATGTACGCGTCGAGACAGGTGCGGTCTGCGTCGATCGCGTGTTCGTAGGCGGTCAGCGCCGCGTCGGCGTCCACGGTTTCGAGCGCCACGGCTCGGTCGAACCACGCCTCGGCGTCGCACTTGTCGAGCGCTGCGTGCTCGCGCTCGATCACGCTCAACGAGCCGTCGGCCGGATCGCCATCGAAGCCCAGCACGTACTGGCCGGACTCCGCCTGCCACCGGCTGCCGCGTTCGGTGACAACGACGCGGTCGGCCACCGCGCCGATGTTGAGTCCGGACAGCGGCATCGTGTCCGGCAGCAGGCGGCGGAGCTCGCGCATCGAGCGCATGATCCTGCGCGGCGACACGTGGGCGTCTGCCAACGCCTGCGCGGTGCGCAGCACGATCAGGTCCTGGAAGGAGAAACGCCAGGCGCCGCGCGGTCCGCGCGCTGGCTGGACGAAGCCCGACCCTATCAATGAGCGGATGGTGCTACGCGACAGGCGCAGCAACTTCTCGACGTCCCGGACGCCGTAGGAATTCACGGCCTCGGTCCGCGCTCGATACCGCTTATTTCTTGGCTGCCTTGCGCGCGGCCGGCGCCGGCGCGGCAGCCTCTTGTGCACGCTTTGCGGGCTTGCGCGCCGCCGGTTCTGGCGCTGCGGGGGGAGCTGTCTTGGCCCGGGCGGGCGCCTTCTTCTCAAGGCTCGCGCGCAACGCTTCCATGAGGTCGATGACCTGCGCGCCGCCGCCTTCCGGCGCCTCGGACATCGTGATCTCGTGGCCCTCGACCTTCTTGTCGACGGCCGCCTGCACACGCGCGGCGACGTCGTCCGTGTATTGCGACGGGTCGAACGTGGCGGACGTTTGTTGTTCGATCAATTGTTGCGCGAGCTTCAGTTCCGCGGGCTTGACGTCGGTCTTCGGAATCTCCAGGTCCTTCATCGCCCGCACTTCGCCGGCATAGAGGAGCTGCTGCATGACGAGTCCGTCCTCGACCGGGCGGATCATCACGATGTATTGCTTGCCCCGCGCAGCCCAGCGACCGAGTGCACAGCGGTTGGATTCGCGCAACGCGGCGGCCAGCAACGCGTACGGCTTGGCGCCGCCTTTGTCGGGGGCCAGGTAATAGGCCTTGTCGAAGTACACCGGGTCCACCGCTTCGAGCGGCACGAACTCGGTGATCTCGGCCATGTGCGTGCCAGCCTCTTCCATCGCCTTCAGTTCTTCCGGCGTGAACATCACGTACTGGTCCTTCGCGAACTCGTAACCCTTCACGATCTCTTCGCGCGGCACCACCACTTCTTCCTTGATGCAGATGTATTGCTGCTTCAAGCGCGAACCGCACGTCTTGTGCAGCATGTTGAAGGACACGGCCTTGCTTGCCTCGGTGGCCGAATAGAGCTTCACCGGGATGGACACCAGCCCGAAGGAAACCGTCAGACTTGCAATCGATCGTGCAGCCATGATGCCTCCCGCCAATACGGCTTGCCGCCAACCACAAGCCGCCAATCTGTGAACCGCGAACCGTGAAATATGTCAATCTTTTCCGTAATTTGCAAGCGTTACTTCGAGGTTCGCGACAGGGCCGCCTCGAGGTTCTGCTTCTTTTGCAACGCCTTCTTCCAGCGATCCCCGACCTGAGCGAGCCGCTGCGGCGCATTGCCCATCGTGAAGTCGAGCGGATGCGCGCCGGCCAGCTCGTCCCAGGTCAGCGGCATGGACACGGGCGCGCCCGGCGCGCCGCGCGGCGAGTAGGCGACGTTCAATGTCTTGCCGCGGACGTTCATGTTGTAATCCATGAAGATCTTGCCCGTGCGCTTGGGAATGCTCCACTCCAGTGTAATGTCCTTGGGATGCAGGCGCAGTAGGTGCCGTCCTACAAGCTCCGAGACGTGCCGCGCTGCATCGAAATCGATGGTGCGCCGGATCGGGACGAATACGTGCAGGCCCGTCTTGCCCGACGTCTTCACGATCGCGTCGAGCGCCATGCTCTGCAGCAACTCACGCAGCCAGAATGCGACCTCCTTGCCCTTCTCGAACGCGACCGTGTTGAGTTCGGGCTCCGCACCCTTGGCCTCCTTGCCCGAGTAGATGTACGGGTCGAGGTCGAACAGTACGTAGTCGGGATAGTTGAGCACCGAGGCCTCCAGCGCTTCGAGCGAGCTCGCATAGTCGGTGCTCTGCGAGACCGCGTCAGTTCCCAACCTGGCGCGCGAATGCCATATGTGGAACTCGAGCGTGCCCGATTGCGCAAGCCATAGCAGCGTCGGCAGGTTGTTGCACAACAGGTAGTCGTGCTGCTCGTCCTTGCTGCTGGAGAACACGGTGATCGACTCGACGAAGTCCGGCCGCTCCTGTTCCCAGTGTTTCTGGAAGAATCGCTGGCCGGTAATGCCATCGGGCATGCGGATCATCGTCAGCGGACGGTCGGCCAGATGCGGCAGCATGTACGGCGAAACTTGCGCGAGATATTTCAGCAGGTCGCGCTTGGTATAGGCCGGCAGGTCCTGTGCCTTGTCCGCGGGCCAGTAGACGCGGTCGAGGTGGGTGAGCTTGATGCGATGTGCGCCGATGGCCAGCGTCATCGTCGCCTTCGCGTTCGCGAGCTGCGTCATCACGGCGTCAACCTCGCCGCCGGCGCTCGCCATCGCGGGCCCGGTTTCGGCGCGCCGCACGGTCGTCGGATCGATGTCGTCGCGCAGGCGCAGGAACACCGGCGCGCGCAGGTGGCCATCTTCGGTCCAGCTCTGGAAGCTCACCTCCGCCACCGTTTGCGGCTCTACCCACGTCGTCGGTCCGTTGAGTTCGGGTTCGTCGGCGAAGGGATTGGTGTCCCGCTTCAGCGGCAGCAATTTCGTCCTGACCTGCTTCAACGTGCGCTCGTCGAAGCCGGAGCCGACGTGCGAGGCGAAGCGCAATCGGCCATTCGGCAGCCGGTCACCCGACTTTCCACTTTCCCAGTAGCCCACCAGAAGCGAACCCAGCGCCGCGCGCGCGCCCTTGCCGCTGGTATAGCCGCCGACGACGAAATCGGCGGTCTGCGTGGGTTTGACTTTCAGCCACGCCTGCGAGCGGCGGCCGTCCTCGTAACGGCTTAGCTTGCGCTTGCCGACCACGCCTTCGAAGCCGCTGGCGAGTGCGGCCGCGCTCAGCGCAACACCGTCATCGTGCGCGTGCACCAGTTGCACCCGCGGCGACGGCAGCAGGCATTGCGCGAGGTAGCGCCGCCGATCGGCATACGGCGCATGGCGCAGGTCGATGCCCGCAAAATACGGCAGGTCGAAACAGAAGAAGACGACCGGCAGGTCCCTGTCGGCCGCGGCGATTTCGCGGTCGGTCTTCAACTGCGCGCGGTCCTGCAGCGCCGCGAACGACGGCCTGCCGCTCGCATCGAACGCCACCAGCTCGCCATCGACGATCATCCCGTTCACCGCCTGCTGCGCGAGTTCCGCGACCAGCCGGGGGAATTTCGACGCCAGTTCCAGGCCTCGACGCGAGCGCAGCTTGACCCCGTGCTCATCGATGAAGGCAAGGACGCGGTAACCGTCCAGCTTGGGTTCCCACATCCACTCGGGCTTGTGGAACGGCGCGTCACCGACGTCGGCGAGCATCGGGCTCATTTTCGTGGGCATCGGCGCGACCTTGCCTGCGGGGGCGACGTGGGGTGCAAGCTGCGCGGCGGGCATGCGCGCGACAGGCAGGAACTTGAGTTCCGACACCGTCTTGCCCGACAGCACGGAGCGATTCCGTAGCGTGACATCGTCGGTCGTCACGAAACGGTCGTTGTGCTTGATCATCAGCCACTGCTTGGCTTCCTTGGTCTTGACCAGCGCAAACGAACCTTTCAGCTTTTCGCCGCGCAACAGGATGCTGAGCTTGCCCTTTTCCATGCCATTGCGAATCTCGCGCTCGGCCTGCGCGCGGTCGTGGAAGTACGTCACGCCGCCTTCATCGGGTGAAAAGACGCCGCAGTCCCATACGATCACCTCGCCCGCGCCGTATTGCCCGGCGGGAATGACGCCCTCGAACGAGCCGTAGTCGTAGGGATGGTCCTCGACGTGCACCGCCAGCCGCTTTTCGCTACGATCGAGGGACGGACCCTTGGGGACCGCCCAGGACAGCAGAACGCCGTCGCATTCGAGACGGAAGTCGTAGTGCAAGCGCGTCGCGGAATGCAGCTGGACGACGAACAGCAGCGGTCCGCCGCGCGCGGCAGGCACAGCCGGCGGCGGCTCCGGCGTCGCCGAGAAGGTTCGCTTCGCCGAGTATTCTTTGAGGACGTTCTTGGGCATCGGGAAACATACTGACCGAGGTTCCGCGCCATGACAACTGAGACAACTGCGACAACTGCCAGGGTGCGGGCCGGTGCAAGCGGCTATTCCTTCAAGGAGTGGAAAGGCGTCTTCTACCCGGACGACATCAAGGCGGAAGACATGCTCGCGTTCTATGCGGCGCGCCTGCCCACCGTCGAGATCAACAACACGTTCTACCGGATGCCCAAGACGTCGGTGTTCGAGCACTGGGCGGCCACCGTACCCGAGGACTTCCGTTTCTCGATCAAGGCGTCGCAGCGGATCACGCACATGTCGCGGCTGCGGGCGGAAACGGCGGCGGAGCCGGTCGGCTATCTGTACAAGAACCTGGAGGCGCTCGGCGCCAAACGTGGACCGGTGCTGTTCCAGCTGCCGCCGAACATGAAGAAGGACCTGCCGCGCCTTGGCGAATTCCTGGCACTCCTGCCGGCGAACCACAACGCCACGTTCGAGTTTCGCAACGAAGCGTGGTTCGACGATGAGGTCTACGCCGCGTTGCGGGCCGCCGGCGCGGCGTTGTGCGTGTCCGAACGCGAGGACAGCGCGCCGCCGCCTTTGATCGAGACTGCGCCCTGGGGCTACGTCCGATTGCGCCTGGAAACGTACTCGGACGCCGATCTGAAAAAGTGGGCGAAGAGGCTGCTAGCCACCGGCTGGCGCCAGATCCACGTCTATTTCATGCATGAGGCGACTGCGCCGGGGTATGCGCTGAAGCTGATGAAATTCGCGTCATGAGCGCCGCGCGCAGCAGTGCGGCGTCCGCCGCCAAGCCGGTGTCCATTACCGTCGATGCCGCCACCAGCGTCTCCGGACTGCTGCAGGTGCCCCCCAACGCGCGCGCCTGCTACGTGATGGCGCACGGCGCCGGCGCGGGCATGACGCACGCGTTCATGGCGAGCTTCGCTAACGACCTTGCCGAACGCGGCGTGGCCACGTTGCGCTTCCAGTTTCCATACATGGAACGCGGCTCGCGGCGACCGGACTCACCCAAGCTGGCACAGGCGACGGTCCGCGCGGCGGTTAGGGAAGCCTCGGCGCAGGCACCCGGCCTTCCTCTCTTTGCGGGCGGTAAGTCGTTCGGCGGGCGCATGACATCGCAGGCGCAAGCCGCATCGCCGCTCCCGGGCGTACGTGGCCTCGCGTTCCTCGGCTTCCCGCTGCATCCGCCCGGCAAGCCGGGCGATGAACGCGCCGCGCACTTGTCCGACGTGAAAATACCGATGCTGTTCCTGCAGGGGACGCGTGACGAATTCGCGGAGCTCGCCCTGCTGCGGGACGTCGTCAAAAAGCTGGGCGCGCGCGCGACACTGCGTTTGTTCGACGACGCCGACCATTCCTTTCACGTGCCGGCGCGCACGGGGAAGAAGGACCCGGAAATCCGCGCCGAGATGGCGGACGCGATGACCGCCTGGATGGCCGGCGGGACTGCGGCGAACACCTGATCGGAACAGGCGGCCAGAGCTACTCCGGGAGCGTATCGCCGGACCCGCCCATCTCCTTGGGCACGTCTTTCATCTTCGGCAGTCCATCCTTCATGTGCAGGACCGCCTCCGCGTAATTCACGTGCAACTGCGGTGCGTGACGATAGGTCGGGATGGTCGCCGCGTACACATCGACCAGGCTCCAGTGCGGGTGGTCGGTCATCAGGTGGCCGCCGCATGCCGTGCAGAACTTGCGGTGGCTGCGGTCGGTCTTGTGGTACGTGCCGACCTTGTCGGCGCCGCGTGTAACGGTGACCGCATCGGGTTTCCACAGGCTGAACGCATTGACCGGCGCGGCCGACCAGCTGCGGCACGATTCGCAATGACAGTATCCCGCGGCGACCGGTTCGCCTTCGACCTTGATCTCGACCGCACCGCAGAAACATTGACCCTTATAGGTTTGACACATGGTTTGCCCTTTCGCGAACGGTGGAAGGCAGAATGGTTGCCCACGCTGGTCAGTCTGAAACCAGCGTGCGTCACGCCAATGTCGCCGGTCGCGGCCCATCGTTTCATTTGTTTCAGGGCATCGCTTCGGCAAAACGCGGCGGACTTCGCGCGACAGGAACGGCTTCTCGATCACCGGGCGCCCGCCATCGGGGACGAAATCACGGAGCTCGCCCTGCCGCAGGCGCCTCTCGCCTAGGGCTGCGCCATTGCGCAGATGTAAGCAAACTCCTACTCGAATCTACAATTTGTCCTACATCAATTGTGCAGTACAGACTGCATGATGCCGGCGTGGAGGGGGGCCACCACCGGGCGTAGCCATTGGATCGCCTGGCGCAGCGCGCGTTTTGCAAATGCGTGCACGGAAAGTCCGGGATAGTGCCGGAAAGTGCCGGCTCTCGACCGTGGCTGGAATCCTCAACGCAGCAAGGGCACCAAGGAGGTCACGATGAAGGGAAGGTATATCTATGCAGGTGCAATAGCAGTGGCGATTGTGAGCGTCTTCGGTCTGACTGCCGTTACCCAGGCCGGCCCGCCGGGCAGGCCCAAGGTACCTGTCCTGCAGCTCGATCCGAACTGGCCGAAACCGCTTCCGGTGGCAGGCCAATTCGGTACCCCACTCCAACTCAGCACGGCGACGGGCAAACCCTTGCCATGGGTCACCGGCGAAGTCGCGGGAACGTGCGTTGACTCCCAGGACCACGTGTTCACTGTCAATCGCGGTAACCTGGTCTCGCCGGAGACCGCTCCCACGGCAATTTCATCGCCGACCGTCATCGAGTTCAACTCGGCCGGCAACGTCGTCAACGCGTGGAACCCGAAGGGCGTCCAGGCGCAAATTCACGGCTGCTTCGTCGACTATCAGGACAATATCTGGATAGCGGGCAACGGCGACGGCATCGTCGAAAAGTGGACGCATGACGGTTCGACCCAGTTGCTGCAGATCGGCACGCAAGGCGTATGCGACAACCCGCCCGCGAATACCTGCGGCAACTCCGCTGGCAATGCGCTTGCAAACATGAGCCAGACGTTGCTCAACGAGCCCGCCAATGTCTGGGTCGATCCGAATCCTGACCCGGTCACGGGGCAGCGCGGCAGCGTCTACATTGCCGACGGATATGGCAACCATCGCGTGGTGGTATTCAGTGCCACCGGTACGTACTTGCGACAGTGGGGTGGCGTCGCAGGTACCGTCAACAATCCGCTGACGGACTACACCGCGCTTTTCGGCGCGGGCGACGGTGGACATCCGCACTGCGTGGTCGGCGGCAACGACGGAATGATCTACGTGTGCGACCGCCAGGACGATCGTATCCAGGTCTTCTCCAAGGTGGGCGTGCTCCAACGCATCATTCCCGTGGTTCCGGGGACCGGCCAGACGCTGGGCATTGGCGGCGCGCCGGGCCTTGGCACAGCAGGGTCGGCATGGGACCTGCGCTTTACCAACGATCCTTCACAGACCTACATGTTCGAGATTGATGGCGGAAACGAGATCATGCACACGATGGACCGTGTGCTTGGCACGATCGTGTCGGAATTGGGCCAGCCAGGGCATCAGGCAGGCCAGTTCACGTTCCTGCATAGCAATACCGTCGACTCGAGGGGCAACGTCTATACCGGCGAAACCATCAACGGGCGCCGGGTGCAGAAGTTCGTCCACGTCGAGTGCAATAACGGCAATGGCAAAGGCAATGGCAACGGGAATTGCAGCTAGGGAATGACCGTCGCGGCCGGGAGCGCAACGCGTCCGGCCGCTTCTTCGGCGTGCCGCGCCACCATTTCACGACCACCGCGAGGCTCCACCTCGCGGATCCAGCGAAAGTCGTTTGCGCGCGGGCCATGGTATTGACTGCAGGGAGGCTCAGATGATGCAGAACGAGTCACGGCTTGTCGTCTCACGGCTTGTGCTTTCCGTCGCCGCGCTTTGCGTCGCGCTATTCGCTGCGCCGTCGCGCGCGCACGAGTTCAAGCTCGACGCGGTGATAAACGCCTTCGTGACCGTCGAGCAGGACAATGCGCACCTCGTTGTTCGAGCACCACTGTACCTCTTCAAGTCGGCGAAGCTGCCGATAAAGGGGGCCGAGATCGACATTCCTCAGGCGTCAGCGGCCATGGAGCGAGCGCTGCGCGCTGTGCAAGAGGACCTGGTCCTGTTCGAGGACGGCCACAAGCTGACCGCGTCCAGTGCGTTCGGCCGGCTGTCATTGCCATCCGACAGGTCATTCGAGAACTACGACGAGGCGCTGCAGCACGTTGCCGAGCCAGTCGCGCCCGACACCCACATTTACGTCGACCAGGGCTTCGTCGACGCTCACATCACCTATCCGTTGCACGAGAAGAATCCGGAGTTGTCCATCCGGACGACGGCGGGTCCGGAACTGGGTGACGCACTCAAGCTGACGGTTCGTTACAAGCCGCTGGAAGGCGCCAGCCGGACGCTGCTCATGACCGGGAGCAGCGGAACGGTCGCACTCAATCCTGACCTGTGGCACGCCGCCGCCGGATTCGTCGGACTCGGCATCCAGCACATCCTCACCGGCATCGACCATCTGCTGTTCCTGCTGTGCCTCATCATCCCGTTACGTGACTGGCGGCAGATCCTGGCGATCGTGACGACGTTCACGGTAGCGCACTCGTTCACACTCGTCGGCTCGGCCTTCAACCTGGCACCCGGCGGCAGCTGGTTTCCGCCGTTCGTTGAAGCGACCATCGCCGCCTCGATCGTCTACATGGCGCTCGAGAACATCATGGGCGTCGATTTTTCCCGTCGCATGCTCATTACGGGCATGTTCGGCCTGGTTCATGGATTCGGATTTTCGTATGGATTGCAGGAGAACCTGCAGTTTGCCGGCACCCACCTGTTGACATCGCTGTTTGCGTTCAATGTTGGCATCGAAATCGGCCAGCTGTTGTCCCTTGCCATCATGCTGCCGGCTCTCGTCGTGATCAGGCGCTATGTACTGCCAGGACGAGTCGGCATGATCATCATGTCGGCAATCGTCGCGCAAACCGGCTGGCAGTGGATGCTCGAGCGCGGGCAGGCGCTGATGAATGTTCCCTGGCCTCACCCGAGCCTGGCTGGGGTGGCGGTACTGGCGCTCTGGGTCACCGGCCTGCTGTTCGCCGCCGCGGGCATCCGCTACGTCTCGACCCGGCTTCGCTTCTCGCCGAGTCCCGTGCGACTGCAACCGCAGGGAAGCGCAGCGGACTGATCGAGTCAGGCAGTGCGGACAGGGGGCGCTAACGCTTTCTCTCGACCGTCCCGATCGTTTCATTTGCATCAAGGCATCGCTTCGGCGACCACGCGGCGGACTTCGCTGGGCAGGAACGGCTTCTCGATCACCGGACGCCCGCTTTCGGCGACGAAATCGCGCGACGCCGATGTCAGCGTATCGCCGGTCACGAAGACGACGTGGCCGCCCTGCCCTGGCCATCGCCGCTCGATTTCCTGGTACAGCGCGCGCCCGTCGATATCCGGCATGCGCAAGTCCGTCAGGATGACATCGTAGCGATGCGCCGCCATGCGCTCCAGCGCGTCGCGACCCGAGCCGACTTTGTCCACGCGATGATGCGTGGCCGTGAGAATTTCTGCCAGCGCATCGCGAATTTCGGCTTCGTCGTCGACGATCAGTATCCGCCGTTGGTCGCCGTTGGTTCCAGTGGCCGCCACGTCGGGAGCGGCCGCGGCATCGACGGCACCCACAGGCAGCGCAATCGTGAACACGGCGCCGCCTTGCGCCGGACAATCGACCGTCAGCGTGCCGCCGTGCGCCTCGACAATGCCAAGGCTCACCGCCAGGCCCACGCCCAGGCCCATCCCTGTCGGCTTGGTCGTGAAGTAAGGCTCGAATATCCGCGCGCGCAAGTGCGCGGGAATGCCGGGCCCCGTGTCCGCGACGGTGATCCGGATCAGGTCCATTGCCGCGACGTAGCGCGTCTCGACCCGGATGCGCCGCGGAGGTGGCGCTTCCTGCAGCGATTGCTGGGCGTTGATGATCAGGTTGAGCAGCACCTGATGCAGTTGGTCGGCGTCGGCCAAGGTCGGGGGAATGTCGGGCGCCAGGCCCAGTTCGAGGTCGATGCCGCTGGTGCGGATCGCGTAACCGGTCATGTCCAGCGCCGCCGTGACGACGTCGTTGATGACCACCGGCCCCCGCGCGGGCTGTTGCTGCCGCGCCATGGCCAGGAACGTACGCACGATGCGCGCGCAACGCTCGGCGGCGATGCGGATCTTGACTGCCGCGGCCTGTGTGGCAGCGTCGCCGCGTTCCTCCAGCAGCACCGCGCGGGCCACCACGACGGACAGCGGATTGTTGAGTTCGTGGGCGACGCCGGCCAGCAGTGAACCGAGCGCCGCCAGTTTCTCGCGCTGATACAGCGTTTCGCGTTGCCGCGCCAATTCCGACGCCGAACGCTTCTTCTCGGTGACGTCGCGGGCGATGGTCAGCACGTGCGGCTTCCCTTGATATCGCATCGGGATGCCGTGCACCTCGACGTCCAGCGCAACGCCGTCTTCGCGCAACTCCGTAAGCTCGATGTGGCGCGATTCTCCGGCAGCGACCGAGCGCAGGAACTCGGCCGCATAGGACGGCCCGCGCCAGCGCGTTGACTGCGTGACCAAGCTTTCGTCGTCGCCCTGTCCGTAGATCCGCCGCAGCGCCGGATTGGTCTCCACGAGTTCGCCGTCGGCCGACCACAGCGCCAGGCCGTCGATCGACGCATTGAACATCGCGCGATACTGCTCTTCGCTGGCGCGGAGCGCTGCCTCGGCCTCCTTGCGCCGCGTGATGTCGCGCGCCAGCGCCAGCACCCGATCATGGCCCCCGATCTTGACGCGCTTGCCGAACACCTCGTGCCACTGCAGGCTGCCGTCCTTGTGCCGGCTGCGCCATTCGGTGTGCACCGGCTCGCCGCCGACGGCACGCGCCATCAGCGCCATCGCGTCCTGTTGCGTGAAAGGGTGCTGGCCGGAGCTGAGCGCGCCGATGTTCAGGTGCCGGAACTCGTCGCGGGTATAGCCAAACGCCGCGGTGGCCTTGCCGTTGGCGTCGAGGATGGCGCCGGTCTCCATGTCATGGACGAAGATCGCATCTTCGGCGGCATCGAAGATCGCACGGTAGCTTGCCTCCGATTCCCGCAGCGCCTCGTCGGCCCGCTTGCGCGCGCCGATGTCGTCGGCGATGGCGCCCGCCATGGAGTCGAATGCGCGACTCAGGCGGCCAAGCTCATCCGGCCCTTTCAATCCGCTGCGGGCCGCGAGATTCCCGTGCGCGAGCTCTTCCGCAGCATTCACCAGGCGCGCGGTGCGGCGCGTCAGCAGGAAGTGGAATACCAGCCACATCGTGAACGCCAGCGCCGTGACCCAGCCGGCCCAGTACAGCGATTGCTGGATCACCTGCGCGCGCGCTTCGGCCTTGTACCGCTTGAGGTCGTAGGCGAGGAACAGGCTGCCGGTGCGCATTGGCTTGAGGCCATCGCCCGCGCTGCCCAACAGGATGCCGGCGTAGCCGAGCAACGCATCACCAGCGGCGTCGCGCGTCATCCCGGCCCTGCGTTCGCGAATCGCGTCGGCCGCCTGCTCGACGTCGAACTGCGGCAGCACGTCCGTCACCTTCTTGCCCAGCCATGCGCGGTGCGTGGTGGCGATAACCTCGTTGCGGTCGTCCGTCATCGCCGCGAGCGTGACATCGTGGTTGTGCGCGAGCACCGCGATCTCGTGCTGCGCCGCGTCGACATCGCCCTTCAACAACAGATATTCGAGCGTGCTCTGCAGGCGCGACACTTCCTGCGCCAAACGCTTGCGGCTATCCTCCTCGGCCTCGTGCTCCGCCTGCGGCACGTGATACATGAGGTTCACGGTGCTCAAGACCGCCGTGAACACCAGCAGGATGAGAGGAACCGTGAACTTGAGCGATCCCGCCAGTCCCATCGCTACCTCGGCAGGTTCGCCAACGGCGCCGGCGCGAGCAGTGCCTCGATCCTGGGCTCCGTCTTGAGCAGCTTCGCGTCCACCATCAGCGCCGCCAATCGGTGGCCGGTGACGACGAGTGCCGGTGTGGGTCCGCTCAACATCCGCAGATTGTCGTCGCGCGACGGGATGTGCAGCCCGTTGAGCGTCTCCAGGAATTGCTCGCCGCTCGTCTGCTGGCGGATGCCCATGCGCCGCGCGGCGTCCTTGGGATTGCTCTGCAGATAGTCGATCGCACTGAACCAGCCGGTCAGAAGCGCACGCACTTCGTCGGGATGCCTGGCAATCGCCGAGTCGCGGATCGCCAGCAGATCGACGATCTCGCCCGGAATCTGCGTGCTGTCGAAGAGCGTCTTGCCGCCGGCCTGGAGAAACTGGGTGCGATACGGGTCGAAGGTGACGGCACCGTCCACCGCGCCCTTCTCGAACGCCGCCGGCTGCTCGTTCGATTCGAGGTGCACGACGTTGACGTCGCTCGCCTGCATGCCATTCAGCGTCAGCGCCCGGCTCAGCACGAACGCGCCGAGCGCGCTGCTTTCCACCGCCACCGACTTGCCCTTCAGATCCTTCATCGAACGCATGCCGCGGCGGCCGACGACGACGTCCGCGCCGTTGGACACGTCGACGATCAGCACGATGCGCGGCTGGAAGCCGTCAGCGGCAAGTCCGAACAGCTCGTCGAGGCTGATGACCATGCCGTCGATCGCCTGGTTGCGAAACGCGCGCAGCACCTCGCTCGCCGATGGATATTCGACCAACTGGACCGCCGTCGAGTCCAGGCGCCCCAATTCCCGGGCGAGATAGAGCGGCTCGCTGCCGATCCACACGTTGGTGCCGATGCGCAGCGCGGGATCGGGCACGCGCGAGCAACTCGACAATCCCAGCGTGGCGAAAACGACAACGCAGACCAGTGTCGCCAGGCGACGGCAGGCGCCCATGTCACGCCCCGTCCGGCACGAAGATGTAGCCCTCGTTGCGGATGGTCCGGATGAACCGCGGATGCTCCGGATCCGGCTCGATCTTCTTGCGCAGACGCATGATGCGCAAGTCCACGCTGCGGTCGAACGGGTCCCAGTCGCGCTGGTTGAGGTTCAGGATCCGCTCCCGCGACAGCGGACGATTCGGGTGTTCCGCGAAAGCCTTCAGGAGATCGAACTCCAGCGGCGACATCGCGATCTCCTCGCCATGGTCGTCGGTCAACCGGTGCGCGACCAGGTCGAGCACGCAGCGGCCGATGCGCACACGTTCGGCGCCGATCTCGCCCCGCGCCGCCGCCGACGTCCGCCGCAGCACGCTCTTCACCCGCGCCACCAACTCGCGTGGGTCGAACGGCTTCGCCACGTAATCGTCGGCGCCCATTTCGAGTCCGACGATGCGGTCGACGACGGTGCCCGCCGACGTCAGCAGGATGACCGCGACCGTCGCGTGACGCTCGCGCACGTAGCGCGCGAAGCTCAACCCATCCTCGCCGGGCATGTTGATGTCGACCAGCGCGAGGTCGACCGGCTCGCTTGCCACCAACGCCTTGGCGACCGCCGCATTCTCGGCGCAAAGGGCCGCGTAGCCATGACCGGCGAAGTATTCGTGCAGGACCTCGCGCACGTCCGCCTCGTCGTCGACGATCAGGATGGTGGCTTTCGGGCTTGCAGGTGTACTCCCCTGGACGCTCTTGGGCATGCGACGCACAGCCTCCCCGGCCGGAGAACCTGCGAATCCTACCGCCATCGCCGCGCGATGCGTAGTACCCGCTTCAATCGATGCCCGGTCCATGCCTGTGCACTCCTGTCCGCCCGCTGACGACTCCGCAGGATAAGGCGAGACGGACACGATTCGAAGCGCTTTGGCCGCGCGCGAAACAAATGAAACAAAAGAGACTTGGCCACGGAGTACGGCTGCTGCATGCGCCTCCTAGACTCCCTTCATGGACGCAAGCGCACCCCCGGGCCGCCGGGAATGCAGATTGCCGATCTGGCGGGGAAACGAACGATGACTACGAAGACCACCCAGCACGCGACGACCATCGTGATCCGGCGCTTGCAACTGGACGCACGCGCGTCACTGCTCGCCCACTATCTGGGCCTGTCGGTAACCGACCGGTGGCTGCGCTTCGGCCACTCGCTGCCCGCCACGGCGCTCGCTTCCTACGTCGACCGCATGGACTTTGGACGGGACGCGATCCTGGGCGTCTACGACGACCAGCAGCTGCTCGTCGGCGTGGCGCATGCCGCATTCGATGCCGATCCCGCCGACGTGGCGCTCTCCGTTGTTTCCGCCTGGCGCGGCCGCGGTATCGGCGCGGCACTCTTCGCCAGCGCCGTGGCGCACGCGACCCGGCGCGGCCTGGCAAGGATCGCCATGCAGTTCCTGTCCAGCAACGCGCCGATCCTGCGCATCGCCGAACGCTTCGGAATGACCGTCCGGCGCAACGGCCGCGACGCCGAAGCGCATCTCGATCTGGTCCGCGCAACATGGGAAACAAATAGGGCCGCTCCTTGAAATCGTCCCGTTGCATAAGACCGCTAGGATGGCATCGTGATCTAAATTCACTGGAGTCATGAAATGGAACACTTCAACACGGCAAGTCCGGCAATAGCGTCACTGACGCCGGCGCCGCGCGTCGAAACACACTGGACCCGAACCCTTTACGTCGACTTCTACAGCGGCCCGCATCCGCGCACCCTGCGCCGCGTCGGCATCGCGTTCGCCGCGATCAGCTTCGTGGTGGTGGTCGCGCTGACCGCGTTCCTCGAAGCGACGGTCCTGGCACAGGTGGCCTCGCCGGAGGACGCCGCCGCCAGCGTGGCGGCCTGCCACGTTCCGCCGCCGAAGGCGAAGCGCGCCTGAAGCTTTGTCATGCCAATGATTACCGGCCGCGCGACCTGACGTACGAAACGGCGTTTCGAGCCAGGTTCTAGCGCGGCCTTCATACCACCCAAGGAGAACTACGATGTCTGCCGTCATTGAAGCCGTTGCCCCCGTCACCGAAATCTCCACGATCAAGGCTCGCCAACGGGTCGCCTGGTCCACCGGCAACTACGCTGTCGTGGGCGCCACCTTGCAGATCGTCGGCGAGAGCCTGGCCGAAGCGCTCGACTTGCACGCCGGTGAGGAGGTGCTCGATGTCGCCGCCGGCAACGGCAATGCGTCGCTGGCTGCGGCGCGCCGCTTTTGTGACGTCACGTCAACCGACTACGTGCCTTCACTGCTCGAGGCGGGCAAGGTGCGCGCGGCCGCCGAAGGTTACCCGATCAAGTTCCTGGAAGCCGACGCCGAAAACCTGCCGTTCACCGACGCGTCGTTCGACGTGGTGACGTCCACGTTCGGCGTGATGTTCACGCCCAACCAGGAACGTGCGGCGGCGGAAATGCTGCGTGTATGCAAGCCTGGCGGCCGTATCGGCCTCGCCAACTGGACGCCGGAAGGCTTCGTCGGACAGATGTTCAAGACGATCGGCAAGTACATCCCGCCCGTACCGGGGATCAAGTCGCCGGCATTATGGGGAACGCGTGACCGATTGATGGAGTTGTTCGGCAGGGACGCGACCAGCGTGCGCACGACGCACCAGGACTTCGTGTTTCGTTACCGCTCGCCGATGCACTGGCTCGAGGTGTTCCGCACCTACTACGGACCGATGAGCCGGACCTTTGCTGCGCTCGACGCGCAGCGCCAGGCCGCTTTCACACAGGATTTGATGAAGCTGATGGCCGATCACAATGTGTCGGGCGATCGCACGCTGGTCATACCGAGTGCCTATCTCGAAGTGGTCATCGAGCGGATGGATTGATCTTCCGCAGAATCGGGCAGTCCTGCGTTGGCGGCCGGGAGTCTTAATCCACAAAAAGCAATGCCGGGCACTCGAGATAGCGACGTAGCGCCTGCACGAACTCGGCCGCCTGCTGACCGTCCACCACGCGGTGATCGAACGACGACGACAGGTTCATCATTTTTCGCGCCACGATCGCCCCGGAGCGAATGACGGGTCGCTCGACGATACGGTTCACGCCGACGATCGCGACTTCCGGCAGGTTGATCACCGGCGTCGTAACGATGCCGCCGAGGGGACCCAAGCTGGTGATGGTGATCGTCGAGCCGGAGAGCTCGTCGCGGGTCGCCTTGCCGGCGCGGGCCGCTTCTGCGAGGCGCGTCACTTCAGCGGCGCTGGACCACAGGTCGCGCGCCTCGGCATGGCGCACGACGGGGACCATGAGCCCCGCCTCCGTCTGCGCCGCCACCCCAATGTGCACGGCGTCGTACCGCGTCACGATGCCCTTGTCGTCGTCGAAGCGCGCGTTCATCTGCGGGAACGACGGCATGGCCAGCACGATGGCACGCATCAGGAAGGGCAGCACGGTGAGCCGTCCGCGCTCCTTGCCGTGCTCGTCGTTGAGTTGCGCGCGCAGCCCTTCGAGCTCGGTGACGTCGATTTCCTCGACGTAGGTGAAGTGCGGGATGCGCAGCGATTCGCGCATGCGCAGCGCGATCTGCCGGCGCAGGCCGATCACGGCCACGTCGTGCTGGCCGTTGCGCTCGGCGTAGCGCGGCGCGGTTTCAGCCTTTGCGCCGGCACCCTTTGCATGGCGCTCGAGGTCGTCGTGCATGATTCGTCCACCGGGTCCGCTCCCGCGCACTCGCGGCAAGTCGATTTGCAGCTCGCGCGCGTGGCGACGAACCGAAGGCGACGCCAACGGCTTGTCGGCGGACGCTGGCGCAACCGTTTCAGATCGGATCGAACTCGCAGCGGGCTTCGAAGGCCCGGCCGCTGGTTTCGCCGCCGCTGCAGCAGATGCAACACTGGTTGCCGCGTCCGGGGCCGCAGACGCCACAACAGCGCTTGCCCCATCCGTTTCGAGCCGGATCAGTTCGGCGCCCACGGCAAGCTTGTCGCCCGCCTTCCCGCCGAGCGAAACCACGCGCCCCGAAATCGGCGACGGCACCTCCACGGTCGCCTTGTCCGTCATCAAATCGGCGACGGTCTGATCCGCCTTGATCGCATCGCCCGGCTGGACGTACCACTCCGCGACCTCGACTTCGGCGATGCCTTCGCCGATGTCCGGCACCTTCACGATGTGGACGCTCATCTCAATGCCCGCCCTGGGGGTTCATTTGACCTCCAGCACGCGCCGGAACGCCGCGCCAACACGGTCCGGGCCGGGGAAATAGGCCCACTCCTGCGCGTGCGGATACGGCGTATCCCATCCGGTCACGCGCTCGATGGGTGCCTCCAGATGGAAGAAGCAATGCTCCTGGACGAGTGCCGCGAGCTCCGCGCCGAAACCGCTGGTGCGCGTCGCCTCGTGGACGATCACGCAGCGGCCGGTCTTCTTGACCGAATTGGCGACGGCGTCCAGGTCCATCGGCCAGAGGCTGCGCAGGTCGATGATCTCCGCGTCGATGCCGGTCTCGCGCGCCGCGGCTTCCGACACCCACACCATCGTGCCGTAGGTGAGCACGGTGAGCGCGTTGCCCGGGCGAATGATCGCCGCCGACTCGAGTGGCACCGTGTAGTGGCCCTCGGGCACTTCGGCCAAAGGCAAGCCTGTCCACGGCACCACCGGCTTGTCGTGATGCCCGTCGAACGGGCCGTTGTAGAGGCGCTTGGGCTCGAGAAATATCACCGGGTCGTCGCATTCGATCGCCGCAATGAGCAGCCCCTTGGCGTCGTACGGATTGGACGGCATCACGGTGCGCAGGCCGCACACGTGCGTCAACAGCGCCTCGGGACTCTGGCTGTGCGTCTGTCCACCATAGATGCCGCCGCCACAGGGCATGCGCACGGTAATCGGCGCCGTGAAATCGCCCGCCGAGCGGTAGCGCACGCGCGCCGCCTCGGACACGATCTGGTCGTAGGCAGGATAGAAGTAGTCCGCAAACTGGATCTCGGCGACCGGGCGCAGTCCATACGCGCCCATGCCGACCGCGATGCCGACGATGCCGCCTTCGGCGATCGGCGTGTCGAACACCCGCGAGGTGCCGTACTTCGCCTGCAGACCGTCCGTGCAGCGGAACACGCCGCCGAAGAATCCCACGTCCTGGCCGAACACCACCACGTTGTCGTCGCGCCCGAGCATCACGTCCATCGCCGAACGGATTGCCTGGATCATCGTCATCGAGGCCATGATCCTCAGGCTCCCAACTCGTCGCGCTGTCGCTTGAGGTGCGCCGGCATGTCCTTGTAGACATCGTCGAACAGGGTCGATGCATCGTGCACGTGGCCGGACGAGAGGCTGCCGTAGCTCTCGGCCTCCTTCTGCGCCGCGACCACCTCTGCCTCGAGTTCCTTCTGCATCCGCGTGTACTCGTCTTCCGTCAACGCGCCAATCGCCAGCAGGTGACTCTTCAACCGCTGCACCGGGTCGCCCAGCGGAAAGCGCTTCCAGTCGTCCGCCGGCCGGTACTTGGACGGATCGTCGGAAGTCGAATGCGCGCCACCGCGGTACGTGATCCATTCGATCAGTGTCGGCCCCAAGCCCCGCCGCGCGCGCTCCGCGGCCCAGCGCGAGGTGGCAAGGACCGCCAGGAAATCGTTGCCGTCGACCCGCATCGAGGCGATGCCGTTCCCCACGCCCCGTGCCGCAAACGTCGCGGCCTCGCCACCGGCGATGCCCGTGAACGAGGAGATCGCCCACTGGTTGTTGACGATGTTGAGGATGACCGGCGCCCGGTACACCGCCGCGAACGTAAGTGCGCTGTGGAAGTCGGCCTCGGCCGTCGAGCCGTCGCCGATCCACGCCGACGAGACCCGCGTGTCGCCCTTGATCGCCGAGGCCATCGCCCACCCCACGGCCTGGATGTACTGCGTGCCGAGGTTACCCGAGACCGAGAAGAAGCCGCTCGCCTTCGAGGAATACATCACCGGCAACTGGCGCCCCTTGAGCGGGTCGCGGCTGTTCGAGAGGAGCTGGCACATCATGTCGACCAGGTTGTAGCCGCGCGCGACGAGAATGCCTTGCTGGCGATAGGTGGGAAAGCACATGTCGTCCGGATTGAGGGCGAGCACCTGTCCGATGCTGATCGCCTCCTCGCCCAGGCTCTGCATGTAAAACGAAATCTTCTTCTGCCGCTGCGCGATCTGCATCCGGGCGTCGAAGACCCGCGTCTTGAGCATCGCGCGCAATCCGGCGCGCAAAAGCTCGACGTCCGCCTTGGGATCCCACGGACCGACGGCACGACCCTCATCGTCCAGCACGCGGATGAGCGCGTCGGCAACATCCATCGTGTCTGATGGCCGCGTGTCGACGGCGGGCCGCCGCACGGCGCCCGCGGGCGACAGGTTGAGATAGGAAAAATCGGTTTCGTGACCGGGGCGTCCGGTCGGCTCGGGCACGTGCAGCTTGAGCGGAGCAGATTGGCTGACTGAGGGACCCGCTGCGTGACTCGCTTCCTGACTCACTTCTTCCTCCAGGCCTCGTGGGCTCGTCGTTTTCCGCCTCGGGCTGGCGGATTATGCGGGGCATCCAGGTTGGGATGGCCGCGGCGAGGTCGAGCATACCGCCGAAGTCGCAATAACGAAAATGACGCGAAAATGAGGATCAGGAAACGGAGGCGAAACTGAGAGGAAACGGAGAGGAAACTGCGCGTCAGTCCAGAGCGGGGATCGCGGAGAGCGTCTCGACCAGGTCGGTGAGTGCCTCGCCGCATCCGTGCTCGATCTTCAGCGCGAACAGGGGATCGGCGCGCGTGCGGCCGCGGTTGACCGCGGCAATGGGCTTGCCCATCGCCTGCGCGTGCTCGCAAAGCCGGTAGCCCGAGTACACCATCAGCGACGAACCGACGACGAGCATCGCATCGGCTTCCTCCAGCGCGAGCCGCGCGGCGTCGACGCGGGGGCGCGGGATGCCTTCGCCGAAGAACACGACATCGGGCTTCAACATGCCGCCGCAATGTCCGCACTGCGGGACGCTGAACTCTTCCAATCCGCCATGCTCGAGATCGGCGTCACCGTCCGGCGCTGTTTTTACCACCGCGCTCAAGTACTCCGGGTTCTGCTCCATCAAGATGCGCTGAACGGATTCGCGTGGCTGTGTCGCACGGCACTCGAGGCAGATCACGCGACCGATGTTGCCGTGCAGTTCGATGACCTCCATGCTGCCGGCCCGTTGATGCAACCCGTCGACGTTCTGGGTCACCACCATGCGCAGCCGCTGCATCGCCTCCAGCGACGCGAGCGCCTCGTGGGCGGCGTTGGGTTGCGCACGCGCGACGACGGGCCACCCGACCATGCTGCGTGCCCAGTAGCGCCGTCGCGTTGCCTCGGAGCCCAGGAAGTCCTGCAGCATCACCGGCGCGGAGCGCTTCCAGTTGCCATCTTCATCACGGTAACCCGGGATGCCCGAATCGGCACTCACCCCGGCACCGGTCAGGACGAACAGGCGCGGATGCCGCCGCACGAAGTCATGAAGGTCGATCACGTCGTCAATGGGCAGGGACGGGCAGTTGTGAGCAGAGGAAGCCGAATGGCGTGCCCTCCTACACCAGAATCATAGGCTATCCGACGTGTACGTCCCACGCGCAATGATATTGATATGAACCGTCGAGCATGGACGGGCACTTCGTTCGTGGAACGCCCGACCAAATATTCCAAAGGAGCTGCTCATGAGATCGATCCTTGTCATCGTCGGACTGCTGGTTGCCGGTTGCGCATCCGTCGCGAGCGTCGACTATCACGCCTATGAGGGGAAAGCGAGTATGTATCAAGGGGAAGGCGGAACCAAAGTGACCGTCGACAACGTCGATCTTTGGGAGACCGGAACCCCTCCCGGCAAATTCTCGATCCTGGGG
Source organism: uncultured beta proteobacterium (assembly GCA_963819965.1). Lineage (GTDB taxonomy): Bacteria > Pseudomonadota > Gammaproteobacteria > Burkholderiales > Casimicrobiaceae > VBCG01. The sequence goes on from CAWFYA010000004.1 coordinate 662,199, forward strand.
GTCGCGAGCCTCCCGATGGGCGCCGGCTCACTGCGCGACGAAACGGTTCGTACGGCGGTTGCTGGAAAAGTGAAGCAAATGGGTGGGAGCGCTGCAATCCAAATCAACAACAACGACTCGTTTGCAGGCGTCATTCGCTCTTCGCCGAGCGTGGTCTTGACCAACGAACCGCGGCAAATGCGGTTTGTCGTCGTCAAGTACGCCTGAGGAATCGCAATGGGTCAGGGGCTGGCGCCTGCCGCGCCGGCCCGCACCGGTACGACATCAGCCTACGGTTGGTGCCTCACCGCGGCGCCGGATACTCCACCTTCTCGCCCATATTCGTTTCGCTTTCTGCCTTCTCCACCCGCGCCAGGATCTTGTTGAGCTCCTCGCGCGACTCGGCGTCCTTCGCATTGCCGACGAGCGTGCGCAGGATTGCCGCGTAGGCCGTCTGCTGCGCCTTCGCGGCGGGCACCGCGACATCGGGCTTGACGCCGACGTGCTCCCAGTTGGTGTGGGTGATCGGATTGATCGCGCGCCCATTCGGAATGAACGCGACAAAGCCACGACCCAGCGACACGAAGTCGCCCGGGTTGGCGCCGCCGCCGGTCGTCTCGCCCACCAGCGTGGCGCGCTTCTGCGTCTGGAAGTCGTACGCGCATTCCTCGCCGCCCGAGAAGGTGTAGCCCGACGTCAGCACGTACACCGGTTTCAGGTATCGAGTTTTCACCGGCGCGCTGGTCCAGTATTGCCGCGTCGCGTCCTTGGGACGCTCGTAGATGTCGTTGATGTGGCGTTCGTCGCCTTCGGCAAAGAAGTGGCTCATCAGCCACGCCACGCTGGCCGGTTCGCCGCCGCCGTTGCGGCGCAGGTCCAGGATCAGCGCATCGGTGCCGGCGAGCAGCGCCATCGCCGAGGTGTACGCGTCCCCGACCATTTCCGTGGGACCGAAGCCGCGCAGATCGAGGTAGCCGACATTGCCGGGGAGCCGCTCGACACGCGCGATGCCGAAGCCATCGTGCGCGATCTCTGCGCGCATCCGGGCCAACTGGTGCGGCGTCGGCGGGGTGTTGGGCGATGAGATGGGCGAGGCGTCGATGGTCGCGTTGGGATCGAAGCGCACCGACAGGTGGCGGTCGTTGCCCAGCGCGCGCAGATCGTCGTTCAACAGCTTGGCGAACGCCTTGGACATATCGGCGCTCGCGTAGGCGCCCTGGGAAGCCTTCTGCTCGAGCGTCGTCGAGGTGCGCTCCGCCACGTCGGGGAACACGTAGTCGGACTTCAGTTTCTGGGTCAGCTTCTGGATCACCTCCGCCTTGGCGGCGGCTGAGATCGGCGCATCCGCAGCCTGCGAGTGGGCGAGCGTCACGCCCCCCAGTGCCAGGCCAAACAAAAGGCAGGGAGCCGCAACGTGTCGGTATTCCATGGTGATTCCTTCGGTTGATATCTCCCGCCAAGAGAATAACAGCGCCAACGGTGCGTTTTCAGCGTTATTATTGCAATCTAACGCCATTATTCAGAGTAAACCGTCGCCATGGATAAATTCGACAGAGAAATCATCGCTGCGCTCTGGGAGAACGCCCGGACCAGCTACAAGGTCCTAAGCGAGCGCGTTTACTTAAGCCCCAACGCCGTGTCCGAGCGCATCCGGCGCCTCGAGGAATCCGGCGTCATACAGAAGTACGAGGCCAAGGTCGACCTGCGCGCGATGGGCATGCCGCTGGCGGCCATCATCGACGTCAAGCTCTCACCCAACACCACGGCGGAAAAGTTCGAGGCCGAGCTGCAGAACATCCCGGGGATACTCGAAGCCACGCTGATGACCGGCGCGTTCGATTACGTGCTGCGCGTCGCGTGCCGCGATCAGGAGGCGCTGGTGAGGCTCACGGAGGCGTTGCGGGCGGGCGGCCTGGTGCAGGAGACGTACACCAGGATGCCGTTGCGGACGGTGAAGTTGGGCAGCTCGCTGTGGCAAACTTGACCATGGCGACCATCCCAAAGCCGCTTCTCCCGGCCCCGGCATTTTCCTTCGACAATTCGTTCGCCCGCGAGCTGCCAGGGTTCTACGTTTCCCGGCAACCCGTAGTCGTGCGCGCACCGAGGCTTTTGTTCCTCAACCACTCGCTGGCGGAAGAGCTCGGCCTCGACCTCGCCTCGCTCGACGATCAAGCGAGGGCGGACATTTTCGCCGGCAACACCGTGCCTGATGGCGCCGAACCACTGGCACAAGCGTATGCGGGTCATCAATTCGGCGGCTTCTCCCCGCAACTTGGAGACGGACGGGCACTTCTCTTAGGCGAGGTGATCGATCGCCACGGACACCGTCGCGACATCGCCTTCAAAGGATCAGGCCGCACGCCTTTCGCCCGCGGCGGTGACGGCAAGGCCGCCGTCGGTCCCATGCTGCGCGAGGTGCTGGTCAGCGAGGCAATGCACGCGCTGGGCATACCCACCACGCGCGCGCTGGCGGTGGCAGCCACGGGCGAGCAGGTGTTCCGCGAGAGCGCCTTGCCGGGCGCCGTCCTGACCCGCGTGGCAGCGAGCCACCTCCGCGTCGGAACCTTCGAGTTCCATGCCGCGCGCGGTGACGTGGACAGCGTGCGCAAGCTTGCCGAGTACACGATCGCGCGCCACGATCCCGCGCTCGTGGGCACGCCACAGCGCTTCCTCGGGCTGTTGCAGAATGTCGCCGAGCGCCAAGCCGCGCTGATAGCGCAGTGGATGAACGTCGGCTTCATCCACGGCGTGATGAACACCGACAACATGACGATATCCGGCGAGACCATCGACTACGGGCCGTGCGCTTTCATGGAGGCCTACGATCCCGCCGCGGTGTTCAGCTCCATCGACCACCAGGGACGCTATGCCTTCGGCAACCAGCCCGACATCGCATGCTGGAACCTGGCGCGCCTGGCCGAAGCGCTGCTGCCGCTTCTATCCGACGATTCCGAGCAGGCGATCGCGATGGCCAGCGAGGTCATCGTTGCATTCCCGGCGCTATACCGCAGGCACCTGCTCAGCGGACAGCGCGCCAAGCTCGGGCTTGTTCGAGACGAACCGGCGGACAACAGCGCCGATACAGCGCTGGTCGATGACTGGCTGGCGCTGCTCCATGCCGAGCAGGTCGATTTCACCCTCGGGTGGCGGCGGCTCGCCGATGCCGCTGGCGGCGACGAGGCACCGCTACGGGCGCTGTTCGCCGATGCGCGCGCGCCCGATGCGTGGCTGGCACGCTGGCGAGCCCGCTGCGCCAGCGAGAGCGCCAACATCAAGCATGGCCCGTCGACGGAAGAGCGTGACCGTGCCACGCGCATGCGCAACGTCAATCCCATCGTCATCGCCCGCAACCATCGCGTGGAAGAGGCGCTGGCTGCCGCGTCCGATCACGACGATCTCGCGCCCTTCGAACGATTGCTCGATGCGCTCCGGAAGCCCTACGACGAGACACCCGAGGCCGCGCCCTACGCCGAACCGGCGCCTGCCGCCGTGACCGCCCGGTATCGAACGTACTGCGGCACGTGATCATAGGTAGGTGTGCCGCACCACGCATTCGAGCGGATGGCGGCATTCGAGGCTGCCGGCGGCGTCGATATCGCTCCCTGACGTTGAATTGCCCTGTTTGCCGCCTTATATACAAATAAGACCGTGCAGGGGACACGCGCCGAGTCGCAATGTCCCCAAAATGGCAGCATCGGAGCGCGGTACGGGGTGGGCGCGGTCGCCTTTCCATCGAGTGAGTTCACAAATGTTTGATACGCGGCCGGCCGCCATGGCCGGAAAGTTCTACCCCGGAGCGCCGAAGGCGTTGGAGGCGGACGTGCGCGCCTACGTCGGCGATGCCGCGGCCCGGCTTCCCAAGGGTGCGGCCCTGCCCAAAGCAGTGATCGTCCCGCACGCGGGCTACGTCTATTCGGGCGCCATCGCGGCTTCCGCGTACGCCCGGCTCGCGGCCGGACGCGATGCGATCCGGCGGGTCGTGCTGTTCGGTCCGACCCACCGCGTTCCGGTCCGCGGGCTCGCGCTTCCGTCGGTGAGCGCCTTCGCCACACCTCTCGGCGACATCGAGGTCGATCGAAACGCGGTCGCGGCCGCTCTCGCGCTGCCCTCGGTGCGCGAAAGCGACGCCGCGCACGCCTTCGAACACTCGCTGGAGGTGCAGTTGCCCTTTCTGCAGACCGTCCTGGGGGATTTCAAGATCGTCCCGTTCGCTGTCGGCGATGCGACGCCGCGGGAAGTGGCCGACGTCATCCGGCTGCTGTGGGGCGGCCCCGAGACGCTCATCGTCATCAGTTCCGACCTGTCGCACTACCATGGCTACGCCGAGGCCCGCGGAATCGACCGCGCAACGGCCGACGCCGTTCTCGCGCTTTCGGCGACACTCAGCCACGAGCAGGCCTGCGGGGCGACGCCGATCAATGGATTGCTGCTCTACGCACGCGATCACGGACTGCAGCCGGAACTGCTGGACCTGCGCAACTCCGGAGACACGGCGGGAGACAAGTCCCGCGTGGTCGGCTACGCGTCGTTCGCCTTTTCCGGAGGCGACGATGCCCGGGCGTGATCTCGGCCACGCACTGCTGACGACGGCACGTTCCGCGATCGCGGAAGCGTTTGGCCTGCCCAAGCTCGGCGAGGCAAGTCATGCGGCACTGGAGCAGCCTGGCGCCACGTTCGTGACCCTGAAGCGCTTGGGTTTACTCCGCGGATGCATCGGCTCGATCAGGCCCGTGCGCCCGCTCGGCATGGACGTGCGCCAGAACGCGATTGGCGCCGCGTTCGGCGACCCTCGCTTTCTGCCGCTCACCGTGACCGAGTTCGAATCGGTGGCGGTCGAAGTGTCGCTGCTGTCGGCCGATGAGCGGATCGACAGCGTGGACGAGGAGGACCTCCTGGCGCGCCTTCGGCCCGGCGTGGACGGCCTGATTCTCGAGTACGGCCGCCGGCGCGCGACATTCCTGCCGCAGGTCTGGGACTCGCTTCCCGACCCGCGCGAATTCCTGGCCGCGCTGAAACAAAAGGCGGGGCTGCCGGAAGATTTCTGGAGCGCGCAGATGAACGTTTCCCGCTACAACGTGACCAAATGGTCAGACAGCGAATTCCGCCAGACTGAACTGCAGTCATGAGCAATTATCCGGGCCGTTGGTGGCACCGTCTCGACGATGGCCGCATTCAATGCGACCTGTGCCCACGCGACTGCCGACTGCACGAGGGCCAACGCGGCGCGTGCTTCGTTCGCCAGCGAGAAGGCGATGCGATGGTGCTCACCACCTATGGCCGCTCGTCCGGATTCTGCATCGATCCCATCGAGAAGAAGCCGCTCAATCACTTCTATCCCGGCTCGAGCGTGTTCTCGTTCGGCACCGCGGGCTGCAACCTGGCCTGCAAATTCTGCCAGAACTGGGATATCTCGAAGTCGCGGGAGATGGACACGCTGATGGACTCGGCGTCGCCGGCAGCGATCGCCGAGGCGGCCGCGAAGGCGGACTGCCAAAGCGTCGCCTTCACCTACAACGATCCGGTCATCTTCGCCGAGTATGCGATGGATACGGCCGATGCCTGCCATGCGCTGGGAATCAAGACGGTTGCCGTCACCGCCGGCTACATCGGCGTCGACGCGCGGCGCGATTTCTACGCCAGGATGGACGCCGCCAATGTCGACCTCAAGGGCTTCACCGACGAGTTCTACGTGAAGCTCTGCGGTGCGCATCTGCAGCCGGTGCTCGACACGCTCGTCTACCTCAAGCGCGAGACCGATGTCTGGTTCGAGATCACCACGCTGCTGATCCCGGGAAAGAACGACTCCGACGCCGAGCTCGAAGCGATGTGCGCCTGGATCGTCCGCGAGCTCGGCACCGGGGTGCCGCTCCATTTCACCGCGTTCCATCCTGACTACAAGATGACGGACCTGGCGCGCACGCCGGCCGCGACCCTCACGCGGGCGCGCGAAATTGCGCTTCGCGCAGGCATTCGCTTTGTCTACACCGGCAACGTGCACGACCGCACCGGCGGGACGACTTTCTGCGCGGGCTGTGGCAAGGCGCTCATCGTGCGCGACTGGCACGAGATCCTGAACTACGACCTGACGGCCGAGGGCGGCTGCCGCCACTGCGATGCGACGCTTCCCGGGCGCTTCGGGGCTTTCCATGGCAATTGGGGGCGCCGCAGGATACCGGTGCGGCTGGCGATGAACCTGCAGTGAACCCTCGCGCCTGAAGTCCGCTAGCCTTTCTTGCGCCGCGCCGCTTTCGGCAGAATCTTGCGCAAGAGCCCCTCGCAGGTCTCCGGCGACATGTAGCGGGGCACCGGATAGTTGGTGTCGGCTTCCCAACAGGCGGCCTTGGCCAGTTCCGGAATGTCCGCTTCCCGCAATGCATCGAGATGACGCGGGATGCCGAGATCCTTGTTCAGCGCTTCCACCGAGTCCAGGAATTTCTTCGCCAGCACCGCGGCGCGCTCGCCTTCCCTGCCCACCCCGGCGCGTACCGCCAGGACGGCGAGCTTGCCGGTGATGGCCGGACTCAGGAACTTGAGCACATGCGGCAACATCAGCGCATTGGCCAGGCCGTGCGGTGTGTGATACCTGCCGCCCAACTGGTGCGCGATGGCGTGGACGTAGCCCACGTTGGCACGCGTGAACGCCAGTCCGGCATAGGTCGCCGCCAGCGACATCTGCTCGCGCGCCGCGAGGTTCCTGCCGTTCTTGTAGGCCACGCGCAGGTTGCCGTAGATCATGCCGACCGCCGCAAGCGCCATGCGATCCGTATGACTGTTCGACCAGTGCCCGACGAATGCCTCGATGGCGTGGGTCAGCGCATCCATGCCGGTGGCCGCCGTCACATGTCGCGGCAGCCTGGTCATCAGCAAGGGATCGAGCGCCGCCATCGTCGGCACGAGACGCGTGTCGGCGATCACGAGTTTCCGGTTTGTCTTCGGATCCGAAACGACCGCCGCCACGGTCACCTCCGACCCGGTGCCCGCGGTGGTGGGCACCGCGTAGACCGGCACCGGCGCGCGCAGCCCCTTGAAATACCCGACCAGCTTGCCGGGATGCTTGTTGTTGGCGACGGCCAGCGCAATGGTCTTTGCCGCGTCCATCGGCGAGCCGCCGCCGAACGCCACGATGGCGTCGCAACGGTGCTTCTTGTAGAACGCGATGCCCTGCTCGATGATGGGTATCGGCGCATCCGGCGTCACGGCGTCGAAAACGACGTGCGCGACGCCGCCCTCGATCAGCGCATCGGTCAGCGCGCGCGGCAGTCCCATCCCGGAAACGACGCGGTCCGTCACGATCAGGATCTTCTTGTGACCGAAGCCGCACAGTGCCTGGCCCAGCCGGCGGCTTGCACCCGGGCCGATCAGCAGCATCGGCTGCGGAATCGGCAGCAGGCCAGTCACGACACCCGCCGCGCGCATCGCCGTCGACAGCCCGACGGAGCGCACCACGTCACTGACCACACCTGGCATCTGAATCATGTCCGTTCCCATGTTTTCACCCTTGAGTGGAACAGCTTGCACCCAACGGCATGGCCGGGCCAAGAGGTCTCCGAGGGGGCAATTCGATCTGCATCAAACAGTATCGCTTTGGTGACCGGTGAAGCGGTGGCATCGCCGTACAATTGTCGTCAATGGCGGGCGATTCGCGAGTCGCGACACATCCGTGGGGATGCAATGAAGAAAGCTGTCGGCATCAGCATGGGCGCGGGCGATCAGGATTTCCAATTCGCCACGAGATTCATGGGGCGCCCGTTCCAGGTGCAGCGCCTCGGCACCAACGGCAGCAAGGCCAAGGCCCTGAAGCTGCTGAAGCACTGGGAACAACATGCCGACGCCATCGGGTTGGGCGTCGAGAAGGAGAGCTACGCGGTCGGGAAGCAGCACTACGTCGCACCCGACAGCGCGCGCCTCACCAGCGCGGTGACGCGCGTTCCCGTCACGACCGGCGGGCGTCTTGGCGACATCCTGCAGGAATATGCGCTGCGCCACGTCCAGGCCAAACTGGGCGACTATTTCACCAACGCCAACGTGCTGTTCTTCTCGGGGCGAACCAACTACAAGCTGGCGCTGGCCTTTTCCGAATACACCGGCAACCTGGCGTTCGCCGATCTGCTGCTCCAGCTCGGCGTGCCGAAGATGCTGACGTCGATCGACATGCTCGAGCTCTACGCCAGCGGCGCGCACTACGTGATCGACCGGGCGCCGACCAGCGTGATGACCTCGGCCCCCGTCAGGGAGTGGACGAAGTTCGTGCTGCGGCGCGCGCTGCAGGACGCAACGGTCGTCGTCGCGCCCGTGCACGAACTGGACGACTTCGGCGCGGAGGAACTGGCGGGCAAGACCATCATCACGTCCACGGTCAACGACCGGCGCATCGCGCAGTTCAAGGACAAGGGCGTCAATCTCGTGATCGACGGCTCGCCGGTGCTGTCCGGGCATGTGCTGAGCCCGAGCCTGCTGGATGCGATGATCATCGCCGCGACCGGGAAGGCCCCCGGCGAGATCCTCGAGGACGACTATCTCGAGATCATCACCAGCTTGGGACTCGAGCCGCGCATCATCTATCCGAACGGCTTCAGGCGGGTGAATCGCTTTGCCTTCGTGATCCATCCGCTGTCGCAGGAGTATTTCAAGAACATCAAGCCGATCGAGCTGCTCTCCCGCGTGTCGCCGCCGATGTTCATGGACACGGTGGAGAAGGCGATGGCGTATACGCCGCCTTTCGTCTATTCGAAGGTGACGGGCATCAAGTCGCCCACGGGCGTGGAAGCCGAAGGGTGGCTCATTTCCGTGGGCGGAACGCCCAGGGAAATCATGAGCCGCAGCCCTGAGTTCACCTATCGCCGCCTGCTGGACGCTGCGCGGATGGCCAAGCGGCTCGGCGCGCAGATCATGGGCCTGGGCGCGTTCACCAAGGTGGTCGGCGATGCCGGCCTGACCGTCGCCCGGCGGGCGCCACTGCCGATCACGACGGGCAACAGCTACAGCGCGTCAGGCGCGCTCTGGGCCGCGCACGATGCGGTGCTGCGCCTGGGGCTGGTGCGCATGCCTGCGCGCGGACAAAAGGTGCAGTTCAAGGCCATGGTCGTCGGCGCCACGGGAGCCATCGGCTCGGTGTGCGCCCGCATGCTGGCCATGGTGGCCGCGGAGGTCTACCTGGTCTCCCCCGAAACCGCCAAGCTGCTCTCGCTCAAGGGTTCGATCCTCAAGGAGACGCCGGACGCCCGCCTCTTTCTCTCGTCGCGCGCGGACAAGGACATCGCGGACATGGACATGATCGTCACCGCGACCTCGGGCGCGGGCAAGAAGGTCCTCGACATCATGAAGGTCAAGCCGGGTTGCGTGATCACCGACGTGGCGCGTCCGCTGGACCTGCCCCCCGAGGAAGTGGCCAAGCGCCCCGACGTGCTGGTGATCGAATCGGGCGAGATCCGGTTGCCCGGGAAAATTGTGATGAAGAATATCGGGCTGCCGAAGAATGTGGCCTATGCCTGCCTCGCCGAGACCATCGTGCTCGCGTTGGATGGGCGATTCGAGAATTTCACCGTGGGCCGCAACATCGAATGGGAGAAAGTGCGGGAAATCTACCGCCTGGGCCGCAAGCACGGAATGACGCTCGCGGCCATATCCGGGGTGAATGGTCCCTTCTCCGATGCCGATATCCGCCGGGTGCGCAAGCTGGCGCTCGCCGCAAGAGCAACGCAGGCAGCGGGGGCGCGCAAGACGAGCCGCGTGAAGCGCACCGTGGCCGGTCGACGCAAAGCCGGCACGACCGCCAAGCCAACGCAGCGCCGGTCACGCTAAGCGCGGGATTCAGGAAGCGGAACAGCGCAGCGCGGGCCCCGGCCGACGATGACCCTCCCGCCACCCGCCGCGGTAACGCGCCCGCCCGTCCGGCTTCGCGCCGGCAACCTTCTCCTTGCGCCGCTGCGCCGCCTGCTGTACCTGATCGTGCGCACGCAGGTCACGCCGGAGCAGGCCGACCTGCTTCGCGCCGACCCCCGGTACCCGATCTGCTACGTACTGCAGGACCGGCACCTGTCGAGCCTGCTCGTGCTCGAGACCGAGGCGCGGCGGCTGGGCCTGCCCTCCGCCGTGGCGCCGCTTCGGGCGTCGTTCCCCGTCAACGCCCGCGCCGTATTCTCGGTCATCCTGAATCCCAATCCATTGAGCACGCGCACGGCGGAACCCTCCGCCACGCTGACGCAAATGACCGCGGCGCTGTTGCGCGACCCGGCACTGGATGTGCAGCTGATTCCGGTGACCGTGCTGTGGGGCCGGTCGCCCGGGCAGCAGGATTCACTCATCAAGGCCCTGCTTGCCGACGCCTGGGCGAGCGTGGGACCGCTGCGCCAGCTCTTGATCATCCTGCTGCATGGCCGGCAGACCCGCGTGAGCTTCAGTGAGCCGATTTCGCTGCGCCGCCTGATCGACGAGGAGACGGATGCGGCCATCGCGGTGCGCAAGGCCAACCGCTTCCTGCGCTTTCACTTTCGCCGGATGCGCGAGGCCGCGATCGGCCCGGATTTGTCGCACCGGCGCAACCTCATCGACGCGATGGTGACCTCGGATTTCCTGCAGCAGGAAATCGCGAAAGAGTCCGCGCGGACCGGCGTGACGCTGACGGCGGCAGGGGAACGGGCGCGCAAGTTCGCATGGGAGATCGCGTCGGACTTCAGCTATCCGGTCGTGCGGGCGGCGGAGCTGTTGTTGAAGCAGCTGTGGCATCGAATCTACGACCGGGTGGAAGTCCACCACGGCGACGATCTCGCCAAGGTCGCGCCCGGCAACGAGTTGGTCTACCTGCCTAATCACCGCAGCCACATCGACTACCTGCTGCTGTCGTACCTCATCCACGAGCAGGGACTGGCGCCGCCCCACATCGCGGCGGGCGCCAACCTCAATTTCCCGCTCGTGGGGCCCGTTCTGCGGCGTGGCGGGGCCTTCTTCCTGCGCCGCAGTTTCAAGGGCGAACCGCTGTACGCGGCGGTGTTTCGCGAATACCTGCACACGATGCTGGCCAGGGGATTCCCGATCGCGTACTTCATCGAGGGCGGCCGCAGCCGCAGCGGGCGGACACTTTCGCCCAAGGGCGGGCTGCTGGGCATGACGGTCGAGAGCTTCATGCGCGAGCATTCCCGGCCGTTGCTGCTGGTGCCGGTGTATTTCGGCTACGAAAAGCTGCTCGAGGGTCGCACGCTGGTCGCCGAGCTCGAGGGAGCGCCCAAGCAGGGGGAGTCGCTCCGAACACTCCTGCTGGCCGTCCGCGACCTCCGTCGCGAATATGGCAATGCCTACGCCAATTTCGGAGAGCCGCTGTCGCTCGATCATTTCCTCGACCGGGAAGCGCCCGGATGGCAGACGCTGCAAGGCGAGGCGCAACGGGAGACCGCGCGGGGGTTGACGCTGCCGCTCGCGCGCGAGATGGCGCAGCGGATCAACTCCGCCGTCCTCATCAACCCGATCAACCTGTTCGCCATGGCCATCGTGCCAAGCGCAACGCACGCGCTCGACGAGCGCGCGCTGACGCAGCAGGTCCACTGGCTGCGGACGATCGCGTCCCGACGACCCTACTCGCCCAAAGCCATGCTGTGCGCGGAGGAACCGGCAGGGGTGATCGCGCAGGCGCTGAAGCTCGGGTTCGCGACGCGCGTCGCGCATCCCCTCGGCGACGTCATCACGGTTCCGGATGCGCAGGTCTCCACCCTTAACTATCTTCGCAACAACGTGCTGCACGCGTTTGCGCTGCCCGCGCTGGTGGCGAGCATCGTCGTCGGCACGCGGGAAGCCACGGCCGAGCGCATTGCGGCGTTCGCCGAAGGCGGCCTGCCGTTCCTGCGCGCGGAGCTCATGCTGTACCACTCCCCCGAGGAAGCGGCCGCCGAGTCGAAGCAGATCGCGGAGCTGCTGGTCGAGATCGGGCTCGCGCGAGCGGGTCCGGATGGCGCAATCCGCACCGCGGATCGCTACAGCCCCGAGCATGCCGGACTGGAACTGCTCGCCCGTTCGCTTCGGCACCTTCTGCGCCGGAACTACCTCACCATCGCGCTGCTGACACGCGTCGGCGCCGGAACGATGCGGCGGGAGCGCCTGGAGCAGCTGATGCAGCTACTCACGCAACGACTTTCATTGCTCTTCGAGTTCGCGCCACCGGATTTCTATGAACGCTCGACGTTCGCTTCCTACATCGATACGCTGCTCGAAACCGGCCTCATCCGCGAGGACGCCGACGGTTCGCTGCACTTGCCCGAGCACTCGCGCACGTGGGAGCGCAATGTCGAGCGGCTGCTGCCAGCGGATGCCGTGCTGGCCATTCGCCGCGTGGCGGTCGACCAGGCACCGATCGCGGCCGGCTCCCTCGACCGAAAAACCGGTTAGTCGTCGATTCGCGCCGAGGGCGCCGTAGGCGTAATACTTGAGTCTGCGTGTTCCGCGTCTAATGCAACGCCCGCTGTCGCAGGTGCCGAGTGCGCGCAATCATGGTTCGTGGACACGGATTGATTGAGGGTGTTCCGCCCTGCACACACCATGGCGGACGTCTGCATCGCGATTTAAATTGGCGCGGAGGTACGTGGGTACCGCGAGTACGATTTTCTTGGCTGGATGCCCCCGAAATCGAGTCGTAGAGGCACCCTAACGCGCATGCGACCGCTAACGGACGGGCGTGCCCCGCGCTGCCGCTTTTTTCGGCTTTTTCGCTTTAGCCATGATGGATCCAATTGGTCATTGGACCTCCCCATTTCCTAAAAGGTGGTCGGGTGGGGTGCTGCCGTTGCTGCAGTTAGAGCTCTATCGTCAGCATTGAGCGCCTTGCACACTTGACGTGCGCAAAAAACGTCGCATCATTATGCTGGTCCGCGGCGTCCTACCTGTGGGAGTGGCCTCGGCGCGAACTAATAACGAACCTGCGGTTTCCAGGCTCAGGCGGCGCGTGCGGCGCCCCCTCCCGAGCGCGAGGCAAGCAATGGCCAGTCTTTCAGATGCCCAATTGAAGACGATTGCAGACAAGCTGTTCCTCCTGCAGCCTTCGGCCGCGACGAAATTGCCGAAGCCCAAGAACACATCGGGCGCTAACAGCCTGGCCACGCGGCTCGATCCGATCGCCACCGACGCCCGGTTCACCGAAATCGGAATCGGGGTCGTCGACTTCACCGCTAGCGTGACGTCGCCGAAGGTCTGGCTTCATAACGGCGACGATTCCTGGCGGACCGGAAGCACGGGCAAGATTTCGGTCCTGCTCGCCGCGATGCAGCTGCGCAACGATGTCCGCCTGGTCCAGGGTTCGAATCTGCTTTCGACTCCGGAGGAGTACGACAATCTATTCGCCAATCCCAAGCTGTGGGCGAAGGCGCCAGATTGGCGCACCGGGCAGATCGCGGGCAAGGATCATGCCCCGCGCATCTCAACGATTTTTGACTTCACAAAATCGCCCAAGGTGGATTTCTTCGGCCCTAGTCCCGACGCGCCGAATGCCACCGATATCATCACCCGACTGAATGCGGCGAGCGGAGCACACCTACAATGGGCTCACGCCCACAATTTCGATTTTTCGGAACGTCTCTGGCTTATGGGGGCCAGGTCCGACAATCGCGCAGCGACGAGCTGCATCAGCGAAATCGGGGTTGCGTATCTCAAAGCGGTGCAACGCGCCTACGGGTTGTTCGACGAGAAAAATGGCATGCATTTGCTGATGGCCGGTTATTACTCCGATTTCAAGGACAATGCACTTGTCAGCAATCGCTCGGCCACGATAACGTTCCGGCGACTGCAGAATGTGGAACCTCATCCAGTCAAGGACGCCACGCACACCAAGAGTTCGCCAAAAGTGTTCGACGATAAATCGTCATGGGAGCCTGGCTCGGCCGCCGCCCTGCTCGCCTACATGATTGCGCTGAAACAGGATAAGCTCGTCGTGACCTCACCCCCAGACGAAGGCAAAAAGGCGTGCGCCATTGTTCGCAAGAATCTGAGCCACGGGGTGGCCGGCCAGACGCAAAGCCACCTCGTTAATGGCGTAAAGGAGACGGGCGCGCAGGTTACCGATCAGATCACCAAGATCGGGTTGCTCGGCAAGGAGGATTTCGAGCCGGGTCCGCTGAACTGCGAATTCGCCTATATGGAAACGGAGGAGACCAGCGCCGGCAAAAAGAAAATGCAGTACGGGGTGGTCGTATCGGGAATACGCTCGAAGCCCAATCCGGATGGCACGCCCGGTCCCCTCAGCGCCGTCAACATGACCAGAGACATTGGCATGTTGGTGCACACGGCCCTGCTCAAGCCATAACGTGCAGCGAACGGATTGAGGGACCCATTGGGAATGCGCAAGGCAATCTCCTTCCGGATCGGCCCATGAACGAAGCCCTTCGTGGCGTCATCGACGAAGTCGTCCTGGCGCTGGGGGCGCTCGTTGACGCCACCCATGATTCGGAAGCTTTTCAAGCCCTGCTGGCCGATCTGGGCTGGACACCTCATTCAGTTCCAAAGCCACTCTCGGATCTCGCCTCCGCGGGCGCGGACTTGTTCGATGCGATACGCGCCGATCCCGCTGACGTATCGACTCTTCAGGCGCTTGCTTCCGTCGGGCGCCTTATCGCCGCGATCGATGAAATTCGATCCAAGCCCGACGCTGCGTATCCGGATGGAATCGACGTGGCCTCCTTCAAGGCGACGATCGGGCGTGACCTTCTGGACTACCTGCTCGTCGATCATCTCCTCCGAAATCGCTTCCGGATCGGCGCGGTGCTGAAGCTCGCCGGAATCGTTCGCCTGGTCGATACGCCGAGCTCGGGACTGCGGCAACGCCATCTCAGGCGGCAAGTGGCCTGGAATCTTATCGGCGATTTGCTCACCGATCCGGCGAAGGGCTTTCGTGAAGCCTTCGACTGGAATTCGACGGCGCCGCGACTGAGCGACGCCCTGGAAGAGTTGGGCAGCCTGCTCGAATACCTTGGCCTCCAGCTATCCTATTTTCAGCCCAGTGGCGATTTGCTCAAGTTCGCCACTGCTGCAGCGAGCTCGCCCGATGATGTAGGTCTGGGGCTCGACCTTTCCTTCGACGATTCATCGAGTGGCGCCCCGACAGGCTTCAACGCCGGCCTGCAGCTTTTGGTCCGCCCGGCCACCGCGACCTCGGGCGCCGGCATCGCGCTCCTGCCTTACGCAAATCTGAGCGGTACCCAGACGATTGCGATCACCGATCAGGCGTCCCTGAAGATCGGTGGCGATGCCGATTTGACCAAGGGCGTTGCGATCACGGTGGCGCCCGGGCGTCCCGCCGATATCAAGTCCGGCTTCCTGGGAGGCGCAGCGGTCAGCCCGGCCGAGGTCCAAGTCAGCCTCTCCCTCGCGGCAGCGACAGGTGAACCAGATCGCGTCCTGATCGGAACGGCGGACGCCTCGCGACTGTCGATGCGCACGCTGATCATTGCGGCCGGCGCACGACTCGTTTCGCCGGATCAGCTCGACGCTTTTGTTGCACTCGATTTGGAAAATGCCCGGGTTGTCATCAAGCCCGCCCCCGATGAAGGCGATTCCTTCCTCGGAGAGCTGCTGGGCGACCAAGGCATCTCGGCAGAGCTGTCGTTTGGCCTGCGATTGTCCAGCCTCAGCGGTTTTCATCTGAAGGCGTCGGCTGGTCTGGAAGCAAGTTTTCCTGTCGGCATTCACCTGGGTCCGGTTGACGTTCAGGCCATTTCGATGGGTCTCAAACCCAGCGCGCAGGGCGTCGACTTCGAAGTGGGAGCGAATGTCCGGGGTAGCATTGGGCCTGTCACCGTCGTGGTCGATCGCGTTGGTTTCAAGCTCACGACCCGGTTCCCTGATCCACCGACGGGGAACCTCGGCCCGATCGACATCGCATTCGGGTTTCTTCCGCCAGCAGGAGTCGGACTGTCGCGTCGACGCGCACGGCGTGCTCACCGGCGGCGGCTTCCTGTTCCACGATCCGGTGCAGGCAGATTTACGCGGGCGTGCTGCAGCTGTCGCTGCACGAGCGGCTCACGCTCACCGCCTTCGGCCTCATCGCGACGCAGGATGCCCGACGGCAGCCGCGGCTACTCGACTGATCGTGTTCATCACCGCCGAAGACTTCCAGCCGATCCAGCTCGGCATGGGCTTCACGCTGCACGGCATCGGCGGCATGGTCGCGATCAACCGCACCTTCGACGAAGACGTGCTGCGCGCCGGCCTGCAAGAACGACACGCTCGGCACCCTGCTGTTCCCGCGGGACCCGGTCGGCAACGCGCCCGCCATCATCGCAACGCTGGCCGCGGCCTTCCCGGCCAAGCAGGGCAGCTACCTGCTCGGGCTGCTGGTGCGCATCGGCTGGTTCACGCCGCCGCTGGTGCTGCTCGACCTCGCGCTCATCCTCGAGTTCGGCAGCGCGCACGCGGCTGCTCGTGCTCGGGCGCATCAGCGCGCTGCTGCCCTCGCCCGACAACGACCTGGTGCGGCTGATCCTCGACGCGATGGGCGTGATCGACTTCGACCAGGGCACCGTGGCGATCGACGCCATGCTGCGTCGACTCGCGCCTGGCGCACAAGTTCGCGCTGACCGGCGCCATGGCGCTCGCGCGCGCTGGAGTTCAGGGCCGGGCTCGCGGCTTCGTGCTCGCGGTCGGCGGCTTGAACCCGCACTTCGCGCCGCCCCGAAGGGCTGCCGGCGCTGCAGCGCGTGGCCATCGCGCTGAGCTCCGGCGACAACCCGCGGCTGACCTGCGACGCCTACTTCGCGATCACCTCCAACACCGTGCAGTTCGGCGCCCGCGCCGCAGCTGTACGCCGCGGCCTACGGCTTCAGCGTCGAAGGCGACATCGGCTACGACGTGCTGATCCAGCTCGCGCCGCTGCACTTCCTCGCCGACTTCCACGCCTAGGTGCAGCTCAAGCACGGCTCGAGCAACCTGTTCATGGTCAGCGTCGATGGCGAGCTCGAAGGGCCGCGACCGCTGCGGGTCAGCGGCAAGGCCTCGTTCGAGATCTTCTGGTGCGACTTCACCGTGCGCTTCGACAAGACCCTGGTCGACGGCGAAGCACCGCCGCTGCCGCCGGCCATCGACGTGCTCGCGCAACTCCGGCAAGCGCTGGCCAGCCCGCAGAGCTGGACCGCACAGACGCGCACCGGGCCACACCGCACGGGCGTGGCGCTGCGCAGGCTTGCCGCCCGACAGCAGCCAGCTGGTGCTCGACCCGCTCGGGCGCCTGGTGGTCAAGCAGCAGGTGGTGCCGCTGAACACCGAGCCGCGACATCGAGATCTTCGGCGGCGCGCCGGTCGGCGGCGCGCGGCGCTTCCAGCTCGCGGCCACCTTGAACGGAGCGAACCAGCACGCCGACACCGTGCAGGACCAGTTCGCGCCGGCCCAGTTCTTCGATCATGAGCGACGACGAGAAGCTGGCCGGCGCCGTCGTTCGAGACGATGGACGCGGGGCTGATCTTCGGCGACGACGGCGGTCAGCTTCGATGCCGGCGCAACTCATCGCTGCGCCGCTTGAGTACGAGCAGATCGTGATCGACGATCTGGCCGCGCCGCCGCCACCGCCCGACCGCCGGACCGCGGCGACCGGGCTACGCGTTGCGCGCCGATCGACTGCTCGCGCTGAGCAAGAGCGGCGGCTGCCGCGACGAGCGCCGATCCGGACGCACCGGGCGGGCGCGCTTCCGGGCCGCCGATGCGCAAGCCGGCGCCGTGTTGCAGCCGCCGGACTGGCGCATCGTACCGATCGCCGACGGACCGCCGGCCGCGCTCGACCCGGGCGTGAGGACCTGGAGCGAGCACCTGGCCGCGCTCGACACCTGAACCGCAGCGGCAGCCGCTGGCAGATCGTGCCTGCGCACGAACTCACGGATTGATTCGCGATGCCACCATGCCCACTACCGCCACCGACGCCAATCTGAGCTTCCTGCCCTGGGTGCGACAGGGCGCCGCGGCGGCGATCACCACCGTCGACACGCTCGGCCCCGCGCAGAGCGCGGCGTCGTCGACCTGACGCGCGGCGCTCACGATCAACGGTGCGCCGCGCGCAGCCCGTGCCGGTGCGGCTGCGCGGGCCGGCCGATGTCGTCGGCATCGACGCCGAACCAGGTCGTGCGCATGGACCCGCGCGCCGGGCACCGACGACTTCGAGCCGAACTATTTCCCGTGCATCGAGTTCGACCGTCCCGACTTCCCGTGGCTGTTCACGCCGGCGCGCGCCGACGCGAACGCGCGGCTGCGGCCGTGGCTGTGCCTGGTCGTCGTGCGCAAGCAGGACGGCGTGACGCTCGGCAGCACGCCCGACGCGCCGTTGCCCGACGCTGCAGATCGCCGCGCCGGCGAACCCGCTGCCGAGCTGCCCGACCTGCGCGAATGCTGGGCGTGGGCGCACGCGCAGGCGGCTGCGGCCGACAGCGGCGCCGCGCGGTCGTGCTCGCCGCGCTCGGCGGCGCGCCGCGAACTGTCGCTGTCGCGGCTGCTGTGTCCGCGGCTGCTCGCGCCCGACACCGACTACATCGCCTGCGTCGTCCCCGACGTTCGAGATCGGCCGCAAGGCGGGCTGGGCCTGCCAGATCGAGCGATGGCGATCTGATCGCCGCCGGATGCGCTGGCGCCGGCATGGTCGCTTGACGCCGACACCGGCGCAGGTGCTGCTGCCGGTCTACATCACTGGGAATTTCGCACCGGCGCCGGCGGCGACTTCGAATCGCTGGTCGCGCCGGCTGCAGCCGCAACCGGCGCCCGCCGGGCTGGGCCAGCGGCCGATCGACATCGGCACGCCGGGGTTCGCGCTGCCGCGGCGCAGCTTCCCGCCGGCACGACGCTCGGCTCGAGGGCGCGCTGCGAGCCGATCGATGCGCGACGACACGCGTGCCGCCGGCGTGGCCCGAGCGGCGCGCAGGAGCCGTTCCAGAGCGCGCTGGCGGCGATCGTCAACGCGCCGGGCGACAGCGCGGCGTCGCCGATCCGCAGGCCGATCCGCTGCTCGCGCCGCCGCTGTACGGCCGCTGGTATGCGGCGCGCGCCGACCGTGGCGCGCGGGCGGACGCCGCTGGTTCGACCAGCTCAACCTCGATCCGCGCACGCGTAGCGTGGCCGCGTTCGGTACGCGCGTCGTGCAGGAACACCAGGAAGCGCTGATGGCCTCCGCCTGGGAGCAGGCGCGCGAACTGCAGCAGGCCAACCAGCGCATGCGCCAGCTGCAGCTGAGCCTCGTGGTCGGCATGCGGCTGCATGCGCGCCACTTCGCGCCGCTGAGCACCGACAGCGGTGCTGCGGCGTGACGGCGCCGGCTTCGGCCGCATCCGCTCGGTCGTCGGCAGCGAGACCGCGTCGCGCACGGTGGTCGCGCAGGATAGCGACGCACTGCGCTGCCGCTGCGGGCGACCAGCGTCGCGATGCGCCGCATCGGCCGCGCGCGAGGGCCGCTGACGCGGCGCGTCGCGGCGCGAGGGCTTGCACGCGCATCGCGAGTGCGAGCTGGGTCGGCACGCTCGAGCATCGGGCAGGGCGTGTTCCTCGCGGCTCCCGCCTGGTCGACCTCGCGACTGTCGGCGCGTATCGAGCCAGAGCCGGCCGGCGGCTCGGCCGCGATCCTCGGGTACGCGCAGGTGACCGACGCGCTCGTCGCCGCGGCGCCGAGCCGGCCGCAGTTCGATCGTGCGCCGAAGGCCAGCCGGTGACGCGTGGCCGCGTTGCCGCCGGCAGCCGGTGCCCGACAACCCGACGACGCGCAACTTCCGCGCCGCGGCGAGCGAGCACCTGGCGCGCATCAACCCGGGCCGGCTGCGGCATCGCTTTCGCGTCCGCCGGTCCCGCTCGACGATGAGCACCGTGCGCGACACGGTGATCGCGCAGCTGCAGCCGCGACTCGCGCTGTCGCGCTGGCGCGCGCCGTCGATCGCGACCGGCTGCGAACGCGGTCGCGCCGGTCGACACGCCGGCCGAGCGCGACCGGTCGGCATCGACACCGTGATGGCGGCGCCCAGCGTTCCCGCAGCCGATGTACGAGCCGCTGCGCGACCTGTCGCAGGAACTGCTGCTGCCCGGCATCGAGACGTCGCTGCCGGACAGCGTGCTCGGGCTGAAGACCAACCGCCGCTTCGTCGAGGCGTACATGGTCGGGCTCAACTTCGAGATGGGCCGCGAGCTGCTGTGGCGCGGCTTCCCGACCGATCAGCGCGGCACATACTTCGATCAGTTCTGGGACTGGCGGCCGCGCCGCCGCGCGCCGACATCGATCCGCTGCATCTGTGGAGCGAGCGCGCGCTCGGCGATGCACCGACCGCTGCCGGCGCGCGAGCAGTTCGTGATGCTGCTGCGCAGCGCGCTGCTGCGCCGCTACCCGAACGCCGTCATCTATCTGACGCCGGCGCCGTGACGAACGGCGTGCAGCGACGCCGAGCGACGAGCCGCAGGACGAGAAGCTGCACCGGTGTTCCCCGGCGCGCTGCAGCCCGACATCACCTTCTTCGGCTTCGACTTCCGCACCGATCGCGGCGACCGGCGGCGGCGGTCGGCCGGCTATTACATGGTGATCCAGGAGCATCCGACCGAGCCGCGCTTCGGCCTCGACACCGGCACGCGTCGCAGCCGGACGCGAGCCACCTCGCGTCGGCGCCGGGCCCGCCGGCCGGGCTAGCCGCTCAACGGCGCTGCAGTGGGGCCTGCAATGCGGCGCACATGGCCGGCATCACGCGCCAGCTGCCGGTGCGCATGGCGATCCACGCCTCGCAGTTCCTCGCGCACGGCTCATCGAGACGGCTGCACATGCGCGATGCGCCAGCGCTGTTCAAGAGCCGCCTGACCTGCCGCAGGCCGACCCCGGCCGCGCAATTGCCGCCGCTGCTGCAGACACGCTGTGCGCCGGCGACCTGCCGCTCGCGCTGCTGCCGGTACGGCTCGAGACGCGCTTCTTCGCGCTGCCCGACGGCAGCACCGAGCTGCGCGTGCGCGTCTATCCCGACAAGATCCACCTCGATTCGCACGAGCCCGAGCTGACGCCCGACGAGCGCGAGTGGGGCGCGCACTACTGGCAGCAGGACTGGCTCGCCGGCAACGATCCGCCGCGCGATGCGACTGCCTGGCGACAGCTGGCCGACTCGCTTCGGCGCCGCGCGCGCCGCCTGGATCGCGCGCGCGCTGCAGCCGACCAATCCGGCAGCAGCGCCCGACGCCGCGTGCCGTCGAGCGACGCTCGCCGTCGCGCCGCAGTTCCCGGCGGTCGCGGTCGTCGACGACGGCCAGGATGCGGCCTGGCGGCACGCGCCGCTGGCGCGGCTGCTGCCTGACCGCTGGATCGCGGTCGTGCAATCCGGCGGCCAGGCGGTGCTCGCGGTCACCGGCCGCGACATCGTGCGGCCGCTCGCGGTCGGCCCCGATCCGCAAAGCCGCGCCGACCAACGCGCCCGCAACGAGCAGCTCGCGATCGACGCCGGCATGAAATGGATGGTCGATTTCGACGAGGCGGAAGCGGCACGGCATGGCGCTGCGCATCCCGATGCCGGCCGCCCTGCTCGCCGCCGGGCTCGACAGCCTGGTCGTGTTCGGCGGCGCCGCCGTCGACAGCGCGGCGGACGCCGCGGCGCAGTTCGCCAATCTGCTCGACGCGCATCACTACACCGACGGCTCTCGAGTTCCTGCCGCTCGGCACGCCGACCAACAACACCGACGACCGGCGCGCCGGCTACAGCTCCGACGACCCCGGGCACGCGCGCAGCTTCGCGCGACGAGGTCGCGTCGACCCACGCAGCTCGATGCGCAGTCCAACGCGTTGCGCTCGGCGCCGCGCTCGGCTTGCCGGCCGATCGCATCGCCGGCGGTGCTCGGCCGCATCGCCGAGCATGCCGGAGCATCGCACGAGCTCGATCATGCGCAGCATGAACAGTCGCGCTGTGGCAGATGCGGCTGGGGCTACTTCCTCACCAACATGATCGGCTTCGACGGCACCGGACTCACCCCGGCATCGCGTCGACTGGGCGCGCGATCACTTCGTCGATCTACGTGCGCAGCGGCGGCCCGTTCCCGCCGCTGCGCTGCGGCCGTCAGCCCTACGGTGTGCTGCCGGTGACGTCGCTCGACCTGTGGCAGCCGCCGGCCGCCAGGAGCCGGCTCGCCCGAGACTCTGGCTGCGCAACGCTGCTGATCGGCCTGCGCGACAACGTCTGGCGCCCGCGCCTGCGCCGACGTGCTCCGGGTCGGCGCGCGCCACGATCCGCCCGATCCCGATGCCGATCTGGCCGACGTGATGCGCACCGATGGCTTGTCGAACGGCTACTGCGCGCGCGGCGTGTTCGGCCGCCACTACCTGCAGCATCTGCGCGCCTTCCTGGGCGAGGACCTGCAGGCGGACGGCTTCATCGCCGACCCAGGATGCGCTGGCGTCGGAGCTGCTGCAGCGCCTCGGCATCGCCTGGCGGCCGCGGCTCGCGCGCGCGGCCTATCGCCGACATGGCCTGGCGCGTCGCGTCGCCGCTGGTCCAGCACGGCGAAGTGTCGCCGTGGCGGATGCTCGAGCCGAACTACATCGCGGCGCTGCTCGCACTAGCCGACGATCGACGCGTTGATTGCTGCGCGGCCCGATCCGGCCGCCACCGACAACGCGACCAGCCTGCTGGAGGCGCTGCTGCGCCATGCGCTGCTGCGCGAGATCGCGGCTGCCGCGGCGCAGATCGCCGCGGGCGCGCCGGGCGCCGATCTCGCGACCGCTGCTGCGCGATGCCGAGCTGGTCGATCTCGTCACCGGCTCCACACCGTCGACGACCTGGCGGCGCCAGCTCGACCTCACGGTGGCCCGCAGTCACCGGCACCCGGACGATCCGCACAGTATCATCGAAGGCCTGACCGAGCTTCGATGCGCCGGCGGTGGCGGCGCTCGGCGATTTCCGGCGTAGCCTCGCGCATCTCCAGGGGCTCGACAGCGAGACGCTGCAGTAGTCTGATGCAGGGCACGCTCGACCTGTCGACGCATCGGCTCGATGCGTGGATTACTTCGTTCGCGACCAAGCGGCTCGCGACGATGCGCGCGGCATCGCCCAAACGGCCTGTACGTCGGCGGCTACGGCTGGGTCGAGAACCTGCGGCCGGCGCCAGCCACGGCGCCGGTGACGCCGCCCGCCGGTGAAGCCGGCACCGCTGTTCGCGAACGCCGTGGACAGCGGCTTCATTCACGCACCATCGCTGACCCATGCCGCTGCCGCGGCGCTGCTGCGCAATGCGCATCTGGGCGCCGGCAACACCGCGCAGCCAGACGGGCCGTTCGCGATCGACCTGTCGTCGCGACGGGCGCGCGTGGCGGCGCAGCCTGCTCGACGGGGTGCGCCAGGGCCAGCCGCTCGGCGCGCTGCTCGGCTATCGCTTCGAGCGCGGGCTGCACGAGAGCGGCCTCGATCGCTTCGTGCTCGCACTGCGCAACCTCGCGCCGCTCGTCGCCGGCAAGCTCGAGCAGACCGATCTGGCGGCCGACTCGATCGCCGCGAACAACGTCGTCGACGGCCTCGTGCTTCAGCGCAAATGGGCCGACGCGCCGAGCAGCGTGACCGCGGTGTTGAAGCAGCCGACTTCGGCTGAACTGACCGCGGTCGGCAAGGAACTCGACGCGCTCGGTGACGCGATCGATGCCGTTAGCGACGCGCTGACGGCGGAGACCGCTTACCAGATGGCGCGCGGCAATACCTTGCGCATCGCGGCGACGTTGTCCGCGGTCGCAACTGGCGGCGCACCCGCGCCCGAGCTCGAGGTGATGCGCACACCGCGCAGCGGTATCGCCGTGACGTATCGGCTGCTGGTGTTGTTCAGCGGCGAGGCGGCTGCGACGGCTGGTTGGGCGGCCGCGTCCACATCGCCGCGCGCCACCGCTGAACCGATGCTCAATGCCTGGGCTGCCACGCAGCTCGGCGACCCACGGAAGGTGCGCTGTACGGTCGAGAGCGTCGATGCCGATGGTGCGGTCGTCGCAGTGAACACGTTCAAGTTCAGCGATCTGGCGCTTGCGCCGCTCGATGTCGTCTACGGCGTCGACGCGACGACAGGTGTCGCGCCGCCGAGCGGCGCCGCGCCGAGCGACATCGAACAGCGCGTGTTGTATGAGGCGCGCGCGATGACGAACGGCTTCGGCGATGCACCCGGCTTGCGTTTGCGAATGGCACGGCCGGCCGATCTCGCCGCGGCCGAGACGACGCTCGCCGATCTGCTCGAGCAGGCGCGGGCGACGCGTGCGCTGCTCGGCAATGCGCGCGGCGTCGATGCCGAAGACCTGAACCCGCCGTCGCGCGCGGCGGCCGGCGCGGTCGACCTGTCCGAACTCGAAGCGCGCACGAAGAAGGCCGAGGCCGCGCTGACGAGCGCCCACGGCGCGCTGAACACGCTCGTCGCGCAAGGCGCGGCCGCGACGGCCGCTGCGCTGCGCGCCGCGCTGCCGAAGCTTGGCGCCTTCGGCCTCGCGTCAGCCATTCCGCTGCTCGCCAGCGGCGACGATGCACGCCACGCGCGCGGCGCTGCTCGGACAGGCATCGGCGGTGGCGAAGAGCACGCAGACGCGGCTCGATCAAAGCGCCGCGCTGCGCGCCGCCACGGCGGCGAGCGATCCGCGCGCGCGCCGGCGTCAGTTAGAAGAGCGCATTCGTGCGGTCTTCGGCAGCGCGTTCGTGGCGCTGCCCCGCTTCAGCTGCAGTGCGGCCGCGGCGACCGAACTTATGACCGCGCTCGCCGCGAGCACGTCGACGCAAGGCGGCGATGCGCTTGCGTCTCACACCTGGTTCGCTCGCAGCGCGCGAGTGCGCGACCCCGTCGCTAAACTCGCGGCGTGCCTGCGCGGCGCCGAGGTGCTGGCGACCGGCGACCGGCTGAACCTCAAGGTCGCGCAACTGCCGTTCGTCGCCGGCGAGCGTTGGGTTGGGCTGCCGACGGCGGCGGGGCAAGGCATTGCCGCGGGCAAGTTGTCGCTCGTCGTGCAATGCCCGCCGACCGCACTTGATACGACGCAGGCGCTCGCCGGCCTCTGGGTCGACGAGTGGACCGAGGTCGTGCCGAGCGCTACCGAGACGACCGCGCTGACGTTCCAGTTCAACCCGCCCGACGCCTGTGCACCGCAGTGCATCCTGCTCGCGGTACCGCCGCAGCCGGATCAGGCCTGGACCGTGGGCAGCCTGTACCGCGTGCTGCTCGAGACGCTCGACCTGGCGAAGCTGCGCGCCGTTGATGCCGAGTCGCTCACCGACGCTTCGCAGTACCTGCCGGGCCTGTACCTCGCATTCAACGCGAAGGACGACGCGGTTTCCACCGACTTCAACCCGCTGACGCGCTGACCGGCCCTCGAGGACGATGATGAACGAACCGTCGCGACCCGCTTCCCCGCCCGAACCGGCGCACGCTCCGCTCGCGGCGGCAGCGCCGCGCGTTCCGACCTCGCCGATGCCGCCGCATGAAACGGCGCCTGCTCACGCACCTCCCCTGGGCCCGCCGGACCCGCCGGACCCGCCGGACCCGCTTCACCCACCGCATCCGCCGCACCCGCCGCATCCGCCCCATCCGCCGCCGGATCCGCCACCGCCGCCGGATCCGCCGCCTTCGTCGGGACCCATCACTTCGTCGATCACGAGCTGGAACCGGCTCGAGCCGCGCTGCCGCGACGCGCAGATGAGCACGAGCACAAGCGCGCGTGTGTTCGATCCACTCTGGTTCATCACGCGTCAATGGCAGATGGGTGAGTTCCAGGCCGAGGATGCCGGCTCGCCGGTGATGGCGCGCGTGCGCGCGACGAACGCGCCGCTGTCGCGCTGCCATCTCGGCACGCTGCCACCGAATACGCGAACGCAGGCGCCGGCCTACGAACCGCGCGTTGCGCCACTCGAAGCGCTCGTCGAGCGGCGTCGCATGCGTGCGGTCGATGCGAGCGATCCGCGCATGCTCGCCCACGCAGTCGAGGCAGGGCTGCACTTCCAGCGCATGCTCGAGCTGCAGCCGCTGTCGCAGAGCTATCGCGCCGCGTTGATCGCGAAGTTCGCGCTCCAGGCGACGCCGACCGAGGCGGGCGACACTGTAGACGACGGCACCGCGCGCTTCGCCCGATCGATGCAGGGCCGCGCGCCCGATGCGCGGCGCCTGGCTGCGACCTTCCGCGACGCGAACGCGCTCGCGCAACTGCTGCTCGATCCGGTGCTGAAGATCGCCCCCGGCGATCGCTCCGAAGTGCAGCAGACCGCGCTCGCCTGGCTCGCATGGTACGACGCGCTGTTCAGCGAGCCGGCGACCGCGGCCGACGATGCGTGGGATGCGCAGCGCCTCGAGTACGCGCTGACGGTGTCAGCACGAATGTCGGCACAGCCCACCGACGAGGTCACGCTGTCGGTCAGCGAATTCGACGACGGCCACTTCGAATGGAACGCCTTCGACCTGAACGCCGAGGTCAACATGGGCACGGACACCGACCACGCGTTCACTACGCTGACCGAGACGACGGTACCCGCGCCGGTCACGTTCCGCGGCAGCCCGGCGCCACGCTTCTGGGAGATGGAGGACGCGCTGCTCGCGTATGGGCTGGTGCCGGTCGGGCCCACCGATCTGGCGCAGTTGATGATGATCGAGTACGCAAGCGGCTACGGCAACGACTGGTTCATCGTGCCGCTGACCTTGGCGGTTGGCTCGGTGACAAGCGTGAATTCGCTCGTCGTCACCGACAGCTTCGGCGTGCGCACGTTGCTGCGCCCGATCGGCGACCGTGCGTTGCCGGCAGCGAACTGGTCGATGTGGCAGCACGCGTACCTGCGTCGCGCCGGCACCGACCCGATCGCGCGACCCGCGTCCAACCTGTTCTTCATGCCCCCGGCCTCGGGCCGCGTCATCGACGCCACGCCGGTCGAAGACGTCCTGATGATGCGCGACGAAATGGCGAACCTCGTGTGGGCCATCGAGCGCAGCATCGAGAGCCCCATCGAGCAGGCGATCCGGCGCGATGCGCTGGTCACGGCATCGGCCGGCACACCACTGTCCGCGGCGACGCCGGGCGATCCAAACGCGCCGCCGCACTACCTGCTTGCATCGACGGTTCCGCCAAACTGGATCCCGCTGCTGCCGATACAGTTCACCGATCCCGTCAACGGCCACATCGTCTCGCGGCTGCGGCGCGGCGCGGTGCTGCAGCCCGACGGCTCGGCCAAGATCCACCCGGCGCTCGGCCAGGTGCTCAACGCTGCGCAGCCGCTGCTGCTGTACGACGAAGAGGTGCCGCGCGAAGGCGTGCACGTGACCGTGCGGCGGCGCCTGGCGCGCTGGATCGATGGCTCGACGCACGTCTGGACCGCGTACCGGCGCAGCATCGGACGCGGCGAAGGTTCGAGCGGGCTGCGCTTCGACCAGGCGCTCGAGCCGACCAATGGGCCAAGGGGTTGAACGGCGACCTTACAAGTCGCCATAACGCTCAATCGCGCGAAGTAGGGCTGGTAGTCAGGCCAAGCCGGACTTAGGGGGACACTACGGGATATGAAACTGGCGGGAGGGCGGCGGACACATTACCGGGCTACGTACTAGCCCGCGCAAACGGGATACTGGCTGCGCCACCTTGGTCGAATCGAGCAGCCTTTCTTGTGATGACCTTGGCTTCGACGGCCTGCAAGGCTTGCTGGAAGGAGCAGGGCTCGGGATTCGGACGCCTGACGGCGATCCGCCATGCGGCGCAAATGTCAGAGACCCCGGCGAGATGGGTGCGCCTTTCGGTGCCGCTGGGGACTCATCGCGCAGCGTGGCCAGAGTGACAACGGGTCCGCCGACGAACAACTCCAATGGAGCTGCCCGTTCAGGAGTGAGCACCGCCAGTGGCGAGTGCGGCCGTGGTCGTCGGCGCGAAACTCAGGCGACGAATGCGACCTGCGACTCGGGTGTGCGCGTATCCATGTTGCGACCGCGGTTCAGGTGGTCGTCGATCTCGGCGGCAGCGCCGATCATTCGGCCATAGAGGAAGACGGTGAACGCCGCCGTCTCCAGGTCGCGTTCGGTGAGTGCGCCGGAGATATAGTCGGACCAGAGCAGCGCCAGCAGCAGGGCGGCGATCACGGCGTCGATGTTCACGCAGAACACGTAAGGCGTCGCACCCACGTCGTACAGCGCCTGCGCGAGTTCGCGATAGAAGGCGTGGAAGACGTTGTACTGCCCGCGCTCGGCCATGAAGTCGGCGATAAAGCGCTCGCGCGGGTCGTGGTTGACCGGCTTGCCCTTGAATACGGGGTGGTGCACACCCGGCAAGGCGCGGAGTTCCTGGCCCGCTTCCTTGGCGGCGCGCTTCTCGGTGCTGTACGCCTTGGCAAAGGTCGTGGCCATTGCCTTCAGATCGAGTCCGTGCTGCGGATCGGTCGGATCCTTCAGCGCACGGTCCTTGAACTCGCTGCAGCAGGAAGGCCATGCCTTCGAAGCCATTGCCGCCATGGCTGTAGCCGGTGTGCGTGAGGAAGCCGACCATCGCCTTGTTGATCTGCACACGCGCGGGCGTCTGTGGGCCGTCGGCGGAGACCGCGCCCTTGGCGCCCTGCGCGGAGATCGACCCCGGCCCGTTCGAAATCAGCAGTCCGATGAGGATCTGCAAGGGCAGCGCCTGTTCGGCACCCGGCTTCTTGCCCGTCATCGCCAGGTAGCAAAGGTCGGCCATCGTCCACGAGCCGTAGCGCTCGGCCTGCGAGATGCCGGCGAGCATGCCCCACTGGTGGCGCTCGGCGGGGATCGTGGCGCCCACCATCACGCCGTAAAGGCGCAGGTACCACGGCAAAGTCTCGGCCGTCAGACGGCTGATGCGCTTGCGAACCAGCGGGCCCCAAGCGATCGTCGTGGCGATGGCGGCGAGGATGGCGTCGCGCGAGAGTCGGATGTCCATGCGCAACAGGAAGTCCAGGAACACCGACTTCGCCCCGCGCGCCTTCACCGCCTTCAGCATTGCCTCGGGGTGAGTGTCGCCGGACTCGTCGTCGCGTGCCATGAACAGCGCGCGGGTTGCGTCGTCGATCCGGACACCCGAATGGTCGAAATCGACATGGTGTCCTTCTTGCAGCCCCGAACCGGCGAACGCGTCGATTAGCGCCCGCGTGCAGGCCAGCGCGCGCTCGACGCGCTTCGGGCCGACGATCGCCGCGGCGGCGGCCATCACCGTGTTCGGCGAGTTGCCCGCCTGGCGCGCGGCATCCACCGCCACCAGGATCGGGTCGCCGACCAGGT
The DNA here is from genome assembly GCA_963819965.1 of uncultured beta proteobacterium. Lineage (GTDB taxonomy): Bacteria > Pseudomonadota > Gammaproteobacteria > Burkholderiales > Casimicrobiaceae > VBCG01. The sequence goes on from CAWFYA010000004.1 coordinate 691,345, forward strand.
TGACCTCGGCGGCCACGGCGATGTCCAGCATCGCGCGGTCGTTCGGGCCGGCCGACTCGTGTACCAGCGGCAGCGCGAAGTTGGCCTGCAGCGGCTGCAGCGCGAGTTCGAGCACCGAGTGTCCGTGCACCGACGTGACCTGCGTCGTCGGGTCCATCTGCGAAGCGCCCGAGCGGTCCTTCATGTTCTGGCGCGCGATCACGGCGCCGACCTGCGCGGCGAGCCCGGCGAGTTGTTCGGCATAGGGATCGGGCGCGATCACCGGCTTCAGCGCGAGTGATGGCGGCAATTCGATGCCCTGGTCGTTGGCCATCCACGGCTTGAGAGACAGGCTTCCGCGCGGCGCGAAGTCGGGCTTGGCGCCGCTGGCCGCCATCACCGCGGTCAGCGCTGCCGGGATGTGCGCGATGTTGGTGACCACCGCGCCCTTCTTCGACACCACCGGGTTCTCGGGCGTGTAGATCGCGTCGACACCGAAGGCCTGCATGAACCAGCGCTCCTTGTCCTGCGCGCTGTCGCCGCTGCCGGCCATCGCGCCGGCATGGCCGACGGCGCGCGTGAGCTTGCTCTTCCAGCGGCCGACCACGCAGGCCACGACCGGCTTGCCGAAGTCGATGTCCTTCTCGTAGTAGCCGCCGGGCTCGCAATACAGCACCGCAGCGCGCGAGCGGCCGTCGTTGCGCAACGCGTGCGCGAAGTCGCGCGCGGCGTAATGGATGTAGACGTCCTTGCCCGACGAGACCAACGTCGTCGTGCCCCAGCCCTCGGTGGCCAGGTATTGGGCGATCGTCGTCGTGAAGCCGCCCGAGTTGGAGAAGATCGCCACCGTGCCCTGGATCAGCGTCTCGTCCGGGTGGTCGCCGCCGAGCGCGCCGCCGATGCGCACGCGGCTCCACGAGTCGGCCACGCCCAGGCAGTTGCCGCCGATGATGTCGACGCCCGCGCCCTGCGCCATGGCGCGGATCTCGCGCGCGTCGTGGACCGCGATCTTCTCGGTCACGATGACGATCTTCTTGAGCCGCGGGTTGACGCGGATCAGCTCGGCCACGCCGTCGCGCACGCCCGACGGCGGCAGGTAGACGACGCCGGTGTTGAACGCGTGGCCGGCGTTCATCCCCTCGCGCACGTTGTTGAACACCGGGATGTCGCCGGCCGCGGTCTTCAGCACCTGGCCGCCGCGCCCCGGCGAGGTGCCGAAGACGACGTTGCCGCCGGAGAAGACGTGGCTCGTGGGCGTGACCTGGCGCGACTCGCCGCCCAGGATATTCAGCACGCAGACGCGGTCGCCGCGGCTCGCAAGGTCGGAGAGTGAATCGACGCCGAGGTAGTAGGGAAAGCCGGGCAGGCCTTGAACATTCATCGCGGAGTCTCCTCAGGCGCCGGCGGGCACGCCGAGCCGGCGTGCGATGGCCGCGCGGCCGCCGGCCTTCATCCAGTCGTCGATCTTCTTGGCGTAGTTCACGACCTCGGAGATCGCGCTGTCGAAGCCGAAGAAGCGGTACGGCAGGCCGAGCGCATCGCAGGTGTCGGCCAGCGCGCCGAAGCCGCGGATCAGGTTCGGCCCGCCGCGGCCGACGACCACGTACAGCGGCGTCGCGCCCTGCGTCGAGAAGTGCTCGCGCAGCGCGTCGCCCATCGCGCGCAGGGTCTCGTGGATGTCGGTGTTGTTCGATTTGCCGCCGATGATGAACAGCACGTTGGACTGCTTCAGGAAGTGGCGGTAGCAGATGCGCGCCACTTCCTTCATCTTCTCGTACGGCGGGTTGCCGCCGAAATCGGAGCTGATGCTGGCGGCCTCGCCGAGCACCTCGGTGACCAGGCTGTTGGCGCCGCCGCCGAAGGTCGGCGCCAGCACCGTGCCCTTGTCGTTGATGACGAACACGTCGGACTGGCCCTGGTGCGTGCGCAGCTCGTTGACTTCCTGCTCGAACGCGCCGACGTCGGCCGCGAACAGGTGCTCCGGCAGCCCGAGCCGCGCCACGCGCGGGTCGTCGCGGTCGAAGCCGCACTTGAAGTCGCACGCCACCGGCGTCAGCCGACCCTTGCCGTCGGGGCGCATGCGGATCGGGTTGAGCTCGAGCGTGGTCATGCCGTAGTGGTGCAGCAGCTCCCACAGCTTGGGCAGCTGCTGCACCAGCGGCGAGACGATCTCGCGCGGCGCGCCGATGTCGGCCGAGCGCGTTGGCGACGACGAAGGCCTTCAGGCCGGTCAGCGCGTCGAAGGGCACGGTGACGATCTCGGACTTGTCGAGCTCCTCGATGTCGACGCCGCCGCGGTGCGTGATCGTCATCGCCGGCGCGCGAAAGCGGGTGTCGTCGGTGATCGAGAAGTAGACCTCGTGCTCGGCCGGCACGCCGCCCTCGAAGGTCACGCCGTTGGCCTTGGCGGTGGCGTTGCCGTGGCGGTGCTCGGCGAAGTAGAGGCGCTCCTTCTCGGCCAGCGCGCCGCGCAGGTCGGTGGCGCGGCCGATCAGGCCCGACTTGCCCTTCTTGCCGACGCCGCCCTTGAACAGCGGCTTGACGAAGACCTGGCCGTGGCGCTTGAGCAGATCCCGGATCTCGTCTTCCGAGGCGTCGGGGCCGAGCACCTCGGCGGTCGGGAAGTCGACGTGCTTGAGCAGAGGCGCGCCGTGCAGCAGTCCGGTCAGTTGCATGATGGGTGTCTCCAGGTTCAGGTTGCGCGCGGCAGCGCGACTTGCGACGGGCGCGCAGGCGCATCAGCGGCGGCACGACGACCATCGCCGCGGCGCCGATCCACAGGCCGATCGAAATCGGGCTTTCGACCAGGATGCCGAGTTCGCCGTTGGTGATCGACAGCGCGCGGCGCAGGTTCTGCTCCATCAGGTCGCCGAGCACGAAACCCAGGATCAGCGGCGCCATCGGCATGCCCTGCTTGCGCAGCAGGTAGCCGGCCACGCCCAGGCCCGACATCAGCAGCAGGTCGAACGTGGTGGCGTGCACCGAATAGACGCCGACCGCGCTGACGGCCAGGATGCCCGGCACCAGCGCCCAGTTGGGCAGCCGCAGCACCTTGGTGAACACGCCGACCATCGGGATGTTGATGAAGAGCAGCATCACGTTGGCGATGAACAGCGACGCGATCAGGCCCCAGACCAGCGTCGGGTTCTGCGTGAACAGCGCCGGGCCGGGCGTGATGTTGTAGAGCGAGAGCGCGCCCACCATCACCGCCGTCGTGCCCGAGCCGGGAACGCCGAGCGTCAGCATCGGCACGAACGAGCCCGCCGCCGACGCGTTGTTGGCCGCTTCGGGCGCCGCCACGCCGCGGATGTCGCCGTCGCCGAAGATGCCGCTCGGGGCCGGCTAGGCGCTTTTCCATCGAGTAGGTCATCGCGCTGGCGATCGTCGCGCCGGCACCCGGCAGCACGCCGACGATGAATCCGACCACGGAGGAGCGCAGCGTGCCCCACCAGGTCGTGCGCCATCTCCTTCAGGTTGAACAGCTTGCGGCCGGTGACCTGGATCAGCCCGTCGCTGCTGTGATGCTGCTCGAGCATCAGCAGGATCTCGCTGACCGAGAACACGCCGATCACCACGACGATGAACTGGATGCCGTCGGACAGGTGCACGTCGCCGCCGGTGAAGCGGTAGACGCCCGAGTTCGAATCGAGCCCCACGGTCGACAGCGACAGGCCGATCACCGCGGCGAGCGCCGCTTTCACCGGCGCGTCGCCCATCAGCCCGGTGATGCAGGCGAAGGCGAAGCACATCAGCGCGAAATACTCGGCCGGGCCGAAGGCCAGCGCCCAGCGCGCCAGCAGCGGTGCGAACAGCACGATGCCGATGGTCGCGATCGAGCGAGCCGATGAACGAGCTCCAGGCCGAGATCGACAGCGCGACCCCGCCCAGGCCCTTCTTGCCATCGGGTGGCCGTCGAGCGCGGTCATGATCGCGCCGGCATCGCCGGGCACGTTGAGCAGGATCGACGAGATGCGGCCGCCGTACTCGCAGCCCATGTAGACGGCAGCCAGCAGGATCAGCGCCGTCTCGGGCGGCAGCTTGAGCGCGAACGCGAGCGGCATCAGGATCGCCACGCCGTTGATCGGCCCCAGGCCAGGCAGCATGCCGACGATGGTGCCGATGAATGCGCCGATCGCGGCCACCAACAGGTTGGTCGGGCGTCAGCGCAACGGCGAAGCCGCCGAGCAGGAATTGCAGCGTGTCCATCAGCGTCCTCCGAGGGCGAACGAAAGCAGCCCGGTGGGCAGCACCACGTCGAGCAGCTTGTCGAAAAGCAGATAGAGCACGAGGCCCATCACCACCCCGCCGGCGAGCGACTGCTTCCAGCTGCCGCCGAAGGCCATGCCGACGGGCACCGCCATCACCGCCGTCGCGAGCGGGAAGCCGAGGGTTTCGAACAGCGCGGCATAGGCGAAGACCGCCACGATCGCGAGCCCGATCGGTCTTGATTTGCTCGCGCGGCAATGCGAAACCTGCGGGGACCGGGTCGCGCGACAAGCCAGGCGCCGGCCAGCGCCATCAACCCGGCCAGCAGCAGCGGAAAGGCGCGCGGGCCGACGGGCTCGTACGAGATGGGAGCGGCGTAGTCGTGTGCGGCCCAGGCCATGCCTGCGCCCGCGACCAGGCATGCCGCACCGAGAATGCGGTCACTCATCAAACCCTCCTCCTGGTGGCCTGCGGGGGCGTGAGCCCCGCACGCTCGCGTTGGGGCTACTTGGCGACGGCGACGTTCAGGCCGAAGTCCTTGGCCAACGTGCGGTAGTAGGCGACGCGCGCCTTGACGTAGGCGTCGAGCTCCGGCGCCGGTCTTGGTGAACGGGAACAGGCCGCGCTCGGCGCGCAGCTTGTTGAACGCCGGCGTGGCCATCATCTTGCTGAACGTATCTGCCCAGACCTTGTAGTCGGCGTCGCTGACCTTCGGCCCGAGGTAGAAGCCGCGGATGATCGGCCACTCGATATCGAATCCCTGTTCCTTCGCCGTGGGAATGGTCGCCAGGCTGCCTTCCAGCCGCTTGTCGGACATCACCGCCAGCACGCGGATCTTGGCGCCCGCCTTGAGCTGCTCCTCGGCCTCCGACGCATCGCCGGAGTAGACCTGCACGTGGCCGCCCTGCAGCGCCGTGATGGCCTCTCCGCCGCCTTCGAAGGCCACGAAGCGCATCGACTTCGGGTTCAGCCCGGCGGCGCGCGCGGTCAGCGCGGCCTTCATCCAGTCCTGGCTGCCGACGGTACCGCCGGCGCCGAAGACGACCTTGGTCGGGTCGGCCTTCACCGCGGCGACCAGGTCCTTCATCGACTTGAATGGCGAGCTTTCAGCGACGATGACCGCACCGAAGTCGCTGCCGACTGCAGCGAGCCAGCGCACGTCGTTCTCGTTGTAGCGGCCGAACTTCCCCTGCGCCAGATTGAGCAGCGAGCCGCCGGAGAACGCGACGATGGTGTTCGCTTCGCCCGGACGCTGGGCGACGATGGCGTTGTAGGCCACCGCGCCGATGCCGCCGGGCATGTAGGTGATGCGCATCGGGTCGGCAATGAATTTGCCCTCCATCAGCCCCGATTGCGCAAGCTTGCAGGTCAGGTCGAATCCGCCGCCGGGCTTGGCGGGGGCGATGCACTCGGTCTTGTCGAGCGGGCCGGCGACGGCGGTCGCGGCGGCACAGGCCAGGACAAGCATCATGAGGGGGGAATGGCGTTTCATCGTGGCGGTCCTCCAGCGGTTTGTAATCGGGCCCGGACCATGCGCTGCGGTCGGGGATGGCGCCACTCTAACGACGGAATGCTTTCAGTCCGCTTTCAGCGCATTCGCCCGCAAGCTCGTGGCAACCCGAATCTCCTCGTCGCTGCCGAGCGCGGGCAAGGCGATCGTCGCGCGCAACCCGCGGTGGTTGGGCCCCGGAGCCAGCAACAGCTCGCCGCCCTGGCGTTCGGCGATAGACTTTACGATCGCCAGCCCCAGGCCGGTGCCGGGCTGCTTCACATTGGTGCCGCGGAAAAAACGCTCGCCGGCGCGTGCGAGCTCTTGCGGCGGGATGCCCGGGCCGTCGTCGACGACCTCGATGCAGGCCCGCGTTCCGGCCGGGCGCACCTTCACCGTCACCCTCCCGCCCCGAGGCGTGTAATGGATTGCGTTGTGCAACAGGTTTGACAATGCCTCGTGCAGCAGGGCCGGTTGGGCCATGGCGCGAACAGGGTCGCGCGAGACCTCCATCCCGAGGTCGATGCCACCGGCACGGGCTTCGGCCCACCACCGGCGCGTAACCGCCTGCGCCAGCGCGTCGAGATCGACCGGCTCGGGCAAGGCCTCGGCACTTTCCGCGCGCGCCAGCGCCAGCATCTGGTTGGTCTGGCGGACGGCCTCGTCGAGTTGCGACTTGACCGCCGTCAGCGCCTCGCGCTGCAGCGGTGGGTCGGTCTCCCGCAGCGCGAAGCCGACCTGCGTGGCGAGCGTGGTCAGCGGCGTGCGCAGCTGGTGCGAAGCGTCGTCGACGAAGCGCCGGCGCGCCTCGGCCTGCTGCCGGTTGCGCTCGACGTGCTGGTTGATCGCCTCGACCAGCGGACGCACGTCGGCCGGGATGCCCTCGGGCGAGATCGGTCGCAGGTCTTGCGGGCGCCGGGCCTGCACCTCCGCCCGCAGCCGGGCCAAGGGCCGCAAGGCCCAGCCGACCGCGAGCACCAGCAGGGCGGTGGCTGCGATCACCAGCGCGAGGTCGCGGGCGAGCGACTGCCACACCAGTGTGCGCGTGAACGCCTGCCGCGATTGCAGCGTCTCGGCAACCTGGATCACGATGCGCTCCGGCGCGCTGTGCCCTGCCAGCGGCGGGTCGAGCGCGCGGGCGTAGGAGCCAACGCGCACCGGCTCGTCGAAGTAGCGGGCGTCGCTGAACTGCGGTTGCCCGGTCACCAGCGGCCGCGGCGGCGGCGGCAGGTCCGCGTTGCCGACCTCGACCAGCCCGTCCTCGGTGGCCACACGGTAGAACACGCTGCCGCTCGCGGTGAGCTCGAAGAACTCCAGCATGCGGTACGGCAACTCGACGCCGAGGCCGCCGCTGGCGGTGGAGATGTTGGCGTCCATCGACTTGATCGCGCCCAGCAGCGAACGGTCGTAGGCGGCGTTGGCGGCATCGATCGCCGTGCGCCAAGTCGACCAGAGCTCGGCGCCCACGACCAGCAGCAACCCGGGGAACAGCACCAGCAGGAGCGTGCGGCGCAGGCTCAGGGCGTGCCAGGCGCCGAGGTTCACGCGCCGCCCTCGGGCACGCTTTCGAGCACGTACCCCAGGCCGCGCAGCGTGGTGATCTGCACCGCGCCATGGCGCAGGCGCTTGCGCAGCCGGTGGACCAGGACTTCGACCGCCTCGGGGTTCACGTCCTGCTCGTCGGAGAACACCCGATCGAGGATTTCCTGCTTGGACATGGGCTCGCCACTGCGCTGGATGAGTGCGCGCAGCGCGGCGTGCTCGCGCGGCGTCAGCACCAGCGCCTCGCGGCCGAGCGTGAATTGCTTGGTCGCCGGATTGTAGGCGAGCGGTCCACACGCCAGCCGGGGATGCTCGCTGCCGCGGGCGCGGCGGATCAGTGCGGTCAGCCGCGCTTCCAGCTCCGCAAGCTCGAACGGCTTGGCGAGAAAATCGTCGGCGCCTTCATTCAGGGTGCTCACGCGCTCGATCAGCGAATCGCGCGCGGTCAGGATCAGAACCGGGAGGCGCTGGTCGGCTTCGCGCAGATCGGCCAGCACATTGTGGCCGCCGGCGCCCGGCAGGCCGAGGTCGAGCACCAGCGCGTCGTAGCGGGTGGTCTGGAGACACCGGCGGACCATCCGGCCGTCGCTGACCCAATCGACCTGGAAGCCGCTTTGCTGCAGCGCACGCACGAGCCAGTTGGCCAGTTCGCATTCGTCTTCCGCCAAGAGGATGCGCATAAGTTTGGCTGGAGTCGGGTCAATTGCGTCGCGACAATGATGGTGCACCGGATAATCCGACGCAATAGATGCCGTGCCGAGGATGATCCCGAAGCGCAATTGGCGCCGACCTGAGGACGGCGCGTTGCGCCGGCCGTGGACCGCCGGATTCGCATTCCCGGGTCTGAATGGCTGCTCCGTAGTTTTCGATGGCCGCTGTTGAGCACCGAGGCCGTCGGCTCGGGGTCGATGGTGGTCCTTCCCGACAAGTTGAATCTAATCGGGCGGTGTCCGTAAGGTCGAATACCATTTAGGACACCTAAACACCGCGCAAGGTCAGAATTCCATCCCGATTGATGTCCTGCGGATTGACGTCGGGCAACGTACGGTTGCCGAGTTGCTCGGTGAGCGTGCGCTGGCCGCGGCCGAGATTGCAAGGCTTCGGGCTCAGGTCGAGTCGCTTACGCGCCGCGGGGCGGCCGGGCCAAAGCAGGTGCAGCCTTGCGCGAATGCAACGCGACGAGCTGCCGGCGCCACGGCTACACGTCCACAAGAGCAAATGGCGTGGAAGCGCGCCGAACCATTCCCGCCGAATGCGCTGCTGCGGCTAAAGGACGTTTGTCGTCTCGTCGGCCTGTCGCGGTCCAGCATCTACAAGCGATTGGCCGACGGCACGTTCCCGCGGCCGTTACGCGTTTCCGAACGGTCGGTTCGATGGCGAATGCAGGACCTGCTGGAGTGGACCGCTGGGCTCGCGGAGTAGCGAGCCGGCATCGGTTTCCAGTCCGGGAGCGCCAATCCGAGACTGGTCAGATTGGTCGACGGCGAAGCGCGGAATCGCGAAATTTCCCTATGAAACCGTTGGCGGGAGGGCGGCAGTCACATTGCGGGGCTTAGCGCGAAGATCATAGCGGAAGTTGCCCCCAAAGTTGCCCCCAAGTCGTTACTCGCGATTCCCTTTCGACTTTGACGCTTCTGTAGCCCGCGAAGGCGAGCGTTTGGTCAGCGTCATCCCCTTTCATGAAAGCGCGAGCCGCCGTCACTTTCTCGCGCGCGCATACGTCCGTGGCCCCTCGCCCGGTGCGACAGCGGAGGCATCGATCTGATGGACGATGCGTTGGATGAAGCGCTGGTGACAGGAGCTGTTCGTCGGGGCGCGCAAGGTAGCCGGCGTCGCGACCGCTGATCACTTGCACAGGCCCGCGCCCCGCCCGCTTGATGAACCAACCTGGGAGCGCGAGTACCGGCTTGACTATGATAACCTTCGCCGACGGCACTAGACAGCCATTGCGCGAGCCATTTGGCTTGCCTAATGGCCTGCTCGAGAAATTGTGCTGTTCTCCCAATGCGCCAATCGAAGCGATGTACCGTCGTAGATCACCTCGGCATCCGCCTTGCCTTCACTAGTGATCGGTTTCGGTCGCGCCTTGGTTTCAACGGCGAATACGCCGCCAGGGGCGACAACGATGTGGTTAATATTGAAGCGCTCCGCCGGGAAGTCGTGATAGACCGCGTAGCCCTCCAGCATCAATTGATTGAGCTCTTGGCCGATGGCCATTTCGCCGTCAAGTGCGAGGTGGAGGTTTCGTCGGCGCGCGATCACCTTCCAAAGCCGGTATGAAATGAAACCAAGCACAGCAAGCGTCAGTAATAGGCTGACCACCAAGCCAAACGTTGTGAGCCGGGCATTTCCAAAGTGGAGTTCGCTGATCCAGATCGAATAGACCAAGAGAGGAAACATCACTAGAAGGCAAGCGAGGCCCACCAAGTCGAGGGAAAGATCGTCGAGCTGGAGGTCTAAGGGAATTCGCCAGCGCTTCGCAGCAGGTTTCGCGTAAGCGGCGAGCGGCGGTTCGCGCCCGTCTTTGCGCAGCCACCAGACAAGCGTCGAGAGAGCAAACGCCGGCGACGCCGAAGACGATGAGAAAAGCAACGAGTCCAGAAGAAGGGGATCACGAGGCAAACAGTTGGTTATCGACCCAAGTTGCCTGCGGCCGCATCATGCTCCCCGGAAGAGCGGCGTTCATGGCTTGGCAATCGGTGGCAATGCCCCTACCTTGGCCGCAACCACGTGACAGGCGGCGATCAGGTCGGCGACGATTCGTTCATCCACGTTCAGGTCACCTTCGTATTCTCCGAGGTTGCGGATGTCGTGGCACTTCGATAGTACGCGCCATACCTCAGGCCCCAAACCCAGCGTACTAGGCCGCAGCTTGGAACACGATGTAACGTACTGCGAATTGAACTCCTCGACAACGAAACGGCCAAACAAAGCGCATGCGCCGCGTTATATGCAAGATCGAAGCGACTCGCAAGCGCCAAGCCGGTGACGCTCGCGTCCTTGAGTCGCGCCATGCCCGATCGCGTCAGCCCGGCATACTCCTTGGCATCGGGTGGCTCGGCCTTTAGTGGTTTGCCCGGGCCGCACACGTTCTCAAACGCGGAGGTCATCTTCACCTCCGATCAGCCAGATTTTCGCCTGCGACAGCACCCGCTTCGCAAACGCGTTGTCCTCCTTGGCGGCTTGCCGGTCTTGCGGACAAGAAACGACTCAGATTCACCATCCAGACCAGGCGTACCGTCGCAGATTCCAGCGCCGCGACTTTTTTTTTTTTTTTTTTTTTTTTTTTTTTTTTTTTTTTTTTTTTTTTTTTTTTTTTTTTTTTTTTTTTTTTTTTTTTTTTTTTTTTTTTTTTTTTTTTTTTTTTTTTTTTTTTTTTTTTTTTTTTTTTTTTTTTTTTTTTTTTTTTTTTTTTTTTTTTTTTTTTTTTTTTTTTTTTTTTTTTTTTTTTTTTTTTTTTTTTTTTTTTTTTTTTTTTTTTTTTTTTTTTTTTTTTTTTTTTTTTTTTTTTTTTTTTTTTTTTTTTTTTTTTTTTTTTTTTTTTTTTTTTTTTTTTTTTTTTTTTTTTTTTTTTTTTTTTTTTTTTTTTTTTTTTTTTTTTTTTTTTTTTTTTTTTTTTTTTTTTTTTTTTTTTTTTTTTTTTTTTTTTTTTTTTTTTTTTTTTTTTTTTTTTTTTTTTTTTTTTTTTTTTTTTTTTTTTTTTTTTTTTTTTTTTTTTTTTTTTTTTTTTTTTTTTTTTTTTTTTTTTTTTTTTTTTTTTTTTTTTTTTTTTTTTTTTTTTTTTTTTTTTTTTTTTTTTTTTTTTTTTTTTTTTTTTTTTTTTTTTTTTTTTTTTTTTTTTTTTTTTTTTTTTTTTTTTTTTTTTTTTTTTTTTTTTTTTTAAAAAAAAAAAAAAAAAAAAAAAAAAAAAAAAAAAAAAAAAAAAAAAAAAAAAAAAAAAAAAAAAATTAAAAAAAAAAAAAAAAAAGGCATCCCCTGCAGCCCGTGCTTTAGCATTGGCCCGTCCGTCTCCTGCAGGACATCTCGGCGAATCTCGATCGTGTAGTCAGGTCGAACCGAAAGGAAGAAACGGTCAAACGCTGCGTGATGCAACTTGCATAGGGCAATGCCATTAGGAACAACCGGTTCGCCATCTGGATCAGAGTCAGGAAGGATGTGCGCGGCGTCAAGCAATTCGTCGTGCTTGAGCCGACATAGTGCGCATTGTTGCCGATAGGCGTCGATCACGCGCTCACGAAATTCCGCCTGATGGATGCGGCGTTTAATTACCGCAGTGACATATCCACGTCGAATATCGGTGACCGCATCCTCGGCCACAGTGGACACGTCGACTCCGGCCTTTAGCGCCAACGCGTCATCGACCGCAACCGAGAACGTAAGCGACGTCGGTTCGTCTGCGACGACAAATACTGGCCACACGGCCAAATATTTACCTTTGACTAACGCGTGAAAATAGATCAGCGGCTCGCGACGTCGAATCAGTTCCCGCAAGCCAGCGTTGTCCCGATGATTTGGATCAGTACCTCGGTACCGGTAACGTAGCAGCGATGGACCAAATGCGTCTTGATACGGACCGTCCGCAATTGTCGTTATCGACAGCGGTAGTTCCATCTGCCGCGGCTTAAAAATCCCTTGTGGGGAGACGAGCGGGATGCGCTCCCCCCTGTATAGGAAGCCATTGCGAAGGACTTCGCGCGATAAGACCTGCCCATGCATGTCGACCTGCTCACCGAGCCAAGCAAAGGCTGCGCGCCGGATTTCTATGTCGGACATCAGATCCGGACCCATCGCGTCAGAGGAGTCCTTCGTCCGAATCACGGCTCAGGTTCCGACGAATCATAGGTCGCACTACGTTCAGCAACCTTCAGCAGCCGAGCCCTCATGTTGGGATTCCATACGCGATCGGACAAAGTTCTCCGTCTCGCGATCAAGGAAAACGACGTAGCAGCCCTTGAGGCCACGACTGAGCAGCACTCTGTAAGTATTCTTGACGAGATCACCAAATCTGTCGCCCGACCGCTTCACGACACCATCGCGGGACGCGCTACTTGTTCCCGACCCAGCGCTGTTCGGCAAACCGATACGTTAGATCGGCCCCCCAAATGACGCCTACGTAATCAAACTCGAAGCCCTGGGCGGTGTAAACGCATCCCACTTGGTCTATTCCTCGCGGATCGTAAGCCCAGAGCGGAGCCGGAGGGATTCCTTTCGAGTGCCGCCCCGCGTCGGGCCGCGCGTTCCATGGGCGTGACCAGCTACCGATCTGGACGTCCGGGAGTAACTCGCCATGCTAGGTCAGGCTTGGACCATGGCCAACAGTAGCCCGCCACAAGGCGAGCCGTCGCCCCTGCCCCTACATGGCTACGGATCGCCGCCTCGAGCTCCTCGACGGGATTCAGAACACGAAAGTCGAATTGCTCCTCTCCGGTCCAGAGGACGTTGGCCGTCGGCCGAATCGCTAGCGTGTTATCAAGCCAGTTGACGAAACCCTCGGAGCCGGCACACCTAAACTGAACCTCCAGCTCGAATTGCGAAACCTCGCAGCCAAGGCCCAGTGCATTCTCCTTAATATAGTTCGTAGAACCCGTTTCTCCAGGACGCACGACCTGCCGGTCATCAATAAAGAACACTGTTGTCCGGGCCGCGGTAAGCAGCTCTTCAAAATGGGGACGCTTTGACTTGTTCGTGGCCGGCGTGAATCGATTGTTGCTTGTGGCACGAATCCGATGCGCTTCGTCACACATGAGTACATCAATCGGGCCGGCCTGCGTATCCTTGTAATGATGAAAGTATCGAAACTGAGACTTCGAAACGACTGCCAAGAATCTTCCAGATCGTCTCCGTGAACGCCTTCGAACCGGTTGCGTGCTGCGCGTTGATGTCCGCACGAAGAAAATCGGCAACGAGGTTTACCGCAAGTACTGACTTGCCAGTCCCTGGGCCTCCTTTGACGATGATGACTCGCTTTCTCTCATCCTCGAGCCCTCTTCGGACTGCGTGTCGAATCTTCCGGTATACAACCATCTGTTCGTCCAACAGCACCCACGGCGCATGTTGACGAATCGCGCTACTCAAGTGCTCCATTAGCTTTCGACTTGGCCTCAAAATCGGCCCTTGATCGTCTCGAGCACCTTTTCCCCCGAACCCGCCGATAGCCGGTTTGCGAGAAATTCCGACAGGTCTTCGGACTGCGTGGCGTCAAACAGTCTGTAGTCTTGCAGCACCCGCTCAAACTTTGGCGCGAGGAGAACGCTGATCTGTCACGCGCGGTGTAGTTATGTAAGAAAGCAACACGCGTCTAGGCCGACCGGATCGGGCTCGTCGTAGAAGGCAGAGTTATTGTCCTTCAAGTATTGGTGATATTGCCCGACTTGGACGGAAGGGTGCAGCACGTCACGGAGGCGTCGACCAAGATACGAGGCGACGAGGTCCTCGGTATCCGATTCCTCGCAGGTCTCCCACTGTTTGAGTTCGACAATAATGGCTTGGTCTCGTCCGGCGCTGTCCTTGGCGCAGACAAGAAAGTCCAGGCGCCTTGAGTTCATCGGGAGCTGGTACTCAAGCATGACACCGTGATCGTCAAGCTTGGCATCGGCGACAATCAGGGCCATCGCTCGGAGAGAGTTTCGCCACGACCCTATTTCGCTTGGCGATGGTCGGTAACGGTAGTAACGGTACAAATGCTTCCGTCAGTTTATCCGCGATCCGGTTGTGTCGTCGTGTCTGCTGAAACTCGGTCGACATACCGGCATGGAGCCGCATCTCAGAGCTCCGTATACTTTTTGGCGCTTCCGCGCGACTTGTCGACAGGGTACTTTTGCGCGTTCGCCTCGATCTTGGTGTCGGCACTCTTGATCAGGTCGACGTTCAGCACGTCGGCAAGGCGTATCAGGTAAAGAAGAACGTCGGCTATCTCGTCCTTGATCTTTTCCAGCTTGTCATTCGGAAGGATCAGCGACTCCTGGTCCGATAGCCACTGAAACTGCTCGAGCAGCTCGCCTGCCTCGACGCTGAGCGCGATCGCGAGATTCTTCGGCGAGTGGAATTGGTTCCAGTCGCGAGCTGCGGCAAACTCCCGCAATCGATCGCGAAGGCGCTCCAACGGCAGGTCATCGCTACGGTTGCCGTTCACCCGTTGAACCCGTTTTCGTTGTGCCATTGAAGAAACTCGCTGCTCGGGAAGTTACTGACGTCTTCCGGCCGGCACCTAAGTTCCTTGCCATGGTACGCACAGTATTCGCGGCCGTTCTCCCATTCCGCTTTTTCAGCCGCGGACTGACTTCAAGGCGCAGCGCCGGGGTAACGGTCACATTTCCGAGATCGAACAGCTTGTAAAGATCCGATCGCAAGAGAATTCCGTTCTTCACGGAATGCGGGCCCTCCAGTGCATATGGCTTGATGTGCGCTGCCTCGAGTACCGGCACCGTCTTCTCGCCGGTTACGGCACACCTGCGCAAATAAGCGTCAGTTACCAATACCACGAAATGCACGTTGACCCAGGCGCCCCCTGGCCAGGTATTCCGCGCCGAAACGGTGGTCACCCTCGCCCGGCGCCACGGAACCCGAGTCTTGAACGCGATGGCCGAGCGTGACGAATTGTTGAATCGCGCCCCACAGTCTCTGGCCATCGTCCGAATCGGTGTCATACGTCTTCGCTTGGACGATATTCGCAGCCCAATTGGACGGTACCGCAATCCATTCACTGCGCGGCAAGAAAAACGGCTCAGCCAGGACATTGCAGCCGATGACTGGATCAATTGACTGATCGTCAGCGCGGTATCGTACGAACTCTTGATATCAGGTCCTTCAACGAGAGCACGCCATTCTTGCCTCTCGAACGCATCCCAAGCTAAGGAGGCCGGGAGTGCTGAGTAGATGATGAAGAAACCGCCGCCGACTATAAAGTTCTCGGGGCTGTGTAATTTGAAGAGGAACGGCTCTCCGGGCTGCAAAACGCGAAACGTTCTCGACCCACTCGGCTGCCAAAAGTTGACCTCTTCCGGCGCGAGCCGCGTCAGGTGATCGTACCAATTCTTGTCCGTGAAATCGAAATTGATCAACAATACCGACGGCTCAAATGGACGCAAGATCGGCGCGGATAAGCCCCAACTCAAGTCGCGCCGCCGCTCGCAGGCGGTGCGTGGAATCGACCGAAGGCGAGCCCGGTGCAACAGGGAAAAAGGAGAATTTGACCTGCGCGGGGACTTGCTTGGAAGGTACTGGACGTTACGGGTGTCACCCATGTCTTAGGTACGCAATGGCACCTATGTATCCGGGCCGTACAGAGCATAATCTGGCGGAGAGGGCGGGATTCGAACCCGCGGAGGGCTATTAACCCTCGCACGCTTTCCAGGCGTGTGACTTAAACCGCTCATCCACCTCTCCGGTGGCGGGCATTTTACTCCAGGCCGGTCCCCCGCACCGCGGAAAACCGCCCCGCTATGCTAGATTCGGCCGGTTTCCAACAATTCGGTCAATTTCATGGCAGTTCCCGCAACGAGCCGCATCGTGATCATCGGCGGCGGCGTCATCGGCTGCAGCATCGCGTACCACCTGGCCAAGCGTGGCGAGCGCGACGTCACCCTCCTCGAGCGGCTGCAGTTGACCCACGGTGCCACGTGGCACGCGGCCGGCCTGGTGGGGCAGCTGCGCAGCAGCAGCAATCTCACGAAGCTGATGAAGTACTCGGCCGAGTTGTACGGCAAATTGGAAAAGGAAACGGGCCAGGCCACCGGCTGGCACGGCTCGGGCAGCCTGCGCCTGGCGTCCTCCAAGGCGCGCTGGCAGGAGTTGAAACGCTCGGCGACGATGGCCAAGGGCTTCGGCTTCCACGTCGACCTGGTCACGGCGCAGGAAGCGCAAAAGCTCTTCCCGCTGATGACGATGGACGGCGTGGTAGGCGCGGCGTGGATCGAGGGCGACGGCTATGTCGACCCCACCAGCCTAACCAATGCCTATGCGGCGGGCGCACGCGCAGGTGGCGTGAAGATCATCCAGAACGTGCTCGTCACGGCGCTCACCAAGCGCGGCCGGCGAATTACCAGGGTAGTAACAGACCAGGGCGAGATCGAGACCGAATGCGTGATCAACGCCGCCGGCATGTGGGGCCGCGAGATCGCGGCGATGGTCGGCACGCGCGTGCCGGCCTGCGCGGTCGAGCACCAGTACTTCGTTACCGAGAAGTCGACCCGGATTCCGGACAACCTGCCAAGCTTGCGCGATCCGGACCACGACTTCTACGTGAAGCCGGAGCCGGGCGCGCTGGCGGTGGGCGGCTGGGAGTCCAACACGCCGCCGTGGGGTGCCAGTGGCATCGCCAGGGACTTCGGCCCCGAGCTCTTGCAGCCGGACTTCGACCGTTTCGCCCCGCTCGCGGAAGCGGCCGGCATGCGCATTCCGGCGCTGAACGAGGTCGGCATCCGGCAGATGGTCAACGGACCCATACCGATCACGGCGGATGGCGAGCCGATCATCGGACTCTCGCCCGAGCTCGACAACTTCTACCTGTGCTGCGGCTTCACTTCCGGCATCGCGGGGTCGGGCGGCGCGGGGATGGTGATGGCCAACTGGATTGTCGATGGCGACCCGGGCATGGACCTGTGGCCGTTCGACGTGCGCCGCTTCGGCGCGCCGCATTCGGTGAAGCAGTTCATGTACGAGCGCGCGGTGGAAAGCTACGGCCGCTACTACCACGTCGCGTGGCCCACCAACGAGTCGGACGTCGGGCGCAACGCGCGGCGCAGTCCGCTCGATGCACGGTTGCGCGCGGCGGGCGGCGTGTACGGCAACAAGTTCGGCTGGGAGCGTCCCAACTGGTTCGCGCCCGCGGGCACCGAGGCGGTGGACACGCTGTCGTTCGAGCGCGGACCGTCGTTCGATGCGATCGGCGCCGAACATCGTGCGATCCGCGAGCGCGTCGCGCTGATCGACATGAGCTCGTTCTCCAAGTACGAGATTCGCGGTCCCGGCGCGCTGGCGCATTTGCAGACGCTGGCCGTGAACAATCTGGACCGGCCGGTCGGGACCATCGTCTACACGCAGTTGTGCAACGTGCGCGGCGGCATCGAGGCCGACGTGACCATCACGCGCCTGGCCGACGACCGCTTCTACTTCGTCACGGGCAGTGCGCTGGGCGTGCGCGACCGCTCGACCATCGAGCGCAGCATGCCCACCGACGGCAGCGTGGAAATCGTCGAGCACACGTCGGCGCGCGCGGTGATCAACCTGTGCGGACCGCGTTCGCGCGATGTCTTGGCGCAGCTGACGGACGCGCCGCTCGACAACGCGAGCTTTCCCTACATGACTGCGCAGCCGCTGGACCTGGGCTACGCGCCCGCGCTGGCGCTGCGCGTGACCTACCTGGGCGAGCTGGGCTACGAGCTGCACGTGCCGGCCGAATACGCGTTGTACCTCTACGAGAAACTGTGGGCGGCGGGCGAGGCGCACGGCATCGCCAACGCCGGCTACCGCGCGATCAACAGCCTGCGCCTGGAGAAGCATTATCTGGTGTGGGGCTCGGACATCACGCAGGACTACAATTGCTACGAGGCCGGTTTAGGCTTCTGCGTTTCCACAGGCAAGGGCGATTACCTGGCACGCGCCGCACTGGCCGAGGTCAAGGCCAAGGGGCCGAAACTGAAGCTCGCGTGGTTCACCGCGCCCGCGGAGGTGAACATGTTCGGCGGGGAAATCGTTCTGCTGGGCGACAAGGTCGTCGGCCGCATCACCAGCGCGGGCTACGGCTACACGGTGGGGAAGAACATTTTTTGTGCTTATGTTGCTGCCGACGCGCCCGCCACCGCCGACTACCAGGTCGAGGTGATGGGGGAGCGGTATCCCGCTGTGCGACATACGCGGCCGCTATACGATCCCGAGCGGCTGAAGATCCTTTCGTGAACGAACCATTTCCCCCGATCAAGCCATGATTAGCGATGCGCTCCGACCCGACCTCGCCGCCCTCCTCGCCACACGCCGCGAAGGCTACGGCATGCCGCGCGAGTTCTACAACACCGACGCGCTGTACGCCGAGGAGTTGACGCGCATCTGGCAAGGCGGCTGGCTCTTTGCCGGCTTCACCATCGAGCTGCCCAAGCCGGGCGACTACATCACGCTCGACGGTCGACAACACGCCGGTGCTGGTGATGCGCGACGACGCAGGCGAGATCCGCGCATTCCACAACGTATGCCGGCACCGCGGCACGCTGCTGTGCCGCCAGGAAAGCGGCCACGTGCGCGCGATCATCTGCCCGTATCACAGCTGGACGTACTCCCGGCAGGGTGCGCTCATCGCCTGCCAGGGCATGCAGGAAGACCTGGACAAGTCGAAGCTGGGATTGAAGCCGCTGCACACGGAAGTGGTGGCGGGGCTGATCTATGTTTCGTTGGCCGATTCGCCGCCAGCCTTCAGGCCGCTGCGGGATGCGTTCGGACCCGCCGCCAAGCCGCAAGGCTTCGACCGCGCCAAGATCGCCAAGATCACCGACTACGACGTGCCGTCGAACTGGAAGCTCGTGTGGGAGAACAACCGCGAGTGCTTCCACTGCGTGCGCTGCCATCCGCAGTACTTCAAGGCCAACTTCGACATCTACGAGGAAGAGTACGCGTCCGACTCCGTGAAGCAGCAGATGGCCGCCGCCGTCGCGCGTACCGCGTCCAAGTGGGCGGCACAGGGCATCGAGATCACGCACACGCACGGCGGACTGGCGTCGTTCCCCGATCCGGATCGCGGCCTTTGGTATGCGGCGGATCGCACGGTGCTGGCC
This sequence comes from uncultured beta proteobacterium, assembly GCA_963819965.1. Classification (GTDB taxonomy): domain Bacteria; phylum Pseudomonadota; class Gammaproteobacteria; order Burkholderiales; family Casimicrobiaceae; genus VBCG01. The sequence goes on from CAWFYA010000004.1 coordinate 710,323, forward strand.
GAGGGCTTCGAGACGGAATCGATGGACGGCAAGCGCGTGGCGCCGCTGATGGGCGACTACGCCGACTCGGACGTGGGGGTGCTGCGGATGCGCAGCATGCCGAATTTCTGGGTGCACGCGAGCTGCGATCACGCGGTGGCCGCGCGGCTGTTGCCCAACGGACCGCGCTCGACCAGGGTGCGCGGCTACTGGCTGGTCCACGAGGATGCGGTGGAAGGCAAGGACTACGACCTGGAAAAGATGATGCCGTTCTGGGCGCTCACCAACGAGCAGGACTGGGACATCTGCAAGTGGCAGCAGAAAGGCGTGGACTCGATCGGCTACGAGCCGGGACCCTTGTCCACGCGCAAGGAGTACAACGTGGACGCATTCATCCGCTGGTACCTGCAGCAAATGCGCGGTGACGGCGTTGCCGCGCCGCAGTTGCGTATCGCGTAGCCCCGATGATCACGCTGTATTCCTACCCCGAACTGTTCGGGGTCGCGGACAACAATCCCTACGGGCTGAAGGTGTTCGCGTTCCTGAAACTGGCGAAGGTCCCGTTCGAGCACCAGCACATCTTCGATGCCAAGGCGGCGCCGCGCGCGCAATTGCCGTACATCGACGATGACGGCGTGGTCGTCGGCGACAGCGATGCGATCCTCGCGTATGTGTCCGATCACCACGGCGTGACACTGGACAAGGGGATGAATGCCGCGCAACGAACCACCGCCCTCTTCCTGAAGCGAACGCTGGATGACCTCTACTGGTGCATGTCGTACTCGCGCTGGAGAGACGAGCGCTACTGGCCGGCGTTCCGGGATGAAATGGTGCGCACGCATTCGATCCTGGACAACGCCGGGATGGAGTCGGCGCGCACCTACAATTTCGAGCGCTATCGCTATCAGGGCATCGGCCGTTACGAGCCCGACCAGGTGTATGCGCGCGGGATCGAAGATCTCCAGGCGCTGGCCGACATCATGCCGGAGCGTGGCTACCTCTTTGGGGAGCAGCCGACGAGTTCGGATGCGGCTGCCTACGGCTTCGTCGCCAACATCTACTATTTCGCCATCGACACGCCCCTCAAGCGCTTCGTGCAGTCGCGGGCGTCATTGGTTCGCCATGTCGAGGCGATCCAAGCGAAGGTCGGGAACTGAACGAAAGCGCTGGGCCCGCGGTTTCCAGCCCGTGCCGCTGTGGGCCCGCAGTTCGGTGCCAATCGTCGAGGAGTAACAAGGCAGACGCCCCGGCGGCCCGGTGCCGTTGCATTCGCTGCAACGGCGACGCGCCTTGACAAACGTGCATGGTTGCGGAGGATTACGGTGCCCGGCCTTCGTGAACGGATGGCGATGAAACGCAGCACCGACCGGTTCCTCACCACCCACACGGGCAGCCTGCCGCGGCCCGGCGACCTCATCCGGATGATGTACGCGAAGGAGGAAGGCGTGCCGGTCGATGCGGCCGCGCTGTCGCAACGCGTCGCGTCCGCCGTCGAGGAACTGGTGCGCAAGCAGGCCGAGTCGGGCGTGGACATCGTCAACGATGGCGAGATGAGCAAGCCGAGCTACGCGACCTACATCAAGGATCGCCTGTCCGGCTTCGGCGGCACCGGCAATACGTTCGTCTACCAGGACCTGGTCGATTTTCCCAACTTGGCCAAGCGCGTCTTCGGCGACCCGGGACGCTCGCGCCGGAAGACGCCGGCGTGCAACGCGCCAATTGGCGTACGCGACCCGCAGGCGGCACAGGCGGACGTCGACCACCTGAAGGCGGCGCTCGCGGGCGTCAACGTCGAATATGCGTTCCTCACGGCCGCGTCGCCCGGCGTCGTGTCGCTCTTCTTTCGCAACGAGCACTACCCGACCGAGGAAGCGTACATCTTCGCGATTGCCGATGCGATGCGGCAGGAGTACGAGACGATCACGAAGGCCGGCTTCGTCCTCCAGATCGACTGCCCGGACCTGGGGATGGGCAGGCACATCCAGCATGCCGACCTCTCCATCCCCGAGTGGCGCAAGAAGGCCCAGCTGCACGTCGAGGCGCTCGACCACGCCGTCGCCAACATTCCGCCTGAGCAGCTGCGCATGCACCTGTGCTGGGGCAATTATGAAGGGCCGCACCATTGCGATGTCGCGCTCACCGACGTGATCGACATCGTGCTGCGCGCGCGGCCGTCGGCGATCGCGCTCGAGGCCGCGAACCCGCGCCACGCCCACGAGTGGAAGGTGTGGGAGTCGGTGAAGCTGCCCGAAGGCAAGATCCTGATCCCCGGCGTGATCGAGTCGAAATCGAACTTCATCGAGCATCCCGAGCTCGTCGCGCAGCGCATCGGGCGCTACGCCGGCCTGGTCGGACGGGAGAACGTGATCGCCGGCAGTGACTGCGGCTTCGGCACCTGGGTCGGACAGGCCGCGGTCGACCCGGACGTCGTGTGGGCCAAGATGGCGGCGATGGCCGAAGGCGCGCGGATCGCTTCGCGCGAGTTCTGGAGGCACTGACGGTGACCACGTCGAAATCGATTCAGCTGATTCTCGCGAGGCAGCTCGCCAGCTGCGTTGCCACGCCCATGCTCCTGGTCGATGACCAGAATGCGCTCATCTACTACAACGAGCCGGCGGAGGCGATCTTCAACCAGCGGTTCGACGAGACCGGGGAAATGCCGGCCGCGGAATGGACCTCGCGTTTCACCGCCGTCGACGAGGATCGCAATCCCATTCCGCCCAAGGACCGGCCCATGGGGCGGGTACTGGCCGGGGGCTCTCCGGTCTCCCAGACAATGTGGATGCGTGTATCGGGCGGCGACTGGCGCCATTTGCATGTGACGGCCTTTCCGCTGGTTGGAGAGAAAGGCCAGCTCTTCGGCGCGATGAGCATCTTCTGGTCCATTTGAAATGAACGTGACACTGTGGGGTACGCGTGGTTCGCTGGCCACGCCGGGCGCCGAAACCGCGCGCTATGGCGGCAATACCTCCTGCGTCGGCGTGACCGGGCGCGACGGCACGGTACTGATCCTGGACGCGGGCACCGGCATCCGCGGCCTGGGCTCCACGATCCCCGCGTCCATGCGCCGCGTGGATATTCTCCTGACTCATCTGCACATGGATCACATCCAGGGACTGGGGTTCTTCGCGCCGTTGTATCGCGCCAACCTCGAGGTCCACATCTGGGGTCCGGTCAGCAGCGCCATCGGGCTGCGCGAACGGTTGATGCGTTACCTTTCGCCACCGCTGTTTCCCGTGAGCATGCGCGAATTGCCGTGCATGATCACGCTGCACGAGGTGCCGTGCGGCGAAGTCGAGATCGGCGAATTTCGGGTGTCGTCCGCGCTGGTTTGCCACCCGGGGCCGACGGTCGGATATCGGATCACGGATGCCGATGGCCACGTGCTGACCTACCTGCCGGACCACGAGCCGGCGCTGGGCGCCGTGGCATTCCCGTCGCTGCCGCTCGCGTGGACGTCCGGGGGCGCGCTGGCCGCCGGTGCGGACCTGCTGATCCACGACAGCCAGTACAGCGCGGCCGAATATCCGGGCCATGTCGGGTGGGGACACAGCTCGTTCAAGGACGCGCTGGCGTTCGCGACGATGTCGCAGGTGAAGCACCTGGTGCCTTTTCATCACGACCCCAGCCACACCGATCGGGACATCGATCGCCTGGTGAACGAGGCGATGGCCGAGGCACAACCGGGCTTTCGCGTCTCGACCGCCTTGGAAGGCGCGACCTTCCAGATCTAGTTCCGAGAGCGCAACGAGAGTCCCGATATCGCGATCGCGCTCGCTAGATCAGCTGCGCTTGCCGATGCGTCGTGCAATCGACCGATGTCAGCGCGGTCATGTTGACGATGCGGCGCACGGTGGCGGACGGCGTGAGGATGTGCACGGGCTTGGCCACGCCGAGCAGGATCGGGCCGAGGGTCACGCCGGCACCCGACGACACCTTGAGCAGGTTGAACGAGATGTTGGCCGCGTCGAGCGTGGGCATGATGAGCAGGTTGGCCTCGCCCTTCAGCCGCGAGTTGGGAAAGGCCGACAGGCGCACTTCCTCGTTCAACGCGGCGTCGCCGTGCATCTCGCCTTCGCATTCGAGTTCCGGGTCCATGAGCTGCACCAGCGCCAGCGCGGCCTGCATCTTCCGCGCCGTCGGGTACGACGACGAGCCGAAGCTCGAGTGCGACAAGAACGCGACCTTGGGCACGATGCCGAAGCGGCGCATTTCCTCCGCGGCCAGCAGCGTGATTTCGGCCAGTTGCTCGGCGGTCGGATCCGGATTGACGTAGGTGTCGGCAATGAAGACCGTGCGCAAAGGCAGCATCAGCGCATTCATCGCGGCGTAGGTGCGCACGCCTTTGCGCAGGCCGATCACCTGATCGATGTAATGACGATGCAGGTCGTGCGTGCCGAAAGTGCCGCAGAGCATGCCGTCGGCGTCGCCCATGTGCATCATCATCGCGCCGATCAGCGTTTGCCGCCGGCGCATCTCGATTTGCGCATACGCCTGCGACACGCCGCGGCGCTCGGTCAACCGGTAGTATTCCTGCCAATAGGAGCGGTAGCGGTCGTCCTGCTCGGGATTGATGACCTCGAAGTCCTTGCCTGGCGCCAGGCGCAGTCCATAGCGCTCGATGCGCTGCGCCAGCACCGCCGGCCGGCCGACCAGGATCGGCCGCGCGAGACCTTCGTCCACCACCACCTGCACCGCACGCAGCACGCGCTCCTGCTCGCCTTCCGCGTACACGATGCGCTTGGGCGCCTTCTTCGCCGCCGTGAAGATGGGCTTCATCAGCAGCCCGGAGTGATACACGAACTGCGTCAGGCGCTCCTTGTATGCGTCCCAGTCCGGAATCGGGCGCGTGGCCACGCCCGAGTCCATCGCCGCCTTGGCCACCGCCGGCGCGATCATCACGATCAAGCGCGGGTCGAAGGGCTTGGGGATCAGGTATTCCGGGCCGAAGCGCAGGTTCTCGATGTTGTAGGCATGCGCGACGATGTCGGACTGCTCGGCCATCGCCAGGTCGGCGATGGCGCGCACGCACGCGAGCTTCATCGCCTCGTTGATCGTGGTGGCGCCAACGTCCAGCGCGCCGCGGAAGATGAACGGGAAGCACAGGACGTTGTTGACCTGGTTCGGGAAGTCGGAGCGTCCCGTGGCGATCACCGCATCCGGCCGCGCGGCCTTGGCCACGTCGGGCATGATTTCCGGCTCGGGATTGGCCAGCGCCATGATCAGCGGCTTGTCGGCCATCTTGGCCAGCCATTCGGGTTTCAGCACGCGCGCCGCAGAGAGTCCCAGGAAGATGTCGGCGCCGGGCAGGATCTCGGCCAGCGTGCGCGCCTGCGTCGGTTGCGCGTAGATGGCCTTGTGGTCGTCCATTTCCTCGACGCGCCCGGCGTAGACGACGCCCTTGATGTCGGCGACGAAGATGTTCTCGCGCTTCACTCCCAGCCCCACCAGCAGGTCGAGGCACGCGAGCGCTGCCGCGCCCGCGCCGGAGCACACGAGCTTCACCTTGCTCATGTCCTTGCCGACCACGCGCAGGCCGTTCAGGATCGCCGCGCCGACGATGATCGCGGTGCCGTGCTGGTCGTCGTGGAACACCGGGATCTTCATCCGCTCCCGGCATGCCTTCTCGATGTGGAAGCACTCCGGCGCCTTGATGTCCTCGAGATTGATGCCGCCGAAGGTCGGCTCCAGCGCGACGATCATGTCGACCAGCTTGTCCGGGTCGCGCTCGTTGATCTCGATGTCGAAGCAGTCGATGCCCGCGAACTTCTTGAACAGCACCGCCTTGCCTTCCATCACCGGCTTGGCGGCAAGCGGACCGATCGGCCCCAGGCCGAGCACCGCGGTGCCGTTGGTGACCACGCCGACCAGGTTGCCGCGCGCGGTCAGGTTGGAGACTTCGCCCGGATCGCGCACGATCTCGTCGCAGGCGGCGGCGACACCCGGCGTGTAGGCGAGCCCCAGGTCGTGCTGGTTGGTCAGCTGCTTGGTCGGCAGCAGCGCGATCTTCCCCGGCGGATAGAGCCGATGGTATTCGAGGGAAGCCTCACGGATGTTCTTGTCCGACATGGGATCGCCGCAGGGAGGGTGCGCCATGCTGGCGCCGGACCGCCAATCATAGACGAAATGCCCCATGGGGTTGACCGGGATCAATGACGCACTGCGGCAAAGGAATGGCCGGTGAGCCGGCGGCTATAATCCGGCCTTTCCCGCCCCCGCGCGCCGTCGCGCCTCCGCGCGCGCTCAGTTGACTTGTTGCCCTCGTAGAACATGACTTCCACACCAATTTTCTGGTTGATCGCGTTTGTGCTGGCCCTGGGTGTGCTGGCCGCCCTGGTCTGGCCGCTGATGCGGGCGCGGACGATCGAGGCGCCGGGCGTCGAGGCCGCCGCCACGGCCGTTTTCCGCGATCACAAGCGGCAGCTGGACGAAGAAGTCGCCGCCGGCACGCTGAGCGTCGCCGACCGCGACGCCGCGGAGGCTGAACTGGTGGCGCGCTTCGGCGACGAGCTCGCGGTGAAGTCGGCGGAGATCGGCGCCGGTTCCGAGCGTTCGCGCTGGATCGTCGCGCTGGTGCTGGTCGCGCTGGTGCCCGCGTCGGCGGCGGTGCTGTATTTCACGCTGGGCGATCCCTCGTCGCTCAAGCCGGCGCCGCCCGCGGTTGCTGCCCAAGCGGGGGCGAATCATCCGGTCGACGACGTCCAGATCGCCGCGATGATCGAGCGCCTCGCGGAAAAGATGAAGGCCAATCCCGAGGATCCGCAGGGCTGGATGCTGCTCGGCCGCTCCTACCTCAAGCTGGGCAGGTACAACGATTCCGCGGCCGCGTTCGCCGAGGCCGCCAAGCGCATGCCGGAGGACGCGCAACTGCTGACCGACCAGGCGGAAGCGATCGCCATGTCGCAGGGGCAAAGCCTGCAGGGGCGGCCCGAGGAAATGCTGAAGCGCGCGCTGGTGCTCGAACCCAACAATGCGCAGGCACTCGCGATGTCCGCCGCGGCCGCCGCGGAACGCCGCGACTTCACCGGCGCAATCGCGCTGACGAAGCGCTTGCAGGGCCTCGTGCCGCCCAACAGCGAGGAGTCGCAGCAGGTCGACCAGATGCTCGCGGACCTCGAGGCGCAACGCAAAGGCGGCCCGGGCGCGTCGGCCGCGCCCGTAATCGCGGCCGCCCCCCGCTGCCGCCGCCCCGGCGATGACCCGCCCAACGCCGCGACGGCAGCGCCCGTGACGCCGTCGAGCGGCGCGACGGAAGGCGTCACCGGCCGGGTCGAACTCGACGCCAAGCTGGCCGGCAAATTCGCTCCCGGCGATGCGCTGTTCATCTATGCGCGCGACCCCGCCGGTTCGCGCATGCCGCTGGCGATCTTGCGCGGCACCGCCGCCGACCTGCCCAAGGCTTTCTCGCTCACCGATGCGATGGCCATGACGCCCGCCGCGACAATTTCCAAGGCGAAGACCGTCGTCATCGAGGCACGCATCTCCAAGTCCGGCAACGCGGTGCCCTCTTCCGGCGACTTGCACGGCGCATCCGCCGCAGTGACGCCCGGCACCGGCAACGTGCGCGTCGTCATCGACCAGGTCGTGCCCTAGACGTCGTCCCCGCGTCGAGCCTGTCGTACCTTCGCGATGACCGACAAGAAGAAGGCCGAGGACGAGAGTCTTCCCGAGAAGATCGCGCGAGGCGCGGCAGTCGAAGTCGCCGACACTGTATCCGGCAAGATCTGGATGCTGCTCGCTGTGGGACTCCTGGCCTTTTCGAGCGTGTTCCTGCTGATCGGCTGGCAGTTCGGCCCGTTGCCGATCATCGAGGCGCAGCAATACAAGAAATTCACGAGCAAGGTCGACGCGCGAATCGTCGAATCCTGGCTCGCGCTGGAGTTCGATACCCGGGACATCCCCAACCCGGAATTCTGGCGCGCCAGCACCAACGCGGCGCGCTGCGTCGTCGTGGAATACGATGGCGATTGGGGCGCGCCGATGCGCCGCGCGTTCTGCGGCACGCGCGTGCCTTTCAACGATTCCTACCTGCTGGCCGATCTGCGCGACATTTCCCCCGGCGTGCCGTTCGCGTGGGCGAAGGATGCACACGGCTTCGTCGTTCCCGAAATGCGCGTGGACGCCAAGACCGTGCAATGGCTCAAGGCGCACCAGCCCAACCGGTTCATGCACGACAAATGGCCGGCCAAGGATGATCTCGACTGGCTGCGACTGGAGCTCGACCGCCCCGTCGACGCCGCGATCTACGGCTGGACCGCGCCGCCGCCGATCCTGCCGCTGCTTTTCGATCCCGCGCGCCCTTCGGAAGCGCTGCCCGCCGGCATCGTCGCCAATCGCCTCGATGCGGGGTGGAGTTTGCCGGCGGTCATCGTCGGCTTCGGCATCGGGCTCTTCGTCTGGTTCAAGGCGATGGCGTTCATCCCCTTGCTCGCGAACCTCGCGCCCTGGGGACGATGGGTGCTGTCCGCGCTGCCGCTGCTGACGATGCCGTGGTGGATGGACGCGTTTCCGACCGCGCTGTCGCACTTCAACCGGCAGGTCGCGAGCATCATCGGCGACGTGTTCGCGGACATCGGAAGGCTGGATCGCCTGGTCGCGACGGAACCGGGACAAGCCACGCTGGCGGGTGGAGAACGCCTCGTGTGGCGGCTTTCCGACAGCGTCTACGCCGACACCTTCGGCAAGTTCAAGTTCGTGCCGCCGTCCAAGCCGCTGGCGTCGGTGGATATCGCGCGGAAGGCGGTGACGGAAACGATCACCGACCAGGTGCCGCTGTTGGACGACGCCGCGCGCGGCGAGTTGTTCGTCCGGCTCGGACGCGACAAGGCGGAGGGATTGGACGAAGTCGCGGCGGTGTTCAAGCCGGCGGCGGAGGACACGGCGGCCGACACGTCGGCCAGTGAAGCGACGCGGCGCGCGGCGGCAAGGTTCCTGCAGTAATCCAAACTCCGATTTCTTTCGAACGGTGTCCCGGCGCAGGCTGGGCACATTGCTCCGTGGCCGGGCGCAATCGGGATATTGCGATAGATCAAGGCGGCCCACCTTCGCCCGGGCTGGGGGGTACCCCTCCGCTATAATGGGCGGTGCTGAATTCCTGCTCATCCGTCGCGCAATCCCGCCATGCTCGAAGCGCTTGACCTGGCCGCGCAGCGCGGCAATCTTCGGCTGTTCTCGGCGCTCAACTTTCGGGTGGAGCCGGGAAGCGCGCTGGTCGTCACCGGTGCCAACGGAACCGGCAAGACCACGCTCCTGCGCATACTGGCCGGCCTGTGCACGCCCACGGCGGGCCGCGTGCGCTGGCAAGGCGAGGACTCGCCGCCGCATGCGGAGCGCCTGCGCGAGGATGCCGTCTATTGCGGCCACCTGCCCGCCCTCAAGGACGAGCTGACGGCGGAGGAAAACCTCGCCGCGCTGGTGGACCTTGCCGGCGAGGACGCATCGCCCCACGCCGTGCGCGGAGCGCTCGAGCGCGTCGAACTCAACCGGCAGGCACGCTTGCCTGCGCGCGCGCTGTCGCAGGGACAGCGCCGGCGCCTTGGTCTCGCGCGTCTCGCGCTTACCCGACGTCCGCTGTGGCTGCTGGACGAGCCGACGACGGCGCTCGACCACGCGGGCGTGGGACTGCTGACCGCATTGATCTGCGCGCACGTGCAGCGTGGCGGCTGCGCGGTCGCGGCGACGCACCAGGCGCTCGACCTGCCCGCCACGCAGGTTGCGTCGCTGTCGCTATCGGCATCGCAGCCAGTAGTCAGGTCGCCCTCGTTGTCCCCATCGTGACCGCCGATTCGACCGCCGCCGCAACTCACGCCGCGCCGCCGCTACCCGATACCGGCGTGTGGTCCGGCCTGCGCTGGGCGATGGCGCGCGACTTGCGCATCGCGTTGCGCTCGCGTGCGGAACTCGGCGTGCAACTCCTGTTCTATGTGATCGTGGTGTCGCTCTTTCCGCTGGCCACGACACCCGAAAAGACCTTGCTCGCGCTGATGGGACCGGGCGTGTTGTGGGTGGCCGCGCTGCTCGCGTCGCTTCTGTCGCTGCCGCGCCTTTTCGCGGCCGACTTCGCCGACGGCACGCTCGAGCAGATCGCCCTGTCGCCCCACCCGCTGCCGGCGCTGGTATCCGGTAAAATAGCCGCGCACTGGCTGACCAGTGGTTTGCCCGTGGTGGTGATGGCGCCCGTGCTCGGATTGCAGTACGCGCAGGATGGAGAGGCGCTGATGATTCTGGCGGTGGCATTGCTGCTGGGCACGCCGATCCTGTCGCTGCTGGGCGCCATCGGTGCCGCGCTGACGCTGGGCCTGCGCGGCGGCGGCAGCCTGCTGGCGCTGCTGGTCCTGCCGTTGTGCGTGCCGGTGCTGATTTTCGGCGCCGGCGCCGTGGATGCCGCGCATGCCGGCTTGGGCGCAACCGCCAATCTTTCGCTGCTGGGCGCGGGGCTGCTGGTCGCCATCGTCGGCGCGCCGCTCGCCTCCGCCGCCGCGATAAAAATTGCGCTCGACTGATGAAACACAACTCCCCTACATTCCGCGCCGCGAAACGTTTTGCGCTCGGCCAATGACTCTCTACCGCTATTCCTCTCCCGCCACGTTCTATCCGCTCGCCGGGAAACTCGCGCCCTGGTTCGGATGGGGCGCGGCGCTGCTCGCCGTCGCCGGCCTGTGGATCAGTTTTGCCATTGCTCCCACCGACTTCCAGCAGGGCGAGGCGTACCGGATCATCTTCATCCACGTGCCGGCGGCGTGGATGTCCATGTTCATCTATCTGGTGATGGCCTTTTGGGGTGCGCTCGCGCTCGGATTCAACACACGCCTTTCGGCGATGATGGCGCAGGCGCTGGCGCCGACCGGCGCACTGATGACGTTCATCGCGCTGTGGACCGGCGCCTTCTGGGGCCGGCCGACGTGGGGCACGTATTGGGCGTGGGATGCGCGGATGACCTCGGAGCTGATCCTGCTCTTCCTCTATTTTGGCGTGATCGCGCTGCGCAATGCGATCAACGACGATCGGCGCGCGGACCGGGCCTGCTCGGTGCTGGCGCTGGTGGGCGCCATCAACGTGCCGATCATCTATTTTTCCGTGCAGTGGTGGAACACGCTGCACCAGGGCTCGTCGGTGAGCATGACCGCCGCACCCAAGATGGCGGCGATCATGCTTACCGGCATGCTCGTGATGGCGCTGGCCGCATGGTTCTACTGCATCGCGGTCGCGCTGGTTCGCGTGCGCTGCATCATCCGCGAGCGCGAACACGGCGCGACATTGGCCGGACCCATCACTGCAGCGGGGCACGCATGAGCAATTTCCTGGCAATGGGCGGCTACGGTTTCTACGTCTGGACCGCCTATGGTGTGACGGCGCTCGCGATCGTCGCTGAGCTGCTGGCATTGCGCGCGCGACGCCGGGCGGCGTCCAGCGCATTTATCGAGGCAGGTGGAAAATGAAGGCAAGGCATCGCCGCCTGGCGTGGATCGCCGCGGGTGTTGCGGTTCTCGGCGCGGCCGTCGCGCTGGTGCTCAACGCATTCCAGTCGAATCTCGTGTTCGCGTTCACGCCGTCGCAGGTGGTCGCCCGCGAGGCACCGCAGGGCCGGCCGTTTCGCATCGGCGGCATGGTCGAGTCGGGATCGCTGGTGCGCACGCCCAACTCGCTCGACGTCAAGTTCATCGTCACCGACACCGTGCAGCGTCTTCCGGTCGTGTACAACGGCCTGCTGCCCGACCTCTTCAAGGAAGGCAAGGGCGTGGTGGCGCAAGGCACGGTCGGGCCCGACGGCGTGTTTCGCGCCACCGAAGTGCTGGCCAAGCACGATGAAAACTACATGCCACCCGAGGCGGCCGCCGCCATCGCCAGCGCGCAGAAAGGCAAACCCATGGCCGTCCCAACTTTGAGGTCCAGATGATTCCCGAACTCGGTCACTTTGCGTTGATCCTCGCGCTTCTCGTCGCGCTGGTGCAGGGCGTGCTTCCGCTGATCGGCGCGAAGCGGCGCGACGCGGTGCTGATGGGCATCGCCGTACCCGCGACGCGCCTGCAGTTCCTGTTGGTCGCGCTGGCGTTCGGATGCCTCGCGTGGAGTTTCGCCACCAGCGATTTCTCGGTGGTCAATGTCGCCGAGCACTCCAACACGCAGTTGCCGCTGCATTATCGGATCGCGGCCACGTGGGGTTCGCATGAAGGCTCGTTGCTCCTATGGCTGCTGATGCTGACGGGCTGGTCCACCGCGGTCACGCTGCGTTCGCGCAACCTGCCGGCCGTGCTGCAGGCGCGGGTGCTGGCGGTGATGGGGCTCGTCGCCGTCGGCTTCCTGCTGTTCCTGCTGTTCACGTCCAATCCCTTCCTGCGCCTGGTGCCGCCCGCCGCCGAAGGCAGCGACCTCAATCCGCTGCTGCAGGACCCGGGCATGGTGATTCATCCGCCGATCCTGTACATGGGCTACGTCGGCTTCTCGATTCCGTTCGCCTTCGCCATCGCCGCACTGATGGGCGGGCGCCTCGATGCCACGTGGGCGCGCTGGTCGCGCCCATGGACGACGGCGGCGTGGTCGTTCCTCACGATCGGCATCGCGCTCGGCAGCTGGTGGTCGTACTACGAGCTGGGCTGGGGCGGCTGGTGGTTCTGGGATCCTGTCGAAAACGCGTCGTTCATGCCCTGGCTCGTCGGCACCGCGCTGCTGCATTCGCTGGCGGTGACGGAAAAGCGCGGCACGTTCAAGAGCTGGACCGTGCTGCTCGCGATCATCGCGTTCTCGCTGTCGCTGGTCGGCACGTTCCTTGTGCGCTCGGGCGTGCTCACGTCGGTGCACGCGTTTGCCACCGACCCGGCGCGCGGCGTGTTCATCCTGGCATTCCTGGCGGTCGTGATCGGCGGCTCGCTCACGCTTTATGCGATGCGCGCGGGCGCCGTGGGTGGGGGCGCCGGCTTCGACATGGTCTCGCGCGAATCGGCGCTTCTGGCGAACAATATCCTGCTGGTCGTGGCGCTCGCCGCCGTGTTCCTGGGGACCATGTATCCGTTGTTCCTCGATGCGCTGAACCTGCCCAAGGCCTCCGTCGGCCCGCCGTACTTCAACCTGGTGTTCCCGATCCTGATGGCCCCCGCGGTGTTCCTGATGGGCATCGGCCCGATAGCCAGCTGGCGCCGCGCTTCGGTGCCGGACATGGCCAAGCGCCTGCAGTGGGCGTTTGTGGTGGCCGCGGCCACTGCCGTGCTGTTGCCGTTCACGCAAGCGGAATGGTCGCCGCTGGTCGCACTCGGGCTGTTCCTCGCGTTGTGGATCGTCGCCACGACCGTCGCCGCCGTCGCGCACCGGCTGCGCATCGCGCCGCAGCGGACCCTTGGTGGAAAACTGGGCGCGAATCCCGCCGCGTGGTACGGCATGCTGCTGGCCCACCTGGGCGTGGCGGTATTCATCATCGGCGTGACGATGGTCAATGGTTACGAAGTCGAGCAAAACGTGCCGCTCGACGTCGGGCAAGGCATCACCGTGCGCGGCGAAGAATACATCTTCCGCGGCGTGTCGCCGGTGACGGGTCCCAACTACCGCGGCGTCGCCGGGACCATCGAGGTGCGCCGCGGCGGCGAGCTGGTCAAGACGCTGCGTCCGGAAAAGCGCGTCTACAACGCCTCCGGCCAGACAATGACCGAGGCGGCGATCAACACCGGATTCCTGGGCGATCGCTACGTATCGCTGGGCGAACCCGTATCGGACAAAGGCGACGCCGGCGCATGGGGCGTGCGCGTCTACGCGAAGCCCTTCGTCGACTGGATCTGGGGCGGTGCCTTCCTCATGGCGCTAGGCGGCTTCATCGCGATGTCCGATCGTCGCTACCGGCTGACGGTGCGGCAGAAATTCGCCGGCATCGTCGGCGCAGCAAGGGCGGCCTAAAAGCATGAAGGCATTGCGACTCCTGCTGCCACTGGCGTTGTTCCTGGTCCTGGTGGGCTTCCTGTGGGTGGGGCTGTATCGCGACCCGCGCGAAGTGCCCTCCCCGCTCGTGGACAAGCCGGCGCCCGCCTTCATGCTGGCGCGGCTCGACGATCCGGCGCAAAAGCTGGGACCGAATGACATGAAGGGCCAGGTGTGGCTGCTCAACGTGTGGGCGTCGTGGTGCGTGTCCTGCCGCGTCGAGCATCCGCTGCTGGTGCAGCTGGCGAAGGCCAACATCGTTCCGGTGATCGGGCTCAACTACAAGGACACGACCGAACTGGGCCGCGCGTGGCTCAAGGACAACGGCGATCCGTACAAGCTGTCGGTGGTGGATGCGGATGGCCGCGTGGGCATCGACTGGGGCGTCTACGGCGTGCCGGAGACCTTCGTCGTCGACAAGAGCGGCGTGATCCGCTACAAGCAGATCGGTCCTATCACGGCGGAAGCGCTGCAACAGACCATCCTGCCGCTCGTGCGCCAGCTGCAGAAATCATGATGCGCGTCACTCGCTATGTCGCGGCGCTCCTGGTCGGCCTCGCCTGCTCGCCCGCCTGGGCGGATGCCGCGCTGGACGAGCGCCTTCACACGCTCGAACAGGAGTTGCGCTGCCTCGTGTGCCAGAACCAGACGCTCGCCGATTCCACGGCGCCGCTCGCCGAAGATCTGCGGCGCGAAGTGCGCGAACTCGCATTGCAGGGGAAGAGCAACGCCGAGATCAAGCAATACCTGGTCGCGCGCTATGGCGATTTCGTCCTCTACAAGCCGCCGGTCAAGCCGACCACGTGGCTGCTCTGGTTCGGGCCGTTCGCATTCCTGCTGGGTGGCGCGCTGATCTGGCTCGTGGTCCTGCGCAGGCGCGGTCGCGCCGGCGAAGCCGCCGGCGGCGACGCGGGCGAGGCACCGGCAACGCAGACACCGGCCAGCGAGCAATCGGCGCGTGCCCGCGCGTTGCTCGACGAGTAAGCCGGAGGATTGAGCGGCGCTACAACGTCGCGCCGCACTTCCAGCACAAGTCGAAATTGGACGGCGACTGCTCGCCGCATCCCTCGCACACCACGTCGGCCTTGAGCGATCCCGCCGACTCGATGTCGCGCAACACGATCTGCGCGCGCTCGCGGTCGCATTCGCGCTCGATCCAAACCTGCGGCTGTGCGACATCCGGTGCGATCTCGCCGACGATGCTCGATGCGTGCTCGTTGAACACGTGCGCCTTGACACCCGCCTGGTTGAGACGGTGCGCGACCAGGTAGGCATCGAAGCGCTGCAGCGCCGTGTAGACGCGAATCATGTCGGCAGCCTCGCCTTGGACAGCGCGCGCACCAGCCATTGCAGCGCTGTCGCCAGGCGGCCCGCGCGCGCTTCGTCCCATCGGAACGGCGGCGCCTCGTCCATGTAGCAGTCCTGCGCCATTTCCAGCTGCAGCGCGTGGATTCCGTCCGCCGGCCGGCCGTAGTGGCGCGTGATCCAGCCCCCCTTGAAGCGGCCGTTGACGACGTGCGTGAAGCCTTCAGCCGCCGCCAGCACCTGCGCCGCGCCATCCTGCAGCGACGCCGCGCAACTTGCGCCATCGGCCGTACCCAGATTGAGGTCGGGTAATCGTCCGGGAAAGAAGCGCGGCACCTCGGCACGGATCGAATGTCCGTCCAGCAGGATCGCAAAGCCGTGGCGCTGCCGCACGCGGTCGAGTTCCCCGGCCAGCGTCGCATGATACGGCGCGAAGTACGTTGCGACGCGCTCGGCGATCTCTGCCGGCGTCGGCGACGCGCCGTCTCGGTAGATGGGTTCGTTGGCGAAGGTTCGCGTCGGGCACAGCTCGGTGTTGTCCGCGCCTGCGTAGAGCACTTGTCCGGACGGGTCGCGGTTGAGGTCGACGACATAGCGCGAATGGGTCGCGCCCAGCACCGTGGCGCCTTCGTCGCGCGCGAACGCGTACAGGCGCTCGACGTGCCAGTCGGTGTCGGGAAAGGTCAAGGCGACGGGAGTGAGCCGCTCGCGCATCGCATCGGGAAGGTGTGTTCCGGAATGCGGAATGTCGATGACCAGGGGACCGTCGCCCCGGTGCAGCTCCCATAGACCCGGCCGCCGGTCCGTCATTCGCTCACTCCGCCATTCCAGTGGGCCATGCGTCCGGCGCGAATCACGCCCGCGTTCGGATTGCCGCCGATCCGGTACGACAATTCAGCCGGCTCCGCGATATCCCAGAGCGCAAGATCGGCGCGCTGTCCGGCCGCGAGTGTCCCGCGATCGGCCAGGCCCAGCGCGCGCGCGGCATGCACGGTGGCGCCCGCGAGCGCCTCCTCGGGGGTCAGGCGGAACAGCGTGCAGGCCATGTTGAGCATCATCAGGAGCGACGTCGACGGCGATGTGCCCGGATTGCAGTCCGTCGCCACCGCCATCGGCACGCCGCGCGCGCGAAACTCGGCGACCGGCGGCAACTGCGCCTCGCGCAACGCATAGAACGCGCCGGGCAACAGCACCGCCACCGTTCCGGCCGACGCCATCGCCGCCACGCCCTGCGCGCTCGCATATTCGAGGTGGTCCGCCGAAAGCGCGTCCGCTGCGGCAGCCAGCGCGGCGCCGCCCGTGTCGGACAGCTGGTCCGCGTGCAGCTTGACGCGCAGTCCCGCGGCGGCGGCCGTCGCGAACACGCGTTTTGTCTGCGCGGCCGAAAAGCCGATGGTCTCGCAAAACGCATCCACGGCGTCGGCGGCGCCGGCTTCGGCGACAGCGGGAATCATCTCGCGACAGACATAGTCGATGTAGTCGTCCGCGTGACCGGTAAATTCCGGCGGCAATGCATGGGCCGCCAACAATGTGGTGCGCACATCCACGCCGAGTTCCCTTCCCAACGCGCGTGCGACCGACAGTTGCCTCAACTCGGTGGCAGTGTCCTGCCCATAGCCGGACTTGATTTCGACGGTGGTGACGCCTTCCGCCGCGAGCGCCGCCAGTCGCGGGCGGCTCTGCTGCGCCAGCTCCTCGGCCGTCGCCGCGCGCGTCGCGCGCATCGTCGCGCTGATCCCGCCGCCTTCGCGCGCGATGTCCGCGTAAGTCGCGCCTTGCAGCCGCCGCTCGAATTCGCCCGCCCGGTTTCCCGCGTAAACGAGATGGGTGTGGCAGTCGACGAGGCCAGGCGTCAGCCAGCGTCCGCCGCAGCGCAGTGTGCGCCGCGCCACCGCATCCTTCGGAAGATCGCGCGCGCGGCCGATCCAGGCAATGTCACCATCGCGTATCCCGACTGCGCCGTCGCGCACGGCGCCATAGGACGCATCGTCGGCGCGCATCGTGGCGAGATGCGCGTCGAGCAACAGCAGGTCGAATCCCGCCGACGTAATCATGGGCGGCGACCGCTGCACATTCCGGGGCCTCGACCCCTGCTCATTGTGGAATGGCGACACGCGCGAGCGCCGCGCGGTAACGGTCGAAGACGGCGTCCTCGGACATATGCCGGCCGGTGCGCACGATCCATCGCCCGCCGGCCATGACATCGCGCACCGGCGCGCGCGCCGGGCCGAAGATCGCGGCATCGAGCACGTCCGTCGCGGCCTGCTCTGCCAGGGCGGGATCGTGATCGTTCAGCACCACGAGGTCGGCCCGGCGGCCCGCCTCGATGGCGCCGACCGGCTGCGCCAGTGCCTGCGCGCCACCGCGCGCAGCGCGCGTCCACAAGCCACTGCCAATCGCCAGTTCGCCGCCCGCACCCGCGGGGTTCGCCTCACCCGGGCTATGCGCGTGCGCCAGCACGTTGCGCCGCCGCGCCCGCATCCGTTGCGACCACTCCAACTGCCGCAGTTCGGCAAAGGGATCGACTATCGTGTTCGAATCGCTGCCCACGCCGAAGCGGCCACCGGCCGCAAGAAAGGCCGCCCCGGGGAAGCTGCCGTCGCCCAAGTCCGCTTCGGTGGTCGGCGCAAGTCCCGCGACCGCGCCGCTCGCGGCCAGCGCGGCGACTTCCTTTTCCGTCATGTGCGTCGCGTGCACCATGCACCATCGCGCGTCCACGCTCGCCTGCGTTAGCAGCCACTCGACCGGGCGCATGCGGCTCCACGCGAAGCAGTCGTCGACCTCGCGGGTTTGCTCCGCCGCGTGGATGTGCACCGGCGCCTGAGGGTCGGCCATGTTCACTACCTGGCCCAGTTCCTCGGGCGTCACGGCACGCAGGCTGTGCGGCGCCACGCCCAGCACGTAGCCGTGTCGAGCCTGCGCCTCGCGCAAGCGGTCGTACAGATGCGTGAACGTGTACGTCGTGTGCGCAAAGCGCCGCTGGCCCGCAGTGGTCGGCGTGCCGCCAAAGCCGGCGTGCGCGTAGAACACGGGCAGGAGGGTGAGCCCCAGGCCAGCCGCATGCGCCGCGGCGACGATACGCCACGCGAGTTCCGCCGGATCCCCGTACGGCTTGCCTGCGGGATCGTGGTGCACGTAATGAAATTCGGCCACCGATGCGTAGCCGGACCGGGCCATTTCGACGAAGGCCTGCGCTGCGATCGCCTCGAAGGCGTCCGCATCGACCCGGTCCAGGAATGCGTACATCGCCTGGCGCCACGTCCAGAAGCTGTCGTCGTGCGTCGGGGACGCGCGCCCGGTGCGACCGGCGATCGCGCGCTGAAATGCATGCGAATGCAGGTTGGGCATCGCCGGAACGACGGGACCGGCAGCTTGCTCGCGCTGATCCTGCTTCGCCGACTGCGCAACGTCGCCTGGCACATCGCGCGCGACCTGCGCAATCACGCCATCGTCACCGATGTCGATCGTGACGTTGCGCGCCCAGCCCCCGGGCAACAGCGCATTCGCGGCGGCGAGCCTCAACACCGTGACCCCGCACCATGTGCACCGTTGCCGATCAGCCAGCGTCTCATGTGTACCTGATGGAGGCGACGAGCGCGACCGAGCCGACTGCGAGCGGATTTACGCTCAGCGCATGCGGCGTGGCGCCGCCTTCGGTGGTCAGCAGCAGCGAATGCGCCTCGGCCAGCGCGATCGGCGGATGCCCGGCAACCAGGCATTCGGACGGTCCTGCGGCGGCGTAGCACAAGTAGGTATCCGCCGGCGCCAAGGCTTCCCCGCCCTCGCGCCGGACGACCACGTCGCCGCGCGCGCTGCCACGGCGAACCATGAGATTGAAGTCGCGCACCGGGCCGTCGATGAGTTGGCATTCCATCGTCCGGTCGCCGGAGAAATGGATGGGTTCGTACGGCGCCCGCAACTCGATTGGCTCGCCCGCCCCGGTGAGGCGCATGCCCGCTCCCGAAAGCAGCACCAGCGAACGATCGACGCCACCGAACGCCGAGAACGGGCCGTCCCTTTCCACGTCGGCAACGCTGACTCGCCACATGAACGACGCCAGCCCCGAGCCCACAGGATGCGCGGCGATTTCCATCGTGTGTCCGCCGCCGTTCTTCCAGGGCATGCGATGGTAGTCGGCGGGCGACAGGATGTGGTGGGAAGTCACGTTACGGCTGCGGATTGATCGTGCCGATCCGGGGAAGTCGGGTTCGGGTTCACGGGCACCCGATTGTAGGGCCATCGTCGGATGCCACCCAAGCATTTTCGCCAACACGCGCGTTTCGCCATGCTCCCGGATTGAACGGATAGACTTGCCGGGAATGCGGTGCGGAAGCGATGAAGGCGACACGGAAGGGCACGGACATGCAGGACAGGGAGTTGTTCCTCGATTACCTCAACGGCCCGGATATCGCAGAGCTTGCGATCACCGACGAGGAGATCCTGGGCGCGGTGGAGGCCGGGCTGGATGCCCAAGGTCGCGGTCTGACGGAAATCGAGCCGAGGATGCATCTCGTTCCGGGCCGCGGCTTCAACGGACACCTCAATGTGCTGCGCGGCTATGTGGCGACGCTGGCGTTGGCCGGCGTCAAGGTCGTGGGCGACTACGCGGACAACTACAAGCGCGGCCTCCCGTCGGAGATGGGCCTGCTCAACCTGTTCGATCCTGCGACCGGCCAGCCGGTGGCGATCATCGACGCCGCGGGGCTGACCGACATTCGCACCGGCGCGGTCACGGCCATCGGCGCGAAGCATCTCGCCCGCAAGGACAGCCGCATCCTCGGCCACGTCGGCGCGCGCGGCACCGCATACTGGAATGTCCGCCTGCTCGACTCGCTGTTCCACTTCGACGAGATCCGCGTGCATTCGCGCCGGCCGGAAAGTTGCAGGGAATTCGCCGACCGGCTTGCCCGCGATCTGGGCAAGGCGGTGTCTGCAACGGCCGACTGGGAGTCCTGCGTCCGCGGCGCGGACATCGTGGTCGAGGCGTCGCGCCTGGTGCAGCCGGAGCCGTTGTTGCGGACCGAATGGATCAAGCGCGGCGCGCTGGTGGTGCCTTACGGCACGATGAGCGCCGTGGAACTCTCACTGACCGACATCATGGACAAGATGGTCGTCGACGATTGGGGTCAGTGTAAGGCGGGGCGGTTCGGCAGCCTGCGCGCGCATGTCGAGGCGGGCAAGCTCGGCGCCGACACGCTCCACGCCGAACTGGGCGAGATCGTGGCGGGGAGGAAACCCGGACGAGAGCGCGACGACGAGACGATCCTGCTCTGGCATCGCGGCTCGTCGCTGTCCGACATTGCGCTGGGTTCGGCGATGCTGGAGAAGGCACGCAAATTGGGCATCGGGCAACGCCTGCGCTATGCCTGACGCACGCATCGCGTCGCGAAGCGCGCGCCGACGCTGATCGCGAATTGGCGAAAGGTCAGTAACGTCCGCCGTTTCTTTGCCAGCGCCAGGCGTCCGCGCAGATGGCGTCGAGTTCGCGCGTCGTGCACCAGCCGAGCAACTTCTGCGCGCGCGCCGGATTGGCGTAATAGCTGGAGACGTCGCCGGGACGGCGGGGTGCGAACGTCTTGCCGAGCTTGCGGCCGCACGCACGCTCGAACGCCGCAATGACTTCCAACACGGAATGGCCGTGTCCGGCCCCGAGGTTCAACTCCGTCGCGCCGTAGGTGCTCGCCAGGAAATTCAGCGCCTTCACGTGACCTTCGGCCAGGTCCTGCACATGCAGGTAGTCGCGGATGCCGGTCCCGTCGGGCGTGGGCCAATCGTTGCCGAATATCGACAGCTCCGGAAATTCACCTGCCGCGATGCGGCACAACAGCGGCACGAGATTGTTCGGCCGCCCGCGCGATGCCTCGCCGAGCATTCCGGAAGAATGGGCTCCCGCGGGATTGAAGTAACGCAGCATGGCGATGCGCCAGTTGGCGTTGGCGCGGGCCAGGTCCCGCAGGAAATCCTCGATCACTCTCTTGGTGCGGCCATAGACGTTGTGTGGGCGCAGCGGCGCATCCTCGGCCACCGGCAGGTCGTCGGGCTGGCCATAAACCGCGGCCGAGGAACTGAACACCAGCGTCGCCACGCCGGCCTCGCCCATCACTTCGGCGAGCGCAATTGTGCCGCCGACATTGACATCGTAGTACGCCAGCGGACGCGCCTGCGATTCGCCGACGGACTTCAACCCGGCGCAGTGGACAACTGCGGAAATAGGATGGTCGTGGAACGCCGTGCGCAGTGCGGCGACATCGCGGACATCGGCGTTGACGCAGGGTACCGGCCGGCCCGCCAGCGCCTGCAACCGGGGAAGCACGGCCGGGGTGCTGTTGCTGAAGTTGTCCAGAACAACCGGCGCATGGCCGGCCCGCGCAAGCTCCACCACGACGTGCGAGCCCACGTAGCCTGCCCCGCCTGTGACAAGAACGGTATCCGCCATAACGCTGCGATCCTACACGACACGCCGTATTGCCGGTATCAATCCGCTTCATGGCGAAGCTTGGGATTTCCCGCGATCCTCGGGCAGTTCACTTCTCGATCCGCTCTGGGCAGGTACGGGCGACGTGAATATTCGCCTTGTTGGTGACGGGTAAACGGACTAATTTCTGGCCTGTCGTGGGCTACAACCTGTCCTATGTGTGATCCAGCCCCGATCCTGGTTCGCTTCGGAGCGGCGGCGCGCTCCTCACCGCGCAGACAAGAACCGCGCGATACGCCGGCACTCCTGAATCGGATCTCGTTTCCTCAACCTGTCGTCAGCAGTGAAGGGTTAGAACTCTCACTGGCGTTTCTTGAACAGACGACCAACCAGGAGAAGCACATGCCCCATGCAACCTTTGTTCCGAAGTTCGCCGCCGCCAGTCTTGGTGGCAAAGACCAGACCGTTGACCAGATCAATCATCTGGTCGCGAGCATGCTCGGTCGCGCAGGATGTTTGAAATGCGGAAGGGTCGCCATGCTGCGCGTGGACTTCCTGTCCGACCCGCCGCCGGATCTCGCGAAGTTCAACGTGACGTCGTTCAACGAGCAAGGCTTCACCGCGGGCTGACCGTAATGCCTGCTTCGTCCGCACTTGACACGACGCCTTCAGTGCATCCACCGCAACCCCGGGTCCTGGGAATCGGCTTCCCTTACCTGCCGGGATTGCCACAGGAAATCTACCGGGATCCGGTACTCGATTTCGTGGAAGTGACGCCTGAAGGCTTGTGTCAGGAGCGGCGAACAGGCAGCAGCGTCTCGCTTGAGGTCGTGCCGCAAAAGCTGGAGCAGGCACGTAGTGCGTGTGCAAACTTGCCGATGGTGGTGCATGGCGTCGAATTGTCGCTAGGCTCGGCGCACGGGTGGAATGGCGCCTACCTGGACATGCTCGATCAATTGCAGGCGGCGTGGCCGTTTTTCTGGCACAGCGAGCATCTCGGATTCCAGACCATCCCGGATCAGCAGGGTGGCACGCTGGAGATCGGCGTGCCGCTTCCACTGCCGTTTACCCATGAAGCCGTACGCCTCGTCAGGACGCGCAGCGCCGAGCTTTTCCGACGCTATCGCGTGCCCTTTCTGCTTGAAAACCCTGCGCACTACCTGAACGGTCTTCCGACCGACCCCGGCATCCTCGACGAGATCGCATTCATGAACCAGATCACCTGTCAGGGCGGCGCCAGGCATCTGCTGGACCTGCACAATTTATACTGCAACTCGATCAACCATCGCTTCAATGCAATCGATGCGATCGACCGGCTCGATCTCGATAGCGTGGTGGAAATTCACGTCGCCGGCGGCTCATGGCGCGATGGGTTCTACATGGACGCTCACGACGGGCCGGTGCCTGCCCAGGTTTGGGAGTTGCTGGAATACACGCTTCCCCGCGCCGCGAACGTCGCCGGCGTAGTGTTCGAGGTTCTCGATCGATATGCGCCCGATCTGGGGGTACCCGGCATCATGAATGAACTGGCACACGCGCAGTCGATCTGGCAACGCTGCCGCACAACCGGCCAGCGAGCCGCGTAGGCAAACATGCCGCTGGCAGACTTCCAGGCGGCGCTGGGCCGACTCGTGCGGGTTCCGGTTGCAGCGGAAGGCTCGCTCGTCGCTGCCGATCGTTTTGCCGGCCTCTCGCTGACGCCGGGGGAACGTGCGCAAGTGCAGGCGATGGTCGATGAACCGGGATTCCGATTCACGATTTCCGTTCAGAGGTCCTGGTGCGAGTCGCGTGCGGCGATGGCCGCGCTCCAGACGCTGTCCGTGTTGCCCGCAGCGATGCGGCAGCGCCTGCTGGCCGAGTGGATCGACCGCGGCGGTGGCGTGACCTCCTTTTTCGCCAACGAGGCGGAGTCCTTTCTCGAATTCATCGCGGGCCACCTGGCCAACCCCTCCCACGCCCTGTCGCTTTGCCGCCTCGAGCAGGCGGTCTATCGAACGAGCCCGTGGACGCTCTCGTTCAAGCCGCCCCACCCGTCCCTGCTCGATCGAACGGGCACGTTGCTGCGCGCGGGCGCGCATGCCGCCCTGGTACCGCTCTTCGCCACGCCCGACCTTCTCCTGTCCGCCGCTCAATCGGCCACGCCCCTGCCGCCGCAAGCGCCTCCGCTGTGCCGACTGCTGTTCGCGCCGGGATTGTCACGGATGTATCGGCTGGCAACGCCCACGGAAGCGGAACTGTGGGAGCAACTCGTTCGTGTCGAGGCGATGTATCCGCCGAGATCCGATCACGAGCATCGCGCGGTAGTGGAAGAACTGGTCGGCGTCGGCGCGATCGACCTCGTCTGCCCGCCCTAGGACCCGGACGATAGCAAGCCTCTGCAGCGGCGAGTTTTCGCGGTCCGGCAGGTAGTGTGCCCTTGCCGCGCACGAAGATCACCCCGGGGCCGCACATCGAATCGCCCATGCCAAAGAAAAAGCCGGGCGACGAACCCGGCTTTTTTCCTGCGGCGAAACGGTGACGAGGATTACTTGGCCTGGGCATCCCCAGGCGCAACCTCGACGTTCGGCCGGTCCATCAACTCGACCAGCGCCATCGGCGCGGCATCGCCCTGCCGGAAACCGAACTTCAGGATGCGCAGGTAGCCACCAGCGCGTGCCTGGTAACGCGGTCCCAGTTCGTTGAAGAGCTTGGTGACGATGTCGCGATCGCGCAGGCGGTCGAACGCCAGGCGGCGATTGGCCACCGTGGGCGTCTTGGCCAGCGTGAGCAGCGGTTCCGCAACGCGACGCAGCTCCTTCGCCTTCGGCAGCGTGGTCTTGATGGCCTCGTGCAGGAACAGCGAGTTGGTCATGTTGCGCAGCATCGCCAGTCGATGGCTGCTCGTTCGGTTCAGTTTCCGCAATCCGTGCCGGTGTCTCATGACAATTCCTTCAAACGTGTGGCGCGGCTTTTCACCGCGCTCGATTCTTGGTTTTTGGTTATGCGGTTATGGCCGGTCCAGCCCCGCGGGCGGCCAGTTCTCGAGCTTCATGCCAAGGGAGAGTCCACGCGAGGCGAGCACTTCCTTGATTTCGTTGAGCGACTTGCGGCCCAGGTTCGGCGTCTTCAGCAGTTCCGTTTCCGTGCGCTGGATGAGATCGCCGATGTAATAGATGTTCTCGGCCTTGAGGCAGTTGGCCGAACGCACCGTCAGTTCCAGGTCGTCGACCGGACGCAGCAGGATCGGGTCGACCTGCGGCGAGCTGCGCTCCGTGGCCGGCGCGTCGGTGCCTTTCAGGTCGGCAAACACCGACAACTGCTCGACCAGCACGGAGGCGGCGAAACGCACCGCCTGCTCCGGCTCGACGACGCCGTTGGTCTCGATGTCGAGCACCAGCTTGTCCAGGTCCGTGCGCTGTTCCACGCGCGCCGATTCCACCGCGTAGCTCACGCGGCGAACGGGCGAGAACGACGCGTCGAGCAGGATGCTGCCGATCGTGCGGCCGCCTTCAGGTTTCACGCGCGCGGTGGCCGGCTGGTAGCCGCGGCCCTTCTCGACGCGGATTTCCATCTCGAGCTTGCCGCCCGCCGTAAGGTGGGCGATCACGTGCTCGGGATTGATGATCTCGACGTCGTGGTTCGGCTCGATATCGGCTGCCGTGACCACGCCTTCGCCGGACTTCTGCAGCTTCAGCATGACGTGGTCGCGGTTGTGCAGCTTCAGCACCACGCCCTTCAGGTTGAGCAGCACGTCGACGACGTCTTCCTGCACGCCGTCGAGGGCCGAGTATTCGTGCAGCACACCCGAGATCTTCACTTCGGTCGGCGCGTAGCCGGGCATGGACGAGAGCAGCACGCGGCGAAGCGCATTGCCCAGCGTATGGCCATACCCGCGCTCGAACGGCTCCATCACCACTTTGGCGTGGAACGGAGAGGTGGACTGCACGTCGATGATGCGCGGCTTCAACAGGAGATTACTCTGCATGCGGTACCTTTATGGGTTATTGAACCCAGCAAAACAAAGCGCCGGTCGCCGTTTGATCCGCGACCAACGAATCGCTTGAACTTACTTGGAGCTCACTTTGAATAAAGCTCGACCACGAGGCTTTCGTTGATGTCCTGGCCGAATTCCGAACGGTCCGGCGCACCCTTGTAGGTGCCCGTCAGTTTCTTGGGGTCGACTTCGACCCACGACGGGAAGCCGACTTTCTCGGCGAGCTGCAGCGAATCGGTGATGCGCAGCTGCGCCTTCGACTTTTCCGTCACGGTTACCACGTCGCCGGCCTTGAGCGTCGCCGAGGGGACGTTCAACTGGCGGCCGTTGACCATGATCGCGCAATGCGTCACCAGCTGGCGCGCTTCGGCGCGCGTCGAGCCAAAACCCATCCGGTACACGACGTTGTCGAGACGCGACTCCAGCAGCTGCAGCAGGTTGGTGCCGGTCGAGCCCTTGCCCCGCGCGGCTTCCGCGAAGCAGCGGCGGAACTGGCGCTCCATCAGGCCATACATGCGGCGCAGCTTCTGCTTTTCGCGCAGCTGGTTGCCGTAGTCCGACATGCGCATGCCGGATTTCACGCCGTGCTGGCCGGGCTTGGCTTCCAGCTTGCACTTGGAGTCGAGCGAACGCCGCGCGCTCTTGAGGAACAGGTCCGTTCCTTCGCGCCGCGCCAGCTTGCATTTGGGGCCGGTATATCGTGCCATTTTCAGTTCCCTGTCAGATTCTGCGGCGCTTCGGCGGACGGCAGCCGTTGTGCGGCACCGGCGTCACGTCGGTGATGCTGGAGATCTTCATGCCCAGCGCGTTCAGCGCGCGGACGGCCGATTCGCGGCCGGGGCCGGGGCCCTTGATCCGCACTTCGAGGTTCTTCACGCCGCATTCCTGCGCCGCGCGTCCTGCCGCTTCGGCCGCGACCTGCGCCGCGAACGGCGTGGACTTGCGCGAGCCCTTGAAGCCGGCGCCGCCCGAGGTTGCCCACGACAGCGCATTGCCCTGGCGGTCGGTGATCGTGATGATCGTGTTGTTGAAGGACGCGTGGATGTGCGCGATGCCTTCGGTCACGTTCTTCTTGACCTTCTTGCGCGCGCGCGCGACGGTTGCCTTTTGCGACGGTTGCTGTGCCATCTTCGATATTCCCTCGTTTACGTCTTCGTGCTACTTGCTCATTTACTTTGTAACGCCCTTGGCGAGCGCGACGGTGCGGCCCTTCTTCGGACCCTTGCGCGTGCGGGCATTGGTGCGGGTGCGCTGACCGCGGACCGGCAGGCCCTTGCGATGGCGCGAGCCGCGATAGCAGTTCAGGTCCATCAGCCGCTTGATGCTCATCGTCACTTCGCGGCGCAGGTCGCCCTCGACGCTGAACTTGCCGACCTGCTCGCGCAGGCGGTCCATCTCGGTGTCCGAGAGGTCCTTGATCTTGGCCGACGGCGCGATGTTGGTCGCCTTGCAGATCGCCTTGGCGCGCGCGGGGCCGATGCCGTAGATCGCCTGCAGCGCGATCACGGTGTGCTGGTGGTTCGGAATGTTGACGCCTGCAATACGGGCCATGTCTTAAACCTGTCTAGTGTATTAGTCGCGTAAAGCCGCTTGGTTAACTGACCTAACCCTGGCGCTGCTTGTGGCGCGGGTCCGTGCAGATCACCCGCACGATGCCGTTGCGCCGGATGATCTTGCAGTTGCGGCAAATTTTCTTAACCGAAGCCAATACTTTCATCATCGTTCCTTTAGCTCGCCATCCGCCTATTTTGCGCGGAACGTGATCCGCGCCCGGGAGAGGTCATACGGGGAAACCTCCACCGTCACCTTGTCGCCCGGCAAAATCTTGATGTAGTGCATCCGCATCTTCCCGGAGATATGCCCCAGGACCACATGCCCGTTTTCCAGCTTTACGCGGAACGTGGCGTTGGGGAGCATCTCGACGACCTCCCCCTGCATCTGGATCGTTTCTTCTTTCGACATCAGCGCGTCGGCAGCCCGCCCTTGAAGTTGGCTTTGCGAAGCAGGCTCTCGTATTGCTGCGACATCAGGTACGCCTGTACCTGCGTCATGAAGTCCATGGTCACGACCACGATGATCAGGAGCGAGGTGCCGCCGAAGTAGAACGGCACGTTCTTCCACGCGATCAGGAAATTCGGGATGAAGCACACGATCACGAGGTAAAGCGAGCCCAACAATGTGAGGCGCAACGTGATTTTTTCAAGATACTTGGCGGTCTGGTCGCCAGGGCGGTAGCCCGGGATGAACGCGCCGCTCTTCTTCAGGTTCTCGGCCGTCTCCTTCGGGTTGTACTGCAGCGCGGTATAGAAGAAGCAGAAGAAGATGATGGCGGCGGCGTACAGCAGCTCATGGACAGGCTGGCCCGGGCCCAGCGTCGCGGCGACGTCGCGCAGCCAGATCGTGTTCTCGCCGGTGCCGAACCATTGCGCGATCGTGGCCGGGAACAGGATGATCGACGACGCGAAGATCGGCGGAATCACGCCGGCCATGTTCAGCTTGAGCGGCAGGAATGAGCTTTGTCCCTGGTAGACCTTGTTGCCCACCTGGCGCTTGGCGTAGTTGACCAGTATCTTGCGCACCGCGCGCTCGACGAACACGACGAACGCGGTAACCGCAACGATCAGCAGACCGATGCCGATGATCAGGAGCCACGAATACGCGCCGGTACGGCCTTGCTCGAGCGTGAGGCCGATGGCATTCGGCAGTCCCGCAGCAATGCCGGCGAAGATGATCAGCGAAATGCCATTGCCCAGTCCGCGCTCGGTGATCTGCTCGCCCAGCCACATGAGGAACATCGTGCCGGTCACCAGCGTGATCGCCGAGACGATGCGGAACGTCGGGCCCGGCTCCAGCACGAGGCCGGCCTGCTGCTCGAGCGCCGCGGAGATCGCCAGCGCCTGGAAGAATGCCAGGCCCAGCGTCGCGTAGCGCGTGTACTGCGTGATCTTGCGGCGGCCGGATTCGCCTTCCTTCTTCAGCGCCTCCAGCGAGGGAATGACCACCGTGCACAACTGCATGATGATCGATGCCGAGATGTACGGCATGATGCCCAGCGCGAAGATGGAGAAGCGCGACAGCGCGCCTCCCGAGAACACGTTGAACAGGCCGAGAATGCCGTCCTTCTGCGACTTGAACAGGTCGTCGAGCACGCCCGCGTTGATGCCCGGCACCGGTATGTGGGTACCGATCCGGTAGACGATCAGCGCGAACAGCAGGAACCACAAGCGGCGCTTGAGGTCGCCGTACTTGTCGCCGCTTTTCTGTGCCGGGTTGCCAGTTGCCACGTCGGTGTCCGCTCTAGTCTTCGTTATTGGCTGGGGGCGCTTAGGCCACCGTGCCGCCAGCGGCTTCGATCGCCGCCTTGGCACCCTTGGTCGTCTGCACGCCGGAAAGCTTGATGGCCTTTTCCAGCTTGCCGCGCAGGATGACCTTGATGGTCTTGGCCGATTGCGGCACGAGACCCGCGGCACGCAACGCGAGCGCGTCGATTTCCGTCAGCGGCAGCTTCTGCAGGTCCGTGAGGCGGATTTCGGCGTGGTCGTTCTTGGCCAGCGAGACAAAACCGCGCTTCGGCAGGCGGCGCTGCAGCGGCATCTGGCCGCCTTCGAAGCCGACCTTGTGGAAGCCGCCGGAGCGGGACTTCTGCCCCTTGTGGCCGCGGCCGGCGGTCTTGCCCAGGCCCGAGCCGATACCGCGCCCGACGCGGCGGCGATTCTTCTTGCTGCCGTCGGCCGGCTTCACTGTATTGAGTCGCATGGCGATGTCTCTCTCGTTGCCTGTTTCAGTTGCGCATCACTGTCAGATGAGTACTACTGCTCGACGACTTTGAGCAGATAACTGACCTTGTTGATCATGCCGCGGTTGCACGGCGTGTCGATGACCTCGACCGAGTGGTTCGTCCACTTGAGCCCAAGGCCGCGCACCGTGTCGCGATGGTCCTGGCGTGTGCGGGCAATGCCCTTCGCCAGCGTCACCTTGATTTTCTTCTTGTCGGCCATGTTCAGGCTCCCAGGATTTCTTCGACGGTCTTGCCGCGCTTGGCAGCGATGTCCGCCGGCGAGCTGCAGTTCTGCAGCGCGTTGAGCGTGGCGCGAACCAGGTTGTACGGGTTGGTCGAGCCGTGGCACTTGGCCAGCACGTTGGTCACGCCCACCACTTCGAACACCGCGCGCATCGGGCCGCCGGCAATGACGCCGGTACCATCCGCCGCGGGCTGCATGAACACCTTGGTCGCGCCATGGCGGCCTTCGACGGCGTGATGCAGCGTGCCCTTCTTGAGGCTGACCTTGACCATCTTGCGGCGGGCTTCTTCCATTGCCTTTTGCACGGCGACCGGGACTTCCTTCGCCTTGCCCTTGCCGATGCCGACGCGGCCGTCGCCGTCGCCGACCACCGTCAGCGCCGCGAAGCCCAGGATGCGTCCGCCCTTCACCACCTTGGTGACGCGGTTGATCCCGATCATCTTTTCCTTCAAGCCGTCGCCGCGGTCGTCCTGCTGCTGATTTCTCGAATTGGAGCGTTGTTGGGCCATGGTTTTTCTCTTGAGCGACGCTTAGAACTTCAGACCGCCGGCACGGGCGGCTTCGGCCAGCGCCTTGACGCGGCCATGAAAGCGGAATCCGGAACGGTCGAACGCCACCGTGTCGATACCCAGCGCCTTCGCCTTTTCGGCGATGCGCTTGCCGACGGTTTCGGCCGCGGCCTTGTTGCCGCCGCTCTTGCCGTCCTTGCGGACATCGGACTTCGAGCGTCGACGCGCTGGCCAGGACCTTGTTGCCCTCGGGCGCGATGATCTGGGCGTAGATGTGGCAGTTCGAGCGGCTGACCACCAGCCGTGTCGCGAGCTGCTCGGCAATGCGCGCCCGGGTTTTGCGGGAGCGGCGGCTGCGAGCTTGCTTTTTGTCCATGACCATTCCTTATTTCTTCTTCGTCTCTTTGATCACAACGCGCTCGTCGGCGTAGCGCACGCCCTTGCCCTTGTACGGCTCGGGCGGACGATAGGCGCGAATTTCCGCCGCGACCTGGCCGACAGCCTGCTTGTCGATGCCCTTGACGATGATTTCCGTCTGCGCCGGCGTCTCGACCTTGACGCCCTTGGGCATCGAGTGCACGACCGGATGCGAAAAACCCAGCGACAGGTTGATCTTGTCGCCGGCCGCCGCTGCGCGGTAGCCGACGCCGACCAGCGTCAGCTTGCGCTGGTAGCCGTCGGTGACACCCTTGACCATGTTGGCGACCAGCGCGCGCAGGGTTCCCTGCATTGCACGGTCTTCCACCGTGGCGGCCTTGAACACCAGCTGTTCGCCGTCCTTGGCGATCGCAACCGTGTCGCCGAACTTGCGCGTGAGCGAGCCCAGCGGACCCTTGACCGTGATCTCGCCCGCCGCCAGGGTGACTTCGACCTTGGGCGGGAGCTTGACCGGATTGTTGCCGATGCGTGACATGTCGTGGCTCTCTTGGGTTAGGCGACGATGCAGAGCACTTCGCCGCCGACGCCGGTGGCTCGCGCCTTGCGGTCGGTCATCACGCCATGCGACGTGGAAACGATCGCAATCCCCAGGCCATTCATCACCTTGGGAATGTCGTCCTTGCTCTTGTAGATGCGCAGGCCTGGCGTGGACACCCGCTCGATCTTCTCGATGACGGCGCGGCCCGCGTGGTAGCGCAGCGCGATCTCGAGCATCGGCTTGACTTCTTCGCCGGCGACGTGGAAGCCGTCGATGTAGCCTTCGTCCTTGAGGACCTTGGCGATCGCGATCTTGACCTTCGACGACGGCATCACAACCGTGGCTTTTTCCGTCATCTGCGCATTGCGGATGCGGGTCAGCATGTCGGCGATGGGATCTGTCATGTTCATAAGCTAGCCTCGTTGCCCTCTTAGTTGCGTTCCTACCAGCTGGCCTTGACGATGCCGGGGATCTCGCCGCGCATTGCGTACTCGCGGAGCTTGTTGCGGCCCAGGCCGAATTTGCTGAACACGCCGCGGGGGCGTCCGGTCAGCGCGCAGCGATTGCGAATGCGGGTCGCGTTGGCGTTGCGGGGCAACGCCTGGATCTTGAGTCGCGCGGCGAAACGAACCTCTTCCGAAGCCTTCGCGTCGTCGACGATCGACTGCAGCGCAGCGCGCTTCTTCGCGAATTTCTTGACCAGGTTCTTGCGCTTCTCGTTACGATTGATCAGAGCCAGTTTGGACATGGTGGCCTTCTAGTTCCTGAACGGAAACTTGAACGCCTGGAGCAACGCGCGGGCTTCGGCGTCGGTCTTGGCGGTCGTCGTGATCGAAATGTTCATTCCCCGCACCGCGTCGATCTTGTCGTACTCGATCTCCGGGAAAATGATCTGTTCCTTGATGCCGATGTTGTAGTTGCCGCGGCCGTCGAACGCCCGGCCGGAGATGCCCCGAAAGTCGCGCACGCGGGGCAGCGCGATGGTGACGAAGCGGTCCATGAACTCCCACATCCTTGATTGGCGCAACGTCACCATGCAGCCGATCGGGTAGCCTTCGCGGATCTTGAAACCGGCAATGGCCTTGCGCGCCTTGGTGACGACGGGCTTCTGCCCGGCGATCTTCTGCATGTCGCCCACGGCGTTGTCCAGGATCTTCTTGTCGCCCACGGCCTCACCGACGCCCATGTTCAGGACGATCTTGGTGATGCGCGGCACTTGCATCGGCGACTTGTACCCGAACTGTTTCATCAGCGCGGGTGCGACTTCCTTGGTGTAGATGTCTTTGAGGCGGGCCATGTTGTTGTCCTGGATTCCGGTCAGACGAGCTGCTCGCCGTTGCCCTTGAAGAAGCGGACCTTGCGGCCGTCTTCGAGCATACGGAGACCGATTCGGTCGGCTTTCTGCGTCACCGGATTCCAGATGGCGACGTTCGAAACGTCGATCGGCATGTCCTTGGTGACGATGCCGCCCGGCTGGTTCTTCATGGGATTCGGCTTGGCGTGCTTCTTGACCTGGTTGACGCCGCTCACGATCACGTGCCGGTCGTCGACGATCTGCGCCACGTCGCCGCGCTTGCCCTTGTCGCGGCCCGCGATGACGACGACCTTGTCGCCTTTCTTGATCTTGTTCATGACTGTTCTCCGTCGCGGCTTCAGAGCACTTCGGGCGCGAGCGACACGATCTTCATGAAGCGCTCGTTGCGCAGTTCGCGCGTGACCGGTCCGAAGATGCGCGTGCCGATCGGCTCGAGCTTGGCATTGAGCAGCACGGCGGCATTGGCGTCGAAGCGGATGAGCGCGCCGTCCGGGCGGCGAACGCCCTTGCGGGTGCGCACGACCACCGCGTTGTAGATCTCGCCTTTCTTGACGCGACCCCGGGGGGCGGCATCCTTGACCGAGACCTTGATCACGTCACCGATGTGGGCATAACGGCGCTTGCTGCCGCCGAGCACCTTGATACACATCACCGCACGCGCGCCGGTGTTATCGGCGACGTCCAGTACCGACTGCATCTGGATCATTGCTAGCACTCCAACTTGACCCGCCGGCCCCGATGCTTGCCAGGGCGATTCTTGCGGTCAGTTTTGGACCCCGTACGGGGAGACCCCGGCGCGGGACGCAAAACTGTTGTCCGCGACGGGCGAAAACAGTAAGTATGGCAGGAAATGGCGCATTGCACAACCCCCGGGTTTCACCACCCCAGCCGCAACGCCTTTCCCCACCTCGGTTGCCGGGCCGGCATGCCGGTCCGGACCCTTGATTTCAGACCACCTGGGCCCTTTCCAGCACGCTCGACACCCGCCAGGCCTTGGTCTTGGACAGCTTGCGCGTGGCGGAAATCTCGACCAGGTCGCCTTCCTTGCACTCGTTGGTCTCGTCGTGCGCGTGGTACTTGGCCGACTTCATGACGATCTTGCCGTAGAGCTTGTGCTTGACGCGACGCTCGACCAGCACGGTCACCGTCTTGTCCATCTTGTCGCTGACCACCCGGCCCGTCAGGGTCTGGATGATGGCCTTGCGGCCCGGCTGCGCATCGGCTGCCGGCGGAGTTGCTTGTTCGTTCATGCTTGCACCTTTTGGCCCATCAGCGTGCGCACGCGGGCGATACCGCGCCGGACGGTCTGGAGCTTGGACGTGTCCTGGAGTTGCTGGGTCGCCGCCTGCATGCGCAGGCCGAACTGCTCGCGCAGCAGCGCCTCCAGCTCCTTCTGCAACTCGGCCGGCGTCTTGCCCGTGAGCGATTTCTTGGTCTCGGCTTTTTTCACGATCGTTTCCTAAATTTGCCTACTAGCCACCGATCAGCCGGTGCACGAACGTCGTCTTGATCGGCAACTTGGCCGATGCCAGCGCGAACGCTTCCCGGGCCAGCGCCTCTTCGACGCCGTCCATCTCGTAGAGCACCTTGCCCGGCACGATCTCGGCCACATAGAACTCGGGATTGCCCTTGCCGTTGCCCATGCGAACTTCCGCTGGCTTCTTGGACATGGGCTTGTCCGGGAAAATGCGGATCCAGATGCGGCCGCCGCGCTTGATGTGGCGCGTCATTGCCCGCCGCGCCGCTTCGATCTGGCGCGCCGTCAGCCGGCCGCGGCCGACCGCCTTCAGACCGAACTCGCCGAAGCTGACCTTGTTGCCGACGGTCGCCACGCCTTTGTTGCGGCCCTTCTGTTCCTTGCGGTACTTCCTTCTAGCTGGTTGCAGCATTCTTCGCTCCTGGTCCTGCGCGACGCGGACGCGCCGGCGCGGGTGCCGGTGCCGGCGCCTGCGCGGGTTCTCCGTTGTGCGGCATCACTTCGCCCCTGAACACCCAGACCTTGATGCCGATGACGCCGTAGGTCGTGCGCGCTTCGGAAAAACCATAGTCGATGTCGGCCCGCAGCGTATGCAGAGGCACGCGGCCCTCGCGGTACCACTCGCGGCGCGCGATTTCCGCACCATTCAGGCGTCCCGACGACATGACCTTGATGCCCTGGGCGCCGAGGCGCATGGCGTTTTGCATCGCGCGCTTCATCGCGCGGCGGAACATGATCCGCTTTTCGAGCTGTTGCGCGATCGAGTCGGCGATGAGTTGCGCGTCGATTTCCGGCTTGCGGATTTCCTCGATGTTGAGGCCGACGTCGCCGCCCATCATCTTTTTCAAATCAGCGCGGAGCGTCTCGATGTCTTCGCCCTTCTTGCCGATGACGACACCGGGACGCGCGCTATGAATGGTAATGCGCGCATTCTTGGCCGGGCGCTCGATCGTGATCTTCGAGACCGACGCGTGCGACAGCTTCTTGCCCAGGTATTCGCGGATGCGGATGTCCTGGGCCAGCGTCGGGCCGTAGTTCTTGCTGTTCGCGTACCACTTCGACGTCCAGTTCCGATTTACGGCGAGACGGAAACCGGTCGGATTGATCTTCTGACCCATGACCTTGTATTCCCTTAGTTTCCGTCGCCAACGACGACGTGGATATGGCAGCTCTGCTTGCCGATGATGTTGCCGCGGCCTTTGGCGCGGGCGCTGGTGCGCTTCAGCGTCTCGGCCTTGTCGACGTAGATCGTCTTGACCTTCAGCTCGTCGATGTCGGCGCCGTCGTTGTGCTCGGCGTTGGCGATGGCCGACTCGAGCACCTTCTTGATGATCCTGGCGCCCTTCTTCGGGCTGAACGCGAGAACGCTCAGCGCGCGATCGACCGGCAATCCGCGGATCTGGTCGGCGACGAGCCGGCCCTTCTGGGCCGACAGGCGAACGCCGCGCAGCGTGGCAGTGGTTTGCATCGTGAGCTCCTTACTTCTTTCTGGGCGCAGCAGGCGCCGCGACCTTCTTGTCGGCCGAATGGCCCTTGAAGGTGCGCGTCAGCGCGAATTCGCCCAGCTTGTGACCGACCATGTTTTCCGACACGTAGACCGGGATGTGGGCCTTGCCGTTGTGCACGGCGACCGTCAGACCGACGAAATCCGGCGTGATGGTGGAACGGCGCGACCATGTCTTGATCGGCTTCTTGTCGTTGACCGCGCGCGCCTTTTCCACCTTGGCCTGCAGGTGGCCGTCGACGAACGGACCCTTCTTGATTGAACGAGCCATTTTTTATCCCTTGGTCGCGTGGCGGCGGCGGACGATCATCACGTCCGTGCGCTTGTTGCTGCGCGTCTTGTAGCCCTTGGTCGGCGTGCCCCACGGCGAGACCGGATGGCCCCCGCCGTTGGAACGGCCACCGTGCGGGTGGTCGACCGGATTCATGCAGATGCCGCGCACCGTCGGGCGGATGCCGCGCCAGCGGTTCGCACCTGCCTTGCCGATCGAGCGCAGGCTGTGCTCCTCGTTGCCCACTTCGCCGATCACTGCGCGGCAGTCGACGTGCACCTTGCGGATTTCGCCGGAGCGAAGCCGCAGCTGCGCGTAAATGCCTTCGCGGGCGAGCAGCTGTGCCGAAGTACCGGCTGAGCGCGCGATCTGCGCGCCCTTGCCCTGCTGCATCTCGATGCAATGCACCGTCGTGCCAACCGGGATGTTGCGCAGCGGCAGGCAATTGCCCGGCTTGATGGCGGCTTCAATGCCCGACATCAGCGGCATGCCGACAGCCACGCCGCGCGGCGCGATGATGTAGCGGCGCTCGCCATCCGTGTACAGCAGCAACGCCAGGTTGGCGCTGCGGTTGGGGTCGTATTCGAGTCGCTCGACCTTGGCCGGGATGCCGTCCTTGTTGCGCTTGAAGTCCACGACGCGGTAATGGTGCTTGTGGCCGCCGCCCTTGTGGCGCATCGTGATGTGGCCGTTGTTGTTGCGACCCGAGCCGCGCTTCTGGTGCTCGACCAGCGACGCGACCGGCGCACCCTTGTGCAGGTCGGGATTGACGACCTTCACCATGGCGCGGCGGCCCGGTGACGTAGGCTTTACTTTGACGAGCGGCATGTCAGGGCTCCGTCGCGAAATTGATTTCCTGGCCCGGCTTCAGGCTCACGTACGCCTTCTTCCAGCCACGACGCTTGCCGATGAAACGGCCGAAGCGCTTTTCCTTGCCCTTGACGATCGACACCTGGACCGTGTCCACCTCGACTTTCCACATGAGCTCGACGGCAGCCTTGATTTCCGGCTTGGTCGCGTCAGGGGTCACGCGGAAGATCACCTGCGAATGCTTGTCGGCGATGAACGTGGCCTTTTCGGACACGACCGGCGCCAGCAGCACTGTCATCAGGCGCTCCGCGTTGTATTTCTTCTTGTTGCTGGTGGCGGTGTTCATCCCAGCATCTCCTCGAATTGCGTCACGGCGCCCTTGGTCAGCAGCACGTTCTTGAAGCGGACCAGGCTGACCGGGTCGACTTCACGCGTCTCGAGCACCAGCACATCGTGCAGGTTGCGCGACGACAGGTACAGGTTGTCATCCAGGTTGTCGGTCACGACGAGCACGGTGCCCGTCAGGCCGAACGCCTTGATCTTTTGCGCGAACTGCTTGGTCTTGGGCGAATCCAGCGCCAACGCCTCGATCACCGACAGGCGCTCCTCGCGGACCAGCTGCGACAGGATCGACGCCAGTCCCGCGCGATACATCTTGCGGTTGACCTTGTGCGAGAAGTTCTCGTCGGGCGACGACGGGAAGATCTTGCCGCCGCCACGCCACAGCGGGCTATTGGCCTGGCCGGCACGAGCGCGTCCCGTGCCCTTTTGCGCCCAGGGCTTCTTGTGCGACTTGTTGATGTCGGCACGGCCCTTTTGTGCGCGCGTGCCTTGGCGCGCGTTGGCCTGATAGGCAACTACGACCTGATGCACCAGCGCTTCGTTGTATTCCCGGCCGAACAGGTCGTCCGACGCGTTGAGACTCGCGCCCGCCTTGCCGTTGCCGTCGATCATTTTGAGTTCCATGGTCAGGCCCCCTTCTTCGCCGGCGTCTTCACGGACGGAAGGACGACGATGTCACCGCCGTCGGCACCCGGTACGCAGCCCTTGATCAGCAGCAGGCCGCGTTCGGTGTCGATGCGAACGACCGACAGGAGCTGCGTCGTGCGCGTCACGTTGCCCAACTGGCCGGACATGCGCTTGCCCGGAAACACGCGGCCCGGATCCTGCGCCATGCCGATGGAACCAGGCGTGTTGTGGGAACGCGAATTGCCGTGCGACGCGCGATTGGAACTGAAGTGGTGACGCTTGATCACGCCCGAAAAGCCCTTGCCCTTCGTCGTGCCCGTCACGTCGACCAACTGGCCGACCACGAACGTGTCGGCGCCGACGACATCGCCCGGCTTGAACTTCGCCAGGTCGTCCGCGGGAACACGGAATTCCTTCAGGATTACTCCTGCTTCCACGCCCGCTTTCGCGAGGTGCCCCGCCTGGGCCTTGGTCACGCGCGACGCGCGACGCTTGCCGTAGGTGACCTGCACGGCCGCATAGCCGTCGGTCTCGGGAGTCTTGATCTGCGTGACGCGGTTGTTGGCGACGTCCAGCACCGTCACCGGAATAGCTGCGCCATCATCGGTGAAGACGCGGGTCATGCCCACCTTGCGCCCGACTAGTCCTAGGCTCATCTCATTTTCCTTTCGACGCCGCCGATTACGATTGACCGGCAGCTTAGGTATTTACTTTTCGACGATCTACTGCAGCTTGATCTCTACATCGACGCCTGCGGGAAGATCGAGCTTCATCAACTGGTCGACCGTCTTGTCGGTCGGGTCGATGATGTCCATCAGGCGCAGGTGCGTACGAATTTCGAACTGGTCGCGCGACGTCTTGTTCACGTGCGGCGAACGCAGCACGTCGAAGCGCTCGATCTTGGTCGGCAGCGGAACCGGGCCCTTGACGACGGCGCCGGAGCGCTTGGCCGTTTCCACGATTTCCAGTGCCGACTGGTCGATCAGCTTGTAGTCGAATGCCTTCAGGCGGATGCGGATGCGTTGGTTGTTCATGCCTACTCCAGGATCTTGGCGACGACGCCGGCGCCGACGGTGCGGCCACCTTCGCGAATCGCAAAACGCAAGCCCTCTTCCATCGCGATCGGCGCAATCAGCGTCACCGTCAACCCGATGTTGTCCCCAGGCATCACCATCTCCGTCCCCTCCGGCAGCACACAGCTCCCCGTCACGTCCGTCGTCCGGAAATAAAACTGCGGCCGGTAGCCCGGGAAAAACGGCGTATGCCGCCCACCCTCTTCCTTGCTCAGGATGTACACCTCGCACGTGAACTTGGTGTGCGGCGTGATCGAGCCCGGCTTGGCCAGCACCTGCCCACGCTCCACCTCTTCCCGCTTCGTTCCCCGCAGCAGCACGCCGACGTTGTCGCCCGCCTGCCCCTGGTCCAGCAGCTTCCTGAACATCTCCACACCCGTGCACACCGTCTTCAAGGTCGGCTTCAACCCCACAATCTCCAACTCCTCGCCCACCTTCACCACCCCGCGCTCCACCCGCCCGGTCACCACCGTGCCCCGGCCCGAAATGCTGAACACGTCTTCCACCGGCATCAGGAACGGCCCGTCCACCAGCCGCTTCGGCTCCGGTATATAGCTATCCAGCGCCTCCGCCAGCTTCAGGATCGAGCCCTCACCCATCTCGCTCTTGTCGCCTTCCAGCGCCATCTTGGCGCTGCCCGTCACGATCGGCGTCTTGTCGCCAGGAAACTGGTACTTGGACAGCAACTCCCGCACCTCCATCTCCACCAGCTCCAGCAACTCCGCATCGTCGACCATGTCGGCCTTGTTCATGTACACCACGATGTACGGCACCCCCACCTGCCGCGCCAGCAGAATGTGCTCCCGCGTCTGCGGCATCGGCCCGTCCGCCGCACTCACCACCAGGATCGCCCCGTCCATCTGCGCCGCCCCAGTGATCATGTTCTTGATGTAGTCCGCGTGCCCCGGGCAGTCCACGTGCGCGTAGTGCCGGTTCTTCGTCTCGTACTCCACGTGCGCCGTGTTGATCGTGATCCCCCGCGCCTTCTCCTCCGGCGCCGCATCAATCTGGTCGTACGCCTTCGCCTCCCCTCCAAACAACTTCGACAAAACCAGCGTCAGCGCCGCCGTCAGCGTCGTCTTCCCGTGATCAACGTGCCCAATCGTCCCCACATTCACGTGCGGCTTCGTACGATTGAATTTGCCTTTGGCCATGATAAGTTTCCTTAACGATCAGGATTTCTTGTTGATTACCGCTTCGGCGACGTTCTTCGGCGCCTCGGTGTAGTGCTTGAATTCCATCGTGTACGTCGCGCGACCCTGCGACAGCGAGCGCAGCGTCGTCGAGTAGCCGAACATCTCGGCCAGCGGAACCTCCGCCTTGATCACCTTCCCCGTAGGCAGGTCGTCCATGCCCTGGATCATGCCGCGGCGCGACGACAGGTCGCCCACCACGTTGCCCATGAAGTCCTCGGGCGTCTCCACCTCGACCGCCATCATCGGCTCGAGCAGCACCGGGCTGGCCTGGCGCATGCCGTCCTTGAACGCCATCGACGCGGCCATCTTGAACGCGTTTTCATTCGAGTCGACGTCGTGGTACGAGCCGTCGAACAGCGTGACCTTCACGTCCACCACCGGGAAGCCGGCGAGCACGCCATTAGGCAGCGTTTCGACCAGGCCCTTGGCCACCGCGGGGATGTATTCGCGCGGCACCGTGCCCCCTTTGATGGCATCGACGAATTCGTAGCCCTTGCCGGTCTCGTTGGGCTCCATCTTGATCCAGACGTGGCCGTACTGACCGCGGCCGCCGGACTGCTTGATGAACTTGCCCTCGACCTGCACGGACTTCTTGATCGCTTCGCGATAGGCCACCTGCGGCGCGCCGACATTGGCTTCGACGCCGAATTCGCGCTTCATGCGGTCGACGAGGATCTCGAGGTGGAGCTCGCCCATCCCCGATATGATCGTCTGGCCCGATTCCTCGTCGGTATGGACGCGAAACGACGGGTCTTCCTGCGCCAGGCGATTGAGCGCGATGCCCATTTTTTCCTGGTCGACCTTGGTCTTCGGTTCCACCGCGACGTGAATCACCGGCTCCGGGAAGATCATCTTCTCGAGCATGATCACGTGCTCGGGATCGCAGATCGTGTCGCCGGTGGTCGCTTCCTTCAAGCCGACCGCCGCGGCGATGTCGCCGGCGCGCACTTCCTTGATTTCCTCGCGCTGGTTCGCGTGCATCTGCAGGATGCGGCCCAGGCGTTCCTTGCGGCCCTTGATCGGGTTGTAGACGGTATCGCCCGACTTGACGACGCCCGAATACACACGGAAGAAAATCAGCTGGCCGACATACGGGTCGGTCATGATCTTGAACGCAAGGCCGGCGAACGGCTCGTCATCGGCCGCCTTGCGCACGCCTTCCTTGCCGTTCTCGAGTTCGCCCTTCACCGGCGGAATGTCCGTCGGCGCCGGCATGTATTCGATGACCGCGTCGAGCATCGCCTGCACGCCCTTGTTCTTGAACGCGGAGCCGCACAGCATCGGCACGATTTCCGAGGCGATGGTGCGCGTGCGGATGCCGAGCTTGATCTCCTCGGTGGTCAGGTCGCCCGACTCGAGGTACTTGTTCATCAGCTCTTCGTTGGCCTCGGCGGCGTTCTCGACCATCTTCTCGCGCCACTCCTTGGCGGTGTCGAGAAGTTCGGCCGGGATATCGCGCATGTCGTACTTCATGCCCTGCGACGCCTCGTCCCAGTAGATGGCCTTCATCCGGACGAGATCGACCACGCCTTCGAATTTCTCTTCGGCGCCGATGGGGATCTGCATCGGAACGGGGTTGGCCTTGAGGCGCGACTTCATCTGGTCGTAGACCTTGAAGAAGTTGGCGCCCTGGCGGTCCATCTTGTTGACGAACGCGAGCCGCGGCACCTTGTACTTGTTGGCCTGCCGCCACACGGTTTCCGACTGCGGCTGCACGCCGCCGACCGCGCAATAGACCATGCACGCGCCGTCGAGCACGCGCATCGACCGCTCGACTTCAATCGTGAAGTCGACGTGGCCGGGCGTGTCGATGATGTTGATCCGGTGCTCGGGGAAGTTCTTGTCCATCCCCTTCCAGAAGCAGGTGGTGGCAGCGGAGGTGATGGTGATGCCGCGCTCGCGCTCCTGCTCCATCCAGTCCATGACCGTGGCGCCGTCGTGCACTTCGCCGATCTTGTGCGAGACGCCGGTGTAGAAAAGGATGCGTTCGGTGGTCGTGGTCTTGCCTGCGTCTATGTGCGCACTGATGCCAATGTTGCGATACCGGTCAATTGGGGTAATTCGGGGCACTTTTCGTCAACGCCTTAGTTGCATCGGGTCTGGGAATCCGCTCCAGGCCGCGACGCCGTTGCTTCCTGTAGGACTGCTCGCTTTTCGCTTATGGCTCTTTTGGTGTTTCCAGACCTGATGTTGGGGCTCAGAACCGGAAATGCGAGAACGCCTTGTTGGCCTCCGCCATGCGGTGCACTTCCTCGCGCTTCTTGACCGCGCCGCCGCGCCCTTCGGACGCTTCGATCAGTTCGGCCGCGAGGCGCTGACCCATGGACTTCTCGCCGCGCTTGCGCGCCGCTTCGCGCAGCCAGCGCATCGCAAGCGCCGTGCGCCGCACCGGACGCACTTCGACGGGGACCTGGAAGTTGGCGCCGCCAACGCGACGGCTCTTCACTTCGACCATCGGACGCGAGTTCGACAGCGCCTGGGTGAAGACTTCCAGCGGATCCTTGCCGCCCTTCTTGGCGATCGATTCGAACGCGCCGTAGATGATCCGTTCCGCGACCGACTTCTTGCCGCTGTCCATCAACACGTTGATGAACTTGGCGACTTCGGTGCTCGCAAATTTCGGATCCGGCAGGATCTCGCGCTTGGGTACTTCGCGACGTCTTGGCATGGTCTATTCGTCCGTTCTTTGTAGCCGCGCTTACGCAGCCTTGGGGCGCTTCGCGCCGTACTTCGAGCGAGCCTGCTTGCGATCCTTGACGCCGGCGGTATCGAGCGCGCCGCGCACCATGTGGTAACGCACGCCCGGCAAGTCCTTCACGCGGCCGCCGCGGATCAGCACCACCGAGTGCTCCTGCAGGTTGTGGCCTTCGCCGCCGATGTAGCTGATGACCTCGAAGCCGTTGGTCAGGCGCACTTTGGCGACCTTCCGTAGCGCCGAGTTCGGCTTCTTCGGCGTCGTCGTGTACACACGCGTGCACACGCCGCGCTTTTGCGGGCTGTTCTGCAGCGCCGGCACCTTGCTTTTCGACACGGGGGCCTTGCGGCCCTTGCGTACGAGCTGATTGATCGTTGGCATCTAAATTTTCCGTTTCGTGCGGTGTTGCACGCCTTTCGGCACGGCACCGCGGGGCTTAACGCTCGGCCAGTCATCAGCCGGCTTCCCGAAACTGCGACATAAATTCACGGGTCAAAACCAGACCCGTCCAGCACAATTCGGTCTGCAACAAATCAAAGTGGCCCCTGCACGCACCGGCTGTACACCACCGGCACCACGCACGGACCACTTTTATGCGCCTCGGTCGACGTCCTGCCTGAATTTCCGTGCTGCGACCGGGTACGCGCGCCCTTCGGGCCGCAACCTGGCTTTGTTGACCGGGCGACCATGGGGGCGAAAAGACTGCGATTATAGGGTCAAAACTGCCTTCGGGTCAACACCCTGCTGCGGTGCAAAAGCGGGGCGGCGGGGGCAGGCCATCCGTTTCGGGTTCAGATGACGTAAGGCATGTCGTCGGTTTTCCATTCCGGGCGGAAGCGGGCCATCCGCTCCGGGCTCAGCGGTCGCCAACCGTGTCGTCGGGTGCGTGATTCGCCGCGCGGCGGGAGGTCACACACGACCACCCGCCGCTCGCCGCACGCCCCTCGCCGACGGCGACCTATTCGCCCTTGACCGGACGGCCCGCCCCCGCTTCCACCTCCGCGGCGTCGCAGCCGAAGGGGTCGCGAAGGAAAGTGGCGAGGCCGGCTGCCTCGACAAAAAAACGGGCCAACCCGAAGGCTGGCCCGTGGACTTCTAGTTGCGACAAACGATGCGTCAGGCTGCGTCGGCTGCAGCCTCCGAGGTTGCCGCCGCGGCAGTCGCGGCCGCTTCTTCCGGCGTAGTGAACGCTGCTTCCGCCGCCGCCGCCGCTTCCGGTCCCATCATCTTCATGCGCTTGCGCGCCGTATGGTAGGCGAGGCCGGTGCCGGCCGGAATCAGGCGGCCGACGATGACGTTTTCCTTCAGCCCGCGCAGGTCGTCCCGCTTGCCCATGATCGCGGCCTCGGTAAGGACGCGCGTGGTTTCCTGGAACGATGCCGCGGAAATGAACGAATCGGTCGACAGCGACGCCTTGGTGATGCCGAGCAGCAGATGGTGGTACTGCGCCGGCTCCTTGCCGTCCTTTACTACCTTGTCGTTCTCGTCGAACAGCTCCGAGCGCTCGACGCCTTCCTCGCGGATGAAGCGCGTGTCGCCCGGTTCGGTGATGACGACCCGGCGCAGCATCTGGCGCACGATCACCTCGATGTGCTTGTCGTTGATCTTCACGCCCTGCAACCGGTAGACGTCCTGCACTTCGTCGGTAATGTAGCGCGCAAGCGCTTCCACCCCCAGCAGACGCAGGATGTCGTGCGGATCGGCCGGACCGTCCACGATCGTCTCGCCCTTGTTCACCACCTGCCCGTCGTGCACCGTGACGTGCTTGTCCTTGGTGATCAGGAACTCGTGCGCGGCGC
Source organism: uncultured beta proteobacterium (assembly GCA_963819965.1). Classification (GTDB taxonomy): domain Bacteria; phylum Pseudomonadota; class Gammaproteobacteria; order Burkholderiales; family Casimicrobiaceae; genus VBCG01. The sequence continues at coordinate 754,453 of CAWFYA010000004.1, forward strand.
CATCCATGTCGGTGATCACCAGGCGCTGCTTGCCCTTGGTGTCCTTGCCGAACGACGCCGTGCCCGTGACTTCCGCGAGCATGCCCGCGTCCTTCGGCGAGCGCGCCTCGAAGAGCTCCGCCACGCGCGGCAGGCCGCCCGTGATGTCACGCGTCTTCGACGTTTCCTGCGGGATTCGCGCGAGTACTTCGCCCACCGCGACCTGCTGGCCATCCTTCACCGTGATGATGGAGCCCAGCTGGAACGTGATGTTGACGGGCAACTCCGAGCCGGAAAGCTTGATCTCCTCGCCGCTTTCGTCGAGCAACTTCACTTGCGGACGCACGCCCTTGGCGGTCGCGGTCGCGCGGCGCTTGGGGTCGATGACGACCAGCGTCGACAGGCCCGTCACGTCGTCCACCTGCTTGGCCACGGTGACGCCTTCCTCGACGTGCTCGAACTTCACCCGACCGGCGTACTCGGTGATGATCGGGCGCGCCGTGGCATCCCACATGGCCAGGATCTTGCCGGCCTTGACGACGTCGCCGTCCTTGACCTGCAGCGTGGCGCCGTAGGGCACTTTGTGGCGTTCGCGCTCGCGACCGTTGTCGTCGTGGATCAGCACTTCGCCGGAGCGCGCGATGACGACCAGGTCACCCTTGCCGCTGGTGACATAGCGCATCAGTGCCGAGAACCGGATGGTGCCCGCCGACTTCGACTCGATCTGCGACACCGCCGCCGTACGGGACGCCGCGCCGCCGATGTGGAACGTGCGCATCGTCAGCTGCGTGCCCGGCTCGCCGATCGACTGCGCGGCGATGACCCCGACCGCTTCGCCGACGTTCACGAGATGCCCGCGGCCCAGGTCGCGGCCGTAGCAGGTCGCGCACAGGCCGTGACGCGTCTCGCAGGTCAGCGGCGTGCGCACCTTCACTTCGTCGATGCCGAGCGCCTCGATCTGGTCGACCTCGTCTTCGCCCAGCAACGTGCCGGGGTGGAATAGCGTCGCCTGCGTTTCCGGGTGGATCACGTCCGCGGCCACCGAGCGGCCCAGGATGCGGTCGCGCAACGGCTCGATCACTTCGCCACCTTCGACCAGCGCCTTCATCGCCACGCCGTTGTTGGTGCCGCAGTCGTCGATGGTGACCACGAGATCCTGCGTCACGTCGACCAGGCGCCGCGTCAGGTACCCCGAATTGGCCGTCTTCAACGCCGTATCCGCGAGACCCTTCCGGGCACCGTGGGTAGAGATGAAGTACTGCAGCACGTTCAGGCCTTCGCGGAAATTCGCGGTGATCGGCGTTTCGATGATCGAGCCGTCCGGCTTGGCCATCAGGCCGCGCATGCCCGCCAACTGCCGGATCTGGGCCGCCGAACCGCGCGCGCCGGAGTCCGCCATCATGAAGATGGAGTTGAACGAGTCCTGCTTGACCATGATGCCTTCGCGGTCCTTGACTTCCATCGTGCCCAACTGCGCCATCATCGCCTTGGCGATGTCGTCGCCGGCACGTCCCCAGATGTCCACGACCTTGTTGTAGCGCTCGCCTTCGGTGACGAGACCCGAGGTGTACTGCGCCTGGATCTCCTTCACCTGGCCTTCGGCTTCGGCGATGATCGCTTTCTTTTCCTCCGGCACGAGCATGTCGTCGGCGGCGAAGGAAATGCCGCCGCGCGTGGCCAGCGAGTAACCGGCCTGCATCAGCTTGTCGGCGAAGATGACCGTTTCGCGCAAGCCGCAGCGACGGAAGCTCGCATTGATGATGCGCGAGATTTCCTTCTTCTTGAGCGGCTTGTTGATGACCGAGAACGGCAGGCCCGGCGGCAGGATCTCGGACAGCAGCGAACGGCCGACCGTGGTGTCATACCGCGTGATCTTCTCGACCTTCTCGGTCGTCCCGTCCGGATTGACCTTGACGTCCACTTCCTTGATACGCACGGTGACCTTGGCGTGCAGCTCGGCCTGACGCGATTCGTACGCGCGCGTCACCTCGGCGATGTCCGCGAACATCTGGCCCTCGCCCGCGGCGCCGATCTTCTCGCGCGTGGCGTAGTACAGGCCAAGCACGATGTCCTGCGACGGCACGATGCAGGGCTCGCCGTTGGACGGCAGCAGCACGTTGTTGGACGCGAGCATCAGCGTGCGCGCTTCCATTTGCGCTTCCAGCGACAGCGGCACGTGCACGGCCATCTGGTCGCCGTCGAAGTCGGCGTTGAACGCCGTGCAGACCAGCGGATGCAGCTGGATGGCCTTGCCTTCGATCAGCACCGGCTCGAACGCCTGGATGCCCAGGCGATGCAGCGTCGGCGCGCGGTTCAGCATGACCGGGTGCTCGCGAATGACTTCTTCGAGAATGTCCCACACCACCGGCTCCTGCGCCTCGACCATCTTCTTGGCGGCCTTGATCGTGGTCGCCAGGCCCATCGTCTCGAGCTTGTTGAAGATGAATGGCTTGAACAGTTCCAGCGCCATCAGCTTGGGCAGGCCGCATTGGTGCAGCTTCAGCTGGGGACCGACCACGATGACCGAACGCCCCGAGTAGTCGACGCGCTTGCCCAGCAGGTTCTGGCGGAAACGGCCGCCCTTGCCCTTGATCATGTCGGCCAGCGACTTCAGAGGACGCTTGTTGGCGCCCGTCATCGCCTTGCCGCGACGGCCATTGTCCAACAGCGAATCGACGGCTTCCTGCAGCATCCGCTTTTCGTTGCGGACGATGATGTCCGGTGCCTTCAGCTCGAGCAGGCGCTTCAACCGGTTGTTACGGTTGATCACGCGGCGATAGAGGTCGTTCAGGTCGGACGTCGCGAAGCGGCCGCCATCCAGCGGCACGAGCGGACGCAGTTCCGGCGGCAGCACCGGCAGCACTTCCAGGATCATCCACTCGGGCTTGATGCCCGACTTGTTGAATGCCTCGAGCACCTTCAGGCGCTTGGCGATCTTCTTGATCTTGGTGTCCGAGCCGGTCGTCTCGAGTTCCTTGCGCAGCTTGTCGATCTCGTGATTGACGTCGAGCGACTTGAGCAGCGCGCGGATGCCTTCGGCGCCCATGTAGGCGTCGAAGTCGTCACCGTACTGCTCGAGCTTGGCCAGGTAGTCGTCTTCGGTCAGCAACTGCGCCCGGTTCAACGGCGTCATGCCGGGGTCGGTCACCACGAACGCTTCGAAATACAGCACGCGTTCGATGTCGCGCAGCGTCATGTCGAGCACCATGCCCATGCGCGACGGCAGCGACTTGAGGAACCAGATGTGCGCGACCGGCGAGGCCAGCTCGATATGGCCCATGCGCTCGCGGCGCACCTTGGCCAGCGTCACTTCGACGCCGCACTTCTCGCAGATCACGCCGCGGTGCTTCAGGCGCTTGTACTTGCCGCACAGGCACTCGTAGTCCTTCACCGGGCCGAAGATCTTGGCGCAGAAAAGGCCGTCACGCTCAGGCTTGAACGTGCGGTAGTTGATCGTTTCCGGCTTCTTCACTTCGCCATACGACCACGAGCGGATTTTCTCCGGCGACGCCAGGCCGATGCGGATCGCATCGAATTCTTCTTCCTGCGTTACCTGCTTGAACAGATCGAGCAATGCTTTCATGCGTACTCCCGAGTGTGGTTCGGAGTTACTGCAAAACCGAAATCCTGGATGGTCGCGTTCAATCGCGTTCCATGTCGACGTCGATGGCCAGGGAGCGAATTTCCTTCACCAGCACGTTGAACGATTCCGGCATGCCGGCCTCGATCTTGTGCTCGCCCTTGACGATGTTCTCGTAGACTTTGGTGCGACCGTTGACGTCGTCGGACTTGACCGTGAGCATCTCCTGCAGCGTGTAGGCCGCGCCGTAAGCTTCCAGCGCCCAGACTTCCATTTCGCCGAAGCGCTGGCCGCCGAACTGCGCCTTGCCCCCCAGAGGCTGCTGCGTGACCAGGCTGTACGGCCCGGTTGAGCGCGCGTGCATCTTGTCGTCGACCAGATGGTGCAGCTTCAACACGTGCATGTAGCCCACCGTGACCTGGCGGTCGAATTCCTCGCCCGTGCGGCCATCGTGCAACGTCACCTGCCCGGAGCGCGGCAAACCAGCCATGTCCAGCATGCCCTTGATCTCTTCTTCCGTCGCGCCATCGAACACCGGGGTCGCGAACGGCACGCCACCCGTGAGGTTCTCGGCGAGATGGACGATCTCGGCATCGTCGAACTGGTCCAGCTGCTCCGCGCGTCCCGTCGTGTTGTAGATCTTCTCCAGGAACTTGCGCACGTCGGCTGCCTTGGCCTGTGCCTTCAGCATGTCGTCGATCTTGCGGCCCAGTCCTTTGGCGGCCCAGCCCAGGTGGACTTCGAGAATCTGCCCAACGTTCATCCGCGACGGCACGCCGAGCGGATTCAGCACGATGTCGACCGGCGTGCCATCCGCCATATAGGGCATGTCTTCCACCGGCACGATCTTCGAAACGACGCCCTTGTTGCCGTGGCGGCCGGCCATCTTGTCGCCCGGCTGCAGGCGACGCTTCACCGCGACGTAGACCTTGACCATCTTCTGCACGCCCGGCGGGAGTTCGTCGCCCTGCGTCAGCTTCTTCTTCTTCAGCTCGAACATCTTGTCGAACTCGTCGCGCAACTTGGCCAGCGACTCCTTGCTCGCCTCGAGCTGCTGCGCGGACTCCTCGCTGGATAGGCGGATATCGAACCAGTCGTGGCGCGGAACGCTGTCGAGATATTCCTTGGTGACCTTGGCACCCTTGGCCAGCTTCTTGGGACCGCCGTTGACGATCTTCCCGGCAAGCAGCTTCTCGATGCGCGCGAACTGGTCGTTCTCGACGATGCGCAGCTGGTCGTTCAGGTCCTTGCGGTAGCCCTTGAGGTCGTCCTCGATGATCTGGGCGGCGCGCTTGTCGCGCTCGATACCTTCGCGCGTGAACACCTGCACATCGATCACCGTGCCGCTGATGCCGGACGGCACGCGCAGCGACGTGTCCTTCACGTCGGAGGCTTTCTCGCCGAAGATCGCGCGCAGCAGCTTTTCTTCCGGCGTCAGCTGGGTTTCGCCCTTGGGGGTGACCTTGCCGACCAGCACGTCGCCGGCTTCGACTTCCGCGCCGATGTACACGATGCCGGAATCGTCGAGGCGTCCCAGCTGGCCCTCGCCCAGGCTGGAGATGTCCCGCGTGATTTCCTCGGGTCCCAACTTGGTATCGCGCGCCACGACCGAGAGTTCCTCGATATGGATCGACGTATAGCGGTCGTCGCCGACCACCCGCTCGCTGATCAGGATCGAGTCTTCGTAGTTGTAGCCATTCCAGGGCATGAACGCGACGAGCATGTTCTGCCCGAGCGCCAGCTCGCCCATGTCGGTGGACGCGCCGTCGGCGATCACATCGCCCTTGGAGATCATGTCACCGACGATGACCAGCGGTCGCTGGTTGATGTTGGTGTTCTGGTTCGACCGCTTGTACTTGGTCAGGTTGTAGATATCCACGCCGACGTCGCCGGCAGCCGTTTCCGCATCATGCACGCGAACGACGATGCGCGACGCATCGATGTAATCGACCTTGCCGCCCCGGCGCGCCATGACGGCGGTGCCGGAATCGACCGCGGCAGTGCGCTCGACGCCCGTGCCGACCAGCGGCTTTTCCGGACGCAGGCAGGGCACCGCCTGCCGTTGCATGTTCGAACCCATCAGCGCGCGGTTCGCGTCGTCGTGCTCGAGGAACGGAATCAGCGACGCCGCCACCGACACGATCTGCGAAGGGGCCACGTCCATGTAGTTGACCTTGTCCGCGGTCGACAGCATGAATTCATTCTTGCTGCGGCAGGAAACCAGCTCGTCCGCCAACTTGCCGGTCTTGTCGACCTTGGCGTTGGCCTGGGCGATCACGAATTGGCCCTCTTCGATCGCCGACAGATAGTCGATCTGGTCGGTGACCTTGCCATCCGCCACGCGCCGATACGGCGTCTCGAGGAAGCCGTATTCGTTGGTGCGGGCATACAGCGCCAGCGAGTTGATGAGGCCGATATTCGGGCCTTCCGGCGTTTCGATCGGGCACACGCGACCGTAGTGCGTCGGGTGCACGTCGCGCACTTCGAAGCCCGCACGCTCGCGCGTCAGGCCGCCGGGTCCCAGCGCGGAAACGCGGCGCTTGTGCGTGATCTCGGACAGCGGATTCGTCTGGTCCATGAATTGCGACAGCTGCGACGAGCCGAAAAACTCCTTGATCGCGGCCGAGATCGGCTTGGCGTTGATCAGGTCGTGCGGCAACAGATTGTCGGACTCGGCCTGGCCGAGGCGCTCCTTGACCGCGCGCTCGACGCGCACCAGCCCCGAGCGGAATTGGTTCTCGGCGAGTTCGCCCACGGAACGCACCCGGCGATTGCCGAGGTGATCGATGTCGTCGATCTCACCGCGGCCGTTGCGCAGGTCCACGAGGATCTTGATGACGGCGATGATGTCCTCGTTGGTCAGCGTCGACGGACCCTTGAGTTCGGGGCGGCCGATGCGGCGGTTGAATTTCATGCGGCCGACGGCCGAGAGGTCGTAACGCTCCTCCGAGAAGAACAGCCCGTGGAACAGCGACTCGACGGCGTCCTCGGTGGGCGGCTCCCCCGGACGCATCATCCGGTAGATGCCGACCTTGGCCGCATACTGGTCCGGCGTGTCGTCGGTGCGCAGCGTCTGCGAGATGAACGGACCCATGTCGAGGTCGTTGGTATAGATCGTCTGCACGGTGGCGACACCGCCGTCGAGCAGCTTGGCCAGCAGGTCCTCGGTGATCTCGTCATTGGCCTTGGCGACCAGCTCGCCCGTGGCCTTGTCGATCACGTTGGTCGCCAATGTCCGGCCCAGAATGTAATCGTTGGGCACCGCGATCTTCTTCAAGCCGCTGTCCACCAGTTCGCGAATGTGCCGCGCGGTGATGCGCTTGTCGCGGCCGGCGACGACCTTGCCGTCCTTGCCCAGCACGTCGAAGCGGGCCATCTCGCCCTTCAGGCGTTCCGGCACGAAGTCGAGCTCCGAGCCCTTGACGCCCAGGTGGAACGTGTCGAACACGAAGAACTGCTTGAGGATGTCCTCGTTGGTCAGGCCGATCGCCTTGAGCAGCGTGGTCACCGGCATCTTGCGGCGACGGTCGACGCGGAAGAACAGGAAGTCCTTCGGGTCGAATTCGAAGTCCAGCCACGAGCCACGGTAAGGAATCACGCGGGCCGAGAACAGGAGCTTTCCGGAGGAATGCGTCTTGCCACGGTCGTGCTCGAAGAACACGCCGGGCGAGCGGTGCAGCTGGGAGACGATCACGCGCTCCGTGCCATTGATGATGAACGAGCCGTTCTCGGTCATGAGCGGGATCTCGCCCATGTAGACTTCCTGCTCCTTCACTTCCTTGACGGTATCCTTCGGCGCCTCCTTGTCCATGATGATGAGTCGGACCTTGGCGCGCAGCGCGGAGCAGAACGTGAGGCCGCGCTGCTGGCATTCGACGACGTCGAACGCCGGCGGCAGCAGCGAGAAGCTCACGAACTCGAGGCGGGCATTGCCCGAGTGGCTCGAGATCGGGAAAATCGAGGTGAACGCGGCCTGCAGGCCCTCGTTCTTGCGCGATTCTCCGGCGGTGAACTCCTGCAGGAACGCGCGGTAGGAAGCGAGCTGCGTTTCCAGCAGGAACGGCACCTGCAGGACACTTGCGCGCTTGGCGAAGCTCTTGCGGATGCGTTTCTTTTCGGTAAAGGTGTAGGGCGTAGCGTGCGTGGTCGCCATGTGGTTCGTCCCGTCTCCAGTTCGATCGGGCAGCGCGAAAGTGCGCTGGCCCGGTTGCTGCGTGTAACTGTGTTACGAAAATGCGATCGCGCGAAGGTGCGCGACGCTGATTCAAGCCATCTCGACATTCCGGGGACATTGCATCCCTGGCCTGGTGGCTGGCCACTACCAGCCGCTGGCGGACGACATTCCCTTGCGGAAACGCCCGACCAAACCTGCTTTCCGTCGTCGACTCAGAAAGCGAAGCAAAACAGGCAACCCGACCCGCTTTGCTTCGATCTCTAGGGACCGAAGCGACCCGGGCAACAATCCGCGCGAGTCTTTGTGGCTCTTACTAGAGTGAATCGTCTGGCTCTGCCAGCGATTCACCCCCATCTAGCTTGTCGCCATGCAAAACGCTTCGTGATTCTTCAGATGCGAATCGGGGCGGAAGCCCTCGATTCGCATGTAGCCTGTCTACTATTTACTTGATGTCGGCTTTTCCGCCGGCTTCTTCCAGCTTCTTCTTGGCGGCTTCGGCATCGGCCTTGTTCACGCCTTCCTTGACCGGCTTCGGCGCGGCGTCGACCAGGTCCTTCGCTTCCTTCAGGCCGAGGCCCGTCAGTTCGCGCACGGCCTTGATGACGTTGACCTTGTTATCGCCGATCGCGGAGAGTACGACCGTGAATTCGGTCTGCTCTTCGGCGGCGGCGGCCGGCGCGGCACCTGCGGCCGGGCCGGCAACGGCAACGGCGGCGGCGGCGGAAACGCCGAACTTGGTCTCCATGGCCTTGATGAGCTCGGAGAGCTCGAGGACGGACATCGACGCTACCTTGTCGAGGATTTCAGTTTGGACTGCGGACATGTTGTGCTCCTGGAACGTAACAGTTGGAAATGGGTTGTCGTGGCCGGTTTTTCAAGCCGCTTGCTTCGCGTCCCGCACCGCGGCGAGCACCCGGACGAACTTCGACGGCACGTCGTTCATGGTGCGCACGAGGTTCGTGATCGGGGCTTGCATGGTGCCGAGCAGCTTGGCGATAAGCACTTCGCGCGACGGCAACGAGGCGAGCGCGGTGATTTCCTTGGCGGAAATCATCTTGCCCGGCATCGCACCGCCGGTGATGACGAACTTGTCGTTGCCCTTGGCGAAGTCGTTCAGCACCTTCGCTACGGCGACCGGGTCGGGACCGATGCCGTAAGCCAGCGGACCGACCATCTTGTCGGACAGCGTGGAAAACGGCGTATCGGCGACCGCCCGGCGCACCAGGGTGTTCTTCACAACCCGGAAATACACGCCGGAAGCCCGCGCCTGCGCGCGGAGCTTCGTCATGTCGGCAACGGCAAGCCCCCGGTTTTCAGCCATGACGATGGCCTGCGCACCGGCGACCTGCTTCGCGACTTCTGCGACCACTGCCTGTTTCTCTTGCAGATTTAGACTCAAGGTCCACCTCTATTCGTTTCGCCGAGGAAGCCGGACTGCGCATCTTCGTCGCCCAAGCACTCGCGCTTTTCGGCCAAGTGCCTCTTGCGGTGACCGTTCGTTCAGGAAATCCTGTCCTAAGGGCACCATCTGCGCCGGATCGGGAAAGCAACCCCGGATTAAGCAACTGCTCCAGCGGTCTTTGACGGTCCGCCCCGACACTAACGTCGGAGCGTTCCCTCAAAAGGTTTTAAAACTTCTCGTGGAACCGCGGTGTGCCGAGAAACGGGCACACCGCGTCTTTCCTTGCTTTCCTTTATGCGGTCGGCTGTTGCAACGATGTCTGGTCGACGCGAACGCCCGCACCCATCGTCGACGACAGGCTGATCTTGCGCAGGTACACCCCTTTCAGGCCCTGCGGCTTGGCCTTGTTCAGCGCTTCGATCAGCGCAAGCAAATTCGTCTTCAGCTGTTCCGGCGTGAACGACGCACGGCCGATCGTGCATTGGATGATGCCGGCCTTGTCGGTGCGGTATTGCACCTGGCCGGCCTTCGCGTTCTTCACCGCCTGCACGACATCGGCGGACACCGTGCCGACTTTCGGGTTGGGCATCAGGCCACGCGGGCCGAGAATCTGTCCCAGCTGGCCGACGACGCGCATCGCATCCGGGGAGGCGATCACGACGTCGAAGTCCATGAAGCCTTCCTTGATCTTCGCGGCGAGGTCGTCGAAACCGACGATGTCCGCACCCGCGGCGGTGGCGTCCTTGGCCTTGTCGCCCTGCGCAAACACCGCGACACGGACGTTCTTGCCCGTGCCGGCGGGCAGCACGACGGAACCGCGGACGGTCTGGTCCGACTTCTTGGCGTCCACGCCGAGGTTGACGGCGACGTCGACTGACTCGTCGAATTTGGCGATGGCCGATTCCTTGACGAGCTTCAGCGCATCGTCGACTGGGTAAAACTTGGCGTGGTCCACCTTGCTGCGGACCACTTGCATGCGCTTAGACAGGCGCGGTGTCTTTTGCTCAGCCATGATTACTTCACCCCTTCGACGGTGATGCCCATGCTACGGGCGCTGCCGGCGATCGTGCGGACCGCCGCATCGAGACCGCCTGCGGTCAGGTCAGGCATCTTGGCCTTGGCAATTTCCTCGGCTTGCGCGCGGGTCAGCTTGCCAACCTTGTCCGAATGGGGCTTGGGGCTGCCCTTGTCCACCTTCGCCGCCTTCTTGATCAGGACGGTCGCCGGCGGCGTCTTCATGATGAACGTGAAGCTCTTGTCCGCGAACGCCGTGATCACCACGGGGATCGGCAGGCCGGGCTCCAGCTTCTGCGTCTGGGCGTTGAACGCCTTGCAGAATTCCATGATGTTGAGGCCGCGCTGGCCCAGCGCCGGGCCGATCGGCGGGCTCGGATTGGCCTTGCCTGCCGGCACCTGCAATTTGATGAAACCGACGATTTTCTTCGCCATGACTTGCTCCTAATATGGGTTCAATCGGACGTTTATGGCGTCCTCCCCGTTCCATTTCGATTCGATTCTTTACGCCTTCTCCACTTGCGAGAAATCCAGTTCCACGGGCGTCGACCGGCCGAAGATGGTGACCGACACGCGCAACTTGCTCTTTTCGTAGTTCACGTCCTCGACGTTGCCGTGGAAGTCCGTGAACGGACCTTCCTTCACGCGCACGGCCTCGCCGGTTTCGAACAGCACCTTCGGGCGCGGCTTCTCCACGCCTTCCTGCACCTGGCGCAGGATCGCGTCGACTTCCTTCTGCGTGATCGGCGTCGGCTTGTTGGCCGTGCCGCCCACGAAGCCCGTGACCTTGGGCGTGCTCTTGATCAAGTGCCAGGAGTCGTCCGTCATCTCCATTTCCACCAGCACGTAGCCAGGGAAGAACTTGCGCTCGGAGATGGCCTTCGCGCCATTCTTCATTTCGACCACTTCCTCCACGGGAACGAGAATCTGGCCGAACAGGTCCTGCATTTCGGACCGCTTGATGCGCTCGATCAGTGCACGCTGGACGCTCTTCTCGAATCCCGAGTAGGCGTGGACGACGAACCACTTCTTGCTCATCACTCGCCTCTGCCCGTCAACAACTTGATGATCCAAGCGAGCATGGTGTCGACGCCGAACAGGAACAGCGCCATGACCACCACGAACGCAAACACGATGCCCGTGGTCTGCATCGTTTCCTTGCGCGTCGGCCACGACACGCGATCCGCTTCCTGCCAGGCTTCCTGTGCGAAGGCGAAGAACTCCTTGCCGGGCGCCGACAGCCAGGCCACGCCCGCCGCAGCCAGCATCCCGCCCATTACCATCAGCACGCGCAGCACTTGCGCGGTCTCGGAGAAGTGGTAATAGCCCCACACTCCGCCGACCAAGCACGCCAACGCCAGTACGATCTTTGCCTTGTCCATTGAGTCTTCAGTAGCCAGTAATCAATGCTTCGTTGTGCTTCCGTCAGTCTTTCCACTTCCACCACTTCCGGCGCCGCATCGTCCGCCGACGCCTGAGGTGGCAGGCCAGGAGGGAATCGAACCCCCAACCTGCGGTTTTGGAGACCGCCGCTCTGCCAATTGAGCTACTGGCCTGTAACCGTTTACTCCAGGATCTTGGCGACGACGCCGGCGCCGACGGTGCGGCCACCTTCGCGAATCGCAAAACGCAAGCCCTCTTCCATCGCGATCGGCGCAATCAGCGTCACCGTCAACCCGATGTTGTCCCCAGGCATCACCATCTCCGTCCCCTCCGGCAGCACACAGCTCCCCGTCACGTCCGTCGTCCGGAAATAAAACTGCGGCCGGTAGCCCGGGAAAAACGGCGTATGCCGCCCACCCTCTTCCTTGCTCAGGATGTACACCTCGCACGTGAACTTGGTGTGCGGCGTGATCGAGCCCGGCTTGGCCAGCACCTGCCCACGCTCCACCTCTTCCCGCTTCGTTCCCCGCAGCAGCACGCCGACGTTGTCGCCCGCCTGCCCCTGGTCCAGCAGCTTCCTGAACATCTCCACACCCGTGCACACCGTCTTCAAGGTCGGCTTCAACCCCACAATCTCCAACTCCTCGCCCACCTTCACCACCCCGCGCTCCACCCGCCCGGTCACCACCGTGCCCCGGCCCGAAATGCTGAACACGTCTTCCACCGGCATCAGGAACGGCCCGTCCACCAGCCGCTTCGGCTCCGGTATATAGCTATCCAGCGCCTCCGCCAGCTTCAGGATCGAGCCCTCACCCATCTCGCTCTTGTCGCCTTCCAGCGCCATCTTGGCGCTGCCCGTCACGATCGGCGTCTTGTCGCCAGGAAACTGGTACTTGGACAGCAACTCCCGCACCTCCATCTCCACCAGCTCCAGCAACTCCGCATCGTCGACCATGTCGGCCTTGTTCATGTACACCACGATGTACGGCACCCCCACCTGCCGCGCCAGCAGAATGTGCTCCCGCGTCTGCGGCATCGGCCCGTCCGCCGCACTCACCACCAGGATCGCCCCGTCCATCTGCGCCGCCCCAGTGATCATGTTCTTGATGTAGTCCGCGTGCCCCGGGCAGTCCACGTGCGCGTAGTGCCGGTTCTTCGTCTCGTACTCCACGTGCGCCGTGTTGATCGTGATCCCCCGCGCCTTCTCCTCCGGCGCCGCATCAATCTGGTCGTACGCCTTCGCCTCCCCTCCAAACAACTTCGACAAAACCAGCGTCAGCGCCGCCGTCAGCGTCGTCTTCCCGTGATCAACGTGCCCAATCGTCCCCACATTCACGTGCGGCTTCGTACGATTGAATTTGCCCTTTGCCATGGTGCGATCTCCAGCTCTTTCGTTGACGTTGACTTTTCAGCCACGAATCAACGGGCTTGGCCCGGAATTCGTGGGTTTCTCTGGCATCTTCCGCGAAAAGTAGGGGTCCACTTTTCGCGGCCTGCGCTCTGGTGCCCATGGAGCGGATTGAACGCTCGACCTCTCCCTTACCAAGGGAGTGCTCTGCCACTGAGCTACATGGGCGCGGTCTTGCAATCCGCCTTGTTTCCTCACTTTTGCTTTTGCTTCTGATGCACGACCAAGCCTGGAGCGGGTGAAGGGAATCGAACCCTCGTCATAAGCTTGGAAGGCTTCTGCTCTACCATTGAGCTACACCCGCAGTTCAGGAATGGTGGAGGGGGAAGGATTCGAACCTTCGAAGGCAGAGCCGACAGATTTACAGTCTGTTCCCTTTGACCGCTCGGGAACCCCTCCCAAGAATTTCCACCGCCGAAACGCGCGATTGTAGCAGCTTTCACCTCGACCGGTCAAACCGCGTGGCAACGCTCAGGCAGGCCAATGCAGGGCGGCTAATTGCTTTTTATACAATGAGTTAGGCTGCGTCACCCGACGTCCCGGGCCGTTTGCCATAATGGTTGCCGGACGCCCATCCAACCTCAAGGATTCGCCATGAACTGTTGCCACGCCGATTTCGCCCTTGTCGAGGGCTCCGACCAGGGTTTTACCGTCGGCATGCCGACGTTCACTTTCGGCGCGGGCGTCCTCAAGGAAGCCGGTCCCCAGGCACAGGAGCTGGGACTTTCGCGTGTCGCGCTCTTCACCGACAAGTACGTCAGGGCCAGCGAACCCTTTGCAACGGTCATGGCATCGCTCGATGCCGCCAATATCGATGTGGTCGCGTTCGACGACATCTCCATCGAGCCGACCGACGCCTCCTTTCAGGCCGCTGCCCGCTTTGCCCGGGACGCCCGCGTGGATGGCTACGTTTCCGTGGGCGGCGGTTCCGTGATGGACACCTGCAAGGCTGCCAATCTATACGCGTCGTATCCCGCCGACTTCATGACCTACGTGAATGCGCCGATCGGCGCCGGTCAGCGCGTTCCCGGCCCCGTCAAACCGCACATCGCCTGCCCGACAACGTCGGGGACGGGATCGGAGATGACCGGCATCTCGATCTTCAACCTGCAATCGATGAACGCCAAGACCGGAATCATTTCGCGTCGACTCATTCCGACGGTGGCGCTGATCGATCCGGAAGTAACCAAGACCCTGCCGGCCAAGATGGTCGCGGCCACGGGATTCGACTGCATGAGCCACGCGCTCGAAGCCATCACGGCGCGCGCCTATCCGCGGCGACTCAATCCCGCGAAGGGGGTCAACCGGCCCGTTTCGCAAGGCGCCAATCCGTTTTCGGACCTGCTGGCCGGCGAGGCGCTGTCGCTTGTCGGCAGGTTCCTGCCGCGTGCCGTCGCCGACGCCAACGATAGCGAAGCGCGTACCGAAATGATGTATGCCGCCACGTTGGCGGGGATTGCATTCAACGCGTCAGGATGCCACCTGCCCCACGGCCTTTCCTACGCCGTCTCGGGCCTTGCCAAGAACTGGCATGTGCCCGGCTATCCGGAAGGCAAGTCGCTGGTACCGCACGGGATGGCGGTGGTGCTCAACAATCCTTCCGTCTGGCGCGCCACGGCGCCCATGCATCCGCAACGGCACCTGCATTGCGCCATCTGCCTGGGCGCGGACACGCGAGGAGCCGGGCTGGAGGACGCTGGCGAGGCACTTTCCAATCGGGTCATCGACATGATGAAGGTCACGGGCATGCCCAACGGACTGTCCGCGCTGGGTTTCGGCGAAGATCAGATCGACGCGCTGGCCGATGGCGCCGAACCGCAATACCGGGTGATTCGCAACGCGCCCATCGACGTCGGGCGCGACGAGCTCAAGGCGCTGTTCCGTTCGGCGCTTCAGTACTGGTAAGCGACGCGGCAACATCCGCCGCGACCGGCGCGGGCAGGACACGCCGCGCGGGCAGGCGCACCGCAAAGGTGCTGCCTTTGCCCGGCTCGCTGGCAATCTCCAGCGCCGCCTGGTGGCGCAACAGCACATGCTTGACGATCGCGAGGCCGAGCCCCGTGCCGCCGGTTGCACGCGAGCGGCTGCGGTCGATGCGATAGAAGCGCTCGGTCAGCCGCGGCAGATGCTCGGTGGCTATGCCGATGCCGCTGTCGGTCACGGCAAATACGCCTGTGCCGTCATCGTCGACGCGCCACGACAGCGTGATCGTGCCGCCGGCCGGCGTGTACCGGATCGCGTTCGAGACGAGATTGCCGAATGCGCTCGCCAGTTCGTCGCGGCTGCCCTGCACCGTGGCGGCATCACCGATGTCCAGCGTCACCGCGTGCTTGCCTTGCGACAGGCTCTTGGCATCCGATGAGAGCTGCAGCAGCAGGCCGACGATCGCGAAAGGCTCGTCCACCAACAGGTTCTGCTCGCTCTCCAGCGCCGACAGCGTGAGCAGATCCTCGACCAGGCGCTGCATGCTGCGTGCCTGCTCCTGCATCAGCTGGATGAATCGTTCGCGTTGCTTTTCGTCGAGGTCCAGCTCCTGCAGCGTCTCCAGGAAACCGGCGATGACGGTAAGCGGTGTCTTGAGTTCGTGCGAGACGTTGGCGATGAAGTCGCGGCGCATTTTCGCGACCGCTTCCAGCCGCGTGATGTCGCGGCTGATGAGAAGTTTTTCTTCCACGCCGAACGGGACGATCTGTATGGCCAGCGTGACCCCCGCCTCGCGCTGCGATTCGATGACGATCGGGTCAGCGAAGTCGCCGGCTTCCAGGAAGCGCACCAGCTCCGGCTGGCGCACGATGTTCATCAGCGGCGAGCCGATGTCGTGCCGGTCATCCAGCCCGAGATGCGAACGCGCGCGCACATTGGCCCACTTGATGCGATTGGTGATGTCGAGCACGACCATGCCGTCGGGAATGGCTTCGGCCGCGCTCTGGAAGCGCTCGATCGTGTGCGTCAGGTCACGCTGGTACGCCACACGCGTGCGCACGCGCCGGTAGAGATTGGCGAATGCCGTTTGCCACGGCCCCCTGCCTTCGGGCACCGTGGAGTCGAGACCGGCACTTGCCCAGCGAGTCAGGAGGTCAAGGTGACGCGCGTGGGAAACGATGATCGCGCCCCAGCCGATACCCAGCACCGCCAGCGCCGCCGTCGCGCCGAACAGCGCCCACGCAATTCCGGCCAGAGCCGCCACCACCGCGGGCCCGGTCAATGCTGAAAGTAGCGTCGGGCTCAGGGCTTCTCTCTGCCGGGCAACCGCTAAGTCAGTGCGGAACCGCCAAACGATACCCGCTGCCCCGCACCGTTTCAATCAAGGAGTCCTGGCCGAAGGGTTCCAGCGCCAGCCGCAGCCTGCGGATGTGCACATCGATGGTGCGCTCCTCGATGTAAACGTGATCGCCCCATACCTGATCCAGCAGTTGGGTGCGCGAATGAACCCTTTCGGGTCTGGCCAGGAAGAATCGCAGCAGTCTGAATTCTGTCGGGCCGATCGGGACGAGCTGCCCGTTCACCGTCACGCGATGCGTCACCGGATCGAGCTTGAGCGATCCCGCGGCAAGCGGCTCCTGCGCCGCCTCCGGCGCCCGTCGCCGCAGCACCGACTTGATGCGCGCCTTCAACTCGCGCGGCGAAAACGGCTTGGTAACGTAATCGTCGACCCAGGCCTCCAGGCCGGCGACCCGGTCCGCCTCGTCGGTGCGTGCCGTGACCATGATCACCGGCAATTCCTTGGTGCGCACATCGGAGCGCAGTTGCTTGGCGAAGGCCAGTCCCGACTGCCCAGGCAGCATCCAGTCCAGCAACAGGAGGTCCGGAAGCGTTTCACGGAGCAGCGCGTGCGCTGACTCCGCATCGGCCGCGGCCTGCACGTCGTAGCCGGCGTCGACCAGATTGATCTTCAGGAGCTCCATGATGGCCGGCTCGTCTTCGACCACGAGGATGGTCGGCATCATTCCTCTGCGACCTCGGCGCGAATCTGCTCGGCCGAAGCATGGCGCACGTCCTTGCCCATGACCACCTGGATGACGGCTTCGGCGATGTTCTTGGCATGGTCGCCAATGCGCTCGATCGACTTGGCGATGAACACGATCTCAAGCGCGGAGGAAATCGTGCGCGGATCCTCCATCATGTAGCTGATCAACTGCCGCAGCACCGCTGAGAACTCGAGATCGATTTCCTCGTCCATCGCGATAACTTCCGTGGCCGCGTTCACGTCCAGTCGCGCAAACGAATCGAGCGCCAGCTGCAGCATGTCCTTCGACCGAATCGCTCCCCTGGCGATTTCGAAATAGCGGAGGTGCCTCAATCGGCTGTCGTCGCGCGACTGGGCAGTCTTGTACGCAACCTTCTTTATTTCATCGGCAACGCGCTCGAGATCGTTCACGATCTTGGTGACCGTCAGGATCATGCGCAGGTCGATCGCCGCCGGCTGCCGCCTGGCGATGACCTGGCTGCACTGCTGATCCATGTCGACCTGCATCTGGTTGATCTGCAGTTCGTCGGCCCCGACCAGGTCCAGAACCTCACGATCCTGATGCTTTTCGAGCAACTGGATCGCACGCGTCAACTGCGTCTCGACCAGCCCGCCCATCGAAAGGACGCCGCTGCGCAGCGCCTCCATCTCGGCGTCAAATTGCTTGTGCGTATGTTCAGTCATGGCACTCTCCCGGTCGTCCCGCGATTCAGCCAAAGCGGCCGGTAATGTAATCCTCGGTTTCCTTGCGCTTGGGCTTGAGGAACAGCTGGTCCGTTTCGCTGAATTCGATCAGCTCTCCCAGGTACATGTATGCGGTGAAGTCGGAAACCCGCGCAGCCTGCTGCATATTGTGCGTCACGATCGCGATCGTGTAATCCTCTTTCAGCTCCGTGATCAACTCCTCGATCTTGGCGGTCGAGATCGGGTCCAGCGCCGACGTCGGCTCGTCCAGTAGCAGGACCTCGGGCTTGACCGACACCGCACGCGCTATGCACAGCCTCTGCTGCTGACCGCCGGACAGCGCCATGCCGCTTTGCTTCAGCTTGTCCTTGGCCTCCTCCCACATCGCGGCCTTGGACAGCGCCCATTCCACCCGCTCGTCCATCTCCCTCTGCCGGAGGTTCTCATACAGCCGGACGCCAAAGGCAATGTTGTCGTAGATCGACATCGGAAAGGGCGTCGGCTTCTGGAAGACCATGCCGACCTTGGCGCGCAGCATGTTGAGATCCACGCCAGCATCCAGGACGTTCTGCCCGTTGAAGCGAATTTCGCCGGTGGCGCGCTGCCCGGGATACAGTGAATACATCCGGTTCAGCGTCCGCAGCAGCGTGGACTTGCCGCAGCCCGACGGTCCGATGAAGGCCGTAACGCGCCGTTCGGCGATGTCGAGATTGACGTCCTTCAGCGCATGGAACTTGCCGTAGTAGAAGTCGAGATTTGCGATGGACATCTTGGGCAGCGTAGACGGCCGCTGCGCAAGCTGTCCTTCGCGCTCGACAATGGCGGAATTCAGGTTCATGACGGCGACCCTAGCGAATTGACGCCTGCCTGAACACCGAGCGGGCGAGTATGTTGATGATGAGTACGGTCAGCGTGATGAGCAATGCCCCGGCCCAGGCCAGCGTCCTCCAGTCGTCATATGGGCTGAGCGCGAACTGAAAGATCACCACCGGCAGATTGGCCATCGGCGCATTCATGTTCGTGCTCCAGAACTGGTTGTTGAGAGCCGTGAACAGCAATGGCGCGGTCTCCCCCGACATCCTGGCCACCGCCAGCAGTATCCCGGTGACCACCCCGCCGCGGACCGCCTTGAGCGTGACCATCAGGATGACCTTCCACATCGGCGCACCAAGAGCGACTGCCGCTTCGCGAAGGCTGCCGGGCACGAGGTTGAGCATGTTCTCGGTCGTACGCACGACCACGGGGATGGCGATCAACGCGAGCGCCACCGAGCCCGCCCAGCCTGAAAAGTGATTCACTCGCGCCACGTAGATCGTATACACGAACAGTCCGAGAACAATCGACGGGGCGGAGAGCAGGATGTCGTTGATAAAACGCGTCGCCCTGGCAATCCAGCCGCCCTTGCCGAACTCCGCGAGATAAATGCCGGCGAGGATGCCGATCGGCGTACTGATGAACGTCGCGACCAGCACGATCAGCACGCTGCCGAATATCGCGTTGGCAAGCCCGCCCGAAGAACCCGGCGGCGGCGTCATCTGCGTGAAGAGCGTGGGAGAAAGGGCGCTGAATCCCTGCCAGAACAGCACGCCCAGGATCCACAACAGGAAAAACATGCCGAAGCCCATCGTGGCCAATGACATGACCAGGTTGAAGCGATTGACCAGAAGCCGCCGCGTATAGAGTGCGCTCATTCCCGATCCTTGGTCACGTCTTGCGGCCTTCGCCTTTTGCCAGCTGGGCGATCAGCATGCGGGAAAAGGCAAGCACGATGAAAGTCAAAACGAAAAGGACGAGGCCAAGCGAGATGAGCGAGGCGCGATGCACGGGGTCGGCCGCTTCGTTGAACTCGTTGGCGAGCGCGGACGCGATCGAGTTTCCAGGCTCAAACAGCGATGCGCTGATCTTGTAGGCGTTGCCGATAACGAATGTCACAGCCATGGTTTCGCCGAGCGCGCGGCCGAGACCCAGCATGATGCCGCCGATCACACCCACCTTGGTATAGGGCAGCACGACATTCCATACGACCTCCCACGTCGTGCAGCCTATTCCGTAGGCCGACTCCTTCAGCACCGGTGGAACGATTTCGAAGACATCGCGCATGACCGACGCAATGAACGGAATGACCATGACGGAAAGGATAATGCCTGCAGACAGCATGCCAATGCCGTTTGGCGCACCCTGAAAAAGCGGTCCCAGGATCCACAGGTTGCCGAAGGTCTTCTGGAGTAGCGGCTGAATGTAGTCGCCAAAGATCGGGGCGAAAACAAACAAGCCCCACATTCCGTAAATGATCGAGGGTATCGCTGCCAGGAGTTCGACGGCCGTGCCCAACGGGCGGCGGAGCGCCGCGGGACACATTTCCGTGAGGAACAGCGCAATGCCGAAACTGACGGGGACGCCGATGGCCAGCGCGATCGCGGAGGTGACCAGCGTGCCGTAGATCGGGGCCAATGCGCCAAACTGACTCGTGACCGGATTCCACACATTGGTCACGAAGAACGCCAGTCCGAATTTCTCGAACGCCGGGATCGCGGCGTAACCCAGCGCAAGCAGTATGCCCAGCAGCGTTGCCAGCACGAAGAGCGCGAAGAACCGCGTGAGGTTTTCGAAAAGCCAGTCCTGCCACGGCGCCGCGGCCCTGCGCGCATCCGGCGGTTTGGGGTCGCGGGCGGTGCGCAATTCGTGCGGGATGCTCATGGCTACGGGCATGGCGGCGGCTGGGGTGCCCATTATCTCCCTCCCAAACGAAATACGGCCGCGAAGTTTGAGTTCGCGGCCGGCGTCTCGAGCTTCGGAATTTTGGTTGCGCGAATGGCGAAGCCTAGTTCCAGACCGCCTTGCCGGCACCGTCCTTGACCTGATCCTTCCACGCCGTCGAAATCAGTTTCGTCAGGCTATCGGGCAGCGGGACATAATCGAGTTCCTCGGCCATCTTGTCACCGTGCTTGAACGACCAGTCAAAGAACTTCATCACCTCCATCGCGTTCTCCGGCTTGGCCTGCGTCGTTTGCAGGAGGATGAAGCTGCTCGCGGCAATCGGCCACGAATCCTTGCCCGGCGAATTGGTGATGATCTGGTAAAAGCCCGGCGCGTGTGCCCAGTCCGCATACGCCGCAGCAGCCTGGAATGTCGCGTTATCCGGCTTGGGATATTGGCCATCCTTGTTCTGGACCAGCGCATACGACATGTTGTTCTTCTTCGCGTACGCAAACTCGACGTACCCGATCGAACCCTTGATGCGTTGCACGTACGCCGCGACGCCTTCGTTTCCCTTGCCGCCCACGCCCTCGGGCCAGGCGACTGCCGTGCTCGATCCGACCTTGGACTTCCACTCGTCGCTCACCTTCGACAGATAATCCGTAAAGTTGAATGTCGTTCCGGAACCATCGGAGCGGCGCACGACCGTGATGGGGTCGGCCGGCAGGTTCAATCCCGGATTGAGATTGGCAATGGCCTTGTCATTCCAGGTCTTGATCTTGCCCAGGTAAATATCCGCCAGCACTGGTCCGGTCAACTTCAGGGCGCCTGGGGCAATGCCTTCGATATTGATCACCGGCACGATGCCGCCAATGATCGCGGGAAACTGCATCAAGCCCGCGTCATGGAGGGCGTCGGGCTTGAGGGGCATGTCCGACGCGCCGAAGTCGACAGTCTTGGCCTTGATCTGGGCGATGCCACCGCCGGACCCGATCGATTGGTAGTTCATTCCGATGCCGGTCTGCTTCTTGTAGGCGTCCGCCCACTTGGCGTAGATCGGATACGGAAACGTGGCGCCTGCGCCGGTGATGTCGGCCGCTTGCACAGCGACGCCAAACGAGAATGCCGCGGCAGCGAGGAAGGCGTTGACGACGCAGCGCTTGGTCTTGGTCATGATCGGTCCCCCAGTGAAGATGGGAGCCATTGTCGGGCCGCCGCATTACGTCAAGATGACAAACGCGCGACTCGATGTGACAAACGTCCGCCAAGATCCGCCAAGCAAGGATTAAGTCATTAATTCAATTACTTGAACGAAATACCCCAAATGACGGGAGTTGCATTCAGAGCGCGGGGCGGGAAAGTATCAAGTCACTCGCCTTTTCCGCGATCATCACGACAGGGGCATTGGTATTTCCGGAAACCAGGGTGGGCATGATCGAGCAGTCGACCACTCGCAATCCGGCGATGCCGCGGACACGAAGCTCGTCGTCGACGACTGCCAAAGGATCAGACCCCATCTTGCACGTGCCGGAGGGGTGAAAGATCGTGGCCCCAAATTCACGGGCGAATTCCAGCAAGTCGGCGTCGCTCGCTGCCGTCGGTCCCGGCCGAAACTCTTCCTGCACATAAGACCGCAGCGCCGACGTTGCCGCCAGGCGACGAGCGAATTTCACACCAGCCACCGCGCATGTCCGGTCGCGTTCGGTGCTCAGGTAATTGGGCTGCATCGCCGGCGCGGCCAGTGGATCCGCCGACTTGATGCGAACATGCCCCCGCGAGGTCGGCTGCAACTGGCATACGCTCATCGTGAATCCGGAAAACGGATGCGGCTTGGCGCCCGCCAGGTCGGCGGACAAGGTTGCGAAGTGGAACTGGATGTCGGGTGTCGCGGATTCGGGCAGCACGCGTGTGAACAATCCGCCCTGATTGATGCCGACCGCAAGTGGACCGGTCCGCCGGATCAGCCACTGCAAGCCAATTTTGGCGGACCGCCAGACCGAGGCAAGGTCGTCGTTGGTCGTGATCGGCTTGGTGCATTTGAAGATGAGTCGCAATTGCAGGTGATCCTGCAGGTTCTCGCCGACACCGGGCAGGTCGTGCACAACGGGAATGCCGACCTGCTGCAAGAGCGCTTGAGGTCCGACACCCGACAGCTGCAGCAATTGCGGGCTCTGCAACGACCCCGCCGCAAGTATCACCTCGCGCGACACGAACGCGCGCTTCGTGTCGCCGCCCTGCCGGTATTCGACGCCCACCGCGCGCGTGCCTTCGAACAGGATGCGCGTGACGTGGGAGCTGACTTCGACGGCGAGATTGGAAAAATCGCGCGCCGGTCGCAGGTAGCCGACCGCCGTGCTGCAACGCCAGCCGTTTTTCGTGAAGAGCTGGTAGTACCCGACCCCCTCCTGCACGCCGCCGTTGAAGTCGTCGGTCCGGGCCACGCCGAGTTCGCCCGCTCCGGCGATGATCGCCTCGATCAGTTCGTGCCGCTCGCCAATATCGGAACAGGCCAGCGGACCATCGCTGCCATGCATCGCGCTGGCGCCCCGCGCATTGCCCTCGCTGCGAATGAAGTAAGGCAGCACATCGCGCCAGCCCCAGCCGCGATTGCCGGCGGCGGACCAGGCGTCGTAATCCTGCGGTTGTCCGCGCACGTAGATGAGTCCATTGATCGACGACGAGCCACCCAAGCCCCGGCCGCGCGGCCAATAGATCCTGCGGCCATTCATCTGCGCTTCGGGCTCGGTACTGAATCCCCAGTTGTAGACCGGATGGAACATCGTCTTGCCGTAACCGATGGGAATGTGAATCCACGGGTAGGTATCACGCGGACCGGCCTCCAGCATCAGCACGCGCGCATTGCCGTCCGCCGACAATCGGTTGGCCAGCACGCAGCCGGCCGTGCCGCCCCCTACGATCACGTAGTCGAACGCAGCGACAGTCAATCCCGTATCTCCTTCAATTCCAGGCGTCTTTCGACCGCGACCGGCGACAAGCGCGGTCGTCATGCGCAGCGTCGCCGACAATATCGAGCGGCGCGCAGCGATGCGGCGTCGAGTTTACCTGCGGATCAAGGAGAGGGAATCACGACCGGTGCAACAAGCTTGTCGGGAACCGGCGTAAAGGACACGCCGATCGACGGCGCTGCCGTGCCGAAGGGCGCGCCGATCGCCATGGTCCCACCGGCGACCGTCAATCCTGTCGCCGGATCCTGGCGTTGCAGGAAGTTGGGCGCGAGGAACGTGTCGAAGGGTACGGTGTCCGGAAGAACGGTCGGTGATCCGCCGATGCAGGTGTCGGTCGGCAGGCACGGGCCCACCGAGTAATTCCACGCCGAACCGAGGAACGTCAGATACAGGTTGCCGGCCCAGAGCACTGCGCCCGGCTGTTTCGCGTCGCTCGCCGGCATGCGCAACATCACAGGGTAGATCTGCGTGGGATATGCCGATCCACTCGTGAGCAATGGATCGGTCGTGTTGGTCACCGAGCCTGCCGTGCCCGAAACAATGGTCGCGACAATCGAGCAACCGCCGACGGGGATGAGCGTGCCCTCGGGCATGGAAATGAGCGTTGCCGTGGCATCGACGCTGACGGCCGGGCACGTCGTGCTGCCCGACTGCAGGGAGCCGACGCTTACGCCAACCGGAAGCTCGTCGACGAAGGTCTGCTGCAGTGGTTGGGCAGCGGTAGCGCCGGCTAGCGTCAACGTCAATGTGGCGCCGTTCGGATCGCCGGCGGTAATGGTTGACGGCACGATGGTTTGCGAGATTCCCGGTACCGGACCGCCGGTGACCGTCAACGCGGCGCTGCCCCCGTTGGCGACGAGCACCGGCACCTGTGCGCCGGACGGCAGGCTTTGCAGTGGCGGCGCGACGATCAGCACCGTGCCGGTCGTGCTGGTCGCCAGCGTGGCCGTGATGCTGCAACTGCTGTGCGGATTGATCGGCGTGGACCCGATCTGGATTGCGTTGCCGGTACTGACGACCGCGCCCGGGCATGCCCCGGCACCGCTCGTATCGAGCACGACACTGAAATTGGTCGGTACCGGAATCGAATAGCCCATATCCATGCCCAGCGACGTGCTCAACGGGTTGTTGATCGTCACGTTCAGCGTCGCGGCGGCGTCGGGTGCGACGACGCTTGGCGTCAGCGTTTCGGTAATGTAGACCGCCGCCGCAGTGCCGGCCGGCAACACCGTCAAGTTGGCACTGGAGGCCGGCGGGCCGACGGTTATGGGCAGTCCGGGACTGGCGATGGCATAGCTGCCTTTGCCCAGGGCATCCACGCTGTACTCAGCCCGTGTATTGGCTACCCACAGTTCCGGGACCGCACCGAGAAAGGATGGCGGCGTCCAGTTGAAACCGAAGTTGAATGTGGCATTCCCGGCGAGCGCCTTCGGCTGCGCGCCCTGGGTCGTGACGTGAACCGGCACCTCGGTCGAGTGTCGCGTGTCATCCGACGATACCGCCCGCACCTTGAACTGGTAATCCGTACCGTTTTTGAGAGAACCAATCTTGGCCACCACCACGCCTCCGCGTGGCGCCTGCGCGACGCGTTGCGGTTGCGGGCCACCCGCCGTGGGCGACCAACGGACCTCGTAGTGATCAGCGCCGCTGACGCGCGGCCAGGAAAGACTCACCTCCTGGGAGCCGGCGCGCGCGACTCGCGCCAGCGGGGCATCGAGTCGGACATCCGGCAGGATCCAGATACGCAGCGTGCCGCCGACGGGAAAACTGATGTCGGGCGAGGGCCGTCCCCTGCGATCGGAGAAGGCAAATCCATAGGCGTCCGAGTGGTTGTAAATCAGCGCCGCCCACGGGTTGTAGAGGCCATCGTTGGTCGAGCGCGCGGCGCCGAAAGGATATTGCGCCGGTGGGTTGCCGTACCACATGGCGGAGGAGCCGCTGCCGTAGAGCGAGTCGCCGCTGCCCTGCATGTAGCCGAAGTTGAGCGCCGACAGCACGTCGGCCTGGATCCAGCCGTAGACCGAGTTGGCAATGGCGCCGGCTTGCGGCGCATCGGAGTCCTGGCACGGCTGTATCACTTTGTCGGCCGCCAGGATCAGCGATTCGCAATTCTGCGCGGCGCCATAGATGTAAAAATCACCGCTGCTGGACCCGGCCGATCCGCCGGAGGGTGACGTCCCCAACGCCGGCAACGGAATGCAGACATCCATGTTGTCCGGCAGCGGCGCGGCGCCCCGCGTCGTTCCGGTGAGCTTGATGTACCAACCGGTAGCTGCGGCGCTGGCCGGCAGGCACGAATCCGTCGTGGCCGACGTCATCGGGTAGATGCCGCCCGTGTAGTTGAACGTATAGGCGGAGATGTTCCTGTCGTCGGCTTCGGTGAAGGTGTAGTTGCTTGTCGCAAGCTGCCCCAGGTATTGCGCAAAGCTCGGATACGGCCACGGCACGCCCGCGCTTCCGCTGGGAGGCCATGCAGCCTCCTTGGGCCAATCCGGGGGCGGTTCGGCCGGGTAGAACACGGGGGCGGTACTCGACCACTGCGCCGCGACCTGATTGGGGCCGACGATCCGGGCGAATTGACTGGCGTTGAAACCGCCGGGACTGTAGGCGAATTGCTGGCCGTTCAGCGCCCAGAAAGTCGCCGCCAGGTTGGGACTTGCCGCCAGGAACGCATTGAGGATGGTCGGGGTCGAGCTGTAGTAGGTGACACGATCCAGTGGCGAAGCGAAACTGCTGTCGCCGGGCGCATAGGTCTCCAGTTGCAGGGGCGTCCCGTAGAAGTCGATCGATGTCAGGTCGCCGTTGCTGACGATCGCGCTCGAATAGGAAAATTCGAGCGGCTGAAAGCGCAACGGGGAGGACACGGTCGGCGCCGGCGGCATGGTCAGTGCCGCGGGAGACGAGACATAGAGCGTGCCGGAACCCACCGTCGTCATCGTGAAGCTGTAGACAGGCAGGTCCTGCGCGCCGGAGTAAGGTGAGTCCACGGTAAGCGGCGTGCCATCCGGCGCTTGTGCCAACGCCAATCCAGCGCAATCTGGCCCCGACGTGCTGGCGCATTTGAGCGGGCCCCCGGTTCCCGGCGATGTCGCCGTGGCGGTATCGAGATCGACGCTGCTGACACCTGTCACAGTGAACGGATAGGTGTACGGAACGCCGTCGATTTTGGCGGGAATACTCTTGCCTGCCAGCAAGAGGTACACCATCGAATCGGGCAGGCCGGAGTCGTTGATGACCTGAACCGTGATGGGAACCTGCGGCACCTGCGCCACCGCCGAATCGACGCACGTGGCGAGGATTGCGGTCACAAAAATGGCCGCGCCGCGAACGCGATAGCTCATTGACATTGCCCTCACCAAACGGGTTGTATTGCCGATTTCCGCTTAGGGCAGACGCGCCCCGCGTGCACAATCCCAAACCCATCAAGCAATTGTCATGCCGCGAGAATTTGCGAGGCTGTTCTCGCGGGGATCGCGAAACTATGGCTCGCGCGCCGCCGGATCGTTGCGCGCGAGATTCAGTGGCTTGAATTCCCGCGCGACGTCGTTTATTGCAGCATCGTTTCGGGGGCCACGAAACGGTATCCAAGCGCATCCGCGACCGGCGCACAGGTGACGTTGCCCGACGCCACGTTGAGGCCGTTGCGCAGATGGACGTCTTCCTTCAGCGCGACTTGCCATCCCTTGTCCGCGAGCGCCAGCGTGAATGGCAACGTGGCGTTGTTGAGCGCGAAGGTCGAGGTGCGCGGCACGCCGCCCGGCATGTTGGCGACGCAGTAATGCACCACGCCGTCGACCACGTAGGTCGGATCGGCGTGGGTCGTCGCGTGCGAGGTCTCGAAACATCCGCCTTGGTCGATCGCCACGTCGACAACAACCGACCCGGGCTGCATGCTGCGGATCATCGCGGCCGACACCAGCTTCGGCGCCGAAGCGCCCGGGATCAGCACGCCGCCCACGACAAGGTCGGCACTTGCGACGTGATGCGCAACGGCCGCGGCGGTCGAGAACTCGGTCTTCAGCGCTGACCCGAATTGCCGCCAGAGTGCGCGCATGGCGTCCGGACTGCGATCCAGGACGGTGACGTCCGCGCCCATTCCGACCGCGATCATTGCCGAGTGCGTGCCCACCACGCCGCCACCCAGGATCACCACCTTGGCGGGGGCGACGCCTGGCACGCCACCCAGCAGGATTCCCCGGCCGCCATTCGGCTTTTCCAGAAAGTGCGCTCCCGCCTGCACCGCCATGCGGCCGGCAACTTCGGACATCGGCGCCAGCAGCGGAAGTCCTCCCGCGGCGGAAGTTACCGTTTCATAGGCAATGCAAATCGCGCCGCTGGCCACGAGGTCCCGGGTTTGCCCGGGGTCGGGGGCAAGATGAAGATAAGTGAAGAGAATCTGCCCGGGACGCAGCCGCGCGCGCTCTTCCGCCTGCGGTTCCTTGACTTTGACGATCATGTCGGCCGCGAGAAATACCTCGGCAGCGGTTGCCGCGATGGTCGCGCCGACGTCGCGGTATGCCGCATCGTCCATGCCGATGCCCTGTCCCGCCGCGTGTTCCACCACGACTTCATGGCCATGCGCGACCAATTCGTGCACGGAGGTCGGCGTCAGGCCGACCCGATTTTCCAGAACCTTGATTTCCTTCGGCACGCCAACGCGCATGTTCCTCTCCAGTTCGAATGCGATGGTGCGAAGATTACGCGGGAAGTGCACGCCCGCGCCAGACCCGCTCGAGTCCGCCCCAAAGGTCTATCATTGCGGTTACCCGTTGCGCCATTCGCAATGCCGATTTTTCGCCAGGAGACGTTCATGGGCCACGCTGAACTCACGATCCACGGCAATGAGCACGACCGAGCTGCCGCGCGCCAGATCTCGCTCGACGAGTACTGGATGCCGTTCACCCCCAATCGCGACTTCAAGCACGACCCGAAGATGGTGGTGCGTGCCGAAGGCATGTATTGCTGGAATGATCGCGGCGACCGGATCATCGACGCGTCCTCGGGACTCTTCTGTGTCGCTGCGGGACACTGCCGCAAGGAGATCGCCGATGCGGTAAGCCAGCAATTGCGCGAGCTGGATTTCAGTGCGCCCTTCCTGCGCGGGCACCCGAAGCAGTTCGAATTGGCGACGCGCATCGCGGAATTGACGCCGGGCGACCTGAACCGCGTCTTCTTCGTCAATTCCGGATCCGAAGCAATCGACACGGCCATGAAGGTGGCGCTGGCCTACCATCAGGCGCGGGGCCAGGGCGGGCGCAACATGTTCGTGTCGCGCGAGCGCGCGTATCACGGCGTCAATTTCGGCGGCGTCTCGCTGTCCGGCCTGGTGAACAACCGCCGCCGCTTCGGTCCGTCGCTCCCGGGCATCGCGCACATGCGCCACACTCATCTGCCGGAGAACCTGTATACGCAGGGAGAAGGCGCGCACGGCGCGGAGCTGGCGGACGACCTGCAGCGCTTCGTCAATCTCTATGGCGCCGAGAACATCGCGGCGTGCTTCGTCGAACCCATTGCCGGTTCCACCGGCTGCCTCGTGCCGCCCAAGGGCTACCTGAAGCGCCTGCGGGAAATCTGCGACGCGCACGGCATCCTGCTGGTGTTCGACGAGGTGATCACCGGCTTCGGCCGTACCGGCAAGGCATTCGCGGCGCAAAGTTTCGACGTGACGCCCGACATGCTGACCATGGCCAAGGCGCTGACCAATGCCGCGCAGCCCATGGGTGCGGTGGCCGTTTCCGAGCGCCTGCACGACACCATTTTCGCGGCCGCGCAGGAGGGCGCCATCGAATTCTTCCATGGCTATACCTATTCCGGCCACCCGGCAGCCTGCGCGGCCGGATTGGCCACCCTCGACATCTACAAGAACGAGGGACTGTTCGAACGCGGCCGCGCGTTGTCGCCTTACTTCCAGGACGCGATCTTTTCGCTGAAGGGTATCCCGATCCTTGCCGACATTCGCGGATATGGAATGATGGCCGCGATCGAGTTGCAGTCGGACGGCGTTGCCGGCAGGCGCGGCCACGTGTTCCAGAAGAAGCTGTTCGACAACGGCCTCAATCTCAAGACCACCGGAGACGCGGCGATCATTGCCCCACCGCTGATCGCTGAGAAGGCGCACGTCGACACCATCGTCAGCATCCTGCGCACCACGCTGGCGTCGCTGTAGCCCCGCGCGAGGGCACGTGTTGCAGCGCGGGGCAGCCGCGCCTTCCCCCAGACGCACCATTTGTCGGGGGTGGGTTGACAATGTCAAACGGCCTTGCCACTCTCTGACGAATGGCCCCCCGCCCGCACCTCCAGAAGCTGGTGGAAAAGACCCGGATGCGGCCACCGCTGGCTGCCGCCGTGGTCTATCCGTGCGATCGCGAATCACTGCAACTGGCGCTGTCGGGCGCCTTCGCCGCCTACCTAGCACCAACGCTGGTGGGTCCTGAATCCCGTATCCGCGATCTGGCCGGCAAGCTCGGGCTGGACATTTCGCGGTTGCCCATTGTCGATACAGCGGACGAGCCACGCGCGGCGGGCGTGCGCGCGGTCGAACTGGCGCGCGAAGGCGCGGTCTCGACGCTGATCAAGGGCAGCTTGAGCAACGAGGACCTGCTGGCGCCCGTTGCCGCCCATGACTCCGGGCTGCGTACCGACCGCCGCCTCTCTCACGCGTTCTTCCTGGACCTTCCCGGCATGTCGCGTGGCCTGCTGCTCGCGGATGCGCAACTCAACGTCGCTCCCAACCTGGCCGCCAAGCGCGACATTGTGCTGAATACGATCCAGCTGGCCATTTCGCTGGGAGTTGCGGCGCCCAACGTCGCGCTGGTGGCCGCCATGGACGGGCCGGCACCCGCGTTCCCCTCAACCACCGAGGCTATGGCCCTGAAGGCCATGGCAGCGCAAGGCATGTTCCGCGGCGCTATCGTGGATGGGCCGTTGGCACCTGACAGCGCATTGTCCGGAGACGCCGCGCGCGCCAACGGCGTGACGTCTGAAGTCGCGGGCCGCGTCGATGTGCTGATCGCGCCGTCGATGGAGGCCGCCCTGATTCTGCTGCGCACGCTGATGGCGTTCAGCGCAGGGTTGGCCGCGGGAATTGTTCTGGGCGCACGCGTGCCCATCGTGATTCCGTCGCGCGCCGATTCGATGGAAGTGCGGATGGCCTCGTGCGTGCTGGCATCGCTGGCCGCATCCGCGGGAGGCGAAGCCATCACCAGCCAGGCGCAGGCTGCCGCCAGATCCATCGTCGCCGAGGCAAACTCAAAAGTCGCGGCCTGAGAAGCGAGAGGGGACCCGCGCGCGACGCGCGTGGGGGTCGAGCAATTCGAATGGCCGCGCGAGGCCGATACTCCCCATCGGGGTCCCGTATCAACCGTCATGGAGGTCGAGGCGGCCTGAGCAGACGTGCGCGGGCGGGCCATCACGCTCCAGGCTCACGATGTCGCCAACCTCTGTCGTCGAGGCGACGTCGACTCGCCGCGCGGCAGGGGGTCAGCACACGACCCACTGCCGTGCCGCGCGACGCGGCAGTGGACAATCCTACTTCGCGTTGCCGTTGACTGCCGTCGCCCGTACGCAATCCATGTAGTAGCGCGTCTTGCCGCCCTCGGTCTCCTCGACCAGGCCGTGGATATCCGTATCGAATCCAGGAAAATTCCGGTTGAACGTGCGCGCGAACTTCAGGTATTCGACGATCGTGCGGTTGAATCGCTCCCCGGGAATCAGCAGCGGAATGCCGGGCGGATAGGGTGTCAGCAGGACGCTGGTCACCCTGCCCTCGAGGTTGTCGATCTCGACCCGGTCGAGCTCCCGGTGGGCCATGCAGGCATACGCGTCGGAGGGCTTCATCGCCGGCTGCATGTCCGAGCGATACATCTCCGTCGTCACCCGCGCCACGTCGTTCGCCTTGTACGTCTCGTGGATCTGCTGGCAGAGATCGCGCAGACCAACGCGCTCGTATTGCGGCTGCTTGGCAACGAACTCGGGAAGGATCTTCCACAGCGGCTGGTTCTTGTCGTAGTCATCCTTGAACTGCTGCAGCGCGGTCACCAGCGTGTTCCAGCGGCCCTTGGTGATGCCGATGGTGAACATGATGAAGAACGAGTAGAGCCCGGTCTTCTCGACGATCACGCCATGCTCCGCCAGGAACCTGGTGACAATGGACGCAGGTATACCGGTTTTCGCGAACTTGCCCGACACGTCGAGTCCTGGCGTGATGATCGTGGCCTTGATCGGATCCAGGATATTGAAGCCTTGCGCCAGATTGCCGAAACCGTGCCACTTCTCGTTGGCGCGCAGGAACCAGTCGTCACGCTTGATGCCCTCGGCCGAGAGGCGCTCCGGGCCCCAGACCTTGAACCACCAGTCCTTGCCCCACTCGTCATCGACCTTGCGCATCGCGCGCCGGAAATCGAGCGCCTCGATCAGCGATTCCTCCACCAGCGCGGTGCCGCCAGGCGGTTCCATCATCGCGGCCGACACGTCGCACGACGCGATGATCGCGTATTGCGGCGATGTCGACGTGTGCATGAGATAGGCTTCATTGAAGCGGTGGCGGTCGAGCTTCCGGGTCTGGGAGTCCTGCACGATGATCTGCGAGGCTTGTGAAATGCCCGCAAGCAGCTTGTGTGTCGAGTGCGTGGCGAAGATCAGCGCGTCCTCGCTGCGCGGGCGATCCTTGCCGATCGCGTGCATGTCGCGGTAGAACTCGTGAAAGGCCGCGTGCGGCAGCCAGGCCTCGTCGAAGTGCAGCGTCTCGATGCTGTTACCGAGCGTCGCCTTCAGCATTTCCACGTTGTATGCAATGCCATCGTAGGTGCTCTGCGTCAGCGTCAGGATGCGCGGTCGCTTGTTCTTCACCGCACGGGCGAACGGGTTTGCCTCGATCCGCTTGGCGATGCTCTCGGGCTTGAATTCCTCGAGAGGTATCGGCCCGATGATGCCCAGGTGATTGCGCGTAGGCGGGAGGAACACCGGAATGGCGCCGGTCATCGTGATCGCGTGCAGCACGGAGACGTGGCAATTGCGGTCGACTACGACAATGTCGTCCGGCGCGACATTGGCGTGCCACACCATCTTGTTCGATGTCGACGTGCCGTTGGTGACGAAAAAGCAGTGATCGGCATTGAAGATCCGCGCGGCGTTGCGCTCCGCCGCGAACACCGGTCCGGTGTGGTCGAGCAGCTGGCCGAGTTCGTCCACCGCGTTGCAAACGTCGGCGCGGAGCATGTTCTCGCCGAAGAACTGGTGGAACATCTGGCCCACCGGGCTTTTCAGGAACGCGACACCGCCGGAATGGCCCGGGCAGTGCCACGAGTACGAGCCATCCTGCGCGTAGTCGACCAGCGCGCGGAAGAACGGCGGCGCCAGCGAATCGAGGTAGGACTTGGTCTCGCGGATGATGTGCCGCGCGACGAACTCCGGCGTGTCCTCGAACATGTGGATGAAGCCGTGCAGCTCGCGCAGAATGTCGTTCGGGATGTGCTGTGACGTGCGCGTCTCGCCGTAGAGATAGATCGGGATTTCCGCGTTCTTGAAGCGGATCTCGGCGATGAAGTTGCGCAGGCTCACTATCGCCGGATCGAGCTCCGGACCCCGCGTGAACTCCTCGTCGTCGATGGAGAGGATGAAGGCGGACGCGCGCGACTGCTGCTGGGCGAATTGCGACAGGTCGCCGTAGCTCGTCACGCCCAGCACTTCCATGCCCTCCTTCTCGATCGCCTGGGCCAGTGCGCGAATGCCCAGCCCCGAGGTGTTCTCCGAGCGGTAGTCCTCATCGATGATGACGATGGGAAAGCGAAACTTCATGGTGACTCCTGCGCGAGACGCGCGACGGAAATGGAAAGCGGGGCGCCCGTTGTCCCGGAAGCGCCCCCCTCAGTGCACTTGCTTAGGCCCGGATTGTGCGCCGCTTGAGCGGCGATGTGGGAAAGTCAGCGCCCGAATCGGCCCGGAAGGCGGCCGGGCATGGCAATCGCGCAACAACCGGGCCGCCTGGCGCGGGCATTCCGGCGTCAGGCGTTGGCCAGCACGACTGCGCCCGCCCAGGCGAGGAGGCCGATCCCCAAGGGCGTGCGTAGCCGCCGTCCCCAGCTCAGGTTCTTTTCCGCCGCCATCACCGCGGCGAGCGCCAGCATCCACCCCAGGTTGCCGGTGCCGACGACAAACATCAGGAGCATCAACGCCCAGCAACAGCCGACGCAGAACGCGCCATGGTCGAGCCCCAGGCGAAATGCCTCGCGGACCGGCGCGCGGCCATGCCAACGCGCCGCGACAAACGCGAACGGCGTGTGGCACTGTTCGAGACAGCGATACTTGAGCGCGCTCCACTGGAACAAGCCGGCGCCCGCCAGCACCGCCGCGCCAATCAACCAACCATTCGCCAGGAACCAGGCTTCCCGGGCGGCCAACCAGCGCAGCGTCGCGTCAGCGCCGTGCGCGAGCAGGCCGAACGCGAGCCATGCCGCGAAAAATCCGGCGAGCACGCACGCCATCAGGCACCCGGCATTCGGGCGATCGCGCGTGATGCGGCGGAAGATCGCGAGCAGAGGAAAGGTCGTCGGCAACATCATTGCCGCGATCATCAGCACCCATGCTGCCGCATGCAGGAGTGCCGGAACCAGCCAATCTCCCTGGGGCAGCGCACGGCAGAGCGCGGCCAGCGCGCCCGCGTCGCCCCAGCCTCCGTGCTCAAGGTAACGGGCGTAGGGGCTCGCGCTCCACAAACCCAACGCGGCCCACGCCGCCACGACGAGGACCAGCAGCAACATCCAGGTGAGCGCATTGCGCTCGCCGATGGCGGCGCGAATCGCCGCCGACGGGGCGCTGGACATGAAACGAATTCGGCCGCGCGGCCCGCTCGCGGCTAGGATTGGAACACGAACGTGCTCTGCAGCGCGTTGTGGCCCTCGAGGTCGAGATCGATGCCGAGCTTGGAATTCTTGGATCGATAGTGCGGCGACTTGCCCACGAACACCGGCGCGCCGGGAACCGTCGAGAACACCGTATCGGCCAGCGTCGTCGTCGCGCCGCTGGCGCTGACATAGGGCTCCAACTCGGCATATCCGGCGTCGCCAAGCTGGATCGTTCCGCGGCCGCCTTGCACAGTGAAGGTGATCGGCACCTTCTCCACGGAGACCACCTCGCCGATCAGCTTCACGAGGTCGGCCACGGGGCCGCCTGCCTTGCCGGTGTAGACCTTGAGGATGGCCTCCTCCTGCGCGGGCGTCACGCGCTCGTCGAGATAGACCGCCGCACGCCAGTTGCCTTTCAGGATGTTTCCCGGCACATGCGCGATTACGGCGACCGTGCGGTCGGAAACGTCGACGCCGTCGATCGTCCCCTTGTCAAAGCGCCAGGCGACGATGGTGTCGCAGGTGCCGAAGTCTGGATCCTCACCGATCCAGCACGGACAAAGCACGCGGCAATTGCAGACTTCGAGCAGGCGACCTTCCAGGTGATAAGCCATGATTGCCTCCTTCGGATTGTCGTGACGGGACTCACTCCCGGCCGCCCTGCGCATCACTGACGGTCGGGCAGGTTTGCCATCCTACGCCGTCAATTCATTCCGTGCCAAGACGGAAAAGTCGCGCTAGCGTCGCCCACCGGCCAGCGCCCGCGCTCGGGGATGCGCCCGCAATCGGGCCATGGCCCAGATGCCGAATGCGGGACCCGCCGCCAGCGGGATGAATGCGTACCGCCATCCCAGCGCCTCGACCAGCGGCGGCATCAGGTGGATGGTCGCCAGCGTCAGCGTGAACCCCAGCGCGGTCTGTGCGGTGAGCATCGTGCCGACGCGCTGCGGGTCGGCCAGTTCCGCGATCGATGCCGAGAACTGCGCCGAATCGGCGACGATGCTGATGCCCCAGATCACGCCCACCACCACCAGCCACACCGGCGCGCCGCCGAAGAGAAAGCCGATGGTTGCGGCACAGGTGCCCGACACCGCCATCGCGCCAATCGTGATCGCGGTCCGGCCGAACCGGTCGGCGAGAAGTCCTGCGGCAATCGAACCGATCGCGCCCGCGGCGATCGTCGCAAATGCCGCCAGCTTGGCCGCCATCGGCGCCGTGCCTGCCGGCATGGTCAATGCGAAGCTCGCGTAGAAGAACACGCCGATCCATGCCCACATGGCGTAGAGCTCCCACATGTGGCCGAGGTAGCCCAAGTTGGCGAGACGCAGCGGGACATCGCGCCACGCCGACAGCGCCGCCCGCGGGTCGAACCGCGGCGCCGGCTTGAGGTTGGGCCCGATGCCCGCCCATCTGATCAACACGGCGGCCGTCACGGCACTCGCCGAGGCGACGAGCAGCGAAGAACGCCAATCGAATCCGCCGAAGGCGTTGAACAGGTAGGGCGCAGCGGACCCCAGCGTCAATGCGCCGACGAGGATGCCGACCATCAGTCCCATGTCGCCCTTGGCCCAGGTGGACGCGAGCTTCATGCCCACCGGGTAGACCCCGGCCATGCACACGCCCGTGACGAGCCGCAGCGCCGGCGTGGCCAGCGACGCGGGATTGACCACCAGCAGCAGCGCATTGGCCGCGGCGCCGACGATAGCGGAAAGCGCAAACAGCCGGCGCGGGTCGACGCGGTCAGCCACGCCCAGGAAGGCGCTGGCGAGGCACCCGACGACAAAGCCGGCTTGCACGCCGCTGGTCAGCGCCGCCTGTGCGAATCCGGAGAGCCGGAATTCGGCGACGAGCGCCGGGACGATGGCCGAAGCCGAAAACCAGAGGGCCATCGCCGCTACCTGGCACAGTGCGATGATCGTGATCGATGCGCGTTTTGACTCGGCCAGCGCCATGCAATCTTCCCGTCGAGCTCCTGCGGGGGTAACGGCGATGCTCAGATCTTGGGCAGCGTCACGCCCTGCTGACCCTGGTACTTCCCGCCCCGGTCCTTGTAGGACGTCTCGCATACTTCGTCCGACTCGAAGAAGATGACCTGAGCCACGCCCTCGTTGGCGTAGATCTTTGCCGGCAGCGGCGTCGTGTTGGAAAACTCCAGCGTCACGTGCCCTTCCCACTCCGGCTCCAACGGCGTCACGTTGACGATGATGCCGCAGCGCGCGTACGTGGACTTGCCGAGGCAAACAACCAGCACGTTGCGCGGAATTCGGAAAAGCTCAATCGTGCGCGCCAGCGCGAACGAATTGGGCGGGATGATGCAGACGTCGCCCGTGAAATCCACGAACGAGCCCGCGTCGAAGGCCTTCGGGTCGACGATCGTGGAGTTGATGTTGGTGAAGATCTTGAAATCGCGCGAGCAGCGGATGTCATAGCCGTAGCTCGACGTGCCGTAGGACACGATCCTGCGGCCGTCGACCTCGCGCACCTGTCCCGGCTCGAATGGCTCGATCATGCGGGTGGCGGCAGCCATCCGGCGGATCCATTTGTCGGATTTGATCATGGGTAAGCCTACGTATCCTTTTGAATGACGATGCTGGGAAACTTGGCCGAGAAATCTGCCGCTTTCTGCGCGACCGAAATCGCCACCTTGCGCGCAATCTCCTTGTAGATCTGCGCGATCCTGCCATCCGGGTCCGCCACCACCGTCGGGCGGCCGGAGTCAGCCTGCTCGCGTATGCGGATGTCGAGCGGCAGTCCGCCCAGGAACGGCACTTTGTAGTCCGCGCACATCCGCTGCGCGCCGCCTTCGCCAAAGATCGCCTCCGCCTGCCCGCAGTTGGAACAGACGTGGATGCTCATGTTCTCGACGATGCCGACAATCGGCACGCCGACCTTTTCGAACATCTTGAGTCCCTTCTTGGCGTCGAGAAGCGCGATGTCCTGCGGCGTGGTGACGATCACTGCGCCGGTGACCGGCACCTTCTGCGACAGCGTCAACTGGATATCGCCGGTGCCGGGCGGCATGTCGACGACGAGGAAATCCAGTTCACGCCAATTGGTGTCCTTGAGCAACTGTTCCAGCGCCTGGGTGACCATCGGCCCACGCCAGACCATCGGCGTGTCGGCGTCGATCAGGAAGCCGATCGACATCGCCTGCAACCCGTAGGCCTCCATTGGCTCGAGCGTCTTGCCATCGGTGGATTCCGGGCGACCGGCGATGCCCAGCATCATCGGTTGCGACGGCCCGTAGATGTCGGCATCGAGCAGGCCCACCGTGGCGCCTTCCGCTGCAAGTGCGAGCGCCAGGTTGACCGCCGTGGTCGACTTGCCCACGCCGCCCTTGCCACTGGCGACGGCAACGATGTTCTTGACGCCGGGAACGAGTTTCACGCCGCGTTGCACCGCATGCGACACGACCTTGGTGGCGATGGAAACCGTAACGCGTCCCGCGCCAGGCAGCGCACCCACCGCCTGCTGCACCAGTTTCTTCATTGTCTCGTGCTGGCTCCTGGCGGGATAGCCAAGCACCAGTTCGACGGCGACGTCACCGCCCGTGACCGTAATCTGCTTCACCGCCTTGCCCGCGACGAAATCGCGTCCTGTGTTGGGATCGGCAACGGTCGCTAGACACGCCTGCACGTCGGCTTCGGTGATGGCCATCGGGGACTCCAGGATGAAAATTGCCAGGCGCGTTTGCCACGGGAGGACCGTGGTACTCGGCTGCGAATGTCTGACCCAGTAATGCGACAACAAAGCCCTGAAATTCTAGCCGATTTCAACCACTGACGATCTCGTCAAGGATGCTTCTTGCTAGAATTGAAAGATTCCCCTGCACAATGCAAGGTTTTCCCGAGGTCCGCCGCAGTGTCTGCTTCAGTTTCCACCACTACGCGCCGCAAGCTTTTCGTCACCACTGCGCTGCCCTACGCCAACGGCCCGTTTCATATCGGCCATGTGATGGAATACATCCAGGCGGATATTTGGGTCCGTTTCCAGCGGATGCAGGGCCACGAAGTCGATTTTGTCTGCGCCGATGACACCCACGGCGCGGCGATCATGCTCAGTGCCGACTCCGAGGGCGTGACGCCG
The DNA here is from genome assembly GCA_963819965.1 of uncultured beta proteobacterium. Classification (GTDB taxonomy): domain Bacteria; phylum Pseudomonadota; class Gammaproteobacteria; order Burkholderiales; family Casimicrobiaceae; genus VBCG01. The sequence continues at coordinate 792,634 of CAWFYA010000004.1, forward strand.
CCCGAGCTCGTGGCGCGCATCGCGGCGACGCGCCCGAAGGTACTCAGTGGCTTCCACATCAGTTTCGACCACTGGCACTCGACTGATTCGCCGGAGAACGTCGAACTCTCGCAGGACATCTATCGCCGCCTGAAAGCCGAAGGCCTGATCTACGCCAAGCCGGTCGAACAGTTCTACGATCCGGTCAAGGCCATGTTCCTACCCGATCGCTATGTCAGGGGCACGTGCCCGAAATGCGGCACCAAGGACCAATATGGCGATGCCTGCGAAAATTGCAGCACGATCAACGCGCCCACGGACCTGATCGATCCGCGTTCGACGCTCACCGGCGTGCGGCCGGAATTGCGGCAGTCGGAGCATCTGTTCTTTCAGCTCTCCGCCCCACCCGTAGCGAACTTCCTCAAACAGTGGACCCAAGCCAGCGAACTGCAGCCGGAGGTGTTCAACAAGACGCAGGAGTGGCTGGGCGAAGGCGGCAAGGGCCTCGTGGACTGGGACATCTCACGCGACGCGCCGTATTTCGGCATTCCGATTCCGGATTTGCCGCCAGAGGGTCCGCGCAAATACTTCTACGTTTGGCTCGATGCGCCAGTCGGCTACCTCGCGAGCCTCAAGGCGCATCTCGCCTCGCGCCATGTCGACTTCGCGCAGTTCCTGCAGGATCCGCGCACGGAGCAGGTCCATTTCATCGGCAAGGACATCATCTATTTCCACACGCTGTTCTGGCCGGCGATGATGAAGTTTGCCGGGTTGCCCTACAAAGTGCCGGACCATGTGTTCGTGCATGGATTCCTCACCGCGCTGGGCGAGAAGATGTCGAAGTCGCGCGGTACCGGCATCAGTCCCGACTACTACCTCGATCTGGGCCTCAACGCGGAGTGGCTGCGCTATTACATTGCCGCGAAACTGAACGACAAGGTCGAGGACATCGATTTCAATCCGGACGACTTCGTCGCGCGGGTCAATAGCGATCTCATCGGCAAGTACGTGAACATCGCCAGCCGCGCGGCCAAGTTCCTCACCGTGCATTTTGCGGGTGAGCTTGCATTTGATGCGGCCGACCTGAAGGCGCTGAACGGGGCCTTCCTGCCGGGTTTGCGATCCGCTGCGGAGCGCTATGAGGCCCGCCAGTACTCCCAGGTCGTGCGCGAGGCCATGGCAACCGCGGACCGGTGCAACGAGGCTTTCGACCAGGCCAAGCCTTGGGTGCTGGCGAAGGATCCGGCGTGCCGCGCGGAATTGCAGAGCATCTGCTCCCGCGCATTGCTCGGCTTCAAATACCTGAGCGTGCTATTGGCGCCCATCCTGCCTGCGCTGGCATCGCGCGTCGCCCATGAGCTTTTCGGGATGGAACGTGATTTCGTGTGGGCGGATGCGGTCGTGCCGCCGACGAAAATCGCCCCGTTTGCCCACCTGATGGCCCGGATCGATCCACTGGCGATCGAAACGCTGATCGAGGGCCCGAAGCCCGGCGCCGCGCCGGCTGGCGCGGTTGCGACGGGCGTGGCGGTGGATGCGGCGGCGACGCCGAAGGCGACTCCGACTCAAACCATCTCCATCGACGATTTCACCAGGATCGACCTGCGCATCGCGAAAATCGTCAATGCGGAACACGTCGAGGGGGCGGCCAAGCTGCTCAAACTCACGCTGGACATCGGCGAAGGCCACCAACGCACCGTATTTGCCGGCATCAAGTCGGCGTACGACCCGGCGCAACTGATCGGCCGCCTGACGCCGATGGTCGCCAATCTCGCGCCGCGCAAGATGAAATTCGGATTGTCCGAAGGCATGGTGCTCGCGGCCTCGGGCGAGGGGCCGGGCATCTACCTGCTTGCGCCCGACAGCGGCGCGGCGCCGGGAATGCGCGTCAAGTGAGGGCGAACGCGCAAAGTCGCGTCAGCAGGTGGTGACTCCGGCGCCACTTGCACTGGTCAATGCCGCGATTGTCGCGTGGCTGGTGATCGGCGTACTGGGCGTCTTCCGTCCGCGCCACTTCAACTTCATCGCCCGCATCCTGTTCCCCGCGGGTTCCGTCGTGGGGCTCGGACTGGCCGTGGTCGCATTCATCGCGCTGGCGCTGCCGCCGCAAACGACGATTCTTCCGCTGGGATTGCCCGACCTGCCCTTCCACTTGCGCCTGGATTCGCTGTCCGCATTCTTTCTGCTCCTGCTTGGGTCCACCGCCACCGCAATTTCGTTTTACTCCTCTGGCTATTTCCGTTCCGGCGAGGGCACCGCGCCCGGTCTCATCTGCCTTCAATATCACGTGTTCCTGGCGGCGATGGCGCTGGTGCTGGTTGCCGACGACGCCTACCTGTTCATGGTCGCGTGGGAGTCGATGGCGCTGTCGTCTTTCTTCCTGGTCACCACCGATCACCGACTTCCCGAAATCCGTCGCGCCGGGTTTCTGTACCTGCTGATCGCCCATGTCGGCGCGATCGCGATCCTGCTCTGCTTCGGCGCGCTGCAAGGGGGCAGCGGCGATTACACGTTCTCGGCGATGCGCGAGATGCGCCTCACCGGCGCCTGGTCGAGCGCGGCGTTTTTCCTTGCGCTGTTCGGATTCGGCGCGAAGGCCGGACTGCTGCCGTTGCACATCTGGTTGCCGGAGGCGCACCCGGCCGCGCCCTCGCCCGTGTCCGCGCTGATGAGCGGCGTGATGCTCAAGACCGCGATCTACGGCCTCCTGCGCGTGACCTTCGACCTGCTGCACCTCCAGTTCTGGTGGTGGGGCGTGGTCGCGCTGGCGCTGGGACTCGTGACGGCGCTGTTCGGCGTGATCTTCGCCGCCGTGCAATCGGACATGAAGCGCCTGCTGGCCTATTCCTCGATCGAGAACGTCGGGATCATCGTCGCCGGCATCGGCCTCACCATCCTGTTCAAGTCCTACGGCAAGACGCTGCTTGCGGCGATCACGCTGACCGCGGTGCTCTACCACGCGTTGAACCACGCCTTCTTCAAAAGCCTCCTGTTCCTGGCCACGGGCTCGGTGCTGCATGCGACGCACGAGCGCAGCCTGGGCAAGCTGGGCGGCCTCATCCACCACATGCCCTGGGTTGCCTGGGTGGCGCTGGTCGGCGCGCTGGCCTGCGCCGGCTTGCCCCCGTTGAACGGTTTCGTTTCCGAATGGCTGCTGCTGCAGTCCTTCCTGTTCACGCCTAGCCTGCCCCAGTCCTTCGTCAACATGCTGGTGCCGGTGGCGGCCGCCGCGCTGGTCCTCGCGGTCGCGCTCTCCGCGTATGTGATGGTCAAGTTCTACGGCGTCATCTTCCTGGGCAGGCCGCGGGAGGCGAACCTCGCCTATGCCAAGGATGCCGGCAAGCCGGAACGCGTGGCGCTGGTGTGGCTGGCGTCCGGCTGCGTGCTGCTCGGGATCTTTCCGACGACCGTGATCGGGCTGCTGGACCCGATCAATCTGATGCTCGTGGGTTCGAGCTCCATTCACACGGGAAGTGGCAGCTGGCTGCTGCTGGCGCCGATCAGTCCCGACCGTTCGAGCTACAGCCCATTGATCATGCTGGTCGTCATCGTCGCCGTCGTGCTGCTGACGATGCAGGTCGTGCACCGCTTTTACCACGGGCGCACGCGCCTCGTGCCTCCCTGGGATTGCGGCTTCCCGGCGCAGACACCGCGGATGCAGGACACCGCCGAGGGCTTCGGCCAGCCGATTCGCCAGGTGTTCGAGCCGTTCTTCCGGATGGAGCGCCACCTGCCCACGCCGTTCGACGCGGCACCGAAGTATTCCGTCAAGGCCGAAGACCACTTCTGGCACTGGCTCTACGTTCCCATCGCCCGCGCGGCCGAGGTCCTTGCCCGCCTGGTCGGCTACATCCAGCAGGGGCGCATCTCGGTGTACCTGACCTACAGCTTCTTCACGCTGCTCGCGCTGCTGTTCCTCGTCAGATGACTTCAGCCAAATGACCGCCACGGGCTTTCTCTCGCAACTGCTGCAACTCGCAATCGCGCTGCTGCTTGCGCCCTTGCTCGTCGGGTGGGTGAACCAATGCCGCGCCTGGCTGCAGAACAAGTCGGCGCCGTCAATCTTCATGCCGTATCGCATGATCCGCAAGCTGTTCTTCAAGGATGCGGTCGTGGCGCAGAACGCGTCGCCGATATTCCGCCTGACGCCCTACATCGTGTTCGGCGCGATGTGCTGCGCGGCAGCGATCGTGCCATCGCTCGCTACCGACCTGCCGTTCGCGCGCGCGGCCGACGCGATTGCCCTGGTGGGGCTGTTTGCGCTGGCCCGCGTGTTCATGGCGCTTGCGGCGATGGACATCGGCACTGCCTTCGGCTCGCTCGGCGCGCGCCGGGAGATGTTCGTCGGCTTTCTCGCGGAACCTGCGCTGCTGATGGTGCTGTTCACTGCGTCGCTGATCACCGGCTCGACTTCGCTGCCTTCGATCGTCGACACGGTCGCGCACCGTGAGCTCGCGATCTATCCCAGTCTTGCGTTCGCCGGCGTCGCTTTCACGATGGTGTCGCTGGCGGAGAACGCCCGCGTGCCGGTGGACAATCCATCCACCCACCTCGAACTGACGATGATCCACGAGGCGATGCTCCTCGAGTATTCGGCGCGCCACCTGGCGCTGCTCGAGTGGGCGGCGGCGCTGAAGCTGTTCAATTATTCGTGCATCGGTCTTGCGCTGTTCTTTCCATTCGGCATCGCGGTCAGCGGCAGCGATTGGCAGGCGCTCCTGGAAGCAGCGCCCGCGCTGATCGCCAAGCTGCTCGCGGGCGGCTTTGCGCTGGCGCTGATTGAAACACTCTCGGCAAAGATGCGCATTTTCCGCGCGCCGGAATTTCTCGGGACGGCCTTCATGCTGGCGGTGCTGGCCATGCTGGTCAACCTGCTGCTGGGTGCCTGATATGAATCGACCCCCACGCTCGCTATGCTCGCTGCCCCCACTGGGGGCGCGTCAGTCCCTTGGGGCGGCCCGGCGGGATGATGAACGACCCCCACGCTCGCTACGCTCGCTGCCCCCACTGGGGGCGCGTCAGTCCCTTGGGGCGGCCCGGCGGGATGATGAACGACCCCCACGCTCGCTACGCTCGCTGCCCCCACTGGGGGCGCGTCAGTCCCTTGGGGCGGCCCGGCGGGACTGACATGGCCGCGTTACCCCTCTACGCGCAGCTCATCAACCTGCTGGCAGCCCTTCTGCTGCTGCTGGCCTTTGCGATGCTCGCGCAGCGGCGTGTGCTGTCGTTGATCGACCTGTACGCGGCGCAGGGACTGGCGCTGAGCTGTTCGACGGCCATCGTGGCCTACGGCACGCACCAGTCGCACCTGTACTTCTCGGCCGGACTTACCCTGCTGCTCAAGGTCGCGCTGCTGCCGTGGCTGTTGCACCGGCTGATCCGGAAACTCGACGTGAAATGGGACGTCGAGGGCCTCATCAACGTCCCGACCACCATGATCATCGGCCTGGTGCTCGTCGTGTTCTCGTTCAACCTCGCCGTGCCGATCTCGGAGCTCGCCAGCACGGTCACGCGCTCCACGCTCGGCATCGCCATGGCGACCGTGATGCTGTCGTTTCTGATGATGATCACGCGGCGCAAGGCCATCCCTCAGGTCATCGGCTTCCTGTCGATGGAAAACGGCCTGTTCTTCGCCGCGACCAGCGCCACGTACGGCATGCCCATGGTGGTCGAGCTGGGCATCGCCCTCGACGTGCTCGTCGGCATGCTGATCCTGGGCGTGTTCTTCTTCCAGATCCGCGAGACGTTCGACAGCCTCGACCTGAAGCACATGGAAAAGCTCAAGGAAAACGAATGAAGGAGACGCGCGGGTGATCGAGATTCTCGCCGTCCTGGGCTTCCCGCTGCTGGGATCCGCAGTGCTGGCCATCGTGGGCGAGCGAAAGATCGCACCGCGGATGAACGTCGCGGTGAGCCTGCTCACGTTCCTGGCCGCCACCGCACTGACGACGCGCGTTATCTCGGAGGGGCCGCTGCTGGTACTCGATCACCAGTTCTTCGTCGATCCGTTCAACGTGTTCCTGGTCGCGCTGACCGCGTTCGTGGGTTTCACCACGTCGATCTTCTCGCAGCCCTACATGCGCATCGAAGAGGAGCATGGGCGGCTCACGGCCGCGCGCCTTCGTCTCTACCACAGCATGTACCAGCTGTTCAATTTCACGATGCTGCTGGCGCTGTTGACCAATAACATGGGCATCCTCTGGGTAGCCATGGAAGCAGCCACGCTGACTACCGTGCTGCTCGTTTCGCTGTACCGGACGCCGGCGAGCCTCGAAGCTGCGTGGAAATATTTCATCCTCTGCGGCGTCGGCATCGCCCAGGCGCTGTTCGGCACGATCCTGCTCTACTTCGCGGCCGAGAAACTCCTAGGTGCCGGGGGCGGCGCGCTGCTGTGGACAGAGCTGAACGGGGTCAAGGGACAGTTGGAACCCACGGTGCTCGCGTTGGCTTTCGTGTTCCTGCTGGTGGGCTACGGAACCAAAGTGGGGCTGGTGCCGTTGCACAACTGGCTCCCCGACGCGCACGCGGAAGGTCCCACGCCGGTCTCGGCGGTGCTCTCCGGCCTGCTCCTCAACGTCGCGTTGTATGCCGTGCTTCGCTGCAAGGTGCTGGTGGAAGGCTCGGTGCAGACGTCGTTCGCAAAGGAACTGATGATGGGCTTCGGCCTTTTGTCCGTCGTGGTCGCGGCGTTCCTGCTGTCGCGGCAACGCGATATCAAGCGCCTGTTCGCCTACTCGTCGATCGAGCACATGGGCATCATCACCTTCGCGTTCGGCATGGGCGGACCCATCGCCAATTTCGCCGGCCTGCTGCACATGACCGTGCATTCGCTGACCAAGTCGGCCATCTTCTTCACCGTCGGCCACGCCACGCAAAAGACCGGCACGCAGATCATGGAGGAAATTCGCGGGCTGAGCGCGATCAGCCCGGCGCTGGGCTGGGGCCTCATCATCGGCACGCTGGCGATCCTCGGGATGCCGCCCTTCGGCGTTTTCGCCAGCGAGTTCCTCATCCTCACGACGGCCATGCGCGACCAGCCGTGGGCGACGCCGTTCCTGCTCGGCGCGCTGGGACTGGCGTTTGCCGCGGTGTTCTCGAAAGCGCAGCCGATGGTGTTTGGTGAGATGTCCAGCAGGACGCGTCCGCTGCCGCTGCGGCCGAACATGCTTCCCGTGTTCGTGCATCTCGCGCTGGTGCTGATGCTGGGATTGTGGATTCCCCCGTTTCTCGCCGACTGGTATCGCCAGGCGGCGCGCTTGATCGGATGAAGCCGTGAATCTCTCCGCCCTCGGCCTTTCCGGCGCGACCCTGCCTTCCGCGGTGCCCGCTCGCCGCGTGCCCGTGAACTCCGGCCAACTTCTGGCGGCGTGCCGTGTCGCGTGGGAGGAAGGCGGCCGCCTAGTCGCGTTGTGGCTGTCGGACGAGCGCGACCGCAATCGCGGGTACTGCCTGCGCGTCGTGCTGCAGGATCGCGAGGGCCTGACGCTGCTCGAGCACACCTTGCCGGATGCGGACGTCCACTATCCGGACCTGTCGCTGATCTTTCCGGCCGCCGACCGGATGCAGCGCGCCGCATTCGACCTGGTGGGCATTCCCTCCGATGGCGACGACCAGCGACCATGGCTGTGGCTTGCCAGCTGGCCCATCGACCAGTTTCCGCTGCGCCGTGACTTCGTCGCGCTATCCAAATGGGAGCCGGGACAGGAGGAATACTCGTTCGTGAAGGTTGAGGGCGACGGCGTGCACGAGATCCCGGTCGGCCCGGTGCACGCGGGCATCATCGAGCCCGGCCATTTCCGCTTCCAGGTGGTCGGCGAAAAGGTGTTGCGGCTCGAGGAGCGTCTGGGATATACGCACAAGGGCATCGAGAAACGCTTCGAAGCGCTGCGGCTTGCCGAGGGGCATCGCCTTGCCGGTCGCGTTTCGGGGGACAGCACTGTCGCCTACGCGTGGGCTTACGCGCAGGCGCTGGAGGCCATCGCCGACGTGACGATACCAACGCGAGCCGCGTGGCTGCGCGCGCTGGCGCTGGAGCGCGAACGCCTCGCCAACCACCTGGGCGACCTGGGCTATCTCGGCAACGACGGCGGTTTCGCGTTCGGGCTGGCGCAATTCTCGCGCTTGAAGGAGGACGCGCTGCGCACCAACCTCGTCGCCTTCGGCCATCGGCTTATGATGGACTGCGTCGTGCCGGGTGGCATCGCCCGCGACATCACGGCGGAACACGCGTTGCGAATCGCCGAGGAATGCACGGCACTGGAACGGGAAATCCGGATCCTGCGTGACATCTACGACGATCATGCCGGCTTGCAGGACCGGTTTCGCACGTGCGGCATCGTGACGCCCGCGCTGGCGGCGCGGCTGGGGCTGGCCGGAATGGCGGGACGCGCCAGCGGCCAAGCGCACGACTTGCGCTGCGACTTTCCGGTGACGCCGTACGATTCGCTCGCGGTGCGCGAGGCAGCCGCGCAGACGGGCGACGTCGCGGCGCGCGTGGCCGTGCGCTTCGACGAGGCGCTGGAGTCGCTGCGTCTTATCCAGAGCATCGTCAAAGCCATCCCGGAAGGCGACGTCCGTGTCGAACTCCCGGAAATTCCAGAGCACAAACTCGGACTGGGCTATGTCGAAGGCTGGCGGGGACCGGTCCTGGTCGCGCTCACCAGCGGCGACGCGGGCGCCATCCGTCGCTGCCATCCCCACGACCCGTCATGGACCAACTGGCCGGTGCTCGAGCACGCGGTGATCGGCAACATCGTTCCCGATTTCCCGCTCATCAACAAATCGTTCAACCTGACGTACAGCGGGCACGACCTCTAGGATTCCTCGACGATGCTGCACATCCTGCACCAGATCGCGCGCACCGGCATCAAAACCGAAGACCCGCCTGCGCCTGCCGACGAGAACGTGCTCGTCGCGCGGCTGCAGGAAAAATTGCTGCGCGCGCTCGGCCGTGCGCTGACCATCCGGCAGATCGATGCCGGGTCGTGCAACGGCTGCGAGCTCGAGATTCACGCGCTTGGCAACCCGTACTACAACATCGAAGGGCTCGGCATCAAGTTCGTCGCCAGCCCGCGCCATGCCGATCTCCTGCTGGTGACGGGGCCGGTGTCCAAGCACATGGCGATCGCATTGCGCCGGACGTATGACGCAACGCCGGAGCCGAAACTCGTGGTTGCGGTGGGCGATTGCGGCTGCACGGGCGGCATCTTCGGCGAAAGTTACGCGAGCATGGGGCGCGTCGCCAACGTCATTCCGGTCGACGTCGAGATTCCCGGTTGTCCGCCGACGCCGGTCGCGCTGCTCGCCGGCATCCTCGCCGCGATCAGCCGGTACGCCCCGGCTCCGCCCTCAGGCGAGGATCAAGACCGACTCGATGATCGGGGCCGGCAAGCCTGACGTCAAGTATGGGGACTTGCAGCGCGCCAACGCCTTGCCAACGTCGTTCCATCAACTCAACAGATCGCCCGATGCCTTCTTGCCGCGCGACGCACGCGCCGTGCTTTCGTCGGCGGCCTTGCCGCGCCGCCTGGTGTCCGCCGCGAGCACCGGCTTCAGGTAGCGGGCCGTGTAGCTTCGCGCCACCGCCGCGACCGTTTCGGGTGTACCTTCGGCCACGATCGTTCCACCGCCGGCGCCGCCTTCCGGCCCCAGGTCGATGATCCAGTCCGCCGTCTTGATCACGTCGAGGTTGTGCTCGATGACGACGACCGTGTTGCCGTGGTCGCGCAGGCGGTGCAGCACGGTGAGCAGCAATTCGATGTCGTGAAAATGCAGGCCCGTGGTCGGCTCGTCCAGGATGTAAAGCGTGCGCCCGGTGTCACGCTTCGACAGTTCCAGCGCCAGCTTGACCCGCTGCGCCTCGCCGCCCGACAGCGTCGTCGCCGACTGGCCAAGCGTGATGTAGCCCAGCCCGACGTCGAGCAGTGTCGCGAGCTTGCGCGCGACGGCCGGCACCGGCTCGAAGAACGCGTAGGCCTGCTCCACGGTCATGGACAGCACCTCGTGGATGTTCTTGTCCTTGTACCTGACGTCGAGCGTCTCACGGTTATAGCGCTGGCCGTGGCAGACATCGCAGGACACATAGACGTCCGGCAGGAAGTGCATCTCCACCTTGATGAGGCCGTCGCCCTGGCAGGCCTCGCAGCGCCCGCCCTTCACATTGAACGAAAAGCGGCCAGGTCCGTAGCCGCGCTCGCGCGCCTCCTTGACCTGCGCGAACAGTTCGCGAATCGGCGTGAACAATCCGGTGTACGTCGCCGGATTCGAGCGCGGCGTGCGGCCGATCGGGCTCTGGTCGACACTGATTACCTTGTCGAAATGCTCGAGGCCCTCCATCTCGGCAAAGGGCGCGGGCTCCTCGGCGCTGTCGTAGAGGTGGCGGGCCACAGCGTGATATAGCGTGTCGTTGATCAGCGTCGACTTGCCGGATCCCGAGACACCCGTCACGCAGACAAAAAGGCCCACCGGAACGCTGACCGTAACCTTTTGCAAATTGTTGCCGGTGGCGCCGACGATCTTCAGCACCTTGCCCGGCTCGGCCCGGTGCCGCTTGGCGGGTATCGGGATCTGCCGGTGACCGGCAAGATACTGACCGGTGAGCGAGTGCGGCGCATGCCGGATGTCCTCCGGCGTGCCCTGCGCGACGACCTGCCCGCCATGCTCGCCCGCACCCGGACCCATATCGACGACGTAGTCCGCCGCGTTGATCGCGTCCTGGTCGTGCTCGACGACGATCACGCTGTTGCCGAGGTCGCGCAGGTGCTTGAGCGTGTCGAGCAGGCGGTCGTTATCGCGCTGGTGTAGGCCGATCGAAGGCTCGTCCAGCACATACATCACGCCGGTGAGCCCGGAGCCGATCTGGCTGGCGAGCCGGATGCGCTGCGATTCGCCGCCAGACAGCGTCTCCGCCGAGCGGTCGAGCGCCAGGTAGTCGAGCCCCACGTTGTTCAGGAACTGCAACCGGCTGATGATTTCCTTGACGATGCGGTCGGCAATCGCCGCCTTCTGTCCGTCCAGCACCAGCGCAGCGAAGAACGCCATCGTCGCCTTGAGCGGCAGGCCCGAGATCTCGTAGATCGCCCGCGCCTGCGCGCCGCTGCCGACTTTCACGAAGCGGGCTTCACGGCGCAGGCGCGTGCCGCCGCATTCAGGGCAAGGCTTGTTGTTCAGGTACTTCGCGAGTTCCTCGCGCACCATCACTGAATCCGTCTCGCGATAGCGCCGCTCGAGGTTGGGAATGATGCCTTCGAACGTGTGCTCGCGGAGCATCGGCTTGCCGCGTTCGGACAGATAGGTGAACGGAATTTTCTCTTCGCCCGACCCGTAGAGGATCAATTGCTGCACCCTCTCCGGCAGCTTGGCGAACGGCCTGTCGACATCGAAGCCGACGTGCTTGGCAAGGCTTTGCAGCAGCTGGAAATAGAACTGGTTGCGCCGGTCCCAGCCCTTGATCGCTCCGGAAGCCAGCGACAGCTGCGGGAACGCGACGACCCGCTTGGGATCGAAAAACGTGATCGAGCCCAAACCATCGCAGCGCGGGCACGCGCCCAGCGGGCTGTTGAACGAGAACAGTCTGGGCTCCAGCTCGGCCAGCGAATAGTTGCAGATTGGGCAGGCGAACTTGGCGGAGAACAGGTGCTCCACGGCCGGCTCATTGTCCTTGCCCATCTCAACGGCGATCGCACGGCCATCGCCGTGGCGTAGCGCGGTCTCATAGGATTCTGCCAGGCGCTGCTTGAATTCTTCACGCACCTTGAGCCGGTCGACCACCACCTCGATCGTGTGCTTGGTGGTCTTGGCCAGCTTGGGCGCGTCGTCGATCTCGCACACCTTGCCGTCGACGCGCACGCGCACGAATCCCTTGGCGCGCAGCTCGACGAAAAGCTCCAGGTGCTCGCCCTTGCGGTTGACCACCGCGGGCGCGAGGATCATCAGCTTGGTATCCTCATTCTGGTCATTGCGCATGGCGAGCGTGGCGTCGACCATCTGCGAGATCGTCATCGCGACGAGTTTCTGCTCGGGATGATCGGGGCAATGCGGATCGCCCACGCGCGCATAGAGAAGGCGCAGGTAGTCGTGGATCTCGGTCACGGTGCCGACGGTGGAACGTGGATTGTGCGACGTCGCCTTCTGCTCGATCGAGATGGCCGGCGACAGTCCTTCGATCAGGTCGACGTCGGGCTTGTCCATCAGCTGCAGGAATTGCCGGGCATAGGCGGACAGCGACTCGACGTAGCGACGCTGGCCCTCGGCATACAGCGTGTCGAACGCGAGCGAGCTCTTGCCCGACCCCGACAGGCCGGTGATGACGATCAGCTGGTGCCGCGGCAAATCGAGATTCAGGTTCTTGAGGTTGTGCGTGCGCGCACCGCGGATGCGGATCTGGTCCATGCAGTTGAGGTTCGTTTGTCGCGTGATCGCGGTTTGTGACGGATGGTTAGCTGCCAGTTCACTACTGAGCTTCAAATTCCCTACGAGCTCCCTATCGGCTGTTCGGCCTAGGACTTTGGACCCAGGGACAAAACGCCGAACCTGCTAGTATATTGCGTTTTGGTGGCCCGCCCATAGTCCGGCAGCGCTTTCATGTCCCTGGGGGCGGCGGCAACCGATTTTCGACGGGAGAAGTGCATGGCCTCGGTCAACAAAGTGATCCTGATCGGCAACCTCGGCCGGGATCCAGAAACACGCTATACGACGGGCGGCGACGCCGTGACCAACCTGCGCATCGCCACCACGGACACTTGGAAGGACAAGGCGGGCGAGAAGCAGGAAAAAACCGAGTGGCACACCGTGGTGCTGTTCGGGCGTCAAGCCGAAATTGCCGGCGAATACCTGAAGAAAGGCCGTCCGGTCTATATTGAGGGTCGCCTGCAAACTCGCAAGTGGACAGACAAGGAAGGCGTCGAAAAGTATTCGACCGAAGTGGTCGGCGACCGCATGCAGTTGCTCGGTGGCCGTGATGGCGCTAGTGGCGGCGGCGGCGGCGATGCCGAGTTCGCGGGCGCGGCGCCCAGCGGCGGCTCGCGACGGGACAGTGGCGCCGGTTCAGGTGGCGCAGCCAAACCCGCTGGCGGCGGCAAAAAGAACGTCGACGAGTTCGACGACGATATTCCCTTCTAGAAAGGGTTCGCCCCAGCGGCGTTGCAGTTGGGCGTGCCGCATCCCGTCAAGGGTGCGGCGATTCAGCGCATTCGGGACAGGGGAGCCTTCCCCGTCATTTTGGGTGAGTGTCCACCGGCCCGGCCGGCGAATTCGCATGACCTGCCGCTGCGTCCGCCTTGGCCATCACCACGCGGCGGACAAACCCTATGTGCTCCCGCAGCGTGTATGCCTCGCTGGCGAAACTCACCGGAGCTTTGATGTGCTCCGCCGCCCGCTCGATGTTGTCCAATTCCGCCAGCCACTGCGCGATGGGTAGCGTACCGGTGCGCGCATCAACGTCTTTCTCGAGCAGCTTGAGTTCGCCGTACGAGCGAAAAATGCGCGAGCGTACTCGCCAGCGCAGAATCTGCGGAAGAAAGTTGAACAGCGGCACCAGGAGGAAGAGCAGCGGCAGCATGACGACGATCAGGCGCTCCATGAACGTCGCGATCCAGTACGGGAAATAGCGATGCAAGAAGCTCGGCCCGAATCGCTTGTGCCGCTCCGCCGCGTCCGACACGGGAAAATCCACCGGCGTGATCCCCGGAAACTCCCCCGCAGTTTCAAAGTATCCCTTCCCTGAGTGCAAAACGCGCGCGGTGTCCACCAGAAGGTCGACGAGCGCCGTCGGGAAGTCATCGCGGGCGACAAGCATCGCCGTCGTGCCGATGAGCGTTACGTCATGTGCCGGAATGTTGCCGGCCAGGTCGATGGTTCCCTCTGGCAGGGTCAACTTGCTGATGTAGGGCACGCGCCGCACATAGGCGTCGGCGCTTTCGAAACTCATGAGCTTGAGATCCGGATTCCACAGCGCGTTCTGGATAAATGCGGTCTGTGCTCCGCCAACGAACATCGCCGCGTCGATGTCGCCCTTTTCCAGTGCCTGCTGAGCCTCCTTGCCTCCAAGCGGCAGCAGCGTGGAGTTGTCCGCCGCAACGCCTCCCATGGAAAGCACCGATTCGGCGAATATTCGCGTCCCGCTTCCCGGCGCGCCGACGGCAATCCGCTTCCCGCGCAATTGGGGGATTCTGGAGATCGTCCCGGTCCCTCTGTAGAAAACCCATAAGGGCTCGTAATAGAGGCTCGCCAGCATGACGAGATTGCTGTCGCCCGGGTTCGGTGCGACACCACCCTGCATGAATGCCACGTCGACCCCGGACTTGGGATCGAGCAGCAGCTTCAGGTTCTCGTCGGCACCCGCGGTTGTCCGCTCCTGGACGGTCACCCCTTCGTGCGCAAGCATTTCCTTGTACTTCTTGGCGTACCGTTGATAGACACCGCCTTGAGCACCCGAGGCCAACACGAAATGGCGCGGCACGGAGCCGAGGACGAGTTCCACCGTGCCCCAGACCAGGACCGCAGCCAGCACGGCCCACAATGATGCCAGCCACGCGCGCCGGCGACGGGTCATCGCGCGCATGTCGGGCTCAAACTGCTTCGGCCGGAAATGGAGATTGCGTCGGGCATCGATGAGCAGGCGTGGTCAGGTGATCGACGAGCGAACCGGTTCCGCAATTTCGCCCGTATTCGAGGCTTCGTAACTGCCAGATGCAGCGCCGCTCGCGGCAATGACGCCACCGCCCAGGCAGACCTCGCCATCGTAGAGCACGAGGTATTGCCCGGGCGTCGGCGCCCACTGCGGTGCATCGAAGTTCGCGCGCCAACCATCGGGCGTGTCGGTCAACATGCACGTCGCGTCGGGCATCCGGTAGCGCGTTTTGGCCCCGAATCGCGCGGGCAGCGACGGCGCCACTCCACGAATCCAGTGCATGTCGATCGCATCCACCTGCCGTCGATACAGCAGCGGATTTTCATGTCCCTGCACGGCGACCAGTGCGTTGCGCACGAGATCCTTGGCCGCGACGAACCACGGCTCGTCAGTGCCATCGCGCACGCCACCGATACGCAGTCCCTGCCGCTGCCCGAGCGTGTAGTACGCCAGTCCGTCATGCTGGCCGATAACGCGGCCTTCGGGTGTTTCCACCGGTCCCGGCGCGCGCGGGAGGTAACGCGCAAGAAAATCGCGGAACGGCCGCTCGCCGATGAAGCAGATGCCGGTGGAATCCTTCTTCGCCCACGTCGGGATGCCCTGTTCGCGCGCAACGCGCCGAACATCGTGCTTGCGCATCTCACCGAGCGGAAACACGGCCGGTGTCAGTTGCTCCTGGGTCAACCGATGCAGGAAATAGCTTTGATCCTTGGTGGAATCGCGTGCCTTCAGCAGTTCCACTCGCGCGGCATCGCCCGGCGCCCGCCGCACGCGCGCGTAGTGGCCCGTGGCGACCGCATCGGCGCCGAGACGCAACGCATAGTCGAGGAACGCGCGGAACTTTATCTCGCTGTTGCAAAGCACGTCGGGATTCGGCGTGCGGCCGGCCTCGTACTCGCGCAGGAAATGGGCAAACACGCGCTCGCGGTATTCCGCCGCGAAATTGACGGCCTCAAGCTCGATGCCCAACACGTCGGCCACGGCCGCCGCATCCACCAGGTCTTCGCGCGACGTGCAATACTCGTCGGTGTCGTCGTCTTCCCAGTTCTTCATGAAGACGCCCACGACTTCATGCCCCTGCTGCTTGAGCAGCCACGCGGCGACCGCGGAGTCGACCCCACCGGAAAGGCCCACGATGACGCGCCGCTTAGGCACGATGCTGCACGCTCACTTCGCCAACTCCTGCACGAAATTCAAAGGCCAGCGCTTGCCGGCGCGATAGTCATCGATGCAGCGCAGGACCAGCGGACTGCGATGGTCCGCCCGATGGGCGACGATTTCGTCGTAGCTCATCCACACTGCGCGCACGATGCCTTCGTCGAGCAGGCGCGTGTGGTCGTGCTCGCCCGCCTCTCCGGCAAACGAAAAGCGCACGTAGGTACCGCCATTGTCCTCGGTCTCGAGGCGATAGACGCCGATCAGCGCGGTGGGCACCACATGCCAGCCGGTCTCCTCGAGCGTTTCGCGCGCCGCCGCCTGAGGCAATGTCTCGGCCGGCTCGAGGTGACCGGCGGGCTGGTTGAATTTACGGCCCGTGCGCGTTTCCTCCTCGACCAGCAGGAAGTGACCATCGCGCTCGACGACGGTCGCGACGGTCACGGCAGGACGGGACAGGGCCAATTGTTCATGCAAGATCAATGAAAGGTGTGGGACACGGTCCGTGCCAATGCGCAAAGGGGCACGTCGCGTAAAGACGGATCAAGAACCTGGGGGACGGAAAAACGAAAGGCAAGGCGCACGCGCCTTGCCCTTCTTCACGACCGTTGTTCTTGTCGAAGGCTTACTTGGTGGCGTTCTTATCCGTGGCCGTGCCCTTGACGTCGGCCGCATGCTGGGCCTTCGTCGCCTTCGGCACTTCCTTGGACGCAGCCGTGTTCTTGGCTTGTTCCTCAGCCGTCGCGCGCGCGCCGGCCTGATCGACTTCCTTGGCGGTCGACTTGACGTCAGATTGCCTTTGCGCCTTGGTCGGCTTGGGAATTGCCTTCGACTTGGCGGTGTTGGCCTTCGCTTCAGCGGCGGAGGCGCGGCCGCTGTTCGAGGCACCTTGCGTTTCCTTGCTCGTGATGGCTTCGACTTCCTGCGCCTTCTGCTTGTTCATCTCTTTCTTGGTGATCGGGGCAGCCATCGGAGCGGTGGCGGGCGCAGCAGTTTGTGCGGCAGCGACGGTGGCGAACCCACCGGCGATCAGGGCTACGAGCAGCTTGTTCATTGCAGTTCCTTTAGGTTTCGGAGTTGGACAGAAATTATACCGGGCTGATTACTTGGCGGGCTTCTCGGCGGTCGAGGTCGCAGCAGGCGTCGTGGACGTCGCCGGTGCCGTCGCCGAATGGGAAGCCTTCTTGTTTGCCTTCTTCTTGGCTTTCTTTTCCTTCCTTGCTTCGGAATTCGACGGCCAATGTTGTGTTGCGGGCGCAGCTTGCGCGGCCGGAGCAGCTTGCATGGCCGGCGCTGCCGCCGTCGTACCCTGGGCCAGCGCGACGGAAGCGAACGCCGCCGCCACCAATGCCACCATAACGTTCTTCATGCCTGAATATTCCTTGGAGGTTTCAAAGTGACACCAACCCAGCGTGTCGACGCCATTAACGGGCCTGACATCGGGCCGGTTGACACTATCTCCCGCCAAGTCCATGTCCTTGACTACCCGACACTTTAGCTGAGCAATCAAAGAATTACCATACCCCGGCCGGAGGTCCTTTTGTCTCCGTTTGGCGACGTTTGTCCGGCACCTCCCGCTAGGGAGGCGGGTCCCGGGGTGCGGAGGCAGAAAGTCCCAACCCGCGCTGCAGCCACTCCCTGAGCAAAGGCACGGTTATCGGCCGTTTCGATGCCAGCGAGTGGCGATCGAGCGCGGCCAGCGTCGCTACGAGGCTCGGCATGTCCCTCTGCCCGTGGGAAAGCAAGTAGGCGATCACGTCCTCGGACAACGCGAAACCGCGGGCATGGGCATAGGCGGCCAAAGCCTGCGGCTTGTCCTCGTCGGCAAGGGGCCGCACCTCGTGAATCAGCCCCCAACCCAGTCGGCTGCGCACATCGTCCCGCAACGGCAGGCGGGCGGGCGGCATGGCAGCTGTGACGACCAACGCGCCCCCGGACGCCCGCAGAGCGTTGTACGCGCTGAACAGGCGACCCTGTGTGGCGGCATCGGCGCGTTCGACGTCGTCGACCAGCAGCAGCGATTCCGCCGCCAGGTCCTCGCCGGGCAATTCACCCGGAAGCGCACAGAAGCAGACCGGGCGCTTTCCTCGGACCGCGGCGGCCGCGGCATGCAGCAGGTGCGACTTGCCCACGCCGGGCGGTCCCCAAAGCACCAGCCCGGTTTCGGTCGCATCGCCCTCCGCAATGCTGCGCAGTGCGGCGACGGCTTCCCGGTTGGGTCCCGCGAGGAAATTGGCGAAACTCGGCGGTTCCGGAACCGCGAGTTCGAAGATCAACTGCTCCATCGTGCGATCAGGAGTTGCGCAACTAGGCGTCGGAGTCGCCGCGGTAGAAAGGCGACAGAACATATTCCCCGCGCAGGTGGCGCAATCCGACCAGCAACGCCGCCGACACCGGAAGCGCCAGAAGGACGCCGGCAAAGCCGAACAATTGACCGAAGGCGAGCAAAGCAAAGATGACGGCTATCGGATGCAATCCAATCCGGTCGCCTACCAGCCACGGCACCAGCACGTAGTTCTCGAGTAGTTGCCCGATCCCGTACACAGCGACAACGGCGAGGAATGCCGGCCAACCCGTCCATTGCAGCAGCGCCGCGACGATGCCCAGCACCAGGCCCAGCCCGAAGCCCACATAGGGAATGAAAACCAGCAACCCGGTCAGGATGCCGATGGCCAGCGCGCGATCCAGTCCCGCCAGCGACAAGCCGACAGCGTAGTAGACGGCCAGCACCACCATCACCAGGAACTGCCCGCGCAGGAATTCGGCGAGAACGCTGTCGACATCGTTCACGATCGTGCGGAAGCGGACTTGCCAATCGCGCGGCACCAGATCGTCCAAGCGCGCGACGATCATCTTCCAGTCACGCAGCAGATAGAACATCACGACCGGAATCAACGCGAGATTGATGAGGATGGACAGGGCGATCAGGCCGCCGGCCTTGACGCCCGACAGCAGGCGAAGGGAAAGATCGCGCGCGCTCTCGGCATTTTCCGCGACCAGTGTCTTGATCGTCTCAAGGTCGAGCGAGAGCGTTATGCCGAAATGCTGTTCGATCCACGGCGCCAGCTGGGCCAATGCCTGCGCGAACAGCGCCGGCAGTTTTTTCGCCGCCTGCGCCACCTCACCCTGCACCAAGGGGATCAGCACGATGAACACCGCGACGAGCAGCAATCCGAACAGCATGACCGTGACCGTGGTCGCTATCGCGCGCGGCACGCCACGACGTTCGGCCGCGTCCACCAACGGCGTGCCCAGATAGGCCAGGATCGCGCCGACCAAAAACGGCGTCAGTACCGCGCCGAGCCAGTGCAGCAGGAAAAACACGATGAGCGCGGCGCCGACTCCCCACAGGTAGTGGCGATACGGCATCGGCTTGCGCGCGGCTGGCGGACTGCTTTGTGCGCTGAGTACTTCGGATTCGGGAGGGCGAGGATCAGTCATTTCCGGTAAAATTCGGCGAATTCTGTGCGTACGCAGGGACCTCCCTGCGGGCAAATACCGGATTGTAGTGGTTCACGCGTTCGCGCGGCGCATTATGCGTCGCCCACACCCATGCCTCCCGACCCGCTCACCTCCACGCTTCCCAACGCCGGTCTCACTTACCGCGATGCGGGCGTCGATATCGAAGCCGGCGACGCGCTGGTCGAGCGCATCAAGCCTTTCGCCAAGCGCACGATGCGCCCGGAGGTCCTGGCGGGCATCGGCGGTTTTGGCGGATTGATCGAGATCGGCAAGCGCTTTCGCGATCCGGTGCTGGTCGCCGGCACCGATGGCGTGGGGACCAAGCTCATGCTCGCGTTCGCGCTCGGCCGCCACGACACCGTCGGCATCGACCTCGTCGCCATGAGCGTCAACGACATCCTGGTCCAGGGCGCCGAGCCGCTGTTCTTCCTCGATTACTACGCGACCAGCAAACTCGATGTCGATGTCGCCGCCTCCGTGATCAAGGGCATCGCGACCGGTTGCGAGCAGGCGGGCTGCGCGCTCATCGGTGGCGAAACCGCGGAAATGCCCGGATTGTATGCGCCGGGCGAATATGACCTCGCCGGCTTCGCCGTAGGCGTCGTGGAGCGGGGGAGAATCATCGACGGCAGCGGCATCGCGGTCGGCGACGTGGTGCTGGGCCTCGCCTCCAGCGGTCCGCACTCCAACGGGTTTTCCCTGATCCGCAGGATCGTTGCCGCCAGCGGCGCGGACTATGCCGCGCCCTTTGCCTCCCCCGCCGAGGGTACCCTTGGCGATGCGTTGATGGCGCCAACGCGCATCTACGTCAAGCCGCTGCTCGCGCTTCTGCGGGAGCTGCCGGTCAAGGGCATGGCACACATCACCGGCGGCGGCCTCGTCGAAAACGTGCCGCGCATGCTGCCGGAGGGCCTGCAAGCGCGACTGGTGCGCAATGCATGGACGCGACCGGCGATCTTCGATTGGCTGCAGCGCCATGGCAACGTGGCCGACGCCGAGATGCATCGCGTGTTCAATTGCGGCATCGGCATGGCGCTGGTCGTCGCCGCCGACGACGCGCAACGCGCAATTCAACATCTCGAGGCGGCCGGCGAACGGGCATTGCGCATCGGTGAAATCATCGCGCTTCCCGCCGGCGAAGCCGCCACGGTCGTCGCCTGACGCACGCGCGGCGCCGCCGCATGCAATGACCAAGCGCATCACCGTCCTCCTGTCCGGCCGCGGCAGCAACCTGGGTGCGTTGCTCGCGGCGATGGATGCGGGCACGCTCGGTGGCACGATCGCCAGCGTCCTGAGCAACGTTCCCACCGCGGCGGGGCTGAGCGTCGCGCGCGGCCATGGCGTGGACGCAGTCGCTCTCGATCATCGCCAATTCCCCACGCGCGATGCCTTCGAGTCGGCGTTGAATCAGGCGGTGGACGCCGGCAGGCCCGATCTCGTCGTACTGGCCGGATTCATGCGCGTGCTGGGAGCACCCTTCGTGCACCGCTACGCGGACCGGCTCATCAATGTCCATCCGTCGCTTCTGCCGCTGTACCCCGGCCTGCACACGCACCGGCGTGCGCTGGCCGACGGCGCGCGCATTCACGGCTGCACCGTGCATTTCGTCACGCCGGACGTGGACGTCGGGCCGATCATCGCGCAAGCCGCGGTGGCGGTGCATGACGACGACGACGAGGCGAGCCTGGCCGCGAGAGTGCTGGAACAGGAACACCTGCTGTTGCCCGCCGCCGTCCGCTGGTTCTGCGAGGGCCGGCTGGTCATCGCCGGACGCCGGGTACGCGTTAATGGAGTGCCGCAGCCGTCAGGCGCGGCCGTACTCCGCGTACCGCTGGAAACCTGAGAATGGCATCGGTATCGATAGCCGTGTCGCGCTTCGCGCTCCCGGGCGTTGGCATGCGCACGCGCGTGGTGTTGGCGATCGCGCTGCTGCTGTCGCTCGCCGTGCACCTTGCGTTCACGTTCTGGCCCGCGACCTTGTTTGAGCCGCCCGATGCCACGCCGCTCACGGTCACGCTCACCGAGATGCCCGCTCCACCCCCGCCCGTGGCGGCCGCGCCCGCCAAGCCAAAGCCGCGGGTCAAACGCCCGCCGCCGGTGCCGGCGCCCGTCCCGGCGGAGCCGGCGGCAAAGGAAACCGAGCCTGTCGAAGAAGCCGCGCCGACGCCGGAAACAGCGGCCACGGAGAACGACGGCAAGGCCGCCGCCGAAGCCGCGGCGGCGAGCGACGCTGCGCCGGAAGTCATACCCGGCGCCGTGGTGATGGCACCGGTCCTGCCGCCGCGGGTGGATCTTGCCTACGACGTCTATTACGGAACGCTCGGATTCCTGATCGGCGAGGCGACCTACCGCTTCGAACACACGAACAATCAATACCGCATCGCCACCGTCGGCAGGGCGCGCGGGCTGGCCGCGCTGATCCTGCGCGGACAAGGCAAGTTGGAGAGCCACGGCTTGATCACCGCCACCGGATTGCAGACGCTGGAATTCGACGTCGAGCGCGGCGGGCCGGATCGCCGCGAGTCGGCCGTCTTCGACTGGGAAGCCGGCATCGTGACCATGCACGAGGACAAGACCGCGGCGCTCGACCTGCCGACATTCGACCCCATGACGATCATGTGGCAGTTCTACTTCACACCACCGACGTCCGACGTGATGTCGTTCAGTCTCGCCACGCCCCGGCGCGTGACGCACTACACGGTTACCCGCGAGGACACCGAGAAAATCGAATGGAAGCAAGGCCTGGTCGACGCCGAGCGGTGGCATCGCCGCAGCGACGACGGCAAGACCGACGCGTACGTGTGGCTGGCGCCTTCGCTGCGCTACATTCCGGTCAAGATGCGCGTGGTCAATACCAACCGTGGCACCCTCGAGGTCCTGCTGAGTTCGATCCGCGTCGACGAGGCCAAGGCCGAATGAACATTCGCGCCAACCAGGTCGCGGCGCTCGCGTCCGCGATCGAGCGCGTGCGCCGCTTCGACGTGCCCGCCGACAACGGCTTGCGGGCCTACTTCCGCGCGCATCCGGAAATGGGCCAGCACGACCGCGCGTTCGTCGCCGAAGGCGTGTTCGCGCTGCTGCGGCGGATGCGCTCGCTCGAGGCGCTGGCCGCAAGTACCGAACCGCGCAAGCTGGCGCTGGCCGTGCTGGTGCGCGAGCAAGGTCGGTCGCTGCGCGACCTGGCGTCCGCGCTCAAGTCCGCCGACGAAACGTGGCTGCGCGAGTTCAAGGCGCGCCTGCACGACCCGCTGCCGCCCGCGGTGGCGCATGACCTTCCCGACTGGTTGTGGGATCGCCTGGGCGACGCCTATGGCGATGCCGAACGGATCGCATTGGCCCGCGCGTGGGTGACGCCGGCGCCATTCGACCTGCGCGTGAATCCTCTGGCCGCGACGCGCGAGGAGGCGCTTGCCGCGCTTGTCGCCGACGGCTTCGATGCGGCGGCGACACCGTATTCGCCGCTGGGCATCCGCATCAGTGGCCGCGTGTCGCTGGCACAACATCCGTGGCTGGTCGATGGCCGGCTCGAAGTGCAGGACGAAGGCAGCCAGCTGATCGGCTTCGTGGTCGCGCCGAAGCGCCAGGACATGGTGGTCGACTTCTGCGCGGGCGCGGGCGGCAAGACCTTGCTGCTGGGCGCGCTGATGCGCTCGCAAGGGCGTCTCTATGCGTTCGACACCGCGCAGAAGCGATTGCAGAGTTTCGCGCCGCGCTTGAAGCGTTCGGGCCTCTCCAACGTCCATCCCCAGGTGCTCGCGCACGAACGCGACACCAAGGTGAAGCGCCTCGCCGGCAAGATCGACCGGGTGCTGGTCGATGCGCCGTGCACGGGCTTCGGCACGCTGCGGCGCAACCCCGACCTGAAGTGGCGGCAGCCCGCCTCCGCGGTTGCGGAGCTCGCGGCAAAACAAGCGTCGATTCTTGCCGCGGCGGCGACGCTGGTCAAGCCCGGAGGCCGCGTGGTGTACGCGACATGCAGCGTGCTGCCCGATGAGAACGAGGCCATCGTCGCGCAGTTCCTGGCGGCGCACCCGGACTATGCGCAGGGCAACGCCGCCGCGGACCTTGCGCGCGCCAACGTCGCACTCGACACCGGACCGACGCTCAAGCTGTTGCCGCACGTGCACGGATGCGACGGCTTCTTCGCGGCGGTGCTGGAGAGACGCAAATGATGCTCGAACCGTTGGACATGTCCCGCTTCGAATCGCTGCTTGCCACGCCGCGGGGCTGGCTCGAACTCGGCGCTGTGTTGCTGTGCATTGGCCTGGCCTGGTACTTCGACTATGTGCTGGCGCAGCGCGCGCGTGAACGCGCCGCGGACGTCGTCAATTACCGACGGCTCCAGGCCGGCTTTGCCCGCATCGTCTTTCCCCTGACCGCCTTGTTGCTGCTGATCGTCGCGCGGTTTGCCTTTCGCCACTACCAGGCGCGCACGCTGTTCATCGACATCGCGATACCGCTGCTGGTGGCGCTGGGCGCAATTCGCATGGTCGTCTACGCGATGCGCAAGCTGTTCGCATCGCAGGCGTGGCTGAAGGCGGGGGAGCGCGCCATCGCGTTCTCCATCTGGGGCGTGGCGATCCTCTATTTCACCGGCGTGCTGCCGGACCTCGCGGCGGAACTGGATTCGATCAGGCTTCCGATCGGCCGTGAGGAAATTTCGCTCCTGTCGCTGGGAAGCGGCATCTTTGCCGTCATCCTCACGCTGATTGTCACGATCTGGCTGTCGGGGCTGATCGAACAGCGCGTGCTCCAGGCCACGTCGTTCGACACCAACACCAGGGCCGTATTGGCGAAGTTCGTGCGCGCCATCCTGCTCACCGTCGGCGTGCTCGTCGCATTGCGGGCGATCGGCTTCGACTTGACGCTGCTGACCGTTTTTGGCGGTGCGCTGGGCGTGGGCATCGGCCTTGGGCTGCAGAAACTGGCGGCCAACTACATCGCGGGATTCACGATACTGCTCGACCGCTCCATTCGGCTGGGCGATCTCATCACCGTGGACGGCCGCCACGGCCTCGTGTCGCGCGTCACCTCCCGCTACGTGGTCGTGAAAAGCCTGGACGGTGTCGAGGCCATCGTCCCCAACGAGACGCTCATCACCACCACGGTTCTCAACCACTCTTACACGACGCCGGAAATCCGGACCGCGATCAGTATCCAGGTCGCGTACAACAGTGACATCGAGCTGGCCCTCAGGCTCATGGAAGAAGCGGCGCGCGCCGAGCCTCGCGTGATGGGAAAGCCCAATGAACCGATGGCCTTTCTCGTGAATTTCGGCGACAGCGGCATCAACCTGGAACTGGGCTTCTGGCTGCGCGACCCGCAAAACGGTCAGCTCGCATTGAAAAGCTCCCTCAATCGCCGCATTTACCAATCATTCAAGGCCAATGGCATCGCCATCCCCTATCCGCGGCGCGACGTTCACGTCATCGGCAAAAGCGAGTTACCGTCCGGCGGCTCAAGTACGCCGCCTTGACGCCGGTCATGGTCGCCGGGACCCCCATCGCGTAGAATGGGCGCCACCAATCTGCATCCCGGGCTTTTTTGCCGAAAACGGCGCATAAACTATGGATAATCAATGAGTTATGATTTTCTTTCCCTCGCGTCGCACGGTCTGATCGACCTGCCGTGGTGGGGCTATGTCGTCATCACGCTGGTGTTTACCCACATCACCATCGCGTCGGTCACGATTTTCCTGCATCGCAGCCAGGCGCACCGCGCGCTGGACCTGCACCCGGCGGTCGCCCACTTCTTCCGGTTCTGGCTCTGGCTGACGACCGGCATGCTGACCAAGGAATGGGTCGCCATCCATCGCAAGCACCACGCGAAAGTCGAAACCCCGGACGACCCGCACAGCCCGCAGACCCGGGGCATCGAAACGGTCTTCTGGAAGGGCACGGAGCTCTATCGCGCCGAATCGAAGAACCTGGAAACGATCGACAAGTACGGTCACGGCACGCCGGACGACTGGATCGAGCACAATGTCTACACGCGTTTCGGCTGGCAGGGTGTGGGCCTGATGCTGGCCGTGAACCTGACGCTGTTTGGGCCGATCGGCGCGACGATCTGGGCAATCCAGATGATGTGGATCCCGGTCACCGCAGCCGGCATCATCAACGGCATCGGCCACTATTGGGGCTACCGCAACTTCGCCTGCGCCGACGCGTCGACCAACATCGTGCCCTGGGGCATCGTGATCGGCGGCGAGGAACTGCACAACAACCACCACGCGTACGGCACGTCCGCCAAGCTCTCCTCGCAGTGGTACGAATTCGACATCGGCTGGATGTACATCCGCATGCTGTCCTCGGTGAAGCTCGCCACCGTGCGCAAGGTGGCGCCGCAACTCAAGTTCGACCGGACCAAGGCCGTCGCGGACCTGGCCACACTGCAGTCCGTGATAACGCACCGCTACGCCGTCATGACGAGCTATGCGCGCTCGCTGAAGGACGCGTGCGCGGCGGAGCTCGCCCACCTCCGGACCCGTTCCACCGTCGACGCCGCGGCTCCCGTGACGTCCGCGGCCCCCAGCGCGCGCAGGATCAAGCACTGGCTGCTGGCCGATCACGCCAAGCTGTCGGAACTCGATCGCGTCAAGCTTGCCGAGGCGCTGGCACACAGCAAGGCGCTGGCCACGGCGTATGCGATGCGCCAGGAGCTGGGCGCCCTTTGGGAACGTTCGACGGAATCCTCCGAGCAGCTGCTGACGCGCTTGCAGGACTGGTGTCATCGCGCCGAGGCCTCGGGCCTGGTGCCGTTGCAGCAGTTCTCGCTCAAGCTCAAGCGGTACGCGTGACCCCGGTCGCAAATCCGCTGTAAAAGAACCCGCGTAACCCGCGGGTTTTTTTCGCGCGCGACGGGCTTGGGCCGGCCGGCCGAGAGGGAGGCGTGCATTCAATCTACAATGTCGTGCGGAGAACAACTGCGAAACCGTACGAGACGATCGCCTCATGCTCCAAACCAAGATTCGACTGGTCTGCGCGACCCGCGAGAGCGCGGAAGGCTTCCACACCAGGACCGCGCTCGGGAAGTCGCTTGCGATGTACGGCTTCTACGGGTCCGTCGAGTTGCGGCTGTTCGCGAACAATTCACTGGGGCTGCCCGAGATCTACAACGCGGCCATCGCCGAAGCGAGGACTTCGCCGGCGGTACTGGTCTTCATCCACGACGACATTCACCTGAGCGATTACTTCTGGGCTTTTCGCATCCTGGAAGGCCTGGAACAGTTCCACATCATCGGCATTGTCGGCAACAAGCGGCGGGTGCCAAAGCAGCCGTCCTGGGCGCAGATCGACGACCGGTTTACCTGGGACGCGCGGGAGAACCTCTCTGGAATCGTAGGTCAAGGCACGGGCTTTCCGTGCAACAATTTGCTCGTTTTCGGCCCATCGATGCAGGAGGTCAAGTTGTTGGACGGCATCCTGCTCGCTTGCCGCAGTAGCGTCCTGCTGGATTGCGGCGTGCGCTTTGACGAGCGATTCGATTTTCACTTCTACGATCAGGACTTCTGCCGCCAGGCGGAGGAAAAGGGGCTGCGCATGGGCACATGGCCCATAGCGGTCGTGCATGAAAGCGATGCCCAGATGTCGACGGAAGCGTGGAAGGACGGCTATCGCAAGTATCTCGACAAGTGGCAGCAATGAGACGCGTGGAAACATGAAGCAGACGCCTGCCGTCGACACCCACAATCCCGATCTGCTGGCGTTGATGCCAACGCAATCGGCATGCGTCGTCGAGGTCGGCAGCAGCCTGGGCGCACTGGCCAGGGCGTTCAAGGCGCAGGCGCCGCATTGCCACTACACGGGCATCGAAATCGACGCCGAGTATGCCAAGGCCAGCGAAAGGTACTGCGATCGGGTACTGCATGCCTCGGTCGAAGAACTCGACGACGCCGCGTTCGACAGCCTGTTCCCCTCCGATTGCTGGGTGTTCGGCGACACACTGGAACACCTGCGCGATCCGTGGCAGGTGTTAACAAGGATTCGCGAACAGATCGATGCCCAAGGCAGCGTGGTCGCGTGCATTCCGAATGCACAACACTGGAGCGTGCAGGCACGGCTGAACAGTGGTCACTTCCGGTACGAAGACTCCGGCTTGCTGGACCGAACCCATCTCCGATGGTTCACGCGAATCACGACGATGGAAATGTTCGAATCGACGGGCTTTCGGATCGTCGAGGGCGGGTCCCGGGTGATGAATGAGCCTGGGCGCGACAAATTCCTCGACGCAATCAAGGCCATGGCCCTAGCGAACGGCGTGGATCCGGAACAAGCGGCAAAGGACGCCATCCCGATCCAATGGGTCGTGCGGGCGGAAGCAAAGTAGATTGGCAATATTCTCCATCAAATCGACTCAATCGAGACCCGCCATGCACCCGACTGCGATGCTCAATGCGATGGAATTCTTTCGCACATACCTGAGACCGGACCATCCCGGATATTTCGTGATCGAAATCGGATCGCAGGTCGTGCCCACGGTAAGGGGTTCGTTGAGGGACATATGTCCAGTGAACGCGGAATACATCGGCGTTGATTTTGCCGACGGCGATAACGTGGACGTCGTTCTAACGGATCCCTACAGGCTCCCTTTTGCCGACGATTCGGTCGATGTCTGCATGGCCTCAAGCGTATTCGAACATTCCGAAATGTTCTGGGTGCTATTCCTAGAGATCCTGCGCATACTTAAACCCGAGGGCCTGTTCTATCTGAACGTTCCTTCGAACGGATGGTTTCATCGCTACCCGGTTGATTGCTGGCGCTTCTATCCTGACAGCGGCAAGGGCCTCGTCAACTGGGCTAGGCGAAGCGGACTCAATCCGACGTTGCTGGAATCGTACATTTCCCTACAAAGCGGCGATGTGTGGAACGATTTCGTCGCAGTATTTCTGAAGGACGCCGACTGCATTCCGTCGTACCCGCGACGAATCGTCGACACCTTTAAGGACTTTTATAACGGCTACGTTCATGGCAAGGAGGGATTCATCAACCTGAAGGAAGCAACGGAAGATATTCTCAAACTTCAGGCCGCCGGGACACTTGCGACTCCGCAGGCAATCGTTAGGTAACAGTCACGTTATCGATGCGCGTCGCCTGCGTCATGACCGCACATGCTGAACCGTGGGCCAATTTATGAAAGCTGCGCCAGCATCGCGAAAAAGCGACTTTGAGTCCCCGGATCAGTTCGCTCCGGCGCTAGACCGTCTTTCCGCAGGAGATCTCGACACCGCGTATTCGTTATTAATCGGCGCGGATCGCAGCTTTCCGAACGATGCGCGATGCGCCAACTTACTCGGAACCGTCTGCTTCATGTCGGGGCGAATCGAGGAGGCGCGGGCGCATTATGCAAATGCCGCAGGGCTCGCAAGCGGCGTAAGCGAATATTCGTATAACGAAGGAATTGCCTGCTTACTTACGGGGCGACTAGATGAATCAGCTGCTGCCCTTCAGCGAAGCCTGGACGGCGACACTTTGCTCCGAGAGGCGCACTACTGGGCGTGGGCGGTACTTGACGCATTGGGGGTCAAACACGAAGCGATCACCGAGTTGCGCAAGGCGCTCTACCATGACCCCGCGCAACACAACTTTGCCCCTGTGTCGAACCGCCTGGAACTAGGTAGCGTCACGCTGTGCGCCGTGGATTGCAAGCTTCCGGACCTTGCCGCACGTTCACTGCGACGTTCGATGGCGCAATGCCGCTTTGCGGAAGCGAAGTTGTTCACGTCCCGCGCCGGGCAATACGAGGGCATCCAAACCGTGTACATCGATGACATCCAAAGCATCGAAGAGTACTCGCAATTCATCATGCGCTCGCTGGCCAGACACGTCGATACGCAATTCGCACTGGTCACGCAGTGGGACGGCTATGTGATCAACGCGAGCGCTTGGTCGGAAGACTTCCTCAACTACGATTACGTCGGGGCCAAGCTGGAGAACCCCATCGTGGGGGACGCACCGCAGACCTACAGTGTCGGTAATGGTGGATTCTCGCTGCGATCAGACATTTTCATGGGTGCTGGCAGCGACCCGAGGATTCTGATGACACACCCAGAGGACACCCACATGTGCGGGACCTATCGAGGATTGCTGGAGCACGCTTATGGAATCCGGTTCGCGGATGAAGCGGTTGCCGATCGCTTTTCGTTCGAAATTGTCTTGCCGGACCGCGACCCGTTCGGCTTCCACGGATTTTTCAACTTGTGCTTTTTTGAAGACGATCCGCGATGGATGCGGTTCGGGTTCCTCGGCCCCGGCGGCATGGCAAACGCGCTATGCTGAGACCCGCGCAAAGTCGGCTAGTATCGCCTGGACGATGAGCGCGAGGCGGAAAAAGCAACGGCCCGCCGAAGCGGGCCCATGTGCCAAGGGACGGAGCCGAAAGAGCGACATTACTTGAGCTTGGTTTCCTTGTACATCACGTGCTTGCGGGCGACGGGATCGAATTTCTTGATCTCCATCTTTTCCGGCATGAGCTTCTTGTTCTTCGATGTGGTGTAGAAGTGGCCGGTGCCGGCAGACGACTCGAGCTTGATTTTTTCGCGAGGCATGGTCGGGTTCCCTGATTAGATCTTTTCGCCCTTGGCGCGCAACTCGGCCAGGACGACATCGATGCCCTTCTTGTCGATCGTGCGCAAGGCGTTCGTGGTCAGCCGCAGACTGATCCAGCGGTTCTCGCCCTCAATGAAGAACCGGCGACGCTGCAGGTTAGGCAGGAAACGCCGCTTGGTCTTGTTGTTGGCGTGCGAAACGTTGTGCCCCACCATGGGGGCCTTGCCGGTGATTTGACAGACTCGAGCCATCGCTCGCTCCTTGTATCCGAATTCGGTTAAGCGCCTGGACCTGCCCGCGATTAATGCGCCCAGCGGGGGCGTGGCAGCTTTGCAAAGCTCATTATTATGCACCGAAAGTCCGCCAGAATCAACCCCTTCGGAGGCCTCTGACGAGCACCGGGGCCGTCCTCGGCAGCACTTGGGGAGCCCCAAGGTACCTTCTCAAGGGCACGTTACGCGCCGGGTGCAGCTGGCAGATGGATTTCCCTTACCGATCCCTTCCCTGACTGGAACTGCCTCGGAGGAGTCATCTGCCGCTTCTCGATGACTACAACGCTCTCATAGAAATGGATACCGTGCGTCGACCGTGTGAAATCGTCCACCTTTAGAGTTGCCGGGTCCTGGGAATGCCAGGAGAAAAGTTTGTCAACCAGGCCCTTCGCGTACTCCAGGTACGTGTCCTTGCGACGACTGCCGCCACCAAAGGTGGGCCACAACGAAGTGTGCACGTCCTCACAGAGATACACGCCGTCGGCCTGGATGTGCGGAAAGAGTTCCTCGAACGTCGCAATTTGCTGGACCATCGTATGCCCCCCGTCGTCGATCAGGATGTCGACATGCGGGATGCGATCGCGCACGGTTGCCAGAAATTTCCGGTCCGCCTGGTCGCCGATCATGATCGTCGTGGCACCGTCCTCGAATTGCCGGCATGCGGGATCGATATCGATGCCGACAACGCGGGATCCCCGTCCGAAGTAGTGATGCCACATCGGCAACGAACCCCCTTCGGAAACGCCGATCTCGACCACGACAGGGGATCGCCCGCGAAACGCCTGGAAATGCCGATGGTAGATCTCGAAATAGTGATGCCACTTGTGGGCGACAGGTCCGGAATTCCCGTAGAAATAGCGCGTCAGCGGATTTGCGTTGTCAGCGGGACTAAGTGCCGGCATCGCCGATTTGTCGCCTCCTCGGGATGCACCGAGAATGTCGCGGATGATTTGACCAAGCATGGAAAGCCTTCTTCGGACGTCGTCCGATGTAGCGAATGGCCTCGACGACCCCGTCGTGAGGCGCGCCAATTCTACTGCACAGACTCGCTTTCGTTCGCCGTCGTGCGCATGCCGGCGATCCGTGACGTCGCGCCACCGGATCCGGATTCACAACAGCCCCCGCTCGGCAAACGAAACCACACGGTTACCGGCCACGATGAAGTGATCTAGCGTGCGGATGTCCACCAGGGCTAATGCCTGCTTGAGTGCGCTGGTCAGGAGCTCGTCGGCGCGCGAGGGCTCCGCGACTCCGCTCGGATGATTGTGGGCAAAAATTACGGCCGCGGCGTTGCAGGACAATGCTGCCTTGACGACTTCTCTCGGATAGACGCTGGTCTGCGCCAGCGTGCCGCGGAACAGTTCGTCCGCTGCCACCAGGCGGTGTTGGCTGTCGAGGAACAGCGCCATGAACGCTTCATGCGGCAAGGCCGAGAGGCAAAGGCGGAGGTAGTCGCGGACCGCATCCGGCGACGTCAGTGCGTCTCCTGCCGTGAATTCTTCCTGCAACGCCCGGCGAGTCAGCTCGACCATTGCCTTGAGCTCGGCCGTCTTGGCCGGGCCAAGTCCGCGCACCGAGAGAATTTGCGACGTCGTGGCGGATAGCAGACCGGCGCATCCTCCGAATCTTGTCAGCACGTCGCGCGCGAGTTCAAGCACCGGCTTTCCCGCAATTCCGTTCCGTAGCAGGACGGCGAGCAATTCCGCATCGGTTAGCGCGGCCGCACCTAGGCCCAGCAGGCGCTCTCGCGGGCGCTCATCGGTCGTTTTGCTGCAGGTGCCCACGCGCGCCTCCGTCGCTCAAGGTCCTCGCCTTGGAATTTTCTGTCGAGGATTCCTGAGTTGAAGCCTAATCGGCTATCGCGCCGCGGACGTATCCGTCGTTTGGCCGATGGGCGGCTTCAACCGGGAACAGCAAAACTGCCCGGTGGCTCACCGCGTTGCGTCTTTTCCCACATGGCAACGTAGGCCGCTTCAATATTTTTCCGGTAGCGATCGGTATCAAACAGCGGATAGATATCGCGATTGCGAGCGAGCCTTTGACGCAATTCCGCCAGGCGCGGACGGTCGGTTGCCAATTGGAACGCCAAGGATTCATATTCCGTCAAGGAAGAGGCAACCAGCTCCGGCAAGCCGATCGCCTGTAACAGGCTTCCGCCGAGGCGGGCGGAAAACGCATCACCGGAACAGGAAAGCACCGGCAGTCCCGCCCAAAGAGCGTCGCTGACCGTGACACCTCCGTTGTAAGGCAGTGTGTCCAGGAACAGGTCGGCGAGACGGTATTGCGCCAGGTATTCCTCGTAGCGAAGGCGCGGCGCAAATACCAGCCGCGTCGAATCCACGCCACGAGCGCGCGCCTCCCTGCGCAAGTTCACCTCCACGTCCGGATTGCCGGCAACCAGCCACAGCACGCTCCCGGGCACTCGATCCAGGAGCCGCATCCAGATGGCGAACATTTCCGGATTGAGCTTGTAGCTGTTATTGAACGAACAGAATACAAAACCCTCTCGCGGCAGCCCCGCTTCGACACGGGACGGCGTGGCGTCGCTGATGCGGCGCTTGGCATCATTCACCTGCAACGAGTCTGGAAGGTAGACCACCTTTTCGGCGTAATGAATCATTTGCTCTTCCGGGATCACATACCTGTCGGCAATGATGTAGTCCATGTACGGCGCCCCCATGGTGGCGGGGAAGCCGAGGAAATTGACCTGCACGGGCGCCGCGCGACAGGCAAGAATGTTGGTCCGCGAGAATTTGGTGTACCCCATCAGGTCGACCGCGATGTCGATTTCCAGTTCGCGCATCAGGTCCGCCACCTCGCCGTCACGCATCTTGCGCACGTCGATCACCCGGTCGAAAGTCGCCTCGATCCGGGCGCGCATAGGGCTTTCGTGCGTCAGTCCGAACACGATTCCCGTGGTCTCGAAACGGTCGCGATCGTGCTGCTCGAGCAATCCCGCGATCAGGAAAGCCACCGCATGCTCATGAAAGTCAGCCGAAAGGTACGCAATCCGGATCTTGTCGTGGCGGTAGATTTCGCCTGTCCAACGCGGACGATTGCTCGGCGGGTGGTGCAGGCTGACAAGCGCGCGCGCGCAGGCGTGCTGCTCCTTCGCGCTGGAGGATATCGCCAGAAATGGATGCGGGACGACGACAGGCTTCCCCTGATTCACGCCCTCGACGACGCGCAATACGAGGGATTCGCGCTCCTCCCATGAACACAAGCTGGCCTGTTCGTGCACGACATTGCCCAATGCATGCGGGTAGTCCGGGTCCAGCGCCAGTATCTGCTTGTAGGTCGCCATCGCATCGCCGTGGCGGCCGCACTGACTTTGCGCCACCGCGCAATTGAACAATGCCTGGATGAAGTTCGGGTCGATCGCGCACGCCCAGCTATAGGCGGCGATGGCTTCGTCAAGACGACCCAGCGCATGCAGCACGATGCCGCGATTGAATGGACCCCCGGCGAAGTCGGGCGCCAGTTCGATTGCCCTGTCAGTTGGGACGAGCGATTCTTCGCTGCGCCCCAGGGCATGCAGCGCGTTACCAAGGCTGATCAATGCGGAGATCGACTTAGGGTCCAGCGCCAGCGCCCGTTCCGCATCGGCCATCGACTCGGCGTCGCGACCCAGTTGGTGCAGCGCATTGGCGCGATCGTTTAGCAATGCGACGTCGTCCGGTCGCACCGCAAGCGCCCTGCCGTAGGCCGCCACGGCCGTCTCATTTCGACCGAGTGTCTGCAGTAGCCTGGCGCGACCCGAAAGCGCGATGAAGAAGTCGGGCCGGATGGCCAATGCCCTGTCGTAGCTTGCAATGGCGTCGTCGTGGCGACCGAGAGACTGCAACGCCGCCGCTTGATTCACGTACGCGTCCGCGGAATCAGGGTTGATTGTCAAAGCCTTGTCGAAGCTTTCGAGCGCATCCCCCGGCCTGCCGATGCCGAGTAGAGCGCTGCCGCGGTTGCTATGGGCGCTGGCGGAGTCGGGCTTGCTCAGCAGCGCGTCGGCAAAACATTTGTCCGCCTCGACATACTTTCCCTGCTGCAGCTTGATCACGCCCAGCAAATGCAGCGCTTCAAAATGGCCGGGTTGCGCCTTGAGCACCACGCCACACATGGACTCGGCATCGCTTAGTCGACCCTCCCCCTGAAACGCCGCGCCTTGCCGCATCGCCTGCTCGACATCAATTGCCGTTCGGCGGGTGAAGAGGGATTTGAGCATCGGACGAGGGGTCGGCGGCGTTACGTCGAGTCCAATCCTACCAAATCGGCCGGTCGGGACGCTGCGGATGAAGGCCGGCTCGCGCTCGCCGATCGCCATTCGGGACCGTGTAAACTTCCAGCGTCGCGCCCATCCAACCTATGCGGAGCCGCCCAATTGCCGGCCGAACCGAACCTGCTCGCCCGCGTCGTGCTGGGAGTCACCGGCGGAATCGCCGCCTACAAGACGGCGGAACTTACACGTCTGCTGGTCAAGGCCGGCATCGTCGTCGACGTCGTCATGACCGACGCCGCCACGCGATTCGTTACGCCGACCACCTTCCAGGCACTCTCCGGCCGCCCCGTGTTGACCGATTTGTGGGAATCAGGTGCCGCGAATGCCATGGGTCACATAGCGATTTCACGGGGTGCGGACGCGATCCTGGTCGCGCCGGCGTCCGCGGATTTCCTGGCCAAGCTCGCGCAGGGTCGTGCCGACGACCTGCTCACGACCCTGTGCCTCGCCCGCGAGTGTGCGCTCCTGGTCGCACCGGCGATGAACCGGCAGATGTGGGCGAACAAGGCGACGCAGCGTAACGTGGCGCAACTCGCGCAGGACGGCGTGTCGGTCCTGGGGCCGGACACCGGCGAACTCGCGTGCAACGAAAACGGCGAAGGCCGCATGCTCGAGCCAGAGGCGCTCCTCGACGCGTTGATCGCCTCCAGGCAGCCTAAGGTCCTCGCCGGCAAGCGCGTGCTGCTGACCGCCGGCCCCACGTTCGAAGCCATCGACCCCGTGCGCGGCATCACGAATTCCAGCTCGGGAAAGATGGGATTCGCGATGGCCCAGGCGTCTGCGGAAGCGGGTGCACAGGTTACGGTCATCGCCGGACCCACGCCCCTTTCCACACCGGCCGGCGTTGCGCGTGTCGATGTGACCAGCGCCGCGCAAATGGCCGAAGCCGTCCTCGGGCGGCTCGATCGTACCGACATCTTCATTGCCGTGGCGGCGGTCGCGGACTATTCGCCCGAGACACCTTCGGACCGCAAATACAAGAAATCGGAGGCTGTATTGACGCTTGCGCTCAAACCGACCGTCGATATCCTCGCCACAGTTGCCGCGCGGCCCAAGCCGCCGTTTTGCGTCGGATTCGCGGCGGAAAGTCACGACGTGCTGGGGCAGGCCGAGAACAAGCGCAGGCGCAAAAAACTGCCACTTCTCATCGCTAACCGCGTGCAGGACGCCGTGGGCAGCGACCACAACGAAGTCGCGCTCCTCGACGACGACGGCGCGCACCCGCTTCCGCGCATGGAGAAACTGGCGTTGGCGCGACGATTGATCGCCGAAATCGCGCAGCGCGTGTCGCGCAAGTGACGCTGGGCAAGTATCCAAACCAGAAATGCCAAGCTGCCCATCGGATGACTCGCCGTCCAGCGAGGCGGCACGACTCTGCGCGGAAGGCTATGCCGGCCTCGAAAAT
Organism: uncultured beta proteobacterium; assembly: GCA_963819965.1. Lineage (GTDB taxonomy): Bacteria > Pseudomonadota > Gammaproteobacteria > Burkholderiales > Casimicrobiaceae > VBCG01. The sequence goes on from CAWFYA010000004.1 coordinate 828,353, forward strand.
CGCCGCTTTGCGGAGGCGCTGTTGCTCCTGGAACGCGCTCGCGCACTGAATCCCGCCGATCCGAAAGTTCACTACACCCTGGGCCTTCTCTTCAGCGACACAGGGCGCGCAAGCGATGCGCTCGCCGCCTTCGATGCATCCTTGCGACTGAACCCTGACGACGCCAAGGTCCACAACAATCGCGGTTCCGCGTTGCAGGTTCTGGGGCGCCGCAGGGAAGCCGGCGAAGCCTTCCGGCGCGCACTCGACCTGCGGCCGGACCTCGACGTCCCTTACGTCAATCTCGGGAAATTGCAGGAAATCCAGGGCGACATTCCGGCCGCCGTCGCGATCTACGACCTGGCCATCTCGCGCGGCCTCGATCCGCAGCTCTTCGGCCAATACCGTGCCGCGGCATTGGGCCAGTCCACGCAGCGCTCTCCCGATTCCTGGGTCACGGCGACGTTCGACAACTTCGCACCCACATTCGACGCGCACCTGGCCCGATTGCAGTACGAGGTTCCGCGACGGCTTGGCGCGCTGTTGCTCGCGCGGTCGCCTGCGCCGCTGTCCATCCTGGACCTGGGATGCGGAACCGGGCAAGTGGGCGCGGCACTCGCGGGAAGCGGCCATCGGCTCGTCGGCGTCGACCTATCGGAGAAAATGCTGGCCCAGGCAAGGATGCGCAACGTCTACGACGAACTGCACGTCGGCGAGATTCACGCGTGGCTTGCGCGACGCCGGTGCCGACGCCTTCGATGCCATCTGCGCCGCCGACGTCTTCATCTACATCGGCGCGCTCGAATCGCTGTTTCGAGATGCTGCAAGGATCCTGCGGCGTGGCGGCTGGTTCGCTTTCTCGACCGAAGAGTGCGCTTCTCCGGACTACAAGCTGCTGGCAACCGGGCGCTACGCGCAGTCAGAGGAATACATTCGCCGGCTGGCCGCTGGCGCATTCGAGGTGGTGACCGCAGAACCGGCGGTGATCCGAATCGAATCAAGCGTGCCGCTTCACGGGCGAATCTATTTGCTGCAGAAGCACTAACTCGAACAGGAAGCGTCGCATCCATGTCCAAGCCCGTCATCGCCATCAAGGTCCTGAACGAGCGCATCCGCGCGCATCTCCCAGCCTACGCAACCGCCGGATCAGCGGGACTGGATCTGCGTGCGTGCATCGACGCTCCGCTCACGCTGATTCCGGGCAGGACGGAACTCATCCCGACCGGTTTGGCCATTCACATCGCGGATCCGGGTCTGGCCGCATTGATCCTTCCGCGCTCGGGACTTGGCCACAAGCACGGCATCGTCCTCGGCAACCTCGTCGGATTGATCGACTCGGACTACCAGGGGGAACTGATGGTGAGTTGCTGGAACCGCGGGCAAGCGGAATTCACGCTGCAGCCGCTCGACCGTCTGGCGCAACTCGTGATCGTGCCGGTCGTGCAGGCGACTTTCGACGTCGTCGCGGATTTTGCGGCGAGCGCGCGCGGCGAAGGTGGCTTCGGGAGCAGCGGCAAGCAATAGAGCCGGCCTGCGCGCCGGCGCGACTGGTCTGCGATCGATGCGACAGCATATCGCTGGAATGGTTCTCCGTCGGCATGCGCATATGCATGGTATCATTTCCCATGACGACGAAAATACTGCGATGAAGAATCAGTTCTCCGAACATGACTCTCGCACAGGCCGTCTGGTCCCGTCCGATGCGCAGGCGATTCCGGCGTCCCCGCCACAGGTCAGCAAACACATTCGAAGTGCTGCCGACCTGGCCGTCAACGGCGCGCCGCCGATGTTGCGGAGCCTGCACGTCGGCCGGCCTAACGTCGGCAATACCGTGAGCGATTTCTGCGCGCGCGTCAACGAAATCCTGGAACGCCGCTGGCTGTCCAACAACGGCCCCCTCGTCCAGGAATTCGAGAAGTCGATCTGCGACATATCTCGGCGTAACGCACTGCGTGGCCATGTGCAACGGCACGATCGCGCTGGAAATTGCGACACGCGCGCTGGACCTGAAGGGGCGAGGTCATCGTTCCGTCCTACACTTTCGTCGCGACCGCGCATGCACTGCAGTGGCAGGAAATCACACCGATCTTTGCCGACATCGATCCCGAGACCCAGAACCTCGACCCGGACGCAGTCCGGCGGATGATCACGCCGCGCACGACCGGCATCATCGGCGTCCACCTGTGGGGTCGCGCGGCGCCCGTCGAGGAGCTGCAGGCGCTCGCGGACGAACACGGCTTGCGCCTGATGTTCGACGCGTCGCACGGCTTCGGCTGCACGCTCGGCGGCGAGATGCTCGGCCGCTTCGGTGAATGCGAGGTCTTCAGCTTCCACGCCACGAAGTTCTTCAATACTTTCGAGGGCGGCGCGGTGGTGACCAATGGACGACGCGTTGGCCGAGAAAATGCGACTCATGCGCAACTTCGGCTTCCAGGGCTACGACAACGTTGTCTATCCCGGAACAAACGGCAAGCTGACCGAGATTGCCGCAGCCATGGGGCTCACCAACCTCGAGGAACTCGACGAGTTCGTCGCGCCCTGAATCGCCGCAACTACGCTCGCTACCGAACGTGCCCTTGACGCGATGCCGGGACTCTCGCTGCTCAGGCATTCGACGAATCAGAGCGGAACAACTTCCAATACATCGTCGTCGAGGTTGCGCCGTGATTTCCCGTTGTCCCGCGACCGAATAATCGAGGTGCTGCACGCCGAGAATATTCTCGCGCGCAAGTATTTCTGGCCCGGCTGCCACAACATGGAGCCGTATCGATCCTACTATCCCAACGCGGGACTGGTCCTGCCGAATACGAACATACGGCCTCGGAACGCGTGCTGGTCCTGCCCACCGGATCGACCGTCGACGAAGCCCATATCGACGGCGTCGTATCGGTCCTTCGCGTGCTCGCGAGCGAAACGCCGGCGCGACCGCGGGCTGTCTAAGCGTGAACGCCTCGAGCAACCTACGTGAATCCGAATTCTGCACGGCCGCCGGGAAGGGCTCTGGTATTTTTGGTGCCGGTGCAAGCGGCCGCGAGGTCGCATGGCTGGCGGAAGCTTGCCTAGGTTCCGATGCCGAGATCACTTTCATCGTCGATCAGCCGGAACTTGCCGGTCGCATCGTGAACGGTTATCCGACGCTGCACATCCGCGATTTCGCAGAAAAATTCCCCGGCGCACCAGTATGTGTCGGCGTCGGCGACCCCGCGGCCCGGGAGCGTTGTGTCAGGACGTGTTTCTCGTTGGCTTGGGTTCGCCTCGCTGGTCCATCCACGCGTGGAGGCATCGCGTTGGGTGACCGTAGGCGAAGGCACCATCGTATGCGCAGGCAGCATCCTGACCACCAACATCAGCCTGGGTCGGCACGTGCACGTAAACATCGACTGCACGATCTCGCACGATGCCGAGATCGGGGACTATTCCACGTTTCCCCGGGGGTGCACATTGCCGGATGGGTAACGCTCGGTCGCCGGGTTTTCCTTGGAACGGGCGCCATCATCATCAACGGTACGTCGGATCGGAAGCTGCATATCGCCGACGATGCGATTGTCGGCGCCGGCGCTTGCGTCATTGCCGACGTTGCCGCTGAGAAACAGTGGTCGGCGTGCCGGCGGCGCCCGTCGCGCGTCGATGACGACCGGCCCACTCCGTCATCCAATCGAGGGGAGCCCGAATTGACGGGCTTGGCCAGAGAATTCGCGTGAGCAAGAAGGTCGCCTTGATGTTCTACGGCGTGGGTTCCAATGACGCGATCCGCGGCCTCATGAACGAGTATGCGAGCGCGCTGACTTCCGTCGGGCATGTCGGTCGTAACGATCGAGGCCGACGAGGGAGAGTGGCGTCAGGCCGTGGACTTGGTCGCGCAAGGAAATGTCGGTTCGTGGTGACATGGGTTGGCATAGGCCAGGACATGACCGTTGCGCAACGGCGAAGCGGCAACGTGGTCAACATGTGGGACCACATCAATATTCCGCTCCTGAAGCTGCACGGTGACATCCCCGCGTACTTTTCCCGTCGCCACGGCGATATTCCCTCCACCGCGGTCAATTTTACCACGCCGAGGAATTCGCCCACTTTCGCCGTCGACTGGATGCCCGAGGCGCGCACGCTCGCCGCCGTCCTTCCCCCGTTGCCTTTGTCGCCGCTGGAACGCGGCGGCGTAGATGCGTCGCTGCGTCGCAAAGGAAAACTCGTCTTCCTCAAGAATGGCAATTCGCCGGAGGCGCTGCGGCGCATTGTGGAACGAGACGGCTTCCGCTGTTCATTCGCGCGCCTGGTCTGTTCCCTCGCCGACGAGATTACACCTGTCGCGACTGAAACCCGGGCTGCTTTACATCGGCGATTTCATCGGCGACTTCCTGATGTCAATGGCATCGATCCGCACATCGATGCGCGACATTGTGCTGTTCCTCTCCGCGCAGATGGATGACTACCTGCGCCGGGTCAAAAGCAAGATGATTGCCGAGGCGATCCTAGACCTGCCAGTGATCATCCAGGGCGGACATTGGGATCACATCGATTTTGGCCGCCGCAAGGCGCCCAACTGGTCGAGGGCCAGGACTTCGCTGCCACCAACCGAGTGTATGGCGACCAACTAGGAATCATCGACATGTCTCCCAACGTCGACACGTGGCCGCACGACCGGATTCAGCGCGCAGCCGGGAATTTTGCGACCATGCTGACCAACCGCCAGGGTTGGATCGCCAATGGCTTTCCGGGATTCGAGGAACTCAGTTTCGAATTCCACCCCGATTCCATCCGCGACCGGGTGAACGACGCAATCTCCCGCCCCGATCACTACCTCGAACTCGGCATCGCCTTCGGCGAAAGGTTCCGCGAACTGCATACCCGGGACGCCTTTGCCAACCGAATCATCGACATGGCCGAGTTGGCCGCCTTGAGGCAAAGCCCCGTGAAGCCGATCATCCAGCCGTTCTTCGATTGGCCCCCGCGCTGAACGCCGCCCGCTGGTCGCTTTGCCGTCCTGCCCGGCGCGCCGAGCGACCGATTCGCACGCCCGTCAGTCCGCCTTTGCGTAAAGAACAGTCTCTTCCACGTGGATGCTGTAGTGGTCGAGGAAAAACCGGTAGCCCAATTGCAGCGAATCGAGCCACAGCGGAATGCAAAGAAAGTCCTCCGGACGGTGATACAGGGAGAGTGGCGAGCTTCGGGCGCCACCGGCGCAGGCGGCGTCGGCGCCGGCCAGTGCATCCAGTTCGCTACCCTCGACGTCCATCTTGATGAAGTCGATACGCGGTATCGCGCCTTCGCCAACCAGGCTGTCCAAAGTACGCAGCGTCATCTCGCCGCCAAAGATGTTGGCGCCAGGATTGATGGCGCCGTTCGCCGTCTCGGTCGACGACCCTTCCCGGTCCATGTTCGACAGCCCGCATTCGAATATCGTAATCCGGGGTGCCAGCGCCGGATTCATCGCAAAACTCTCGCGCATGATGGCGCAATGCTTTGGCATGGGGTCGAACGAGTAGACATGTCCCTTGCCGCCGGTTGACCTGGCAAACGCAAGTGCGGTATCTCCGAAGCAGCCGCCGGCATCGACGACGTGGTCCCCGCGGTCCGGCGCGACGGATTGGCCGTCGCGCTCAAAGTAATATTGCTGGTTGAGGAACATCGCGGCGACATTCTCGCTCCAGCACTTGACCCTGATTTCCATGTCCTCGAGCGGCACCGCATACACGGCGAGGGGACCGAGCAAACCCGAGTCCGCCGTGTCCGCGACCTTCCAGCCATCCGTAATCGTCCGTTGGGTCAGCGCTCCCTCCGTATTGAAGGGGAGGCGAACGTGGAGGTGCCCCAGGATGCGAAACAGGATGAGATGATCAAACAGCGCCTTGGATTCCTCGTCGGCAAATAACAGTCGCGAACGGTGAAAGTTCTCGGCATGCTTCACGAAAAACGCAAGATAGTGGGCATGATGGTCCGCGAAGAACGCCGTCGGCGCGACACCGCGGTACCTTTCCGCATCAAAGTTGTCGGCTTCGTGCGTATGCATGGCGCGAAACATGCGGATGAACAATCCGTCCATCCAGTATTCGCATTCAGGGGAGAGTCGGACCGGGGACCCGGCTGCGGCGTGTTTCAGATCATCGTTTCGCATGCATGCTCCGGTGCCGTCTGTTCGAATATGTACGAGAGTGTGGGTAGGCGATTTCGGTTTACTGCGCGAAAGTGTTGGCCAATTCGTCCGCCACGCGCGCAATCGACGGGTTCCCAGCCTTCATCCCTCGCGTTGCCGGAATATGCGCATGCTCGGATACCAGGGAGTTCGTTCGATGTCAGGCCCCACCGCCATTCGCGCCCAAACCGATTCAGCAGCCACACGGGCTTCCCCAACGCGCCCGCCAGGTGGGCAACCGCTGAGTCGATTGCGATGACGAGATCGAGGTTCTGGATCAATGCCGCGGAGTCCATGAAATCGAGGCAGTCGTCCATCCAGTCCTCGATGTGGCCGCGCCAGGCATCCACTTGTTCGGCACCTTCGCCCTTTTTGCAGGCTCACGATCTGCCATTCGTTCGCGCGCAGCACGGGTTCGAATAAGGCGAGTGGAATACTGCGTCCGGCGCCATCGCGCATCGCCTGGTTTCCGGCCCACACCAGACCGATCCGCGGCTTCGACACTTGCGGCAGGCGCACCTTCCACACGTCGCTCAGCGCTTTCGGGACCACCACATAGGGAATCACGCCGGGAATCGCGTCCCTTCTCGTTTCGAACACCCGCGGCAGACTCATTATTGGGCAGTGGACGTCGAACTCGGTTGCCGAGATCGATTGCACGCAAGTCGCCGGCTGCATGCCCACCAGCGACTGAACGACACGTGACAGTTCCCGCTCACACAGAACAACGACGCTGCCCGCGCCGCGAGCCTGCAATAGCGGCAGGTATCGAAGCATCATCAGGCTGTCGCCGAATCCCTGCTCGGTCCAGATAAGCAGGCGCTGCCCGGAAAGCGGGCCGCCAGTCCACCGGCGCGGGTCGCAAAGTAGTTCCCGCAGTGCCGGGTTCAATCCGATATCGCCTTGCAGTGTATCGAACCGGCTTTCGTAAAGTTCCAGTCCCTCCTGGTAGTCGCCGTGCAGCAGTCTCAGCATCGACAGGTTGTAGCGCGCGGACGCTGACGCCGGCTGGAGCTGAAGCGCCGAGCGGAAGCACGTTTCCGCATCGGCCGGTCGATCCTGAATATTGAGGATGTTACCTAGCGTAATGTGCGTCGGCGCATGATCGCCGTGAATGGACAGCACTCTACGACAAATTGATTCGGCCTCGTTCACCGCGCGGTTTCGCGACAGAACAGTCGCCAGCGTATTCAATATCTCCGGGTCATCCGGCCTGATAGCGACAGCCTCGCGGCAACAGGATTCCGCTTCGTCCAGTCGATCGAGGCGGCGCAATACGTCCCCCAGATTGCACAACGCGTCGGCCCGCTGGGGATCGATCTGCAATGCCAGGCGAAAATAGCCCTCGGCCTCGACAGCTCAGCCCGCGCCGCGTGAATGGAGCCGAGATCCGCCAAGGCGTCTGGATCCTCGGGACGCTGGTCCAGAGCCTTCTGGAAAGTGATTAATGCGTCGTCGAGCGACCCGCAAGCTGCTGCACTTGTCCCAACATTCTCAAGGTGCCGAATGCCGCGGAGCGCGGCGGAAGAGCAGCACGGTGGAACTCCTCCGCTTCGGCAATACTGTCCATGCTCCCGATATACGTTGCCAAGATTGTTCAACGCATTCACGTTGCCAGGATTGAGCTGCGCGGCCTTCTGGAATGAGGCTTCGGCTGCCTCTTTTTGGCCGACTGCGCGAAGCATCGTGCCAAGATTGTTGTGTGCGGCGTCCCACTCGCGGCTGCAGCGAAATCGCCTTGTGCAGCGAGACGACGGCATCGTCGAGCCGACCCATCGACTGGTGGGCCAGGCCCAGATTGCTGTGTGCGACAGCGTTTCCCGGCGCAATGGCAATCGCGCGTTCTATCAGCTGGATCGCGGGCGCAACCTCGCCCTTCTGCAGGTGCACGGCCCCTAGCATATGCAGTGCGTCGAAATTCGCCGGATCCAACGTCAGCGCCTCGCGATAAAGCGGCTCCGCTTCGGCGAGGCGCCCGGCGCCATGATGGGTCAGTGCAAGCGCCACGCATTCCTGTGGCGTCCGCGATGAGCCATTGCCCGTTGGTTTAAAGCCAGTTGAATCGGACTCGCGAGGTTTGCCGGAAATTGGTTCAGGAAATTCTTCATCGTCCGCCGTATGCCCGCGGTCGCGTCCTTCGCGGACTACTTGACGGCCAGTCTGGTTACGACCTGCTTGGTCGCACGATCAACAAACGCGTCGCTGTACCCCAACTCCGTAAGCTTCCATTTGAAAACGTTTGCCAGCTTGGCCTTCCTGTAGACTCCCAGCTTGTGCAGTTCATGGAATCGAACCGCGCGCACGGTGAGCCCCTCCAGAATGACCTTAATTTGATGCTCGACGCCGGGGTCCGTTCTGGCTTCGGAAGCGGGAGGGAACCGGCGACCGAGATCAAGGGCAAGCGTAGTTGCGAACTCTTCCAGTTCGCGCGTATCAAAGGTCTTCAGAATTGCCATCGCGTCACCATGCTAAGAGTCGACTGTGAACCGGGCCAAACCAACCGGACCCAGCGAGAACAACATATATTCATGATAGCGCGGCGCATCCGAATTGCGCCATATCGCCCTCCATTTCTTCCGGTATTGCTACAAAAGCAAGAGCGGTTCGACCCGCGAAGATGTCTTCGTCGCGGCGATTGAAATTCGAGGAATTGAACCAAGGCGACTCCATGCGCCAGCATCGGTAGCCGAATTCTCGCAAGTGGGCATCAGCTTCGACCAATGCCTCCACGTCAGCCACCACCACAAAAACGACTGGTCGCAACCGCCACAGCGTGGCCGCGGCGCCGGTCAGAACGTGGGTCGCGACGATACCAGAGTTGATCTTGAGCAGATCGAGACGATCCAGTTGCAAGTCATCCATCGTCTCGGACTTCTCTGCTTCCAGATCCGCTGTTTGCGCCTGACCTTTTGCCACGGCGGCGGAGCCGGCCGCGTTCCGAAGCATCACGGTGGCGCATGTCACGCGATTCGCGACCAAATTCTGCTGAAGTATCTGTCGCTGCACGGGACGCGATTCGTACAAAAGCAAATTTCCTTCTCGCGCCAACCATCGCCGCGAGGGCAATCGCGTGGGCACCGATGCCCGCACCGACTTCCAAAACCGGTGCCACCGGGTCGAACCAGCGTCGAGAACAGGTCAAACTGTGGATTCTGCAGAACTCGCCGTACCAGCGAAGCGACTCGCCCTCAAGCGACTCCTGCGGCAGGTATTGCAGGAATCCCCATCCGCGTATCCGATACAGAACTAAGGCTAGCGCGCAACGTCGAATGCGCCGAACACCTGCAACTGTCGACGGCAGATGCCGACGGCATCACTGGGCGCCGCAGGCGAGGACTGCGAATCAGCGCCCCCCATCACTGCCAGCAATGCCAGCCGCACCCGTTCGATCACCTCGCCCCAATCGCCATGTCGCCATTGGCGAAACAGTCGCATGGTCGGATACCAGGGACTGTCGTCTCTTCCTTCCAACCAACGCCAGCAGAGGGCTCCGACAACATGAGCCACACAGGCTTGCCCAATGCGCCGGCAAGATGGGCAACAGCAGTATCGACGGAGAGGACAAGATCAAGTTGATTGAGCACCGCCGCTGTGTCGCAAAAATCGTGGAGCTCCGGCCCAAGATTTTCAATCGCCATGCCGGGACCGGTGGACGCAGTGCCTCTTCTTCTCGTGCGCCCTTCTGCAGCGCATAAAGGCGGACTCCGGATATCTCGCCTAACGGCGCCAACGTCGTGAGCGAGATTGAACGGTGACGATCAGCAGCTCGATTTGGATTTCCGGCCCATACAAGCCCGACCGCAGCGTTATCGATCTTGAGCCGAATCGCATGCCCAAGGGCATTTCTCGACGTCCGGTTCTGCGTGGAGATAGGGTGTATTCGCTGGAATGGACGCACCAGTCGACAAATGCAGGCTAGGCTCATTAGATTAAGGAAGTAGTCAAACTCTACGAGTGGCGCGCCAACCTCAATAACCTTATCGATCCCGGAAATCCTTCTGCGAAATCCCCAAAACCAACCGGAACCCGAAGCAGCACGTTTGCTCCGAGCGCCTTCACGCGGGGGGCGAATCGAACGAAATGGATTGTGTCACCCAGTCCCTGTTCAGCCAGCAACAGAATTGTCTTTCCCCGCAGGTCCTGTCCCGACCATGTCGGCCGGCCAAACGCCTCGCGCTGCGACAACGACGGCTCGCAAAGAAAGCGAAATTCGTATTGCTGCCATCCCTCTCGCAGCCGCCCCGACTTCAACAGGGCTTGCGAGTAAGCTAGATGGCCGTACGCCTGGGGTACACGTGGAAGCATTTGCTCATAAAGCGCGAGCGCCTCGCCAACTCGGTCGCGTCGGCCAGCTCAATGGCGAGATTGACAAAGCTAGCGCTATCAACGCCGTGCCTCATATCCAGTTGAACTGCATTCGATGAAGCCTCGATCGCCTCGGCGCGCCGGTCTTGGGCATCGAGGACAGCTCCCAGGTCCTTCCAGGCGATGGCCCGTTCCGAATCACGCCACGAGTGCCAGGCGGAGAATTCGGCCGCGCCGCAAAAAATCTCCTTGACCGGACTTACAAAGTCCAATCATCCAGAGGCACTCGAAATCGCCAGGGCAACGTTCAAGGACATGCTTGAATACCGCTTCCGCCTCCTCATGTTTCCTCAGCGCAAAGAGCGTCATTGCCAGCGCCGCGCGGATTCTGCGGTCGTCGGGTTCCATCACAACGGCACGCCGGAGCGACGACTCTGCAGCCGCCGGCGTTCCCGCAGTAGAACTCCGCCAGCCCCAGCTGCAACGATAGCGCCGCGGTACGCGTTCCCGAGGCATCCAGGCTCAGGAAAAGCTCGCGCGCCTCGCGCGAGCGCCCAGCGTCAGACAGCCGGCAAGCGCGGGCAAAAAGATCTCCGCGTCCGGCGCCACGTCAGTCGCTGATTCAGGTTCCCGGGCTTTCGTCGTGCGACCCGAACAGTCTTCCAAATATCGCCATTGCAGCGGCCAATCGCATTCAGCTTGTAATCGTGGTGGGAAGCGACCTTCGATGACCCATCAACGTAGCAACTTTCGCAGAAACCGCGACATGCCGGCTTCGCCGCGCACTGCCGTGCCTAGCGATTCCGACAGTGATGGCGATTCGCGGCGGCGGCGTGTTGATCGGCGCGATCCACTATCTCGACGCATCCATCAAGCGCATCGCGAGTATCGATTTCCTCAGGAATTGCGAATAGCGCAAGTGCTATCTCGGAATTGAAGATATCGGTGCCCCGGCGATTGAAGTTGGCCGAATGAAAGAGTGGCGTCTCTATCCTCCAGCAGCGGTAGCCGAATTCCCTCGCGCGCAGCGCCACCGTAGACAATGCACCCTCGTCTGCGCACATTGATTAGAAGAAGCGGACGCAGGCGCCAAATCGACTCGCTGGCGCCCTCCAGGATGTCCGGAGAACGGGGCGTCCTCGCGAATCTTTAGCAACTCCAACCGTCGAGCAGCAACGCGTCCAGCGTATCCACAACCGTGGCATGGAATTCGCAGTCTGCTCGGGGCAAGTCTCGGGGTGCGCCAAGGGCCCGGCGCATCAAGGTAGTTGTCCCGGCAACTTGTTCACCTCGAGATTCTGGCGCAGGATCTGCTGCGCATCGGGCGCGTCTCGTAGGCCATCAGATGCCCCTCGGGCCCCACCATCTGGGCAAGCGCCAGCGCATGCTCTCCCACGCCGCTGCCGGCCTCGACAACATGCGCATCCCTTGCCGAGAAAGCGCGCCACCAACTCAAGTTGCGGCTGCAGATATTCGCCGTACCAAACGATCGAACGCGCAGCCCGATCCGATTCCGGCAGGTATTGCAATGATGCCGTAGCGAGTCTCAACCACGCGCGCGATGTCGGTCGGCATTGTTGCGTCCGCTACTTGGCCCCTCGAGCACACCGACCTCGGCGCCCTTGCTCGTCGCTGGCAACACGGCACCGGTCAGCAGGGCCGATTCGAGGGCAGCCTTGACGCGTGAGACGACCTCCTCCCATTCGCCCAGCTTCGCTCTGGCGAAATAGGCGCATCGTCGGGTACCAAGGGTTGTCCTCCCGCCCTTCCAGCCATCGGAAGTCGCCGATCTCCGGAAGCATCAGCCAGACGGGCTTGCCCAACGCGCCGGCGAGATGGGCAATGGCGGTATCGACGCAGATCACGAGGTCCAGACTGGTCGATGCCGCAGCCGTTTCCGTGAAATCGGACAATTCGGCATCGAGATTGACCATCGTCGTCTGGGTCGGGAATTTCTCGAGTTCGCCTTCCTTCAGCGGCTTTTGCAGCGAAAAGAATCGCACACCCTGCACATCCCAAAGGCTGCTCAATTTCTCCAGTGCGATGGAGCGGAAGTTATCGCGAGGATATTTCGGATTTCCGGCCCATGCCAATCCGACTTTCAGACCGCTTCCGTGGATTCGCGCCAGCCCATGCCTCGCGCCTTGGCCGCGTCAACCTGCACGTAGGGAACGTCCGCAGGAATGGTCGTCCAGTTCCGATGCCAAGCACATGCGGAATACTCATCAGATGGATGTGATAGTCGAATTCCGGCGGCAGCTCGGCGGCGCGAGAGACACTGGTCGACGCCCGCAAATCCGGCAGCGAGCGAGCGCCATCTCCGGACGAACGAGCAGGAGCACGTCGCGCCCCCATCGCCTTCAGCAGTCGGACGAAGCGGGCAAAATGAATGATGTCACCGGCGCCCTGCTCGTCCAGCACCAGAATCGTCTTGCCAGCGAGATCCTGCCCCGCCCACTGCGGCTGGGGACAGACCGGGCGCTTGGAGAGATGCGGATCCTGCATCCAGCGAAATTCGTATTGCACCCAGCCTTCGCGCAAGCGCCCGAGGACCAGCAGCAGGAACGCGTAGTAGCCATGCGCGCGTGGGTCCGGAAGCTGCGGCAGTCCTCTGCGGAACAGCTCCAGCGCTTCGACGTACCTGCCCATCGAAACCAGCGCGAACCCGGTATCGATCATGCTTACCGGCGGCGCGCCCTGCGCCGCCTCGAGTTCGGCGGCACGGCGCAGTACGTCCAGCGATTCGTCGTAACGCTCCTGGTTCGCGATCGCCACGGCCAGATTGATCAGGAACTGCGGGGAGTCCGGTGCCAAGGCAACGGCCCGGCGCATCCAGCCTTCCGCCCCGGCGTAATCTTGCTGCTCGAGCTTGCATTGCGCGATCCCCGCAACCGCCTGCGCATGATCCGGCGAGAATTCCAGCACGCGCTCGAAGCTTGCGATGGCTTCGGGATATCGCTTCATCTGATGCAGCACGGCGCCCAGCCCGAAATGCGCGGCGACGTTCGCTGGACTCGCGCGCGATCGGCCGCCGCGCGTGCCGTTCGGCGTCGTCGTCCATACGCGAGCAGATGGCACGACCATGCCATGTTGAGATAGAGCGCATACGCGGGTCACGCCCGCCGCCTCGGCCTGCAGAAAGCCGGTGTAAGCTTCGCGGAGACGCCCCCAGTCAAACCAGACCGTGGCGCGGGCGAACAGCAATTCGCCATCGTCCGGATCGGCGCGCTATTTCGCTCGACACGAGTGCGAGAGCTTCGCCGTAGCGTCCGCACTCGGAGAGAGCCGTGAACCATGCCAATCAGCGACGCGGCGTCTCCCGAGGACGAGTCTTGCGAATCCTGCGATCGCAGGTTCGCATGGCGCGAGCGTTGCCCTTTGTACGGTGTGGCTCAAGCGCCATTCCTCAATGCGATTAATCATTGTCAGTGTAGCGTGGACAATGAGCATGCCGCGAGCAAGAAAAGGGCCGGTGGGAAACCCACCAGCCCTTGCATGCAGTCCTGCCGGATTAGCGGAACGAGGACGGCACGTACTTGGTGTCGCAACCGCCGGATGTCGCGGTCCACGACGTGATTTCGAACGTGCGCCGGCTCTGGTTGCTGATCAGCGTCAGCGAGCAGTCGCCTGCGCGCCATTCGCCGTCGAGCCCGTATTCGTGCGTAATGGCGACAATGCTGGCAGTGGTCGTACCCGGCAGCGGCCGACCAGTGCCGGTGACGGTAACGCCGCCATTGACGTATTGCGTCGACGAGGTCGAGCAACCCGCCTGGGCGGCGTCGGTCGGCGTCGTGCCCGAGTGCGACGAAATGAAGTCCTGCGTCGACGTCTTGCACGCCGCGAGAGCCGCGGTGCCTTCACTCATCTTCGAGCGAACGACGAAGTCCTGATACGCCGGCAGCGCGATGGCCGCCAGGATGCCGACAATGGCCACTACGATCATCAGTTCGATGAGCGTAAAGCCCTTCTGAATTTGCTTCATTTTCCTGTCTCCTGAAATTGAATGGACGACTCGTACCGCTCGCACCCAGCGATGCTGGTGTAATAAAAGCAAGCGCTGTGCCGACCGTGCCAGACTGGGGAGGCAATCCCAGGATTGACTTCAACCATTTGATTTTGCGAATTTTTTATAAACTCGACCCGATGAACGGTTGGCCGGTTTCGGCACCGCACCATAGCCGCCATTTTGCGAAGTCTTCGCTGGCCGACGTGCAGCGGAACCGAGTGACGCTGCGCGTCACCTCTGCGCAGCCGGGCTATTTCCCTGTTATCGACAACTCGAGCCGAACGCCCGCTACTTCGAACGTGTCGCCGGGATGCAGCACCGTGCCGGCCGGATCGACCGGGATACCGTTGATGCGGGGCGGTTGCGGGCCTTCGACCGGCACCAGCCGGAACCCCGTTCCGACCTTGCGCACCACCGCCACCTGTACTCCGACGCGTCCCACGGACAATTCGTCCTTCGTGAACGGAACCGCGCGGCCAAGGTTGGGGCCGGAGAGAACCCGCACCATGGGCTGCGGTACCGTCGGCGCGGCGGGGACCGTGATCTTGGCCGTTGTATCGGCCGCATTTGCCGCTGACTCGTCAGCCGTTGCTTGCGCACCGGACGTCTCCGACGCGTCGGCAACCTCAGCGGTATCGATGGGACCCGCGTTGGTGTTGCCGGTTGGCGCCGCCCACTCGGCGGCCCACGCAGCCAGGCGAGCATCCGATTCGCGCCGCGTCGCGGGTGGGCGGCGATCGACGAAGGGCGACGGCTTGGCCGGCGCTTTGCGCAACGCTGGCGCGACCGGCGGCGGCTCCGCGGGAACGTCGTCGTCCAGATCCGGAACAACCTGCGCGGGGATTTTGCCCATACGGCCGCGAGGATTCCCCACCCGCGGAACGGCAACGGCGGCAATCGGACGCGCTGGCTCCACGCGCTGGTCCAACCCGAGGAGCTGGCCGCGGGCGATGTCCACGGGCAACGGATCGACGCGCATGCTGTCGTCCGACACGAATACCATGCGCTGCCGGCCGATGTCGATCTGGTCGTAATCGCGCAGGAAGTGCTTGACGATGGGCTTGCCGTTGACCAGCGTGCCGTTGGTGCTGCCCAGATCCTCGAGGAACGAGTCGTCAAGGATGGTGACGACCGATGCGTGTTCGCCCGAGACGGCGGGATGCGGCAGGCACACATCGTTGTCGGCGCGACGGCCGATGACGATGCGTTCCTTGGTCAGCGGAACGTCCTGTGTGGTGCCGTCGGCGAGCAGCAATACCAGCTTGCCCACGATCGGGTCCTAGGCTCTTTTCTTGGCCAGCCAGCGCTGCGCCCAGCCCACCACCGGCAGGAACTCGGGCGGCACGCGCACCAGGATCACGGAGATGTTGTCGCGACCGCCGTTCTGGTTGGCGAGCTCGATCAGGTCCGCCGCGGCGACCGCCAGGTCGCTGCGTTTTTCGTCGATCACCGAGTGGATCACCTCGGGGTCGACCATGTCGGTCAGGCCGTCCGAGCAGAGCATGTAGATGTCGTTGGCTTCTATCCGGTATTCGGCAATATCGGTGGGCACGATGGCTTCGATGCCCAGCGCGCGCGTGACAAGATTCTTGTTAAGCGAATAGCGTGCCTGTTCCGGCGTGAGCACACCGCTGTCGATCTGCTCCTGCAGCAGCGAGTGGTCGTGCGTCAGCTGCTCGAACTTCTCCCCGCGCAGGCGATAGCAGCGGGAATCCCCGATGTGGCCGATCGACACCCGGTTGCCGCAGAACACCGCGGCGACGATCGTCGTCCCCATGCCGGCGCACTCCGGTCGCGCCTGGGCGGCTTCGTAGATACCCTTGTTGGCGGCAGCAATCTGCTGTTGCAGCAATAGCGCGCCGTGGGTCAGGCCGCTCTGGATGTCGACCTTCGACAACTCACGGCCGGATTTCAGCTCCGGCATCATGCCGTTGGACACCACGTTCACCGCGATGCCGCTGGCGACTTCCCCGGCGCTGTAGCCGCCCATGCCGTCGGCCAGAACCGCGATGCCGGCCTCGGCGTCGGCGAAGACCGTGTCCTCGTTGTGCGCGCGGACCATCCCCGGGTGGGAAAGGCTGGCGATGTCGAGGGGCGTGGTTTCGGGCATTGGAAAGTCGGCGTCTCGTTCAGCCCGCGAGTGTAGCGGCATGCGCGGCACTGCGCGAGGCCTTCGTCATCGAACCGCCGCAGCCGCGCGCCGGTTCATCCATTGTGCGACCGCGAGGACGATCGCCACACCCGCCACGGGACCGGCCCAGTCGAGCCACGGGGCGTTGGCCTCGATCCAAGGCGAAAGCGCCACATCCTCGACCAGCATCTTGCCTGCGATCCAGCCCAAAAGCCCGCCGCCGGCGAGAATGATCAGCGGAAAGCGCTCGATGAGCTTCAGAATCAGCTGGCTGCCGGCGACGACCAGCGGGATGCTGACCAGGAGGCCGAACACCAGCAGCGTGACACTGCCCTTGGCCGCCGCCGCGACCCCCAGGACATTGTCGACGCTCATGACCAGGTCAGCCACGATGACCGTGCGCACGGCGGACCACAGGCGGTCACTGGGCTGGATCGCGTGGCCCTCGTCTTCCTCCTCGGCTATCAGCTTGATGCCGATCCAAAGCAGCAGCAGGCCGCCGACGATTTTGAGCCACGGCAGCGCGAGCAGGGTGACGGCGAATACCGTCAATACGATGCGCAGCACGATGGCGCCGGCCGCGCCCCAGATCACGCCCCAGCGCCGCTGCCTGGGCGGCAGGTCGCGGCAGGCCAATGCGATCACCACCGCGTTGTCGCCGGACAACAGGATATTGATGTAGATGATCTGCAGTGCTGCGAGCCAGAACTGCGGCGAGGTCAATTCCAAGCGTTCCTACCCCCTAAAATCCGATCGCGATGCCCTGGACGACCCGGTCGCGATTCGGAACCGACGTCATGTGCGCAGCGTTGCCGCCAGCAACTTGCCCATTTCCGCGGGATTGCGCGTGACCTTGATGCCGCAGGCTTCCATCACCGCCAGCTTTTCCTGCGCAGTGCCCTTGCCGCCCGAGATGATTGCACCGGCGTGGCCCATGCGCTTTCCCGGCGGCGCGGTCACGCCAGCAATGAAGCCGACCACGGGCTTTTTCATGTTGTCCTTCGCCCACAGCGCCGCCGCTTCCTCGTCGCCGCCGCCGATTTCGCCAATCATCACCACCGCATCGGTGCCCGGATCTTCGTTGAACATGCGCAGGATGTCGATGTGCTTGAGGCCGTTCACCGGATCGCCGCCAATGCCTACCGCCGTCGATTGGCCCAGCCCGAGTTCCGTGAGCTGGCCGACGGCTTCGTAGGTCAGCGTGCCCGAGCGCGATACGACGCCGATGCGCCCCTGCTTGTGTATGTGGCCCGGCATGATGCCGATCTTGATTTCGTCCGGTGTGATGACGCCCGGACAATTGGGACCGAGCAGCAGGGTCTTCTTGCCTTGCATCCGGTAGCGAGTGTCGATCATGTCGCGCACCGGAATGCCCTCGGTAATGCACACGACGAGTTCAAGGCCGGCGTCCACCGCCTCGTCGATCGCCGCGGCCGCGAACGGCGGCGGCACGTAGATCACGGACACCGTGGCGCCGGTCGCGTCCTTCGCTTCCTTTACCGTCGCGAAGATCGGAATGCCCTCGAAGTCCTCGCCGGGCTTCTTCGGGTTGACGCCGGCGACGAAGCACGCACGACCGTTGGCGTAGTCCCGGCACATCCGGGTGTGGAATTGCCCGGTCTTGCCGGTAATTCCCTGGGTGATGACCTTGGTGTTCCTGTTGACCAGAATCGACATCGCTGATTTTCCTCATCTACCTTTGCGGCGGCGGCGACAACTTTTTCCGCAGCCTCGGCCATGTTGTTCGCGCTGATGATCGGCAGTCCGGATTCGGCCAGGATTTTCCGGCCGAGCTCCTCGTTGGTGCCTTTCATGCGCACCACCAGCGGCACGTCCAGCGAAACCGCTTTCGAGGCCGCGACCACACCTTCGGCAATCGTGTCGCACTTCATGATGCCGCCGAAGATGTTGACGAGGATGGCCTTGAGCCCGGGATTGCGCAGCATGATCTTGAACGCCTCGGTGACCTTTTCGGCCGTCGCGCCACCTCCCACGTCCAGGAAGTTCGCGGGCTCGCCGCCATAGAGCTTGATCGTGTCCATCGTCGCCATTGCCAGGCCAGCGCCGTTCACCAGGCAGCCGATATCGCCGTCGAGCGAAATGTAGGAAAGGTCGAACTTGGACGCCGCAATCTCCGCCGGGTCCTCTTCATCCAGATCGCGCATCTCGACGATCTCCGGATGCCGGAACAGCGCGTTGGAATCGAAGTTGAGCTTGGCGTCGAGCGCGATCACGGTGCCGTCGCCGGTGACCACCAGTGGATTGATTTCGGCCAGCGACGCGTCCGTGTCGTGGAATGCCTTGTACAGTCCCTGCAGCACCATCCGTGCCTGGGGCACCGAGCCGTCGGGTACGCCGATCTTGCGCGCGACGCCGTCCGCTTGCGCGTCGGTGAGTCCGGCGACCGGGTCGATGAATAGCGTGTGAATCTTCTCGGGCGAGTTGGCGGCAACGGCCTCGATGTCCATCCCGCCTTCCGAGCTGGCCATCAGCGCGACGCGTTGCGTGCCGCGGTCGACGACCATGCCGACGTACAGCTCCTTCTTGATGTCCGCGCCCTCTTCCACCAGCAACCGGCGCACCTTCTGCCCTGCCGGACCGGTCTGGTGGGTGACGAGCTGCATGCCGAGGATCTCCGTCGCACGCTGCCTGACCTCGTCCAGCGATTTCGCCACCTTGACGCCGCCGCCCTTGCCGCGGCCTCCTGCGTGGATTTGCGCCTTCACCACCCACACTTTGCCGCCAAGCGCCTCCGCAGCCTTTACGGCCTCGGCGACGGAAAATGCCGGGATGCCGTGCGGGACGGGCATGCCGAATCTGCGGAATATTTCCTTGCCCTGATATTCGTGGATCTTCACTGTCGCTCTCCGTCGTTTGCCCGCGGTTCAACGCTTGATGACGATGCCCTGCCCGGTAGGAAGCGGGAAAACGCGATACTGCCGCGCTTCGAACCACGCGTCCTCGGCCAGTTTCTGCGGGCGATAGACTCCCGCCCATTCGTAGTCGTCCAGGATGACGATGCCGCCGGGGACAATCCGGTCGAAAAGCGCCTCCAGCGACGCGACTTCGGCCGGCGCCTGATTCAGGTCGATGTGCAGGTAGGCGACCTTTTGCGGCGACTGCCCTTCGAAAACTTCGGGGATGTTGCCCTTGAAGATCTTAACCTGCGGATATTCGTTGAATTTGTCCCTGACTCTCGCTTCCAGTTCGGGGCCATGCTGTTCCAAGGGGTGATGCAGCATTCCTTCCTCGTGTTCGAACAGGTCGTACAGCCAGAAATTTTTCGGGAACAACTTTCCGCCCAGGTAATCGACGACCGTCTTCACGCCCACGCCGGCATACGCCCCGCACTCCACGAAGTCGCCGTCGAGCTGCAGGCAATGGTAGCCCGCGCAGGACAGGATGTAGCGCCGCCAGATGATGGCCTTGTCGGCGGGCGTTTCCGCATTGGCCTCCCAGGACTGGACAAACACCTCATCGTCCAGCATCGAGTTGTTGCGCGCCCAGGTGAAGAAGTTGTCGCCGAAGTGATGTCCGGGCGCGACGAATGCCGACGCATCCTTCATGTGCTGAAGGACCTGCGCGTCATTGCTGGTTCCCCAGAACACCGGGGCGAAGAATGACTTCAGGTTGCCGAGGGCGGGCCGGGTGAGCTTCGGCAGGCGGAGATTCTTGGGCCCCTTGGATCCAAAGAACGACATTACGAGCGCCTCCGTGGAAGCGGTTGCTCATCGCCAGCCGGGAGGACGCTACGTCTGTTCATGCGTGTCCGATTCAGGTGCGCGATACCACTGGGGGTAATACTCGCGCACGGTGTCGGTGTTCGTTGCCAAGGCGTGGCAATGGTCGAGCTGGAACGGCTTGCCTTCAGCCTGGTCTTCGCGCACCAGGCCGGCAAACGTCTGCACGGCGGCGGTCGGCAGGAATGCCAGCAGCTCGGTCAGGTGGGTGCAGCCCTGCACGCCGCCCACCACGTCATGCAGGTGCTTGCGAAAGCCCTTGAGCAAATTGGCGCCGACGAGCTGCCCATAGGCAGGACCGATCCGGTTGCAGGCGCCGGGGTAAGGCATGCCGTCGGTCACGGCTTCGATTTCGTGAATCACGAAGCTGCGGTCGATGGTCACCCGCACCCACATGTCGTGCACCGCCTCGCGGGCGGGACGCATGCCGGTCAGCAGCTCGAAATCGTGATCCTTGGCGTCGACCAGGTGCGCCTCGATGTCGAACAGACCATCGTCGCGACGGAATCCGTCGTAGGTCACGGTACGGCGGTGCAGCCGCTCGCGCGACGCGGTGGGTGCTGCCAAGGGCATGGGCGGGCGAAATCGAAAGGCGGGGAGCGCCTTGGCCAGGCAGCCCCGTTGCGAACGGCTAAAATGCCGAAGAGCGACGATTTTACGCCGCGGCGACGTTTCGGGGCAACCGGAGGAGTTTCATGCCGTTAATCATCGCCCTCGACCAGGGGACGACCAGCTCGCGCGCGATAGCGTTCGACCATGCGGGCAGCGTGAAGGCCGCTGCGCAACGGGAGTTCCGCCAGATCTTTCCGCAGCCGGGCTGGGTGGAGCACGACGCGACGGAAATCTGGTCAAGCCAGGCGGGGGTGCTGGCCGAAGTCCTCGCCAAGGCTGGTGCGCGTCCCGCGGACATTGCCGCCATCGGCATCACCAATCAGCGCGAAACCACCGTGATCTGGGAGCGCGCCAGCGGCCGCCCGATTGCCCCCGCCATCGTGTGGCAGGATCGGCGCACCGCCCCGACGTGCGATCAATTGCGCGAGGCGGGCCACGCGGAGACGTTCGCGCACAAGACGGGCCTCGTTCTGGACGCCTACTTCTCCGGCACCAAGATCAAGTGGCTGCTGGACAATGTCGCCGGTGCGCGCGCCCGAGCCGAACGCGGCGAACTCGCCTTTGGCACGATCGACACGTGGCTGGTATGGAACCTCACCCGGGGCCGCGTGCATTGCACCGATGCGTCGAACGCCAGCCGCACGCTGCTCTTCGACATTCATGCAGGCAGGTGGGACGACGAGTTGCTCGCGCTGCTCGACGTGCCGAGATCGCTGTTGCCCACGGTGGTGCCATCGAGCGGCGTCTGCGGCCACGCGACTTTCGATGGCGTCGACATTCCGATTGCCGGCATCGCCGGCGACCAGCAGGCCGCGCTGTTCGGACAGGCGTGTCTTTCCCCGGGCCTGGCCAAGAACACCTACGGCACCGGCTGTTTCATGCTGCTCAATACGGGCCGGCAGGCGGTCGCTTCGCGTAACAACCTCGTGACCACGATCGCGTGGCAGCGCAATGGCGGCACCGACTATGCGCTCGAAGGCAGCGTGTTCGTGAGCGGCGCCGTCGTGCAATGGTTGCGCGACGGCCTCAAGATCATCCGCACGTCGGCGGAAGTCGAGGCGCTGGCGGGCAGCGTCGAGGACAACGGGGGCGTCTACCTGGTGCCCGCGTTCGCCGGCCTCGGTGCGCCGCATTGGGACGCCTATGCGCGCGGTGCCATCTTCGGGCTGACCCGCGGCGCGACGGGCGGTCACATCGCGCGCGCAGCGCTCGAGGCGATCGCATTCCAGAGCGCCGATGTGCTCGCGGCGATGGAAAGGGATGCCGGCATCACGATGCAGGAGCTACGCGTGGACGGCGGCGCGGCGGCCAACGACCTTTTGATGCAGTTCCAGGCCGATGTGCTGGGCGTGCCGGTCGTCCGCCCGAAAGTGCTCGAGACGACGGCGCTCGGCGCGGCCTATCTCGCGGGACTCGCCGTCGGCTACTGGCAGTCCGATGCGGATATCGTTTCCAATTGGCAGATAGATCGACGCTTCGACCCGGCCATGCCGAAAGACCGGGTTGCGCAAATGCGCGCACAGTGGGACAAGGCCGTTGCGCGCAGCAAGTCCTGGGCGTGACGGTCCGCATCGGCGCCGATGACCACAACTGATCGCACGCCGCCCGGCGAGTCTGCGGCGGGATCGGACCTGATCGAAGCGGGCAATCGCCTCGAAGACGCGGGCGATCTGGAAGGTGCCCTCGCCAAGTATCACGAAGCGGTTGCCGCCTCGGCTGACACCTCGGTTGCCACCTCGGGTGCGGCCCCGGTTGGCGGACCATCCGGCAGGCTTCGCGCCTATCTCAACGTCGGCAACGCACTGCAAGGCCTTGGCCGCCTGGACGAGGCGATCGACGCCTTGCGCGCCGCGCTGCGCATCGACCCCGATTACGCGCCTGCTCGATTCAATCTCGCCAACGTGCACGTCGCCGCAGGGAATCCTGCGCTCGCCGAACACGAGCTGCGCGAGGCGCTGCGCCTCGACCCGGCAATGAATCGCGCGGCGATCGCCTTGGCGAACGTGCTGGACCTGCAGCAGCGTCCGCTCGAGGCCGAACAAACGTTGCGACAGGTGCTTGCCGTCACGCCGGATTGCGCGCCGGCGGCCTACAACCTGGGTTTGCTGCTGCAAGACCGCGATGATGGCGACGCCGCGGAACCGTGGTTTCGCGCGTGCATCGATGCCGACCCGTCGTTCGTCGCGGCGTATACGGCGCTCGGCGACCTTGCGCGCAATGCGGGTCGCGCGGCGGATGCAGAAGCGTGGTACCGCAAGGGCATGGCGGCCGGCCCGGTCACGCCGGCGCCATGGAGCTCGATGCTGCTCTCGTTCCTGAATCGCGACGACATGCGCGCCCAGGACATCTTCGCGGAACACCGGCGCTTCGGCGACGCATTTCCCGAACCGGCAGCGACGCGTCGGGCGCGCAAGTCCCGCAGGGCAGTGCGCGACCGACTGCGCATCGGCTATCTGTCCGGCGACTTCATCCAGCATCCGGTTGGTTTGTTCCTGCGCCCCGTGCTCATGCATCACGACCGCGCGCAATTCGAGTCCTTTTGCTACTCGAACCACACCAAAGAGGATGGCATGACGCGGGAGCTCCGATCGCACGCCGACCACTGGCGGTCGATCGCGGCGAACGATGACGCAACGGCCGCGCAGCGCATACGCGCCGACGGGCTCGACATTCTCATCGACCTGTCCGGGCACTCGGCGCGATCGCGACTCCTGCTGTTCAATCACGGCTGCGCGCCAGTGCAGGCCGCCTGGCTCGGCTATCTTCACTCGACAGGTTTGCGCGCCACCGACTTCCGGATCTGCGATCGCCACACTGATCCTGCCGGCGTCGCCGAGCCGTTCAACGTGGAGACACTGGTGCGGCTGCCCGACAGCCAGTGGTGCTATGCGCCGGTGATTCGACATTCCCCGGATGGCCGAGCCCCGGCGCGACCCGCCGGACCGTGTCGTCTTCGGCTCCTTCAACCACGCGTCGAAGATTACCGACCGCTGCCTCGACCTGTGGTGCCGTGTGCTGCACGCGGTTCCCTCGTCGGAGCTGCGGATTCACGCCGTGCCCCAGGGTCGCGCGACAAGCGAATTGCTGCGGCGGGTCGCGGCGCGGGGCATCGGCCGCGGCCGGATCTCGGCTCACCCGAGGACCAGCATCGACGCGTACTTCGCGGCCATCGGCGATGTCGATATCGCGCTGGACACTTTTCCCTACAATGGCGGCACGACGACGTTCGACGTGCTGTGGATGGAAGTCCCGCTGGTGGCGCTGGCCGGCGAACGCTCGGTGTCCCGGTCGGGCGTCAGCATCCTGTCCACGCTGCAGATGCCGGAACTGATCGCGGGGAGCGACGATGAATACGTCGCTACCAACGTGCGTTTGGCCGCCGGTAATGGCTGGCGACGCGCCCTGCGCGAGACGCTGCGCACGCGCATGCAGCAATCTCCGCTCATGGACGCACCGCGCTTCACGCGCAACCTCGAGGATGCATTCCGGCGGATGGTCGCGCAATCCGGCGAGTTCTGAAGCGCTTCCCTGGTTCCGGCATGGGAAACAAAGACGCCGGGTTCCCGCGGCGGCGGGAACGACGTTGGCGCCGGTCTGAACACATGGACTTCACCGTTGCCATTTATGTGTATATACTCGCATATAGGTGCATATACCCCTATACTGACTGCCGTGACCCGCCCCGCTTCCGCTGCCCCTCCCTTCGCCGCACCCTGCGCCTGCTCGCGCCTCCGGCGCGCGACGCGCGCGGTGACACAGCTCTACGACGATGAGCTGGCGTGCATCGGGCTGCGGGTTACCCAGTTGTCGTTGCTGCGCGCGCTGCAGCGCCACGGCCCACTGCGCATCGGCGAGCTCGCGGCCCGCAGCTTGCTCGAGCGCACCGCGCTGTCGCGCAATCTCGACCCGCTGGCGCAGCGCAAGCTCGTGTCCATCGCGCCCGGTCGCGACGCCCGGACGCGGGAGGTTGCGCTGACCCGGCAAGGCGTTGCGGCCATCGCCGCGGCCGCGCCGCATTGGGACAAGGCCCAGAGAGCGGTCGGCGAGCGCATCGGGCGCAAGCGTCTCGACGACCTGTATGCGGTACTGCTCGACATGGAGTCGCTGCATCCGGATTCGACCGGTCGCGCGGCCTGATCGACCTCTGCCTGAAGGAATCGCAATGGCCAACCCATCCGCTGCCGACTGGCGCACGCCGACCATCGTCCTCGTTTGCGGGGGCCTCATCCTGACCATTGCGCTGGGCATCAGACACGGCTTTGGCTTGTTCCTGCAGCCCATCTCGCACGACATGGGCTGGGGCCGCGAGGTTTTTGCGCTCGCCATCGCCGTGCAGAACCTGGTGTGGGGAGCTACACAGCCGTTTGCCGGGATGATCGCCGACAAGTACGGTACGGCGCGCGTGGTCATCATCGGCGTCACGCTTTACGCGCTGGGCCTGGTCGCGATGGCGCACGCCCATTCGCCGATCATGTTCGTCCTGACCTCGGGCGTGCTGATCGGCACCGGCCTTTCCGGCGTTACGTTCAGCGTAATTTCCGGCGTGCTCGGCCGCCGTTTTCCGCCGGAAAAGCGCAGCATGGCGCTGGGAATATCCGCCGCCGCCGGGTCGTTCGGACAATTCGCGATCCTGCCGTTGACCCAGACTTTGCTTTCCAACATCGGCTGGTACGGCGCGCTGCTCGCGATGGCAGGTGTCGCCTTGCTGATCGTTCCGCTTGCGGCAGCGCTGGTCGAACGCCGCGCGACGGCAAAGCACGGGTTCACCCAATCGGCCGGACAGGCGATGCAAGAAGCGCTGGGACACCGCGGTTATGTCCTGCTCACCGCAGGATTCTTCGTCTGCGGCTTCCAGGTGGTGTTCGTCGGCGTGCACCTGCCCGCGTATCTCGCGGACAAGGGGATAGGCGCCGGCGTCGCCGTCACAGCGCTCGCGCTCATCGGCCTTTGCAACATCGTCGGGACCTATTTCGCCGGATGGCTGGGCGGCAAGGTGCCCAAGAAGTACATACTTTCCGCGATCTACTTTGCGCGCGCCGTCGTGTTCGCGCTCTTTATCTGGATTCCGATCAGCGTGGCCAGCGTCTACGCGTTTGCGGTCGCACTGGGATTCCTGTGGCTGTCGACCGTGCCGGTCACCAATGGCATCGTCGCGCAGGTCTTTGGCGTCCGTTACATGGCGATGTTGTCCGGATTCACGTTCTTTTCCCACCAGATCGGGAGCTTCCTTGGCGCATGGCTCGGCGGCAAGGCATACGACCTGACCGGCAGCTACGACATCGTGTGGTACCTGTCCATCGCGCTGGCGGTGATCGCCGGCCTCATCAACCTGCCGATCGACGAGCGCACGATCAAGCGGCCGGGGTTACAGGCCGCTTAGGTCACGCCGAAAACGAATCGGCGGCGATCTGGTCGATCGCGTCGGTGATGATCGTGTCCACACCCCAGCCGGCCAGTTCGATAACGCGCGCGGAATCGTTGGGCGTATAACAGCACACCCGGTAGCCGCTGCGGTGCGCCATTTTCACGATGTCCTGGGTGAGGACCTTGTGATTGGCGTCCAGCGCCACGCATTCCAGCGCGCGCAGGCGCCCCAACCAGTCATCCGGTAATTCGTCCAGCAGCAGCGCGCGCGGCAGGAGCGGCGCGGCGTCGCGCGCGGCGACCAGCGACGCCTCGTCGAACGAGGACAGCAACGGAGGAATTTCCGCGTCGCGCCACAGCGCTGTCGCGTCGAGCGCCACCGCGGCGCCGGTTTCGCGCTCGCGCCCGGGCATGGCCTTGATCTCGACGTTGCAGGCAACGCCGTGTGCGCGCGCCCAACGCGCGATGGACGCGAACGTGGGCAGCATCTCGCCGGCATACTTCGCCGAGTGCCAGCCGCCCGCATCCAGCCGTGACAATTCGCGCCACGGCATTGCGTCGGCGCGGCCGCGGCCGCTGGTGGTGCGTTCGAGCGTGGCGTCGTGCAGCAGGAATGTCACGTTGTCCGCCGCCAGCTTGACGTCGAACTCCACCATGCCGTAGCCGTGGGCGTGCCCGACGCGCATCGCCGTCAGCGTGTTCTCGGGCGCCTGCTTGCCTGCGCCACGGTGGGCGCACAGGCGAGGATAGGGCCAGGGAGGAAGCGGGTGGGTCATCAGCGCAATTTCAGGCAAATGAATTCACGAGAACAAAGTCACGAAAGTGAGGGCATGCAAATGCGTTCACGATAGGCGGGTGCCGCTGGCGGAATCGAACAGGTAGACGTTGGCCGGGTCGGCAGCCAGGTGCAGCGTCGACTCCAACTCCGGATGGATGCCGTGGGGAAGCCTGGCGATGATGGTGGACGCCCCGTGGCCGACGTGCAGCAGCGTATCCGCCCCAAGTTGCTCGACCATTTCCACCGCGCCCGAGACCATCGCGTCGCGCGCTTCCACCGGCCGCAGATGTTCCGGGCGCACGCCTACCGTCACTGCCCGGCCCGCCTCCGCGCCGCCGACGGCCGCCGTGACCGCGCCTCCCGCAAGCAACGTAAAGCGCGAGCCCCCTTCCGCTTTCGCCGGCATGAAATTCATCGCCGGCGAACCGATGAATCCTGCGACAAACAACGTCGCGGGATTCTGGTAGACGTCCATCGGCGTGCCGATCTGCTCGGCCCGCCCCGCATTCATCACGACCATCCGATGCGCCAACGTCATCGCCTCGACCTGGTCATGGGTGACATAGAGACTGGTGGTTCCCAGCTGCCGGTGCAGCTTCTGGATTTCGAAGCGCATCTGCACGCGCAATTTCGCATCGAGATTGGACAACGGCTCGTCGAACAGGAATACGGCCGGCTCGCGCACGATGGCGCGTCCCATCGCGACGCGCTGGCGCTGGCCGCCGGAAAGCGCACCCGGTTTGCGTTCCAGCAGCGGAGCCAGTTCCAGGATCTGCGCGGCGCGGTTGACGCGCGCGACGATATCGTCCTTGGTGAAGCCGCGGATCCTGAGGCCGTAGGCCATGTTCTGGAACACGCTCATGTGCGGATAGAGCGCGTAGTTCTGGAAGACCATCGCGATGTCGCGATCCTTGGGTTCCAGCTCGTTCACGACGCGGCTGCCGATCATGATTTCGCCCGCCGTGATCGACTCGAGTCCGGCGACCATCCGCAACAGCGTCGACTTGCCGCAGCCGGAAGGCCCGACGATAACGATGAATTCACCGTCAGCCACGTCCGTGCTGACGCCGTGGATGACCTCCATGGTGCCGTAGCTCTTGCGGACGTCGCGAAACTGGACTTTGGCCACCGCTATTTCTCCCTCATTTCTCGCTCACCCTTCTCTTTCTCATTTCTCTGCGTCCACCAAACCCTTGACGAACCAACGCTGCATGAGCAACACCACCAGCGCCGGCGGCAGCAGCGCCAGCAGCGCCGTGGCCATGACCAGGTTCCACTCGGTCAATGCATCGCCGCCGGCGATCATCCGCTTGATTCCGATCACCGTCGTGTACATGTCCTCGTGCGTCGTCACCAGCAGGGGCCACAGGTACTGGTTCCAGCCGTAGATGAACATGATGACGAATAATGCCGCGATATTCGTCTTCGACAGCGGCAGGATCACGTCGACGAAGAAGCGCATCGGTCCGGCGCCGTCGATGCGCGCCGCCTCGGCCAGTTCCCGCGGCACCGTCATGAAGAACTGGCGAAACAGGAACGTGGCGGTGGCCGATGCGATCAGCGGCAGCGTCAATCCGGCATAGGTATTGATGAGACCCAGATCCGCGGCAACCTGGTATGTCGGAAAGATCCGAACTTCCACCGGCAGCATCAGCGTGACGAAGATCATCCAGAAAAACGTGCGGCGCAGCGGAAAGCGAAAATAGACGATTGCGAACGCCGACAGAATCGAAATGGCGATCTTGCCGATGGCGATCACCAGCGCCATTACCAGGCTGTTCCACATCATCGGGCCGA
This sequence comes from uncultured beta proteobacterium, assembly GCA_963819965.1. GTDB lineage: Bacteria > Pseudomonadota > Gammaproteobacteria > Burkholderiales > Casimicrobiaceae > VBCG01. The sequence goes on from CAWFYA010000004.1 coordinate 857,195, forward strand.
CGGCTGCACCCGACCCGCGTTCGCTGCCGTGCGTGAGGACTGCCAGGTAGTTGTCGATGAAGTGCGTGCCGGGAACAAGCCGCATCGGCACCTTGATCACCTCGTCGAGCGACTGCGTCGAAGCCACGAACGCCACGTAGAGCGGGAACGCGACCAGGGCCACGCCGGCGATGAGCACGATGTGGCTGAACGCGGTCAGCACGGGGCGGCGCTCGACCATGGTCAGTAATGCACCTTGCGTTCGACGTAGCGAAACTGGACGACCGTCAGCACGATCACGATGGCCATCAGCACCACGGACTGAGCCGCCGAGCCGGAAAGATCGAGCGCCTGCACCCCGGCCTGGAACACCTTGTAGACGAGGATCTGCGTTGCCTGGCCGGGCCCGCCTTGCGTGGTCGCGTCCACGATTGCAAAGGTATCGAAGAACGCATAGACGATGTTCACCACCAGCAGGAAGAACGTCGTCGGCGACAGGAGCGGAAACACGATGGTCAGGAAGCGGCGCATGGGGCCTGCGCCGTCGATCGCGGCAGCCTCGATCATCGATTTTGGAATCGACTGCAGGCCCGCCAGGAAGAAGAGAAAGTTGTAACTGATCTGCTTCCATACGGCGGCAATCACGATCAGTGCCAGCGCCTGCCCGCCATTGAGGTAGTAGTTCCAGTCGATGCCGAATTTGCGCAACGCGAACGTGATGATGCCGATCGACGGTGACAGCAGGAACAGCCACATCACGCCGGCCACTGCCGCGGCTACCGCGTAGGGCCAGATCAGTAGCGTCTTGTAGGCCGCGGCACCGCGCACGATCCGGTCGGCGAACACCGCCAGCAGGAGCGCGATCGCGAGTCCGCAAAACGCGACCAGCAGCGAGAAGACCGCCGTGACCCGGAACGAGCGCAGGTACAGGGGGTCATTGAACAGCGCCTTGAAATTGTCGAACCAGACGAACTGCGACTGGGTGCCAAACGCATCCTGGATCAGCACCGACTGGTAGAGCGCCTGCGCCGCCGGCCAGAAGAAGAACACCAGCGTGATCGCGATCTGCGGCGCGACCAGCACATAGGGAAGCCAGCGCGATCGAAAGACGGCGCGATCGTCCATGCAAAGTGCCAGCGCGACGCCATCCGGGCGGCGCGCTGGCCCCGTACTACTGGTTGGCCTTCTGGAACCGTTCCAGCTGCTCGTTGCCGCGGCGGACCGCCTCGTCGAGCGCCTGCTTGGAGGTCTTCTGGCCGTTCCAGACCTGCTCCAGTTCCTCGTCGATGATGTTGCGAATTTCGACGAAGTTGCCGAAGCGCAAGCCCTTGGAATTGGCGGTGGGAGGCTTGTTGTTGAGCTCGCCGATCGCGATGTCGAAACCCGGATTCTTCTCGTAGAACCCCTGGCTCTTGGTCAGGTCGTACGCGGCGATGGTGATCGGGACGTAGCCGGTCGACTGGTGCCAGTTGGCCTGGATCTCGGGCGACGACAGGAACGTGAAGAACTTGGCGATACCCTTGTACATCGCCGGATCCTTTTGCGTCAGCACCCAGAGCGTCGCGCCACCGATGATGGTGTTTTGCGGCGCGCCCTTGACGTCCGGCCAGTATGGCAGCCGTGCGACACGCCAATTGAATTTGGCGTTGGCCTTGATGTTGGCATAGGAGCCGCTGGACGTGGTGATCATCGCGCAATCGCCGCTGGTGAACTTGGCCAGAGGCTCATCCTTGCGTCCGGCGTAGGTGAAGAGGCCCTTCTTCGACCAGTCGCCCAGCATGCCGATATGCTTGACCTGCAGCGGACCGTTGAACTCCAGCCGGGTGGCCAGTCCGCCGAAGCCATTTTCGTGCGTGGCGAAGGGCACGTTGTGCCAGGCGCTGAAACTTTCGAGCTGGACCCACGATTGCCAGCCCGTGGTGAATGCGCACGCTGCGCCGGACGCCTTCAGCTTCTCGGCCGCCGCCTGCATTTCGGGCCATGTCGTTGGCGGCTTGGCGGGATCGAGTCCGGCTTTCTTGAATGCGTCGTCGTTGATGTAGAGCACCTGCGACGAGCTGTTGAACGGCATCGACAGCAGGCGGCCCTGCGTGTCCGAGTAGTAGCCATATACGGCGCCCAGGAACGCCTTGGGATCGAATTTCTCGCCGGATTCGGCCATCAACTGGTACACGGGCTTGATGGCGCCCTTCGCGGACATCATGGTCGCCGTGCCCACTTCGAACACCTGGACGATCTGCGGCGGGTTGCCGGCGCGATAGGCAGCGATCGCGGCCGCCATCGACTCGTCGTATTGCCCCTTGTACACGGGGACGACCTTGTAATCGCCCTGCGAGGCATTGAATTTCTGGGCAATTTCGTTGACCTTGTCGCCAAGCTTGCCGGTCATCGAATGCCAGAACTGGATCTCGGTCACTGCCTGTGCCTGTGAGGCAAAGGCCGCGAGCGTCGCGGCAAGGGCAAGGCGACGAATAGTGAAAAAGCTGCGGAACATTATGTGCTCTCCTCTGGAATCGGGCAGTCTGCCTCTATTCAGTGACGATTCTATGTCAATTGTGACAGCCGCGGCGCTTTTGCCGCACCGCGTCAACCGGTTTGTACATAAATAGCGTCGACACGACAACGCTGGGAACTTGGGCGCAAGGTCCGGCAGTCGCAATATGCCGGGCCACGTTCTGGCCGCTCTTCACTGCAGCGGACCCGCGCCATTCAGGGGCGCCCCGCCGTTCCAAATCCAGGGTTTCCCCACCGAAATGGTCGGTATTCCCGGACACCGAACCTTGGGTATGCGGAAGCCTTCCACGGGACGGCCCCGACCGGGCTATGTGCCGGAAGGCAACGGCATCGGCATGGCCTGGTGCGCCCCGCAATAGACCCGCGGCGCGATTGCTCCGGACTCGTCAGTCCGCGTGCCCCGGCTGCGGCAGCGGCGCGTGCTGCACGGCGGCTGGCGCCGGCACTACGTCATGCGTATGACCGGCGAGCAGCGTGTACGCGGTGGGCACCACGAACAAGGTAAGGAAGGTCCCGAACGTCATGCCGCCGACGATGACCCAGCCGATCTGCATGCGCGATTCCGCACCGGCGCCGCTGGCCAGCGCGAGCGGCAGCGCGCCCAGCACCATCGCGCCGGTCGTCATCAGGATCGGGCGCAGGCGCAAGGTCGCCGAATCGATCACCGCCTGCAGCATCGGTTCGCCCTTGTCGCGCAGCTGGTTCGAGAATTCCACAATCAGGATGCCGTGCTTGGTGATGAGGCCTACCAGCGACACGAGGCCTACCTGGCTGTAGATGTTGAGCGTGCCTCCGGCCAGCCACAGCGTGAACAGCGCGCCGGTCATGGACAACGGCACCGACAGCATGATCACGAACGGATTGATGAAGCTTTCGAACTGCGCCGACAGGACGAGGTAGATGAAGGCCAGCGCCAGCACGAACGTGAAGTAGATTTCACCGCCGGATTTGCGGAATTCGCGCGACTGTCCGTCGAGGTCCGTCTGCGCCGTGTTGGGCAGCGAGCGCTTGGCCGCCTCATCCATCGCAGCGAGCGCTTCGCCGACCGCATAGCCGGGCGCCAACGTACCGGTGACCTTGACCGCGCGCAGGCGGTTGAAGTGGTTGAGCGACTGCGGGGCCACGCCCTCGTGCACGTCCACCAGGTTGGAGAGCTGGACCATGCCGCCGTCGCGCGCGCGAACATAGGCATCGCTGATGTCGGCCGGCGTGGTGCGATCGATCGGCGCCACCTGCACGATGACGTCGTACTGCTCGCCGTCGCGCTTGAACCGGGTCACCTGCCGGCCGCCGAGCATGGTCTCGAGCGTGCGCCCGACCGTTTCCACGGCAACGCCTATATCGGAGAGCTTGTCGCGATTGATCGCGACGCGCACCTCGGGCGTGTTGAGGCGCAGGTCGGTCTGCAGGTTCTGCACGCCGGGGTACTTGCGTGCCTCGTCGATAAACTTGTCGACGATTCGTTGCAGTTCGGGGTACGGAACCTGCGCCATCACGACGTACTCGATCGGCGTGGAGCGGAACGACTGCCCGAGCGAAGGCGGATTGATCGGAAACGCGATGGCGCCGGGAATCGAGGCAAGCTTTGGCCGCATTTCGTCGGTGATCTGCTGCTGCTTCTTCTTGCGCTGTTCCCAGGGCTTGAGACGCAGGATGGCATTGCCGTCGACCACCGTCGGAAATCCCTGGATGGACGTGTACGCTCCGGCCTCGGGAACCTGGTTGTAGAACTCCTCGATCGGCCGAATCTGGTCGGCGACATAGTTTGGCGTGGAGCCCTGCGGTGACGTGACGAGGCCGAACACCACGCCGCGGTCTTCGGTCGGGGCAAGCTCGGATTTCAGCAGCGTGAAGAACATCACGCCCAGGCCCAGCACGACCACCCAGACGATTGCGACGATCCAGCGCGCGTGCAGGGTGGCCGTCAGCGCGCGGCGGTAGGCGCTGGTCAGCGCGTTGATCCAGCCTTCTATCGTGTTGTAGATCCACGAATGCCGGTCCTGGTGTTTGAGGAGCAGCGAGCACATCATCGGCGACAGCGTCAGCGCGACGAAGCCCGACACCATCACCGCCCCGGCGAGCGTGAGCGCGAATTCGATGAACAGCCGGCCGGTGCGGCCAGTGGCGAAGGCGAGCGGCGCGAAAACCGACGCCAGGGTGAGCGTCATCGCCACGATGGCAAAACCGATTTCCCGGGCGCCCTTGATGGCGGCTTCCTTGCGCGGCAGGCCCGATTCCACGTGCCGGAAAATGTTCTCGAGCATGACGATGGCGTCGTCGACCACCAGGCCGATGGCCAGCACGATGGCCAGCAACGACAAGGTGTTGAGCGTGAAGCCGAACAGATACATGAGCCCGAACGTCCCGATCAGCGACACGGGAATGGTGATGATCGGAATCAGCGTAGCGCGCAGGCTGCGCAGGAAGAAGTAGATGACCAGCACGACCAGCACGATGGCCTCGCCAATCGTCTCGAACACCGAGTGGATCGAGCGGTCGATGAATACGGAGGTGTCGTAGGCGACGATCAGCTTCATGCCCGGCGGCAGCCCCGGATTGATCTTGTCCACTTCCGCCTTGACCGCATTCGACAGGTCCAGCGGATTGGCCACCGCCTGCTTGATGACGCCGATGTTGAGCGACGATTTGCCGTTGTAGCGCGAGATCACCCGCTCGTCGACCGGTCCGATCGCCGCCGAGCCGACATCGCGGATGCGCACCGGATACCCGCCGACATTGGCGACGATGATGTCGTTGAACTGCTCCGGCGTGCGCGTGTCCGTCTCGGCGACCACGGTGAATTCCCGCGACGTGGATTCGATGCGACCTGCGGGAATTTCCGCGTTCTGCTTGCGAATCGCGTCCTCGACGTCCTGCACCGTGAGCTTGTAGGCGGCAAGGCGGCTGCGGTCAAGATTGATGCGCATCGATACCTGGCGTTCGCCGAACACGCGCACGTCTGCCGCGCCGGGAAGCACTGACAGCCGCGGCTGCACGTAGCGCTTGACGTAGTCGGACGCTTCCAGCGTCGAGAGCGAGCCGGCCTGGACGGCGATGTAGATGATCGGATTGGCGTCGGCCTCGACCTTGGCGATGATCGGCTCGTCGATCGTGTCGGGAAGCTTGCCGCGTGCCCGTGCCACCTTGTCGCGCACATCCGCCGCGGCGGAATCCGGATCGCGCTTCAGCGTGAACCGGACGTTGATGCGCGATGTTTCCGAGCGGCTCTGCGACGTCATCACCTCGACGCCCTCGATGCCGGCCAGCGAATCCTCGAGCGGCTTGGTCACCTGCGACTCGACGACTTCGGCCGACGCACCGCGGTAGGTGACGGATACGCTGACGACCGGTTCGTCGATGCGCGGGTATTCGCGCACGGACAACCGCGTATAGGAAATGAGACCGATCAGCACGATGATCAGGGACAGCACCGTCGCGAAGACGGGCCGCTTGATGCAAATCTCGGGGAGCATCATGGCCGGTCGTCCTCGCTGACTAGGACTTGGGCGCGGGTGCCGACACGTTTTCGGCCTTGGCCGGCGACGCGCTGGGCGGGGTGACCACGGGTACGGCAGCGGCAACGTCGACCGGCGCGCCGTCGCGCAGTTTCAACTGTCCCGCGGTTACGACGAGTTCGTCCTTGGCCACGCCGCTCAGCATTTCCACCATGGCGTCGCGGCGCTGCCCGACGTCGACCCTCGTGCGCACCGCCTTGCCGTCGATGATGCGAAACACGAATTGCTGGTCGCCCTGCGGGACCAGCGCCTGCTCCGGCACCACCAGCGCGTTCTGCACATCGCGGGTGATCAGGCGCACGCGCGCGAACATTCCCGGACGCAGCGACGTGTCCTGGTTGCGCACGATCGCCCGGATCACCACCGATCGGCCGGCGGCATCGATCAGCGGATTGACTGCGAAGACCTTGCCCTCGAAGGTCTTGCCCGGAAGCGCGTCCAGTTGTATCTGCAGCGGTTGCCCGACCTTGACCTGACGCATGTAGATTTCGGGGACGCGAAAGTCGACCTTCAACGGATCGATCGATTCCAGGTTCACCAGATCGGCGCCTTCCTTGACATAGTCGCCGACCGACACCGAGCGCAGCCCGATGACCCCGGAAAACGGGGCGCGCAAGTCCATCTTGGCCAGCTTGGCATCCGCAAGCTGCAGCGAAGCCTCCGCAACCTTGAGGTTGTTTTCCGCCTCGTCCCTGGCCTGGCCCGAAATGAAATTGCTCTTGGCCAGGTCGACGGCACGGTCGAACTTGGTCTTGGCCAGCACCAGATTGGCCTTCGCCTGCGCCGCCTCCGCCTGGGGAACCGCGGGATCGAGCCGGACCAGCAACGCGCCCTTGGCCACGGGCTGGCCTTCCTGGAACGCGATGCTGCTGATCCGTCCGGCGACTTCGGGCCGCAACGTGACCGATTCGTCCGAACGCAGGCTGCCCACCGCAGTGATCGTTTGCGGCAGCGACGCGGTGACTACCTGCACTGCCTCGACCGTCACGCTGCCGGGTGCCGAGGCGCCGCCCTTGGCAGTGGCTGACGCGGGCGAGGTCGCCGCCCCGTGCGGCGATGTCCCCACATGCTGCGTGCCGAACCAATAGGCGCCGCCGACTGCGATCGCGAGAACCAGCGCGGCGACGGCGCCTGTAATTGCTTTGTTCATTGGGGGGAGAATCTTTGCAGTGCGGACATTGGGGGAGTCTTCGGGGGCCAAGGGCAACCTCGGCCGGGGATTCGGTCTTTCGGATTGGACAACTGCATAGCCCGGGGCATTTTGACGGCGGGCCATCCACCGGCGGCAAAACTGCAATTATGCGCGGGACGGCGGCCGTCGCCAATCACGGGCGTCTTGGGACGGGCCCGGCTCGGCGGCGCTGCTAGAATCCATGGATTGTTCCTGGCGCCTGGAGTTCCCGCATGATCATGCATTCGTTCGACCCGGCTGGCACGGCAGCAAGGACCCCACGCGCCAAAATGTGGCAGACCTTCGCGCTGTTGACGGTGGCGGCACTCGCACAACTGGCGCCCACGGCGGCGAGCGCCCAGGCCTATCCAGCCCGGCCGGTGAAGCTCGTGGTGCCGTTTCCGCCGGGCGGCTCGCTGGACTTCACCGGTCGCCTGATCGCGCAGCGGCTGACCGAGATGTGGGGCCAGTCCGTGGTTGTAGAGAACAAGCCCGGAGCCGGAGGAAACATCGGCGCGGATCTCGTGGCCAAATCGCCGCCGGATGGCTACACGATCCTGCTCGGCGCGCTGTCCACGCACGCCGTCAATCCCAACCTCTATGCAAAGATGCCCTACGACGCGGTCCGCGATTTCGCGCCGATCACGCTGCTCGCGATCACGCCCAACGTGCTCGTGGTCAATGCGGCGACGCCGGTCAGCAACGTCAAGGAATTCATCGCGTGGACCAAGGCGAATCCCGGCAAGCTGGCCTTCGGTTCGGGCAGCAACGGCAGCGCCGGGCACCTGGCCGGCGAGTTGTACAAGGTCGAGACGGGAACCGACGCCGTGCACATTCCGTTCAAGGGCGCCGCACCCGCGACGCAGGCGCTTCTCGCCGGCGACACGCAATTCATGTTCGACAATCTCGCCAACGCGATGGCGCAGGTGAAGGCGGGGAAGCTGAAGGCGCTGGCGGTGACCACGGCGGAACGCTCACAGCTCGCGCCCGATTTGCCGACGATGGCCGAGGCCGGACTTCCCGGATTCGACATCTCGACATGGTATGGGCTGTTCGCGCCCGCGGGCACGCCGCGCGACATCGTTGCCAAGTGGAACGCCGACGTCGCGAAGATACTCAACACGCCGGATGTCCGCGCCAAGATCATGGCCCAAGGCGCGGAACCGGCGCCGGACACGCCGGAGCAATTTGCGCAATTCATTTCGCGCGAGCTGGCCAAGTACGCGAAAATCATCAAGGCATCGGGCGCCAAGGTGGACTGACTTCAGGGAAGCTTCCACGCCGAGCAGACGAGGAAGCCCCAACCGACGAGAAACGCGGTGCCGCCAAACGGCGTGATCATGCCGAGCCCGCGGACGCCGGTCAGCGCGACGCCATACAGGCTTCCGGAAAACAGCACGATGCCGCCAACGAACAGCCATCCCGCCCGGGCGAGCCCCCGCCTTTCGGGCCAGCGCGCGAGCAGGCCGCCCAATGCGAGTAACGCCAGCGCGTGCCACGCGTGATATTGGACGGCGCTCTGCCAGACCGCTGTCATCTGCGCGTCAAGTTGGCCCCGCAGCGCATGCGCACCGAACGCCCCCAGCGCCACCGCGGCAAACATGAAGATTCCTCCAAGCAGGACGGCTAGCCGCGCATTCATTTCCATTACAATTCCCGATCTGCACCAACCCGGAATCAGGATCATATCGTGCCCATAGAACGTCACCACGTCGGCAAGCGCATGTCGGACATCGTCACGTTCGTGCCGGCGGGCGACCGACTGGTCTGGCTCGCCGGGCAGGTGGCCGAAGATCCTTCCGCCGATCTTCCCGCGCAGGCCCGCTCGGTGCTCGCGCAGATCGACCGGCTGTTGGCGGAAGTCGGCAGCGACAAGAGGCAGATCATATCGGCCACGATCTATTTGCCCGACATCAGCGATTTCGCGGCGATGAACGTGGTATGGGATGCCTGGGTGCCGCAGGGGCACACGCCGGCGCGCGCGACGGTGGAGGCGAAGCTCGCCAGCCCCGCGTACCGGATAGAGATCCAGGTCGTCGCGGCCATGCCGGCTGCCCGTGTCGTCATCTAGCGGCTGACTAGAGTTCAACGAGTGGTCAACAGGGAGTCCCCGGACGTGAGCAATCTATCCGCCGACAAGCAGGCCATCGTCGCGGCATCGGCGCGGCGGGAAGTTGCCGCCTCGCCAACCAGCGCCGCCACGTTGCCGGTGACGCGCGCGATGTTCGACGAGTGGATGGTGCCGTGCTATGCGCCCTCGCCGTTCGTGCCGGTGCGCGGCGAAGGTTCGCGCGTGTGGGACCAGGACGGGCGGATGTACATCGACTTCGCCAGCGGCGTGGCGGTCACCGCACTCGGGCACTGTCATCCGGCCATGATTCGAGCGATCACCGACCAGGCATGCACGCTCTGGCACGTGTCCAACTGGCTGACCAACGAGCCCGCGCTGCGCCTGGCCAAGCGGCTCATCGACAACACCTTCGCGGAACGGGTGTTCTTTGCCAACTCCGGCGCGGAGGCCAACGAAGCGGCGCTGAAGCTCGCGCGCCGCTATGCGCACGACCGTACGGGCGACAGGAAATATCGGGTGATCTCGACGCTGAACAGCTTCCACGGCCGCACGCTGTTCACCGTCACCGCAGGCGGGCAAGCCAAGTATGCCAGCGGCTTCGGGCCCAATCCGGCCGGCTTCACGCATATTCCCTACAACGACATCGAGGCGCTCGAGCGCGAGTTCGCGGATCATGGCGCGGAAATCTGCGCCGTCATTCTGGAACCCATGCAAGGCGAAGGCGGCATGCGTCCCGGCACGCCGGCGTTCCTGCAATCGGCGCGGCGCTTGTGCACCGAGCACGGCGCGCTGCTGATCCTGGATGAGATCCAGAGCGGCATGGGGCGTACCGGAACGCTGTTTTCGTACATGCAGAAGGGCGTGGTGCCGGACATCCTCACCAGCGCCAAGGGCCTGGGTGGCGGATTTCCGATCGGCGCGATGCTCACCACCACCGGGATCGCCAGCGCGTTCACGGTCGGTGTGCACGGCACGACCTACGGCGGCAATCCGCTGGCCTGCGCCGTCGCGGGCGCGGTGTTCGACGTCATCAACACGACCGAGGTGCTGGACGGCGTCAAGGCGCGCCACGCCCTGTTCATGGAAGGCCTGAAAGCCATAAACTCGCGCCGTCAGGTTTTCGCCGACCTGCGCGGCGAAGGCGTATGGATCGGCGGCGAGCTCGCGGCTCCGTGGCAGGGCAAGGCGATGGACGTGGTCAAGGCCGCGGGAGAGGCGGGACTCATGCTGCTCGTGGCCGGCCCCGATGTCATCCGCCTGGCGCCGTCGCTCGTCATATCGCTCGACGAAATACTCGAAGGTCTGGCGCGGCTCGAATCGGCGCTAAATCGCGCGCTGCAATAGCGCAACGCGCGCGATGTTCTACATCCGCCCGATTGCGCGCGACGACGTCGCTTCCGTCTTAGCGCTCTCCGAGCGCACGGGGGCCGGACTGACGACATTGCCGGCCAATCGCGAGCGGCTCGCTTCGCGCATCGAGCGTTCCCTCGCGTCCTTCGCGGGCACCGCGGCAAACGCCGAGGCCTGCTACATGTTCGTGCTGATCGACGGCGGCAACGGCAATGGCACGCGCGACGCCGACCGTATCGTCGGCATCAGCGCGATCGAGGCGGCCGTGGGCCTGACCGAGCCGTTCTACAATTTTCATGTCGGCACGCTGGTCCATGCTTCGCGCGCGCTGGACGTATACACGGTCGCGCCGACGCTGTTCCTGGCCAATGACCACACCGGGCACTCTGAACTCTGCTCGCTCTTCCTCGACCAGCGGTTCCGGCAGGGCAAGAATGGCGTGCTGCTGGCGAAGAGCCGCCTTCTGTTCATCGCCGAGTTCGCGCACCTGTTTTCGCCCAAGATCATCGCCGAACTGCGCGGACGCCTGACGGCGGACGGCAAGAGTCCGTTCTGGGAGGGACTGGGGCGGCATTTCTTCGCGATGGAATATTCGGCGGCGGATTATCTGACCGGCATCGGACAGAAATCATTCATCGCCGAATTGATGCCCAAGCATCCGGTCTACGTGAACCTCCTGCCGGCCGACGCGCGCGACGCGATCGGCGCCGTGCACGCGGACACCGCGCCCGCCAGGGCGATGCTCGAGCAGGAGGGATTTCGCTACGAAGGCTATGTGGACATTTTCGACGCCGGACCCACCGTCGAATGCTTTCGCGAAGACATTCGCGCGGTGCGCCAGTCGCAGGTATTGCCGGTGACGCTGGAGGAAGAGGATCCCGTGCCGGACAGCCTGACCGACGACATCCTCTGGCTGGTCGCGAACCGCGACATGCAAAACTTCCGTGTGCTGGTGACCGCCGCCCCCGCGCGCGCCGACCGTTTTTCGCTCAAGCCGTATGCGGCGAGCACACTTGGCGTGACTGAAGGCGATACGGTGCGCGCCGTGCCCTTGTCGCCCGCCGACCGCTAGCGCCGATGGCCGACTTCAACTTCGACGGCATCCCGGGCCCGACGCACAACTATGCCGGCCTGGCGCCGGGCAACATCGCCTCCGGACACAATGCAGGACTGGTTGCGAATCCGCGCGATGCCGCGCTGCAAGGGTTGGCCAAGATGCGCGCCCTGTCGGCACGCGGCTTTCCGCAGGCGGTGCTGCCGCCTCACGAGCGGCCGTTCCTTCCGGCCTTGCGTGCGCTGGGATTCGCGGGCACCGATGCCACCGTGCTGGGTCGCGCCGCGCGCGAGGCGCCGGGGCTGCTTGCCGCCTGCTCGTCCGCCGCAGCAATGTGGGTGGCCAATGCGGCCACGGTCAGCCCGTCCGCCGATACGGCCGATGGTCGCGTGCATTTCACGCCGGCCAATCTGGTTTCCCATTTCCATCGCTCGCTCGAAGCGCCGACCACGACGGCGATCCTGCGTTCCATCTTTGCCGACGCGAATCATTTCGTGGTCCACGACGCGCTACCGCCCGCGCCGCAGTTCGGCGACGAAGGCGCGGCCAACCACACGCGCTTTGTCACCGCAGCGGGCGGGCCGGGCGTCGAATTCTTCGTCTACGGCAAACGCGGCTTCGGGGGCAGCATCGCGCCGAAACGCTTTCCGGCACGCCAGACGCTGGAGTCGTTCTCGGCTATTGCGCGGCGCCACGGGCTCGATCCGGCGCGCACGGTGTTCGCGCAACAGAATCCCGCTGCCATTGATGCCGGTGTATTTCACAACGATGTGATCAGCGTCGGTCAAGGCAGCGTGCTGTTCTGCCATGAGCGCGCCTACATCGACCAGCACGCGGTTCTGGCGGACATCGCGGCCGCCCTCGGGCCCCCGTTCACGCCCATCATCGTGCGGGAAAACGACGTGAGCCTCGCCGACGCCGTCGCCACCTACCTCTTCAACAGCCAGATCATTGCCCGCGCCGACGGTCGCATGCTGCTGGTCGCCCCGGGCGAGTGTCGCGAGAATGGACGCGTGGCGTCGTATCTCGACGCACTCACCGCCAGCGGCGGACCAATCGCCGAAGTGCTCACCTTCGACCTTAAGCAAAGCATGAAGAACGGCGGCGGCCCCGCCTGCCTGCGCCTGCGCGTCTGCCTGACCGATGCGGAGCAAGCCGCGGTGCGCGCCAATGTGTTCCTCGACGAGAAGCTGGCGCAGGGGCTGGAACGCTGGATTCGCGAGCACTACCGCGACAAGCTGGCGCCAGGCGACTTGGCGGATCCCCTGCTTCTCGACGAGTCGCGTCGTGCGTTGGACCGCCTGTCGCAATTGTTGCAGATTGGCAGCGTGTACCCGTTCCAGCGCCTCCCCGGATGACTCGCGGCGACGCCGCGCTTCCTCCGTTATATCCAAACGGAATATAACCTCGCGACAAAGATCATTTCCGTCTATTTGTGGGGTTGCCTAGACTCCGGTGTCCCGGATTGCGTCCCGCGCTGTCGCGCAGACGAAGGCCGGAAACACCCGCCCCATGAACCTGACCCTTCGCACCGGAGAAGCAACCCAGCGGCTGCGCCACGCGGTCACCTCGCACGCGCCGGCCGCGTTCGCGTCGAGCTTTGGCGTCGAGGACATGGTCATCATGGACCTGATCGCCGCGGCCGACCTGCCGGTGGACGTGTTCACGCTGGACACCGGCCGCCTGCACGACGAGACCTACGCGTTCATCGAGGAGGTGCGGCTGCGCTACGGACGGCCCGTCCATCTGTATGCGCCCGACGCCGCCGATGTCGAGCCCTTCGTCGCCGCGCACGGACCCAATCCGTTCTATCAGTCCAGCGAATTGCGCAAGCAATGCTGCGAATTGCGCAAGGTGCGCCCGCTCGCGCGCGCACTTGCCGGCAGGAACGTATGGATTACCGGATTGCGCCGGGGCCAATCGGTCACGCGCACCGATACACCAATCCTGGCCGAGGACGCGGCGCACGGCATCATGAAGTTGAACCCGCTGGCCGACTGGCAGGAAGACGACGTCTGGTCATACATCCGCGCCCACGGCGTGCCGACGCATCCGTTGCACCAGCGCGGCTATCCCTCCATCGGCTGTGCGCCATGCACGCGCGCCGTGACGCCAGGCGAGGATCCGCGCTCGGGCCGCTGGTGGTGGGAAACGGCGGAACAACGGGAGTGCGGTATCCATATCGATGCCCAGGGTCGCGTCGTGCGCACGCGCGCTGATGCCCGCTCCGCAACGGTGTCCACCTGAAAGATTCGCCTGCCATGCTGCTGCACGACGATCCCGCCCTTCTCGCCGCCGATGCGCCCTCGTCCACGCGGACAACGCATCGCAACGGCTATCTTTCCGAGCTCGAGGCCGAGTCGATCTTCATCCTGCGCGAGATCGCCGCCGAATGTCGCAACGTCGCGCTGCTCTTCTCCGGCGGCAAGGATTCCGCCGTCGTGCTGCGCCTGGCGCAAAAGGCGTTCGCTCCCGAAAAGGCGCCGGTGACGCTGCTGCACATCGACACCGAGCAGAATTTCCCCGAAGTCATCGCGTTTCGCGACCGCATGGCGCGCGACTCCGGTTTGCCGCTGGTCGTTCGCTCGCTCGACGAGTCGATCCGCGCAGGGCGCGTCCGGCTGCGCGATCCGGCCGAATCGCGCAATCCGCACCAGGCCGTCACGCTGCTCGATGCCATCGCGGAATTGAAGTTTGACGCCTGCATCGGCGGCGCCCGTCGCGACGAGGAAAAGGCACGGGCCAAGGAGCGCGTATTCTCGTTTCGCGACGATTCGGGGCAATGGAATCCCAAGGCACAACGGCCCGAACTGTGGTCGCTGTACAACGCGCGCGTGCACAAGGGCGAGAACATGCGCGTGTTCCCCCTGTCGAACTGGACGGAACTCGACGTGTGGAAGTACGTCCGGCAGGAAGCCATTCCATTGCCTGAACTCTATTTCGCGCACGCGCGCGATGTGGTCCGGCGCGGCGACGCCCTGGTGCCGGTGACGCACCTCACGCCGGCGGCCGCGCACGACCGCATCGAGCGGCTGTTCGTGCGCTTTCGCACCGTCGGCGACATTCCGTGCACCGCCCCCGTCCTCTCCAACGCCGCGACGCTGGACGACATCGTCCGCGAAACGGCCGCTACGCGCATCACCGAACGCGGCGCCACGCGCCTGGACGATCAGGCCAACGACGCGGCGATGGAACTGCGCAAGCGCCAAGGGTACTTCTGATGCCGACCTCCGCCACGCCGTTGCGCTTCACGACCGCCGGCAGCGTCGACGACGGCAAGAGCACGCTGATCGGCCGCCTGCTCTGGGACAGCAAGGGCCTGTTGGCCGACCAGGTGACGGCGCTGGAAGCCGGCTCGCGGCGCGCGGGCCAAATGCCGATCGACTTTTCGCTGGTGACCGACGGACTGCTCGCCGAACGGGAACAAGGCATCACCATCGACGTGGCCTACCGCTATTTCGCCACGCCCGCGCGCAAGTTCATCATCGGCGATTCACCCGGCCACGAGCAATACACGCGCAACATGGTCACGGCTGCCAGCACTGCGGACGTCGCGGTGCTGCTGGTGGACGCCGTGCACGGCCTGCAACCGCAAACACGGCGGCATGCGTTCCTCGCGCGCTGGGCGGGCATATCCCGGCTGGTGCTGGCCGTGAACAAGATGGACCTCGTCAACTGGGACCGCGCACGGTTCGAAGCAATTCACGCGGAATTCACCGCACTGGCAGCGCACCTGGGCTTCGTCGAGGTCCACGCGATTCCGCTGTCGGCGCTCACCGGCGACATGGTGGCATCGCGCGGCGACGCGCTGCCCTGGTACGGCGGCCCGACGCTGCTCGCGTATCTCGAAAGCGTGGATGTCGTGCACTCCCGCGCCACCCAGCCGTTGCGCTTTCCCGTGCAGCGGATCACACGCACGCCGGCGGGCGAACGCGGCCGTCCGCAGCGCGGCCTGCAAGGCACGGTGGCCAGCGGCACGCTCGAAGTCGGCGTCGAAGTGGCGGTCATGCCCGCGGGTTTGCGCGCCGTCGTTGCCGGAATCAGCGGTCCCGACGGACCCGTGTCAGTGGCGCTGCCCGGCCATGCGGTGACGGTGTCCCTCGACCGCGACCTCGACGTCGCGCGCGGCGATCTTCTGGCGCCGGCGCAGGCGCGGCCGCGCGTCACGCGCGAGATCGTCGCCGACCTGTGCTGGTTCGACGACGAGCCGATGCAGCCCGCCGCAAATTACCTGGTCAAGCACACCACCCGCACGGTGCGCGCGCGCTTTGCGCAGATCGTGCATGCCGTGGACCTGGTCACGCTGGCGCCGGTCGCGCCGCCTGCGCACGTCGGCATGAACGACCTCGTGCGGATGCGCCTCGCGATCAACGAGCCGCTGGTGGTCGACGCGTTCCGCGACGACCGCACGACAGGCGCCTTCATCGTCATCGACGAAGTCACCAACCGCACCGTGGCCGCGGGAACGATCGTCTAGCCGGAACCTCCGGATCGCCGTTCCGGAACTATCGTCTGGCCTCCGCTGCCGTCATTGCCGCGCAGGCACGAATCAGCCGGCGTTACACGAAAGACACCAGGTCTTCGCCCCCAATCAGGTCGAGCGCAATCGTGCGCAGCGACGACGCACACGAAGTTTATGGTTACCGTCACTCAGCCGGGACGGCGGGCAGCGCCCGGTGCCGGCGGACCGGCGACCAGAGCACCGCCCCGGCAGTTAGCACCAGGGCGAGTACACCCACCGTCAGCAGCGTGTTGCGCAACCCGATCGCGGTCGCCAGCGCGCCGCCGGCAAGCGATCCAAGGGGCGCCGCCGCCACTGTCAGGAACCGCATGGTGGCCGTCATCCGTCCCATCAGCCGGTCCGGCGTGATGGCCTGGCGGAGCGCGAGGTAGTTAATCGCGTACAAAACCGCCCCGAAGTCGAACAGCAGCATTGCGAGCCCGAGGGTCAGCGTGGCCAGCCAGACCGGGCCGGAAATAAGGCCGAACACCTGCCAGCCGACCGCGGTCAGCATCAGTCCATGCACGATCACGGTCCCGACGCCGAACCGCGCCGAGAACTTTTCCGCCGTGGCGGCGGCCAGGATGCAGCCGACGCCGCCGAAAGCGTAGGCCAGGCCGATTGCGCCCGCCGAGAGTCCCAACTCCCGGGTCGCGAACAGGATCAGTACCGCCAGCTGCATGTGATGGAGGAGTTGCCACAACGCGGCCACCCAGGCCAGCGACAGCAGCGTGCGGTTGTTCCATACGAGCTTCAGCCCCTCGAGGATCTCGGCGGACACCGAGGCCCGCGGTCCTTGGTGCGGCACGTCCTGCGGCACACGGATCTGCCGCAGCATCCACGCCGAGTAGTAGAACGTCAGCGCGTCCAGGATGATCGCGAATGGCGCCGTCAGGATCTGTATCAGCCCGCCGGCCAGGCCAGGGCCGATCAGCGCCGACGATGTTTCGCCAAGCGCGATCTTGGCATTGGCCTCGACCAGCCGCTCCCTGCCCGCCAATTGCGCGAGCAATACCTGATGGGCGCCGCCACCGACCACGTTCGACACGCCGCAGAAGAATCCGACGAAGTAAAGAATCTCCATCCCAAGCAGGTGGGTGAACGCGGCCACCGGGATCGCCAGGAGCGCCGTGCCCCGCACGAGGTCCGACGCGACCACGATGGGCAACTTGCGCACGCGGTCGAGCAGCACGCCGGCGTGCAGTGAGACCAGCGCAAACGGCAGCGTCTCGAGCGCGATGAGCACGCCCATCTGCAGCGGTGTAGCGTGCAGCAGCAGCGCCGCCGTCAACGGCAAAGCGAGGTTGGTGATCTGGCTTCCGAACGCCGTGATGGTCAGCGAGGCCCACAGCTTCCGGAAGTCCGGGGAAAGCCAGAGGCCGCGAAACGTACGGCGCAGGAAACTCTGCAAGCGATCCATGACGACACCTGTCAACGTTCCGGAACGACGTCATTCCGGCGCGGACGCGCATTGCGGCGCGAACGCGAATGAAACTGCGGCAGGCGGGATTCCGGAAATTACGATGGCACCAACGACTCCGTTTCCCGCCCAACCCGGCGGGTAAACCGGCGGGTGCTAAATCGGGACTGCTCGCGGCATGGACGAGCCCACCTCAATGCGCAGGCGCGCCGCTGCTGCAGGCGAATGCGAATTGAGTTTGCGGTTCATGGGTCGGTCGTCCCGGCGGGTGAAAGTAGACGCCACTATTCTAAGCGTGGCGACGCCCTTCCGCCAAGCGCCATCCGTGCGACGGCAACTTCGTCGCGCCGCAGTGTGGCGCGCGCGCCACGAATTGAACTTTCGGGGCGGCCGGCCATCGCCGCTGCCGCCGAATGCTGCAGCGCAATCGGCTCAGGGCTGAACCGCCCGCCGCGGCATCTTGAGATCAAGGTCGTAGTACATCCACGGATGGGTCTGGAACTCGTTGTACTTGAAGCCGATCACCCACGGGTAGACGACGATATTTTCCACGCGATAGGCGGTCAGCAGCCAGGGCGAATAAGCCGACGCGATCCGCGTCATCTCGCGGAACAGCTTGGTCCGCTCTGGACTGTCGGGGAGGCTGCGCGACCGGTCGTAGGCGCGATCGTAGTCCGGCTGCTTGAAGCGCGACAAATTGGTCAGCCCGGAGAAGCCGCCGTACAACAGCGACAGGAACTGGTAGCCCTCCGGCGTGACGCTGATGTTCCCGAGCGTCCACGCCTGCAGCTGGCCGTAGCGCGCCATCTTCAGCAGGTCGCCGAACTTCTGCGCGACGAACTCCACCTTGATGCCCACCGCGGTGAGATTGCGCTGCCACAGTTCGTTGTACTGCCGCTCCAATGCCGTCGGCGACGTGCCGAGCTTGAGCACGAGCGGCTTGCCGTCCGGCAGGTCGCGCCAGCCGTCCTTGTCGCGGTCGATGTAGCCGAACTTGTCGAGCAATGCCTTGGCGCCCTGGGGATCGAACTTGGTGTTCCCTGCGAAGGCGGGATCGTGCCCCGTCACATTGGGCGGAATGATCTGCGTGGCCGGGGTGCCCTGGCTCTGGCGCAGCACGCGGATTTCCTCTTCCACGTTGTACGCCATGCCGATCGCGCGGCGCAGCGCGATCTTGTCGTTGGAGTACCCACCGACCACCGGATCCTCCATGTTGAAGAATGTGTAGGTGACCGCCGGCTGCACGCCCCGCGCCAGCGTGACGCCGGCCTTCGCGAAGCGCGGCTGCAGCTTGTTGTCCTTGCCGAGGACGTTCCAGACGAGGTCGTTGGGGACCTGCACATAGTCCAGGTCGCCGGTCTCGAAGCCGAGCAGCCGCGGCTGCGACTCCTCGATGATCGAGACTTCCACGCGCCCGATGCGCGGCAGCTTCTTGCCCTTCATCTTCGCGACGAGCTCACGATCTGCCGGGTCCGTGCTGTCCGGAAACGTCATGTCGCGGAAGCCAGGATTGGCCTCCAGAATGATCTTCTGGCCGCGGCGCCACTCCTTCAACCGGTATGGACCCGTGCCCACCGGGTTCTGCATGACCCAGCCGCTCGCATCCCCGTAGGCTGCGACCACCTCGCGCGCGACTGCCGCCGACGGGGCCGTCGACAGATTGGGCAGCAGATCGTAGGAGGGCCGCTTGAGCTTGATCCTGATCGTGTAGCGGTCCGTGGCCCGCAACCCCTCCATCGGCGCGTCATAGTCGAATTTTCCGGTCTCCTTGGCCTTGGCTACAATCGCCTCGGCACCTTCAAAGAGATCGTCGAACACCTGCAGCTGCGGCGCGCGCGTCCTTGGGTCAAGCACACGCTTCCACGAATACACATAGTCCGCAGCGGTCAACTCCCGCTTCTTCCCTTTGAAAGCAGGATCGTCGTTGAAGTAGATTCCCGGTCTGACCCGCATCGTCCAGGTCAGGCCGTCGGGTGAGATCGTCGGCAGCGCGACCGCCGTGGCGGGAACGAGCTTGAACGGCCGGGCGAGGTAGTCGTAGACGTAAAGCGTGTCGAAAATCGAACGAATGACGTAGACCGAGTAAATGTCGTTCGCCGCTTGCGGATCGAAGCCGGTCTCGGCGACGGGAAACGAGACCCGCAGAACCTTGTTCGGGTCCGCCTGCGCCGCGGCAGTCAGCGGAGCAAGCGCGGCGACCGCCGCAAGCACCGCGAAGGCTGCGAACGCGACACGGCGACGCATCACAACGCCTTTTCGATATCGCCCGCGATCGATTCCGGCGTGTCGTTGGGCGCGTAGCGCGCGAGAACCTTGCCGTCACGGTCCACC
Source organism: uncultured beta proteobacterium (assembly GCA_963819965.1). Taxonomy (GTDB): domain Bacteria; phylum Pseudomonadota; class Gammaproteobacteria; order Burkholderiales; family Casimicrobiaceae; genus VBCG01. Next base: position 877,101 of record CAWFYA010000004.1, read on the forward strand.
AGAAACTTGGTGAAATTCCACTTGATCGCCTGGCTGCCGAGCAAGCCCGGCTTTTCCGCTTTCAGGTACTTGTAGACCGGCGCCTCATTCTTGCCGTTGACGTCGATCTTGGTGAACATCGGGAACGTCACGTGGTAGTTCAACTCGCAGAATTTCGCGATCTCCTTTTCGTCCCCGGGTTCCTGCGCGCCGAACTGGTTGCAGGGAAAGCCCAGTACGTCGAGGCCCTTGGCGTGGTACTTCTCGTAGAGCGCCTCCAGCCCCTTGTACTGGGGCGTGAAGCCGCAATTGCTCGCGGTATTGACGATGAGCAGCACCCGGCCCTTGTACTTGTCGAGCGTAACCGGCTTGCCTTGGATGTCCTTGACGCTGAAATCGTAGATGGAAGACATGGCGGCTTCGTCCTGAGCAAAGAGTTGAGAAATGTGACGGAAAATGCGGCGGCAAACGAATCAGGCAATCAGTCCCGCCGGAATGGGCGGCGGAGGCGAGGATTATGCAACGTCGGATTGGGTCGGCCAACGGGGCGGCAACGAACTCAGGGCGTGGCGCTGCTCCGCGGCGGCAACAGGAAGTCCAGCGGCGCGGCCCGCACGCGGCCGAATACGGCCCGGCGCAGCCGTCGACGGGAGACGGCGCCCCGACCGGTCGAGCGGATCGCCACGGCCAGCGCCAGCCCGAACGAGACGGTCAGGTTCATGAAGCCGATCATGCCGATGCCGGCGATCGCCCACCAGAATGCAGGCTGCGCGAAAATTCCCGCGCCATATGACCATGACGCGAGCGCCAGCTGGCCCGTCGAGAGCGTCACGTGCCGGATTTCGAGCGGAAGGCCGAAAAAGGCGGCAATTACGGGCTCCATCCCCAGCAGAATGCCCAGCGACACGTTGCCGCCCAGCGCCGCGACGTTGTTCTCGATCATCTCCGCTGCGCGTGTCGCGCGTTCCGGTCCGAGCAGGGAGACGACCTTCGGCGAACGCGCAATGGCCTGGGGCAGCTTGCGAAAGGTCGCCCAATTCTCGAACCAGCCTGCTATCAACGCGGACAGCCACAAGAGCACGCCGGTGAACGCCGCATAGAACGGCGCGGCGCTCCACAGTGACAGCGATTGGACGTAGTCCAGCGCGTGCCCGGGGTCCGGCAGGTGGCCCGCGCCGAGCAGCAGCAAGATCGCTTGCAGCGCCAGCGCCGCCGGCACGACCAGCAGCAGGTTGCCCATGATGGCGGCGACCTGCGAGCGAACGAGGTTCGCGACTTCATCGACGAACCCGCGCAGCCGTCCGCGCGCCTTCGGTGCATTGAGCTGATGCGCCATCGCCGCCGCGGTCATTGCCGGCTGCTTGGTCGCGAGCGTGCCGTGCAGCAGGTGGATCACGACGAACGACAACGCGTAGTTGGTCGACGCCACTAGGCCATCGATGAAAAGTGGCAGCCCGTGACCCACGGCCGCGATCTTGACCAGCACGGTCAGCCCCGTGACCGCGCCGCCGATGGCCGCCGAGACGAGCATTGCCCGATATTCGAGTGCGTCTCGCGTGATGTAATGCGCGCCGGTCTTGCGCGCGGACTCGACGATGCGGCGCGTCAGAAGTTTCATGTTTTCCTGAAGCAGCATTCGCACGCTGCCTTGCGCGTCGTTGGCCCGGATCAGCGCCGCCAGGAATTGCGCCTTGGCCGGCAGGTCGTCGCTTCGCGCGCGCAGCTCGATGATGGCCTGCATCCGCCGCAGCGAAAGTTGCGCCCTCTCGATCTGATACACGAGGTCGATCGAGACGCCGTAATCCTCCAGGTGGCCGGAGACGTCGTCCAGCGCGCGCAGGCATCGGGCCACGAAGCTCCTGACGGCCGCCTCGTGCACGTCGAAGCGCTCCGCGCCCGCCACGTCCTCCACGTAGGCGTGCACGGCGGCGGACAATCCGGCGAACGGCATATCCAGCGGCCGTTCCGATGCCGTGCGTTGGCGTACGCGTTGCGACAGCCCGATCGCCTGCACCTGACTCGCGAGAATCAACAACGCGTCCGCGGTATCGCGCCAGAAATGCGCTCCGAGTTGCTCGCCATCCACGCCCGCGCCATGCTCGATCAGGTCGGCGATGCCGGCCAGGGCAGCCGGAGGCAACGCGGCGATCCATCCGGCATCGGCGTCTTCGGGGAATAACCGCCGAAACACCTCGGCCATGTCGTCTTCCGCTGGCAACGCGGGCAACACCTTCGACGCCAGCCGGTCGAACAATTCATGCGTGAACGCGTTCGCGCGCGGTAGTCCGGTCTCGCACAGCAGGCCGATCGCGCGGAGCTCCCGCAACGTGCCGCGCAACAGCAAGGAGACCGCCAGCTTGCGCTCCGGATGGCGCTCCAGCACCTGCAGGAAGAACCGGATGCGCGTGACCGGCGCGGCCGCGCCTTCCGCATCGGCGCCACCGCGCGCGCGCACCCACGTCATGCACTGCTCCATCCACCGGACGCGGTCCACCAGAGGTGCATCGGCGCGCGCCCCGGACACCAGCCAGTCAATGCCCACGGTAACGCGTGAATTGCCGGTCATGGGCCGGAGGCGCCGAAGCCGCCGCCGCCTGGCGTCTCGATCACGAACATGTCACCGGTTTGCATGTCTGTCGCGCATGTCGCGCCGTACATTTCCAGCGAGCCGTCCACGCGTTCGACCCAGTTGCGCCCCAGCTCACCCGGCGCGCCACCCGCCACGCCGAACGGCGCGACGCGACGATGATTGGCCAGCATCACCGCGGTCAGGGGTTCCAAAAAGCGGACCCGCCGCAGCACGCCATCACCGCCATGATGCCGGCCTCGTCCGCCGCTGCCGCGGCGAATTTCGAAAGACTCGAGCCGCACCGGAAAACGCCACTCGAGCACTTCCGGATCCGTGAGCCGCGAATTGGTCATGTGCGTCTGCACCGCGCTGGCACCATCGAAATCCGGGCCCGCGCCGGCGCCGCCCGCGATCGTCTCGTAGTATTGGTACGTGTCGTTGCCGAATGTGAAATTGTTCATCGTGCCCTGCGACGCGGCGAGCACGCCGAGGGCTCCATACAGCGCGTCGGTGATGGTTTGCGACGTTTCCACATTCCCCGCGACCACTGCCGCAGGATATCGGGGACACAGCATCGAGCCCTCGGGAATGACGACGTGCAAGGGCTTGAGACATCCCGCGTTCATCGGGATATCGTCGTCGACCAGGGTGCGGAACACGTAAAGCACCGCGGCCTTGCACACCGCGGAGGGCGCATTGAAATTGGTCGGCTGTTGCGCGCTGGTGCCGGTGAAGTCGATTGTCGCCTCGCGGTTCGCCTTGTCGATCGTGATGGCGACGACGATCCTGGCCCCGCTGTCCATCTCGTACTCGAAATGGCCATCCTTCAGCACATCCAGCACGCGGCGCACGGACTCCTCGGCGTTGTCCTGAACGTGCTGCATGTACGCGCGCACGACCGGCAAGCCGAAGTGCTCAACCATCTTGCCGAGTTCGCCAGCGCCTTTTGCGCACGCCGCGACCTGCGCGCGCAGGTCAGCCAGGTTCTGCTCGACGTTGCGGCACGGATAGCGGCCCGACGCGAGGATTGCGCGCATCTCCGCGTCCAGGAAACGCCCGGCGGCGACCAGCTGCACGTTGTCCAGGAGCACGCCTTCCTCGTCGACGTGCACCGAGTTCGGCGGCATCGATCCCGGCGTTATGCCGCCGATGTCGGCGTGGTGACCGCGCGCGGCGACATAGAACTCCGGTTTGTCCCCGGCAAGGAACACCGGCGCGATCACCGTCACGTCCGGCAGGTGCGTGCCGCCATTGTAGGGCGCGTTCAGCACGAACACATCGCCGCGCTGCATCGTGCCGGCGCGACGGTCGATGATCGTAGTCACTGATTCGCCCATGGAGCCCAGGTGCACCGGCATATGCGGCGCGTTGGCGATCAGTTGGCCCGCGCTGTCAAAGATGGCGCAGGAGAAATCGAGGCGCTCCTTGATGTTGACCGAATAGGCCGTGTTGGCCAGCGTCACGCCCATCTGCTCGGCGACGGCCATGAACAGGTTGTTGAAGACTTCGAGAAGCACGGGATCGGCCGACGTGCCGATGGCGTGCGCTCGCTGCGCGGCCTCGACGCGATCCAGAACGAGATCGTCGCGCGCCGTCAGCGTTCCACGCCAGCCCGGCTCGATCACGGTGGTTGCCGTTTGCTCGCGGATTACGGCGGGTCCCGGGATTGCGTCGCCCGGCCGCAGGTCCGTGCGCTCGTACACGCAGGCATCGCGAAACCGGCCCCCGGTGTAAATGCGGTTGGTCCGGAGAGGCACTAGGTGCCCTTGGCGCGGCGCGAATGTTGGCAGCCGATCCGCCGCTGATTGCGTGTTGCCGATTGCCTCGACGGCGACCGCTTCGATGACCAGGGGCTTGCCCGGCATCAGGAAGCCGTATTGCTGCGCATAGCGCGCCTCGAATTCGCTCGCGATGAATGTGGCCGCTTCCGCGACGGGAATCTCGAGCGTGGTATCGGTGCCATCGTATTTGACGTGCAGCGTGCGGCGGCAGGTGATGCGCGCGGGCGCGATCCCCTGCCCGGCGACTTCCGCGCGCGCGACGTCCTCCAGCGCCGCGAATTGTCCGGTCGTGGCAGCGAGCGTTGCTTCGGTCAAGACCGCCTCCACCGCCTGCTGGCGCAGCGCGCGGACGTCCGCCAGGCCCATCCCGTACGCGGAGAGCACGCCCGCGAGCGGATGAATGAACACCCGAGTCATGCCGAGCGCATCGGCCACCAGACAGGCATGCTGGCCCCCTGCTCCACCGAAGCAGCACAGGGTGTACGCCGTGACATCGTAGCCACGCTGCACGGAAATGTGCTTGATCGCATTGGCCATGTTTTCCACCGCGATCCGCAGGAAGCCGTCGGCCGCTTCTTCCGGCGACACGATCGTCCCACGCACCGCTGAAACTTGCGCGGCGAGCGCCGCAAACTTCGCACGCACGACGTCGGCGTCGAGCGCGGCGTCACCGTCGGGTCCGAACACCTTGGGAAACAGCCCGGGGTCGAGCTTGCCCACCATGACGTTGCAGTCGGTCACGGTCAGCGGTCCGCCACGGCGATAGGCCGCGGGCCCCGGCACTGCACCCGCCGACTCCGGCCCGACGCGAAAGCGCGCGCCGTCGAAAGTGCAAATCGACCCACCACCCGCGGCAACGGTGTGAATGCTCATCATCGGCGCGCGCAGTCTGACGCCGGCGACCTCGGTGACAAACGCGCGCTCGAATTCGCCGGCCCAGTGCGCGACGTCGGTGGAAGTGCCTCCCATGTCGAAACCGATGATCCGCTCGAATCCCGCCTGCATTGACACGCCGACTGCGCCGACGATGCCGCCCGCCGGTCCGGACAGGATCGCGTCCTTGCCCTGGAAGAGCCTGGCATCGGTGAGGCCGCCGCTCGATTGCATGAACTGCAGGCGAATGCCAGCGTCCGCGCGATGGCCGGCAAGCGCGTGCTCCACTTGCAGGACGTAGCGGCGCAAGATCGGCGACAGGTAGGCATCGACCACCGTGGTATCGCCGCGCGATACCAGTTTCATCAGCGGACTTACTTCGTGCGACACGGAGACTTGCGGAAAGCCGATCGACCGCGCCAGCTCTGCCAGCGCCTGCTCGTGTCGCGGATGGCGATACCCGTGCATGAGCACGATCGCGACCGCGCGGATTCCGTCGGCGTACGCGGCGCGCAAGGCGGCTCCCGCCGAGTTCAGATCGAGTGGCTGCACCACGTCGCCGTGCGCGCCCACGCGTTCCTCCACCTCGATTACCCGCTCGTGGAGCAGTTCCGGCAGCTCGATTTTCCGCACGAAGAGTTTCGGGCGGTTCTGATACGCGATGCGCAACGCGTCGGCGAAACCGCGCGTTATCACCAGCACCGTGCGTTCGCCCTTGCGTTCGAGCAACGCGTTGGTGGCGACCGTGGTGCCCATCTTGACCGCGTCGATGACGCCGGCCGGAATCGTCGCGTCGGGCGCCAATTCGAGCAATTGGCGAATGCCGTGCACCGCCGCGTCAGCGTAGCGCTCCGGGTTCTCGGACAGGAGCTTGGACGTCGCGAGCGTTCCGTCGGGCCTCCGCGCAACGATATCGGTAAACGTACCGCCTCTATCGATCCAGAACTGCCATTGCCCGGTTGTCGCCATGCTGCCCGGTAGTGTACTTTATGGCACGAACCCGAACGATCCATGCAATGCGGCCGCGAGCAATCGCCGCCGCGCCCGACAGGAGATTTGCAATGAAGAAACTTGCCACCCTCGCCGCTGCGCTGGGCTTGGCCATCGCCTGGCCCGCCGTGGCGCAAACCAAGTGGGACTTGCCCACGGCCTATCCGGCCAACAACTTCCACACCGAAAACATCATGCAGTTCGTTGCCGAAGTCGACAAGCTGTCGGGCGGCAAGCTGAAGATCCAGGTCCATCCGGCAGCCGCCCTGTTCAAAGCGCCGGAAATCAAGCGCGCGGTGCAGGGCGGCCAAGTCCAGGCAGGAGAGATCCTGCTGGTCAATTACGAGAACGAGGATCCGTTCTACGGCATCGACGGCATTCCGTTCCTGGCCACCTCCTACGCGGAAGCGCAGAAACTCTACAAGGCATCGCGCAAGACCCTCGACGACAAGCTCGCCAAGCAAGGGATGAAACTCCTGTACACGGTGCCCTGGCCGCCCCAGGGAATCTTTGCCAAGAAGCCGCTGGCCAGCGGCGCGGACATGAAGGGGCTGAAGTGGCGCGCTTATAGCCCGGCTACCGCAAAGATCGCCGAACTGTTGGGCGCCAAGCCCGTGACCGTGCAGGCCGCAGAGGTGTCGCAGGCACTGGCCACCGGCATCATCGACTCCTATATGTCATCGAGCGCCACCGGATTCGACTCCAAGACCTACGAATACCTGAAGTATTTCTACGACACGCAAGCCTGGCTGCCGAAGAACGCGGTCATCGTGAATCTGAAGGCGTTCGCGGCGCTCGACAAGCCGACCCAGTCCGCGGTGCTGAAGGCTGCCGCCGATGCCGAGGCGCGCGGTTGGCAATTGTCGGAGGAAAAGACCAACTGGTACGTGGCCCAGTTGAAGGCCAAGGGCATGCACCTCGAGAAGCCCTCCGACCAGCTCAGCGCAGATTTGCAGCGCGTGGGAAATTACATGCTGGCCGATTGGCAGCACAAGGCCGGCGACGATGGCAGAAAGGCGATCGAAGCCTATCGCGCGATGCAGTAGCGCGATGCGCCAGGCGCTCGACCGCCTGTACTGCGCCGCCGGAGTCCTGGCGGCGTTGTTCATGATCGGGACATTGGCAATGGTCGTCGCCGGCATCGCCGGGCGTCTGCTCAATTTCAACCTGCCGGGCTCCGATGCCTATGCCGGTTATTGCACGGCGGCGGCCGGATTCCTGGCACTGGCCCACACCTTGAAGCGCGGCGAGCACATCCGGGTCACGCTGGTCCTGGAACACGCCGGCCCGCGCGCGCTGCGCGCGCTGGAGCTATTTGCGCTGGGCGTGGCCACGCTGCTCGCCGCGCTATTCGCGTTCTACAGCGTGCGCCTGTCCTGGCAGTCATGGGATTTTCACGATATCTCCACGGCCAACGACGCAACGCCGCTGTGGATCCCGCAACTCACGATGGCCCTGGGTACGATCGTCCTCTGCATCGCATTCGTCGACGAACTCGTCCTCGAATGGCGGGGAGCGCGCAGCGCCAGGATGCCGGGAGTCGCGTTGCACAACGAATAGCCGCGCATGGATGCATTGATTACCACCCTGCTGATCGTCACCCTATTCATGCTGCTGGGTAGCGGCGTGTGGATCGGCCTCGCGCTCTCCGGCGCCGCATGGATCGGCATGGAATTGTTTTCCACGCGCCCCGCCGGCGACGCAATGGCCGTCACCATTTGGGGGTCGGCATCGTCATGGACACTGACCGCGTTGCCGCTCTTCGTCTGGATGGGCGAGATCCTGTTCCGAACCCGCTTGTCGGAGGACATGTTCAACGGCCTCGCGCCGTGGCTGGAACGTGTTCCGGGCCGGCTGCTGCATACGAACATCATCGGCTGCACGATCTTCGCAGCGGTGTCGGGATCCTCCGCCGCGACGTGCGCGACCATCGGCAAGATCACGTTACCCGAACTCAGCGCGCGCGGCTATCCGGAGGGCGTCACCATCGGCACCCTCGCCGGCGCCGGGACGCTGGGCCTGCTCGTACCGCCATCGATCATCATGATCGTCTATGGCGTCAGCGCCAACGTCTCCATTGCGGAATTGTTCATCGCCGGCGTGATTCCCGGCATCCTGCTCGCCAGCCTGTTTTCCGGATATATCGTCATGTGGGCGTTGCTCAATCCCGGCAAGGTTCCGGTCTCGCCCGAGCGCACGACGTTAACGCAAAAATTGCGCGCCTCGCGCCATCTCATTCCGGTCGTGCTCCTGATCGCGACGGTACTGGGCTCGATCTACGCCGGCGTGGCCACCGCGACGGAGGCTGCCGCGTTCGGCGTCTTGGGCTCCCTATTTCTTTCCGCCGCGCAGGGTTCCCTCAACCGCACGACTTTCTCCGAAAGCCTGATGGGGGCGACGCGCCTCTACTGCATGATCGCGCTGATCCTGTCCGGCGCGGCGTTCCTGACCATCGCGATGGGTTATATCGGCCTGCCGCGGCATCTCGCCGAATGGATAGGCACGCTGGGACTCGCGCCCGTGTGGCTCATCGTCGCGCTCACGCTCTTCTACGCGGTGCTCGGCTGCTTCCTCGACGGCATCTCGATGGTCGTGTTGACGATGGGCGTGCTCCTTCCGACGGTGGAGGCCGCACACATCGATCTTCTGTGGTTCGGCATCTTCGTCGTGCTGGTCGTCGAGCTGGCGCAGATCACGCCGCCTGTCGGCTTCAATCTCTTCGTGCTGCAGGGCATGACCAACCGGCAAATCACATGGATTGCGTGGCAGGCAATCCCGATGTTCCTGTTGCTGTGCGCGGCCGTTGCGATGGTGTGGATCTGGCCGCCGCTCGTCATCTGGTTGCCAGCGCACATGAAGATGGGTTGACTGCCGCGGCGGCCTCGCCGCCGAAGATTCCGGAGAGGGGCACAGGTGATTCAGCTCGCGAACACGCGTCGCTTTGCGGCCAAGGTGAAGATGCCCTTCGCCGTGCTCGGGATCGACACCAATGGCATGGCGCTGACGCGCCTCGTGTTCCTGTCGCCGGCAGAGCGGACGCAGGATCCGACCGACCTCGTTGCCGAACGGGCGGTGCGCGAACTCGAGCGCTACTTGTCCGACCCGGGCGTTCGCTTTACCGTTCCGCTTGCCCCCGTCGGAACCGCATTTCGCCAGCGCGTATGGAACGCATTGCGCGGCATTCCTCGCGGCGAAGCGCGGACCTATGGCGAAATAGCGCGCGCGATTGCTTCGGCGCCGCGCGCCGTCGGCCAGGCCTGCGGCGACAACCCGATTGCGGTCATCATTCCGTGCCACCGGGTGGTCGGCGCGAAGGGCAACGTGGGAGGCTTCATGCATGCGGAAGGCGGTGACCCCATCGCGATCAAGCGCTGGCTGCTGACCCACGAAGGTCACCGGCTCGATGCCTGAGATTTCCACCGCGGCCAGTTCCCGGAAGGCCATGGCGAACGCCGCGGAGCTCATCGACCAATTCTGCGACCAGCTCTGGCTGCAGGACGGCCTGGCGCAGGCGTCGCTGGGAAGCTATCGGCGGGACCTCGGCGCGTGGGCAGTTTGGCTTGGTGCGCGTGGGCTGCTCGCGGCCGATCGCGGCGACGTCGAACGCTGGCTGGCTGACCAATTCCGCGCCAAGGCCAAAGCAACGTCGGTTGCCCGGCGCCTGTCCACGCTGCGCCGCTTTTATCGGATGCAGATCGAACGCGCCACGATCCGCGAGGATCCCACCACACGTGTGCGCGCACCGAAGAAGCCGCGCCAGTTGCCCAAGCTGCTGTCCGAAAAGCAGGTGGAGGCGCTGCTCGCGGCGCCGGCGATCGAGTCCACGCTCGGCCTGCGCGACCGCGCGATGCTCGAAACGCTCTATGCCACGGGATTGCGGGTCTCGGAACTGGTCGGCCTGCGGCTGACGCAGGTCTCGCTCGACATGGGTGTCGTGCGCGTCACCGGCAAGGGCAGCAAGGAACGGCTGGTGCCGTTGGGCGATGAGGCGGTGGAGTGGCTGCAGCGCTACCTGCGCGACGCGCGTCCGACGCTGGCCGGCGACGGCACCAACCAATGCATGTTCCTCACCGCGCGCCGCACGCCGATGACGCGTCAGGCGTTCTGGGCACTCATCAAGCGTTACGCGCGGAAATCCGGAATCGCGCCCGCGGCGCTATCGCCGCACGTACTGCGGCATGCGTTCGCCACGCATCTTCTGAATCACGGCGCCGATCTGCGCGTGGTGCAGTTGCTGCTGGGGCATGCCGATATCACAACGACCACGATCTACACCCACGTGGCGCGGGAACGCCTGAAGCAGCTGCATGCCGAGCACCATCCACGCGGATAGGGAGGGCCGCGCGGGAAGGCTAGCGGTTCCGCTCGACCTCGACACCAATCTCCTTGACGCCCGGCAGCGACGCGAGCTTGGCCACGCGCAGCTTGACCCAGGGCGCGCCGAATTCCTTCAGCACGATCTGCGCGACGTCCTCGGTGAAGCGCTCCAGCAGCAGGTGCGGGTTGTCCTTCGCGAAGGCCTTGATCCGCGCGACGATCGCCGCGTAATCGAGCGTGTCCTCGAGTTTCCCGGAAGTGAAAGGTCGGTCCGACGGCAGCGCGATTTCCAGATCCAGGCGGATGGTCTGCGCCAGATGTCTTTCCCACTCGTAGACCCCGATGCGAGTCTCCAGGCGCAGATCATTGATGAATATTCTGTTCATTGCTCGCCGCCAGAACACGTTGCCCGGGATGGACGCAAAGCGACAACGTCAAATGTCGTTGCGCTAGAATTGTTCGCGATTCTAACCTCAAGACCCGGACATCGAGCCCTCCGTGATTCCCGCCGTGCTGATCGTGATGGCTGCCTACCTCCTCGGTTCGGTGTCGTTTGCCGTCGTCGTGAGCAAGGCGTTCGCGCTGCCGGACCCGCACGATTACGGTTCGGGCAATCCCGGCGCGACCAATGTGCTGCGCACCGGCAACAAGCCGGCAGCGGTGCTGACCTTGGCAGGCGACGGGATCAAGGGCTTCGTCGCCGTGATTCTTGCGGGCGTGACCGGGGCCGCGCTGGGGGCGCCCGACTGGGTTGTTCCGGCATCGGCGCTGGCCGTGTTTCTCGGACACCTGTATCCCGTGTTCCACCATTTTGCAGGCGGCAAGGGCGTGTCCACCGCTGCGGGCATTGTCTACGCGCTGCACTGGCCGCTGGGATTGGCGTTGATGCTGGTGTGGGTCACGATGGCGATCGGCTTCAGGATCTCCTCACTGGCAGCGCTCACGGCGGCGGCACTGATGCCACTGGGCGGCTTTTATTTCTTTGGCAACTCGCTGACCGCGTGGTCATTGGTTGCAATTGCCGCGTTGCTGTTCTGGCGGCACCGGGTCAATATCCGGCAGTTGGCCGGCGGCACCGAAAAGCCGATCGGAAGCTGACAGTGGCCGCCGCGCCGACGTGTCGTTGCCAACTTCGGCGACACGTCAGGGCGCGGCAAGCGAGGCCAACTCCCAGCGCGGCTTGATCGTGAACGTGAAATCGTCGGCACGCGCCGTAGCCAACCTGAGCGCCCCGACCAGCGCGATCATTGCGCCGTTGTCGGTGCAGTACGCAAGCTCCGGGAAAAACACCGTTCCGCCGCGTGCCTTGGCCTCGGACAACAGTCGTGCCCGCAGTTCGCGATTGGCGCCTACGCCACCCGCAACCACCAGCGCGCGCAAACCCGTCGCGTCCAGCGCCGCGCTCGCCTTGGATGCCAGCACATCGACGATAGCGGCCTGGAACTCGGCAGCGATATCGGCCTTACGCGCCTCAGGCAAAGATTCCGGCGGCGCCTGCCCCGCCTCCCGCCGCACCAGCGTGAGCACTGCGGTCTTGAGTCCGGAAAAGCTGAAATCGAGGTCGCCGGACTTTTGCATCGGGCGAGGGAGCTTCACGGCGCCGCGACGCCCCTTCTCCGCCAAAGCCGCCAAAGCAGGGCCACCTGGGTACGGCAGCCCCAGGAGCTTCGCAGTCTTGTCGAAGGCTTCACCCGCGGCGTCGTCCTGCGTGTCGCCAAGCAGGCGATAACGGCCCACGCCCGCGACTTCAAACAACTGGCTGTGGCCGCCTGACACCAGCAACGCGACAAACGGAAATGCGGGGCGGGGGTCGGAGAGCAGCGGCGACAGCAGATGCCCCTCCAAATGATGGACGCCAAGTGCGGGCTTCCCCAGCGCGTACCCCAGCGCGCAGGCCACGCTGGCGCCAACCAGCAGCGCGCCCGCCAGCCCCGGGCCGCGCGTGTAGGCGATGCCGTCCAGGTCGGAAAGGTCCAGTCCCGCATCCGCCAGGACGCGTTCCGCCAACGGTACCACTCGCCGCACGTGGTCACGCGAGGCGAGCTCCGGGACGACGCCGCCAAAGTCCTGGTGCATCGCTACCTGTGAATGCAGCGCCTGCGCCAGCAGTCCGCGCTCGGTGTCGTACACGGCCACGCCGGTTTCGTCGCAGGAGGTCTCGATGCCCAATACGCGCATTGGTTGCTTCAATCCGCAGGAAAAGTGAAATCATACAGGGGCTTGCGGATTTTCCCGGCATCAGCTATAGTTGCGGGCTACCGATTTTCTCAACCGATTCCAGGAATCTGCCCAATGCCATCCGTCCGCGTCCGCGAAAACGAGCCCTTCGAGGCCGCGCTTCGTCGTTTCAAGCGCACCATCGAAAAGACGGGCCTGCTTACGGAGTTGCGTGCCCGCGAGTTCTACGAAAAGCCGACGGCCGAGCGCAAGCGCAAGAAGGCCGCCGCCGTTAAGCGCCATTACAAGCGCATCCGCAGCCAGCAGCTGCCGCCCAAGCTGTTCTGAGCTTCCGTTCCTGTGGTCCGCGCAAGAGGGGCGAAGCAATTCGCCCCTTTTTCATTGGTGCCGCCGTCCCCATCTATTTGCCGCCATGACACTCAAAGACCGCATCACCAACGACATGAAAGCCGCAATGCGCGCGAAGGAAACGGCGCGCCTGTCGACAATTCGCCTGCTGCTTGCAGCGATCAAGCAGCGCGAGGTCGACGAGCGCCGCGACATGGCGGACGCCGATGTCGCCGCTGTCATAGAAAAGATGGTCAAGCAGCGCCGCGACTCCATCACGCAGTTCGAGGCCGGCAAGCGGCAGGACCTGGCCGATCTGGAAAAGGCCGAAGTCAAGCTGCTCCAGGCGTACATGCCGCAGCAGCTCACCGACGCCGAAATCGATGCGGCCATCGCCACCGCCCTCAGCGTGGTCATTGCCACTGGGGGCGCGGCCGGCCCGGCCGCTATGGGCAAGGTCATGGCCGAACTGAAGCCGAAGCTCGCCGGCCGCGCGGACATGTCTGCCGTCTCGGCCAAGGTAAAGGCCCGGCTCACCTGACGCCTCTATAATCCATCGATGATTCCCAACGATTTCATCCAGACGCTTCTCTCCCGCGTCGATATCGTCGAGGTCATCGACCGCTACGTACCGCTGAAGAAGGCCGGCGCGAACTACGTCGCCTGCTGTCCGTTTCACAGTGAAAAGTCGCCCTCGTTCTCGGTGAGCCCGAGCAAGCAGTTCTACCACTGCTTCGGTTGCGGCGCGCACGGGACGGCGGTCGGGTTCCTCATGGAATACGGCGGCAAGGCATTTCCCGATGCAGTCGAGGAACTCGCGCGCGACGCGGGCCTGACCGTTCCGCGCGTCGAGCGCCCCGGCGAGCGGGAAAAGCGCGACGAGGCGCAGGACCTTAATGAAATCCTGCTCACCGCGGCCAAGTATTACCGGGCGCAGCTGAAGGACGCGCCGCACGCCATCGACTACCTGAAAAGCCGAGGGCTGACCGGCGAAGTCGCCGCGCGTTTCGGCATCGGTTATGCGCCGGACGCGTGGCAGGGCCTGGAATCGGTGTTCCCGAAATACGATGCGCCCGAGCTCGACGCCGCGGGCCTCGTGATCAACGGCGACGGCGGCAAGCGCTACGACCGGTTCCGCGATCGCGTGATGTTTCCCATTCACGACACGCGGGGCCGGGTGATCGGATTCGGCGGCCGGGTGATGGGCGCAGGCGAGCCCAAGTACCTCAATTCGCCGGAGACTCCAGTTTTTTCCAAGGGACGCGAACTGTACGGCCTGTACCTCGCGCGCAATGGCATACGCGACGCAGGACGAGTCGTCGTGGTCGAAGGCTATATGGACGTGGTGGCGCTCGCGCAACACGGCATCGAGTGCGCGGTTGCCACGCTCGGCACGGCGACGACGCCGACGCACGTACAGAAACTTTTCCGCCTGACCGACACCGTCGCGTTCTGCTTCGATGGCGACAATGCCGGCCGCAAGGCGGCGTGGCGCGCGCTGGAGAATACGTTGCCCGTTCTCGCGGACGGCAAGAATGCCGTGTTCCTTTTCCTGCCCGACGGCGAGGATCCGGACGATTTCGTGCGCAAGCGGGGGCGCGCGGCGTTCGAGCGGGCCGTCGAGGCGGCGGTGCCGCTGTCGGAGTTCCTGCTGGCGGACCTCGCAGCGCGGCATCCACCCACTTCAGCGGAAGGACGCGCCGCGCTGGTGGCGGCGGCTCGGCCCCACCTCGCGCAGATCAATGCGCCGGTGTTGGCGACGATCCTGCGCCGGCGCCTGTCCGAGCTGGCCGGAATCCCGGAAATGGAGCTGCGCGGATTGCTGAACTTGCCGGCGGCATCGGCTGCACCGGGCAATTTGCCCGGCACGAACCGCCAGGAAGACCGTCGCAACGCTCGCAATGCTCCGCGAGGCGCCAGCTTCCGGTCCAATGTGCGACGTCCACCCTCTCTGACGCGGGAATTGATCCAGGGATTGCTCCTTCAGCCCGCGCTCGCCCGCACGCTCGAATTTCCGAGGCCCGAAGACGCCACGCCGGATGGCGCAACCCTGGTCGCCCTGGTCGACCATTGCGCCACCGCGGAGGGGGAACTCACCGCAGCCGGCATCCTCCAACACTTTGCCGATTCACCGCACGAGGCTGTACTGGCGAGCGTGCTGGCCATGGCCGAAGACCACGGACTGACGGTGGATCTGGCGGAGGCCCAGCTCCGCGAGGCCCTGGAACGCTGGTGGCAACAGGCCCGGCGCAGCGGCAACAAGGCTCCGGTTCCTACTCCGGGGGGGCAATCGGCCGAGGAAATTATTCGGCTGCGCCAGCTCGACTTTGTCCGCCAAGTCGCGGCAGACCAAGGTTCCAATGCGAAACCGTCCGGGGAAGTGCCCCCAACGGGCCAAAACTGAACGCATCCAGCGTGCCGAATCGGGGTCGGCAGGTGGTATAATTTGAGGTTTTCCCGACTCGGCCCCAACTATGGGGAGCCCCGATGGGCGGGAGCGAGGGCCGGCAAGTGCAGCAAGGGAGGCGAATGAGCCCTCTTTCTGCCCGCAACGCAGTGTGCGCCCCGCCAAAAGCATTTCCATCAAGGACGACCATGGTCAAAAAGCCCGCGAAGCCCACCCGCAAGTCACCGTCGAAGGCGAAGGTGAAGCCCAAATCCAAGCCGCGGGCGGCCAAGCCGGCAGGCAAGTCGTCCAAAAAGACCAAGGCGCCGTCCAAGCGGCCCGCCAAGCCGGCCTCCCTGAAGTCGGCGAAGCCTGCCTCCGGGAAGAAATCCGGACAAGCAGCCAGCCGAAAGTCCACGCCGAAGAAACCCGTGCGCAAACTTGTGAGCAAGAAACCCGCGCCGAAGGCCAGGGCCGGCGCACGCGTGGCAGCCAAGCACCCCCCAAAGGCGAAAACACCACCCAAAGTGCCCGTCAAGGGCAAGCTCGCAGCCAAGGCCGCAGCGAAAGCGGTCCCCAAGGGAAAGCTCGCTAGCAAGGGCGCGGGAAAGGCAGTCGCCGCGCCGGTCCTCAAGAATGCCAAGGGCGTTGTTGCCCGGCCGGTCGTGCCTGCCAAGGGTGCGGGTAACGTCCTCCCGGCCGCCAAGGTTGCTCCCGCGGTCACCGCCGCCGCAGGCAAGGGCGGACCGGTCGCCGCCGGTAAGGGTGGACCGGTCGCCGCCGGTAAGGGTGGACCGGTCGCCGCCGGTAAGGGTGGACCGGTCGCCGCAGGTAAGGTCGTTGCGGCCCTCGCGCACAAACCGACGCCGGGTGAAATTGCCGCCAAGCTGGCGGGCAAGCGCGCGGAAGATGCCGCAACGCGCAAGGGCAAGAACGGCCGCCACGCCGAAATCGCGCCGCGCGTGCTCACGCCGGCCGACGTCGAAGCGCGCAAGCGCCGGCTGAAGACGCTTATCGTGCTCGGCAAGGAGCGCGGCTACCTGACCTACGCCGAAATCAACGACCACCTTCCCGACGACATCCTGGATGCCGAACAGATCGAAGGCGTGATTTCGATGATTGGCGACATGGGGATCCTGGTCTACGACGAGGCTCCCGACGCCGAAACGCTCCTGATGTCCGAATCGCCGGCCACCGTGCCCGCGGAAGACGTCGAGGAAGAGGCCGAGGCCGCCGCCTCAACGCTCGATTCGGAATTCGGCCGCACCACGGATCCGGTGCGCATGTACATGCGCGAGATGGGCTCCGTCGAGCTGCTCACCCGCGAGGGCGAAATTGAGATCGCCAAGCGGATCGAGGAGGGCCTGAAGCACATGGTCATGGCGATCTCGGCGTGCCCGATGACGGTGCACCAGATCCTCGACCTCGCGGACAAGATCAGCAAGGACGAACTCAAGATCGACGACCTCGTCGACGGCCTTATGGATTTCAACGAGCAGCTGACCACGATCGTGGAGAACGACGACGAGGAGGCTGAGGAAGACGAGGCCGATGCAGGCGTCATCGCCAGCGAAAACCTGGAACGGCTGAAGGTCGCCGCGCTCGAAAAATTCGCAACCATCCGCAAGTACTTCACGCGCATGCTCGTCGTGCTGCAGAAGGAGGGCCACAAGGCGCCCAAGTATTTCGAGCTGCAGAAGAAGATCTCGGGTGAACTCATGCAGGTGCGCTTCGCGGCGCGCATGGTCGAGCGGCTGTGCGATTCCGTGCGCACCGAGGTCGACAACATCCGCCAGATCGAGCGCAAGATCCAGGACCTGTGCGTCAACAAGGGCGGCATGCCGCGCCCGGATTTCATCAAGGCGTTCCCGACCAACGAGACCAGCCTGCGCTGGATCGACCGCGAAGTCGCCGCGCACCACAATTACAGCGAGCAGCTCGCCAAGTACCGGCAGGCCATCGTCGAGCAGCAGCAGAAGCTCCTCGACCTCCAGCTGCGGGTGATGATCCCCTTGAAGGACCTGAAGGAGATCAACAAGCAGATGTCCACCGGCGAAGCGCGCGCCCGCAAGGCGAAGCGCGAGATGACCGAGGCCAACCTGCGCCTCGTGATCTCGATCGCCAAGAAGTACACGAACCGCGGCCTGCAGTTCCTCGACCTCATCCAGGAAGGCAACATTGGCTTGATGAAGGCCGTGGACAAGTTCGAATATCGCCGCGGCTACAAGTTTTCGACGTATGCCACGTGGTGGATCCGCCAGGCGATCACGCGCTCGATCGCGGACCAGGCGCGCACCATCCGCATCCCGGTGCACATGATCGAGACGATCAACAAGATGAACCGGATATCGCGCCAGATCCTGCAGGAAACCGGTCAGGAGCCGGACCCGGCCACGCTCGCGGAAAAGATGGAGATGCCCGAGGAGAAGATCCGCAAGATCCTCAAGATCTCCAAGGAACCCATCTCGATGGAAACGCCGATCGGCGACGACGACGATTCGCATCTCGGCGACTTCATCGAGGACCAGTCGACGGTCGCGCCCTCGGACGCCGCGGTCAATTCGTCGTTGCGCGACGTATGCAAGGACATCCTCGACACGCTGACGCCGCGCGAAGCGAAGGTGCTGCGCATGCGCTTCGGCATCGAGATGAACACGGACCACACGCTGGAGGAAGTCGGCAAGCAGTTCGACGTCACGCGTGAGCGCATCCGCCAGATCGAGGCGAAGGCGCTGCGCAAGCTGCGGCATCCGTCGCGCAGTGAGAAGCTGCGGAGCTTCCTCGAGGGAGAATGACGCAGGCCGTTACCTGAATTGAAAAACGCCTCGAAGTCCGGGGCGTTTTTCTTGGGCGCCGGAAGATGGGCGGAGGCGAATCGGTGATTGCGTCGATGCGGACAGTGCCCCTACCGTGATTGCGCTTCGGGGACCGCAATCGTCCACCTGCGGGTTCCCGT
This sequence comes from uncultured beta proteobacterium, assembly GCA_963819965.1. Taxonomy (GTDB): domain Bacteria; phylum Pseudomonadota; class Gammaproteobacteria; order Burkholderiales; family Casimicrobiaceae; genus VBCG01. Next base: position 895,457 of record CAWFYA010000004.1, read on the forward strand.
CACGGCGTCGGTCGTCAAAACAAGACTCCCTCGCCGCGCCACCCGCGACGGCGGCCGCGGTCCGCTCGGCTTCATCGCGGTAGGCGCACTGCCCGCTGCCTGACCTCGCCCTCCCGTCAAGTTCCGGCCAACAACGCGCCGCTGTTGCCTACTTCGTCGCGAAGCAATACAACAATCCGGCACCACCGGTCGACGCGAGCCCAGAATCGCTGCACCCCTTGGTGGCATGCGAGGAATTCCACGACACGTCGGTTGGAGGGGGCGACGTACCAGTCCGATCGAAGTGCCCCACGATCGCGCTGCCGTCACTGCCGCTCTTCGTCCAATTGCCACACGTCTTGTCGTCGCCTGCGGCAAACGCCGTGCCGTCCGGCTGCGAGCCCGTCAGGATATCGTGTTTGTTTGGCGTATCGCCGCGACCGTTGACGATTGCGCCGTTCTCCGACAACGCAGTCTGTTTCGTGATGTTGTTCGTAGCATGCAGATCGGCCACGTCCCGGGCGATGATCACGCCCTTGACGTTGGTCCAGGGTCCGCCGCCGATCCGGTCCTTGGCATTGATCGCCGGCGTCGAGCCCGACGCCTGCGTGCTGAGATATGCATGCCATGCCCGGTCGGGCAGGCCCGCAGCCGCGGCCAGCGCGGCGCAGTGCTTATCCGCGCCAGCGAGGCCGCCGAAATCGGCGCCCTTTCCCCCACCAGTGCTGGTGACAAAGAATCCGGCGCCGCTCTTTGCCGTGATACTGGCGCATCCGCCCAACGCGACTGCCCCCGCAACGGCGCACGCAACTGCGGCCGACCTGAATTTGCTCATGTAGCTCCTCCCCGTTAGGTTCCGGCATGCCGCGGTCGCGGCGCCGCTTGCCTTCGCCGGAACACCAGCGCGAGCGATTTTATTCCAACGCGCCAGCGAGCGACAGTGAACAGCCCGCGGCAAGCCTGCTCACATGAGTCGGCGCCGCCAGCCGGACGCCCGTCATTTCAGCAGCAACACGGGAATGGCGGACAAAGCCAACACCTTGGTCGACACCGATCCCAAAACCAGGTTGGCGAGCGCGCCGTGCCCTTGCGTGCCCATGGCGAGGAAATCGCAGCCCGCGCTTTCGGCCTGGGCTACGATCGCCTTGGCGGGGTCGCCGACCCGCTTGACCGCCACGAAGTCCACGTTGCGCGCTTTCAGCAGCGCAAACGAGTCGGCGAGCGCCGCTTCGCCCTCCTCCTCGTAGTAGCGGTCGATCGTATCCTTGCCGACCCACGCCGCGGCGTTGCGATAGGGCAGCGCCGGATGAACGTTGAGCAGCACCAGTTCAACCGGCGCGCGAAAATGATCGAGATTTTCCGCCAGGGTGGAAAGCGCGGCGAGCGCGCCCGGCGATCCATCGGTGGCAAAGAGAATTTTCATGGTGGCCAATTCGAAGGTTGAGAGGCATGCACAAAGAAAGCGGTCCGACACTGCCTACAAGTCAAGCGTCACCGTGACCTGCTCCGGCTCGTCGGGATCGTCACTGACCACGAATCCCAACTGCTCGGAGAACTTGATCATGCCTTGGTTGGCACGCAGTACCACGCCGTCGAGCCGCTTGAGTCGCCGCTTTCGAGCGCAGGCGATGATCCGCTGCATCAGCATCCGGCCGATACCGCGTCCGTGCCAGGCGTCGGCGACGACCACAGCAAACTCCGCGCTTTCGCCGTCATGGTTGGCGATGTAGCGCGAAATGCCGACGATCATTTCCGCGCCCGGGACGGAAGGGTTGGGCGCCAGCGCCAGCAGCGCCAGTTCCCGATCGTAGTCGACTTGCGTGAATCGGGCCAGCATTGCCGGCGTGAGCTGATGGAGCCGGTAGAAGAAGCGAAAATATCGCGACTGTTCCGACAGGGCGCCAATGAAATTACGCTCCAACTCCGCATCCTCGGGCCGTATGGGGCGCACCCTGAGTCGCATGCCGTCGGAAAGTTGCCAGTCCGACTCGAGGCCCGTGGGATAGGGATGGATCGCCATGTGGCGATAGCCCGGCGACGACTTGCGCTTGGCGTCGACCACCACCCGCGCGCCGACGATTTCCACGCCGTCGGCCGTGAGCATGATCGGATCGAGCAACAGCTCCGACACCCAGGGCAATGCGCAAACCAGCGCGGAAACCCGCACCAGCAACGCCGTCAGCGCGTCGCTCGGCGGCACGTGCCGCATTGCCGCCGCGGCAATGAGATCGTGCGCGAGCCGGCGATTGAGCGGCGGCAGCATCACCGCGCGCGCCGATCGAGCCGCCAGCATCCGCTCGCTCGCGCCGAAAGTGATCACCGGTCCGAACACGACGTCGGTTGCGACGGCGATGGCGGCCTCGCTGCCTTCGTGCGTGGAGCGGTCGCGCTGGACAAGCACGCGACCGCTCCAGTCGGCGCGCTCCGTCGCGGACATTCCGTGGCTCAATTCACCATAGGCGCGTGCCAGCGCGCGACCGCTGCGAATGCCATCGGTCAGCGGCGGCAAAGCGCGTCCGGTGACTTCCTGTGCCAGCTGCACCGGATAGCGGAGCTTCCTGGCGGCCGCGAGGGCTTCCGACAGCGTATCGACGGCGATCATGGCCGGCAACGCGATGCCGAATGCCGCGAGCAGCGCGTGCGCCTCGGTCGCTGGCAGCGTCGCGTGACCATGGTGCGTGGCGCGCTCGCGGATGCGCTCCGCCGCGGCCAGGTCGGGTGGCTTCGGGTCCGCCTGTGGCGGCGGTACCTCGAGCAGCCACTCCTGGTTCCGGCGATAGGCGGCAAGAAATGAGAACGCCCCCACGGCGTTCTCCGGCGTATAGAAGTTGGCGACTCCGCCGGCCTCGAGCGCGTCGTGCACACCTTGCCGGTCCAGCGCGCCAAGCCACGAGGCAAGCACGGGTTTCGCCGACCCGCGCGCGACGGCAGCGACCGCGCGTGCCGCATCGATGGCAGGAGTTGCCGGTCGCGAAACGTGCAGGGCGAGCACTGCGTCGACCTGCGGGTCCGACAACGTGGCGGCCACAGCGGCCGCCAGCCGCGCGGGTGGCGCGTCCGCGCGCACATCCACCGGATTGGTGCGCAATATTTCCTTCGGTAGCAACGAATCCAGCGCCTGAATTGTGTCGGGCACGAGCGTGGCCAGGGTGACGCCCGTCGCCACCGCGCTGTCCGCGGCAAGCAGTCCCGGGCCTCGTCCGTTCGAGACGATGGCCATGCGGTCGCCGCGCGGAATCTTGCCCATGGCCAGAATCCTTGCCGCGGCGAAGAGTTGCGTGTAGGTCCGCACGCGCACGGTCCCGGCGCGCTGCAGCGCGGCGTCGAACACCGAATCCGGTGTGGGCGCGATGCCGTCATCATCGTCCCCCTTCGGCGTCGGCTCGAGCGAACGCCCGGCCTTCAGCACGACGACCGGCTTGATGCGCGCGGCAGCGCGCAGCGCGGAAAGGAACCTGCGCGCGTCGCCCACCGACTCCACGTAGAGCAGGATGCCGTCGGTTATCGGATCCTGCACCAGCGCGTCGAGCAATTCGCCGAAGCCGACATCGATCGCGCCGCCGAGCGAGATCACCGAAGAAAAGCCAATGTGCATTGGTGCCGCGAAATCGAGCATCGCGGTGCACACCGCGCCCGATTGCGATACCAGCGCCAGTCGGCCGGTCAACGTCGGCGTGGTACCGAACGTCGCGTTGAGGCCGATGTCGGTGCGGATGACGCCAAAGGCTCCCGGACCGACCAGCCGGATGTCCCGCTTGCGTGCCACTGCGCAGACGTCGCGGCGCCACGCACGCGCCCCCGCGCGGTCGGTTGCCTCCGGCGCCGACATCACGACAGCGGCACGGACTTTCGGATGCATGCCCTCCAGGAGCGCAGGGACAGTCGCCGCCGGCGCGGTGATCACGACCAGGTCGACCTGCTTGCCGATTGCCGTGACGGTCGCGTACGCCTTTTGCCCGAAGACCTTCCGGTGGCGGGGATTCACCGGATAGATTTCCCCCTTGAAGCCGCCCTCGAGCAGGTTCTCGAACACGCTTCGGCCCAGCGAACCGGCGCGAGCGGAGGCACCCACCAGCGCGACGGACTTGGGCACCAACAGGGGGCGAAGATAGTGCTGCACGGATCAGCGGCGCGCGCGCAATTCGATGTGAGGCGTACTTGCATTGTACGCGGCGCAAGGCCGGGAACCCCGCCAGGACGCGACGGTCCGCGAGTGTCGCCGCCGCCTCAGGCCACGGGCGACAATTCCTCGAACGCGCCCAACGCATCCGCGGCGTACATCAGCGCCGGACCGCCGCCCATGTACACCGAAACGGCAAGCGCCTCCTCAACTTCCGACCGGGTCGCGCCGAGCTTGATCAGCGCCTGCATATGAAATCCGATGCAGGCATCGCAATGCCCGTTCACGCCGATGCAAAGCGCAATCAGTTCCTTCGTCTTGCGGGTGAGAACGCCGTCGTGCATCGCCGAGCGCGCGAGATCATTGAATCCCTTCATGACCTCCGGGACATCGGTGCGAAACTTGACGAGCGAAGCGGAAACCGCGTCGATGCGTTCCTGATAGTTCTTGTCCATGCTGAATTCCTTTGCTTGCCGATGGGTCAATTCTGCCGGGCCAGGCAACTCACGCTTCGCGCACGCCAAGGCGCTTCAGCACGATCTCCAGCGGGCAGAAGCGCGTGAAGCCGCTCTGGAACAGGTTCGCGCCCACGAAGACAGTGAACCACAGCCAATTGGCGCTTACGAACAGCGGACTGCCCGGGGCCCCGAGGGCAAGCGAGATCAGTACAAATGCGCCAGCAAAAATGCGGACCATGCGGTTGGTATCCATCAATGCTCTCCAGAGGGAACGTCGGGATTGCGGGTCGGGTTAGTCGGCCGCGATTCGCGGCGTAGTACAACACGGGAATCACCACCAGGGTCAACAGCGTCGACACCATGATGCCGAAGATGAGCGAGATGGCCAGGCCGTTGAAGATCGGATCGTCCAGGATGAACAGGGCCCCGAGCATGGCAGCCAATCCGGTCAGGGCAATCGGCTTGGCGCGGGCCGAGGCCGAATCGACGACCGCGGTCGCGAACGGCACGCCGCGGGCCACCTGCAGGTTGATGAAATCCACCAGCAGGATCGAATTGCGGACGATGATGCCCGCGAGCGCGATCATTCCGATCATCGACGTCGCGGTGAACTGAGAGCCGAGCAATGCATGCCCCGGCATCACGCCGATGATCGTGAGCGGGATCGGCGCCATGATGATCAAGGGGGTCAGATACGAACCGAACTGGGCGACCACCAGCAGGTAGATCAGCAGCAGTCCCACGGCATAGGCAATGCCCATGTCGCGGAAGGTTTCGTAGGTCACCTGCCACTCGCCGTCCCACTTGATCGCGTATTCGCGGAACGGGTCCGTCGGCTGGCGGATGAAATATTCGCCGAGCCGGCCGCCTTGCGGCAATGCGGCGCCGGCCAGCGCACCCCGCGCCCCGAACAATCCATACAAGGGACTGTCGATCTTGCCGGCGACGTCGCCAATCACGTACGACACGGGCAGCAGGTCCTTGTGGTAGATCGTGCCGTCGCGCTCCCGCGCATTGCGCGTTGACCAATTCCGAAAGCGGCACCAGCGCGCCGTCGCTGCCGTGCACTTTCATTCCCAGCAATCCTTCGAGCTTGGCCTGCCTTTCCGGCGGCAGCGTGAGCCGAACCGGCACGCCATACTTGGCTTGCCCGTCGCGCAGCATCGTCACGTCCTCGCCATCGAGGGCGAGGCGCATGGCGGCGACGATATCGGCCGGCGCGACGCCCAGCGTCGCGGCGCGCACCTGATCGATCCGCACGGAAAGCTTCGGCGCGCTGTCTTCGATGGAATCGTCGATGCCGACGATCTCGGGATGCTTGCTCCATTCGGCACGCACGCGTTTTGCCACAGCGTGGCGGCCGGCTTCATCGGGTCCATAGACTTCCGCTACCAGTGGGGAGAGCACGGGCGGCCCCGGGGGCACTTCGACCACCTTGACCCTGGCGTCGAACCTGGCGCCGATGCGCTCGAGTTCGGGCCGCACGGCAGCAGCGATCTCGTGGCTCTTCCGGTCGCGATGATGCTTGTCCACCAGGTTGACCTGCAGGTCGCCGCTCTCCGGCGCCTGCCGCAGGTTGTATTGCCGCACCAGGCCGTTGAAGTTGATGGGTGACGCCGTTCCGGCGTAACCCTGATAGTCGGTCACTTCGGGAATCGTCGCCACGTAAGCGCCCATCGCGCGCAGCGCTGCGGCGGTGTTTTCCACGGGCGTGCCCGCAGGCAGGTCGACGACCACCTGGAACTCCGACTTGTTGTCGAACGGCAACATCTTCAGCACAACCCACTGCATGACGGCCAGGAACAACGACAACGCGATGGCCGCGACGATGCCCAGCCAGAGGTAGCGCCGATTGCGCGCACCCTTGCCTTCATCCAGGAATGGCGCCAGGAGCTTCGCGAATCCGCGCGCAAGACCAGCGTCCAGCCGCGATGGCTGGTGCGCTGCCGCCGTGCCGTGATGCCCGAGTCGCAGCGCCAGCCACGGCGTGACGGTGAACGCAATGGCCAGCGAAATCACCATGCCCATGCTGGCGTTGATCGGGATCGGGCCCATGTACGGACCCATCAATCCCGTGACGAACGCCATCGGCAGCAAAGCGGCAATCACCGTCAGCGTCGCCAGGATGGTCGGACCGCCCACTTCATCGACCGCCCGGGGAATCAACGACACGAGTGATGCGCCGGGCTCGAGCGCACGATGGCGATGAATGTTCTCGACCACGACGATGGCATCGTCGACCAGGATGCCGATGGAAAAGATGAGCGCGAAAAGCGAGACGCGATTCAACGTAAAGCCCCAGGCCCACGAGGCGAACAGCGTCGCCGAGAGAGTAAGGATCACGGCGGCGCCGACGATCGCCGCCTCGCGCCGCCCCAGGGTGACGAACACCAGCGCCACGACCGACAGCGTGGCGAAAACAAGCTTCTGGATCAGCTTTATCGCCTTGTCGTTCGCGGTTTCGCCGTAGTTGCGCGTCACCGTCACCTCGACGCCCGAGGGAATGACCGCGTTTTGCAGTTCTCCGACGCGCGCGACGATGCGCTGGGCGACGTCGACCGCATTCTCACCCGGCTTCTTGGTCACCGCGATCGTGACCGCCGGGAATTCGCCGGATCCGGCAATCCCCTTGGACGCGGCCCCGGGGCCGGTGCCGAACCAGACGTAGCGGACGGGCGTAGGCGGCCCATCGACGACTTTCGCGACATCCGAAAGATAGACGGGACTCGATCCGGAGACCCCAACCACCAGCGAGGCGACATCCTTGGCATTGGTCAGAAATTCTCCGGTTTCGACTTCGATCAGCCGATTGTCGGCAACCAGCGTGCCCGAGGGCATGGCGGTATTGGCCGTGGTCAACGCCTGTCGCACGTCGGTGGCCGCCAGCTTGTACGCGGCCAGCCGCTCGGGATCGAGCAGCACCCGGACGATGCGCCCCGGGCCGCCGATGGTCGTCACTTCCCTTGTCCCGGGGATCCGCTTCAGCTCGACCTCCACCGCGTGCGCGACACTCTCTAGGTCGGGTGCGCCGCGCGCCATATCAGCCGTCCACAGCGTCAATGTGACGATCGGCACGTCGTCGATGCCCTTGGGCTTGATGATCGGCTCACCCACGTTCAGCTGTTTGGGCAGCCAGTCGCGGTTGGACAGAATCGTGTCATAGAGGCGCACTAACGCTTCCGTGCGCGGCACGCCGACCTTGAATTGAGCTGTAATGATCGCGAGACCGGGCTTGGAAACCGAGAACACATGGTCGAGGTCGCGGATCTGCGCAATCACTTGCTCGGCGGGGGTGGCGACCAGCGTCTCGACGTCGCGCGCCGAAGCACCCGGAAACGGCACCAGCACGTTGGCCATCGTCACGTTGATCTGCGGCTCCTCCTCGCGCGGCGTCACGACGATCGCGAAAGCGCCGAGCAACAGCGCAAGCAATGCGATCAGCGGCGTCAGCCGGGATTCGAGGAAGTAGCGCGCGATGCGGCCGGAAACGCCCATGGAGGCCTAGGGGGATTTCAGCTTGACGATGCCGAGGGCCTTCATCACGTACTTCTCGTAGATCGGTTCCGACGTGCCCTTCTTCATCTTGCGCATGAAATACTTCTCGAACGCGATTTTCGCCAGGTGCACCCACTTGCCCTGCGCAAACCAGTTGACGTTGCGCGGCGGGATCTGCGGCAGCGCGACGAACGCCACCCCCTCGTCGCCGAAGTCGGCGAGGCAAACAGCGTTCCACGTCGCGGTCGCGGAAGGTTGCCTGCCGTCGAGCTGATCGCGGATGTTGGCCACCGAAGCGGTAACCATCGACTCGATCATGTAGCCGGTCTTGGGCGCGCCGGTAGGTACGGGGGTCACTTCGACCGGAGGAATCGCGACGCACACGCCGACCGCATAGATGTTGGGATACTTGGGATTGCGCTGCTGGCCATCGATCAGGATGAAGCCGCGCGGATTGGTGAGGCCATCGATACCTGCCACGGCATCGATCCCCTTGAACGCGGGCAACAGCATGGAGTATGCAAACGGCAATTCGTGCTGCTTCATCGGCTGGCCGCTGTCGTCGTGTTCGGTGACATGGGCCTTGCCGGCTTCGACTTTGGTCACCCTGGCATTGCAGATCCACTTGATGTGGCGCTCGCGCAGCGCGGACTCGAGCAATGTCTTGGAATCGCCGACTCCGCCCAGTCCGAGATGCCCGATGTACGGCTCCGCGGTCACGAACGTCATCGGCACCTGGTCGCGAATTTTTCGCCGGCGCAGATCGGTGTCCATGATGAAGGCAAACTCATAGGCCGGCCCGAAGCACGAAGCGCCCTGCACGGCGCCGACGACGATCGGACCCGGCTTGGCCACGAACTTCTCCCACGCCTTCCCCGCAGCGAGCGCGTGATCGAGGTGGCAGATCGATTGCGTGTGGCCTAGCGGTCCTAGCCCTTCGATTTCATCGAACGCAAGTTTCGGCCCCGTGGCAATGGCAAGAATGTCGTAATCGAGCATCGAGCCGTCGCCAAGTTCGACCTGGTTTCGCTCGGGGTGTACCCGCCTGGCACCTGTCGCCTTGAAGGCGATGCCGCGCTTCGCGAGATAGGGCTCGACCGCAAATTCGATGTCGTCGCGCTTGCGCCAGTTCACCGCGATCCACGGATTCGACGGCACGAAATGAAAATTCGGCGTGTTGGAGACCACGGTGATGCGGTCGCCTGCCCTTTGCTTGTGCTTCATCTCGTAGGCAAGAGGCAGACCGCCCAGTCCTGCGCCGAGTATCACGATATGCGCCATGCGAATCTCCTGTAGTCAACGTCACGCGAGCGAGGGCCGTTATCCGCGATGCCGCGAAGGCGGCGCGAGTCCCGGACTACGAACCTCGATCACCCGGCTTGCTTGCCTCGATCCCCACGCGCACCGGCTCGAGCGAGATCTTCTCCCCGGCCGCAAGTCCGGCCAGCACTTCGACCAGTCCGTCGCCGGCCGTTTCACCCAGGCGCACCTGTCGCAACTGCACGCGTCCGTTAGGTTCGACGACATAGACTGCCGTCACTTCGCTGCGCCTGAGCACGGCGGATTGCGGGATGGCCAACGCGCGCGTGCGGCCGGTGACGATCGACACCTGCGCGTATTGGCCCGGCATGAGTCCCGCCGTCTCCGGCAAGTCCAGCCGGATCTGGGTGGTGTGCGTGCGCGCTTCGGCCACGGGGATCACCGTCACGCGCTTGGCGGCTAACGATCGCTTGAGCGTGGGCACCTCGATGCGGACCGGCGCGGAGAGATTCGCCACGGCGAGCACGGCCTGTGGCACTGTCGCCACGACGCGCAACTCGCGCGGATCGAAAACGGTGATCAGCGCGCGGCCCATCGTCGCCATGTCGCCGACGTCCACTTCTGTCGATGCCACGACTCCGTCGTACGGCGCGACGATCGTCGTGAAGCTCTTCGACGTCGCCGATTGCCCGGCGTTGGCGATCGCCGCGCCGCTCTGCGCCTGTGCGGCGAGATACTCGGCTTGCGCCTGGTCCAGCGCCGCCTGGCTGATGAACTTCTGGGCGAAGAGTTGGACGCTCCGGTCGTATTTTCCTTTGGCATTCACGAGATTCGCCCGCGCCTCGTTCGCCTGGCTTTGGCTTGCCGCCTCGGCCTGCACCGCGCTGCGGGCATCGATTTGCACGAGGACCTGGCCCGCCTTCACGCTGTCGCCCGCCTTTACCGGCAGCGCAACGATGCGGCCCGCTATCTGCGCCGATAAGGTTGCCTGCCGCACGGCTTCGACGACCCCTTCCGCGACCGCGACCCGGTCGACGTCACGGTACGCGACGACAGCGGTGGCCGCTGGCGCAGGCTGCGCCCACAGGCAGGGGCCGGCCAGGAGCAGACCCAGCCCGATTAGGCACCGACGGAGAAACGGGAGCGCCATCGGCTTGCTAGGACTTGCTGCTGCTGATCCCGAACGGCAGGTACACGGGGCACCACCGGATCACGCCGGTCACCACGAGAACCAGTCCGACCAGTGCCCACCACCGATTGGGGCCGTCAAGGAAGAAGAAAAGGCTGAGAATCGCGAGTCCAACGACGATTCGGGCAATCCGGTCGATGCCGCCCACATTGGCTGTCATGGCGTAACTCCTGTGTGTTGTTGAGGAACGTCTTGAGGATAGTCGTCGGCCCTGCTTTTCTCTGTGACCTGGGTCACACAGAATCGCCGTTCCGGCACGGGGATCGCGGTAAAATCTCGCCCGCGCGCCCGACGCCCGCAAACGCCGCTTGCCCCTGTGCCGAACTCCGTCGCCCCATCCTCCCCGGCTGTCGCGCTGCGCAAGCTCTTTCCTGCGCTGGCGGACGCCGCGCCGGCCACGCTGTTACGAATCGTCGAGCACGGCGTCCATCGCAAGGTGCCGGCGGGAACGACGATGTTCGACGCCCACACGCCCTGCGCCGGATTCCCGCTGGTGCTGGCGGGTGTGGTCAAGGTGCTGCAGCAATATCCGAACGGCCGCGAAATGCTTCTCTACAAAGTGCGCCCCGGGGAAAGCTGCCTGCTCTCCGGCAGTTGCCTGCTGGGCCACACCGATTACACGGCCACCGGAATTGCCGAAACCGAAGTCGAGCTGCTGGTCCTTCCCCCCGCTGATTTCAATGCGCTGATTGCCGGCGATGCGGCATTTCGCAAGCATGTGTTCAGCCTGTTCGGGGAACGCCTGGCGACCCTGCTTTCGCTGGTCGAGGCGATCACCTACCAGAAGCTCGACCAGCGCCTGGCAGCCCTCCTGCTGGCCAAGGGCGACTCCGTGCATGCGACGCATCAGGCGCTTGCCGACGAACTGGGCAGCGTGCGCGAGATCGTCAGCCGGCTGCTGCGCTCGTTCGAGGACAAAGGCTGGGTTGATCTGGCGCGCGAACGGATCGAACTCACCGATCGTGCCGCGTTGCAGGCACTGGCCAGCGCCTAAAAGGCGCCGTCGCTTCAGGTCGGGAGCCGGGCACGGGTTTGCGTCCGGGAGGCACCGCCTCCATGCGAGAATCGCGTTTTCCCTCGGGCCCGTAGCTCAGTTGGTTAGAGCAGGGGACTCATAATCCCTTGGTCGCTGGTTCGAGTCCAGCCGGGCCCACCATTTCTGCATGCTCCTGCGACCGGCCCGCGAATCGCAGCCGCGGCGGCAATGCACCTGCACCAAAAAGGGGCCGAAAGTGGCAGATTTGCAACAGGGCAGAACGACCGTTCGCGGCGACTGCTCGGGCCCAATGACGACGCTATGGCAAAGTGTGACAATGTTGCCACTAGACAAATGGACATAATAGGTAATCGACGATGAAGAAGCTGCTGCTAATTGTGCTCATGTTCCTGTCGGGCATCGCCTCGGCGCAACAACTCTATTTCCTGCAGGACAACAACGGGCAGTTCTACTCGGTCAACACGGCGACCGGTGCCGCTACGCTGATCGCCACAATTGCCGCGGTGACGTCGAACACGATCGGACTAAGCGAATCGCCTAACCCCAATGTCCTCTACGGTACGACCTACACCAATCTCATAAGCTTCAATACCGACGGCACCGGCGTGACGAACATCGGCCCGAGCGCCGCCGAGTCGCTCGGCTGGTGCATCCCCACCAATATCCTCTACGGCGCGATCAACGGGAGTTTCTTCTCGGTCAATCCCGCCACGGGAGCGCAGAGTGCGCTGACGAGTCCCGGCGCGGACGTCGAAGGCCTCGCATGCGATCACCCCAATAACGTGCTCTACGGCCTGGTCCGGACCACAGGCGCCCTGATGCGGTACACGCCGGCGACCGATACCTGGTCGCTGGTCGGCAATACCGGTCTGCCCTCCTTAGACGTGGGCCTGGCGATGGACACGGTCGCTCACGTGCTGTATGCGGTCGATGCAACGAACGGCAGCCTGTACCGGATCGACCCGTCGACGGCCGCAGCGACCCTGGTAGGCCCGATGGGCATCGGCAATGTCGGCGGGGGACTCGCCTTCACCTACGTCGCCGCGCCGGCCGCGCCGGCGGGGGTACCGACGCTTTCGCCGGCTGCCCTTGCGACCCTCGCACTTGCGCTGGTGCTGCTGGGTGTCTACGCCACGCGCCGCCGCCGCGCCTGACGCACCGCGTTTGCGATGGGAGCGGGCCGCCACCGGGCGGCCCGTTCTGTTTCCACGGTCTGGCGCAGATTCGGTGGCCCATGAAGGCCGTGGATTCGGTCCGTCCGGGTTCGCCGGCGCGCGGTGGCCCTGCCCCAACGGCAAAACTGGCAATTGAACCTGCGCCACCCATGCATGCGCTGATCCTGACCTACCACTCGCACCACATAGCCGGGCCGGACTACGCGTCCAACGACCACGTGGCACTGCGCGCCGACCTGCCGCTGCTGACCGAAGCCGGCTATCGCGTTGTGTCGCTCGCCGACCTGGTCGACGCGTTTCGCAGCGAGCAAACGGGCCGCCAGGCAACTTCGCCCGACGCGCGACTCGCCGCCATCACGTTCGACGACGGGCCGGAATACGACGCGGTCGACCACCTGCACCCGACATTGGGAATGCAGCGCAGCTTCCTGGGAATACTGGAGGACTATGCCCGGTCCGCGGAGGGCGGCGCCCAACCGGAACTTTGCGCGACGAGCTTCGTCATCGCCAGTCCGGCCGCGCGCAAGGTGATGGAGGATGTGACCCGCGTGGCGTCCGGCACCGGCCCCTACTACCTGCACGCCGGCGCGATGAACGACGACTGGTGGTCGCCCGCCATCGATTCGGGTTTGCTGGCCATTGCCAACCACAGCTGGGACCACCTGCACCCCGCGCTGAATCGAACGGCGCATTCGCGCCAGGCCAAGGCCGATTTCACCCAGGTGGACAACATCGCCGATGCCGACGCGCAGATCCGCAACGCCGCGCGCTACATCAACGAGAAGACAGGTGGCCGCGCGTCGCCATTCTTCGCCTATCCCTTCGGCCACTACAATCGCTTCCTGGTCGAGGATTACCTTCCGAATGACCGTTCAGGCGACGGCATCAAGGCGGCGTTCACCGTCGACGGGCGCGCGCTGCACGTTTCGGACAGCCCATGGACGCTGCCGCGCTACTCGTGCGGGTACAACTGGGCTTCGCCGCCGGAATTGCTGGCACTGCTCGACGCCGCGTGCGCTTGACGATTGCGTGGCCGCAAAGGCGCGTGTAGCAACTCAGAACGCCCCGATTGCGTTGATCCGGTCCTCGATCTCGCGCTTGCGCGCTTCTGGCAAATCGCGGAACCACTTCACCTTGAGATAGGGGTGGCGCGTGACTTGAAATCCGATTCGCTCACCGACGAGCCACATCGGGTTGATCGACGTGTGGCCGAAACAGGCATCGGCATCATCGATTTCCCGCATCGCCTGCTCCATCAAGATCTGCACGATGCCGCCGCGGTCCTTGCATTCCCGCCAATGATCCGGCGGCAGGCGGCGATAGAAATTCTTGCGCGCGCACACGCCGCCTTCGAGATAGACATTCTCGAAACGGATGTAATTGCTGAATGCCACCGGCTCGATGTTCGTTTCCGACCACTTGTAGAAGGCCACGAACTGGCGCCAGCATTCGCGCGGCGTCGGTATCGCCATCAGCGCGCCATCGTGTGGCTTGGGGAACGCCGACCCGAAGGCCTCGCGGAAAAGATCGGTGGCGAAATAGGACGCGTCGGGCATCCCCAGCACGAACGTCGATTCCGCGAATGTCGCTTCGGGTGGCAAATATTTGGCACGCATGAGCCGCCGAATTCTAGGCTATGGGGAGTCCGGCCACAAATGCGGGCGATCATGCTCGAAGGCAGCAAGCTACGGTAGACTCGTCCCCAGCAACATCGGCCCCACCCGAATGCCCCGCACTCCACCCGATGTCCACTCCCCTGCAACGCGCGTACCGCTTCTGCCTGGGCGATGGCAGCCTGACCATCGCCGTCTTCATACTCATTTTCTTCGCGTTCGTGCTTTATCCGATGGTCGAGGTCGGCGTGGTCCGCCGTTTCTGGCTCGACGTGGCGTTTGCCGCCTTTCTGGCGATGGGTGCGGTTGTCGTGTTCGAGCCGCGTCCGATCGTGCGGCTGTTCCTCCTGCTTCTGGCCGGCGCGGTCGCCGCCAGCCTGGTCGATCACTTCCTCGTGAATTCCTGGATTTCGGCGCTGCGCTCGCTGCTGACGATGCTGGCCTGCGTGGCGCTTGGCTCGCTGCTGCTGGCGCGCGTGCTGCGCGACGGGCGGATGAACTTCAATCGCATCATGGGCGCTGTGGGAACCTACCTGCTGATCGGCATTGTCTTCACCCAGGCGTTCAAGCTGCTGGCAGAGGTCGTTCCCGGCGCATTCGCCATTGGCGGGGTGCCCGTCGGCCCCGACGCAATCAGCCAGAAGCTCTCCTACTTCAGCTTCATCACGCTGACGTCCACTGGCTATGGCGACATCACGCCAGTGCATCCGTATGCCCGGTCGCTCGCCACCCTGGAAGCGCTGGCGGGCAACCTGTTCCTGGCTGTGCTCGTAGCCCGCCTGGTGGGCCAGGAAATCGACTGGCGGCATGAACAGCGCGACCTGCGTCGCCGCGGCGCCGAAGCGAAGGAAATCGTCGCGCCGGATTGATCGCGATCAAGACGTTGCGAGGCCGGCAGCCACGCGGGGCCCCATCCGCGTTAGTGTCGGTGCAGGCAGCAACGACATTCCAACCGCAATGGTACAGAATCCGCTGATCTGGCTCGGTCTGGCCGGCGTTCCATCGGACGATAATCCGCAGGCGCTTGCCTGGCAGGGCCGCCTGCAATGGTTCATGGTGGGCATTGCGCTGCTATCGCTGCCCGCTTATCTGCTCGACACTTCGGGGCAGCACCCCACGTGGCATCGCGTCGCCGTCATTCTCGACGCAGCGATCTTCGCGGCGTTTGCCGCCGAAATGCTCTGGATGGCGCGGTTGACCAATTTTCCCGGGCGTTACCTCGCGGAGAACTGGCTCAATGCCGTCGTTGTGCTCGGAGCGGGCGCGGCCCTGCTGGGCGCCACAACCGAGTGGATCGCAATGGTCCGCGTCCTGCGCGTCGCGATCGCAGGCCTTGTCGTGCTCCGCGTGCTGGCCGATTTTGGCGTGCTGTTCACGCACCGCGGCGCGCCACTGCTGATCGGGATCGGCTTCTTCACACTGCTGGGCGCCGGCGGCATGTTCTACTGGCTCGATCCGGGCATCGAATCGTACTGGGACGGATTGTGGCTCGCCTTCGTAACCGGAACCACCGTGGGCTATGGCGACGTAATCCCGTCGACAGGAGCATCAAGGGT
This sequence comes from uncultured beta proteobacterium, assembly GCA_963819965.1. GTDB lineage: Bacteria > Pseudomonadota > Gammaproteobacteria > Burkholderiales > Casimicrobiaceae > VBCG01. Next base: position 911,299 of record CAWFYA010000004.1, read on the forward strand.
GTTCGCCGCCCTGATGGTGCTGGTGGGTGTGACGTTGATGACCCTGTTCACCGCCAATGTCGTTTCGTTCTTCATCGGCCGGGACGAGCTGGAACTGCGCCGCGCGCTTCATCGCGACATCGGCAAGCTGCGCAGCGAAGTCGAACGTCTGCTCGGCGCGGAGGAGCTGCGCATGCACCGCGACCTGCACGCGGAAGTCCGGCTGCTGCGCGAGGAAGTGGGCGCCCTGCGCGAAGCGCTGGCTCTGGCGCGCAACCGCTGACGCGTTGATCCGTCGCGGGTCCGCCAGGAACCCGCACACGGTCGGCGTCGACCGCGATCACTGACCATCGATGTAGCGGCAATCGTCGAATGTCGCGACCCAGTGCGGGCGGTATACGACCGCCAGCGTGACCAGCATTCCGGTCAACGTCGCCTCGCCGAACGCGAGGTACAGCAGATAAGGTACGTAGTCGCCGTAGACGACCTCTGCCGGGTCACCGGCACCCGCAACGAGAATCCAGGCGCCGGCCAGGCCGGCCGCGCCGAACGCCAGGGCTGCGCCGAGGAAACCGGCGACGAACAGGTAGACGAACAGGTTCGGCGGAAGCATGCGCTCGCCCGCGCGCAACGTGGCGAGCGCGACTCCTGCCGGCAACGCAATCTGGATCAGCCAGACCACTGCCGAATTTGCGGGCGTGGCATCCGTGATCAACGTGGTCAGTCCGACCACCACCGCGCCGCCCACCAGCGCGAGTGGTCCGCCGCAGGTCATGGCCATGCCCGCAGCACCGAGCAAGTGAAATGCGAAGTGCGTGCCCACGGTGGCGCGCAGGAGCCAGAGCAAGGTCACCGCGAGAATGGTTCCATACCAGACATGCACCATCTCGCTCGACGCAAATCGCCGCCACGGCGCCTTGGCAACTGCCCACGCCAGCAGCGGCAGCGCGATGATCCAGGCGCACGCCGCAAGGAATCCCGGCAACGGGACCGCGCTCAGGTCCATCGCGAAGGCGCGACATGCATCTGTCCATTGTAGTAGCGCACGCCGCGGATGGGCTCGCGGGTGGCGCCCTTGCCGAGGTGCCCCGGTGCCGGGCCGCGACTTACACGGCGAGCAGCGCGCGCACGTTGTCGTCGTCCATCGTGGTCCCCTTGCCCTGGGCTACCACTTCGCCACGCGACATGACGACATAATGGTCCGCGAGTGACTTGGCGAAATCGTAATACTGCTCGACCAGCAGGATCGCCATCTCGCCTCCCTGCGTCAGCTTGCGGATCGCGCGCTCGATGTCCTTGATGATCGACGGCTGGATGCCCTCCGTGGGTTCGTCCAGGATCAACAACCGGGGACGCAGCGTGAGGGCGCGGCCGATGGCAAGTTGCTGTTGCTGCCCGCCGGAGAGATCGCCGCCACGGCGGCCCAGCATGTCCTTCAAAACCGGGAACATCTCGTAGATGAAGCCGGGAATGCCAACTCCTTTCTTTTGCGTGGCCAGTCCCATCTGCAGGTTTTCCAGCACGGTCAAGCGCGGGAAGATGTCGCGCCCCTGTGGCACGTAGCCCAGCCCGAGTTGCGCGCGCGCGTAGGGCGGCAGCGCGGTGATGGTCGCCGCGTCGAACCGGATGTCGCCGGAACGCACGGGAACCATGCCCATCAGGCAGCGCAACAGCGTGGTCTTGCCCACGCCGTTGCGGCCCAAAAGCGTCGTGCATTTTCCCGCAGGCACCTCGAACGAGACGTTACGCAGGATGTGGCTGCCGCCATAGTACTGGTTGATTTTTTCTACACGTAACATCGTCAGTCCCTTAGCTCGTTCATCTAGCGACCGAGGAACACTTCGATGACCTGCTCGTTCTGCTGCACATTGGCCATCGAGCCTTCCGCGAGCACGTGGCCCTCGTGCAGCACCGTGACGCGGTCGGCGATCTTGGCCACGAAATCCATGTCGTGCTCGACCACGACCAGCGTGTAGTCACCCGCCAGCGTCAGGAACAGCTCGGCGCTGCGCATGGTCTCATCGTCGGTCATGCCGGCCACAGGTTCGTCCAGCAGCAGTAACTGTGGCTCCTGCATCAGCAGCATGCCGATCTCCAGCCATTGCTTCTGGCCGTGCGACAGGAGCCCCGCCAGGCGCGAGGCCTCCGGCGCCAGCTGGATCGTCTCCATGATGGTGAGGATCCGGTCGCGCGCGGTCGAATCGAGCTGCGCCGTGAGTGTGGGCCAGACGCGCTTGTCGTCCTTGCGTGCGAGTTCCAGATTCTCGAAGACGGTGTGCTGTTCGAACACCGTCGGCTTCTGAAACTTGCGGCCGATGCCGCGCCCCGCGATTTCCGGCTCGGTAAGTTTGGTGAGGTCGATGGTCTGGCCAAAAAATGCGGAGCCGCTATCCGGCCGGGTCTTGCCGGTGATGACGTCCATCATCGTCGTCTTGCCGGCGCCGTTGGGGCCGATCACGCAGCGCAGTTCGCCGGCATCGACGATGAGCGACAGGTCGTTCAACGCCTTGAAGCCGTCGAAGGCCACGGAAATGGAATCAAGGTAAAGGATGCCCCCGTGGCTGATGTCGATGCCCGGGCGGACGAGGTGGCCGTCGCTGATGCCCGTATCCTTGCTGCTGATCTGGGAGTCGGGAATCGGACTGTTCTCGGGCAGCCCGGCACGGATGTTCATGGTCATGATTTCCTCGACCACAGTCCCGCAATGCCACGCGGCAGGTACAGCGTCACCAGGATGAACAGGAGCCCCAGCAGGTACAGCCAGTACTCGGGAAACGCCTGCGTGAACCAGCTCTTGCCCAAGTTGACGGCGGCGGCACCGATCACCGGCCCGATCAGCGTCCCGCGGCCGCCGACCGCCGTCCAGATTGCGATCTCGATTGAATTGGCCGGCGACATTTCGCTGGGATTGATGATGCCGACCTGCGGCACATACAGCGCGCCCGCGATGCCGCAGATCACCGCCGACAAGGTCCAGATGAAGAGCTTGAAGTACACCGGGTTGTAGCCCGAGAACATCACCCGGGTTTCGGCGTCGCGAATCGCGGTCAGCACGCGGCCGAGCTTGGAAGAGACGATGGCGCGACCCAGCAGCAGGAAGCCCAGCAGCGCGGCGCCGGTCAGCATGAACAACGCCATCCGGGTTTCCGGCGCCGTGATGGAAAAGCCCAGGATGCGCTTGAAGTCGGTGAAGCCGTTGTTGCCGCCGAATCCCGTGTCGTTGCGGAAAAACAGGAGCATCGCCGCGTAGGTCAGGGCCTGGGTGATGATCGAGAAATAGACACCCTTGATGCGCGAGCGGAACGCGAAGAAGCCGAACACGAGCGCCAACAGGCCGGGCACCAGCACCACCAGCAGCGCGCAGTACCAGAAATGATCGGTGAAGCTCCAGTACCAGGGGTAGGCCTTCCAGTCGAGGAACACCATGAAGTCCGGCAAGTTGCTCTTGTACACGCCGTCGCGGCCGATCGAGCGCATCAGGTACATCCCCATCGCGTAGCCACCCAGCGCGAAGAAGAGGCCGTGACCAAGCGAAAGGATGCCGGTGTAGCCCCAGATCAGGTCCATCGCCAGGGCGACGATGGCGTAGCACATGATCTTGCCGGTCAGCGTGATCACATATTCCGAAAGATGAAACGGGCTGCCTTCGGGCACCACCAGGTTGCAAACAGGCACGACCACGAAGATGACCAGTGACGCCAGCCCCAACGCGCCCCACATCCGGCCCGACCAGAGCCGAGCCAGCGAGAAATTGCCGGCAGGCGCGGCGAGCGGCATGAAACCAAGAGTCATGTTCGTCACGCCTCGACGGTCCTGCCCTTGAGCGCGAACAGGCCCTGGGGACGCTTCTGAATGAACACAATGATGAACACGAGGATCATGATCTTGGCCAGCACAGCGCCCTGCCACGCCTCGAGGAACTTGTTCATGATGCCCAGGCCAAGCGCCGCGTAGACCGTGCCGGCCAGTTGGCCCACGCCGCCCAGCACCACGACCATGAACGAATCGACGATATAGCTTTGGCCCAGGTCGGGCCCGACGTTGCCGATCTGCGACAGCGCGCAGCCGGCCAGCCCCGCGATGCCCGAGCCCAACCCGAACGCCATCATGTCGATCTTGGGCGTGCGCACGCCCAGCGCGCTGGCCATCGCGCGATTCTGCGTGACCGCCCGAACGTAGAGTCCCAGCGTGGTCCGAGTGAGCACGAGCCACACCGCGAGCAGAACGGATGCGGCAAACGCGATGATCACGACGCGGCTCCATGGCAGCACGACATTGGTCATGATTTCCAGTCCGCCGGACATCCATGCCGGATTTTCCACCTGCACGTTCTGCGCACCGAAGATCGTGCGCACGCCCTGGATGAGGATCAGGCTCAGGCCCCAGGTTGCGAGCAGCGTTTCCAGCGGCCGGCCGTACAGGTGCCGAATCACGAGGCGCTCGAGGACGACGCCGACGCCGGCGCTGATTGCGAACGCGACCGGCACAGCCACGAGCGGGTAGTAGTCGAACGCGTTGGGAGCGTGCTGGCGAAAGAGGCTCTGCACGACATAGGTCGCGTACGCGCCAATCATGATCAGCTCGCCGTGCGCCATGTTGATGACGCCCATCAGGCCGTAGGTGATCGCCAGTCCCAGCGCGGCAAGCAGCAGGATGGTGCCGAGCGAAATGCCGGAGAAGATCCGCGCGGCGATGTCCCCAATCATCAGGCGCTTCTCGACGGCTGCGAGCGAGCGCTGGGCGGCACTGCGTACCTCAGCATCCTGCTCAACGTAAGCCCCGTCCTTGCGCTCCAGCACCTGCAGCAGCAGCGTCTTGGTCGCGCCGGTATCGGATTGCCCCAGTTGCCGAATCGCCGCAAGCCGCTTGTTCTTATCGCCGCTGCGCAGGTCGATCGACGCCTTGGTCAGCGACAGCAAGGTTTTGACTTCCGGGTCGGCCTCCCTGGCCAGGGCGGCGGCGATGGCCGGCAGCGCGGAGTCCCCGGAGTTGTTCTGCAGGTCCTTGGCGGCCGCCAAACGAACGGAGCGGTCGGGGGAGGCAAGCGTCAACGCGGCAATGGCGGTGGTCAGTTCCAGCCGCATCCGGTTGTTCACCACTACATCGTCAAGCGTCTCGGGCAGCGGCGCGACCACCTTGCCAGTGATTGCGTCGACGGCAGAGTCGCCCTTGACGACCAGCACGCGATCCTCGCCCGAGGTCTGCACCTCGCCGTCCAGCAGCGACTGGAGAAACGGGAGCGCCGTGCTGTCGCCGCTGCTGACCAGCGCGCTGATGGCTTCAATTTTCGCATCGCTTTCACCGAATGCCAGGTCCTTGATGATGGCCGCCGGAAGGGCCAGAACGGAAGGCGCCCAACCGAATGACGCCGTCCAGATTGCCGCGAGCATCAACACCCGTTGCAATCGCCGCCTGCCGGAATCGGTCTCGCCCATTGCCTAAAGCCTCTCGTTTGCCCTGACCGAGTCCAAAAAAAACCGGCAGCGGGTGACGGCAACGGTTGCGTAACCGTGGATGCCGCCCCCGCGCCGGCGGGCTGTCCAACCCATTTCCTGCGCTTGCGATAATGCGATCCCGCAGTTACTTCTTTTCGGGCGCGTCCTTCTTGCCCTTGTTTTCCGGGATGAACGGGCTCCACGGCTGGGCGCGAATCGTTTCCTTGGTCTTCCACACCACCTTGAACTGTCCGTCCGCCTGGACCTCGCCGATGAATACCGGCTTCCAGAGGTGGTGATTCGTTTCGTCCATCTTCATCGTGAAGCCGTTCGGCGACGCGAACTTCTGGCCGGCCATGGCAGCGATGACCTTGTCCGGGTCGGTGGACTTGGCCTTCTCGACCGCCTGCTTCCACATCATCATGCCGACGTAGGTGGCTTCCATCGGATCATTGGTGATCGGCTTGTCCGCGCCGGGGAGTTTCATCTTCTTGGCATAGGCGGCCCATTCCTTCTTCCACGCATCGTTCACCGGATTCTTGAGCGACATGAAGTAGTTCCATGCCGCGAGGTGTCCGACCAACGGCTTGGTATCGACGCCGCGCAATTCTTCTTCGCCGACCGAGAACGCCACGACAGGAATGTCGGTCGCCTTCAGACCGGCGTTGCCGAGTTCCTTGTAGAAGGGAACGTTGGAGTCACCGTTGATCGTCGAGACCACGGCCGTCTTGCCGCCCGCCGCGAACTTCTTGATGTCGGCCACGATCGTCTGATAGTCGCTGTGGCCGAACGGCGTGTACGTCTCCAGGATGTCCTTGTCCTGGATTCCCTTGGTGTGCAGGAATGCGCGCAGGATTTTGTTGGTGGTACGCGGATACACGTAATCGGTGCCCAGGAGGACGAAGCGCTTGGCGCCGCCGCCATCCTTGCTCAGCAGGTACTCGACCGCGGGAATGGCCTGCTGGTTGGGCGCGGCACCCGTGTAGAACACATTCTTGGATAGCTCTTCACCTTCGTATTGCACCGGGTAGAACAGCAAGCCATTCAATTCCTCGAACACGGGCAGCACCGATTTGCGCGACACCGACGTCCAGCAGCCGAACACGACGGCAACCTTGTCCTGGGTCAGCAACTGACGCGCCTTCTCGGCGAACAGGGGCCAGTTCGACGCGGGATCGACGACCACGGCCTCGAGCTTCTTGCCCATGACACCGCCCTTGGCGTTGATGGCGTCGATGGTCATGAGCGCCATGTCCTTGAGCGCCGTCTCGCTGATCGCCATCGTTCCGGATAGCGAGTGGAGCACGCCCACCTTGATCGTGTCGGCCGCCATGACTGGCGTGCCGAAACTCAAACCGGCTGCGGTGGCCGCCGCAATCAGCGACAAGCGCTTGATAAAGGATCTGCGTTGCAATGACATGTCGTGTTTCCCCGCGTTGGTGAATTGAATTCTCGAATGCAGCCCCATGGAACGCGCTCGCAACGTGCGCGAACGCGAGGATTCCACTTCCATGCTGCATTGCACGAGACATGCCAAGCATCGCGCCCTTGCCGAACGCATTGATTTGATTGCGAATAGGAACGCTTATCACGCCACGGGACTGCGCGATGCGCCAATGTCGTGCCGAATGTTCAACCCATCTTGGTGCGCACGCAGTGATTGCGCACCAAGATGGACCGGAATTCAGTTCGAAGTGGGTGACCTGCGGTGGCTGCGCCGGCGGCGAAGGCGCAGGAAGATACTTGTCACGACGGCGACAACAATGGCGCCGATGAAAAATTCGCGCTCAATGTGCATGACGCGCCCAAGCATCCGTTGCGCGGCTTCGCCGAGCACATAGCCTGTACCGACCCAGCAGGTGCTCCAGGTGAGTGCGCCCAAGGCATTGAGCAGCAGAAAGCGGGGCCAGCGGATCGCACTTGCACCGATGACAGCCGGACCCACCGTACGCAAGCCGTAGAGAAAGCGAATGCCGAACACGGCGAGTTCCGGATGCCGCGCGATCAGCGCCTCGGCCTTCTTCGCCGCCGGTCCGAACTTCGGATAACGCTCGAGCAATGCGGCGCCATATTTCCGGCCCAGCGTGAAATAGGCGATGTCGCCCAGCGCGCCACCGATCGCGCCTAACGCAACGAGCAAGGGAAATGCCAGGATGCCGCGGTGCGCGAAGAGGCCCGCGATCACGAGGACCGTCTCGCCCTCGAACAACGCGCCGACAAGCGCGGCCGGATAGCCATACGTGGCAACGAGCGGCGCGAACTCGAATGTCATCGCTAGACGGGAAGGCTTGGCGGAGGCGTTTCGCGACATCCACCACCAGCAGGGCATAGACTGGGATGTCGTCCTTCCGGGACTGCACGGCAAGGGCTGCGATCATCTCGAGACCTGCCAAGACCCCACATCGGAGTCACAACATGCGCTTTGCGGAATTCCACCCGGGACAAGTCATCCATTGCGGTCCGTCCACTTTGTCGGAACGCCAGATCCTCGACTTCGCGAAGGAATGGGATCCACAGTGGTTCCATACGGACCCGGCGCGCGCCGCGGCAAGCAGCTGGCAGGGCTTGATCGCCAGCGGCTGGCAGACCTGTGGCGTCGCGATGCGCCTTGCGTGCGATGAAATTCTCGCGGGATCCGAGTCGTTCGCGTCGCCGGGCTTGGCCTACGTCAAGTGGGAAAATCCAGTGCGGCCTGGCGATGTGCTGAACTTGCGCGCCGATGTGCTCGAGGTGCGCGTCGCGCGGAGCAAGCCGACGCTTGGAATCCTGCGCTGGCGATGGCGCCTGGCCAACCAGCATGCGCAGACGGTGCTCGACCTGGAAGCCACAAGCCTTTTCGACCTGGCGGTGAAGATCCAGCTCATTCCCTAGCTTCATTCCCTAAGGCTTCAGCTCAAGCGCGCGCGCGTAGACCACATCGCGCTTGATTCCCGCCACGGTCGCAACGACCCGCGCCGCCCGCGCCGGCGGCAACTCCCGGAGCAACGCCGCGAGCCAGCGCTCCGCATCGGCCGTCAGCACTTCCCGGGTCCCGCCCGACGGCGGCGGCGCATCGACGATCAGCACAAACTCGCCACGCTCGCGATTGGAGTCCGCGGCAAACCACGTGTCCGCCTCGGCCAGCCGGACCCGCGTGATCGTCTCGAACGTCTTGGTGAGCTCGCGGCCGACCACGAGGTCACGGTCCCCGCCCAATGCCGCCAGCAGGTCGGCCACCGTGGCGCGGACACGGTGAGGGGCTTCATACATGACGAGCGCGACCGGCAGCGCGGCAAAGGCGGCCAGTCGCTCGCCCCGAGCCTTTGCCTGCCGGGGGAGGAAACCCAGGAACACGAAAGCCTCCGCGTCGAGTCCCGCCGCCGAGACCGCGGTCGCCACCGCCGAGGGGCCGGGCAAGGGAACGACCGGGTAGCCGGCATCGCGCGCGGCGCGCGCCAGTCGCGCGCCGGGATCGCTGATCGCAGGCGTGCCCGCATCGCTGACCAGGGCGACACTCTTGCCGTCCGCCAGCAGCGTCAGCAGCGTCTCGACCCGTCGAGCCTCGTTGTGCGCGTGCAGCGAGATCGCCCGGGTCGCGATGCCGTAGTGCCGGAGCAAATGCGCTGTGACGCGGGTATCCTCCGCGGCAATGACGTCCGCGGTGGCCAGTACATCGAGCGCGCGCAGCGTCAGATCGCGCAGGTTCCCGAGGGGTGTCGCCACCACATATAATGAACGCGGCAAGGCGCGAAACGCCGGTTTCGAGGCAGGCGTCCCGTCCCCGACTTGCTGCACGCCTCCCGAAAAATCACCCACTTCCATTACCCTCGTCCCGTGCTCACGGCCGTGCCATCGACAGCATTGCAACGCGGCCGCGATGCGCAGCGGACCCGGCGCGTGTTGCCGGCCGCGCTGCTCTGTTCATTGCTTTTGTTTCCCGCCGCATTCTCCGCTGCGCAGTCGCCCGCGGCAAGCGCCACGCCACCCGCGGCAATGGAGCCGTCGCCCGCGCCTCAGCTTCCGGCAGCGGCGTCCTACGACATTGCGTTGCTCCTGCCACTGGAGGTGCCGGCGTACGCGCGCGCGGCCGAAGCCGTGAGCGCGGGTTTCAGCGCGGCGGCGGCGGGTGGACACACCTCGTTTGTCGTCATCCCGCACGGCGAGGACGGCATCCTTGGCGCCTTCGAAGCGGCGCGCCGAGCCGGAGCCAAAGTCGTCGTCGGCCCGCTGCTGCGCGATGATCTCAAGACGGTTGCCCAGGCGAATATCCCATTGCCGTGGACGCTCGCGCTCAACCAGTCGGACGAAACGATGGTCGCGCAACCTCAGCTCTACACGTTCGCGCTGACCGTCGAGGGCGATGCCCGCACGATCGCCCACCGCATGCGCGACGATGCAGCGCAGTCGGTTGCCATCCTCAGCGGGGAATCGCCGCAAATGAAGCGCATCGCCGGCGCGTTCGCCACCGCATGGTTGCTCGCCGGAGGCAACGCGCCGGCCACCTACCGCTTCGATCCCGCGCCCGAGGCGCTGACCGTCCTGAAACGCGAGCTTGACAGGAAAACACCCGACGCGATCCTGCTCGCGGTCGACGGCAGCAACGCGGCGCTGGTGAAGCCCTACCTTGGCACCGTCAGCGCATTCGCCAGCGGCCTGATGTTCGACCAGAAGGACGTTGCCGCATCGCGCGACCTCGACGGACTCGTGATCGTCGAGATCCCCTGGCTGGTGACGCCCGAAGCGCCGGAATTTGCCTTTTTCGCCCATCGCGAATACGGCAGCGCGGCGCTGGAACGGCTTTACGCCCTTGGCCTCGACGCCTTTCGCATCGCGCAGGCGCTGGTCTACGGTCCTCCGGACAGGTTCGTGCTCGAAGGCGCGACCGGCCACGTGACGTTGGCCGAAGGCCGGCAGTTCGTGCGTGAGGGGCGCCTCGCCGTGTACCGTGCCGGGCAGCTGGTTCCACTCGATGGTGCCCGTTGACTCGACCCGCGGCAAGCCGTCGCGCGCGCTCGCGGGAGAGCGCGCGGAACGGCTCGCTGCCGAGTTCCTCATGGCGCGCGGACTGGCCATCATCGCGCGCAACTTCCGCACGCGCCGCGGCGAAATCGACCTGATCGCCCGCGACGGCGCGACGCTGGTGTTTGTGGAGGTGCGCCTCCGCCGCAATGCATCCTTTGGCGGAGCCGCGGCCAGCATCACCCATGCCAAGAGCCAGCGCCTGGTCGCCGCGGCGAACGGCTACCTGGCGAGGCTCGGCCACGAGCCGCCGTGTCGCTTCGACGCGGTGCTGCTCGACGACCTCGAGGCGGCAAACATCGTGTGGGAGCGCGACATTCTCTCCGGCTGACCGGCCCAGCGCGGGCATCCTGCTAAAATTGGCCCACGATGATCGACCACATGAAGCGCATCCGCGATCACTTTGCGGAAAGCGCGCAGCTAAAGCTCGAAGCGGCCGACGTCCTGGCGCCTGGAATCGCGCGCGCGGCCGGCATTTTCACCGAATGCCTCTTCGCGGACGGTAAGATCCTGGCGTGCGGCAATGGCGGCTCGGCGGCCGACGCCCAGCATTTCGCCGCGGAACTGGTCGGACGCTTCGAACGCGAACGCCCCGAATTGCCCGCCGTTTCGCTGGCCACCGACACGTCGCTGATTACTGCAGTCGCCAACGACTATTCGTTCGACCAGATCTTCGCGAAGCAGGTGCTTGCGCTGGGGACCAAGGGCGACGCGCTCCTGGCCATTTCCACCTCGGGCAATTCGGGCAACGTGATCGCCGCCATCGAGGCCGCCCACAAGCGCGAGATGCGCGTCGTCGCGCTGACCGGCAAGGGCGGCGGGCGAATCAATGAACTCATGGCGCCTGGGGATGTCAACCTGTGCGTGCCACATTCGCGGACATGCCGCATCCAGGAGGTCCACTTGCTGATGATCCACTGTCTGTGCGACGCCATCGACGCCACGCTGCTCGGAGACGAGTCATGAACCGCGCAATCTTCCTTCCGTTTGCCGCATCCCTGGTTGCAATCACGACGCTTGCCGGCTGCGTACCTGCGGTGATCGTCGGCGTTGCGGGTACCGCCATGGTCGCCGCCGATCGCCGGTCCGCAGGCGTCCAGCTCGATGACGAATCGATCGAGATCAAACTGTCCACGAAGATCGGGACAGACTACGAGACGCGCGTGCACGTCAACGTCACGAGCTACAACGGCGTGGTGCTGATTACCGGCGAGGTTCCGGACCAGGAGGCGGTGACCTACATCGGCAATCTGGCCAAGGGGACAGAGAAGGTGCGCGTCGTGCACAACGAACTTGTCGTGGGTCCCAATTCCGACCTTTCGTCGCGTTCCAACGACACTTACATCACGGGCAAGGTCAAGTCGCGGATGATCGAGGCCAACAAGTTTCCGCCCAACGCCGTCAAGGTGGTCACCGAACGCGGAGTGGTCTACCTGATGGGTCTCGTGTCCAAGGAAGAAGGTGATGCCGCCGCGGACATTGCCGCCACCACCGCCGGCGTTGTGCGCGTCGTGAAGTTCTTCCAGTATCCGTCCTGACGATCGCAGCAATCAGCGATGTCCGATCCGGCCGGCCTGCCGCTTCCGCGCTATCCCGACAAGATTGCCGCTGCGGCCGATGCGCTGAAGCGTATTGCCAACTTGCCGCACCCGGTGGTGTTCACCAACGGCGTGTTTGACCTGCTGCACCGCGGCCACGTCACCTACCTCGAACAGGCGCGGGGCCTCGGCGCATCGCTGGTAGTGGCGGTCAATTCCGACGCGTCGGTCAGGCGCCTGGGCAAGGGCAGCGAGCGCCCGCTCAATCCTCAGGACGATCGCATGGCGGTCCTCGCGGCGCTCGGCGCGGTCGATCTCGTGGTTCCGTTCGAGGGCGACACGCCGCGCGAACTGATCATGGCGACAATGCCGGACATCCTCGTCAAGGGCGGCGATTACACGGCGGAAACGACCGCCGGCGCCGCCGAAGTCATCGCGCACGGCGGCCGATTCGTGGCCATTCCGTTCGCCTTCGAGCGCTCCACTACCGCGCTGGTCGAACGCCTGCGCCGATAATTGCCGGGCGCTGCGGCGCTGCTATACTTTTTCCACCAAGGCGCGCGCCCGACCGATGCGTGCGATCCGGTTTTGAAAGGTCCAATCCCATGTTGCAGCATGATCGCGAAGTCGATGCCCGTGGTCTCAATTGCCCGTTGCCGGTCCTGCGCACGAAGAAGGCGCTGAACGAAATGGCCAGTGGGCAGAGTCTGCGCGTCACCGCCACCGATCCGGGCAGCGTCCGCGACTTTCTCGCTTTCGCGAAGCAGACCGGCAACGAGCTGGTCGAGCACGGCGAGTTGGACGGTGAGTTCTGGTTCGTGCTGAAGCGGCGCTGAACCGCACACCCGGCCCTGGTCACGCGCCGGCTAGGGCACCGAGGGTTTCGGAGAGTAACCCAGGGCGCCGCGGCTATCGGCGGTAGCGGTTGAGAAAATCCGCCACGATGCCGCGCTGTGAGCGGTCGATTGCCGAGTCCAGCGTGTGATCTGAAGGATCGTATAACTTCGCCCGGCGAAACGCCGCGATGGCGTCCTGATGAAAGCCCTGGGCCTGCAGCGCCTGCCCCAGGCATCGATACGCGTCCGCGTTCCCGAGCTCGAGCTCGGTCCACGCGTGGCACAATTCCGCTGCGCGCCGCCAGTTGCCGGCACGCAGCATGCGCGGGCCCTCCACGCTGACCACCGCGATCTTGGCACGGCGTTCGGCGAACATTGCGGCGAGATCGGCGTCGATGGGCGCCGACGGTCCCGGCACCAACATTCCCGGTGTTTCCGTGAGCGCCGGTAAGGGTGCCAGCGGCCGTGTAGAAATGGATGCGGCTGCCTGCGGTCGCTTGCCGCTGATCGGTCCGCTGCCGCCGGTGAATCCGGCGGAGAAGGTCTTGGCCGACGGCCACGCATCGGCAATCGTCGTGCGCGCCCATCCAATCGACTCGGCCATCGGCTGGTGCCACGCAACTCCGTAGAGCCACAGCATGGCGGCCAGTCCGCAGACGCCAGTGACGGTATTGAGCACGCCAGGCGGACCATGCGTGACCAGCACGTCCTGCGCAAAATCCCAGTCCGTTTCCTGGTTCTGCGCTACTTTTTCATAGGCGACCGCAATCAAGACCGGAGCGAGCAGCGGGAACCCACAGGCCACGCCTTCCCACCAGACACGGAAGGAGCGCCGCATCGCCCGCTGCAATTGCGCGCTCGTGTCGCGCCGCGCGTAGGCATCGGAGATCGAAAACTGGAGGAACACGCCGAACAGCCACTTCCCGGGCGTCGTGCCCACGGAGGCAATGAGGAGCGCCTCGATCGGAACCCACGAACCGGTGATGAGAATGGGCGCCAGCAGCGGATGGCCCAACCAATAGGAGAACTCATCGGGCACCAGGCCCAGCGCGCGCAGCTCGGAGAGCAGAAGCGCGAGAACCAGGCCCCAGATCGCGTAATCGAACAGTCTCGCGGAAAGGCGCTGCCAGGGCCGCGGCTCGCTGGTCCGTCCCGACTTGGCCCGCTCCAGTTCCGCCATCCGCAGCTGGAATATCCAGCTCGCATCCTCCTGCGGCTGGTTGGTGCCCAGGAAAACGCTCTTTTCGCGTCGCCAGTTCAGGATGGCGAGATCGGTCTGCGGCACCAGCGCCGGCAGTGGCGCGCCGCTGCGCCGGCGCAGGAAGGCAATCCCGTGCACGACGCCATAGACCAGCGTTAGCGCCAGCAGCGTGATAGTCAGCCAGACGAGCACCTGCTTGGCGACGAGAATAGTGTCCGCCGGCGTGACGAAGGCGATGGCCGCGGCTATGAAGGTGCCGAATAGCGCGCATAGCCCGATGGTGACAATCGGGGAACGACCGAATGACGCGACCCGCTCCGTCAGGCCCGGATGGTGCAGCATCTGTTCGGAAGCCTGCTCGTCCGCATCGAGGCCGGTCTCAAGGTCCTCGTCCATTGCCTCGGGGGACGGGCGCGGCAAGGCCTCGGCTATATTTCCGACGTCGGTCTGCTCGCCCGCCTCCGCGACCGCGTTGTTGACGACGTGCGCAATGCGCTGCTCGGTCGTGCCCGTGGACACCGCAAGCTCGTCGTCGTAGCGGACCCGACGCTCGGGATCGGACAGGATCCGGCTGGCGTGATTGATGAAGCGCAGCGCCTCTTCGACGTTACCTTGGCCGTCCCGGGTCTTGGCGTAATATTTGCGGATCAGGCGGCGCAAACTCGCCCGCACGTCCTCGTCGGAGGATGTGGGAAGGATTCCCAGCGCTTCATATAGCGTAGCCTTCATGCGGCGAGGGTGGCGATTGTGGATGGATTATGCCGTTGGAATCTTGGGCGAAAAGCCCCGCCAAGGCAAGGTCAACTGCAATCCACCACGCAATAAGCATGCCCCTACCCGGAATCTCCGCGTGAACGCCCGGATCGACGAGATCCTTTCCCCCGAAGCAAAACGGCCCCGAAGGGCCGCCTTGATAGGGATTTCCGCACGCAAAGGCGGTCGGATCGGTCATTCCGCCTTGGGGGCGGCCTTTTGTGCGAGCTTTTCGCGAATCCGGGCCGATTTGCCCGAACGGTCGCGCAGGTAGTAAAGCTTGGCGCGGCGGACGTCGCCGCGGCGCTTGACTTCGATCGACGCCAGCATCGGGGAATAGGTCTGGAACGTGCGTTCCACGCCTTCGCCGCTCGAAATCTTGCGCACGGTGAAGGCCGAGTTGAGGCCGCGGTTGCGTTTCGCGATGACCACGCCCTCGTAGGCTTGGACCCGCTTGCGCTCGCCTTCGACCACGCTGACGTTGACCACGACGGTGTCGCCGGGGGCAAACGCCGGAATGGTCTTCCCCAGGCGGGCGATTTCTTCCTTTTCCAGCTGCTCGATGATGTTCATTGCCGACTTCCTTCCGTTCGATGGGGCCTTTGGCCCCGGCGCACAGCGCAGGGTCGATCCCTGATGTGCGCGGTTTTGTCGCGGCATGGCCCTCGTGCATGCCGAGGACTTAACGCCAACTTTTTTACTTCGCTTCCACGTGTTCGCCCTGCCGTTCAATCCACCGCATTCGTGCCTTGACCGCGCCGTTGCTGGTATTCGGCAAGCAACGCGGCCTCGTCCTTCGTGAGCTGCCGGCCCGCCAGCATTTCCGGCCGTCGCTCCCAGGTCCTGCCCAGCGCCTGCTGCAGGCGCCAGCGTCTTATCTGCGCGTGGTTCCCGGACAACAGCACGCCTGGAACCGCCACGCCATCCAGCACTTCCGGCCGCGTGTAGTGCGGGCAATCCAGAAGCCCGTCGGCAAAGGAATCCTGCTGCGCCGACTGGTCGTCATTGAGCGCGCCGGGCAACTGACGCGCCATCGCATCCATCAGCATCAACGCCGGTAGTTCGCCGCCCGAGACGACGAAATCACCGATGGCAATTTCCTCGTCGGCTTCGCGCGCCAGCAGGCGCTCGTCGATGCCTTCATACCTTCCTGCCAGCAGGATGTACCCCGCGTCCCTTTGCGTCGCCAGCGCCAGCACCCGCTCGTGGGTAAGCGGCACGCCGGCGGGCGAGAGATGGATCACGCGGGATGCCGCCACGCCTGCGGCCGCCTGCGCTGCCTTTGCCGCCGCGATCGCCTGCGCCAGCGGTTCGGCCAGCATCACCATCCCCGGACCACCGCCATAGGGCCGGTCGTCAACAGTCTTGTGGGCATCCATGGTGAACTCGCGCGGATTCCACACTGCCAGGTGCCACAGGCCCCGCGTCAACGCCCTGCCCGTCACGCCAATCGCCGCAGCTTGCGCCACCATCTCCGGAAACAACGTCACGACGTCGATGCGCAAGCCGGTTCTCGCAATCTCGGTTCAGTACTCAGCTCAGACTGGTTCAGTAATCCAGCTGCCAGTCGACGTCGATCCGCCTTGCCGCGACGTCAACGGCATCCACGTACGCCGCGACAAAGGGAATCATCCGCTCCGCCACTGTTGCCGCCCCCGTCACTTTCTCGGTTGCGTCCGCGGTCACACTCAAGACCGGATGCGCGCCAAAATCCTGGACCTTTGATACCACGCCGAGGCGCACGCCCTGCCGGTTCACCACCGCCAACCCAACCAGGTCAGAGTAGTAGAGTGCGTCCTTTTCCCTGGCGGGGAGGGTGGACCGCGGCACGCCGACATCGGCGCCCTTCAGCAGGGTTGCGGCCTCGCGGTCGCCAATCCCCGCGAGTAGCGCAACCAGTGTCGCGCCATGCTCGCGTGACGCCTCGATCGAATATTCACGCCATCCGCTACCCGCTGCCTTACCGGCGGTTTTCGCTCCCGCCCGTGGACGAATCCCCCAGACGGCGTGGTCAAGCAGCGTCGTTTTGTTTTCGCTGAAGGCGTGAACCTTGACCCAGCCCTTGACGCCCCAGGGAGCGACAACTCGCCCCATCACCACGAAGTCGTCGGCGCCCAGTTGCGACCCGGTCACCGCCGTTGCTGCTAGGCTGCGCGCTCAGCTACCTGAACTACGCCGCTGCGGCGGGCATCGCCGGCGCAACCTTCGGGGCCGACTGCTTGACCAAACCTGCCACCGTATCGGAAAGCTTGGCACCGCGTTCCTGCCAGAACGAAATGCGATCGAAGGACAGGCGCAGGCCCTCCTCGCTCGCCTTCGCGATCGGGTTATAGAAGCCGACGCGCTCGATGAAGCGGCCATCACGGCGGCTGCGCGAATCGGCAACCACGACATTGAAGAAGGGGCGCTTCTTGGCGCCGCCACGGGCCAGTCTGATCACAACCATTGCATTGACCTCATTTGCCTGATTCCGGGAATCGGGATCGCGGAGAAAAGTCCAAAATTATACGTCGATTTAGGCGTTTAGCGCAAGATTGGGGGCGTCGATTCGAGTTTTGCCGGGGCTAGTGGAAGGGTTCCAAAAAATCATCTCAACTCGTTGATTTTATAAATAAAAATTAGAAATTTATCGCCGAGGGGTCCACTCGGGCCATCGTCGCCCCTGCGCTAACGCATTCCGGGAAGCATGCCCTTCATGCCGCGCAACATCTTCTGCATCCCGCCTCTGGACACCATCTTCATCATTTTCTGCGTCTGCTCGAATTGGTTGAGCAGCTGGTTGACCTCCTGCACCGACACACCGGCGCCGGCGGCAATTCGGCGCTTGCGCGACGCTTTCAGCAGTTCGGGCTTGGCGCGTTCCTGCGGCGTCATCGAATTGATGATGCCCTCGAGTCGTCCGACCCGGCGCTCATCGACCGTGGCGCTCTGGGCGGCGCGAGCCAACTCCGCAGGCAGCTTGTCGAGCATCCCCGCAATGCCACCCATCTTGCGCATCTGGCCCAGCTGCGACCGGAAATCGCTCAAGTCGAAACCCTTGCCCGACTTGACTTTCTTCGCCAGCTTTTCGGCCTCGGCCACATCCACATTTTTTTGCGCATCCTCGAGCAGCGACAGCACGTCGCCCATGCCGAGGATGCGCGACGCCATGCGCTCGGGGTAGAACACCTCGAGGCCGTCGATTTTTTCCGACACCCCGGCAAACTTGATTGGCGTGCCGGTGACGTGGCGAACCGACAACGCGGCGCCGCCGCGGGAATCTCCGTCGAGCTTGGTCAGGACCACGCCGGTCAGCGGCAGCGCATCCCGGAACGCGCGTGCCGTGTTCACGGCATCCTGGCCCTGCATCGCGTCGACGATGAACAGCGTCTCGATCGGATGCACTGCGGCATGCACTGCCGCGACCTCCTTCATCATCGCGTCGTCGATGGCCAGCCGGCCGGCGGTGTCGACGATCAGCACGTCGTGATAGTGCTTGCGCGCCCAGTCGAGCGCCGCCACTGCGATGGCGACCGGGGGTTGGTCCGCCGTCGACGGAAAGAAATCCGCGCCCACCTGTGTTGCGAGCATCCGCAATTGCTCTATCGCCGCCGGCCGGTATACGTCGGCCGAAACGAGCAATACCTTCTTTTTCAGCGATTGGCGGATGTGCGCTGCCAGCTTGGCGGCGGTGGTGGTCTTGCCCGTGCCCTGCAACCCGGCGAGCAGGATCACGGCCGGCGGTTGCGTAGCGAACGACAACGGCGCGGCAGCTCCGCCCATCAGCCCGGCGAGTTCGCGGTGGACGATGCCGATCAGCGCCTGGCCCGGCGTGAGCGACGTTGCGACCTCCGCGCCTATCGCCTTTTCGCGGACCGCGGCAATGAATTCCTTGACTACCGGCAGCGCCACGTCGGCTTCGAGCAGCGCCAGGCGCACCTCCCTCAGCGCGTCCTGGATGTTGTCGTCGGTGAGCCGCGCCTGTCCGCGCAATTCCTTGACGACCCGGGAGAAGCGTTCGGTGAGATTGTCGAGCATTGTGGGTCCAGAGGACATGCGCGCCTGACGTCCGTCGGCACGCATCGGGTAAACTGCATTCCAGTCGCATGCAGCCAAATGCCTGCCGCGCGACCTCGACCTGTGATTTTACTGCACTTCGCCGTCGCCGCTCTCTACGCCGCCGCCGCCTGGGCCAGCTGGCCGCGCGCGAATCTCCCCGCGGCAGGAAGCGCGCGCACCTGGCTTCTGCCGTTGGCGCTCGCAATGCACGCTTATGCCATCGGCCGCGCCATCGTGACCCCGAGCGGACTCGACCTGTCGTTCGCCAACGCCGTGTCGCTGGTCGCCGGCCTCGCTGTGCTCGTGGCGTGGGCGTCGGGGGTCCTGCGCACATTGCCGGGCATCGCCGCGGTAGTGCTCCCGGTTGCCGCCGTATGCGCTCTGGGCCCCGCGAGCGGCGAAAGCGCCCATCGTTTCGCCTACGCCGATGAGCCCTGGGCGGCGATCCACATCGCCGTCGCGCTGCTCGCCTATGCGCTGTTCGTCGTCGCCGCGCTGCAGGCACTGGTGCTGATCGGGCTTGAGTCGCGCCTGCGCCGCGGGTTGCCTGCCGAATCCGAGGGCAGCGTGCCGCCGCTGCTGATGCTCGAGCGTTTCATGTTTCGCCTGGTGGGCTTGGGCTTCGTGCTGCTCACAGCTACGCTCATTACCGGGTTTCTGTTCTCCGAGGAGATTTTCGGACGCCCGCTCACATTTACCCACAAGAACGTCTTTTCCGTCGCCGGATGGATCACCTTCGCGATCCTGCTGTTCGGTCGCTGGCGCTACGGCTGGCGCGGTCGCCCCGCATTGCACTGGATACTCGCGGGCACGGCGTTGCTTGTCCTCGGTTACCTGGGGAGCAAATTCGTGACGGAAGTGTTGCTTCGCCGCTGAATCAGCTACGTCTTGGACGACACGCCACTTTCCACCCTGAGTGTCGCGCTGGTCGTGTTGCTCCTGCTGTCCGCGTTCTTTTCCCTGGCGGAGACGGCGATGATGGCATCCAATCGCCATCGCCTGAAGCATCGCGCCCAACGCGGCGTGCGCGGCGCCCGGCTGGCGCAGGCACTGCTGGGCAAGATGGACAAGTTGCTGGGCGTCATTCTCCTCGGCAACACTCTGGTGGCGGCGGCAGCGGCGACGATTACGGCGATCATCACCAAGCGCCTGTTCGGGGAAGGCGAACTGGCACTGGCGACGGGCACCATCGCGATTTCGTTTGCCATCCTGGTGTTCTCGGAAATCACGCCCAAGGTGATCGGCGCCGCG
Organism: uncultured beta proteobacterium; assembly: GCA_963819965.1. Lineage (GTDB taxonomy): Bacteria > Pseudomonadota > Gammaproteobacteria > Burkholderiales > Casimicrobiaceae > VBCG01. Next base: position 931,328 of record CAWFYA010000004.1, read on the forward strand.
CATGCAGATCGAATTGCGCCACTCGTGAGTTACGCGCTGTCGCCGCTGCTCAGGGCGGCAACGCCGATCGTGTGGTTCGTGAACCTGTTCGTGCAGGGGCTGCTCAAGCTCATGCGTATCCGTCCGCAGAGCGACACCGGCACGCACCTGACGCAGGAGGAGCTTCGCTCGCTGGTGCTGGAAGGCAGCCAGTATTTCCGTGGCAAGCATCGCACCATGCTAGCCAACCTGATGGACCTCGAGGCCATCACCGTCGACGACGTCATGACGCCGCGCAACCGGATTCATGCGCTCGACCTCGCGGAAAAGCCGGCGCTGCTGCGCCAGCAACTGGCGACTTCGTATCACTCGCGCGTGCCGGTCTTCGAGGAGACTCTGGATAACATCATCGGCGTGCTGCCGCTGAAGTCGGTCGTCCATCTGCAGCTACAAGCGGGAGAAGTTGATGCCGAACGGTTGCGCCCGCTGATCCGCCCGCCCTATTTCATTCCCGCCGGGACACCGCTGCTCACCCAACTGACGCAATTCCAGAACGACCGGCAGCGCCTGGGTCTGGTGGTCGACGAATATGGTGAACTGCAGGGCCTCGTGACCATCGAGGACATCGTCGAGGAGATCATCGGGGAATTCACCACGCAAGCGCCCGGCGGCAACGAAACCTACCGTCGCGAGGCCGACGGCAGCGTTGTGGTGGCCGGGATGGCGCTGTTGCGCACGCTGAACCGAAGGCTGGGCACCCAATTTCCGCTGGACGGCCCGAAAACGATGAACGGACTGATCATCGAGCACCTGGGCGAGATTCCCGAGGCCGGGGTCGCGTTCAGCCTGGACGGGCAGAAGATCGAGGTCCTGCAAACCCAGGATCGCGCGGTCAAGGTGGTCAGGCTGCTTGCCCCGGTCGGCCGGGGCGCGCCGCCTTTACAAACCCCCATCGAGCGGGCATGATCGTAGGATCAAGTTTTATGCAAATGGTATAGGCATGGAATGAGGGACTTATGCGCGGGATTTGACATGAAGGTTTGCTGTCCGGGCCGCGTTTTGGGGCCAACGAACCTTTACCCGGCATGTTGCTTGCTTCCATATTGACGCCCATACCCGACCGGACAATATCGCACAACATGGCCACGCATGCCGCCACCCGCAATATCAGCGGTCTCGCGCGCGCCCTCGCGCAGCACGGCGTCATGTCCGAGCACGAGGCGGAGACGCTGCAGGACCAGGCGCATGCCTCGGGCAACTCCTTCGTCGAGACCGTTCTCGCCGGCAAGCGAATGACCGCGGTCCAGCTGGCGGTGTTCGCGTCCCGCACGTTCGGCAATCCGCTGCTCGACCTCGCCTCCTTCGACCTCGACCAGATCCAGAAGGAACTGGTCGACCTCAAGATGGCGCAATCGCGTCGTGTACTGCCGCTGTTCAAGCGCAACAACAAGCTCTTCGTCGCCATTTCCGACCCGGCCAACCTGCAAGTGCTGGACGAGGTGCGCTTCAAGACCAACCTGGTCCCCGAGCCGATCGTCGTCGAGGACGACAAGCTGATCCAGGCGATCGGCAAGCTCGTCGAGGCGAGCGGAGCGACGTTCCGGAACCAGGGCGGCAACCTGGAGGAGATGGAGGCCGGGCTCGAAGACGATGCCGGGACGCAAGTCTTCCAGGACGAGGATTCCTCCGATATCGAGGACGCCCCGGTCGTCAAATATATTCAGAAGCTCCTGCTGGACGGGATCGGCCAGGGTGCATCCGACATCCACTTCGAACCCTACGAAAAATTCTTTCGCGTGCGGTTCCGCGTCGACGGCATCCTGTCGGAGGTCGCACAGCCGCCGTTAGCGATCAAGGACAAGGTCGCGTCGCGGATCAAGGTGATCAGCAGGCTCGACATTTCGGAAAAGCGGGTGCCTCAGGACGGCCGGATGAAATTGGTCCTGAACAAGACCAAGTCGATCGACTTTCGGGTTTCCACGCTGCCCACGCTTTACGGCGAGAAGATCGTGATGCGGATCCTGGATTCCGCCGGGGTCAAGCTAGGCATCGAGGCGCTTGGCTACGAGCCCGAGCAGCAGGCCCAGCTGCTGCACGCGATCGGCCGACCGTACGGCATGATCCTGGTCACCGGTCCGACCGGCAGCGGCAAGACCGTGTCGCTGTACACGTGCCTCAACATCCTCAACAAGCCAGGCGTGAATATCGCGACGGCCGAGGATCCGTGCGAAATCCAGCTGGCCGGCATCAATCAGGTCAATGTCAACGACAAGGCAGGCCTGACTTTCGCGGCGGCACTGAAGTCGTTCCTGCGCCAGGACCCGGACATCATCATGGTCGGCGAAATACGCGACCTCGAAACCGCCGACATCGCCATCAAGGCTGCGCAAACGGGACACCTTGTGATGTCGACGCTGCACACCAACGATGCGCCGACGACGCTGACTCGCATGCTGAACATGGGCGTGGCGCCGTTCAACATCGCGTCGTCGGTGATCCTGATCACGGCGCAACGTCTGGGCCGCAAGCTGTGCTCCAACTGCAAGAAGCCCGAGGACATTCCTCCCGAGGCGCTGCAGCGTGCCGGATTCCGGGACGAAGACCTCGATGGCTCATGGCAGCCGTTCGGCCCGGTGGGCTGCGACCAGTGCAAGGGAACGGGCTACAAGGGTCGGGTCGGCGTCTACCAGGTGATGCCCATGACGGACGAACTACGCCAGATAATCATGCGTGCCGGCAATGCCCTCGATATCGCCGAGCAGGCGCAGAAGGACGGCGTCAAGGATTTGCGCCAGGCCGGACTGATCAAGGTCAAGGCAGGCATCACTTCGCTCGAGGAAATCGAGGCCATCACCAACGAGTGACGGCCCCCCCGCGCCCAAGGACAACCATGGCAACTGCAACCGCAAACGCTCGCCGCGACGTCAAGGAATACACCTACCTCTGGGAGGGCATCGATCGCAACAACCGCCAGGTGCGCGGAGAGTCGCGTTCGCCTTCCGAAACGGTCGTCACCACCAACCTGCGTCGGCAGGGGGTGCGGATCACCAAGATCAAGCGTCAGTCCTTTCGCGGCGGCTCCAGCGTCGGTGAAAAGGACATCACGTTCTTCACCCGCCAGCTCGCCACGATGCTGAAGGCGGGCGTGCCGCTGCTGCAGTCGTTCGAGATCATCGCCCGCGGCCACAGCAATCCGCGCTTTTCCCGCTTGATGATGGACATCAAAGGCAAAATCGAGACGGGCTCGTCGATGTCGCAGGCGTTTCGCGAGCATCCCAAATACTTCGACGCGCTCTATTGCAACCTGGTGCAGGCCGGCGAGACGTCGGGGATGATCGACGCGATCCTCGACCGCATCGCGACGTACAAGGAAAAAATTCTCGCGATCAAGGGCAAGATCAAGTCGGCATTGTTCTACCCGATCTCGGTCGTGACGGTGGCCATCGTCGTGGTCTGGGTCATCATGGTCTGGGTCGTGCCGTCGTTCGAAAAGGTATTCAGGAACTTCGGCGCGGACCTCCCGGCGCCGACGCTGATCGTGATGGCGATTTCGAAATTCGTCGTCGCCTGGTGGTGGCTGGGGGCCATAGGCATGGTCGGCGTGATTTTCGGGGTTGCCTACCTGCTCCGGACCTCCACGACCTTCCGGATGGGCTGGGACCGCGCAATGCTCAAACTGCCGATCGTCGGCAGCATCCTGCGCAAGGCAACGATTGCGCGCTGGACGCGCACCTTGCAGACCATGTTCGCGGCGGGCGTACCGTTGGTCGAGTCGCTCGACGCGGTGGCCGGTGCATCGGGCAACGCGCTGTATTCCGCGGGGACCAAGCGGATCCAGACCGAAGTGAGCACCGGCACCAGCCTTACCAACGCCATGGGCAATACGAACCTGTTCCCGACGATGGTCCTGCAGATGACGCAGATCGGTGAGGAATCAGGCTCGCTCGACAACATGCTGGGCAAGATCGCTGACTACTTCGAACGGGAAGTCGACGATGCCGTCACGGCGTTGTCGAGCCTGCTGGAACCGATCATCATCGTGTTCCTGGGCATCGTGATCGGCGGCCTGGTGGTGGCCATGTACCTGCCCATCTTCAAACTCGGTTCCGTCATCTGACGCCAATTCTGCCCGGATGACGTCTTTCTTCCTCGATCCGGCGGCGGCGCCTTTCGTCGCTGCCGTCGTCGGACTGTGCGTCGGCAGCTTCCTGAACGTCGTCATTCACCGTCTGCCACAGATGATGGAACGAGGCTGGCAGGCCGAATGCGCGGAAATGCGGGGGGAGACCGTGGCCGCGGCGCCACGCTACAACCTCGTGGTCCCGCGTTCTGCATGCCCGTCCTGCGGGCACGGAATCACGGCGCTGGAAAACATTCCGGTCGCATCCTGGCTCGCGCTGCGCGGCAAGTGCTCGGCCTGCGGCGTGGCAATCTCGGCGCGCTATCCGCTGGTGGAAATCCTGGGCGGCGCATTGGCGGCCGGCGCGGTCTGGCGATTCGGTCCGACCTGGCAAGGACTCGCTGCCTGTGGTTTCCTGTGGGCGTTGCTGGCACTTACGTTCATCGACTTCGACACGCAGCTCCTGCCCGACGACATCACGCTGCCGCTGCTCTGGGCCGGCCTGACTGTCAACGTGTTCGGGATCTTCGTGCCCTTGCGCGATGCGGTCATCGGCGCGATGGCCGGCTATCTCGCGCTGTGGACGATCTACTGGCTGTTCAAGCTGATCCGCGGCAAGGAGGGCATGGGCTACGGGGATTTCAAGCTGCTGGCCGCGCTGGGCTCCTGGCTGGGCTGGCAGGTGCTGCCCGTGATCGTGCTGCTTTCCTCAGTGGTCGGCGCAATCATCGGCATCACGCTCGTGGTATTCAAGGGCCGCGACCATAACATTCCGCTCGCCTTTGGTCCCTACCTTGCGATCGCCGGGGCGGTCGCGCTGTTTTTCGGTCAGACCCTTCTGCGCACGTTTCTTCCCGGATGAATACCCCGCTCGTGATCGGGCTGACCGGCGGCATCGGCAGCGGCAAATCGGAAGTCGCCCGCGCGTTCGCGGCGCGAGGCATCGAGATCGCCGACGCGGACCAGGCGGCGCACGCGGTAAGCGCCGGCGGGATGGCCGGATTCGACGCCGTGGTCACGGCATTCGGAAAGGATGTCGTGGGGGAAGACGGCGAACTCGACCGGCCCTGGCTGCGCCGCCGCGTATTCGCGGATGCGCAGGCGCGGACCCGTCTGGAAGCCATTCTCCATCCGCTGATCCGCGCTTACCTGGAGCACGAGATCGGTGGCTGGGCGGGCACCTATGGCATTCTCAGCGTTCCACTCCTGCTCGAGCGCGGCGGATTGCGTTCGCGCGTGGCGCGGGTGCTGGTCGTCGACAGTCCGGAGGACGAGCAGGTGCGGCGCGTGGTGACGCGAAGCGGCTTGTCGCCCGACGATGTGCGCGCGGTGATGGCGACGCAAATGCCGCGTGCCGCACGGCTGGCCGCCGCCGACGACATCATCGACAATGCGGGGACACTCGCGAATCTGCCTCCCCAGGTGGCGCGCCTCGATGCGCTTTACCGGGAAATTGCCGCACGTCGCAATGCCGGCGAGTCACTCCGCGCTTGAACCCGCGCCATGATCCTCGCAGAATGTCGAAGTGAACGCCGAATTGCCTGAGTCGTGATCCGCTACGAACATCCGCTGAACGAGCGCGTCCGTACGCTGATGCGATTGGAGGACCTGTTTGCACGGGTCGGATATTTTGCAGCGCAGGATGCGGCGCCGGATCACCACGCCGCGCTGCTCGCGCTGTTCGAGATCACCGACGTCGCTGCACGGGCGGACCTGAAGACGGACATCCTGCAGGAACTCGAGCGCCAGAAGCAGGTGCTCGCGCCGCTCAAGCACAATCCGCAGATCGAACAGGGTGCGCTCGAGGAGCTGCTCGCGCAGATCGACAACGTGAATGCGCAGATGCTGGCGCAGGCCGGTCGGGTGGGCTCCCACCTGCGCGAGAATGAGTGGCTGATGGCGATCAAGCAGCGCACCGCGATCCCGGGCGGCGTATGCGAATTCGACCTGCCCGCCTATCACTGGTGGCTGAACCAGGACCCGGCGCCGCGGCGCAACGACCTGGCCGGGTGGATCGAGCCCTTCGCGCCCATTCGCGCCGGCTCGGCGATCGTCCTGAAGCTGCTGCGCGACAACGGCCGCGAGAGCCGGCATACGGCCTACCGCGGCGTGTTCCAGCTGATGCTGACCACGACCAAGGTGGCGCAATTGCTGCGCCTTTCCATGTCGCACGACCTGGCCTGCGTCCCCGAGGTCAGCGCCAACAAGTACGCGCTCAACATACGTTTCCTCAGCGTCAGCGGAATGGATCGCGGCGCGGTGTTCGATCAGGACGTCGAGTTCGAGTTGATGTTCTGCAATCTCTGACTGTCCGTCAGGATGTCAGCGCTGGCGCCTCCATCTGGCACCGTGCAAGCGCCCTGCCGCGGATTGACGAGGATGACCAGCGCCTGGTCGGCCGATTTCTCAGGAGATTCCTCCCATGGCAATTAATACTTACATCAAGTTCGACGGCGTCGAAGGCGAATCCCAGCACAAGGATCACAAGGGCGAGGTCGATGTCCTGTCGTGGAGCTGGGCCGTGTCCAATGCCGCACCGGTTGCCGGGGGCGGTGGTAGCGGAGTGGGCAAGGCACATCCTTCAGACCTGCATATCATGCACAACTACGACAAGGCGTCACCGGTGCTGGCCAAAAAGTGCGCGCAAGGCAAGCACTTCCCTACAGTGGTACTGGCGGCGCGCAAGGCCGGCGAAGGCCAGGTGGACTTTCTCAAGATCACGATGAAGGAGGTCTTCATCACGTCGGTTGCGCCGAGCAGCGGCAGCGGTGGTGACATCGTGGAGTCGGTGTCGATGAGCTATGGCCAGATCGACTTTTCATACAAGCCGCAGGATGCAACGGGCGGGCTCGGCGGTGAAGTCAAATTCGGCTGGAACGTCAAGACTTCCGTGATCACCTGACGCAACCGCGATGCGCGACTTGAGGCTCACCTCTGAGCACGGCATCGTCGCAGCGAGTGTTTGATAATCGTTGAGTTACGAAAAGACGTTGCCAAAGCCACGCACCGTTGCCTGCCCGCAGTGCAGCGCTCCCGTCGAGTGGAGCGCGGCGGCGAAATGGCGGCCGTTTTGTTCCGAGCGCTGCCGCTTGATCGACCGGGGCGCATGGGCAAGCGACGCCTATCGTGTTCCTGCCGTCGATCCGCCGGACGATTTCGAGGCGATACCGCCGCCCGAGGATGCTTAGGCAGCCGTCACGATGGCCAAGCCGCGCGGCGCGTCGCCACGCCGTGCCCGCCCGATGCCGTTGCCCGGGCTAGATCACCCGCGTCGAGACCGCCGAGCGCATAGACGGGCACGCGCGTGCCGGCCACGGCCTCGGCAAATCCGTCCCAGCCCAGCAGCATCGCGCCCGGATGCGTCGGCGTCGGCGCCACCGGTCCCAGCACCGCGAAGTCCAGATCGAGTTCTCCCGCACGCGCAATGTCGGCTCGGGTGTGGCACGATGCCGCGACCACCATGTCGCCCGGCCGCCGCGATGCCTGCGCCAGCGCCGCAGAAGTCCAGTGCACGCCGTCACATCCAAGCCGGCGCGCATCGTCAGCGGTTCCGTTCAGGAGCACCTTCGCGCCGAATCGATGCGCAAGCGGTACCAGGCGCCGCGCAAACGCGTCGCGGTGTGCGGCGGGCCAGTCCTTTTCGCGCAGCTGGACCAGTCGCAGTCCCGCTGCGAGCGCACGTTCGGCGCGCGCGAGAAAGGCGTCTTCGCCGATATCACCGGCGCACGTGATGCCGTAGAACGTCGGCAATGCGAGCGCGGCGAGAATGCGCGTGTTGGCAGGCAGGAGTGGCGCCACTGTGTAGCGTCCCGGCTCCTGCCACGCGAAGGCCTGGCCATCGTGGCCGATCAATTCCCCGTCCCATTCGAACACGCGGAAGAAATGCAGCTCGACGTGCGCATGCGGATAGACGAATTCCTGGATGAACCATGGCGACGCGCGCCGAACGACGATGCCCAGCTCCTCGCGCAATTCGCGGTTCAGCGCCTCGCGCGGCGACTCCCCGGCTTCGAGCTTGCCCCCGGGAAACTCCCAATACCCGGCGTAGGCCTTGCCCTCCGGTCGTTGTGCAAGCAGGACCCTGCCGTCGGGCCGCAGCAGGACGGCCGCGGCGACGCGAACGATTTCGCCGTTCAACGACCTGCCGGGCGCGCGTGTTCGCCGGCGTAGTTCTTGGCGAACTGCCATGCCACGCGTCCGCTGCGCGACCCGCGCGCCAGCGCCCACTGCAGTGCCTCCTGCGTACGCGAGTGAGCGTCGGCCGCGTTGCCCGGTGCCTTCACCTCGAAATGGGCGAGCCAGCCCGCAACTGCGGCAAGGTAGTCGTCCTGGGCGAACGGATAGAACGAAACCCACAGCCCGAACCGCTCGGATAGCGAGATCTTTTCCTCGACCGATTCGCCGGGATGCACCTCCTCGCCGACATGCCGGGTCTCGAGGTTCTCGCTGAAATATTCAGGCAGCATGTGCCGGCGATTCGACGTGGCGTAGATGAGCAGGTTGGTCGCGCCGCCGGCGATGGAGCCGTCGAGCATCACCTTGAGTGCGCGATAGCCGGACTCACCGGCATCGAAGGTCAGGTCGTCACAGAATACGATGAAGCGCTCGGGCTGTCCGGCGATTCGGTCTGCGATGTCAGGCAGGTCGGTCAGGTCGCCTTTTTCCACTTCGATCAGGCGCAGGCCGCGGGACGCATATTTGGCGAGCATCGCCTTGACCAGCGAGGACTTGCCCGTGCCGCGCGAGCCGGTCAGCAGCACGTTGTTGGCGGGCCGACCCGCCACGAAGTGCTTCGTGTTGCGGTCGACCGCGCGCTTTTGCTCGTCGACGGCAACCAGGTCGGTGAGGCGGATCGCGTGGGGATGCGCGATCCCCTGCAGATAGCTGCGCCCGCCCTGCTTGCGCCAGCGCGCGGCCGTGACTTTCTTCCAGTCCGGATCGGGCAACGGAGCAGGCAGCAGCGCTTCTACCCGCGCGAGCAAGCCCTCGGCGCGCGCGATCAGCGCCTTGATGTCGTCAGGAGCGATAGTCGGCATTGATGCTGACGTACTCGTGTGAGAAATCGCAGGTCCAAATGTTAACTGCTGCCGCGCCGCGGCCCAGGTCGACTCTGATGCCGATCTCGTCCTGCTTCATCACACGCTGGCCGTCTTCCTCGCGGTAGGAAGGCGCGCGCCCGCCCTTGTCCACGACCAGCACGTCGTCAAGCCAGAGCGAGATCCGCGCGGGATCCGTGTCGGGCGAGACCGTGTTGCCGATCGCGCACACGATCCGCCCCAGGTTGGGATCGGAGGCGAAGAACGCGGTCTTGACCAGAGGCGAGTGCGCGATCCCGAACGCAACGCGCTTGCATTCATCCGCGGACTGGCCGCCCCCGACCCGGACCGAAATGAATTTGGTCGCGCCTTCGCCGTCGCGCACGATGGCTTGCGCGAGCGTGATGGCAACCCCTTCGATCGCCTCACGGATGGCACGCAGGCGCGGATCGGCGGTTGACGTGATCGGCGCCAGCGCCGCCTTGCCCGTGGCGGCAATCACGAAGCTGTCGTTGGTGGATGTGTCGCCGTCGATCGTCGCGCCGTTGAAGGACACGTCGGCGATCTCACGCACAACCTGCGTCAGGACGGAAGCAGCGATGGGCGCATCGGTGGCCATGAACGAAAGCATCGTCGCCATGTCGGGATGGATCATGCCTGCGCCCTTGGCGATGCCCGTCACCGTGATCGCCACGCCGTCGACGTCAACGCGGCGGGAGGCTGCCTTGGGCACCGTATCCGTGGTCATGATGGCGTTGGCGGCGGCGAACCAGCCATTCGCCCGAGCGGCGGCGCGTGCCGCCGGCAACGCCTGGACGATCTTGTCGGTCGGCAGGGGCTCCATGATCACGCCGGTGGAAAACGGCAGGACTTCCTCCGGGGCGCAATCGAGCAGGCGCGCCACTGCGACACATTCTGTCCGCGCGTCGGCGAGGCCCTGCTCACCCGTGCCCGCATTGGCGTTGCCGGCATTGACGACGAGCGCCCGGAAATCGCTGCCTGTGGCGTGTTGCCGCGCGAGGTGGGCGCGGCATACGACGACCGGTGCGGCGCAAAAGCGATTCTGCGTGAACACGCCCGCGGCAACCGTGCCGCGCTCGCACACCACCAGCAGGACGTCGTCGCGCGACCAGTTCTTGATACGCGCCGCGGCGGCGCCCAGCGTGACCCCGGGCACAGGCAGCAACGCATCGGCAGTGGGGGGCACGTAGTTGACGGGCATCGAAGGCGGCCGGCGGCAAAAAAGGGCTGCGGAATTCTACCGCAGCCCGGTTTCACCGCATCAGACGGGGCTCAGATCCGCCCGTGGCAGTGCTTGTACTTCTTGCCGGAGCCGCACGGGCAAAGATCGTTGCGGCCGACCTTGTCGCCGGCGCGCGTAAACGGCGGTGGCGGCGCGAGCGCCACGTCGCCTTCGGATGTCGTCGCGGCGAGCGCTTCGTCGTAGCCCGCATGCTGGTATTGAACGTTGGAGACCGTATCGGCTTCCTCCACGGCCTGCACATCCTGCTCGGAGCGGACGGTGACCGTCAGAACCACCTTGACCACGTCCTGCTTGATCCGGTCGAGCATGTCGGAAAAGAGCTCGAAAGCCTCGCGCTTGTATTCCTGCTTCGGATTTTTTTGCGCATAGCCGCGCAGGTGGATACCCTGGCGCAGGTGGTCGAGCGCCGCAAGGTGGTCGCGCCAATGATGGTCGAGCGTCTGCAGCATAAGGCTGCGCTCGAATTGCCGCATGAGTTCCGGACCGACCAGGGATTCGCGTTCGCGCCAGGACGCCTCTGCCATGTCGACGATCCGCTCGCGCATGTCTTCGTCGGTCAGATCGGCGTTGTCCTTCATCCAATCGGCTACCGGCGCGTTGATCTGGTATTCGCCGGCAAGGACCGTGGTGAGCGCGGGCACATCCCACTGCTCTTCGACCGATTCGGGTGGCACGTGCGTCTTGACCGTGTCCTCGACCTGCCCGCGCACCATGTTGCGAATCGTGTCGGCAACGTCGTCGCCTTCCAGCAACTCGTTTCGCTGCTGGTAGATCACGCGGCGCTGGTCGTTGGCGACGTCGTCGTATTCGAGGAGCTGCTTGCGGATGTCGAAATTGCGCGACTCCACGCGGTTCTGCGCCTTGGCGATGGAGCGATTGACGATCGGATGCTCGATCGGCTCGCCATCGGGCATCTTCAGCTTCTGCATGATGGTGCCGAGCCGCTCGCCGCCAAAGATGCGCAACAGCGGATCCTCGAGCGACAGGTAGAAGCGGGAACTGCCGGGGTCGCCCTGGCGGCCGGCGCGCCCGCGCAGCTGATTGTCGATGCGCCGCGATTCGTGCCGCTCGGTGCCGACGATATGCAGGCCGCCGGCCTTCACCACGTTGTTGTGGCGAACCTGCCAGTCAGCGCGCATCTTGGCGATTTCGCGCTCCTTTTCCTCCGGCAAGAGCGCCTCGTCGTCGCGGAGCCTGAGGATCAACGGCTCGAGCGTGCCGCCCAGCACGATGTCGGTACCGCGGCCGGCCATGTTGGTGGCGATGGTGATGGCGCCGGTCGTGCCGGCCTGGGCGATGATCTCGGCCTCGCGGGCATGCTGCTTGGCGTTGAGCACCTGGTGCGGCAACTTTTCCTTCACGAGGTATGTCGCGAGCAGTTCCGAATTCTCGATCGACGTAGTGCCGACGAGCACCGGCTGTCCGCGGGCGTGGCAGTCCTTGATGTCGCCAAGGATCGCGTCGACCTTTTCCTGGAACGTGCGGAACACGAGGTCGTTCTCGTCCTTGCGCACCATCGGCTGGTGCGTGGGGATGACCACCGTCTCCAGGTGATAGATTTGCTCGAACTCGAAGGCTTCCGTGTCGGCGGTGCCCGTCATGCCCGCCAGCTTTCCGTACATGCGGAAATAATTCTGGAAGGTGATCGACGCCAGCGTCTGGTTCTCGCGCTGGATGTTCACGCCTTCCTTGGCCTCGACTGCCTGGTGCAAGCCGTCGGACCAGCGCCGGCCGGACATCAGGCGCCCGGTGAATTCGTCGACGATCACGACTTCGCCGTTCTGCACCACGTAGTGCTGGTCGCGGTGAAACAGCGAATGCGCGCGGAGCGCGGCATACAGGTGGTGCACCAGCGAGATGTTGGCGGCGTCGTAGAGGCTGGAGCCCACCGGGATGAGACCGGCCTTCGACAGGATCGCTTCCGTGTGCTCGTGACCGGCTTCCGAAAGCAGCACCGTGTGCGCCTTTTCGTCCACCCAGAAGTCACCCTTGCCGGCTTCCTCGGTCTGGCGCGACAGTTGCGGCACCAGCGCGTTCAGGCGGTTGTACATCTCGACGTTGTCGTCGGCCTGCCCGGAAATGATGAGCGGCGTGCGGGCTTCGTCGATGAGAATCGAGTCGACTTCGTCGACGATCGCATAGTTGAGCGCGCGCTGCACCCTTTCGCCCACGGAGAACACCATGTTGTCGCGCAGGTAGTCGAAGCCGAATTCGTTGTTGGTGCCGTAGGTGATGTCAGCGTTGTAGGCGACCTGCTTGTCGGCATGGTTCATCTGCGACAGATTGACGCCGACCGTCAGTCCCAGAAACTTGTAGATCCGACCCATCCACTCGGCGTCGCGTTGGGCGAGGTAGTCGTTCACCGTGACCAGGTGCACGCCAGTGCCACTCAGCGCATTGAGGTACGCCGGCAGGGTCGCCACCAGCGTCTTGCCTTCGCCCGTGCGCATTTCGGAGATCTTGCCGTTGTGCAGCGCCATGCCGCCCATGAGCTGGACGTCGAAATGGCGCATCGACAGCGCACGCTTGCCTGCTTCCCGGACCACGGCGAATGCCTCGGGCAGCAGCGCGTCCAGCGTCTCGCCGTTGGCCACGCGCGCCTTGAACTCGGTCGTCTTGGCCTTGAGCTCGTCGTCGGACAGCGCCGCCATACCGGGCTCGAGAGCGTTGATCTCCCGCACCACCTGGCCATATTGCTTGAGCAGGCGCTCATTGCGGCTGCCGAAGATGCGGGTGAGGATATTCGAAATCATAGGGGACGGGACCGGCGGGATGACATCATCGAATTGGCCAGACATATTGCCGGGCGGGACAAATAACAAGGGGTGAGAACACCCTCACCCCTAGTTTCGGCACCGCATCTGGCACCACCGTCTGCGCCGTTCGGAATGAAAAATCGTGAGAGGATCAGCCGGGTGCCTGCAGGAACCGAGCCGGATTTTGCGGTGTACCGTTGAGACGGACTTCGAAGTGAAGATGCGGCCCGGTCGACCGCCCCGTGGTGCCGACGGCCGCGACGCGCTGGCCGGCCATGACCAGATCGCCTTCCTTGACCAACAGAACGGACGCGTGTGCATAGCGCGAAATCAGTCCGTTGCCGTGATCGATCTCAACCATTTTACCATACTGGGGATACCAGCCCGCGAACACGACCTTGCCACTTGCCGAGGCCACGATGGGCGTGCCCTTCTCAGCCGGGAAATCGATTCCCTCGTGCATCGACTGCTGGCCGGTAAAAGGATCGATCCGGTAGCCGAAATTCGACGAATACCAGCCATCTTCGATCGGATATTTCGAAGGCAGGAACTTCCGGTTGGCCGAATCCTGCATGAGCAGCGCCTCGAGTACCGACATCTGGTCCGTGCGCTCCTCGATCTGCCGCGCCAGCTTTTCCACGAGATCGGAGAACTCCGGCACGGAAAGGTTGCGCGACGGCAGAGACGATACCGCGCCACCGCGCCCCGGCGTGGTCCCGGCCTGGAACGAAGGCAATTCCTGGGGCTTCAACCCGGCGGACTTCGCCAGGCGCTCACCCAATCCGTCGAGGCGCAGCACCCGCGCCTGCAACTCGCCAAGCCGCAGGGCCATCGCGTTGAGATGACCCTGCACGCGCTCCTCTCCCCTGGCAGCTTCCTCCCGTTGGTCCGCCAGGAGGAATGCCTTCAAAAGCGGGTGTTGCACGGCGGCCGCCCACTTGAGCGTCACGAAATTGAACATGAACGTAAAGCCGAGGAACAGGACGAGCAGCGAAAACATGCTCGCGACCCAATGTCGCCAGTCGAGCGTTATCGTGCGCGCCCGCGCAGTCGCCCCTGTTACCAGGATAATGTTCAATCGCGTACCCTCCGACTTTGCCCCGCGCGCTTAGGCCATCCGCGCGGTTCATCTGGTGTCGCTTGCCTAAACGCCATGTCCAAGCCGCAATTTCCGCAACCGCTTTCCCGCTTTCTTGCCAGCGACCCCGTCGTCGCGGGATGGCTTGCGCGGGCCCTAGCCGAAACAAGGCTCACGTCTGTCGTCCGCCGCCACCTACCCCGCGCGCTCGCCGAACGGGTCCACGTTGCGGAAGCCGGGGGCACCCTGCTGACTTTGGCCACAGGCAGCGGGACGATCGCGGCCGTGGTCCGCCAGCGTTTGCCGGACATCCTCGGGGGGCTTAAGCAGGAAGGGTGCAACTTTACTGAAATACGGGTGCGGGTGCAAGTTCGGGGCGGAACGGCCACCCCCGATAAATCTCTTAAAATTCAAAGGGAAAAGGTCGACCCCGCGCCGCTGCGGCGTTTGGCGGAAAACCTTCCCGACGGTGCGCTCAAGGCCGCGGTACAACGTCTTGCCCGCAAGGTCTAGAGGACCAGGAACATCCGCTCGAATGCATAGAAGAGCAGGATGCCTGCGAGCAGGAAGATCGTGTACTTGACCACCTTTGCGATGAAACGCAGGTAGCGGCGGTCCTTGTTGAACAGAAAGATGATCGCCGAGACGACGATGGCGGCCAGCGCCAGGAACAGCAGAAACCGGACAAGGATCACGCGGGCTGAAAGGCCCAGTCCTGGAACGCGGTCGGGACGGTCGCCTCGTCGCTGAAGGTGACGATCTCGAACGCTTCGGGACGCGCGAGCAAGGTGCGGGCCAGCTGGTTGTTGAGCCCATGGCCGGATTTGAACGCCGTGTATTGGCCGATCAAGGGATGGCCCAACAGATAGATGTCGCCAATCGCGTCCAGCACCTTGTGGCGCACGAACTCGTTGTCGTAGCGCAGGCCCTCGCTGTTCAGCACCTTGAACTCGTCCAGCACGATGGCGTTTTGCAGGCTCCCGCCCAGGCCCAACCCGGCGGCGCGCATGGCTTCGACGTCCTGCATGAACCCAAAGGTGCGCGCGCGCGAAACTTCCTTTGCATAGGAGTTCTCGGCGAAATCGATGACCACCTGGCGGTTCTCGGAGCCGAATACCGGGTGCGGGAAGTCGATCGTGAAGTCGAGCTTGAAGCCGTTGTAGGGTTCAAAGCGCGCCCATTTGTCGCCGTCGGCGACTTGCACCGCCGTCAACACGCGCAGGTAGCGCTTGCGCGCGGACTGTTCGACGATTCCCGCCGACTGCAGCAGGAACACGAACGGCCCGGCGCTGCCATCCATGATCGGAATTTCCGGCCCTGAAACGTCCACGAACAGGTTGTCGATGCCCACGCCGGATATCGCCGACATCAGGTGCTCCACAGTCGACACCGAGGTGCCGCCGTATTTCAGCGTGGAGGATAAGCGGGTGTCGCCGACATTGGTCGCGATGGCAGGCAGCGCGATTGGCTGCGCCAGGTCGGTGCGATTGAACACGATCCCGGTGTCCTCTGGAGCCGGCCGCATGCCCAACTCGACACGCGCGCCCGTGTGCACACCAACGCCGGTGGTCTTGATTGGGGCTTTGAGTGTGCGTTGTTTCAGCATGGCGCGACGGATGTCAGTCTTGGGCCGCAATGGTAGTGATCAGTGATTATTGCAGCGGTTCAAGGAGTTAGCTCGATATTATAGCACCGGACCCCGATGCCGGGTCGGGGCCGGTGACCGCCACGCATCAGTCCGCCTGCTTGCGCAGGAATGCCGGAATATCCGCGGCATCGAACGATGGCGTCGTACCCCCGCCCGGCGCGCTGCTGCGCCCCTTGCGGATCACCGCCGGCGCTTCCAGGCGATCGTAGTCGATGGTTTCCGTGACCTGCACGCCCATTCCGTCGGTGCCGGTGCGCTGTTCCATCAGCGCGGGTTCGAGAATCGTCAGTTTGGGTGTCCGCTTGGCCGCCGCCGCGCCTCCACCCAACCCGGTGGCGATCATCGTGACCCGCAGGTTCGTTTCCATCGAATCGTCGATCACCGTGCCGACGATCACCATCGCGTCCTCCGCCGTGAATTCCTTGATCGTGTTCATCACTTCGTAATACTCGCGCATCTTGAGCCCAGCCGACGCGGTGACGTTGACCAGCACGCCGCGCGCCCCAGCGAGGTTGACGTCCTCCAGCAGCGGGCTCTTCACGGCCTGTTCCGCCGCAACGCGTCCGCGATCCTCGCCGCTCGCCGTGGCCGAGCCCATCATCGCCATGCCAACCTCGCCCATCACCGTGCGCACGTCCGCGAAGTCGACATTGACGAGGCCGGGGAAGTTGATGACCTCGGCGATGCCCGACACCGCGCCGTGCAGCACGTCGTTGGCGGCCGCATAGGCCTCCAGCAACGCGATGTCCTCGCCCAGGACCGTGATCAGCTTGTCGTTGGGAATAATGATGAGCGAATCCACTTTCTTCTGCAGTTCCTCGATCCCGGCCTGCGCGACTTTTTCGCGCTTGCCCTCGAACCGGAACGGTCGCGTCACGACGGCGACGGTAAGGATGCCCAGGCTCTTGGCGATGTCGGCAATCACCGGCGCGGCGCCCGTTCCCGTGCCGCCGCCCATGCCTGCCGTGATGAACAGCATGTCAGCGCCGGTGATCATTTCGGCGATGCGATCGCGATCCTCCATCGCCGCGTCGCGACCGATTTCCGGCTTGGCGCCCGCCCCCAGTCCGCGCGTGAGCGTAGAGCCGAGCTGCAGCTGCGTGCGCGCGGTGGACCGCCGCAGCGCCTGCGCGTCGGTATTGGCGCAGATGAATTCCACGCCCGAGAGGCCGCGCTCGATCATGTGCTCGACGGCGTTGCCGCCGCAGCCGCCCACGCCGATGACTTTGATGATGGCGCCGTCTTGCGGGGCCTGGTCGATGATTTCAAACATGATGTGCTCCTTTTCTCCTGTCGGGATTGCAAGAAATTTCCTGGGTACAACCGCTTCGTCGTCAGCAGATTTTCGTTCTTCGTTGTCCTAAAAATTTGCCTTGAACCAGAGCTTCATTCGTTCCGCCACGCCACCCAGTCCGGCCACTTGCGCGCGCGCAGCCTCGCCGCTGAGGAACTGGTCGCGGCCCTCCAGCAGCAGGCCGACCGCCGTCGCATAGCGGGGACTGCGCACGACATCGGCCAGGCCGCCCATGTAAGTCGGCGCGCCGACGCGCACGGGCATGTGGAAGACTTCCTCGCCCAGCTCGGTGATGCCCTGTAGTTGCGCGGAGCCGCCCGTGATGACGACGCCGGAGGAAATCATTTCCTCGAAGCCGCTGCGGCGCACCTCTGATTGCACGAACTGGAACAGTTCTTCGATGCGCGGCTCGATGACCTCGGCCAGCATCGGGCGCGACAGCTTGCGCGGGCCGCGCTCGCCGACGCCAGGAACCTCGATGATGTCGCTGGCGTCGGCCAGCTGGCGCAGCGCGCACCCGTGGCGAACCTTGAGCTCCTCGGCTTCCTTGGTCGGTGTGCGCAGCGTCATCGCGATGTCGTTGGTCACCTGGTCGCCCGCGATCGGAATGACCGCGGTGTGGCGGATCGCGCCGCCGGCATAGACGGCGATGTCGGACGTGCCGCCGCCGATGTCGATCAGGCAGACCCCCAGCTCCTTTTCGTCCTCGGACAGCACGGCCCGCGCGGAGGCCAGCGGCTGCAACACGACGTCGAGCACTTCCAACCCACAACGGCGGATGCACTTGGTGATGTTCTCGACCGCCGACACCGCGCCCGTGACGATATGCACGTCGACCTCGAGGCGTACGCCGCTCATGCCGAGCGGCTCGCGCACGTCCTCCTGCCCGTCGATCGTGAAGCTTTGCGGCACGATGTGCAGGATTTGCTGGTCGTTCGGAATCGGGATGGCCTTCGCGGTTTCCACGACGCGGTCGATGTCGGCCTGCGTCACTTCCTTTTCCTTGATCGCGACCATCCCGTGTGACGTGTAGCAGCGGATATGACTGCCCGCGATACCGGTGTACACCGACTTGATCTGGCAGTCCGCCATCAGTTCGGCCTCCTCCAGCACGCGCTGGATGGATGCCATCGTGGCCTCGATGTTGACCACCACGCCTTTCTTCAACCCGCGCGACGGCTGCGTACCCATGCCGATCACGTTGAGTTCCCCCTCGGGGGTGACCTCGGCAACGATTGCGACGATCTTCGAGGTGCCAATGTCGAGGCCCACCACCAGGTTCTTGCTCTCTTTCACGATGCGTTGTCCCTTGGTCTGTCAAGCCGCCGGCTTGCCCGGCTTTTCATGAAATTGCGGCACACGCGCGGCGAATCCGTTGCGATAACGCAGGTCCACGTAGTCCACGCGAGTCCCGGCACGCGCCAGTGTGCCGAGCGTGCGCGGCTGCACCGCGACAAAGCGCGCGAGCCGCGCATCCGTATCGTCGCGGCCGAGTTCGATCGTCAGTGCGCCCTGGGGTCCCGTCGCCAGGATTTGCCAGCCGCCGCGCGGCGACAGGCGCAGCGTCCTGACGGTGAGCTGGAGCGCCGCCAGGCGCGCCGCCCACGCGCCGTATTGCGCGGTCATTTCCGCGGCGCGCCCTTCCGGACCCTCGAAACCCGGCAGTTCGTCCTTCATTCCCGCGACGAAGACCTCGCCTTGCACGTTCACGAGGTATCCGTCATTCCAGCGGGCGAGCGGCACGTGCTCTTCGACCTCGACTTCGAGTCGATGCGGCCACTGCCGGCGCAATGCAACGTTTCTGACCCAGGGCACCCGCGCCAGCGCATGCTGCGCACGGCCAAGGTCCATCGTGAAGAACGTGCCGGTGAGTTCCTCGCGCACGACCGCTTCGAGGTAGGCCGCGTTCGCGCGCGTCAGCGGGTGGGTCACGACAACTTCGCGTAGCCCGAACATCGGCTGGCGCACGAACCACGCGACGCCGGTCCACAGCAGCGCGATCGCCACCAGCACGCAGAGCGTGACGGCAATCGCGTTCATCTGTTTCGCGTCATCCCACATGGGCGCCCCGGAGGATTTCCAGGCACAGGTCGGGAAAGGACATCCCCGTCTGTTTCGCCGCCATGGGAACGAGGCTGTGCGGCGTCATTCCCGGCGACGTGTTGACCTCGAGGAACGAGTACGAGCCATCGCCGCGCAGGATGAGATCGAGACGACCCCAGCCGCTGCAGCCGACGATGTCGAAGGCCTTCATCGCCGTCGCGCGAATCTCCAGCTCGACGGCCTCGGGCAGCCCGGCGGGACAGTGGTATTTCGTCTCGTCCGAGAAATATTTGGCGTGATAGTCGTAGTTGCCCTGCGGCGCCTCGATCCGGATCAGCGGCAACGCGCGACCGTTCACGATCGATGCCGTGAGTTCGGCGCCGGTGACGAACTCCTCGACCAGGACCAGGCTGTCGTGGCGGGCAGCTTCCGCATAGGCCTGCGCCATTTCGTCGTGGTCGACCTTGGCCACCTTGGTGATGCCGATCGTCGACCCTTCACGCACGGGCTTGACGATCAGCGGCAATCCCAGCTCGGCGACGACGCGCATCCAGTCGGTCCGCGCATCGACCATGCGGTACTTCGGCGTCGGAATGCCGCTCGCAAGCCAGACGAGCTTGGTGCGCCACTTGTCCACGGCCAGCGCGGATGCCATCACGCCGCTGCCGGTGTAGGGAATACGCAGCGTTTCCAGCGCGCCTTGCACCGTGCCGTCCTCGCCGAATCGGCCATGCAGTGCGATGAATGCGCGGTCAAAGCCGTCGCGCTTCAGCTCAAAGAGGTCTCGCTCCGCCGGATCGAACGGATGCGCGTCAACGCCTTTCTCACGCAGCGCCGCCAGCACGCCGGTACCCGACATGAGCGACACCTCGCGCTCCGCGGACGGGCCGCCCAGCAGGACCGCAACCTTGCCGAAGGCGTTCATCGGCTCGCCTCCCCGACGATACGCACTTCGGGCTCCAGGTCGACGCCGGTCTTCGCACGGACCGTCTCGCGCACCAGCGCAATCAACGCCTCGATATCCATCGCCCGCGCCTGGCCGCGTGGATTCACGATGAAGTTGGCATGCTTGTCCGACACGAAGGCGCCGCCGATGCGGGTTCCCTTCAGGCCGCACGACTCGATCAATCGCGCGGCGTAATCGTGTGGCGGATTGCGGAACACGCTGCCCGCGTTGGGAAGGTCGAGAGGCTGCGTGAGGATCCGCTTGGCGAGGAGCTCCCTGATCCGGGCGCGCGCCGTGTCCACGTCGCCTTCGGGGAAGCGGAACCATCCCGCCGTGAACACACCCCCCACACTTGCAACCTCATTTGCCAACGATGCCGCGTTGCCGCCGCCAATATGGAGGACGCTGCGGTAACCGATTCTGTAGTCGACCGGCGTGCGTACTTCGAAGCTGCCGTCGCGACAGAGGACTTCGACACGCGCCACGAAATGCCACGTCTCGCCGCCGTAGCAACCCGCATTCATCGCCAGCGCGCCGCCGATCGTGCCCGGAATGCCGGCCAGGAATTCCGCTTCGGCGCACCCGTGGTTCGCGGCAAAGCGTGCGAGCTTCGGACAGGCGAGCCCGGCCTCGGCGTAGATCAGCCCATCCGCGACAGCAAGCGCGGCGCCCGGGTTGTGCATCACCACGACGGCGCCGCGCACGCCACCGTCGCGCACCAGCGTGTTGCTGCCCAGGCCAATGGTCAGCAGCGGCTCGTGCGCAGGCAGTTGCGCGACAAACCGCGCGAGATCGTCACGATCAACGGGCAGGAACAGCGTATCGGCCGTGCCGCCGGCCCGCCAGCTCGTGTATTTGGCGAGCGAGGCGTTGCGCAGCAACGTTCCGCGCAGGCCGGCCACGGCGCGGGTCTCGGTCGTCGTCATGCCGTCACCAGTTGCTGTGGCGTGCTGCCGATCGACCCGGCACCCATGGTGAGCACGACGTCGCCGTCCTTCGCCATGCCGCGCAACATCGCAGGCAGGTCGGCAATGTCTTCGACGAACACCGGCTCAACCTTGCCCGCCACTCGCAATGCACGGGCCAGCGCGCGTCCGTCGGCCGCGACGATCCGCGCCTCGCCCGCGGGATACACCTCGGTCAGCACCAACACGTCGGCGGCCGACAGCACGCGCACGAAATCCTCGAACAGGTCGCGCGTACGCGTGTAGCGGTGCGGCTGGAACGCGAGGACCAGCCGCCGGCCCGGGAAGCTCGCGCGCACCGCCGCCAGGGTGGCGCGCATCTCCACCGGATGATGACCGTAGTCGTCGATGAGCGTGTACGCGCCGCCGTCAGCGAGCCTGACGTCTCCGTAGCGCTGGAACCTGCGCCCGACGCCCTTGAAGTCGGCCAGCGCCGTGGCGATGGCCGCATCGGGGACGCCGGTTTCGCGGCCGACGGCAATGGCGGCCAGCGCGTTCTGCACGTTGTGCAGTCCGGCCAGCGCCAGTTCGATAGTCAGGTCGGCAACGCCCTCGGCACGTGCGACGAAGCGCATGCGGCCGCCCAGGTTGACCACCTGCGTGGCCCGCAGGTCCGCGCCGTCTTCGAGTCCGTAGGTCACGCGCGGCTTGCTGACATCCTGCAGGATCTCGCGCACGTTCGGGTCATCGACGCAGACCACGGCGACGCCGTAGAACGGCAGGCGCTGCAGGAAATCGATGAAGGCGCGCTTCAGCTTGTTGAAATCGTGCCCGTACGTTTCCATGTGGTCCGCGTCGATGTTCGTGACCACCGCCATCACCGGGGACAAGTAGAGGAACGACGCGTCGGACTCATCCGCCTCGGCGACCAGGAAGTCACCCTTGCCCAGCCGCGCGTTGGCATCGGCGGACAGCAGCCGGCCACCGATCACGAAGGTCGGGTCGAGGCCGCCTTCGGCCAGCACCGACGCAATGAGACTCGTCGTGGTGGTTTTGCCATGGGTACCGGCGACCGCGACGCCCTGCTTCAGGCGCATCAGCTCGGCCAGCATCAACGCCCGCGGCACCACCGGCACGCCGCGCTCGCGCGCCGCGACGACTTCGGGATTGTCCGGCGCGACCGCCGTCGACACGACCACCACGTCGGCACTGGCGACATTCGCCGCCGCATGGCCGATCGCGATACTTGCGCCCAGGCGCGCAAGCCTGCGCGTGACCGGTGATTCGGTGAGGTCCGACCCGGTGACCTGATAACCCTGGTTCACCAGCACCTCGGCAATGCCGCTCATGCCGGCGCCGCCGATGCCGACGAAATGCACGCGCTTGACCTTGTGCTTCATCCCCGCGCCCTCGTCCCTGCAAGCTCCGCGCAGACGGCGGCCACGCGCGCGGCCGCGTCGCGCTTTCCCAACGTGTGCGCGGCTTCCGCCATTGCGCGCGCCCGCGGCCGGTCCAGCAATTGCAGGATGCCGGCGAGGCGTTCGGCGGTCAGTTGATCCTGCGGCTCTTTCAAGGCCGCCCCGGCGTCGACCAGAAACTGCGCATTCGCGCTCTGTTCGTCGGCGATGGCGCCCGGCAGCGGCACCACGATCGCACCGAGTCCCACCGCCGCCAGTTCGGCCACAGTAAGGCCACCCCCGCGGCATATCGCGAAATCCGCCCACGCATAGCGCGATGCCATGTCGTCGATGAAGGCGACACATTCGCCGTCGACCCCGTACCGCGCATAGGCGGCGCGCAATTCGGCGATCATCGTCTCTCCGGCTTGATGCAACACCAGCGGCCGCGCGGCAGGCGTCATCAGCGCCAAAGCCGCCGGGACGAGGTTGTTGAGTCCTCTCGCCCCGAGGCTGCCGCCCACGACCAGCAGGCGCATCGGGCCGCTGCGTCCAGCGAATCGCGCGGACGGCGGAGGCAACGCGCAGATCGGGTCACGTAACGGATTGCCCACCCATTCGACGCGCTCCGCGTGCGCGCCGCGCAACGCCTGAGGGAAGCCGAGCAATATTCTGTCTGCGCCGTATGCCAGCACGCGCGTCGCCAGTCCGGCGACGGCGTTCGAATCGTGCAGCACCAGCGCCTTGCCGGCAGCAGCGCCCATGAGACCGCCGGGAAACGACGCAAAGCCTCCGAAGCCGATCACGACGTCGGGCTTCCGCAGGCGGATGATGCGGCGCGCCGCGAGGCATGCGCGCAGCAGCGCAAAGGGACCGAGAAGCAACGTCCGCAGACCTTTGCCGCGCACGCCCCGGAACGGGATGCTCTCGAAGTCGACCCCGTGCTGCGGCACGAGCCTGGCCTCGATCCCTTCGCGGGTGCCGAGCCAAAAGACGCCGGCACCCAGCGCCGCGAGCTTGGCCCCCACCGCCAGTCCGGGAAACACATGTCCGCCAGTGCCGCCGGTCGTGATCATCACCGTAAAGCTCATAGAACAAACCCGCGCAACAGGCGCCGGTTTTCGAAATCGATGCGCATCAATATCGCGAGCGCGATGCAATTGGCGACGATGCCGCTGCCGCCGAAGGACAACAGAGGCAGCGTGAGTCCCTTGGTTGGAAGTACGCCGACGTTCACGCCGATGTTGATGAACGCCTGCACGCCGATCCACACGCCGATGCCCTGCGCAACCAGCGCCGCAAAGGGTCGTTCGAGCCTCGCCGCCTGCCGGCCGATCCCGTAGGCGCGAAACAGCAGCCAAATGAACAGCGCGATCACCACTGCAACGCCGACAAAGCCCAATTCCTCGGCTACGACCGCCAGCAGGAAATCCGTATGCGCTTCGGGCAGGAACAGCAGTTTCTCGACCGAGGAGCCCAAGCCAACGCCGAACCACTCGCCGCGGCCGAACGCGATCAGCGAATGCGATAGCTGGTAGCCCTTGCCCAGCGGATCGGACCACGGGTCCAGGAACGCAGTGAGGCGCTGCAAGCGGTAAGGTGCCGCGATCAGGATTGCGCCCAGTGCGAACGGCAGCAGGAATGCCAGCCCGAGGAACAGCCGCCAGTCGAGGCCGCCCAGGAACAGGATGCCGAACGCGATGGCAACGATCACGACGAACGCGCCGAAATCCGGCTCCATCAGCAGCAGTCCGCCCACGCCCACCATGACGGCGAATACCGGCAGGAAGCCCCGCAGCAGCGTCAGCTTCAGCGGCTGTTCGGCCGTCAGGAACGACGCCCGCCGCACCGTATAGCTTGCCGCGTAAAGTACGACGGCCAGCTTCATGAACTCCGAGGGCTGCACGTTCACGACGAACAGCGACAGCCACCGCCGCGAGCCGTTGACCGATCTGCCGATTGCGGGGACCAGCACCAGCACCAGCAGGACGCCGCCGGCGACGAAAATCCACGGCGCCAGGCGCTCCCATGCCTTCATCGGCACCTGGAACGCGACGGCGGCGGCGGCCAGCCCGACCGCCAGGAAGATCCCATGCCGCATGAGGAAATACCATGCCCGGTTGCCCGTATGCGCGGAAGCCTCCGACATCGCAATGGACGCCGAATAGACCATCACCAGGCCGAAGGCGAGGAGCAGCAATGTCGTCCACGCGAGCGACGCGTCATACGCCGCCATCGCGCGGGAGTCGCGTGCAGACAGGCCGGCGCCGCCAGCGCCAAATGGCGCAGCGGCCGCATGCTTGAGAGATGCACCGAGGGACGCATTGAGCGTGATCCGATTACGCATGCGCGGGCTCCCGCGCCGACACCAGCGCAGAGAAGCGCTTACCGCGTTCGACATAGCTGCTGAACTGATCGAGGCTGGCGCAGGCCGGCGAGAGCAGCACCGCGTCGCCAGGCCGGGCAAGCGCCAGTGCACGCGCGACGGCCGCCTCCAGCGTCCCTACGATCTCGACGATCGCGCGCGACCCTTCCAGCACCTGCGCGAGCAGCGGCGCATCGCGACCGATCAGCAGCGCGGCGCGGCAGTCCGCATCGATGGCTGCCCTGAGCGGGCGGAAATCCTGGCCTTTACCGTCGCCGCCGCAAATAAGAACGGCGGGGCGGCCGATGCCGTCGAGCGCCGCCTGGGTAGCGACGACTGTCGTGGCCTTGGAGTCGTTGATGAACAGCACGCCCCGGTTTTCACCGACCTTCTCCATCCGGTGCGCAAGGCCGTGGAATCCACGCAACGCGTCGAGCACCTGGCGGTCGATGCGCGCGACCGTCGACGTGAGGGCCAGCGCGGCCAGCGCGTTCAGCGCGTTGTGCCGGCCGACCAGCGCCAGCGCGTCGGCCGGAAGGAGCAACTCGCCGCCGCGCGCGAGCCACGTGGAGCCGTGAAAGTCCACCAGGCCCCATTCCCCTTCCTCGGCGGGCACGGTCACGCCGAAGCTCTCGACGGTGCGTCCCGCAATGCGCATGGCCAGAGACCGCGAATCGTCGCGATTCACGACCTGCACGCCGCCGCCGGCGAAGATGCGCGACTTCGCGGCGGCGTACTCGTCCATGCCGGCATAGCGGTCGAGGTGGTTGTCGGTGACATTGAGCACAGCTGCGGCCACCGGAGCGAGGGATTGCGTGGTCTCCAGCTGAAAGCTGGACAATTCCAATACGAACACGTCGGGCCAGGGCGCGCCTGCTTCGAACGGCGCGACGATGTCGAGGACCGCCTCGCCGATGTTGCCGGCGACCACGCAGGTCAATCCGGCGGCGCGACACAACACGCCCGTCAGCGCCGTCACCGTCGACTTGCCGTTCGAGCCGGTGATGGCCAGGACTTTCTGTCCGGGAGGCAACGCCTGCGCGAAAATCTCGATGTCGCCGGCGAGTGCAGCGCCTTGCGCTACGGCGGCGACAATGGCCGGTTGCGCCTGCGCCACGCCAGGACTGATCGCAATCAGGTCGGCGCCGCGCATTGTCGCGGCCGTAAACGGGCCCGTCGCAAGCGCGACCGGCGGCCGCAAAGCGGCCAGATCCTCGGCTCGCGGCGGCACGTCGCGCGTGTCGGCCACGCGCACGGTCGCGCCATGCGCGGCGAGATAGCGCGCAAGCGAGAGTCCGGTCATCCCCGCGCCGAGCACCACGACATTGCGGTCCGTGTAGTCCATGTCAGTACCGATGGGCCGCCGACAGCGCGAACAGGGCCGCAGGGCGCAGGACAGCCGAAGGCTGATCGCGCAAAGCGCGATGCGGCGAAGCCGCACAAAGCAAGCGTGGGGGCTGTTTCATCCTAGCGCAGCTTCAAGGTGGAGAGACCGAACAGCACGAGAAGCATCGTGATGATCCAGAAACGGACCACCACCTGGTTTTCCTTCCACCCCTTCAGTTCGTAGTGATGGTGCAGTGGCGCCATTCGGAACACCCGTTTTCCGGTCAACTTGAACGACGCGACCTGCACGATGACCGACAGCGTCTCGACCACGAACACGCCGCCCATGATGAACAGCACGATCTCCTGGCGCACGATCACCGCGATGGTGCCGAGCGCCGCGCCCAGCGCGAGCGCACCCACGTCGCCCATGAAGACGTCCGCCGGATACGCGTTGAACCAGAGGAAACCCAAGCCCGCGCCGGCAATCGCGCCGCAGATGACGGTGAGTTCGCCGGCGCCGGGAATATGCGGCAGGAACAGGTAGCCCGCGAAGTCTGCGCGACTGGTCACGTACGCAAACACCCCGAGCGCAGCGCCGACCATGACCGTGGGCATGATTGCGAGCCCGTCCAGGCCGTCGGTGAGGTTGACCGCGTTGCTCGTGCCGACAATCACGCAGAACGTCAGCGCGATGAACCCCCACACGCCGAGCGGATACGAAATCGTCTTGAAGAACGGCACGATCAGGTTGGCCTTCGGCGACAGGTCGATGTTGAAACCACTGCCCACCCAGGCGTAAAGGAGCTTGAGGAATTGCGTGTTGTCAGGTGCGGAGACCGAAAAGGCGAGATAGACGGCAGCCACCAGACCGATCATCGATTGCCACAGAAACTTGGTGCGCGCCGGCAGTCCCTTGGGATTGCGATGCACGACCTTGCGCCAGTCGTCCACCCAGCCGATGGCGCCGAAGCCTACGGTCACCAGCAGCACCACCCAGACGAACCGGTTGGTCAGGTTGCCCCAGAGCAGCGTGGTGACCGCGATCGAGACCAGGATCAGCGCACCGCCCATTGTCGGCGTGCCGGCCTTGGCAAGGTGCGTCTGCGGGCCGTCGTCGCGTACCGCTTGGCCGATCTTCATGCGTGCCAGCCACTGGATCATCCGCGGCCCGACGACAAAGGAAATGACCAGCGCCGTCATCGTCGCCAGCACTGCGCGCAGCGTGATGTATCCGAACACGTTGAAGGCGCGCGCATACTGCTCCAGGCGTTCCGCAAGCAGCACCAGCATCAGTGGGGTCCCCGCAGTGCCTGGCCCGTGAGCGCCGCCACGACGCGCTCCATCCGCATCGAGCGCGAACCCTTGACCAGCAGCGTCACGCCGGCGGTGGCGGACTGTTGCACGCGCCGCGCCAGCTCGTCGACCGTTGCCACATGCTCGGCGCCTTCGCCAAATGCCGAGGCGCTTTCGCGGGTGAGGCTGCCGGTGGCGTAGAGGCGCTCGACGCCGCGCTCCTTGGCGTAAGCGCCAATCTCCTGGTGGAACACCGGGCCTTGCGCGCCGACCTCGCCCATGTCGCCCAGCACCAGCCACTTGGCGCCTGGCGCATGCGCGAGCACGTCGATGGCCGCGCGCACCGAGTCCGGATTGGCGTTGTAGGTGTCGTCGATCACCAGCGCACCCGACATCGCGTGAACGGCCGACAGCCGCCCTTTGACCGGACGAAACGCTTCGAGACCGCGCTGGACCGACGACAGCGGCAGCCGCGCCGCGAGGGCTGCGGCCGTCGCGGCCAGCGCATTGCTTGCCATGTGCCGCCCGGGAACCTGCAGCACGACGCGCGCATTGCCGGCATAGGTGCGCAGTTCGATGTCGCTGCCATCCGCACGCAGCGTGCAGCGCGCCGAGACGTCGGCCCAATCGTTGAACCCGAAATCGACGACCGCCGCGCCGGCGGTGCGTGCCGCCGCACGCCACACGGCTGCGTGGGGATCGTCCCCATTGATGACCGCAGTGCCGCGCGCACGCAGCGCCAGGATCGCGTCCGCGTGTTCGGCGGCGACCTCATCCACGCTGGTCATGAACTCCTGGTGCTCGCGCTGCGCGTTGTTGACGATAGCGATGGTTGGCTGCGCAATGGCCCCCAGCTCGCGCGTTTCCCCGCGGTGGTTCATGCCCAGCTCGACCACCGCGGCGCGATGCGAAGCGCGCAGGCGCAGCAGCGTGAGCGGCAACCCGATCGCGTTGTTGAGGTTGCCTTGGGTGGCCAGCACCGCGTCGTCGCCGTGGTGAGCACGAAAAATCGCCGCGGTCATCTCCTTGACCGTGGTCTTGCCGTTGCTACCGACGACTACCGCCAGCGGCACGTCGAACCTGGCCCGCCAGTAGGCGGCGAGGCGCCCCAGCGCGGCGAGAGGATCGCGCACCGCGATGAGGTCGCCCTGCAGGGCATCCGCGCGCGCGGCGCTGACCAGCGCTGCGGTGGCGCCCTGCGCGAACGCCGCCGCGACGAATTCGTGGCCGTCGAAGTGCTCGCCCTTGAGCGCGACGAAGAGGTCGCCGGACTCGAGCGCGCGGCTGTCCGTGACGACGCGTCGGAACGCGACGTTCTCGCCGATGAGTTGACCGTCCACGGCTTTGGCGGCGGTGCCCGTATCCATCATGCGGCGCTCCAGGCCGACAGCGCCGCGGCCGCCTCGGCCGCATCCGAGAACGCCGAGCGGACGCCGTTGACCTCTTGATAGGTTTCGTGCCCTTTGCCCGCGACCAGCACGACATCGCCCGCCTTCGCGGCGACAATGGCCTCGCGGATCGCGGCACGGCGGTCGATTTCGATCGTCCAGCGACGATTACCTTCGTCGCGCACGCCGCGCGCGACCGCATTGGCGATCAGCGTGGGATCCTCCGTGCGCGGGTTGTCGCTCGTGACCACGACGCGATCGGC
The DNA here is from genome assembly GCA_963819965.1 of uncultured beta proteobacterium. Classification (GTDB taxonomy): domain Bacteria; phylum Pseudomonadota; class Gammaproteobacteria; order Burkholderiales; family Casimicrobiaceae; genus VBCG01. The sequence goes on from CAWFYA010000004.1 coordinate 960,432, forward strand.
AAACCGCGCGGCGATGCGGCCCATCTCCGGGCGCTTGCCGGCATCACGGTCGCCGCCGCAGCCAAAGACGCAAGTCAATTCGCCGGGCGGCCGGACCGCCGGTCGCAGTGCCGTGAGCACCTTCTCGAGGGCGTCCGGCGTGTGCGCATAGTCGACGACGACGAGGGGTCGGTCGCCGCCGCCCAGGCGCTGCATGCGCCCGGCCGGAGGCTGCAGGCGCGACAGCGCCGCGGCTGCATCGTCGATCGCAACATCGCTCGCCAGCATGACGCCCAGCACGCCCAGCAGGTTCTGCGCGTTGAAGGTCCCGATCATCGGCGACTCGATGCTGGCAGTGCCCCAAGGCGTGTTCACTTCCATTCGCAAGCCCTGGGGGGACATGTGCAGGCTCGTGGCGGCGACATCGGCGGCGCCGAGACCGTAGGTGAGCAGGCGCGCGCCGCGTGCCCGCGCCGCGTCAATGAGGCTCTGTCCGAACGGGTCGTCCGCATTGACAACCGCTGCGCGCAATCCCGGCCAGGTGAACAATCTCGCCTTCGCCTGCCCGTAGGCCGCCATCGTGTGGTGGTAATCGAGATGGTCGCGGGTCAGGTTGGTGAACAGCGCGACGTCGAACTTGACGCCGCTGACGCGACCCTGGTCGAGGCCGTGCGAGGACACCTCCATCGCCACGGCCCTGGCACCGGCCGCCTTGAATTGCCTGAGCAGTTCGTGCAGCGCGGGCGCATCCGGCGTGGTGTGCGATGCCGGTGCGATGCCGCCGACCAGGCCGTTGCCCAGCGTGCCGAGGATTCCCGCGCGCCGGCCGCAGGCATCGAGCGCCTGCGCAATCCAATGCGCGCATGACGTCTTGCCATTGGTACCGGTGACGCCGACCATCCACAACGCCTGCGACGGGCTGCCGTAGATGAAATCGGCGATCGCGCCCAGGCGCATCTGTAGGCCCTCGACCGGCAGATGCGGAACCTGCCAGCCGCGATCCCACGCGAAACCGGTGGATTCCCAGAGCACCGCCGAGGCTCCCCGCGCAATCGCATCGGGCACGAACTTGCGACCGTCCGCATGCGTTCCCGGATACGCCGCGAAAGCCACGCCCGGTTCGACGCGGCGGCTGTCGGCGGTGATGCGGCGCGGAACCGCACGCAGCTTCGCGAGCAGCGCGGGCACGTCGGCATCAACCGCAGCAACGGCGAGGGCTGGCGCGGCCACGGCGTCCGTCACGTTTCCTCGTGAATCTCGCTGCCTTGCGGCGGCAGGACCACGTTGTTGAGCGGCGCGTCAGTGGGCACGCCAAGCAAGCGCAGCGCCGAACCCGTCACGCTCGAGAACACCGGTGCGGCAACCGAGCCGCCGTAGTACTGTCCCGCCGACGGTTCGTCGAGCATCACCGCCACCACCAGGCGCGGGTTCGACACCGGCGCGAAGCCGACGAACGACGACACGTATTTGTTCACATAGACGTGGCCCTCGATCTTGTGCGCGGTGCCGGTCTTGCCCGCGACGCGATAGCCCGGCACCTGCGCGCGCGGCGCGGTACCGCCCGGCGACGTCACCAGCTCCAGCATGTGGCGCACTTCACGCGCAATTTCCGGCGACAACACCGGCCTGCCCGCGACAAAGCCGTCGGTCTTGAGCAACGTCGCGGCTTTTACCTCGCCGTCGGTGGCGAACATCGTGTAGGCACGCGCCAGCTGGACGAGGTTCACCGAAATGCCGTGCCCGTAGGACATCGTCGCCTGCTCGATGGGCTTCCAGGTCTTGGCCGGGCGCAGTCGACCCGACACCTCGCCCGGAAAGCCGGTCTTCGGTACGGTTCCAAAGCCTGCGCTCGAGAACATTTCCCACAGCGTTTCCGACGGCAGTCCCAGCGCAATCTTCGCGGCGCCCACGTTGGAGGATTTCTGTATCACCTGCTCCACCGTGAGCGCACCTTCCGGATGGGCGTCGTGGACGGTGGCGGCGCCGATGGAGAACTGTCCGGGGGCGGTGTCGATGACCGTGTCCGGACGCACACGGCCGGCGGCCAGCGCCGCGGCGATCGTGAAAGGCTTCATCGTCGAGCCCGGCTCGAAGGTGTCGGTCAGCGCCCGGTTGCGCATCTTTTCCGGCGCGACTTTGTTGCGGCTGTTCGGGTTGTAGGTGGGCCAGTTCGCCATCGCCAGGATTTCGCCGGTCTTGACGTCTAAAATGACGATTCCGCCCGCGCGCGCCTTGTTCAGTTCGACCGCGGTTTTCAATTCGCGGAACGCGAGGTACTGCAGGCGGGCGTCGATCGACAGCGCGAGGTCGTGGCCGGCCTGCGGCGCGCGGATCGCGGCAACGTCTTCCACCGCTTCATTGCGCCGGTTGATGATCACGCGGCGGCTGCCGGGGATCCCCGCCAGCCAGCCCTGCTGCGCGAGTTCCATGCCTTCCTGGCCGACGTCGTGGTCGCCCGTGAAGCCGACGATTTGTGCGGTGACATCGCCGCCGGGATAGAAGCGCCGATATTCGTTCTGGTCATGCAGTCCCGCAATGCGCAGCGCCATCGCGCGATCCGCGGCCTCGGGAGCGATTTGCCGCGCAAGAAATGCGAATTCCTCGCTCGCGTCGAGCCTGGCCCGCAGCTTTCTGGGTGTGGTCTCGAGGATGGCGGCCAGCGCCGCAAGTTGCTCCGACGTGGCGTCGAACTTGTCCGGGAACACCCACAGCGATTTCACCGGCGTGGACAGCGCAAGCGCTTCGCCCGCGCGGTCGACGATGCGGCCGCGATGCGCGGGCACTTCGAGCTCGCGGGAATGCCGTGCCGAGCCCTGGCCCTGCAGGAATTCGGTGTCGATCCCCTGCAGGTACAGCGAACGCGCCAGCAGGATCGAGAACAGGACCGCCAGCACCCCGAACACCAGCGGCGAGCGGAATCGCGGCAACGGCACTGGCGCGGCCACGCCCTTGCGCAGCGCGCGCCGGCCGAATGTGCCGCTGGCGGCGCTCATTGCCCCGTCCCTTTCGTTTCCGGCAGCACCACGACATCGGTGCGCGCCGCGGTGGGAAGCTGCATCTTCAATTGCTCGCGCGCGACCTTTTCCACCCGCGCAGGCATGCCCCAGGTCGACTGTTCGAGCTGCAACTGGCCGTATTCGGTTTCCAGCGCCCGTGCACCCGCCTGCTCGCGCTCCAACGCGACGAACAACCGGCGCGCCTGATGCCTGGATGTCACCAGCGACAGCGCGCAGACGAGGAGGACGGCCAGCAGCGCGATGTTGAGGCGCGTCACGCGGTCGCCTCCGCCACGCCGCGCGGCCAGTCGGCGGGGAGTGCATGGACGGATCGCTCGGCCGTACGCAGGATCGCGCTGCGCGCACGCGGGTTGCGTGCGATTTCGATATCCGACGGCTTGACGGCGCGCCCGACCAGCGAAAGCGGCGCACCCGGCAACGCGCTGGTGCGGATCGCCAGGCGCGCGAGCGTGGGGTCGCCCGCATACGGCTGCGACGCGCGGGCCAGGAATTGCTTGACGATGCGGTCCTCGAGCGAGTGGAAGCTGATCACGGCAAGCCGAGCGCCGGGCGCCAGTGCCGCCACGACGGCAGGCAGGGCGCTCCTCAGTTCAGACAGTTCCCGGTTCACGAAAATCCGAAGGGCCTGGAATGTCCGCGTGGCCGGATCCTGACGCCAATCACCCCGCGTGCGCGCGCCGATGGCTTGCGCCACGAGTGCCGCAAGCTGCCCGGTGCGCCGGATGGGGCCGTGCGCGCGTGCCGCCGTAACTGCTCTTGCAATCGATTGAGCAGACCGTTCTTCACCATAGTCGCGCAGTACCTCCGTCAGTTCGCGCACTGTGGCGCGGGCAAGGAACTCGGCGGCGGACTCGCCCCGCGACGGGTCCATCCGCATGTCGAGCGGACCGTCGTATCGGAAGGAAAAGCCGCGCTCTGCGTCATCGATCTGCGGGGAGGAGATGCCGAGATCGAGCAGCACGCCGTCGACCTGCGCAAGCGCGAGGCCACCGAGGACGTCTGGCAGTTCCGAGAACCAGGCGCGGCGGAAAACGAATCGGGGATCGGCCAGCGCCAGTTGCGTCGCGGCCGCTTCGGCAGCGGGGTCGCGATCGAGGGCGATGAGGCGTCCGCCGGGTGCGAGTCGTGCGAGGACGGCCCGCGCATGCCCGCCGCGTCCGAACGTGGCGTCGACGTAAACGCCCTCCGGCCGGATCGCCAGCGCCGCCACGACTTCTTCGACCAGGACGGGGACATGAATGCCATCGGCCACGTCGGCACTTACAAGGTGAAGCCGTCGAGTTCCGGCGGCAGGCCGTCGGGGGGAAAGGCAATGGCCTGGGCGGTTTGCGTTTGCCAGAGGGTTTCGTCCCAGAGTTCGAACTTGTGACCCTGCCCGACCAGAACCGCGTGCTTGTCGAGGCTCGCGTAGCGGCGCAGCGCAGGCGGAATCAGGATGCGGCCCGCCGTGTCGATGTCGACGTCGTCGGCATAGCCCACCAGCAGGCGCTGCAGGTTGCGGATCTTTTCGTTGAACGAAGACAGTGCCATGAGCCGCGCCTGGATCGGTTCCCATGCAGCCAGCGGATAGAGCAGCAGACAACGCGAGGGGTCGGCAGTCAGCACCAGCCGACCCGGACCGTCCATCGCAAGCCCGTCGCGGTGCTTGGCCGGGACCGCGAGCCGGCCCTTGGCATCGAGCGCCAATTGCGTGACGCCGCGAAACACGGGTAAAGACAACGCTCCCGCACCCGGCACGTCCGTTGGATTGACCGCCTCGCCCACCACTGCCGCTCTCCTCGTTATCGGGTTGGGGGTGAGCGCACACTAACGACGCGACGGCGAGATAGTCAGGACCTCGCCATTTGCCTCGACGTTTACCCACTTATTCCCCACTTCAACCCACTTTTTACCACCAGGCGCCACTATACGCGGTAACTTTGCCAAGGGTCAACGACTTTTCGGTTTCCGAACAAGGACTTAGCGTCGAAATTGCAACAAAACTCTTTTCCTAAAATAAATAGATACTTAGCGTAGATATCGAATGTGATTTACTAAGATTGGACGCGATTTTTTCCCACTTGAGAACGATCGTTCTAACCGTTGCCGGGTAGACCGAAGCCGATCGCGCAAAAAGCCGGGTTTTCGGCCGAATGTCCGCAGCCTCCGCGTCGCAGCAACTTGATGCCGACGGCATGGTGCGTAAGCGACGGCGGCGCACCGGGCTCCGATTTGACGCTGGTCGCACTTCACCGCTCCGCGGAACTTCGCCGCGCCTTACAAACCGTTACAGCGCGAGGGTCAACGCGAGGTGCGGCTTGGCGTTTTACGGGAGAGGCGACGCGCCATTGCGCCGGTTTGCAATGGCGCGAGTTGCGACATCGACGATGCGCCTATGCGCGCGCGCGGATTTGTCGGCGGCGTGAGTGCGTCGCTGCCGGCACGCGCGCCAGCCAAAGGAGGTAGCGATGAAACTTCACGATTGCCCGCCTCCCGCGCCGAGCCTGTTGCTTGCATTGGCGCTGTTGTCGGGCGGCGCATGCAGCGCAAGCGCGGCGGAGCCGACGGCCACCGCGGTCGAGTACTACAACGCGTCGCTCAATCACTACTTCATGACGGCGTCCGCGGACGAGAAAGCCATTCTCGACGCCAACATCGCGTTTCCCGGATGGGCGCGCACCGGCGTCGAGTTCTCCGCCTACGCGTCGGCGGCCGACGATGCAGCGGCGCTGCCCGTGTGCCGCTTCTTCGGCACACCGGGGGTCGGGCCCAATTCGCATTTCTACACGTCCGACTCCAGCGAGTGCGCGATCACCAAGCAGAACCCGGACTGGATCTACGAAACCATCGCGTTCTACATACCCGTGCCAACGGTAAACGGCACGGGTACCTGCAGCGGTGTTACGCAACCGGTCTACCGCAGCTTCTATCCCGGCGGGTTGACGGTGAACTCGAACCACCGCTTCCTGCCCGACCTCACGATGCACGAGAAGATGGCGGGAAGTTCGCTGCTCGAAGGCATCGCGATGTGCGCACCGCTGTCCTCAGCGCAGGTCAGTGCGGACAACGCGCGCTTCCTGGACCAGGCCACGTTCGGACCCAGTGAAGCGCTCGCCACGCACGTGGCGAACGTTGGGATCAACGGCTACCTCGCCGAGCAATTCGCCGCGCCCGCAACACAGTATCCGGCGCTCCCGTACGTGCCCGCGGGCCAGGCCGCCACGTTCTGCCCATCCGACCCAGACCCCTATTGCGGACGCGACTACTACTCGCTCTTCCTCGTGCAGAACGCATTCTTCCGCAACGCGCTCGCGGGCAACGACCAGTTGCGCCAGCGCGTCGCGTTCGCGCTGTCGCAGATCATGGTGACTTCGGGACTCGACATCAACGAAGCGTACGGGATGGCCAAGTACCAGCAGATCTTCCTCGACAATGCGTTCGGCAATTTCGAGGACATCTTGACCCGCGTCACGCTGTCGTCGGTGATGGGGGACTACCTCAACATGGTCAACAACGACAAGCCCGTCGGCGAGATCAATCCCAACGAGAACTACGCGCGCGAATTGATGCAGCTGTTTTCGCTCGGCGTGTGGGAGCTGAATCTCGACGGATCTCCGATCGAGGATAGCGCCGGCAACCCCATTCCGTCGTACGGCCAGGACATCGTCGAGTCGTTCGCGCACGTGTTCACGGGCTGGACCTATCCGCTGCTGCCTCCCGTGCCGCAACGGACTCACAACCCGAAAAACTTTCTGGGCGACATGGTCGGCGTGCAAAGCAACCACGACACGTCGCCGAAGTCGCCGCTGCTGGCCGGAACGTCGCTGCCCGGCGGACAAGCGATGGCCACCGACCTGATGCTGGCCATCCGCAACGTCTTCTACCACCCGAACGTCGGGCCGTTTATCGGACGCCAGCTGATCCAGAAACTGGTCACCGGCGACCCGACGCCGCAGTACGTCGCCCGCGTCGCCGCGACCTTCAACGACAACGGGCAAGGCGTGCGCGGCGACATGAAAGCGGTGCTCACCGCAATCCTCACCGACTGGGAAGCGCGAGGACCGGTCAAGCTCGACCCCGGCTACGGCAAGTTGCGCGAGCCGGTGCTTTTCATGACCGGCCTTGCGCGCGCGGTGAACACCCAATCCGACGGCGTCTTCTTCGGCACCCAGAGTGGCGTTCTCGGGCAGCCTTTGTTCTATCCCGCTTCGGTATTCAATTACTACCCGCCAACCTACGTGCTTCCCGGCACCGCGACCAACGCGCCGGAATTCGCGATCCAGAACTCGAGCACGGCAATCAATCGCTACAACTTCGCCAACACGTTGAGCTTCGGCTCCATTGCGCCGATCGCGACGCTCCCCGGCGCGATCGGCACGCAACCCGACTGGTCCGCGCTCGTCGCCGTCGCAGGCGATGCCAATGCATTGCTCGACAAGCTGTCCACGCTGCTGCTGCACGGGACGCTGAGTGCGAGCGCACGAGCCGCGATCATCCCGGCGCTCAACGCGGTGCCGGATGCCGCGGATCGCGCCAGAACCGCGCTCTATCTCGTCGCAACCTCATCGCAATTCCAGGTGGAGCGCTGACATGACGACACGGCACTCGCTCAGCTCATTTTGCTCGCGTCGCGCATTCCTGCGCCATGCCGCCGCCCTGTCCTCGCTGGGACTCGCATCGCGCCTCGACTTCATCAGCGCGATCGGCGCGGCCAACGCCCAGTCCGTGGATGACTACAAGGCGCTGGTTTGCGTATTTCTGTTCGGCGGCAATGACGGCAACAACACGGTCATTCCACTGGACAATGCCGGCTATGGACAATACGCGGCGGCACGACCGGCATCCTCTGGGATCCAGCTTGCGCAGACGTCGCTGCTGCCGATCCAGCCGGTCAACACGGGCATGCCGCTGGGCTTGCATCCCGCGTTGGTTCAGATGCAGGCACTGTTCGGCCAGAACAAGGCAGCGATCCTGGCCAATGCCGGCACGCTGCTCGCCCCGACATCGCAGGCGCAGTACAACGCGGGCCAGCGGCCGCTGTCGCTGTATTCGCATTCGGACCAGCAGGCGCAATGGCAAAGCGCCATTTCCAGTGCCGCCGCGGGAACGGGCTGGGGTGGACGCATAGCCGATGCCATGGCCCCGTTCAATGCGGACACGGGCTTTCCCGTGGTCACGTCGCTCGACGGCACGGTGCTGTTCACGACGGGCAGCGCCAGCGTTCCGCTGACCGTTCCGGCCACCGGTTCGTTTGCGCTCGCCGGCTACGGCGGGTCCGCGGCGGCCGCTGCGCGCCTGGCCGCGCTGAAGCAGTTGCAGGCGACAGACATGGGCAACGTCCTTTCCGCCGGCGTCAATGCCATAGGCGCGCAGGCATTGCAGCTTTCGGCAACCGTGAATCCAATCCTTGCCAATACCAACTCGACGTCCGCACCGCTGTTCGCCGGCCTGACCACGAATACCGCGAAGCAGTTCTACCAGGTCGCCAAGCTCATCGAGGCACGCGCGGCCACCGGCGCGAAGCGCCAGATCTTCTTCGTTCAGCTGGGAAGTTTCGACACTCACAACGACCAGATCAACCGGCAGCAGAATCTCTTCGCGGAACTCGACCCGGCGCTGAAGGCGTTCTATGACGCGACTGTCGCGCTCGGTGTCGCCAACCAGGTGACCACGTTCACGCTGTCGGACTTCGGACGCACGCTGCAGCCCGCATCCGGCGGCGGGAGCGATCACGCGTGGGGCAGCCATCATTTCATCGTCGGCGGCGGGGTCAACGGCGGGCGCCTGTACGGTCAGTATCCGCAGCTGGTGCTGGGCGGCCCGAGCGACGCCGAAAAGGAAGGACGGTGGATCCCGACGACGGCCGTGGACCAATACGGTGCGACGCTTGCGAAGTGGTTCGGCGTGGACACGGCGCAACTCGCGACGGTGTTTCCGAATCTGGCGCAATTCGCCGCTAGCGACCTGGGTTTCCTTACGTAGAGATGCTCCGTCGGCCAGTGCCCTCTGATACGCACCGGCCGACGCTGCCCGGCCTCCGCAGCGCGGTCGACAGCCTTCCGCGGGGTATGAGACGATCGCGCGTCTTCAACCCCGATCGCCGTCCATGTCCTTACGCAAACTTGCTGTCGTCTACTCATTGTGCGGAGTTGCCTCGGCACCGGTCGCCGCGCAAGGCCTGCCGCCCGGAACCACCGTCAGCGACGCGTCGCTATCCACGATCTTTTTGTTCGACACGGGGTTGGACACCGGCGGAGATTTCAGCTGGGGCGGCGCGCGCTTGGCCGGCAGCATGTTGCGCCAGTTCGCGCCACAATGGGCGGCCGGCATAGCTATCAGCTACGAATACCAGGCGTGGACTTTCAAGGATCCGACCGCATTCGGCGGTACCGCGCCGTGGTCCAACATCAACCGGCCGCGCGTGGCCGGCACTTTCCTGTATCGACCCGCTGAGGACTGGGTGCTGGGATTCATTCCGTCGGTGGGTTGGTCCTTCGAAGGCGGCGCATCGACCGGCGATGCCCTCGAATACGGCGCCGTGCTTTCCGCGTCCAAGATATTCTCGCCGCGTCTGACACTGGGGCTGGGCGCCGCAGTGTTTCACCAGATCTACCAGACGAAGGTCTTCCCGTTCCCGGTGATCGCCTGGCAAATCGACGAACACTGGAAAATTGCCAATCCGTTCGAAGCGGGGCCTGCGGGCGGCGCCGGGATAGAGGTGACCTACGCGTTCAACGAACGGTGGGAAATGGGCGGCGGGGGTTCCTACAGGTCATATGTATTCCGGCTGGCCAAAGACGGGCCGGTCGGCAACGGGATCGGCGAAAACAACTTCGTCCCCGTGTTCCTGCGTGCTTCCTACAACGCCGGCAAGGGGACAAGGCTCGACTTCTATGCCGCGGCATTGACGGGCGGCAAGCTTACGGTCAAGAATGCGTCAGGGAACGACCTTTCCAATGATTCGTACAAGACGGCGCCTGCGCTGGGATTTACGTTGCAGTCCCGGTTCTGATCGCGTCTCGCATCGAGGAGGCTTCATGGCCCCATACGACTTGATGGCCCCAATGACTTCGACGGCCATGCGCCACCGCCGCGCGCTCATCCGTTTCGCATCGCTGGCGGCGGTTGCCGGGGTGTCACTATTGTCCGGCTGCGCCACCAACTACAACAGCGCCGGCGACCGGTATTACGAGTTCTGGCCGTTCATCGGCTCCCGGAACCCGGAATCGCAGCTCAACTATCCGGCGCAGAACGACCGCTCCCTGCAGCTCGGCACCGACCCCGATCCGTTCTACTTCATGTCGCCGCAGCCTCCGTTCGACTGGCGCGTGACGTCCCCGTATTCGCAGGCTCCGGCCGATCCGGACACGCGCCTCGCGGCAGTCGGCGATAATGCCGCCTGTGCCGATCGCTGCGAATCGAAGGAATCCGACGTGGAGAACCGCGCGTCTCTGGCTTTGCGTGCTGACGCTGGCGACGGTCAGCGCTCCGCCGAACGCTGACGCCGAATCCGCGGGTTCGGCGACCGCGCCCACTCCCACACCACCGGCCACGGTCGCCGCACCGACCGAAGGTGCAGTCGGTTACCGCGTCAAGATAGTTGCGCCGAGCGCGATCGAAAGCGCGATCAGCGCTGCGGTCGATCTCGTCCGCTGGCAGGACTTCGCGGACATGACCGAGGACCTGCTGGATCGCCTTGCGCGCGAAGCCGTGCCCCAGGCGCGCGAAGCGGCCGCGACACAAGGATATTTTTCGGCCCAGGTCGAACTGACCATCGACCGCCGGAAGAACCCAGCCGATATCACCCTGACCGTCACCGCGGGAGAACCTACGCTCGTTACGGATACCGCGATCGTCGTGACCGGGCCGGCGGAGCTCGACGTGCCGACGGGTACCGACGCAATCGCCAGCGTCAAGAACGGTTGGGGCCTGCCGGTCGGCGATGTCTTTCTGCAGTCCGCATGGACGTCGGCCAAGGAACGCGCGGTCACCAGGCTAGCGGCGAGCCCCTATGCCGCCGCGACGCTGGTCGCGAGCGAGGCGAAAATCGATCCCGACGCGCGCAGCGCGGCGCTTTCCGTCGAAATCTCGAGCGGACCCGCGTTCCACTTTGGCGACATCGACGTGCACGGCCTCGAGCGCTATTCCCCGGAATTGGTGAAGGCGTTCTCGAACATTGCGCCGGGCGACCTCTATGGCGAGCGGCCTCTCGACGATTTCGTGCGCCGCCTTCTCGCCTCCGGCTACTTTGCGAGCGTGCAGGCGTCCATCGTTCCGGATCCGGAGCATGCGGACAACGCGACGGTGACGATCGCCGTGATCGAAGCTCCGACCAAGCGGCTCGAGTTCGGCTTGGGCTACTCGACCGATACCGAATGGAAGGCCAGCGGCAACTATGGCGACGTCAACATCGACGGCCACGGGCTGCAGTTCTACGCTGACGCCAGAGTCGAGACCAAGCTGTCCTCCGGCAGCGTGCGCTTCGTGTTGCCACCCGTCCCCGGCGGCTGGCTCGACACATTCGGGGCCGGCCTGGAGCGCACCGACATCGAGAACCTGGTAACCCGCACGGCGGGCATCAAGTGGCGCCGCCGATCCCTCGACGAGCGCAACACGCCCGCGTTTGGCGTGGGCTTCTATGTCGACCAGCAGCAGCCATCGGGAAGCGCAACGGAAAACTCGCATGCCCTCTACGTCGACGGCGAGTACACGTGGCGCCGTGTCGACGATCTTCTCTCGCCGCAAAAGGGCTACATGGCGAACGTGCAACTGGGGGTCGGCGTGCCGGGCGCATCGTCACGCGCGTTCGGCCGCGCAATCGGCAAGACCGCCGCGTGGTGGCCGCTGGCGCGCAACACCGAGCTTTCCGCGCGCGCCGAAGCGGGCGCCGTGCTGGCCGATTCGCGCGACGGCATTCCGTCGAACTTCCTGTTCCGCACCGGCGGCGACACGACGGTGCGCGGCTATGCTTTCGACAGCCTCGGCGTCGCGCTGGGTGACGCGACCGTGGGCGGACGTTACTACGCGGTGGCCAGCGGCGAGATCACGCGCTGGATCGGCGAAAACTGGGGGCTTGCGACGTTCGTCGATGCGGGCGACGCGGCCGACTCGCCGGGCGACCTCCATCTGGCGCTGGGCTATGGCGTTGGCGGCCGTTTCCGCACGCCCATCGGGCCGTTTCGCGTGGACCTGGCCTACGGGCAGGAATCGCACAGCGTGCGCCTGCATTTCTCCGTCGGGCTCTCGTTCTGACATGGCGATCGATCCGCAAGCGAAACCGGCGAGCCCGCCCGGCCGCGCATGGCACTGGCTGCGCCACCTGAGCTGGCTGGGCGTCGCGTTGGCTCTGCTGCTCGCAGGTGGAGTCGCCTGGCTCGACACGCCAGCGGCCCTGGACCTGGCGATCGGCCGGGCGATCGCCGCGAGCGGGGGCCGGCTGACCGTGCAGGACGCCACCGGTTCGCTGCTGTCCACGGTGCGGGTCGCGAAGATTGCGTGGCACGGCGAAGACGTGCAGGTCGAGGCCGATGACATGGCGCTGACCTGGAGCGTCATCGGCCTCTTCACCAAGCACGTGAACGTCAGCGGCCTGGGTGCGCACCGGATCGCGATCACGCTGAAGAGCTCCGACGCGCCGCTCGCGCAACCGACCGATCTGTCCCTGCCTCTCGAGGTTTCCGTCGACAATGTCGGCGTCGAGCGCCTGGAATGGCATGTCGGCGCGCGCTCGGGGACGTTGCGCGGCGTTGTCTTCGACTATCGTGGCGGAGCGCGCACGCACGTTGTGCGCAGGCTGCGTTTCGTCACCGATGTCGGTACGTTGGAGGGGGACGCCGAGATTGGCGCCGTCGCGCCTTTTGCGCTGAGCGCTTCGCTCAACTTCGCCGGTGATAACGCCTATCGCGACACGCGCGCCGACCTTGCGGCGAAGGGCGAAATGGCGAATTTCGCCGTCACTGCGAGAGGCACCAGCCGCGACGCGACCATCAAAGCCAGCGCCACCCTCACGCCGTTTGCGCCATCGCTGCTGGTCGCCGCCCACATCGATGCGCGGGATGTGAACGTCGCCCGTTTCGAAGGGACGCTTCCGGCAACCAAGCTGGGCGTCACCATCGACGCCCAGCCCATGGCCGATGGTTTCTCCGGCACGTTGACCGCCCGTAACGCCGATGCCGGCGCCATCGATACCGGCCGTGTGCCGCTGGCGGCACTGAACTCGCGCTTTGCATGGGACGGCCGCGCGCTCGCGCTCGACGCGATCGACGCGCGCCTCGCGGGCGACGCGCGCATCACCGGTCGCGCATCGTTTCCACGCGACGGCTCGGCAAGCCGCTGGCAACTCGGCGTGCGTGATCTGGACCTGCGCGCGCTGCTCTCCACGTTCGTCGCCACCCGCCTCAATGGAACGCTGAACGCCGATGTCACGCAGGCCACCCAAAACGTGCGCGGCGAGCTGACCCAGGCCGGGATGTTGCTGAGTTTTTCCGCTGCGGTCGCGGGACGTCGTGTCGACATTCAACGTTTCCGCATTCGCGCCGGAGAAGGCGAAGTGGCCGGCCGCGGCCAAATCGCGATCGATGGAGAACGCCGCTTCGACGTCAGCGGCGAGGCCGTACATTTCGATCCGTCGCGTTTCGGCGATTTTCCGGCGGGGAACTTGTCTGCCACGCTTACTGCGCGCGGGCAGCTGCAACCTTCGTGGAGCGCCGAGGCAAGCGTCGTGCTGGCGCGTGGGAGCCAGCTGGCCGAACTTCCGGTCAGTGGCAACCTGCACGCCGAGTTCACCGCCAAAACCATGCGCCACGTCGCCGTGAAGTTGGCACTTGGTAAGTCGACTCTGACTGTTTCCGGCGCTGCGGGCACGCCCGGCGACAAACTGGTCTTCGCGGCCGACGTTGACAAACTCCAGGAGTTGCGCGAGCCGCTGGCGAAACTGACGCCCTTTCCGGTCCCGGAGGCCGTCGCCGGCGCCATCCACGTTCGCGGTGCACTGACGAGCGACCCCGGCGGCAATGGACTCGAGCTGGACATGCACGGCAGCGGGTTGCAGTGGGGACGACTGGGAAGCATGGGCACGCTGAAGGCCAAAGCCATGATTGCGTCCGGCGGCCTCACGCTCGACCCCGTCGCCAATGCCGGGCGCGCGATCAGCCTGTCTCTCGCGGCAACCAAGGTGAGCGTTCCGCAAGGCGATTTTCCTTCGCTGTCCGTGGACGCCAATGGCACGCTCGCGCAGCACGTGGTCAAGCTCGCGCTATCGGGAGAAGGCGTGGATGGCCACGCCCGGTTCACCGGCGCGCTCAAGCAGGCGGGCACGCCATCCGTTACGTGGAGCGGCGTCCTCGACCAGCTCGACAATTCCGGCGCGAATGTCATGCATCTGGAGGCACCTGTGGCAGTCACCTGGGCACACGGCCACTTGCAGGTGGGGAAGGCACGAATGCGGATTGCGGAGGGGCACGTCGACCTCGAAGGCCTGAGGTGGGACGCCCCCAAGCTCGCCACGCGTGGATCGATCACGGGTATTCCGCTGGCCACGGCATTGCGCATCGCCGGCCTCAAGTCTCCGCTGGCCTCGACGTTGATCATCGGCGGGGATTGGTCGGTGGAAGCCGCGCCGCAGTGGAAGGGTGTCATCCACCTGCGGCGGGAGAGCGGCGACCTGTTCGGCACCGAAAGTGATTCGCTCGGCGCCGGCGGCCTTGCACTCGGCATCTCGGCCCTCGAATTCGAAGCGCACATCACGGACGGAAACCTCCTCGGGGCGGCGCTGCTGCGCTCCTTGCGTGCAGGAAACGCCGATGCCACATTGAACATCAGGGCCAGCGAAATCGCCGCGGGCAAGTCCCCGCTTGACGCGCCGCTCTCGGGCACGTTGGTGGCGGATCTGCCGTCGCTGCGGCCGCTGCAACCTTGGCTTGGCACGCTGGCCGTCGTCGACGGCCGCGCGCACGTCGACTTGAGCGCGGCGGGCAGTCTTGCGCGCCCGGTGGTCGAAGGTACGCTCACGGCCGATGCCATGCGCGTCGACATTCCGCAATATGGGGTGCACCTGCACGACGGCCGGCTGCGCGGGCGCCTTGCGGAGAGCACGCTGGTGCTGGAAGAGCTCTCGTTTGCCGGCGGTGAAGGGCGCTTCAACGCGCAGGGGACGCTGGCACGCGCGCCACGCGACGGTGACGCCGCGGCCGCCCAGGAGGCGCACGTGACCTGGAAGGCGGAGAAATTCCGCGCCATCAACCGCCCCGACGTCCAGCTGACGGTCGACGGCAGCGGCGTGCTCGCGATGGAGAGCGGGAAGATCGCCGTGCGCGGCAATATAGACATACTTCAGGGACGCATCGACTACGAGCCGGTGAGCGTCGGAAGGTTGAGCGACGACGTCGTCATCAAGGGGCAGCCGCGCGGCGCCACCAACGCATCGGCCGCGCGCGACGTGCCGGTGCTGCTCGACCTCGAAGTCAGCCTCGGCGACGACCTGCGCTTCCTTGGTGAAGGACTCGACACCGGACTCGCGGGAAAGCTGCACCTCGCGACCGGCACCAGCGGCAACGTCACCGCGCGCGGCACGATCAGCGCGGTCAACGGCACCTACTTCGTGTTCGGCCAGCGCCTGGATATCGAGCGGGGCCGACTCATCTTCGATGGACCTGTCGACAATCCGGCGCTCGACGTGACGGCAATGCGCCGAAATACCGCGGTCGAGGCGGGCGTCGAACTCACTGGCACGGTGCGCGTGCCCCGCGTGCGGCTGGTGTCCAATCCTCCGGTGCCCGACGGCGAGAAACTTTCGTGGCTCATGACTGGCCAAGGACTGGATCGCGCGTCGCGCGCGGACACTGCGGCGGTGGGCGCTGCGTCAGCGCTGCTGGTCGGCAGGGGGCAGCGGCCCTTTACCACGACTCTGGCCAATTCCATCGGCCTCGACGATATTTCGGTGCGCGAGCGCAGCACCGCCGTGGTCAGCGGGACGACGAGCCAGGTCGTCGCATTCGGCAAGCGCATCAACGACCGGCTCACGCTGGTCTACGAACAGGGACTCACCGTGGCCAATAACGCGCTGCGCATCGAGTACGCGCTCAGCCGGTCGCTCACGCTGCGCGCGGAAGCCGGGATCATCTCGAGCCTGGGTGTGTATTTCCGCCGCAGTTACGAATGATTGGCGTGGCGCGTCACGGCAAACCTGGGAATGAACAACGAAGGCGTCGGGACCGCTCCGAATTCAACCATGCAACCGAGGCCGCGAAAAGCGCTGCTCCGAGCGCAAAGGCACGCATTCATTTCCTTCCCTTGGGACGCCGCGGCTCCGTGATCGCGGGCGGCACGTCGCCGAGCAGATAGCGCGGACCAGCTCCGCGTGCCTGGGCGGTGTCGCCGGGATTGTAGAGCGCACAGCTCTTCAGCGAGAGGCAGCCGCAACCAATGCACGACGAAAGCCGGTCGCGCAGGCTCGTCAAAGCGGCGATGCGTCGATCCAGCATCGGCCGCCATGCGGCCGAAAGCCGTTCCCAGTCCGACTTGGTCGGTGTTCGTTGGTTGGGCAGCCGCTGCAGCGCCTGCTGGATGTCGTGTAGCGTCAATCCTACCGATTGGGCGGCGCGGATGAACGCGACGCGGCGCAATACGTCGCGGGAATAAGTACGCCGGCCCGCCGGACCCCGCGTGGATCTAATGAGTCCCTGCGCCTCGTAAAACCGCAGGGCGCTCGCGTTGACCCCCGATCGCTGGGCGAGCGTGCCGATGGATATCGCGGGTTGAGCCATAAAGTCATTGACTTAAAGTTAACTTTAACTTGTATCTTACTGCCATGAGCGACCCGAGAGAACTTCTTCGAGCCCTCCCGTTGGAGGTATTAGAGACGCCCAGACACGACGATGCCTGGGCACGATCCCGATTGCCGGAGACGAGCGATGCCTTGTTGATCCAGACGGTCGCGGCGATCATTGCGCCACCCAAAGCCCAGGCGCGCTCCTCCTTTCTCCTCCACGCGCCTCTCGAGCTTCTGGCCCGCGCATCGCTTCTGCCCCATGTTCCGGCGGACAAACGCGACGACGCGCGAAGGCGGATTGCCGCGATCGCCGTCCGCTATGCGAGCGAGGGCCTGGAAATCGACCCGCGTCCACGGAATTACGCTACCGTTGACGACGCCTTCGATGAGTTGCTCGGTGCGCTGCGCGGCGGCGACGCGGACATCGTGGATGGGGCCATTCTCTTCCTCCTGCCGCGCACTTCCGCTGAAAGGCTGCGTGCCTCCTTGGCCGAGGAGTTGATTCCTGCCTTGGGTGCTGCGGCCCATGCGCCGATTCTCCTGATGATGCTTCCGGGCGCTGTCCGCCAGGCGTCGGGGAGCGTTTGCGCACTGCTGCGCGCGCCATTGCGAACCCTTGCGCTCGAAGCCGACCGCCGCCTGACCTGGATGGATTCGGTTGCAGCGAATGCCGTCAGTCGCGAGGCGTCGCTGTTCGAATCGCTTGCGGCACCGCCCCGCGTCAACGCGACGTCGACCGCAATCGCTCCAACGATGCTCGAGGTCGAGCGCGATGGCTACGCCGCAAGCCTGCTTGCCGATGGCACGAGCGCACTGACCGTGCGCCAGGCGGAGCGCGTGCTGCTTTCGGTCGCCGCACTTTCCATGCTCCAGGATGATCCTGCATACGCCCCGTATGGCTGGAGTCACTGCCTGACGCTGCCACAGGCGATTCTGGCCCAATCCGATGCGGTGTCAGACCCGCTTCGGTTGGTGCGTATTGCCGCGACGCACGTATTGGGGTTTCGTGCGACCTTGGGTCGCGCTCGTCTCGAAATGCCCTATTCGCCACCGCCTCGTCCAGCGGAAATTTCGATGGATGGCGATCCCAGCGACGTCGCCGCTCGAGTATTTCGTTCAGCGCCGGAACAGCATGCCGCCATTGGCAACGATTTGGCCGCGCGTGCCGCGGTACATGCCGACGCGCACGTCGCCAAGTACACCATGGGGTGTCTCATGGCCGCCGCGCGCGACCCCGACACTGCCCCACTCTATCTCGCCGCTGCAGCCTACCTCGGGGCTTGGTGGCTTGGATGGCGCGCCCGACAGGATTCGAACCTGTGACCCTTGGCTTCGGAAACCAATACTCTATCCAACTGAGCTACGGGCGCGTGAAGCAGCGTGCATCGGCGAGTTAACAGCCGACCCGCACGCATTTTACACGTTGGGCGGGGCAGGCGTCCCCAGGGGTCAAGCCGAACCGTATAATGCGCTGCCATGTAAAATGCGCGCCGGAAGCCAAACCGGCACGCCCGTATCGCCGGCCCGCCGCAAGCCACGGGTTCGTCTGGCAAAAATCAATCAACCGACCCGAACGCCCATGACCGACGAGCACTCTTCCCCGATCAAGACGCCAAGGCAACTCATCATCGTCGTGCTGCTGGCGTTCGCGGTGCCGATTACCCTCGCGGCGCTGATGTCACAGCTCATGACCAGCGGCGAAAAGGGAATACACGAGGACGACAGCAAGATCCTCGCGCGCATCCAGCCCGTGGGCACTGTGGTGCTTGCCGAGGTGAGCGGACCGAAAGGCATGCTGACCGGCGAGCAAGTCTATGGGCAAGTGTGCAAGACATGCCATGAAGGTGGCTTGGCGGGTGCACCGAAGTTCGGCGACAAGGCGGCATGGAGCGCGCGTATCGCGACCGGCCAGGCCACGCTCGACCAGCACGCTATTGGGGGCTTCCAAGGCAAGTCCGGCGTAATGCCGCCCAAGGGCGGCAACACCGACCTCAGCGACGACGAAATCCGGCGTGCGGTCGCGTTCATGGCCAACGCGGCCGGCGCAACGTGGAAGGAACCTGCAGTGGCTGCGGTTGCGACGACCACCGGATCGACCGCGCCCGTCGCGGCAGCGACCGCCGCACCCGCGCCCGCCGCGGCGGTACCAGTCGCTGCTACAGCGCCGGCGACCGGCGCCACGCCCGACGGCAAGAAGGTCTTCGAAGGCAACTGCGCGGTCTGCCACGGTGCGGGAATCGCCGGCGCGCCCAAGTTCGGTGACAAGGCCGCGTGGGCGCCGCGCATCGCGCAAGGTGTCCCGGTGCTGTACACGCATGCGATGGGTGGCTTCAACGGCAAGTCTGGCGCGATGCCTCCCAGAGGCGGCAATCTTGCGTTGTCGGACGCTGAGATCAAGGCGGCGGTGAATTACATGGTGGCCGCTGCCAAATAGCGGTCAGTCGCGCGCGAGCATCGCCTTCAGCGCTTTCAGGCGTTCACTGCCCGCGGCCTTCTCCTTTGCTGCCTCCTCCGGCGGCAACGGCGTGTCAGCGTATCGCAGGTCGTCCTGCGCCAGTTCGCCGATGAATCGCGACGGCGTGCACGACATCATTTCCCCTGCACGCTTGCGCCGCCGGCAATAGGACAGATGCAGCGACTGCCGGGCGCGCGTGATGCCCACGTACATCAGGCGCCGCTCCTCGTCGAGCGTGCCCCGTTCCACCGCCTCACGGTGCGGCAGCACTCCCTCTTCCAGGCCGACTAAGAACACGTGCGGGAATTCCAGGCCCTTCGCCGCATGCAGCGTGGACAAATGCACCACATCCGCACCATCGCCGTCGCGGCCCTCCAGCATCGTGATCAGCGCGACCATCTGGGTCAACTCGAGCAGATTGCGGTCGTCGTTCTCGCCCTTGCGCGCGAGCCAGTCGATCAGGTCGCGCACACTTTGCGTCCGCGCCTGGGCCTCGCGCCTGTCCAGCGTCGCCACCAGCCAATCCGCATAACCCGTCGCGGCATACAGCTCGTTGAGCAGGCGCCCGGCCGGCTCGCGCTCGGCGCGAAATCGGAGATTGTTGATCAGCGTGCAGAACTCGTTGAGCGTCTCCCGTTGCCGCGCGGGTATCGCCTTCATCGCCTCGGGCGCGAATACCGCGGCGAACAGGCTCTCGCGACGCGCCGCTGCAATGTCGCCCAGGTGCCCAAGCGTCGCCTGGCCGATGCCGCGCTTGGGACAGGTCACCGCGCGCACGAACGCCGGGTCGTCGTCGTCGTTGGCGATCAGGCGCAGATAGGCGACGATGTCCTTGACCTCCGTCTTGTCGAAGAGCGAAAGGCCGCCGGAAACGTCGTAGGGCATGTTCTGGCCGCGCAGCGCGGTTTCAAATGCGCGCGCCTGGTGATTGCCGCGATAAAGGATCGCAAAATCGGAAAACTTCGCGCGCCGCTCGAACTTGAGCGCCGAGATCCTGCGCGCCACCATTTCCGCCTCCGCCTCGTCGTCGGCCGCCGGCACGACGCGAATGGCATCGCCACTGGGCAGGTCGCTCCAGAGGCGCTTGTCGAAGAGCTTGTCGTTGTTGGCGATCAGCGCGTTGGCGGAACGCAGGATGCGCACGGTGGAGCGATAGTTCTGCTCCAGCTTGACCACCTTGAGTCCGGGAAAATCCTGCGGGAGATTCGCCAGGTTGTCGACGCTGGCGCCGCGCCAGCCGTAGATGGCCTGGTCGTCGTCGCCGACCACGGTGAACGGCGTGTCCTTGCCGACCAGCGCGCGCAGCAGGCGATACTGCGCGCGATTGGTGTCCTGGTATTCGTCGACCAGGACGTGCGCGCATCTGGCCTGCCAGCGCGCGCGCACGGTCGCATCGCGCTCGAGCAGGTCGACCACGCGGACAATGAGATCGTCGAAGTCCACCGCCTGGTACGCGGCCAGTGCGTCGCCATAGTTGGCATACGCTCGCGCGGCGACCACCTCGTCGTCGTCCTTCGCTTCCTTGAGTGCGGTGGCAGGCGGAACCATGGCGTTCTTCCACGCGCTGATCTTCCATTGCGCCGCGCGCGCACGACCGCGATCGGACGTCGCGATGAGCTCGGCGACGACCGATTCCAGGTCGGCGGGGTCGAAGATCGAAAAGCCGGGTTTGAGTCCCGCGGCTTTCGCCTCGGTGCGCAGGATCCTGAGGCCGAACGCGTGGAAGGTCGCGACGATCACTTTCCCGGCGTCACCCGCCTTGCCCTGCGTCTTCAGCAGCGCCTGCGCGCGGTCGCGCATTTCGCGCGCGGCCTTGTTGGTGAACGTGATCGCGACGATGCGGGATGGGTCCACCCCGTGTTCGATGAGGTGGGCAATCTTGGCAGTGATGACGCGCGTCTTGCCGCTGCCCGCACCGGCCAGCACGAGCAACGGACCGGCGATGTGGCGCACGGCCTCGCGCTGGGGCGAATTGAGGAGAAAGGACAAGCGGATTTGCTAAGATGGAATTCGCGGAACAACCGGAACGTTTGCCGTCGGTGCGCGTGGATTCTAGCAGCGTCGCTGCGCTTGACACGTTCGATATTTTCTTTCCCTCAATCAACCCGCTATCCTCGAACGACATGGCGCACTACGCGATCGGTGACATCCAGGGCTGCCACGCCGAATTCTGCCAGCTGCTCGATCTCATCGCGTTCGCGCCGGCGAGCGACCGCTTGTGGCTCGTCGGTGATCTCGTGAATCGCGGCCCGGAATCCCTCGCAGTCCTGCGCGAGGTCATCAAGCTCGGGGACCGGGCCACCACGGTGCTCGGCAACCACGACTTGCACCTGCTCACGGTGGCCGCGGGTCATCGCCGGCCGCATCGCGACGACACGCTCGATGCCATCCTCGCCGCGCCCGATCGCGACGCGCTGGTCGCGTGGCTATCGGCCCGGCCGCTGGTCGTGATCGAAGGCGAACGGCTGCTCGTGCACGCCGGCCTGCTGCCGCAATGGACCCCGGCAACGGCGCTCATGCTATCGCGCGAAGTGCAGGCGATGCTCGCGAGCGACCGGGCGCACGAGTTCCTTGGCGTGCTCTATGGCGACGAGCCGCGGCAATGGTCGGACGAGCTCACCGGCCATGACCGCCTGCGCATCGCCGTCAACGCCTGCACGCGCCTGCGGTTCTGCTCCGCCGACGGCACGATGGACCTTGCGGAAAAGCGCGGCGCGGGCCATGCGCCCGCAGGTTACCTGCCATGGTTTGCGCAAGCGGACCGGAAGAGCGCGCACATTACGGTGATCTGCGGACACTGGTCCACGCTCGACCTCATGCTGTCACCCAACGTGCTGATGCTCGATTCGGGTTGCCTGTGGGGCGGGACGCTGACCGCCGTCAGGCTCGACGACCGCCAGGTGTACCAGGTGCCGTCGCGGCATCCGGTGCAGCCAAAACCTTTCGGATAGACGCTTCCGCCGCGCGTGCCAGCTGGCGCCGGTGGCCATCGCGCGCGGATAGCGCGGTGGTTGCGACCAGTTCCACCTCAAGCGCGCGCACGCCGCACACTTCCCAGAACGACGCGGCGAACGTCGTCTCGCCCACGTACGCTGGCGCGACCGACAGTGCGCCGTCGGGTGTCCGGTAGCGGATGGCCACGGGCTGCACGTGACCTTGCGCATCGACGATCGGCTGCAGCAGCGAACTCTTGAACGGCAGCATGTCGAGGCCGTCGGTGGTGGTGCCTTCGGGGAAAATCGCCACGACGTCGCCGCCTGCCAGGGCCGCCGCGACATGATCGTTGACACGGTGCGGGTCGCGCCATTTCGTGCGCTCAACGAACAGCGTTCCGGCGCCGCGGATCATCGCGCCGACGACCGGCCACGCCGCCAGTTCCAACTTCGCTACGAAGCGCACCGGGTGAACGGCATTCAGCACGAAGATGTCCAGCCAGGAAATGTGGTTGGCCACGATCAGCACATTGCCGTCGCGGATGCCAAGGTCGCCATGCACGCAAGCTTCGACCGCCAGGATGCGCAGCAGCCGGCGGCTCCAGCGCTTGACCAGCGCCCGCCTGCGGGAAGGCGAGACCAGCGGAAACACCAACAGCGTCGTGGCGACGCCCGATCCGACATGCACGCAGGTCCGCACGTACCGGTAGATGCGGACCGGGGGCGTATTGGCTGCGATGTGCGCTCTCAGAAAGGAGTCATCAGAAGACGTGGCTGCCGAAAGTCGCGTGGTAGAGCTCACCTACCGTGTCCTGATTGACGGTGTGGTTCTGGCCGCCCCGCGACGCGATCTTGAGCGATCCCATGACCGACGCCAAGCCGCCGGTCCTTTCCCAGTCCCAGCCATGACTCATGCCGTAGAGGATGCCTGCGCGGTACGCGTCGCCGCATCCAGTCGGATCGAGAACGGCCGAAGCCCTGGCGGCGGGAATGGCGTAGGTGACGCCACCGGCATGGATAACCGAACCGTCACTTCCCAGCGTCACGATCAGCGCGTCGACCCGCTCGGCGATCGCCGCAAGCGAAAGGCCGGTGCGCTCCGTCAGCATCCGTCCTTCGTAATCGTTGACCGCAACGCAGCGCGCGCGATCGATCATCGCGAGCAGTTCCGAACCGCTGAACAACGGCATGGCCTGCCCGGGATCGAACAGGTAAGGAATGCCGGCCTGCGCAAACTGTTCGGCGTGCGCGCTCATGCCTTCCTTGCCGTCGGGTGCGACGATGCCGAGGCCGACGCCCGCGACGTCGTCGACGCGGTTCTGGTGCGAAAAATTCATCGCGCCGGGGTGAAACGCCGTGATCTGGTTGTCCTCCGTGTCGGTGATGATGAACGCCTGGCCCGTATAGGTGCCGGGCACGTGGCGCACGGCATCCACCGCGATGCCCAGCGCGTCGAGCCGCTCACGATAATCGTCGCCGTCGTCGCCGATGGTGGCCATGACGACGGGCTCGCCGCCGATGCCGCGCAGGTTGTACGCGATGTTGCCCGCGCACCCGCCCCATTCCCGGCGCATTTCCCCGATCTGGAACGACACCGACAGCACGCGCAGTTGCTCGGGAAGGATGTGCCGCGAGAAGCGGTCGGGAAACACCATGATGGTGTCGTAGGCGAGCGAACCGCAGACGAGCGTGCGCATGTCAGGCTTTGCAGAAAGTGAAGGGACGCCGAGGGACGGCGAAAGCCGCCAAGTTTATCCGCTAAGCGCCGGCAGCGGTTCGGGCGCTGCAAACGAACGCCTGCCTCGCCCTCGGACCAACCTCAGGCGGCGGTTTCCCGTCCCATGTCCCGCACCACGAACTGCTGACGCCGGGAGACCGGCAGCGTCTCGGCGACCCCCGCCAGCAGGACCTCCCAGTGCGCGTCGCCATCGTCGTTCACTCGCCGCTCGAAGCCACGGATGTGGTCGCGCGCGGCAAGGCAGTTGCGATGGACTCGCACGAACCGCGCCCCGAATTCGGTCTCCAGCTTGGTCAACGACTCCTCGAGCAGGTATTCGCGCTGTGACGTGCGGATAGTGATGTACTTGAGCTCGGCCTTGAGATAGACGATGTCCTCGAGCGGGACCAGCACCACCCGCGACCGTTCGGTCACGGAGAGATACCGGCGCGCCGTCGCGGGCAGTTGCGCCAGCTTCTCCGCGCTGACCGGACGCAGCCGCGGCACCTTTTGCAGCGCGCTCAGGAGCCGCTGCATCCGGATGGGCTTCATCAGGTAGTCGACCGCGTTCACTTCGAACGCCTGCACCGCGTGCTCGTGGAATGCGGTGGTGAAGATCACCACAGGTGGATGCGACAGCTTCAGCAGGTGGCGGGCAAGCTCGACGCCGTCCATGTCCGGCATGTGGATGTCGGTCAGCACGAGATCGGCCGGCGCGTTCTGGAGCAGGTCCAGCGCCTCGCGACCGTGCTGCGCTTCGCCGATGATCGACAGCGGCAGCACCGCCGTGCAATCGTCCAGCAACTCGCGCAGGCGTCGGCGCGCCGGCGCCTCGTCGTCGACGACCAGCACGCGCAGCGGAGCCTCAGCCATGGGCGGCCCCCGGCACGAGTCGAACCTTGGAGTCGGGTTTGCCGGCCGATGCCGCGTCGCGTTCGCGTGGCGTCTCCTGGCCCGGCTGGGGACCTGTCACCGTCGGTGCGGCCAGCGTCGTGTCGGCCACCTCGGTACGATAGGGAATGCGAATGTGCACCTCGTACGCGTCCTTGCTCACGCGCGATTCGAGGCTCGCTTCGGCATCGAAATGCAGCGCCAGGCGCTCGCGCACGTTGGCCAGCGCCATCTTGTTGCCCGAATGATGGTTGCCGCCGACGGCGCGGTAAGGATTCCTGAGAATCGCGTGGACTTCGCCGCGCGACAGGAACAGGTTGATCGAGACCACGCCCGGGGTGCTCGACGGCTCGATGCCATGGTAGACGGCGTTTTCCAGCAGCGGCTGCAGCATCAGCGGCGGCACCAGCGCGTCGCCCGGCATGCTCTTGACGTTCCAGTCCACGGTCAGCCGGTCGCCAAGCCGCAATTGCTCCAGCTCCAGGTATTGGCGACACAACTCGACTTCCTCCTCGAGCGGCGTCAGCTCGCGGTTGTCACGCATGAGCACGCGAAACAGGTCGGCCATGTCTTCCAGCGCGACCTCCGCCCGCTTCGGATCGCTGCGCACCAGCGACAGCACGGCATTGATGCTGTTGAAAAGAAAATGGGGCCGAATCCGGGCCTGCAACGCCTGCAGACGTGCCTCGGTAATGGCAGGCGACAACGCACGGGCACGGAGGTGGAAGTAGAACAGCAGCATGGCGACCGCGACGAGGCCGTTCAGCATCCAGCGCAGGAGCGTGCCTTCCGGCAGCGGTGCCAGCGTGTTCATCGCCGCAAAAATGAGTCGTCCGGAGAGCAGCGTGGCCAACGCAATTACTCCGGCACCGACGCCGAACGTCAGGCGGGACAGCCACGGCGAGGCAGCCCAGAGGATGGCGAGGACGAGCAAAAGGTAGGGTTCGACGACGCTGGTCGCGTCGATCCATTCGGCGTAGACCCGCGAAAGTTCCGCCGCGCGCACGAGCGCGACGAGGGCTGCGCCAAGGTTGACCGCGACCAGGATCCGCAGGACGGTCCCCAGATTGCGGAAGCCGGGTAACGTCGGCCGGTTCGGATTTTGTCTTATAATCACTGCCATGATTTAGGCAGTATGCAAGCATTGTGCCTGCCGCCCAAGGTACTCGACGCCGGTTGGCCGTTGAACTGTCTCATTTCCGGCATTTTGCTGCACTGCCAACCGCCTGGGAACGGGCGGCGCGGCCGCGCAAGGCGTCAACTGGGCAGGCAACGGCGGTGTCAACTCGAGCGGCGAATGCAACGGGTCGGCCCGGCGCCCGTCTCGGCGAAGCGCGGGTGTTAAAACCCTGCGGCCATTCTCGGCATGCCGTGCTGCCTTATGCAAGTCACTAGTCCGTCCGTCAATGTCCGCCGCCAAATCGACCCCTCCTTCCGCACCTGCGTCGTCCTCACCGCCATCAGTGCCGGCTGACGCGGGCGGTTGGTCGGGACGGTTCAGTGAACCCGTATCGGCGCTGGTCAAGCGATTCACGGCGTCGGTCGGCTTCGATCAGCGTCTGGCCGATGTCGACATAAAGGGTTCGATCGCCCATGCCCGGATGCTCGCGGCGATGAATATCATCTCGGCCGCGGATCTGGCCGATATCGAGCGCGGCATGGCGCAGATCCGCGCGGAGATCGCGCGCGGAGAATTCTCCTGGTCGAGCGACCTGGAGGACGTGCACCTCAATATCGAACGAAGGCTTACCGACATTGTCGGCGACGCCGGCAAACGCTTGCATACCGGGCGCTCACGCAACGACCAGGTCGCGACGGACATGCGGCTGTGGCTGCGTGGCGCGATCGACGCGCTGTCGACACAACTGACAGCGATGCGGCGCGCATTCCTCGACCTCGCCGAGCGTCACGCCGAAACGATCATGCCCGGGTTCACGCACATGCAGGTGGCGCAGCCGGTTACGTTTGGCCACCACCTGATGGCCTATGACGCGATGTTCTCGCGTGACGCTGAGCGGCTGGCGGATTGTCGCCGGCGCGTGAATCGCCTTCCCCTCGGCGCGGCAGCGCTTGCCGGCACCTCGTATCCGATCGACCGCGAGCGCGTGGCCCGTGAACTCGGCTTCGACGGTCTGTGCCCGAATTCGCTCGACGCAGTGGCCGACCGTGACTTCGCGATCGAGTTCGAGGCCGCCGCATCGCTCGCGATGGTTCACCTGTCGCGGCTGTCCGAAGAGCTCGTGCTCTGGTCCTCGCCGCGGTTCGCGTTCGTCGACCTGGCCGACCGCTTCTGCACAGGCAGCTCGATCATGCCGCAGAAGAAAAATCCGGACGTGCCCGAGCTTGTGCGCGGCAAGGCCGGACGGGTCATCGGCCACCTTGTGTCGCTGCTGGTGCTGATGAAGGGGCAGCCGTTGGCCTACAACAAGGACAACCAGGAAGACAAGGAGCCGTTGTTCGACACCGTCGACACCCTCGCCGATTCGCTCATCATCATGACCGATCTCATCGTCTCCGGCATTCGCGTCAACGCCGACCGCATGCGTGCGGCGGCACGCGAGGGGTTCGCGACAGCCACCGACCTCGCTGACTACCTGGTCCGTCGCGGCCTGCCTTTTCGCGACGCGCACGAAGCGGTTGCCCGGGCGGTGCGCCACGCAGAAGCCAGGGGCTGCGACCTTGCCGACCTGGCGCTTGCCGACTTGCGCCAGTTTTCGCCCCTGGTCGATAACGATGTGTTCGCCGTGCTTACGCTCGAAGGATCCGTGGCCAGCCGCGACCATGCCGGCGGGACGGCGCCCACGCAGGTGCGCGCGGCCATCGCGCTCGCGCGCAAGTCGCTTGGGTAGGCATGGGCGTCCTGGACTCGATCAGCCGCGACATGCTCGGCTTTCTGGCGGGGGCGCTGACCACGATCGCCTTCGTGCCCCAGGTCGTGCGCATCGTGAGGACGCGCTCGGCGCGCGACATCTCGTGGGGCATGTTCTCCATCTTCAGCGCGGGTGTCGCGTTGTGGCTGTGGTACGGAATCAGGCTCGGCTCGCCGCCCCTGATCGCGGCCAACGTCGTGACCTTGGGGCTGGCGCTGTCGATCCTTTTCCTCAAATGGCGCTACGGCGCCGGGTCGTCGGCCAAGGGCGACGACGAGCGAACCAACTAGGCCGTCGGTCGGCCGTTCGGGAGCAACGATGAAACTCGCATTCCTTGGTTTGGGCGTGATGGGTTATCCGATGGCGGGGCACCTGGCCCGCGCGGGCCATGAGGTCACGGTTTTCAATCGCACCTCGCCCAAGGCGGCAATGTGGGTGGAAGCATTTGGCGGACGGCATGCGGCGACGCCGGCCGCTGCGGTTCGCGGCGCCGAAATCGCGCTGATGTGCGTGGGCAACGATGACGATGTCCGCTCGGTGATCGCCGGCCCGGATGGCGCGCTTGCGGGAATGACCGCGGGCAGCATCCTGGTCGATCACACCACCGCGTCGGCGCAGGTCGCGCGGGACATGTTCCGCGCCTCGGCGGGCAAGGGCGTTGCGTTTCTCGACGCACCGGTGTCTGGCGGGCAGGCCGGCGCGGAAAACGGCAAGCTCACGATCATGGTCGGCGGCGACGCTGCAGTTTTTGCCCGTGCCGAGTCCGTGCTCGCCTCCTACGCCCGGGCAGTGACGCTGATGGGCGCATCCGGCAGCGGGCAACTGACGAAAATGGTCAATCAGATCTGCATCGCAGGCCTGGTCCAGGCGCTTTCCGAAGGCATCAATTTCGCGTCCCGCGCCGGGCTCGACCCGACACGAGTGCTCGACGTGATCAGCAAGGGCGCCGCGCAGTCCTGGCAGATGGAAAATCGCGGCACGACGATGATCGCGGACAAGTTCGACTTCGGCTTCGCCGTGGACTGGATGCGCAAGGACCTCGCCATTTGCCTGGCGGAAGCGCGGGCGAACGGCGCGGCGCTGCCCGGCACCGCGCTGGTCGACCAGTTCTATGCCCGCGTGCAGGCCCGCGGCGGTGGCCGCTGGGACACGTCCTCGCTCATCCGTTTGCTGCGGGACGCACAATGACCACGCCGCGCGCGTGGCGTATTGCCTTGAGCGTGCTCGCCGCGGCATGCGCGCTGCCCACCGCGTGCAGCGCATCAGCGGCTGAAGTCACGCTCAAAACCGCGTGGATGCGCCCTGCCGCGGCGGGGATGGCGGAAGCGTGGGCGTACGTCGACATCACCAGCGATGTGAACCTCGAATTGGTCGGCGCAACAACGCCAGTCGCCGATAAAGTCGAACTGGTCGAAGTCAAGCTGAATGCCGATCCGCCGGAGTCGAAGGTGGTGCCAACGATGCCGGTCCCGGCCGGCAAGACCACGCGCCTGGCCTACAAGGGCAGCCACCTGCGCCTGGTCGGAATCACCAAGGACCTGGGGAATGGCATGACGGTGCCATTGACGCTGTCGTTCAAATCCGCGGAAGGCAAGGAGGTCACCGCGAAGGTCGACGCCCAGGTGCGCGGCCTGCTGTTGCCGCGCCAGATGCCCGCGGTCATGGCGAAGGATCCGGTGCCCGCCGGCAAGGACGCCGTCCCGGCAACCGCCAAATAGAGAGTCTCGCCGGAAGGTAAGACGTCGTCATCGCGTCTTGCCGTTGGCCCCCGACGCGACGACGATTGTCGCTTCGTTCAGGTACTCGCCGGTACCCGATCGCCTTCCGTCACCACGATTTCGTAGGTGATCTCGGCGCTATGCGCAAGCATGATCGTGGCCGAGCAGTATTTCTCTTTCGATAGCTTCACCGCACGCTCCACGTGGGGCCGGTTGAGGCCGTGACCGGCCACCGAATAAACCAGATGGATCCGGGTGAAGACCCGCGGCTCTTGCGGTGCCCTTTCCGCCTCGGCGGTTACGACGCAATCAGTCACCGGCTGCCTGGCCTTTTTCAGGATCAAAACGACGTCGAAGGCCGTGCATGCCGCGGTTCCGGTCAACACCATCTCCATCGGCCGCATGCCGAGATTGCGGCCACCGTGTTCCGGAGCGCCGTCGATGACGGCCGCATGGCCGCTTCCAGTCTCGCCGACGAAGCTCATGCCTTCGACCCACTTCACTCTGGTTTTCATGAATGCCCCAATTTGGCGCAAAAAACGATATTTATGACGATCTGTCTCGGATCTCGGAGCAAAATTATGCAATGTCCAGGTTGCGGCGCGTCCAGATCGTTGCGTTGTGCGATGCAATATGGGAGGATGGGCCTGTCTGCGGCTCCGCCTTACTCCTCCTTAGGCACCGCAGGCTCATTCCTCCATTCTCCTCCTATGGTGGAATCCTAAAGGCGCGGTCTAAACCACCGCGCCTCTTTTTGCCCGTCATCCGTATTGCGCCGCGGCAATCGCACCGCCACCGGGCACCTCCAGAGCAAGCGGCGGTGCTTTGTCGAATCGAGGGCCTGGCGCCTCTGCAGCGGGCGTCGGTATCCTGTGCCGGTGCGACCCTGGGCAACCTTGGGGCCCGGCTGTTCCCACGTCCCAAGGCGGGTTGTCTTGACGCCGGAAGCCCCTGAATAGTAAACTAGCAGACTTTGCTTGAGTGTCCTTGGCTAAGCTTGGCCCGGCGACTTCGGGCAAGCCCAGGGCTAGCTCCCGAACGCACTTACCCAGAGATTTTGAAATGAAGACTTTCTCCGCCAAGCCCGCCGACATCAAGCGGGAATGGTTCGTCGTCGACGGCACCGACCAGGTGCTGGGGCGCCTTGCGAGCCAGATTGCGCTGCGCCTGCGCGGCAAGCACAAGGCCATCTATACGCCGCACATGGACACGGGCGATTTCATCGTCGTGACCAATGTGGACAAGCTGAAGGTCACCGGCAACAAGGCCGAGGACAAGCTCTACCACCGGCACACGGGCTATCCGGGCGGCATCCGCACGGTGAATTTCGGGCAGATGCAGTCGCGCTTTCCGGGCCGCGCGCTGGAAAAGGCCGTCAAGGGCATGCTGCCCAAGGGTCCGCTTGGCTACGCCATGCTCAAGAAACTCAAGTGTTACGAAGGCCCGACGCATCCGCATTCGGCCCAGCAGCCCAAGTCCATCGATCCGGTGAAGAAAATCGGGAAAGAAGAAGCGAAGTCATGATCGGCAATTACTACTACGGCACGGGCCGGCGCAAGACGTCGGTGGCGCGCGTGTTCATCAAGCAGGGTTCCGGCAAGTTCATCGTCAACGACAAGCCAGTGGATGAGTTCTTCACGCGCGAGACCGGACGCATGGTGGTTCGCCAGCCGCTGGCGCTCACCAACCACGCCGCGACGTTCGACATCATGGTCAACGTGAATGGCGGCGGCGAGTCCGGCCAGGCCGGCGCGGTGCGCCACGGCATCACGCGCGCGCTGATCGACTACGACGCGCAACTGAAGCCCACGCTGTCCAAGGCGGGCCTCGTGACCCGCGACGCGCGAGAAGTGGAACGCAAGAAGGTCGGCCTGCACAAGGCGCGCAAGCGCAAGCAGTTCTCGAAGCGCTAAACGTTCCATAGGCTCTGTGCAAAGGCCGCCTTCGAGGCGGCCTTTGTGCATCTGAGGCAGCGCACAGAGCCCTCCGAACGCCTGGCGCGACTATGCCAATGTCATGAACAACTGAACCCGGTGCTAGAATCGGCGTCAAAACCGCGGAACCTTGATTGGGAGAGTAAATGCTCAAGATCGGCATCGTAGGCGGCACGGGCTACACCGGTGTCGAACTCTTGCGCCTGCTGGCCTCGCATCCGGAGGCGGACGTACGCGCGATCACGTCCCGCGGCGACGCTGGCACCCGCGTCGTGGACATGTTCCCAAGCCTGCGCGGGCACTACGACAAGCTGCATTTCACCGCGCCCGACGCCACCGATCTCAAAGGCTGCGACATCGTGTTCTTCGCCACGCCGCATGGGGTGGCGATGGCCCAGGCGCGCGGCCTCGTGGATGCCGGCGTCAAGCTCATCGATCTCGCCGCGGATTTCCGGATTCGTGACGTGGCGATGTTCGAAAAGTGGTACAAG
Source organism: uncultured beta proteobacterium (assembly GCA_963819965.1). Taxonomy (GTDB): domain Bacteria; phylum Pseudomonadota; class Gammaproteobacteria; order Burkholderiales; family Casimicrobiaceae; genus VBCG01. The sequence goes on from CAWFYA010000004.1 coordinate 992,184, forward strand.
ATGCCGCACACTTGCCCCGACCTTCTCGCCGAGTCGGTCTACGGTCTGCCCGAGTTCCGTCGTGACGAGATTCGCCGCGCGCGCATCGTCGGCAATCCGGGCTGCTATCCCACAGCGATGCAATTGGGCTTCATGCCGCTGATCGAGGCCGGCATCGTCGATACCGAGCACCTGATCGCCGATTGCAAGTCCGGCGCGTCGGGGGCTGGCCGGAAGGCCGAGGTCGGCCTGCTGTTGGCCGAAGCCTCCGACAATTTCCGCGCATACAACGTGGGCGGTCACCGCCACCACCCCGAGACCGTGCAGGAACTCGCGGCGCGCAGCAAGACGCCGCTCAAACTCGTGTTCACCCCGCACCTGCTGCCGATGATCCGCGGCATCCACGCCACGCTGTATGCGCGCCTGACGCAAACGGACACAGACCTGCAAACGCTGTTCGAGAAGCGCTATGCGGGCGAACCCTTTGTCGACGTGATGCCGCCAGGCTCGGCGCCGGATACCCGCAGCGTGCGCGCGTCGAATGTCGCGCGCATCGCCGTGCATCGTCCCGGCAACGGGGACATGGTCACCGTGCTCGTGGTCGAGGACAACCTCGTCAAAGGCGCCGCCGGCCAGGCGGTCCAGAACATGAACCTGATGTTCGGCTTGCCCGAGACCACGGGCCTCGCGGCGGCGCCGGTCGTTCCGTAGCCTTCAGCCGTGGCGGCACCCTCCAATTTGTGGCGCCGGCTGCGCCAGAACTTCGGCATTTCGGCGCCGCGGATGGCGGTACGCACGCACCTGCCGTGGTGGGGCCGCGGGGCCATCGTGCTGACGCTTGTCGCGATCATCGCCGGCATGTGGTGGTGGGGCTTCGACTTCGGGCAGATCTTCGGCGGCTTCAACCGCAAGGAAGTCGAGGCGCGGCTGGTGTCGCTGGAGGACGAAGCGACCAAGCTGCGCGCGGAGGCGCTGGACCTGCGCGCCAGGAATTCGACGCTGGAGAGCGAAATTGCCATGACGCGGGGCTCGCAGGAAGCCCAGCAACGACAGACCGTCGAACTTTCTGGCGAGAACGCGCAACTGAAGGAGGAACTCGCGTTCCTGCAGAAGCTGGTGTCCGATTCGAGCAAGCAGACCGGCCTGCAACTCCAGCGCCTGTCCGTGGAGCGCGACAGCGACGAAATGTGGCGCTACAAACTGCTGATCGTGCGCGGCGGCAGCCCGAAGGACGAATTCGAGGGCAATGTGGTGCTGCAGATAACCCTGGCGCCGATTCAGGGCGCCCCGGCCGGAACCCATGGCAGCATCCTGATGCTGCCCGAGGACCAGCCGGAAACCAAGTCGGCACTTTCGCTCAAATTCAAGTATTATCAGAGGGTTGAAGGCAGAATTCGCGTCCCCGACGGGATGCGCGTCACCGCCGTGACGGCGCGCGCATTCGAAACCGGGCAAGGCAGCCCCCGTGCGACGCGTACGCTGCAGCTTTAGAATCATTCAAGGAGCCCCCATGTTTGAAAGGAAGAAGCACGCGCCGCCGCAGAAGCGCATCGACTGCCTGATCGGCGCCGGGACGATTGTCCGCGGTGACGTCATCTTCACCGGCGGATTGCGCATCGACGGACAGGTATTGGGCAACGTGACCACCCACAACGGCGAGTCCGGCACTTTGGTGGTGAGCGAACAGGCCCGGGTGGATGGCGAGATCACCGTGTCGCACGTGGTGGTTAACGGTGCGGTGAACGGCCCGGTGTGCGCCAACGACTTCCTGGAGCTGCAGTCCAAGGCCAAGATCGTCGGCGATGTCGAGTACCGGACGCTCGAGATGCACTTGGGTGCAGTGATCGAGGGCCGGCTGAACCACGTCGAACCCGGCACCGCCAGCGTGGTCGAACTGAAGCGAGCCTCCGCCGATTGAGGCTGATTTGCGCGTAACATGAGAACCGGTTCGAATCTGCGATGGCAATCGAACCGGCCACGCCACAGGAGTCCACGATGAATGCAATGAACGAAATGCCCGCCCCGCTGATCTTCACCGATTCGGCCGCCATGAAGGTCAAGTCGCTGATCGAGGAGGAAGGCAATCCCGATCTCAAGTTGCGCGTATTCGTTTCGGGCGGCGGCTGCTCCGGCTTCCAGTACGGATTCACCTTCGACGAGGTCATCAACGAGGATGACACGTCGCTGGTCAAGGACGGTGTCACGTTGCTGATCGACCCGATGAGCTACCAGTACCTGGTCGGCGCCGAAATCGATTACCAGGACGGTCTGGAAGGCGCGCAGTTCGTGATCAAAAACCCGAATGCCACCACGACTTGCGGTTGCGGCTCGAGCTTCTCGGCCTGACGCTACAGCGCGGCACGAAACGCCAGAACGGGAGCCGCCGGGCTCCCGTTTTGCATTTTCTTGCGGGCGGATTCTATTGGCTCGCGGTAATGCCGCCGTCGATGTAGAGGACCTGACCGGTCACGAAGGCCCCGGCGGGCGCGCAGAAGAAAATGGTCGCGCCGACGATGTCCTCGGGTTCCGCGACGCGTCCGAGCGGGATGCGCGACACGATCTCGGCCGCCGTCGCCGGATTGGCGAACCAATGCGCCGCCATTTCCGTGCGCACGACCGTGGGCGCGATGCCATTTACCGTGATCCCGTGCCGCGCAAGCTCGACCGCGTGCTGCTTGATCAGCATCGCCAATCCGCCCTTGGTACTGCAATAGGCGGAATACCCCCGGTCGCGCAATCCGAGTTGCGCGCGGACCGATAGCAGGTGGATGTGGCGACCGCCGCGCGCGGCGGCGATCTGGTGCCGGGCGACCGCCTGCGCAGTGAACATCGCAGCCTTGAGATTGACCGCGACCACGTCGTCCCAGGCATCTTCGGTTGCGTCCAGCATCGGCTGTTCGCGCTGGATCCCGACGCAGTTCACCAGGATGTCTATGACACCGAATAGCGACACCACACCATCGACGGTCGCACGAATGGACTTGACCGAACGCGCATCGAACGCGTGACCGGACGCCGCGAGGCCGACCTCGCGCAGGCGCCCGGCCAGCGCCTCGGCCTTGCCGGCGTCGCGCCCGGCGATGGCGACATGGGCGCCTTGCCGTGCGAGCCCCCAGGAGAGCGCTTCGCCGATGCCGCCGTAGCCGCCCGGAACGAAGCAGACCTTGCCGCGCAGCTCGAACAGTCCGGTGATCGGCAGCGGCTCGTTCATCGCCAATCCCAGCGTCCCGCCATCATGCGTCCAGAATGCTCTTCTTGCCGAACAACCCGCGGGCCCGGAACGTCACCACGACGATGAACAGGAGGTACATCGACATGAGCGACCATTCCGACGCATAGGCGCCGGTCAGGCCGACGACCATGCCCACCATCAAGCCGGCCAGCACCGCGCCCCACAGGCTGCCCACCCCCCCCAGCACGATGATCAGGAACGCGGGCACGACCGCGTCGACACCCACGTGCGGACGAATGCCCCAGATCGGCGCCATGATGACGCCGGCGATTGCTGCCAGCGCCACGCCCAGCGCGAATACGAAAAGACGCAGGCGCGACAGGTTGATGCCCAGCGCACGGACCATTTCGCTGTCGTGGGCACCGGCCTTGATGATGGCGCCATAGGGTGTTTTTTCCAGGAACGCCCATAGCAGGCCGATCATCAGCACCGCAAATCCGCTCGCGAAGAAACGGTAGTTCGCATAGATGAGGTCGCCTAAGCGGACCGCGCCGGAAATCGCATCCGGCACCGGCAGCTGCTTCTCGTTCGCGCCCCACACGACGCGGATCAGCTCCTCGATCACCAGTGCCGCGCCGAACGTCAACAGCAATCCGTACAACGGATCCTTGCCGTAGGTGCGGCGCAGGCACAGTTCGATCAGCATGCCGAACAGGCCGACGAAAATCGGCGCAAGCAGCAACGCCAGCAAATAGCGAGTTGCCAGTGGCATCGACATGAAGTCATCCTGCAAGTCCGGAAACCAGGCGAGCCGGGGCGCGATCACGAACAGCGCGACATACATTCCCAGCGCAAATAGCGAGCCATGCGCGAGATTGATGGTCTCCATCACGCCGACGATCAGCATGAAGCCCAGCGCAATCAATGCGAACAGAAGCCCCAGGCTCACGCCGTTGACCAGATGCGGCAGCAGATTGATCAGGAATTCCAAGGATCGGTGCATCCCCTTGCTATGCCATCGTGGCGCTGCCGGTCCGCGCAGGCGCATTCCGCGTCTGCGCGAACCTGTCCTTCATGCCACGCCGCTCACGCTTCGTATGTCGGCGTGGCGTCGTAGGACTCGAGCTTGCACGCCCCCGCGGCATCGGGGTCCTCGACCTCTTTCGGCGCCAGCTTGGCCAGGATATGAAAGATATCGTCCTTCTCGGCCGGCGCGTCGTTGTAGGTCGCCATGTACAGTGTCTGCTGCAAATGGTGCGTTGCCGGATTCATGTAGGCATCGAAATCCTGCATGCGATCGCGCGCGGAGACCTTGAGATTCTCCAGTTCCTTGATGACCTTGATGTTGTTGGTGGTGCCCGCACGCTCGACAGCGCCCAGCAGTTCGCGCGTGGCCATGTAACCGTTGTAGTAGCAGTTTCCCGGCACCTTGATCTGCACGCCGGGAAAGGTCTTCTGGTACGCCGCGACGAATTCCTTGACGCCCGGCAAATCGAGCCGGTAGTACCAATTGGTGCCGAAAACTCCGAAGATGGCCTCGGGACCCAGTCCGTAGACGTCGGGCCAGTCCTGCTGGTTGTTGATCCACGCCGGTGACTTGTTCATCTTCAACTGGACCACCTGCTGCCGCAGCGCCTTGATGTCGTCGCCGCCAACTGCCGTGGCCACCACATGCGGTTTGATCTGCTGGATCTTCAGCAGGTAGGAGGAGAAATCGCGGGTGTTCTGCGGCACCAGCATTTCCTCGACGATGCTTCCGCCGTTGGCTTCGACGATCGTGCGCATCGCCTTGGCCGTACTGTGTCCCCACACATAATCGTTGGTCAGCATGACCCAGCGCTTGCCGTTGACCGCCATGGCGTTCTTGACGATGGCCAGCGCGAAGTTGGTGCCATTGCCGTCCCAGACGAACTTGACGCGATGACAGTCCTTGCCCGACTCGGTCGGTGAGCTGGAATTGCTGTTGAGATAGATGACGCCATATTTTTGCGCAACTTGCGATATGGCGTTGGCGACGCCGGAGTGGATCGCGCCGATCAGGAAGGCCGCCTCGTTGCGCGTGATCAAGCGCTCCGCCACGCGCGAGCCGGTGGCCGGCGTGGTCTCGGTGTCCATGTGTATGGCCTCGACCATCCGCCCGAGCACGCCGCCCTTGGCATTGGCCTCCTTGATCGCCATCATCGCGCCCAACCGCTCTGACATTCCGCTGGCCGCGTACTGGCCGCTGGCGTCCATCGTGAGGCCGATGACCAGAGGCTTCTTCTGCGCGGCCTGCGCCCACGCATGGCTGTGTCTCCACGGCCCAAAAAAAGGCGCAGCGCCGTAAGTCCCTGCCGTGGCCAGCGCAAGCGCGGAGGCCTTGAGAAGCCTGCGCCGCTGGCCATCGGCCTGCGGATCGGCTGCAATCGCGACGGGTGTGTCGATCACATCCTTCCTTGTTTCGCTCATGTTGCCTCCTTCGTGCGCGTCGGGCGACGCATCAGTTGTCATGGGAGCGGTCTTGATGCCGCCTTCAATTGCCTTGGGCCGCAGGAACACGGTCGACCTCATTCGCGGCGGAAGCCTGCGCGCGAGCTTGCTGCCATAGCGCGGCAAGCCGCGCGTAGCGTTGCGCCACGCCGGAGATCACTTCCTCGTCGGTCACGCCGCCGGCGAACCACGCCACTGCCATGTCGGCAAAAATCGAGCGGCCGACCGCAAAGCCCTTGACCAGAGGAAAGCGCGCCGCGGCAGCGAAGCCTCGCTGCAGGTCTTCCTCGCTGGCCTCGAGCCCCAGCAGCAGCACGCCACGACAATGGGGATCGTTGCGGGCAATGACGTACGTGATGGTCTTCCAGACTTCGGCATTCCGGCTCGGCGGAAGCTTCCACCAGTCGGGAACGATGTCCGCCGCATAGATCTGCTCGAGTGCCCGCGCGACCGTGGTCGCGTCGACCGGCATGTCCGCGGGCGGGATGACCTCGATCAGAAATTCATGTTGCGTGGCGTTGCAGGCGACCTGCAATTCGCGCAGTCGGTCAAGCTGCTGCTGACGCAATTCCGGAGGGTCGTCAGGATGAAGGTAAACCAGGCACTTGGCGACATGCTCGCCCGGCCAGGTTCGCAGGTGCAATCCCAGCGCATTGCCGGCTTCAAACGCCAACGGTCGGGAGCCAGGTAGCTCGACTGGACGGGCAACCCACCAGCCGCAGCCGGTGAAGCCGGGAAATATGTCTTCGCCGTAGCGGTCATCGAGAATGATTCCGGCGCCGCCCACACCATTGGCACCGCGCCGCGCACCTTCGGCGATCAGCTTTTTGCACGCCGCAATCCGGTCCGGACCCGCCCCTTGCGGCGCCGCCATGTCCAGGAACTGGACACGATGGTCGAACGCGAGCACGGCGAGGTCCCCCCACTGCCGCGTGCGCGTCGTGTTCCGGTGCAAACGTTCCAGTCGGGCATCTTCCCGCAGCCTGCGGGTCGTGGAGCCGTACGCGAGGAATGCAGTGAGCTCGATCCAGCTCGGCATCGCGGGCGCGCAGCCATGCCGCGACACGACCAGCGCTCCACAGGCGTTGGCGTACGCGCAACAACGATCCATCGGCTCGTCGCGCAGCCAGCCGCGCAGAAAGCCGGCCATGAACGCGTCGCCCGCACCCAGGATGTTGAACACATCCACCGGGAAACCTGGCCCCTTGAGGCCGTCTTCGATGCTATCCGGAATGGCCGCAGTAAAGACGACGCACCCCATGGGACCCCGCTTCACCACCAGTGTTCCCGCGGTCATTTCGCGCAGGCGCCGTAGCGCGGTCACCGTATCGGTGCTGCCGCCGGCAATGTGCATTTCCTCCTCGGTGCCGACCACCAGGTCGCAATGCGGAATCACGGTCTGCAGGTGCGCGCTGACCTCGTCGGACCGCACATAACGCTGCTCCCCCAATCCCGGACCGGTCAATCCCCACAGCACCGGCCGGTAATCGATATCGAGCGCGACGCGCGTGCCGAGCTTGCGCGCGCCTTGCATGATCGCGACGCAAGTCGCGTAGGTCTGTGGCTGAGACAGATGCGTGCCGGAAATGCACACCGCCGTCGCAGACGCCAGGAATGCCGTGTCAAAGTCAGCGACGCCAATGTTCATGTCCGCGCATTGATCGCGATAGAACAGCAGCGGAAAGGTGTCGCGATCGCGAATCCCAAGGATGGCCAACGCCGTCAGGCGATGAGAGTCCGTGATCACATGACTGACGTCGACACCCTCTGCGGCGAGCGTCTCGCGCACGAAGCGGCCGTTGTGCTCGTCCCCGACCCGGGTCAGCATCGCCGGTCGCAATCCCAGCCGTGCGGCGCCGATGGCCGTATTGGCAGGCGAACCGCCGAGGTACTTGGCGAAGGTCTGCATGTCCTCCAGCCTTCCGCCGATCTGCTCTCCATACAGGTCGACGGCCGCGCGGCCCACGCAAATGACATCCAGCGGACGTGCAGTCTTCATCCGGCAACCTTGTGTACACGCGGCCTGGATGGCCGGCGTCTCTCTACACGGCCGGCCAGATGGTGGCCCGTGCTGACCACCAGTGCCTGTGCAAGGCACAGCGGCGCGACGAGCGAACGGAACGGGCGACTCGAATCATCACCCAATTCCAGGGACACGCGTGCGCTCGCCTTCAACGGCGAAAGCGGGCTGTCCGTGATGGCGATGACCGGAACCCCGCGACCACGGCAATCAGCCGCCGCATCGACCACGCCGGCGGAGTAGTTGCGAAAGCTCACGGCGATCAGGACCTCGCGCGGCGTGATGCCACGCACGAATTCGCCCAGCATGCCACCGACGCTGTCCAGCAAATGCGTGCGCAGCTCGAGCTGGCTCAACGCATACGCGAGGTAGCTCGCCACGGGAAACGCGCGCCGTTGCGCGAGCACATGGACATGGGTGGCGCCGGCGAGCAGCCGGATCGCTGCCGCAAACTGCGCGGCGGTTACGGTTTCCTCGAGGTGTCCAAGTTCGGCGATCCCTTCGTTGACGGCCTGGTGCAGCACCACCTCGGACCCGCCCGTCCGCTCGCCGGCGCGCCGGCTCTGCCGCATTTGTTCGATGCGCTCGCGATAGCTTGCCGACCGTTCGACCAGGCGCTCGCGAAAGATGAGTTGCATCTGGGAGAAGCCGCCGAAATCAAGTGCATGGGCAAAGCGGACCATGGCGGAGGGCTGCACGCCGGCTGCGTCGGCAATTGCCGCCACGGTTCCCAGCGCCAGCTCGTTTGGCCGGTCGAGTGCAAATCGCGCAATCCCCTGCAATTGCGGTGACAGGTCCGGATAGCGCTCGCTGAGCGCCTGCTTCAGTTCGTCGAAGTTGGTTGCCGGCATGGGTGGTAAGGAGCCTGTTAGAACAAATATTCTTGCCAGCTAAAATAATAGAACGTATATTCGCCCGTGTCCAGCGTGTCGTTTCAACTGCCCGCCATGTCCATGTCCTGGCCCATTTACCGCCGTACCGTGCTCCGCCATGTGCCCATGCTGTTGCTGCTGGCCGGCCTGGCGACGGCGCCGATGTGGTTGACCCACGTCGGCCTCTACCAATACCTGGCGCTGGAAATCATGATCTGGATGATGTTTGCGCTGGGCTACAACCTGTTGCTGGGTTATGGCGGGTTGCCCTCGTTCGGGCACGGCGCATTCTTCGGCATCGGCGCCTACGCATTCGGTTTGCTGCAACTGAAGCTCTGGCCCAACCTGTGGTTCGACCTCCTGGGCGCTGCCGTCGTCGCGGCATTCTTTGGAGCCGTCGTGGCAACCTTCATCTCGCATCGCCGAGGCATCTACTACGCGCTGCTGACGATCGCCTTCGGGCAGGTGTTCTGGTTCGTCTCCATCAAGTGGCATCGGGTCACCGGTGGCGAGGACGGCTTGCTCAATATTCACCGGCTTCCAGCCGATCTGGGTCTGGTGAGTTTCGAACTGAAGGGCAACCTCGCGCTGTATTACTTTGCGTTCGTGGTCTTCGCGATCGTGATCTTGCTGTTGTGGCGCCTCGTGCATTCACCTTTCGGCCGCATCCTCACCGCCATCAAGCAAAACGAAGTCCGAGCCGCTTTCATCGGATATAACGTCTGGCTCTACAAGTGGCTGGCATTCACAATTTCGGCCGCCGTCGCGGGACTTGCGGGGGCGCTGTTTGCAATGGCCCAGCAATCTGCCTACCCGGACGTGATGAGCCTCCACGCATCGGGGTTCGTGGTGATGATGGTGCTGATCGGTGGCGGCCTGGTGAGTTTCTGGGGACCCGTGCTCGGCGCGCTGTTCTTCATTCTGGCGCGCGACCTGCTCGGCGCCTATACCGAGACATGGCTTCTCTGGTACGGACTGCTGTTCATGGCGATGGTGTTATGGCAGCCCGAAGGTATCGCGGGCGCATGGCAGGCATGGCGTCGACGGGCCTGGAAGCAGTCGCGTCGGGCGCGGGCCACGCTGGATGCCGCATAGCCATGGCACTGTTCGAAGCCACCCACCTGCGCAAGCGCTTCGGCGACGCGATCGTGCTGGAAGACATCTCGCTGTCGTTTGATGAAGGCTGTCTGTCCGGCATCATGGGTCCCAACGGGGCCGGCAAGACCACGTGCTTCAATGTGCTGACCGGCCGTTACCGGCCCGACAGCGGCGAAGTCCGCTTCGCGGGCCAGGTGATCACCGGCGCCACGCCACGCGTCGTGGCGCGCATGGGCATCTCGCGCTCGTTCCAGGTCATGAACCTCTTCAACGACTACACCGCGCTCGACAATGTGCTGATCGGTTTGCCGCGGGTGCGCGACCATGGCTTCGATGCGTGGCGAGATCTCGCGCAGGATTCGGGTGCGGAGCAGGAAGCCGCGACTGTTCTCATGCGCGTCGGCCTTGCCGGACGGGAGCGCGTGCCGGCAAAGAGCTTGTCCTACGGGGATCGGCGCGCGCTCGAAATCGGTGTCGCGCTGGCCGCCGCGCCACGCTTGCTGTTTCTCGATGAGCCCACGGCCGGTTTGGGCACGGAGGCAACGGCGCGCCTGGCCGAATTGATAAGCGAACTCAAGCGTTCGCTGACGATGGCCGTAATAGAGCACGACATGAAGTTCCTGTTTGGGTTGGCCGACCGCGTTTCGGTGATTCACTGGGGGCAGGTCATCGCCGAAGGAACGCCCGAGGAATTGCGTCGCGATCCGTGGGTGCGGCGTTCGAATCTCGGCACACTGGAGGCCTGATGCTTGCGGTGGACCGCATTGACACGTACTACGGCGAGACCCAAGTCCTCCATGGCGTGTCGCTGACCGCGAATGCGGGCGAGGTCGTCGCGCTGCTCGGCCCCAACGGCGCCGGCAAGACGACCACGCTGCGCTCCATATTGGGCCTCACCCCGGCGCGCATGGGCTCCATCCGTTTCGATGGCCAGGACGTGACCCGGGAGACGACTCACGAAATCGCCCGGCGCGGCATCGGGTGGGTTCCCGACGATAGACGCATTTTTCCGACACTCACCGTGGGCCGCAACCTCGCCATTGCGCGCAAGAAAACACGATTCCGTGGCTGGACCGAGCAGGAATGCTGCGACATCTTCAGCGCGCTGCCCTACCTCATGCACCGCGAATGCGAAAACCTGTCCGGCGGCGAAATGCAGATGGTCGCCATTTCGCGGGCGCTGGTCGGCGCGCCCGGACTGGTGCTGTTCGATGAGCCGAGCCAGGGCTTGGCGCCCAAGGTCGTGCAGGATGTCATGCGCACGATCCTGCGGCTGAAAAACGAAGGCATTGCCGTCTTGATCGTCGAGCAGAACGTCGCGAGCGCGCTGGCGGTCGCCGATCGGGCGTACATCCTGCGCCAAGGGAAAATCGTGCATGAAGGCGATGCCGCGACGCTGCGCACCGACGCCCCATTGCGTACCCGCCTGCTCGGAATCTGAATCATGATCGTTCCGCTCCTTTCCGTACAGAATGTCGGCAAGCAATACACGCGCGGCGTGGTCAACCGCGAGGTGACTTTTTCTCTGGAGGCAGACTTCACGGTTCCCGCGCCGGCCGTCATCGGCGTCATGGGTCCGAATGGCTCGGGCAAGACCACGCTGTTCGAACTCATCACCGGCGGCAACCTGCCGACGACTGGAAGGGTGATGGTCGACGGACGCGATATTCACCGGGTTCGCTACCGCGAGCGCGATCGCCTGGCGATCCACTACCACCAGTCCTACCAGGTCCGCAAATGGAAACGCACGCGACCGTCGTTCATGCTGCAACCCGCCGCCAGCGAACGTCCGCGCGTGCATCTCTTCGACGAGCCGCAATTCAATACCCAGGATGGCTACATCGGCTTCATGGTGCGGTTCTTCCGCAAGTTGCGCGCCGACGGCAATCTGGTGTTCGTTTGCCTGCATCCCAACGAGCGCTGGCATGTCGACATCCTGCGCGAGACCTGCGAGAGCTTCATCTTCGTCGACGCCGGGCGGTTGACCCACGCGGCGGATTTCGCTACGTTGCAAGGCGACGAGCGCGTGCGGCGGTACCTGGGCACGTTGGCGACCGCATGATCCGGGAGAAGCGATGGACTTGACCACATTGGAACGACTGCCGCTCTGGATAGGCGGCAAGGCGGCCGCCGCGACCACGCAGCGCTATGGCGAAGTCACCAATCCGGCGACCGGCGAAGTCATCCGGCATGTTCCGCTGGGCAACGCCGCGGACGTCGATGCCGCGGTTGCCGCGGCGGCTGCCGCGCTTCCGGCATGGCGGGCGTTTCCGGCACTGCGCCGCGCGCGAATCCTGATGCGTTTCCGGGAACTGATGGAGGCGCGCAAGAAGGAGCTCGCGGCGACCATCACGCAGGAGCACGGCAAGACGCTCGCCGATGCCGAGGGGGAAGTGACCCGCGGCATCGAAGTGATCGAATTCGCATCCGGCATTCCCCACTTGCTCAAAGGTGAATTCAGCGAGAATGTCGGCACCGAGGTCGACAGTTTCTCGCTGCGGCAACCCGTCGGCGTTTGCGCGGGGATAACCCCCTTCAATTTTCCGGCCATGGTGCCGCTGTGGATGTTTCCCGTCGCGCTCGCGTGCGGCAATGCGTTCGTGCTGAAACCGTCCGAACGCGATCCTTCGCTGTCGCTGCGCATGGCCGAGCTCCTGCGAGAAGCCGGGTTGCCGGACGGCGTGTTCAACGTCGTGCATGGCGACAAGGTGGCGGTCGACGCGCTTCTTGCGCACTCGGACGTCAAGGCGATTTCCTTCGTGGGTTCGACGCCGATCGCCAGATACATCTACGAGACCGGCGCACGCAACGGCAAGCGGGTGCAGGCATTGGGCGGTGCCAAGAACCATGCGGTGGTGCTGCCTGACGCCGACCTCGCGTTTGCCACCGAAGCGATCATCGGCGCCGGCTATGGATCCGCTGGCGAGCGCTGCATGGCGATTTCGGCCGTCGTCGCGGTTGGTGAAGCCGCGGACCCGTTGGTCAAGCGACTGGCGGAACGCGCCGCCCGCGTGAGCGTGGGACCGGGGACCGCCGCCGACATCGAAATGGGGCCGGTCATCACCGGCGCGGCGCGCGCCCGCATTGTCGGCTGCATCGATGCCGGCGTCGCCGAGGGCGCGGCGCTGGTCGTCGACGGCCGCGGCGTTGCGGTTCCCGGCCACGCCGATGGCTTCTTCGTGGGGCCGACGCTTTTCGACCACGTCGCGCCGACGATGAGCATTTATCGCGAGGAAATCTTCGGGCCGGTGCTCGCGGTAGTTCGCGTGGAATCGCTCACCGAGGCCATAGCGCTCATCAATGCCAATCCCTATGCCAACGGCACGGCGATCTTCACCCGCTCGGGGCACGCGGCGCGCCGCTTCCAGCAGGATGTCGAGGTTGGCATGGTCGGCGTCAACGTGCCCATCCCGGTGCCGATGGCGTTCTACTCGTTTGGCGGCTGGCGCGGATCGCTATTTGGCGACCTCAACGTGCACGGGATGGATGGCGTGCGCTTCTACACGCGCCTCAAGACGCTCACGTCGCGTTGGCCGGACGACGGCAGCGCCGCGCCGGGCTTCCACATGCCGATGATGGGCTGATCCGGAGAGAATCCGGGGGCTTATCGCGGGTAGATCGCGCCCAGCACGCGGGATCCGCGCGCGCCGGTCGCCGTCGGGAGATTTCCCGGGCGCCCGGCGATGGCCTCGCGGGCCAGCCATGCAAACGCCAGCGCCTCGACCTGATCCACCGCGACGCCGTGCTCAGCCGTGGTGGTCACCGCTCGTTCGCCAAGTTCCTCGGCCAGCATACGCATCAGGGTGCCGTTGTTGGCGCCCCCGCCGCAAACCAGGACCTCGGTGGCGCCCGCCGCATGCGCGCGGATGGCATCGGCAACGGTCCGCGCGGTGAACGCGGACAGGGTCGCTTGCGCATCCTCCGGGGCGCCATCCCACGACGCGCGCGCCAGATACGCGTCGAGCCAGGCTCCATTGAACAGGTCGCGCCCCGTGCTTTTGGGCGGTGACCGCGCGAAATAGGGTTCGGCCAGCAATCCTTCCAGCAATCGTGGGTTCGCGCGGCCCTGCGCGGCCCAGGCGCCATTCACGTCATAGGGCTGATCGCGATGGCGCAACGACCACAGATCCATCAGGACGTTGCCGGGACCCGTGTCGAAGCCGCTGGCCGTGCCGCGTGGCGGCAACATGGTGACGTTGGCAATACCGCCGATGTTGACGATCACCCGGTGTACCGCCGGGTCACCAAAAAGCGCCGCATGGAAGGCCGGAACCAGGGGCGCGCCCTGACCGCCGGCAGCGATATCGCGACTGCGAAAGTCGGCGACAACCGTGACATACGCGCGCTCGGCGACCCGCGCGGGATTGTTGATCTGGACCGTCCAGCCAGCCTCGGGCTGATGGCGCACAGTTTGGCCGTGGACGCCAGCCGCGACCAGGTCGTGCGGCGCCACACCGGCGGCGAGGCAGGCGCTCGTGATCGCATGGGCGTAAAAATCGGCCAGCGAATTGGCCGCGCGAGCCGCCCGTGCAATCTCATCCTCGCCGGGGGATTGCAGTGCCAGCAATTGCTCGCGCAATGCCGACGGGAAACTGACATGGGTCGCGGCCAGCGTGGCAATGGCTCGCCCTGGAACTGCGGAAAACTCTGCGACCACCGCGTCGATCCCGTCCAGGCTCGTGCCCGACATGACGCCGGCAAAGAGTTCGCGGCCAACGGGCATGCGCGCGAACTAGGCCGCAGGGGCGCGAATCGCGCCGTGCGCTAAAATCGGGGACTTGCGTGCGGCCACGAGTGGCACTCCTTCACTGGAAACCACGGGACGACAGTGCCGCGATTCTAACAAACAGCCGGATCGGGCCGCTCCCGCCGCCGGCGCATCGGTACCGCAATGCCCAATAGCAACATGCCCACTCGCCCATCGCCTGCCGACATCGAACATCAGCTGGCGGTCTTCAAGCGCGGCGCCGACGAACTCCTGGTCGAATCCGAAGTGGCCGCCAAGCTGCAGCGTGCCCAGTTGGAAAATCAGCCGCTGCGCATAAAGCTCGGCCTCGACCCGACGGCGCCGGACATCCATATCGGCCATACCGTCGTGCTGAACAAGATGCGGCAGATGCAGGACTTGGGCCACAGGGTGATCTTCCTGATCGGCGATTTCACGTCCATGATAGGCGACCCTTCGGGGCGCAACGCGACGCGGCCGCCGCTGACGCACGAGCAGATCGTCGCCAATGCGGAGACTTACCACGCGCAGGCGTCGAAGGTCCTCGATCCGGCCCGCACCGAAATCCGCTACAACTCCGAGTGGAGCGAGCCGCTCGGCGCCGCCGGCATGATCAAGCTGGCCGCAAAATACACGGTCGCGCGCATGCTCGAGCGCGACGACTTCGCCAAGCGCTTCAAGGGCAACCAGCCCATCGCCATCCACGAGTTCCTGTACCCGCTGATGCAGGGTTACGATTCCGTGGCGCTCAAATCCGACATCGAGCTGGGCGGAACCGACCAGAAGTTCAACCTGTTGGTCGGACGGGAGCTGCAGCGCCACTTTGGCCAGGAACCGCAATGCATCCTGACCATGCCGCTGCTGGAAGGGCTGGATGGCGTCGAAAAGATGTCGAAGTCCAAGGGCAACTATGTCGGCATTACCGATCCCCCATCGGACATGTTCGGCAAGCTGATGTCAATTTCCGACGACCTCATGTGGCGGTACTACGAACTGCTGTCGTTCCAGCCGATGAACGCCGTGCGCGCACTGAAGCGGGAATGTGAGGAAGGTCGCAACCCGCGCGACGCGAAAGTACTGCTGGCCAAGGAAATCGTCGCGCGCTTTCACTCCGCCGCGGCGGCGAACGAGGCGCTGGCGACGTTCGAATCGCGCTTCAAGGACGGCGCGATGCCGGACGACATGCCGGAACTGAAAGTCAGGGCGCCGCTGGCCGAGTCCGGGGACCGGACGGGCGCCGGCATTCCGGTAGCGCAGCTGGCCAAGCTGGCCGGCGTGGTCGCATCGACGTCGGAGGCGCTGCGGCTGATCGCGCAGGGCGGATTGCGAATCGATGGCGACGCGGTCACCGACAAGGGTCGCGTGATTCCCCGTGGTGCGACGGTGGTCGTGCAGGCGGGCAAGCGCAAGTTTGCGCGGGTCACGATCATCTGAGCTGCGGGGAGGCGGCCCGATGATAAGAAATACTGCCGGCGTGCTGGTCGGCCTGCTGGCCTGGATTGCTGCGGCGACGCTGTTCAATCTCGCGATGCGCCTGGCATGGCCCGACTACGCCG
Source organism: uncultured beta proteobacterium (assembly GCA_963819965.1). Taxonomy (GTDB): domain Bacteria; phylum Pseudomonadota; class Gammaproteobacteria; order Burkholderiales; family Casimicrobiaceae; genus VBCG01. Next base: position 1,008,076 of record CAWFYA010000004.1, read on the forward strand.
CTGCCGAGGTCGCGACGACCTTTACCTTGGCGATGCTCGGCGGCCGACTGCTCGTCGGCGCCCTTTCTTCCGTCTGCGCGGGCTACACCACAGCGTGGATCGCGAGAGGATCGCGTGTGCCAGTCAACGTACTGGCGACAATGCTGCTGCTGTGGTTCATTCCGATCCACTACACGCTGTGGAACACGTTCCCACTCTGGTATCACGCCGTGTTTCTCGCCTCGCTCGTTCCGCTCACGCTGCTCGGCGCCCGGTGGAGGGCCAGTATGGCATCGCCGGCGTCATCGGCTTGAAGCAAAGGCGCTACGACATGCCAGGATTGCCGCGCACGCCTTCGACCACCGGGACGTTCGGCCGCTTCACCTTGATAGACTTCTGTGCCCGCAGGTAGCGGGCACAGACGTCCCAGATCAGCTCGCCGCCCGCCGATCTGGTTTCCTCCGAAACCGACGCCCACCCGGCGACCCGGTACTTGCGGTCGGCGCCGATGGGCTTGCCCTGCAATTCCATGCGCGTGATGCGCTTGCCCATGGCCGCGTTCGGATCGATGGCGTAGCTCAACCCGCCGACACGCACCATGTCTCCACCTTGCTGGTAGTAGGGATCGGGGTTGAACAGGTTGTCGGCGACGTCCTCGAGAATGGTCTTGATGGTCTCGCCCGTGTATTCGTTGACGGTGACGGCAGGATAGGTGATCGCCGTCTGGTCCATCAGGTCTTCCATATGAATCACCTGCCCTGGCAACAGCGCCGTGCCCCAGCGAAATCCGGGCGAAAACGCGATGGGCGTGTCCTTTTCGGCCATCAGCGCGTCGAGGATCAGCTGGTCTGCGGTGCCGTTGAAGTTGCCGCGCCGGTAGAGAAGTCCCTCGGTGACCGCAAGGCTTTCGTCCAGTCTCTTGGCGAAAGGCGCACGCACCGCGTGAATGTGCGCGTCCATCGCGGCGTCGGGCGGCAGCAACCTGCTGAAGACCGGCAGCAGGCGATAGCGAAAATCGGCGACCTTGCCGCCGGCGACTTCGAGATCGAGAACCGCCAGGAATTTGCCGTTGCTGCCCGCGTTGGTGACGATCGTCTTGCCGCCGCGATTGGCCACGATCGTCGGCTGCGGCACGCCGTCGTGCGTGTGGCCGCCCAGGATTGCGTCGATGCCGGTCACCCGCGACGCCAGCTTGAGGTCGACGTCCATGCCGTTGTGCGACAGTAGCACCACCGCCTGCGCGCCTTTGGCCCGCGCCTGGTCGACGGCCTTTTGCAGCGACTCTTCCTGGATGCCGAACGTCCATTCGGAGACGAAGTAGCGCGGGTTGGCGATCGGCGTGTAGGGAAAGGCCTGCCCGACGATGGCCACCGCGACGCCGTTGATCGTCCGCATCGTGTACGGCGGAAATACCTCGTCACCGAAGTCCGCCGTAGCGATGTTCTGCGCGACGAAATCGATGCGCCCGGCGAAATCCTTGGCCACCACCTCCTTCACACGCTCGGCCCCGTAGGTGAATTCCCAGTGGCCGGTCATCACGTCCACGCCCAGCAGTTTCTGCGCGTCGATCATGTCCTGGCCGCGCGTCCACAGCGATGTAGCCGAGCCTTGCCAGGTGTCGCCGCCGTCGAGCAATAACGCACCGGGCCGCGTCGACTTGAGCTTGGCCACGAGTGTGGCGAGATGCGCGAAGCCACCCATCGCACCATATGCCTTGGCTGCGCGGGTGAAATCCAGGCTGGTGAACGCATGGGCCTCGCGCGTATTGGGTGAGATCCCGAAGAACCTCAGCAGGTGCTCGCCCACCAGATGCGGCGGCTGGCCCAGCGCGGCACCTACCCCCAAGTTCACGCTCGGCTCACGGTAATACATCGGCAGCAACTGCGCGTGGCAGTCGGTGAAATGCAGCAGGCTGACGTTGCCGAAGGCCGGAATCGTGTCGTAGAAGTGGGCGCCGGCGGAAAGATCGAGGGCGCGCGCATCCGCAACGGGCAAGCCGGCGGCGGCGGCCGCGGCAATGGCGTGCAGGAATTCGCGACGGTTCATGGGCACATGCCGGCGGGCGACGGATCAGGCTCGCGCAAAGCGGGCCAGGTCACGCATGTCTTCCGGGAGCATTTCCTGCGTTTCCTTGAGCACGATGCGCCCATCGCGATCGACCACATATATCTCCGGAAGGCCCACCCGGGGGCCGAACCATTGCTCGCTCTCGGGCGAAGCCATCGCCGCGGGAAACGTATACCTGTGTTGGATCATGTAGGCCCGCGCCTTCGCTGGCTCCCGGTCGATGGAAAACGCGAGCACATCGAGGCCGCGCCCTTTCTGCGCTTCGTAGAGCTGCTGCAGCAGCGGATTCTGCTGCGCGCAATACGGGCACCACGACGCCCAGATTTCGACTACGACGACACGGCCCGTCAGCGCCGACGCCGGAAGCGTGCGGCCGTCGAGCAGCAACACATCCTTCCAGGCGACGCGATCGCCCGGTACGGCCGCGAGCGCGGGACGAAGCGCCATGGCACCCAGCGCCGCGGCGAGGATCTGCAGCGTTTCCCGGCGCCTCATCGGCGGGGCGCGCCAGCCGCTTCGCGCGGGATCGCTGTCACTTGTTGACCGGCGAATCCGGGTCCATCAGCAACGCAACCAGATCCCTGATCTGCTTTTCAGTGAGAATCTGGCTGTGTCCGAAGCGCGGCATGTTGGAGCACGCAGCATAGGCGTCGGCGTTCCAGATCTTGCCGTACGCGTACTTGCGCATCTCGTCGGTGTAGCCGCGCAGCTTGGCAAACTGATAGAGCGAGGGGCCGATCGTGCCGTAGGACACCTCCTGCGGCGTGAGCTGGTGGCAGGCGTAGCAATTGCCGCCAACGGGACCTTTGGGGTCGTCGGAGAATTGCTTGCCGCGGCCCTCCTGTGCGACCCGCTCGCCATCCTTCCAGTCACCCAGCCATTTGCCGTCGGCGGGCCACTTGATCGAGGCCATGTTCAGCTTTTCGATCATCTCTGCGACATCTTTCGGCAACGGCTTGGTGGCGTAGAGCGTGCACAGGCGCTGCGTGTCGTCCTGGTCGAGACGGTCGAGCCCCGCCTGGCCCTTGGCCTTGAAGGATTCCTTGAGCACTGCGGCCGCGTGCTTCGAGACTTCCAGGTCCGAAGGGGCCGTCGCGCAGCCGATGACCGCCGCCGCGACCACCGCGGCGCAGCCCCAAAGCAAAATTTGTTTGCGCATCGCTTTCCCCGGTCAACGTTTGATGGCGGGCGCGTCAAATGCGGCGCCGTTGGCACTGCGGGCGAGATACATCGTCAGCGCAATCGACGCGTCCGACGTGAACACCAACTCCGGAAAGCGCTGCTGCCGGAAGCAGTCGTTCAAGCGCCACTGGAACGTTCGCAACTCGCCCTGTGAGACGCGGTACGCGGGCCACGTCGTGTAGGCTTTTTGCGCGCCGGCGACCGTCATCAGGTTCGGCAGGTCCTGCAGCCGGATCCGCTTGCCATCCTCGCCGTGGCAGGTCTGGCACGAGAAGTCGTGTGTGCCACCGCGGAAGACGAACATCTTCTCGCCCAGCGCGAAGGCTTCCCTTTCCTTGGGATGAGCGAACGGCACGTTCATCTTCACGCCGCGCGATTCCGAGGTGACATAGGCAACCAGCGCCTCGATGTCCGATTTCTTGCCGGGTCCGCCGAATGGATTCTTGGTCGCGTCCGCAAAAGTGTAGCCCTGTTGCGTCACCATGCAGTGGACGAGTCGCGTTTCCAGGTCCATCACCCGGTCGGCGTCCGCAAAGTAGCGGGGCATTTGCGCGTAGGCTCCCTTGACCACCCCCGGCCCCAGGCCCAGGTCGCACGTTGCAAAGGAAACGTGCTTCGGGCCGCGCGGCGCGTTCCAGATGCCCTCGCCACGCGCTTCCCAGAGTTCCGCCGGATTGCCGTCCTGCAGTGCCGCACGGTATTTGGCGATCTCGTCGACCGTGGAAGATTGGGCCAACGCGGCGGCGGCGGCGACGGTGGCGTAAAAAGCCAAGGCAGCGCGCATGGTCACCCGCAAGTTAAAGGCTTTCATGGTGACCCCTTAGGAAATCGTCGCTTCGTCGGTCCGCTTGTCGCCATGGTTGTCGGTCCAGGTGATCTGGACCTTCTCGCCTTTGGCGCCACCCTTGAACTTGAACGCGAGAAACGGATTCTTGGCCACTGCCGGCCCCCATTGCGCGGACAGCACCGTCTTGCCGTTATAGGTGGCAGTCACGTTCTGGATAAACCACGCCGGAATGATCTTCCCCTGTGCATCCTTGCGCTGCCCCGTTTCCATCTCGTGGTTCATCAGCACCTTCACTTCGGTCGAGTCGCCGCTTACGCTCGCGCGCACCTTCATCGGATCTGCCATGTTTTCTCCTGTGATCGCCGCGCAAACGGCATCAGCCGCCGCAACCGCCGAGCGTTACCTTAATTTCCTTCGACGCGTAATAGTATTTGCCGTCGGCCTTGACCAGGGCGACGATGTTGGAACTCTGCCCCATCTTGACGCGCGTGGAAATGGCTGGTTCGGTGCCGGGTGGAATGTCGAACAGCGCAGCCAGCGTATTGGGATTCTTCTCGATCAGGATCGCGATGGCCTGCGTATTCGGCACTGTGCTGACGATGCCGACCGGCACGACCGCGCCGTTCTCGGCGATGTCCGGCGTCTGCGTAAACGCAATGGCGCTGCTCAGGACCGGCGCCCCTCCGCCGAGCGCCTTCACCGTGTCGTCGACCGATTTGGTATCGAAGGCGGCGGCGTTCCAGGCCTCGGCCGCCATCGCCTCACGAGGCTGCAGCCACCCCGTCGCGGCGAGCATGGTCAGCAACGTCATGCCGCCGCCAGTTTGCAAGAAGTTTCTGCGTCGTGAGTTCATGTCCGTTCTCCGGCCTTCATAAAAAGAGGGGTCATTCTAGACCGTTGCGAGTTCACACGGTGACGTCCTGCCGAGGCGGGTCATCGAGCGCCTGCCAGTATCCATTGCACCAGGGCGCGGGCCTGCGCGTCCTGCAATTGCGTCTGCGCCGGCATGGGCACCGCACCCCACGTGCCGCTGCCACCCGTCCTGAGCTTGGCGACGAGGGTTGACTCGGCGCCACCGTCTCCCGCGTATTTCCTGGCGATCTCCCGGAAAGGGGGGCCGACCACCTTTTCCGTCACACCATGACATGCGGTACACGCGGCAGCGCGGGCGGCATCGAGGCCGGACTTCGCCAAAGTCGGCGTCGCTTTGATCGCGAACGTGCGCGTCTGCAATGCGACATCGCCATTCAAGTCGCGCGCATAGTCGGGCAACGTCGACGTCACGCGCACTTCGGCGAGGCAATTTTTCATGCACGCCACATTGTGGGTATCCGGCTTGCCGTCACGGCGCATGAATCCGTGGTCGGTGGTCATGCCATCCCGGTTGGGCATCTTCACGCGGGGCAGCGAGTCCCGATCGAGCGCCGCGTCCGCCGACAGGATGTCGTTCAGATTGAGCACGTAGGCCGTGAGCGCGTACACCTCGTCCGGCGTGAGCGTCTTGGGTGCGTCGAACGGCATCGCGCGATTGATGTAGTCCCAAAGCGTCGTCGCGTAGTTGAGTTTGCTGCCGGTGGTGCGTACCGGCTGATCGGTGCGCAGGGTACCCACGCCGCCGGCGATCTGAAGATAGCTGTTCGATTCCCCGAACGTGCCGTGGCAGTTCGCACATTTGGCGTCATAGATTTTTTGTCCTTCCGCCACGGTGCCGCGGCCCTTCGGCAATCCCGTGCCGTCCGGGCGCACATCGATGTCCCAGCCCGCGATCTCCGTCGACGTTGCTGGCGCGCCAAAGCCATATTTCGGGGCGGCGAGCGCAGGCGAGAGCATCGCCAACGCAAGCGCGGCAACGAATCCAACCAGGGCGATGTCAACCCACCTGGACATTGCTGACACTGCCATCGGCGTCGACGCGCCAGGTCTGGATCGCGTTGTTGTGGTAGATCGAGCGCTTGCCACGGACCTCGCGCAACTGGCGCATCATCGGTTGCACATAGCCCGTGTCATCGCTGACCCGCGATTGCAACAAGGACGGCGCGCCATCCCACGACCAGTCGATGCGGAAACGGGTGAGCGACTTGGTCAACACCGGGGACTGCAAGGTCGCGGTGCGCCAATTCCTGCCGCCATCGGTGGAGACGTCGACGCGCGCCACCTTGCCGCGGCCCGACCAGGCAAGGCCGGTGATCTCGTGGTAGCCACGGTCGAGCAACACCTGGCCCCCGGAAGGCGAGGTGATCACGCTCTTCGCCTCCTGGATCCACGTGTACTGGCGGTGCATGCCACCCGGCATCAGGTCGATGTAATGCAACGCCTCTTCGCGCGAGTTCCAGGGCTGATCGCCGACTTCGATCCGCCGCAGCCACTTGACGCTCGACACACCTTGCACGCCCGGCACCAGCAGGCGCAGAGGGAAGCCCTGCTCGGGCCGCAGCAACTCGCCGTTCTGGCCATAGCAGACCAATACGTCGTCGATGGCCATGGCGAGCGGAACGGTGCGCGTCAGCCCGGCACCGTCCGCCCCTTCGGCGAGCACGAAGCGCGCACGCGTGGCGTCGACGCCGACTTCATCGAGCAGTGTGGACAACGGCACGCCCGTCCATTCGCTGCAGGAGAGCATGCCATGCGAATACTGCACGGTCGGGACTGCGACGTTCGCCCATTCCATGCCGGTATTGGCGCCGCACTCGATGAAATGGATGCGTGAAACCGACGGGAACCGCATCAGGTCATCCATCGTGTAGATGCGTGGATTGGCGACCAGTCCATGGACCATCAGCCGGTGCTGCGCCGGATCGATAGTCGGAACGCCGGCATGATCGCGCTCGAAATGAAGGCCGGAGGGCGTGATGATGCCGAAGAGGTTCTGCAGCGGCGTGAAGGCGACCGAGGAAAACGGCGTGCGCGTCAGGCCAGGGCTTTCGCGGCGCAGGACGTTGGCAGCGTAGGAGGATGGCACGCCATAAGGGGAAGCCAGAATTGGCGCGCCGAGTGCTTTGCTCCACGCGGGCACGTTGGGCGGAAGATTGCCTGCCGGATCTGCTGCGGCCGAAGACGCCACTCCGGCGGCAAGCGTCGCCGCGGCGCCACGGAGGAATTCCCGGCGCGCGCGGTCCACGGGTGTCGCCAAATTCGCCTCCGGCGCCGCAAGAATGCGGCCGTACGCGGGTCGTGCTTTCGCCAAGTCGCTCCTCCTCGCCAAACGCCTTCGCCGGGCCAGTGATACCTGGTCAATGACTCGCAGCGAATTCCAGCAGGCCTTTCTTCAACGGTTGCCGCGCATCGATGCGGCCGGCGATCTGCACGCATACGCTGCGGCAAACCTCGACGAACTCCGGATCGGCGACGCAGTAGTACACGGAAATGCCATCCTTGCGCCGACTCACGACGCCGGCCGCACGCATCAGTGAAAGGTGCCGCGAGACGTTGGTCTGTGTCAGACCCGTGGCGGCGACGATCATCGAGACGGAGCGTTCCTCGCGGCAGATCGTGTTGAGTATCTTGAGGCGGGTCGGTTCGGCCAGGACGCCAAAGTAGCGCGCAACCACGGCGAACACGTCGTCGAGTTCGTCCGCGCCAGCCGCCGGCGCGGCGACGGAACGCTTCAAGGCGGAACGATTGGCAGAGGACCCGGTGGCTTTCATACAGAGATGAGCATATACGCATATATGCATGCGCGTCAACTGCCGAGCAGCCCGCAACGGCCGCGCGGGCCGCCACGGCAAGCGCTCTAGTGGATCACCGCGCCGGAGAGGAAACGCACCACGGACCCGTTCTTGAGGCGAAACACGCCCTCTCCCACGAGCACGGCGTCGTCGATTTCCTGGCGCGTCAGGTCGATTTCGGTGTCGCCGCGGCGCGCCTCGAGCACGACGTCGTCGGCCGCGGTGAATTCATCGGGCACGCGCAGGTATCCCGTCTGGAACATCACGCCGTCGATCACCACGAAATCGGCGTCGCTCATCGTATCGCTTAGCTTCATCACGGTCCGGCCCTTCCAATGACATGGGGGCAAGCCCATATCGGCCTGTCGACCCCTTGTTTCCCATATGGAGGGCGTGGCGGGTTGGTTCAAGCCCGACCCCGGCCATCCCGGAGGACGGTGGTCAGGCCACCAGCGCGCGGACGAAGTTGGGCAACGCGAACGAAGCACGGTGCGTGTCGCCGTTGTAGTACTGCAGATTCCTGATCCCGCGCTGGGCAATTCGCCGGTCGATGTCGAGGATGGACATGCCCTTAGGATCGAGGCGCGCCGAGCAGCACGCCATCATCCAGAGGCCGCCATAGAGCGGGATGGAAGTGAGGTAAGGCGTGACCACGGCGAACGCGCTGCGCAGGTTGGCAAGCGCCTGACGCACGCGTTGGGGATGGGCTATGGGGCTCGCGATGTGCAGCGACATGGCGCCCGTCGGCTTCAGGCGCGCGGCGCAGGCGCGATAGAACTCCGGCGTATAAAGCGCCGTCGAAGGACCGCCGGCATCGGTGAGATCGAGCACGATGAGGTCGAACTGCTCGGTCGCCTCGCGCACGAAGGCAAGACCGTCCTCGATCTTCAGGGCCAGCCGCGGGTCGTCGAACGCGCCACGGTGCACGGCGTGCAGGTACTTCCTGGCTATGTCGACAACCGCCAGGTCAATTTCGCACAACGTGACCGACTTGATCGAAGGATGCTTGAGCAGTTCCTCGGCGGACCCGCCGTCGCCGCCGCCCACGATCAACGCGCTTTCCGGCGAAGGATGCGCTATCGCGGGCAGGTGAACCAGGTTTTCGTGATAGAAGAATTCGTCCTTCTCCGACGTCATGAAATGACCGTCGAGCCGGAACAGCTTGCCGAACTGCGCGGTCTCGTGAACCTCGATCGCCTGAAAGGGTGACCTGAACTTCTCGTACTGTCGCGACGACTTCACGAAGAAAGCCCAGTCGTCGCTGAGGTTCTCGGTCAGCGCGCCTGGCGCAATGTCGCCGGGCGGCGGCTTGGCGCCATTGTCCTGGCGGTCAGGCATCCGTGCTCCCGCGATGGATGGCCTGGAACCGGGTGCGCTTTGGCTTCAACGCGGCTTGCAGCGCGCGAAATACATGCTCCGCCTTTTCGGTGTTGTCGCTTTGCAGGTTACATACGTATACGTCGACTGTGACGAATCCGGTCTCGGGCCAGGTGTGGATCGCGATGTGCGATTCGGCCAGCAACACCGTGCCGGTCACGCCCTGCGGCTCGAACTGGTAGAAACAGTCGCCGACCACGGTCAATCCCGAGTCCCGCGCGGCATCGATGCACAACGCGCGCAGCGGGCCGGTTTGCGTGAACTGCGGCGTGTCGGCAGGGCAGTCGTACCATTCGCCTAACAGATGGATTCCGTCCATTAGTCGCTTCCTCGTATGCGGTGGCTCGCCACTTCTGCGCAGCCTTGCGCGTGCAGGCTTGCGCGCGATGCCCGGATGCAGGCTTGCGCGCGAGGCATCACGGCCGGCTTTTTTATTGTCGCGCCTTTGCAAGATCGGCGCGCAAATTTTGCTCAAGGTTAAACATGCAATTATTGCACATTTTTCGAGCCAAAGCGATAATTTCGAGTTGTGCCAAATTGTGCCGCATGCAAGTCGCGCTTGCCGTCCCCGCGCCGACCATCCAATTCGAAAGTCCAAGAAAAATGAGTGTTTCCCTAACCGCTGTGCGCGCCACGGATGAGCAATTGGCGAACGCGATTCGCGCATTAGCAATGGACGCCGTGGAAGCGGCCAGATCGGGCCATCCCGGCATGCCAATGGGAATGGCGGAAATCGCCGTCGCGCTGTGGAATCGGCACCTTCGCCACAATCCAGCAAATCCCCATTGGGCCAATCGCGACCGCTTCGTCCTGTCCAACGGACACGGCTCGATGCTGCAATACGCCCTGTTGCACCTCACGGGTTACGACCTGCCTATTGCCGAATTGCGCAACTTTCGCCAGTTGCATTCGAAGACACCGGGCCATCCGGAAGTCGGCGTCACGCCCGGCGTGGAAACGACCACTGGCCCGCTGGGCCAGGGCTTGGCCAATGCCGTCGGCATGGCACTCGCGGAAAAAATACTGGCCGCGCAATTCAACCAGCCGGGTCAAGCCATCGTCGATCACCACACGTTCGTCTTCCTCGGCGACGGCTGCCTGATGGAGGGCATTTCCCATGAAGCGTGCTCGCTCGCCGGCACCTGGAAGCTGGGCAAGCTGATCGCGTTCTACGACGACAACGGTATCTCCATCGACGGCCACGTCACGGGCTGGTTTACCGACGACACGCCGCGCCGCTTCGAGGCGTACGGCTGGCACGTGATCGCGAAAGTCGACGGTCACGACGTGACCGCCGTCGACGCCGCCATCGAGGCAGCCAAGGCGGTCACCGACAAGCCGACGCTCATCTGCTGCAAGACGGTCATCGCCAAGGGCGCGCCCACGAAGGCCGGCACCGAAGCCGCACATGGCGCAGCACTCGGCGAAAAGGAAATCGCCGGCGCGCGCGCCGCGCTGGGCTGGCCGTTTCCGCCGTTCGAAATTCCCGCCGACGTTTATGCCGGCTGGAACGCCCGGGAATGCGGCGCGCTGCTCGAATCGGACTGGGACGCGAAATTCGCGGCGTATCGGGCAGCGCATCCGGCGCTGGCGGCGGAATTCCTGCGCCGGATGAGTGGCGCGCTACCCCACGACTTTCCGTCAGCCGCCAATGCGTTCGTTGCCGCCCAGGCGGCCAAAGGCGAAACCATCGCCACACGCAAGGCATCGCAACAGGCCATCGAGGCGTTTGCGCCGCGCCTGCCTGAACTCATCGGCGGCTCCGCAGACCTCACAGGGTCGGTATTCACCAACTGGACGGGTTCCGTGCCGGTCATGGAGTCGTGGTCCGGCAACTACGTCAATTTCGGCGTGCGCGAGTTCGCGATGAGCGCGATCGCCAACGGCCTCGCGCTGCACGGCGGCTTCATCCCTTATGTCGGCACATTCCTCACATTCTCCGACTATTCGCGCAACGCGCTGCGGATGGCCGCGCTGATGAAATTGCGCTCATTGTTCGTGTTCACCCACGACTCCATCGGCCTGGGCGAGGATGGGCCGACGCACCAATCAGTGGAGCACACCGCGAGCCTGAGGCTTATCCCGGGCCTCGATGTCTGGCGCCCCTGCGACACGGTGGAGTCGGCTGTGGCCTGGAGCCATGCAATCGAGCGTCAGCACGGCCCGAGCTGTCTCCTGTTCACGCGCCAGAACGTTGCCTTCATTCCGCGCGACACGGCTACTCTTGCCGCCATCGAACGCGGCGGCTACGTGCTCGCGGATTTCTCTGCAGCGCTGCGCGGGCCCCGCGTCCTGATCATCGCCACCGGTTCGGAAGTCGGCCTGGCGATGGGCGCGCGCGATGCGCTGGCCAAGGACGGCGTCAACGTGCGCGTCGTGTCGATGCCCTGCACCAGCATCTTCGACCGGCAGGACGCCACTTACCGCACGTCGGTGCTGCCGCAAGGCACCCCGCGCGTTGCGGTGGAAGCCGGCGTCACGGACGGGTGGCGCAAGTACGTCGGCGCGGCCGACGATGCGAAGGCCGCCGTCGTCGGCATCGACACGTTCGGTGAGTCCGCGCCCGCCGGCGCGCTGTTCAAGTTGTTCGGCTTCACCGTCGACAATGTCGTCGCAGCGGTGCGCCGCGTCGTGCAGGGCGATTGAGGCGACCCATGGACGACATCGTCATTCGACCTGCCACGCCGGCCGACGCCGCGGCGATCGCGCAGGTGCGCGTCGACGCGTGGCGCACCACCTACAAGGGCATGATCCCGGACACGTACCTCGCGGCGATGAAGGTCGAGGACAGCACGGCGCTCTGGCAAAAGGTGCTTACGGCCGGCCCCAACGCCACCAGCGTGTTCGTGGCCGTTGATGCCAGCGGCGTGGTGGGGTTCGCCGCCGGCCACATGCTCGCCGAGCCCCGGCACGGTCTCAACGCGGAGTTGTCCGCCGTCTACCTGGTCCGCGACGCGCAACGCGCTGGCATCGGCGCGCGCCTGGTCGCCACCATCGCGGCAGCGCAGCGCGCGCATGGCGCCACCGGCCTCATCGTGTGGGTCATCGCCGGCAACAAGCCGGCGCGCGCATTCTACGAAAAGCTGGGCGCCGAATTGTTGATCGAGCAGCCCTTCACCTGGGACGGCATGGACCTGGTCGAGACCGGCTACGGCTGGCGCGACCTCGACGCCCTCGTCGCGGCGGTCGACCTGCCCGCCGTGTTGCACTAGGCCAAGCGCCATCGAATTGAAAACCACCGACCTCAAACCCCTGCATCGCGCATTACTCCGGAGATCACGATGACCATCAAAGTTGCCATCAACGGCTACGGCCGCATCGGCCGCAACATCCTGCGTGCGCACTACGAGGACGGCAAGAAGCACGATATCGCCATCGTCGCGATCAATGACCTGGGCAGCCCCGAAACCAACGCCCACCTCACCCGCTACGACACCGCGCACGGCAAATTTCCGGGCACTGTCGCCGTCGACGGTGACGCGATGGTCGTCAACGGAGACCGCATCAAGGTGTTCGCCCAACGTGACCCGGCGACGTTGCCTTGGAGCATGCTGGGTGTGGAGGTCGTGCTCGAATGCACGGGCCTTTTCACCACCAAGGAGAAGGCGGGCTCTCACCTCAAGGGCGGCGCCCGGAAAGTGATCATCTCCGCGCCGGGCGGCAAGGATGTCGATGCGACCGTCGTCTACGGCGTCAACGACGGAGTACTGAAGGCGACCGACACGGTTATCTCCAACGCTTCGTGCACGACCAACTGCCTGGCGCCGCTGGTCAAGCCGCTGCACGACAAGATTGGCGTGGTCAACGGACTCATGACCACCGTGCATGCCTACACCAACGACCAGGTGCTGACCGACGTCTATCACGAGGACCTGCGCCGCGCACGCTCGGCCACGATGAGCATGATCCCCACCAAGACCGGCGCCGCCGCCGCGGTCGGCCTCGTGCTTCCCGAATTGAACGGCAAGCTCGATGGCTATGCCATCCGCGTCCCGACCATCAACGTGTCGCTGGTCGATTTGTCGTTCATCGCCGCGCGCGACACGACGGTCGACGAGGTCAACGCGATCATGAAGGCCGCGTCGGATTCCGGTCCGCTAAAGGGCATCCTCAACTACAGCACCGGGCCGCTGGTGTCGATCGATTTCAACCACGATCCGGCATCTTCCACGTTCGATGCCACTCTCACCAAGGTGTCGGGACGGCTGGTCAAGGTGTCGAGCTGGTACGACAATGAATGGGGATTCTCCAACCGCATGCTCGACACCACCGTGGCGCTGATGAACGCGAAGTGAGCGCCGGCGACATCCTCGTTCGCCCGATAACGCTGACCGATGTCGTGGGCTTCCGGGAATGCGTCGGCGCGGTCATGCGCGAGCGGAAGTTCCTCGCTTTTCTGGAGCCATTTCCATTGCCCCAGACGGCCGCCTTCGTGGCCGAGAACATCGACCGGAACAATCCGCAGTTCGTCGCGGAGGATGCCGGGGCAATCATCGGCTGGTGCGACGTGCGGCGCGAAACCGTTCCGACCTATGCGCACGAAGGGATGCTGGGCATGGGCTTGCTCCCCGGCTACCGGGGGCATGGCCTGGGCGAGCGGATGCTGCGCACAACGCTCGATGCCGCGCGCCGCGCGGCTTTCGAACGCGTGTCGCTGTCGGTCTACGCAAGCAACCAGCGCGCGCTCGCGCTCTACCGCAAGGTCGGGTTCGTCATGGAAGGCACGCGGGTACGCGGCCGCAAGGTCGACGGCGCCTATGACGACATTCACATGATGGCGTATTTCTTCGAACAGGGGGCTCCGTCGCCATGAATCCATTCACTGCCCACCCGCGTTCGGTCGGGGAGTCCTACTTCCAGCATTTCCGGTTCGCGCTGCGCTTCGGCGTCAAGATGACCGGAGGCGGCCTTGCCGCCATCCTGCATTCGCTGTTCCCGTTCTGCTTCGTCACGACTGCATCGCGGACCAACGACGAACTGGTGGCGATGCGCGCCGCGTCGCGGGGGCGCACGGTGCGCGTGGTCGACGTCGAGACCATGCAGCCGCTCGATTACCACATCTGACGCCATGGCCTTTCGACGCCTGTCCGACCTCGACGTGCGCGGCAAGCGCGTGTTCATTCGCGCCGACCTGAACGTGCCGCAGGACGACGCGGGCGCGATCACCGACGACACGCGGATTCGCGCATCGGTGCCGGCCATTCGCGACTCGCTCGCACGGGGTGCCGCCGTGATGGTGACGTCGCACCTGGGAAGGCCCACCGAAGGGTCGTGGTCGCCCGCGGATTCGCTGGCGCCGATTGGCGCACGCCTCGCCGAGCTCCTGGGCGTTGAAGTCCCACTCATTCGCGATTGGGTCAATGGCGGCCCGTGGCACGCGGCGCTCGCGCCCGGACAGGTCGTGCTGCTGGAAAACTGCCGGATGAACAAGGGCGAGAAGAAGGACGACGACGCGCTGGCGCAACGCATGGCCAAGCTCTGCGACGTCTATGTCAACGATGCCTTCGGCACCGCGCACCGCGCCGAAGCCACCACGCATGGGATGGCGAAATTCGCCCCAATCGCATGCGCAGGCCCGCTGCTCGCCGCGGAACTCGATGCGCTGGGCAACGCGCTTGCGCATCCGAAGCGCCCGCTGGTGGCGATCGTGGCTGGATCCAAGGTCTCGACCAAGCTCACGATTCTGCGCACGCTCGCGGCGAAGGTGGACACGCTGATCGTCGGCGGCGGCATCGCCAACACATTCGTGCTTGCATCGGGCGGCAAGATCGGCAAGTCGCTGGCGGAGGCGGACCTGGTTGGGGAAGCCCGGGCCATCCTCGCCGATTTTCCGGGCAAGGTGCCGGTGCTGACGGACGCGGTCGTCGCACAGGAGTTTTCGGCGACCGCCGCGCCGCAGGTCAAGGCGATCGCCGAAATCGGTCCCGAGGACCTCATCCTGGACATCGGCCCGGCCACCGTCCACACATTGGAAACGATCATCGCCAGTGCCGGTACCATCGTATGGAACGGCCCGGTGGGCGTATTCGAGTTCGATGCGTTCGCCGGCGGTACTCGGCACCTGGCGCAGGCGATCGCGGACTCGCCCGCATTCTCCATCGCCGGCGGCGGCGACACGCTTGCGGCCATCGCCAAGTTCGGCCTGGAGAAGAAGATCGGTTACATCTCGACCGGCGGCGGCGCGTTTCTCGAATTCCTGGAAGGCAGGACACTGCCCGCCGTGTCCATTCTGGAGACGCGAGTCGCGTCCTGAACCGATTCGCGGTCCGGTGGTCGCGTTGCAACGGCACATTGCGTCCGTTGCGATTTCCGGCGGACGCGATTCCGCGTAATATTGCGCACGAACCCGATACGATTCGATCAGCAATCCGGCCCAAGGGAATCCTCCGTGTCACGCAACACCAAGATCGTTGCCACGCTGGGACCGGCATGCAGCGACCCGGCGGTACTCGAACGCATGCTGGCCGCGGGTGTCGACGTCGTCCGCCTCAATTTCTCCCATGGCAAGGCGTCCGATCACGTCGAACGCGCGCAGCTGGTGCGCAATTGCGCGCAGAGGCTGGGACGGGAAGTCGCGGTGATGGCCGATCTGCAAGGCCCGAAGATCCGCATCGGCAGGTTCGCCGACGGCAAGGTCCGGCTGGAACCCGGCCAGGCATTCATCCTCGACGCGGAGTGCCAACTGGGCGACGCGCAGCGCGTGGGCCTCGACTACAAGGAATTGCCGGACGATGTGGCGCCCGGCGCCGTGCTGCTCCTCGATGACGGCCTGATCCGCCTCAACGTCGAGGCGGTGGACGGGCCGCGCATCGTTACCAGGGTCGTGCTCGGCGGCATGCTCTCGAACAACAAGGGCATCAACCGCCTGGGCGGCGGACTCACCGCCGCTGCGCTGACGTCGAAGGACATGGACGACGTCAAGACTGCTGCCATGCTGGAAGCCGACTACCTTGCGGTGTCGTTTCCCAAGACCAAGGAAGACATGTACATGGCGCGGCAGCTGTTGCGCGCCGCCGGCGGTCGTGCACTGCTCGTCGCCAAGATCGAACGCGCCGAGGCGATCACGAACCTCGAGGAAATCATCGATGCCTCGGACGGGATCATGGTCGCGCGCGGCGACTTGGCCGTCGAGGTCGGCAACGCCACCGTGCCCGGATTGCAGAAGCGGATGATCCGGCTCGCGCGCGAACGCAACAAGCTCACCATCACCGCAACCCAGATGATGGAGTCGATGATCAACGCGCCCGTTCCGACGCGCGCGGAAGTCTCCGACGTCGCCAACGCTGTGCTCGACGGCACCGATGCCGTGATGCTTTCCGCGGAGACTGCGGCCGGCAAATACCCGGTCGAGACCGTGGACACGATGGCGCAGATTTGCGCCGAGGCCGAGAAGTCGGACACGGTGCAGCTGGACCGCGACTTTCTCAACCGCACGTTCACCCGCGTGGACCAGTCCATCGCGATGGCAACGCTGTTCACGGCTTTCCATCTCAAGGTGAAGGCGATCGCCTCGCTGACGGACTCGGGCTCTACGGCGCTGTGGATGTCGCGCCACAATTGCGGCTGTCCGATCTTTGCGTTGACGCCCAAGGTCGAGACGCAGCGCAAGATGGCGTTGTACCGCAACGTACGTCCGCTCTTCCTCGAGCAGAGCGCCGACCGCGACGCCGTCCTGCTGGCCGCCGAGGACCTGCTGGTCGCCAAGGGGCAGGTAAGGAAGGGCGACGTGATCGTGCTGACGATTGGCGAGCCGATGGGCAAATCCGGCGGCACCAACACGATGAAAATCGTCACGGTCGGGGAGCACCGCTAACCCGGCGCAATGCCCTGGCGGAACAACCCAGGCGATTTTGCCGCCCACGTGAACACGCCGCCCGGCACGCCCTGTGACCGGCGGCGCGGTAAAATAGCCTTCTCTCCCACTGCAACCGGAGATCGTCATGGCCTTGGTATCGATGCGCCAACTGCTGGATCACGCCGCGGAAAACGGCTACGGCCTGCCCGCCTTCAACGTCAACAACCTGGAACAGGTACAGGCCATCATGGCAGCGGCGGCCGAGACCGACAGCCCGGTGATCATGCAGGCATCGGCGGGTGCACGAAAATACGCCGGCGAAGTTTTCCTGCGCCACCTGATCGAGGCGGCAGTGGAGAGCTACCCGAACATTCCGGTCGTCATGCACCAGGACCACGGCCAGTCGCCCGCCGTCTGCCAGTCCGCGATGAATTTGGGCTTCTCGTCGGTGATGATGGATGGGTCACTCAAGGAAGACGGCAAATCCATCGCCGACTACGCCTACAATGTCGATGTCACCAAGAAGGTCGTGGCGATGGCGCACGCCATCGGCGTCACCGTCGAAGGCGAGCTGGGATGCCTGGGCTCGCTGGAGACGATGAAGGGCGACAAGGAAGACGGACATGGCGCCGAAGGGACCATGACGCGCGATATGCTGCTGACCGACCCCAACGAGGCCGCCGATTTCGTGAAATCGACGCAGCTCGATGCTTTGGCCATCGCCATCGGCACATCGCACGGCGCCTACAAGTTCACGCGCAAGCCCACTGGTGACATCCTCGCGATCGACCGCATCAAGGCCATCCACGCGCGCATTCCCAACACGCACCTGGTGATGCACGGCAGCTCGTCGGTGCCGCAGAATCTCCTTGCGGACATTCGCGCGTACGGCGGCGACATGAAAGAGACCTACGGCGTGCCGGTCGAGGAAATTCAGGAAGGCATCAAGCATGGCGTGCGCAAGATCAACATCGACACCGACATAAGGCTGGCGATGACCGCGGCGATCCGCAAATACCTGCACGAGAATCCCGGCAAGTTCGACCCGCGCGACTACCTCAAGCCGGCGATGCTCGCAGCCAAGGCGATCTGCAAGGAACGCTACGAGCAATTCGGTTGCGCCGGCATGGCGGGCAGGATCAAGGCCATTCCGCTCGCGGCGATCGCGACCAAATACAAGGCAGGCGAGTTGCGGCAGGTAGTCAATTGAGCGGCGGCGGCGAGTAGTCGCCGACGTCGCCCGCGCCTGGCCCGGCTGGAGACAAGCGCTAACCGGCGACGAACATCGCCACGACCGCGGCGCCCATCGTCCACGTCGCAAGCCACCCCAGCATCTTCAGCTTGCGGGTGACGGTGAACGCCCCCATCACCTTTGGGTCGTCGGCCAGCAGCATCATTACGACCATGATCGGGACGGCGATCACGCCGTTGATGACGGCGCTCCAGAAGAGTGCCTGGATCGGATGGATCGGCATGAAGTCGATGAGCACCCCGCCCAGCGTGGCGAACGCGATGATGCCGTAGAATTCGCGCGCCTCCAGCAGTTGCAAGTCGAGCCCGCTTTTCCACTCGAAAGTCTCCGCCACCGCGTACGCGGCCGAGCCCGCGAGCACCGGCACGGCGAGCATCCCCGTCCCGATGATCCCGAGGCTGAAGAGCAGGAACGTCGCGTCGCCGGCGATCGGGCGCAATGCTTCCGCCGCCTGGGCCGACGTTGCAATTTCGGTGATGCCATGGCTATGCAGTGTCGCTGCACAGCTGATGATGATGAACAGGGCGATGAGATTGGAAAAGCCCATGCCGAAATAGGTGTCGAACTTGATTCGCTTGAGGTGCCGGCGCGCGCCGGCGGGATCGAGCAACAGCGCCGTGGCAACCGGGTCCGCATTCAGCTCCTCCACCTCCTGCGCTGCTTGCCAAAAGAAGAGATAAGGACTGATTGTGGTCCCGAACACCGCCACGATCACGGTCAGCGCGTCCGCGGTCAACTTCACGCTGGGCCACACCAACCCCAGCGCGACCTCGCGCCACGGCACATGGATGGTGAAAACAACCGCGACATAGGAAAGCAGCGCCAGCGTCAGCCATTTGAGATAGCGTACGTAGATCTGATAGGGAAGGAACACCTGCAGCCCGAGGCAGACCACACCAAACGCGATCGCGTAGACGAGCGCGAAGCCGCCGGCCACCAGCCGGAGTGCCTCGCCCATGGCTGCGATGTCCGCCGCAATGTTGATCGTGTTGGCCACCACCAGCATGGCCACGACAGCGTAGAGAACCGGCCGGGGAAAGTGCCGCCGGATGTTCGAGGCCAGGCCATGTCCGGTGACCCGGCCCATACGCGCGCTGACCATCTGGATGCCGACCATCAAGGGATAGGTCAGCACCAGCGTCCACCCAAGTTGGTAACCGAACTGCGCTCCCGCCTGCGAATAGGTCGCGATGCCGGACGGATCGTCGTCGGCCGCGCCCGTGATAAGTCCGGGGCCAAGCTGGTTAAGCCAGCGGTTCGTCCTCTTGATCATGGCGTCCTTGGCCGGCCATTTCCCGGCGAGGCGCGCATTGTGCCGCAATTGCGCGGAGAAGCGCAAAAGGAAACGCCCCGTTACCTTTCGTGACGGGGCGCTTACGGCAACGCCGCGGGCGACGACGCTTCAAAACATTAGCGGATTGCCTTCGCGGAATTGAACTCCGCATGCAGTTTGACGTCCTTCGTTTCCCGGATGAACAACATGCCGATGATGAAGGTCATGGTCGCAACGACTATCGGATACCACAATCCGTAATAGATGTTTCCGTTGGCGGCAACCATGGCAAACGCCACCGGTGGCAGAAATCCGCCGAACCAGCCATTTCCGATGTGATAGGGAAGCGACATCGATGTGTAGCGAATCCGCGTCGGGAACAGCTCGACGAGCATCGCCGCGATTGGACCATAGACCATGGTCACGAGGATGACCAGGGCCAGCAGGACAACCACGATCATGAAGCGATTCATCTGCGCCGGATCAGCCTTGGCAGGGTAGCCTGCGGCCCTGATCGCATCCGTGGCTGCCGTGTTGAATGCCGTGGATTTGGCGCCGAAATCGGCGGCGGCCAGGCCGGTTCCCTCGAAGCTCGCGATAACCTTGTCGCCGATCCTGATTGACGCGACCGTGCCGGCTGGCGCAGCTTCGTTGGAGTAGCTTACGGCATTCCGGGCGAGGAAACCCTTGGCGATGTCGCAGGATGTCGTGAACTTCGCCGTGCCGACAGGATTGAACTGGAAGGAGCACCGATTGGAGTCGGCCACTACCGTCACCGGTGCGCTCGCCTGCGCCGCCTCGAGCGCCGGATTGGCGTAGTGCGTCAGCGCCTTGAACAGCGGGAAATAGACGAGCGCGGCAATGAGGCAGCCGGCCATGATGATTGGTTTACGCCCGATCTTGTCCGACCACGCGCCAAAGACTAAGAAAAATGGCGTGCCGATAAGAAGTGCGGCGGCCACCATCAGATTGGCCGAGAAGGAATCGACCTTCAGCGTCTGGGTAAGGAAGAACAGCGCGTAGAACTGACCGGTGTACCAGACGACGGCCTGTCCGGCCGTCAAACCGAGAAGTGCGAGGATGACGATCTTCAGGTTCCTCCATTGGCCAAAGGACTCGGTCAAAGGCGCCTTGGAACCTTTGCCTTCGGCCTTCATCTTCTGGAAGATCGGCGATTCTGCCAGCTGCAGCCGAATATAGACCGAGAAGATCAGGAGTATCAGAGACAGCAGGAACGGAATACGCCAGCCCCAGACGTCAAATTCGGCGCCCATGATCTCCCGGCATCCCAGAATCACGAGCAACGACAGGAACAGCCCGAGCGTTGCGGTGGTCTGGATCCACGCGGTGTAGGCACCGCGCTTGCCGTCCGGAGAATGTTCCGCGACGTAAGTGGCCGCGCCGCCATATTCCCCGCCCAACGCCAGACCCTGCAACAAGCGCAGGCCGATGAGAATGACCGGGGCCGCAATGCCGATGGCCGCGTAGGTTGGCAGCAGGCCGACGATGAATGTCGACATCCCCATGATGAGTATCGTCACGAGGAACGTATATTTGCGTCCGACCAGGTCACCCAAACGTCCGAACAGCAATGCGCCGAAGGGGCGCACGGCGAAACCGGCAGCGAAGGCGAGCAGCGCGAATATGTAACCTGCCGTCGGGTTGACACCGGAGAAGAACTGCTTGGCGATGATGGCGGCAAGCGAACCGTAGAGGTAGAAGTCGTACCACTCGAACACCGTGCCGAGCGACGACGCAAAAATGACGCGCCGTTCCTCCTTGGTGATTCCCCTGGTCGCGCCGCGCGCGGCGGCAGCTGGCACTGAGCTCATCCTGGTCCCTCCACCTGATTGTATGTCGGGCCTTGTGCTGCGAACCTTGCTTCCGCGAGGCAGCTTCAAGCCGTTCCGTGCGGAAGTATTCGCGACGAAGCTCCTTGCGTCAACTTCTGCAAGGCAGGGCCGGCAGGAACGTGAGTGCGGCGTGCGGTCAGTGGAGCGTCATGCAAGTGGCGCTCAAGCGATGCGATGCACGCAGGCAACTGATGGGTTGCCGGACCAAGCGTTGGCAGGCTATTGCGCCACGGCGCAGGACGCGACCGGCAGCCAGACCGTCTGCGCGACATCGCCGGTCTTGTCATCCTGCACGAAAGCGACGATTGCTTGCGCACTGCCCCGTTCCGCCGATGGCGTCAGACGGAGGGCAACGTTCGCCATGCCATGCGCGTCGAACGCATAGGGGCCCGCAAGCACGCGCACGACATTGTCGTGATGCAGACGGACTCCGCGATTTTCTCCGGCCGCCACGTCGGTCACGTGCCCGCTGTCAACGGAAACCAGCCAAAGGCGCGCATTCTTGCGCTGCGTGACCTCCTCGACCGTCGCGGTCGCGCGCAGTTGCAGCGCGTCTGTCTCGGATACGACATCGAGTTCGATCTTCGCTCGCGGCGAATGGTTCGACGCGGCGAGGATCTCCGCGGGGACCTGGCCGCGATTCCAGCCTGGAACGTCGTGCCCTTGCACCAGCACCTGCGGCGTATAGACGAAAGCGGCGCGGTTGGCGGTCATTTCCGCGTATTGACGTTGCGTAAATTGCGCCGACGCAAAGCGGTCGCGCCATCCCAACCGATCCCAGTAGTCGACATGAAATGCCAGAGCCACCGCGGTCGGATCCGAACCGGATTGCCTGGGCGGAAATTGAGCGGACAGCCAGCGATCGGCGGGCGGGCAGCTGTCGCAGCCCTCCGATGTGAACAATTCGACCAGCGGCAGCGTGCGCGGTCCGCTGGCCGCATGACAGGTCGGCGCCGCAGTCACCGTCCCGGATACCCACGGGAGTGCGGTGCCGGCAAATACGACCGCGATCAGGAATGCAACACGCAGAGTTCGGAAGTCGCCCATGTTGCGTAAGTCGTCGCGGGGCCCACACCACTTACACTTGCCGCATGCTAGCATCGTCGCGATCATTCCGTGGTCGTTGCCGCCTTCGCGCAACGCCAACGCTACCGGAGGAAAAACGCAATGGGAATCATGGGCATTATCTGGATGATCATCGTCGGTTTCCTGGTCGGACTGCTGGCCCGTTTCTTCTATCCCGGCGCGATTGCGCTGGGATTCTGGATGACCACGCTGCTCGGCATTGGCGGCTCACTCGTCGGCGGGGTGATCGGCAGCCTCATCTTCAAGTCTCCCGAAGGCAAGTTCCATCCGGCCGGTTTCTTCCTGTCGCTCGTCGGTGCCCTGATCGTGCTTTGGGTCTGGCTCAATTTCATGAAGTAGCCTGGCGGCGGCGCCGTTGCGGCACCCCGTCCGCTGCATTCTGACGGGTGCGGATCACGCCATCAGCAACGTCCCCAGTTCGTTTGCCGCTGCGACGAGCTCGCGCAGGAAGGTCGATTCCATTTCCGCCAGGGTTACTCGGGACGCGTGGGTGCCGATGTTCATCGCGGCGACCACCGTCCCGGCGTGGTCGCGCACGGGCACTGCGATCGAGCGCAGGCCGATTTCCAGTTCCTGGTCCACGAGCGAGAACCCGGCGCTGCGGACGCTTTCCAGTTCCTCGCGCAGTTTTTCGGGAGCGAGAATCGTGCGCGGCGTGTGCCGGATCATCTTGACGCGGACTAGGTAGGCGTCCCGTTCCGCCTCGGGAAGATGCGCGAGCAGCACCCGCCCCATTGACGTGCAATAGGCCGGCAGACGCGTGCCTATCCCTAGGTCCACCGACATGATCCGGCGATTCGTGGACGAGCGCGCGACATAGAGAATCTCGTCCCCTTCGAGCAGAGCGATGGACGACGACTCGTGGAGGATGTCGCTCACCCGGTCGAGCAGCGGCTGGGCTGCGCTGGAAAGCGGCGTGGACGAAAGGTATGCATGCCCGAGCGAGAGGATGCGCGGGCTCAGCGAGAAATCCTTGTTCTCGTTGGCATTGACATAACCGAGTTGCGCAAGCGTATAAAGGCACCGTCGAACCGCGGCGCGAGGGATGCCGGTCCGCTGCGACAACTGCGAAATCGTCATACGACGCTTTTGCTGCGTGAACGCGCGAATCACCGCGATGCCTCGCGCCAGGGAAGCCATGAAGTTCGGATCGCCGCTCCACGCCTCGATGTGTTCTGCCGCCGAGAGCGCCGTGTCGTTGCGCTTCGCGCGGTCCGCCGCCGGGGCGTGCGGGACGGGCTTGGCGGTCGCTAATTTGTTGACGCGGGGCATGTCGGCGCTTCCTGAAATTGGGTGAGGGCAATAGGGAGAATACCGCATGTGCGATAAACGCACAATATTTCGATAATCGCCCTTGACTTGTGATCAGGCGGTGTTTAGCCTTGTGTCCGTTGATCGCACAAATGCGCGTTAATCGAACAGATTGAACGCGACAACGAACGAGCGGAAGTGCGCTTTCGCGACAAAGAGCAGCAACAGGAGGACGCCAGTCGCGTGACGAACTGACGTCGATGACAACGAGTGTTGGGTTCAATCGAGATTCAAGGAGGAATTACCATGAAGAGCAACATCCGCGCGTTGGCCGCCGCCGTGGCGCTTGCCGTTCCCCTCGCCATGCCGTTAGCGGTTCGCGCGCAAGCGATCAAGGTCTTCGATATCGTCGAATTGTCAGGTGGCGGCGCCACCGCCGGCACCAACTTCGACAACGGCGTCAAGCTGGCGGTCAAGGAGATCAACGCCGCGGGCGGCATACTCGGCCGCAAGATCGACCTGCAGTCGCTCGACACCCAGACCAACCCCGGCGTCGCCAAGGCGCTAGCGCAAAAGGCGGTCGACGATGGCGCCTATGTCGTGATGGGCCCCGTGTTCTCCGGCTCGATCATCGTCAGCATGGCCGAGACCAGGAGGGCCGAGACCACCAATTTCACCGGCGGTGAAGCGGCCAATATCACGCAGCAAGGCAATCCGTACATCTTCCGCACGTCGTTCACCCAGTCGACGGCCATGCCGAAGCTGGCGCGCTACATCAAGGACGGCCTCAAGGCCAAGTCGGTCGCGATCATCTACGTCAACAACGACTTCGGCAAGGGCGGTCGCGACGTGATGGTCAAGGCGCTCGAGGCCCAAGGCATCAAGGTGGCAGCGGACATCTCCACGGATCCTGGCCAGGTCGATTTCTCCGGCGCCGTGCTGAAGGCCAAGCAGTCCAACGCCGACGCACTTTTCGTCTATAGCAACGAGGAAGAATCGGCGCGCGCATTGCGCGAACTGCGCAAGCAGGGATACGACAAGCCGATCGTCGGTGAAACGACGCTGACCGGCCAGAAAGTGATCGAGCTGGCGGGAGACGCGGCCAATGGCGCGATCGCCCACGTCGGCCTCACCGTCGACGCGCCGCAGCCCGCGATCAGGGCCTTCGACGAGAAATTCACGAAGGAATACAAATACAAGAGCGACCACAACGGCATGAAGGGCTACAGCGCCATGTACGTCGTGAAGGCCATCACGGAGAAAAATGGCAAGGTCGACTCCAAGGCCCTGGCCCATGCGCTGCACGGCGCGAAGATTTCCGCCAAGGACCATCCGGGCGTGCTGCTCGACGTCACCTTCGACCAGAACGGCGACCTCGATCGCGAAAGCTTCCTGGTCAAGGTCGTCAACGGCAAGCAAGTGGTGACTGAGACGCTCCCGCCCGCTTCGGCGAAGTAAGTCCGCCCAACCAACGCGACAGGCCCGGTCCGGACGCCCCTGCGAGGCAGGGGCGCGCCGACGGTCCGCAAGCTTTCAAGGAGTCTCGTGATGGGTGACCTGGTCCAGCTGGTCTTTTCCGGCACGGCGACTGGCGCGATCTACGCACTCGCCGCGCTGGGATTCACGTTGTTGTGGCAGGCGGCGGGCGTCATCAATTTCGCGCAGGGCGAATTCGTGATGCTCCCGGCCTTCGGGATGCTGTTCTTCCTCGCAATGGGCCTGCCGCTGTGGATGGCATTCCTGCTCACCTGCGCCTTGTCCATGGTGATCCTCGGCTACGGCTTCAAGCGCGTCATCGTCGACCCGCTGATCAAGCATGGCGTGATCCCGCTGGTAATCGCGACCCTGGGTGTCTCCATCGCCGTCAAAGCGGTGGTCCGCGCGGGCTACAGCGCGGAAGCACAACCTTTCCCGAGTCCCTTCCCTGAAGGCCAGTTCGCACTCGCTGGAATCAATATTTCCTACGCGGACGTCGGCACGCTGCTGATGGCCGGCCTGATCGTCTTCTTCCTGCAGAGCTTCCTCAACAAGACCGTCACCGGGCGCGCGATGCAGGCGGTAGCCCAGAACACCGACGCGGCGCGGGTTCTCGGCATCAACGTGAAGCGGATGGTCCTCTACGTATTTCTGATCAACGCGATGCTGTCGGTGGTCGCGGCATTGCTGGTGACACCAACCTATCTCGCCAAGTTCGACATGGGTGACTCGATCGGCCAGAAAGCCTTCTTCGCGGCCATCATTGGCGGCTTCAACCAGACGCGTGGCGCACTGTTGGGCGGCGTGCTGATCGGCATCCTCGAAAACGTGGTCGGCTTCTACGTGTCGCCGGCCTACAAGGAGGGCGTCGCGCTGGTGCTGTTCCTGGGCGTGATCCTGTTCCGGCCCGAAGGTCTACTGGGCAAGTCAGAGGAGCGCAAGGTATGAACTCGCAGCGCAAAACCATGCTGTTGGCGGCCGGGCTGATACTCATCGCTGTCGTCGCGTCGTTCGCGAAGCGCAGCGACGTCTATTTGCTCACGCTGACGTGCGTTTACCTCATGGCCACATTCGGCCTCAACCTCACCGTAGGCTACGCGGGACAGATGTCGCTCGGCCAAGCGGCGTTCTTCGGCATCGGCGCCTATCATGCGGCCATCCTGCTCAAGATGGGCTGGCCCCTCTTCGTCGTGTTGCCGATAGCGGGTGTCGCCTGCTTCGCCGTCGGGCTGGCGCTGGGCTTTCCTGCGCTGCGTGTGCAGCACCATTACCTGGCCTTCGCGACCCTTGGATTCAACGTGCTCGTCTTCCTCGTGATGCGCAACGAGGAAAAGATCACCGGCGGCACGTTCGGCATTTCCGGCATCCCGCGCCCGTCGCTGCTCGGGCATGAATTGGGCGGCGCCTTGCCGTTCTTCTACTTCACGTTGGTCTCGCTGCTCATCCTCGCGTTTCTGCTGTGGTGGCTGTTGCGTTCGCCCTGGGGGCGCGCGTTTGCCGCGCTGCGCGACAACCCGATCCGCGCGGAAAGCCTGGGAGTCAACATCACTGCCTACACGCTGCTCGCCTTTGCCATCGGCGCCGCATGCGCGGGTATCGGCGGCGTGTATTACGCCATGCTGGTGGAATTCATCGAGCCGGGTCCGTTCCACTTCTCGACGTCGCTCTTGATGCTGCTCGCGGTCATCGTCGGTGGTTCGGGGCGCTTCCTGGGACCGGTGGTGGGCACGATCATCATCATCCTGCTGCCGGAATTCCTGCGCTCGTCCAACGTCGAATGGCTGAAGTTCATGCAGAAGTGGTACCTCGCGTTCTTCGGCGTTGCCGTTATCGCGCTGATGATCTGGCTGCCCGGGGGAATACTTTCGTTCGGGGATCGCTTCAAGGCGAAGGGAGGCGCCAAGTGAATCCCTTCCTCGAGGTCAAGGACGTGCGCAAGTCCTACGGCGCCATCAAGGCCGTGGACGGCGTAAGCTTCAACGTCGGTCCCGGCGAGATCGTCGGCGTGATCGGACCCAACGGTTCCGGCAAGACCACGCTGTTCAACAGCATCCTGGGACAAATCAAGCCTTCCTCCGGCAATGTCTCGTTTTGCGACGAGGACATCACCGGCATGTCGCCGCTTGAATTGTCCCGCCGCGGCGTGGGCCGCACGTTTCAGACGCTGCAGGTGTTCGTCAAGCTGTCGGTGCGCGACAACCTGATTGCCGCGGCTCAGGAATTCAAGGGCACGCTGCTTTCGCGCCTGATGGCCAAGCCGGATGCGGGCTTGGGCGAGCACGCGGACAGGATGATCGAGTTGTTCCGCCTGCAGCACGTCGCGCACCTGCCGGCCGGCAGCCTCTCCTACGGCCAGCAGAAGCTGATCGACATTGCGATGGCTTTCATGCCCGCGCCACGCCTGGTCCTGCTCGACGAACCCTGTGCGGGGGTCAATCCCAGCCTGGTCGACCAATTGCGCGAACTCCTGGTCGAGCTCAACAAATCGCAGGGCGGCAGCTTTGTCGTGATCGAGCACAACATGGACTTCATCATGAAGCTGTGTCCGCACGTGATCTGCATGGTCGAGGGCAAGGTACTGTCGGAGGGCCCGCCCGCGGTCGTGCAGGGAAACAAGCAGGTGCTCGAGGCCTATCTGGGAAACTAGGCCGGCAATGGAACAGGCAACTGAATGGCAACCGTGCAGGAAAACTGAGCAAGGACGATCATGAGCGCAGACAAGATCATCGAATTCGACCGCGTTGTCGCCGGCTACGGTCCGAGCATCACCATCCTCAACGAAACCACACTGGACGCGCGGCGCGGTGAAATCACGCTTCTGATCGGCCCCAATGGCGCGGGCAAGTCGACCGTGCTGAAAACGCTGTTCGGCATGCTGGTGCCACGCTCGGGCGAAGTGCGCTTCGAAGGCAAGGTCATCAATGGCAAGTCGCAGCGCGAATTGCTGGCGGACGGCATCGCATTTGTGCCGCAGGGGCGCAACCTGTTCGGATCGCTGTCCGTGCGGCACAACCTGGAACTGGGAGGTATCACCCTCCCCCGCGCCGATCTGGGCGGAAGAATCGAGGAAGTTCTGACGCGCTTCCCGCGCATCCGGGAGCGGATCGACAACCAGGCATCCACGATGTCTGGCGGCGAGCAGAAGCAACTCGAAGTCGGTCGCGCGCTGCTCCTGCGTCCGCGCGTCATTCTCATCGACGAGCCATCGATCGGCTTGTCGCCCAAGCTCGTGCAGGAAGTTATGCAACTGCTGCGCACACTGGCCGACGCCGGCACGACGGTGCTGATGGTGGAGCAAAACGTGCGCACCGCTCTCAAGTATTCCAATCGCGCGCTGGTGCTCGAGATGGGGCGGCTGGCGCTCGACCGGCCCGCGGGCGAACTGCTCAACGATCCCGATCTCAACCGGCTGTTCCTTGGCGGACACGCCGAAAAGAAGAGCGCCTGATTCGACTTGCGAATCGGACGATTCCCTGCACTTTCCTGCCGCATGATTTCGCGAGACGCCCCGTGACACGCCCGATATCCCTGGCCGCATTGACGGTGATCGAACTGACGCCGCCGGAGATCGTGCAGTGCGCCGCACTGGCGGGTTACGGCCACGTCGGACTCAGGCTGCTTCCCGTCACGCCGCGCGAGGCGAGCTACGACATCCTGGGTGACACGCCGCTGCGTCGCGAACTGCAGTCGGTACTCGCAGCGACGGGTGTCGAAGTCCTCGACGTGGAGTTCATCCGACTTGACGCGATCGTCCCGGTAGAGAAGTTCCTGCCGCTGCTGGAAACCGCGGCGGTGCTGGGCGCGCACAACGTGCTGGTCGCCGGCTACGACCCGGAAGAGCCGCGGTTCACGGATCGCTTCGCGCAATTGTGCGACCTGGCCGCGCCGCACGCCGTGAATGTCAACCTCGAATTCTTTCCGTGGGCGAGCGTGCGCTCACTGCCGCAGGCGCAGCGGATAGTCGCCGCCTCCGGCCGTGCCAACGCCGGCATCCTGATCGACTCGCTGCATTTCAGTCGGTCGGGCGCGACGTTCGACCAGCTTGCCGCCGTGCCCGCGCAATGGCTGCACTACATGCAGCTGTGCGATGCGCCTGCGGCGCGCCCGACCACCACGGACGCACTGATCCACCAGGCCCGCACCGAGCGGCTGGTTCCTGGCGAAGGTGGACTGGACCTGCAGGGCCTCCTGCAGCACCTGCCGCGCGACCTGCCGGTCGGCATAGAAGCACCGACACGCGCACGAGCGCTTACCATGGCGCCGGTGGAGCGCGCGCGCCGCGCGCGCGAGGCAACGCTCGACCTGCTCGCACGACTGGACGCCGCGGACCGCGCCGGCAGCAATTCACTCGCGGCAACTACCCATTGACGTTTCTGAAAGCGGAGATTGACGCATGATCGACAAGATCGTTCCCACGGTTGCCGCGGCAGTGGCAGGAATCCAGGATGGCGCCACGGTCATGATCGGGGGCTTTGGCACTGCCGGCATGCCGTCCGAGCTGATCGACGCACTGATCGAGCAAGGCTCGCGCGAGCTCACGATCGTCAACAACAATGCCGGCAACGCGGACACCGGCCTTGCCGCACTGCTGAAGGCGAAGCGTGTGCGCAAGATCATCTGTTCGTTTCCACGGCAGACCGACTCCTACGTATTCGATGCACTGTATCGTGCCGGTGAAATCGAACTGGAGCTGGTGCCCCAAGGCAACCTGGCCGAGCGCATCCGCGCGGCGGGCGCGGGCATCGGCGCATTTTTCACGCCAACCGGCTACGGCACGCTGCTGGCCGAAGGCAAGGAAACGCGCGTGATCGACGGCCGCCACTACGTGCTGGAGCATCCGATCCGCGCCGACTTCGCGCTGATCAAGGCCGAAAAAGGGGATCGCTGGGGCAATCTCGTCTATCGTAAGACCGCGCGCAATTTCGGGCCGATCATGGCCAGCGCGGCCAAGTGCGCGATCGCGCAGGTGCGCGAGGTGGTTCCGCTCGGCGGCCTCGATCCGGAAAACATCGTCACGCCGGGGATATTCGTCCAGCGGGTCGTCGCGATCGACCTGCCGACCCTCCGTGCCCAACCGCAAGCCGCTGCCTAGGAACGAGTTCATGAAACGCTACAGCCGAGATGAGATGGCCGCCCGCGTGGCGCGCGACATTCCCGAAGGCGCCTATGTGAACCTGGGGATCGGCCTGCCCACGCTGGTCGCCAACCACCTGCCCCGCGATCGCGATATCTTCCTCCATAGCGAGAACGGCCTGCTCGGCATGGGACCCGCGCCGGCGCCGGGGCAGGAGGACCCCGACCTCATCAACGCCGGCAAGCAACCCGTGACACTGCTCACCGGCGGCGCTTACTTCCATCACGGCGACTCCTTTGCGATGATGCGGGGCGGCCATCTGGATTTTTGCGTTCTCGGCGCATTCCAGGTGTCCGCCGGCGGCGATCTCGCCAACTGGCACACCGGCGCCCCGGACGCGATTCCGGCGGTCGGCGGTGCCATGGACCTGGCGATCGGCGCCAAGAAGGTGTTCGTGATGATGGATCACCAGACCAAAGCCGGCGAGAGCAAGATTGTCGCCAAATGCACGTACCCGCTGACCAGCATCGCGTGCGTCAACCGGATCTACACGGATCTGGCTGTCATCGACGTCACGCCGCAAGGGTTGCGCGTGCTGGAAATGGTGGATGGTCTTTCATTGCCGGAATTGACCAAGTTGACGGGCCTGCCGCTCGCGGCGGCCTGACCAGATACCACGACTCGAATCCCCAGGGACAGCCGCGACCGCCCCCGAACCTCCAGGAACAGCCCTATGCCCGAAGCCTTCATCTGCGACGCCATCCGGACTCCCATTGGTCGCTACGGGGGCGTCCTCGCCCACGTGCGCCCGGACGACCTCGGCGCAATTCCACTGCGCGCGCTGATCGAACGCAACGCCAGGGTGGACTGGGCAGCGGTCGACGATGTCGTCTACGGCTGTGCCAATCAGGCGGGCGAAGACAACCGCAATGTCGGGCGCATGGCGCTGCTGCTGGCCGGCTTGCCCGTCGACGTGCCGGGCACGACAGTCAATCGCCTGTGCGGTTCGAGCATGGACGCCATAGCGATCGCCGCGCGCGCGATCAAGAGCGGCGAAACGTCGCTGCTGCTCGCCGGCGGCGTCGAGAGCATGTCGCGCGCGCCGTTCGTCATGGGCAAGGCCGACAGCGCGTTCTCGCGCGCCGCGAAGCTCGAAGACACAACCATCGGCTGGCGCTTCGTCAATCCGCTGATGAAGGCCAAATACGGCATCGACTCCATGCCCGAGACGGCCGAAAACGTAGCGACCGAATTCAAGGTTTCCCGCGTGGACCAGGACGCCTTCGCGTTACGGAGCCAGCAGCGGGCCGCCGCGGCGATCGCGGCCGGGCACTTCAGCGATGAAATTGTGCCGGTCACGATTCCATCGAAGAAGGGCGATCCCGCCGTCGTGAGCCGCGACGAGCATCCGCGCGAGACCACGATCGAATCGCTCGCCAAGCTGAAGGGCGTGGTGCGCCCGGACGGCAGCGTCACCGCGGGCAACGCGTCCGGCGTCAACGATGGCGCGTGCGCCACCCTGATTGCATCGGAGGACGCCTTGACCCGGCACGGCCTTACGCCCCGGGCGCGCGTCGTCGCCGCAGCGGCGGCAGGTGTCGCGCCGCGCATCATGGGCTTCGGTCCCGCACCTGCCACGCGGAAAGTGCTGGCCAAGGCGGGCCTCAAGCTCGCAGACATGGACGTGATCGAACTGAACGAAGCATTTGCGGCGCAGGCGCTGGCTGTCACTCGCGACCTGGGGCTTCCCGACGATGCTGCCATCGTCAATCCGAACGGCGGCGCCATCGCGCTTGGCCACCCGCTCGGCGCGAGCGGCGCGCGGCTGGTGACCACGGCCATGTATCAGCTGCACCGCACTGGGGGGCGCTACGCTTTGTGCACGATGTGCATCGGCGTCGGCCAGGGCATCGCGATTATCATCGAACGCGTCTAGCAATCCTCCTGGAGAGTCACTCATGACATCCCGACCCAAGAACCTGGCGACGGCACAGGTCGCCGGCTACCGCAAGCCCGACCGCGGCACCCAGCCCGACTATCTCTATCCACCGTACGCGTCGACGGTCAAGCGCTCGCCGTCGCAACCGCTGGTCAGGCTGCCGCCTTCGCTGTCCGAAGTCACCGGTCCACTGTTCGGCTACGACATCATCAAGGCCAACGACTTCGACCTCACCAAGCAGCATGCCGGCGATCCGATCGGCGAGCGCATCGTGGTGAGCGGTCGCGTGCTCGACGCCAATGCACGGCCAGTTGCCAATACCCTGGTCGAGATCTGGCAGGCCAACGCGGCCGGGCGCTACCCGCACCGTCGCGACAACCATGACGCGCCGACCGATCCCAATTTCACTGGTTGCGGCCGCACGATGACGGATGCAACAGGACGCTACCGGTTCGTGTCGATCCGGCCCGGCGAATATCCGTGGCGCAATCATTACAATGCGTGGCGCCCGGCACACATCCATTTCTCCCTGTTCGGGCCGGCATTTGCGACGCGGCTCGTCACCCAGATGTATTTTCCCGGCGATCCGTTGCTCGACTACGACCCGATGTACACGAGCATCCCGGATGAACGGGCGCGCAGGCGGCTCATCTCGATCTTCGACTGGGAAACGACGATTCCGGAAACCGCGCTTGGCTACAAGTTCGACATCATTCTCCGCGGGCGTGACGAGACGCCGATGGAGAACGATCTCACGCTGCCGGCGTAAGGAGAACCCAATGAGCCTGCAAACCACCTCGTCACAGACCATCGGGCCATATCTTCACATTGGCCTGACCTGGCTCGTCACAGACAATCTGACCGCACCGGGTGTCACCGGCGACAAGGTCACGATCGAGGGCATAGTCGCCGACGGGGACGGCAAGCCCGTCAACGACGCGATCATAGAAATATGGCAAGCGAACGCGCACGGCAAGTACGCGCACCCCGAGGATACCCAGGACAAGCCGCTGGAAGCCGGCTTCAAGGGCTTCGGGCGCGTGCCGACCGACGACCAGGGCCGCTTCAGGTTCACGACGATCAAGCCGGGCCGCGTACCCGCCCCTGGGGGCGGCGCGCAGGCGCCGCATATCAACGTGACGATCTTCATGCGCGGCATCCTGAAGCACATGATCACGCGCATCTATTTCCCCGGCGACGGCGCGAACGCCGAGGATGCGGTTCTGAATTCGGTGCCGGCGAAACGCCGCGCTACGCTCGTTGCCAAGCCCATTTCGGGGCGCGGCGACACATTGGAATGGAACGTGGTGCTGCAGGGCGACGGCGAGACTGTATTCTTCGACGTCTGAAGGCCGTCACCATGCCGCCAACGCCCTGATCGTCCTCCGCCCAATGGATTCCCCTCGCTTCGTCGACATCGACGGTGCCCGGATTCACTGCCGCATCGATGGCAGCGCCGGCGCGCCCGTCCTCGTGCTTTCCAATTCACTTGGCACCGACCTCGCGATGTGGGATCCGCAGATGCCGGCGCTCGCACGCGAGTTCCGCGTCATTCGTTACGACACGCGCGGCCACGGCGCATCTGAAGCAACGCCGGGGCCTTACCGCATCGATCGCCTCGGTCGCGACGTCGTCGGCCTGCTCGACGCGCTGAAGATAGAACGAGCGCATTTCTGCGGCCTGTCGCTGGGCGGCATGACCGGCATGTGGCTGGGGGTCCATGCGCCGGACCGCCTGCACCGCCTGGTGCTCGCCAACACGGCCGCGCGCATCGGCACACCGGACGCGTACAACACGCGCATCGCCAAGGTCCTTGCGGAAGGCATGGTCGCCGTTTCGCAGGCGGTGGTCGAACGCTGGTTCACCGCCGCTTTTCTCACCGCGCACCCGGACGTCGGCGCCGCCATGCGACAAATGATCGAACGGACACCGGTGCAAGGCTACGCCGCAGCGTGCGCGGCGGTGCGCGACATGGACCAAAGGGACGCCATCACCGCGATCCGCACGCCAACGTTGGTCGTCGCCGGCGCGCATGACGTCGCCACGCCGGCGGTGGACGGAAAGTTTCTCGCGGACCACATCGCCGGCGCACAACTCGCAGAACTCGACGCCGCACATCTTTCCAACATTGAAGCCGGGCCGGCGTTCACCGCCACGCTGCTGGCCTTCCTCAACGCCTAGGAGCCGAATCCCCGTGGACGACCGTGACCGCTATGCCGAAGGAATGAAAGTCCGCCGCGCCGTGCTGGGCGACGCCCACGTCGACCGTTCGCTCCAGACCAGGAACGAGTTCAACGAGGAATTCCAGGACCTGATCACGCGTTACGCATGGGGCGAAGTCTGGACGCGCCCGACGCTTCCGCGGCACACGCGCAGCCTGATCACGCTGGCCCTCATGATCGCGATCAACCGTGGCGACGAATTCCGGATGCACGTCCGCGCCTCCTTCAACAATGGCGTGACCCGCGAGGAGTTGAAGGAAGTGATCCTGCAATGTGCGATCTATTGCGGCGTGCCGGCTGCGAATGCGGCGTTCCACATGGCGCAGGAGGTGTTCGCCGAAATGGAGCGCGCCGCCGGCTGACGCCGCGGCGCCAGGGAGTCAAAAGGGAATGCGCACGCAAGTCGGCATCGTCGGCGCCGGTCCCGCCGGACTGTTGCTTTCGCACCTGCTGCACCTGCAAGGGGTGGAGTCGGTGATCGTCGAGACGCGCAGCCGCGGCTACGTCGAGCAAAGGGTGCGCGCCGGCGTGCTCGAGCAGGGTTCCGTCGACCTGCTGGAGCAGGCGGGCGTCGGCGAACGGCTGCGCCGCGAAGGATTGCGTCACCACGGGATCGAATTGCGGTTCGGCGGCCAGGGTCACCGCATCGACATGACTGAACTGACCGGCGGCCGCGCGATCACCGTATACGGCCAGCAGGAGGTCGTGAAGGACCTGATCGGTGCGCGACTCGCCGCCGGTGGGCAGGTACTGTTCGATGCTTCCGATGTCGGCGTGCACGCGCTGGAATCGACACGGCCACGCATCCGTTTTCGCCGCGACGGCGCGCAGACGGAGATCGAGTGCGACGTCATCGCGGGGTGCGACGGCTTTCACGGAATCTGCCGGCCGTCGGTGCCGGCCGGGGTGTTCCGCGCATTCGAGCGCGCGTATCCGTTTGCCTGGCTCGGCATCCTGGCCCAGGCCCCGCCGTCGCACGAAGAACTCATCTATGCGTATCACGAGCGGGGATTCGCGTTGTTCTCCATGCGCTCGCCTTCGGTCACGCGGCTCTACCTGCAGGTCGCACCCGACGAGGACATCGAGCAGTGGTCCGACGACCGCATCTGGCAGGAGCTGCACGCGCGGCTCGAGACCGATGACGGCTGGAAGCTGAACGAGGGGCCGGTACTTGAAAAGGGCATCACCGGCATGCGCAGCTACGTTACCGAGCCGATGCAGCATGGCCGGCTGTTCCTGGCCGGAGATTCCGCGCACATCGTACCGCCCACCGGCGCCAAGGGCATGAATCTCGCGGTCGCCGATGTCCATGTCCTGTCCCGCGCGCTGGGCGAATTCTACAAATCGGGGCGCGAGGACGCGCTCGCCGCCTATTCGACGGCCTGCCTGAAGCGTGTTTGGCGCGCCGAGCATTTTTCCTGGTGGATGACCTCCATGCTTCATCGCTTTCCCGCCGACGACATGTTCCAGCATCGCTTGCAGCGCTCGCAGCTCGACTATGTCGTCGGCTCCCGCGCGGCGGCGACCTCTCTGGCCGAGAACTATGTCGGCTTTCCGCTCGACTGACCGCGAAGGCAACATGACGACCCCACTTCCTATCCTTCCCAGCGGCACGACCGAATTGTTCGTGATCCTGGGCGACCCGGTT
The DNA here is from genome assembly GCA_963819965.1 of uncultured beta proteobacterium. GTDB lineage: Bacteria > Pseudomonadota > Gammaproteobacteria > Burkholderiales > Casimicrobiaceae > VBCG01. Next base: position 1,044,002 of record CAWFYA010000004.1, read on the forward strand.
GCACAGGTCCAAGCGCCCATCATCTTCAACGACATCTTTCGACGCGCGCAGCGGGATTCGGTCATGGTGGCGCTGCGTGTGTCGGCCGCCAATCTCGCCGGTGCGTTCGCGGGGCTGAAGCATGTCGAGAACCTGGCAGGCATTTCCCTGGCCATTCCGCACAAGGGTCCGATGCTGCATCTGTGCGACGACGCGAGCGAAATGGCAACGATCGTGGGCGCTACCAACGCGGTGCGGCGGCAGCCCGACGGCCGCTGGTTCGCGGACATGTTCGACGGCCGCGGTTTCGTCGGCGGGCTGGAGGCGGCGGGCCACGCCATCGCAGGTCGCAATGCTCTGCTGGTCGGCGCCGGTGGCGGCGGCTCCGCGATTGCCGCTGCACTGCTCGACCGCGGCGTCGGGCACTTGCGGATCGCCGATGTGGACCAGGCGCGCGTCGCCGCGTTCGTCGCGCACCTGAACCGGCGCTGGCCGGGCCGTGCGTCCGTCGCAACCGCCGATCCGGCGGGCTCGGACCTGGTGATCAATGCGTCGCCGATGGGCCTCAAACCCGCCGATCCGTTGCCCATCGATCCGGCACGCATCGCCGCGGGAACACTCGTTGCCGACATCATCATGAAGCCGCCGGAGACGCCGCTCCTGCGCTCGGCGGCGCAGCGCGGACTAGCCACGCACCGGGGCATTCGCATGTTCAGTCATCAGATTCGCCTGTATGCCGAGTTTTTTGGATTTGCCTCCGCGCTCGACGCCATCGGCTGGAGCGAGGACGAATTGGTGCAAAACTAAACCGCGATCGCCTCCGGGTCGCATTTCTGCCGCGCGCGCCTTGTCCACGTCATGAGCGCGCTTCGGGATCATCGCCGGCGGCGAATTGCCTGCCCGAATATCGGCGGCACGGCGCGGCGAAAGCACTAGAATCCGCTTCATGTCGACCCTGCCCGCCCCCGCAACGATGTATCGCGCGCTGCTGCGCCACGACCCGGCCTACGAAGGCGTGTTCTGGCTGGGCGTGCGCACGACCGGTATCTTCTGCCGGCCGACATGCCGCGCCCGCACGCCGAACCGCGAAAACGTGGAGTTCTTTGCTGCGCCGTCGGAAGCGCTGCATGCCGGCTACCGGCCGTGCCTGAAATGCCGACCGCTCGACGCGGGCCGCAAGCCGCCACCCATGGTGGAGAAATTGCTGCTCGCCGTCGAAACGTCGCCAGGCCAACGCTACCGCGACGCCGAGCTTGTCGACATGGGCATCGACCCCTCCACCGCGCGCCGCCAATTCAAGCGCTATTGCGGCATGACTTTCCAGGCCTATCACCGTGCGCGGCGCATGGGCTTGGCGCTGCTCGACATCAGGAAAGGAAAAACCGTGATCGATTCACAGCTGGACCAGGGATTCGAATCCGACAGCGGATTTCGCGAAGCATTCACCCGCATCGTCGGGACCGCGCCGTCGCGCGCGCGCGACGTAACCGTACTGCACGCAAGATGGATCGAGACCCCGCTCGGCTCGATGCTTGCACTGGCCGACGACCGCGGATTGCATCTTCTCGATTTCGTCGACCGGCGCGGCCTCGAGCGAGCATTGGCCGTGCTGCAGAGGCGGCTGCGCGCCCGCGTGCTTCCCGGCGAGCATCGGTACCTGGCGCAGATCGAGCGCGAGCTCGCGCAATATTTCGCGGGCAGGAGGCAGGTATTCGACACGCCGGTGGTGCTTACGGGCTCGCCTTTCCAGGCAACGGTATGGACTGCGTTGCAGGGGATTCCGGCCGGAGACACCTGCTCCTATGCCGCGCTTGCAGCACGTATCGGCCGGCCAACGGCCGTGCGCGCGGTCGGCCGCGCCAATGGCGACAACCGCCTATCGATCATCGTGCCTTGTCACCGCGTCATCGGCGCCGACGGCGCACTGACCGGCTACGGTGGAGGGCTCGCGCGCAAGCAGAAACTTCTTGACCTCGAGCGTGCGGCGATACGGCAGTCCTGAATACGGAACCCGGCGCGGGGCTGGCAATGACCCCACGCTCCGTGGCGCTGCTGGTGATCCTTGCGGCCCTGTGGGGAGGTTCGTTCGTGTTCATGCGCGTGGCGGTGCCCGCGCTCGGTCCGATTCCCCTCGCGTTTGCACGCGTGACCCTGGCTGCGGCGGCGCTGCTCGCGCTTGCCGCCGCGCAGCGACGATTGCCCGATTTTCGCATCCGTTGGCGCGAATTCGCCGTTGTGGGTATCGTCAATTCCGCGCTGCCCTTCGTGCTGTTCTGTTACGCCGAGCAGTACATTACCGCGTCGGCCGCAGCAATCCTGAACGCGACCAGCCCGTTCTTCGGCGCCATTGCCGCCGCCATCTGGCTACGGGACGCGCTGACCGGACGCAAGATGATTGGAATGTTGCTCGGATTTGCCGGCGTCGCGGTACTGGTCGGCTGGCATCCTGAAGACATCACTGGCGACACCGCCCTGGCGATCGCGGCGTGTCTCGCCGCCTCGCTTTGCTATGGGCTCGGAGGAACCTACACCAAGCTGCGACTCGCCGGAGTGCCGAGCTTTGCCATCGCCTGCGGGAGCCAGTGGGCCGCGGCAATCGCACTGGCGCCGGCGGCGTCCGTGGTCTCGATTCCCGGCCCGGTGACCTGGCTGGTCGCAGCCAACGTCGCGGCGCTGGCCCTCGCGTCCACGGCGATCGCCTATCTCATTTACTTCAGGCTGATTGCCGATGCCGGCCCGGCGCGCGCACTCACGGTAACCTTTCTGATTCCCTTTTTCGGAGTGCTTTGGGGTTATCTTTTCCTTGGAGAAGCACTCACGCCCAACATGCTTGCCGGCGGCGCGCTCATCGTCACCGGAACCGCGTTGGCACTGAAAGGCTAGTGTCGGATTCTGCGTCGTCCAGGCAATTGCTGCGGGCCCGGAAATGTTGATGCGGATGTCACGGTTCGGCCTCGCCCACCATCTCGCGCGCGGCTCTGATCGCCGCGCGGTAGCCTCCCGGACCCAAACCGGCGATCACGGCCGTCGCGGCTTTCGACACATAGGAGTGGTGATACATCTCCTCGCGCCGATGTATGTTCGTGATGTGGACCTCGATGATCGGGCCGGGAAACATCTTGAGCGCATCGAGGATCGCCATCGACGTGAACGAATACGCCGCGGGATTGATGATGATCGCTGCCCCGGCGCCGATCGCCTCGTGAATCCAGTCGATGAGCTGCGATTCGCTGTTCGACTGTCGAAACTCCACTGGAACGGCGCCCGCCTCTTCCCTGCATTGCGCTTCGATTTGCGCCAGCGTCGTCGTACCGTAGATTGCCGGCTCGCGCTTGCCGAGGCGGTTGAGGTTGGGGCCGTTCAGGATGTATATGGGCTTGGTCATGGTCTGTTCGAGCTTTCGCCGGCGCGGCGCGCCTAGCCTTTGTACCCCAGCAACCGGGGCAGCCACAGGACGGTTTCCGGTACGAGCGTAATGATGGCGAGCACGACGATCGCCATCAGCATGAAGGGCAGCGCCTCCTTGACGATCGTCATCAGCGGTTGCCTGGTCATGTTCGCCACGACGAACAGCAGCAGGCCGAAGGGAGGCGTCAGGAGTCCGATCATGATATTGACGACGACGATAACGCCGAAATGAACCATGTCGACACCAAGCGCCTTGGCCGCGGGAATCAGGATGGGAACGATGACCAGCAGGACGGTGGAGCCTTCGAGCAAGCAGCCCAGCGCCAGCAGGATCGCGTTGACGAGCAGCAGAAACAATAAAGGCGTCAGGTGAAATCCGGCGAGGAACGCCTGCACCGACAACGGCACCTTTTCAATGGTGACCACGTAGTTGAACGCAAGCGCGCCGGCGATGAGCATGCCGACCGACGTGGTCGCCTTCGCGCTGGAAAGCAGCACGTTGTACAGTTGCTTCCATGTCATCGCGCGATAGATGAGCCATGACGCGAGCAGCGCATAGGCGGCCGCGGCAGCCGCGCCTTCCGTCGGCGTCATCACGCCGCCATAGATGCCGAACAGAAGCACAACGGGGAGCATCAAGGCGGGAAAGGCATCTAGCGTGATGCGCGGAATGTCGCGCATCGGCACGGAAGGTTCCACCGGATAATTCCTGTGGCGTGCGATCAGCGTGTTGGTGATCATGAACGCAACCCCGAGCAGTAGCCCCGGTATCACGCCGCCGAGGAACAGAAAGCCGATCGACGTGTCGGAGACCAGCGCGTAGATGACCATCGGGATCGAAGGCGGAATGATCGGGCCGATCACGGCGGCGGACGCGGTAATGGCGGCGGCGTAGGCGATCGGGTAGCTGCCACCCTTGGTCATCATGCCGATGATGACCTTGCCGATGCCGACGGCGTCCGCGATCGCCGATCCGGACATTCCCGCGAAAATGATGTTGGCGATGACGTTGACGTGCCCCAATCCGCCGCGGAAGCGTCCGACCAGCAATAGGCAGAACTTGAGCAGGCGATCGGTCAGGCTGCCGGTGTTCATGAGGTCGGCGGCAAGGATGAAGAGCGGCACCGCCAGCAGCACGTAGCTGCTGTACAGCCCGTTGAGAATCTGCTCGGCCGCGGTGCCGAGGTCGAGTCCGGACATCATGAAATAGAACACCGATGCGGCGATCATGGACAGACCAATGGGCAGCCCCAGGATCGCGAGCGTCACCAGCACGCTGATGCAAAGGGTGAAATGACCGGGCATCGTCACAGTTCGTTGATTTCGATGCTGTCTTCGTCGGCGGGCCGCGGGCCGACGATGGCGCGCCAGGCGATGGCCGCCTGTTTGACGACGACCGCGAGCACGAAGATGACGTACACGGAGTACATCACGTCGAGTCGCATGTGCAGGTAGGCCGTGTGCTCGCGCTTCATGAAACTCACGTAGTTCCATGACGCGGGCAGGGAGATCAGCAACAAAACGACAAAGGCGATACTGGATACCGCCGTGAACAATCGGCGTACCCGGGGCGGAACCATCGTGTAGACGATGTCGAAGTGGATCTCTTCCGCATTCGAAAGCACGAACGCGGCACACCAGAGCACGACCCACACCCAGCACAGGACCGTCACTTCCTCGGTCCAGCCCAGCGGCTGGTTCAGCACATAACGAAATGCGATCTGCAGCAGGAACGACAGGAACATCAATCCCATCAGGGCGACTGCGATGTCGTCCGCGCGCCGCAGCAGCCAATGTCCTGCGGCAACGATTCCCCGATGCTTCATTGATCCCCCGTCGTTGTCACCGCCCGCGTCGGCCAAGGCTATCGCAACACCCGGCCGCAATTTCCGGGAGGCGTTCTTGGCCGGGAGGCTTCGGCTCGCTGACGGGCGCGACCGGCGAGCCGCGCCGGGTCGTTCCCACTACAGCGCGTTAATTTTTTCCAGCGCGCCCTTCGGCCATTCGCTGCCGTACTTGTCGACGTACTTTTTCTGCGCGAAGGTCCGGAACGCGGCGATGTCCGGCGTGTAGATTTTCTTGCCTTCCTTCTTGAAGTAGTCCATGACGTCCTTTTCCTGGCCGACGAATTTGGTCGTGTAATCGTCGACGGCCTTCTCCGCGGCCGCCTGGAAACGCGCCTGCTGGGCCGGCGGCATCGCATCCCAGATCTTGGTCGTGATCACCATCACGTCGTAGCCCAGAACATGCGAGGTGAGGACGAATTGGGTGGTCACTTCGTCGAATTTCATGAGTCGGCTGGCCACCAGCGGGTTATCCTGGCCATCGATCGCGCCCGTTTGCAGCGCGGTGTACACCTCGGCATAAGGGACAGGTGTGGGGTTAACACCGATCGATTCGCCCAGGAACTGCCAGTATTCCCCGGGTGGCATGCGCAATTTGATCCCGGCGAGATCGGCCGGCGTCTTGATCAGCTTGTCCGGCTTCAGGTTGACGTTGCGCGCGCCGAAATAGACCGGCGTGATGACCTGGATCCCGAGCTGATCCCGCGCCATCTTGGTGAATTCCTTGCCGACGTCGCTCTTGAACGTCTTCTTGAGGTGGTCGACGTCACGGAACAGATAGGCAGAGGTCATCAGCGACCATGCGGGAATCTGCTTCGAGATGTCCGCGGGCGCGAGGTTGCACATTTCGAGGTTGCCTCGCTGAAGCGCAATGAGCTCGGTCCCCTGCTTGAACAGCGTATTGCCCCAGTACGGCTCGAAGTCGTAGCCGTCCTTGATGGCGGTGGCGAAATTCTTATACGCCTCAGCGCGCAGATCCTGCTCGGTGAACGCGGAGCTGAACCTGAGCTTGGTCCGGGCAGTCTGCGCCAAGGCGTGCGGGAGCGCGCCAAGCGCCCACATCGATGCGCCCGTCTTCAGCAATTTGCGCCGGGTGAAGGTCGAATTCATGGGGTGTTACCTCCTAGGTAGTCGCACCGAGTAAGATTCAAAATCATCGGTTGCTTTGTTGATCGTCATACTAAGCACGCGGGCTATGATAATATGAGACCCATCAGGAAAACAATGCTCATCCGGCCCCTTCCTCCTATGGACGACGAATCCCTCGACCTCCGGACCCGGCAACGGCGGCCAAGACGGCCGATTGCCGAGACGGGGCCGGCGCGAACACTGCCCGTCGATGCGCCGACGCCGGCCGGCGCCACCGTTGGCGAACTGACCTACCGCCGCATTCGCTCCGACATCGTTTTGGGGCGCCTCCCGCCCGGTCGCAAACTGCCGCTCGACCGGATGCGCCACGATTACGGCACCAGCGTCAGCACGCTGCGGGAGCTGTTCAATCGTCTCGCCTCCGAGGGCTTGCTGGTGGCGGAGGGATCGCGCGGCTTCCAGGTGCCCGCGGTTTCAGCGTCGAACCTGCGCGAGATCGCCGCGATGCGGCAGCTCCTCGAATGCCATGGCATGCAGGAATCATTTGCGCGGGGCGACATCGAATGGGAAGGTCGCGTGGTCGCAGCGCACCACATGCTCGCGACGACGGAGAAGAGGATGGCCACAGGAGAGCCGTACTCGCCCGAAACGTGGCGGCGGTACGACTGGGCGTTCCATCTCGCACTGATTTCGGCTTGCGGTTCGCAGGTGCTGCTCGAAACCTACGCCTCGATCTGCGACAAATACCTTCGCTATCAGATGATCGCCGCGATTTTTCGTGGACAGATCGCCGCCGACGAGCATCGGGTTCTCCTCGAGTGCGCGCTCGCGCGCGACTGGCGACTGGCGCAGACGACGCTGGTCACGCATGTCCAGGAATGCGTGACGCAAATGGCGTCGGTGTTGGGTGCCGACGCGGCGAATTGATCCGTCGGGACACGCGCCGATGGCGGTGACACCGACCGCTCCGTTGCGCCTGGGCATATTGGGTGCCGCCCGGATCGCGCGCCTGTTTGTCGAGGCCGTCAAGCCGTCGTCGAAGATCGTCGTTGCGGCGGTCGCGAGCCGCGATGCTGAGCGGGCCGCCAGATTTGCCGGTGACACGGGAATTCCGCGCGTACACAAGAGCTACGATGCGTTGTTCGCGGACACCGAAATCGATGCAGTCTACGTACCGCTTCCCAACAACCTGCATTCGCAGTGGTCGATCCGTGCTGCGGATGCCGGCAAGCACGTGCTATGCGAGAAACCCTTGGCGGCCTCGGCTACCGAAGCACGGGCGATGTTTGACGCGGCGAAGCGCAACGGCGTCTACCTGGTCGAGGCCTATCCGTACCGCGCCCAGCCGCAGACCTTGAAGATGCGCGATTTGCTCGCCGGCGGCGCGATCGGACGCGTGCAGTTTATCCAGGCCGCGTTTGGATTTCCGCTGACCGATGCGGCGAATATCCGGATGGATCCCGACTTGGCGGGTGGCGCGCTGATGGACGCCGGCTCGTACCCCGTCAGCCTCGTGCGGACGATTGCCGGCGCCGCTCCGCGGCGCGTGTGTTCGATGTCGCGCTGGGCGGAATCCGGTGTGGACCTGACGACTTTGGCGACGCTGGAATTCGCGGACGGCCTGCTCGCCCACATCGCCTGCAGCTTCGCGACCGCGCGCCACCGGCACGCGTTCATCGCCGGAGACGCGGGTTCCATCGCCACCACCTATTTCAACGACACCTCCGCGGCATTTCCTCCACTGCTGGAGGTCAAGCGCGGGACGGGTTGGGATGCAGAGCGACGAGTGATCGAAACAGCGGCGACCAGCGGATTTTTGGCCGAAGCCGAGTCGTTTCACGATCTCGTGCGTTCGGGCTGGTCGCATTGGTCGGGCGCCACGCCGGACGAATCGATCGACATCGCACTAACGCTTGACGCCCTGATGGCCAGCGCGCGGAACAACGCTCCCGCCATCGTTGGCGGATAGCCGCGCGACGCGACGTACCGCTCGTTGCGCTACACCAGGTCGCCCGCGGGACCGAGGATCTGCTCGCGCAACTCGCGATAACGCGGAAGCTGCGGCGGATAGACGCAGAGGTACTTCACCTGCGCGGCCTGGAGGCAGCGCTGCTTGATGACTTCGAGCTTCTGGTCGCGGGGATTGATGACCTGATCGGGTTCCTTGGCGTCGACGATCGCGACGATCGTCATGTCCCGGTCGCAAACCACGAATCCCACATGCTGATTGGCAATCTTGCGAAAGGCGCGCAAGCGCTCCATCCCCTGCGGACCAATCTTGACCTGGAGCACATCAGCCAGCCTGATCCGCGCAAAGATCTCGTGGCGCGGGAATGCCGCCTTCAAGAGCAGGTAGACCACGCTTTCGGCACGCGTCAGGAAGCGTGGACGAAGCAGGTACAGGCCGGGCAGCTCCGCCGAGGAAAGCAGCCGCGTGGTTTCGCCTTCGGTCCACTGGGCGACCGTGTTCGGTGAATCGCCGCCAGTCCCCTTGATACCGCCGGATGCGCGATTGCGCCGGACCAGGCCATAGATGATCGCGACCGCAAATGCGGCCATCGCCAACGCGAACAGAACTCCCTGCGTCATCGAATCCTGGCCCTCGATTCCCGTCGCTTCGCTGCCGGCAAAGATGACGGTCGAGATTCGTAGTTGTTTTGCAAGTCTACCCGTTAACGCCTTGTAGTCTAAAGCATTTGCGAGCCTGATGCCCAACCGGAACGTCCCTGTATGACAAAGGCCCGGATGAACCGGGCCCTTGCCATCGTTGCGGTGGTGCAGGTGCTGAACAGACTACATGTCCATGTCGCCCATGCCGCCCATGCCACCCATGCCGCCGCCACCGCCGCCACCGCCCTTTTCATCCTTGGGCAGTTCGGCAACCATGGCTTCGGTCGTCAACAGCAATGAGGCCACCGACGCTGCATTCTGCAGCGCAAAGCGCGTCACCTTGGTCGGGTCGACTACACCCATTTCGACCAGGTCGCCGTACTCGCCGGTCTGGGCATTGAAGCCGTAGTTGCCCTTGCCTTCGACGACCTTGTTCACGACGACCGAGGGTTCGTCACCGGCGTTGGCGACGATCTGGCGCAGTGGCTCCTCGATCGCGCGCAGCACGATCTTGATGCCCGCGTCCTGGTCGGCGTTGTCGCCCTTCAGGCCCTTCAGGTTGGTGCGGGCGCGCAGGTAGGCCACGCCGCCACCGGCGACGATGCCTTCTTCCACGGCCGCACGCGTCGCGTGCAGCGCGTCTTCCACGCGTGCCTTCTTTTCCTTCATTTCGACTTCGGTGGCTGCGCCGACCTTGATCACCGCGACACCGCCCGCCAGCTTGGCGACGCGTTCCTGCAGCTTTTCCTTGTCGTAGTCGCTCGTTGCGTCTTCGACCTGCTTGCGGATGTTCTTCACGCGCGCTTCGATGGCTGCCTTTTCGCCGGCACCGTCGATGATCGTCGTGTCTTCCTTGCCCACTTCGATCTTCTTCGCGCGGCCCAGATCCTTCAGCGTCGCGTTTTCGAGCTTAAGGCCCAGTTCCTCGGCGATCACTGTGGCACCCGTGAGGATGGCAATGTCTTCGAGCATGGCCTTTCGGCGGTCGCCGAAGCCCGGCGCCTTGACGGCGGTGGTCTTCAGGATGCCGCGGATATTATTCACGACCAACGTTGCCAGCGCTTCGCCATCGACGTCTTCGGCGATGATGAGCAGCGGCTTGCCGGCCTTGGCAACCTGTTCCAGCAGCGGCAGCAGGTCGCGGATGTTGCTGACCTTCTTGTCGTGCAGCAGGATGTAAGGGTCCTCAAGCAGCGAAACTTGCTTGTCCGGATTGTTGATGAAGTACGGCGAGATGTAGCCGCGGTCGAACTGCATGCCTTCGACCAGGTCCAGCTCGTTCTCCAGGCCCTTGCCGTCCTCGACGGTGATCACGCCTTCCTTGCCGACCTTATCCATCGCTTCGGCGATCGTCTTGCCGATCGACGCATCGGCATTGGCCGAGATCGAGCCGACTTGCGCGATTTCCTTGCTGGTCGTGCACGGCTTGCTGATTTTCTTCAGCTCGTCGACGATGCCGATGACGGCCTTGTCGATACCGCGCTTCAGGTCCATCGGGTTCATGCCGGCGGCAACGTACTTGAAGCCTTCGTTGCAGATCGCCTGGGCCAGCACCGTCGCCGTCGTGGTGCCGTCGCCGGCCACATCGGAAGTCTTCGACGCGACTTCCTTCACCATCTGCGCGCCCATGTTCTCGAACCGGTCCTTCAGCTCGATTTCCTTCGCCACCGACACACCGTCCTTGGTGATTGTCGGCGCGCCGAAACTTCTTTCCAGCACCACGTTACGGCCCTTGGGGCCGAGCGTGACCTTGACGGCGTTGGCGAGAACATTCACGCCGACCATCATCTTGTTGCGCACGCCTTCGCCGAAGCGGACGTCTTTAGCTGCCATGATTTATTTCTCCTGATGCGATAACTGGGTTACGCGTTAGCCGACGATGCCGATGATGTCGTCTTCGCGCATGTGCAGGTAATCGGCGCCTTCGAGCTTGAATTCCTGGCCCGAGTACTTGCCGAAAAGGATCTTGTCGCCGGCCTTGACGCCCGCGGGGATCAGCTTGCCGTTGTCGTCCGTCTTGCCGGGGCCCACGGCCACGATTTCGCCCATGGAGGGCTTTTCCGCGGCGGTGTCCGGTATGACGATGCCGCCGGCCGATTTACGCTCTTCCTCGAGGCGCTTGACGATCACGCGATCGTGCAGGGGACGCAGTTTCATGGTTAGCACTCACTCCTTGAATAATTCGATTGAAATTACAGCGACTTAAGGTTTCGTGCCGCCGCTGGGGTCGAACTGGCCTGGGGCCGTTGGGAACGCATCGGCCAGATTTCGGGGCATATGCTGCCTGCACCGCTCGAATTGCCGGCACGCGTTGTTAGCACTCAACGGCTTCGAGTGCTAATAGTAGGGCATCCCTTCGGTCATTGCAACCCCCACCGCCTCGAATGGCCCCCTGTCAGGTCGGCGGCGAGACTGCGCGCGGATATGGCGCGGGTCGATACCTCCGGACCATCGGCCCGACAATGCAGCAACTGACGGAATCGCTCGATTCGACTTCGCGCCGGCGCGCGGCATCGCGCGCTGGTTCTTGCGTGCCGATGCGTCGCGGGACGTCGCGCGCGCGGCGGCCCAAGCAAAGCCGGCCGTGCGTTGCGTCAGCGGCGGTTCACCGTTCAGGGACCCTACACAACCGCTTGTAAGCCGCCCGACAAAAGCGGCCGACAACGCGCTAACTTGGCGTTGTCACTCGAAATTGCCCAGTTTCGCGCAGTTTCCTGATCGCTTCGGGACGACGCATATGCTCCAGCCTGCCAACGTAAAGCACCTTGCGTTACTCCGATCTTTGATTCGTCAGGGCGCGGCAGATGGCAGCTTCGATCGCGACCTCGCGGTCGATTCCCCGACCGCCGAGGAATTTTTCGCCAAGCTGAAGCGTGCGCTGGTCACCGGCTACTTCGTCGAGGATGTCGGCAGCGGCAAGCTCGCGACCGTCGCCGTGCCGGGATACGTGTTCTGGCCCGACGATCGCCACAGCGGTATGCCCCCAGTGGGCTTCGGGCTGTTTCGCGCGATCGACGGTACGGGATATGAGTTGTGGCTCGCCGGCCTTGACCTGGCCGCGCGTGGCGGTGGACAGGGGCGGTCGTTGCTCGCGTCGCTGTTTGCGACGCCGCCGGGGCAGAAGACCTACATCGTTCGCGTGCAGCGGGACTCGCGACATGTCACCGCGCTGCAGGGCCTGCTCACCGATTTCGGCTTTGCGCCGATCGGCGACACATCCAGGCTGCGCTGGTTCCTGCACAAGGACGCGCCGGACGCCCTCGCGGCGCAGGTCCGTAATGCCGTCGGCAGGCAAGTCGCGCTAAACTAGCTGCCTTATCGTTTCTTCGGTGGAGCGCGACGTCCCGTCGCAGTGTCATTCCATGTCCGCGTCCCGCGACAACGCGCAAAACGTCCAGGGTGGTCCGCTGGCATCGTGCTCCACTTCGCCGGTCACGGGCTTTTTTCGCAACGGCTGCTGCGACACCGGTGCCGACGACATGGGAATGCACACGGTCTGCGCGGTCATGACTACCGAATTCCTCGCGTTCTCCAAATTATCCGGAAACGACCTGTCCACGCCACTGCCGGAAGCCGGATTCCCAGGCTTGCTTGCCGGCGATCGTTGGTGCCTGTGCGCCGGCCGCTGGCGTGAAGCGCTTGAGGCCGGCGTCGCACCGCCCGTGGTGTTGGCCGCGACCCATGAGGAAACGCTCGCCGTGGTCCTGCTCGAAGACCTCGAGCGGCACGCCGCGCCGTAGCGGGAACCGCGGCGGCCCGCGATTGCCGGGCCCCGCCGTACCCAGCGCCGATGCCACGATTTGCCGTTCGACATCCCGGAGAAGCAACCATGGCCACCGCGTTTCCGCCGCAATCCCCGCCCGATGTCCCGCCGGCCGCCGACGGTCGCATCACGCCGCGCGTTGCCAGCGCTCGAGCCGGCGCAGATTGGTGGGCAGAAGGCTGGCGCCTATTTGCGCGCGGCATTGGAACGTGGTTCGGAATCGCTGTCGTCTACTGCGTGCTGACGTATCTGATGGGCAACATTCCGCGGATCGGCGACGCGGCAACGTCCCTACTGTCACCTGTCTTCATTGGCGGAATCATGGTGGGTTGCGATTCGCTGGCGCGGGGCGCGCCGCTGCGCGTAGCGCATCTGTTCGAAGGCTTCAAGCGCCAGCATTTCGTGCCTTTGCTGCTGGTCGGTGTGTTCAACCTGGCAATCATGGTGCTCGCCGCGGTCATTGGCATGCTTGTCATCTTCAGTTCCCTGAGCCTGTGGAGTGTGGAGGATCTGGCGCGCATTGCCGCCGATCCGATGCAGATGTTCGTTGACCACCCGCTGGTGGGTGTCGTCACGGGCATAGTGGCGATTCTCGCCGGCGCGTTGATCGCAATGGCCAATTGGTTCGCACCCGCGCTCATCGTGCTGCGGGGACGGCGGCCGCTTGACGCGCTGCTGACGAGCATGCGGGCATGCATGCGCAACTGGGTGGCGTTTCTCGTGTACGGCGCGATCGGCATCGCGATCATCATGGCGATTTGCGTGGCATTTCTCGGCCTTGTCTTCGTGGCCGGATTTGAAACGATGCTGGCGGTACTCATGGGAACCGCGAGCTTGACGTCGATCGGCGCGGGCCTCGGCTTCCTGGGATTGCTCTACCTGTTCGCGCTTTTCGTCGTTGCCGTGGTGGCTTTCGCGTCGTCCTATGCGAGCTATCGCGACACGCTGGCCGCCGTCGCTACGCCGAAGCCATAGCCCGTCATACAGTAACAGCGGTGCAGGTCGCCGCACCGGCATTCGACGCTCAGTGCGCGCCCTCAGTGCGCCCTCAGTGCGCCCTCAGGGTGCCCTCAGTGTGCCTTATCCCAGTTGGCGCCGATGCCTATGTCGACCACCAGTGGCACGCGCAGCGACGCCACGCCGGTCATCAGTTCGGGCAACTCACCCTTCACCCGATCCAATTCCGCGGCCGGCACTTCGAGCACCAGCTCGTCGTGAACCTGAAGCAGTAACTTCGTCGCCAGGTGCTCGCGGTCAAGCCAATCCTGCACCGCGATCATGGCCAGCTTGATGAGATCGGCGGCAGTACCCTGCATGGGTGCATTGATGGCCGCACGCTCCGCGCCTGCCCGCCGAGGCCCACCGCCGGCCTTGATGTCTGGCAGCCACAGCCTGCGCCCGAACACTGTTTCGACGTATCCCTGATCCCGAGCTATCTCGCGCGTGCGCTGCATGTATTCGGCGACACCGGGGTAGCGGGCGAAATACTTGTCGATGAACTGCTGCGCCGCGCCGCGCTCGATGCCCAGTTGCTGGGCCAGCCCGAACGCGCCCATCCCGTAAATGAGACCGAAATTGACCGCCTTGATGTAGCGGCGCTGATCGGTCGTGACTTCGTCGGCCGGCACGCCGAAAATTTCGCCGGCGGTCGCGCGATGGATATCTCGCCCCTCGTGAAACGCCCCCACCAGCGCCGGGTCCCCGGACAGGTGCGCCATGATCCGCAGTTCGATTTGCGAATAGTCGGCCGACACCAGCAGATGGCCGGGCGGGGCGATGAACGCCTCGCGTATGCGGCGGCCCTCGGCGGTGCGTACAGGGATGTTCTGCAGGTTGGGATCCGTCGACGCGAGGCGGCCGGTGACGGCGGTGGCCTGCGAGAATGTGGTGTGCACGCGACCGGTGCGCGCATTCACCATCAACGGCAACTTGTCGGTATAGGTCGACTTGAGCTTTGACACGGACCGATGCTCGAGCAGAACCCTTGGCAGCGGATAGTCCGCCGCAAGTTCCTGCAACACTTCCTCATCTGTCGACGGCTGTCCTGTCGCGGTTTTCTTGACCACCGGCAGGCTCATCCGCTGGAACAGAATTTCGCCCAGTTGCTTGGGCGACCCGAGGTTGAACGGTTGCCCGGCCAATTGGTGCGCCTGTTGTTCGAGCTCCATCACACGTTCGCCCAGCTCGCGGCTTTGTTGTGCCAGGAGCTGCGAGTCGATCAGGATGCCGTTGCGCTCCATGCGAAACAGGACCTCACGTACCGGCATTTCGACCTGCGTATAGATGTAATCGAGTTTGGCGTCTGCCGCGATCGCCGGATGCAACTCACGATGCAGGCGCAGCGTGACGTCCGCGTCCTCGGCGGAATATTCCGTGGCGCGCTCGATGGCCACCTGCTCGAACGGGATGCGCGACGCGCCTTTGCCGGTCACGTCGTCGTAGCTGATCGTCGGGAGGTTGAGGTGCCGCAACGCGAGATTGCCCATGTCGTGCGGCTTGTGCGATTCCAGCACATAGGATTCGAGCAGCGTGTCGTCGGCGACGCCTTCCAGCACGAGGTCGTCGTTGGCCAGCGCGTGCTGGTCATACTTGAGATTCTGCCCCAGCTTTTTCTTCCGCGAATCGCGGAGCCACGGCGCCAATTGCTGCAGCGTCGCGTCGCGATCCAGCTGGTCCGGCGCGCCCGCGTAACGATGCCCGAGCGGGATGTAGCAGGCGCGTCCGGGAACCGTGCACAGCGAAATGCCCACAATGCGCGCCTGCATCGGGTCGAGGCTGGTGGTCTCGGTGTCCAGCGCCACGAGGTCGGCTGCGTCAATTTCGGCCAGCCAGCGCGCCAGCGCGGCCTGGTCGCGCACCATCTCGTAACTCGTCGCCAACGGCACCGCTGCGGAATCCGCGACGGCGCTCGCGGCATCCGCTTCCCAGCGCCGCCCGGCGGTGTCCTGCGCCGCCCGCTGCGCAATGACGTCCGCCGCGTCGGGGGTGCTGCCAGTGTCGCCGGCGAGGTCGCGCAACCAAGTCTTGAATTCGAAGCGCTCGTAGAGCGGCTTCAGCGCGCGGCTATCGGGGGTCCCAATCGCAAGATCGGTCGCTTGCACCGACAATGTGCAATCAGTCTTGACGGTGAGAAGCTTGCGGCCCTGCGGCAGCCAGTCGAGCGTGGCGCGCAGGTTCTCGCCCACCACGCCGGGAATTTCATCTGCATGCGCTACGACTTCCGCCAGCGAGCCGTATTGCGCCAGCCACTTCGCGGCGGTTTTCGGCCCCACCTTGGGCACCCCGGGAACATTGTCGACCGTGTCGCCGGTCAACGTGAGGAGGTCCAGCACCTGATCCGCGCGCACGTTGAATTTGGCCAGCACGCCGGCTTCGTCCAGCGTTTCGTTGCTCATCGTGTTCACGCAGGTGATGCGCTTGGTGACGAGTTGCGCCAGATCCTTGTCGCCGGTCGAAATCACCGTGTCGATTCCCGCGTCGGCGGCCTGCGTGGCGAGAGTGCCGATCACGTCGTCGGCTTCCACGCCCTCGACCATCAGCAACGGCCAGCCGTTTGCGCGCACGAGTTCGTGCAATGGCTCGATCTGCGCCCTGAGATCGTCCGGCATCGGCGGCCGGTTGGCCTTGTATTGCGGATACCAGTCGTCGCGAAAGGTCTTGCCAGGCGCGTCGAACACGACCGCAAAATAATCCGGCTTGCCGTCTTCCGCCATTCGGCGCAACATCGACAGCACACCGCGCAGCGCGCCGGTCGGCTCGCCTTTCGACGTGCGCAGATCAGGTAGCGCGTGGAATGCGCGATACAGGTATGAAGACCCGTCAACCAGCACGAGCGTAGGCATGCGTCAGACCCACAAGATTCCGGAACTCATCGATCCGCAGGCACTCAACACGACCAATGGTCAGGAAGCGTGGCGGGTGTTGGGGATTATGGCAGAGTTCGCGCTTGCGACGGAGCGCCTGCGCGGCATCCGGCCCGCGGTCAGCGTGTTCGGCAGCGCGCGCATCAAGGCGGGACACGCTTACTACGAAACGGCGGAGCGCATTTCGCGACTGCTGTCGGACGCGGGCTTTTCCGTCATCTCAGGTGGCGGTCCGGGCATCATGGAAGCCGCCAACAAGGGGGCCCATGCCGGCGCTGCGCCGGCGATCGGTCTCAACATCATGCTGCCCTTCGAGCAGGGCGGCAACGAATTCCAGGATGTTTCGGTCGACTTCCGTTATTTCTTTGCACGCAAGATGATGTTCGTCCGTTTTGCATCTGCCTACGTGATACTGCCCGGTGGCTTCGGCACGCTCGACGAATTGTCCGAGGTGTTGACGCTGGTGCAGACGGGCAAGAGCCGCCGGATTCCAATCATCCTGGTCGGTGGGGATTTCTGGTCCGGACTCCTTGCGTGGATGCGCGAAAAGATGACTGGCGAGGGCATGATCGGCGAGCGCGACTTGGAGCTTGTTCAGGTCATCGAGGAGCCGGAAGCGATCGTGGAAGCGATATTCAAGTTCTACGAGGGCCGCGGCTTTGCGCCGACCCGCGCGGAGCGCGAGAAGATGCTCAACCTCTGACCGGCAAGACAAGCGGCGACTGCGGCCAAGTGCACGCCGCGATTTCGCGCCCGGGTTGCCGCATTTGGTAGAATCAACGAATGATCTGCCTCCCCGCAGGAAAGTCGTTGCGCAGCGCGTACCTGGCCGCCGGTATTTCCATCGCGGTGGCAATTGTCGCCGCCGGCGCGTTCGGGCAGACGGCGCCGCTGTCTCAGTCGGCACCTTTGCCACCATCGCGATCGGCACCGCTGCCGCCGCCGCTACCCGCGGCAAACGATTTGCCGGCAGGAGCCAAGGCAGCCGCGACAGCGTCATCCTCCGCTCACCAAGAATATAGTGGCGGCACGGAGGACGAGCCACAGGTCACCACCATTCGCAAGGACAACGAAACCGTCGAGGAAGTTCGGGTCGGTGGCGAGTTGCGCTATGTTCGCGTCACGCCGCGACACGGCCGCCCATACTTTCTTGTTCCTTCGGGAAATGGCCAGACATTCAATCGCATGGATTCGCTCGGTTCCGGTCTCAGCGTCCCGATGTGGATGCTGTTTTCCTGGTAATTTGATCTACGCCCACGAAGGATTCCGGCGCGCGCATGCTCGCCGGACAAGCGCATGTCCGTTTATACGCCCGTAACGTCCGAAGAGCTCGATGCCTGGCTCCTGCGCTACGCCGTGGGCACCGCGGAACATTTGCACGGGATCGCGTCAGGCATCGAGAACACGAATTATTTCGTGACCACGCCCAAGGGTCGCTACGTGCTTACGCTTTACGAACGCCTGCCGGCCGCCGAGTTGCCGTTCTATTTGAACCTCATGGCGCACCTGGCCAAGGCGGGTGTTCCTGTCCCGGCGCCGGAGGCCGACCGAACGGGCGCATTTTTTTCCCTGCTGAACGGCAAGCCGGCGAGCCTGGTTTCGCGCATAGACGGCCAGCCGGTGGACGTGCCCACGCCGCAGCACTGCGCGGAGGTGGGAAGGGCGCTCGCCCGCCTGCACATCGCGTCGGCAACCTATCGGGCGCGCCTCTCCAATCGCCGCGGCCCGGCGTGGTGGCGTCAGGCTGCGCGCGCGGTCAAGCCGTTCCTGAATGCGGACCAGATCGCGCTGCTCGATGCCGAACTCAAGTACCAAATCGGTTTCGGGCGCGGCAAGCTGCCCAAGGGCGCTATTCATGGCGACCTCTTTTGCGACAACGTGCTGTTCCGCGATGGCCAGGTGGCGGGAATCATCGATTTCGGATTCGCCGCGACGGATTTCTTCGCCTACGACCTGGCCATCACGGTCAACGATTGGTGCGTCGCCGACGCCGGCAGCAAGGCCATCGACGACGCGTGCGCGCAGGCGCTCGTCACGGCGTACGACGCGCTCCGTCCGCTGACGCCCGACGAGTGCACCGCGTGGCCCGCGCTGCTGCGCGCCGCCGGACTGCGCTTCTGGTTGTCGCGGCTCTATGACCTGCACCTGCCGCGGTCCGGAGAGTTGACCCATGCGCACGATCCGGAGCACTTCGAGCGGGTGCTGCGCGATCGCGTGGCGCACCCCGCGCGATTCCCCGAACGTTCGGCATGAACGACACCCACGCTCGATTCACTCGCTGGCCCCGGAGGGGGCGCAGTCGGTCCCTTGGCGCGGCCCGACGGGACTGAGATGAACGACGTTCCCCGCGAGTTCGTTTTCACGCGCTACGAAGGAAGGCAGGGAATGGCGTGGTTGGCACAGGCATACGCGCTGTTCAGCAGAAAGCGCCTGCCTTGGGTGCTCTTGCTCCTCGCCTATTACATCCTGCTCAGCCTGATGCTGAAAATTCCGGTCATCGGGCCCTATGCGATTACTGTCCTCAAACCGGTATTCGCCGTCGGGCTGCTTGCGGCGGCCTGGACGCAGGAGCGCGGCGGCACGCCTTCGCTGATGCAGTTGTTCCAGGGATTTCGCGCCAACCTTGGCTCATTGCTTCCCATCGGAATATTCGTGCTGGTCGGCATCACCGCCGCGGTATTCGCGTCTTCTCTGGTAGACGGCGGCAAATTGCTGGACCTTCTGTCCAACGCCGGCGCGATGAGCGAGGAGGAAATCACCGCCGCGCTTGGCGACGGCGGACTCCAGTTCGGGATGCTTTTTTCGGCATTGCTTGCGCTCCCGATCCTCGTGGCGACCTGGTGGGCACCTGCGCTCGTGGTGTTTCAGAATGCCAGCGCGGGTGCAGCGCTGGCAACCAGCCTCCGCGCCGCGCTTGCGAACTGGCGACCGCTCATCGTGTACGGAATTGCCGTGTCCTTCTTCGGCGTGGTCCTGCCGGCGCTGTTCACCGGCGTGCTCGCGCTGGCCGCATCCGATACGGGCCTGACGATTGCCAAGATCCTGCTGCTGCCCTATGGAATTTTTCTTGCCGCGACCTTGCAGATTTCCGACTACATAAGCTATCGCGACGTGTTTCATTCCGGCGAAACGCTCGCGCCACTGTCGCCGCCGACATAGCGGATGTCTCCCAGGCATATGTCGATGCTGTTCTTGTCCAGTCTGTCGATCAGCAGCAACATGTTCCCGAACTCCACATTGATCTGGAAATGCGGAGACTGCCGATGCATCGCGCCGACGAGTCCGGGAACGATGATGGACGCCGGAATGGGTCCCGCGCCGATGCAGATCCGGTCGAGGTCGCCACTGCGCAGCAGATCGAGGTTCAGTTCGAAGCGCTTGTTCTCGAAGTCGAGCGCCCGGGCGTGGCCCAGGACAGCCTCTCCAGCCGCCGTGAGCGATACGCCATTCGCGTTGCGGCGAAAAAGCTGTAATCCCAGGTCCTCGGCCAGCGCGATCGGGTGGACCAGGTTCCTGTGGCTGAGCGGCATGCAGACTCTTTCCCCGACTACCCAGGCAGCGGAGCTTACGCCGGTTCCAGCTTCGCGTATTCAAGCGCCAGCCACTTCACGCCGGTATCGCGGAAGTTGACTTGCACCCGGGCATCCGGCCCGCGACCTTCGGCATCGATGATGACGCCCAGCCCGAACTTGGCATGCTTGACGCTTTGGCCGATTCTCCACGCCGAAGGCGCGGGCGTGGCCTGCGGCGCCCTGGTCACACGTCCCCATTCGGCATCATCCACATCGATCGCCCGCCGCCGGTAGGGTGACAGCCACTGCACGAGGTCCGGCGGAAGCTCGGTCAGGAACCGCGATGGAATGTTATAGCGCGTCTGTCCGTGCAGCATGCGGGTTTGCGCCTGCGTGACGTAAAGACGGCGGCGGGCACGCGTGATGGCGACGTACATGAGGCGCCGTTCCTCTTCCAGTCCATCAGCCTCGGACAGGCTGTTCTCGTGCGGAAACAGGCCCTCCTCGAGGCCGGTCACAAACACCGTGTGGAATTCGAGTCCCTTGGCCGAATGAACCGTCATGAGCTGCAGCGCCGGACGACCCTCTGCCGCCTGGGTGTCGCCGGCCTCCAATGCGGCATGGGTGAGGAATGCCGTCAGTGAATCGGTCGCGCCCTCCTCTTCGCCGCCTTCCGGCGATTGCGCATCCACATCGACGCGATCGGTGAACATGGGCGCGTCCGCGTTGAGCTGTGCTTCGCGCACGAAGCCGTCGGCGGCGGTGACCAGTTCCTGCAGGTTCTCCACGCGGTCCTGGCCATCCTTTTCGTTGCGGTAATGATTGAGCAGTCCCGATTTCTCGATCACGTGTTCGACCGCTTCCGGCAACGGTAGCGCCCGCGTTCCTTCGCGCAAGCCACCGATCAGCCTGACGAACGCGCCGAGGGACGCGCCCGCCTTGCCGGCCATCGCGCCCGACGTCGCCACCTCCCACAGCGACGACGCCCCGGCGCGCGCGCCGTCCTGCAACTGCTCCAACGTGCGTGCGCCGATGCCGCGCGGCGGGAAATTGACGACGCGCAGGAATGCGCCGTCGTCCGCGGGCGCGGCAATGAGGCGCAGGTACGCCAGTGCGTGCTTGACTTCGGCGCGCTCGAAAAAGCGCATGCCGCCGTAGACGCGATAGGGTATGCCCGCGCTGAACAGCGCGTGCTCCAGTACCCGCGATTGCGCATTGGAGCGATACAGGAGGGCGACTTCGTCATGCGCGATGCCGTCGGCGCTGATGCCCTTGACCACGTCGACGATGAAGGCCGCTTCGTCCTGGTCTGAAGCGGCGGAAAACGCGCGCACCGGCTCGCCCTTGCCTTCGCTGGTCCACAGATTCTTGCCGAGGCGCGCCTGGTTGTGGCGGATCAGCGCATTGGCCGCGTCGAGGATGTGCCCGTGCGAGCGGTAGTTCTGCTCGAGCTTGATCAGCTTCACCGGCTGCTCGGGCGTGCCGAAATCGCGCTCGAAGGCCTGCATGTTGGCGACCTTTGCCCCGCGGAACGCGTAGATCGACTGGTCATCGTCCCCAACCGCGAACACGGCCGTGTGCGGTCCGGCCAGCATGCGCAGCCATTTGTATTGCAGGGTGTTGGTATCCTGGAACTCGTCGACGAGCAGGTGCGAGAAGCGGCGGCGATAATGTTCGCGCAGCCCCTCGTTGCCGGCCAGAAGTTCGTAGCTGCGCAGCAGAAGCTCGGCGAAATCGACAACGCCTTCGCGCTGGCACATCGCGTCGTACAGCGCGTAGTGCTCGACCTGCCGGCGCGACAGCTCGTCTCCGGCCTCGACGCTATTCGGGCGCAAACCCTCCTCCTTGGCGTCGGCGATGAACCACTGCAGCTGCTTGGGCGGATAGCGCACGTCATCCAGGTTGTGCGCCCGGTACATTCGCTTGATCAGCGACAGCTGGTCCTGCGTATCGAGGATCTGGAAGAGCTGCGGCAGGTTGGCGTCGCGGTGGTGCGCGCGCAGCATCCGGTTGCACAGGCCGTGGAACGTACCCACCCACATGCCGCGAGTGTTCACCGGCGTCAGCGCTGACAGCCGCAGCATCATCTGCTTCGCGGCCTTGTTGGTGAAGGTGACCGCCAGCACCGAAAGCGGCCCGGCCTGCCCTGTGGCGAGCAGCCACGCAATGCGCGTCGTGAGCACGCGCGTCTTGCCGCTGCCGGCTCCGGCCAGGATCAACGCGGATACGTGCGGCAGGGTGACGGCGGCGAGCTGCTCGGGATTGAGGTTGTCCAGTAGAGAAGAAGCCACTGCCGAATGATAGCCGAGCCGCCGGGAAAGCCCGCGCTATAATCGCGCGCATCCGGCGTGCCGCCTGGCGGCCACCCGATTCCGTCCACGACGATGCCCCGCGCCCCCGACGCAACACCTGCCGCGAATTCCGCCACGATGCGCGCGTTCGTGCACTGGATCCGCGCGGCTGCCCCGTACGTCCATGCCTTTCGCGGCAAGACCTTTGTCATCGCGTTCGGCGGCGAAGTCGTGGCGGACGACGAATTCCTGGGCGTGGTGCACGACCTGAATCTGCTCCACAGCTTGGGGATAGGCCTGGTGGTCGTCCACGGCTGCCGGCCGCAGGTCGAAGCGATCCTGCAACAGCAGGCCATCGAGAGCCGCTATTCCCATGGCGTGCGCGTGACGGATCCCGCCACGATGGATTGCGTGCTGGAGGCCGCGGGACAGGTGCGTGCCCGCATCGAGGCGCTGCTGTCGCTCGGTCTGGCCAACTCGCCGATGGCGGGCGCGCGCAATCGCGTGTCCAGCGGCAATTACCTCACCGCCAAGCCGATGGGTATCGTCGACGGCACGGACATGCAACTGAGCGGCGAAGTCCGCCGCATCGATACCGAGGCCATCCAGCAGCGTCTCGACGACGGCGACATCGTGCTGATTTCCCCCATCGGATACTCCCTGACCGGGGAAATCTTCAACCTGACCGTCGAAGAGGTTGCCACCCAGGTCGCGGTCCGCCTCGAAGCCGTCAAGCTCATCTTCCTCATGGACGCCGACGGCGTGCGCAACGGCCGCCGCCAACTACTGACCGACTTGTCCACCAAGGACGCCGAGGCGCTGCTCGCCAAGGGCGACAAGCTGACCGCCGACGTGCGCTTGTACCTGCCCGCCGCGATTCGCGCGTGCAACAACGGCGTCAAGCGGGCGCACCTCATCAGCCGCCGTCACGACGGCGCATTGCTGCTCGAACTGTTCACGCGCGACGGCGTGGGCACGATGATCGCGTCGACCGCGCTGGCGCACATCCGCAGCGCGACGATCGACGACGTCGGTGGCATTCTCGGCGTCATCGCACCGCTGGAAGAACAGGGCGTTCTGGTCCGGCGTTCGCGCGAACGCCTGGAAAGCGAGATCGAGCGCTTCGTCGTCGCGGAATACGACGGCCATATCATCGGCTGCGCGGCGCTCTATGCGTTTCCGGAGGATAAGCTCGGCGAATTGGCCGCCTTGGCCGTGCAGCCGGATTTCCGGCGCGAGGGTTATGGAGAAGCGTTGATGCGCGAAATCGAGACGCGTGCACGCAAGCTCAAGCTTGCCGAATTGTTCGTGCTGACGACCCGAACCGCACATTGGTTCCTGGAGCGCGGCTATCGCGTCGCCACAATCGCCGACCTGCCGCGCCAAAAGCAGGCGCTTTACAACTACCAGCGCAAGTCGCTGGTCTACCGCAAGTCAATCTAGGATTTCGCCATGGCAAGAACCGTCCACTGCGTCAAGCTCGGCAAGGAGGCCGAAGGCCTCGATTTCCCTCCCTATCCCGGCGAACTCGGCAAGCGAATCTATGAAAACGTGTCCAAGGAGGCGTGGGCTGCGTGGCTCAAACACCAAACCATGCTGGTCAACGAAAACCGGCTCAGCCTTGCCGATATACGTGCCCGCAAGTGGCTGGCCGAGCAGATGGAAAAGCATTTCTTTGGCGGCGGCGCCGACATGCCTCAGGGGTACGTGCCCCCTTCGGCGTGATCTAAAGAACGCCTCGATACTTCTGCGTAGCGACGACAACTCGCTGGTTCGGAACGGCGACAGTTCCGCGTGTGCCGGCACGGGTCAAAGCCGCGCCGGAGGGTCATACGATCTTCCTGGCAACCAACCGCACCAACTCGATCGGGCCGAACCAGCCATCGGGAGGCGGCCCCGATTTGAGCCGGTCGTTCATCCGAGCCGCTGGAAACGCCTAACGGTGATCGCGCATCGACGCGATGATCATGTCGATCGTGTCCGCCCAGGCCGATTCGACGTGTGGCGTGCATTTCTCGCCCAGAACCGCACGCGCCGCATCTAGAAATGCCTGGCGGAACGATGGATAGAGCTCGGACCCGACGCCGTAGCCATCATGCCGTCGGCCGAGATCTCGCAAGCCGAGCGTCATGGTCGTAGGGCGACTCATGGCATACACGAGGAAGTGAAGCATGTGGGAGAGCATTTGCCCCTGGCTCTCCATGTCGCCATGAAATAGATCCTTGGCCTCGGGAGCGATCTCAAACAGGCGACGATAGAGGTGCACCGTAAACTCTTTCTGGTGTTGCAGTATCAGGCCAATGGTCGACTGAACCAGATGGGTGGAGTCCAGCGCGGCAAAGCCGATGACTTCCATGAGCTGGAAGGTGTCGCGTTTGCCCTTGAGGACGGCCTGAGTTCTCCGGACTTCCACGGGCGGCTGGGAGACCTGGTTGAACAAGACCTCCGACACCAGGAATTTCGTGCCGAACGTCTTGTTCGCGGCTTCGATTCGGCTGGCGACGTTCATCGCGTCCCCGACAGCCGTAAACTGCCGCAGGCTCGGATGGCCCATCATCCCGACGATGAGCGGCCCGCAGTGCGCCCCGATGCCGATTTCGAGCGTCACTCCGAATTGGACCGACAACTCCGCATTGAGATCGTCCAGCGTCGCGAGAATTCCCAATCCGGCCCGCATGGTGTCGAGACAACTCTTCTCGGGCGGATCTCCGCCGACCCCGAATAGTCCGATGATCTGGTCACCCACGTACTGATGGATGATGCCGTTGTTGATCAGGATCGCGTCGCCAGCCGCCGTAAAAAAGCGATTGAGGATGTGCACCACGTCATAGGCAAGGTTCTTGTCTACGAAGGGCGTGAACTCGCGAATGTCGCAGAACAGGACCGCCAGCGTTCTCTCCTCGGAAAGCGCGACCGAAGCTTCCTCCAGCTGCAGGCGCGGCACATCCGCACAGCTCTTGATCAGCCGCTCGAGGGTCACATCTCCGCTCACGCGCGCCTGACAAGCCAGCCGAGTGAATCTATCCCAGCGACGTGCGTCGGCTACCTGGGCCTCGCGCCGCGTGCGCGGCAAGACATTCTGAATCCCCTCGCAAATACGGACACGACAGGTCGTGCAGCGCCCATTGCCGCCGCATTCTCGAAGGTGCGGGATCTTGTGAGCAATCGAAACTTCGAGGATCGTCCAGTTGGGATCGGTAACCGAAACCGCTCTGTCATCGCCCAGGTACACGATCGTCGTCATGCGAACATGGCCGCGCGCGCAGTTCGGAGCATGTTAGTGCTTCCACGGATGGCGGCGAATCTTTCGCCCATTGCCGCATTATGCGCCCGCGCAATCGATCGCTCTCGCGGACAAACTGACCCGAATCCTCGACGCCCGTCTGACAAACGAGATCACGGAATTCGTCGCTTTGGGCTAGTGGCCGTCGTTGATTGCGCATACTCCTGTACGCCGACCAGGTAATTAATCTCCGCTAGCGCGGCAAAACTTGCGAAAGATGTAAAGGAGATCGACAATCCAACCAAACGTTGGCCGAGCTCCGAGAGGGCGTTCGCCATCGGCGCCTCTTGAAAATGTGAGAGATTGCGACATTGCAATCCGATTGACCGAAACCCGGTTGACAAGAACCCAGTCAGCACAGGTATGCCATGAATGCGCCCTCGATCAGCCGCTATCCTGTTCCAACGCTCGAAGACCTGCCTGAGGACATCCGAGCGCGAATGCTCGAGGTTCAGGAGAAGGCGGGGTTCATACCCAACGTCTTCCTGACGCTGGCGCACCGGCCCGCCGAATTCAGGGCGTTCTTCGCGTATCACGACGCGCTGATGGAGCGGGAAAGTGGACTCAGCAAGGCCGAGCGCGAGATGATCGTCGTCGCCACGTCAGGCGCGAACGACTGTCTCTATTGCATAGTCGCGCACGGCGCAATCCTGCGCATCTACGCCAAGAATCCGCTGGTCGCGGACCAGGTAGCCGTCAACTACGCCAAGGCCGACATCACGCCGCGGCAAAAGACGATGCTCAAGTTCGCGCTCAAGGTCGCGTTGCGATCGAATGAATTGGCGGAAGCCGACTACGAGGAAGTGCAGGAAGCCGGGTTCAACGCCGAGGATATCTGGGATATCGGCGCAATCGCGGCGTTCTTTGCATTGTCCAACCGCATGGCCAACCTGATTGCGATGCGGCCCAACGACGAGTTCTTCGTGATGGGCCGCATTCCCAGATCGAAATAGCGTCAGCCGTTCAGACCACGCCCCACAGCTTGAACCACGCGAGCATGCGCTTCCAGCCGTCCTCGGCGTCCTGCTTGCGATAGTTGTCCGGACGAAAGTCGGCATTGAAGCCGTGTCCCGCCTCGGCGTACACGACGAACTCCGACTTGTTGCCCGTGCCCTTCAACTCGTCGCGCATCCGGTCGACATCGGCCAGCGGAATGCCTTTGTCCAACGCGCCATAGAGGCCGAGTACCGGCACTTTTATTGTCTTGACCAGATCAAGGGGATTTTGCGGCGTGAATTCACTGGTCTTGCCGCCCAAGGGGCCATACCACGCCACGGCCGCACGCAATCGCGGATTGTGCGCGGCGTACATCCACGTAGTGCGGCCGCCTCGGCACATGCCCGCAAAGCCAAGCCGGTCCAGGTCGCCTTTGCCGCTCGCTTTGGCGAACGCCGCAGCCGCGTCGAAGTCGGCCATCATCTCGGTGTCGTACTTGGTGTTGACTATCGGCATGATCTCGGCAAAGTTGGTGATCTTGGTGAGATCGGCCTTGCGCGCGTATACATCGGGCGAGATAGCGTAGTAGCCTGACTTGGCGAGCCGCCGGCACAGGTCCTTCACATGCGCGTTGAGCCCGAACACCTCGGGTGCGAGAAGGACGGTCGCAAACGGGCCACCGGTGGCGGGCATCGCGAAGTAACCGGGAATCGTGCCATCGGCGACCTTGATCGCGATGTCGCCGGTGGTGAGGCCGACGGAGTCGGTGACAATCTGTTGCGCCGACACCGCCCCGGAGGCTGCCAGCGCTGCGCTCGCTCCCAAAGCCGTAGAGAGGAAGTCGCGCCGGTCAAAGGCGCGTTCGGGCTCCAGGATCCCCCGGATATCTTGATCGAGTTCCAACTTCAATTCGCTCTCCTGTGTCTGCAGCGGATCGTCATGACCCGACCACGGTATGGTCAATTCTCAAATACAACCTGTCCGGCGACCATCGTGTAGCGTACTTTGCCTGGCAATTCCATGCCGATGAAGGGCGTGTTCTTGCCCTGGCTTTGCAATGCCCCGCGCTCCACGGTCCAGAATCGTTCCGGATCGAATATGCAAACGTCCGCCGCAGCGCCGACCCGCAGATCGCCAGCCGTGACTCCAAGTACTTTCGCCGGCTGGGAAGTGATTTTCGCCAGCACGGTGGGCAAGTCCAATTTCTCTTCCCGAGCCCATTTGAGCGTCAGCGGAAGCAGGAGTTCCAAACCGGTCGCCCCCGGCTCGGCTTCGCCGAACGGAACCTGCTTGCCGTCATCGTCGACCGGCGCATGATCGGAACAGATGAGATCGATCGTGCAGTCGGCCACGCCGGCCCGAAGCGCAGCGCGGTCGCGTGTGGTGCGCAGCGGGGGCACCAGGTGCGCGTTGGAATCGAACCACCCGATGTCAACTTCGCAAAGATGCAGATGGTGAACGGCGACGTCGCAAGTCACGGGCAAACCCTCTTTCTTTGCGGCGCGCACCAGAGCAACCCCTTCGGCCGTCGACAGCCGGCACAGGTGGACCTGCACCCCGGTTTCCCGCACCAGCGACAGAATGGTGGTCAGCGCGATCGTCTCCGCGACGGCGGGAATCCCGGGCAAGCCGAGCCGGGTCGCCACTTCGCCGTCGTGCGCCACCCCCGTACGGCCCAGCCAGGGATCGCTGGGACGAAGCCACACGCGATGGCCGAACGTCGCCGCATATTGCAGCGCGCGCAGCAATACCTGCGTGTCGAAAAGCGGCATGTCGGCATGCGAAAACGCCACGCATCCGGCTTCGGCGAGCTCCCCCATTTCGGTGATTGCCTCGCCCTTCAGCTGGATGGTCAGCGCACCGATCGGGTAGACGTGCGCCTGGTTGAGAAGGCGCGCGCGGTGCTTCAGCATTTCCACCAGTCCCGGTTCATCGAGCGGCGGATCGGTATCGGGAGGACAGGCCAAGCTGGTCACGCCGCCCGCGATGGCGGCCGCCAATTCCGACTCGAGCGTGGCCTTGTATTCGAACCCGGGCTCGCGCAATCGCGCGGAAACGTCGATGAGCCCGGGGGCGACGACCAGTCCCCTGGCGTCGATCACCCGGTCGGCAGCCCACTCTCGCGGCGCCTTGTCGATCGCCGCGACCTTTCCTTCCGCGACATACAGCGACGCGACGCGGTCGATGCCATTCGCAGGATCGACGATGCGGCCGTTGGCTATTTCGATATTCATCGATTTCCCGCGATGATGCTCATCACGGCCATGCGCACGGCGATGCCGAACGTCACCTGCGGCAGGATGACGGAACGCTCGCCGTCGGCTACGGCGGAGTCGATTTCCACGCCGCGGTTCATCGGCCCCGGATGCATCACGATCACATCGGCCTTGGCCAGCGCCAGCTTGTCGGGCGTCAGGCCGTAATGCTTGAAATATTCGCCGGCGGACGGCAGCAGCGCCCCTTTCATTCGCTCGCTCTGCAGGCGCAACATCACCACCACGTCGCAGCCGGCAAGTCCCTTGCGCATGTCGTGAAATACACGCACGCCGAGTGATTCGACCCTGCTGGGGAGCAACGTCTTGGGACCGATCACCCGCACCTCGGGCGTGCCCAGCGTGGTCAGGCCATGAATCAGCGACCGCGCGACCCGCGAATGCAACACGTCGCCGACGACGGCGACAGTGAGGTTGTGAAAATCCTTCTTGAAGTGCCGGATCGTATACAGGTCGAGCAGACCCTGCGTCGGATGCGAATGGCGGCCGTCGCCCGCATTGACGACGTGCACGTGGCTGCGTCCGTGGGCGTTCAGGTGTTGCGCAATGAGATGCGGCGCGCCCGATTGCGCGTGGCGGACTACGAAGATGTCCGCGTCCATCGCCACCAGGTTGTCGACCGTGTCGAGCACCGTTTCACCCTTGCTGGTGGACGAGTCGCTGATGTTGAGATTGATGACGTCGGCGGAAAGCCGCTTGGCGGCAATCTCGAAGGTCGTGCGCGTGCGCGTCGAATTCTCGAAGAACAGATTGAACACCGCCTTGCCGCGCAACAACGGGACCTTTTTCACTTCCCGCTCGGCGATCGATACGAACGGCGTTGCCGTGTCGAGAATTTGCGCGATCACCGGCGCGGGCAGGCCCTCCAGCGTCAGCAGGTGTGTGAGTTCGCCGTTGGCGTTTAGTTGAGGATTGCGCACGATGTCAGGATCCGGGGACCGTTTCAACACCGAAGCGCAGGCGCTCGCCATCTTTGGCCAGCACCAGTGACAAGTCGCGGGCAATGGCGAGCCGCGCACCGCAGTAGGTTGCCTCGACCGGCAGCTCGCGCCCTCCGCGGTCGACCAGCACCGCGAGGTCGACGCGCGCGGGGCGGCCGTAGTCGAAGAGCTCGTTGATGGCGGCGCGCACGCTGCGACCCGTGTACAACACGTCGTCGACCAGCACGATCGTGGCGCCCTCGACGTCGAACGGCAATTCACTTCGCTTGGCGCCGGGCTTGAGCCCCGTGCGAGCGTAGTCGTCGCGGTAGAACGAAACATCGATACGACCCACCGGATGTGATCCGGGGATCATCCTGCCTAGGCGATCGGCAACCCACGCGCCACCGGAATAGATGCCGACGAAGGCGGCGTCGAAGGCGACCGCGGGGCGCATGCGTTCCGCCAACGCCGCGAGGGTCGCCTCGGCGTCAGGGACTTGCGGCGGCGCGCTCATCGAACCAGCTTTGCAGAATCAGTTGGGCGGCCACCTGGTCGCGCATGGCCCTGCCCTTGCGACCCGCAGTGCCAGCGTCGTCCAACGCCGATTGCGCGGCTTCGGTCGTCCACCTCTCGTCCACCAGCACGACAGGCAGATGGAAGCGCTCCTCCAGCTGGCGCGCAAAGCGCCGCGCGCGCTGCGTCATCTCGTGTTCCTTGCCGTCGGCATGCGTCGGGAGGCCCACGACCAGCATGCCGGGCTGCCATTCCTGCAGCAGCGCGGCAATGGCTGAAATGCGCTGTTGCGTCCGCTCGTCGTCGATCGTCGCGAGTGGATGCGCCGTCGCCGTCAACGTGTTGCCCATCGCGACACCGATGCGTCGCGTTCCAAAATCGAACGCGAGCACTGTCGCGTCGGGGAAGGTGGCGGCCACGCGTCACGCGTGCCCGACATCCTCGGACAGCTGCATGAGGTCGATGCCCAGCAACTGCATCGCCGCCGGCAGCCGCCGTTCGGGAGGTACGTCGAACAGCACGCCGGCGTCGGCCGCAACCGTAAGCCACGCGTTTTGCGCCATTTCGGCTTCGAGTTGCCCGGCTTCCCAGCCGGCGTAGCCCAGCGACACGAACACGTCGGACGGTCCGTCGCCGCGGCCAACGGCTTCCAGCACGTCTTTCGAGGTCGTGAGCCCGATGTCGTCGCCGATGGCGAGCGTGGACTGCCAGTTGCCCAGGGGGCGATGCAGCACGAAGCCGCGGTCGATCTGTACCGGACCGCCGAAATGCACGGGCGCCTCGCGCAACACGCGGTCGGCCAAGGGAACGCTGATCTGGTCGAACAACGCCGACAGCTTCATGTCGATCGGCCGGTTGACCACGATGCCGAGCGCGCCATCCTTGTTGTGTTCGCACACGAAGGTCAACGTGTGCGCAAAATTCGGATCCGCCATGGCCGGCATGGCGATGAGGAAGTGGTGCGTGAGATTGATCGGCTCGGTCATCAATGTCGAATTGTAATCCGAAGGGGGGTGGGCGACAATGAAAAAGACGCCTGGCCAGCGAGCTTTGCCATGGCCGCCATGGGGCAAGGGCGGTCTCACGCCGGCTGCCGGGCGGTCCAGCGCCCGATTCAAGCCATGACTCTTCGTCCTCCGCCATTGCAGCACATTGCCCAAGTCATCCTTTGGTCGTGGCTGGTCATTGCCCTTCCGGCGGCGGCCAAGCTGACCGTCATGCACGGCTTTGCCGATTACACAAGCGCGCTTCTATGGGTGATGGCGGACACTCCCGGCCCCATCGAAATCACCTGGCGACCGGAGGCGACAGCCCCGGAACGCAGGCAGACCCTCGACACGAGCGGGGCGACCGGGAATGTCGTCATCGCGCGACTGACCGGACTTGCGCCAGGAAAGCTCGCCACCTATCGCGTCGCCGGTGACGGCGACATCCGTGTTGGAACTCTGGCCGCGCAACCGCACTGGTTCAAGCCAGCCGAGGCGCGCGATATCGCGATCGCCATCGGCTCGTGCTTCTTCCTGGCCGATGCCAACCCGATATGGGGTGGCCAAAATTACGGCGGCGGCTTCGAGATTTTTGACTCGATCGCCGCACTGAAGCCCGACCTCATGATCTGGATGGGCGACAACCTCTATTTCCAGGCACCCGACGAACTCGATCCTGCGTCAATGGCGACGCGCTACCGGCGCCAGCGCACATTCGCGCCGCTGCAGAAGCTACTGACCAGCGTGCCCCATCTCGCCATCTGGGATGACCACGACTACGGCCCCAACGACGCGGACATGTCCAACGCGCTGAAAGGCGAGTCCTTGCAGCTCTTTCGTCGGTTTTGGGCCAATCCAAGCTACGGACTACCTGACGTTCCCGGGGTGTTCGGGCGCGCGCGCTGGGGCGACGTCGATGTTTTTCTTCTGGACGACCGCTGGTACCGCTCCGCCAGCGACGCACTCGACACGCCTGACAAAACGATGTTCGGCGCACAACAACTGACGTGGCTTCGCAACGCGCTTACCTACTCCAACGCGCCGATCAAGCTCGTCGTCAACGGCAACCAGATGTGGAATCGCGTGAATCGTTTCGAGGGCTGGAACCATTTCTCCACCGAGCAGCGCGGCTTCGCCGACTGGCTCATCGCGCAAAAGATCGACGGCGTCGTGTTCCTCTCCGGCGACCGCCATTTCACCGAGTTGCTCAAGGTCGAGCGACCGGGCACCTACCCGCTCTACGAATTCACGTCGAGCCCGCTCACGTCGAATCCCTGGGCGAACCCGGAAGGCGCCGAGCGGAATAACCCGGAAGTGGTTCCCGGCACATTGGTTGGCACGCGGCAGTTCGGGATGATCCGCGTGACAGGCCCAGGCAACGACCGGCGGATCGCGCTCGAGAGCTACGATACCGCCGGCAAGCTGCTCTGGCGCCATGAGGTCCGGGCCAGCGACTTGAAATCCCCGAAGACTGCCGCCAACCCGTGACGACGCGTGGCGTTGCCGACGCGCTGGTGTGGTTCCGGCGCGACCTGCGCGACTTCGACCACGCGGCGCTGTATCACGCGCTAAAGTCTGCGCGCGCCGTCCATTGCGCCTTCATTTTCGATCGCGAAATCCTCGACGCGCTTCCGCGCAAGGACGACCGGCGGGTCGAATTCATCCGCGATTCCGTGGCCGAACTCTCGGCCAGCCTGGCCGCGCGCGGTGGGGCGCTGCTCGTTCGGCACGCCGTCGCGCGCGACGCGATCCCGCAACTCGCCGCCGAACTGGGTGTTTCCGCCGTGTTCGCCAACCATGACTACGAACCCGCTGCGCGGAACCGCGATGCGGACGTGACCGAACGACTCGCCGCGCAAGGGATCGCTTTTCACACATGCAAGGACCAGGTCATCTTTGACCGCGACGAATTGTTGTCGCAATCGGGCAAGCCGTTCTCCGTGTTCACGCCGTACAAGAACGCGTGGTTGAAGCAGCTGACGCCATTTCATCTCAAAGCGTATCCGGTCGACGCGTACGCAGCAGCGCTCGCGCCGCCTCCAGCGGGCACCCCCCCGTCGGTGCCGGATCTCCACGACCTGGGCTTCCGGCGCACCAACCTCGAGGAACTCGGCGTGGTCCCGGGAATGACCGGCGGCAGCGCGTTGTTCGACGACTTCCGCATGCGTATCGATGCTTACCGCGATGCGCGCGACTTTCCGGCACGCAGAGGCCCTTCGTACCTTTCGGTTCACCTGCGCTTCGGCACGGTCTCGATCAGGGAGCTGGCCGCATACGCCCATGCGCGGTCGCTCGAATCCGACGGCGAGGGCGCGGCCACCTGGCTGTCGGAACTGATCTGGCGCGATTTCTACGCGCAAATTCTGTGGCACCATCCGCGCGTTGCGACGGAGGCATTCAAGCGGGAGTACGCGGGCCTTCGCTTTCCGGGAAAAGCAAGTCATTTCGAAGCGTGGTGCGAGGGTCGCACGGGCTATCCGATCGTCGACGCGGCGATGCGCCAGATCAACGCAACGGGCTACATGCACAATCGCCTGCGCATGATCGCCGCGTCGTTCCTGGTCAAGGACCTGCTCGTCGACTGGCGGCGAGGCGAGAAATATTTCGCGGAAAGGCTGATCGACTTCGACCTCGCCTCGAATAACGGAGGCTGGCAATGGGCCGCCTCGACCGGCTGCGACGCGCAGCCTTACTTCCGGATCTTCAACCCGGTCACGCAATCACTGCGTTTCGATGCCGAAGCAAAATTCATTCGCCGTTACGTTCCGGAACTGGCGCCGTTCGATGCACGGGAAATTCACGCGCCGTGGCAGGTGCCGCTGGCGATCCAGCAGGCCAAGGCCGTGGTGATAGGTCGCCACTATCCCGCACCCATCGTCGATCACGCGGCGGCGCGCGCGCGCGCGCTGGCACTGTTCAGCCGCTGCAAATAGGGTCCCGGACTGCTCAGTCTTCCTCGTGACGCCGGTGCTTGGCGAATTCGGTGGACAGTTGCTGCTGCAGGAGCGGCGGCGCTGGCTCGTAGTGCGACAGCGCCATCGACCACGCGCCCTGACCGCCCGTCATCGACTTCAGGCGCGCCGCGTAGCCATCTAATTCCGCGAGAGGCGCCATGCCGTTGACCGCCAGCGCGCCAGCCTGCATGGTCTTGGTGCCCGTGACCTGGCCGCGCCGCTGCGACAGGTCGCCCGTCACGTCGCCCATGTTGCTTGCCGGGCAGCTGATCTCGACGCCGACAATCGGCTCCAGCACGATCGGACGCGCCTTGCCGATGGCGTCGAGAAACGCCTTGCGTCCCGCTGACACGAAGGCGACTTCCTTCGAATCGACCGGGTGATATTTGCCGTCGTACACGTTGACGCGCACGTCGTGCAGTGGAAACCCCGCGAGGGGTCCGGACGTCAGCACCTGCTCGACGCCTTTCTGCACGGCGGGAATGAGCGACGTCGGGATCGCACCGCCCTTGACGGTATTCACGAACTCGAACCCGGAACCGCGCGGCAGCGGTTCGATGCGCAGATAGACCTCGCCGAACTGACCCGCGCCGCCGGTCTGCTTCTTGTGCCGGTGGTGCCCTTCCGCGGACGCGGTGATGGTCTCGCGATAGGGAATGCGCGGCGGTCGCGTCGTGACCTCGAGCTTGAACTGGCTGGCCATGCGTTCCAAAACCGAGCGCAGATGAAGTTCCCCCAATCCCCATAACACCGTTTCGTTGAGGATCGTGTCGTGGGCTACCGTGAGCGTCGGATCTTCCGCGGTCATCCGGTGCAGGACTTCGGAAATCCGCTGCTCGTCGCCGCGTCGCTTGGGCTCGATCGCGATGCCGTGCATCGGCGTGGGGAATTCGAGCGGCTTCATGTGGATCTGGTCCTCGTCGTGCGAGTCGTGCAGCACGCAGTCGAATTCGATGTCGTCGACTTTGGCGACCGCCGCCAGATCGCCGGGAACCGCACGATCTATCTCCACATTCTTGCCGCCCTGCAGCATGAACAGGTGGCCAACCTTGAACGGCTTGCGCCCGTCGCCGACGAAGAGTTGGGTATCGCGGGTCACGTTGCCCTGGTGCACGCGAAAGACGCCGAGCTTGCCCACGAACGGGTCCATCACGACCTTGAACACATGCGCCAGCACGTGCTGCGCCGGGTCCGGAGTCGAGTGGAACTCGACGGCGTTCGCGCCCTCGCCCTTGGTGAACAGCGGCGGATTGCCTTCGGCGGGGTTCGGCAGCAGCCTGTCGAAAATCTGGATCAGTTCCGCTACGCCGGCGCCTGTTCGTGCCGACACAAAGCACACCGGCACCAGGTGGCCCTCGCGCAGCGCCTTTTCGAATGGCGCGTGCAACTGTTCGGCGGAAATCTCACCCTGCTCGAGATACAGCGACATCAATGCCTCGTCGACCTCGACCACCTGGTCGACCAACGCGCGATGCGCGTCCGCAACGGAAGAGAAATCCGAGTCACCCGACGGATTGAAGAAGCAATCGACGACGTGCTTGCCGCCACCGGCCGGCAGGTTGATCGGCAGGCATTCCTTGCCGAAAGCCATCTGGATTCCGGCCAGGAGTCCGGGCAGGTCCACATTCTCCGCGTCGATTTTGTTGATGATCACGAGGCGACACAATTTCCGGGCCGCGGCCCAGTCCATCATCCGCGACGTGATCATCTCGATGCCGGACTGCGCACTCACGACCACCGCGGCTGTCTCCACCGCATCGAGGGCGCCGATCGACTGCCCGATGAAGTCCGGGAATCCCGGCGTGTCGATGAGATGCACGCGCGTGCCGTTGGTTTCGAAGTGCAGCAGCGACGAACGCAGCGAATGCTGGTAGGTCTTTTCCATGGGGTCGAAGTCGCTGGTCGACGTGCCCCGCTCGACGCTGCCGGCCACGGCAAGCGCACCGGATTTGACCAGCAGGCTCTCGGCGAGCGTGGTCTTGCCTGCGGCGCCGTGCCCTACCAGCGCTACAGTGCGAATGCTGTCTGTGGCGTAGTTCGCCATGCGTCCCCCATGCAAATAATACTGCTCTATCCAAAGGTCAATTTACCGCGTAATCGGCATTCCCGGTTGATGCAGCGCAACAGCGGTCCCGTATTCAATGTGCGGCTTCGCCTTCCCCCAGGTCCCAGAACAGGCCGGTCATCATGGCCAGGCCTTCGCGCGCAACCGAGGCCAGCAGGTGTTCGTTGGGGGCATGCTGCGAACACGCCGGGTAGGAATGCGGAACCCAGACCGTAGGCAGACCCAATACGTCGGCAAAGCAATCGTTCGGCAGCGCCCCGCCGAAGTTGGGCAGGATGGCCGGCAGCACGCCGGTGGTTTGCGCGATCGATGTCGCAACGCGTCGCGCCCAGGGATGTTCCGGGTCGAGTCGCGTCGCCTGCATGGTCTCCATTCGCGCGGGCGCCAGGCCGACCTTGGTGAATCCGTGGCGATCGAAGTGCGCGCGCAGGGCGGGAATGAAATCGGCGGGATTGCAACCAACCACGAAGCGCAATTGCAGGTGCGCCTCCGCGCGTGGCGGGATCGCGTTGACCGGATGATCGGGATTGCCGGTTCGGAATGCCAGAACTTCGATGCTGTTCCAGGCAAACACGCGCTCTGCCGGCGAGAGGCCCGGCTCGCCCCAATCGCGGTCGATCGCAGGTCCTGCGGGTTCGCCCGGCTCGATATCGGCGAGTGCCGCGCGCACAGAAGGCGGAATCGGCGGCGGGCGTAGCGCGTCGATCAGGATACGGCCATGCGCATCGACGAGCGAGGCAATGGCGCCCGCGAGAATGGTGCCGGGGTTGGCGAGCAAGCCGCCCCAATTGCCGGAGTGGTGTCCGCCTTCGCGCAGGTCGACAGTCAGGTTGAAATTGAAGGCGCCGCGCGCGCCCAGGAACAGCGTGGGCCGGGACGCGGCAAGGCGCGGCCCGTCGGAAGCCAGGAAGAGATCGGCCGACAGCGCCTCGCGTTCGCGTTCACACACGTCGCGCAGTCCTGGCGAACCGGTTTCCTCGCCGGTCTCGACCAGCCACTTTACGTTGAAGCCGAGCCTGCCACGCAGCGCGAGCACCTGCCCCAGCGCCGCGACATTGATGCTGTGCTGCCCCTTGTTGTCCGCTGTGCCGCGGCCATACCAGCGATCGCCGTCCACGGTGACCGTCCACGGCGAAAGGCCGGCACGCCATTGCGCGTCGTAGCCCAGGACGACGTCGCCGTGGCCGTACATGAGGACGGTCGGGAGCGCGTCGTCTTCGTGCCGTGTAGCCAGAAGGAACGGCCCGGCGCCGGCTACCGGATTCTCGACAATGCGCAGGCCGAAGCCCATCGCCGCCAGCGAGGGTCCGAGTTCATCCGTGAGATATCCGCGCAATTGGGGAAGCGCGTCCGCGCGCTGGCTTTCAGTGCGATGCGCTACGCGACGCCGCAGATCGGCCAGCAGATTGCCGGCATCGAACCATTGCCGGGCGGCTGTCAGGGCGTCCTGCCGGGTTGCCATGCCGAAGATGTTACCGCAACGAAAACGGCGCGGGGAGCCGCGCCGTCGAAAGCAAACTCGCGGCCAGTTTCAATACTGGGCGGCAACTCCAGTCATCTCGCGCAGATGGCGCAACAATTCGTCTTCCTGGTACGGCTTGCCCAGGTACATGTCCACGCCGAGTTCGGCGGCGAGGCTGCGGTGCTTTTCCGCCGTGCGCGACGTGATCATGATGATCGGGATGTTCACGTACTTCGGATCGCCCTTGATCGTCTTGGCGAACTCGAAGCCGTCCATGCGCGGCATCTCGATGTCGAGCAGGATGACGTCCGGTATCTGCTCGCCGAGGAGTTGCAGCGCATCGATGCCATCCTTCGCGGCGGCCACCGCAAAGCCCTCGCGTTGCAGGAGACGACTGGTTATCTTGCGCACTGTCAGCGAGTCGTCAACGATCATTACCAAAGGCAGCATCGCCACCGCGGCGACCGGCGCCTGCGGTCGGTCGCCGACCGCTCGCTCGTCGTTGTCGGGGTCGAACATCGGCACGTCCACGCGTCCGGCAAGCTGCACCGGATTGATGATCAGAACGATCTCGCCCGAGCCCAGAACGGTTGCTCCGGAGATACCGGACACGCGCGACAACTGCGGCCCGATGTTCTTCACCACGACTTCCTGCGTGCCGACCATTTCGTCGACGTGAATTGCTGCGCGCGTCTGGCCGCTGCGCAGCAGCAGCACCGCGTTGTAGCGAAGCGTTTCCGGGTTGTGCGCGGTATCGCCCAACAGGCGCGGCAGGTAATGGAACGGATAGACGCGCTCCTGCCATTCGACCTTGCGCTTGACGTAGAGGTCGAGCAGTGCCTGGCCTTTGATCTGCTGGACCTGTTCTACCATCGGTGCCGGCAGCGCCCAGAGGCGGCCGCCGGCACGCACCAGTACCGCCTGCGCCACGGCCAGCGTCAGCGGCATGGTCAGCGTGAAGCGCGTGCCTTTGCCAAGCGTCGTGGCCACTTCGACGCGTCCGCCGAGGGCCGCGACCTCGGAGCGCACCACGTCCATGCCAATACCCCGGCCGGAAATCGGCGTGACCCTCGCAGCCGTCGTGAAACCCGGCTGGAACAGGAATTCCACCAGCTGCGCATCGGTGGGGCTGGCATCTTCGGCAAACAGGCCGAGCGATCGCGCCCGCTCTCGTACCCGCGTGAAGTCGACGCCGGAGCCGTCGTCGGCCAGATCGATCACCACTTCGTTGCCGACCTGACGCACGGTAAGCGCGACTTCGCCCGTCTCAAGCTTGCCGGATTTGACGCGCACATCGCGCGCTTCAATGCCGTGATCGAGCGCGTTGCGCAACAGGTGCTCCAACGGACCGACCAGTTTTTCCAGCACCGAGCGGTCGAGCTCGACCTTGGCGCCGTGGATTTCGAGATTGGCCCGCTTGTCCAGCTCCTTGGCCGTGGTCCGCAGGACCCGGTACAACCTTTCCGAGAGGCTGCCGAACGGCACGGTCCGGATCGAGAACAGCCTTTGCTGCACTTCGCGCGACAAACGCGCCTGCGCGAGCAGCGCGGCGTCGGCGTCGTCGAGGTTCTTGAGCAGCGAATGCTGGACGGTGGATACGTCGTTGATGCCTTCGGCCATCGAGCGGGTGAGTTCCTGGAAGCGCGTATATCGGTCAAATTCGAGCGGGTCGAAATCGCCAGCCTGCTCCTGCATCAACGACATCTGCGACTGGATCTGCGATTCGGCCTGGATTTCGATTTCGCGCATCTGCGTGCGCAGACGGATCACGCTGGTGGTCAGCTCCAGCAAATTCGACTTGAGCGACCGCAACTCCCCCTCGACGCGGGCGCGCGCGATCGCGACTTCACCGGCCTCGTTGACGAGGCGGTCGATCACATCGGCACGAACCCGCAGTTGCGCGCGCGCACCTGTTTCGAGTTCCGGCGTGGCCTCGGCGTGCGCAGGCAAGGCCGCCGCAACGCTCGGCCCTGGCGAGACCACGGGAACGGCGGACGCAACCGCCGCGATGCCCGGAGGTTGTGCGAAATGCGGAGCGATAGGCACAACTACCGGTTGCTCGGCGATGGGCGGCGCGGGCGGGGACCCGGGCTCCGCCAGGGCGGCCAGCTCGCTTTCGAGCGACGCGGCAACCCAGGGCAGCGGCGTATTGGTCTCGCCGTTGCGCAGCCGGTCCAACAGGAATGCGATTCTGTCGAGCGCCGTTTCCAGGGATTCGAACAACGCCGGTGTGGCGCCGACCGGCGTCTCACCCTGCACCAGCTGCGATTCCATGAGGTGCGTAAGTTCCCCCAGCCTCATGGCGCCCGCCATGCGTGCGCTACCCTTGAACGTGTGCAGCGTGCGGCGCAATTCGCTCACCGCCTTGCCGTCGTGCGGATTGCGCCGCCACCCGCGCAATTCTTCGCCGGCTCGTGGAAAGAGTTCCGCCGCCTCGTCCAGGAAAATCGGCAGCACCTGCGCATCTACGTCGTCGCGGATCATCGCCAGCGGGTCTTCCTCCGCCAGCGGCAACACGGTTTCCTCGAGGTGAATTTCCTGCACATCCGGCACGAGCGAACGGGCAGCCACTTCCGCGACTGGCACATCCGCGTCCGAAACGGGCGCCGCGCTCGCCTCCTCGTCCTCACGGGCCTCGGCGACTGCCGCAGTTTCGGCATCCTGCACGACACTCGCCGTTTCCTGCCGGAGTTCGTCCAATTCCGCATCGATCAACGCGGCTTCCGCA
This sequence comes from uncultured beta proteobacterium, assembly GCA_963819965.1. Classification (GTDB taxonomy): domain Bacteria; phylum Pseudomonadota; class Gammaproteobacteria; order Burkholderiales; family Casimicrobiaceae; genus VBCG01. Next base: position 1,084,484 of record CAWFYA010000004.1, read on the forward strand.
CGATCGCCCGCAGTGAATGCTTCGCACGCGCCGACCCTGTCCACGAATTGCGCCAGGCCCGCGACGGCGCGAGCCAGCACAGGCTGGGCGCTGCCGGGCAACGGCGCGCCGCGCTCGGCCAACGCGAGCAGCGTCTGCTCGAGCGCCAGCGCGGTCATCGCCACCAACGGGAAACCGCCCGTTCTGTGGATTCCGCAGAGCGTGTGGCTGGCGCGGATCATTTCCGCCGAAGGAGCCGCGCGAGGATCGAACTGCAGCACCGACCGCTCGTTTTCCAACGTGGCGAGATGCTGTTTTGCTTCGTCGACCAGTATTTTCCAGAGTGAAAACGACAGGCTGACGCCCCCAATCGTGATTTCCTCGGGCTCGGCTTGGGGCGATTCCCGCGGAGCGGGAACGTGCGCGTGTGCTGCGAATTCCGGCCTGGAGGCGTCCGAGACGAGCTTCAGCACCGGCGCTGTGGGTTCGACGTCCGGCGGGCCGGGCTCCGATGCGTCAAATCCGGGCACACCAACGTCACTGAGGGCGTTGCTGTGGATGTCACCTTGCGCGTCGCCGTGCACATCACTGAGGAGGTCCTCGAGGTCGTCGCCTGGCCGGTCACTGACAGGCTCGTCGTGCGCGTCACCTTGCACGTCACTGGTCACTTGGCGTAACGCGCCGGGCGCCTCGCTATGCAGGACACTATGGCCGACACTAGGGACGACACTGAGGCCGACCACCGGCAAATCGATAACTTCGACCGTGTCCGTGACCGGCGTACCGGGCACGTTTTCGTTCGCCTCGCCGGCTCCAAGCTCAGGAAGATCAATCAAGTCAGGGGGCATCGGCGGGACCGGCGCGACGATCACGGGTTTCGGCAGCTCAAACACGTTGGAATGCGCCAGTGCCACGGCCGGCGCTTCGGTATCGACCGGCGCGCCACCCGACAACTCGGCAACGACTGCGGCGATCGTCGCATGGAGTTCCCGCGGGTCCGCCGTCACGCGACCCGACTGGGTCAGCGCATCGACCCAGGTCCTGAAATTGCGCTCGGCGACGCCGATCATCGCCAGGACCGCCGGTGTCACGGCGCGTTCTTCTTCGAGCAGGCGGTTGCATACCTTCTCGACATCGAAGCCGTAGTCGCCCAGTTGCGTCAGGCCGACCATGCGCCCGCTGCCCTTCAGCGTGTGAAAGCCTCGCCGCACCGTTCGCAGCGCCTCACGGTCACCCGGATTGCCGACCAGCGACGCGTGACTCAACGCCACGGAATCGAGCACTTCGGCCGCCTCGAAGAGATAAATCTCGAGGAGCTCGCGGTCCAGATTGCTGGCGTCGGTGGCGAGCAGCCGCTGCGTTTCCTCGGAGATTTCCGGCGCCGGGGCAGAAGTCTCGGCTATGGCACCAACGGCGGCCGCAAGATCGCCTGCCTCGCCGGCCGCCAGCTGCTGCAATGCGGCTTCCGCCTGCGTAACCAGCCCGGCATCGCCGATCAAATCCGCATCGTCCCGCAATCCCGCGAGCTTTTGCTTCAAGCCCTCGCGTGCCGCGGAATGCAAGGGCGCATGCTCAAGTTCCGCGACCAGACCCGGCAACGTCGCACGCAGTTCGGCCACCGCAGACTCGGCCGAGTCGCGCTCCTCCTGTTTCGGCGCGGGGGCCTCGCCCAGGCGCTTGGCGATATAGGGCGCGATCAGGCGGTCGCGGTCGGGGCGCTGCTGCTCGACCGCTTCGATATAGAATCCCAGGCCCGAGAGCGACTCGGCCAACAGTTCCAGGTCCTCGTTGCTGACCGCCACGCCCGGATCGGCATAGGTCTCGATTTGCTGCTGACATAGCGCGAGGAGGCGGTCGGCGTCGTCGAGGCCCAGGATGCGCAGCGCGCCGCGAATCTGCTGGCTGTCCTTGCCCAGCGTGGCCAGGTCGGCGCGCTTGCCGTTGTCGCGGAAGAATGCATCCAGCACCTGTTCCATGTGACGCAGGTTCGCCTGGATTTCGCGACCGACCTGCGCGAGCAGCACGCGCTCCTGCGCGCGCTTGCTCATCTCGTCCAGCATCGGCGCACCGGAGGCGGCAGCCGGCCGGCCGGCGCGCGCGGCATCGAGGCGCGCAAGCATCGCGTCGACCTGTTTCGGGAAATCGGGCGACAGGGTCGTGTAATTCTCGAACGCGGATTCCGCCAGCAGCAGCGCGGTCGCAAATTCCATGGCCACGGATTCCGATACACCGCCCGCCGGCATCTTGTCGATGCGCTCGACCAGCGCCGCGGTGAGCTTGATCAGCGCGCCGTTGTGGATCTCCGCGCCTTTGGCATGGACCGAAGCCAGTGTCTGTTTCAATTTCGGCAGGTTTTCGGCGCGACCGGACGCTGCCTTGAGCCACGCATCCTTCGCACCCGCCAGTTGCTCCCGCGCTTCCCGCAGCAGCGGCTGCAGCCGCACGACGTCGGCCGAAAGCACCTCCGCGGACGGGATGAGACCCGACAGCTTGAAAGCGCGCTGGACGGCCTGGACCTGCGGCGCGACCGGTGCGCAGATCGCCACGAAGTACAGCACTTCGCGGCGCAGCCGGTCCGCCACTTTCCCGCTGCCCTCGGCCACACGCCGTATCTGCAGGTCGACACGCGCGCAAAGCTGCTTCACACCGAAGCTGCGGTCGAGCCCGCCTTCAACGATGCCTTCGAGCAGCGCGCCCACTGTCCACCAGAACGCGCGCAGGCTGCCTGGCGCGGTGATGTCCTCGATGCCGGTTACAGCATCGCGCATCATCGTCGCGCCGGCATCGTCGCCGTGGAGCCAAGCGAGGGTGCCGCGCTGATACAGCCGGCGCTGCTTGACCATGCGCGACGGCAGGCGGTTCGCCGGAACGACCTCGCGCGGCGCGATTCTCGGCGCCCGCGGCGACAGGTCGGGGTAGAAGAGGTCAGTCGGCGCGGCCGCCTTTAAGCCGCGCAGAAGCTGCATCGATTCGTATTCGGGATAGAGCTTGAGCGGAATCGGCGGCGCACCGTTGACCAGTTCGTCCAGGAAAATCCGCAGCTTGCGACACGCACGATCGACGACTGCGCACGCGGCTTGCGCCTCCGCAGCCGGAAGCTCCTCCATCCTTGTCAATTGCCGCTCGAGTTCGTCGGTGAACGCAACGACTGCATCGAGTCCCACCATCTGAATGGCGCCGGCCGCCTGATGCACGTGCGAGCGCGCGTGCTTGAGCGCCGTGGGATCCGCAGGATTTGCCTTGAACTGGGCGATCGTTTCCAGCCCGCGGGTCAGCGCCTGGTCGATTTCTCCCTGCACCCATGACAGCGGGCCCAAGTCGAATACCGGAGTGGAGTCAATGGCCACGGGACATCAATCGATGGTCTGGAGATTCAATGAAATGGTTGTGCACGAATTGGAAAAATCTGAGCAAAATGCCTGAGCAAGAACCGCGCCGCCGTCATCGCGCCGACACATCGTGAACCACAAAGAGGCCGGAACACACGGCAATCTCCACTCGAATTCCGAGCAACGTCCGGCACCGGCGTCAGACCTTGAATCCCGCAACGGAGGAGCGCAGTTCCGCAGCGAGCTTGGTCAACTGGCCGATGGACACGTTGGTCTGCTTGGTTCCTTCCGTCGTTTCTTCCGTGATCTTGAGAATGCCCTGCATGCCGCGCGTCACGTCGGTGACCGACGCCGACTGCATCTGGGTCTGCGCAGAGATCCGGGAAATCAGGTCTGCCAGATCACGCGACACCGTCTGGATTTCCGTCAACGCCTGGCCCGCGGCGTCGGAAAGCTTGGTTCCTTCCACCACACCGACAGTTGACTTTTCCATGGCCGCAACCGCGTCCTGGGTGTCGGCCTGAATGGTTTTCACGATGGCCTCGATCTGCTTGGTCGCTTCACCCGAGCGTTCCGCCAGTCGCTGCACTTCCTCCGCAACCACGGTGAATCCGCGTCCCGCCTCGCCTGCCGACGCGGCCTGGATGGCGGCATTCAAGGCGAGCACGTTGGTCTGTTCCGTAATGTCCGAGATCAATTCCACGATTTCGCCGATTTCCATCGACGACTCGCCCAGGCGCTTGATGCGCTTCGACGTGTCCTGGATCTGCGTGCGGATTTCGTTCATGCCCGCGATCTGGTTCTGCACGACATTGCCGCCTTTTTCGGCGGCGGCCAGCGACTGCTGCGCGACCCGGGCCGATTGCGTGGCGGTCTGCGACACCTCGTTGATCGACTCGGCCATCTGCAGCACCGACGCTGACGCCTGCTGGATTTCCTTGTTCTGGCGCTGCGATGCCTCATAGAGGCGATTCGAGATCGCCTGCGTTTCCTGGGTGGCCTTGGTCACCTGGTCCGTCGCCGAATTTATGCCGCGGACCAGCGTGCGCAATTCTTCGATCGTGAAATTGATCGAGTCGGCGATGGCGCCCGTCACGTCTTCCGTCACCGACGCCTGCACCGTGAGGTCGCCGTCGGCCAGGTTGCCCATCTCGTTCAGCAGACGCAAGATGGCTTCCTGATTGCGCTTGTTCTCGCCTTCGCTATCGAACGCTCGCACCCGCGCGTCGTCCAGGAATACTTTGCCCAGCAGCACCAGGCAGGCCAGCGCCAGCAGCGCGAACGTGATGCCCGCGAAGAGCAGAAACAAGTGCAGCGGATTGGTGCCCTCGAATTCGCCGGACAGGTTCGTAGTCTCGGTCAGCAGCGCGTCGGAGTCCGCATTGATGCCGCGCGCCGCCTGCTTGGCCACCACCAGGCGCGACATGTTCGCCAGGATGGCGTTCACGCCACCCTCGTAGGCGGCAAACCGCTTGGAAAGCTCGGTCAGCGTGGCGCGCACGTCGTCGCCCTTCACCGGCGCCAGGCGCAACGGCTCGCTGCCCTTCAGCAGTCCACTCAGGATGTCGCGAAACGTCCCCGAATCCTTGCCCAGCAGGAACGCAACTTCCGGGTCGATTTCGTCCGATGATGCGAGCGAATTGGCGTTCTTGGCGATGCGTTGCGACAGAACCGCAAGCTGGTTGGTGTATTCGATTTCGCGCAATGACCCGCCGCCTTGACCGATCTGCTGCGCCGCCTGCTGCGCCAGCTCCAGCACCGCGCTGTTGCCGGAATTGATCGTCTCGAGACCCTTGGCCAGCGTGGTAAGGCTGGTTTCATTCGCGAGCAGGCGGTCGGCGGCCAAATCGACGCGCTCCCAGCGCGTCTTGATGTTGCCCAGCAACTTGACCGCACCTTCATCGCGCACCGTGTCGAGGGACACCCCGCGCACCGTCCCGCCCGTCAGCAGCGCCTGAAGATCAGTGTTGAAGCGTTCACGGCTGGTCTTCACCGAGGCAAATGAGCTCGCCTGACCCTGGGCCGCCAGCGCACTGCCGCGCGCCAGGCGCTGCGACAGCATCTGCATTTCCGTCGCGGTCGCCGCCGCCGTTGCGCTTTGCGACGCCTGCCTCCCGTCCAAATACACCATGATCGCGGCCAGCACGATGAAGATCACGAGAAGGAATCCCAGCACCTGGAACTGCTTGGTGACCGGCAGGCCGCCAATTCCCCAGACCTTTCTGGGCATTGCCGCAGTGGCCGAAGCAGAGCGCAACTGGTCCATGATGGACACCGAGGCCAACGGGTCATATCCCTGTTGCGCGGCCTGGTTCATCTTGACCTGCGTGGTCGGCATGTCCAGGATCACGTCCGAAGGCTTCCTGCGGTCGTTACCGAACATGTTGGGCAGTTTTAGCGCCATTACTTTCTCCTGAGGTGGTGGCGCAGCGGCGCGCCCCTCATTTGCATGCAAAGTTGCGAGATCAAATGCCTACCTGCAAAAAAGCGGGATTGCGGGCGAGCTTGGCAAGGTCGATTTCCTGCCAGGCGTTGCCGTCGCCGTCCATCCAGCGTTGCGCGTACCATTCCGGTGCATCGTGGGGCGGCGCCGCGGGCGCGAGTTCGACGATGTTGCGCAGTCCCAGCACATGCTGGACGACAATGCCGGCATTCATATCGGCCACCTGCGACCCGAACAGAACCAGTCGACTTTGTCCGCCCCCGAGGCCCGAGTCACGGCCGAGGAATGCGGAAAAATCGATGACGGAAAAGAGATTGCCGCGGATGTTGGCCACCCCGAGGTACCAAGGGCGGGTCAGCGGCACCGGCACCACCGCCGGCACCGTCGTCACTTCGCCCGCATCGGCGAGCCGCACCAGCCAGCGCTCGCCGCCGCTCGCCAGGCCCAGCCGCGACGACTCGACCTGCGCGGTGGTCTTGGTCGCGAGCCGGGACGCCAGTTCCTGCTGGAACGTGCGAAGGTCGAGTCTTGCTGTGCGCGCCATGGACGTGGTCGACGGCGTCAGCCGATCGAGGCGATCTTTTCCAGCAGTTCTTCGCGCTTGACCGGCTTCACGATGTAGTCGCGCGCACCCTGGCGCATGCCCCAGATCTTGTCGGTCTCCTGGCTCTTCGACGTGCACAGGATGATCGGGATCGCCCTGGTGTCGGGATCACGGCTGATGGCACGCGTCGCCTGGAAGCCGTTGAGGCCCGGCATCACGACGTCCATCAGGATAAGGTCAGGCTTGAGCGACTTGGCCTTGAGGATTGCGTCCTCGCCGTTGTCGCTCGCCACGACCTCGTACCCTGACTTGGTGAGCATGTCGTTCAGCACATGCCGCTCGGTCGGCGAATCGTCGACGATGAGGATCTTTCTGATGGCCATGGCTCCTACCCTGTTCTGCACCCCGGCAAGTTCACGCGCCAGCTTGGACGCGCGCAATTCGTTGGCCGCCATCAAGCGGCCGCACGATTGACGTGCGCGGCGACCGCCTTGAGCAGGCTCTCTTTTGTGAACGGCTTGGTCAGGTATTGGTCCGATCCGACCATCCGGCCGCGCGCCCGGTCGAACAGGCCGTCCTTCGATGACAGCATGATCACCGGCGTGCCCTGAAACTTGCCGTTTTTCTTGATGAGCGCGCAAGTCTGGTAACCGTCCAGGCGCGGCATCATGATGTCCACGAACACAAGGTCCGGCTGGTGGTCGGCGATCTTGGCCAGCGCGTCAAAGCCGTCGTCGGCCAGGATCACGGTGCAACCCGCCTGCAACAGGAAAATCTCGGCGCTGCGGCGAATGGTGTTCGAATCGTCGATCACCATCACCTTTACGCCCTGCAATGGATTCGGCTCCGCCAATTATTTCACCTTGCCCCATACGGCGACGGTTGCGACGACACCCGATGGTGTGCGCACTTGTCGTGTTCAAGTTTGCCACGGCCCAAGCGAACTGACTAGAGCATAAAGCTTGCCGGAATAAGCTGGCGGCGCGGAATTCGCCGAAAATGCAACACTCCGGCAATTTTCGGGACACTGTCCTGCCGTTGCACGGCAGGGTTTGCCGTCTAGGGGCCAGTTGAGTGGGTCATTCAGGAACCAAGGAACATCCGATAGGCAGGATTTTCTGTCTCGTCCACGCACGTATAGCCCAAACGGTCCAGAAAATGACGGAAATCGGTCTTTTCCGCCGCCGGGACCTGCATGCCGACCAGTACCCTGCCGTAGTCAGCGCCGTGGTTGCGGTAGTGAAACAGGCTGATGTTCCACCCGGCGCTCATGCTGTTCAGGAAACGCATCAGCGCGCCTGGCCGCTCGGGAAATTCGAAGCGGTAGAGGATTTCGTGCTTCGCGGTTGGGGCATGGCCGCCCACCAGGTGCCTCACATGCAGCTTGGCCATTTCGTTGTCGGTAAGGTCGAACGCCTCGATACGGTGTCGGTGGAACAACGCGAGCAATTCGCGCGCCTCCTGGCGGTTGGCCACTTCGACGCCCACGAAGAGGTGCGCCGCCGCAGCATCTGCGTAGCGGTAATTGAATTCGGTCACGCTGCGCTTGCCCAACAGCGCGCAAAACTGGCGAAAACTGCCCGGCCGCTCGGGGATGCTCACGGCGAATATGGCTTCGCGCGCCTCCCCCAGTTCCGCGCGCTCGGCCACGAAACGGAGGCGGTCGAAATTCATGTTCGCGCCGCCGGCAATCGCCACCAGCGTGCGGTCGCGAACGCGGTGCTGCCCGCACCATGCCTTCATGCCGGCCACGGCAAGCGCCCCGGCCGGTTCCAGGATGGAGCGGGTGTCCTCGAACACGTCCTTGATCGCCGCACAGGTCGCGTCCGTGTCGACCCGCACCATCTCGTCCACATACTGGCGAGCAAGGCGAAAGGTCTCCTTCCCGACCTGCTTGACCGCCACCCCGTCGGCGAAGAGGCCCACATGCGCCAGCGTGACCCTGCGACCGGCGGCGAGCGAGCGCGACATCGCGTCCGAATCGACGGGCTCGACGCCGATGACCTCTATCTCCGGCCGCACCTGCTTCACGTAAGCCGCGATGCCCGAGATGAGCCCTCCGCCACCGACCGCAACGAAGATCGCGTCGATTGGACCCTGGCATTGGCGCAGAACTTCCATTCCCACGGTGCCCTGGCCGGCGATGACGTCCGGATCGTCGTAGGGATGCACGAAAGTTGCCCCTGACGCCTTCTGCAGCCCCAGCGCGCGGTCGTAGGCATCGGAATACGAGTCACCATGCAGTACGACCTTGGCTCCCCGTGCCTCCACGGCGGCGATCTTGATGTGCGGCGTCGTCACCGGCATGACGATGGTCGCCCGGCAGCGTAAGGCTTGCGCGGCCAGCGCGACGCCTTGCGCGTGATTGCCCGCCGATGCGGCGATCACGCCCTTGGCGCGCTGTTTGGGCGTCAAGTGCGCCATGCGGTTGTATGCGCCGCGCAGCTTGAACGAAAACACCGATTGCTGGTCTTCGCGCTTGAGCAGCACGCGATTGTGAAGACGGCGCGAAAGCGTGGGCGCCGCGTCGAGCGCGGTTTCGACCGCAACGTCGTAGACCTTGGCGGTCAGAATCTTCTGCAGGTAGTCGATGGGCATGGTGCGATTGGATGAATGAGTGCCGGTAACGGCGCAGATCAGCGGCCGGTCGGGAAAACGCGGCTGGACGCGGCAACGCTACGAGCCTAGCAGAAACGGCCATGAGGGTGCCTTGAGTACCCTGCAGCGCGAGGGTGCATAGCCGCGCAATCCACTTTCCTGCTAGGCTGCCCCGGCCGCCTTCCATCACGCCATCGGCCCATGCCCGTACCCGCCAAACGTTCGCGCCAAGCCCCCGCTGCGCCCGCGACACTCGCCGTCGTGGACCTGGGTTCCAACAGTTTCCGCCTCGAAATCGGCCGTGTGGAGGGCGACCAGATTTTCCGCCTCGATACCTGGCGCGAAACCATCCGCTTTGGCGCCGGCATCGACGAAAACGGGCGCCTGACGACCCTCGCGCGCCGTACCGCGTTGGCCTGCCTTACCCGTTTTCGCGAACGGCTCTCGGGGCTGCACCCGTCGGCCGTCCGGGCCGTGGCGACGAATACCTTTCGCGTGGCGAAGAATGCCGCCGCGTTTCTGCCCCAGGCGGAGGCGGCTCTCGGCTTCCCGATCGACGTGATCGCCGGCCATGAAGAAGCGCGGCTTATCTACCTCGGCGTCGCGCATGTGCTCCCGCCGTCGCCCGCGCCCCGCCTGGTGATCGATATCGGCGGCGGCTCCACTGAATTCATCATCGGCCGCAACCTGGTTCCCGAACGACTCGAATCACTCAAGCTGGGCTGCGTCAATGTTTCACGACGGTTCTTCCCCGACGGCCAGCTGCGCGCCGACCAATTCGCTGCAGCCGAGACCCACGCCCGCGCGGAAATCGAGGCAATCGCGCAGGAATTCGGCCGCGAACACTGGCAGGAGGCCTATGCGTCGTCGGGCACTGCACTGGCCCTCGCTGCGATACTCGAGGAAAACGGCCTGTCGGCAGGCGGCATTACGCCGCAGGGTCTGGCCCGATTGCGCAAGCGAATGGTCGGCGCCTCCCGCCTGTCACGGCTGGATCTCGCAGGCTTGAACCCGGAGCGGGCGCCGGTATTGCCCGGTGGCTTCGCAATCATGGCCGCGGCGATGGCTGAACTGACGGTACCGCGGCTGAATCCCGTCGGCGGCGCATTGAGGCTGGGCGTCCTCTACGATTTGCTGGGCCGTACCGGCAAGGGCGACAGCCGGGTGGTCACCATCGAGCATTTCCTCGATCGCTACCACATCGATCGCGCCCATGCGCAGCGGGTCGCCGCCATGGCCCGCGCGCTGTATCTCAAGGGCTCGCCACGACCGGACCCCATCGTTGCACAACGCGTCGAATGGGCCGGCCTCATGCACGAGATCGGCTACACCGTCTCGCACATCGGCTACCACAAGCACGGCGCCTACATTCTCGAGAACGCCGACATGCCCGGCTTTTCGGCGCAGGAGCAGCGGCAGTTGGCGGTCCTCGTCCACGGGTGCCGCGGCGGACTGTCCAAGATGGAGCCGGCATTGCACGACGCCGACATGATCGCGCAGGTGCTGGCATTGCGGCTGGCGGTGCTCTTCCACCACGCGCGGCGCCCGATCGACACACCGCGGATCGCGATCCAGTCGGGGCGCACGGTGAAGTTCGGCATATCGGCGCGGTGGCTGTCGCGCCATCCGCTGACGTTACACCTTCTCATCAAGGAGCGCGAGGAGTGGACTGCACTGGGCGTGCGCTGGCGATCGCCGTGATTAAGCGCAACGTTTCGGGTGCGCGGGCAATATCCCAGCGCTCAGACGAAATCCGGCGGCACCATGACCTTCAGCACCACGGCAGCGCCACCTTCCCGTGCGCGGTTGGATAGCCACCATACGGCGCCCTTGCGCACCGACCAATAAGCCTCTTCGCCGGACAGCAGGAAGGAAACCGCGGCGCCGATCGTGGGTTGGTGACCGACGATCAGCACCGGTTCGCGTGAATCGGGCCAGTTCGCCGCCGCGAGCAATGCGGCCACCGTGCCGCCTGGAGCGAGTTCGGGCACCGTCCGAAATTTGCGTTTCAGTGCAAGCGCGGTTTGCTGGGTACGATCGGCCGGCGATACCAGCACGCGACAGGTGTCGGGCAGGTGCGAGTCCAGCCACTGTGCCATCCGCTCCGCCTGCTTGATGCCTTTGGAGGTGAGGCGGCGCCCGAGATCGGGTTCCCCGGGTTCGGCTTCGGCGTGACGCCAGAAGATCAAGTCCATCAGGATTCCCCGTCCGGAGCGCGCATCGAGGCCAGCAAGGTATCCTGCGCGGATCGCGCTCGCGCGCCGCGCCGCATTTTCACCTTGGTCCAGGTACCGTCCTGCTGCAGATCCCAGGCGTCGACGTTGTCCGCGAGATAGGTGCGCAGCCCTTCCTCGACCACCCGCTTGCGCAAGACCGGGTCCCGCACCGGGAACGCCACCTCGACGCGGCGGAACAGGTTGCGGCCCATCCAGTCGGCCGATGCCAGCCAGACGTCGGGCTCGCCGTCGTTGCCGAAGTACCACACGCGATGATGTTCCAGGAAGCGCCCCAGGATCGAGCGCACCCGGATGTTTTCGGACATGCCCGGCACGCCGGGCCGCAGCGCGCAAGCGCCACGTACAATCAGGTCGATCTTCACGCCGGCGCTGGAAGCGGCGTAAAGCGCCTTGATCACGCCTTCCTCCACCAATGCGTTCATCTTGGCGATGATTTGTGCGGGCTTCCCGTCCTTTGCGTTCCGGGTCTCGCGACGAATCATTTCCAGAACGCGCCGATGCATGGTGAAAGGCGCAAGCAGCAGGCGCTTCATCCGCGCCGCGCGGGCAAGGCTCGTGATGTGAAGAAACACTTCGTTCACATCCGAACAAATGTCGGGATCCGCCGTCAACAATCCGAAGTCTGTGTAGAGGCGGGTCGTGCGCGGGTGATAGTTGCCGGTCCCCAGGTGCGCGTAGGGCACCAGCCGCGAGCCGCCGCGCAGGACGTCTTCGCGGCGGATCAGGAGCGCCAGCTTCGCGTGCGTCTTGAGGCCGAACACGCCATACACGACCTGCGCGCCCGCGCGTTCCAGGCGTTCGGCCCAGTTGATGTTCGCCTCTTCATCGAAGCGGGCCATCAGCTCGACCACGACCGTCACTTCCTTGCCCCGCTTGGCGGCTTCGATGAGCGCTTCCATCAGCACCGAGTTCACGCCCGTGCGATAGACAGTCTGCTTGACCGCGACGACGCTCGGATCGTCGGCGGCGCAACGGATGAACTCGACCACCGGCTCGAATGACTGGTAGGGATGGTGCAGCAGGATGTCCTGCTGGCGAATCGCCGTGAGAATATCCGGCGAGTTGCTCAGGCGATCCGGAAGGCCCGGCACGAACGGCGGAAACTTGAGCTCGTCGATGTCGACCTGGTCGATCAGCGACGAAAGCCGCGCGACGTTGACTGGACCGTCGCAGCGGTAGAGATCGGATTCGGTCAGGTCGAATTGCTGCAACAGGAACTGGGCAACCGACGCCGGACAGGACGCAGCGACCTCGAGGCGCACGGCCGAGCCGAACTGGCGCTCGCCTAACTCGCCTTTCAGCGCCTGGCGCAGATTCTTGACTTCTTCCTCGTCGATCCACAGGTCGGCGTCGCGGGTCACCCGGAACTGCGAATAGTTGACGACCTCGCGGCCGGGGAAGAGCTCGTGCAGGTGGGCGTGGATCACCGACGAAAGCATCACGAAGTCGTTGTCGCCGCCGCCGACCTCGCGCGGCATCTTGATGATCCTGGGCAGCACGCGCGGCGCCTTCACGATCGCAATGCCGGTGTCGCGGCCGAACGCGTCATGCCCGGTCAGCTGGATCACGAAATTGAGACTCTTGTTGACGACCTGCGGGAAAGGATGCGCGGGATCGAGTCCGATCGGGGTCAGCAGCGGCCGCACCTCGCGCTCGAAATAGCTCGCGACCCATGCCTTCTCGGCCGGCGTGAATTCGGTGCGCCGGATCAGGCGGACACCTGCCTGGTCAAGTGCCGGCAGCACCTGTTCGTTCAGCACCCGGTACTGTTCGGCAATGAGAGAGCGCGCGCCGCTGCCAAGCGCGGTGAGCAGCTCCCTGGCTTCCTGCAGCGTCATTCCCGACATCGGGACTTTTGCGCGTACTTGTTCCTTGACGCCGGCAATCCTTATTTCGAAGAACTCGTCGAGATTGCTGGCCAGTATGCACAAGTAGCGCAGGCGCTCGAGCAGCGGCAGGGTCGCGCTCTGCGCAAGTGCCAGCACGCGGCGATTGAATTCGAGCAGCGACAGTTCGCGATTGATCGGAAGCGGGACAAGCGAACTCACGGCATCGGGAACGCCCGGCATCGCCGCATCCCCGGCCAAAGGAAGCGTCGCTGGCAGCGCAGTGGTGGATTGATCCATCAGATTCGCAGTCGGATGTTACGGCGCAGTGACAGCACGCATCCGGGTCAAGATGGCGCGCACACGGGCGCGGGGGCGAGCCAAACGCAACGGCCCTTGGTCTCGCGCTCGAGCGTTTCGAGATACACCCTGTGCGCCTCCGCTTCCTCCTCTGTCGGGACCGTGATGCACAGGGCGGGCCGGGCCGCGCACTGACCGTCGCCATCCGCGGTCACAGCGACGGACCGCCCGCTGCCCATGTCGATCGTGAGCGATTCCTGGCCACGGGTCATCGCCAGGTAGACCTCTGCCAGCAGTTGCGCATCGAGTAGCGCGCCATGCAACTTGCGGTGCGCATTGGAAACGCCAAAGCGCTCGCACAACGCGTCGAGGTTGTTGCGCTTGCCCGGAAAGGCTTCCCGCGCCAGCGCCAGCGTGTCGATCATTCCGCCGTAGACGTCGGCGCAGGGCGGAAGCTTGGCGTACCCGAATTCCCGATCCAGGAATCCGATGTCGAACGGCGCGTTGTGGATGATCCAGGTTGCCCCTTGCGCGAAGTCCAGGAACTCCGGCGCAATCGCCGCGAATCTTGGCTTGCCCTTCAAGTCCTCCCATGTCATGCCATGAACTTCCGACGCGCCGGCATCGATTTCGCGTTCCGGATCGACGTAAATCTGGAGCGTGCGGCCGGTTAGGCGGCGGTCGGCCATCTCCACCGCCGCGATTTCGATGATGCGGTGGCCGAGTTTGGGGTCGAGGCCGGTGGTTTCGGTATCGAGGATGATTTGCCGCATGCGCCATTCTAACGGCCACGGCACCGCTAGGTCAGTTTGACCCGTCGGGGGTCGGGACCCGCGCCGATTGCTGCGCCGCAGCAAAGGCCGGGGCAGACATTGCGCGAAAGCTAGGCGGCGCCGAACGCCGTTACCGGCGGTACTTCTGGATCGTGGACTGAATCTCCTGAATCGCGTGCTCGATCTCATCGTCCGTCAGGTCGCGCTGTGTCCCCTTACGGTCGGTGAGCGTGAGCGTCCTGTCGATCTGTGTCTCGAACTCGCCCAGACCCAGCGTCTCGGTGATCGTCGTCGACGGCTCGTCGGTCAGCGTTTCCGGGCCCCAGCGAACCACGATCGCGGACAGGTTGTCGCCATCCGGTCCGCCGCGCCTTTCGCCCTCGCGCATCATCTGCGGTGCGGTCTTGAGGATGGGCGTGGACGTCAGCCACGTCGCCATTTCCTTCTGGTCGAGCACGGCCCACAGGCCGTCGGTGCACATCACGATGACGTCGCCGTTGCGCAGCGGCGTGCGCCGCGAAAGGTCGATGACGGGATCGACCAGCCCGCCCAGGCAACTGAAGATCTTGTTGCGGTCCGGATGGTCGATGACTTCATCGACGCCGATGATGCCCTGGTCGACCAGGTACTGCACTTTGGAATGATCCTTGGTGGAGCCGATGAGGCCGCCCTGACGGAACAAGTACAGCCGCGAATCCCCGACGTGCGCCCAATACGCATGACCCGCCTGCACGATGGTGCACACGCACGTCGTGCGCGGCGTCTCCAGCATGGAGAACTGGTTGGCGTAGGACCCGAGCGCCGCATGCGCGCGCAGCATCGTGTCCTGCAGGAATTTGAGCGGATTCTTGAGGACCGGCTTGGCCTCCTGCTGGAAGCGCTCGATGAACAGCCGCACCGCGATCTGCGCGGCGATCTCCCCGCCCGCATGCCCGCCCATGCCGTCCGCGACCACCAGCATCAGCGTGTCGCGGCTGTAGGTGTACGCGAGCCGGTCCTGGTTGACCTTGCGCGATCCCTTGAGGGACTCCTGGAAAATCGTGAAGCGCATACGACTGGTTTATGCGCCGATTTGCGAAAAGAGCATCTTCTTGAGATTGCCCATGAACGTCAGCTTGCGCTTGGTCTGGGGGATATCACGAATGGCCTTTTGCAGCGCAAACACGCTTTGCGGTCGCTCGAGCGGGTCCAGCCGCAAGCACCAGTCGATGACTTCGAGGATGTTCTCGGAATATTGTCCGGCCCAGATCTTCTTGGCCGAAACGAGGTGGTCCTCCTGCACGCGCGCATCCGCCGCCTGGGGCGCGAACGCCGCGAGGCATGCGAACATCGACGCGCCGACGCCGTAGACGTCGGTCCATGGTCCCAGCCGATCGGGTTCGCGATATTGCTCCGGCGCCGCAAAGCCCGGCGTGTACATGGGCGCCAGCTTGGGCCGCGCGCTGGTCAGCGTCTGCCGGGCGGCGCCGAAGTCGAGAAGCACCGGCGTGCCATCGGTGCGCAAGTAGATGTTGGCGGGCTTGATGTCAAGATGCAGCAGCTTGTGCGTGTGCACTTCGCGCAAGCCATTGAGCAGATGCATGAACACGTGCCGCACCAGCCGCTCGGACATCTGGTCCTGGCGCATCTGGATCTGTTGCTGCAGCGTTCGCCCGCGCTCATAGCGCATCACCATGTAGACGGTTTCGTTGGCGCGGAAGAAGTTCAGCACGCGCACGACGTTCGGGTGATTGATCTTGGCGAGCGCGCGGCCTTCCTCGAAGAAGCACTTCATGCCGTAGCGGAACGAGGTGAGGTTCTCGGCCGAGCTTGCGCGCACGATGTCGCCCTCGGTGCGGAGCACCAGGGAGGACGGAAGGTATTCCTTGATCGCCACCGGCGCGCCGGTTTCGTCGAACGCGCGATAGACGATGGAAAAGCCGCCGCGGCTGATCTGCCGGTCGATCCGGTAGTTCAGCAGCTGGTATCCGCCGATCAGGGCTTGGTTTGTGACCGCCATCCGTATTTTTTCAAATGTCCATTGGCCCGATATCGGGCCGGCTAACCCCTATTTTGAGGCAAACACGCGCAAATCGCGTGCCAAGCGCCCACGCCGCCGCTTGCGCCAAGCACGGTTAGCGCTTACATTCTCGGCAACCCGGCATCCAAAGTAAAGGAAACGTCCTTGCGAGCCCGACAAATGCTTGCAAATACGTGTCCTGAATGCGAAAAAATGCCACAACGTCGCCGGAACCTGACGTTTCACGGCGGTCAGACAGTGGCAGGAAAGCCCCAAGATGATCCTCAGTATGACCGGCTTTGCAGCGGAGGACGCCGAATTGCCCGGCGCATCCCTTTCGGTCGAGTTGCGTTCGGTGAACCACCGGTATCTCGACGTCACGGTGAAGCTCCCCGACGAGCTGCGCCAGCTGGAATCCGCCCTGCGGGAAAAGCTCGCGGGCGCGCTCAAGCGCGGCAAGGTGGAGTGCCGCGTGGCGATGAGCAGGCACTCCCCGGGCACGTCGACGCTCGCGGTCGACGTGGCACGCGTGGCGCAGTTGGCGGATGCGGCCGCCCAGGTGTTGCGGACGATCCCCGCCGCCGCGCCACTTTCCGTCAACGAGATTCTGCGCTGGCCCGGGGTCATGGCGGAGCCGTCGGTGGCGCCCGAAGAACTCGCCGCGACCGTGGTTGCGCTCGTTGACCGCGCGCTGACCGACCTGGCCGCATCGCGTCGGCGGGAGGGCGCAAAGGTGGAGGCGGTGCTCGAGGCCAGCTGCGCCGGCATCGAGGCGCAGGTCGCGCGGGTTTCGCCACGGATCCCGGCGATCCATGCGTCTTTCAACGAAAAGCTCGCCGCGCGGCTCAGGGAAGCGGGCCTCGACCCGAACGAGGATCGGTTGAAGCAGGAATTCGCGTTGTTCGCGACCAAGATCGACGTCGCGGAAGAGCTGTCCCGCCTGTCCACTCACGTGGCCGAGGTCAGGCGCGTGCTCGGCGCAGGCGGCAACGCCGGCAAGCGCCTTGATTTCCTCGCGCAGGAACTGCACCGGGAGGCGAACACGCTGGGCAGCAAGTCCGTGGATGCAGAGGTCTCGCAGGCGTCGCTGGAGCTCAAGGTACTGATCGAGCAGATGCGCGAGCAGGTACAGAATGTCGAATAGGAAACCGGGCGCGCGAGCAATGAGCGTGCTTCCGATCGTTACCAAGGCACCTCCCGCATCCGGGTGCCTGTTCGTGCTGGCCGCGCCGTCGGGCGGGGGCAAGACCAGTCTCGTGCGCGCGCTGCTCGAACGCGAGCCGGGCATCCGGCTATCGGTCTCCTACACGACACGCGCGCCCCGCCCAGGCGAGCAGGATGGCGTCCACTATCATTTCGTTGACGAGTCTTCCTTCATGGCGCTCAAGGCCAGGGGCGAGTTCCTCGAACATGCGTATGTGCACGGCCACTGGTACGCGACGTCCGCGACATGGTTGAAGCAGGAAGTCCAGCACGGGCACGACGTGCTGCTGGAAATCGACTGGCAGGGCGCGCAACAGGTCCGCCGGCTGATCCCCGACGCCGTCCAGATCTTCATCCTGCCGCCGTCGCTTGCGTCGCTCAAGGAACGCCTGGAAAAACGCGGACAGGATACGCCCGATGTCATCGTGCGCCGCCTGGAGGCCGCGCGCGAAGAAATGCGGCACTGCGGCGAATTCGATTATGTTATTATGAATCAGGACTTTGCGAGGGCTGTGGACGATCTATCCGCGATCGTCCGCGCCGCGCGCCTCACCTCGCCCCGGCAACAGGTGCGGCATGCGGCGCTCATTGCCCAGCTACTGAACCGATAGCAAACCAACGAGGTAGACCATGGCCCGCATCACGATCGAAGATTGCCTTGCCAAGATTCCCAATCGATTCGAGCTCACGCTGGCTGCGACCAATCGCGCCCGCCAGATCACATCCGGCTCCCCGCCGATGGTCGAGGCCGACCGCGACAAGCCGACGGTCATCGCGCTGCGCGAAATGGCCGCCGGCAAGATCGGCATCGAAATGCTGACCAAGACGGCGCCGATCATCCCGCCGCAGCTCTAGCCGGCCACGAGGGTGGAGCATCGCGATCTGCTCCCACGCGCTGCGTATGTCTGAGATCGCGGAATTCACCAAACACCTCGGGCACTACCTGCCGGACCCTGACGTCGCGCTCGTCTCGCGCGCATTCGAATTCTCCGAATCGGCGCATAAGGGTCAATACCGCAAGTCCGGCGAACCCTACATCACGCATCCGCTGGCGGTCGCCAGCATTCTGTCGCAATGGCGCATCGACGCGCAGGGACTCGCCGCCGCGCTGCTGCACGATGTGATGGAAGACACGTCGGTCACGAAAGGTGAGCTGGAAAAGAAATTCGGCAAGCCCGTAGCGGACATGGTCGACGGCGTGTCCAAGCTGGACCAGATCGAGTTCGATTCGCAGGAGGAAGCGCAGGCGGAGAGCTTCCGCAAGATGCTGCTGGCGATGGCGCGCGACGTGCGCGTCATCCTGATCAAGCTCGCCGACCGACTGCACAACATGCGCACGCTGGACGCGATGGCGCCCGCCCACAAGAAGCGCATCGCCAAGGAAACGCTTGACATCTACGCGCCGATCGCCAACCGGCTGGGGCTGAACGCGCTGTTTCTCGAGCTGCAGGACCTGTGCTTCAAGCACCTGTATCCCCTGCGCTACAGGATACTGGCCAAGGCGATCAAGGCCGCGCGCGGCAACCGCCGCGAGGTGATGAACCGGTTGCTGGACGTGATCCGCGAGGGTTTCGCCAAATCCGACCTCATTGCTGTCGTCACCGGCCGCGAAAAGACGATCTTCTCCGTCTACAAGAAGATGCGCGAGAAGCACTACACGTTTTCCCAGGTATTCGACATCTACGGCGTGCGCGTGCTGGTTGCCGACAAGACCAACTGCTATGCGGCGCTTGGCGTGCTGCATGAGCTGTACAAGCCGATCCCCGGCAAGTTCAAGGACTACGTCGCCATCCCGAAGGCCAACGGCTACCAGTCGCTGCACACGACGCTGTTCGGGCCATTCGGCACACCGCTGGAAGTGCAGATTCGCACCCACGACATGCACCGCGTCGCGGAAGCGGGCGTCGCCGCTCACTGGCTATACAAGGCCGGCGGCGAACTCGACCTCGCGGAAGCGCAGCGCGAAACCTCGCGCTGGCTGCAGAGCCTGCTCGAGATCCAGTCGGAATCGGGCGACTCGAAAGAATTCCTGGAACACATCAAGGGTGACCTCTTCCCCGACGAGATCTACGTGTTCACGCCGAAGGGCAAGATCATGGCGTTGCCGCGCGGCGCGACCGCGGTGGACTTTGCCTACGGCGTGCACACCGATATCGGCCATCATTGCGTCGCCGCGCGCATCAACTATGAATTGCTGCCGCTGCGCACGGAACTCAAGAACGGCGACCACGTCGAGATCCTGACGTCGCCCACCGCGCGCCCCAATCCGTCGTGGTTGTCGTTCGTATCCACCGGCAAGGCTCGCTCGCGCATAAGGCACTACCTGAAGGGTCTCCAGCAGAAGGAATCCGCGGCACTTGGAGAGCGCCTTCTCACGCAGGCGCTGGCCACGCTCAAGGTCGAACCGGAGTCAATCCTCTGGGATCGCTGGGAGGCGCTGGCCAAGGAATATGGCGCGAAGAACCACATCGACATTCTCGCCGACATCGGGCTCGGCAAGCGCCTGTCGTTCGTCGTCGCGCAGGCGCTTACCAAGACCGGCAGCAAGACGGACGACCCGCAGGCCACCGCCAATTCCAGGCTCGGCTCGCTGACGCTGCGCGGCGTGGAGGGCGTGGCCATCCAGTACGCGAAGTGCTGCCGGCCCATCCCCGGGGACGCCATCGTCGGACAGTTCCGCCGCGGGCAGGGTCTCATGGTCCATACCCGCGACTGTCTCACGCTCAAGAAGCAGCGTGTCGACACGTCGGAACTCATCGACGTCGAATGGGCGAACGACGTCCAGGGCGTTTTCGAGAGCGGACTGCGGCTGCTGGTTTCGGACCGGCGAGGCTTGCTGGCCGACCTTGCCACCGCAATTTCGGATGCCGACGGCAACATCGGCTCCGTGTCGATGGAACGGCCCGACGGCGGCGAAGTGCTGGCGATGTTCTTCGCGGTGCAGGTACGCGACCGCAAACATCTGGCGAAGGTCATACGTTCGCTGAAGCGCGTACCCGATGTGAAGCGCGCGCAGCGCACACGAACCTAGCAGACGCCCGAGGACGACTTCGTCGTCTTGACCCAAGGGGTCGCTCGCCCGGGGGCAGTACGCTGCTGCGACCGTTCGCTACCTGATTCGGCGGGCGAAGGGGTCGCTCGCCCGGGGGCAGTACGCTGCTGCGACCGTTCGCTACCTGATTCGGCGGGCGCCGATTTCCAGCGTCGCCGTCGACCGCGCGCTGACGCTGACGTCGAATTTCGATCCGCCAAGGGACCACGGTAGTGGCAGGTTGTCCGGAACCACACTGATCGTGTGCATCCCTGTCGCCACCCACGGGAACTCGAATCTCCCCGATTCGTCGCTGCGCGTCTGGAAACGGCCGTTCAGCAGGATCGTCACGTTGGGCGCGCCGGGTTCACCCGCGTCCCGTTGGCCGTTGTCGTTCAGATCGAGGTAGAGCGTGCCGGCAATGGTGCCGGCCGCATTGCCCGCCCTGCCCCCGAGCGGGGTAACCGACGTCCCGGCGCGATCCTCGTAGCGAAGCGAAAGCATGACTGCGCGGCTGCGCTGCGTCGGCAGCGCGTTGATCGTCGGGATCAGCGGATCGAGCACGAACAGATTCGCCGTATCGTCGCGGTTGTCGTAGTACGTGCCCGCGACCGACCATTGCGGACTCAGGCGCCAGGTAACGTTGACGTTGCCGTAGACGCCGCTCGCCGTCCGACCCCTGGAGAGCAGGTTGTATTGCAGGTTGGCGTCGACCGACAGGTTGTTGGTGATGTCGCCACCGCCCAGTACGCCGACGCCGAAGCGCCGGATCGTCGATTGCGGAATCGTGAGCTCGCCCGCGCTCAAGGCGCCGGTCGTGTCGCGCGTTGCCGTGAGCGTGGTCGACAGGCGTGTGCCGACCGGCGTGTTCCACGTATGGTCCAGCGCGACCTGCTCCGCGCGGTTGCTCGGCATGTTGTTGTTGTCCAACACGCTGAACTGCAGTCGGCTCGCGCCCTGCGACCATAGCAGGTCTCCGTAAATCGAGGCCGTGGCCGCGTGCTGGCTGCCGTTCTTGAGATAGCCGCCGTTGCCGCCCAGGCCCGTCTGCGTACTCAACTGGTAGCGGCCGTTGAGCGTTAGGTAAGTTCCGTTGGTGCCGCGCCCGGACACCGAATTCACTTGGTCGATGCCACCATCCATCTGCCAGCGCAGGCTCTGGTAGGCAATCCGATAATAGGCGCCCTCGATGTCGTTGTTGACCGGCTGGTATCCCCATGCGATCCCAGGTTCCAGCCGGAATATTCCGTAGTTGTGGATCGTGCGATCCCAGACCGTCCTTCCGTCCAGCCAAATGCCGTTGGCTCGCACCGACTGGCCGTCGCCGCTGGCGTCGCTCGCCAGCACGTTGGCCTGCAGACGCGTCGTCGGGAGGTTCCACGCGAGCGCTGCGAACACTGCGCGCGAATCGACCTGGCCGTTGCCGTTCACCGCATAGGGAGAATCGACGCCTTGCGTGCCGATCAACTGGATGCCGGCCTGCCATTGCGGCGCAAACGCCCACTGCGCGCCAAGGGTTGCGAGGGTGCCGTGCAGTGGCTGGAAGCCTGACAATCGAAAACCGTCGAAATTCCCTGGTTCGCCGACGCTCGCCTGCAGCTGCACGTCACCGTCGTGGATCCATTCGGTCGTGCCGCCGAGCGCCGCGAACGTGGGCACGTAGAAGCGGTATTGGTTGCGTGACAGGTCGATGCCAAGCGTCGTGACGACGCCCAGGCTGTTGTTCGCGCGCCAGTTGCCGTCGAAGGCCAGGTCGCGCTGCACGAGGGTGGCGATAAAGGAGCCGGGGGCGACGCGCACCGTGGCATCGATGGACAACGCGCCGTATTGGGGTGTGTCGATCCGGCCGGACAGCCGGGCGCCGTTCTCGCGCGTGATTTGTCCCTGTTGATCGAAATAGCTGGCGACGCCTTCGACTCGCCAGAATCGCGGCCAGCCCTGAGGGTTGGGTGCGGAACCCTCCGCTTCGGATTCCACCGGCAGCGCGCCGCCGTCGATCAGCCGGTCCTCATATCTTGGTGCGGCGCCCGCGGCCGTCGCGCTGCTTGGAGGCGATGCCGATTGCGCAGAGGGAGACGACGATCCCAGAAGGCCTGCCGCGAACAGGAGAGCGGCGGCGGGCCGAAGGATCATGGCGCGAAACGGGCTTCGAACGGCGTGGATTTGCCGCTCCATTCGAGGTTGCCCCGAATCTCCAAGGGGAAGACCACCGCAGGACTCGACGCCGACGCCCCAGCGACGTTGAGCGCGATCTCGCGCGTTTCGCCCGGAAGTATCGGCAGGCCGTTGGGCGTGAAATCGACCCTGCGGCCACTTGCGTCCGTGCCTTCGAGGAAGCCGTCCAGACGTCCGTGTGCGCGTCCAGTGTTTCGAACATGGATGAGCGGC
The DNA here is from genome assembly GCA_963819965.1 of uncultured beta proteobacterium. Taxonomy (GTDB): domain Bacteria; phylum Pseudomonadota; class Gammaproteobacteria; order Burkholderiales; family Casimicrobiaceae; genus VBCG01. Next base: position 1,107,134 of record CAWFYA010000004.1, read on the forward strand.
ACCTGTCGGCCCTGCCGTATGCCGACGTCCGCGCGAACGACCGAGAGTTCGGGCGCAGCGTCACCCAGCACGACATAAACGATGACCGCGATCTGGCCGTTCACCGGGATGCTGACGTTCTGTCCCGCATCGACCGTTGCCCCCAGCCCCTCGAGCACGAGCGCAAAGCGGCATTCGCCGGTGGCGCCGGCTGGCGGCGAAATCTCGAAGCGGAAACGATAACGCCCCCCCGCGGCAACGGTGATCTCGCGACGCTCGATCGCCACCCACGGTCGGCAACTGTCCTTGGCCAACTCATCGCTCAACCGCACCACGGCATTCGCGTCGAACGTCCAGTCGGCGGTACGCATGCGGTAGACCGCCGGCTGTATGTCCGCGTTGGTGATCTCGATAACTTGGCGCTGGGTTTGCCCCGCTTTTCCGTCCAGTTCGAAGCGCGGTGGCGACACCATCGTCGCGAAGCTTTGTCCACTGGCCGGGGCAGGAACGCAGGCCACGGCAGCGATCATCGCTGCGAAAGCCAATGGGAGGGAATGCAGTTTTCGCATGGGGATCAATCGACGTCGATTTCGAAATGGAATTGCAGGCGCTGCGCGGCCGCGACCCGGCGGCCGTCGGCGACGACGCGCACGGTGAAGTTGTCCTCGATGAATCCGGACCGGATCGGACCTGCATACACCAGCGTGCGCTCGCCTGATTGCAGTTTGCCGGGCAGCAGGCGGCCCTGCGTTGCCCATTCGACGTTGACTACACCGACGGGCTGCTGCGGGAGTGCCAAGTAGACGCGGCCGTTGCGGTTGAGCCAGGGCTGGAGATTCAGGCGAATCGAAACAGTGGCGCCGCCTTCGATCTCGCTACTGAGCTGCCGGTAGGCGCCTGTGGTGTTGCGCCAGCGCGTAACGACCTGCGACTCGAATGGAATGGTGCTGCTGTCGTCGACGATATAGGTCGTCGCGAAGGCCGAACCGGCCGCGACCAGCGCGATCAACGCGATGAGCGTGCCCGCAGGGGTCGGCATTCCACGCGTGGTCACGGCAGTACCAACGTATACGTGACCTGGCCGGTATAGGTGGCTGCCGTGACCACGGAGCTGTTTGCGTAATAGAACGTGTGACAATTTTCGACCCAGGTTCCGGCCGCGATTGTGCGCAGGCCCAGCGTGCCGCCGTTGAAGGTGCCGGCGGGAATATCGGCGGTGGAGCTGCCATTGGCAGTGCTGGTCCAGCTGATCTCGGTGAAGGGAATGGTAGTGGTCGTCGTCGCGCTGGTGAGTGCCGGCGGCGACGTGACCGACAAGACCCCGGTGCCCGCCCCTGTCGGCGTGCGCACCCAGCCGCCGACATAGACCTGCGAGGGCGGATTGCAGACCGCAAAGTTGTCATAGAAGCTGACCGACTGAGAGCTGTTGCTCGTCATCGCCTGCGCCACGCCGGAGCCGACGACATTCGCGGGCACCGCGACGCTGACCGTATTGACTGTGGCGTTGTTGAGCGGCGTACCGCCACTTTGATATGTCCCCGAGTAGGAGCCATTGCCGACCTGCAGGAACGCGGCCTTCGGTCCCGACGTGATCGTAAGCACCCACGCATCGGCAGCGCCGGCCGAGGGCAGCAACAATGCCGCGGCAAGCGCAAACGCCGCGCGGGCCGACTCAGGTCTCGGCGCGAGCGCGTCTCTTGCTGGAATCAAGCCGGTTGTCATTGCAGATTTGACCTCGCCCTGGCTCGGCAGGATAACCTTTCCCATCAAAGGAAACGAGGCGCAGGACCTTCGGCCTCGCACCTCGCACGCAACTCGTGACTGGCTTGGGTCAGGGCATCGCGATCGAATACGTCACTTGTCCCTTGTTGGCAACAGTGGATCCGTAGACGCCCGGCGCAGGCACGTTTGTGTTCTTGTAGGAGAACGTCCACTTGGCCGCCTGGTTGATTACCTTGGCAACCGGTGTCAGCGACACCGTCGTCGACGCACCGTCGGCGAAGGGCGCGGCCAGCGTTCCCGGATGTGCCAGCGTCGAGGCCGCCGCCGGCACCACGGCGATCGCCGTGGGCGCCGCTACCGAGATTTCGCTCCAGGAAATGGTGTCGGTACCGTTGGACATGGCGCCCGTGGTCGTTGCCGAGAGATTGACGGCTGCGGTGAAGTTATTGCCGAGCACGCGCGCGGTCACGGAACCGGCGAGCAGGTCGCCACCTGTTCCCGCCTGGGGCGTGCCGTTGCCGATCGAGGCCGGGGACGACGTCATGTCGAAGGCAATGGTGTCGATTGCAGCGTTGGTCGCGAGCGATGTGCCCGTGCCAACCTGAAGGAACACGAACTTGGGAATGGTGATCGAGAAATTGAGGCGGGCGTTGGCGGTTCCTGCGCCGCTGATGAAAGTCGACTCCGCACGCGCCGTTCCGGCATTGAACGCAATGGCCGAGGCAAGCGCGGCTGCGGCAAGCCAGGTGACAGATTTCTGGGCGTTGATCGCTTTGGCGACCGGGCGTTGCAACTGATTCATGGCATTTCCTCGCAGGTAGGGTTACAAAAGCGACTTGCGAACGATTTCGCAATCGTGTGCACCTAGCAACCCTCATGCCAATGACAATTACCGTTATTAATCAATGCATTATGAAGCCACGTCCCGTCGTATGCACAGACACTGGGCGCGGGAACAGCCGCTTCTGGGCCGCCGCACACGCGAAAAATGACGAAGGGCCGCACGATGGCGGCCCTCATGCTGCGGAATTGCGGGGACAGGTCAGGAAGCCTGCGGCTCCAGCACCTTCTGCAGTTCACCCGAGGAATACATTTCGCGGATGATGTCGCAGCCGCCGACGAATTCGCCGTCGACATAGAGCTGCGGAATGGTCGGCCAGTTCGCGAATTCCTTGATCCCCTGACGGATCTCGGGTTCCGCCAGGACGTTGACGGAAAAATACTGCTCGACGCCGCTGCGCTTGAGGATTTCCGCGACCGTGGCCGAGAACCCGCATTGCGGGAACTGCGGCGTGCCCTTCATGTAGAGGACCACCCGGTTCTGTGTGATCTGGTCTCGAATCGTATCCTGGACGCTCATGGCATTCTCCTCGTCGCGACAATGTGCGAGTTTAACCTACCGCGGCGGCAGGTCTGTGACGCCAGATGCGGGCCGGTCGGGCCGAACTCAAGGCCGACCCGGAGTCGGTCGGCTTACTCCTTGACGGCGCCGGTGAGCCCGGAGACGTAGTACTCGACGAAAAACGAATACAGGATCGCCACCGGCAGCGAGCCGAAAAGCGCGCCCGCCATCAGCGATCCCCAGTGGTAGACGTCGCCTTCCACCAGCTCGGTCACCACGCCGACCGGGACGGTCTTCACCTCGGAGGAGGAGATGAACGTCAGCGCGTAGATGAACTCGTTCCACGAAAGCGTGAACGCGAAGATGCCGGCCGAAATCAGTCCCGGCACCGCGAGCGGCAGAATGATCTTCACCAGGATCTGCAGGCGGCTCGCGCCGTCTATCAACGCGCATTCCTCGAGTTCGTAGGGAATCGACTTGAAATAGCCCATGAGCAGCCATGTGCAAAACGGGATGAGGAAGGTCGGATACGTCAGGATGAGCGCCAGCCGCGTGTCGAACAAGTGCAGTTGGTAGACGATCGCGGCAAGCGGGATGAACAGGATCGACGGTGGCACGAGGTAGGCCAGGAAAATGCTCATGCCGACGTAGCGCGAGCCGCGAAAACGCAACCGTTCGATGGCATAGGCGGCCAGCACGCTCGCGAAAATGGAAACGAACGTCGCCGCCACGGTAACCAGGAACGTGTTCCACAGCCAATCGGGATAGGCCGTGTCGAACAGGAGCTTTTTCACGTGCGCGAGCGTCGGATTACGCACCCAGAACGGATTGCCTTCGCGCGAGAGCAGTTCCTCGTCGGGCTTGAACGCCGTGATCGCCATCCAATAGAAGGGGAACAGCAGCACGATCAGGAAAACGACCAGTGGCAGGTAGACCGTCACGATGCGCCGAGGCAACGAAACGAGATAGTTCATCCCCTGCGAGTCGGCGACCTCGGGCGCGCCTTCCAACGGCTGGTTGCCGGCGTTCACGGAGAGCCCCCCACGTTCACTTGGATCACTGCCTTCATGGAAGGAGTATTCGCGCGCTGGGACGGCCCGGCGGCGCTCACTGAAGCACCCCCACGCTCACTTGGTTCGCTGCCCCCATGGGGGGAGCGTTCGCGCCTTGGGACGGCCCGGCGGCGCTCACTTGTCCGACCCCCCCTGCTGCCACGCGCGGCGCTGCAGGCCGAAATAGCTGACCATGATCGCTGCCAGCAGGAACGGGACCATGGCGGTGGCGATGGCGGCGCCCTCGCCCAGGCTGCCGCCGGAAATGGCGCGCTGGAAGGACAGCGTTGCCATCAGGTGAGTTGCGTTGAGCGGACCGCCGCGGGTCAGCACGTAGATCAGCTGGAAATCGGTGAACGTGAACAGCACCGAGAACGTCATCACGACAGCAATGATCGGCGTCAGCAGCGGCAGCGTCACGAAGCGGAACTGCTGCCATTCGGAGGCGCCATCCAGGCTCGCAGCCTCATAGTAGGACGGCGAAATCGTCTGCAGTCCGGCGAGCAGCGTGATCGCCACAAACGGCACGCCGCGCCAGATGTTGGCGGCGATCGTGGAGAAGCGCGCATTCCAGGGGTCTCCCAGGAAGTCGATGTACTGGTGAATGAGCCCCATCTTCATCAGCGCCCAGCTGATGATCGAGAACTGCGAATCGTAGATCCACCAGAACGCGATTGCCGACAGCGCGGTCGGCACGATGAAGGGCAACAGCACGATGGCGCGCAGGAACGCCTTGAACGGCAGGTGCTTGTTGAGCAGCAGCGCCAGCCACAGCCCCAATCCAAACTTGATGACGCTGGCCACCACCGTATAGAAAATCGTGTTGAAGACGGCGAGGCGCATGACCGCATCGCCCCACAGGTAGACGAAGTTCTCGGCGCCAATCCATATCCCCGGACGGCCGATCTTGGCATCGGTGAAGCCGAGCCAGGTTCCCAGGCCCAGCGGATAGGTGAGAAATACGACCAGCAGCAGCGCCGCGGGCACCATGAAAATGAGCCCGAGCGTCGTGCGATTGTCGAGCGCTCGCGAGAGCACGGATTGCTGGATGGCCACGGAGTCAGGGAGTCAGGTATCGGTCAGAAGACATTGACATTGCGCTCTCAACGCATGGTGCCGTGCCGCGGACTGCGCGCGGATTGAACGTCGTGGCAACGACGGTCCAATCCGCGCAGGTATTGCGTCGCGTGAATCGACTAAGGGAAAAACCGGACGGTTCGCCGCGACGTCATACCTTGTAGTAGCGTTCCGCGCGCTTCTGCGCCCGCTCCGCCGCTTCCTTCGGCGTTTTCGATCCCGATGCCGCCTCGGCGACCATGTTGGGGATGATGAAGTCCGCAATCGCCGCCGCCGACGCATAGCCCATCGTTCCCGCGTAGCCTCCCGGCGTACCGTTCTTGAAGCAGTCGCGGTAGGGCGTCTTCTTCGGGTCGGCGGTCCAGAACGCGCTCTTCTCGTACGCTGCAAGCGGGTGGCACACGTAGCCGATCGACGCTTCCTGCCACGGCACGTATTGCTCCTTTTCCATCATGAAGCGCAGGTATTCCTTCGCCGCGTTGGGATACTTCGAGTACTTGAAGATCATCATCGGGAACACCAGGTTCAGCTCCCGCGCCTTGCCGTCGAGACCGACAGGGAAATACGCATGCTGGATGTCGTTGGCCATTTCCTTCATCTTCGGGTCCTGCGACGTCAATGCGGCGTAATAGATCGAGATGCCATTGGCGGTCAGGAAGAGCTGGCTGTCCAGGAACGCCTTGTTGTTGTTCGGGTCGAGCCATGACAGCGTGCCGGGGATGAACGTCTCGTAGAGCTGCTTCGAATACTCGAGCGCCGCAATCGTTTCCGGACTGTTGATCACGACGTTGTTGTTGGCGTCGACCAGCTTGCCGCCGTGCGCCCAGAGCAGCCAGTGACACCAGCTCGAGTCGCCCGTTGCATTGCCGAGCGCGAACCCGGCTGGCGTGCCCTTCGCCTTCAGTCCCTGGCAGAGTTTCAAGAATCCGCCAAGGTCGCGCGGCACCGTGTCGAATCCTGCCGCCTTGACCGCACTCTCGCGGTAGACGATCGCGTTGCCGGCGGCGCCCATCATGATCGCCACCCACTTGCCGTTGTGCATGGCATAGTCCTTGGCCAGGGGGTACCAGCCGCCATACTTGCTGCCGAGATAGTTGGCAAGGTCGGAGACGTCGACCAGCTTCTCCGGATACTGGTGCGCGTCCTCCATCGTGCTGATGATGATGTCCGGACCGCTGCCGACATTCGCCGCGACGGCCGCTTTGGGACGTACGTCCTCCCAGCCTTCGGCATCGACGCGCACCTCGATCCCGGTCAATTGCGTGAACTTCTTGGTGTTCGCTGCCCAGACCTCCTCGTCGCCCTGGACGAAGCGCTTCCAGCGCAGCACACGCAGCTTCGCGCCCTTTTCCGGCTTCGCCTTCCACTGCTGCGCCATCGCATCCGGCGCAAACAGACTGGAGCCGGCGCCCAATGCACTGCCGGCGGCCACGCCTGCGGTGGCTTTCAGGAAATCACGACGTTTGCTATCGCTCATCATTGCCTCCTTGGGATTGCGGGCTTGAGATCGTCCTGGTGCCCGGTTTGAAATTCAAGCAGCGAGCCGCACGCCGCTCGCTGCGTCGAACAGATGGGCCCGGCCGAGGTCGGGGCTCAGTGCGATGCGGTCACCCGGCCGGCAGTCGACGCGATCGCGCACCATCGCGTTGACTTCCTGGCCGTTGAATCGACAATAAAGCTGCGTGTCGGCGCCGGTCGGCTCGACCACGACCACGTCGGCGGACAATCCGGCAACGCCCGCCAGCGCGCAGTGCTCCGGACGGATGCCATACATCACCGGTTGTCCGTCCACGGCACGCGCGCCGGCGGGCATCGGCAACATGGCGCCATCCGCGAACACGACGTGAGGGATGTCGGCACCAGGCCGCGCGGTGCCGGGGATGATGTTCATGGCCGGCGAGCCGATGAAGCCCGCGACGAACAGATTCGCGGGCCGGTCGTAGAGGTCCAGGGGGCCACCGGTCTGCTCGACCAGGCCGTCCTTCATGACGACGATCTTGTCGGCCATCGTCATCGCCTCGATCTGGTCGTGGGTGACGTAGATCGACGTGGTCTTGAGGCGCTGGTGCAGTTCCTTGATTTCGGTGCGCATCTGCACGCGGAGTTTGGCATCCAGGTTGGAAAGTGGTTCGTCGAACAGGAACACCTGCGGATCGCGGACGATCGCGCGTCCCATCGCCACCCGTTGCCGCTGGCCGCCGGACAATTGCCGCGGATAGCGGTCGAGGTAGGGCACGAGGCCCAGGATGTCGGCGGCGCGGGAAACCTTGCTCTCGATCTCCGCCTTGGGGTGCTTGGCCAGCGCCAGCGCGAAAGACATGTTGTCGCGCACGGTCATGTGCGGGTACAGCGCGTAGTTCTGGAACACCATCGCGATGTCGCGTTCCTTGGGCGCCATGCGGTTCACGACGCTGGCGCCGATGGCCACCTCGCCGTGGGTGATCTCCTCCAGGCCGGCGATCATCCGCAACAATGTGGACTTGCCGCAACCGGAAGGACCGACGAGCACACAGAACTCGCCGTCAGCGATCGAAACGTCGACGCCACGGATCACGTGGGTCGAGCCGAACCACTTCTGGACGCCGGCGATTTTCACCGCGGCCATGGCACTCCTCCAACGCCCATTATTTGAACTTGCCGCGCGCCTGGGCGATGGCGTACGGCATGGTCTGCGCTTGTTGTCCGATCAGGGCTTGCGGGTTCCGTGCGTCACGACGTATTCCGGCCTGCCTGTGGCAAGCCACGTGATGATGTTCTGTGCGGCCTTTCGCCGCAACTCTTTTTCCGCTTCAAGCGAATAGAAGGCGGCGTGCGGCGTGAGAATGACACGCGAATGGTGCAGGAGCGGCGAATCCCGTGGCACCGGCTCCTCCGGCAACACGTCCAGACCGACGCCGGCCAGAATCCCGGCGTCGAGGGCGGCGCAGAGGTCCGGCACGTTCACGACCGCACCGCGCGACGTATTGACGAAGTACGCGCCGCGCTTGACCGCGCCAAAGAAGCGAGCGTCGATCATGCCGCGTGTCTCCGCGTTGAGGGGCGTATGCAGCGACACGACGTCCGCCTGCCGCGCCAGGTCCTCGAGCGTGGCAGCGCGCTCGACAAAGGCGGGAAAGTCGCCGTCGATGATATGGGGATCGTAGGCGACTACTCGCTTGAACACGTTGCGCGATACGTGCGCCATGCGCTTGCCGATTCGTCCCAGACCGACGATGCCGAGCGTCAATTCGGACGGCCGGCGCATGGTGCCGGGCGACATGAAATGCCATTGGCCGGCCTGGATATCACGGTTGTACGCGACGATATTGCGGATAGCGGCCAATGCCAGCGCGAGCGCGTGGGTGGCAACTTCGCCGACGCCGTAATCCGGTGAATTGGCGACCCACACGCCGGCCTTCTCGCAGGCTTCGGTGTCGACAGTATCGAATCCGGCGCCGATTCGGCTGACGATGCCTAGTTCGGGCAATGCGGCAACCACCTTGGCGCCGATCGGCGCATATTGCAGCAGGATGCCGCGGCAGCCTGCGCCCGCGTCAATCACCTGCGCTTCAGTCCTGCACTGTGCCGTGATGATTTCGATGCCGACCGGGTCGAACAGCGCGCGCTCGAGGTTGACGTCGGGATAGTCATTGTCCGCGTACAGGATCTTGGGCATCGGGGTGGGCTCGCGCTGCGGCGCGGAATCGGAATGAAAGGCGCCCGCAAGCGTAAGTGCGCGGCCGCCGCTGGTCAAGTGGCCTGACCTGTTGCGGCGCAGTGGCCGGTTCGCCGTCTATAATCGACACGCTCTGCTTCTCATGTCCGAGGTCACGATGCCGCATCTCTTGCAAACGACGATCGCCGGCAGCCTCCCCAAGCCCGCGTGGCTGGCGGAGCCAGTGGCGTTGTGGGCGCCCTGGAAACTCGAAGGCGATGCGCTGGCGCAGGGCAAGCGCGATGCGGTGCGTCTGGTGCTGTTCGACCAGGAGCATGCGGGCATCGACATCGTGACCGACGGGGAGCAGACGCGGCGCCATTTCGTCACCACGTTCATCGAGGGCCTGGAAGGCGTCGACTTCGCCAACAAGAAGACGGTGCGCATCCGCAACCGCTATGACGCCGACGTGCCGATGGTGGTGGGTCCGGTCGCGCGCCGCCATCCCATCTACGTCGACGACGCCCGTTTCCTGCGCGGCGAAACCGATCGCAAGGTCAAGTACACGCTGCCCGGTCCCATGACGATGGTCGACACGTTGTATGACGGCCACTACCGAAGCCGGGAGAAGCTGGCCTGGGCGTTTGCGGAAATCCTGAACGAGGAGGCGCTGGCGATCGAAGCCACCGGCGTCGACGTGATCCAGTTCGACGAACCGGCGTTCAACGTTTATTTCGATGAGGTGCGCGACTGGGGCGTGGCGGCGCTGGAGCGTGCGGCGCAAGGCCTCGCCTGCACGACGGCGGTTCACATCTGCTATGGCTACGGCATCAAGGCCAACAACGACTGGAAGCAGACGCTGGGGTCCGAGTGGCGTCAGTACGAGCAGACGTTTCCGCTCCTCGCGCAATCCAGGATCCGGCAAGTCTCGCTCGAATGCGCGAATTCACACGTTCCGATCGACCTTATCGCAATGCTGGCCGGCAAGGACGTGTTGGTCGGCGCAATTGACGTGGCGAGCGACCGGGTGGAGACCGCCGAGGACGTCGCCGCGACACTGCGGGCCGCGCTGAAGCATGTGCCCGCGGAACGGCTCTATCCGTGCACCAACTGCGGCATGGTTCCCCTGTCCCGGGACGTTGCCCGCGCCAAGCTGAAGGCGCTGGCCGCGGGCGCCGCCGTGGTGCGCAAGGAGCTTGGCGGGTAATGCTGGCGTTCGCGCGGATGCGTAGTTCCGCGCGCTGCACCACTTCCTTCAATACCTTTCGATGGCGGTCAGCCGGGTCTGCGTTTCGTCGCAACTACGGGACAGCGGGTCAGCGGCAACAAGCGTTGCGACCTGGCATTCCTCTACTTTTTGGGGCGGAAGGACAAGGACTTCGCCGCGTCGCTGATGGCGGCCGGGCAAAGGTCGAAGTCAAAGGCGTTGACCTCAAAGTAGTTGAGCGCTTTGCCATCACTGGAAAGCTCAAGCCGGCTGGTCAACAGGCCGACCTCTTCGAGCTTCTGCAGATGCAGGTGCAACAAAGGGCGACTGATGCCGATTTCGCGCGCGAGCGCGCTGACGTAATTGCGCCCGCCGGAATTCAGCGCGGCGATGATGCGCAGACGATGTGGATTGGCCAGCGCCGCCAATAGGGCGAGCAACTGGTCTCCGCCGATTTCGGTCTCGTGGCGTACTTTCATATGTTAATATTTTATGACATATGAAAGAATGTCAAGCGGGTATGGTGCTGAATGCCAAGGTGGGTCCATTCCGATGATTGACCCGCCGGGCTGGCAATTCCCTGTCCCGCCCGGGCGCGTGCCTATATCCCGCTCGCGCATCAGGGCATTCCCAAACTGGAAATTCCGGCGTATCATCCCAAAGGTGTTTTGTTTCAAGTACTAAAGCACGTCTTTACGCGGTCACGCGGGCACAACCCGGCCGGTCGCGGTACTCGTACTTTTCTGTCCTTGAGAATGAAACATGGGGCGGGCATCCGCCCGCCGATTATTTATCTTAAGGAATTACAGAAATGGCAACAGGTACCGTGAAGTGGTTCAATGACGCGAAGGGTTTCGGCTTTATCACTCCCGATGGCGGTGGCGAAGATCTCTTCGCGCATTTCTCCGCGATCAACATGCCGGGATTCAAGACGTTGAAGGAAGGCCAGAAGGTCTCCTTCGAAGTCACGCAAGGTCCGAAGGGTAAGCAAGCCAGCAACATCCAGGCTGCCTAACGCACCACGGCGTTCGTATCATGCAAAAGAAGGCCGGGTTCGCCCGGCCTTTTTCTTTTCAGCTATCGATTTATTGCGAGCGCTGCCGACAAACCATCGCTTCCTGACAAACGCCAGGCCGTCCCACCCTCCGGCGACCCGCCGTACAATGTTTGTCAATTCAATCCTGAATCCGGTGCGGTCGCCATGAGTGTCAGGAACCTGTTCGACTTGAGCGGCAAAGTCGCGCTGGTGACCGGGGGGTCGCGCGGCATCGGCCTGCAGATGGCCGAGGCGCTGGGTGAAATGGGTGCGCGCATCGCCATCACCGCGCGCAAGCAGGACGAACTGGACGAAGCTCGGACGCACCTCGAAGGCATGGGCGTCGAATGCCTGCGCGTGGCCGGCGACCTCGCCAATTTCGCCGCCATCCCGGCAATGGTCAACGCGGTGCTCAAGCCGTGGGGACGGATTGACATTCTGGTCAACAACGCGGGATGCAACTGGGCCGCGCCAGCCGAGGACTATCCGGACGAGGGATGGCGCAAGGTGATGAACCTCAACATCGATGCCCAATTCTTCATGTCGCGCGAAATCGGCAAGCAGTCGATGATTCCTCGCCGCAGCGGGAAGATCGTGAATATCGCGTCCATCGCCGGTCTGTTTGGCAACCCACCGGAATGGGAAATGGAAACCATCGCGTACAACGCCAGCAAAGGCGCGCTGGTGCAGCTGACGCGCGCGCTGGCGGCGGAATGGGGCGAGCACAACATCAACGTCAACGCCATATGCCCCGGCTTCTTTCCGTCCAAGATGACCAAGGTGACGCTCGACCGGATCGCGCAGAGCGTGCTCGACCTGACGCCGCTGCGCCGTCTGGGCGGCGACGAGGATCTGAAGGGCAGTGTCGTCTATCTCGCCTCCGAAGCGTCGCGTCACGTGACCGGCCAGGTGATCGCCGTCGACGGCGGCTGCACGGTGATCTGAACGCCGTGCCTCAACAGGGCGCCAACGTGGGGGCGAAGCTGATCGCTCCGGTGCATCCGATTGATGAAATGGCGCTCGGTGAATGGCTGCGCGCCAACGTCGATGCGACACTCGGCAAAATCGCCATAGAGCAGTACCAGGGTGGGCAATCCAATCCGACCTACCGCGTGACCGCGGCAGACCGCCGCTACGTGTTGCGGCGCAAACCGCCCGGCAAATTGTTGCAGTCCGCGCACGCGGTCGACCGGGAATATCGCGTGATGTCCGCGCTGGCACACACGGACGTACCGGTGGCGAAGATGCACACGCTGTGCGAAGACGATTCCGTGATCGGCACCGCGTTTTACGTGATGGAGTACGTCGAGGGCCGCATCCTGTGGGACCCGGCGCTTCCCGGCATGACGCCTGACCAGCGCGCCGCGCACTATGGCGAACTCAATCGAGTGATAGCTGCCCTGCACACGGTCGACTTCAACGCGATCGGGCTGTCCGACTATGGTCGGGTCGGGAACTACATCGGGCGGCAGGTCGCACGCTGGTCGAAGCAATATCAGTCGGGCGGCGCCGACCGCATTCCCGCGATGGACCGCCTGATCGAATGGCTGCCCGAACACATTCCGGACGGGGACGAGACGCGCATCGTCCACGGCGACTATCGACTCGACAACGTCATCTTTCATCCCACCGAGCCGCGCATCCTGGCCGTCCTCGATTGGGAATTATCGACACTCGGCCATCCACTGTCGGACTTTGCGTACCAGGTGATGGCCTGGCGTCTCGCGCCCGAGGAATTCCGCGGCCTGAAGGGTGCGGAACTCGCTGCGCTGGGCATTCCGGACGAGGAGGAGTATGTAGCCGCGTATTGCCGGCGCACCGGCCGCGCTGGAATTCTCAACTGGGAGTTCTACCTGATCTTCAACATGTTCCGCATCGCCGCCATCCTGCACGGCGTGTTGTCGCGCGCGTTGCAGGGGAACGCCGCCAGTGCCGACGCAATTGCCACCGGCAGCCGCGCGCGGCCCGTAGCGGATGTCGCGTGGCGCATGGCACAGCGCGCTGTCCGCTAGGACGCCGCGGGACGACGGACCTATCGATGCGACGAATGCCCCTATTGGGCCTGTCCGCCGGCCCCGGGACGTCGTGGAATGAGGGCATTTGCGAGGCGACGAATGCTCTGGACGCCCATCCCTCGGACATGAAAGAATCCTCCGACATTCAACTTGCTGCCCCGCACTTTCAACGGAAGGTGCCATGAAGCTTTCCGCAATACCTGCACTGGCGTTGCTTGTGGTGGCCAGTTCTGTGACTCTGGCGCAGACCACCACCATGGTCGTCGACGTCCCCACCCGCGGCGTCACGCAGCGTTTCCTCTACGTTCGACCGGCAGCACCGCTCGCCAACATCATCGCCTTGCCCGGGGGAGACGGACGCTTCGATTTACAGAGCGACGGCACCATCGGCAACATTGCGAGCCGGTGCTTTCCCGTCTATCGCGTCCGGCAAGCGCTCGCTGATCGGGGTTTCGCGATAGGATTCGTCGACGCAGCGTCTGATGGCAACGTACGCGACGAGCACGACTCAGGCGAGGTCCTGCGCTATATGCAGCAGCACGACAACGTTCCGACCTGGGTAATTGGCGGCAGCGCCTCCACCGGGGCTGTCGCGGTCCTTGCCAGTTACCTGCCCGCAGGAGACCCGGTAGGTGTCATTTTCTTTTCCCCGATTCCCATTGCAACATCGCTTATGGCATCGGTGCGGCGCGACGCCCTGATCGTCTATCACGTGCTCGACTACGGCGCAGCCGCAAATGCACTTTACAACGGGCTGACCTCGGCTCCAGCCAAGGAAGAGGCCGGCTTCGGCGGCGGAAACAACAACTCCTGCGGCTATCACCTGTTCAACGGCATCGATGACCTGTTTCTCACGACGATTGCCGACTTCATGCAAACCTACAACAATTCGCTGGTTCCTGATGTTGCAGTCGCAATCGAGTATTACCACCGGGGTCTTGACCACTATTTCCTGACCCACCGCGAGGACCAGATCGCGATCCTCGATGCGGGCGACGTGATCAAGGGCTGGACGCGGACAGGCCAGTCCTTCAAGGTCTGGACCGCTCCTCGCGCCGATACCTCTCCGGTTTGCCGCTTTTACATTCCGCCGGAGAAGGGTGATTCGCATTACTACGGCCGCGACCCGGTGGAATGCAACGCCACGGCGGCGCGAGAACCGACGTTCATCGAAGAGGACCCGCAGTTCTTCCATATCGTGCTGCCCACAGACGGCGTGTGTCCAGCGGGAACGCGGAATGTCTATCGCGTGTTCAGCAACCGGCCGGACGTCAACCATCGCTACATGGTCGATCCGGCCATCCGGGACCAGATGGTCGCGCAGGGTTGGATCGCGGAAGGCGCCGGTCCTGACGTGGTGGTGATGTGCGCGCCGTCGTGACGAATTGAGCATGTGATACGTTGCACAAATCGTGGGTCGGCGAAGGTCGGCCGGATTTAAATATGGACTTCGACTACTCCGACAAGGTTCGCGATCTCCAGGCACGCCTGACGCGGTTCATGCAAGCCAATGTCTATCCGGCCGAACCCCTGTTTGCGGCCGAGGTCCTTGCCAATCGACAGAGTGGCAATGCCTGGATTCCCACCAAGATCATCGAATCGCTCAAGGCCAAGGCGCGCGACGAGGGTCTGTGGAACCTGTTCCTGCCCGACTCGGAGTACGGCGCCGGACTGACCAACCTCGAATATGCGCCGCTGTGCGAGATCATGGGCCGGTCGTGGATTGCACCTGAAGTCTTCAACTGCAACGCGCCGGACACCGGCAACATGGAAACGCTGGTGCGCTACGCGAGCGAGCAGCAAAAAAAGCAGTGGCTGGTGCCGCTGCTGGCCGGCGAAATTCGCTCAGCCTTCGCGATGACCGAGCCGGACGTGGCCAGTAGCGACGCCACCAACATCCAGGCGTCGATCCGCCGCGACGGCGACAACTACGTGATCAACGGCCGCAAGTGGTGGACCACCGGCGGTCCCGACCCGCGGTGCAGGATCATGATCTTCATGGGCAAGACCGACGCCGCCAACCCCGACCGGCACAGGCAGCAGTCGATGATCCTCATCCCGATCGACACGCCCGGCGTTTCGCTGGTGCGCGTGTTGCCCGTGTTCGGCTACGACGACGCGCCGCACGGCCACGGCGAATTCGCCTTCGACAACGTCCGCGTGCCGGTAAGCAACGTCCTGCTGGGAGAAGGTCGCGGCTTCGAAATCGCGCAGGGAAGGCTGGGTCCCGGCCGCATCCACCACTGCATGCGCCTCATCGGCCAGGCCGAGCGCGCGCTCGACTACATGTGCCGGCGCGCCGTGAATCGCGTGGCATTCGGCCGCGCGATCGCCGACCAGACCGTCACGCAGGAACGCATCGCCAATGCGCGCATCGCGATCGACCAGGCGCGGTTGCTGGTTCTGCACGCGGCGTGGAAGATGGACGTTGCCGGCAACAAGGCCGCGAAAAAGGAAATCGCAATGATCAAGGTCGCGGCACCCGTCATGGCCTGCCAGGTGATCGACTGGGCAATGCAGGTGCACGGCGCCGCCGGCGTCAGCGACGACTTTCCGCTGGCGTTCTTCTATGCGCAGGCGCGCACGCTGCGCTTTGCCGACGGGCCGGACGAAGTGCACCGGAACCAGATCGCCAAGCTCGAACTGGCGGAGCACCGGCCAGCGAAGTGAGTCGTTTGCAAGCTGGCTGCGAGGCGTGACCCGAATCAGCCTTGCGCGGCGGCGAGCTCCGCGTCCTTGGCCTTCACGCGGGCGACGGAAGGTCGCGCGTTCCAGCGGTCGATGTACGACTGGATCGCCGGACTTAGCGGCACGAGCTTGAAGCCCGTGGTCCAGGTGAGCGCCGTTCCCCAGAGGACGTCTGCTGCGGTGAAGCGTTCGCCGAGCAGCCAGGGACCCTTCGCGAGCTGGTCGGTCAACGTCTTGAGCGTTGTGTCGTAGTCACCGTAAGGCGACATGCCGCGCGGCGCCGGCTCGCGCTTCAACGCGCGGTCGACCAACGCCGGCTCAAAGCACGATCCATAGAAGGCCATCCAGCGCAGATAGGGTCCGCGCAGCGGATCGCTGATCGCAGGCGCCAGTTCGGCCGCGGGATAGAGGTCGGCAAGGTATATGAAGACCGCCACCTGTTCGGTAATGAGCGCATTGCCATGGGTCACGGCCGGCACCTTCCCCATGGGATTGACAGCCAGATAGGCCGGTCCCAACTGCTCCGACGCATTGAAATTCAACACGTGCAAGTCGAACTCGGCATTGAGCTCATAGAGCAACGCCAGCGCACCCGAGGAGCGCTTGTTGGGGGAATGGAATAGCGTGACTTTGCGGTTGGATCCCATCGCGGTGCTTCCCTTAAAGGCGTTCAGGACTTCAATGGCCGAAGAACGCGTGCCACTAGCCCAGATTGCGCAACTCGCGCAACGCCACGGAGAGCATCGCCGCATCTGGCGCGGGGACCGCGCGCAGCTCGGCCAACAGCAGTTCCGCACGCTCGAGTGCGCGCCGGTTGCCGTCCTGCCAGGCGGCAACCAGTTTGGCCGGTGTCGCACCATTGGAACCTGCCGACGTCAGGACGGTGCCAGCCAACGACCGCTGCAAGCCGGACAGGTCATCCTGCATTGCACTTTTTGCCAGCATTTGCCAATGCTGGTCTCCCGGGAGTGCCGCGATCTTTTCCCGCATCCATGGCAATCCCAGCTTATTCGCGAGGTCGAAATAGACGGTGGCCACCGGATCGACCGGCTGCTTGGCATTGGCCGCGACTTCGGCGATATCCAGTGCCGCATACAGCGTGTCGAACGTGACCACCCGCACAGCCAATTCCTTGGGCACACCCTGCCCGACGTAACGCGCCACCGCGGCATCGATGCGCGCGCGCTCACCGGCATCCAGAAGCTTGGGCAACTTTTCCGAGAGTTCCGCCACGCCCGGCGCGAAATTGGCGATCGTCGCGCCCATTTCATCGGCAAGCCGCCGCGAGCGCAGGAACCACGTGGTGCCGCGTTCCAGTTGCGCACTGGTGTCGATCAGCATCGTCGACTGCACCGCGTCGTCGACCTTGTTGTCCAACGACTCGACCGCCAGCCACAACGGCACGAGACCGAATACTTCACGGCTCAGCAAATAGGCGCGGACGATCTCGTGCGGTCGCGCGCCGGTGGTCTCCATCAGGCGATGCACAAACGTGCTGCCGACGCGGTTGATCATGCTGTTGATCACGTGGGTGGCGATGATCTCGCGCTTCAGCGGGTGCCGCGTCATGTACGACGCGTAGCTTTTTTCCAGCGCGCCTGGAAAATACCGCACGAGCGCGGTCATGACCCATGGATCATCGGGCAGGGAGGATGCCAGCAATTCGTCGTACAGCCAGATCTTGCTGTAGGCCAGGAGCACAGCGTGTTCCGGGCTGGTGAGCCCGAGGCCATTGGTGCGCCGCTCGGCGATCTCCTCGTCGGAGGGCAGAAATTCGATCACGCGGTTGAGGCGCCCGCCTTTCTCCAGGTATTGCATGAAGCGCGCCTGCGCGTCGAGCAGGCTGGGCGCGATCCGTCCCGTCACCGACAACACCTGGGTCTGGAACACGTTGTCCCGCAATACCAGGCCGGCGACGTCGTCGGTCATCTCGGCCAGCAACGCATTGCGCTGCTTCTCAGTGAGCTCACCTTCGGCGATCGGAAGGCCGAGCAGGATCTTGATGTTCACCTCGTGGTCGGAGGTGTCGACGCCCGCGGAGTTGTCGATGGCATCCGTGTAGATGCGCCCTCCAGCCAGCGCGAACTCGATGCGCCCCAGCTGCGTGCAGCCCAGGTTTCCGCCTTCCGCAAATACCTTGCACCGCAAATCGCGTCCGTTCACGCGCAACGCATCGTTGGCACGATCGCCGACCTGCGCGTGCGTTTCGCTCACCGCCTTCACGTAGGTGCCGATGCCCCCGTTGTAGATGAGGTCGACCGGCGCCTTGAGGATGGCGTTGACGAGCTCGGTCGGCGTCAGTGCATCGGCGGCAACTCCGAGCACCGCCTTGACTTCGGGGGTGAGCGAAATCGACTTGGCGCTGCGCGCGTGGATGCCGCCACCCTTGGAAAGCAGTGTCGTGTCGTAATCGGCCCAGGTCGAGCGCGGCAGCTTGAACATCCGCTCGCGCTCCTTGAAGCTTGTCTCCGGATCCGGATTGGGATCCAGCACGATGTGCCGGTGGTCGAACGCCGCCACCAGTTTTATGTGGCGCGACAGCAGCATGCCGTTGCCGAACACGTCGCCGGACATGTCGCCGATGCCGGCGACGGTGAAGTTCGTCGTTTGCGTGTCCACGTCCATTTCGCGGAAGTGCCGCTTGACCGACTCCCACGCACCGCGCGCCGTGATGCCCATCGCTTTGTGGTCGTAGCCAACCGAACCGCCCGAGGCAAACGCATCGCCAAGCCAGAATCCGTATTCCTGGCTGATGCCGTTGGCGAAATCGGAAAAAGTCGCCGTGCCCTTGTCGGCTGCGACGACGAGGTACGGATCGTCCTTGTCGTGCCGCTTGACCTGTGGCGGCGGAACGATGCTTTCGCCGACGCGGTTGTCGGTCAGGTCGAGCAAGCCCCGCAGGTAATCCTTGTAGCAGGCCACGCCCTCCTTCATGAACGTCTCGCGGTCGGATGCTACCGGCGCGCGCTTCAGAACGAAGCCTCCCTTCGAGCCCACTGGAACGATCACCGTGTTCTTCACCATCTGCGCCTTGACCAGCCCCAGCACCTCGGTGCGGAAGTCTTCCGGCCGGTCCGACCAGCGCAGTCCCCCGCGAGCGACCTTTCCGCCCCGCAGGTGCACACCTTCGAAACGCGTCGAGTAGACGAAGATCTCGAACATCGGCTTGGGCTCCGGCAAGCCCGGGATCTTGTACGGGTCGAATTTGAACGACAGGAAGCTGCGGCGCGCGCCCGATGCATCGCGGCGCCAGAAGTTGGTGCGGTTAGTGGCGAGAATCAGCGCCAGGTATTGCCGCAGAACGCGGTCTTCCGACAGGTTGTCGACGTTCTCCAGCATCGCCTCGATGGCACGCTGCTGCTCCGCCGCGCGCGAGCCTGCGCCGGCGCCTTGCGCAGGATCGAAACGGGTCCGGAACAGCGCGACGAGCGCTGACGCGATATCGGCGTGCGACGCCAGCGTGCCCTCGATGAACGCCTGTGACAGTGGGAAGCCAATCTGCCGCAGATACTTCGCGTACGCGCGCAGCACAACAATGTCTTCGGCCGGCATGCGCGCCGCAACCACCAGCCGGTTGAAGTCGTCGCTTTCGACCTCGCCGCGGAAGATGCGGCCAAAGGCGTCCTCGAACACCTGGTTCAGCGCGTCGACCTCGACCTCCGTATCCGCGATCGCCGTCATCAAGCCGAAATCGTGGAGCGAGATCGGGCTCGTCCCGACCGGTACGACGCGGTGAGGATGCTCGTCCAGCACCTTCAATCCCATGTGCTCCAGCATCGGCAGGCTATCCGACAAGGTCACCGGCGCCCCCACGTGGAATATCTTGAAGCGCAACATGCCTGGTGAAGCTTCGAGCGGCCGATACAGGCTCATGCCAAGCGGTCGCTCGGCACTCAACCTGGCCATCATCTCGATGTCGGGCACCGCTGCACGCGCGGCGACTTCCTCGCGATAGCCGGCAGGAAACGCACTGGCGAACTGGCGATGCAGTTCGTTGCCGCGCGCCTCGCCCGCCGCCTCGATCAATGCGCCTTTGAGATCGTCGTCCCAGCGCCGCGCCGCGGCGATCAGTCTCGCCTCCAGGTCGCGCACGTCGAATTCCGGAATCTTGCCGGGCGTGGTCCGCACGGTGATCTGGATTCGCGCCAGCGCCGACTCGGACAGGTGGACGTTGAATTCCGAACTGCTCCCGTTGAATGCCTGGGTGAGTATCGCCTGCCACTTCTGCCGCAATTCGGTCGTGTAATTCTCCCTGGGCGCATAGATGAGACAGGACAGGAACCGTTCGAAACGGTCGCGCCGGACGAGGAGGCGGAAACGCTGGCGCTCGCCCAAGTGCAGGATCGCCATTGTCGCGTGCAGCAGGTCCTCCTCGCCGATCTGGAAAAGTTCGTCGCGCGGATAGTTGGCGAGGATGTTGATCAGCGCTTTGCCGGCATGGCTGCCTGGTGCCAGGCCAGCGCGCGCAACCACGTCCGCGGTCTTGCGGCGGAGCAACGGAATGTCGGCCGGGTTGGCGCTGTACGCGGTGGACGTGAAAAGCCCCAGGAAGCGGTCCTCGCCCGTCACCTGTCCCTTGGCGTCGAAGCGCTTCACCGCGATGTAGTCGAGATACCCTGGGCGGTGCACGGTCGAGCGCGCGGTGGACTTGGTGATGACCAGCAGTTCCGGCAGTCGCGCGTAGGCGCGGACTTCCGGCGGCAGGGCGGAAAAACTGGACGACAGATCCTTGACCGCGCCCTCGCGCAGGACGCCCAGGCTTGTGTCCGGCACGATCTTCAGCGCGTCCTGGCCTTTCACCGTCACCAGCTCGTGACGGCGATAACCGAGAAATGTGAAATGGTTGTCGGCCAGCCAGCGCAGGAACGCGCAGCCCTCCTCGAGCTGCTCCTTGGGGATCGGCGGCGGATGCGCTTCGTGCTCGGCGACCACGGACAACACCCGTTCGTTCATCGCCCTCCAGTCGGCGACCGCGAGCCGCACGTCGCCCAGCACACGGGTCACGTCAGCCGCCAGGGATTCCAACTCCGCCGGTTCCGTGACGCGGTCCACTTCGACGTGAATGAACGATTCGAGCCGCGCCGACGCGGCGCCTTCCATCGCGAGGCCCTGGAGCGTGCCGTCCGCAGCGCGCTCGACCAGCAGCAGCGGATGCATGATGAGGTGCAATGTCAGGCCGTGCCGGTTGACTTCCATCGTCACCGAATCGACCAGGAAGGGCATGTCGTCGTTGACGATCTCGATGATCGTGTGCGTGGATTGCCAGCCGTGCTCCTCAAGCGTCGGGTTGAACACGCGGACACGCGCGCGGCCCGATTCGCGCTTGCGCGCAAAGTTCCAGTGCGAAAGCGCCGCGCCGTAGAGATCCGCCGGTTGCCGCTCGGCAAGGTCCTCGGGGTCGACCTGGCCGAAATACCGCTCGATCAGCGCCTCCAGCGTCTTGCGCTGTTCAGGTGGGACCTTGGCGCGGACCATTGCAACGACCTCCCCCAAGCGCTCGTTGCGGCGATCGTCATCGACCGTTTTTCTGTTCATCTGTTCGACTCCTGGCGGTCCCCGTGGCAGGGACAGGGGCAGCACTTGCGTGGCGGACGGTCATTATGTCGCGATTCGATGACCGGTAGGAGCAGGCCGCCATGGTGCATCGCGCAAAAGCGCAATGATGATGGTTGGCGGACGGGGCAACCTTGCCGCGCCGCCCTGAAGCATCGCGCGGTTCGTCCCGGTGCGAAACGCCGCGCTGACGAAGCGCTCGCCATTTCGCCCGGCACAGGTCGGCCCGTCGCCAATGCCAAGGGCGCGGCGACGGTCCAGTGAACCGCTCGAACGTCAGGCCACCAGCATCGCCCTCTGCGCAAGTCCGGCAATGGCCGCGTCGATGTGTTGCGCATTTGCCGGGCCGGCGCGGACGCCGCCCAGCGCGGCCAGGACATCGGCTCGCGTGCGCGTGCCGTCCAGCAGCGTCACGAGTTTCCGGCCCACGGGATCGCCCAGTTGGACGCCATCGTGATACAGGTTCGGGACGACATCGGCATCGCGGCCCATCCAGCGTGCCGGCGCGAAGACGACCGGCCGCTCGCTCGCGCCTAACGCGGGAGAAACGTCCCGTGCACGCAGGTCAACGACCCCGGACAGGTACAACTCGGCCAGCATGGCGTATGTCGACGCCGAATCCCCCACATCGGCACGGGTATGGGGACTTCTGTCTCCGAGCATCGCGGCCAGTTCGGTGGCCAGGACATTGCCAGGCCAACGTTGCAGCAGATATTCGACGACAGCGCGCGCATGATCGCTTGTATAGGTGATCGACTGGTTGGCGGCACGCGCGCGGCGAACGACGAGTGACGGCGACGCGCGCATCGCCGCCACACCCTCGGGACGCAACCGGAATTCCGGGAGCGCCGGCGCGCGGCACAAAAGCGAGCTGCGGAATGGCCGAAAGCGCAGGAAGTCGAGGTATTGCTCCACGGCGAGACGGTCCATTCGCCCGAGCATGTCGTGGACGTTCGGCCCAAAATCGCCGGTGGAAACGGCGACAAGGTCGGAATCGACCAAATAGGCAAGTCCGCTCGCTGCGGCGTCCGCGACGAAATCACCGAAGTAAACCGGCGTGTTGATGGCGTTGAGGTCGTCGTGGCAAAGCGCGCTGTCGGAAACCTGGGTGAGTTTCTGGAATTCCAGGCGCAACGTGTTCTCGCCGTCGTCAGACGTGCTCCCGGAGTTCGCCATCAGTGCGATGAGAGAGCGCGCGGCGACCAGCTTCGAACGCAGGTCCGTGCAGTCTTTCGTGTGGAACTTCAGCATGTCCCAGACGGCTTGGCGCACCTTGCATCCGGGAAACAGGTTGTAGCTGACGTAGGCGATCCCGTTGGGCGCGAGATGGCGGGCGATCACCGGCATCAGCAGCCGTCGTACGTCGGGCGGAATCCACGAGTAAAACCCGTGGGCAATGATGAAGTCGAAGGGCCCTGCGTCCTGCGGAAAATCGCGCAGGTCACGCTGCATTATCCGCACGTTTTCCAGGTCGAGATCGCGCGCCATCCGCTGCGCGCGCGCCACAGGTTGCGCGGCAAAATCGATGCCGACGAATTTCGAGCGGGGCAACGCCGCGGCCATCGGCACGAGATTGGCGCCGTCACCGCAACCAATTTCCAGCACCCGGCAATTCTGAACCGACGCGGGCTCCATTCCGTGCAAGGTGGCAAGCGTCGCGAGGCGATCAGGATGCGTCTTGGCGTACGGCTGGCCGACGTAGAGGACCTCGTCGTACGTCCGGGCAACGTCGCCTTCGGCGTGCGAGTCGGCGGGGGGTGTCGGGTCAGGCAAGTTCACTCTCCGAACGCGAGCGGCGCATGAGGGATCCTGCCCGCCGCACGATGAGCGGCGTTTCGGCCGGACAGCGGCGCCGCCAGTCCGCAATCGAAGGAAATAGGTGGTGGCCAAGGGCGGAATTGAACACACACGGATTTTCAGGCCGCTGCTCTACCAACTGAGCTACTTGGCCAAGCCGGTGATTATATCAAAAACGCCGATGCTCCCTAAGCCCTTGATCCGCTTGCGATCGGCAGGCGCAAGTACATGCGGCATTTACATATTCAATACGTCGGCGAGGCATCTTTCTGCCGCGTTTTGACCCCGGATTCCCTACGCTTCAGTACATCGCAACTGACGGTGCAAGAGCGGCATGGACTTCCTGTTTCTGGCAGCAATTTGCGCGGTCGTCGGATTGTCCGTCGGGCTTGGCGCGTTGTGCGATTACTTGCGGCGCAAGAAATAGCCGCGAAAGGAGCAACCCATGGACTCGTCATTCAATTGGCTTCAACTACGCGGGCTCGGCGCTTTGGCAGCGTTAGCCACTTTCGTGATCTATGCATTCTTCGTCGGTTGGTGGCAGGAGCGCTCGAGCGACCGACGCGGACCGCACATGACGGAACAGGATCCTCCAGCTCCGGCGAAGCAAACGCTTGCGAATAATCTCGACCGTCGCGCCGCGTAGTTCCTCGCCCGCGCGGCGAGCAACGCCGCGGAGCGGGTGCAAACACGCTCCCGCGCTTCTCCGGACCGCCACTTCTATATACCACCTTTACAGGGCGTGCCGTTGATGATGCGCCATCTTGACGCAGCGAAGTGCAGGATCATGTTCCTGTTGGCAATTGCCGGAGTTCAGACATGATGGATTTTGTGTTTGTCGCAGCGATCGTCGGCTTCTTCGCGATCTCGGCGGGCCTGGTGCGGTTCTGCGCCGGGCTCCTTCCCGGCGGGGGCCGGCCATGAACTGGGTCTATTGGCTGAGCGGATTCGCCGCGTCGCTGATTTTCGTTTACCTGATCGTCGCACTGTTCAAGCCGGAGCATTTCGAATGAACCCCTGGGGTTGGCTACAACTCGCGCTGTATATGGCCGTCCTGCTGCTGCTCGCGAAGCCGCTGGGCGCCTACATGGCTGCGGTCTATGAGGGTCGTGCAGTTCGTGCGCAACGCATCGGCGGCTGGCTCGAGCGCCTGATCTATCGCGGCGCGGGCGTCGACCCGGAGCGCGACATGACTGGGTGGACTACGCGCTGGCGATGCTCTGGTTCAACCTGCTGGGCGCGCTCGTCGTCTATGCGTTGCAGCGCCTGCAGGTGTTCCTGCCGCTCAACCCGCAGGAGATGGCGGCGGTCAGTCCCGATTCCGCGTTCAACACGGCGATGAGCTTCGCGACCAATACCAACTGGCAAGGGTACGGCGGCGAGTCCACGATGAGCTACCTGACGCAGATGCTGGGTCTCGGCGTCCAGAATTTCGTCTCCGCGGCCGTCGGGCATGGCCGTACTCGTGGCGCTGATCCGCGGTTTCGCTCGCAGGCAGGTCGACGCGATCGGCAATTTCTGGTTCGATCTCGTGCGCTCGACGGTCTACATCCTGCTGCCGCTTTCGCTCGTGCTAGCGCTGGCGCTGGTGGGCCAGGGCGTCGTGCAAACTTTCGACAAGTACGCGACCGTCACGTTGGTCCAGCCGGTCACCTACGACGCGCCGAAGAACGGGCCGGACGGTCAGCCGCTCAAGGACGACAAGGGCAACGCGGTCACCGAGAAGACGACGGCCACCGAGCAGACGATTCCGCTCGGTCCCGGCCGCTTCGCAGATCGCGATCAAGCAGCTCGGCACCAACGGCGGCGGCTTCTTCAACGTCAACTCGGCGCATCCGTTCGAGAATCCGAATCCGCTGACGAACTTCCTGGAGATGCTGGCGATCCTGCTCATTCCGGCGGCGCTTTGCTACACGTTCGGCCGGATGATCGGCGATACGCGGCAGGGCTGGGCGCTGCTGGCGGCCATGACGGTCGTGTTCGTCGCGCTGCTGGCGCTCGGCGTACGTCGCTGAGAGGCGCCGGGCAATCCGGCGCTCACGCAGCCGGGCGTCGACCAGGTCGCCAGCGAAACCAACATCGGCGGCAGCATGGAGGGCAAGGAGGCGCGCTTCGGCGTCGCCAACTCCGTGCTCTGGGCGGTCGCGACGACGTCGGCGTCGAACGGATCGGTCAATGCGATGCACGACTCGCTGATGCCGCTCGCCGGCATGATCCCGATGTGGCTCATGCAGCTCGGCGAGGTGATCTACGGCGGCGTCGGCTCGGGCCTGTACGGCATGATCGTGTTCGCGATCGTCGCGGTGTTCATCGCGGGCCTGATGGTCGGGCGCACGCCCGAGTACCTGGGCAAGAAGATCGGCGCGTACGAGATCAAGATGGCCTCGATCGCGATCCTGATCCCGCCGTTCCTGGTGCTTGGCGGCACCGCGCTCGCGGTAATGCTCGATGCGGGCAAGGCCGGCGTCGCCAATCCCGGCCGAGCACGGGTTCTCGGAGATCCTCTACGCGTTCTCGTCGGCGGGCAACAACAACGGCAGCGCGTTCGCGGGGCTTTCGGCCAACACGCCGTTCTACAACACCGCGCTCGGCATCTGCATGCTCTTCGCGCGCTACTGGCTCGCGATCCCCGTGCTCGCGCTTGCCGGCGCGCTCGCCGCGGCGAAGCACGTTCCGCCGTCGCGCCGGCACGCTGCCCACGCACACGCCGCTGTTCATCGTCGTGCTGATCGGCACGGTCGTCACCGTCGGCGCGCTGACGTTCGTACCGGCGCTGGCGCTCGGGCCGGTGGTCGAGCACCTGCACCTCTTCGGCGCAAAGTGAGCGCCCGTTCGAGATCAAGGCATACGCATGGCAACCCTGGCAGCCGAAGCAGGCACGCTTTCGTGGTTCATGAACCGGGACCTGATGAAGCACGCGCTCGTCGACAGCTTCCGCCGCCTGACGCCGCGCTATCAGTGGCGCAATCCGGTGATGTTCGTCGTCTACATCGGCAGCATCCTGACCACGATCCTGTGGATCCAGGCGCTGGTCGGCAAGGGCGAGGCGCCGGCCGGCTTCATCCTCGCCATCACGCTCTGGCTGTGGGCCACGCTGCTCTTCGCCAACTTCGCGGAGGCGATCGCGGAGGGCCGCAGCAAGGCGCAGGCGGCGAGGCTCAAGAGCGCGCGCAAGGACACGGTCGCGAAGAAGATCGCTCGCGCCGAGCGCGGCGCGCCGGCGACTCCGTGCCGTCGCGCAACCTGCGCAAGGGCGATATCGTCCTGGTCGAGGAGGGCGATCTCGTGCCAGGCGACGGCGAGGTGGTCGCGGGCGCCGCATCGATCAACGAAAGCGCCGTCACCGGCGAGAGCGCGCCGGTGATCCGCGCAGCGGGCAGCGACTTCGACACGGTCACCGGGGGCACGCGTCGTCCTGTCGGACTGGATCATCGTGCGCATCAGCGTCAATCCGGGCGAAGCGTTCCTCGACCGCATGATCGGCATGGTCGAAGGCGCCTAGCGGCAGAAGACGCCGAACGAGATCGCACTTACCATCCTGCTGGTCGCGATGACGCTCGTGTTCCTGCTCGCGACCGTGACGCTGCTGCCGTATCTCGATCTACAGCGTCGAGGTCGCGAAGGCCGGGACGCCCGTGTCGATCACCGTGCTGGTGGCGCTGCTCGTGTGCCTCATCCCGACCACGATCGGCGGCCTGCTGTCCGCGATCGGCGTCGCCGGCATGGGCCGCATGATGCGCGCCAACGTGATCGCCACGTCGGGCCGCGCGGTGGAGGCGGCGGGCGACTGCGACGTGCTGCTGCTCGACAAGACGGGCACCATCACGTTCGGCAATCGCCAGGCGTCGTCGCTGCACCCTGTCGACCGGCGTGACGCCGCAGCAGCTTGCCGAAGCGACGCTGCTCGCTTCGCTCGGCGACGAGACACCGGAAGGCAAGAGCATCGTCGCGCTGGTCAAGCGCGCTTACGGCCTGCGCCGCCGCCGCTCGAGCCCGGGCAATTCACGATCGTTCCGTTCTCCGCGCAGACGCGCATGAGCGGCGTCGACCTATCGACGGCCGCGAGATCCGCAAGGGCGCGCTCGACGCCATCCGCGACTGGGTCGTCGCCGCAGGGCGGGACGCTCGAAGCCGAAGTCGCCGTGCGCGTCGAGGAAGTCGCGCGCCGGGGCGCGACGCCGCTCGTCGTCGCGGAAGGCCGCCACGTGCTCGGCGTCGATCGAGCTGAAGGACATCGTCAAGGCGCAGATCAAGGAGCGCTTCGCCGAGCTGCGCCGCATGGGCATCAAGACGGTGATGATCACCGGCGACAATCGCCTCACCGCCGCGTCGATCGCGGCGGAGGCGGGCGTGGACGACTTCCTCGCCGAGGCCACGCCGGAGGCCAAGCTCAAGCTGATCCGCGACATCCAGGCGGAAGGCAAGCTGGTCGCGATGACCGGCGACGGCACCAACGACGCCCCCGCGCTCGCGCAGGCCGACGTCGCGGTGGTGATGAACAGCGGCACGCAGGCGGCCAAGGAAGCGGGCAACATGGTCGACCTCGACTCCAATCCGACCAAGCTCATCGAGATCGTCGAGATCGGCAAGCAGCTGCTGATGACGCGCGGCTCGCTCACCACGTTCTCGATCGCCAACGACGTGGCCAAGTATTTCGCGATCATCCCGGCGGCGTTCGCGAGCACCTACCCGGCGCTGGGTGCGCTCAACGTCATGCACTCGCCACGCCCGCGAGCGCGATCCTGTCGGCAGTGATCTTCAACGCGCTGATCATTCCCGCGCTCATTCCGCTCGCGCTGAAGGGCGTGAAGTACCGCGCGGTCGGCGCGGCGCAGGCGCTGCGCCGGAACATGCTGATCTACGGCGTCGGCGGCATCCTGCTGCCGTTCATCGGCATCAAGGTCATCGACATCGCTGCTGGTCGGCGCTGGCCTCGCCTGAAATACGGAGGACACGTCATGTTCGCCCATCCTCATGCCTGCCCTGCGCATGCTCGTCGTGCTGACCGTGCTGACCGGGGTCGCCTATCCGCTGCTCGTCACCGGGCCTCGCCCAGGTGGCGTTCCCGCGCGCCGCCAACGGCAGCCTGATCGCCGCCGACGGCAAGACGGTCGGCTCGGCGCTCATCGGCCAGCCGTTCGCGGATCCGAAGTATTTCTGGGGCCGGCCGTCGGCCACGTCGCCGCAGCCGTACAACGCGGCGCGTCGTCGGGCTCGAACCTGGGGCCGCGCAATCCGGCGCTCGCCGACGCCGTCGCGGAGCGCGATCAAGGCGCTGCGCGAAGCCGATCCGGGCAATGCCGCGCGCGGTGCCCGTCGACCTCGTGACCGCGTCGGCCAGCGGCCTCGATCCGCACATCAGCTCGCCGCCGCCGAATACCAGGTCGCGCGCGTGGCCAAGGCGCGCAGCATGAAGGCCGAGGCAGTGCGCGCGCTCGTGGCGCGGAACACCGAGGGCCGCACGTTCGGGCTGCTGGGCGAGCCGCGCGTCAACGTGGTGAAGCTCAATCTGGCGCTGGACCGCGCGCGCGGCAAGTAGCGGTTTAGCGTCGGCAGGTAGTCCGCGGCCGCAAGCAGGGACCACACGGACCCGATGACCGACGACCGCCCCGACCCCGACCAGCTGCTGGCCGAGGTCAAGGCGCAGGAGGCGAGCCGCCGGCGCGGCCGCCTGCGCATCTACTTCGGCGCCTCCGCCGGCGTCGGCAAGACCTACGCGATGCTCACCGCCGCGCACGCGCTGCGCAGCGAAGGCGAGGACGTCGTCGTCGGCGTGCGTCGAGACGCACGGGCGCAGCGAGACCGAGGCGCTGCTCGAAGGGCCTCGAGGTCCTGCCGCCGCGCGCAGATCGAGTAAAGCGGCCGCGAGATGCCCGAGTTCGATCTCGATGCGCGCGCTCGCGCGCCAGCCCGCGCTGCTGCTGGTCGACGAGCTCGCGCACACCAACGTGGCGGGCTCGCGCCACGCCAAGCGCTGGCAGGACATCGAGGAGCTGCTGGCCGCGGGCATCGACGTCTGGACGACGCTCAACGTCCAGCACCTCGAGAGCCTGAACGACGTCGTCGGCGGCATCACCGGCGTCACGCGTGTGGGAGACCGTGCCCGACACGTTCTTCGACGACGCCGACGAGGTGATGGTCGTCGACTTTCCGGCCGACGACTCCTCGCGCGCCTCGCCGCCGGCAAGGTGTACGTGCCCGAGCAGTCGAGCGCGCGGCGCAAGAACTTCTTCCGCAAGGGCAACCTGATGGCGCTGCGCGAGCTCGCGCTGCGCCGTACCGCCGACCGCATCGAGGAGGACGTCCAGGCGTACCGCGTCGAGCAGGCGATCGAGCCGCGTATGGAAGACCGAGGCGTCGCTGCTCTGCTGCGTCGGTCCGCGAGCCCGGCGGCGAGGACGTCGTGCGCAGCGCCGCGCGACTCGCGGCCCAGCTCGGCGTCGACTGGACGGCGGTGTACGTGGAGACGCCGTCGCTGCAGCGCCTGCCCGCGCACGGCGCGCGAGCGGATCCTGCGCACGGTGAAGCTCGCGCAGGACCTCGGCGCGCGCACCGCGGTGCTGTCCGGCGGCGACGCCGCGGCGGTGATCGTCGACTACGCGCGCACGCACAACTGCTCGAAGCTGGTCGTCGGGCGCGGTCGCGCGCGTCGCGGTGGCGCTTGGCTGCGCGGCCTCGCGCAGCCGCATCGGCGCGCTCGCGCCGGACCTCGACGTCATCGCGGTCGGGCGCAGCGCACGCGCGGCGCCGCAGCGCCGCGCGCGACCGGAGCCGCGCGAGGCCGATCCGCGGACGCGGCGCGCAGGCGCGGCATGCGCTACGGTGGGCGTTGCTGGCGGCGTCGCGACGACGCGTCGTCGCGACGCCGCTGCTGCCGTATTTCGATCTCGCCAACATCGTCATGATGTTCCTGCTGGCCGTCGTGCTGGTCGCGCGTGCGCCTGGGGCGCGGGCCCGCGGTGCTCGCCTCGTTCCTGAGCGTGGCGGTCGTTCGACTTCTTCTTCGTGCCGCCGCGCTTCTCGTTCGCGGTCACCGACGTCCAGTACCTGCTGACGTTCGCGGTGATGCTGGCGGTCGCGCTGGTGATCGGCAAGCTCACGGCCGGCCTGCGCTACCAGGCGAGGGTGGCGACCTATCGCGAAGAGCGCGCGCGCGGTGCTCTACGAGTTCGCGCGCGAGCTGTCGAGCCTGCTCGAGACCGAGGACGTGGTCGAGGCCGCGACCCGGTTCATCGAGGCGCACGTTCCGCGCCAAGGCCGCGATCCTCGTCGCTCGACGCCGAGGACCGGCTCGAGCTGCACGCGCGGGCGCCGGTCGACAGCCGCCATGGACGCGGGCGCCGCGCAGTGGGCGCTCGACAAGGCAAGCCCGCGGGCCTCGGCACCGACACGCTCGCCGGCAGCCATACCTCTATCTGCCGTTGCGCGCGCCGATGCGCACGCGCGGCGTGCTCGTGCTCGAGCCCGCAGCCGCGCGTTGCTGCTGGTGCCCGAGCAGCGCCGCCAGCTCGAGACGTTCGCCTTCCTCACCGCGATCTCGCTCGAGCGCGTCCATTACGTCGAGGTTGCGCAGCAGGCGCTGCTGCACATGGAATCGGAGCGCCTGCGCAATTCGCTGCTCGCCGCGCTGTCGCACGACCTGCGCACCCCGCTCGCCGCTGGTGGGGCTCGCGGAAGCGCTGCGGGCAGACCGAGCCGCCGCTTTCCGCAGAGCAGCTCGAAAGTCGCGCGCGCGATCGCCGAGAAGCGCGGCGCCTGGCCTCGCTGGTCAGCAACCTGCTCGACATGGCGCGGATCGAGACCGGCGACACCAAGCTGCGCCGCAGCTGGCAGCCGATCGAGGAAGTCATCGGCAGCGCTCGTCGCCGCGCAGCGCCGCCCTGGGGCGCGCGCAGGTCGAGGTGAGCGTGGCGCACGACGCGCCGCTGGTCGAGATCGACGCGATGCTGATCGAGCGGGTGCTCTACAACCTGCTCGAGAAGCCGGCAAGTACACGCCGCCGGGAACGCCCGTCGCGCATCACCGCTGCCGTCGACGGCGGCGAGCTCGTCTGCGCGTCAGCGACCCCGGCCCGGGGTCCCGAAAGGCCAGGAGGACGCGATCTTCGAGAAGTTCACGCGCGGCGTCCCGCGAATCGACGACGCCCGGCGTCGGCCTCGGCCTCGCCATCGCCGCGCGATCGTCGAGGCGCACGGCGGCAAGATCTCGGCGAACAATCGCGCGGCGGCGGCGCGCGTTCACGTTCACGCTGCCGCTCGGCATGCCGCCTGCGCTTCCGTGAGGACGCGGCACCCGAGTAGGTCTGAACGTCGGGCCCGCCGCGCACAGTGGCGATCGCACCATTACGCCGCCTTTACGAGGCGTCGCGCAGATTGCACGGTGTCTTTACGATCAACTTGCTATCTTCAATTGCATCACGAGAGGACATGCCATGAACTTTCTATTCGCCATGCTGAAATCGCTGAGGCCCCACGTGATGCACGACGGGCCGTCGACCGGTGCACCGAGTGACGGGATCGTTCGGTCAAGGTCGGCACGCGCTACTGACCTGTCCCGGGTGTGTCGGGATACAAGGTACGCGCTATCATCGTCTGCATGGGCGAACTTTCCCCCGTGGCCGTGCTGATCGAGGACGAACGGCAGATCCGGCGCTTCGTGCGCTGCCGCACTCGAGTCTGAAGGGTGGACCGTGCACGAGAGCGAGACTATGAAGCAGGGTCTGGTGGAAGCCGGCACGCGCAAGCCGGACATCGTCATCGTCGACCTGGGACTGCCCGATGGCGACGGCGCTGACCTGATCCGCGACCTGCGGACATGGTCGGGCGTGCCGGTAATCGTTCTATCGGCCCGCACCGACGAATCCGACAAGGTGAACGCGCTCGATGCGGGCGCCGATGACTACCTGACCAAGCCGTTTGGCGTGGCGGAGCTGCTCGCCCGCGTGCGCGCCACCGTGCGCCGCCGCGCCCAACCGGCCGGCAGCGAGAAGCCGGCGATCACGTTCGGCGACATCGAAGTGGATCTCGTCGCGCGGAACGTGAAGAGGCGCGGCGAACTCGTCCACCTCACCCCGATCGAATACCGGCTGCTGGCGCTTCTGATCGCCAACGCCGGCCGAGTATTGACCCACCGCCAGATCCTTCGCGACGTATGGGGACCGTCACACGTCGAGAGCCCGCACTATGTCCGCGTGTACATGGGGCACCTGCGCGAGAAGCTCGAGGACGACCCGGCGCAGCCGAAGCACCTCATCACGGAAACCGCGGTCGGCTATCGCCTGGTCGTCTAGGGCGGTTATCAGCCCGGCGGTTGCGGCGACAACTGCGGGCGGGCGGCGGGTGCCGCAGCCTTGGCCGGCGCGTCCGTTGCGGCATCGATTCGCTGCACGTCGCCGGAAATCTCGCCACCGTCCGCGACGATGAGGCGGCCATAGCGAATCTTGCCCGAAACGCGTCCCGTGCCGCGCACGATGAGCTTTGCGTGCGCTGTCAATTCGCCCGAAAACTCGCCGTCGATCTCCGCGACGTCAATCACCGCCAGCGCCCTTCAGCGTTCCCGGCTTCTTGGCGATCTGCATCGCCTTGCTGTGGATGGTCGCCTCCACGTGACCTTCGACGATCAGGACGTCGCAGTCGGAGATTTCCACGCCGCGAAGCTTGATATTGGGCCCGACGAAAAGCTGGCTGCCGGGCGTGTCCGGAACCGATGAGGGCTCGCGCGCGGACGCCTCCGAGGGCATCGCGTGATGGAAAAGCCACGGGCGGTTCCGCTGCGGCGTGACCGGGTGCGGTGTCGCCGGGGCCGGCACTTAGGTCGCCCTGGCTGGGTGCCGTTCCCGGTCGATGTCGGATGCCGGCGCGTAAGGGTACGGTGCGGGCTTGATGGGGGGGCTTGTCAGGGTGACTTGGCATTGTCGCGACTGAAATTGAGCATGGCGATCCTCCGAACATCCAGACATTATGACAATGGCATAGTGCGCCCTGCGGACTGCGTCTGCAAGAAATTATTTTCATCGTTACGCCTTGTCGTGGACCTCGACACGGTTCTGGCGCTCCTGTCTCGTCGAAACGCTCTATCGATAAGCTACATGGTGTCGACCTGCGCCGTGGCAGGATAGTTCAGGAAGCCCGGGTCCGGAATGGCTCTGACACCCGCACGAAGCACAAAGGGGGGCGCTATCAGGACTGGCGAAGAACGCCTCCAGTTCGCGCAGCGTTTTCCGTCGGGCAGCTCCTCGGCCAGGTAGTGCCCCGACGGCAGCGCCGCCGCGAACGTCGCGGCGACGGCGCGCCAATCGCGAGCGGTCGAACAGCCGATGTACGACGCCCTTCTCTCCCCAGAGGACGAGCAGCGGACAGCCGACCTTGCGTCCGCTGGCGATTCGCGCGTCGTGCGCGAGGTCGATCGATGCCGCGGCGCGGTAATCCTCGCAGGTTGCGTGGATCGTCGCGGGATCGGCGAAGCAGCGCGCGTATTCCGCCAGCGCGCGCGGGTCGAAGATGCGCCATAGCCGGTCCCCAGCCGCCAAGCTTGCGATGCAGGAAATACACCGGGTCGGCGCCGATGAGCCGCTCGGGCAGATCGAACGGCTGAATCAGGAAGAACCAGTGGTAGTAGGCCGTCGCGAACGCCTGGTCGGTGTGCGCGAACATCGTGCGTGTCGGCGAGATGTCGAGCACGGCGACCTGCTGACGGCGTCCGGATGATCGAGACACAGACGATGCGCGACGCGGCCGCCGCGGTCGTGCCCGACGAGCCTGAAGCGCGGATGGCCGAGATGCGCATCAGCTCGACCATGTCCTGCGCGATCGCGCGCTTCGAATAAGGCGCGTGCGTCGCGTCCGATGCGGGCTTGCCGGAATCGCCGTAGCCCCGCAGGTCGGCGCAGACGACCGTGTACTGGCGCGCAAGCGCGGGCGCCACGCGATGCCACATCGCATGCGTCTGCGGATAGCCGTGCAACAGCAGCACCGGCGGGCCGTCACCGCCGACGACGCAGCGGATCTCGGTCGCCCTCGTCCGAATCCGGTGCGAGGTGAATCCGGGAAAGAGCGCGACGCGTCATGTCCCAGAATCATGGCGCGACCAGCATCGCGCTCGCGTCGCGCGGCGTCGATGCCCACGGACGCCGCCGCGGCCAGCAGATCGTCCACGTCGTGTCGTCGAGCGGAACGCCGTCGCGCAGCCGCGCGGCGCGCGTCCGGCGCTCGACTTCGCCGGGCGCCAGCACCGGCTGTCCCGGACGCAGCGGCGGCGAGGCCTTGACCCACTCGACGAAGCCGCGCGCTTCGGCGCAGCATGCCGCCGTCGCGATCGTAGACCGCAGGCGCGATGTAGATCGACAGCATGTTGTTGCGCAGCACCGTGTCGTCGGGGTCGGAGCTCCGGCCCGTCGAGAGCGCGCCGGCCAGGAGATCGGTGACGATCGACAGTCCCGAGCCCTTGTGCGCGCCGACGGTGAGCAGCGCGCCGCCGTCGTAGAAATCCTTCGGATCGGTCGTCGGCTTGCCGTGCTTGTCGATGATCCAGCCCGCGCGGCACCTGCTCGCCCTTGTTGAGCGCGACCATCAGCTTGCCTTCGGCGACGGTCGACGTCGTCATGTCGAGGATCGACCGGATCGCCGCCGGCCAGCGGGCACGCCGATCGTGATCGGATTGGTCGACAGGCGCCGGTCGCTGCCGCCGAATGGTGCCACGCGCTGCGCGCCGGACGTGTTGAGAAAATGCAGCGACACCTGGCCCTGCCGCGGCCGCGAGCTCGGCCCAGTCGCCGACGCGGCCCAGATGGCCGCAATTGCGCAGGCCGACCATCGCGATGCCCGATCTTCGCCGCCTTGCGCGATGCCGAGGCGCGTCGCGAACTCGCCGACGACCTGCCCGAAGCCGCGATTGCCGTCGACGATCGCGATCGCGTCGCTTTCGAACACGATGGACGGCGCCGTGTTGGGCTCGAGCCAGCCGGCGCGCACCCACTCGAGGTACTTGCCGACGCGGATCACGCCGTGCGAATCATGGCCGACGAGATTGGAATCGACGAGCCGCCGCGCGATCGTGCGCGCCTCGTCGGCGCTTGCAGCCGGCGCCTTGCATGATTGCGGCGACGACGGTCTGGCCGAGCTTCGCTGGCCGCGTGTCCTTGCAGATCGGTGGCTGCGCATCAGTGG
Source organism: uncultured beta proteobacterium (assembly GCA_963819965.1). Taxonomy (GTDB): domain Bacteria; phylum Pseudomonadota; class Gammaproteobacteria; order Burkholderiales; family Casimicrobiaceae; genus VBCG01. Next base: position 1,142,400 of record CAWFYA010000004.1, read on the forward strand.
ATCTCCGGCTCCGGCGTCGGCGCGGTGCCTTCGAGAAAATCGAAGTCGCAGCCCTGGTCGGCCTGCGTGATGTGCTGCTGGTAGAGCGCGCCGAAGCCGCGCTCGTAAGCGCGGCGCCGGCTCGCTGTCCACGCGGCGCGGCGGCGCGCGAGCTCGGCGTCGCTCACCTTGAGCTCGAGCCTGCGCGCGGCGACGTCGAGCTCGATCAGGTCGCCGTCGCGCACCAGCGCCAGCGGGCCGCCGACGAACGATTCCGGCGCGACGTGCAGCACGCACGCGCCGTAGCTCGTGCCGCTCATCCGCGCGTCGGAAATGCGCACCATGTCGCGCACGCCCTGCGCCAGCAGCTTCTTCGGGATCGGCAGCTGGCCCCATTCCGGCATGCCCGGCGCGCCGAGCGGGCCGGCGTTCTGCAGCACGAGCACCGAATCGGCGGTCACCGGCAGCGCCGGATCGTCGATCCGCGCCGCCATGTCGTTGTAGTCGGCGAACACGACCGCGGGCCGCGTGTGCTGCAGCAGATGCGGCTTCGGCCGCGGCGGGCTTGATCACCGCGCCATCGGGCGCCAGGTTGCCGCGCAGCACGGCGAGGCTGCCGGCCGCCACGAGCGCCTTGTCGCGCGGCAGGATCACGTCGGCGTTGAACACCTCGGCGCCGGCGATGTTCTCGCCCAGCGTCTTGCCGTTGACCGTGTGCGCGTCGAGCGCGAGCAGATCGGCGATATCGTCGCAGCAGCGCGCGCAAGCCGCCGGCGTAGAAGAAATCCTCCATCAGGTACTTGCCCGCCGGCCGGATGTTGGCGACGAGCGGCGTGCCGCGCGCCAGCGCGTCGAAGCGATCGATCGTCAGCGGAACGCCGGCGCGGCGCGCGATCGCGATCATGTGGACGACCGCGTTGGTCGAGCCGCCGAGCGCCAGCACGGTCGTGATCGCATTGTCGACGCTGCCGGCGGTCGAGGAAGTCGCGCGGCTTCAGGTCCTCCCACACCATGTCGACGATGCGCCGGCCGGTGTCGGCCGCCATGCGCGCCGTGCCGCGAATCGGCCGCCGGAATCGATGCCGCGCCGGGCAGCGTGAAGCCGAGCGCTTCGGCGGCCGACGTCATCGTCGACGCCGTGCCCATCGTCATGCAATGGCCGGGCGAGCGGGCGATGCCGTCCTCGATCTCGCGCCACTGCCGCGTCGGTGATGTTGCCGGCGCGCTTTTCGGCCCAGTATTTCCACACGTCCGACCCGCTGCCGAGCTGCTGGCCGCGCCAGTGGCCGCGACAGCATCGGCCCGGCCGGCATGAAGATCGCCGGCAGGTTCATGCTGATCGCGCCCATCAACAGCGCCGGCGTGGTCTTGTCGCAGCCGCCCATCAGCACGGCGCCGTCGACCGGATACGAGCGCAGCAGCTCCTCGGTCTCCATCGCGAGCAGGTTGCGATAGAGCATCGTCGTCGGCTTCTGGAACACCTCCGCCAGCGCGATCGCCGGCATCTCCAGCGGGAATCCGCCGGCCTGCAGCACGCCGCGCTTCACTTCCTCGGCGCGCTGCCGGAAATGCGAATGGCAGGCGTTGATGTCGCTCCACGTGTTGATGATGGCGATGATCGGCTTGCCCGGGTAGTCGGCGCGCGAATAGCCCATCTGCGCGGTGCGCGAATGATGGCCGAACGAGCGCATGTCGTCGGCGCCGAACCAGCGATGCGAGCGCAGTTCCTCCGGCTTCTTGCGTCGCGGGCTCATGAGAATCCCCGTGGCGACAAACAGATTGTGGCGGCGTGTATGTGCGTCGATTATACGGAAGCGCCAGTGGCGCCGACGGCTACATGACGCGGCCGCGATGTCAGCGCGCTATAGTGCGAGACCGTTGCGCGCCTCGCGCCCGCCAATGCGGGAGCCTCCCATTGGAGGTCCCCATGCCCAGATGCGCCACATGGCGGCGTGCCGTCGCGGTTGCTCGCGGCGCCTTGTTGTCAACGTCGCATGCGCTCTTTGTGTCCTGGCGCTGGTCCGGCCTGCCATGCGCGCAGCGCGAAGACGCCGCGCCGGCGAGGCACCAGCGCAAACGTCGCGAGACCAGGCGGCGAGGACGCCGACGAGCTTTTCGGCGCCATCGTCAAGTTGAGCGTGCAGGCCGTTCCCGACGCGCGCAGCAGCGCGACGCTGGGCAGCGAGCGAGAAGGGACCGGCGTGGTCATCGGCGATGACGGCCTCATTCTCACGATCGGCTACCTGATCGTCGAAGCCGACGATGTCAGCGTCACCGACAGTCGCGGCCGGACGCTGTCGGCGCGAATCGTCGGCTACGACCATGCGATCGGGATTCGGCCTGGTGCGCACGATCGCGCCGATGGATGCCAAGCCCGTGCCCTTCGGCGACTCGGGGAAGTGGCCAACTCGAGCCGGTGATGATCGCCGGTGCAGGGGAGGACGGCGTCACCTTCGCTTACGTGGTGTCGCAACGGCGATTTCCGGCAAGCTGGGAATATGCGCTGGACCAGGCCATCTATCACGATCCCGCCCACGCTCAACTGGAGCGGCGCCGCGCTGATCAACAAGGATGGCAAGCTGCTGGGCGTGGGTTCGCTGATCGTGCGCGAAGCCAACGAGGAGGGTCCGCCCATTCCCGGCAACATGTTCGTGCCGATCGACCTGTTGAAGCCGATCCTCACGGATCTCATCAATACGGGGCATCGCGCGGGACCCGCGCGTCCGTGGATGGGCGTGTCGACCGACGAGCGCGCGGGCGGCTGGTGGTCATGCGCGTATCGCCGGAAGGACCGGCTGATCTGGCAGGCGTTTCCGTCGGCGACATCATCCTGGCCGTCGGCGACGACGGTGTCCGGACCCAAGCCGAGTTCTATCGCAAAGTCTGGAATCGCGGCGGCGCCGGCACGGAGATTCCGCTCAAATTGCTGCAAGGCCTGGAGGTCAAGGAAGTTCGGATAAAATCCATCGACCGGGTCGACTACTTTCGTCCCCGCACGACCTATTGAGATACGTCCGAACTGCGCCACGCAGACCGCAGTGCATGGCGCGTCCGGATTGAACGCGACGCCTGCCAGTACAATGCGTCGTTGTCTACCGACTGCGATCGCAGATGCTCTACGCTCTGACGATTTTCGTTAGCGCATTCCTGCTGTTCCTGCTCCAGCCCATCGTCGCCAAGCAGATCCTGCCATGGTTCGGCGGTTCGGCGGCGGTATGGACGACCTGCCTCGTGTTCTTCCAGACCACGTTGCTATTGGGGTACGCGTATGCCGATTTCTCGGTTCGCAGGCTCAAGGCAAGCGGTCAGGTGCGCTGCACGCAGCGTTGCTGGTGGCGAGTCTCGTCGTGCTGCCGATCATTCCCGGCGCTTTCTGGAAACCCTCGGGGCTGAGAGTCCGATCCCGCTGATCCTGGGCCTGCTCGCCGCGACTATCGGGCTGCCCTATTTCGTGTTGTCGACGACCAGTCCCCTGATCCAGGCGTGGTTCGCGCGCGAGCATCCGGGACGCAGCCCCTATCGCTTGTTCGCACTGTCCAACCTCGCATCCATGCTGGCGCTGCTGGGCTACCCGTTCCTGCTCGAGCCCTGGGTCGCGACGCGCGTCCAGGCATGGGGCTGGTCCGCAGGTTATGTGCTGTTCGTGGCGCTGTGCATTGCCACGGCGCGCAAGGGAGGAACGCGTGCGCATGCGTCGGCACGTCAGCGCGGGGCGACAGAGGTCGAAGCGATCGAAGACCACCGGCGACGCCAGAACGAAAACCTGGTGCCGCGTGATTCGGCCGAGACACCACCCACGTTGGCGCGGCAGGCACTCTGGTGCGCGTTGGCCGCCACCAGTTCCGTGCTGCTGCTGGCGGTCACCGATCACATCACGCAGAACATAGCGGCGGTTCCGCTGCTCTGGATATTGCCACTGTCGCTCTATCTCATGACCTTCATCCTCTGCTTCGACGGCAGCGGCTGGTACTACCGTGAAACGATCTTCGCCATGCTTGCAGCCGCGCTCGGCGTCATGGGCTGGACGCTGGCCGATCCCAATCTGGCGAATGTGCTGGGGCTGCAGATCGCCGCGTGCTGTTTTGGTTTCTTCCTGGCCTGCATGTTCTGTCACGGCGAACTCGTGACGCTGAAACCCGCGCCGCGATACCTCACGCGCTTCTACCTCATGATCTCGCTCGGCGGCGCGCTGGGGGCCATCGCCGCGGGCGTTGTCGCGCCGCTCGTGTTCACGGCGAACTTCGACCTGGTCATCGCACTTCTCGCATGCGGGATGCTGCTCTTGTGGCAAACGCGCAGGGAGAAGCTCGTGTTTCCGGCCCTGGCGCTCCTGTCGCTCCTGTTCACCGCCGGTTGCGGCGTGTGGGGCATGATCGAGTTCTATCGCGACACCGTATATGCGTCGCGCAACTTCTACGGCGTGCTGCGCGTCCAGGATGCGGGCGTCGAGGAGGTCAATCGTCGCCGCACGCTGGTACATGGAACGATCATGCACGGCAAGCAGTACCTGCACCCGAGCTTCAGGAACGAGCCGACGAGCTACTACACGCGCAATTCCGGCATCGGCCGCCTGCTCGAGGCAATGCATCCACGCATCGATCCGATCCGCGTCGGCGTCATCGGGCTCGGCGCCGGAACCCTCGCCGTCTATGGCGCCAAAGGCGATGTCTACCGTTTCTACGACATCAACCCGAGCGTCGTCGCCATCGCCCAACGCGACTTCACATTCCTCAGGGACAGCGACGCCACCGTTGAAATAGTCGCTGGGTGACGCGCGCCTGTCCCTGGAACGCGAGCCGCCGCAGCGTTTTGACGTGCTCGCCATCGACGCCTTCTCCAGCGATGCGATTCCGGTACATCTCATCACGCGGGAGGCGGTCCAAGTCTACCTGCGCCACATGAATCCGGATGGCGTGATCGCCTTTCACGTCACCAATCGCTACCTCGACCTGGTGCCGGTGGTGGAGGCCATCGCGCGGCAATTGGGTCTGCGTGCGCTGTGGATCGACGACCCCGGCCTGGACCCGCTGGGAAGCTCCTCGAGCTGGGTATTGCTCGCCAGGAATCCGGCCCGGCTCGATGATCCGCGACTTACCGGTTTCGCGAAGGCCATCGCATCGCGGCCCAACTGGGGCGTCTGGACGGACGACTTCAACAACCTCGTGCTGAAGTAGCCGAGGACATCGCCGTCGGGATATGGTCCCCGAGAACGCCGGGAGCACCGCAACAGAAGTGCGTTACATGGGTAGAATCGCTCCATGCCACGCGAAACGATCCCGCCCCCCGGCGATCCCGGACCGTATCGCGCGCTGATCCGGCCGCCAAAGGCCCGCCACATCGACGTGATCGACCAGCGCGCGCTGCCGCATGCATTGGTCAAGGTCAACATCGGCGACGCGGAAGCCGCCGCGCTCGCGATCCGGCGCATGTGGATTCGCGGCGCGCCGCTGATCGGCGCCGTCGGCCGCCTATGGCCTGGCGCTGGCGCTCGACCGCGACGCCAGCGACGCTGCATTGGCCAAGGCGCACGGCGCGCTCGACGCGACGCGCCCGACGGCCGTCAACCTGCGCTGGGCGCTGGACCGGGTGTGCACGGCGGTGCGGCCGCTGGCCGTTTCCGCGCGCGCGGATGCCGCATGGGCCGAAGCCGATGCGATTGCCGCCGAGGACATTGCCATCAACTACGCGATCGGCGAGCACGGGCTCGCGCTGCTGCGCGGCATTGCGCAGCGGCGGCCAGGACCGATCGCCGTGATGACGCACTGCAACGCCGGCGCGCTGGCGACCTGCGGTTGGGGCACCGCGACGGCCCCCCTGTTCCGCGCGCACGCCGAAGGCCTGGCGCTGCACGTATGGGTGAGCGAGACGCGCCCGCGCATGCAGGGCGCCAGCCTCACCGCGTGGGAACTGGACCAGCGAGGCATTCCGCACACGCTGTTCACCGACAGCGCCAGCGGCCTGCTGCTGCAGCGTGGCGATGTCGACGTGGTGTTCGTCGGCGCCGACCGCGTCGCGCGCAACGGCGATGTCTGCAACAAGATCGGCACCTACGACAAGGCGCTTGCTGCGCGCGACAACAACGTGCCCTTTTACGTCGCGCTGCCGTCGCCGACCATCGACTGGAAGCTTGCCACCGGCGACGACCATTCCCATCGAGGCGCGCGAAAGCGACGAGGTGCTGACCGTGGCGGGCCGCGACGACTACGGCCAAACGGTGCGCGTCGCGATCGCGCCACACGGCACCAAGGCCGTGAATTACGGATTCGACGTGACGCCGGCGCGGCTGGTCAGCGGCCTCGTCACCGAACGCGGCGTGACTCGCGCATCGACCGACTGGCTCGCGGCGATGTTTCCCGAGCGCGCGGCAAGGGCTTGACGCGATGGCTGGCGAACGTTCGATGCGGGAGGACGTCATCGCGACGGCGCTCGCGATGAACGCGGCAGGAATCAATCGCGGCAAGTCAGGCAATGTGAGCGCGCGCTGGCGCGACGACTCCTTCGACGGCTTCCTCATCACGCCCACGGCGTGCCCTATGCGCAGACGCTGCCGGAGCAGGTCGTCATGATGACGCTGAAAGGCAAATCGCTGGGGGCGCTGCTGCCGTCATCGGAATGGCGCTTCCATCGCGACATCTATGCGGCGCGCCCGGAGGTCGCATGCCATCGTGCACGCCCACTCGCCGTTCGCGACCTCGCTCGCCTGCGGGCAACGCGGCATTCCCTCGTTTCACTACATGGTGGCGGTGGCCGGCGGCAAGGACATCCGCTGCGCGCGATATGCGACGTTCGGCACCCAGAACCTTTCCGACCACGTCCTGCGTTGCGCTCGAGGGACGGCGAGCGTGCCTGCTCGCGAATCACGGAATGATCGCCATCGGCGCTTCCCTGGATGGCGCATTGGCACTCGCCGTGGAAGTAGAGACGCTGGCAGAAATGTACTGGCGCGCGCTTCAGATCGGGGAGCCGGTGCAATTGTCCGATGGGGAAATGGACGCGGTCCTGGAAAAGTTCAGGACCTACGGCCAGCCGCACACCGCTCCGGGCCTTTGACCGGACCACCGCGGCATCGGCGTCCGGGCTCTGCTCGGCTCCATCGTCAAGGTCGCATGTCGACAGTTTTTACAGTCGCCTCAAAATGCGCCGAAAGATATTTGGAAAATCCCTAAGAATCAATCGGCTTTGCACGTTGGCATAGGGCGTGCATCGACAGGCAACTGCAAGGATTGTCGGATACCTGGAGCGAGCCGTCGCGGATTCGCTCCAGGTCCAAATATTATCTGCAATGACCGGTGACCCAGATGATGGGGATCGCGCCAAGACTAAGGCAACTGGACCTGGCACCGGATTGACAACTTTGGGGGACGCCGTGAAAGCCAACAAATCAGTCGCAATAGCTGCCGGATTCGCATTGGCAGCAGTTTTCGCATATGCAGCGCCGGCAAGCGCAGGTCAGGTGGTCGGCGGAACGATCGTCGCCATGGGCTCCTCGGTTGGCGGTACGATCGTTCCGAATATCGTCGCCGGCGATCCCAATGGCGTGCCCCCGGATTCGCCTGCGGCTCGGGTCGATCCCAACCTGCCGACCTCGCCGTTCTCCGGCGTCGTCAGCATCAACATCCGCTACAGCAATGGCCGATGTCGCTTCATCTGCACGGGGACGCTCGTTTCCAAGCGCGATGTGGTCAGCGCCGGGCCACTGCGTCGACAGCGACGGCCAAGGCACGGTGATCGACATCTACCCAGCCCGGCAACGTACGGATGACGGGTGGTCTTCAATTCGCAACCCAATCCCGGCGATCCCGGTCGTGCCATCATCACTGCCGACGCCGTGTACATGAATCCGTTCTACCAGGGCTTCGGCAATTGCCCGGCCGCCGTCAACCCACCGAGTTTTTGCGTCAATGACGACATCTCGGTCATCCACATGAACGCGGACGCGCCCGACACCGCCCAGATCTACAGTATTTTGGCGGGAGCGGTGACGACCGGACAACTGGACACGATGACGGGCTATGGCCTTTCCGGCGACGGAATCAACGGCTACACAGTGAGCCCCGACTTCCGCGTCAAGCGGACCGGCCAGAACATCATGGACCTGTTCGACACCAACGACGAGGAGAACTTCTCCAATGACCAGCCCGCAGGAAGTCTGGTACGCGGACTTCGATGGCAATGGCGAGGACACGTTCTGCACGTATTTCGGCGTCTGCACAGCGCAATTGGCCAACAACATAGAAACCATGCTCGGCGGTGGCGACTCGGGTGGCCCGTCGTTCTACCACGCGCAGGACGGCCAATATTGGCTGATGGGCAACAACACGTTCAGCGGAAACTTGTTCCAGTCGCCCACCGGTCAGTTTGGCGACTATTCCGGTGGCATCCTGCTGGCTTCCTACATTCCGTGGATCGAGCAGGTGACGGATGGCAGGATCACGCTCGTGCCAGAACCGTCGACCTACGCGCTGATTCTGCTGGCCCTTGGGGTGATGGGATTTGCGGTTCGCCGCAACAACGGCTGACCGCCAAGCCGCCGCATTGACGACTGAGGCGTAACGTAGCAATCAGGCAGCAATCAGTCGGCGCTCTGCAACGCAAAACGCCCAGCCGATTTGGCTGGGCGTTTCACTTTGCGGGTGCCGGGCAGTTTGGTAGGTTGAACATTCACGTCTGCGCCGCCACGCGAGTGAACGCAGGCAGGGAGCCAGCCGTCCCGCCCAAAACAAAACGCCCAACCGATCGGGTTGGGCGTTTTGCACTAAGGGGTGCCTGACGATGACCTACTTTCGCACGGGAACTCCGTACTATCATCGGCGTGCCACCGTTTCACGGTCCTGTTCGAGATGGGAAGGGGTGGTTCCAGCGGGCTATGGTCGTCAGGCATTGACGGGTTGTCCAGTCGCTCGTGTGACGGCATGGTATCTCCATGCTCGCCACAGCCAACGGCTGAACGTGTAGGGGGAAGGCAAGGTTTGGGTACTACTTAGGTGTTGAGCCGATCTCATGGCGCAGCCTGGTGGTGTCTTTACCGCAACACCGGGTGTCGTCGATGCGACACCGCCAAGGCCCACAATTATGAGGTCAAGCCGCACGGGTTATTAGTATCGGTTAGCTTAACGCATTACTGCGCTTCCACACCCGACCTATCAACGTGGTGGTCTGCCACGGCCCTTCAGGGGGATCTAGTCCCCGGGAGATCTCATCTTCAGGCGCGTTTCCCGCTTAGATGCTTTCAGCGGTTATCGTTTCCGTACGTAGCTACCCAGCGATGCCTCTGGCGAGACAACTGGTACACCAGCGGTACGTCCACTCCGGTCCTCTCGTACTAGGAGCAGCCCCCGTCAAATCTCCAACGCCCACGGCAGATAGGGACCAAACTGTCTCACGACGTTTTGAACCCAGCTCACGTACCACTTTAAATGGCGAACAGCCATACCCTTGGGACCGGCTACAGCCCCAGGATGTGATGAGCCGACATCGAGGTGCCAAACACCGCCGTCGATATGAACTCTTGGGCGGTATCAGCCTGTTATCCCCGGCGTACCTTTTGTCCGTTGAGCGATGGCCCTTCCATACAGAACCACCGGATCACTAGGTCCTACTTTCGTACCTGCTCGACTTGTCAGTCTCGCAGTCAAGCTCACTTGTGCCCTTGCACGTCCAGCGCGATGTCCGACCGCGCTAAGTGAACCTTCGAGCTCCTCCGTTACTCTTTGGGAGGAGACCGCCCCAGTCAAACTGCCTACCATGCACGGTCCCCGATCCAGATAATGGATCCAGGTTAGAACCGCAATGACGTCAGGCTGGTATTTCAACGTTGGCTCCATGAGAGCTAGCGCCCCCACTTCAAAGCCTCCCAGCTATCCTACACAAACCTCATCACAGTCCAATGCAAAGCTACAGTAAAGGTGCACGGGGTCTTTCCGTCTTGCCGCGGGGAGATTGCATCTTCACAAACACTTCAACTTCGCTGAGTCTCGGGTGGAGACAGCGTGGCCATCGTTACGCCATTCGTGCAGGTCGGAACTTACCCGACAAGGAATTTCGCTACCTTAGGACCGTTATAGTTACGGCCGCCGTTTACCGGGGCTTCAATCAAGAGCTTGCACCCCATCATTTAACCTTCCGGCACCGGGCAGGCGTCACACCCTATACGTCCACTTTCGTGTTAGCAGAGTGCTGTGTTTTTGTTAAACAGTCGCAGCCACCGATTCTTTGCAACCCTTCTCAGCTCCGGCAGTAAAGCCTTCACCTAATAAGGGCACACCTTATCCCGAAGTTACGGTGTCAATTTGCCGAGTTCCTTCACCCGAGTTCTCTCAAGCGCCTGAGCATATTCAGCTCGCCCACCTGTGTCGGTTTGCGGTACGGTCAATTTGGAACTGAAGCTTAGAGGCTTTTCCTGGAAGCAGGGTATCACTCACTTCAGACTGGCAAGCCAGTCCTCGTCGTCACGCCTCAGCTAAGCCCAGCGGATTTGCCTACCGGGCACGCCTACACGCTTAAACCGGGACATCCAACACCCGGCCGAGATAACCTTCTCCGTCCCCCCATCGCATTCCAAATCGGTGCGGGAATATTAACCCGCTTCCCATCGACTACGGCTCTCGCCCTCATCTTAGGGGCCGACTCACCCTGCGCCGATGAACGTGGCGCAGGAAACCTTGGGCTTACGGCGAGCAGGCCTTTCACCTGCTTTATCGCTACTCATGTCAGCATTCGCACTTCCGATACCTCCAGCAGCCCTTACGAGCCACCTTCACAGGCCTACGGAACGCTCTCCTACCATCTACAGGCTCCATCAAACGCACTCAGCCTTCGCCTACGTTTCCGTAGCGCAGGCCGTCTCGACTTTGATGGATGCATTGCCGCAGCTTCGCTGCCGCTGTGTGCAATGCGGCTCCATGCGCGAATGCGCTTGATGGAGCCTGTAAATCCGCGATTTCGGTGCCTAGCTTGAGCCCCGTTACATCTTCCGCGCAGGACGACTCGACCAGTGAGCTATTACGCTTTCTTTAAATGATGGCTGCTTCTAAGCCAACATCCTGGCTGTCTGAGCCTTCCCACCTCGTTTCCCACTTAGCTAGATCTTGGGGACCTTAATCGGCGGTCTGGGTTGTTTCCCTCTCGACACCGGACGTTAGCACCCGATGTCTGTCTCCCCTGCTCGCACTTGCCGGTATTCGGAGTTTGCTATGGCGTAGTAGATCGCTATGACCCCCACAACCATTACAGTGCTCTACCCCCGGCAGTGATACAGGAGGCACTACCTCAATAGTTTTCGGAGAGAACCAGCTATTTCCGGATTTGTTTAGCCTTTCACCCCTAGCCACAGCTCATCCCCGTCTTTTTCAACAGACGTGGGTTCGGTCCTCCAGTAGGTGTTACCCCACCTTCAACCTGGCCATGGCTAGATCATCCGGTTTCGGGTCTACGCCCTGCAACTCAAGCGCCCTATTCGGACTCGCTTTCGCTGCGCCTCCCCTATGCGGTTAAGCTTGCTACAGAACGTAAGTCGCTGACCCATTATACAAAAGGTACGCAGTCACCCCAGCTTGATCGGCCCTCCGGGCCTCTTAAGCTGGGTTGCCTTTCGTGCGCTACGCGCTCGAAAGTCACCCCTTAATCGCCCAATCCCATCTGCACGTTTTGCGTGCGCAGGATCTACTTCATCGTCGGGTCTTTTGCCGCCGCATTTGCTTTGCAAATGAGCGTCTAAGAACCGACTTGAAGGCCGATTAAGCTGGGGCTCCCACTGTTTGTATGCATGCGGTTTCAGGATCTATTTCACTCCCCTTCCGGGGTTCTTTTCGCCTTTCCCTCACGGTACTGGTGCACTATCGGTCGATTACGAGTATTTAGCCTTGGAGGATGGTCCCCCCATCTTCAGACAGGATTTCACGTGTCCCGCCCTACTTGTCGCAAGCTCAGTTCCACCATCGACCTTTCGCGTACGGGGCTATCACCCACTACGGCTGCCCTTTCCAGAGCATTCCACTAAGTCGATCGCTAAAACTTGCAGGCTGGTCCCATTTCGCTCGCCACTACTCTGGGAATCTCGGTTGATTTCTTTTCCTCCAGCTACTGAGATGTTTCAGTTCACTGGGTTAGCTCCCTCGCCCCTATGTATTCAGAGCGCGGTGACCCTTGCGGGCCGGGTTTCCCCATTCGGACATCTCCGGATCAAAGCTTGTTTGCCAGCTCCCCGGAGCTTTTCGCAGGCTGCCACGTCCTTCATCGCCTGTAATCGCCAAGGCATCCACCACATGCACTTAGTCACTTGACCCCATAACTGTAAGCCCTCGCAGTTTCCCGCTTCGGACACACTGTCATGGCGTGTTTGCGCCACTGTCATTCCCCTTTTAAAGAATGACAGCAAGATACAACTCAACCCTATGTCCACCCAGACTCTCATCAAGTCCAGATGAACCCTTGCCTTCCGAATTTTTAAAGAACAGTACAGCTTTCAACTTTGGACTCTTGGCAAAGCCCAGAGTTGAACGCTGCGTGTCGCGCAACCGATAGGTAGTGATGGTGGAGCTGGACGGGATCGAACCGACGACCTCCTGCTTGCAAAGCAGGCGCTCTCCCAATTGAGCTACAGCCCCTTTTGCTTCGCCACTCTTCGTTGCTTGGGCCCTTGTGTACTGCTTGTGTACACGTCGGTCCCGCGCGCCTCGATTGGCTTGCAAACCAGCCTTCGCTCAACCTGGTGGGTCTGGATGGATTCGAACCATCGACCCCCGCCTTATCAAGACGATGCTCTAACCAACTGAGCTACAGGCCCGTGTCCGACGTCACGCTGCGGCCGCGAAGGATTACCTTCGCGCACTGCAACCGATAGGTTGTGGGTACTGAAACGTGGAGCATTTCCGAGAAAGGAGGTGATCCAGCCGCACCTTCCGATACGGCTACCTTGTTACGACTTCACCCCAGTCACGAAACGCACCGTGGTAAGCGGCCCCCTTGCGGTTAGCCTACCTACTTCTGGTACATCCCGCTCCCATGGTGTGACGGGCGGTGTGTACAAGACCCGGGAACGTATTCACCGCGACATGCTGATCCGCGATTACTAGCGATTCCGACTTCATGCAGTCGAGTTGCAGACTGCAATCCGGACTACGAACGGCTTTCTGGGATTGGCTCCCCCTCGCGGGTTGGCAACCCTCTGTACCGTCCATTGTATGACGTGTGAAGCCCTACCCATAAGGGCCATGAGGACTTGACGTCATCCCCACCTTCCTCCGGTTTGTCACCGGCAGTCTCCCTAGAGTGCCCTTGCGTAGCAACTAGGGACAAGGGTTGCGCTCGTTGCGGGACTTAACCCAACATCTCACGACACGAGCTGACGACAGCCATGCAGCACCTGTGTTCCGGTTCCCTTTCAGGCACAGCCCCCTCTCAGGGGCCTTCCAGACATGTCAAGGGTAGGTAAGGTTGTTCGCGTTGCATCGAATTAATCCACATCATCCACCGCTTGTGCGGGTCCCCGTCAATTCCTTTGAGTTTTAACCTTGCGGCCGTACTCCCCAGGCGGCTCACTTCACGCGTTAGCTTCGGTACCAAGGAATCGCTTCCCCAACACCTAGTGAGCATCGTTTAGGGCGTGGACTACCAGGGTATCTAATCCTGTTTGCTCCCCACGCTTTCGTGCCTGAGCGTCAGTATTGGCCCAGGGGGCTGCCTTCGCCATCGGTGTTCCTCCGCATCTCTACGCATTTCACTGCTACACGCGGAATTCCACCCCCCTCTGCCATACTCGAGCTTGCCAGTTTCCAATGCAGTTCCCAGGTTGAGCCCGGGGCTTTCACATCAGACTTAACAAACCGCCTGCGCACGCTTTACGCCCAGTAATTCCGATTAACGCTCGCACCCTACGTATTACCGCGGCTGCTGGCACGTAGTTAGCCGGTGCTTATTCTGCCGGTACCGTCAAGAGTCATCCTTATTAGGGATAACCTTTTCTTCCCGACCAAAAGCGGTTTACAACCCGAAGGCCTTCTTCCCGCACGCGGCATGGCTGGATCAGGGTTTCCCCCATTGTCCAAAATTCCCCACTGCTGCCTCCCGTAGGAGTCTGGGCCGTGTCTCAGTCCCAGTGTGGCTGATCATCCTCTCAGACCAGCTACCGATCGTCGCCTTGGTAGGCCATTACCCCACCAACAAGCTAATCGGACATCGGCCGCTCCCAGAGCGTGAGGCCTTGCGGTCCCCCACTTTCCTCCTCAGAGCATATGCGGTATTAGCCCAACTTTCGCTGGGTTATCCCCCACTCCGGGGTACGTTCCGATGTATTCCTCACCCGTTCGCCGCTCGCCGCCAGGGTTGCCCCCGCGCTGCCGCTCGACTTGCATGTGTAAAGCATGCCGCCAGCGTTCAATCTGAGCCAGGATCAAACTCTTCAGTTCGATCTCTACAAGTAACTCAATCAACGTTGGCCTCAACCCCCAGCGCTTCCGCTGAGGGACAAGACGTTCAGCCTCTCATCATTGCTGACGAAAAGCCTTACTGCGTTGTGTGAGCACCAAAGTCTTGGAACATGTTTCCTTAGACCTCCGTTGCCGGACGTCCAAGGGCTCGCAAGCCCCAGCACCCACACCTATCGGTTGCCAATTTTTAAAGAGCGGCTGCTTCGGTTCCCATCGCGTAAATCGTGCCCCGGTGTCTTGCAGGCAGTGCGTCTGGGAGAAGATGCAGCAAAGAAGCGCGATTATAGGAGCTTTTCGGACACCACGCAACCCCCTTCTTCGACTTTCTCTTCCTGTTCCGTTGCCGAAACGGGCCATGGGCTTGAATAACGTCAAGAACCCCCTGTTTCTAAAGGAGGGAACGCAGTACGGCCACGGTTTCACGGGCGCAGCGCGCCCAGGTGTAGGTCGCAGCACGGGCCAATCCGGCCCTTTGAAGGCGATCGGACAGGCGGGAATCGTCAATCAACTGGGCCATGGCGGCTGCGATGGCATTCGTATCCAGCGGATCCACAAGCACCGCCGCATTGCCGGCCACCTCAGGCAAGGACGTGGCATTGGAGGTGACCACGGGAACGCCGGAGGCAAATGCCTCCAGCACCGGCAGCCCGAACCCCTCATATAGCGAGGGGAACACAAATGCCGCCGCACCCTGGTAGAGCGCGCGCAGATCGGCCGCTTCCACATAGTTCAGCCAGCGCACGCGCCCCTGCGGCGCAAGTGCGCGCAGCTGCGCAGCCAATTCACCTGCCCGCCAGCCCTCCTTGCCGGCAATGACCAGCTGGTGCGCCGATTGCATTCGCGGCGGCAGGCGCAGGTAGGCCTCCACGACGCGCTCCATGTTCTTGCGCGGCTGCAGCGTACCGACGCAAAGAAAATAGTCGGGCGCCAGGTCGAAGCGCTGGCGAGTGCGTGCGAGCCGCTCCGGCGACTCGCGTTCGAACCAGCGCGCATCGACACCCAGCGGGGTGACCGCAATGCGCTCGGCCGGGATGCCGAATTGCTCCACCAGTTCCGGCACCATCGCGTGCGATATGGTGAGGATCCGATCCGCCCATAGCGCCGACTTCCGCAGCAAAAAATTCTTGACGGCACGCCACTGGGGGTTGGCCCATTCGGGATGGCTCAGCGGGATCGCATCAAATAAGGTCGCGCACAGGGGAATCCCCCGCAGGCGCGGAATCCTGTAGTCGCCGGCGTGGAAGACATCGATTCGCCCCGACAGCGCGCGGGCTCCGCGCGCATCGATGCCCGTCGCCCAGGAAAGCGCCGCTGAAATCCCGGCCCGCTGCGGCAGAACCAGCGCACCCGGTCCTGCATTGCGTGCGTCACCTGGACCCAGGAAAACCGGCACCGTTACCACGTCTCCCAATGCCGCGGAGGCTGCCGCGAGTTCGCGGTTGTACACGGCGATCCCGTCGGGCTGGGCACGCGTCTTCGCGCCTCCCGGCAGCGCGGCACTGATCCCGACGCGCAATGGAACCGGCGCGTCCATGCTAGGGCCCGACGGTGTTCATAGTCCTCCCCGACCCTAACCAGCGATCGAGCGCATGCCGTCATAGAACGCGATCGCCGCAGGAACGTCGCCCGCGAACGCCGCACGATGTTCGGCAACCACGACGGCCCGATCGCACAGCTCGCGGATGTGCTTCAGTTCGTGCGACACGAACACGATGGTCACGCCCCGGCGCCGGAATTCGTGGATCTTCGCGATGCACTTGGCCTGGAACGCCGTGTCGCCGACCGCCAGCACTTCATCGATCAGCAGGATCTGCGGATCGAGGTGCGCCGCCACGGAAAATCCCAGGCGCGCGACCATGCCCGTGGAAAACGTGCGCACGGGCTCGTCGATCGCCTCCGCCAGTTCCGCGAATGCGACGATCTGGTCCATGCGCGCCGCCACTTCTGCCCGTCGCATCCCGAGGAGCACGCCGTTCAGCATCACATTGTCGCGGCCGGTCAGTTCAGGATGAAACCCTGCGCCCAATTCGAGCAGGGGCGACACGCTGCCGTTGACCGTGAGCGTACCGGTCGTCGGCCTGATCACGCCGGCAATGAGCGACAGGAGCGTGCTTTTGCCGGCGCCGTTGCGGCCCATCACCGCGATGGATTCGCCGGGGGCGATCCGCAGCGAAAAATTCTCCAGCACCACGCGGTTTTCCGCGCGCATGTTGCGCAACGCGCGGGAAGGACTGAGGATCAAATTTTTGATTCCGCCGCCGCGATGCAGCGCCAGCGCATAGGATTTGCCGACGCCCGCGAATTCGATCATGGGTTCGATGTTCGACTCGACCATCACAGGGCCTCGGCGAATTTCCACTGCAATCGATCGAACACGGCATGCCCCACCACGATCGCGATCAACGCGATTATCGTGGACGCGCCCAGCGCGCCCCAATTCATCGTGCCGTCGAGCAACAGCGCCCTCCAGGCCACGATGAGATAAGTGAAGGGGTTGAGAGCAATCAGCGGCTGGAACAGCGGCGGCACCATGTGTCGTTCGAAGATCACGGGCGTGACATAGAACAGGACCGTCATGCCCAGCGCGATCAGACGCTCGAGGTCGCGAAAGAAGACGTTGCAGGAGGCGACGGCGAGCGCGATGCCGTAGATCAACAGACCCTGGACGACCAGCAGAATCGGCGCGCCCCATAGCCACGCCCATGACAGCGTGCCGCGCCCGAACAGCAGCGCGAGTCCAGCCAACACCGGCAGGCAGAGCAGGAAATGGAGTCCCTCCGTGACCACCGACGACGCCACGATCAGGTAGCGCGGGAAAGCGATCTTCTTCACCAAGCGGCGCGTTGTTCGTGAACGCCCGGGGCGCGAGCTGCAGCGAATTGTTGAGCCACTGCCACGGAAACAGTCCCGCCAGCAGGAAGATGAAATAGCCTTCGATCTTGACGTTGAGGATGGCCTTGAAGGCTATCCAGTAGGTCACCGCGAACACCAGCGGGTTGAGCAGCGACCAGCCGTAACCCAGGACCGTGCGCTTGTAGCGGACCTTGATTTCCTTGATCGTCAGCGCCACCACCAGGTCAACGTAGTGGCGCAAATCGGTTGCCAAATGTCGTGCTGAATGAGGCACCCGCCGGACCCCAGGCGCGGCCAATTGGCTATTCCCGGCTGACCCGGCGCATGTCGGCGTCCACCATCATCGCGATGAGTGCGTCGATGCCGGTATGCGCCTGCCAGCCGAGCACCCGCTTGGCTTTGGCGGGGTTGCCCAGCAGCAGTTCCACCTCCGCGGGGCGGAAAAATTTCGGGTCGATGACGACATGATCATTGTAATCGAGCCCGACGCACCGGAATGCGATCCGGCACATTTCGCGCACGGTCGTCGTGACGCCCGTGGCGATCACGAAGTCGTCGGGCTTGTCCTGCTGCAGCATCAGCCACATCGCCTCGACGTAGTCGCCGGCGAATCCCCAGTCGCGCTTCGCGTCGATGTTGCCCAGGCGCAGCTCCTTCTGCTTGCCTTGCTTGATGCGCGCCGTGGCGTCGGTGACCTTGCGGGTGACGAACTCGATGCCGCGCAGCGGCGACTCATGATTGAACAGGATGCCGTTTGAGGCGTGCATCCCGTAGCTTTCGCGATAGTTGATCGTGCTCCAGTGTCCGAACAGCTTCGACACGCCATAGGGACTGCGCGGATGAAAGGGCGTCGTTTCGTCCTGCGCGTCCGTCTGCACCAGCCCGAACATCTCGCTCGTGGAGGCCTGGTAAAAGCGCACGGCAGGCGCCAGACGGCGCAGCGCCTCCAGCATGTTCACCACACCGACACCGTTGACTTGGGCGGTCACCTGGGGCTGCGCCCACGAGGTTCCGACAAAGCTTTGCGCCGCCAGGTTGTAGACTTCGTCCGGGCGGGCCGCTTCGACCGCGCGGCAAAGCGACGCCATGTCAGTCAGGTCCCCGTGGACCAGAGCAACGTCCTGTTCGATACCCATCTCGCGCAGCCGCCAATTGGACTCCGTCGCCCGCCGTGCCACGAAGCCGTGAACGGCATAGCCCTTGCCCAGCAGGAGACTCGCCAGATAGGCGCCGTCCTGGCCGGTGACGCCCGTGATCAATGCGGTTTTGCTCATCGTGCGCTCTGTCCCTCTATTTTCGTCGTGCGTGTCTTGTCTCTGAAAAGCTCTTTATTATCGCATTTTGGACCGCACCAGTTCGCCCTCGCGCCCGCAACCATAGGCATTTCCTTCCATGCGCATTGCCATCGTCCATGACTGGCTCGACACCTGGGGCGGCGCCGAAATCGCGCTGGAGCAACTGCTCGCGCTCTATCCCGATGCCGACCTGTTTACGCTGGTCGACTTCATGGGCGAGGCGGACCGTGCGCGGTTGGGTTTGCAGTCAAGGTCCGTGCACACCTCGTTCATCCAGAACCTGCCTTTCGCGCGCGGCGCATTCCGGCGGTACCTGCCGCTGTTTCCCCGCGCAATCGAACGCTTTGATGTCGCCGGCTACGACTTCGTCCTGTCCAGCTCGCATGCCGTGGCCAAAGGCGTGCGCACCTCGCCCGCGCAATTGCACATCTGCTACTGCTATACGCCGATGCGCTACGCGTGGGATCTGCAGGACCAGTATCTGCGCCAGGTCGGATTGCAACGGGGCTTCCGCGGCCGAGTGATTCGCCGTACGCTGGCGAGGCTGCGTGCGTGGGATCGCGCGTCGAGCCAGCGCGTCGACCACTTCGTCGCGATCTCGCATGCCATTGCCGAACGCATCCGCCGTTGCTACGACCGCGACTCGACCGTCGTCTACCCGCCGGTTGCGACGTCCACGCCGCAATCGGATGCCACGCGCGGCGGCGCCTATGTCACCGTGTCGCGCCTGGTTCCCTACAAACGCATCGACGTCATTGCCGCCGCGTTCCGCCTGCTGCCGGACCGCGAGCTCGTGGTGATCGGCGACGGTCCGGAGCGCGCCCGCGTCGCGGCCACCGCGGGTCCCAACGTGCGATTGCTGGGACGCGCATCGGACGAATTGCGCGATCGATGGCTGGCCGAGGCGCGCGCGTTCGTGTTCGCGGCTGACGAGGATTTCGGCATCGCGCCGCTGGAAGCGCAAGCGCGGGGAACGCCGGTGATCGCGTATGGTCGCGGCGGTGCTCTGGAAACGATTCAGGGCCTCGACGCCGCGGCGCCCACCGGAATATTCTTCCCGGAGCAAACGCCGGAAGCAATTGCCGCCGCCGTGCGTGAATTCGAGGCCAATGCCGGACGCATCACCGCGGTGGCCTGCCGCGACAACGCGGCGCGTTTCTCCACCGCGCGCTTTCGCAATGACTTTTCCGATCTTGTCGCTTTGCGGCGGGCGGCATTCGCGGCGTCACGCCGAGCGGAGATTCTGACGTCGCAACCAATTCCTTCCTCCGCGCGCGAGCACGACACATGAAGCGCGGAATGCTCAAGGACAACGCGCCACTGTTCGCATGGCTGTTGCGCCTGCTTGACCCGTTGCTGGTGATGCTCGCGGGCTGGCTCGCGCACCGCTGGTATCTCGACAGCTGGATCCTTCCCGAGCGCTACGTCGGGGCGCTGTTCGGTATTGCCATACTCTGCTCCGCCGTTTTCCCGCTGCTCCGTCTTTACTCGCCCCAGCGAGGCGTCACACTGTTCGCCGAAGCAGCGCAGCTGGCGAACGCCTGGCTGCTGGTCGCGGCGGCCTGGTTCGGTTACCTGTTCCTGTCCAAGTCGGGAGCGGATTTTTCGCGCGCATGGTCGCTGTACCTGATCGCATTCGGTGCCGGACTGCACCTGGCGATTCGCGCCGGCATCCGCCTCGTCCTGCGCGAACTGCGCCGGCGTGGCTACAACCAGCGCCACATTGTGATCGCCGGCGCCGGACGCCTGGGACAGGATATTGTCCGGCGGCTCGCGCGCGCGCCATGGAGCGGACTTTCGGTACGCGGCTTCTACGACGACGACACCTTGCTGGCGGGAACGCAAGTGGACGACGTCGAGGTGCTGGGCAACATCGATGCCCTGGCGCCCGACCTCGCGCGGCGGCCCGTGGATCAGGTCTGGATTGCGCTTCCGTTGCGCGCCGACGCGCGCATCCGCGAGCTGCTCCTGCAGTTGCGCCAGCATTCGGTGGAGGTGCGCCTTGTTCCCGACATCTTCAACTTCGCGCTGCTCCACCATTCGATGTCGGAGGTGGTGGGTCTGCCGGTCATCAACCTCGCCGAATCGCCGCTCTCCGGCGCCAACCGCCTGCTGAAGAGCATCGAAGACTTCGCGCTGTCGTTGCTGCTGCTGCTCATCGCCGCGCCGGCCATGCTGTCCATTGCCGCCGGCGTAAAGCTGTCGTCGAAGGGGCCGGTGCTCTATCGCCAGGAGCGGGTCACCTGGAATGGCCGCCGCTTCATGATGCGGAAATTTCGCACGATGCCTGTCGGCGCGGAGGCGGCGTCCGGTCCAGTCTGGTCTCGCTCTGGCGAACACCGCGCCACGGCTTTCGGTGCATTCCTGCGCCGCACGAGCCTCGATGAGCTGCCGCAGCTCATCAACGTGCTAAACGGGGATATGTCGCTGGTCGGCCCGCGACCCGAGCGGCCGGAATTTGTCGAGCAATTCCGCAAAGCGATTCCCGGCTACATGCAAAAACATCTGGTCAAGGCCGGAATCACCGGGTGGGCGCAAGTCAACGACCTGCGCGGGGACACGGACCTCGCGCGCCGTATAGAATTCGACCTCTACTACATCGACAATTGGTCGCTCTGGTTCGACTTCCGAATTCTATGCCTGACCCTGTGGCACATCCTGACGAGCCGCAACGCGCATTGAACCCCGGCGATGCTTCCCTGTCGGCGCCGCCCCCGCCCCTCGTGACGCGAGGACCGCTGCGCTCGCTGCAGCTGCTGATCGGTGCGTTGTTTGTCGTGCTGCTTGTGTATCTCGCCTTTACCGTGCCCGCAAGCTGGTTTCCGTCGTCGCCGGTGAAGGAATGGGGCGTGCGTGACATGACGATGCCGCGCGGAGCAGGCAGCAACATCAACAACGAGCTGATCGTCACGAGCACCGATGCCGCGGGCCAGGTCTACATCGCGATCGTCACGGACCTCAAGGCGCGCGACTACGCCACCATCACCTGGAACGCGCACAACGTGCCTGCCGACGCTGTCGTGCATTTCCTTTGGCGGTCCGACTACGCGCCCAGCAAGATATTCAGCACGCCCGTCGCCGTCGAGGCCGGACGGTTGCTTCCGGTGATCCTGGCCAGGGACCCGGGCTGGATCGGTCATATCACCGGGATCGGATTGGCGATTCGCGGCAGCCTGACCCAGCCGTTTGCGATCACCGTGGTCGCGGCCAATCCTTCCGGCGCCTTGAGTGTCCTGCGGGACCGCGTGCGCGAGTGGCTGACCTTCGAGCCATGGAGCGGAACGTCCATCAACGCGATCAATGGCGGCGACGACGTGCAATCGCTGCCCCTGCCTCTGCTATTGGCCATGTCCATGGCGCTGGCGATCAGCGTACTGTGGCTCTGGCGGCGGTTCCATCCTGCGGCGGACGTAGTGAACATAGCCACAGCAATCGCTGTCATGTTCGTCATATGCTGGCTGGTGCTCGATGCCCGCTGGACGTGGAACCTCGCGCGGCAGGTCCGGTCGACGATTGCGCAATACGGCGGCAAGGACTGGCAGGGTAAACACCTCGCTGCGGAGGATGCCGCGGTTTTCGAGTTCGTCGAACGCGCGCGCGCTGAAATGCCCGCGACGCCGGTGCGCATCTTCGTTGCCAGCGAATCCGACTATTTCCGCGAACGCGCGGCGTATTACCTCTACCCGCACAACGTCCATGCGGAGCCGCGCCGCAACGACCTGCCTCCTCCCGAACAGCTGAAGCCCGGCGACTGGATGCTGGTTTTCCAGCGGCACGGCGTGCAATTCGATCCTGCCGCCGGCAAGCTGCGGTGGGACGGCGGCGTGCCGGTATCGGCGCAACTCAAGTTGCGCGGCCAAGGTGGCGCGTTATTCCTCATTCAATGATGGATCTCATCGCACTCAAGCTCGGCCTGGTTCTGGTGTGGTCATTCGGCATCGCTTGCCTCGCTGCCCTGCCGGCGAAGACGGAGCGGTTGACGGCCCCGGGCGGTGTCGCCTGGACAATTGGCGCCGGGGGCATGATCGGCTTGTTCCTGGCCACGCTTTGGCTGCGCGCGCTCTCGCTTGCCGGAATTCACTTCGGCGTCGCCGCCATCGCCCTCCCGTTGCTCGTGGCAACGCTGGCTTTGGGCGGCTGGGCCGCGCGCCCGGTTGCCCATCGTGGCATGCCCGCGGTCCGGGCCGCGCTCGATGATGCCGTGGGCGCAATTTGGGGACGCTCGCTCGACCGTGCGATGCGGATGCTGTGGCGTTTTCTGCTGGCGTGGCTGGCGCTGCGCTTCGCCATGCTCTTTGTGGAAGTCGCAACGCGTCCGCTGTTTCCCTGGGACGCGTGGACGCAGTGGGCGACCAAGGCCCGCGTCTGGTACGAATTGGGCCGCATCGCACCCTTCGAACGCGCCGACCTATGGTTCGCCGCAGGCGGCAGCGCCTATTTCGACGCTGGACCACACTACCCGGGCACTGTCGCACTGATGCAGGTTCTTGCCGCCACGTTCCTCGGCCGCTGGGACGACACGCTGATGAACCTGCCGTTCTGGATGCTCGCCGTGGCTTTCGCGTTTGCGGTATTCGGCGCGCTGCGGGCGATGGATTTTTCACCGCTTTCCGCGCTGGCGGGCACGTGGCTGATCGCGTCCATGCCTTTGGCCAACACGCATGTCGCGCTTGCAGGCTACGCGGACCTGCCGCTCGCGATGTATTTCTGTGCGGGCATCCTCGCCTGTTTGCGTTGGCACAGGACGCGGGAGCCGGCGGATGCCGCGCTGGCGCTGCTGCTTCTCGCCGCGTGTCCTTTGCTCAAGATACCGGGGCGAATCTGGGTGCTGTTCGCCGTGCCCGCGCTGATCGTCGCGTTTCTTCCGCAGCGGGGACCGCGGATTGTGGGCATCGGCTACGTGGCTGTCGTAGGCGGCCTCCTGCTGCTCGCGCAGACCAGCCCCGTCATCATGGGCTATCACCTGCACCTCGACTTCAGTGCCGATTGGGAGGCGTTGGCCAATAGCTACTTCCTCTATGACAACTGGCACCTCCTCTGGTACGGCGCGTTCGCGGTGGCACTGCTCGGGCGACGACAGTTGCTCGCGCCGCAAGTGGCTCCGCTGACGGCGGTCGTTGCCGGCGGGAGTGATCTTCCTTGCGTTTGTGCTGCTGTTCACCAACGCCCGCGAATGGCTGTCCGACCAGAGCACCGTCAATCGCGCGACGCTGCATCTGGCACCCTTGGTCGTCATCTGGATGCTGGTGGTGTTCCGGGCGTGGGCGCAGACCGTGCGCGATACATCGTCTGCGCCGCCATCCGCTTCGGCCGCGACCACCGAGATTGCGAGCGAAGTCGTCGCGCCGCCACCGAGCGCGGCGCCACCGGCGCAGCCGCCGACGCCCGCCACGCCCTGATGCTGCAACTACCGGGCGTCACGCTGGTCTGCATCGACACCGCGAACCACGCGCTTGCGCTGCGCGCGCTGGGACGCTCGTGCGCGGGCACGACGTTCGCACGCGTGCTGCTCCTCACCGATGCCGTTCCCTCCGGGCTGGCCGTCCCGAACGGGGTCACCGTTGCGACCATCGACCCCATCACGTCGCGCGATGCCTACTCGCGCTTCGTGCTGAAGGACCTGCTCCCCTTCGTTCACACCGGGCACGTGCTGCTTGCGCAATGGGACGGCTACGTGGTCAATCCCGACGCATGGGACGCGGCTTTCCTCGAGTGCGACTACCTGGGCGCCAAGTGGTTCTGGCACGGGGACGGAATGCGCGTGGGCAACGGCGGCTTCTCGCTGCGTTCACGCCGCCTGTTGCAGGCGCTACAGGACCCGCGCATCGCGCTTGTCGAGGCCGAGGACACGACCATCGGCCGGACGTTCCGGCCACTGCTGGAACGCGAACACGCCATTCGCTTCGGCAGCGAGTCCCTGGCCGACAGGTTCTCGTTCGAGGCGGCCTATCCGATCGGCAAGCCCTTCGGCTTCCACGGCCTGTTCAATTTCTGGCAGGTGATGCCACCCAACGAGCTCGCCGCATTGGCGCCGGACTTCTCTGACAGCATCGCGCGTTCTCCGCAGCTCGGTGCCTTGCTCAACAATTGCATGACCGCCGGACAATGGGCGCCGGCGATCGCGATCGCGCGCCGGATCGTAGCGGCCGAACCAGCGCACGACAATGCGCGTGCGCTGCTCGCACAGGCGGAAGCGAACGCGGCACGCGGCCTGGGGGTGGGTCGCAACGAGCCCTGCCCGTGTGGCAGCGGCAAGCGTTACAAGCATTGTCATGGCGCGAGCGCCCCCACGGCGGGGTCGATTGCGCCGGCTGAGGTGCCGGCGCCCGATGTGCTGGCCGCGAGCGGCACGCGGGCGCACCAACGCGGCGACCTTGTCACCGCTGAGCGCGATTATCGCGCGGCACTCGCTGTCGCGCCCGATCATCCGAGCGCTCTTCACTTCCTGGGGGTGATCCACTATCAGCGAAACCGCATTGCCGACGCACTGCCGCTGCTGGAACGCGCAGTCGCGCTCGTCCCCGACGAGCCCGAGTTCCACAACAACCTCGGCCTGGCGCTGGTCGCCGCCGACCGCACCGCGGAAGGTGTTGCGCGATATCGCCAGGCACTCGCTCTCAAGCCGGACTTGGCGACTGCGTGGAACAACCTGGGGCTGGCGCAACAGTCGGCAAACGCGCTGCCCGAAGCGGTGGCTGCATTTCGCGAAGCCGTACGCCTGGTGCCAAATTTTGCCCAGGCGCACTGGAACCTGGCGCTCGCGCTGCTCCTGACCGGACAGTTCGAAGAAGGCTGGCGCGAATACGAGTGGCGACATCGCGAGGCGACGTTCGGCGCGTCCAGTGCGTCGCCGGCTCCGCGTTGGCAAGGTGAAGACCTGGCCGGCCGCACACTGTTGCTCACCACGGAGCAGGGATTGGGCGATGCGCTGCAGTTCGCGCGCGTTGCCGCACCCCTGGCGGCGCGCGGCGCGCGGGTCATCGTGCAGGCGCCCGATGCGCTCGCCGACATTCTCGCCAGTGTTCCGGGCGTGGCGGCCGTCGTGCGCGTCACGGACGATATTCCCCATGACTTCTCGCTGCCACTGATTTCCGCGGCAGGCGCGCTGCACGTCGACGAGCGATCACTGCCGGGCCCGGTTCCCTATCTCTTTGCTTCCCAGGCAAGCGTGGACGAGCTCGCCTCCGCAGTCGCCGCCGCGCCGGAGCCATTCCGCATCGGTCTGTCCTGGGCCGGCAATCCGCAACACGTAAACGACCGTCGCCGGTCGTGTCCTCTGGCGGCGTTCGCATCGCTTTTCGAACTTCCGGACTTCGCCTGGTTTTCCTTGCAGAAGGACGACGGCGAGACACAGATCGCGCACGTGCCGGCGGCAGGGCGCATGCGCCTGCTCGCAGCGCGCAACAACTTTGCGCAGAAGGCCGCGCTGATCGCGAACCTCGATCTCGTCATCAGCGTGGACACGAGCAATGCCCACCTGGCCGGCGCACTTGGCAGGCCCGTGTGGATCCTGCTGCCCTTTGCGCCCGACTGGCGCTGGGGCCTCGGGCACGCCTACAGTGCGTGGTATCCCACTGCGCGTCTCTTCCGGCAACCACGCGTTGGCGATTGGGCCAGCGTGATCGAAGAGGTGCGTTGCGAACTGCGTGCCTTGGCCAACCCGGCGCGCGCGACCGGATGAGCAATTGCGCCAAGGCGTTCAGCCGGGCGATCGAACGCGACTTCGCGGAAGGACCGCGCGCATCGCCGGATGGATTCATTGCACTGGCAGCACCTCGGGCGCGCGCTCCCGCAACGCACGCAGATACGCCGCCTCGAGGTTGCGCGTGTGCGCAGCCCGGTCCGTCAGCGCCGAATGCCCGATCTTCGCGCGAATCGCATGGCGCACCTGCGTCATGAACGTGGCATCGGTGGCGAGACGCACCGCGATGTCGGCGTACTCGCGGCCGCCCTGCGCGACCGTCTCCAGCACGCCGAGGTTGGCCAGGATGGAATAGGTTGAGCGCTCGCCATGTCGCTTGCCCACCAGGGTCACCACCGGCACGCCCATTCCCAGGGCCTCCATGGTCCCGTTGACACCGCCGTAGGGCAAGGTATCCAGCACCACGTCGACGATTTCATAGCGCGACTGATTCTCGTGCTCGTCGCGGCCCTGCGGCAGGAACAGCAGGCGGTCCGCCCCGACTCCCGCAGCCGCCGCAATGCGCACGTAGAGCGGACGCTGCGCCGAATTGTTGGGGGAGAACGCGAGCTTCGCATTCGGCACGCGTCCCAGCACGTCGCGCCACAAGGCCAGGCATCGCCGCGACAGCTTGAGCGGGCTCACGAATGCGCCGATGACGAAGGCTTCCGGCGCGATGCCGAGCGCGGGACGCGTGAAGGGATGCTTCGATGCGGGCGCCACCGCGCGCCACGGATACACGCAGCCGTCCATCGGCAGCAGCGTTTCCAGCAAGGTGTCCTGGTTTTCCGGCAGGTCCGCGAAATGGTCGGTGAGCTTGTAGTCGATCGCCTTCAATCCCACCGTGCCGCAACTGGCGATGTGGGTGATCTGCACGCGCGCGGGCTTGAGGGCGAGGATCCCCGGCCGCGCGCCTTTGGTGTGCGCTGACAGGTCGACGAGCAGATCGAGGTCCTCGCGACCGATCAGGACCGCCGCCTCCGCGTCGGAGAGGTTCGCGACCACGGCGAAGTGGTCCGCAAGGCCTTCGTACTTTTCGGTCCAGGCATCGCGCACCGCGGACGTCGAATAGAAATGGAGTTCGAAGCGGCCGCGATCATGATGCTCGACCGCCTGCCACATCTGCTTTCCCATCACGTGGTCGCGCAAGTCGCCGGAAAGATAGCCCACGCGCAGCTTGCCAGGGCGGCGCGGGGCCAGCGGCACGCACACTGATCCAGGCGTCCCATAAACGTGCGACGCGGCGGAGTCGTAGGTTGACGCAAAGCGCTGCAGCATCTCCGGCTCGACATCGAAATTGAGCAGCAGGAACATCAGTTCTTCCAGGGCATCGACCAGTTCGAACTCGCTCGCGGCAGGAAATCGCTCCTGCCGCAAGCCATCGAGGTAACGGTCGAGGCGGGCGTGATCCCCGGTGAGCCGGCACACTTCCAGCGCCTGCACGGCGAGCAGCAACGCCGTCGGGCAATGGGATTCGAATGCACGAAAATTGGCGATCCATGCGTCGATCTTGCCCGACGCGTACAGCACCTCGCCCAGATTCTTGTAGGCTGCCGCATCCTGCGGGTTCAATGCCAGTACCTGACGATAAGCCGCGCCGGCCGCATCCGCGCGGCCCTGCTCCTGAAGAACGACGCCGAGATTGAAATACGCTGCGGCATAATCCGGGCGCAGGATCAACGCGCGCTGGTAGGCGAGCGTCGCCTCGTCGAGGTTGCCTTTCATCTGCATCGCGACGCCCAGATTGAAATAGATCTCGCCGTCAGCGGGACCCAGCCGCAATGCCTGGCCGAATGCCGCGTTGGCCGCGGCGCCGTCGCGGCGCGCCAGTTCCGCGTCACCCAGCGCACGCCACAGCGCAGCCCGGTAAGGCGTGCGGTCCAGCCCTTCACGCAACAACGTTGCCGCCCGCTCCGGCCGATGCATGGCCAGCGCGAGTTTTGCAGCGGCGATTCGCGTGTCCGAATCGTCCGGCGCCAGCGCAACGGCCCGCGTGAATTCGTGCTCGGCGACATCCTCTTCGCCGCATTCGCGCGCGAGCACCGCGCGAAGGCGATGGGCGGGCGCGTAGTCGGGTTGCACGGCAAGCACGCGCGCGTATCCTATGGCAGCCGCGGCCGCGTCCCCCTGCTGATGCGCGCGCACCGCGGCGTCCCACCAGCCTCCCAGGTCCCGCGCGCTCGGCGCCGGCGGAAATCCGTCCGCCTGCAGCCCACATAACTCACCGACCAGTTCTCCGGTGGTCTCGAATGTCCGTTCGACGAGTGCCGTCGCATGGCAGGGCTGCATCGCCTGCAACGACCATACGCGTCGTGCGGGCCGCGCCGCCAGGAACAATCCCGTGGCTGCGCTCAATCCGGCGAGATCGACCAGGACGTCCGGGTCGCTGCCGGCCAGAGCCGCGCGCGTGGGTCGCATCGGGCTGTGGCGGCAGACGCAGATAGCGCAAGACAAGAGTGGCCGCCGGATTCTCTTTGGCGGCCAGGGTAGAGGCCGAGACCGCACCAGCCAGAACGCGCGATGCTTCCGGGGACTCAAGCATTGCAGCCCGCGTTGCTTCCACGCTGCCAGTGCAAAGCACGGCCATGTCGGCGCGCATGCCATCGAGTTTCCCGCCAACTTCGGCCAGGATCGCTCGGGCCGGCGCGAACAACGCACTTTCCGGCGCAGGCATCAGCCATGCTAAGCGCAGTGCAGCGCCGCCCGTGCGCGCAGGCCACAGCGACGGCACCAGGAGTGGCTCGGCAACGCACATCGCTGCATGCGTTTCCGACAGTTGACTCGCCAACGCCGCGTCATGCGGGTGAACGGCAACGATGATCCGGCGCAGCGGCTCGATGTCTCCACCGGTCCAGGCACGCGTTCGCAGTGCTTGCGCAAGCGCCACGGGGTGACGCTCGAACGCAGCGGCAACGACCGGGGCCAGCAGAGCTGCAGCCACTTCGGACACCCGCGGCACCACCGCCTCGACGAACTGGTGGAAAGGATCGCCCGCGTGATTCGACTGAGCACCTGGCGCTCCATCGAGCGCGCGGGCAAGCGCCGGCGCATAGGCTGGCCGCAGCGCCAACTTGGGCTGAATTGCCAGCTGCCGCACGATCTCCGCCATACTGGCAGGGTCACCCAACGCCGCCGCGGCCGCGGCGTGCGACGCCTGGGCGCGCCAGTCCGTGGGCGCGATGACCAGCGCCTCCGCTGCCATCGTGCGTGCGCCTGTGAAATCGCTGCGCGCCAGAAGCGCTTCCGCCAGCGCGAGGCGCGTCGCGAGCATCCTCGCATCAGCGAACGCCGCATCGCGCCAGGATTGGATCGCCTCCTCGGTGAGACCGAGACCCCACAGCGCTTCGCCCAGTCGAAAACGGGCATCTGCCGCGCCGGCATTGGCGCCGCCTGGACTGGTCGCTATCGCGCGGCGGAAACACAGCGAGGCTTCGATAGGCCGTCCTGCCTCCAGGTGGGCGACTCCGCGCTGCAGCCATCTGGCATAGTCGTTGGCCACGATCAGCGCAGATGCTTCTTGAGGCGCGCGACCAGTGCCGCCGGCGCCATCCGGTAGAGGACGCGGCCGGGCAATCCGTGGCGCATGCCTAGCGCAGCATGCGCAATGCGCGCGCCGACACTGCGCGTCGTGGTGGCGGAATCCTGCAGCATTGGAACGGGCGGCGTCCACGGCCGGTAGCCCAGCGAATCGCGCACGCGCGACGCCGGAAAGGGACGCAGGTCGGCCGGCGTCGGGGCGCTCCGCCTTGCCGCCACCGCCTTGTCATAGCACGCGAATGTCGCGTCGGTCATTGCGCGAAGCGACGCATGCGGCACCACCCTTGCGGCTGCCGACGCGGTCTGGCGCGACGCGACGTTTGCGGTGCCGAGCACCGCAAGCACGCGTTCCAACATCCGGTCTTCATTGCGCCACTCCTCATCGCTCAGCACCCAGCCTGCAGCGCTGCCGCGCACGCGCTCATCGAGCGCACCGATGGGCGGTACCAGGACCGGAAGTCCCGCCTCCCACGCTTCGGACAGCGTGAAGCTGAATGTCTCCGGCCCGGCGGATGGATAGAGTACGAGCGAGACGCGATAGTGCGCCAGCAGTCCGGGCAGTTGTCCGGGGTCGTAGTGCCCGTGCACAGTGAACATGGCGTCGTCGGCCTGCCACGGTCCATGCAACACATCCAGATATCCGATCAGCACAAAGCGCACCCAGGCGCCGCGGGATCTCGCCAGCGCCACCAGCCGCTCGAGACGGCGCGCGCCCTTGTCGGGGCCAATGGCGCCCAAAACCGCCACCGTTGGCCGTCCGTCGTCCGGCAGCGCGAACGGGGAGGCGACGCGCGGCGCGGACGCGGGAACCACTTCGGGCGCGCCATGGCTTATGACCTCAGCAGGACAGTCGGGAAAATATCGGACCAGCATGTCGGCAGCCCAGCGCGAAGGCGCGATCCTGAACACCGCCCGCTGCAGCAGCGCATGGTGGTCGAGGCGCCACTTGGCAATGTCAGCGTCGGGAAACCATGGCTGGGCGGCCAGGCAGCGCGAGCACGTGGCGACGTCGGTCACGCCACCGCAATACATTCCGTCCGCGGCGAGAAGCGTAATTGTCGGACAAGCGAAGTTGAGGTCATGCACGGTGTAGCCGAACGGCACGGGGAAGTCGGCCAGCGCCGTGAGAATTCCGCCGCGGCACGCGGAAATGTTGTGCAGGTGGATAAGCGAAATGTCGAACACCGCGCAAATGCCCCACAGAAACTCCCGCCACAATTCATGGTCCCGGCGCACGAAGGCGAAAGTAACTACCGTGCCGTCCGCGCGGTGCTCCTCGACTTGCCACGAATTGTCCACAGCGATGGCCAGGTAATGCCGCCAACGGTCGCGCGACCCCGCAATGAGCGCGCGTACGTGCGACTCGGTGCCGCCGCCATGATGGTGGACGACATGCAGCACGCCTCGGCCGGGCGCCGCATCCACGGCGAGCCGCGCCGACGCGGCTTCGCGCAATGGTCGCACCGGGTCGGCCGCAATGTAGGCACGCACCATGTCGAGATAATGCGGGTGCCTTTCCAGAAGCAACGTCGTGTTGCGCGGCCCGAGTTCAGCCTTTTGCCCGACGAAGGAACGGCCGCCGGTGTGCACGACGAACGCATTGTCGGCCAGCACATTGCGCCATCCCGCGCGCGCCGCCCGCAGGCAAAGGTCGTTCTCCTCGCCGTAACCCAGGCCGAAAGCCGGATCAAA
Organism: uncultured beta proteobacterium; assembly: GCA_963819965.1. Taxonomy (GTDB): domain Bacteria; phylum Pseudomonadota; class Gammaproteobacteria; order Burkholderiales; family Casimicrobiaceae; genus VBCG01. The sequence continues at coordinate 1,173,863 of CAWFYA010000004.1, forward strand.
TATGCCGATCCTGTCCAGCATCGCGCGCCGCAGGAAAAGACAGAAGCCCACGCCGGTGGGGAGGTCCGGATAGGTGGGCACGGCGGCCGCCGCGAGGGCCGCGCGGACCGGCTCGGCATCGCGATCCGCCGTCCACCGGTTGTCCTCGCAGAAGCGTGGGAACGAGCAAATCTCGGCGTTGTTCGAAAACGGCGTGATGGTACCGATGGCGGGATCGGTCGCCGCGCAATGCAGCAGCGCATCGAGCCAGCCCGCGGTGACGATCGTGTCGGAATTGAGCAGCACCACATCGGCGCGCGACAACTGCATGCCGCGATTGGCAGTCCCGGTAAAGCCCAGGTTGCGCTCGTTGCGCAGCAGCAGGACTTGCGGATGCGCGAGGCGCTCGAGTTCCGCGAAAAAAACTGCGATCGCCGGATCCGGCGAGGCATCGTCGATCAACACCACGCGCACGTCCTCGCGAAGGTGCGCAAGCACGCTGGATACACAGGCACGGAGGTCTTCCGGTGCGTTGTAAACCGGCACCACCACGTCGGCGGCGTCGAACCGCGGCGCCGGTGTCATCCGCCGCGCACGCGCTGCCACCATAGCCGCAGGCGCAGCCACGGCAGCGAAAACCACCAGCGGGCGCTTTGTCGATACGCGATGATCCGTTCCTGCGCCGCGATGGCGCGCTCGAGCCGCTCGCATTCGGCACCCAGCGCCGACTGCGCGTGCCGCGCCGCGCCGAGGGCCTTTGCCAAGCCGTCGCGCTCGTCATTTGCGCTCTCCCGCAGCGCCTGCAATTCAGCAATCTGCGCATCGCGCTCCACTACGATGCGTTCGCTGTACGCGAGGAGTTCCTCCAGGTGCCGCACATGTCCGGCCTGACGGGATAGCGACTCATCGCGTTCCGCAGCGATCTTCTCCAGATGCAGGATGTGTTCGCCCTGGCGCTCGAGCCCCGCGTCGCGGTCACGCAGCAATCGGTCCTGGCGCATGACCTCTGCGGAAGCGGTGTCGATTCGTGCCAGCTCGGCTTCGGTCCGGTCGGTGAAGAGCGACAGCGCGACGTCATTGCGGGGCAGCGCGTCGGGCGAGCGTGCGGCGACCACCACGAAGTACATCGCCTCCGGCGGCGTAGCCGCGGCGACCGCGGCCGCGTCCCCGGACCAGGCTTCGAAAGCGGCGCCGGGCGTTTCATTCCAGACGGCCGACCCGAAATACCGCCGCTGCCGGAACCAGCGTCGCGCCGGAAACGCATCGCCCAGCACTGCCTCGAGTTCCGCTCGATCCGGCTCGTGTTGATGGAACGGATTGCGATAGTCGCGAGCGACGGAGTATTCGGCCGGATTCGGCGCCGACAGGATGAGTACGCCGTCGCGCGCAAGCACGCGCGCGAATTCGGCCAACATGCGCGGCTGGTCAGCGCGCGGAAGGTGCTCGATGGTCTCGAAGGACACCACCATGTCGAAGCTGGCATCCGGAAACGGCAACGACGCTGCGCTGCCCGTCTCGAAGCGAATGTTGGGTAGTGCCGCATATTGGGCACGCGCATGGGCAACGGCCGCCGCATCGACGTCGATCCCCGTGACCGTGGCGGCGACACCCGCCAGCGTAGCGCTTCCGTAACCTTCGCCGCAGGCGGCGTCGAGCACACGTTTGGCCGCCGCATGGCGCCGCGCGAACGCATAGCGATGCCAATGCTCGTGCGCAATCTCGCCGGCGATTCCGGGGACGAATCGCTCGCCGGTGAATTCGAGGTCTGAAGGCATGGCTCTGGGGGTCGTGCTGGCCGCCAATTCTAGCCGATCCTCGAATTGAAGCCGTCCCCTGCGGTATCATTGCGGCCCATGTCCGGCGTCTTGCCCAAACAGCCGTTCGCGGTGCTGCGCAGCTTCTGGACGCACCGCACGCTGATCTACAGCCTCGCGCGTCGCGACGTGCTCGGGCGCTACAGCGGCTCTTTCCTCGGCCTCATGTGGTCGTTCTTCAACCCGCTGCTGATGCTGGGCGTCTATACCTACGTATTCGGTGTGGTATTCAAGGCGCGCTGGAGCGCGACCGGTTCGGCCGGCATCCTCGAATTCGCAGTCGTCCTGTTCGCGGGAATGCTGACATTCGGGGTCTTTGCCGAATGTGTCAACCGCGCGCCATCGCTGATGTTGCAGAATCCGGGATTCGTCAAACGTGTGATCTTTCCGCTGGAAATCATGCCGTGGGTCGTGATGCTCTCCAGCCTCTTCCATACGATCATCAGTCTTTGCGTCTTGGCGCTGGTGATGTTGATCGGCTTCGGCTCGATCCCGTTCACCTGGCCACTGATCGTGCCGGTTCTGGTGCCGCTCATCCTGTTCGTGATGGGCCTGTCGTGGGCACTGGCGGCGTTTGGCGTCTATCTGCGCGACCTTTCGCAGACAATCAACATCGTTACTACGGTGATGATGTTCCTCAGCCCCATCTTCTATCCCGCCAGCGCAGTGCCGGCCGGCTTTCGCTGGGCCGTCGACTGGAACCCGATGTCTTTTTTCATCGAACAGACGCGTGCGGTCCTGATCTGGGGTCGCGTGCCCGATTTCGCCGGACTTGCCGTGGCCATCGTTGGCGGGCTGGTCGTGGCCTGGCTCGGACTGGCGCTGTTCCAGCACGCACGGGATGGCTTCGCCGATGTCCTCTGATCTGGCGATCTGCGCCGAAGGTGTCGGAAAGAGCTATCGCCTCTATGCCACGCCGCGCGACCGGCTCAAGCAACTCTTTGCCAGCGCGCGCCGCAAGTATTATCGCGAGTTCGCGGCCCTCTCGGATGTGAGCTTCGGTGTCGAGCGCGGCGAGACCGTCGGCATCATCGGCCGCAATGGTTCCGGCAAGTCGACGCTGTTGCAGATCGTCTGCGGCACACTGCAGCCGTCGGCCGGCCGCGTCGCCACGCAGGGCCGCATCGCCGCAATACTGGAATTGGGCGCAGGCTTCAGTCCGGAATTCAGCGGGCGCGAAAACATCTTTATCAACGGCTACATCGTCGGGCTCACGCAACAGGAAATCGAGGCGCGCGTGGACGCCATTTGCGCGTTTGCGGACATCGGCGATTTCATCGAGCAACCGATCAAGACGTACTCGACCGGCATGGTGGTTCGGCTCGCGTTTGCGGTGATGGCGCACGTCGACGCCGACATCCTCGTGATCGACGAAGCGCTTGCCGTGGGCGATGCACGGTTCGTGCAAAAGTGCATGCGCTTCCTGCGCGAGTTCAAGGAACGCGGGACGTTGCTTTTCGTCAGTCACGACACCAGCGCGGTGTCGAGCCTGTGCGATCGTGTGCTGTGGCTCGACGGCGGGCGGGTCAAGGCGCTGGGTCCGAGCAAGCAGGTCTGCGAGTTGTACCTCGAGAATCTGCTGGAAGCGGCGCAAGGCGCGTCGCGCGAAGTCGACGCGCCGCGTCCGGCAATTGCCAGTGACCGCGTGCCGGGCGCGCCACCGCGCGACCAGCGCCTCGACGTGATCCAGGCAAGCGGCCACCGCAGCGACATCGAGATCTTCGAGTTCGACCCCGCCTCTGCATCGTTCGGTCGGCGCGGCGCGCGCATTGCCGATGTACGCCTGGAGCATCCCGCTGGCGAGCGGCTGGCGTGGGCCGTCGGCGGCGAGACCGTCGCCATCACCATCGACGTGGAAGCGCTCGAACCGCTGGCCAGTCCAATCGTAGGTTTCCTGGTGCGCGATCGGCTGGGTCAGAACATTTTCGGCGACAACACGTTTCTCACCGCGCACACCCATCCACTCAAGCTCGAGGTGGGCGAGCGCGCGCGGGCGCGATTCGAGTTCGACCTCCCGTTGCTGCCGCCTGGAAATTACTCCATCGCCGTCGCCGTGGCCGAAGGCCGGCAGCAGGAGCACGTACAACACGAATGGATTCACGACGCGCTCATCTTCCGCGTCGAGACCAGCAGCATCCGGCACTCGCTCGTGGGCGTGCCGATGCGAGCGATAGCGTTTGACCGGTTGACTCCGGCGAATGAACCCTAGGTATCGAAGCTGGAGAGAAATTCATGAATCGGCCGATGCCATGAGTGGTGCCATTGAAGTCCGCGCCTGACCCTGCGCTCGCCACCGTGACGCGCTGCGCCGTCTGCGGTTCGGACGATCTCCACTACGTCGAGGAACTCTCGGCCGCGCTCGTGCGCGAATGGGAGTTGTCGGTGCGCGAAGCCGCCTACATCAATCGGCAGCAAGGTCTGCAATGCCGGCGTTGCGGCAGCACGCTGCGCTGCATGGCGCTGGCCACCGCGCTGATGCGGCACCTGCGCTGGCAAATGAGTTGGCAGATGAGCGGGCAGATGAGCGGGCAGATGAGCGGGCAGGCGAGTTCGGTCGACGCGCCGGACACGTTTGCGGCATTCTCCGACACGCCGGTGGCTCGCGTGTTGCGGGTGTTGGAGATCAACGAGGCCGGCGGCGTCTCGCGATACCTCGCGCAGTGGCCCGGACACGCTTTCGCGCGCTTCCCGGATGTGGACATGCAAGCGCTGCCGCATGCGGACGGGTCGTTCGACCTGGTCGTGCATTCCGACACGCTGGAACACGTGCCCGACCCCGTGCGCGGCCTGGGGGAATGCCGGCGCGTGCTGCGCGATGGCGGCGCCTGCGTATTCACCGTGCCGATCATCGTCGGCCGGCTCACGCGCAACCGCAGCGGATTGCCGCCGAGTTACCACGGCGATCCGGCCAATGGCGAAGGCTACCTCGTGCACACGGAGTTCGGCGCCGACGCCTGGACGTGGCCGCTCGCCGCGGGATTTGCCGAATGCCGGATCGTCGGCCTCGAACAACCGGCGGCCCATGCGCTGATCGCGGTAAGGTAACGTCAGCGTTGCGGCCGGGCCAGCGGCCAGCCATTTCGCGGGAAAGACGTCGGATTCCCGCATTCGCGGGACCGGCCTTGCCTAGTTCTTGGGCGCGGCGACCTTGGACGCGTCCGCCTTGATCGCGGCCTCGGCATGGATGCGGTCGATGAGTCCGGCGTCCACCTTGAGGGTCGGATCGGAGAATATCTTCCGCACGGCATCGGCGCGTGCGTCCTCCTGTGCCCTTGCCTTCATTCCCGCAATGAGTTCCGGCTTGACTTCTTCGAAGCTGCGCGTGCCGGCGGGTCGCCGATCCAAGAGCAGGATGATCTCGTAGCCGGATCGGGTCCTGATGGGCGCGCTGATATCGCCCTTGGTCTTCAGCGCGAACGCGGCTTCCCTGAACGCGGGATCCATCGTCCTGGCGTCAGTAAAGCCTGTGTCGCCGCCCGTTTTCACGGCCAGGGGATCGGCGGACTCCTGGCGGGCAAGCTCTTTGAAGTCGACGCCGCCAAGCGCCTTGGCGCGGATATCGGTGATCCTCGCCAGCGCCGCCGTGTCGCCGTCCTTGCCCACAGTTATCAGGATGCGCGACACGCGTACCTGTTCGGGATGAGCGTACTTGGCCGGGTTGACCATATACATTTCGCGTGCCCGCGCGGTGAACCTCTCGATGCTCGTGTCGACTTCCTCTACGGCCCTCGCTTCGATGCGCTCGACCATCGCCTGGGCGAGAAGCTTGTCGACGGCAGTGGCGATCTGGCGCGCCAGCACCGGGTCGCGGTCCAGGCCCTCGCTGCGCGCATCGGCGGCCAGCACGCGGTTGGTGTAGAGCGTGTCGAGGTATTGCTTCAGGCGCAGTTCACTGGCCGCGAATTCCGCGCGCGCGGCGGGCGGCAGCTTGGCGAGTTCCGCCTCATAGTCGGCCACGGTAAGGCGCGCCTTGGCGGACTCCGCAATGATGGCGGCGGAATCGACTGCGGCAGCGGGAGCACACATGGCAGCGGCAATTCCGGCGACGCAAAGACGTTGGCTCAGGTTCATGGCAAGGGGTTCGCTGTAAAAAAAACGTCCCCGCCGGGCGGCGGGGACGGGATTGTGCGGAAAAATTCGAAGCGCGGGCTAGTAATTGAAGTTTAGGTGCATTTCGCAACTGCTCACCGGGCATGAGCCGACGCCGCCAATTGATGTGCGATTGATCATCGTCACGTAGTAAGTCGTGTTGGGCTGTAGAACGGTATTCGCACAACCGGAGCCGAACCCGGTCTTTTTGCACGACCCGACATCGAAGGCGTAGTACGTGCCCCCGGTTGCGATGATCGAGCCGCTCGCTCCCGATTGCGTCGGGATCTGGCAGGGCTGCGTGGCGACCGACGACACGCGCGTCACGCTCTGGTTGGGCGGGTCACCCGCCGGCTGCCACACATGCGTCGTGCCGTCCGACGCCGGCGTGGTGAAGCGTATGACCAACGCGTCGTTGTTGCCGAACGTGCCCTTCGGGCTCGCCGCGGCGCCCGCCAACTGGGCGATGTTGATGTTGCCGCTGCTGGTGGGCCAGGAGGTGACAGTGACTCCGCGTCCGGTGAAGCCCTGTGCGGCACAGGCGGAGAGGTCAATGCTGCCCCCGCCGCCGACGACATATTGCACCGACGCGCTGCCGTTGAGCGAGCCGTCCGTGGCGGTGACCGAGTAGGTGGTCGTCACCGTAGGCACGGCGATTCCGGCCAGATTGACGGAATAGGGGCTGTTGAAAGGACCCGGCATTTGTGTGCCGTTGGCCGTGACGCCGGTGATTGCGCTAGTGCCCTGCGCGCAGGTCGCCCTGAGCGTCAACGACGTGGCGGGTGAACCCACCTCGCTGATCGATGCGCCGTAGCAGGAAGGCGCCGTGGGGCCACCGCCACCGCCGGTATTGCAGGTGATCTGGATATTCGAGGTGTTGGTCTGCGCACTTGTCGTGAACGACGTGCAGCCGCCGACCGTGATGCTCTGGGCGCTCACGCCCGCAACGCCAAAAGCGCAGGTGGCGAGCACCGCCGCTGCGCGCAGCAGGGATTGCAATGGTGAGGTCATCCGGTCTCTCCCTAAATTGGAGGAATAATTTTAGTTGAAGCCAATAGAGCAATGCGTCTAGAGCAAATTTCAAGCCATGCAGATTATAGCAAATCAGGGCCGGCCCGAAACGCACCGTTCGACTGTTGCAATGCGCCATTCGTTCCTTTGATCGGGCACCGCATTTCACAAAAAAAAGGGCGGCCTTGCGGCCGCCCCGGTATTGCCTTTGTCACGTGATACTAACGCTTGAACCGATGAACCGGCCCTAGCGGCGCTCAGGGAGCAATCGGATCGGGACCAGTCTGCGGGCCGACGTAGCGGTGGCCGAAGTTGCCGCCGTACGACGACTGGATCAACTTGCCCGTGGAATCCGACAACGTGCCGTTGACGAACGTCTGCACGGAGAAGCCGATGGTCGGCAGGCCGCTGAACGTCGTGGACGGCGCTGTCGGGGCGCCGAAGGTCGGATCGTAGCCAACGGCATTCAAAGCGATGTTGACCGCACCTGCGCGGAACGTCGCCACGCCCCAGCCCGATTCGAAACCCGTCTCCACCGTGTACGAATTGCCCGAGCCGAGAACGTTGGCAATGCCGGACCCGTTGGGGGCGAGGCCCTTGAACGAGATGACATTGGATTCCCAGCACAGCGCAAAGCCGGTCGGCGACGGCGACGGCGAGAAGTCCGGACCCGACGGGGTGATCTTGCCTTCTTCCCGGTCGTACGTGGTCAGAACCGTGTCGTCGCACGCCCCGCCCACACCCAGCTTGTTCTGGAACGGGAGCGTGACACCTGCCGACGTGACCAGGTGATGCTTGGTCGGGAACGTCAGGACCCAGTCCGTGCCGGACAGCGTGGCCGCGGTGGTGACGAACTCGTTGATGACCTGCGTCTTCTGCAGGGCCGCCGTGACTGCCAGCGCGCCGTCGTTCGTGCCGCCGAACGAGAAGTCGCCGGAGACGATCTGGCCGGCGCCGTTGACGGCGGCCCCGAACGGCTGGTTCGTGCTGTTGAAGTCCGGCGTGTCGTCACCCGTGGTCGAGTACGTGGCGGTGGTAGTCCACTGCGTGAGCGCGGTGGCGTCTTCGGTGAAGGCATCGCCGGTCAGGACATTGATCAGCGTTGCGCCACCGGACAAGCCACCTTGCGGCGGGAAGATTCCGTTGACAGCGCTGGTGTTGGTGACCTTGGAGCAATCCAGCGGCTTGCCGCCGGAGTGCGTGGCGTTGATCGCGACGACGGACGCCGGATCGTAGGTGACCATTTCGAAGACTTCGAAGTAGCCTTCCTGCAGGCGGCCGAGCGAGTTGTCCTTGACGGCGTCGCCGGTGTACGCATCGGTACGGAAAGGAATCGGACCACCCGTTGCGCCGAAGCTCGGGATCGTGCAGCTCTTGTCCGCCGTTTCGATTTGCGCGCCGGCACCATCGGCGGTCGGCTCGACAGCGGCCGTCCACATGTCGAACGGCGACAGGAAGACATTGAAGTCGAGGACTTCCGCGGATGCCTTGCCTTCACGGAAACGAACCTTGACCGCCTTGACCGAGTTGGTGGTGTTGACGATCGACAGCAGCGTGTTGTAGTTGGCGATGCCAACGTCCGCCGGGCTGCGCACCGTGTAGTACGGGTAGATCAGGACCTGGCCGAGGCCGTTCGGGTTGACCATGACGGCATTTGCCGCGCCGGCCAAACCAAGCGTGCCGATACCCGCCAGGGCAACGTGCAGGGACTTCTTCGTGAACGTGTTCATAGTTGGGAATAGCTCCTTCTGATTGCGATTTAAAGTGATCACTTTATAACCGACAGCGCCGATCATGGTATTACAGCCTACTCGTTTTGTCCAAATGATTCGTTTGCCCCCGGAAGACCCCCTGTGGAAAATTTGCAACGGTTGCCGGGAAGTTTACAGCGGCCAGACATACCACACCTGACCCTTTTCGATAATCCAGTTTTCGTCCAGTGGCGAATGGACACCCTTCATCAACTTCGTGTCGTAGGTGATCTCCATCTTCACCCTGCAAACTTGCGCCTCGCAGGTCGCCGACTTGACTTGCGCGGTCTTGTAGCTGAGCCGTGAGGCAATGGCCTTGAATCCTGGCTCCGTAACCGTGGCGCGCGTCGCCGGCGACATGAACTCGTAGGCTGATGCAAAATCCTTGCCTATGATCGCCTTCCACCGCGCCGCGGCGCGCTCCGTCACGACCTTGACCTTCTCCTCATTGGGAGAACTTGCATTCAACGTCGCGCAGGCGGAGCACAACAACGCCAGGACCGCTACTGCCACGTGCCGCAAACTGCCCATCCTTGCCAAGGCGCGTCCGGCGCCTGCCCTGCATCCTTGCCGAATCATCTGAATCCAATCCAGTTTCGAGACTGCCGGTTTTGCGCCGGTGCGAATCGGGAAAATCCGCCTGCCCGCGTCACCCCGCCATAGCGACAATCGTGTAAATCAAGACTAAAGAAAGGAACTTCTGCCGTCAATCGTGAATGAGCAAAAAGTTCCGTGATGTTGTCCAGCAACAACATGCATTTGTCGGGCAGCGGCGACGTTTTCTCCGTTTTTGGACAAATTGTCGCAATTTGGCGACGTTTTCCGACCCCCATAAACCTCGTCGCCCTGACGAAAGCAGAAACGCCCACTGTCCTCAGGGTGCCGGAGACAGGAGCAAATTGGGCGTCATGTTGAACGCCGGAACCTTGCTCGGCTGGTCCTTGGACGGGAACATTTGGTCCAGATAGTCCATGCGCTTGCGCAGGTCCTGGATGGCGGCAGCGAGATCCTGTTCGGTTTCGACCACGCTCGGCGTGATGAAGAGAACGAGTTCGGTGCGGTTGTCCTTCAACTCCTGGGCGCCGAACAGGCCGCCGAGGATGGGAATGCGCGAGATCAGGGGAAGGCCCTGCGACGTGTTGCCGCGCGTCTCGTTGATGAGGCCGCCCATGACCATCGTTCGGCCGGAAGGAACGGAGATCAGCGTCTGCACCGACCGCGTCGAGATCGGCGGCGCGCAACCCTGGTCGGGAGCGCAGCCGGAGTTGCCGGGGACGCTCACCTCGGCCTGCACATCGAGCGTCACCAGGCCGCCCGCGTTGATGTGCGGCGTGACCTGGAGCAGGACCCCGGTGTCGATGTACTGCGACGTCGTCGACACCGCGTTGGTCGTGCCGCCGACGGTCGTGTTGGACACGATCGGGATGCGGTCGCCCACCTTGATCGTGGCTTTCTGGTTGTCGAGCGCGGCGACGTGTGGATTGGCGATGACCTTGGTGTTGCCATAGCTGTCCAGCAGCTTCAACGCGGCCTGGATGCCGCCCGGGAAGTTGGCATTGTTGATGATGTAGGTGAAGCCCTGCGCGAGCGCCAGCGCGGGATTCTGTGTCGCCGGCGGCGGCGAAGACGGATTTTGCGAGCCGACCAGCAGGTTGTTTACGTTGCCGCCCGAGCCGTTGCCGGATGGCGCGCCGCCCTTGAACAGCCAGTCGACGCCGAACTTGATGTCGTCGGTGAGCGTAACCTCCGCGATCGTGACTTCCATCACCACCTGCCGCTGCGGCACGTCGAGCTTGCGCAGCGCGGCCTCGATCACCGAATATTCCGCCGCGGTGGCGACGATGAGCAGCGTGTTGTTGTCCTTGTCGGCGACCACCTGCAGGTTGCGCACGATGCCGGTGCCGGACCCCGCGCCGGTGGCGGGCGCCGCGGCCGAAGGCGGCGGCGCGGTCGGCGCGCTCGAACCGGTGACCGGATTGGCCGGCGTAAACGACGGCGGATTGACGATGGTGCCGGCGGGCGTCCCTGGCGCGACCGAAGGCCCGGCCGCCCCCGCTGTGGCCGACGCGCGCCCGGTAAACGCCTGCTGCAACAGCGGCCCCAGTTTCTCCGCACGCTGGTTCTTCAGGTTCAGGACGTAGAACTGCGCGCCGCCGCCATCGCTGCCGCCGCCCCTGTCCAGACGGTCGATCCACGTCTTGACCTCGTCCAGGTAGGCGGGCTGCGGCGTGATCACCAGCAGCGCGTTCAGCCGCTCCAGAGGCACGATGCGCAGGATGCCGGCCAGGGGATTCAGGTTCTTGTCACCGATGATCTTGTCCAGTTCGGCCATCACCGACTTGACATCGGAGTTGACGAGCGTGAACACGCCCGCCGACATCCCCGCCATCCAGTCGATGTCGAAGAGGTCGATCGTTTCCATCAGGTTGCGCAATTCGCGCTCGGTACCGGCCAGGATCAGCAGGTTGCGCAGCTCGTCCGCGCGAACCGCCTGGGCATCCTTGGCAAAGGGTTCCAGGAGCTTCATCATTTCCTTCACGCCGACGTAGCGCAGCGGAACGATCTGCACCGAGAACCCTTGCGGCAGTGAGCGCGTGAAGTTGCCGAGCTGCGGTACCGTGTTGCCCTTCATAGCCACCGCCTGCGGCACGACCTGGAACAGGCCGCCGTTCTTTACCATGGTCGCCCCGTTGGCGCGCAGCAGCGTCTCGAGCGTCGCGGTGAGCGCGTCGCGCGGGATGCCCGAGGACGTGCGGATGGTGACCGTGCCGCCCACCGCCGGGTCGATCGTGTAGTTCTCGTTCAGGATGTCGCCCAATATGTTGCGGACGACTTCGCGCAGGTCGGCGCCCTCGAAATTGAGGATGACGCCGCCGGCGGCCGGCTGAACTACAGGCCCGGGAGGGGGCTTGCCACCCTGCTGCATTCCCTTGACCACGATGCCCGAGCCCTTGTAGATGCGCGCGTTGTCGGCCCGCGCGTCGGCTCCGCCCGCGGCGCCTTGCGGAACCGGCGCCGGCGCACCGTAGTTCGATTTGTCCTGGATCGCGCGGTCGGGATTGGGGGCCGCATCCTTCCCCATTGGCTGGGTCTGGCAGCCCGTGACAAGGAAAGCGACGGCTATCGCGCTCGCCCGGAGCCGGGAGACCTGTCTCAAATTCATCATGGTTTCGCCGCCTTGCCTGGCCGGTCGCCTGTTCGTTGTGGTTGCATGGATGCCGTGTTGCGGGGTTTTCATCGGGGCATGCCCTGTTGCGCCGACCGGGCGCGCCGGCGTGCATCGGTCTCGGCCCAGCGCGGGTCGACTTGCGCGGCGGTGGCCGGGCCTGCAGCTCCCGGCTGCGCATAGGCACCTGCGGGTGGGGCAATAAGGGTCGGCTGCCTGCCGGCAGCGGCTTCGGCGCGCCGCTGCGCGTTCCGTCGCTCGGCCAGGAGCTCCGCGGAATTCTGGACGGCGCCGGGCGCGCTGGCCCCGCCATTCGAGGCGGAGGGCACGGACACGGCCGGCTGGGTGGTTGTCTTGGGGCCGGCGGCAACCTTCAGGACCAGGTCCTCGGAGTCGTCGCCTAGCGTCAGCCTGACCCGGTCGGGCTTGACCTCGGCGACCAGCATTCCATTGATCTGTTCCCCTTGCGCGACGCGGCGCGACTTTCCGCCGGCGTTTTCGCGCAGGAATGCGGTGGCCTTGCCGTCGACGATGAGCGTGCCGGTCAGCACGAACTGCCCCGCCTGCATGCGGCGGGCCGCTGCCGCCGTTGCCACGGGCGCCGGACGTCGGGTCGGGTTGAAAAGCGCGCGCTCGACCATGTCGCGCTGCGTCGCGAGCGTAGCCGACGGATGGTATTCCGGAAGCACGGTGGCGACGACCGGCTGCGCTACCACGCCGGCATCGGTCGCGGGCACATGCCGCCACTTGCGGCCCCAATCAGCCTCCCACGCGATCACCACTGCGAGCACGACAAATGGCAACAGCCAGATGAGCCATCCTTGTGCCCTTGCGCCTAGTCGGTTCATCGCGTCGTTTCCGTCATTTCTGCGCCGCCGCAACCTTGGCGACTTCTGCGAACGCCCACGCCGAAACGTCCATCTGCACGTTCAGTTCCGGCTCCTGACCAGGCGCGGGCTTGAAACCGCGAAACGCATTGAGCGGTCGAATTGTAAGATTGTCGACGACGACAAACGGCGTGAGCGTGTCGATCGTCGTCAGAATCTTCGCCAGTGCGGGTGTCGTCGCAAAAAACTGCACCGTCACGAAAGTCTGGCGGAAGCGTCCCTCCTCGCGGGGCGCCGGGTTCTGGCTGGTCGTGATCCGGCCCGCGTTGTTCTCGATGGCGCCCCGGACCAGGTCCGACAATTCGGCGCCGGCCAGGTTCGGGGCCGTGTTCCTGAGGAAAAAGCGCCGCGTGTCCTTCTGCTTCATCCTATCGAGCGCGGCACGCAATTCCGGCGCCTGCGCAGCCACCCGCCGATACAAGTCAAGCCGGTTCGTCGTGTCCTCGATGGCAGCGTCGTAGTGGCGGTGGATCATCACGATCGGTCCCATTAGCAGGACGAGCACGGCGATCACGGCCAGCACAAGCAAGCCGATGGCTAATCCCCGTTGCTGCGGGGGCGTCAATTTCGCGACAAACGCGGGTGTCATGTTTGCGTTCATTTGGCCGGGGCGCCGAACGTCGCGGGCGGGCGTGCCGGACGTGGCGGGGCCGCTTTGGAAGGCGTCGAAATCCAGGGATCCGCACCCGCTGTCGCGGCGCGCGGAACGGGGACGGGTTCGGCCCCGGCAGGCGCAGCGAGAACTGGCGGCGGCCGCGCGGGCGCTGCAGCGACGGGAGGCGCAGCATCTGCAGCGACGGGAGGCGCGGCACCCGGGGCGGGTGTAGCGGCGGCCTGTGCCGCCGGCGCGGCCCCCGCCGCGGCAGGCTGGGGATTCGCCGGGGTTGGCGGCGGCACGGCGACCGGCGCTTCGGTCTCCGCGCTGGACGTTCGGCGCCGCCGTCGTTGCTACCGGCGGCGGCGTTGCTGCCGTTGGCGGCGCCACGCCCACCGGTTTCTCGGCATCGGCCAGCGCCACCTTGTTGGGTAGGGCGAGCAGCTTCAATTGCGCGCCCAGGTCAAAAATTTCCCCCGGCCCCGGCTGAATCTTGGTAGTCGGGGAGCGCGGCGCGGTCTGCGCGAACAGCGAAGATTCCTCGAACAGTTGCACCAGCCGACCCGCGTTGGCGGATTCGCCGCGCAGAAGAATTTCGCGCTGCGTTTCCTTGCCCTTGGCAATGCTCTTCATTTCGAGCTGCGTGAGCCACGTGTCGTCCGGCAGCACGCGGCTGATCTCGTCAACCACCCTGAAAGCGCTCGGGAACGCGTATTTGGTTTCCAGCGCGAAATTGAATTCGGCAATCTTGGTTTCGAGTTCGGCGCGGAGCTTTTCGGACACCTCTGCCTGCGTGTGCGCGTCGGCCGCCGCGGCGTTGAGCGCGATGGCGTAATCGCGCTTTTGCCACAGCGGAATGGCGATTGCGGCCAGGGCCACGACTACCACGAGGCCCATAGGCAGCCAGAATTGCCATCGCGTCCACACGGGCCGAATCGACCGCGCTTCGTGGGGCAACAGGTTGAGCCGCGAGTAGGCTGCCATCGCCGGCGTCTCCGGAACCGCCGCAGCGACGGCGACTCCCCACGCCGATGCGTGACGCAACGCCGCGTCCACGACATCCTTGCGGCAAGACACGAGATCGACCCGGATCTCCTTCGTGTCCGGCATGCGGCCGACAACCACCGCATCGAAGTAGAGTTCCTCCGCCTTGAACGGCGTGTGACGGTCGAGATCGTAGGCCAGCGTCTGGCGCAGATTGGGTTCGACCGCCGCCGGCAGCGCCAGCGTCTTGCGCAGCACGTCGCGTGGCGGCATCGACAGCAGCACTTTGACCGGCAGCGTCGCGGGCTGTCCGGCAGGAGCGAGGGACGCGAGCGCCGCGCGACCTGCAGCCGCCACCGACGATGCGTCGCCCGTGAGTGGGATGTCCGCTGCCGCGAGCATTACCACGCGTTCGCCGTCCATGCCCGGACGCCAAAGCGTGGCGTGGTCACCCTGGAACACCAGCACCGGCCGCATGCGCCTGCGCTCGAGCGCCGCGCGCGGCCTCGCCGGCACGATGGCGTTGAGTTGCGCAGTCCACCACGGCCAGAAACCGCTCATGCCGGATCGGCGCGCGAACTCCGCGACACGAGGCCGGATCGCGGTCAATGTGAAGTCACTGATGGCCATTGCTATGGATTGTCTTTGTTGGCGACATCGGCGGCAGCCGGAGGCGGAGTAATCTGGTCGAGCCAAGCCAACGCAATCAGCGGGCGGCGCTGGTCGCCTGAAGGACTCACCACTGCTTCGCGGGCGAAGGTTACACCATCGGGCATCGTTGCCACCGCGCGCACTCGCCATCTCGGCCCGGCACCCGCGGTGAAAGCCTGCGCCGGCGGAAACGGCGGGATCGGCTGATTCGCCTTCAGTGCATCGGCGCGCGCCGCAAGGTACGCGTCGACGATCTCGGCGGAGGCATTGGGAAGCGCCAGCAACACCTGGCGCGATGCGGTCAGCGGGTTGATTCCTGGCTGGCCCGAATGCACTGTCAGGCCGCCGGCCACCCGCGCGTAGATCTCCGGCGTGACACCCATGACGCGGGCCAGCTCGGTCACCGTTTCGAACGGCGCGTTCGCGGGTTTGTATTTGAGTCCGGCCGCACGATAGTCGGCTTCCTCCGCGCCGTTGGGGCGCTTCAGGTCGTCC
Source organism: uncultured beta proteobacterium (assembly GCA_963819965.1). Taxonomy (GTDB): domain Bacteria; phylum Pseudomonadota; class Gammaproteobacteria; order Burkholderiales; family Casimicrobiaceae; genus VBCG01. The sequence goes on from CAWFYA010000004.1 coordinate 1,189,285, forward strand.
GCGTCGCGCCAATCCTGGATGGCATCGGTGATGTCCGCCGCAAGCACCGCGTCAGCGCCACCGACATTGATGAACAGGCTGCGCAGCAGCACTTCGTTGGCGGCGTTGATGTCGATCAATGCGGACTCGTCGGTGGCGCTCGCGGTGATCGAAATGGCACCGTCCTGCCAGGTGTGCGCGACGCCGTCTCGCTTCCAGGTGTCAGGCGTGACAGGCCGGGACAGCTCGAACACGGTGCGCTCGATCGCGCCGTCGGCGGCGGCACGCGCCTGGGCCATCGAGATCATGTTGCGCGCGGCCATCGCTTCGCTGCGCATCGAAAACGCAAACCCGCTGGCGATCACGGTGAGCATGACGGTGAGCCACAGCGCCAGGATCAGCGCGATGCCGCGCTGGCGTCGGGGAGAAGTACGCGCGCGCATGGTCATGCCGCCGTGCAGCGATGGCGAATCGCATCCCAGTTCCTGCACCCGGCTTCGGGCGATTCGCGCGGCGCGATCACCAGCGTCGGCCACGGCGGCCCCTGTTCGGGCGTCACGTCCACCCGGATGAGTTGCGGCAGCAGCTGCGAATCGTCCCACTGATCGCGCCAGGTGGGCGCCTCGTCGATGGCCGCCCCGGCGTTGATGCCGAAATAGCCGAACTTGATCTCCTTGATGTCGTCCGCCAGCACCGATCGATCGGCGTCGCGGAATTCCGGACGGTCGAGCGCGTTCACGTCGGGAATCATGCGCTCGAGGACGAGCGAGGGCTTGGTCCTTCCGGGCACCGAATCGAGCTTGAGGCGGTAGAACCACATGCCGCCCAGCCCCACGCGGCCGGGCAGGGGAGCGGCGTAGCGCAACTGATCGGACTCGCCGCCGAAAAGCAGCGGAAAGTCCTGCAGCTTGCGCATGCGCTGCGGATGTTGCGCGGCGAGTTGCGTGCGCAGGTAGTCGCCCGCAAGTCGCATGCCGGATGAAGCCTCGGACTTCGCGGTGCCGGCATCGGTGCTGCGGCCGGCGAGGTTCAGCGAGCCGAACAGCACAGCCGACATGAGCGCCAGCAGCACCAGCGCGATCATCAGTTCGATCATCGTGAAGCCGCCCACGCCAGTCGGTGCCGGCCGGGCGACCGAGAATTTCGCCGCAGATCTCACTGCAGTGCTCTCTGCGCGAGCCTGACGGTCGTCAACGCAAGCGTGCGCTCGCCCTTGACGATGCCGGGAAATTTCACTTCGGTCGTCACTCGATAGAGGCGCATGGGGAGCAGTTCCTCCGCGCGCTCGCGGTCCGGCGTGGAGTCCGACGCCACATAAGGCTCGACGCGCGATTCCCACTGGATGGTACCGGTGCTGTCAGCGCCACGGTTTGTGGCCTCCTTGAGCGGCTGCGCGGACGCCGCCAGGTCGAGCTGAGACTCCGCAATCAGCAGCGCGCGACTCCATTCGTCCGCGGCCGAGGCGTTGCGCAGGCTGCCCGAAAACAGCCGGAACAGCGCGGTGGCAACGAGCGCCAGGATCACGAAGGCGGCGAGCACTTCGAGCAGCGAAAATCCGGTCGAATACCCACGCCCCGCCTGGCGTCGTTCCCGCGAAAGCGGGTAGCCATTGACGTTGCTCGAAGGGCGCTGGGTTCCCGCTCTCGCTGGAACGACGGCGCACGAACGCGGGGACGACGGGGCAGACGCGCACCGTGACGACGAAGGAAGGGAAGGACTGCTCACGACATTCGCTTAGTCGAGGATCGCCACGCGACCAGTGAGCCAGTCGACGTCCACTTCGAACTTGCGCTCGCCGGACGCGACCGTGATGCGACCGCCGTTGCTCCCGCCATCGGGAAAGAAGCGGATCGAACCGACCTTTTCGTCGACCAGGTCCTTTTGCGCGGTGAACAGCTTCAGTTCGACCTCGCGCGGCAGCGGGTATTCCTTGGGGTCCTGGTCGACCTTGAAGCGCCGGCCCGCAACGTCCAGCGTAAGGAAAGTTTCGCGATGCTGCGTGAGCGCTTCGCTGCGCGCGAGCCGCAATCCGGACGCGAGCTGCCGCGCGGCGCTCCTGAGCTCGGTGGTCGAAACGCCGTTGCCGAACATCGGAATGACCAGCGCCGACCCCACCGCGATGATCGCGAGCACGACCAGCAACTCGATCATCGAGAAGCCTGCAGGCAAACGCGGCGGCGGACGACGTGCCATGGCGGATGGGAACGGAAGGGATTCGAGTCTTGTCAATCGAACGGCAATTCGATGCCTGAGCGGCGCGACGTCACCAACTCGTGATGTCCTTGTTGGGGCCTTCGCCGCCTTCCCTGCCGTCGGCGCCGAGCGATACGATGTCCCAGGCGGTGCCGTGCGCGCCAGGCGACGTGTACTTGTACTCGTTGCCCCACGGATCCTTAGGCAATGTGGCGTTCTTCCAGTACGGGCCGTTCCAGTTGGAAACGCCGGACGGCGCGCTGATCAGCGCCTGCAGGCCCTCGGACGAGGTCGGATAGCGGCCGACTTCGAGTTTGAACAGGTCGAGCGTGTTGCCGATCTGGTTGATCTCGATCTTGGCGGCATCGGCTTTGGCCTTTTCACCCTGGCCGATGAATTTACTGCCGACGATGCCCATCACGACGCCGATCAGCACCAGCACGACGAGAATTTCGATCAGTGTCATACCGCTCTGGCGCGGACGTCTGTTTGGAAGTTGGCCCATGGTCATTCCTTGTGTTCTGCCCGGTACACGGGATTGGTTGGACGCGTCAGGTGCCCGCAAGTTCGGTCATGCCCAGCACGCCCAGCAGGATTGAAAGCACGATCCCGCCGATGAGGACGGCCAGCCCGAGTATCAGCGCAGGTTCCAGGATGGCCAGGAAGCGCTTCACCGCCACCTGTACCTCGCGGTCATAGACGTCGGCCACGCGCGCCAGCATTTCCTCCAGGCGCCCCGATTCCTCGCCCACCAGGATCATCTGAATTGCGAGGCGTGGGTACAAGCCGGTGTCGGCGAGCGGGCGGCCGAAACCCTTGCCCTCGCGCAGCTTGGCGACGACGCCTTCCAGCGCGCCGCCGAGCACGGTGTTGGTCATCGTTTCCTTCACGATGGACAGGCCGCCCAGCAGCGTGACGCCGTTGCCCAGGAGAGTTGCCAGCGTGCGCGCGAAGCGCGCGACCTCCACCTTGGAAATCAGGTCGCCAAGGAGCGGCGTGCGCAGCAGCCGCGCATCGCGCTTGAAGCGGATCACCGGATCGTTGCCGCGGCGCCGGTACCATGCCACCACAAGAAAGGCGACGCCGAGCATCGCCCACCACCAATCCTTCAGAAACTTACCCACGAAGATCACGACCTGCGTCGGCAGCGGCAGCGCCTTGCCCGCCTGCGCGAACGTCGACTCGAACTGTGGCACTACCCAGGAAAGCAACAGGATCACCGACGCCACCGCCACGCAGACCAGAATGACCGGATAGATCAGTGCGGACTTGACCGTATCGCGCAACTCCTTGTTGCGCTCCATGGTGTCGGCCAGGCGCTGCAGCACGACGCCGAGTGCGCCGCCCGCCTCGCCGGCGCGAACGATGCTGATGTAGAAACGCGAGAAGACCTCCCGCCGCGCATCCAGCGCTTGCGACAGCGACTTGCCGCCGCGGACGTCGTCACGGATGCCCTGCAGCAACTGCGCGATCGCTGGCGTGCCGGCCAAGCCGATGAGCACTTCCAGCGCGCGGTCGAGTGTCATGCCCGCATGCAGCAGCGTCGCGAGTTCGCGCGTGAACGCGAGCAACTGGTCGCGGGTGACGCGCTTCGGCTGAAACCATGCCCGCCGTTCCGGATTTGCGGCACGCGCCGCGGCGCCGCCCTGGGCGAGCGTGCTGCCGCCGGGGGAAAAGGCAATATGCATGGGCATAAGGCCCTGGTCACGCAGGCGGTCGACGATTTCCGCCTCGTTGGCCGCGTCGAGCTCGCCGACGGCGACTTCGCCCGCCGGATTCACGGCTCGGTAGCGATACACGGCCATGGCGTCAATCCCTCGGGGGGCAGCGACGCCGAACGCAGGTGAGGCGAGCGTGGGGGTGCATATCTAGGCCTCGCGCGTGACACGAAGCACTTCCTCGAACGTGGTGTCGCCGCGAATGGCCTTGCGCATCCCGTCCTCGTACATCGTCAGCATCCCGCCGCGCTGCGCCTCCGACTTGAGCTCGTTGGAATTGGCGTGGCGCATTACCAGGCTGCGCAGGGGGTCAGTCATCGGCAGCATCTCCAGGATGCAAAAGCGGCCGAGGAAGCCCGTCTGCCCGCACTGCGCGCAACCCTTCGAATGATAGAGCGTGACGTCCTTGCTGCCCGTGAGCTTGTCCAGCCCCAGCTGCTCCACCACTTCAGGCAACGCGCGATAGGATTCCTTGCAGTGCGGGCACAACTTGCGCACCAGGCGCTGCGCAAGGATGCCGACCACCGTGGAAGTGAGCAGGTAATCCTCGACGCCCATGTCGAGCAGGCGGTTGACCGTCGAAGCCGCATCGTTGGTATGCACAGTGGACAACACGAGGTGCCCGGTCAACGCCGACTGCACGGCGATCTGCGCCGTTTCCAGGTCGCGGATTTCGCCGATCATGATGACGTCCGGGTCCTGCCGCACGATCGAGCGCAACGCGTTGGCGAACGTCAGCTCGATCTGCGGCTTCACCTGGATCTGGTTGATCCCCACCATCTGGTATTCGACGGGGTCCTCCACCGTAAGGATCTTCACGTCCGGCTGGTTGAGGCGGTCGAGCGCGGTGTACAGCGTAGTGGTCTTGCCGGAGCCGGTTGGCCCTGTCACCAGCAGGATGCCGTGCGGCTCCATCAACACGTCGAGGAAGATTTTCAGCGTGTCCTCCTCGAAACCCAGCTTCTGGAAATCGAGCGCGACACCGCCCTTGTCGAGGATTCGCATCACGACCGACTCGCCGTGCATCGTCGGCACGGTGGACACGCGCAGGTCGATCTCCTTGCCCTGCACGCGCAGCCGGATGCGACCGTCCTGGGGCAGGCGACGCTCCGCGATGTCGAGGTTGGCCATGATCTTTATCCGCGAGATCACCGCGGCAGACAGGCGCTTGGGCGGCGATTCGACGTCGTGCAACACGCCGTCGACGCGATAGCGGACGTTGAGCTTGTTCTCGAACGGCTCGACGTGGATATCGGACGCACGCATGTCGAGCGCATTGGTGATGAGCATGCTGACGAGGCGGATGACCGGCGCCTCGGACGCCAGGTCCTTCAACTGCTGCACGTCCGCGTCAAAGGCGATCTCGTCCACGCGCGTCTCCACATCGCCGATCAGCTGGCTCTGCGCCGACTTGCCGGCGCCGTAGAGACGTTCGAGCGCTGCCTCGAGTTCCGCGGGCATTGCGATCATCGGGCGCACGGCACGGCCAGTGACCATCTCGAACGCACCGATCGCATAGCTATCCGTGGGGTCGACCATGGCCAGCGCGACCTCGGATTCATCCTCGCGCAACGGCAGCGTCCTTGTTTCCCGCAGAAAGCGCGGCGAAACGCGCTCTTCCAAGATCGGGAATTCCGGATAGGCCGCGACATCGACCATCGCGAGGTCGAGCTGCACGGCGAGCGCCTCGGCGACGTCGCGTTGCGCCACCACGCCCAGCGTGACCAACAGGGCTCCCAGCTTTTCTCCGGATTCCTGCTGCAGGCGCAACGCCCGCTCGAGCGTGGCGGTGTCCAACTTGCCGCGCTCGATCAGCAGTTCACCAATGCGCTTTCTGACAGGGGCGTCCACGTTGTATCAGTTTGAAATTGCTGGGAAAAGAACCGGTTGATGATAGCACGCGCGACGCTGGCAATGCATCGGAAACCATTGACGGTAAAGGCTTTCCCGCTGCATCGACACGGCAATGCGCAACGGCCGCCTGCGATGCCGTGACAGTGCGATCGAACGCCACGCCTCGTCGCTGCCATTCTGTCGTCGCTCCCCGACACGGCGGCAATCGTTGGCAAGGGCCGAACGTCGGGCGGAGAACAGACCCGGCGCGGTGCCACGAAGTTCCGGACGGGCGTGCACAATCGGACGACCGGCGTCCTGCGTACCCGTCACTCAGGCAATCTTGACGAATGCGGCTTCCGCAGCGGCAATCGTGGCGGCGATATCCTCAGGCGTGTGCGAGGCGGAAACGAATCCCGCTTCGAATGCCGACGGGGCGAAGTAGATCCCTGCATCGAGCATCGTGTGGAAGAAACGGTTGAAAAGTTCCTTGTCCGCCGCCATCACCGTGTCGTAGGAATCGGGCACCTGCGCGGCAAAGTAGATGCCGAACATGCCGCCGACCGACTGTGCCGCGAACGGCACGCCGGCGCGTTGCGCAGCGCGCACCAGGCCTTCGGTGAACGAGCGGGTTGCTTGGCTCAGGGCTTCGTAGAATCCCGGCGTTTCCGTGACCGCAAGTGTCGCGAGTCCGGCCGCAACGGCCACTGGATTTCCGGACAGCGTGCCTGCCTGGTACACCGGTCCGAGCGGCGCGATTTTTTCCATGATCGCGCGCTTGCCGCCGAACGCTCCAACCGGCATGCCGCCACCGATCACCTTGCCCAGCGTGGTGAGGTCGGGTGTGATGCCGGTGAGGCCCTGCACGCCTTGCGGATGCACGCGAAAGCCGGTCATCACTTCGTCGAAGATCAGCACCGCGCCGTGTCGGTCACACAATTCGCGCAGACCTTCGAGAAAGCCTTGCTTCGGCATGATCAGATTCATGTTGCCGGCGATGGGCTCCACGATGATCGCGGCGATGCCGCCGGCCTCCGCCGCGAACACGGCCCTTGCCGCCGCGAGATCGTTGTAAGGAACGACGATCGTCAACTGGGCGATTTCCGGCGGCACGCCGGCGGACGAGGGCTGGCCGAACGTGAGCGCGCCGGAGCCCGCTTTCACCAGCAAGCTGTCGCCATGACCGTGGTAGCAGCCTTCGAACTTGACGATCTTGCCGCGACCCGTGTAGCCACGCGCGAGTCGCAGAGCCGACATCGTCGCCTCCGTGCCGGACGAAACCAGCCGCACGAGTTCGAGCGACGGCAACCGGCGGCACAGTGTCTCGGCCATGACGATTTCGATTTCGGTTGGCGCGCCGAACGAAAGTCCATGCGCAGCGGATTCCTGGACCGCGCGCACCACGGCCGGATGGGCGTGACCCAGGATCGCGGGTCCCCACGAACCGACGTAGTCGATGTAGCGCTTGCCGTCGGCGTCCCACACGTAGGCGCCCTGCCCGCGCGTCAGAAAACGCGGCGTGCCTCCGACCGAGCGGAAGGCGCGCACCGGCGAATTGACGCCGGCGGGAATGGAGCGCTGCGCGCGCGTGAACAGTTCGTCGTTTCTACTCATGGGAAGAAGGCCTTCGCCGGGCTTCAGGCTTCGGAATCGAAACAGGCAACGATGGCCGCGGCGGCGCGCGTGACGGCGGCGGGCGAATCGTGGTCGAACACATCGGAAATCACTGCCAGCACGTCGGCGCCGGCCGCGACCAGTCCGCGCGCGTTGGCCGCGGTGATGCCGCCAATCGCCACCACGGGGACCTTGAGCGCTCTGGCGCGGTGGAGCAACGCGAGCTCCGCGCGCTGCGCATCGGGCTTGGTTGGAGACGCAAAGAAGCTGCCGAACGCGACGTAGTCCGCGCCTTCGGCAACGAGGCGTTTCGCGCGCGCAAGATCGTTGTAGCAGGACACCCCGATCAGCATGTTCGCGCCCAGCTGGTCCCGCGCGCGTCCGACATCGCCGTCGTCTTCACCCAGGTGCACGCCCGCGGCGCCGACTTCGCGCGCAAGCGCGACATCGTCATTGACGACGAGAAGCGCGCCGCGACCACCGCAAACTCGCGCCAGCATCGCCGCCTGCTTGCGCTTGAGCGCCGGCGCAGCTGACTTGTTGCGGTACTGCACGGCTTGGGCCCCGCCTGCGATCGCAGCCTCGACCTTGGCCACCAGCTGCGCAATGTCGTCGATATCGGGCGTGACCGCGTACAGACCCCGCAGCTGCCGGGTCCAGCGCGACGGCTTGTGCGCATGCGCCATGCTCAGTGCCCGTGCTCGATGCGCGCGTTCAATGGCTGCCGCGCAGGTCGACGCTCGGCAGCGTCGGCGGACTTTCGCCCGCCGCTTCGGCTTCTTCGCGCGCCCAGAACAGGCGGTCCGGCAGATGCTGGCCCATGCCCGGGCGATACGCTTTTTGCAACGTGTGCCAGGTGTAATCCTGCGCTTCGCGCACGGCATCGGTGACATCGAGTCCGTTGGCGAGCATGGCGGCGATCGCCGACGCCAGCGTGCAGCCCGAGCCGTGATACGCGCCGGGCAGGCGTGGCCAGCTGTCGCTGCGCACGACGCCGCTTTTTGCGTACAGCGTGTTCACGACCTGCGGCGTGTTCTCGTGCGTGCCGGTCACCAGCACATATTCGCAGCCGGTTTCGATCAGCCGCATTGCGCAGGCCTCAACGGACAGCTCTTCCTCGTCCTCCGCTTCCGCCAGGCGGCGCACTTCGAGGCTGTTCGGCGTAACGATCGTCGTTTGCGGCAGCAGCAACTCGCGCAGCGCGTGTGTCATCTCCTCCGTAGCCAGCTCATCGCCGCGTCCCGATGCCAGGACGGGATCGAGGATGAGTGGCACATCGGGATAATCGGACACGATCTCGGCGATGGCCGCGATGTTCTCCACGCTGCCCAGCACGCCAATCTTGAACGCGTCCACCGGCATGTCCTCGAGCAGGCAGCGTGCCTGATCGGCCACCCAGTCGGATTCGATCGCCAGCACGCCTTCGACGCCGGCAGTGTCCTGCACCGTCAACGCCGTGATCACCGACACCGGATGACAGCCCATGCTCGCGAGCGTGAGCAGGTCGGCCTGCATGCCAGCGCCTCCGGACGGGTCGGACGCGGCAAATGTCAAAACGATGGGCGGAAAACCGGGTTCGGAATCGGTGGGCATCATGCGAAGGCGCGATGTCCGGCGTTAACGGCCGCGCACAATCTTTGGGCAAGCGTGCTATTCATCAGCCATTTTAACCGATGCGCGGTGTGCACTCTAAGTACATGCTCACCGCCTCATCGGTCCGGCGCAGATCGAGCCCGCGCAGCGCTTCGAAGCGGCTTTCATTGTAGGCGACGCTGACCGTGTCGAGGCCGGCCAGGGCGGCGAGCTTCGAATAGGTCACGAAATCGTATTGAAAGCGGCCGGCAAGGCGCATCCCGAGATTGAGCACCTCGCACGCCGTTCCCGTTTCCAGCGGCACCCCCACGAACGTGTTCCAGATCCAGACCAGGTGATCGGGGTCCTCGAGGTACGTGCGGGCAAAGCGCGCAAGGTCCGGAGTGAGCATGCGCATCGCGCCGCCGGGTTTCAGGATGCGCCGGCATTCGCGCAGGAATCCGAGCAGCGGCATTGGCTCGAGTTGGGCGATGAAATCCTCGGTGTGGAGGAAATCGGCCACGCCGGTAGCGAATGGCAGCGGGCGACTCAGGTTGGCCACTACTTCCGGCTTGCCTGCCGGATCGAGGTCGACATTGATCCAGCCCGCCATCGGATAGGGTCCCGAGCCGAAATTGATCTTGATCATGGCGAGCCCGTGGCCCCGGCGGGTCCTTTGCGGGAATCCCAATTATAATCGCGTCGCGCGACAAACCGAGGAGGCGAATCCGCGACTTCCGGCAGGTTCGGCGAAATGGAATCCGATTTGAAGAAATACATGTGCCTCATCTGCGGCTGGATCTACGACGAGGAAAGCGGCGCGCCCGAAGAAGGAATTGCGCCTGGCACGCGGTGGCAAGACGTCCCGCCGAACTGGACCTGTCCGGAATGCGGCGCGCGCAAGGAAGATTTCGAGATGATCGAGATCTGAGGGAGGACTACGATGCGAATTCTCCATACCATGCTGCGCGTCGGCGACCTGCAGCGCTCCATCGACTTCTACACCGGCGTTTTCGGCATGAAGCTCCTGCGCACGTCCGACAACCCCGAATACAAGTACAAGCTTGCGTTCGTCGGCTTCGGCGACGAGGCGGCAGGCGCAGTGCTCGAATTGACGTACAACTACGGCGTCGACAAATACGACCTCGGCACGGCCTTCGGGCACGTCGCCATCGCGGTGGAAAATGCCGCTGCGACATGCGATGCGGTGCGCGCGCTGACCACGAAGTTTGGCGGCCGGATCGCGCGTGAGGCGGCTCCGGTGAAGGGCGGCAGGACCGTTATCGCGTTTATCGAAGACCCCGACGGCTACAAGATCGAGCTGATCGAGACAGGAAGCAAATAGCTCCTGCCCGCTGGGCACGTCCTCAGCCTGCTTTCAACAACTCGCGCAGGTCGTGCGCGAATACGTCGGGTCCCTGGCCATAGCTCACGTACAGCCGCAGCCTGCCCTTGGGGTCGAAGATATAGGTGCCGGCTGAGTGGTCCATCGTGTAGCTGCCCGGCGTCGCGCCCGGTTGTTTCTGGTAGATGATCTTGAATTCCTTTGCGGTGCGTTCCGTCGCCGCGGCGTCGCCATAAAGTCCCATGAACCGCGGGTCGAATGCCGGCACGTACTGCGCCAGGAGCTGCGGCGTGTCGCGTTCGGGGTCGATGGTCACGAACAGCACCTGCACGCGATCCGCGTCGGGCCCGAGCCTCTTCATCGCCTCGGCCAGTTCAGCCAGCGTGGTCGGACAGACGTCCGGGCACTGGGTATAGCCGAAGAAAATCACCACTGCCTTGTTGCGAAAGTCGGCCAGCGTGCGCGGCCTTCCCGACGCGTCGTTGAGCTGGAAGTCGCGGCCGAACGCGGCACCGGTGACGTCGGATGCCAGGAACCTCGGGCCGGACGGTGCGCAACCGGCGAGCAGCACGCAGGCAAGGAAGATTGCAGGCAGCCGGCGAAGTACCGGACCTCGGTTCTTCATCACTTCAGGTAGTGGTCGACCAGCAGCGCAGAAAATATGGCCGTCAGATAGAGAATCGAGTAGCGAAAAGTCGCCCGCGCGAGACTGTCGCTGTAGTTGCGGTGAAGGCGGATCGCGTAGGACAGAAACACGCCGCCCAGCGCGAGCGCCGCGACGAGATAGATGACCCCACTCATCCTGATGATGAACGGGAGCATGGTCACGAGCACGAGCACTACCGTGTACAGCACGATCTGGAGCCGCGTGTATTCGGGGCCGTGCGTTACCGGAAGCATCGGCAACCCCGCCTTGGCGTAGTCGGCCGTGCGATAGAGCGCCAGAGCCCAGAAATGCGGCGGCGTCCACGCGAAGATGATGAGGAAAAGCAGCAGCGCTTCCGGCGCCACGTGGTTGGTCACCGCCGCCCAGCCCAGCACCGGCGGCATCGCACCGGACGCGCCGCCGATCACGATGTTCTGCGGGGTGGCCGGCTTGAGGATGACCGTATAGATGACGGCGTAGCCCAGAAACGTCGCGAGCGTGAGCCACATGGTAAGCGGGTTGACGAACGCGTAGAGCAGGAGCATGCCGGTACCGCCGACGAGGCCGGCAAACACCAGGGTGGACCGGGACGTGACCTGGCCCCGCGGCAGCGGTCGCCCGCGAGTGCGCAGCATCAAGGCATCGATCTTCTGCTCCACCAGGCAATTGACTGCGGCCGCGGCGCCCGCGACGAGCGCAATGCCCAGGGTGGCGAAGAACACGATCGACGGCGGCGGGAGGCCGGGTGCGGCCAGGAACATGCCGATGACGGCGCAGAAGACGATGAGCTGCACCACGCGCGGCTTGGTCAGCGCGAGGAACTGCTTGAAGCGGACTTCGGCCAGTGCGAGAGCGGTCATGAAGCGCGAACGAAGGGAGTGGCGGTCTGAGCGGCAGCGTCCGGCGAATGCTGAAGCTGGCCCAGACCCAAAGCGAACCACCCATTTTACACCTGCTGCGCCCGTTCAGCCGATCCGCGACGCCCGCAGAACGCGCTCGATGTCCTTCGCCACCCGCTTGATGTCCGGATCGCCCGGGAACGCGAGCACCAGGTTGCCCAGCGGATCGACGAGGTAGATCCGGTCCGCGCCCGCGGGGAGCCGGACCAGAACCTCCGGGCGCACATGGGCGACCAGCAGGTCCGGATGCTGCGCCAGCAGCGCGGCGTCGGGTGTCGCGTCGTCCGTCACGAGCAGGACACGCTGCACGCGTTCCATTTCCCGGCCCTGGATGGTGCGCGCCTGGCGCGTCGCGAACAGGTCGCGCTGGCACGTCGTGCCGCAATTTCCCGGCGCGCTGACCCAGAGCACCCACTTGCCGCGCAATTCCGAAAGCGCGAAGGGTCGCCCGTCGGCGCGCGTCCCGTCCAGCGGCGGCGCAGGCACGGCGAGCAGTTCCCCATAGTTGGTCCGCTGCTCGCGCGGAAAGAGGTAGTACGCGGAATACGAAGCGACGACCGGGGCGATGGCCACCGCCGCGAGCAGCAGCAGCGTGCGCCGCCCTTTGGCGCGTTTCTCCTCCGAAATCGGCGGCGGCGGTGACGTCATGGCGGAGCATCCGGGCGCGTGCGGCGCAGGTTGAAGTAAAGCCACAAACCCGCCGCGGTTGCCGCGAACAGGTACCACTGCACCATGTAGATCCGGTGGCGTTCGATGCCAAAGTCCGGCGCCGCCCAGTTTCGCACCAGCCGGTCGTCGGGATTCATGGGTGCCGTCTGCTCGATCACGATCGGCAGCACGCGCAGACCGGTTACAGAAGCGAATCGCCTGGGGTCGAGGTTCTCCCACACGGGTCCCGCGCGCGCGTCCGGCGCGAGTTCGACGTAGTTGGGCGTGGGCAGGTTCACGCGACCCCGGACCGTCACCGTGCCGGCCGGCGGATCGGCTTTCGGCAACTGTGCGCGGGACTCGCCGACCGCGATCCAGCCACGATCGACGAGAACCGCCCGGTCATCCGCAAGCTTCAGCGGCGTCACGACGTGATAGCCGGCGCGACCCTCGTCGACCTTGTTGTCGATGAGGATCTGCTTCGCCGCATCGAACGTGCCCGCGATTGCGACAGGCCGGTAGCGCCACGTCGCCCAGTCGACGGCGTCGGGCAGCAGGGTCGCCGGCGCTGCGGCATTCGCTGCGTCGAATTGCGAACGCAGCGCTTCCTTCTGTTCCATCCGCCCCTGTTGCCAACGCCCGGCCGATACGAATAACGCCATGGCCGCGACGGTCGCGATGGTCGGGAGCAGCCGCGATCGTACACGGCGCGTTGGCGAGGATGCGGCGGGAAGATTCATGCGTTCGGGCAGGCGCCGGGCCAATTGATTACACTTCGGCTTGAGAAGGTGGAATCGGGCATTTCATGAAAATTGTCGTCGTCGCGGTCCTGATCGCCATCGTCGTCGCGTTGTTCTCGGCGCTCGTCTTTCTCTATCGCGACGCCGGACGCGGCAAGCGCGTGGTCTGGGCGCTTACGATTCGCGTGGCGCTTTCGGTGGGGCTGTTCGCGTTCCTTTGGTTCTCGTACTGGATGGGATGGATCGGCCCGCAGGGAATTCGCTAGGCACCAGGGAATTGGACAAACGAAAAAGCCGCACGGTTCGCCGTGCGGCTTTTCCTGCCTTCGGCGAAGCAGGTCAGGCGAGCCAGTACACGAGCACGAACAGCAGCAGCCAGACCACGTCGACGAAGTGCCAGTACCACGACGACGCTTCGAATGCGAAGTGATGCTCGGCGTCGAAATGCCCCTTGAAGACACGGAACAGCATGACCGTGAGCATGATTGCGCCAATGGTCACGTGCAGACCGTGGAAACCGGTCAGCATGAAGAAGGTCGAGCCATAGACGCCGCTGTGCAGCGTCAGCCCCATCTCCGTGTACGCATGATGGTATTCGTAGGCCTGGAAGCCCAGGAACGTGAATCCCAGCACGATGGTGAGGAACAGCCAGAGCTTCAACACGCCGCGATGTCCCGCCTTGAGCCCATGGTGCGCGATCGTCAGCGTGATGCCGGAGGTGAGCAGGATCGCCGTGTTGAGCGCCGGGATGCCGAACGCCGCCATCGGCGTGAACTGCGTCTTGATGTACGGGCCCTCGGTGGGCCATTGCGCCGCATAGTTGGGCCACAGGAAATCGCGCGTCGCCGAGCCGATGGTGCCCAGGTCGGGGATCGCCAGATTGCGAATGTAGAACAGCGCGCCAAAGAATGCCGCGAAGAACATTACTTCGGAAAAAATGAACCAGCTCATGCTCCAGCGGAAGGAGTGGTCCACTTTCGTGTTGTAGAGGCGGTGTTCGGATTCGCCGATGACCGTGCCGAACCAGCCGAACAGCATGTAGAGAAGGATCGCGAAGCCCGTGGCGCAGATCCAGGGGCCCGCGGGAAACCCGTTGAACCAGAACGCGGCGCCCGTTCCCATGAGCAGCAACGCGATCGCGCCGGTGATCGGCCAGTGCGAAGGCTGCGGAATGAAGTAATACGGCTTGGCGCCGGCGGCGACTGCGCTCATTGTTCGACTCCCACGATGGCGTTAATTCACGGATGCAAAGATGGGCGGGCCGCGCCTGCGCGTCTCCACCAGAAGTTTTTCACCTCCCCCTTCGACGGGGAAGAACGTGTAGGAAAGCGTGATCGTGGCCAGGTCCGCGGGCGCGTGCGGGTCGACCACGAAGACGACGGGCATGCGGCGCGTCTCGCCTGCGGCCAGTGTCTGCTGGGAGAAGCAAAAGCATTCCATTTTCTTGAAATACTGCGCCGCATACGCGGGGCCGAAGCTGGGTATGGCCTGGCCGGTGAGTGCGTGACCGGTGCGGTTGACGACCTCGAACTCCACCTGACGGACCTCGCCGGGATGCACGCTGATGACCGGCTCGACCGGCCGGAAGGTCCAGGCCAGATCGTGCACGTTGGAATCGAACTCGATGCGCACGTTGCGCAGCGGGTCTATCTGCGTGTTGATCGCCACGTCCGCCTGCGCGATGTTGCGCAGCCCGGCGGCCTCGCAGATCCTGTCGTAGAACGGCACCAGCGCGTAGCCGAAGCCGAACATGCCGACCACGATCACGCCGAGCTTCATGAGCAGCGTGCGGTTGGCCTGTGCCTGCTCCCGCTGCCGGGCAGCGCCTGTTCGCGTGCTCGTCGGCGCGCTCATTTACGCAGGTTTCTGCCTATGGCGAACGCCAGGAACAGAAGCACGGCGGCGCTCACCACCGACATCCCGAACATGGTGTTGCCGAGGAACTGCGCAGCAATCACGCCGACGAAGAACAGGACGGCAATCGCGCCAACCGCGAACGCGGTGCGCAGATTGGCGCTGCGCAGGCGCGCGCCATCCGGGGTCCTGGGCGAAAGATCGGCGGCCATGGCGATTCCGGTCCGTCGTCAGGCAACGACCGGCGGCGTTTCGAAGGTGTGGTGCGGCGCCGGCGACGGAACCGTCCACTCCAGCGTGTCCCCGCCTTCCCACGGCTTGGCGGGCGCCTTGGCGCCGTCGCCGCGGATGCACTTGATCACTCCGACGACGAACAAGAGCTGCGACAGCCCGAAGCCGAAGGCACCCACGGTCGCGACCATGTTCCAGTCGGTGAACTGCTGCGCATAGTCGGGGATACGGCGCGGCATGCCGGCGACGCCCAGGAAGTGCATCGGGAAGAACGTGATGTTGAAGAAGATCATCGAGCACCAGAAATGCCACTGCCCGAGTTTCTCGTTGTACATCGTGCCCGTCCACTTCGGCATCCAGTAATAGGCGCCGCCGAAGAATGCGAACAACGAGCCCGCCACCAGAACGTAATGGAAGTGCGCGACGACGTAGTAGGTATCCTGGAGCTGGATGTCGATCGGGGTCAGCGCCAGCACGAGGCCGGTGAAGCCGCCCATCGTGAATAGAAACAGGAAGCCGATCGCGAACAGCATCGGCGTCTCGAAGGTCATCGAACCCTTCCACATCGTCGCCAGCCAGTTGAACACCTTGACGCCGGTCGGCACCGCAATGAGCATCGTCGCATACATGAAGAACAGCAGTCCCGCCGCCGGCATGCCCACGGTGAACATGTGGTGCGCCCAGACGATGAAAGACAGGATCGCGATGCTCGCCACGGCGTACACCATCGACGCATAGCCGAACAGCGGCTTGCGCGCGAACGTCGGAATGATCTGCGACACTATCCCGAACGACGGCAGGATCATGATGTAGACCTCCGGATGGCCGAAGAACCAGAACACGTGCTGGAACAGGACCGGATCGCCGCCGCCGGCCGCGTTGAAGAACGACGTGCCGAAGTGGCGGTCCGTCAGCAGCATGGTCACGGATCCCGCCAGCACCGGCATGACGGCAATCAGCAGGTACGCCGTGATGAGCCAGGTCCACACGAACAGCGGCATCTTCATCATCGTCATGCCCGGTGCGCGCATGTTGAGGATGGTCGTGATGATGTTGATCGACCCCATGATCGACGACGCGCCCATGATGTGTATGGCGAAGATGGTCAGGTCCATGCCCATGCCGGCCTGCACCGACAGCGGCGGATAGAGCGTCCAGCCGCCGGCGGCCGCGCCGCCGGGCACGAAAAACGACAGGATGAGCATGAACGCCGCGGGCGGGAGCAGCCAGAAGCTCCAGTTGTTCATCCGCGCGAATGCCATATCCGGCGCACCGATCATCAGCGGCACCTGCCAGTTGGCGAAGCCGACCGCGGCCGGCATGATCGCGCCAAAGATCATGATGAGGCCGTGCAGCGTCGTCAGCGAATTGAAGAATTCGGGATGGACGATCTGCATTCCGGGTTGGAACAGCTCGGCGCGGATGGTCAGCGCCATGCAGCCTCCCACGAAGAACATCGTCAGCGAGAACAGCAGGTACAGCGTGCCGATATCCTTGTGGTTGGTCGTGGTGATCCAGCGCATGATTCCCGTCGGCTGGTGGCCATGACCGTGGTCGTCGGCATGTCCAGCCGGGGCAACAACGTGATCGTGCGGAATGCTGCTCATCAATGCTCCTTGAACTCGTGTTACTTCCGGGCAGCGAGAATCGCGGACGGCTGGATCGCCTCGCCCGTATGGTTGCCCCAGGCATTACGTGTATAGGTTATGACCGCGGCGATGTCCGTATCGGAGAGCTGCTTCCACGGCGGCATGGCGGTGCCCGCCTTGCCGTTAAGCACCAGCGCGATCTGCGCGTCGGCCGGTCCGTTCACGACCTTGGAACCGTCCAGCGCCGGGAATGCCCCGGGAACGCCCTTGCCGTTGGCCTGGTGACAGGCGGCGCAATTGGCGGCGAAGATCGTCTGGCCCTTGGCCGCCAGGTCAGCCTCCGTCCAGACCTTGCTCGGGTCGTCCTTGGCCGCCGCCATTTTCTGCTTCTGCATGGCGACCCAGGCGGCGTAATCGTCCTTCGACTTCACTTCGACCACGACGGGCATGAATCCGTGTTCCTTGCCGCACAGTTCCGAGCATTGGCCGCGGTAGGTGCCGAGCTTTTCCGCCTTGAACCACGTGTCGCGGACGAAGCCGGGAATGGAATCCTGCTTCACACCGAATGCGGGAACGGACCAGGAGTGAATGACGTCGCCGGCGGTGACGAGAATCCGAACCCGGGTGTCGATCGGAACCACCATCGGATTGTCGACCTCCAGCAGGTAGTTCTCGCCCTTGGGCTCGCGGTTCTCGATCTGCGCCAGCGGCGTGGCCAGGTTCGAGTAGAAGCCGAAACCTTCCTGCAGGTAGTCGTAATTCCATTTCCACTGGTAGCCCGTGACCTTGATGGTCATGTCCGGCCCGCTGGTGTCACGCATGGCCAGGATGGTCTTGGTCGCGGGCCACGCCATGCCCAGAAGGATCAGGAACGGGATCACCGTCCAGACGATCTCCACGGTCGTGTTCTCGTGGAACTGATGGGCCTTGTGGCCGACCGATTTGCGGTGCTTGAAGATCGAGAAGAACATCACGCCGAACACGGCGCAAAAGATGATGACGCAAATCCAGAAGATGTACACGTTGAGGTCGTACATCTGCCGCGCGATCGGCGTGACCGGCGGCTGCAGGTCGTACACCAGTGCTGCATTTGCCAGCCCGGGCGCAAGGATGGCAAGCGCGGCCGCCCGTCCCTTTGCGAGTGTCCGGATCAGCGCCCGGTATACCCAGTGATTACGAACCATGCTTTCCCCAATCCACTTCGTTTCCGATTCGTCGCCTGCTGCGCGGCCGCGCAAGTCATGGCCCAAGGTGATCAAATAAGTCTTTGGTCGCGAACGGGATTATTTCCACGCAACAAGTATCAGTCAGCGACGAGTACCGCGGCAATGCCGCAAAAGCGCGAAATATTATCATGGAACCCCTGCTGAGGTAACGGTTATGCCCGGGTAACGCATCCGATGCGGCAGAGCGCGAATTCCTTGACAGCCGTTGCTCACAATCGAAGCAGGTCCAGCGTCGCGCGCGAAAACTGCGGCGACGCCTGCCAGGCAATTTCCGCGACCAACGGCGCTTCGAGCCTTCGGGTCAGATCCGCGACGTTGGCGGCGACGGCGGCCATGCCTGGATCGACTGCGTTGGCAACCCAAGCAGCCAGCCGCACGCCGCGCGCCTTGATTGCCGCCGCGGAAAGCAACGCGTGGTTGAGGCAGCCCAGGCGCATGCCAACCACCAGCAGCACCGGCAGGCGAAGCGCGGCGGCGATGTCGAGCATGTCGAGACGCGGGCCAATAGGGACGCGCACGCCGCCGGCGCCTTCCACGACCACGACGTCGGCGCTCGCGGCGAGGCGCGCATGGGCTGCCACAATTTGCGCGAGTTCGATGCGCGTGCCGACACTGGCTGCCGCCAGATGGGGCGCAATCGCCAGCGTGAACGCATAGGGATTGCGGTCGGCCGGCGGCGCGGCGACGTTGCCGGCGCGCAACAGCGCCTCGACATCGGCATTGGTCGTGCGGCCCGGCGCCACACCTGCGGAGACCGGCTTCATGCCGACGGCGCGCAGCCCGGAGGCGGCGAGCGTCTCCAGAAGTGCGACGGCGACCGTCGTTTTCCCGACCCCCGTGTCCGTGCCCGTGACAAAGACACCTTTGCAAGTCGCCGCCATCGCTATCGCCCTGGACGCGTCAGCTTCACGATCGGATGCCCTTCTGCGCTGCGCTTGGGCTCGCCCTTCCAGGCGTGACCGTAGATCACCTCGAACGTCAGTGGTAGACGGCCGTCGCGACGCGTGGCTTCAAGCGCAGCCAGCGCGCGCTGCCACGCGCCCCGTCCCATGAGTCCGTGCGGCCGTCCCCTTGTGGCGTTCGTGGCGCCAAGGTGCTTTAGCTCCCGCATCAGCGCGCCCGCATCCTCATAGGTCAGCGTCAGCTGTTCCATGTCCATGACCGGATCGGCGAAGCCCGCGGCAACCAGCATGTCGCCCAGGTCGTGCATATCGATGAAACGGTTGGTGTGCGTGTTGCCGTCCGCGCGCAGAAATGCCGCGCGCAGTTCCTTGAGCGTGTCCGGCCCGAACGTGGTGAACGTCAACAGGCCGCCGACTTTCATCACCCGGCGCATTTCCGCAAACGCGCGCGGTAGGTCGTTCGCCCATTGCAGTGCCAGGTTGCTCCAGACCAGGTCGAAGGTCACCCCGGACAGCGGCAGCATGTGAAAATCGCCGCAGACGTGAAATGGCGTCGCCGGCCCTCCCCGCGCAAGCGCGTCGGGAAGCAACCGCCGGAACAGCGACCGCGCCCGCCGTGAACGATCGCGCGCGGCGACGACCATTGCCAGCGCCGCGTCGAGTGCGACGACGCGCGCGCCCGAATAGCGCGCCGCCAGTTCGCCGACGGCCTCCCCCGTGCCGCAACCCACATCGAGGATGGCTCGCGGCGCGAGCTTGATGTAATCGAGGCGCGACGCCATGCGCGCGCCGACTTCCCGCTGCAAAACGGCAGCTGCGTCGTAGGTGGCGGCAGCGCGCGCGAACGCGCGGCGCACCGCGCGCGGATCGACATCATGCGGGTCCGGCGCCGGAAAGCGGGGCTCAACGGCCATCGAGGAACTTGCCGATGGCCGCAAGAAACTCGTCGCGGTGCGAAAGAAATGGCGCGTGCCCCGAGCCCTCGATCTCGCGATAGATCGCACCTGGGATCGCATCCCCCAACCAACGTCCCGCACCGGGCCATGCGAGCGTATCCCGGCCACCGGCGATCACCAACGTGGGCTGCGCGATGCGCGTCACTTCGCGCCGCAGATCGGTGGTGGTCAGCACGTCCAGCGATTGCGCGAGGGCGGCGCGCGTCGGTTCGCCGCGCGTCCAAAGTTGCCCCCGCAAAGCGGCCAGCGTCGCACGCCCGTGCTCGCTGTTGTGCACCTGCAACGCCAGGAAGCGCTGCACCGTGAGCTTCCAGGCCACGTGCAGTTCGTCGCCGAAGCGCGCCAGCGTCGGTGCGGTCATCGCGTGCGGCCAGACGTCATCGCCCCGGTCGCTCGCCACGAAGCGCGGCGTCGTGCACACGAGGACCAGCCGATCCACGCGCGAGGGTTGCGCCAGCGCCCAGCGCATCGCCACCAACCCGCCCATTGACCACCCGAGCACGGACAACGGACGCGCTTCGCCCGACAGCGTCGAGTCGACCGCGGCAACCATCGAGTCGAGCGTGCAAGGATTTCCAGGCGAAGCGAGGGATGCACTATAGCCATGACCAGGCAGGTCGACCGCGTGCACGCGATGCGTTTGCGCGAGATGCGCGACGATGCCGCCCCAGATCCCGGAGTGCATTGCCCACCCGTGCAGCAGCACCAGCGGCGGACCGTGGCCGGAGATCTCGACCGTCAGCGCCCTACTCATCCGGATGCACCGGCCAGCGCGATATCGTGGAGCGCAGACGCGAGCGCCGCGACATCAGCCTCCGAATGCGCGGCCGACAGCGACACGCGCAGACGGGCCGTACCCTGCGGAACCGTCGGCGGACGGATGGCCGGCACCCAGAATCCACGCGCGCGAAGTGCGTCCGCCAGGTCCATCGCCGCGCCACTGCCGCCTACCAGGAGCGGCTGGATGGCGGTCGCCGACGGAAGCAGTCGCCATGGCAGGCCGGAGGCCGACGCGCGAAACTGCGCAATCCGCTCCAGGAGATGCGCGCGCCGCACGTCATCGTCGCGAATGATCGCCAGCGCAACATGCAGTGCGGCGGACAACAGCGGGGGGGCCGCGGTGGTGTAAATGTAGGGACGCGCGGTCTGGACCAGCGTCTCGATGACCGACGGGTGCGCGGCGACGAAAGCGCCAGCAACGCCGGCGGCCTTGCCCAATGTCGCCATGTAGACAATGCGTTCCGACGCGATTCCGAAATGCGCGAGGCTGCCACGGCCGTCGCCCAGCACGCCGAAGCCGTGTGCGTCGTCGACCACCAGCCAGGCGTCGTACCTGTCGGCCAATTCGAGTATGCGCGGCAGGCGTGCGAGGTCGCCATCCATGCTGAACACCGCGTCCGTTGCGATGATCTTGCGCGCTGCCGTCGAAGCGGCGAGCCGCTGTTCCAATGCGGGCATGTCGCCGTGCGGGAAGCGCACAAGGTTGGCACGCGAGAGCGTCGCGCCGTCGTTGAGACAGGCATGATTCAGACGATCGGCGAAGATTCCGTCGTTGCGCCCCGCCAGCGCTGAAAGAATGGCGAGGTTGGCCAGGTATCCCGACGAAAACGTGAGTCCCTTGGCTTTCGGGCAGGGTGCAACGAAGGTCGCCAGCTCCGCCTCCAGTGCGTCGTGCGGCGCGAAGTGACCACCCAACAGGTGTGAGGCGCCCGCGCCCGCGCCCCAGCGCGCCGCCCCGTCGCACGCCGCCGCAACGACGCGCGGATCGCCGGCCAATCCCAGGTAGTCATTGCGGGCGAATGCCAGGTATTCGCGCCCGCCGGCCACCAAGCGCGTGCCCTGCGCCGATTCCACGATGGTGCGGCGACGGTGCAGGCCCGCGGCGCGCCTTGCGTCAAGCGCCGATTCGAGCGCGCCAATCAGCGTTGTCGCCACCGACCCCTAGCCCACAGCCCGTTCGAGCGGTGTCAGGCCGAGCTTCTCGAACAGCGCGCGATCGACGCCGATCTCCGGATTGCCGGTGGTGAGCAGCTTGTCGCCGTAGAAAATGGAATTGGCACCTGCCAGGAAGCACAGCGCCTGCACCGCCTCGCCCATCTCGCGCCGGCCCGCGGAAAGTCGCACCATGGCCTTGGGCATTACGATCCGCGCAACGGCAATCGTGCGCACGAACTCGAGCGGATCAAGCGCGGCATCGCCGTGGAGTTTTTCGTGCAGCGGCGTACCTTCAACCTGCACCAGGTGATTGATTGGTACAGATTCGGGGTAGGGTTCAAGGTTGGCGAGTTGCGCGATCAGTCCCGCGCGCGCGCGCCGCGACTCCCCCATGCCCACGATGCCGCCACAGCATACGTGCATCCCGGCGTCGCGCACGCGCTCCAGGGTGTCGAGACGGTCCTGGTAGTCGCGGGTGGAGATGATCTGTCCGTAGAATTCCGGCGACGTGTCGAGGTTGTGATTGTAGTAGTCGAGTCCGGCGTCACGCAGGCGCTCCGCCTGCCCTTGCTTCAACATACCCAGCGTGGCGCAGGTCTCGAGCCCGAGCGCCTTGACCTGCTTTACCATGGCCAGCACCGGCTCGAGGTCGCGATCCTTCGGGCCGCGCCACGCCGCGCCCATGCAAAAGCGCGACGCGCCCGACGCCTTGGCCGCGCGCGCCGCCTCGACGACAACCGCCACATCGAGCATCGCCGCATTGTCCACGCCGGTGTGATAGCGCGCCGCCTGCGGGCAATAGCCGCAATCCTCCGGACAGCCGCCGGTCTTGATCGAAACCAGCGTGGACAACTGCACCGCATTGGGCGCGTGGTTTGCGCGGTGCATTTCCTGAGCGCGAAAAATCAGGTCGTTAAACGGGAGTGCGAACAAGCCGGCAATGGCATCGACGCTCCAGCGCGGCGGCGGCACAGCTTCGGGCACCTTTGTCGGCACGAACGCGACCGGGGCAGCGTCGCTCATTGCAAGACCTGCGATGGAGGTTTCCGCAGGCTCATACGTTCGTCTGATATCGGCATTGGCTCATTTGTCGGACACTCTGTCGCACGGGTGGCAGGCTCACGCGGTGGTTGAACGTTGGCAGGTTCGGCGCGGTCGATCCGATTGCCGTCTTTTGTAGTGAATTCATGGCGGAGTGTCGATGAGGCCCTGGGCATTGTCAAATTTTCCCGCGGAAAAATTTAACAGCCGGCCGCTCGGAAAACGGTCAGCAATTGGCGTGCTGGCTGAAGGTTGCCGACGCGCGCTGCCACAAAGTTGCGCATTCTGCGTGGCCCCATGCGGTAGTGCGCTGGTATGCGCGGCGTGTCGCGCGGCGCTCCCCCGCGTCGAAGGCGCGTGTCCGACGTGCGCATTGCCCGTGCCAGCCGGAAGCCGCTGCGGCGCTTGCCTTGCTCGACCGCCGCCGTTCGCGGCCGCGTACGCGGCGTTCGCCTACGCCTTCCCCCTCGATAGGCTGCTGCAGTCGTTCAAATACGGCGGGCAACTGGCGCAGGCGGACTTCTTTGCGGAAGCCGTGGCCGAGCGAGTCGCGCGGCGCGGGCCGGCCACCCCGTGGCCGGACGCGCTGGTCGCGTTGCCGCTGGCGCCGTCGCGGCAACGCGAGCGTGGCTACGATCAGGCAGCGGAAATCGCGCGCCGCGTCGCGAGGATTGTCGACATACCCATGGCGCGCGGCTTGCGTCGCACCCGGGATACCGCGGCGCAGGCGGCCCTGCCGTGGAAGGAACGCGCCGCCAACGTGCGGGGAGCGTTTGCCGGAGATCCGACGCTCGCCGGTCAACGCATCGCGATCGTCGATGATGTGATGACCACCGGCGCCACGTTGACTGCCGCAGCCCAGGCCGCGCTTCGCGCCGGCGCCCGCGCCGTAGAGGCCTGGGCGGTGGCGCGTACACTTCCTCCGGCGCAATCATGCTGAGAAATCTCCACCCGGGGCCTGCCGATGTCCGCTGCGCTTTTCTCCATCGTTCTCGTTCACCCGGAAATCCCGCCCAATACCGGCAACGTGATTCGCCTTTCCGCCAACACGGCGACGGAATTGCATCTGGTCGAACCGTTGGGCTTCCGGATGGACGATCGCGAGCTGAGGCGCGCGGGACTCGATTATCACGAATATGCGCACGTGGTCGTGCACCGCGACTGGGCCACCTGCCGCGCAGCACTGGAAGCAGCGGGCACGCGACGCTACTTTGCTCTCACCACGGGCGGCGCTCGCTCACTCTATGAAACTCGGTTTCTGCCTGGAGACGTATTCGTCTTCGGCCGCGAGACTGCCGGCCTGCCTGACGCCATCACCGCCGAGTTCGAGCCTGACGCGCGCCTGCGCATCCCGATGCGCGCAGGCGTACGCAGCCTGAACCTGTCCAACGCGGTCGCGGTCACCGTCTATGAGGCGTGGCGACAGCAGGGGTGCAAAGGGTCGGGATAGACGACGCCGGCGTCAGGAGCGTTCGGAGCCGGGCTCCCGCTGCAACAGCGCGGCAACGGCACTCTGCGCAGGAAGGTCCTCGTGCAGTACACGAAACACCGCTTCGCAGATCGGCATCTCGACGCGATGATGCGCAGCCAGCGCTCGCACCGCGCTTGCCGCAGTGACGCCCTCGGCCACGTGGCCCAGCTCGGCCAGGATCGCCGGCAGTCGCTTTCCTTTCGCCAGCGCCAGTCCCACGCGGCGATTGCGCGACAGGTCGCCCGTACAGGTCAGCACGAGATCTCCCAATCCAGCGAGCCCCATCAGCGTCTCGCGCTTGCCGCCCATCGCCGCGGACAAGCGTCCCGTCTCGGCAAGGCCGCGGGTGATGAGCGCGGCGCGGGCGTTGGCGCCGAACGCAAGGCCGTCCGACGCCCCCGCAGCGATCGCGAGCACATTCTTGACCGCGCCCGCGGTTTCCACGCCGGCGATGTCGTCGCTCTCGTAGGCCCGCAGCGAATCGCCGCGCAGCAACGCGGCGACCGCGCTCGCTAGCAGCGGTTCGGTCGCCGCCACGGTGAGCGCCGTCGGCAATCCGCGTGCGACTTCTTCCGCGAAGGTCGGACCGGAGGCGATGCCAACGGACATGGGCCACAGCGGCGCAATCAGCTGATGGGCAAGCGCGACCCCGGCGGGCGTCCCAGGCGCAGCGACAAAACCCTTCGAGAGCCAGACGAGCGGCGCACGAACCCGGAGCGCGAGCAGTTCCTGCACGAGTTCGGGCAACGCGGCCACAGGCGTCGCCGCAAAGAGCAATTCGGCAGCCGCCGCCGCGCGCAGGTCCGACGCAATTTCGATCGACGGCGGCAGCACGATATCCGGCAGGTAGCGGGAATTGCGCCGCGCGGTGGTCATGGCCTTCGCGTGCGTGGGATCACGCGTCCACAGCTTGATCCGGGGCGACGCGCTAGACCGCGCGGCCAGGTGGACGGCCATGGCCGTGCCCCAGGCGCCGGCGCCGAGGATCGCGATGGTGGTCATGGCCCGGTGATGCTAGAGGCCGAACACCTGGTTCACGCGGACGTAGCCCGTCTGGCCATCGCGATGGCGCACCTTGACCCATCCCGGTGTCGCCGTGTTCCCAGCCGACGACGCGCCCTCGGCCAGGTCGAGCAGCACATTCTGCTCGGCGCGAAACGACACAGGTGAGGCGGCGTCCGGATTGGTGCGGACCTCGGCGACCGGCACGCGCACGAGCAGCATCCGTTTGTCGGTCAGGCTTTTGTTGGGAATCCAGCCGAACGTGCCACCGACGTCGCGAATCTTGGTCCAGCCTTCGACCACCACGAGCACTTCGAGCGGCACGTCACGGCCGTAAACGAAGAGCGGCCTCGCCTTGGTCGACGGCGCGTCGTAAAGCAGTGTCGGCGCGTCGGCCGTCGTCCGGTAATCCGCCGCGCCCGCGATGCCGCCGGCGAGCATTGTTGCCAGGAACAGCGCCGACGAAAAGATCGGTACGGCGGAAATTCTCTTCGCGCGCTGGACGAATGGCTTCACGGCGCTCCTGGAATGACCGTGGGGGTCCCCGCCATCAGTTGGTGACCGGGGGCACCTGCTGCTGCGCCAACTGCTCCTGGTACAGCGTCTCGAAATTGATGGGAGCGAGGTTGATGGGCGGAAAACCTGCGCGCATCGTCGCGTTGGAAATCGTCTCGCGCGCGAACGGGAACAACACCTGCGGACAATTGACCGCCATTACCGGTTGGAGCTGCTCCGCAGCGAATCCGCGAAGCGTGAAAACGCCTGCCTGCGACGTCTCGACCAGAAACAGCGTTTTGCCGGAAACCGTCGCGGTCACGGTCAGCGTCAGCACGAATTCGTACATGTCCGGGCCAATCTGCTCGCCCCGCGTGCGCATGCCCACTTCGACCTGGGGCTGTTCGGTGAGCAGGAAGGACTGCGGCGAGCCGGGGTTCTCGAGCGACAGGTCCTTGGTGTAGATGCGCTCGATGGAAAAACTCGGGGTTGGGTCTTGGGCGACGTCGGGGGCGCCGCTGATTGGGTCAGCCATGCTCTGGAATCCTTGGTTTGCGCAACGCGTGTTATGGACAGGAAGATGCGAGAAGAACCCGGAATTTTACCTCAGGAACCCGGCGATTCCGTTTCCGCGCACTTTCACTTCGATGATTGCCCGCCTATCCGGCCAGCAGCGGATCGAGTTGCCCCGCATGTTCGAGCGCCGCCAGTTCGTCGAAGCCGCCGACGTGCCGCTCGCCGATGTAGATCTGCGGAACCGTGCGCATGCCGGTCTTCGCCGTCATTTCCATGCGGCGCGCGGGGTCCAGGTCGACGCGCACCTTCTCCACGTTGGTCACGCCCTTGCGTGCCAGTAGGCGTTCGGCCTGGATGCAGTAAGGGCAGGACGCGGTCGTATACATCAGGACCGGATTCACCGGGGTCGCTTCCCATGACCCGCCCGCGTCAACACGCCGAAGTTCATCCCGGTGTGCCTCCGTTCACCCGAATTCACTTCTCGACCGGTAGCCCGGCGTCCTTCCAGGCACGGAAGCCGCCGTTGAGCTGATAGACATCTGCGAATCCCAGCCGAATCAGCGCCGAGCCCGCCGCACGGCTACGCTGCCCGCGTTCGCAGTAGGCGATGACGGGACGCGCGGTCAGCTTCGCCAGCTCCGCGCTCCGGCTGCCCAGAGCCGACAGCGGAATGTGGATGGCGTTGGGCAGCCGGCCCCCAGTCAATTCCTTGTCTTCGCGCACGTCGAGCAGTACGGCATTTTCGCGATTGATGAGCTGGGTTGCCTGCAGCGTGCCGACATCCCTGACCTTGGACAGGCGCCCCGAAACCAGCGGCCACAGCAACATGCCGCCGGACAGGACGATGATCAGCACGTACATCCAATTGGTGACAAAAAATGACATTGGGTCAACGCCTCGATGCAAATGCGATAGATTGCGGATAGGGCAAATGCCTGCGGGTAAAATGATACCTGATCACCCCGGCGCGGCTGCAGCGAACGTCCGCCGCATCGCGTAAGGACCCATCGCGCCGTTTCCATCTTCCCGGTGTCCGCAAACCCATGTCCACGCCCATTGCCGAAACCGCCGCGTCTCCCACCCGCGCAACGGGGCGCATGCGACCGCGTCCGGTCGTGCTGTTGATCCTGGACGGATTCGGCAGCCGCGAAGCTGCTCCCGACAACGCCATCAGCAACGCGACGATGCCCAATTGGACGACTCTGCTCGCAACGTCGCCCCATACGACGATCGACGCGTCCGAATTGCGGGTCGGATTGCCGGCCGGACAGATGGGCAATTCGGAGGTCGGCCATCTCAACATCGGCGCGGGCCGCGTGATCTACCAGGATTTCACTCGCATCGACCATGCCATTGCGACCGGAGAATTCGCGCAAAACCCGGTGTTGCGCGATGCCACGACGACGGCTGTCGGAAACCGTTCGACATTGCATGTGCTGGGTCTTCTTTCTCCGGGCGGCGTGCACAGCCATGAACGGCAGATTGCTGCGATGGTCGGCATGGCGGCCGAAGCGGGCGTCGGGCGCATCGCCGTCCACGCGTTCCTCGACGGACGCGACACGCCGCCGCGCAGCGCCGCCGCATCGCTCGCGTTCATCGCTGAGGTCTGCGCAAACGCACCGGGCGCCCGCGTCGCATCCATCGTCGGTCGCTACTACGCGATGGACCGCGACCAGCGCTGGGATCGCGTCCAGGCGGCCTACGACCTCGTGGTCGACGGCCGCGCGCCGTTCACGGCCGCGAGCGCGCAGGCCGGGCTCGATGCCGCCTATGCACGCGGCGAAAGCGACGAGTTCGTGAAGGCCACCGCCATCCTCGATCGAGAGGGCCGGGTCACAGCCATGGCCGATGGCGACGTCGTCGTATTCATGAATTTTCGCGCCGACCGGGCGCGGCAGATGACGCGCGCGCTCACCGATCCGGCGTTCGCCGCGTTTCCTCGCGCCCGGGTGCCGAAACTCGCGGACTTCGTGTGCCTCACGTCCTATGGTGAGGAATTCGCGCGGCTGCCGGTCGCCTTTGCGCCACAGACGATTCGCAACAGTTTCGGCGAATACATTTCCGGACTGGGCCTCCACCAACTGCGTATCGCCGAAACCGAAAAGTACGCGCACGTCACCTATTTCTTCAATGGCGGCGTCGAGGATGTCTATCCGGGCGAGGATCGCATCCTGGTGCCTTCGCCCAAAGTGGCGACCTACGACGAGAAGCCCGAGATGAGTGCGCCGGAGGTCGCCGATCGGCTCGTGCACGCGATCGCATCCGGCAAATACGATGCGATCGTATGCAACTTCGCGAACGGCGACATGGTGGGCCATACCGGAAACTTCGCGGCCGCCAAGGCGGCGGTGGAAGCGCTCGACTTGTGCATCGGCCGCGTCGTTGCCGCCGCGCGCAAAGCCGGCGCCGACGTATTGATAACCGCCGACCACGGCAACGCGGAAACGATGCACGACCCGACTACGGGCCAGGCGCACACGGCGCATACGTTGAACCGGGTCCCGTTCGTTTACGTGGGCCCGGCAGCGCGGGTCCTGGCGGGCGGCGCCTTGCAAGACATCGCGCCGACGATGCTGGCGCTCATGGGACTGCCGCAGCCACCGGAAATGACCGGCCATACGTTGGTGTTGCCCGCCTGACGGCCAGGAATATCGAGGGGAACTTAGACCGCGAGTTTGCGCCTAAGCTAGTGCAATCTGCGAACGCTCGTTCGAAGATGCCGGGAGGGAGTCCAGCCGCACGTTAAGGGTTCCGTAAGGTCCCGGGCGTATACTTTGCTTCAGGATCGGGGCATTCGAGCCGTGGGGTTCGTTACCCTTGTGATCCAATTGAATAACTGGCAGCAATTACAGGCGGGAGCGGGCGATGGCGCAGTCGGGTACGGAAAAGCGTGCGACGGACAAGGGAAACACCTGGAAAAAGGCCGGCCTCATCGGTTTGGGCACGGTCCTCGGGATTCTACTGTCCCTCAACTTCTCCGCGGTCGCGCAGCGCGAAGCCAAGACGCCGATTCCGTACGAGGACCTGCAGCTTCTGTCCGCCGTCTTCGGCAAGATCAAGAGCGACTATGTCGAGAACGTTTCCGACGACAAGCTGATCAAGGAAGCCATCAACGGAATGGTGCACGGGCTCGACCCGCATTCCGACTTCCTGGACGCCGAAGCGTTCAAGGATCTCCACATTCAGACTGCAGGCAAGTTCGGCGGCCTGGGGATAGAAGTCGGCATCGAGGACGGCATCGTCCGCGTTACGTCGCCCATTGAGGACACGCCCGCATTCCGTGCCGGCATCAAGGCGGGCGATTTGATCGTCAAGATCGATGACGTCGCCACGCGCGGTCTGCCGCTGAGCAAGGCGGTCGAGAAGATGCGCGGCAAGCCGGGCACGTCGGTGGTGCTCACGGTCGTGCGCAAGGACGTCGACACGCCCATCGTGTTCACGCTGGTGCGTGAGGAAATCACTTTCAAGAGCGTGCGCGCCAAGCTGGTCGAGCCCGGCTATGGGTTCGTGCGCGTCACCCAGTTCCAGGAACGCACGGGTGAGGATCTCGCCAAGGCGTTGAAGGAACTGTACAAAAATGGCGAACTGAAAGGCCTTGTGCTCGACCTGCGCAGCGACCCGGGCGGTCTCCTGAACCAGGCCGTCGCGGTTTCCGCCGCGTTCCTGCCCAAGGACGTTCTGGTCGTCTACACCGACGGTCGCACGCCCGATGCCAAGATGCGCCTGACCGCCAGCAAGGAAAATTATTCGCGCCGCGGCGACGATTTCTTCAAGGACTTGCCCCCCGGCGTCAAGAAAGTGCCGATGGTCGTGCTGGTGGACGGCGGCACCGCGTCCGCCTCCGAGATCGTGGCAGGCGCGCTGCAGGACCACAAGCGTGCGATGGTGCTGGGCAACCAGACCTTTGGCAAGGGCTCGGTGCAGACCATACTTCCGCTCGGCAGCAATGCCGGCTTGAAACTCACGACGGCGCGCTACTACACGCCGGCCGGGCGTTCCATCCAGGCCAAGGGCATCGAGCCCGATGTGGTCATCGATGACGGGCGCGATTCGCCCAACCGCATCCGCGAAGCCAACCTCGAGCATCACCTGGACACGACCAACAGCGGCAAGGCCGACGCGGTCGTCGAGGCGAAGGCGACGCCCGCCGCGAACAAGGGCGCGCCGGCCGGCAAGATCGAGCCCGCGTCCCTGGTGCCGCGCTTCCAGTTTGGCGACCCGGAGGATTTCCAGCTCCAGCAGGCGCTGAATCAGCTGAAGGGTCATCCTGTCATCGCCTCAACAAGGGCTGTCGCCGCCAACACCGCCGTTCCGGTGACCACGGCCAAGTAAGGGGACGCCCAGCGTCGGGCTGCAGACGCCCGCCGTTGCATGAACGAATCGCCCGGCCCGCCGGGCGTTGTCGTTTCCGCGTCGGCGTTCGGCGTTAAAGTGATGCCCTCAACCATGGACGACGCACAACTCCTTCGCTACAGCCGCCATATCCTGCTCCAGGAACTCGGGCCGGACGCGCAGCAAAAATTCGCTGCCGCGCATGCGCTGGTGGTCGGCATGGGCGGCCTCGGCACGCCCGCGGCGCAATTCCTGGCCGCCGCTGGCGTCGGCACGATCACGATTTGCGATGCGGACCACGTCGACCTCACTAACCTGCAACGCCAGGTTCTTTATGCGACCGCCGACATCGGTGCCCGCAAGGTCGACGCGGCCGCGCAGCGATTGAGCGCGATCAATCCGGAAATTGGGATCCGGCGCATCCCCGAGCGCGTTGGTCCCGAGGCGCTGGCCACACTCGTGGCCGCGGCCGATGTCGTGCTCGACGGTTGCGACAATTTTGCGACGCGGCACGCGGTGAATCGCGCCTGCGTCGCCGCCGGCAAGCCGCTTGTCTCCGGCGCGGCAATCCGCTTCGACGGCCAGATGGCGGTGTTCGACACGCGCGACGCCGATTCGCCCTGCTACCACTGCCTCTTCGGCGAGGGCGAGGAACTCGAGGAGACACGCTGCGCAACGATGGGCGTGTTCGCACCGCTGACCGGCATCGTCGGCGCGACACAGGCCGCCGAGGCACTGAAGCTCATCGCCGGCGCCGGCGAATCGCTTGCCGGTCGCCTGCTGCTCATCGACGCGCTGACGATGCGTTGGCGTGAAATGCGCGTACCGCGAGATCCCGCCTGCCCAGTGTGCCAACGGAGGCCCGCGTGAAATCCTTGGCGGGAATCCTGTGCTTCGCCTTTGCGCTGATCGCGAGCGCCACCCTACCGGCAGGGCACAACCGCTGGCCGGACGCCGATTGGAAAGCCATGCAGCAGGTGATCAGTGACCAGGTCGCCGCGCTCAAGGCCGGTGACGGAACCAAGGCGATGACCTATGCAGTACCGGGCGTTCGCCAGCAGTTCCGCACGCCCGAACGTTTCCTGCGCATGGTTCGTGAAGGCTACAGCTCCCTGCTCGACGCGCGGTCCAGTTCGTTCCTTGTAGGCGCGGTGGTGGACGGCCAGACGATCCAGCCGTTGCAGCTCGTGATGCCGGACAACACCGTGCTGGTGGCACTTTTCGAGATGCAAAAGCAGAGGGATGGGCGCTGGCAGATTGCCGGTTGCGTCATTGCACCGTCGACCGCGCAGTCGACGTAGTAAGCGTCTCGGACCGCACGACCCCGGAAATCACCTGGGCGGGGCGACCCGTTCTTCGCAGGCGCGGGCCTCGCCTACCATCGCCTCTCGGCGCAGCCAGCGATCCCATTCGGCGACAGCCCTGGCGCGCGACGCGGCGTCCGCCGCTTCCAGGCCATCGAGAATCGCTCCGGTCGCGCGCGCGCAAGCAGCGACCTGGCTGCGAACCGCGGCCAACGCCTGGTCCGCGACCGTCTTGGCGTCGGTAGAGTCGACGTTGGCGCGAACCAGGCGCGCGCCGATCAGTCGCGTCATCCAGGTCGATCCGCGTTCCCGCATTGCCGCGCCGACTTGCGCACATGCGGCGCGAACCGCTTCGGAACGTTGCGCGCTGCCATCGCATGTCGCGCGTGCGGCATTGGTCCACGTCAGCGAACGCGGCATGGCATAGGTCACGGCCAGCTCCATCTTCGCGGCCTCTTCGCCGTCGATCGGCATCGCCCGCACGCCTTCCCAGATCTCGAGGGAGCCCGCCTCCCAATATTCCACGAAACGCGGTTGCGCGGCCGCGCTCTGCAAATGCGCAAGCATCGAATCCGGCGTGCGGTGCTGGCGGGCACGATCGGCGAGCAGCAACGACGGCCAACCGTTGTCGGTGTCGCGCGTTGCCCAGTCGGCGAGGCGGTCGACGGCCTCGCACTCGGGCAGGCGCGGCACCGTGATCTCCATGCAAGCCGTGGCCAGCGTAGCGAGGTAGAGCTTGTTGCCGGGCGACGCCACGCGGGCCTTCGCGAAATCACTCACCTGCGACTGGATATCGCCGCGATCGAGCTGTCCGGCGATCCATTGCGACCGCGGATCGTTGGCGACCACCAGGCGCGCGCGAAATGCGTCGTCCAGGCGATCCATTTCGGGCTGCCAGCGCGACGGCTTGGCGTCCGGCGGCGCTAGCTGCTGCGCCGATAGCGGGGCGCAGACGGCCAGCGCTCCGAGAAATGCGCCAGCCAAGGCGCGCGTAACGGTAACTTGCGCACTCATCGGCTAGTCGAACAAAAATTTCCGCTGCAACGCCCAGCCATCCTGTGGCATGCGCTTGAAGCCGCTCTTCGCATATAGTTGCCAGCGACCGAGCACATAGGCGATCAGGACCGCGGCATCAGCCTGCGCGTCGCCATGCCATCCGTTGGCGGCCTGCGCGATCCGTAGCGATTGCCGCAGCGCGGCCTCGAGCTTGTCGGTGAGCTGATTGATCCTCACTTGCAGCCGCTCGTCCTCGTGCACCAGCGCCTCGCCGATCAGCACCCGCGTCATGCCGGGATTCTTCTCGGCGAAGGACAGCAACATCACCACCGTCTGCTCGGCCTGCGCCACGCCTTCCACCGTATCGGTCTGGATCTTGTTGATGAACGAGAACAGCGTGGTCTCGATGAACTCGATCAGGCCTTCGTACATCTGCGCCTTGCTCGCGAAATGGCGATAGAGCGCCGCCTCCGAAACGGCGAGCTTCGCCGCCAGCGCCGCCGTCGTCACCTTCTCGCTGCGCGGGTTCTCGAGCATCGATGCCAGCATCTGCAGGATCGACAGCCGCCGTTCGCCGGGTTTCATCGCCATGTCGAGGGGCTCGCGCTGGTTGCTTGCGTGGGTCAGGCCGCGTAACGCGGCGGCGCGTTGTCGGCGCGGATCATCGTGCCCACGCCTTCGTTGGTGAGCACTTCGAGCAGCAGCGCGTGCTCGACGCGGCCGTCGATGATGTGCGAGCTCCTGACGCCGTTCTTCACCGCATCGAGGGCGGAGCCAATCTTGGGCAGCATGCCGCCGGAAATCGTGCCGTCGGCGAACAGCGCGTCGATTTCGGTCGCGGTGAGTCCGGTCAACAGCGTGCCGTTCTTGTCGAGCACACCGACGGTGTTGGTCATCAGCACCAGCTTTTCCGCCCGCAACGTTTCCGCAAGCTTGCCCGCGACGAGGTCGGCGTTGATGTTGTAGGCCTCGCCTTCCGGGCCGACGCCGATCGGCGCGATTACCGGAATGAAGTCGCGCGAGTCGAGCAGCTGGATGAGTTCGGGGTCGATGCGCTCGATCTCGCCGACCAGTCCGATGTCGACCATTTCGCCGGCTGTCCTGTCGGACTTGAGCAGCATCTTGCGCGCGTGGATGAACGCGCCGTCCTGGCCGGTCAAGCCCACGGCCTTGCCGCCGTGCTGATTGATGAGGCCGACGATTTCCTGATTCAGCTCGCCCAGCACCATCTCGACCACATTCATCACCTTGTCGTCGGTTACCCGCATGCCCTGCCGGAATTCGCTCTGGATGCCCATCTTCTTGAGAAGGTCGCCGATCTGCGGCCCGCCGCCGTGGACGATCACCGGGTTCATGCCCACAAGCTTCAGCATCACGACATCGCGCGCAAATCCCGCCTTCAGCGCCGGCTCGGTCATCGCGTTGCCGCCGTATTTGATGATGATGGTCTTGTCGTGGAAGCGCCGGATGTAAGGCAGCGCTTCGGCAAGGATCTGCGCTTTCAGCGCGGTATTGACGGCGTCGGAGGTCATGGGGCGCGGGCTGGATTCAAGCTGAGCGAACACATCCGGTGGTCCGGGCGGGAATTGGAGTCTGGGAATGACGAGCGCAGATTGTACGCCCATCGACTCCGATCCATTGCGCCTGCGGCCCGCGCAACAAGTGAGCGCTGACACAGCCGGTCGCGTCCGCGAAAGGCGCATGGGTCCGGATTTTGGTATCGTTGACCATCATGTCGAGCCCGCTCGCGGATCCCGTACCCCTTGCTGAAATCCGGCGCGTGCTCGTGACCAAGTTGCGCCACCATGGTGACGTGCTGCTCACCTCGCCGGTGTTCGCGACGCTGGCCCGCGTCCTCCCGGAGGCAGAAATCGACGCGCTGGTTTACCGTGGCACTGAACCTATGCTTGCCGGTCATCCGGCGATTAGCCAGGTGCACACGATCGACCGCCGTTGGAAGGAACGCGGCGCCATTGCCCAGGCACGCGAGGAATGGCGCCTGTTGCGGCAATTGCGTGCGCGCCGGTTCGACCTGCTGATTCATCTCACCGAACATCCCCGGGGGCTGCACCTTGCGCGCCTGTTGCGTCCCCGCTGGTCCGTCACCCGTGAACGGCCGGCACTGACCGCAGGATGGCGGCGACGTTTCACGCACCTGTATCGCCAGCCGGAAGCCGCGCGTCGCCATACTGTCGAGGCCAACCTCGACGCGTTGCGGCGCATCGGCATCTATCCCGAGCCCGGCGACAAGCGGGTGGTGCTCTTGCCGGGCCGCGACGCGTCGGACAGGGCCAAGGCCTTGCTGGCCCAGCATGGACTTGAACCGCGGGGGTTCATCCACGTGCATCCGGGTTCCCGATGGCTCTTCAAGTGCTGGCCGGCCGCGCGCAGCGCGGCATTGCTCGACCGCATCGTCGCGGACGATCATGTCATCGTCCTGACCGGGGCACCCGACGAACGCGAACGTGCGCTGGTCGCGGCCATACTCGCAGCGCTCGAACCCGCAACGCGTGCGCGCACCGTCGACCTGTCTGCGCAACTGACGCTGCCCGAACTCGCGGCCCTGACCGCGCAGGCGCGCGTATTCGTCGGCGTGGATTCGGCGCCCATGCACATCGCCGCGGCCATGGGCACGCCCACGGTGGCACTCTTCGGGCCCTCCGGCGAGATGCAGTGGGGACCCTGGGGCGTCGCCGCGCGCGTGATTGCCTCCGGCTCGCATTCCTGCCGCCCCTGCGGCCTCGACGGTTGTGGCGGCGGCAAGGTTTCCGATTGCCTGACCACGCTACCGGTAGACCAGGTTTACGCCGGCTTGCGCTCGCTGCTCGCCGAAACCGGACACGGAGGCACCTGATGCGGTTGGCGCTTATCCGTCAGCGTTACACGCCCTATGGCGGCGCCGAGCGTTTCATCGAGGGCGCGCTGGAGGCGCTGCTCGAACGCAATGTCGCCATCACGCTTTATACGCGCGAATGGCCACAGACCAACCTGCAATTGATCGAACCGTACATCTGCGACCCGTTCTACCTGGGCAACCTGTGGCGCGACTGGGGTTTCGCGCGTGCCGTCGGCAAGGCGGTCGGCACGACCCGGGCCAACCTCGTCCAGTCGCACGAGCGCGTGCTCTGCTGCGACATCTATCGTGCGGGCGATGGCGTGCACGCAGTCTGGCTCGATGAGCGCCTGCGCGGCGCATCGGCGCTGGCGCGTTGGCGTGTATTGCTCAATCCGTGGCACCGCTACACGCTGGGCATGGAGAAGAAACTATTCGCCAGCCCGTGGCTCCGCGCGGTGATCTGCAACTCGAAGATGGTGCGCGAGGAAATCAAGGCGCGCTTCGCGCTTCCCGACGAACGCCTGCCGGTGATCTACAGCGCCGTCGATTCGGCAGCGTTCAGTCCAGCGTTGCGCGAGCATCGCGAGCGGATGCGGACGCGTTACAAGATTCCGGCCGACGCGACGGTGTTCCTGCTGGTCGGCTCAGGATACGAGCGCAAGGGCGTGGCCACCGCCATTGCCGCGCTTGCGGAACTGCCCGCCAGCGCGCACCTCGTTGTCGTCGGGCGGGAAAAGCGCCTGGGCAATTTCAAGCGCCTGGCGCGCGATCTGAACGTGCGTGATCGAATCACATTCGCTGGCCCGCAGCTCGACGTAAAGCCGTTCTACGGCGCCGCCGATGTGTTCGTCCTGCCGACGGTCTACGATCCGTTCCCGAACGCCGCACTCGAAGCGATGGCGTGCGCACTGCCGGTGATCACCAGCACCAAGTCGGGCGCGGCCGAACTCGTGGTCGAATCCGATGCCGGACTTGTGTGCCGTTCCCGCGACGCAGCCGGCCTCGCGGCCCATATGCGCACGCTGCTCGATGCGGATGCACGCGACCGCCTGGGTGCCAACGCGAGGCGCGCGGTCGAGCCGCTGACGCCGTCGGCGATGACGCTCAAGCTGGTGCTGCTGTACAAGGAGCTCCTGGAAGCAAGCGTCAAGCACAAGACGGCGCAACGCGCGCCCCACACCGCGTCACCGACCACGACCGCGGCGCCTTCCGGCCGGTCGCCGCTGGAAGCGCCGCCTCTGCACGGTGACGACGGGCTCGCGAACGAATCGTTGCCGGCGCCCCCCGCAGCGGGCGACAAGCCCCCTTTGCTATAATTCTGCTTCGCGCGATGCGCCTGCGGGCCGCGCCCACAGCATTTGCCTTCGGCACGTGCCTCGATCAAAAGAAGCGCGCCACGCAGCTCTCTTAAGCCTTGACGACCCCCGGAATCCACCTGTATTCGCGCTTGTTGCGCTACGTGCGCCCCTATTGGTGGGCGTTTGCGTTTGCCGTCCTCGGGATGATCGTGGTCGCCGCGGGCGATACGATCATGACGTACATGGTCGTGCCGATCGTCAGGAGCTTCCAGAATCCGGACCCGGCAAAGACCAAGTGGCTGCCGCTGGCAATCGTCGGCGTGTTCGTTCTGCGCGGCATCGGCTCGTTTGTTTCCGACTACGGCATGGCTTACACCGGCTTCCGCGTCGTCTACGACCTGCGCCGCGAGCTCGTGGACAAGCTCCTCAAGCTGCCGACGCCTTACTACGACGTCACGCCAGGTGGCGTGGCGCAGTCCAAGCTCACCTTCGACGCCCACCAACTGGCCCAGGCCGCGTCGAACACCATCACCACGGCTATCCGCAGCACGATGACAATCCTGGCGAGCTTCGGCCTCCTGCTTTATTTCAACTGGAAGCTGACGCTGTGGACGTTCGTAATCCTGCCGGTGGTCGCCGTGGTGATCCGCTATTTCAGCCGGCGGCTGCGGCGCATAGCCCGCGACGTGCAGACCCGCACCGGCGCGTTGACGCACGTGCTGGTGGAGATGATCGGGGGGCATCGCATCGTGCGGATCTTCGGGGGCGAAAGCTACGAGCGGGACCGCGCGGTCAGGGCCGCCAACGCGCTGCGCAACTCGATGTCCAAGCAATCGGGCGCCAGCGCGGCCAGCTCTCCCATCACGCAGATCCTCGCGGTCCTGGCGGTGGCGGTCATCATCTGGATCGCGATCGGGCAAAGCGAGACCGGCCAGCTGGATTTGCCCATCTTCCTGGCCTATACCGCGGCGCTCCTGACTTTGCTCGAACGTTTGAAGGCGTTGTCCGGAATCAACGCCAATATCCAGCGCGGCCTGGCCGCGGCGGAGTCCATTTTCGGCATGCTGGACCTCGAAGACGAGCCGGACAACGGCACCGTGAAGCTCGACCGCGCACGCGGCGAATTGCGCTTCGACCGCGTGTCGCTCAAATATGCGGGAAGCGAGCGCGAGGCGCTCACTGACGTTTCGCTCGCGATCCAGCCGGGAGAGACCATTGCGCTGGTAGGCAGCTCCGGCAGCGGCAAGACCTCTCTGGTCAACGTCATTCCGCGGTTCTACGAACCTTCCGCGGGGCGCCTGTTCGTCGATGGCCACGACATCACGACGCTGACGCTGGCGAGCCTGCGCGCACAGATTGCGCTGGTGTCGCAGGACGTCCTGCTGTTCGACGACACCATCGCCGCCAACATTGCCTATGGCGCGATGGCAAGTGCTTCGCGCGAAGACGTGGAGCGCGCGGCTGCTGCCGCGAACGCGCTCGAATTCATTCGTGCAACCCCGCAGGGCTTCGACACCCAGGTCGGCGAAAATGGCACGCGAATGTCCGGCGGTCAAAGGCAGCGCATCGCGATCGCACGCGCGATCCTCAAGGACGCGCCCATCCTCATCCTCGACGAGGCAACGTCTTCCCTGGATTCCGAGTCCGAGCGGCTGGTGCAGGCCGCGCTCGACACGCTGATGCAGGGGCGCACCACCATCGTGATTGCGCACCGGCTTTCCACCATCGAGCACGCGGACCGCATCGTCGTCCTCGACAGCGGGCGAATCGTGGAGCAAGGCTCGCACGCCGACCTGATCGCGCGCGACGGCGTTTATGCGCGACTCCACCAGATCCAGTTCGCGGTGGCGCCGCTGCCCGCAGCCGCTGCCTGAACCGGCCCAATGTGATCCGTGAACCCCACCCGCAACCGCTGCTCATCGCCCAAACCGAATCCTCGAATGGTTGGGGCGGGCAGGAGATTCGCATCTTGACGGAAGCCGCCGGCATGCAGGCGCGCGGGCATCGCGTCGTCGTCCACGGCACCCACGGCTCGCGCATCGTCGCCGAGGCGCCGCGTTTCGGCGTGACCGCGGTTGCGCTGCCCATCGGCAGGAAGCGGCCCGCAGGTGTGGTCGCCCTGCGCCGCGCGTTGCGCGCCGCGCCCTATGACATCGTCAACACGCACAGTTCGACCGACACGTGGCTGACCGCGATTGCGCTTCGCCTTGGGCGCCGCACGCGACCCGTCCTCGTGCGCACGCGCCATGTTTCCGTCCCTGTGCCCAACGACGCCGCCACACGCTGGCTCTATCGCAAGGCGACGGCACGCCTGGTCACGACCGGCGAATCGCTGCGGGAGACACTGATCCGCGATAACGGCATCGACCCGGCGCGCATCGATTCGATTCCCACCGGCATCGACGGCGACCTGTTCGCACCGGGCGACAGGCAGGTGGCGCGTGCGTCCCTCGGTTTGCCGGCGGATGCTCCGCTGATCGGGATCGTCGCCACGCTGCGCAGCTGGAAGGGCCACCGCTACCTCGTCGAGGCGCTGGGGAAACTCGCCGATACCCGGACTCTGCTCGTCATCATCGGCGACGGGCCGCAACGGCAGGCACTCGAAGCGCAGGTCGATGCACTCGGGTTACGCGGGCGTGTGATTTTCGCGGGACAGCGCGACGACGTGGCGCCATGGCTGCGCGCATTGGACGTGTTCGCCCTGCCTTCCTATGCCAACGAAGGCGTGCCGCAGGCGCTGCTGCAGGCGATGTTCTCGGGCGTGGCATGCCTGACGACGGACGCCGGCGCGATCCCCGAAGTCGCGCGCGACGGTGAAACCGCGCAGATCGTCGCCAAGGAAGATGTTTCCGGATTGGCCGCCGGCCTCAACACGCTCCTGGCCGACCCCGCACTGCGCGCGCGACTATCCGCCAACGCGCGTGCAACCGTGACCGCGCGCTACGGACTGGCCGCCATGCTCGACCGGATGGAATCCGTGTTCCGTCGGGCGCTGGCCGACGCGGGGGCGCCGTGACCGCCATCCTCACCACGCGTTCGCGCTTCATCAACCAGGCCGAAGTGGTGGCCCGGGCGCTGGCCGCGCGCGCCAAGCGACCGCGCACGCCGCCGGCCAAGATCAAGCGCATCCTGCTCGCCCATCACCTGCTGCTGGGCGACACGCTCATGACGACGCCGCTCATTGCCAAGCTGCGCGCGCGCTACCCCGACGCGGAAATTTCCATGACGGTGCCGCGGGCGATCGCCCCGCTCTACTCGACGCATCCGTACGGCGTGCGCGCGCTGCCATGGGATCCCCGCCACGCCAACGAAGAACTGTTCGCGGAATCACGCTTCGACCTGGCATTCGTGCCGGGAGACAACCGCTACGCGTGGCTCGCCGCGGCGATGCATTCACGCTGGATCGTGGCGTTCCGTGGCGACCCGAACGAGCGCAAGAACTGGCCCATCGACCAGCTGCGCCCGTATCCGGATCAGCCCGCCGCCTGGGGCGACATGGTGGCGACGTTGCTCGACGGCCCCGCACCCGAGCCCTTTGGCCCGGGCGACTGGCCGGCGCCGGTGGCCAAGCCGTTTGCCGCCCCCACGCAACCCTACGCGGTCCTGCACGTGGGTGCCAGCACGCCGCTCAAGCTGTGGCCGGCGGACCGTTGGGTCGCGCTCGCCACGTGGCTCACCGCACGCGGAATCGCACCCGTGTGGTCGGCGGGGCGCGGCGAAGAAGAGATCATCCGTGCCAGCGATCCCGAAGCACGGTTCGCGGCCTACGCGGGCAATCTCGACCTGTCGCAACTTTGGCGCCTGTTCGCCCATGCGCGCCTTGTGGTGGCACCTGATACAGGCGTCGCCCACCTTGCGCGGTTGACGGGGGCGCCCACCGTTGCGCTGTTCGGTCCGGGCTCGGCGACCGTCACCGGCGCGGGCGATTTCTGGCGCAATTCGCCTTACCGCGCCGTCACGGTCGACCCGTTTCCCTGCCGCGATCAGCGCGTCCTGTTCCGGCGCGAGATCGAATGGGTGCGGCGCTGCGCGCGCACGCCGGCGCAATGTCCGGAGCATCTGTGCATGCAGGCCATATCGCTCGACGCCGTAATCGCCGCTGCGGTCGACCTCGACGTTCGCTAGCGGCCCCCCGCCGATGGCCGCACGGCCGACCATAGTCCAGATCAATCTTGCGCCTACCCTGGGTGGCGCCGAAGTATTCACCGCGTTCATGAGCCGTGCGCTCGCGTCGCGCGGCTGGCCCACGCGGGTGGTCGCGAGCGCCCGCGCGAATTTCTGGCGCGACCTCGATTTCGGCGCCGTGGAACGGCTCGAGGTTGGCGATGGTGCAGCGGCTGTGGGGACGCTCGCACCCGGTGAGATCGCGCTGATCCACGGCTCGCTGCCGACGCCGGTCCTGTGCCAGCTGCGGGAACGCGGCGCCATTCTCGGCATCGCCCACCAGGCGATCTACGACAAGTCACGGCCCGCCTACTTCGACCATACCGACCTGCTCTACGGTGTGTCGCAGCACGTGCTGGCGACGCTGCGCGCGAACGGCGTCGCCAACGTCCACGGCGAGCCCCTGTACGGCATCGGCGAACTGCAACGCCTGCATCAGGAGACGACGCCGGTTCGCGGGCCGTTGTGCGAGTGGGATGAGCGAAAGTTGTTCGAGAAATTGCTGGCGGCCGGTGAGCGCGCATTGCCGTCGTTGCGACCGGCACCGCGGTACGCAAAGCGGCCTGGCCTGACGCTGGGCGTCGTGTCACGCATCGCCAAGGCCAAGCAGTTTCCGGCGCTGTTCGACGCGATCGCGCCGATCATTGCGGCACAGCCGCAGGTGAACCTCGAGATATTCGGCCTGGCGGTCGGCGCCCGGCAATTGCGCGAATTGCGCCGCGCCGTGCGTCCGCTGGGATCGAGGGTCCGCTTCTGGGGTCACCAACGCGACGTCGCACCCGTCTATCGCGGCATCGACTACCTGCTGCTGGGATTGCCCGACCGCGAGGCACTGGGTCTCAATGTCATCGAGTCCTGCCTGTGCGGCACGCCGGTGCTGGCCATCGATTCGCCGCCGTTCACCGAAACCATGCGCGACGGCGTCACGGGTTTTCTCTACACCGATCCGCGTCGCGACCAGGGCCGGCATTTCGCGACGATTCTCGCGGGCCTGGCGGACGGCACGCGCAAGCCCGATCTGACGCAGGCAGCCGCCGTTCTCGAACCATTTTCCTTCGCTCGTTTCGCCGATCGCGTCGACGCCGCAATGCACGCCGGTGTGGCACGTGCGTAGCGTCCTATCCGCACTTATTGGCGGCACGGGGATCTCTTGCGTACGCGGTACAATCCCGCGCCGCCCCTGTACCGGCAATCGTACCCAGGGCGACTGCCGAATGACCCTGCTCAATCTCCGCCTGTTGGCCCTCTTCACCGCGGCCTATCTTTTCCTCCAGCCGACCAATCACGGCACGATCCTGCGGTCCATCGCGTTCGGTGGGACCGTTTTCTTTGCCGCATGCGCGCTGGGCTGGAACCTGTGGGAACGCAGCAAAACCCGGGAAACACGCATCCCCCTGCCGCCCTGGCAGATCGTCATTTCCGGCGGTGCATGGTTTGCATGGTCCGCGCTGTCCTACTTCTGGTCGGTCAAGCCGCACTACACGGCGGGACAGTTGTCGCGAGAGGTCACCGAGAACGTGCTCGTGATCGTCGCGTTCTACATCGCGAGCCGCGACATTGCCACCTTGCGAACCTACGTGGCGGCAGCGCTGGCGAGTTTCGCGATCATGGCCACGCTCGCGCTCGGCATGGCCATGAGCCCGGCGGGCTGGGACCCGGCGCTGAAGCACAACGGCGTCGGTCCGTACTCGACCTACGTGGTGCTGACGGCGCCTTTGCTGCTCACGCTGATCGCCCCGGCGCCGGTCGGCTTGCGCCGGCGAAGTCTGGCGCTCGCGCTGGGCGCCGTGCTCCTGGGGCTGGTGGTGGCGACGGCCCGCCTTACCGACAACCGGATGATCTGGATTGCGCTGGCCGCCGTCTTCGCTTCCGCCGCTACCCTCTCGGCCGTGCGCTGGCCAAGGACCTTCCTGCGTTCGCCGTGGCGATGGCTGGCGCCCGTTGCGGCCATTTTCGTGATTCTCGGCTTCGCGTTCACCGACGCCGCCCGGGAAAGAGCACACGCCGATTTTCCGCCGAACACCTCGGTCCGGGCAACGCTCAAGGCCGATCCGCGCATCAGGCTCTGGCACGAGATTTCCGACCGCATCGGCGACCGGGTGTGGCAAGGTTATGGTTTCGGGCGGCGCATCCAGGCCGAGGAAATCGCCGGCGACTTGCCAGACCTGCAGCTCACCCACGCGCACAACCTGTTCGCCAGCCAGTGGCTGCAAACCGGCGCGGTCGGACTCGCGTTGTTCGTCGCGACGCTCGGCACCCTCGCCCTCACGTTCCTGCGATATATTCGCTCACGGGACGACGTGCAGGCATTCCTGGGTGTAGTCGGGCTGTCGTTGCTGATCGGATTCGTGGTCAAGAATGTGACCGATGACTTCCTTTTCCGCAGCAATGCCAAGGAACTGTGGGCGATGCTGGCAATCCTGGTTGGGCTGGGTACCAGGCTGTCCGCGCGCGATGCCAAGCTCGCCGTTGACGCACGGGCCGCGTAGCATCTTGCCGGCGCCAGGACGGCGGCGGCGCGCAACTTTCTGACCGCAGTCGACCATGCCGGCTTGCAACGCGGAAATCGCGATCATCAATTGCAGCACCAAGGAGCTGACCGCGCTGGCGCTCGCGAGCGCACTGCGCCACGGCGGGCTGCCAGCAACGGTCATCGATTGCGAGTCGACCGACGGCAGCGTCGAATTCTTTAAGCAGTTGCAACAGCAATTGGACTTCAAGTTGGCGCATCTG
Organism: uncultured beta proteobacterium; assembly: GCA_963819965.1. Taxonomy (GTDB): domain Bacteria; phylum Pseudomonadota; class Gammaproteobacteria; order Burkholderiales; family Casimicrobiaceae; genus VBCG01. Next base: position 1,233,353 of record CAWFYA010000004.1, read on the forward strand.
CCGTTGCGCCGCCACGGCGTGACGCTCGACCGCATTTTCCGCGAGACCGCGCGCGACGCCTTGCTTCTGCTCGACTCCGACGCGGAAATCCTCGACCCGATGCTGGTGCCGCGAATGCTGGAATCCATGGGTCCCGGCACCTACGGCACCGGCTTCCTGCATGCGGGCGCATGGCTGGGCGCCGAACACGATGGCGGCAGCGCGGCGGGCCAGCGGGATGGCGATCCTTTGGGCCGGCCGGGCGGCGGCTCCGTTGGTTACTACGCGGAACGGATGTGGATTCCTTGCGTCATGTTGAACGTGTCCGCAGTGCGGGAGGCGCTTGCCGCCGGCTTGTCTTTCCGGCAACGAATCGTCGGCAATGAAGTGCCATGGCGCTGGCTCGCGCAACTGCTCGCGTTGCGCTTTCGTATCCCCGGAGTCCGGCGCATGCGTCTCGATGCGCTGCGTTCCCTGCACCGCGACTATGTCGGCCTGCGCCCCAACTACATCTATCGCGACACCGGCGCCGATTTGCACGACGACTTCGTCAACCGTCGCGGACTTGCTTTTGCCGATCTTGGCGCGGCATGGTGGCCGACCGCGGTCGCGCACTATCACGGCGCGACCCGGCGCCAGCTGCGGCCCGGGATGCGCAATGCAACTGACGTGGTTGCGAGCCGCGCGGATGCGGTGACACGAATGAGCAAGATTTACGGCGTGCGGCTGCCCGGCACCTGACTTGCGCGCCCCGCGCTGGCTCAGCGCTTGCGCGTGATGCGCAGCGGCAGGGGCTTGGTATCTTCGCGCCCGGCCGGCGCTTCCGTCGGGATCGGCATTACCGGCGCTCCCGCGGGCGGCATGTATTCCGGTATCCACGACTTGAGCCGGGCGCGCACCTCGGCGTCATCGGCCGCGCGGTCACTCTCGCACCATGTGACCATCTGCCCGACGAGATCGCGGCCGCCTTCCCGCGCCTGCGCAATGCGCAACTTCGGATGCGGCGTCGGCATGGTCGCTTCCTCGGACGCCAGCAATTCCTCGTAGAGCTTCTCGCCGGGACGCAGGCCGGTGAACACGATGGCGATCCGGTCCGGATCGGCGCCGGAGAGCTTGATCAGGTCGCGCGCGAGATCGACGATGCGCACGGGCTCGCCCATTTCGAGGACCAGGATTTCGCCTCCCCTGCCCTGAAGGCCGGCTTGCAGCAGCAGTTGCGTCGCCTCCGAAAGCGACATGAAATAGCGCGTGATCTCAGGATGCGTCACCGTCACCGGACCGCCGCGCGCGATCTGCTCGCGAAAGCGCGGGATTACGCTGCCCGCGCTGCCGAAGACATTACCGAAACGCACCAGAACGAACTGGGTGCCGCGGCCCTGCAGGCTCTGGCACACGATTTCCGCCAGGCGCTTGGTCGCACCCATGACATTGGTCGGATTGACCGCCTTGTCGGAGGAAACCAGCACGAATTTCTCGACCTTGGCAGCGACGGCCGCGCGCGCCAGCACCCAGGTTCCCCAGGCATTGTTGCGCACAGCCTGCCAGGCATTGGTTTCCTCCATCAAGGGCACGTGCTTGTACGCGCCTGCATGGAAGATGACGCTGGGCTGCGCGCGCGCCAACACCTCCTCGACCAGTGATTCGTGCTTGACGTCGCCCACCACCGCCTCCAGGGGCAATTGCGGGAACGCGTCGTTGAGTGCGGTCTGGATTTCGTAGAGCGCCGCCTCCGAAATGTCGAAAAGGACGATGCGCGCCGGGCGGAACCGAGCGATCTGCCGCGTGAGTTCGGCGCCGATCGAGCCGCCTGCGCCCGTGACCATCACGACGCGATTGCCCAGCCATTCCGCGAGTCCGTCGTTGTCGAGCACGACCGGGTCGCGGCCCAGCAGGTCGTCCAACTCCACGTTGCGGATCGTGGTCAGCGCGGAACGTCCGCTGATGAGGTCCTCGTAGGACGGCACGGTGAGCGCTTCCACTTCCGCCGCCGCGCATAGTTCCGCCACCCTGCGCCGGACCACGTGATTGGCGGCCGGGAGCGCGATGATGACCTTGCGCACGCCGTAACGCTCCGACCACGCGTTCAGTTCGCTGATCGGACCCAGCACGCTGACGTTGCGCAGCAGACGCCCCTGCTTGGCGCGATCGTCGTCGAGCAGTCCCACGACCCGCCACTGCCGGCTGCGCGCCAGATCCTTGGCCAAATGGGCGCCCGCTTCTCCCGCGCCGATGATCAGGACCGGCTCGCCCAGTGCCACGAGCGGGCTGTATAGCCGATGTTCCTTCCAGATGCGGTACGCAAACCGGCTACCCGCCATCAGGAAGATCAGCACGATCGGATAGAGCACGAGCACACTGCGCGGTACGACCGTCTGTAATCGCAGCATCACGAGCACCAGCGGCACGAGCACCGCGCCCAGACCTGCTGCGAGGACAATGCGTTGCAGGTCGAGGATGCTGGCGAAGCGCCAGAGGCCCCGATACAGGCCTAGCGCCAGAAATATTCCCGCCTGCAACGGCAGAATCCACGCCAGCGTCCACAGCATCTCGGCGACGTAGGATTCCTTGAAATCCAGATTGAAGCGGAACCAGTAGAGTGCCGCCCAAGTCAGCGCGGCGGCACACACGTCATGGGCGAAAGCGAGCGAGCCTCGCCAGTTGGATCTCTTTTTCATTGTTTGGCGCGCAATTTCATCCGCCAATGATAATCAATTGTAGCGAACAGCGCCGCGCCGAGCGACGCTCCAGGCGCCCAAAGCGGGCCAGCCCCATGTCCGTTGCCAATGCAGGCATGCAAGGGCCGTGAGGCCGCTGCCGACCATCCAGGCGACGTAGACCGCCAGGGACCCGCGGTGCCCCGCGCCCAACTGATGCAGCCGCTGGTAGTAGTGCGTTCGGTGCGCCTGCCAGAGCCGTTCGCCGCGGCATGCGCGGCTGGCCAGCGTAACCGTTGCGTCTGCCACGAAAGGCAGGAAAACCAGCAGTGGGAACCATGCGGGCCACAAGCCCGCAACAATCGAAGTCAAGCCGAATGCGGCCGCGAGGAAACCCATCGGCACTGCGCCCACGTCGCCCATGATGATCCGCGAAGGCGGCCGATTGGCGATGAAGAACGGGACCGTGGCAGCCGCCAGCGCAAAATAGGCCGCCGCGTGCGCTCCCGCAATGATCGCGCCGATTCCGTACGCCGTGAAACCCAGGATGCCCATCGCCGCGGCGAGTCCGTCGTTGCCGTCCATGAAGTTGTAGAGGTTGAGCGACCACGCAACGACCGCCGCCACCAGCAAAACAAGCAGCGGCCCCGGCCATGCAGTAGCGGCTGTCGCGCCCCCAGTGAGCGCCACCGCAAACCAGAGTGCGGCCGATCCGTGCACGATCAGTCGGACGCCGACACCGAGCGCGCGCACGTCGTCCCGCAACGAGACCAGCGTGAGCACCGCCCAGGGAACCAACCACGGCACCAGGTCTCCATCCGCAGGCGGCGATGTCCACAGTGCAACCGGGAGCCACCCGGCCCAAATGGCAAGCCCCCCGCCACGCGGAAGCGGCGCGTGGTGCAGCGAGCGCTCGTTGGGTGCATCCTGGGGCAATTTGGCCCGGACGCGCAGCAGCAGCCAGATCACCAGCGCGCTGACAACGAACGCAAAGGCGATGTCCGGGACGGATTGGTTGAAGCCGGAGGACATGAAAGGCATCGGACTCAATTTGCTGGCCCGCTTGGGGCGCGGTCGCACCGCGCGCACGCAAATGAACAAAATCGGGCAAAAACAAGGCCCGAAGGGCATGCCCGCAACCGGTTTCCGGGCCATTCAGGGTAGCTAAAACCGGACAAATGCACCAATCCGGGCCAAATGCCGCCGGCATTCGGGCAAACTGGTAATTTGGCCTTTTCTATCATCACGTTATGCACCATGGCCAAAACACGGACCAGGCGCTCGCCCCACTCGGCAATTCGTGTTGCGCTGGCCACGACGCGGATTTTCTTGTTGCTCCGGCACAACATGGATGAGAGACAACTGACGCCATTCTGCCTTCGGCTTGCCAAGGGTTTGCACGGTTTGGCACAATGGGAACCAGCTTCTCAAGAGATTAGAGAAGGTTCCGATGGCAGGCGCAAAAGGCTTGAACCTTGCCAATTTTATCCGTTAGAGGAGAGACTCCATGAATAAGAAGCTCGTCGCTGTCGCTGTCGCGGGGCTGCTTGCCGCTCCGCTGGCCGCGCAAGCGCAAACTGCGAACGTCACGCTGTACGGTCGCTTGAATTTGGATATGGAAGTCGTCAATGCCAAGCAGGATGCCCCCATACCGGGCACCCCGAAAACTAACATGTTCTTCGTGAAGTCGAACTCGTCCCGCTTGGGCGTGCGCGGCTCCGAAGCCTTGGGCGGCGGCTTGAGTGCGGTGTTCCAGATCGAGTCCGGATTGAACGCAGCGAGCAGCGGCGGCCAGTTGGCGACGCGCGAAACCTTCGTCGGCCTGCAAGGCGCCTGGGGTACGTTCAAGATGGGTTACTTCCTGACCCCGTACGACGATATCCACCCGATTTTCGGCAACGTCCCCACGCTGGGCACGTCGATCCTGGGTACGCAAGCCCTCTGGTCCAACACCGGCTGGGCAGGCAACTCGCAGTCCGGCGGCGCGTTCGACGACCGCGCGGCAAACTCCATCCGCTGGGATTCGCCGAACTGGAAGGGTTTCACGACCAGCACCCAGCTGTACGCCGCCACGGAAGGTGGCGACGGCGCCACAGTCGCGACGCAACGTCGCCATGCGTACGGCATGTCGTTCAACGGCCTTTATCACAACGGGCCGTTCCAGGGTGGTATCGCCTACGAGTTCCGCAACAACTTCCGCACGGGCTCCATCACGAATCCCAAGCTGCAGGACGAGGCCTACTCCATCGCTGGCGCCTGGAACTTCGGCGTAGTGAAGGTTGGCGGCGTCTTCGAACAGGTCAAGTACGACATCGCGAGCGGCGGGGACGTCAAGCGCAACATGTGGGGCGCCAGCGTCACCTGGAACCTCGGACCTGGCCAGCTCTATGGAATGTACGGCTGGGCGGGCAACGGTACGGGTTCGTCGGTCGACGGTTCGCAAGTCGGCGCAGTACGCAAGGGTGAAAACACGGGCGCGCAACAGTGGGAAGTCAGCTACACCTACGCCCTGTCGAAGCGCACACTGACCTATGCCGGGTACGTCCAGATCGCCAACCGCAGCAACGGCGCGTATAACTTCGGCGTCAATCAGGTCAACGGCCTGTGCGGATTGTCGACGTCTGGCAATACCCCCACCGGTTGCGGCAGTTCGGCCAAGCCACAAGGCCTCATCCTGGGTCTCGTCCACTTCTTCTAAGAAGTCTCGAGTATTGCCAAGCTGGAGTGCCCGGGAATCTCCGGGCAAGCAATATCGGAACGGGCGCCTTCGGGCGCCCGTTTCTTTCTGCCGTTGCGAACTGGTAGGATTTGTCGATGATCGACAACCTGATCCTGAGCTTCGATCGCGCGTTGCGCACACTTTCCGGAATGTCGGTGGCTTCCCGACCCATCCCCGGCTCGTCACTGCCACAACCCGATCTCACGCCGGACGAGCGGCAGCATGCTGCCGCGTTGATGCGCGTCAACCACACCGGCGAAGTGTGCGCGCAGGCGCTCTATGCGGCGCAGGCGCTGGTAGCGCGCGATCCTGGAATTCGGCTACGCTTCGCCGGCGCGGCGCGCGAGGAAGAAGACCACCTGGCGTGGACACAGGCGCGCCTGACTGAACTGAACGAGCACGTGTCGCTGCTGAACCCACTCTGGTTTGCCGGCTCGTTCACGATCGGCCTGGCCGCGGGGTTGGCCGGCGACAAGGTGAACCTGGGATTCGTGGTCGAGACCGAGCGGCAAGTCGAAGACCATCTGACGGTCCATCTGGATTCCCTGCCGGAAGCCGATGCCAAGAGCCGCGCGATCGTCACCGCGATGCGCGACGACGAGGCCCGGCACGGCGCCATGGCGCAGGAAGCCGGCGCTCTGGAATTGCCCATGCCTGCGCGTGAGCTCATGCGCATGGCGGCCCGCATCATGAAAGCGGTTGCCTATCGCATTTAGCTGCGGTTTCGGCGCCACGCGCGCAGCGCCTTGAGTCGCGCAGCGCGGATGGCCTTGGCAATGGCGTCGGCGCCGGTTCGGGCGGACACGGTACTTCCTGCCAACTTCGCCACGGCGCCCGCGTCGACCGCGCGGACAATGGCAAGCGCGTCCCGTAACAGCGGCGCGGGCGGAAATTCTTCCGCCGCGCCAGGCCGCGAACATGCAACGGCCGCGCTGAAGTCGAGCAGCGTTTCCAGCCGTGCCGGCCGGCGCAGCGCATCCGTCGCTTGCAACAGGTCGAGCAGCTTCGCCGCCGGCAGATCCATCGCGCAATTGACAGCGCGCCCCCAACGGGCAGCCAGGCGCGCCGCATCCTGGCAATCCAGTGGAACCTTGAGGCGCGCCGACACGCTTTCGGCAAGACGGACGCTCCTGGTCGTCAGCGCTTGCCATGGTCGCCGCGCATCGCTCAGCAGCGACGCCATGCCGAGGTCGCGCAGGAGGATCGCATAGCGCGCGGGGAGCGTCGCGCCATGGCGTGCCGACCAGTCGAGGGCGCGCACCGTTACAACGCCCGCGTCGGGTATTGCTTCGGGAACACCATTTGGCGATACCGGCGTTGCAATGCCGAACATCGCGTCGACTTCCGGCAGGATCTGCGCAAGCGCACCACATTCGCGCAGCACAGCGAGCATCCGTGAAGGTGCCGGTTCGGACAGGCCCCTGGCCAGTTCCTGCCAGACACGCTCTGGCGCAAGCGTGGCGAGTTCGCCCGAGGCCACGATTGTGCGCATCAACGCTTCTGTTTCGGGCGCCACGGCAAAATCCAGACGTGCGGCGAAACGCGCCACCCGCAGCACGCGCAGCGGATCCTCGACGAATGCGGGTGACACATGCCGCAACACTCGCGCGGCCAGGTCGGCCCGGCCGCCATGCGGATCGACGATGCGGCCATCGTCGCCACGCGCCATCGCATTGATCGTAAGGTCGCGCCGGGCCAGGTCCTCTTCCAGCGTCACGTCGGGAGATGCGAAGAATTCGAAGCCGCGATAGCCGCGCCCGTGCTTGCGCTCGGTTCGTGCGAGCGCGTATTCCTCGTTGGTTTCCGGGTGCAGGAACACGGGAAAGTCGCGACCCACGGGTCGAAATCCCGACGCCAGCATCGTCTCCGGCGTCACGCCGACGACGACGTGGTCGCGGTCGGCGTTCGGCCGGCCGAGCAATTCGTCGCGAATGGCTCCGCCCACCACATAGGTCCGAGCGGGCTGGGGCAGCGGGCGGGCCAAGGGGTTCAGCGCCGTAGCGCGGCGCGGCGAACCTTCGACGGGCACGAAGGCATGGTCGGGCGCAACGCGCAGACCGCCCGAACCGTGTCGGCGGTGATTTCGCGCAACGTCACCACGGCGCCCACGGGGATGCGACTAGCGCCCGCCGCCCGCGCGATAGGCGTCGAAGTGACTGTGCATCGCGGCCGGTGCCAGGTATTCCGGCGCGATGGCTTCCAATGCCGACGGCACAATGCCGAAAACGGGAGGAAACGCGCAGTTGCAGACGCTGTCCTTCGTCATCGACGCGAGGTTATCGCGACTCATCAACGGGCCGGGCAGCATCTCGAGTAGCGCCGCTTGCAGCGCGGACAACCGCGGCCCGAGCGGTATGACCGGGCGCAACGCACCGCTCAGTTCCCCCGCGTAGCGAACCAGTTCGCGCAGGGTGTATACGCGCGGACCGCACAGATCGTAGCTATGGCCCCGCGTTTCGTCGTTGCCGAGAGCTTGCGCGATGCAGTGCGCGACGTCGCCCACATAAACTGGCTGAAAGCGTGCGTCCGGCGCGGCCAGCGCCAGCACAGGGAGCGCCTTTGCGAGCCGTGCAAACAGGTTGAGAAACGCATCCTCGGGACCGAAAATCACGCTGGGCCGGAAGATCGTCCAATCCAGCGGCGCCGCCTTGACGATCAACTCGGCTTCGCCCTTGCTTTGCAGGTAGCGGCTGGGGCCCGAGGAATCCGCATGGAGCGCACTCATCTGCACCAGCCTGCGCACACCCGCGGACACGCACGCGGTGGTCAAGTTCCTCGCCAACTCGACATGGGAACGCGCGAAGGAGTCGCGGCCCGACTCGTGGAGGATGCCGACCAGGTTCACGACCGCGGTGGCATCCGCCAGCAACCGAGCGAGCGTCTTCGCATCGAAAATATCTGCCTCGACCACCTCGACCGTCGGCAGGAGAATGAGGTGTTTGGCGGCTTCGCGACGGCGGGTCGGAACGACCACGCTCTGGCCGGCCGCCGACAATCGCGCCACGAGATGGCGGCCGACGAATCCACTGCCGCCCAAGACCACCACGCGCGCCGTTGCCGAAGTCACTCCGTCCTCGACATCATCGGATCGGCAATGGCTCCGCCGCGCGGCGCGACCACGCCCAGCCGCGCCGTCAGCGACTGCGGCGGCCCACCGAGGGCTTGCGCGTAGATCATCGAATTGGCGAGCACCTTCTTCACGTAGTCGCGGGTCTCGTTGAACGGAATCGTCTCCACCCACGCCGCACCTTCGAGCGGCGCCGCAGGACGCCAGGCCTGCGCGCGCCGGGGTCCCGCATTATAAGCAGCGGCGGCCAGCGCCGGCATTCGGTCGAGACGGTCGAGCCAGTACTTGAAATAGTAGGCGCCGAATTGCGTATTGAGGTCGACATCGGCGATCGCCGTCGCCCGGTAGTCATTGCGTCCCATCTGTTTCGCGACCCAGCGCGCCGTGCCCGGCATCAGTTGCATGAGCCCGACCGCACCGGCGGAGGACACGATGTCCGGAGAAAACCGCGACTCCTGCCGGGCGATGCCATAGAGTAGCTCGACATCGACGTCGTTGCTGCGCGATGCGGCGTCGAATTCGCTCCGGAAGGGCGCCAGGTAACGCAGCGAATAGTCGTGGCGCATCGACGTGCGATCGGCGGTATTGATGGCCCGGTCGTACAGGCCCACGCGGCGCGCGTAGTTCGCGGCGAGGAGCAGGGCTTCGTCCGGCTGGCCGCGCACGACGAACAGCCATTCCCGCTGTGCTTCGGATCGCATGTCCAGGTGGGCGAGCTTGACCACGCGCTGCACCGCGGGCCGTTCGCCGAACGCATTCAACGCGTCCAACGACGGCAGAAGCGGCTCGCTCTTCGGCGGCTCGAAGCGGCGACCCAGCGTCTCGGCGGCGAGGACGCCGTAGAAATGCGGCTCGACCGCCAGCGTCTCGAACAGCGCGTTGGCTTCCGCCGTGCGTCCCCTGGCCGCCAGCGCGCGCCCCTTCCAGTAACGCCATGCCGCCTCCTGGCGCTGGGATTCCGCCATGCCCTCGATGGCTGCGAGCACGTCCGACCACGCCATCACGCGCAACGCCGCGCGCACACGCCATGCCTGCATTTCCGGCGTCAGCGGCAGGGCTCCCGCGTCGCGAAACCACTCGTTGGCCAGCGGATTGAGCTGACGCGCGGCGTGGTAAGCGAGTCGCGCATTTCCATAGCTGCGCTCGGCCTCCGGCAATTTGTCGCGCCACTTGACCCAGCCCGGCCGCGCGGCCGCAGCGTCACTGCGCGCGACGCGCTCGAGCGTGTAAAGCGCCAATTCACGGCCCGCGACCGTGTTCCAGGCAAAGGCCCCGCTGTCGAGCGAGCGCTGGAAATCGCGATTGGCGTGCACGAATTCACGCTCGACGACGCGATCGTTGCCCGGCAGGTCGGCAGCTATCGCCTGCGCGAGGCGCACGTTGCCAGCCTCGGACGCCAGCCGGAAACGCGCGACCCGATCAGCCGGCGTCAGCTCGCCGCGCCCGAACAGCGCCACAAACAGTGGCTCGCAGGCGTCGGGGGTTGCCTGGCCGCTGAACCAAAGCGGCTTGGCATCGGCGAGCGCGGCGTCGCCATCCCGCTTGCGGCGGTATTGGACGCCATAGCAGGCGAGCTCGACATCTTCTCCCGACGGTGGCGGGTAGTCAGCGGCAAAGCGATTCCAGTCGGCCTTCTTGCCCAACGCCTTCAGCCAGTCGATCCGCAATTTTTCTGCCAGCGGCGTATCGGGGTAGCGCGCGAGAAAATCGTGGACGGCTTCAGGTGATGCGTCGTCGATGGCCAGTTTGAGGCGCCAGTACTCGACATAGGGCGCGAGAATGTGCCCGCTGAGCTTGGGCGACAATGCGGAAAGCTTGGCGCGGTCGCCCTTGTCGAAGGCCGCCTTTGCGGCGAGAAAATCGGCGTCGAATTGCGCGAAACACGGTGGCGCCAAGCCGGCAAGCGCCAAAAACGCCAGCCAGAAGGCGCGCGATCGAAAGCCGGATTTCATGTCACCCATTCTCTTCGGGGTTGCCCTTCGAGACAACCGCGATTGGCAATCGTTCCTCGGCCCCCCAACAGCTCCGCGCGCGCGATCGATCGCAGTGCAATTGCAAACCCGTGGCGACCGGCGCGGCGCGCGGATCAGGCCACAGCCCTCATCCTATGGATGCGCAGGCAGGCGGTCCTCGCGGTCACTCCGGAATGGAGTAAAGCACGTACATCGCAGCCAGCAGACCGGAAGGACGGCCCAACTTGCCGAGCCACTGCGCGAAGATGCTTTCGATATCGCCGCCCAGGTACACCTGCGTGAGCGCCCGGTTGACCTCGAGGCGAAGCGCCGAGTCGTTGCGCGGGAGCGCCATCGCATACGGCTCGAATGAAAGGTCATCGCCGAGCAATGCAAGCTTGGAAGGATCCTTCGCCATGACGGCCAGGCCAATCAGCTTGACCTTGTCGCCGGCATAGGCGTCCGCAGTGCCGGACTCCAGCATTGCGAGACCGGCGCTGCCGTCGACGACCGGCACGACCGTCGCATTGATCAGCCGCGCCTTCAGCGTGGTGTTGAGTCGCGTTTCGGTCGTCGAACCCCTGATCACCGCGATTTTCTTGCCGCCCAGATCGGAAATCTTGGCGATAGGCGAACCGGCCGTGACCAGGAAGCCGCCACCGTCGATGAAGATCAGGCCCGAGAAATCCACATTGGCGAGTCGGGACAGCGTCTGCGTCGTATTGGCGCATTCGAGATCGGCGCGTCCCGACGCGACCATCTGCAGCCGCTCGCTGACGGTGCCCGGCATCCAGTTGACCTTGAGATTCGGGTCGCCGACCGCGCGGCCGATCTGCGCGATCACGCGCTTGCACAGATCGATCGAGTAACCCGCGGGCTGGCCGTCCTTTTCCTTGAACGAAAACGGGAGTGAATCCGGCGAATAGGCGACATTGATCGCCTTGGCCGTCTTGATCTTGCCCAACGTGTTGGGGCCGGACTGGGCCGCGGCCCCGCCAGCGGTGAGGCCGGCAGCGATGGTCAGTGCAGCGGTCAGTACTACAAGCGAATTCTTGAACATGGAAACCTCGGGCGGCGTTGAAATACGGACGATTGGGGCGAGAAACATTTTACACTGCATTGCACCACGTTTTCGCGCGCGCCCATGCGGCGGGCGGCCAATCCGATACAATTGTCCGATGAACATTGCCATCGCATGCATCCGATTGACGCGGCGAACGATCGCGGCATCTCTCGCGATCGTCGTCGTCAGTGCCAACCTCGCTTTCGCGCCGCAAGCGGGTGCCCAAACCGCGCCCGCGGCAGCAGCGGGAGTGCCTGCGGCTCCTGCCACGCCGGGAGATGCGCTGGCCTGGAGTTTCCATGCCGCGCAGCCCAACGGCGACCAGGGCTGGACCGCCGAGCGGGGAACGATCACCCAAGTCGATGGCGAGTTGCGCATCCAGCCCGACGCCAACCGCCGCGTCGTCCTGCTGTCACCGCCTGCGCTGCCGGAGGCCGCGGGTCATGCCGGGGAATTCGTGCTCGGCATTACCGGCACAGGCCTCCAGCGCGTGCGCATCCAGGCGCGGCGCGATGCGCGCGGCGGATGGATCACCATTGCGGATGCAAGCGGCGCCGCGCTGCGCGAGGCGCCGGACGGCTATGCGATCAGGCGCAACGCCGGCGCACGCGACGCGCCGGTCGAGCGGCTGCGTGTCGAGCTCCACTTCAGGACGACCAATCCGCGCGCGTTGCAACGCATCGAATTGGTTTCCTCGCCGCGCTGAAAGTGGGCGCCGCAGAAATCTGAAGCTGCTGCCCTGCGCGGCCTTGTGACCGCAACTTTGCGTTCAGGCGATGGAGGACGAGAGTTCGCGCACCTCGTCGATAAGGCGCGCGGCCAGCGGCGGCTGGTCTCGCGCGTGCAACGTGACCGCGCCGACTGCATCGACGAACCTTGGCAGCGCGACTGGCAACCGCACCAGCAGGTCCTTGGTGGACGGCGCCGGGCCTTCCTTGCGCAGGCCGAAGGACAGCATGGACCCGTGCAGCACCATCCCGTATTGCAGATGGATCGACGCCGCCTCAACGCAGCTGCGCGGCATGGCAAGATCCGCGCGCTCCAGCGCGCGTCGTACTTGCTGGCGGAACGGGGAATCGGAGGGCGGCAATACCCAGGGTTCGTTCTCGACTTCCGCCCAGGTCAGCTGCATGCGCGACGCCAACGGATGATTGCGGCTGGCGACGACATGAAGTGACTGCTCGTACAATGTCTCGAGTCGCAAATCGTCGGTGAGCGGTAACGCCGCGACCCGTACGAAGGCGATGTCGATGGCGCCCTTGCGCAACAGGTCGGCAAGTTCGGTCTCGCGCGCCTCGATCATCGTTACAAACGCGCGGCGATTGCGACTCAGCAGCCTGCCAATGGCGGCGGGAACGATTGCGTTCGTAGGCATCGCCGCGGTGCCGACCTGCAATGTGCCCGAAACTCCACGCGAGACGACGCCGAGTCGCAACGCGGCATTGCGCAGTTCGCCGAAGACCGCGCGCGCATGCGGTGCGAACGTGTTTCCGTGCACGGTGGGTTCCACACCGCTGGTGCCCCGGTCGAAGAGCCTGACGCCGAGAACGGATTCGAGGGCGGCAATTGCCTTGGTGACGGCCGGCTGCGTGATATGGAGGGAGGCTGCCGCCTTCCGGAAGCTACCCTGTTCGAGCACCGCCACGAATACGCGCAATTCGCGCATGCGCAATTGGCGTGGCAGGCGCTCGATGAGTTCGTGGTCGGCCATGGCGAGGCGAGGGGCATTTCAAGCAATCCGGTTATCCCCCTATTCCATTTTATACACGCCAACGGATTGTGCAACCCGGCCGTCTTGCGAGCCAGTGCACCGCGGGGTTAGTGTCGCGAGGCGCGGTACCGCCGACGATCTGGTTCGAGATGGCCGTGCCCGGCCGGGCCATAACAAGTAACGGAGAAAAATCATGAGACCGAGCATGAAGCGGCTTGCGCTAATTCTGTCACAGTAGGATACCGACCCACCAAGGGGCGTTCGCCAAATCTGACCGGCGGACGGCAAAGGCCGGCAAAGGAAATGCCGCGTAGGATCGCCTCGGCGGTCTCCCGGCGGGGATCGACCCTCGCAGGCGGGATCGCCTTCGGTTCGCGCGATTTTCCGACTATCTTGAAACTTCGGGAGAACCGTCATGGCATCGCCTGAACAAAAAATGTCACGTCTGCAACTGACCGCGATGGTGGTCGGCGGCATGGTCGGCGCGGGGATCTTCTCGCTGCCGCGAACCTTCGCCAACGCCACCGGTCCGCTGGGTGCGGTGATCGCCTGGCTCATCGCCGGCACCGGCATGTACATGCTGGCGCGGGTATTCCAGGCGCTGGCCGAGCGCAAGCCGGAGATGGATGCCGGCGTCTTCGCCTATGCCAAGGCGGGCTTTGGCGACTACCCGGGTTTCATCTCCGCCTTCGGCTACTGGATCGGGAGCTGCATCGGCAACGTGTCGTACTGGGTGCTGATCAAGTCGACGCTGGGCGCGTTCTTCCCGATCTTCGGCGACGGCAACACCGTCGTGGCCATCGCCGTCGCCTCGGTCGGCATCTGGTTGTTCCACTTCCTGATCCTGCGCGGCGTGCAGCAGGCAGCGTTCATCAACAGCATCGTCACGGTGGCCAAGGTGATACCTATCCTGGTGTTCCTCTTGCTTCTGTTCTTCGCCTTCAAGATGGACCTGTTCCGCTTCAACATGTACGGCGGCGACCTGAAGACAGGGCTTTTCGAGCAGGTCAAGGCGACGATGCTGGTCACGGTGTTCGTGTTCATCGGGATCGAAGGCGCGAGTGTGTATTCGCGCTTCGCCAAGGAGCGCAAGGACGTTGGCTGGGCCACCATCGTCGGTTTCATCGGCGTGACCGGCCTCATGGTTCTGGTGACCTTGCTGCCCTACTCGGTGCTGCAGCGCGCCGACATCGCGGGCATGCGCCAGCCATCGATGGCCGGCGTGCTGGAGTCGGTGGTCGGTCCCTGGGGCGCGGTGTTCGTCAGCGTCGGCCTGCTCGTATCGGTGCTGGGCGCGTATCTGGCCTGGGCGCTGATCTGCGCCGAAGTGATGTTCGCCGCGGGCAAGTCAAAGGACATGCCCAAGGCCTTTGCCCAGGTCAACCAGAACAAGGTGCCGGTGGTGGCCATGTGGTGGACGAGCATCATCATCCAGGTCATCGTTATCACCACCTACTGGTCGCGCGACGCGTTTTCGCTGATGCTGAACCTGACCAGCGCGACCACGTTGATCCCCTACTTCTTCGTCGCCGCCTACGGGCTGATGATCGCGCGGCGCGGCGAAACGTACGAGGTGCGGCCCGGGGAGCGGCAGCGCGACCTCATCCTCGCGAGTATCGCGGTCTTCTACACGCTATTCATGATCTATGCCGGCGGGCTGAAGTACATCCTGCTCGCGGGCATCCTGTTCGCTCCCGGCACGGTGCTGTACTACATCGCGAGGCGGGAGCAAGGCCTGGCCGTGTTCGACAAGACCTCGGATTGGATTGTCTTCGGCATCATCGTGGCAGCGGCCATCTACGGCATCTATGGTCTGGCGACGGGTTCCATCGCCATTTAATCGACGGAGAGCAACATGGCAAACAAGAGCGACGTCAAATTCGGCGTGCATTCGGAAGTCGGCCAACTGCGCAAGGTCATGGTTTGCGCGCCAGGAGTCGCGCATACGCGCCTGACTCCGTCCAATTGCGACCAGCTGCTGTTCGACGATGTCCTGTGGGTGGACAACGCCAAGCGCGACCACTTCGACTTCGTCAACAAGATGCGCGACCGTGGCATCGAGGTCGTGGAGATGCACAACCTGCTGGCGGAAACGGTCGCGGTGCCCGAAGGCAAGAAGTGGATCCTCGACAACCAGGTCGTGCCGGACCAGGTGGGCCTGGGCTTCATCGACGAGCTGCGCAGCTACCTCGAAGGGCTGGAAAACCGCAAGCTCGCCGAGACGCTGATCGGAGGGCTGTCGACACACGACTTTCCCGAGTCGGTCGGGGGAGCGGCGCTCAAGGTGGTCAAGGAAGCCGCCGGCGTCACCGAGTACCTGCTGGCACCGCTGCCGAACACGCTCTACACGCGCGACACCACATGCTGGATCTACGGCGGCGTGACCCTCAATCCGCTGTACTGGCCCGCGCGCCACGAGGAGACGATCCTCACCACCGCCATCTACAAGTTCCACCCGGACTTCGCCGGCAAGGTCAACGTCTGGTGGGGCGACCCGACCAAAGACCATGGCCAGGCCACGCTGGAAGGCGGTGACGTGATGCCCATCGGCAAGGGCAACGTGCTGATCGGCATGAGCGAGCGCACGTCGCGCCAGGCAATCAGCCAGCTCGCCGCCACGCTGTTCAAGAAGAAGGCGGCCGAGCGGGTCATCGTGGCGGCGATGCCGAAGATACGCGCAGCGATGCACCTCGACACCGTGTTCACGTTTGCGGACCGCGACTGCGTGCTGCTCGCGCCGGACTTCCTGGCCAAGACGACCACGTTTTCCTACCGGCCGAGCAACCACCCGAGCGGGGTGGAGTTCCACAACGAAAAGAAGCCGTTCGTGAAGGTCGTGGAAGAGGCGCTCGGACTGAAGAAGCTGCGTGTGGTCGAGGCCGGCGGCAGCGATTACCAGCGCGAGCGCACGCAGTGGGACAGCGGCGCGAACCTGGTCTGCGCGTCACCCGGCGTGGTGTACGCCTATGACCGGAACACCTACACCAACACGCTGCTGCGCAAGGAAGGCATCGAGGTCATCACCATCGTCGGCGCCGAACTGGGCCGCGGCCGGGGTGGCGGGCACTGCATGACGTGCCCGATCATCCGCGATGCGGTAGACTTCTAGGCCCGGGTCGGTGCAGGCAATGCCGCCGGTTCCTGCGATCGGCGGCGTTGTTTTTTCCGGTGTGCGATTGGCCGTCTCGCCTCGCCGTCTCTGCTCCTTGGCAACATGTTCAACTCCACCCGCGCCGCCGGCGATGATGCACACCAAAGCAATCAGCACCAAGGTTCGACTCACGTGAAAGGGCCCGAAACACCGCAGCCGCTCACGCTGACGGAAGCGATCATCCCGGTCGCCAGCCTCATCGTGCTGGTCGGCCTTTCCTATTTCTTGTTCGGCGATGCCGGTGCGGGCGGACCGAACCAGGTGGCGCTTACAGTCGCCACGATGATCGCCGTCTTCATCGGCTGGCGTCGCGGGCACAGCCTCGATTCGCTGCGCGATGCCGCGGTTGCCAGCGTCGGCTCCGGCATCGGCGCGATCTTCATACTGTTCGCCGTGGGCGCGCTGATCGGCACGTGGGCGATGAGCGGAACACTGCTGGCGATGGTCTATTACGGACTGCAGCTCCTCAATCCGAATTACTTTTTCGTGACCACTGTCATGATCTGCGCGGTGGTGTCGGCCAGCATCGGCAGCTCGTGGACGGTGGTGGGAACGATCGGCATCGGCCTCATGGGCATTGCCTACAACATGGGACTCAATCCCGCCATCGCGGCTGCCGCGGTGATCTCGGGCGCATATGTTGGCGACACGACGTCACCACTTTCCGATTCCGCCAACCTTGCCTCTGCCGCAGCGGGCGTGGACCTCTACAAGCACGTGCGCGAAACGCTGCTGACCACGCTAATCGCCCTCGCGCTCTCGCTGGGCGTTTTCTTCTTCCTTGGCAACCCCGGCGATTTCGACGCCAGCAGCCAGATCGCGGACATCCAGCGGGCATTCCACATCAGCCCGATATTGTTCGTGCCGCTGATCGTGGTCGTCGTGTTGGCGCTGCTCAAGTATCCGCCGTTCTCCGCCATCTTCCTGGGAGCCGTCGCGGGAGGGATATTGGCATTGTTCGTCGCGCCCGAACGGGTGATCGCGTTTGCGCGAAAGTCGGGCGAAGCGCCGGACTGGTTGCTGGCGATCAAGGGCGTGTGGCTCGCGCTGGCCAGCGGCTATTCCTCGACGACCGGCTACAAATCCATCGACGTGCTGGTGTCCCGCGGCGGCATGGACAGCATGTTGAACACGATCTGGCTCATCATCACCGCGCTCGCGTTTGGCGGCGTGGTTGAAAAGGCCGGCGTGCTCGACCGGCTGATTTCGCCCATCATCGAAAAGGCCAAGTCCGCGGGGGCGCTGGTGGCCACCCTCGTCGCATCCGTGTTTGCGACCAACGTCGTCACCGCTGACCAGTACATCGCGATTGTCCTGCCCGGTCGCATGTTCAAGAGCGCATTCGCGCGGCGCGGGTTCGATCCCGCGGTCCTGTCGCGCTCGGTCGGCGCTTCGGCCACACCGACCGGCGCGCTGATTCCGTGGAACAGCTGCGGCGCCTACATGGCGGCGACTCTCGGCGTCGCCACGCTAAGCTACCTGCCCTATGCCGTGTTCAACTTCGCGAGTCCTCTGGTCGCCATTGCCGTCGCCTACGCCGGCATCCGCATGATGCGCGTCGCGCCGACCGCAGCTGAAACGCCGCCCGTCCCCGCGGAATCGACACCCCCGGGCTGACGATTGGTGGGCGCATTCGCGGCCCTGCAAGTCGCGCCAATGCTGTCGAGGATTCGAGCATTGCGCTGCAACGGAGCATCGAAGAAAATACGCTTCATATTTCCAGGGAGTTGTTCCGTGCCGCCGAAATCGATGCCCCCGCAATCCGCCCGGTCGTGTGCGCTGTTCCTCGCCGCACTCGTGGCGGTGCCCTTCATGGCGGCCTGCAACCGGGCCGAGGAAGCGAAGGCGCCGGAAATTCGTCCCGTGCGCGCGCTGACCGTTGCCAAGGCGCTCGCCGGAGACGTGGTCACGCTCAACGGCACCGTGCAGGCGCAGACGGAGATCAACCAGGCATTCCGCATCAGCGGACGATTGGTCGAGCGCAGCGTCAACATCGGCGACACCATTCGGGCGGGCCAACCCATCGCCCGCCTCGATTCGCAAAACGAGGAGACCAGCCTGGTGGCGGCACGCGCGCAACTCGACGCCGCGCGCGCACGTCAGGCCGAAGCCCAGAGCATGTACGTGCGCATGCGCGATCTCGTTGCCGAGCGCGCCGTGTCGAAGGCGCAGTTCGAGTCGGCCGAAACGTCTGCGCAGGCGGCCGCGTCGGCGGTCCAATCGGCGACTTCGCAGGTCACGCTCGCCCAAACGCGCGTTGACGACACGCGGCTCACCGCGAACGTCGGCGGCGTCGTGACGGCACAGGGCGCGGAACCGGGAGAGGTGGTCGGTGCGGGGCAGATGATCATCCAGGTGGCCCGTGACGGAGGTCGCGATGCCGTATTCGACATTCCTCCGCGCGCCAAGGGGAACCTCTCGCTCAACGCGCCGATCAGCGTGGTCCTTACCGCCGATCCCAAAGTCGCCGCCGGTGCGGTGGTTCGCGAAATCTCGCCCCGCGCGGATCCGGTCACGGGCACGTTCCGCATTCGCGCCAAGCTCAGCAATCCGCCGGCGGAAATGCGCCTGGGCTCCACGATCACCGGAAGGCTGAGGCTCGCGGCCGCTGAGGTCATCGAGATACCTCCATCGGCGGTCGTACGCACCGATCGGCAGGCCGCGGTATGGGTGGTGGATGCCAAGACCGGCACCGTGTCCTCGCGCCCCATCGAGATCAGGTCCTCCGATCCTAATCGCGTCGAAGTCGCGTCAGGATTGAATCCGGGTGACGTCGTCGTCACGGCGGGCGTGCAGGCACTGCGCCCCGGCCAGAAGGTCAGCCTGCTGAAAGCGGCGCCGTGATCGGCCCCAATCTGTCGGCGTGGTCGCTCAAGCGGCCATCGCTGATCGTTTTCCTGATGATCGTCGCCGTGGCCGCTGGCGCGCTGGCGTTCAAGAATCTCGGCCGCGACGAGGACGCGCCCTTCACCGTGCGCACGATGATCGTGGCGGCGGCATGGCCGGGTGCGACCGTCGAGGAAACGACGTCGCAGGTCACCGAGCGGCTCGAGCGCACGCTGCAGGAAACGCACAAGTTCGACGCCATCCGCAGTTACACGACGGCCGGCCAGACGACGATCTTCGTCGACCTGGACGAGACGACGGATACCAAGGACATCCCCGACGTCTGGTATCGCGTCCGCCGCAACATCGGCGACATGCGGCTCACGCTGCCGCAAGGCGTTGTCGGTCCGTTCTTCAACGACGACTTCGGCGACACCTTCGGCATCATCTACGGTTTCACCGCCGACGGCTTCAATTTCCGCGAGTTGCGCGACTACGTCGAGGCCGCGCGCTCGAAGCTGCTGCAGGTCCCCGACGTCCACAAGATCGAGCTGCTGGGCGCGCAGGACGAGCGGATCTTCATCGAGTTCTCGCCGGCCACGCTCGCGAGCCTGCGCCTCGACTTCCAGGCAATCGTCGGCACGCTGCGGGCGCAGAACGTACTTCGCCCGGCGGGCGTCATCCAGGCCGACAAGGAACGCGTGTACCTGCGCGTGACCGGCGCGTTCGACAACGAAAAAGACATCGAGGCGGTGAACATCGCCGCCGGCGACCGCATCTATCGCCTGGGCGACATTGCCAAGGTCTACCGCGGCACCGTCGACCCGCCCTCCCCCATGTTTCGCGTCAACGGCAAGCCCGCGATCGGGCTCGCGATCTCGATGCGCGACCGGGGAGACATCCTGGCGCTCGGGACGAACGTCCGCCAAGCGATGGCCGACATCAAGGCGTCGCTGCCGGTCGGCATCGAGCCCGTCCTCGTCGCCGACCAGCCGGCGATCGTCGACCACGCGATCAACGACTTCCTGATATCGCTGGTGCAGGCAATCCTCATCATCCTTGCCTGCAGCTTCCTGAGCCTGGGCGTGCGCCCCGGCATCATCGTCGCCCTTGCCATTCCGATCACGCTCGCCATCGTGTTCGCGGTCATGGATGTGCGGCACATCAACCTGCAGCGCGTGTCGCTGGGCGCGCTGATCATCGCACTCACACTGCTGGTGGACGACGCGATGACGACGGTGGACGCCATGCTCCGGCGGCTGAAGGCGGGCGACACCAAGGACCAGGCCGCGTCCTTCGCCTACAAGTCGCTCGCGGCGCCGATGCTGATGGGCACACTGGTGACGATCGCGAGCTTTGTTCCGGTCGGATTTGCGCCGGGCGGCGCCAGCGAAGTGATGTCGTCGCTATTCTCGGTAGTCGCGATCTCGCTGATCGCGTCGTGGCTGGTGGCGGTCGTGTTCGGCCCGATCCTGGGCAAGGCGATACTCAAGGTTCCGGAAAGCGGCGCGGATGCAAAGCCGTCGAAGCTCGTCTCCGGCTATGCGGCATTCCTGGGCACCGCGATACGTTTCCGCTGGATGACCATCGGCCTCACCATCGGCGCGTTCGCGGTGGCCATGTTCATGCTGCAGTTCGTGCCGCGCCAGTTCTTCCCGTCGTCGGACCGCCCCGAGCTGCTGATCGACCTCACACTGCGCCAGAACGCGTCGATCGCCGCGAGCGAGGACACCGCCAAGCGAGTCGAGGCGCTGCTCAACAACAATCCCGACGTCGAGCGCTACAGCACCTACGTGGGCCGCGGCGCGATCCGCTTCTACCTGCCGCTTGCTGTCCACCTGGCCAATCCATTCTTCTCGCAGATCGTGGTGATCGCCAAGGACATCGAGGCGCGCGATCGCCTGCAGCTCAAGCTCGAGGGAATCCTCGCAGTCGACTTCCCGGACGTCGTGTCACGCGTGTCCTTCCTCGAGATGGGGCCGCCGATCGGCTGGCCGCTGCAGTATCGCGTGACAGGCCCCGACAAGGACGAAGTGCGCCGGATAGCGCAGGACATTGCGCAGATCATGGGCGCGGACACGCGCGTGCGCACAGTCAACTTCGACTGGATGGAGCCCGCCCGGCAGGTCCGCGTGCACATCGACCAGGACGAAGCGCGCCGCCTGGGCGTGAGCACGAATGCAATCGCCTCGGTGCTCAATGCGTCGGTAACCGGCACGACGATAACGCAGGTGCGAGACGACATCTATCTCGTCAACGTGGTCGCGCGAGCCACAGAGGACCAGCGCGCAACATTCGAAAGCCTCTCCTCGCTGTCGGTCCCGACGGCGCGAGGCCGGATGGTGCCGTTGTCCCAGTTCGCGCGCTTTTCCGAGGAACAAGAGTTTCCGCTCGTCTGGCGGCGCGATCGCATACCGACGCTGACGGTGCGCTCGGACGTCTCCCATGGCGTACTGTCCGAGACGGTCGTGGCGGCCCTCAAGCCCGCGATTGACGCGTACATCGCCAAGCTGCCGCAGCCCTACAGAGTGGTGACCGGCGGGACCTACGAATCGAGCAAGGACTCGTCGGCCAACGTGTTCTCGGTGATCCCGCTGATGGTCCTGCTGATGCTGCTGTTCATGATGATCCTGCTCGTGAGCTTCAGGCGGATGGCAATGATCGTCTTCATCCTGCCGCTAGGCCTGATCGGCGTGGTCGCTGCGTTGCTGCTCTTCCAGCGTCCGCTGGGCTTCGTGGCCATTCTCGGGATCCTCGCGCTTATCGGCATGATCGCCAAGAACGCCGTCATACTGATCGTTTCGATAGAGGCGGAACGGGAGGCGGGCAAGAACGTCGTCGACGCAGTCTTCTCGGCCGCCAAGGACCGCCTCACGCCGCTGGTGCTGACTGCGATTTCCACCGTGCTGGGCCTGATCCCAATCGCGCCGACGATCTTTTGGGGGCCGATGGCGATCGCGATCATGGGCGGACTGCTGGTGGCGAGTTTGTTGACGCTGATTCTGCTGCCGGTTCTCTACATCACGCTGTTCGGCAACGAGAAACCGACGCCGGCCGTCCCCGCCGCCGAACCCACCTGATTCGCGGCGGGCGGCGCATTGAATTCGACGACAGTTTCCACCGCTCCGCCTGAATCGAACGAGGGCGGGGCGGCACGTGCGGCGCTCGAACTGCACGTTGCCGAAATGCGGCAACTGTTCAATGCGATGGACCCGGCGCCGTTTCGGGAGCGTGACCTCGATCCCAATGCCAGCGCCTACATCATCGACTGGAGCCGCGAAACCGGCGTGCGCCAGCCGCTGAGTCTGGTCGTGCGGCTCTCGCGCGAACCGGCCACCGCGGAGAATGCCGCGATGCTGCGGGAGGCGGTCAGGACCTACTTCCGCCACCGTGCCAAGGCGACGCGCCTTGCGCTGCGCCGATTGTTCCGGACGGGTCGCCTGAGCCTGGTGATTGGCATCGCGTTCCTCGGCGCGGCCATATTCCTGGGCGAGGCGCTTGCCGGAGTCATCCGCAAGGAAAGCTACGGCTACATCATCAAGGAAAGCTTCGTGATCGGCGGCTGGGTGGCGCTTTGGCGACCGCTGGAGATCTTCCTGTACGACTGGTGGCCCATCCGAGCCGAAGCCAGGCTGCTCGATCGGCTGAGTGAAATGACGGTGACCGTGGCCGACTCGGAACAGGCGGCGCGGGCGTCATGAGCGCGCCGAACGCCGGCCGTGGCGCACAGGGCGACGCCTTCGCGTTCGCGCACCGGTGTTGCGCTGGCGCGCGCTGCGCTGCTGTTCGGCGTCTGGTTCGTCATCGACCAGAGCACAAAGCCCGGAAACCTCGCGGTCGGCGCGCTTGCCACGCTCGGCGCCACGTGGTTATCGCTCAGGTTGCTTCCGCCCGCAAGCGGACGCGTGCGGGTTACCGCGCTGGTCATGCTGCTGCCACGCTTCCTCTGGCAGTCACTGGTGGCCGGATTCGACGTCGCGCGCCGTGTGTTCGATCCCCGTCTGCCGCTCGAGACCGGTTTCGTCGACTACCCGGTCGGACTTCCGCGCGGCACGGCACGCAATGCCTTCGAGATGATCTCCAGCCTGATGCCCGGCTCCGTGCCCACGGACGAGGACGACAAGACGATCGAATATCACTGCCTGGACGTCAATGCACCAGTCGTCGCGCAACTGGCGGCCGAGGAGCATGCCTACGCCAAGGCGCTGGTCCCCGGGGAGACGCATGGCTGATTTCCTGCTCGGCATGGGGTCCTTCGTGCTGGCGATGGTGGCATTGGGGCTGGTGCGCGTGAAACTGGGCCCAGGCTACGCCGATCGCATGATGGCCGGATTGCTGCTGGGATCCGGCAGCATCGCCGTACTCCTTTTGTATGGCGCCGCGACCGGCGAGGACGGCGTCGTCGACGTCGCGCTGACGCTGGCCCTGCTGGCGGCATTCGCCTCGATCGCCTTCGTGCACTACGCCGCGGCCAAGGAGCGCAATGCTGCGGAGGACACGCCCGGATGAGTCTTTTCCTCGACCTTTGCACCTACGTGCTGGTGTCGGCCGGCGCCGTGTTCTTCCTCGCCGGTTCCGTCGGCCTGCTGCGCTTGCCGGACGCCTACACGCGGCTGCATGCGCTCACCAAGGCCGACAACCTGGGGCTGGCGCTCATCGTGCTGGGCCTCCTGCCCCGCGTGGGGGGCGTGCTCGCCGGGCTGAAGCTGGTGGTGATCTGGCTGCTCGTCCTGTTCTCGAGCGCCGCGGTTTCGCAATTGATTGCGCGTTCGCAGCGGCGCCGGGACCCGAAGTCGTGACGGATCTCATCACCGCCGCAGTCGCGCTGCTGCTGCTGGCGCTTGCCGTGTGGACGGTGGTGGCGCGCGAGGCTTTCCTCGCCATTTCCGGCTTCATCGCCTACGGCCTGCTGCTGGCATTGGTCTGGGTCCGACTTTCCGGCATCGACGTGGCGCTGACTGAAGCCGCGATCGGCGGCGGCCTGACTGGCGCGCTGCTGATCGGCGCGACATCGCGATTGCGCGAAACCGAGGCGGCGGCGTGGGCACAGCGCTGCGGCGCGCCGACGCGCCTGGTCGCGTTCGTGCTGTCGGCTGCGGTCGCGGGGGCACTGGCGCTATGCGTCCTCATGCTGCCCTATCCCGCGCCGACGCTGGCGCCCGAGGTCACCGCCAACATCGCGCCAACGGGTGTCGGCAATCCGATCACCGCCGTGCTGCTCGCCTTTCGCGCCGTGGACACGCTGCTGGAGGCGGTCGTCCTGGTGATCGCGCTGATCGGCGTTTGGTCACTCGCGGCCGACAGCGTCTGGGGTGGGCGCCCCGGCGTGCGCCACCATGCGGACCCGGACGGCATCCTTGCGTACTTCGCGCGTGTGCTGGCGCCGATCGGCGTCGTCGTCGGCGTCTACATGGTGTGGGTCGGCGCCGATCATCCCGGCGGCAAGTTCCAGGGCGCCACGCTCCTGGCGGCGATGTGGCTGCTGGTGCTGATGGCCGGGCTTGCGGATGCGCCGCCGATCAGCAGCAGGTTGATGCGGGCCGGGCTGGTGATCGGGCCGCTGGTGTTCATCGCCATCGGCTTCGCAGGCGCGCTGCTCTCCGGCGCTTTCCTGTCCTATCCGGACGGGTTCGCCAAGCCGCTGATCGTCGTCATCGAACTGGCGCTCACGCCGTCACTCACGCTGATCCTGGGCCTGCTGCTCGCCGGCGCGCCGGAACGGATCGGGACATGAACGTCGCCACACTTTACGGACTGTGTGCGGCAGGACTGGTGGGCATCGGCCTGTACGGCCTGATCGTTCTGCCGCACCCGCTGCGTAAACTCGTCTGCTTCAATGTGGTGGGCTCCGGCGTATTCGTGCTGTTCGGCGCGGTAGCCAAGCGCGGTGCGGGCGCAGGCTGGGGCGGCGATCCCGTGCCCCAGGCGCTGCTGATCACCGCCATCGTTGTCGCCTTCGCCGCGACAGCGCTAGCGGTCGCGCTGCTCGTGCGGCTGATCAGCGTCACGGGGTCGGCATCGCTCGCCTCCGATCCGTCCGCCGACGTGAAGCAGGCTGCAGAGTAAATGCCGGATCCGACGACGCCCGGCGGCCTGCTGCTGGTCCTTGCGGTGCTGGTTCCGTTCATCGGCATGCTGGCCGGACTCGCGCTTGGCGGCCGTCACGCGCGGCGCGTCGCGCTGGTGACCGTCGTCGCGGGGCTCGGCGTCGCGCTCGCCACTGCCCAATGGTTCGTGAACTCGGGGCAGCCCCTCGTGTATTTGCTGGGCGGATGGTCACCACCGCTCGGCATCGCACTGCGCGGGGACGGTCTCTCGGTGGTCATGATGGCCATCGTCGCGATCGTCGTTTCCGCGATCACGGTATATGCTTGGACCGACTTCGGCACGCCTGCCGGAGCCGACGAGGCGCGCGCACCGTTCGTGTTCTGGCTGCTGCTGCTGGCGGTGTGGGGTTCGCTCAACCTGGTGTTCGTGAGCGGCGACCTGTTCACGCTGTATGTCGCGCTGGAACTGCTCACCTTCGCCGGCGTGCCGCTGGTCTGCCTCGACGGCAAGGGGGAGACATTGCGCGCCGCGTTGCGCTATCTCGTGTTCGCGCTGGCCGGCTCGGTCTTTCTACCTGCTGGGCGCCGTCCTGCTTTATGGCGCCTACGGTACGCTGGACATCGCGATGCTCGCCGCGCGCATCCGGCCGGAACCACTGGCGTGGACCGCCGGGGCGCTGATGACCGCGGGCCTCCTCGCCAAGACCGCGCTGTTTCCGCTGCACCTGTGGCTGCCGCCGGCACACGCCGGCGCCCCCGCGGCCGCCAGCGCGGTGCTGTCGGCGCTGGTCATCAAGGGCTCGTGGTTCCTGGTCGTAAGATTGTGGTTCGACGTGATGCCGGGCGTGGTGACGCTTTCGGCGGCGGAAATGCTCGGCGCGCTCGGCGCCGTGGCAATCGTGCTGTTCAGCATCGTCGCGCTTCGCCAGGAACGGCTGAAGCTCCTGGTGGCCTACTCGACCCTGGCGCAGATCGGCTACCTGTTCCTCATGTTCCCGCTCGCGTTCGACGCGGCCAGCGGTCACATGCAAGGCGGCGATGCACTTTCGGCCGGCGTGATGCAGGCCATTTCCCATGCCACGGCCAAGGCGGCGATGTTCATGGCCGCCGGTTCCATTTACGCGGCGCTGGGCCACGACCGCATCGGCGGACTCGCAGGTGCGGCGAGGGCCATGCCCATCAGCGTTCTGGCCTTCGCGCTTGGCGGCCTGGCGCTGATGGGCGTGCTGCCCAGTGGCGCCTATCTCGCGAAGAAGCTGTTCTTCGCCGCGGCGGCGGGCAACGGGCAATGGTGGTGGGAATGGGTGCTGCAGGCGGGCGGCGTGCTGACCAGCAGCTACGTCGTGCTGGTGGTGGTGAAGGCGCTGCGACCTGCCGCCGCACCGGTGACAATTCACAGGTCGGTTTCACGAACGGCGCAACTGGCGTCGCTCGCGCTGGCGTTGGGTTCGCTGCTGTTGGCCTGCGCGGTGCTGGGACCGCTACCGCGCAGCCTGGTGTCGAATCCTCTGCAGCCGTCGGAACTGGTGCCGATGCTGCTGACCGTCGTGGCCGGCGGCCTTTTGGCCTACACCTTCTCGTCGCGGCCGCCGCGCGTCCCCGGTAGCGGTTCCATCGGCAGTGCACTCGAACGCTTCGATTATTTTCTTCGGCAATGGCCGGCGGCGGTCATTTCGCTGCTCGCCGTGGCGATGGCGTTCGGCGCCGCAATGGCGGGCGGTTGAATTGCGGCCCGCACACCGCTGAGTTTAGGATATTCTCGGCACGAAGATCAGGGAGGTAGCACGCAATGCAATTGACTCCGCGGGAATTCGACAAGCTGATCATCTACATGATGGCCGAGGTGGCGCTCAAGCGCAAAGCCAAGGGCATCAAGCTCAATTACCCCGAAGCGGTCGCGATCATCTCGGCCAGCGCCATGGACGGCGCGCGCGAAGGCAAGGCCATTGAGGAAGTCACCAAGGAAGCGCGCACCGCGCTGACCAAGGCCGACGTGATGGAAGGCGTGGCCGATCTCATCCCGATGGTGCAGGTGGAGGCCGTGTTTACCGACGGCAGCCGCCTGGTGACCGTTCACACGCCCATTCAGTAGTCAACGCACAGGGAGCCCAACCCATGGCCGCAGTCAAAGCGGGACCCGTGATCGCCGCCGATGTCGACCCGGCGACGAGGAAGGTAGCCATCGGCGGCTACGTGTGCCATCCGTCGCCTATCACCTTCCACGCCGACCTGAAGGTGACGACGCTCAAGGTGCGCAACACCGGTGACCGCCCCGTGCAGATCGGCTCGCACTTCCATTTCTTCGAGGTCAACCGAGCGCTGGAATTCGACCGGGCCGCGGCCTTCGGCCAGCACCTCAACATCCCCGCGTCCACCGCACTGCGCTTCGAACCCGGCGACGAGCGCGAGGTGAATCTCGTTCCCTATGGCGGCAAGCGCGCGGTCTACGGCTTCAACAACCTGGTCGACGGACCCACGTCCGGCAAGCAGGGGGCGGCGCAAAGAGCCAAGTCCGTCGCCCTCGCGGCGAAGCGTGGTTTCCGCTCCAAGGCCTGACTTCAAAGGGGCGAACGTGCCCCGGTTTCTCCAAGACCTCGAGGATCCTGTCCATGGCAACCATTTCCAGAAACGAATACGTCGGGCTGTTCGGCCCCACGGTGGGCGATCGCATCCGCCTGGGCGACACCGGCCTGTTCGTCGAGGTCGAGCGCGACTTGCGCGGCGCGTACGGCGACGAGATCGTCTTCGGCGGCGGCAAGAGCCTGCGTGAGGGCATGGGCATGGACAACCAGCTCACGCACAAGGCCGGCGCCCCCGACCTCGTCATCACCAACGTCACGATCATCGATGCGGTGCAGGGCGTGATCAAGGCCGACGTCGGCATCCGCGACGGGCGCATCTGCGCGATCGGCAAGGCCGGCAACCCGCAGACGATGGATGGCATCACGCCGGGCCTCGAAGTCGGCCTCGCCACCGACGCGATCTCCGGTGCGCACCTCATCATGACGGCCGCCGGCATCGACACGCACATTCACTTCATCTCGCCGCAGCAGGCTTACGCGGCACTGAGCAATGGCACCACCACGCTGATCGGTGGCGGCACCGGCCCATCGGACGGATCGAATGCAACGACCGTGACCCCGGGCCCGGGGAACATCGCGAACATGTTGCGCGCGTTCGAAGGCTGGCCGGTCAATGTCGGCATCCTCGCCAAGGGCCACGGCCATGGCAAGGCCGCGCTGGTCGAGCAGATCGAAGCGGGCGCGGTCGGCTTCAAGTGCCATGAGGACTGGGGCACGACGCCCGCTGTGCTCCGCTCGGCTCTCACAGTGGCCGACCAGATGGACGTGCAGGTGTGCATGCACACCGACACGCTGAATGAATCCGGCTTCGTCGAGGACACGATCGACGCGTTCGAAGGCCGCACCATCCACTCGTTTCACACGGAAGGCTCCGGCGGCGGCCACGCGCCGGACATCATCAAGGTCTCCGGCCTGCCCAATGTGCTGCCGGCATCGACCAACCCGACGCTCCCCTATGGCGTGAACTCGCAGGCCGAGCTCTACGACATGATCATGGTGTGCCACCACCTGAGCCCCGACATCCCGTCGGACGTGTCGTTCACGGAAAGCCGCATCCGCGCGGAAACCATTGCCGCCGAGAACGTGCTGCACGACATGGGCGTGATCTCGATCTTCTCCAGCGACTCGCAGGCGATGGGGCGCATCGGCGAGTGCTGGCTGCGCACCATCCAGACGGCCGATGCGATGAAAACCGGCCGCGGCAAGTTGCCCGAAGACGCCCCGGGCAACGACAATTTCCGCGTGCTGCGCTACGTCGCCAAGATCACCATCAACCCGGCCGTCGCCCACGGCATTTCCCACGTGCTGGGCTCGGTCGAAGTCGGCAAGTACGCCGACCTCGTGCTGTGGGAACCGGCCTTCTTCGGCGCCAAGCCCAAGCTCGTGCTCAAGAACGGCGTGATCAACTGGGCGGTGATGGGTGATCCGAACGCCTCGCTCCCCACGCCTCAGCCGACGTACTACCGTCCCATGTTCGGTTCCTACGGGCAGCTGATGCCCGCCACCTGCCTCACCTTCGTGTCGGGCGCCGCACAGGCGGCCGGCATCGGTGAACGTCTCGGCCTGCAACGAAAGACGGTCGCCGTGAAGAACACGCGCAAGATCGGCAAGAAGGACATGGTCCGGAATTCCGGCACGCCCAATATCGAAGTGTCGCCGGAGACGTTCGCAGTCACGGTCGACGGCGTGCACGCGACCGTGCCGCCGCTCAAGACCACGTCGCTCAACCAGAAGTATTTCTTCAGCTGACAGGACCGCCTTGCTGCTCATCGAAAAGATCCTCGGCAACGTGAGCGACCCGGCCTGGGCCGCCAGAGTCGCGGCCGGCGGCGTGGAAACGCTTTCTCTCGACCATTGGGAGGCGCAGAAGAATCGCTTCCGCAAGAAGACAGCCAGCGGCGTCGAGGTCGCGGTGTCGCTGGACCGCGGCGCGTTCCTGCGCGACGGCGACGTGCTGATGTGGGATGCAGCCACGGGCCGCGGCGTCGTGGCGGCAATCAGCCTGCGCGACGTGATGATCATCCACCTCGACGAGCTTGCTTCCCAGCCGCCCGAGATCGCGATGCGCACTTGCGT
The DNA here is from genome assembly GCA_963819965.1 of uncultured beta proteobacterium. Taxonomy (GTDB): domain Bacteria; phylum Pseudomonadota; class Gammaproteobacteria; order Burkholderiales; family Casimicrobiaceae; genus VBCG01. Next base: position 1,263,180 of record CAWFYA010000004.1, read on the forward strand.
CGAGCTCGGCCACGCGCTGGGCAACCAGCACTGGCCGGCGCTGGTCAAGGGCACGCGCGTGTTCGTGCCGCTGACCGTTGACCGCAAGGTGATGGCCTCGGTGATGAACACGCACCGCTTCGAAGCCATCCGCTACGAATTCGCGCCGGGCGAAGACATCGTTCCCTATCTCGCACCGCACGAGTCGCGGCGCCTGTTCGGCGGCGCGGAGGGACCGGTGCACACGCACACCGGCGACCGCTACGTCTCCGTCGATGCGGAAACCGGGCGCGCGTTCGGGCGCCCGCCGGTGCGCGCGCACGCTCACCCGCACGCCGACAACGAAACCGCCAAATGACGCGGCGCGCCGAAGGCGCGGCGCTGCCCGCGAACGCGACGGGCCTGGCCAGGATGCTGCAGTTCGGCGACTCGATGTTCCCAATCGGCGGCTTTTCCTTCTCCGGCGGGCTGGAATCCGCGATACAGAAGCGGGTGGTCACCGATACGAATTCGTTGCTTGCCTACGCCCGGACCGCGATCGAACAGGCCAATCGTGGCGACGGCGTCGCCCTCGTCTGCGCCCACCGCGCGGCGGAAGGTGGCGAATTGGCGGAACTCGCACGGATCGACCGCCTTGTCTTCGCGCGGAAACTCTCGGGCGAAACGCGCAGCATGTCCGTTCGCATGGGCAAGAAGTTCGCCGAAATGGGCGCCAGCGTGGTCGGATCGCGGCTGCTCGAAACCTGGCGCAGGCACGTCGAGACCGGCGCGACACCCGGCTGCTACCCGGTCGCGCTCGCGGTCAACTTCGCCGCGCAGGGCCTGACGGCGCGTGACGCATTCGTCGTGCACCAGTACGGCGTCGGCGCCACAATCCTCGGCGCCGCGCTGCGGCTGATGCGGATCAGCCACGTGGACACCCAACAGATGCTCTATGCGCTCAATGCCGGCGCAGAGGAGGCGTACCGCGTGGCGGCGGCGGCCACGCTCGACGACATGGCGGGATTCGCGCCGCTGGCGGAGATTCTCGCCGCCGTCCACGTCAAGGCGCACGTGCGCCTGTTCATGAATTGAAACCATCGTTGCGGAGACAAGCATTGTGCCGAAGAAGGTGACACGCATTGGAGTAGGCGGCCCGGTCGGGTCGGGCAAGACCGCCATCGTCGAGGCGATCACGCCGCGGCTCCTCGAACTGGGCATCAAGGTGCTGATCATCACCAACGACGTGGTGACGACGGAGGACGCGAAGCACGTGCAGCGCACGCTGAAAGGCATCTTGCTTGAGGAACGCATCCTGGGCGTGGAAACCGGCGCCTGTCCGCACACCGCCGTGCGCGAGGACCCGAGCATGAACCTGGCCGCGGTCGAGGACATGGAGGCGCGCTTCCCGGACGGCGACGTCGTGCTGATCGAGAGCGGAGGCGACAATCTCACGCTGACCTTTTCCCCGGCGCTGGTCGACTTCTTCATCTACGTGATCGACGTCGCCGCCGGCGACAAGATCCCGCGCAAGAACGGGCCGGGGATCACGCAGTCGGACATCCTCGTCATCAATAAGACCGACCTCGCGCCCTACGTCGGCGCGAGCCTCGAGGTGATGGCGCACGATTCGAAGCTGATGCGCGGCGACAAGCCATTCCTCTTTACCAACTGCCGCACGGGGGAGGGCATCCCGGCGCTGGTCGACCTCATCGTCGACGACCTGCTATTCGATCTCAGGGTCGCGGCGAAGCAGCCTGCGTAATGGGCGCGGCGGAGCCCATCGCGGCATTGCCCGGCGTCATCGCCAGGGAATGCGGCGGGCTTGCGACGCCAACGGAATTTGCCGGCTACGGCGACGAGCCGCCGCAGATGAAGAGCGGTGCGCGCGGCAAGTCGGGCTTCCTCAAGCTGGGCTTCGAGCGCCGCGACGAGCGCACGATCCTTGCCACGCTCGAGTCGCGCACACCGTTCCTGGCCAATCGCGCGCTGCATTGCGACGACGCGCTGCCGGACATGGCGTGGCTGTTCATGATCACGACGTCGGGCTGCGTGCTGCAGGGCGACCGGCTGGCGCTGGAAGTCGCGCTCGGCCCGGGGGCTCGCGCGCACGTCACGACGCAGTCGGCCACCAAGATCCACTCGATGGACGCCAATTACGCTCAGCAGACCCAGTCGTTCACGCTCGACGACGGCGCCTACCTCGAGTTCATGCCGGATCCGCTGATTCCGCATCGCCAGGCGCGGTTCGCCAGCGCGACCCGTATCACCATCGCACCGACCGCCTCGGTGCTTTGCGCGGAAATCGTCCAGCCTGGCCGCAAACACCATCATCCGGACGAGTGCTTCGGCGCCACGCTCCTGTCGTTTGCCACCACCGCCGCGCGGCCGGACGGCACGATCCTCATGAGCGAGAAGCTGCTGATCGAGCCCAAGCGCAATCCGATGCGGCAGACCGGCGTGATGGACGGCTTCGACGTGTTCGGCAACGTGATCCTGTGCACGCCCGCGGACACGGCCGCACGGATCCATGACCTCGTCGGCGCGGATGTCGACCTGGCGCAAGGCGTGGCCCACGGCGCCTGCCGCCTGCCCAATGACGCCGGACTGATCTACAAGGTGCTGGGCCGCGAGACGGCGCAGGTCAAGACCAAGGTGCGCGAGTTCTGGGCGATCGCGCGCAAGGAAATCACTGGCGGAAGCATTCCGCCACCTTTCTTCTGGCGCTGACGATCGTGCGCGCCGTCGACTGCGGAGGCACGCGATGAAGAACCTGCTGACCTGGTGGGAGGAGCATTGCGCGACGTCGGGTGCGCTGCGGTTCGTCGATGTCTGCTTGCGCGGCATCGGCCAGGTGATGTTCCAGGATAACCCGCTGACCGGCGCGTTGTTCCTCGCCGCCATCGTTTGGGGAGCTTGGACGGCGGGCGTACCGCAGATCGCGATAGCTGGCGTCGTCGCGCTGGTCGTCGCTACGCTGACCGCGCAGTGGCTGCGCGTCGACCCAACCCCGCTGCATGCGGGGCTCTACGGATACAACGCCGTCCTCGTGGGCCTCGCGCTCGCGACTTTTCTCGCGCCCGGGCCATTGCTGTGGGCATATGTCGTTCTTGGTGCCGCAGTGTCGGTCGTGGCGACGCTCGGCACCGCCAATGCCCTCAAGCCGTGGGGTGTCGCCGCGCTGACGTTTCCATTCGTGCTCACCACATGGCTGCTCCTGCTGGCGACGTATGGATTCTCGGGGCTCGCCGGCAGCGCTCTGCCGGAGGCGAGCGTGGTGAGGCCGTTCGAATCGGTCGCGGCCACCCGCCTCAACATCGGCGATTTCATCCAGGGCGTGCTGCTCAGCATTTCGCAGGTGTTCCTCAAGGGCAGCGTCGTCGCGGCGCTGCTGTTCCTGGCGGGCCTCGCGGTGAATTCGTTCGCGGCGGCGGCATTTGCGCTGGCAGGCGCGGTGATCGCCGTGGTTACCGCGCACCTGTTCGGCGCAGAGAGCGACCTCGTCACCGCCGGACTCCTGGGCTTCAGCCCCGTGCTGACCGCGGTCGCGCTCGGCACGGTGTTCCATGTTCCGGGTCCGCGCGTTGCCGCGTATGCTGCGCTGGGCACGGTGTTCACGGTCGTCGCCCAGGCGGCGCTCAACGTCGCGCTGACGCCGCTCGCCATTCCGGCGCTGACCGCACCCTTCGTACTCGTTTCCTGGATGTTCCTTTTGCCCCGGCAGAGCTTCCCCGGCAAGGATCAAGATGCGTCGCGTGCCTGAATGGCAACCGCCGCGCGGCTGTCTGGGACCTCAGTCGGGCGGGCGCGGCATGTCGTTGCCGCCGCGCCGTTCACGGATCGCGATGATGACGGGCACCAGCACGGCGGCGACGATGCCCGCCGCAAATCCATTGTTGTAGAGGTTGAGTCCGCCGTGCAGCGACCCGACGCTGGTCGCCGCCGACGAGTGCACGATGCCGGCGAGGATGCCCCAGCGCCAGCCGAAGCGCCCCGCGATGGGCGCCAGTGTCGTGCCGAACAGCGCGGCCAGCACGATCGAGGGATCGGCCGCGCCCCAGGGCTTGGCGAGCGACCCGATGAAAACGCCGAGCATGATGGGGATGATGTTCCGTGGATGCTTGCCGAAAGCGGCGAAACCCACGATCGTCAGGATTGCACCGATGACCGGGCCGTTGAGGTCGCTGCCGACGACGAGCACGTAGGCCATGCCTATTGCGCCCGTCAGCCCCATGTTGACGAGCGTCGGCGCAAAGCCTGCGAGCGCGATGAAGTCGGTCGGTGCCTGACCGCTTTCCCGCATGATTTTCCTGAGTCCGGGGCCCAATGAGCGGTCGAGCGTAAATCCGTACCCAGCCATCGCCAGGAACAGCGCCGCGAGAAAGCCGCCAAGCAGCCGGTTGTTGCCGGTCGTCCAAATCATGACGGGATCGGGCACGAAGCCGTAGGACTTGTACATCGCGACCACGACGATGCCCACGATGCCCGCCGTGAAGCCCATGTTGTAGAGGCTGAAGCCCTGGTGGGCCTTGAACAGTTGCGCCGCGGCCGGCGCAAGGATGAAACCGATGACAAGGCTGGTGGAGGCAGCGAGCGGCAGCCGGAAGGGGGCCGCAAGCGAAGTGCTGAAGAGGATCTCGGAAAAAATTGGCGCGAGCGCCGCGCCGAAAAATGCCGTGTTGATGTGGGTGGAAAATGCTTCGCCGCGAAACCTGGCGTAAAGGTAGACGCCGAGCACGATCGACCAGATGTTGAGAAGATTCTTGCCGAACAGGCCGAAACCGAGGACGAGCAGCAGGCACGCGACCGCAGCGCCAGTCATCTTCACCTTCGCGATGCGGTAGAAAACACTTGCGCACAGCGTGAGCAGACCCGCGTTCACGCATGCGGCGCCGATCCCGCCGATCCCGAAATAGTCGGTCAGGAGCGCGTCCCGTGTCGTGGCGATCTCGCCGATACCGCGAAGCACCTTCTCGGGGCCGTCGACCACGAGGCCGAACACGACAAAGGACGCGGCGATAGCTGCCACGACCCGCAGGATGACGGCATCCGGCGTCGGCGCCGGAGACTGGCTGTCAACTTCGTTAACGGTCATCGTCAGATTCCGGACCCTCGAAGAGAGTAACGCGGGCGGTGTGTCCGGTCAGGGCGGCAACTGTAATCCCAATCCCGGAGGATCGGCATTCCACGTCGGACCTTCCAGGCCCATCCGGTAACCGAGGTCGTACAGGTTTCTCATCACGACGGGGTCGAAGGTCTCATCGCCGGACAGTTGGGCATCTTCCGGGATCGTGATCCATCTGTAGCCCGCCTGGTCCCGCAACGACACGGCATAGATGCGGAACAGGTCGCCGATCGTCGCCGACTTGGCCGCGGAGGCGAAGGCGCGCGTGGCGATGCTGCGCAGCGACCGGCTCGTGGTTCCCGGCACCGGCAGCAATTGCCCGTTGTGAATCACATAGATGTCCTCGCGGCCCTTGCCGCGTCCGACCTTCTCGCGCGTGGCCGCGAAGTTGAACACGCCGCCGGTGTAGAACACGTTGAACACGACGGCACCGTCCACGTGCATCTCGTCGTAGCGCCGGCCGCCCGCCTCTACCTCGAGGAACACCGGCGGAAAGGCGATCGGCACCGATGCCGACGCGAGCATCACGCTGCGAAACAGTTCCAGCGCGCCGGGCTGACCGCTGGAAGCGATGAGCCCCATGTTCCACACGATCAAGCGTTGCGCGTCGAGATCCACCGTACCGATGTAGAGCCGCCGGCCGGCCGCGTGCTCGCGTGCGATCCCGCGCAGGAAGTCGGCATCCACCGTTTGCTCGATCGTCAGCCGCAAGGGTCCGGTGTCTGCCAGCGATTCGCCACCCAGCAGCTGCGGCACAATGGACAGCATCCTGAAGATGTTGCGCGATGCCGTGGACGTGTAGAACTCCCGCAACGTGTCGTCAAACGCCGGCCCGAGGAAGACATACGGAGCCATCAATGCGCCTGTCGACACACCGGTGACGATCTTGAACACCGGACGCTTGCCGGTCTTTGTCCACCCGTTCAGCAACCCGGCGCCGAACGCGCCGTTGGCGCCGCCGCCGGACAAGGCAAGATGCGGGTAGTGGATATAGCCGTCGGCCGCGACCGGAAAATCGACCAGCGACTCCTGGCTGAATGACTGCGCCAGATCGGCGGACATCTCCGCGCTGATGCGGCCCGCGGGCGCGCGGACATGGGGCATGCCCGGAATGGCAGCTTCGGCCATCAGATCGACGGGCACAGCATTGCGCGGCAGGATAGCGCAGCCGGAAACCAGCACGACGAGCAGAACCAGCGTGTTGCGCATTGCTAAAACGAGCCGAACATCGTGCCCAGCGCGATGACGGCCACGAGACCGAGGATGGCGCCGACGATGCCGACCATCACCATGTCGAAGTAGCTTTCCTTGTGCGTCGAGCCGCACACCGCGAGCAGCGTCACGACCGCGCCGTTGTGCGGAAGGCTGTCGAGCGTGCCCGCGCCGATCACTGCTACGCGATGCAGCAGCGAAGGATCCATGCCGATCTGCGCGGCGAGCTGCATGTACGTGCCGCCAAGCGCGTCGAGCGCGATCGTGAGCCCGCCGGACGCTGACCCAGTCAATGCAGAAAGGATGTTGGTAGCGAGCGCCAGCGACACGAGCGGACCGCCGCCGATGCCAAGCACCCAGTCGCGGACCATCGCGAACGCCGGCATCGCGGCCACGACTGCGCCGAAGCCGACCAGGCTCGCGACACTCATCACAGGCAATACGGATGCGTTGGCGCCGGCGTCCACGGTCTTGCGCAAGGCGGTCAGGCGCTTGCGATTGAGTGCAACGAGCGTCGCGATCGCGACAATGAGCGCGACGAGAACCGACCATACGCCGCTGACCGACGCCACGGATGCCCCTCCCCAGCGCTCGTCCTGCAGAAAGGAAAGGTCGATCCGGGGCAGCACCAGCAACGACACCACAAGGTTGACCGCCACCACCACGATCAGCGGCAACGCGGCGACCAGCGTGCCTGGCGCCCCCCCGCCGTGTTGGCCATGGGCGATTTCCGCGGTGTCGAATCCACTGGCGGTGTTGGCGCGTTCGCGAAAAGGCGGTTCGCCCGTGGTCGCTTCGGACACGATGGTCGGCGCGCCGAAACCCTCTCCTGCGCGACGCGCTGATTTTTCCGCGCGCGCGAGCCACCACAGTCCGAACGTCAGCATGATCGCCGAGGCAATGAGCCCCAGGCCGGGCGCCGCGAATGGCGTCGTTCCGAAAAACGGCATGGGAATGGCATTCTGGATCGCTGGCGTCCCCGGCATCGCCGACATCGTAAAGGTCATCGTTCCGAGTGCGATGGCCGCGGGCATCAGTCGGTTCGGAATGTTCGCGGTACGGAACAGCGCCTGTCCCATCGGTACCAGCACGAAAAAGGCCACGAACAGGCTGACGCCGCCATAGGTGACGAACGCACCGGCGAGCACGACCGCGAGAATTGCTCGCTGCGGGCCGAGCTTTTCGGTCATGAAGTTGGCGATCGCGGCCACCGATCCACTGTCATCCATGAGCTTGCCGAAGACGGCGCCCAGCAGGAACAGCGGGAAGAACTGCAGGATGAAGCCGGCCGCCGACCCCATGAACGTCATCGTCCAGTTCGCGAGCAGCGGATCTCCTGCGGCCAGCGCGGCGATGATGGCCGCCACGGGAGCAAGCACCAGCACGCTCCAGCCGCGGAAGGACAGCCAGACAAGCACGCCCAGTCCGGCCAGGATGCCCAGGAGCCCGGTCAGCACTACATGCCCTCCAGCATCTCGTCCAGGTCGAGCGTCGAGCGCACTCCCAGGTCGGCAAAGTGCGCGTCGAGGAACGCTGACGCTGCCTTGCGCCCCTCGTCGCGCAACATGGTGAAGAACGACCACTCGGTGAGGAGCTTGGACGAATATCCGAGCTCGAGCATTACGTCGCTCGAGATGCGATGGACACGCATGTTGGCCCACAGGCGGCCTTCGCCGGTGCCGGGGTCGGCGGCCTTGCGCAGCATCGCCGCAGCCTTCATTTCCTTCAGCAGCACGGCGTTGAACGAGATCTCGTTCAACCGATTCTGAATTTCCCGTGCGGTACGCGGGGTGCCGGGACGCACGATCGGATTGATCTGCACCAGGATCGTGTCGGCAGCATTGCATTCGCGGACCAGCGGGGCCATCGACGGGTTGCCGGCATAGCCGCCATCCCAATAGGGTTCACCGTCGATTTCCACCGCCTGGAACATCGTGGGCAGGCACGCGGACGCGAGCAGCACGTCGGGCGTGAGCTCGGCGTTGCGGAAGATCCGGCCCTGCCCGGTGTGGACGTTGGTGGCGGTGACGAAGACCTTGATCGAAGCCTCCGTCAGGTGGTCGAAATCCACCCATTCGGCCAGGATCGCGCTGAGAGGATTCGGTCCACCCAGGCTCGTGTCATACGGAGAAAAAACCTGCGACGCGAACTCGACCGCAACGAACGCCGGTGAGTAGTCCAGCGTCCAGTTGCCGGTGAGGATCTCGATCGGTCCGCGCCGCAGCGGACTCATGCGCGCGGCATCCGAAACGCTTCTCCAGAATCCTTCAAGCGCAGCGCGTGCACCTTGCGGGCCGCCCTGCATCAGACCGGAGGCCAATACGGCCGCATTCATGGCGCCGGCCGACGTCCCCGAAACGCCGTCGAACTGCAGCAGCGGTTCCTCGAGCAGACGGTCGAGCACGCCCCAGGTGAACGCGCCGTGCGAACCTCCGCCCTGCAGCGCCAAGTCCACCAGGACCGGACCGTCCTTCCTCGACCGCGCCGCCGCCTTGGGTTTGCGCGCGCGCGGAATGGGAGACGCCTTCCGCCTGCTCTTGGCGACCATCAGGCGAGTGCCTTGGCCTTCAGCTTCGCATATTCATCGGCGTTGATCGTGCCGGCGTCGAGTAGCGCCTTGGCGCCGGCGATCTGGTCCGCCGGAGATTTGCCTGAGACTTCGCGGATGTAGGCATCGGCGTCCGATTTGGCCTTGACCATGGCCGCGCGCTGGCGCTCGCCCATGCCCGCGCCCCGGAACAGCACGTAGATGAGCGACGTGAGGACGGGAATGAAGATGAGCCCGACGATCCACAGCACCTTCGAGCCGCCGCCCATGTTGGGATCGCGGAAGAGATCGACGACGATGTGAAAGAGCACCATCAGGTAGGCAAAGAAAATGAACGTCGATGCCATCAGCACGACGACATCCCAGAAATTGCTCATGGAAATATCCTTAAGGAGAGGTTTGTTGCAGAAGGGCAAAAAATCGAACAGGCGGCGGGAGCCTGTGGCAAGCACGGTCACTCGAAGCGCGTCGCCCCCTTGACCCACTTGCGCAGCAGCGAATAGAGACATCCGCCGGTCATCATCCCCAGCACGTAGATGCCGAACACGAGGATCGACACCGGGAGAGTGATGCTTGCGGAAAACAACGAAACCGTGGCGGTTTCGAGATTCTGGAACTTGAACAGCACGACGATTGCCGTGAAAACGACAATCAGTCCGATGTACACGTACCTCATTGTGTCCCTCGCCTCTTCCTGACGCCTCCGATGGCCGCGTGGCAACCTGTTCCCGGTTGCACACCCCGACACTCTTCATTTTGCCACCTTTCCCCGACTGGCGCGACCCGGGCCGCGGCAGAGCCGCCGTCCATCTGTCGCGTGCCGGCGGAACCTGCGAAAATGCGCGCAATGGAGTCCGCCGGCTCCCGCACCGCTGCCTGGAGAACCCGATGAAGTCACGTCGCCTCGCCATACTGGTTGCCGCCCTCCTGACCGGCTGCACCGTCGGGCCGGACTATGTGCGGCCCGGCGTGGAAGCCCCCGCCGCATGGCGGATCGACTATCCCAAGGCAGCCGAGGTCGCGAACACGAAGTGGTGGGAACAGTTCGGCGATCCTGTTCTGAACGAACTCATAGAGACCGCGTTGCGCGAGAACCGCGACGTGCGCATCGCCGCAGCCCGCGTGGACCAGTTCCTCGGCGCGCTGCAGAGCACGCAATCGCAGGCACTGCCGCAGGTGGGCTATGGCGCGGACGTCAGTCGTACGCGCGCCTCGCGCGTGGCGTTCCCGCCCATTCCCCCTCCCGTCGATCCCTATTTTGCGCTGTACCAGGCAACGCTCGGCGCGTCCTGGCAGGTCGACCTGTTCGGTCGCGTGCGGCGCTTGAGCGAGGCCGCCCAGGCGCAAGTCTACGCAAGCGAGCAGGTACAGCGTGGCGTCGTGCTGAGCTTGGTGGCGGGCGTCGCAACGAGTTACATCACGCTGCGCGCATTCGACCGGCAGCTCGAGATTGCGCAGGCGACTGCCGCCAATTTTGGCGAAACCCTGCGCATCTTCAACCTGCGCTACCAGCATGGCATCGTGTCGCAGACCGAAGTGTCGCAGATCGAGTCGCAATACCAGCAGGCGCTTGCGGCGATTCCGGCCATCGCGCAGCAAATCGCGGCGCAGGAGAACCTGCTCTCCATCCTGCTCGGCCGCAATCCCGGTCCGATTCCGCGCGGCAGGACCATCGACCAACTGGTCGCGCCGCTGATTCCCGCAGACCTCCCGTCCACGCTGCTGTTGCGCCGCCCTGACATCCTGCAGGCAGAGCAGAACCTGATCGCCGCCAACGCCAACATCGGCGCGGCACGCGCGCAGTACTACCCGTCGCTGTCGCTCACGGCGGCCCTGGGTAGTGCGTCTACCGCGTTCGGCAACTTCCTTACCGGTCCCGCGTCGCTCTGGCAGGTGGCGGCCGGCCTCACGGGGCCGATCTTCACCGCAGGCGCCATCGAGGGCCAGGTGCGCACGGCCGAAGGGCAGAAGGAAGCGGCGATCAATTTCTACCAACAGGCAATTCTGGGAGCATTCCGTGAAACCAACGATGCGCTGTCCGGCTCGCAGAACCGGCTGACGGAGTCACAGGTGCAGGCGAAACGCGTTATCGCATTGCGGGAGTCCGCGCGCTTGTCGCGGCTGCGTTTCGACAGCGGGCTGGCAAGCTACGTCGAGGTGCTGGTTGCCGAGAACGAACTCTTCGCGGCCGAGCTGGCATCGGTGAGCGTGCTCGCCGATCGCTACCGCCAGCTGATCAGCGTGTATCAGGCGATGGGTGGCGGCTGGGTGGACATTGCCGATTCCATCGCCACCACACCACTGGCTGCGGCGAAGGCGCCCTGAGATCCCCGCCTTGAGATCCCTCCTAGCAGCGCATTTCTCCGGCCAAGTGCTTTCGATGGTACGTGACGACGACTGAGTGAGCACTGCGCTCCGCGCATCACCGGGTGCGCGGCCTCGGAGCCGCTGCCGATTCCCTCCTCGATCCGTTCGAGCATGTACGGAAAAAACGGGTTGGCCGACATGCGGCTCAACGTGTCGATGCTGACCACCAGCGCACCGCGCTCTCCGCGCGTGGCCATGGCGCCCAGGTTGGCGCCGAAGTCCTCGCTGGACGTTGGTTCCAATCCGTAGAGCGCGTCGTCCATCGCGAAGGGCAGTGCGATGTGCGCCAGCGAAAACACATCGCGGGGATAGGCAAGATCCAGCGCGCGAACCTGTTCCGTCGTCGCGCCAGCCTCCGTAACGCGCTCGACGACGCGCGCAACGTCGGGGCCGGCGTTGGTGATGATCGTTGTCCTGAACGCGCGGGGCGGCGCCGGCAGCAGCCGGACGAGCACGTTGTCGGCGCTGGCGCGAAACAGAGGGCCGAAACGGGCACTGCGATTCAAGTCGAATAACACCAGTTCGCTGCCGTTTGCCGGCAGGTTCGAGTATAGGGAATTGACGATGGCGCGCGTGCTGACGGTAAAGTCGATCACCGACTGAAAGGTCAGGATGGGCGCCAATTGCGCGAGTCGACCCTTCCTGGCATAAGTCGCGATCTCCTGCTGCAACGCGCGCGAGATCAGCGACGACTGGCGCGCCGCATTGACCGGAAACGAGTTGTACTTGAAGGGATTGAACTCCGGCACGACGTCGAGCCACGCCGCTTTGGCGAAGGCCGGAAACACGGCCGGCCAGCCGGCGATGCCCGCGAATCGCGCCATGCTCGTGATGCCGATCATCGGCGATATCAGCACAATGCGCGTCGGCCGCGACAACGACGTGTCGCCAATGGCGTCGAGCGCATACTTCATCGCCAGCGCGCCACCATTGGAATAGCCGACCAGATGCAGCGGCACGTTCGGCCCAGCCCGCCGTCGCGCTTCGCGGACGGCCAGACGCGTGGCCTCCACCCACTGCTCCCATCCGACATGCGTCAAGCCCGCCGGCACCGTGCCGTGTCCGGGCAGCCTGATCGCGACCGCGACAAAGCCGTCCTCCGCATATCGCTGTGCGATCCGGCGAACGCTGTAGGGCGTATCGGTCAATCCGTGCAGCAGCACGACGGCACCGACCGGCGATCCCGGGGGCTCCAGCACGAACGAGCGATTCCAGTCGTTCGCAAAATGGCCCGGGTGCATCGGGCTGCCGGAAAAATACCGATTCCCGGCGTTGCGCGCTTCCGGAGGGAGCTTGTCCGTCACTTCCCGGCGGACCTCCTCCTGCGTCGCCTGCTCGGCCGCTTGGTATCGGGTCCAGTCTGAGGCAGCGATTTCGCTTGCGCTCAGCTCATGTGGCTCGTAGGTATGCCAGAGATCCAGCGCCGGGCCACGCTGCGCGTCCCACGCACGCACCGCAACGACGGTTCCCAGGACGACCGCGACGATTGTCACTGCCCATTTCAGCAACCGCGCGGCCAAGGACTTCATGACTGCATTCCTCGAATGGGCATCCCGCAAGGACGTCGAGCCCTGGCGGCTCGCGGGCGACCGCGCAGTTGCGTCGGATGGTGGATAATTCCCCGGCGGCAATTCCGGATCGCCAGGTCAGACCGAACATGAATGAACGCTTTCGAATGCTGGTGTATGGGGCCGTCCTCGGTCTGATCATCGGCTGGGTGCTTTATATCGGGCGCGACGTCTTTATCCCGATCGTCTTCAGCATCATGGTGTTCTACGTCATCGTCGGTCTCACACGACTGCTGGGAAGATTGCCATTGCTTGGCGGCCTCCTGCCGCTTCCGGTCCGCTATACGCTGTCGATCGTCGTCATCGGACTCGGCCTGACCGCGATCGCGTACATGGCGATCGCCAGCAAGAATAGCGTCGTGGCGCTGGCGCCGCAATACCAGCAGTCGCTGCTGAACATCATCCAGAGCGTCGCAGCCTTCCTGCACGTCGAGAACGAACCAACCTGGACGACGCTCCGCCAGGACCTTCTCGCCCAAGTCAATCTGCAGAGGCTCATCGGTTCGACCGTCGCGTCGGTGACCTCCGTCGTCGTGACCCTGTTGATCGTGGTTCTCTACGCCGCGCTGCTTCTGGTCGAGCAGCGCTCGTTCGCCGCGAAGGTCGGAAGGTTGTCGGACGACCCTCGCAGCGCGGCGCGGATCCGGCAAATGACGTCGGAGATCAATGCAAGGATCGGTTCCTACCTGGGATTGAAGACCGTGATCAGCTTCCTGCTGGCGGTGCTCTGCTGGGTGGCCATGACCGTCGCCGGCCTGCAATTTGCGCTGTTCTGGGCGGTGCTGATCGGCTTGCTGAATTTCGTCCCCTACATCGGGTCGGTGCTCGGCGTGTTGTTTCCGGTGCTGATGGCCATTGTGCAATTCGGTTCGCCCGGCGACGTGCTCGCGATCCTGTTGCCGCTTTCCGTCATCCAGTTCGTGATCGGCAACATCGTCGACCCGCTGGTCATGAGCAACTCCCTCAATCTCAGTCCCTTCGTCATCCTGGTCAGCCTGGCCGTCTGGACCGGACTCTGGGGGGTTCCGGGCGCGTTCCTGGCGGTACCCATCACTGCCATCATTACCATCATCTTCTCCGAGTTTCCGGGGACCCGGGCGCTCGCCGTCCTGCTGTCGCGAAACGGCAGCCTCTGACCCCACATCGGGGGCGCGTTGCGGACGGCCCGATGCTAAAATCGCGAGCAAATAAGCAACAAACGACTGAACCATCGCTCCGGGAGGACGGATGGCACAACGCAAAGCAGCACCGCTGGTCGGGGTCGTGATGGGAAGCGAAAGCGATTGGGAGGTCATGCGCCACGCGGTGGCGCAACTCGACGCGTTCGGCGTGCCCAACGAGCCGCGCGTCGTGTCGGCCCACCGGATGCCCGACGACATGTTCGAGTATGCGGAAGACGCGGCGCCGCGCGGATTGCGCGTCATCATCGCCGGCGCCGGTGGCGCTGCCCACCTGCCCGGCATGCTCGCCGCCAAGACGACCGTTCCGGTCCTCGGAGTGCCCATCCCGTCGAAATACCTGCGCGGCGAAGATTCGCTGATGTCCATCGTGCAGATGCCCAAGGGCATTCCCGTAGCGACATTTGCGATAGGCGAAGCGGGTGCCGCCAATGCGGGCCTGTTCGCCATCGCAATGCTGGCGGCGACCGATCCCGCACTGGCCAAGAAACTGGCGGCGTTCCGCCTGAAGCAGACCAATACTGCCCGCGCCATGCGCGTGCCGACCGACGGCGGCAAGCCGTCCGTCTGAACCGCGTCCGATGAAGTCCATCCCGCCCGGCGGATGGCTTGGCTTGCTGGGCGGCGGCCAGCTTGGCCGCATGTTCTGCATGGCGGCGCAGAGCATGGGCTACAAGGTGGTCGTGCTCGACCCCGAGGTCGACAGTCCGGCAGGGTCCGTCGCCGATCGCCAGCTGTGCGCCGACTACCTCGACCGCCAGGCATTGGCCGAAATGGCCGCGCTCGCGAACGCCGCCACCACCGAATTCGAAAACGTTCCGGCGACGGCGCTGGAATTTCTGGCGCGTACGGCGCGGGTGGCCCCGACGGCCGCGAGCGTCGCCATCGCCCAGGACCGGATCAGCGAAAAGACGTTCCTGGCCGGCCATGGCTTCGCGGTCGCGCCGTTCGCCGTTCTGCGTTCCGCGGACAACGCGCGCGACATCGACGAAAAACTGCTCCCCGGAATCGTCAAGAGCGCGCGCTTCGGCTATGACGGCAAGGGGCAGGTCGGCGTGCGCACCCGAGACGACGTCGCGGCCGCATGGCGCGAGATGAAATCACAGCCGTCTGTGCTCGAACAGCGGATCGCGCTGGCATGCGAGGTTTCGGTGATCGTTGCGCGCAACGCCCAGCGCGAGGTGGTGACCTGGCCCGTTGCCGAGAACATTCACCGGGACGGCATTCTCGACGTGTCGGTCGTCCCGGCGCGAGTTGGCGCCGATCTGGACGCGCGCGCGCGCGACATCGCGACGCGCATCGCGGAGACACTCGACTACTGCGGCGTGCTTTGTGTCGAGATGTTCGTCGCGGAAGATGGCGCGCTGCTGGTCAATGAAATAGCGCCCAGGCCCCACAACAGCGGCCATTACACGATCGACGCCTGCGTGACTTCGCAGTTCGAGCAGCAGACACGCGTGCTGGCCGGCCTGCCGCTGGGGGATACGCGCCAGCATACGCCATCCGTCATGGTGAACCTGCTGGGTGACCTGTGGTTCACCGACGCGGAAGCGAAAAAGCCGAGGGAGCCTGCGTGGAGCACCGTGCTCGACGATCCCGAGGCCAAATTGCATCTCTACGGCAAGGCCGAACCCCGCCGCGGGCGCAAGATGGGACATGTGACCTGTCTGGGCAAGACACTTGCAGATGCCGTGGCGTCCGCGCGCATCGTCAAGCGCAAACTGGGCATACCAGGCGCCGACGCGATTTGACGCGACGCCCCGCGTCAGGAGCGCTTGGCTGCCTTGCCCAAGTCGCGCGACGCACCGATCGGCAACGTCGCCGCGCGGGCGTATTCGGGATCGCTCCAGCGACAGCCGGCCCGCGCATAATCGGCTGCCATGCGCGTGGCGTCGACGCCCCAGAACAGCTCGTCACGCAAGGAAATCGTCGGCACGCCGAAGACGCCGCGAGCAATCGCCTCGTCGGTGTTGCGGCGAAGCGCCTCCTTCACTTCCGGATCGGCAATCCGCGCGTCGGCGTTGGCAAGCCCCAAGTCATGGGTGAGTTCCGCCCATTCGATTGGCAGGTCGGGCAGGCGACCGTCACGCCACACGAAGCGAAAGATGCGCTGGATCGCCGACGCCTCGCAGTCGCAGGCAATGGCAAGGCGCAAAAGCGGCAGCGGATTGAATGGATGCTCGTGCGGCAACTTGAGCGGAATGCCGAGCTCCTTCGCCTGCCACAGCACGAAGCGGTAGGTGAATGCGCGCTTGGAAGCAATTTCGGCCGGACCCTTCTGTCCGTGCGCGCCGAGCAGGCCCGCGAATAGCACCGGCTTCATGCGGAACGTCAGACCGGGAGCCAGACCTGCGAGCTGCTCGCTTTGCAGGTACGAGAACGGGGAGACGAAATCGAAATACCAATCCGCGACGCAATGATCGGCCACGCCGCGCTCAGCGTTCGCCATTGTCGCCATTCCCATTCCGCGATGTTCCTAAGGCGGCGGGTGCCGCATCGACGCAGCGCTGCGCCAATGCCGCCCACACCCGGCGCTTCTCGGTGTCGTCCAGGAGGCTCCACGCGGCGATTTCATCGAGCGTGCGAAAACAGCCCGCGCAAAATCCGGTCACCTGGTCGATGACGCACACGCTGTTGCATGGGGACGGCACGGGACTTTCGGAAGGCATGGCACGAATCGTCATGCGGCCAGCGGCGACTTGGCGTTGAGCGCGCGCGCAACCCGTGATACCGGCGGGCGGCCCAGGAAGTCGGAGATGAAACGGCCGGCGACGCGCAGCCGGGTCATGTCCACGCCCGTCTCGATCGCGAGGCCTTGCAGCAGGAACAACACGTCTTCGCTGGCGACGTTACCGGTCGCGCCTTTTGCATAGGGACATCCGCCCAGTCCCGCCACCGAGCAGTCGAAGGTGGCCACGCCGAGTTCCAGAGCCGCGTACACATTGGTGAGCGCCTGCCCGTAGGTGTCGTGGAAATGCCCGGCCAGCAGCGTCACCGGCACTTTCTCGGCGCACGCGCACAGAAGTGTCTGCGTCTTCCCGGCCGTACCAGTGCCGATGGTGTCGCCCAGCGAAACTTCATAGGCACCCATCGCGTGCAGCGCGCCCGCAATTTCGGCGACGCGACGAGGATCGACGTCGCCTTCGTACGGGCAGCCCAGCACGCAGGAGATATAGCCGCGCACGCGCACCGCGCGGGCCGCCGCCGCCGCGAAGATCGGGCGGGCGCGCTCGAGGCTTTCGGCGATGGTGCAGTTGATGTTCCGTTGCGAAAACGATTCCGATGCGGCGACGAACACCGCGACCTCATCCGCATTCGCGGCCATCGCCGCCTCGAAACCCTTCAGGTTCGGCGTCAGCACCGGATAGCGCACGCCGGGTTTGCGCCGGATGCGCGCCATCACGTCGGCGGCATCGGCCATTTGCGGCACCCATTTGGGCGATACGAACGAGGTTGCCTCGATGGCAGGAAAGCCCGCATCGGTCAGCAGGTCGATCAACGCGACCTTGATGTCGGCCGGGACCATCGCCTGCTCGTTCTGCAGTCCGTCGCGCGGCCCCACCTCGACCAGGCGCACATTTGTGGGGAGTGCCATCAATAGCCTTTCTCGATTGCGACGATGCCGCTCACCGGCTCGCCACGTTCCAACTGCGCAATTTTACCCGCGACCTGCGCAACGGCGGCTTCAGGCACCGTAAGCCCGGAGACATGGGGCGTGACGACGATCCCGGGACATTGCCAGAACGGATGGTCCGGCGGCAACGGCTCCTCGCGGAACACGTCGAGCGTGGCACCGGAGAGTTTCCCCTCGGCAAGCAAAGCGACCAGGTCCTCCTCGACCAGCGCGGCGCCGCGACCGATGTTGACGACATGCGCGCCGTCGGCCAGGCGCGCCATCGAACCTCGGTTCAGTATTCCCTTTGTCGCCGGGGTGGCAGGCAGCACCGAGACCACGAAGTCGAGTCCGTCCAGAAAGGCGTCGAGTTCCGCCACTCCGGCGAAGACTTCGACGCCGCGCACTTTCCTTGGTGCCTGCGCCAAGCCGCGCACCGCGAAGCCCATGTCGGACAATGCGCGCGCCACCTGGCCACCGATGACGCCCAGGCCCATCACGCCGGCCTTCACGGACGACGGCGTACGCGCGACATGCTGCTCCCAGCGCGCTTCGCCTTGTTGGCGCGCATAGACGTCGAGACGCAGCACGACACGCAGCGCGGCGGCCTGCACGTAGCGAACCATTTGCTCCGCCATGCCCGCGTCCTCGAGTCGGATCAGCGGTGTACTGCGCGGGACATCCGGCAAAGCCAGCAGATACGCGATACCCGCGCTTAACGCAAATACGGCCTTCAGCGCGCGCTGCTCGGCGAAGATCGTGGTACAGGGGCCGTACATGACCGCGTAATCGGCCGGCGACGCCGCACGATTCACAGGTCCGCCGGGTTCGCGCACCTCGACGGCAGCATTGGGGAGCGCCGACTCGAACAGCCGGCGCCAGTCCGCCGCAACCTCGCACGGAACGTTCAAGACCAGGCGCATCGATGGCGTCCGGCCGCTAGGCGCTTTCCGGGCCGCCCAAGTCGACCAGATCGGCGCCTTCGGCAACCCGCTCGCCAACGGCGAAATTGACGGCTGCGACGATGCCGTCCGCCGGGGCGACGATCGTGTGCTCCATCTTCATCGCCTCGAGCACGATCAGCGGGGCGCCCCGGGCCACCTTGTCGCCCGGCTTCACCATCACGGCGACGATGGCGCCCGACATCGGCGCCGTCAGGTGCCCGCCGCGCGCTTCGGCCTCGCCGGCATGGGCGAGCGGATCGAGGACTGTCAGCTTGCGCCGGATGCCGCCGGCGAACACATGACGCTCATCGTCGATGGCGACCACGGTTGCGGCAAGCGCGGTGCCATCGAATTCGAGGACGAGCCGACCGTCACGCTCGCCGAAATGCACGTCGACCGTGCGCGCAGGCAGCACGATGCGCACGTCGTGTTCGTCCTCCGGCTGCACATGCACGACGTGACGCCGTTCACCGTCGACGAATGTGAAAGGCAGCCCGGAGGCTTGCGCGTTGAGCCACCACGCGTCGGGAACATGCCAGGGCGAAAAGGGGTCGCCGGAACGGCTTGCGCCGCCTTCCGCATCCTGGACGATGCCTTCGAATTCGGCGATTCCTGCGGCGATCAGCGCCGCGTCGGGCGTCTCGCCGGCAGGCGGGAACAGCGCGTCGCGGTTGTTCTCGATGAGGCCCGTGTCGAGGCGCGCAGATGCGAACGCGTCATGGGCAACGACGCGCTCGAGAAACGGGATGTTGGTCGCGACGCCGACCACTTCACACTGCCGCAACGCGGCGATCATTTCGGCGCAGGCCGTGGCACGGTCCTCGCCCCACACGATCAGCTTGGCGAGCATCGGATCGTAAAACGACGAGACCTCGTCGCCCTCGCGCACTCCGGTATCGACGCGAACGCGCGCGGATTCGGCCGGCATGCGCCAATGCGCGAGCAGCCCGATCGAAGGCAGGAAGCCGCGCTCCGGATCCTCGGCATATAGCCGCGCTTCGAGCGCGTGGCCGTTGATCGCGAGCTGGTCCTGGCGCAACGGCAGATGTTCACCAGCAGCGACGCGCAACTGCCATTCGACCAGGTCGAGACCGGTGATCAATTCCGTGACCGGGTGCTCCACCTGCAGCCTGGTATTCATCTCCATGAAGTAGAACGTGCCGTCCTGCTCGGCGATGAATTCGACGGTGCCAGCACCCACGTAGCCGATTGCCTTGGCCGCAGCGACCGCCGCCTCGCCCATTGCACGACGGCGCGCGGGATCCATGCCCGGCGCAGGCGCCTCCTCCAGCACCTTCTGGTGCCGGCGCTGCACGGAGCAATCGCGCTCGAACAGGTAGACGGCGTCGCCGTGTGTGTCGGCAAAGACCTGTATCTCGATGTGACGCGGCGCGGTGAGGTAGCGCTCGAGCAAAACCCGATCGTCCCCGAATGACGCCTTGGCTTCGCGCTGCGCCGACGCCAGCGCCGCCGCGAATTCGGACTCCCGGGCGACGATCTTCATGCCCTTGCCGCCGCCACCCGCAGTGGCCTTGATCAAGATCGGAAAGCCCATCGCCACTGCCTCGCGCGCGAGCATGGCGGAATCCTGCCCGTCACCGTGGTAACCCGGCACCAGCGGAACCTGCGCATCGCCCATGATGGTCTTGGCCGCCGACTTGGAGCCCATCGCGGCAATGGCGCGCGGCGGCGGGCCGATGAAAACGATGCCCGCTTGCGCGCACGCCTCGGCAAACGCCTCGTTCTCCGACAGGAATCCGTAACCCGGATGGATCGCCTGCGCGCCGGACTTCGCCGCGACCGCCAGGATTGCGGTCGTGTTCAGGTAGCTCTCGCGCGGCGCGGCAGGTCCGATCCGGTAGGCCTCGTCGCAGCTTTGCACGTGCAACGCGTCTGCATCGGCATCCGAATACACGGCGACCGTGCGGATGCCCATCCGCCGCGCCGTGCGCGCGACACGGCAGGCGATCTCACCGCGATTGGCAATCAGGATCTTGGTGAACATGCGTCAACTCGAGCGATCATGGGGATTCGCAGCCGGCGGCTGATTGAACCACCCGGCGATTCGCGCGGCAATCGCGCGCAGCAGCCTCCAAACTCTGGGGATCAGCCAGATCGTGAGCGCAACGAGCACCACGAGGATCACCAGCGCCGCCAGCGGATGCGCAAAGGCGAGCCACAGCAACGTGCCCACGGCCAAGTCCTCGGAAAATGACGCAGTCCAGTTGGAGAATGGCTCCGGCGAGGTGTTGATGAGCGCTCGGCCTCCTGCCTTGGCCAAGTGGCTGCCCGCCGCCAACGTGCCGCCGACGATGCCCGCGGCGAGCATCGAAGCCGACGACGAATCGCCGAAGACCCCCGCCGCCAGCGCGGCGCCTGCCGGAATGCGAATGAACGTGTGCACGATGTCCCATAACGAATCCACGCCCGGGATCTTGTCGGCGAAGAATTCCACGAAGCACATGAAGCCCGACGCGGCGAGCACCAGCGGATGCGTCAGCACGCGCAGGCCCGACGGCAGGTCGACCCAGCCCAGATAACCCAGCGCACCGACGAGGAACAGCACCGCATACAGGCGCAATCCGCTCGCCCACCCGAGCGCCGCGGCAAGCGCCATCAGCTGCAACGTGTCGACGTGATCGAGCATGGGCATCGACTATTTCTTCGGACGCGGCGACGCGGGGACCCACTGCGCCGGCCGCTTGTTCAGAAAGGCGGCCACGCCTTCCACGCCTTCGGGCGACGCGCGCACCGCGGCAATGTGCTCGGCCGTGCCGTTGATGACTTCCGGACCGATGGGCCGGTGGGCGACGCCGCGAATCAGCGCCTTGCACTCGAGTTGGGCCATCGGGCCGGCGACGAGAAGCGCGCGCAGGATTTCCTCGATCCGCTCGTCGAGTTCGGCCGCCGGCACCGTTTCATGAACCAGGCCGATCCGGCAGGCCTCGGCGGCCGTGAATCGCTCCGCGGTGAGAAAGTAGCGCCGTGCTTGCCGCGCGCCGATGGCCTCGATCACATACGGCGATATCGTGGCCGGAATCAGTCCCAGTCTCGCCTCGGACAGCGAGAAGATCGCGTCCTGCGCCGCCACGGCGATGTCGCAGCAGGCGACCAGTCCCACGCCCCCACCGAAAGCAGCGCCGCGGACGCAGGCAACCGTTGGCTTGGAGAGACCGTAAAGCGTGCGCAGCATCAGCGCCAACGCCTGCGCATCGGCCAGGTTTTCGGACCGGCTGTAGCCGGCCATCTTCTTCATCCAGTTCAGATCCGCGCCGGCGCAAAAGCTCTTGCCGTGACCGGACAGGACTACCGCACGCACGGACGCATCCGACTCGAGCGCCCGCAACACCATCGTCAACTCCGCGATCAACGTCTCGTTGAATGCGTTGTGGAGTTCGGGACGATTGAGCGCGACCCGGCCGACGCCGTCGCGCAGATCGACGTCGAGCGTCGCGCAGGCAAAGGGAAGGGGGCGTGTTTTTCCGGACATGAAAGTTCGAAGCCTGTTCGGTGCTAAATCCAGGGCGGTGCCGCATCCCAATCGGGACTACATCCCTTCAGAGACTCTATCAATCTCGGAGCTACATCCTTTTTGCGGCGGCTTCGAGCATCACTTCCGTTGCGCCGCCGCCGATCGCCAGGATGCGCGCGTCCCGCCACAGCCGCTCGATCGCCGTTTCGCGAATATAGCCCATCCCCCCATGAAACTGCTGGCAGGCGGTCACCACTTCGCCAGCCAGTTCCCCGGTAAGCGCCTTCAACAACGAGATTTCCTTCACCGAATCGCGTCCCTGGGTAGTCAGCCATGCGCAGTGGTACATGAAGGCACGCGCCGCCGATGTCTTTGCCTCCAGCAGCGCCAGCCGCTGCCGTATCGCCTGCTGATCCCACAACACGCCTCCGAACGCCTGGCGCAGCTTCACGTGCTCCAGCGCCAGGCGGATCGCTACAGTCGCATGCCCGACCGCCATTGCCGCCAGCGCGATCCTCTCGCGCTGGAAGTTGTGCATGATCGCGTAAAAGCCCTCGTTTTGCTTTCCCAGCAGGTTGGCAGCAGGGATGCGGCAGTCGTCGAAAACCAGTTCCGCGGTGTCGGAGGACAGCCATCCCGTCTTGGCCAGCGCGCGTCCGACGGAGAAGCCGGGTGTTCCCTTATCCACGATGAACATGGATATGCCACGCGCGCCGTTCGCATCGGGATCCGTTTTCGCGGCGACGAAATACACATCCGCGTGAACGCCATTGGTAATGAACATCTTGGAGCCGTTCAGCACCCACGTATCGCCGTCGCGCCGCGCCGTCGTGCGCAGACCCGCGACATCGGAGCCAGCCCCGGGCTCGGTGATGGCGACCGCGGCAATCGCCTCGCCCCGGCAGATGCGCGGCAGGTAGCGCGCGCGCTGCGCTTCTGTGCCGGCGTGCACCAGATGGGGCGATGCCATGTCGGTATGCACCAGCACGGTGATGATGAAGCCGCCGAAAGTCGATTGGGACAGCGCCTCCGCGAAGACCAGATTGGTCAAGGCGTCCGCACCCGCGCCGCCATATTCAGGCGCGACCATCATGCCCAGCAGGTCGAGTTCACCCATGCGGCGCAAAACGGCGCGAGGGGTTGCGCCGTCCGCCTCCCACGTCACGCCGAGCGGCTCGACCTCACGCGCCAGAAAGCGCGCGACCTGGTCGCGCAGCAGCGTGTGTTCCGCGGTTTCGTAGATCGACTCGTGGATCAAATGCTGGTCACATCCGGAACACGCCGAACTTCGTGGCCTCGACCGGTCGGTTGAGCGCGGCCGAGATCGCGAGTCCGAGCACGCGCCGCGTGTCGGCCGGGTCGATCACGCCGTCGTCCCACAGCCGCGCGCTGGCGAAATAGGGATGCGCTTCCGCCGCCAGCTTGTCACGCACTGGCGTCTTGAATGCTTCCTCCTCCTCCTCCGTCCACGTCTTGCCCGACTTCTCGATCTGCTCGCGCTTGACGGTAGCCAGCACGCTGCTCGCCTGCTCCGGACCCATCACGCAAATGCGCGCGTTGGGCCACATCCACAGGAAGCGCGGGTTGAACGCGCGACCGCACATGCCGTAGTTGCCGGCGCCGTAGCTTCCGCCGATGATGACCGTGAACTTCGGCACCTGTGCGCAGGAAACGGCGGTGACCATCTTTGCGCCGTCCTTGGCGATGCCGCCGGCCTCGTACTTCTGGCCGACCATGAATCCGGTGATGTTCTGCAGGAAGAGCAGCGGAATGCCGCGCTGCGCGCACAGTTCGATGAAGTGCGCGCCCTTCAGCGCCGATTCGGAATAGAGCACACCGTTGTTGGCTACGATGCCGACCGGATAGCCCCAGATGCGCGCGAAGCCCGTGACGAGCGTCGTGCCGTAGCGTGCCTTGAACTCGTCGAATTCGCTGCCATCGACGATGCGTGCAATCACCTCGCGCACATCGTAGGGCTTCTTGATGTCAGACTGGATGACCCCGTAGATTTCGTCGGCTGGATGCAGCGGTTCCACCGGGGGCCGCACGTCGAGCGCGACCCGTTTCACCCGGTTCAGGTTGCCGACAATGTTGCGGGCGATAGCCAGCGCATGATGGTCGTTCAATGCGTAATGGTCGGCTACGCCGGAAACTCGCGTGTGGACATCCGCGCCGCCCAAATCCTCCGCACTGACGATTTCGCCGGTCGCGGCTTTGACCAGCGGCGGCCCGGCCAGGAAAATTGTGGCCTGATCCTTGACGATAATGGATTCGTCCGACATCGCTGGCACGTAGGCACCGCCTGCCGTGCAGGAGCCCATGACCACCGCGATCTGCGGAATTCCCTGCGCCGACATGGTGGCCTGGTTGTAGAAAATGCGGCCGAAATGGTCGCGATCCGGGAACACGTCGTACTGGTTCGGCAGGTTCGCGCCGCCGGAGTCGACGAGGTAGATGCACGGCAGGCTGTTTTCGCGGGCGATGTCCTGGGCGCGCAGATGCTTTTTCACCGTCAGCGGATAATAGGTGCCACCTTTCACGGTGGCGTCGTTGCACACGATCACGCACTCGGTGCCGTTGACGCGGCCGATGCCGGTGATGACGCCGGCGGCGGCGATGTTGTCGTTGTACATGCCGTGGGCCGCGAGCTGCGAGAACTCCAGGAACGGACTCCCGGGATCCAGAAGCGCGCGCACGCGCTCGCGAGGAAGCAGCTTGCCGCGTGCCGTGTGCCGGGCGCGGGTGGCGGCACCTCCGCCCAATTCGACGTGCGCGACCTTCGCGCGCAGGTCAGCCACGAGGGCTGCCATGGCATCTCGGTTCTGCGCGAAAACTGCGTCGCGCGTGTCCAATCGGGTCTCGATGATCGGCATCGCAGGTTCCCGCTCTTTTCCTCAGTTGGCCTCAGTCGACCTCAGTTGGCCTCAGTTGGCCTCGGTTGGCCTCGGTTGGCTTCAGTTGGCTTCAGCTGGCTTCAGCTGGTTTCAAAAGGCGGCCGGCCGTGGATGGCCCGGCATCAATTCATAGGGCGGCTTGTACCGAGGCAAGGCAGCGATTCGCGCCAGCCAGTCGCGGATGTGCGGGTACGCATTCCAGTCTACGCCGATCTCCTCGGGCCAGAACAGGTAGCCGCACAACGAAAGGTCGGCGATCGTGAGCCGCTCGCCGACGACGAATGCGCGCACGGCCAAATGGGCATCGAGCACGCTCCATGCGGTCTCGCAACGGGCGCGCAGGAACGCGAGAATCACGGGATCCGGCGCCGGCGTGAAGGTGCGCAGGAAACGCAGCGTTGCGGTATAGCTCGTCAGCTTGTGGTTGTCGAAGAGCGTCCAGCGCAGGATTTCGCGCCGCTCCAGCGCATCGCGGGGGCCGAACTGTCCGAGCGTTTCGGCGAGATAGTCGAGGATAACGCCGGATTGCGCGAGCGTCACGCCGCGTTGGACCAGCAGCGGCGCCTCGCCCATGACATTGAGCTTGCGGTATTCCGGCGTGCGAGTCTCGCCGCCGAAATAGTCGACGAAGCGCGGCGTCCAGTCGGCGTTGGCGAGCTGCAGCATCAACGCCGCCTTGTAGGCATTGCCGGACTGCGCAAAGCAGTAGAGGACGTACTCCGACACGTCTAGAACCCGCCCGTCGCAAGCCAGCGCTCGAGCTGATCGAAGCGGTCGAGCCCCCAGAAAGGCTCGCCGTCGACGATCATGAACGGCGAACCGAACACGCCCGCCTTGATGGCAGAGTCGACTTCGCGCTTTAGCGCGTCCTTGATCGCCGGATCGTCGACAGCCGCGCGCGCGGCCGCGCGGTCGAGTCCGGCCAATGCCGCCACATCCGCGGCGACGTCGGGACCGGAAATGTCGAGCCCCTGCTGGAAGTACGCGTCGTAGAGCGCCAGCGTCGTCGGGCCGCTTAGCGCCGGATCCTGCGCCCTCGCCCACAGCACGATGCGCGAAGGCGCCTGCGACGCAATCGGAAACACGGACGGCATACGGAACGGCACGCCATGGAAGCGCGCGCTGCGCTGGAAATCACGCCGCGAATAGTCGCCCTTGATGGGAATCTGCGTCAGGGGCGCACCTCCCGTCTGCTTGAACACGACGCCGAGCAGCATCGGCCGCCAGGTGACCTCGCGTCCGAATTTGGCGGCCAGCGCGTCGATCCTGTGCGCCGCGAGATAGCCGTAGGGCGACGAGAAATCGAAGTAGAACTCGATGGACTTGCTCATGACAACTCCCGGGCTCGAAGTCCCGTCATCCGGCAATGGCGCGGCCGATGACCAGGCGCTGGATGTCACTGGTGCCCTCGTAGATCTGGCATACGCGCACGTCACGATAGATACGCTCGACGGGAAAATCGTTCATGTAACCGGCGCCACCGTGGATCTGGATCGCATCGGAGCAGACCTTCTCGGCCATCTCGGTTGCAAACAGTTTGGCCATCGACGCCTCCTTGAGGCACGGCAATCCGCCGTCGCGCAGTGACGCCGCGTGCCAGATGAGCTGGCGCGCCGCCTCGATCTGCATCGCCATGTCGGCGAGCCGGAAATTGACCGCCTGGTGTTCCACGATCGGCCTGCCGAAGCTTATCCGCTCGCGCGCGTACGTCACCGCGGCCTCCAGCGCGGCGCGCGCCATGCCCACGGCCTGCGCGGCGATGCCGATGCGGCCACCTTCCAGATTGGACAATGCGATGCGATAGCCGGCGCCTTCGGTGCCCAGCAGGTTGGCCGCAGGCACTTCGCAGTCTTCGAACACGATCTGCGCGGTGTCCGATGCATGCTGCCCCAGCTTTTCCTCGACGCGCGCAACAACGTAGCCCGGCGCCTCGGTGTCCACGATGAAGCCGGAGATGCCCTTCTTGCCGGCGGCCCTGTCGGTGACCGCGAATACGACCGCAACGTCGGCGTTGGCCCCGGATGTGATGAATTGTTTCACGCCATTGAGGACATATCGGTCGCCGCGCCGCTCCGCGCGCGCGGAGATCGCAGCCGCGTCGGAGCCGGCTTGCGGCTCGGTCAGGCAGAAGCAGCCCAGCCACTCTCCTCGCGCGAGCGGCTTCAGGTACTTTTCCTTTTGCGCATCGCTGCCGAACGCGTTGATCGGCCCGCAGACGACCGAATTCTGCACGCTGACGATGGTGGATGTGGCGCCGTCACCGGCCGCGATTTCCTCCAGCGCCACGGCCAGCGACACATAGTCCATGCCCGCGCCGTCCCATCGGTCCGGCACGACCATCCCCATGGCGCCCAGTTCGCCGAGCGCACGCAACTGCTCGCGGGGGAAATGTGCCTCGCGGTCCCAACGCGCGGCGTTCGGCGCGAGTTCGGCCAGCGCGAACGCACGCATTGTGTCACGCACGAGTTGCTGTTCGTCGCTGAGGATCATGGTCGCAGGGGAGGCACGACCGGCGCCGTCGGCACCGGCGCAGGCGCAGGCGAGCGATTGATGATCCACACACCGGTGACCACCAGCGCCGCGCCGACGATCATCGAGGCCGTCAGCTTCTCGCCCAGCATCAGCACGCCGAGCGTAATCGCAACGACCGGAACGAGATTGATGAACACCGCGGTACGCGCGGGGCCGATCCGCGCCACCCCGTCGTAGAACCAGACATAGGCGACGGCCGTCCCCACGACGCCCATGTAGATGAGCGAAAGCCAGGATTTCCAGGCCGCCTGCGGCATGGCCAGGTCGCCCGTAAATGCGCAAACGATTACCAGGATCGCGGTACCGGTCAGCGCCGAACAGGTCGTCGCGGCGAGGGGCGACATGCCCTTTCCCATTACCCGCTTCCCGAGCAGCGTATACACCGTCCAGGCCAGCACGCAGCCGAACATGGCAACTTCGCCGCGGCCGATGGGATCGGTGATAAGCGCGAGCGGATTGCCGTTGCCGAGGTCTACCGCCACCCCGAGCAGCGCCAACGCGACGCCCGCCACGCGCGGTCGCGTCAACGGTTCGTGCAGGAACATGGCGCCCCCAAGCAGCGTTGCCGCCGGAATCAGCGCCATGATCAGGGACCCGCGTGACGCCGTGACGGACTGCAGTCCATACATATACAACAACGCATAGATCCCCACGCCCATTGCGCCCAGCAGGACGAAGAACAGCCACTGTCGCGCGGACAGGCGGGGAAAGCGGCGCTCGATCACCAACAACAGGAGCAGCAGCGTCGAGGTCGCGATCAGGAAGCGTCCCATCGCCGCGAAAGGGGCCGACATTTCAGTCGAGACAACACGACCGGCGACGAAGGTGCTGCCCCAGATCGCGGCCACGAGTGCGAGCTTGATGTAGATCCCGGCGCGGCTTTGCTCTACGTTCATCGGCGCGCCGACCCGGTTCCTATCGAGGTGTCCATCGGTCCAAGCTCAGCGCCGCGAATCCAGCGCCAGCTTCACGGCGATCGCGCCGAACACGCCACCCAGCACCCAGCGCTGCACCGTGACCCACGACGGCCGCTCGGCCAGCCAGCGCGCCACGCGCGCGGCGGTCAGCACGAAGAACAGGTCGCCGACCACGCCGATGACGATCTGCATGATCGCAAGGATCACCGACTGCGCGAGCACGCTGCCCCGCGCCGGATCCACAAATTGCGGGAACAAGGCGAGGTAGAAGAGCGCGACCTTCGGATTCAGGATGCTGGTGAGGATGCCCGTGCGAAACAGCGCCATTGGCTGCACCGGCGGCAGGTCGCGGCGCGCGAACAGGCCACCGCTTGCCTGCGGCCGCACAGCGTCCCACGCAAGGTAGAGAAGATAGGCGGCGCCGGCCCAGCGCACGGCGTCGAACAAGACCGGAATGGCGACGAACACCGCGGTGAGTCCGAGCGCCGTTCCGATGGCGTAGAACAGGAAGCCGGTGGTGGTCCCCGCCAGGGACACGATGCCGGCCGTACGCCCCTGGCATAGCGTACGCGAGATGAGGTACATGAGATTCGGTCCGGGCGTGAGGGCCAGCATCACGCAGGCGGCGGCGTACAGCATCAGGCTGTCGAAGGGGATCATTGCCTCTTCCTCTTGCGCGGGCGGGTGCTCACGCGAGTTCGATGGCGATGGCAGTGGCTTCGCCGCCGCCGATGCACAGCGCGGCCACGCCGCGCTTCTTCCCGTGCTTGCGCAGCGCACCGATCAGCGTGACGATGATTCGCGCGCCGGACGCACCGACCGGATGGCCAAGCGCCGTCGCGCCGCCGTGAACGTTGACCCGATCGTGCGGCAGGTTGTGCTCGGTCATCGCCGCCATGGTTACCACCGCGAACGCCTCGTTGATCTCGAACAGGTCGACGTCCTTCGACGTCCACCCGGTCTTCTCGTACAGCTTTGCGATGGCGCCCACGGGCGCGGTCGAGAACCACGCCGGTTCCTGCGCGTGCGTCGCATGCGCGATGATTACCGCCAGCGGCTTCAGGCCGCGCCGCTCCGCCTCGGAGCGCTTCATCAGCACCAATGCGGCGGCGCCATCCGAGATCGAGCTGGAATTGGCCGCCGTGACCGTGCCGTCCTTGCGGAAGGCCGGCTTGAGCGAGGGAATCTTGTCCGGCGACGCCTTGGCCGGCTGCTCATCCTTGTCGATCACCACGTCGCCCTTGCGTCCGGCGACGGTGACGGGCGCGATCTCCCACGCAAACGTGCCGTCGTTGTTGGCGGCGAGCGCGCGCGCTAGCGACGTGAGCGAGAACTGGTCCTGCGCTTCGCGCGTGAACGTGTATTTCGCGGCGCAGTCCTCCGCGAACGTTCCCATCAGGCGGCCCTTGTCGTACGCATCCTCCAGGCCGTCCAGGAACATGTGGTCGTACACCTGCTGGTGCCCCATGCGGTAGCCGGCGCGCGCCTTGGGCATGAGGTAGGGCGCGTTGGTCATGCTCTCCATGCCGCCTGCCACCATCACGTCGTTGGAACCGGCGACGATGAGATCGTGCGCCAGCATCGTCGCCTTCATGGCCGAGCCGCACATCTTGGACAGTGTCGTGCAGTTCACCGAATTCGGGAGACCGGCCTTCAGCGCCGCCTGCCGGGCGGGCGCCTGGCCCTGCCCCGCCATCAGGCAGTTGCCGAAAAGCAGCTCCTGCACGTCGCCCGGCTGTATTCCCGCGCGCTCGACCGCAGCCTTGATCGACACCGCGCCCAGGTCGCTCGCCGAAAGCGACGCGAAGTCACCCTGGAAGCCACCCATCGGCGTGCGTGCCGCGCCCACAATCACGATCGGATCGTTTTGCATCTCAAGTTCCCTCGCTCGATTTCCTGATTCAGCCTGCCTTGGCGATTCGCCGCGGACGCGCGACCAGTTCGCCGCCGCAATTGGGACAGATGGACTTCATGGCGTCTGCGCATTTGGCGCAATACGTGCATTCGTAACTGCAGATGCGCGCGTCGCCCGAGTCTGCGGGAAGCGGTTGCGCGCACTTCTCGCATGCGGGCTTGAGGTTGAGTGCCATCGTCACTTGGTTTCGTTGAAAAGTTCGCGCCCGATCAGCATCCGGCGGATTTCGGAAGTGCCTGCGCCGATCTCGTACAACTTGGCGTCGCGCCACAGGCGCCCGGTTGAATATTCGTTGATGTAGCCGTTGCCGCCCAGCGCCTGGATGGCTTCCCCGGCCATCCACGTCGCCTTCTCCGCAGCGTAGAGAATGGCGCCGGCCGCGTCCTTGCGCGTCGTCTGTCCGCGGTCGCAGGCCTGCGCGACCGCGTACACGTATGCCTGGCACGCCGTCATTGTCGAGTACATATCGGCGAGCTTGCCCTGCATCAGCTGGAACTCGCCGATCGGCTGGCCGAATTGCCGCCGCTCGTGAACATAGGGAAGCACCGCATCCATGCATGCCGCCATGATGCCGAGCGGGCCCGCCGCCAGCACCGCGCGCTCGTAGTCCAGGCCGCTCATCAACACGTTCACGCCGCGGCCCTCCTGGCCCAGGATGCTTTCCGCCGGCACCTCGCAATCCTGGAACACGAGCTCGCAGGTGTTCGAGCCGCGCATGCCGAGCTTGTCCAGTTTCTGCGCGGTGGAAAAGCCTGGCATTCCCTTCTCGATCAGGAACGCGGTGATGCCCTTGGGGCCGGCCTGCACATCGGTCTTGGCGTACACCACCAGCGTGTCCGCATCGGGCCCGTTGGTGATCCACATCTTATTGCCATTCAGTACGAAGCAGTCGGACGTGCCACCGCCCTTCCGGTCCGCGCGCAGGCGCATCGACACGACGTCCGAGCCCGAGCCCGGCTCGCTCATTGCCAGCGCGCCGACGTGCTCGCCGCTGATGAGCTTCGGCAGGTAGCGCTGCTTTTGCGCGGTGCTGCCATTGCGCCGGATCTGGTTGACGCAGAGGTTCGAATGCGCGCCGTAGGACAAACCCACGGACGCCGAGGCGCGCGAGATTTCCTCCATCGCCACGACGTGTGCGAGGTAGCCCATCGCGGTACCGCCATACTCCTCTTCGACGGTGATGCCGAGCAGACCCAGGTCGCCCATCTTCCGCCACAGGTCGACGGGAAAGAGATTGTCGCGGTCGATCGCCGCGGCGCGCGGCGCGATCTCGTCCGCCGCGAATTGCTGCACGGTCGCGCGCAGCATGTCAATCGTTTCGCCGTGATGGAAATCAAGAGAGGGGAAGGTCGGCATGATCGGGAGCTCTCGTCTAGGAATCCTGCTTGCCGTGCATTACCATCAGCGTCTGCTGCATCAGGGCCACCAGCGTACGCTTTGCGCCCTGTTCCGCGTGGACCTCGCCGCGGGTGATCACCAGCGTGCGGCCCGGCTTGACCACGAACCCTTCCGCCACCAGCCGGTCGCCGACCGCGGGCGCGAGCAGGTTGAGCTTGTATTCCACCGTCAACACTGAACTGTCGGCCGGAAACAGCGTATAGCCAGCGAAACCGCCGGCCGTGTCGACCAGTGTCGCGATGACGCCCGCATGCACATACCCATGCTGCTGTTGAATTTCCGGCCGCGGCGCCAAGGAAATCGCGCAGTACCCAGCCGCCAGTTCCCCAAGCTCCGCGCCGATCAGCCGCATTACGCCCTGCCTGCCAAAGCTCGCACGGACGCGCTCCGCGTACCCTGGGTCCGGGGCGACGAATTGGGGCTCGGGCATGGCCACGAAAAGGTCTTCAGCGCTCAGAAAACGAGCCGGGCACGATACCATACCGGATTGTCCGATTCAGATCCTGTGAACGCACCGCATTTCCTGCCGCTCGAGTACCCCCTGGCCACGCTTCCCCCGCCCGGCGAAGCCGTTGTCGTGGCCCCCGGCGTGCTATGGATAAGGATGCCGCTGCCCTTTGCCCTGGATCACATCAATCTCTGGTTGCTGGCCGGGCGAGATGGCTGGACCCTGGTGGATTGCGGTTACGGCGATGGGATCACCCGCGCTCTGTGGGAGACCCATTTTTCGCACGCCATGGAGGGGCGCCCTGTCGCGCGGATCATCGCCACCCACTACCATCCGGACCACCTGGGCAATGCGCGATGGCTGATGGAGCATTTCCATTGCCCTGTGGCGATGACACAGGCGGAATTCCTCACCGCCCACGCGGTCCTGGAGCAGCGGGCGGCCCACGCATTCGCCGACACGTTCGCGCTGTTCGCCGCGCACGGGATGGCGCCGGAATTCGTCGCGGGACTCGCCGCCCGCGGCAATCACTATCGAACAGGGGTGCCGGACGTGCCGGTGCGCTTCGAGCGGTTGCTGCACGGCGACGACGTGAGCGCCGGCGACGCGTCCTGGCGGGTGATCTGCGGCTACGGGCATTCGCCCGAGCATGCGTCCTTGTATTCCGCCGAGCGGGGTTTGCTGATTTCCGGCGACATGCTGCTGCCCAGGATCAGCACCAACGTGAGCGCCAACGCGGCAGAGCCGGACGGGGACCCGCTGGCGCGGTTTCTGGCGTCGCTGGCGTCGTTCGAGCCGCTGCCGCCGGAAACACTGGTCCTGCCCTCGCATGGACTCCCGTTTCGTGGCATCGCGCCGCGCATTGCACAACTGGCGGCGCATCACGCCGCGCGGTTGGCCGAACTCGAGGCGGCCATTGGCGCGGCCCCCGCCCCGGTCAGCGCCGCGGACATGCTGCCCGTGCTGTTCCGCCGCGAACTGGATCTGCAACAGCGCTTCTTCGCCATGGGCGAGGCCATCGCCCACCTCAACTACCTGTGGCAACGCGGCCGCATACGGCGTACCTTGGCGGCCGACCGAGCCATTCGCTTCAGCGGATAGAATTGCCAGACTGAGAAACGAGTTACCCGATTGAGTTACCCAACCGAGGCTGGCCGATCCCCATTCGAAGCGTCCCAGCTGAAAGCCGGCGGCCCGCCAACCAAGAGACTCCCGATGTCCACATTCGTCAAGGAATCGAAGCCCCCCTACGATCCGGCCGCGTTGGCCGACTCCCTCGCCGCAGCGGCGGAAAAGAGCGCCAAGATGATCGGTGAGTTCGCGTCCCGCAATGCCGGCAGGAGCGGCGCCTTGCCTTCCGACGAGCTCGGTCTGGGAAAGGCGTTCATGGAGGTCGCCGCGCAGATGCTCGCCAATCCGGCACGCCTGGCCGAGTCGCAGATGAACCTGTGGTGGGATTACATGAACCTTTGGCAGGGCTCGATGCTCAAGCTGATGGGCGGCGCGACGGAGCCGGTGGCCATTCCCGCACAAGGAGACAAGCGCTTCAAGCATGAGGACTGGCACGAGCACTTCCTGTTCGATTACATCAAGCAGAGCTATCTCATCACGTCGCGGTGGCTGCACGACGAGGTGGCCAGCGTCGAAGGGCTGGACGATCACACAAAGAGGAAAGTCAACTTCTTCACCCGCCAGTACATCGACGCGCTGGCGCCTTCGAACTTCGCGCTGACCAATCCCGAGGTGTATCGGGAAACCATCGCGTCGGGCGGCCAGAACCTGGTGAAGGGACTCAACAACCTGCTGGACGACATCGAGCGCGGCGACGGCAAGCTCAAGATATC
Organism: uncultured beta proteobacterium; assembly: GCA_963819965.1. Classification (GTDB taxonomy): domain Bacteria; phylum Pseudomonadota; class Gammaproteobacteria; order Burkholderiales; family Casimicrobiaceae; genus VBCG01. The sequence goes on from CAWFYA010000004.1 coordinate 1,297,113, forward strand.
GATGACGGACACCAAAGCGTTCGAGCTCGGCGTGAACATCGCAACGACGCCAGGCAAGGTGGTGTTCCAGAACGACCTGATCCAGTTGATCCAGTACGAACCGGCGACCAGGAAACAGCGCAAGCGCCCGCTGCTGGTGATCCCGCCCTGGATCAACAAGTATTACATCCTCGACCTGCGCGAAAAGAACTCCTTCCTGCGCTGGGCCGCTGGCGAGGGCCTTACGGTGTTCATCATCTCGTGGGTAAATCCGGACGAGAAGCTCGCGCACAAGAACTTCGAGGACTATCTGACGGAGGGTACGCTGGCCGCCCTGGACGCCATCGAGAAGGCGACCGGCGAAACCGACGTCAACGCGATCGGCTACTGTCTCGGCGGCACGCTGCTGGCGGCGACGCTGGCCTGGCTCGCGGCGAAAAAGCAGAAGCGCATCGCCACTGCCACGTTCATGACGTCGTTGCTCGATTTCACCGCAGCCGGCGAGCTCGAGGTGTTCATCGATGAAGCGCAGGTGAGCGCGCTGGAGAAAAAGATGAACGAGCGCGGCTTTCTCGAAGGCAGCGAGATGGCGGGCACCTTCAACATGCTGCGCGCCAACGATTTGATCTGGTCCTTCGTCATCAACAACTACCTGCTGGGACGCGATCCATTTCCGTTCGACCTCCTGCACTGGAACTGCGATTCGACGCGGATGCCCGCGGCGATGCACAGCTTCTACCTGCGCAACCTGTACATGAAGAACCTGCTGCGCGAACCCGGCGGCATTACGCTGGCGGGAGTCAAGATCGACCTGTCGAAGGTGACGGTGCCGACCTATTTCGTGTCCGCGATCGAAGATCACATCGCCCCGTGGAAAACCACCTACGCGGGACAGCAACTGATGAAGGGCAAGACGCGGTTCGTGCTGTCAGGCTCCGGTCACATCGCCGGCATGATCAATCCGCCGGCGGCCAACAAATATGGTTACTGGACCAACGAAAAACTGCCGCAAGAGGCGGAAGGCTGGTTCGACGGCGCCAAGCAGCACGACGGTTCCTGGTGGACCGACTGGCTGAAATGGGTCGCGCCGAACCTGGGCCGCGAAGTCCCGCCGCGCGTGCCCGGCAAGGGCAAGCTCAAGGTGATCGAGCCGGCACCGGGTTCGTACGCGCGGATTCGCGCAGACGGCCGCTGAAGCGTCCGGCAATTTCCGAACAACTCGAATGAGGCTGCAATCCATGAAATCAATGTTTGCCCGACTATTCGTGACGACGCTGGGCGCCGTCGCCATCGTGTCCGGCGCGACCGCGCAGACGCCGCCGCCCGCCGCGTGCCAGAGTTGTGGCGTCGTGCAGTCCGTACATTCGTTTCAGGAAAAAGGCCAATCCTCCGGGGTCGGCGTGGTGGCCGGCGGCGTCCTCGGCGGCGTGCTGGGACACCAGATCGGCAGTGGTCGCGGCAACACCGTCGCCACGGTCGCGGGCGTGGGACTCGGCGCGGTGGCCGGAAATCAGGTCGAGAAGAACGTCAACACCAAGACCAAGTGGGCGGTCTCGATCCGCATGGACAGCGGTACGTTACGCACCTTCAACTACAGCAGCGCACCGACCGTCGTCGCCGGCGACCGCGTGAAACTGATCGATGGCGGCAAGCGCCTGGCGCTCGTAGCGCCGTGAACCGCGCCTAGGCGTTACCGCGCGGCGCCTTCACTTCGCGGGCGCCTCTCCCGGCGCCGGCGCTTTTGGCGCGAAGGGCTTCTCCACCTTCGGCGCCTCCGGCGAAGGTCCGGCCGGGGCCACCGCATGGGGCGCCGCCGGCGCGACGCGAGGCGCGGGCGCAATCCCGGGCGTATGCAGTGCGGGCGGAGCCAATTGCGTTGGCGTAGGCAGTGGCGTCGCGGGCGCGACTGCCGCCGGTACGGGAATGCGCTCGGTCCTTGCCACCGGCCTTGGCGGCGGCACGGTGCCTTGCGGCACGTACCCACTGGGAGGAACCGGGCCGGGCGTGGCGGCCCGCGACTGTCCCGGCGTTGTCCTGGGCCCCGTCTCGTTCGAATTAACGCCAAACTGACCCCTGCTGGTCGGCGGGCTCACCGAAACCGGCGCCGGGTGTCTCGCTGCTCCAGTGTTAGTGCCCACTTCTGAGGGACCGAATGCCGGTTGTGGTTTGGCTACTTGAGTCGGCGATGCGGACGGGACCACTGCGTTGCCGGTGCGCGCAGCGGCCGGGGGAGCCACGGCGAAACTGGGTGGGGCGACGGTTGTCGCCGGCATTGCTGTGCGTGGCGGTCGTGGCGTGGCCGCATAGACCGCGGATGCCGGTTGCGGCATGCCGTTGGGAGAGCGCGCGCCCGGCGCGGCACGTTCGTGACTGCGTACCGGTGGCGTCGCCAGGACCGGTGCCGTCGCCAGGGCGGTGGTATTGACCGCAATGAGGTTGGCCTGCACGGGCCTGCGGCCGGAAAAAACCGGAGCGGACACGGCAGTCACTGCGCCCGGCGCACTCGAGTTCGTGTAACGCGCGGGAGGTTGGTGGATGCGCACGTTGACGTTCACCGCATACGGCTTGTTGTAACGCGCCCAGCATCCGTCGGTACACCTGCGCCAATGAGGCTGGTAGGACTCGCCCCACCCCAGCGGCACCCAGCCGTATACGGGTGCGCTTCCGGCAAGACCGATGCGCCAGCCGGGACCGCCGACCCATCCGACCAGCGCGGGCGCCCATGCGGGTCGCGCGACATAGGCACCCGGGCACCAGCCCCAGCGACCATGAATGTGCGCCCAGCGGCCGTAGTGAAATGGCGCGTAGCCCCAGGGTGCGGCGTCGACCCAGGTCGGTCCCCAGTCGCCGACCTCGGTCCAGTAACCGACGCGATAGGGCGCCCAATCGGCTGCGACGTTGGCGGGATACCAGACCGCCCCGCCGTAGTCGGGCTCGGATTCCCACGTGCCGTAATCGTCGAGATCGGCAGAACCGACCATTTGCCTGGAAACGGGCGCGTTGGCCCGTGTCCGCTCATAGTACCGGTCGCGGGCGGCGCTCCAATCATCGAAGCCATCGTTGGTCACGCCGTTGCGAACTTGCGCGTAAACAGCCCCGACGCCATCCAGCATGGCGCTCTGGCCCGGCAGGACCTGCTGGACCAACGCGCCGGTGTCGACCGTGGCCTCGCCTTCGCGAACCGCAACCACCGAATGCTGCCCGTCCGCCGCGACTTCGATGCGATAAAGACCCGGACGCGACAGCACCACCTGCACGTTCGGTGTGTCTATGTGGGCCGTATCGCCGGGTTCGAGCACACGCACGCGCAGAATCACGATTCCCTGGGCGATGAACAGTGCCACATTGCGATCATCCAGGCGCGAAACGTGGAGACTGGTCTCGCCCGAAAGACGGAACTGACCTGCGCCCAGGTCGATTTCCGCACGACCGTCCTTGCCCACCCAGAGATTGTCGCCGGCGGCCACGGGATAATTGAGACCAACCACATTCCATTGGTCGGGGGCATCCTGGGGCGCCAGGAAAACGTCACCGCCGACATCGGCCATACGGCCGACCCGGCCCGGCAAGTCGTCGTCGGCAACGGCCGGCAGCGAGCTGAAAAGCGCCGCAAACGTCAATGCCGCCGATATCAGGAGGCGCGGAATATCGCGGCGCAGCATGCGGCGGGACGAATGAGACTCAGTCATCGTGGGCATGTTTCCAACAACGCGTCGTCGTTACCACACGTTGACCGCCGTCAACCGGCGGCTGGGCATGATTTGCTATAAAATTTCCTGTTCATCAGCGGGCCGCGTGTCATTTCGGAGCCCGTCGCATTTTCAGCCCATCACCGAGGAGAAATCATCATGCGGAGTTTCCGTCCGTCGCTCGTCGCCGGCTCCGTTGCGCTGGCCCTTTGCACCGGCATCGGTACCGCGTCCGCGCAGTTTTCGGGCACCTGGATCTTTGGCGACAGCCTCAGTGACGCCGGTCAGTACGGCGCCCGTTTCACCACCAATCCGGGACTCACGTCGCCCATGTACGTTGGCCAGAACTTTGGCTTCACGTCGACGCCGTCGTTTCAGGGCGGCAACGACTTCGCGCAAGGCGGCGCGCGGGTGAATTCGCCTCAGGGAGGGCTCCCGCCGGGAACGCCGGACCTTTCCATCGCGCAGCAGGTCAATTCATTCATCGCCAGGGGCCCCCTCGACCCGCACGCGATCTATCAGATCCAGGGCGGCGGCAACGACTTGCTCACGCTTGGCGGCCAGTACCTGCAGGGCCAGATTAGCCAAGCGCAATTGCAGGCAGGGCTGCAACAGGCAGCGATCGACCTTGCAGCCCAAGTAGGCAAATTGCAGGCAGCGGGCGCGCAGTACATCGTCCTGCAGAACCTGGGTGACGCAGGAAAGACACCCTATGCGATTACGTTGGGCCAGCAGGCTGCCTTTTCACAACTCGCCGGACTGTTCAATTCGACCCTCAACGCGGCGATCAGCCAAGCCAACCTGCGGGTCATTCAGTTCGACACCTTCAAGTTCCAGAACGAGGTCGTCGCCAATCCGGCGGCGTACGGGTTCGTCAACGTGACGGAGCAGGTGTGTACAACGGCCAGTTCGCTGCAATGCACGCCGGCCACACTGAAAACCCCCAACGGCAACCTGACCTGGTTCTGGGCCGACACCGTGCATCCCACGACTGGAACCGCCCTGCTGCTGGCGCAGGCCGCCCAATCGATGCTCACCGGTCCCGAACAAATCTCGGCGCTCGGAGAGGCACCCATGGGCGTCGAGCGCGCCAACTGGCGCGCCATCGACGGGCGCATGTTTTCCGGCATCGACCGCGTTCCGTCAGGGAAGAAGATCCAAGTGTGGGCATCCTATGACTATGCCGGCGAGGACATTACCGGTACGGGCGTGTCGACCAGCGGCAACATCAACACGGTCGCGGTAGGTGGCGACATGCGTCTATCCGACAAGTTGTTGGCCGGGGTTGCTTTCACGTACTCGGAATACCGGGGCGACTTCGACAACAACGGCGGCAGTTTCAAGCTGAACGAGCCGACGATCACCTTCTATACGGGTTATGGCGACGGCCCGTGGTACGTCGGCGCCACGCTGGGCACCGGCAACCTCGACTACAGCAGCGTCAAGCGCAACATCGCGCTGGGCCCGCAGACCCGCACCGAGAGCGGCAAGACCAACGGCTATCACAACATGGCGCGTCTTCTCGGCGGCTACTGGTTCAAGCAAGCGGGCTGGGACCACGGTCCGTTTGCCAAGGTCACCTGGGAAAAGGCCATCGTGCACCAGTTCAGCGAAACGGGTTCCGACAGCACGGCCCTCTTCTATGGCCAGCAGGAAAAAGAGGCCATCGTTTCCAGCCTCGGCTGGCAAGTCGCGGGCGACATCAGCGGCTGGCGTCCGTTCGGTCGGGTGACGTGGGAGTACAACTTCAAGGACGACGAGCGGACCGTGACGGCAGGCGCAGTGGGCGTGGCGGGAACCTATTCGATGCCCGTGGCCAAGCCGGACGAAAGCTATGCGTTGTTCGACATGGGCGTCAGCAAGGACTTCGGCGGCGTGACCGGGTATTTGACCGGCAACGCATCAGCCGGCAAGAGCAACGGCGACTTCTGGGCGGTCACCGTGGGCTTCCGCATGCCGATCTGATCGCAGCCACGGCAATTGCAGAAGGGCCGCCCGCTTCGGGTGGCCCTTTTGTTTGGTGCATTCGGGTGCGACTCTGCCGGTCAATCCGGCAGGCGCGGCTTGCGCTTGGCATTCGCGAACGCCCATTCGTACAACGGCCTCGGCAGGCGTTTCAGCATCCAGCCTGTGAGCGCCATCTGCCAGGGCAACACATAGTACCGCCGCCGCCTGGCGATGGCGCCCGCGATCAGTCGCGCCGCCTTGTCGGGAGCGAGCAGGAACGGCATCCGGTACGGGTTTCCGGCAGTCATCGGCGTGCGGATGAACCCAGGACAGATGGTCACCACGCTCACGCCCGAACCATGCAACTCGACGCGCAGGCTTTCAAGGTAGGAAATCGCTGCCGCTTTCGACGCCGAATAGGCGCCAGAGCCGGGCAGGCCGCGAAAGCCGGCCACGCTGGCCACACCGACCAGCACACCGGCGCGCGTGTCCATCATCGCGGCCAGGAAAGGCTGGAACGTATGGATGACGCCCTGCACGTTGGTGTCGAGCACGGCCTGGAAATGGCGCATGTCGGCGGCCTCGGAAGTGAGCGTGCCGCGCGAAACGCCGGCATTGGCGATCACGACATCCGGGACGCCAAAGCGCGCGATGAAATCGGCCCCGGCACGGGCCAGTGCATCGGCGTCGCGCACGTCGCCGCAATAGGTGGCGGTCGTCGCCGGCGCTAGCGCGGCGGCAACCCGCGCGAGTTCGTCGTCGCGTCGCGCGAACAACCCCAGCGTTGCACCAAGGCCCGCGTAGTGACGCGCAAGGGCTTCGCCCAAGCCGGACGAGGCGCCCGTCAGGAAAATCTTCATTCCGGACGCCGTGGCATTCCCTTAGCCGCAGGCGATCAGGACTTCGGTCGCTCCGCGCGCGCCTTGTTGACCAGTTCCGTCATCACGGCAGGCGTGTTCGCGTGCGATCCTGCCCGGGCTCCGCTCGTTACGAACTTGCCGTCGATGATAACCGTGGGCACTTCCTGAATGTTGTAGACCTGTGCCAACTGCTTGGCGCGGTTCACGCGTCCGGACATCGTGAACGAGTTGTAGAGGTCCTCGACCTTCTTGCGATCGAGTCCCTTGGTGGCCGCCCAGTCGAAGAACTTGCTCGGTTCCCACAACGCGAGCCCCTTCCCGTGGATCGCAGCGAATACCTCGGACGACAGACGATTTTCCTCGCCCAACGCTTCCAGCGTGTAGTAGACCTTTGCCAGGTCCACCCAGCGGGGCTGGAACATGACGGGAACCCGACGGAAGGACACGTCGGCGGGAAGTCCCTTTACCCAGGCCTCGAGATAGGGCTCGAAGTCCGCGCAGTGGGGGCAACCATAGGAGAAAAATTCGATGACTTCGATTTTCTTGCCCGTTTCGACCGGGATGCCCGGGTTGATCCGCACATACTGCTGGCCCTCAACCACGGCCCCCTGCGCCCAGCCGGCGGACGTCGCCGCCGCGAACAGCAGCGTGGCGAAAAGGGACCTCGCGAGTCCCCGGATTCCTGCAACTTCGTTGTTCATGCGATCTCCCGTGTCGCGCGTCGATGGGCGCGGGATTGATGAAATGTGGGTTGAAACATTGGAACGGTTGGCGAGTGGCTTGGGATGCAACGGCCGTTGGTCCATTTCGGACGACCTCGAGTTCCGGATTCCGCGGTGGCCAGGCAAAAACTTGTTCAGAACTTGATCACTGCGGCAACAAAGCCCTTCTTTGCGAGTTCACCCTTGATCCTGTTGAGTTCATCGGTGTTGTCATAGGGACCGAGGCGCACGCGGTAGCGAACGCCCTTGTCCGGCAAGGTGCCCGACTGCACGGAGGCTTCCCAGCCCGCAAGGGCCAGTTGGGCCTTGAGGTTTTCGGCATCGGATTCGGCGGCGAACGACCCCGCCTGCAGCCAGAAGCGAATGTCTGCGGCAGCAGGCTTGGCTCCTGAATCGACGGTCGCCACCTTGACCGGTGCGCGTTCGGCGACCTTGGCCTGATCGTTGCCCTTGGCCTGGTCCACGACTGCCCGGTCCGGCAGCGGCTTGCGCTCTGCCTGCACCGCAGGCTTGGCGTCGTCGCCGCCCGGAAGGATCTTGTAGAAGTCGAAGCGGGGCTTGTCGGGGGTCGCCGCGTCGGCCCTGGCAGTCTTTCCGGCATCGCGTGTCGGGTCGCGCGAATCCTTTGCGGACTGGGCGGCATAAGGCGAATTCGCCTTGGTGACGTAGTAGGCCACGCCGGCGGCCAAACCCAGGCCGAGCACCAGCCCGATAAAGATGCCTAGCAGCGTGCCGCCACGTCCATGCGCACGACCATGTCCGCGTCGCGTGCGCGGCAACGCGGCCGCGCGGCGCGGCGTGTTCTTGGACCTCATCGCAGACACTCGATTCGAGTCAACGCAAACTTTCACTCAGGATGGAAGGCCTACATCTGTACCGGCGCGGAAATGCCCAATACCGCCAATCCATTGCGCAGAACCTGGCCGGTCGCCGTAACCAGCGCCAGTCGCGCACGCTTGACGTTCTCGTCGTCCACAAGGAACCGCTCCGCATTATAGTAACTGTGGAATTCCTGCGCCAAATCCTTGAGGTAGAAACGTGACCTGGTGCGGCGCCACGTCCCGCGCAGCGGCGGCCAGCTCCGCGGGGAAATCGGCAATGCGGCGCAGCAGCGCCTGTTCGTAGGCACTGGTCAGCGGAGACAGATCCGCATTCGCGAGCGCCGCGATCGCCTCACCCGGCGTCATGCCGGCCTGCTTGAGCACGGAGCAGACCCGCGCGTGCGCGTACTGCAGGTAAAACACCGGGTTCTCGTCGGACTTCGAACGCGCCAGGTCGATGTCGAACACAAATTCGCTGTCGGCCTTGCGCGACATCAGGAAGAAGCGCACCGCGTCGCGACCGGCTTCGTCGATCAAATCGCGCACGGAAACCGACGTGCCCGTGCGCTTGCTGAGCTTCACTTCCTCGCCGCCGCGCATCACCGTCACCATCTTGTGCATTACGTACTGGGGGTAACCTTCGGGAATTCCCATTCCCATCGCCTGCAACCCCGCTCGTACGCGGGCGACCGTGCCGTGATGGTCGCCGCCCTGGATGTTGACGACTTTGTGAAATCCCCGTTCCCATTTGGTGACGTGGTACGCGATGTCGGGAACGAAATAGGTATAACCCCCGCCGGACTTGCGCATGACACGGTCTTTGTCGTCGCCATAGTCGGTAGTTCGCAGCCACAGCGCGCCGTCCTGTTCGAATGTCTTCCCTGATGCGGCCAGCCGCGCGACCGTCGCGTCCACGCGCCCTTCCGTGTACAGCGAACTCTCCAGGTAGTAGTTGTCGAACGTGACGCCCAGCGCCCGCAGGTCCTGATCCTGCTCGGCGCGCAACTGCGCGACCGCGTAGCGGCGAATTGCGTCGAGATCGGACGCGGAGGCGGGATCCTGCCCGGCTTCCGCCAGAAATCGTTGCGCAAGTTCGCGAATGTAGTCGCCGTGATACCCGTCCTCGGGAAAGGTCACCGCCTGCCCGAGTAGCTCCTGCGCCCGCGCGCGCACCGACAGCGCGAGATTTTCGATCTGCTGGCCGGCATCGTTGTAGTAGTACTCGCGCGTGACGGCATAGCCTTGGGACTCGAACAGCGACGCGATAGCATCACCCAGCGCCGCCTGCCGCCCATGGCCAACGTGCAATGGTCCCGTCGGATTGGCCGAAACGAATTCCACCATGACCGGTTCGCCCGCATGGGCCAGCGACCGTCCGAACGCCTCGCGTTCCGCCAGGACCTGCGCAACGATCGCCTGGCGCGCAGCCGGCGTCACGAAGAGATTGATGAAACCGGCGCCGGCGATTTCGGCGCGCTCGACGAGCGGCGATGCCGGCAGCGCGGCGACCAGCGCTTGCGCCAGTTCGCGCGGATTGCGTTTGGCGCGCTTGGCGAGCGTCAGCGCGATATTCGACGCGTAGTCCCCGTGTGCCGCCTGCTTCGGCCGATCGAGCGCGATCGGCGTATCGGCGCAGTCCGGCACGACCGCCTGCACGGCGCCCTCGAGGACTCGTTCCAGGTTCGTCTTGAGGTCGTTCACGATGGGATGGCGGGCGCTGGCGTGGCTGCGGTGTGGCAGATGAACTGCAACCAGGCGTTGCGACGCAAAGCCGCAAATTATAACCGTTCGCGGCGGTCCATTTCGACCGGCATCAGGCAAATCCTGCCGGGTCCACGTCGAGCGTCCAGCGAACCCGACGTCCAGGGAGAACGGCGAGCGCGGCGCGCCATTCGGGCAGGAACTGTTGCAGGGCGGCGCGGCGGGCGCTTTGCACCACCACCTGGCCCCGTTCAAACCCCGCGCGGCGCGCGAGCAGGGCCGAGACCGGGGAATACACTTCGACCGCGGCAGCGTGGTCGCGTTTCAACACCATGCCCGCCGCGTGCGCGGCACCCAGGAATTCGTCGACGTCGCTGCGCTGGTGCGCTTCCGCCGCCAGCACGGCGACGTGCGCATAGGGCGGCAATTCGGCGTCCCTGCGTTCGTCCAGCAGGTTTTCCGCGAACCGCCCGTAGTTATGCGCCCGAATGGCCGAATAGACAGGATGTTCCGGGAAGTCGGTCTGGATGATCACCTCGCCGGCGACACCGGCGCGACCGGCGCGACCCGCGACCTGCATCAGCAGCGCCGCAAGGCGCTCGGTGGCGCGAAAATCCGCACTGTACAGCGCGTTGTCCGCGCCCAGCACACCCACCAGCGTGAGGCGCGGGAAGTCATGGCCCTTGGCGAGCATCTGGGTGCCGATGAGAATGTCGAGCTCGTTGGCCGTCATGGCGTCGCGCATGGCGGCGAATGAGCCCTTGGCTCGGGTAGTGTCGCGGTCGATGCGGGCGATGCGCGCCGCCGGAAAGGCCCCGGCCAGCGCGCGCTCCAGTCGCTGCGTACCGTAACCCAGCGGCAACAGGTCGACGTTCCCGCAAGTCGGGCAGGCGTGCGGCACTGGCGCCTCGTGGCCGCAGTGGTGACAGCGCAACGCCGTCGGGACGCGATGCACCGTCAGCCGGGCGCTGCAGCGCGGGCATCCGGCTTCCCAACCACAGGCAGAACAAAGGAGCGAAGGCGAGTACCCGCGGCGGTTGACGAACACCAGCGACTGCTCGCCCCGCGACAAACGCGCCGCCAGCGCCGCGCGCAGCGTCTCGCCGATGCCTTCCAGCGCGCGCGCCCGCGGGCTGTCGGCAAAGCGCACTTGCGGCATCCGTGCGCGCGGATCGGCGCGGTGCAGCAGGTCGAGCCGCTGGTAGCGACCCTCGCGCGCATGCAACCACGATTCCAGCGACGGCGTTGCGCTTCCCAGCACCACCGGGATGTCGCGCCGATGCGCCCGCCAGACCGCGACGTCGCGCGCGTGATAGCGCACATTGTCCTGCTGCTTGTACGACGAATCATGCTCCTCGTCGACGATGACCAGGGAAAGTGCCGGCATCGGCACAAACACGGCGAGCCTTGTTCCCACGACGAGGCGCGCGTCGCCCACCGCAGCAGCGCGCCAGTGGTCGAAACGTTCGCCGCCCGAGAGCCCGCTGTGCAAAAGGGCGATCGCCACGCCGGGCAACGCGTCTCGCACGCGCTGCTCGAGCTGGGGCGTAAGGTTTATTTCCGGAACCAGCAGAAGCACCTGGCCGCCCGCTTCGATCGCCTTCGCGGCGGCGGCGAGATATACATCGGTCTTGCCGCTGCCGGTGACACCGTACAGCAGCGATGGCGCGAAACGCCCGCGCGCCCCGGTGATCGTCGCCGCGGCGGCAAGCTGCTCTGCATTCAGGACCACATGGCCGACGTTCGCGACCGGCTCCGTCGCCTTCGCAGCAGCGCGGGCCCTCCGCGCGCGCGAAACGAGCGGCGGCACCGCAAGCGCGGCCGCCATGCCGACCGCTTCCTGATAGTAACCGGCCACGAATGCGACCATGTCGAGGACGTCCTCCGGCACCAATATCTGCGGAACGACAGCGTCGATGGTCTGCAATTTCTCGCGCGCGACTTCGGTCGAGCCGACCACGTACATGACGACGCCGCAAAGCTTGCGCGGGCCCAGCCGTACCTTGACGACACTGCCACGCGCAATTCCCAGGCCCTCCGGCGCCCAATAGTCGAAGATGGCATCGACGGCGACGGGAAGCGCTACGCGCGCGATGGGCATGGCGGGTCGCTGCGTTCAGCAATCGTCGCCATGGGCAGGCGAGTTGTAGTGTTCGAAATTCTCATGACAAATCGCAGCAAAATGACCCAAGTCATTCATTTTAAACATGCTAAAAAATTGTCCCTTAGTCATGTGGATAACTTTGTGTGTAAATGCCTCCACCGCATCGCCGTACTCGACGGGCAATGATCGGGGCGATGACTTTAGTAGCGACCGTCGAAAAAATCATCATTAGTTTTCAATACGTTAGATTTCGTATCCCCGTGTGCGACATCGGCAGATCCCGCACGGGGCGCGACCCACGCCAAGTGTGCATAAGTGCACGCCGTGGATCAGCTTCCGGAATTTTGTCAACCCCCCGCAAAGCCAGCACTGGCGCGGCTTTCGGTCAGTTTTCCCTAGCGTCGCACGCGTAGATCAAGGCCTGGCGCGGAATTCCCGGGATATCCGGTGCACGCACGCGACCAACGCCCCGACATTTTCCGGCGGTGTCGCCGGCACGATGCCGTGACCCAGATTGAAGATGTGCCCCGGCGCGGGACCAGCGGCGGCGAGGATCTTGGTTGCCTCGCGGGTCACCGTTTCCGGATCGGTCAGCAACACGATGGGATCGAGATTTCCCTGCAGCGCGACGGAATCACCCACGCGCCGACGCGCATCGGCCATGTCCACGGTCCAGTCGAGACCCACGCCCGCGGCGCCGATGGCGGCGATATCCTCGAGCCACGCGCCACCGCCCTTGGTGAAGACAATTGACGGAATCGTGCTTCCGTCGGGTTTGCGCGCAAGGCCGGCGACGATTTCGCGCATCGGCTGCAAGGAGAACCGGCGATAGGCCTCCGAAGTAAGCAAGCCCCCCCAGGTGTCAAAGATCATCACCGCATCGGCGCCCGCGGCGATCTGTTCATTGAGATAGGCGACGACGGCGCGGGCATTGGTGTCGACCAGGCGTTGCAACAGGTCGGGCCGCGCATAGGCCATTCGGCGCACGTTGGCATAATCGGCACTGCCGCCACCCTCGATCATGTAGCAGGCCAGCGTGAACGGACTGCCCGCAAAGCCGATCAAAGGCACCGAATCCTTGAGCCCGCGCTTGATCTGCGCGACCGCGTCGAACACATAGCGCAGCGTCGCCATGTCGGGAACGGTCAGCGCATTGATTGCCGCCTCATCGCGCGTGGTCCGTTCGAATCGCGGTCCCTCGCCCTCGGCGAAGGACAATCCCAGGCCCATGGCGTCGGGAACGGTGAGTATGTCCGAGAACAATATCGCGGCGTCGAGCGGATAGCGCGCAAGCGGCTGCAATGTCACCTCGGTGGCCAGCGAGGGATTGCCGGCCAGCCCCATGAAGGTGCCGGCGCGCGCGCGCGTCTGCTTGTACTCCGGGAGGTACCGCCCGGCCTGGCGCATCAGCCAGATCGGCGTATGCGACGTCGGTTCGCGTCTCAGCGCGCGCAGGAACGTGTCGTTGTGCAGCATCGGGGATTCTTTGGCCGGAAATGGAACACGCGACGCCGCACGGGCGCCGCCTGAACCAAACGGAGTTCAAGGTAGCGAATTCTACCGGCAGGGAGCCTCCCGCGCGCTAAACCAATGCGCGTCCGGTGATCCGTTCGAGGATCGCCAGCGGCGATTTGCCGGGATCATAGAGGGCGGACACCGGAAGGTGGATAGTCTGCTCCAGCATGTACTGGCCGGATACCGCCGCGTGCATCACCTGGTCCGAAAAGCACAGCCACGTCGTTCCCGGAGCGAAATGTACGACCTCCTGCGCGCAATCACGCTGGTAAGCCACGTCTTCCTTCGCACGGTCGTGCAGATTCAGCATCAGGTGGTCGTAGGCGCTGCGCCGGCGTTTGGTGACGTGCAGTGCGGCAAGAACCGCCGCCGAACCTGGCAGCGGAGCGCGGATTCGCGGCAGGAACGTGCGCGCCATCATCTCGAACGGCTCGCCCACGCGCCAGACGCGGGCATCGGACCGGTTGACATTCGTGAACACACGCAGAATACGTTCGCCATGATTGGGACGGGAAGGAAACGCGTCGACGTGCAGCCGCGAGTCGTCCTTGCGCCATGAGACTTGGCGGCCCACGGCGGGTTGTGGCCTGAAGCTGGTCCGGGCGCGCTGCACATACTTGGCATAGCGCGGGAACAACGTGACCACGAGCCCGGCGGCATTGGCCGCGAAGCGGTCCACCATCGCCTTCAGGTCGGACAAGTCGGCGTCGGTACCGCGCGCACCCTTGAGCCTCGGTTGTGGCAACTGAGCGTCGAGGCTGATGTTCTTCGCACGGCCATCCGACCATTCAGGTGACAGGAAGCGACGCTCGCGCTCGGACAACGCAAAGTTGACGTGAGGCAGCACCAGCACGCCGCCGTCCTCGATGGCGTGTACTGCGGCTTCCTGCACACCCGGGGCGAGCGGCGGGCGCCAGCCGGCCAAGTCGAGAGTGACGATTGCGGACATGAATCCTCGAGCGCGGGAATCTCAGCGCGGGAGCGTGGATTTCCCCATCAGGAATTCATCGACGGCGCGCGCGGCCTGGCGGCCTTCGCGAATGGCCCAGACGACGAGCGATTGTCCACGGCGCATGTCGCCGGCCGCGAAGACTTTGGGCACCGACGTCTTGTAGGTGTCGACATCGGCCTTCACGTTGGAGCGCGCGTCGCGCTCCACGCCGAACTGCTCCAGCAACCCGGTTTGCACTGGACCGATGAAGCCCATCGCGAACAACACGAGGTCGGCCCGCAATTCGAATTCACTGCCCGCCACCTCGACCATCTTCATGGCACCGCTCGCGTCCTTCTGCCACTCGACCCGGGCGGCGACAAGCTTCTCCACCTTGCCATTGCGGCCCTCGAAACGCTTGGTGGTGACCGCCCAGTCGCGTGCGCAGCCTTCCTCGTGTGACGACGATGTCCGCAGCTTGATCGGCCAATTGGGCCACACCAGCGGCTTGTTCTCGGAGTCGGGTGGCTGCGGCAGCAACTCGAACTGGGTGATCGACGCGGCGCCATGGCGATTGGACGTGCCGACGCAGTCCGAGCCGGTGTCGCCGCCGCCGATGATGACGACGTGCTTGCCGGTGGCCAGGATCTGGCCGGGGACGGTATCGCCGGCGACGACCCTGTTCTGCTGCGGCAGGAAATCCATCGCGAACACGATGCCGTCGAGTTCGCGGCCGGGCACATCGAGATCGCGCGGCGCCTCGGCACCGCCGGTCAGCACGATCGCGTCAAAATCCGCGAGCAATTGCGCGGTCGGAATGTCGACGCCGATGTGCGCACCCGGGCGAAACTCGACACCTTCGCTCGACATCTGCGCCATGCGCCGGTCGACAAGATGCTTTTCCATCTTGAAATCGGGAATGCCGTAGCGGAGCAGGCCGCCGATGCGGTCGGCCTTTTCGAACAGCACGGCTTTGTGCCCCGCCCGCGCCAGCTGCTGCGCGCACGCCATGCCGGCCGGACCGGATCCGACGACCGCGACCCGCCGGCCCGTCCTGGTGACGGGCGGCTGCGGCACTACCCACCCCTCTTCCCAGCCCTTGTCGATGATGAAATGCTCGATCGACTTGATGCCTACCGGATCGTTGTTGATGTTGAGCGTGCACGACGCTTCGCATGGCGCCGGGCATACGCGGCCCGTGAACTCGGGAAAATTGTTGGTGGAGTGCAGCACGTCGAGCGCCTCCCGCCACTGGTGCCGGTACACGAGGTCGTTCCAGTCGGGAATGACGTTGTGCACGGGACAGCCGGATTGGCAGAACGGAATGCCGCAATCCATGCAGCGCGCGCCCTGTTTCTCCGCATCGGCATCGGTCAGAGCAAGCGTGAACTCGCGATAGTGATGCACGCGCTCCCGCGGCGGTTCCATCACTTCCTGTATGCGCTGCAGCTCGAGAAATCCGGTGATTTTGCCCATGACCTCAGGCCGCCTCTCGCGCCTTGGCCTTGGCCGCCGGACGGATGACCTGCCTTGCATGCATTTCCGAGAGTGCGCGCTGGTATTCGTGCGGAAACACCTTGACGAAGCGGGCGCGGGTCAAATCCCAGTTGTCGAGCAGCGAAAGTGCCAGCGTGCTGCCGGTGAAGCGCAGGTGGCGTTCGATCATCTCGCGCAGCTGCGCTTCGTCCGATCTACCGCTGTGCTGGGCACGACCTCTGCCCGCAGCCACGAGTTCGGCCTCTGCGACGGCCTGTTCCGATTCGCTGCATACGGCCGTCAATTCGACCATTGCCGGATTGCAGTGCGCGGCGAACCTGCCGTCCGCGTCATACACATACGCGACACCGCCGCTCATTCCGGCCGCGAAGTTGCGCCCGGTGCGGCCCAGGACCACGACGGTGCCGCCGGTCATGTATTCGCAGCCATGATCGCCCGTGCCCTCGACGACCGCCAGTCCGCCCGAATTGCGCACGCAGAAGCGCTCGCCGGCGACCCCGCGAAAGTAGGCTTCGCCATCGATCGCGCCATACATGACGGTATTGCCGATGACGATGTTCTCCTCCGGCTTGGCGGGACACGCCGGATCGGGGTAGACGACGATCCGCCCGCCCGACAGGCCCTTGCCGACATAGTCATTGGTCGAGCCCTGCAGCTCGAACGTGACCCCACGCGCCAGGAACGCTCCGAAGCTCTGGCCCGCAATCCCTTCGAACGCGACGTGGATCGTGTCCTCAGGGAGCCCTTCGTGTCCATACTTGCGCGCGACGGCACCTGAGAGCATCGCGCCGACCGAACGATTGGCATTGCGAATCCGAAACGCCAGCCGCACGGGTTGCTTGAGTTCGAGCGCCGGCTGCGCGGCGGCGATCAATTGATGATCCAGCGCGCCTTCCAGCGCGTGGTCCTGCGTCTCGACGAGGCGACGCGCGACTTCGGCTGGCATCTTCGGCTGATGGAACACACGCGAGAAATCGAGCCCTCTCGCCTTCCAGTGTGCGACGCCGGCGCGCATGTCGAGCAGGTCGGCGCGCCCGATCAATTCCTCGAAATTGCGAATGCCGAGTTTCGCCATGATCTCGCGCACCTCTTCGGCCACGAAGAAGAAGAAGTTGACGACGTGCTCGGGCTGGCCGGTGAACTTGCGCCGCAATACCGGATCCTGCGTCGCGATGCCGACCGGGCACGTATTGAGGTGGCACTTGCGCATCAGGATGCAGCCTTCGACCACCAGCGGCGCGGTGGCAAAGCCGAATTCGTCGGCGCCGAGCATGGCGCCGATAGCAACGTCGCGGCCCGTCTTCATCTGCCCGTCCACCTGCACGGCGATGCGGCCGCGCAAACGATTCAGCACCAGCGTCTGTTGCGTTTCCGCGAGCCCCAGCTCCCATGGCGTGCCGGCGTGCATGAGCGACGACAGGGGCGACGCGCCCGTGCCGCCGTCATGGCCGGAAATGGTCACGTGATCGGCCTTGGCCTTGGCCACCCCGGCCGCGACGGTGCCCACGCCGACTTCCGACACCAACTTCACGGATATGGACGCTCGCGAATTTGCGTTCTTCAAGTCGTGGATCAGTTGCGCGAGGTCCTCGATCGAGTAGATGTCGTGATGCGGCGGCGGCGAAATGAGCCCCACGCCGGGCACCGAGTAGCGCAGCCGCGCGATGTACTCGGACACCTTGTGGCCGGGCAGCTGGCCGCCCTCGCCGGGCTTGGCGCCCTGCGCCATCTTGATCTGGATCTGATCGGCGGAAACCAGGTACTCCGCGGTGACGCCGAAGCGCGCCGAGGCGACCTGCTTGATCCTGGAGCGCAGGCTGTCGCCGGCCTTGAGCGGGATGTCGCTTTCGATCTGGCCGCGGCCGAGCACCGTCGCCACCGTGTCGCCGGCCTTGATGCCACTCTCGCCGGTGCGCAACTCCGCGCGGTATCGCGCCGGATCCTCGCCGCCTTCGCCGGTATTCGACTTGCCGCCGATGCGGTTCATCGCCGCCGCCAGCGTCGTGTGCGCCTCGGTCGAGATGGAGCCCAGGCTCATGGCGCCCGTGGCAAAGCGCTTCACGATAGAAGCAGCGGGCTCGACTTCGGCGAGCGGGACCGGGGTGCGGTCGCCGGTTCTGAATTCGAACAGGCCGCGAAACGTCTTCAGTTGCCGGCTCTGTTCGTTGACCAGATGCGCGTAGTCCTTGTAGGTCGCGTGACTGTTGGCGCGCGTCGCATGCTGCAGCTTGGCGATGGTTTCCGGTGTCCACATGTGGGCTTCGCCCCGGGTCCGGTATTGATACTCGCCGCCCGCATCGAGCATCTCGCGCAGCAGCGGATCGTCGCCGAATGCCTGCGCGTGCATGCGCACCGATTCCTCGGCCACCTCGAAGATGCCGATACCTTCGACATTGCTCGCGGTGCCGGTGAAATACTTGTCGACGAACACCTTCTGCAGGCCGACCGCCTCGAAGATCTGCGCGCCGCAATAGGACTGATATGTGGAGATGCCCATCTTGGACATCACCTTGGTCAGGCCCTTGCAGATCGCCTTGACATAGCGCTTGGCGGATTCCTTGGGGTCGATCCCCGGGACCGACCGGGCGAGATCGCCCAGCGTTTCCAACGCAAGGTAGGGATGTATCGCCTCGGCGCCGTACCCTGCCAGTAGCGCGAAATGATGGACTTCCCGCACGCTTCCAGTCTCGACCACAAGGCCGGCCGACGTGCGCAGGCCCATCTTCACCAGGTGCTCATGCACCGCGGCGGTGGCAAGCAGCGCCGGGATGGGCAGCGACGCCTTCGACACGCTCCGGTCGGACAGGATGATGATGTTGTAGCCCTGCGAGATGGCGTCTTCGGCATGTGCAGCGAGACTGGCGAGCGCCGCCTCCATCCCGTTTGCGCCCCACCGGGCGGGGTAACAGATGTCGAGCTCGACGGCCCGGAACGCTCCGCCCGAGAAAAGCTCGACATGCCGGATCTTTTCCATGCTCTCCGGCGTCAGGATCGGCTGCGGCACTTCCAGCCGCATCGCCGGCTCCGTCGCGTCGATGCCCAGCAGATTGGGCCGTGGGCCGATGAACGACACCAGCGACATCACCAACTCTTCCCGGATTGGATCGATCGGCGGATTGGTAACCTGCGCGAACAACTGCTTGAAATAATTGTAGAAGACCTTGGGCCGGTCGGAGAGCACCGTCAGCGCCGCGTCGTTGCCCATGGACCCCAGCGGCTCTTCGCCGTTGGCTGCCATGGGCGCGAGCAGAAGCCGCACGTCCTCCTGCGTGTAACCAAAGGCCTGCTGGCGATCGAGCAGCGGCACGGTGGTCGGCGTCGGCGGCGCGGGCTCCGGCATGTCGGTAAGGTTGAGCCGGCATCGCTCGATCCACTCGCGATAGGGCTTGTCGGTGGCCAGCGTGTGCTTCAGTTCATCGTCGTCGACGATGCGCCCCTCTTCCAGGTCGACCAGAAGCATCTTGCCTGGCTGCAGCCGCCACTTCTTGACGATCCGGGCCTCGGGAATATCGAGAACGCCGACTTCGGAAGCCATGACGATGATGTCGTCGTCGGTCACGACGAAGCGCGCCGGACGCAGCCCGTTGCGGTCGAGCGTGGCGCCGATCTGGCGGCCATCGGTGAACGCCATCGCGGCGGGACCGTCCCAAGGTTCCATCAGCGCGGCATGATATTCATAGAACGCGCGCCGGTCCTCGTCCATCAGGGGGTTGCCGGACCACGCTTCGGGAATCATGAGCATCATTGCGTGCGCCAGCGGATAGCCGCCCATGACCAGCAATTCGAGCGCGTTGTCGAAGGACGCGGAGTCTGATTGACCGTCATAGATGAGCGGCCACAGCTTGGGCAGGTCATCGCCCAGAATCTTCGACGCGATGGCTCCCTCGCGTGCGCGAATCCAGTTGAAATTGCCGCGCAGCGTGTTGATTTCGCCGTTGTGGGAGATGTACCGGAACGGATGCGCCAGGTCCCACGTCGGAAACGTATTGGTCGAGAAACGCTGGTGGACCATCGCCAGCGCAGAGATCATCGCTTCGTCGTGCAGGTCGAGGTAATACTTGCCGACCTGATGCGCGAGCAGCATGCCCTTATAGGTGATCGTCCGGGTCGAGAACGACGGGACGTAGTATTCACGCCCGTGGCGCAGGGAAAGCGATTGCACCGCGTGACCGGCGCGCTTGCGGATGATGTAGAGCTTGCGCTCGAATGCATCCTGGTCCATGTGGCGTGCGCCGCGCGCGACGAACACCTGCCTTATGACCGGTTCCACTTCCTTGGTCCGCTCCGACAGGCCACTGTTGTCCGTCGGCACATCGCGCCAGCCGAGCAACACCTGGCATTCTGCCTGGATAGCGCGTTCGATTTCCTGCTCGCAGGCCATCCGCGATGCCGGTTCGCGCGGCAGGAACACCATGCCCACGCCATATTGGCCGATCGCGGGAAGCGTAATGCCGAGCTTGCCGCAGGCACGGCGAAAGAATACGTCGGGCAACTGAATCAGGATGCCGGCGCCATCCCCCTGCAACGGATCCGCGCCCGTTGCGCCGCGGTGCGTGAGGTTTTCGAGAATCCTCAGGCCGCGCTGGACGATGGAATGACTTTTGCGTCCCTTGATGTGAGCGATGAAGCCCAGACCGCATGCGTCGTGTTCCCGGGAAGGGTCATACAGGCCCTGGACTTCGGGTGGCCACGAGGCGGACTCCAGAGAATTGCGTTCCACGAATGCCCTCATCCGGTATGTTTTGTGGTCGCCGCAGGGTCAATTGCGCCCATTTTCGGCCAGTGCAGGGTTCGTGGCCCTTTCGCAATTGCCGAAAAGCCGGATCGCGGCCGATCGGGGTGTTTGCAAACATTTTAATACTACCTGCTATGTTGCATTGCGACAATCCGGACATCCGGAGGTGGGCGCCGGCGCAACAGCGACCGCCCGACGGTGGCATTTTCCCGAGGGAAAGGCTTGCGTCGGTCCCAACGTTAGGCTTTAATCTGAACAAAATGGGCTAGATGCTTGTTGCAACATCCAAATCAGCCCCGCCCGAACGCAATCTTTAGGACAACATCATCAGGATTTCAACATGCTAGATAGGCTTGTGAACTCAAGGCTGCGTCCCGTCCTAACCGTCCTCGGCTTGGCCGGCCTCCTGACGCTCACGGCCTGCGGCGGCGGAAGCGGTGCGCCGAACAACCCCTACGTGACGCCGCCGACAACGCCCGGCCTGGTCGTCGCCCCCAATACCCTGAAGGCTTATTCGGGTGTCCCGGTCACCGTGACGGTCACCTCCGGCGTTGCGCCATTTTTTGCGTTCAGCTCGGACGCCTCGGTCCTCCCGGTTGCGCAGAACGTGTCGGGATCCACGATCGTCCTCCTGGCGAACAAGGTATCCGCTGATACCGATGTCACCATTACCGTCCAGGATTCGGCGGGCCAGACCACGCCAGTCAAGGTTACGGTCGTGAGCTCGACGATTTTCAATGCGTTGACCTTTGCGCCCAGCGGCTCGGATTGCGGCGTCAATCTTTGCTCCGGGCAAACGGGAACCGCCACCGTGGTCGCCACGGGTCCCGGAGGCTCCCCGCTGACCGGGCGGCAAATCCGCTTCGACGTGGTCTACGGTCCGTTCGGGATCACCACCAGCAATCCGGCGACGCCGTTGGTGCAGACCCTCACCGTTGCGACGGATGGCACCGGGACGGCAGTTGCCGCGGTCCTGGCCGATTCCAATGCCACGACCCAGCCCGCCCAGATTCGTGCGACCGACGTGACTTCGGGGCAGCAGCAAGTTGCCAATTTCACGATCGTCAACAACACGATCGCCGGAGGATCGCCGCTTGCCGTGATCCCCGATACCGCAACCATCACCGGTCCGACCAATACGACCTGCTCATCGGGATTCCGCGTCGACTACTACATCTACGGCGGCAACCCGCCTTACTCGGTATCGTCGACATTCCCCACCGGCATAGTCATCGTGAATCGCACGGTGTCGTACAGCGGCGCGTACTTCGAAGCGATCACCAACGGCACTTGCGTCGATCCGCTGACCTTCACGATCGTCGACTCGGCAGGGAAGCAGACCACCGCCTTGCTGCACAATACTGTCGGAACCACAGCGCCGCCCGCGCCTTCCGCGATCCTCATCGCACCGGGATCGACGTCGGACCCGGCATGTGCCGGCAAGACCTACACTTTGGTCGTGACCGGAGGAACGCCGCCCTATAACGTGACGGCGAGCCCGGTGGGTGCTTTGATCAATCCCCAGGTAATTCCTGCGTCCGGAGGTTCAACTGCCGTCAGCGGGCTGTTGACCGGTAGCGGACTGACGTCCATCGTTGTCGTCGATTCGGGTACGCCACAGGCAACGGGAACCGCCAGCATCAGCTGCCCGTAGTCAGCCGCGGCTGGAAGTCGAAAGGGGCGATCCGCGGATCGCCCTTTTCCTTGCGTGCACGTTCAGTGCAGGATTGCCGCGAGATCGTCGGCGCGAACGTCCGATGTAACGACAGCCTTGCCCAGCGCCAACAGCAGGATGAAGCGCACGGCGCCATCCGCAACCTTCTTGTCGCGAGCGATCAGTTCCAGCCAGCGTTGCGCAGGAAGCGAGGGTGGATTGACGGGCAATCTGGCCCGGGCAACCAGCGCCTGCAGCCGTGCCGTCGCGGAAGGCGCGAGGCTCGTCGCACGCTCGGAGAGCCTCGCCGCGAGCACCATGCCCGCTGCCACCGCTTCACCGTGCAGCCAGCTGCCATAGCCCGACGCGGTCTCGATCGCGTGGCCGAACGTATGGCCAAAGTTCAGTAGCGCGCGTTCGCCGGATTCGCGCTCGTCGGCGACGACGATCGCGGCCTTGATGCGGCAGCTCTCGTGGATGGCATGGAGCAGCGCCTCCGGGTCCCGCGCCAGCAGGCCGTCCATGTGGCGCTCGAGCCAGGCGAAAAATTGCTCGTCGCGGACCGCGCCGCATTTGATCACCTCCGCCAATCCCGCGGACAGTTCGCGGTCGGGCAGCGTGCCGAGGCACTGTGTGTCGATCAACACCGCCCGAGGCTGGTGGAAGGCACCGATCATGTTTTTTCCCAGCGGGTGATTGATGCCGGTTTTGCCGCCGACGGAAGAGTCGACCTGCGCGAGCAGCGTGGTCGGGACCTGCACGAAGGGCATGCCGCGCTGATAAATCGCAGCGGCAAATCCGGTGAGGTCGCCCACGACGCCGCCACCCAGCGCAATCAGTACCGTCGAGCGTTCCGCGCGAATCTCGATCAGCCGCGTCAGAACGTCCTGCAGCGTCGCCCAGTTCTTGTGGGACTCACCGTCCGGGATCAGCAGGATCTCGCAGGCGACACCGGCCGCTGCCAGGCTCGCCCGAACGGGTGCCAGCCAGTGCGTCGCAACCGTCGCATTGCTGACGACGACGGCACGACGCCCCGTTTCGGCTACCGCCATGCCGACCCGGTCAAGCACACCCGCGCCGATGTGGATCGGATAGGCGCGGTCGGCCAATTCCACGTCGAGCGTCCTGATCATCCCGACCTTTCGTTGCCGTGAGGCTCGATTTCGAACGCGCGGGCGAAGCGCAGCACCTGCTCGCGATCCGACTCGACGATATGATCCGCGACTTCGCGATACAGCGCATCGCGTTCCGCATACAGGGTAGCGAGGCGCGCCTGCGGTTCCGCGGTTTGCAGCAGCGGTCGGTTCCGGTTGTGGCGAACGCGCTCCCAAAGGACGACCGGGTCGGCGTGCAGGTAGATCACCGTGCCGTTTTCCTTGAGGCGCAAACGGTTCGCGGGACGCAGCACGGCGCCTCCGCCAGTGGACAGGACGATTTCCGTGAGCTGGGTGAGCTCGACCATCGTCGCCTCTTCGCGGTCGCGGAATCCCGCCTCGCCCTCGATTTCGAAGATGGTAGGTATCGACACGCCCAGGCGATGTTCAAGCTCGGCGTCGGCGTCGACGAAACGCTTGTTCAACCGCCGCGCGAGTTGGCGGCCGAGTGTGGATTTTCCGGCGCCGGGAAGGCCGACCAGAAATAAATTGCCCCGATGCAACGGCACCGGGGCAGCGGATGGCAGGGCGGCGCCGCTGGCGTCGCCTGGTGTCGGGTTCACCGCACGGAAGTCACGGAATCCTTGACGATGCGCGGCGTAAGGAAGATCAGGAGCTCGGATTTGTTGGATGTCGTCCCGGTCTGCTTGAACAGGTAACCCAGGATCGGCAGGTTGCCCAGCCAGGGAACCTGGGTGACGTCATTCCGGATTTCCTCTTCGAAGATGCCACCGATCACCGCTGTGTCGCCGTTGCCGACCTGGATCTGCGTGATGACATTTTTGGTGTCGATTGATGGCACCGAGCCTCCACCCGCTTGCGGCACGAATTGTCCGACCGTGTCCTTGTGGATTTCGACCGCCATGATGATCCGGTTGTCCGGCGTGATTTGCGGCGTGACTTCAAGACGGAGCACGGCCTTCTTGAACGCCGTTGTCGCCGGCGAGTTGGCGGTGCCACCCGTCGTGTAGGGAATTTCCGTCCCCTGCTCGATCGCCGCCTTGCCGTTGTCCTGCGTCACGACGCGCGGGCTGGACACCACCTTGCCGCGGCCGTCCGCCTCCAGCGCCGAGAGTTCCAGATTGATGAGGTTGCCGCTGCCAAGGTTGATCAACGTCAGCGCCAGCTGTCCCGCCGGGTTGGGCACGGGCAGGTTGACGTTGAGCTGCGGGCTGTCGGAGTACCCGGCCGACGCAAGTCCGGACGCAAGTTCGAACGGCGTCTGCGTCCGCGTCTCGCGCCGACACACGCCGCCGTTGCAGGTGACCACCGGCTGCGTGTTGAGGCTGCCGCTGGTGCCCCCGGCATATTTGCTCTTGCCGCTGGTCAGCGTGAACCCGGTCTGCTGGCCGAAGCGCACGCCCAGCTGTTTGCTGAAGGTGTCGCTGGCCACCACGATGCGGGCCTCGATCTGCACCTGCCGGATCGACGTGTCGATCTGCCGGATGATCTTCCGCACTTCCTCCAGCACGGCCGCCGTATCCTGCACGAACAGGATGTTGGAGCGCGGGTCCACCATCGCGACGCCGCGTTGGGAAAGGATCGACCCCTGTCCGCCCGTGGTTGCCGTCTGGCCCGCGCCGGCGCCGTACGCCTGCTGGCGATTGGTCGTGACGAGACGCTCCAGGTCCGCCGCCTTGATGTAATTCAACTGGAACGATTCGGAGATCAGCGGCTCGAGCGAGGCGATCTGCAGCGCGTTTTCAAGCTGCTGCTTCTCGCGCAGCGCCAGTTCTTCGCGCGGGGCGATCATCACGACATTGCCCTTCTTGCGCATGTCGAGACCCTTGGTCTGCAGGATGATGTCCAGTGCCTGGTCCCAGGGAATGTCCTTCAGGCGCAGCGTCAGGTTGCCGGTCACCGTGTCGCTGGTGATGATATTGAGTCCGGTGAAATCGGCGATCACCTGCAGCACTGCGCGCACTTCCACGTTCTGGAAGTTGAGCGACAGCTTCTCGCCCTTGTAGCCGCCCTTGGTGCCCTGGGTGAGCTTGTTCGGATCCTCGTGGACGGGCTTCAGTTCGAGAATGAACCGGTTCTCCGTCTGGTAGGCCGAATGCTCCCACAAGCCCTGGGGCTCGATGACCATCCGCGTGTTGCCCCCCTGCGGAAACGTGTCGATCGTGACCACCGGCGTGCCGAAGTCGTTGACGTCCAGACGGCGCTCCAGGTTCCTCGGCAGCGAGGTCTTGAGGAAATCGACGATCAGGTTCTTGCCCTGCTGGCGAATGTCGATGCCGGTCGAACTGTCGGAAAGGTCGACGATGATCCGTCCTTCACCGCCCTTGCCCCGCCGGAAATCGACGTCGCGCAACGCATGCGAGGAGTCGCTGGCCTTGGCCTCGGCGAAACGCTGCACCTGTACCGACCGCGCGGAGTCCGTCGCCTGGTCTGACAGGGTCACCACCACGGCATTGCCGTCGACCGCCGTTTCAAATGTCTGCGGCTTGTTGAGGTTGAACACCACCCGGGTCCGGTTGCCGGACTGGATCAGGTTCAGGCTGCGCAGCGCGGGTTCGGCAATGTCGCGCTGGTTCACGCCCAGGCCATTGGCCGTATCCAGGAAGTCGAGCGCAATGCGCGGCGGACTCTGCACGGAAAAACCAGCGGGCGGATTGGCCGGAGGGGACTTCAGCTGGAACCTGACCACCGTCTTGCCCGACGAGCCCCGGGTAACGGTAACCCCATCCAGGCTGTTGGCCATCTGCGCCGAGGCGATGCCCGAAAGCGCAAACGCGCACAGGGCGACGAGACCGGCCGCCCATCCGCGGCGCGCGGCGGCGCGCGCGCGTGAGTGTCGGATGCCGTGAATCGCGCTCATCATGGAAGCTCCTATTTCCTTTGATCCGCCTGCTGCTGCAACTGCAGCGAGCTCGAACGTTCGGTCCAGTCGCCGGCCCCATCCTGGAGCAGCTCCTTCAATTTCAATTCGCCATCGCCGATTTCGACCACGACACCGTAGTTCTGGCCCATGTAGTTGCCGGCACGAA
Source organism: uncultured beta proteobacterium (assembly GCA_963819965.1). GTDB lineage: Bacteria > Pseudomonadota > Gammaproteobacteria > Burkholderiales > Casimicrobiaceae > VBCG01. The sequence continues at coordinate 1,323,412 of CAWFYA010000004.1, forward strand.
CCTGGAACACATCCTTCTCCGGGGTCCGTACCAGCGCATACGTCGTCTTGTTCCTGGCCAGCGTCCCCACCATCGTCAGCGATTCCAGCGGGAATGCTTCGAGCGGCTCCTTGCGCCGGGTGAAGTCTGGCGCCAGCTTGCTGCCGCCTTTGGTCGGCTCGATCTTGCGCGGCTTGAACGGGTCTGGCAGATCGAAAGCGTTGTACGTGAACGGGTCGTAGGGCTTGATCTGCGGCAGCGGATCGAGCTTGCCCTTGGCCGTCTTGCCCTGCTCCTTCATCCACGCGTCCAGGTCCGAATGGCCGCTGCCGCAAGCGCCGAGCGCAAGCGCTGCGAAAACGCCCATGCAAATGGTGATGAGCCCGGTGCGTGTCATTTCTTGCCCTTGGCCTTGCCCTTGGCCAGCGCGCGTTGCTTCGCGATTTCCTCGTCGTCCAGATAGCGGAAGGTCTTGGCAACCGCTTCCATCGACAACGCGCCCTTATCCGTGGTGATCACCACGTCGTTCAGCGTGACGATGCGGGGCAGTTGCGCGATGTCGCTCGCAAACGCTCCCATGTCGTGGTAATTGCCGGTGATCTTGATGTTGATGGGCAGCTCCGCGTAGAAGTCCGCCATCTTTTCCTGCGCCGCCGGCTTGAACAGGTCGAATTGCAGTCCGCGGCCGAGCCCCGCCTGGTTGACGTCGGTCAGCAACGCGTCGATTTCGGACCGGTTCGGCAGCTGCTTGACCAACGCGCCGAACGACTGCTCGACCTCGTTCAACTGCTGGACATACAGATCGAAATTGATCGCGCGCGCCTTTTTCTCGATGTACTGCGTCTTGAGTCCCACCTCGACCTGCTGCGCGGCGCCAAGCGCATTCCATTGGTCCTGCCAGTCGAGAAACATGCCGGCAATGAGAATCAGCACGAAGATCCCAACCAGGACGACGACCTTCGGCAACATCGGCCAATTGCCGGCATCGCGAATGTTGAGGCGGCGGATTTCGTCGAGCGTGATCATGTTTTCTTGGCCGGCACCGGCGCTGCGGGCTTGGCGGCGCCGGGCGCACCTGCTTTGCCCATTGCGCCAGCGTCCACAGGGGTGGTGCGCTTGATGAGAAAGCTGAGCGTGAATTCATTGATCTTCTGCGACTGGTCCTTCGTGCCGGGCATCGCGACCAGCTTGATTTCCGCCAGCTCCGGTTTGGTGAGCCAGGGCGACGCTTCGATATTGCGCATGAGCGTCGACACGCGCGCGTTGGATTGGGCATAGCCGATCACCGTGACCCGCGCGCCTGACTGCCTGACACTGCGAAGGTAGATGCCATCGGGCAATTGCCGCACCAGCTGGTCAAGCAGATGCACCGCTTCGCTGCGGTTCCCCTGCAGGGTTTCTACGACCTGTTTCCGCGCGAGCACCGCCTGGATCTGGTCGCGCAGACGGTCGATTTCCTTGATTTGCTCGTCGAGCTTGGCGATTTCGCCTTTCAGGACCCGGTTTCTCGCCTCCTGTCGCTCGATCTGGTTCACGAGAATGCCGTGGACGAGAGCGATAACCGCAAGCCCCAGCACGGCAAGTGAAATGATCAGCGTGTAGAACTGGCGCTGGCGGGCCTGGCGCTTCTGCTCCCGGTGAGGCAGCAGATTGATGCGGATGGTGCCCATTACTCGAAACTCCGCAGCGCTAGGCCGGTCGCCACGAGCAGCATGGGCGCGTCCTGGGCCAGCTGGCGGGGGCGGATCCGGTCGGATGCGGCCATGTTGGCAAAGGGGTTGGCGAGAACCGTGGCAACCCCCGCGCGCTTGGCGACCAGCTCGTCCAAGCCGGGAAGAACCGCGCAGCCGCCCGACAGGACGATCTGGTCGACCTGGCTGTGCGACGTGGAAGTGAAGAAGAATTGCAGCGCACGGGTGATTTCGAGCGCCAGCGTTTCCATGAACGGCTGGAGCACGTCGCTGTCGTAGTTCTCGGGCAGGCCCTGGTTGCGCTTGGCCGACTCCGCCTCCTCTGAGGACAAATTGAACGCCCGCTGGATATCCTGCGTGAGCTGGTTGCCGCCGAACACCTGGTCGCGGGAGAACAGGAACTGGTTGTTGCGGAGGACGAAAAAGTGAGTGACGTGGGCGCCGACGTCGACCAGTGCAATGTTCTGGTCGCGTCCATTGGCCGGCAACGACGGGGCAATCAGCTGGAATACTTCCTGGGTGGCGTAGGACTCGACGTCCATGACCACGGGTTTCAGTCCGGCCGATTCGGCGATGGCCACCCGGTCCTCGACCTTTTCCTTGCGCGACGCGGCAATCAGGATCTCGACTTCGTCCGGATTGTTCGGCGCGTCACCCAAGACCTGAAAATCGAGGTTGACCTCGTCGAGCGCAAATGGAATATATTGGTTGGCCTCGGCTTCGACCACCAGCTCGAGTTCTTCTTCTTTTTGTCCGGCTGGAACGATGATCTTCTTGGTAATCACCATCGCCGCCGGAAGCGCCATGGCAACCAGGCGGTTGCGGCTGCCCATCCGCTTCCACGCCCTCTTCAGCGCATCGCTGACCTGGTCGAGGTTGGCGATGTTGCCGTCGGTGACCGTATCCTTTGGCAAAGGTTCAATGGCGTACCGCTCGAGGCGATAGACTCCCTTGCTGATCTCGGCCAGCTCGACCAGCTTGAGCGAAGTCGATGCGATATCGACCCCGATCAGCGATGGGGACTTCCTTTTGAAGAAATCCAGGATAGCAGTCATGTTTTGGCGAACGGCGTAAGTCGCCCCAGTTACCGTCTCAGATGCTAATAACTTACATTAAACTCTGGCAGCAAGTATGAACATTGTCAATTTGTTTCCCGAATCGGGCGGCCAGTGTTGCAAGCCTGCATATAATGCGGCTTCCGCCCCCCCCTCTCCGGCAAGTTTTATTCCCACGTGCTAAAGCGCTGGCTGCTCTATCTGGGCTCGGTCATTCTGGGCCTCTGTGTGGTCGGCGCCCTGCTGGGGGCGCTGGTCTTGGCCCTGCTGATGCCGACGCTGCCCTCCCTCGAGGCGCTGACCGACTACCAGCCCAAAGTCCCTCTCCGCGTCGTTTCGGCCGAAGGCGACCTTCTGGGCGAATTCGGCGAGGAAAGGCGTGCGATCGTAGCAATAAAAGCGGTCCCGGATGTCATGAAACACGCCATTTTGGCCGCCGAAGACGAGCGTTTCTACCAGCATGGCGGCGTGGACTATTTGAGTGTGCTTCGCGCCGCGCTGGCCAATGTCTCCACGGGCACCCAGCAGGGGGCCGGGACCATCACCATGCAGGTCGCCCGCAATTTTTTCCTCACCCGGGAGAAGACGCTCACCCGCAAGCTGCGCGAGGTCCTGCTGGCGTGGAAAATCGAGGCCAACCTGTCCAAGGACGAGATCCTGGAGCTGTATGTCAACCAGATCTTCCTGGGCCAACGTTCGTACGGATTCGCCGCGGCGTCCCAGATCTACTTCGGCCGCCCGCTCAAGGACGTCACCGTGGCCGAGGCCGCGATGCTGGCCGGGCTGCCGAAGGCGCCTTCCGCCTACAACCCGATCACCAATCCCAAGCGGGCCAAGACCCGTCAGCTGTATGTATTGCGGCGTATGCATGAGCTCAAATTCATTACGGACACGCAATTCGAGGAAGCACAAACCGCGCCATTGAACGTCGGGCAGGGCTTGAAAGAAGCCCTGCCGACGCATGCCGAAGACGTCGCCGAGATGGCCCGCCAGGTGGTGTTTGACGCCTATGGGGAGGATGCGTACACCAAGGGCATCACGGTCTGGACTACCGTCCGCCGGGCGAACCAGGATGCCGCCTACCTCGCCGTGCGGCGCGGTGTCCTCGAATACGACCGCCGCCACGGGTACCGCGGGCCGGAAACCTTCGTCAACCTCCCCGCGGACCCGGCCGAGGCGGATGCGGCGCTCGAGAACGTCTTCCAGGACGTCGCCGACAGCGACAACCTCAACCCGGCGGTCGTCCTCGACGCCAACCCGAACGAAGTCAAGGCGGTGATGGACAACGGCGACGAAGTCGTCGTGAGCGGCGACGGCCTGAAGTTCGCGGCGCGCAACCTCACCGACAAGGCTTCGGCGAGCCAGAGAATACGGCGCGGTGCCGTAATTCGGCTTTCCCAGGACGACAAGGGCAAGTGGTCGATAACACAGCGCCCACTGGCCGAGGCCGCGTTTGTCGCGATCCAGCCCAAAGACGGCGCAATACTGGCGCTGGTGGGCGGATTCGACCACGATCGCAACAAGTTCAACCACGTGACCCAGGCATTCCGCCAGCCGGGATCGTCGTTCAAGCCGTTCATCTATTCGGCCGCGCTGGAAAAGGGCTTCTCCCCGGCCACGGTGATCAATGACGCACCATTCTTCGTGCCTGCCGCACAAGCCGGCGGCACTGACTGGGAACCCAAGAACTATGACGGCAAGTTCGAGGGGCCCATGCGCCTTCGCAACGCACTGGCCAAGTCGAAGAACCTGGTGACCGTCCGGGTGCTGCAGGCCATCGGCCCGCAATACGCCCAGGACTACATCACCCGCTTCGGCTTCGACCCCAAGTTGCACCCTCCTTTCCTGACCATGGGTTTGGGCGCGGGATCGGTCACGCCGATGCAGATGGCGGGCGCCTACGCGGTTTTTGCCAACGGCGGATACCGGGTGGCACCCTATCTCATCGCCAAGGTAACCGACGCACGCGGCAACGTGTTGTCGGAGGCCAGCCCGGTCATCGCGGGCGAGGATGCCGAACGCGCGATCGATCCGCGCAACGCGTTCCTCATGACGACGCTGTTGCGCGACGTCATCGCGTTCGGAACCGGGGCCCGCGCGATGTCGCTGGGACGCCACGATCTGGCCGGCAAGACCGGCACGACCAACGAGAACATCGATGCGTGGTTCTGCGGGTTCAATTCGGCGCAGGTCGGTGTCGCGTGGATCGGCCTCGACCAGCCCAAGACCCTCGGTGTGAACGAAACGGGCGCCGTTGCGGCACTCCCGATATGGGTGAGCTATATGCAAAAGGCGCTCAAAGGCGTCCCTGAAAAGCCGCTGGTGCCCCCCGAGGGCGTCATATCCGTGCGCATCAACGCGGACACCGGACTGCGCGACGACAGCAGCAGCCTGAGCGAATGGTTTTACACCGAATTCCCGCCCCGGAACCGCGAGGAAGCCCTCGCGCCCGGCGTGGGCGGGAAGACGGGGCAGGAAGTCCGGGAACAACTCTTTTAGGCGAGCCGGCGTCATGGGACACCGGGGACATTCCGAATTGCGCGGCCGTGCCTACGGCCCGGACCCGTTCGGACGCGACGCCCAGGAGCGCATCCGGATCGCCCAGGTCGCCGCGAAGCTGATCGCCGAACATGGCCTCGCCGACTGGTCGCTGGCCAAGCGCAAGGCCGTGCGCCAACTGATGCTGCCGGAGCGCACCGCGCTGCCCGGCGACGATGAAATCGAAGCGGCGCTGGTCGACTATCACGCGCTGTTCGGCGGCGAGCTGCATGTCGCGCAACTGCGCAAGCAACGGGAGGAAGCGCTGCGCTGGATGCAGCGGCTGGCCGCCTTCGCGCCTTCGCTGGTGGGCGGCGTTGCGGCGGGTTGGGCCACGGCCCACAGCGACATCCAGCTCGATCTCGTTGCGGAGAACGAGAAGGCGGTCGAGCTGGCGCTGCTTAACGCGGGGGTCGCCTACCGCACCATGAACGCCGCTGACGACGGGCCGCCGCGGATCTACATCGCCACGGTCGCGGGAGGGGTGCGCCTGTCCGTGCGCACGCAGGAAGAAATGCGGCAGCGTTCCCGACGCGACCGCCACGGCGCGGAGCCGCCGCGCCTGACGACGACCGAGCTCGCCGCGCTACTTGCTGCCGGAACCTCAGCCGGGGCCTCGGTCAGCTACTAATCCAGCGGGCCGCGTCCAGCGCGAAGTAGGTGAGTATGGCGTCCGCGCCCGCGCGCTTCATTCCGGTCAGCGCTTCCAGCACGCACGCGCGCTCGTCGAGCCAGCCCGCCTGCGCCGCAGCCTTGAGCATCGCGTACTCGCCACTGACCTGGTAGACCGCCGTGGGCATCCCGAACTCGTCCTTCACGCGGCGGACGATGTCAAGATAAGGCATGCCGGGCTTGATCATGACCACGTCCGCACCCTCGCGAATGTCAAGGTAGACCTCCCACAGCGCCTCGTCGCTGTTCGCCGGGTCCATCTGGTAGGTGTATTTGTTGCCACCCGCGAGATTGGCCGACGAGCCGACCGCGTCGCGAAACGGGCCGTAGAACGCCGACGCATATTTCGCGGAGTAGGCAAGAATGCGGGTGGCCTCGTGGCGGGTGCTGTCCAGCGCCGCGCGCAGCGCCCCGATGCGTCCGTCCATCATGTCCGACGGCGCCACCATGTCCACGCCGGCGTCGGCATGGCAGAGTGCCTGCTTGGTAAGCGCCACCACCGTTTCCTCGTTCAGCACATAGCCGCTGGCGTCGATCAGCCCGTCCTGGCCATGGCTCGTATAGGGATCCAGAGCGATGTCCGTGATGACCCCCAATTCCGGAAAACGCGCCTTCAGCGCGCGCACCGTGCGCGGAACCAGTCCTTCGGGATGCCACGCTGCGGCGGCATCGTCTGACTTAAATTCGCCGGGGACGACAGGAAACAGCGCCAGCGCGGGAATGCCCAGCGCAAGGCATTGCTCCGCGTCGCGGAAAAGATTGTCGACGCTCTTGCGCGATACGCCCGGCAGCGAAGGCACGGCTTCCTCGCGCTTGCTGCCGTCGAGGACAAAAGCCGGATAGATGAAGTCGGCGGGCGTCATCACGGTTTCGCGCATCATGCGGCGCGAAAAATCGTCGCGGCGCATGCGACGAGGGCGCTTGTGGGGGAACTTTCCGGCGAAGGCGAAACTCATTGAGATGTTCCGTTGGCGTTTGACCCACGCATCGTAGCGGCGTTTTGACCGTGACAGCAATCACGCGCGGCGCATCCGCGCCGACCCCAAAGAAAATAGGGGCATATCGTGTGGCAACGAGTTTGACACATTCCGTTACCGCGATCCGGCTGGAACTCCTGCCGACGTCGCTGGTCAGAATCACCAGACGGTCAATCGTCTCCCGCTTCCCTCCCTGAGCGGGTGCCTGTGCCAAGGTCACTTGGCAGCAGGTGTTTCACGGCCCCGCGTCACTCCCCTTGATCGCGGGGCCTTTTCTCGTCCGCAATTCGCCGCCAGCCCGCGGCCGCGAGTCCCGTTTGATCGGTCCCGCTCCGCCATCCAGTCATCTCTTGCCCAGAAGTACATCAGTGAAACACCCGCGCACAGTGGCAGCAGCATCGCCATGCGGATCATGTACAGCGAGTGCAGCACCGTGTGATTCGCGAACGCGAGGTACCAGGCGGGAACGGATAGCGCGACCACGGCGGCGATCACACAGCCCGGCCGGGCAAGGGCGGCGCCCGCGACGAGTGCCAGCAAGCTCGCGCCAAAAACGACCCGGGACGCGACGAGCGAACCATGCGTCAACTGCGGTAGCGCGTTGAGGACGGCATCCGCCACATCGGCGGGGGAATAGAGCCGCAGGTTCTCGACCGTCGCCCAGTTCGGGTCGAACGGGATCGCAAAGAATTGATGCAACTGCAGCCGCATCGCCAGATGCGTGGCGAATTGGTAGAACGGCCGCGCGTCCGAGAATACCGAAACGACCGCCTGCTGCCAGAACAGCGTCAGGAGCATCCCGGCGACGCAGGCAAACGCAACGTGGAGCGCGCGCAAGTACGGATGGGGGCGCCGGGGAGCCGCTCCGAGATCGAGCAGTACGGCCATGCCCACGGCAATCAGGATGGGGCCGGTCAGCAGCTCAAAACAGCCGGTCAGGACGCCGAGGACGACGGCCGCAGTCGGCGCGCCGTCGATCTTTCCACGTCCTGCCATCGCCAGCGAATAGAGAAGGAATGCCGCGATGACCCAGTCGGAAAAGCCATGGGCCAACGTCTGCGCATAGTATTCGAGGCGGTACATGCCGAGCATGGCGATCGCGCAAAAGATGCCGGTCAGGTAAAGCGTTCGCGGGGCGGAGCTCGTCCTTGACCGTGAGGCAAGACCGCGGGCACCCACGAGCACGGTGAGCAGCAAGGTCAGGTAAACGGCCACCCGCAGCACATGCTTTGCGCGCTTGACGCCAAGCCATGCGAGCAGCGGCGCCGCCGCCACGCGCGCGGAAAATACATACCGCGAGTACTGGTAGGCAGGCAGAAGTGGTGGCGCAGCCGTAACCTCCTTCTCCAGGTTCTCGCACGGCGAGTCGCTGAGATAAATGGTTGCGTCGATGACCGAATGGCGCCAGTCGTCCCGCCCTAGAAGGAGTGTCTGCAATATCAGGCAATCGTTGAACAGGTAGTCGCCGCGCCGCGGGTCGAACAATTGCCCCGAATTTGCGAGAAGTGATTTGTCGGAGAACGCCTCGCGCACTGCGCTGCGCAACTGGCCGTGGTCGAGCTGAATGATCGACCACATCAGCAGCGCCCCGATGCTGACGGCGGCGAGTCCGATTGCGGTGGCGGCGAGCAGCGTGCGCATCAGCGGCGCCGAGGCCACGCCGCGAAGGGACCCTCGCCAATTCATTTGCGACCGCTATTCCGGTTCAGTTCGAGACAGGCGCAGCCATTACAGCCAGCCTGCGATCACGGCTTCCGCTTCGGCGATGCCGATGCGCGCAGTGGCCGAGAACAGCTGCACCGTCACGTTGCCGGCACCCAGAGGAAATTTCTCGGCTAATTGGGCGCGCACCTTGGCCACGGCAGCACGCTGGTCGGACGTGTTGAGCTTGTCGCCCTTGGTCGCCAGGACCAGGACCGGGCGGCCAGAAGGGACGAATCCCTCGAGCAATTCGAAGTCGAGGTCCTTCAGCCCATGGCGAGAATCCACGATCAGCACCAGGGCGACGAGGGTCGGCCTGGTCGTGAGGTACTGCCACAGGAACGCCTGCCACGCGCGCTTTAGCGCCTTGCCGACCGCGGCGTAACCATAGCCCGGCAGGTCGGCGACCAGCGCGCCCGAGCGCAGCGAGAACAGATTGATCTGCTGGGTGCGCCCCGGCGTACGGCTGGCGAACGCCAGTCGCGTGCGACCGGCGAGCACATTGATCGCCGTCGATTTTCCGGCGTTCGACCGACCGGCGAAGGCGATTTCCGGCACGGACGGTGCCGGCAGCTGCGGCATCGCTGCCGCACCGGTAACGAAGACCGCGCCCACCAAGGGATGCGGCGGGCGCGACGCAGACTTGTCCGTGTCAGCGCCTTTGGAAGCCCGCTTCGAGTCCGTTACAATGGCGCGTTTATTCACGGCGGGGTCGCGGAAGTCGCGCCTTTAGGTAGTTGCCTTTGGGTCTCGCGGCAAAAGTGCTGTTGGACCTTACTGAAAAGCATGCTGCGCGCGATGCGCCATGCAACTCAGCGCGCTCGCCGCACTCGAGGATTCGATGACTATGAAGTGTGCACCATGAAGCACAACCCGAAGTTCCAGTTGAGAGTCCAGCTCATAGCGCGATTGCGGTTGCCCGCTGCCGTTGCCGTCGCGGCGCTGGCGTCGTTTCAGTTTTCCGTGGCCGCGGCGGCGGAAGGCGCCGGCAAGCCCGACCTCGCGCGCGCAAGGCAGGTCGTCGATACGGTTTGCGCCGCCTGCCATGGCGCCGACGGAAACAGCGTCGCCGCAGTGAACCCCAACCTGGCCGGATTGGGCGCGCAGTATATCACCCGGCAATTGCAGCATTTCAAGGCGGGAATCCGCGCCAACCCGGTCATGGGCGCGATGGGTGGGAATCTCACACCCGAGGAAATGGTTGCACTGGGAATCTACTACTCTGCGCAAAAGCCCAAAGGTGGAACCGCCAAAGATCCGACGCTGCTCAAGACAGGACAGGCGATATTCCGCGGCGGTGTTGCTGCGGCCGGCATTCCCGCGTGCTCCGCGTGCCATGGGCCCACCGGCGCGGGCATTCCGAAGAATTACCCTCGTCTCGCCGGGCAGCACGCGGAGTACACCTACGCGCAACTCAAGGCGTTCAAATCCGGAGAGCGCGGCGCGGACAAAGAGGGCAAGGACGTTCAGGGCAAGGTCATGGCGGCCATTGCCAAAAAGCTGAGCGACGAGCAAATGAAGGCGCTGGCGGACTACGTCTCGGGCTTGCGCTAGGTCAAATTAGTCGCCGCCACGCTGCCGCGGCCCGCGTTACAGGACGGCCGCGCACATGACCGTCTGGTCCGGTCCGTAGCCTTCCGGAACCCATAGGGACGGCTTGGCCCGCATCTGGTCGCGTATGACCTGTTCCGCGGTGTAGCGATGATTGACGGTGACCTTGTTGAAGAACCGCCACAGCGGCTGCGTTCCAGCGGGGCACGCGCCCGATTTCGCATCGGGAAGCCGGATGTAGAAGGCCGCGGAGTTCTCCTTGATCCATTCATCGGGATATTGGGCCGCCGTCGCCGCACATTCCTGCAGACTCGCGGAGTAGAAATGGGAATCGCCGTGAGGCGGCTTCCGGTAGAAGCGGCACACCGGACTGGTGCCGGCAACCGGCTTGACGTAAGCGAGGAAGCGCAGGCCGGTGCGTTCCCACCCGGCACGCACGCCGGCGTCGAGGTCATCGATTTCATCGGGATTCGCGGTCAGAAAGTAATGATTGAGCGCGCTGTTGTAGAACTCGACGACAATGCCTTGCCCGTTCTGGCTGCGCCACAGCGGAGTGAGGTATTGCCGCACGAGCGGCAGCATGTCTTCCACGCGCGAATAGTCATCGAACTCCTCGCTCGGCGCCACCGGGCAGGTCACGAAATTGCCCTCGGACACGCCCCCGCGCACTTCGTAGTAATCGCCGGCAGAGGAGTAGGTCAGGAGCGCCGCGCCGCTTGACCCGCCCTCGGTAATTCCGCGGGTGTACGCCACCTCGAGGAACGTGGCGTGCACGGTGGAATCGATGTTGACGACGTTCCTGTACACATAGCCCTGGGTCCATTTTTTGAGATCGCCGATCGGGTGATGCAAGGTGGTCGTGATCGTACCGGAAACCAATGGCTCCGCGGTCCAGGCGGAATACACCGCACCGGCCGGCGGCATTTCGTTCAGCCGGACCAGCGCCCAGTCATGATCCTGGCTGCGGCCGAGCAGCGTGGCCCCGGCGGTGAGTTGGACGAAGGGCGGGACGGCGTTGTTCCTGCAAGCGATCGCGTCGAAAAACCAGAACGTATTCAGCGTGCGCGCGGCTCGTGCCGAAGTCATGCAGTGCGCCGCCGTGAAGACGTAGGGAGTAAATGTCGCGGGCCTGTCGCTCAACAACGTGCCAGTGCACAGGAACTCCCGGCCGTCGTCGCCAACGTAGAGGAGTTGCGCCACTGCCTTCGCGGCCTGCGACAGGGCCGCCGTGGGCGTTATGCAGGCGACGTCGATGGTGCAGCTCTGCGCCATGCCGATTTCGGTGACCGTCTTGCGGCCAAGCGAGCGCAGGTCGGCGATGGACACGACCTGGTGGGATACCTGCGGCAACGTCAGCACCAGGCCGTCGAGCGCAACGCCGGGGCCCGCATGGATTTCGATCGTCGCGACCTCGCCTTCCACGACCGGCGACCAGAACTCTCCGAAGCGCTTCGTATCCTGGCTCACGGCGCTGGCGGATACCGGACCGAAGACGCGGCTACCGGCAGCGGAGCCCGCAAATCGGACGGTGAGGTCGGCATCCGTTGCCGGCAGCTGCAATGCCACCCGCATTGCAGCGGCGCCCGGCGAACGAACTTCGATGCGCGCCGAACGGCCACCTTCGGTTACGCCATCGCCGACAGTCGACCAGGTCAGCTGCGACAACGCTATCGCGCGCGCGGACGCGGGCACCGTTCGCGCGAAGCCGACGGCAAGGATCTTGGGACTGACGCGCTTCGCAGTCGCAGTCGTTTCAGGGCTGTGCGCACGCATCGTTGCCGCTTCCGCCGCGGCAGGCGCCGCCAGTTCAACGCGGCGCGCCGCAGCGCCCGGTGGAAGCAGAAGAGTCACGGTGGCGGTCCGGGCCGCCGGTGTCGCGCGCAGCTCGGAGGGCGGCGCCGAGGTGATCGCCGCATCATTTCCCTGCGCGATCGCCATTCCGGACCACAGTATCGCCCACGCCAAGCAGTAGCGGACGCTCGTCGCGAGGCGACGGTGCACGTCTATCTCCAAGGTGTTGATGAAGCCGGCGTGGTGAGCCTGCCCGGCCGGATTGCGCGGTCGCGTATCGCGCTACAGCAGAATTCAGACATGCGCATCAGTCAGCATTCCCGAACGGCATGCCGCGAGTTCCGCGCGCCAGTCAGGCAGCCGATAGTCAAACGTGGTCTCGAACTTGCGGGACGACAACACGCCATAGGCCGGACGGCGCGCGGGCGTCGCGTATTCCGACGAAGAGATGGGCACCACGCGCGGCCGCGGCTCAGGTAGCTGGCCGACGATCGCCTGCGCGAAACCGTGCCACGTGGTCGCACCTGCCGACGCCACGTGATACAGGCCGGCGCGCTCGGAGAGCCAGGGCAGCCCTCGCGCCACGAGGGCGGTGGCCGCATCGGACAGCGTGCGGCACCAGTTGGGCGTCCCCTGCTGGTCGGCGACGATGCGCAGCTCTTCTCGCTCTCGCGCGAGCCGCAGGATCGTCAACAGGAAGTTCCTGCCTCGCGCGCCATACACCCACCCGGTGCGGAACACCAGCGCGCGGGCGCCGGTTTGCGCGATCGCGCACTCGCCCTCGTATTTGCTTGCGCCGTAAACGTTGAGCGGACTGGCCCTGGCGTCCTCGGTGTAGGGAGCGGTCGCCAAGCCGTCGAACACGTAATCGGTCGAATAGTGGATCAGCACCGCGTCCAGCCGTTTCGCCTCCTCGGCCAGAATGCCCGGCGCACGCGCGTTCACCGCAAACGCCGCGTCGCGCTCGGTCTCCGCCAGGTCCACGGACGTGTACGCTCCTGCATTGACGATGAGCTTCGGCCGCAGTTGCCTCACCGTGCTGACAACGGCGTCGGCATCGGCAAGGTCGAGCGCAGCGCGATCCAGCGCGGTCACGTCACCATGCTGCGCGAGGCTTCGCGCCAGCTCGAAGCCCACCTGGCCGCCCACGCCGGTGAGAAGGATGGTCGGACGCGCCATCAGCCGTAGACGTCTGCGTCTGCCAGTCGCCGCCCCGCGGCATCCTTGGCGGCCAGGATCGGCGCCCCCGCCAGCGGCCAGTCGATGCCCAGCGCAGGATCGCTCCACAGCAGCGTGCGCTCGTGCTCGGGGAACCAGTAGTCCGTCGCCTTGTAGAGGAATTCGGCGCTGTCCGTCAGCACGACGAAGCCGTGGGCAAAGCCCGGCGGTATCCACAGCATGCGGCGATTCGCGGCGGACAGAACGACACCGACGGAACGGCCAAAATGCAGGGAAGACCGGCGAAGGTCGACGGCCACGTCGAACACCTCTCCCTCAATGGCGCGCACCAGCTTGCCCTGCGCGTGCTCGATCTGATAGTGCAGGCCGCGCAGCACGCCCCTGGCTGAACGCGAGTGATTGTCCTGCACGAAACCCACGTCGATTCCGGCGGCGGCGAACGCGCGGCAATTCCAGCTCTCGAAGAAAAATCCGCGATCGTCCTCGAAAACACGCGGCTCGATCAGCAGAACGTCCGGCAATGCGGTGGGCGTGATCAGCATGCGGGTCGCGCAGGGCGTCGGGCGAATGGCGCGGCGCGTTCAGCGCACGCCGGAATCGCGCAGGATTGCGAGCAGGTATTGCCCATAGCCATTCTTCGCCAGCGCCTGCCCCTGGCGTTCCAGCGCCGCGGCGTCGATGTACCCCAGCCTGAAGGCGATTTCCTCCGGGCAGGCGATCTTGAGCCCCTGCCGACGCTCGATCGTCGCGATGTACTGCGACGCCTCGAGCAGCGATTCGTGCGTGCCGGTGTCGAGCCATGCCATGCCCCGGCCCATCACTTCGCAGGCCAGCTCGTTCCAAGACAGATAGGCGCGGTTGACGTCGGTGATTTCCAGCTCGCCGCGCGCCGAAGGTTTGAGGTCACGCGCGATGTCGAGCACGCGATTGTCGTAGAAATAAAGGCCCGTCACCGCGAAGCGCGACTTCGGGATGGCGGGCTTCTCCTCGAGCGACAGCACGCGCCCGTCCGCCGCGATCTCGGCCACGCCGTAGCGCTCGGGATCCGCGACCGTATAGGCGAACACCGTCGCACCGCTCGCGCGCGCGTGCGCGTGCGCAAGCTTGGCGTACAGGTCGTGGCCGTAGAAGATGTTGTCGCCCAGCACCAGTGCCGAGGAATCGCGGCCAATGAACTCGCGACCGATGATGAACGCCTGCGCGAGTCCATCCGGCGACGGCTGCACCGCATAGCCGATGTTGAGTCCCCAACGGGCGCCGTCGCCCAGCAACTGCGCAAAACGCGGCGTGTCCTCCGGCGTGGAAATGAGCAGGATGTCGCGAATGCCGGCGAGCATCAGCGTCGACAGCGGGTAATAGATCATCGGCTTGTCGTACACCGGCAGGAGTTGCTTCGAAACGACCTGCGTCACCGGATACAGCCGGGTGCCTGAGCCTCCGGCCAGGATGATGCCCTTGCGGTTCATGGCGCGTTCTCCGCCGCCGCGTAGTTCAGGCTGATCCACTTCTGGTATTCCTTGCTGGTCACGCTGCGCAGCCAATCCGGATGTTCGAGATACCAGCGGACGGTATCGCGCATGCCCGACTCGAAAGTCTGGGCCGGGGTCCAACCGGTGTCGCGGATGACTTTCGCCGGGTCGATCGCGTATCGCCGGTCATGTCCGGGCCGGTCCTTGACGAACGTGATCTGGGGCGCGTAGTCGCGACCTGGCTTCACTTCCGCCAGCAATGTGCAGAGGGTGCGCACCACCTCGAGGTTCTGCATTTCAGCATTGCCGCCGATGTTGTAGGTTTCGCCCGGCCGTCCCTTCTTCATTACCGCGCGAATCGCCGCGCAATGGTCGCCTACGTAAAGCCAGTCCCGCACGTTCTTGCCGTCGCCGTAGACGGGCAGCGGCTTGCCTGCCAGCGCGTTGACGATCATCAGCGGTATCAGTTTCTCCGGAAATTGCCGTGGTCCGTAGTTGTTCGAGCAATTCGTCGTCAGCGTCGGCAGGCCGTAGGTATGGTGGTAGGCGCGCACCAGGTGATCGGCGGCGGCCTTCGATGCCGAATAGGGGCTGTTCGGCGCGTAAGGCGTGGCTTCGCTGAACGCGGGCTCGGACGCGGACAACGACCCGTAGACTTCGTCGGTGGAAACGTGCACGAAGCGAAAACCTTCGCGCTCGCCCGTCGGGAGCGCCGACCACCACGCGCGCGTCGCTTCCAGCAGCCCGAACGTGCCGACGACATTGGTCTCGATGAACGCCGCGGGTCCGTGGATCGAGCGGTCGACGTGGGTCTCGGCCGCAAAATTGACGACCGCGCGCGGACGGTGTGCCGCCAGCAGCGACGCCACGGCCGCGCCGTCGCCGATGTCGCCGCGCACGAATTGATGGCGGACGTCGCCGGTCAGCGAGTCGAGATTGCCCAGGTTGCCGGCGTAGGTCAGCAGGTCGAGGTTGATCACCGGCTCGCCCTCGGCGGCGAGCCAGTCCAGGATGAAGTTGGCGCCGATGAAACCGGCGCCACCGGTGACGAGAATCATGGCGGGTTGGGCATTGGCCGCGGCGGACGGACGCCCCGGCAGGGGTCCGATATTACCAGTGCAGAGGTCGCGACGCGGGGCATCGCCGACAACGGGACCGGCGCCGGCAGGGTCATCGAAAATAGGCGCGGTACCACTCGACGAAACGCGCCAGACCATCGGCCAGCGGCGTGCGCGGCGCAAAGCCCGTCGCCGCGCGCAGGCGATCGATTGACGCGTAGGTCGCGGGAACGTCGCCTGCCTGCATCGGCTGGTAGTCGCGGATCGCTTCGCGCCCGAGCAGCCGTTCGAGAGTCGCAATGAAGGTCTCGAGCTCGACGGCCTCATGGTTGCCGATGTTGTAGATGACGTGCGGCGCGGCGCCATGATCGGTGCTGCCGGCCACCGGCGGCAACGCGAGCGTGCGGACGACGCCTTCGACGATGTCGTCGATGTACGTGAAATCACGGCGCATCCGGCCGTGGTTGAAGACCTTGATCGGCTCGCCCGCGAGGATGGCACGCGTGAACAGCATCGGCGCCATGTCGGGCCGCCCCCAGGGTCCGTAGACGGTAAAAAAACGCAGCCCGGTCGCGGGCAGCCGGAACAGGTGGCTGTAGCTGTGCGCCATCAATTCGTTGGCGCGCTTGGTCGCCGCATACAGGCTGACCGGATGGTCGACCGCCTGGTCCTCCGAGAATGGCAGTACGTGATTAGCGCCATAAACGGAAGAACTCGACGCATAGACCAGGTGCTCGATGGCCCCATGCCGGCAGCCCTCCAGGATGCAGCCGAATGCATCGACGTTGTTGCGCAGGTACGCGGCAGGGTTCTCCAGCGAATAACGCACGCCGGGTTGCGCCGCCAGGTGCACGACCTGGGTGAACGGGTGCTCGCGGAACAGTCCCGCCGTGGCGGCAGAATCGGCGAGGTCCAAGCGCTTGAACGTGAAGCGCGGCTGGCCCGCGAGACCGGCGAGTCGCGCCTCCTTCAGCGCGACGTCGTAGTAGGGATCGAAATTGTCGACGCCCACGACGGTTGCGCCCCGCGCGAGGAGCGACCGGGCCGTCGCCATGCCGATAAATCCTGCCGCGCCGGTGACGAGAACGCAGGTGTTCAACCGGCCCGCCCTTCCGCGTTCAGCGCGCGCAATTTCGCGTACTTGAGGAAACTGGCGAACGCGCCGATTGCAATGTGCGCAAACCCCGGCGCGCCGTCGAGGAATCCCAGCCGCAACACATAAAAGCGTAGAAAGCGCGCGACCGGCGAAAGCACCAGCTGCGCGGCGCTGGCGCGCTCTCCGCGCGCGTGCATCGCCGCAGCCTGCACCGTGGTGTAGCGGTTCTGCTTGGCGATGTAGGCATCGATCGATTCGGCCGACGCATGCAGCAGGTCACCGCGCAGCCTCATCACCGGACCGTCGGCCAGCACCTTCTCGTGCACGAGGTCCGCGGACCATCGCGCGCGCCGGCGGTCGAACAGGCGCAGGTTCCAGTCCGGATAGCCCTCGCCATGCGCGAGCCAGCGACCGAGAAAGCGATTGCGCCGCGGGAAGGCATAGGCAGTCGCCGCGGGGGTGTCCACCGCAAACACCGCGTGGATGGCCGCCGCCAATTCCGGCGTGATCCGCTCGTCCGCATCGAGGCAAAGCACCCAGTCGTACGCCGCCGCGTCCACCGCAAAGTTCTTCTGCGGTCCGAATCCCTCCCATGCGTGTTCGATCACGCGCGCCCCGGAGCGGGCGGCAAGGGCTGCGGTATCATCGCTGCTGCCCGAATCGACGACGACGGTCTCCGCTGCGAACGTCGCGGACGCGAGACAAGCGCCCAGTTCGTGCGCGGCATCGCGCGTAATGATCACCAGCGACAGGGGAAGCGGTTCGGACATGCAATGGAAGAGGGCCGCGACGAATTGCCGCCGATTTTACGTGGTTTGCGTCACGCATTCGACGCGCATCCGCATTTTTCGACGGAGGCCTTGAATGAGCGGTGTGCTCGTCGTGCGGCCCAGTTCGCTGGGTGACGTCGTCTATGCGTTGGCCCTCGTGTCCGACGTCGCCAAGGCGAGGCCCGGATTGGCCGTCGACTGGGTCGCCGAGACCGACTTCGTCGACCTGGTCCGGCTGGATCCGCGGATTCGCCGCGTCGTGCCGCTCGCGTTGCGCCGCTGGCGTCACGCGCCGTTCGCGCGCGCAACCTGGCGCGACATGGCCGCCTTTCGCCGCGCGCTGCGGGAGGAGCGCTACGACGCCATCCTCAATCTGCAGGAGCAGGTGAAGGGCTCCGTGGTTTCCTGGTTTGCGCACGGAACGCGCCATGGCCTGGACCGCGCGAATATCCGCGAGCCGATCGCCACCGTCGTCGACCACGTGCATCATCCGGTACCGAAGGACCTGCACATCGTCGACCGCTGCCGCGGCATCGCGGCCGCGGCGCTGGGCTATGTCGCCGAGGGTCCGCCACGGTGGCAGTTCGTGCCGCCCGCCACCGCGTCGGCATTGCCGGCGGGACCTTACGCGCTCGCGTTCCACGCAACGAGTCGCGCCGACAAGCAGTGGCCCGAGTCGCATTGGGCCGCACTCGTCACCCACTTTGCCCGCGCGGGCTTCACCACGTTGCTGCCTTGGGGCAACATCGAGGAGGAAACGCGCAGCCGGCGCATCGCCGACAACGCCGAAGGTGCAGTGGTGCCGACCCGGCAAACGCTGCCGCAACTGGCCACACTCGCGCAGCGCGCCGAAATCGTGGTCGGCG
This sequence comes from uncultured beta proteobacterium, assembly GCA_963819965.1. GTDB lineage: Bacteria > Pseudomonadota > Gammaproteobacteria > Burkholderiales > Casimicrobiaceae > VBCG01. Next base: position 1,341,805 of record CAWFYA010000004.1, read on the forward strand.
TCGACACCGGATTGACCCATCTCGCCGCCGCGCTGGGCACCGCTACGGCAGCGATTTTCACGACCACCGATGCGCGGCTGGCTGGCGTGTCCTGCGCCGGGCCCCACGCGCGCGATGCCGGCGGCAACGGCAGCGTCCCGTCGCTGGCCGAGATCGTGGATCTTTGCGGTCAGCTCCTGCGCGTGGCCCCACGCTGCTGAACAATCGGGGAAATATCCTTGGCGCGCGCGCTCTACACCCTGCTCTGGTTTGTGGTGCTGCCCTTTACGCTGGCGAAACTGTGGTGGCGCGGGCGGCGCGAGCCGGGCTATCGCGAGCGCGTCGGCGAGCGCTACGGCCGCTATCGTCCCGATGCGCCGATCAAGCAGGGGGATTTGATCTGGATCCACGCTGTGTCCCTCGGGGAAACGCGCGCCGCGGCGCCACTTCTCGATCGCATTGCGCGCGCGCAACCCGGAGCGCAAATCCTGCTCACCCACATGACTGCGACCGGTCGCCAGGCGGGCCGCGCACTGTATGGGGAAAGCGTGCAGCAGGTCTGGCTGCCGTATGACATCCCGTTTGCGGTCGATGCGTTTCTCACGCGCTTTTCCCCTCGCGTCGGCCTCCTGCTGGAAACGGAGGTGTGGCCCAACCTCGTTGCGGGGTGCCGCCGGCGCGACATCCCGCTGTACCTGGTGAATGCGCGCCTGTCGGTCAAATCGGCCGTCGGCTACGCACGCTTTCCGGCGCTGACTCGCCCGATGTTCATGGCGCTTTCGGGCGTGGCGGCGCAGACGGCTGCGGACGCCGGTCACCTGTCGCAGGTTGGCGCGCAGAACATCGCCGTAACGGGGAACATGAAATTCGATGTCGCCCTTCCGGCCGAATCGGCGGCGCTGGGGCGGGAATTGCGGACTCGCTTCGGTGAAGCGCGCCCGGTATTCCTGGCGGCGGCAACGCGGGAAGGCGAGGAGGAAATCCTGCTCGACGGACTGGCAAGAAATCCCCTGCGCGGCTCTGCGCTGACAGTGATTGTGCCCCGCCATCCGCAACGCTTCCAGGCGGTCGCCGATGTACTGCGCTCGCGCGGCATTGCGTTCGTGCGGCGAAGCGAAGGTCGCGTCGTGCCGGCGGACGTCAATGTCGTGCTGGGCGATTCGCTGGGCGAAATGGGCGGCTACTATGCGGCGGCCGACGTCGCGTTCGTCGGCGGCAGCCTGAAGCCGCTCGGCGGGCAGAACCTGATCGAGTCCATCGCCATGGGCACGCCGACGATCGTCGGACCGCACACGTTCAACTTCCGCGAGGCCGCCGACAATGCCGTGGCGGCGGGTGCCGCGCTGCGCGTGGCCGATGTCGACGCGCTGTTGACGCAGGTCGCGGGACTGCTCGGCGATCCGGCGCGGCGCAAGCGGATGCACGACGCCGCGCTCTCGTTTCATGCGGCGCATCGCGGCGCAGCCGACAGGTTGTGGGCGTGGCTCGCGCCGCAGTTGAAACTCGGTTGACCCTCAGTTGACTTTCAGCCGTTCAGCCGGCGATTGAGGTCCGCCAGGTCCCGCTCGTCGAGCGTACCGACCGCCGCCTTCAGTCGCAGCGTGGCAAGAAGGTAGGTGAAGTACGCGTTGGCAAGGTCCCTTTTAGCGGAGAACACGTTCTGCTGGACGTTCAACACGTCGAGGTTAGTGCGGATGCCGACTTCCTGTCCGAGCTTGTTCGATTGCAGCGCGACTTCCGCCGACTGCACGGCCTGCTCGTTCGCCTTGACCGACGCCACCGCGCTGTTGACCCCCGAGTAGCCATCCTGGGCGTTGGAGATCGCCGTGCGGCGCGCCGTTTCCAGGTCCTGCTGCGCCTTCTCCTGCAACGAGATCGCTTCGCGCACCCGTGAATTGACGAAGCCGCCGGTGTAGATCGGAATGTTGAGCTGCACGCCGATCAGGCCCTGCGTCGAATTGCTGCGCACACCGACGTTCACGCCGCCGTTGCTGGTCTGCCCGCCATAGCTCGCGACCAGGTCGAGCGTCGGATAGTGGCCCGCCTTGGCGCGATCCACCTCAAGCGTGGCGATGTCGAGGTTGGACTGCTGGAAGCGCACGTTCATGTTGCCGGTGGCGGCGTTGTCCACCCAGAATTCGAGCGTGTTGGGATTCGGAGGCAGTGGATCGAAATTTCGGCCGACCCGCTTCAGGCTATTCGGAAAGTGGCCGATGATCGCGCGCAGCGCAGTACGCCGGCGGTCGAGGTCGTTGATCGCCTGGATTTCGGTCGCCACAATCTGGTCGTATTTGGCCTGTGCTTCGTTGGTATCCGTAATCGTCGACGTGCCGACCTCGAAATTGCGCTTGGCCTGCGCCAGCTGCTCGGCGACGGCCAGCTTCTGCTGTGCGGCCAGTTCCACGTTGAATTCGGCCAGCAGCACGTCGAAATAGGACACCGCCGTGCGGATGATGAGGTCCTGCTGTGCAATCACCAGCGAATAGTCCGACTGCGCGACCTGCTGCTTCGCCTGGTCGTAGAGCACCACGTTCTGGTAGCGGTACAGCGGCTGGGACGCCGATACGGTCAGGTTGCCCTGCCAATAATTGCGATTGAAATCGCTGCTCGGATCGATATCAGCGTGGAAGTCGTAGGTGTTGTAGTTGGCGGCGCCGCTGGCGGATACGTTCGGCAACAGGCCCGCTCTTGCCTGCGGCACCTTTTCCTGCGTGGCTGACCACGCGGCGCGGGCAGCGGCCAGTTGCGGGTCGCTTTGCTGCGCTTCGCGGTAGATTTGCAGCAGGTCCTCGCCCGAAGCGCCACCCGCGGCGAAGCTTGCCAACAGCGCCAGGGACAACAAGCCGAGGCGCTGCGAAAAGTAGCTCGGTAATTTCATTTGGAAATCCAGATCCGTCTATGCGCGAAAGGGTCGCGCGATCCATTCGTGGAAATTCGCTTCATCGTCAATAGCGCGGCATCGCCGGTTCGACCTCGAGGGACCAGGCTTCGACGCCGCCACGCAGGTTATACACATTGGCATGGCCATTGCGCACGAGCCACTGTGCCGCGTGTTGGCTGCGGTTGCCGTGATGGCACACGAGAACCAGTTCACGGTCTGCCGGTAGCTCGCCGTGCCTTGTCTCGAGTTGCCCAAGCGGTATCGCCATCGAGCCCTCGATGCGGCAGATCTCGAGTTCCCAGGGTTCGCGCACGTCGACGATCACGGGCGCGGGCCGCGCCGGGTCCGCGCGCCACGAGGCCAGCTCGGCTGGGGCAAGCTGTCCGATCAAAACTGAAACCGTTCAGGCGTTGCGGCATTGACGAGCGGCGCGACCACGGTTTCGAACAGGTCCGTCGTGACCCGCGAACCGGGCGCCGTCCAGCTGACGAGCCGCGCAGTCATGACCGGGGCGTCGCCGACGACGGCGAAAATGCGGCCACCAGGTTTCAGCTGTGCGAAAAAACTCTCCGGCAATAGCGGCGTCGATCCGGTGAGCACGATCGCATCGAATTGTTCGCTGCCCCAGCCGCGGGCTCCATCGCCGAGTTCGCACCGCACGTTGGCTGCGCTCATTCGCGCGAGCCGGACCGCCGCTTCCGCCGACAGTTGTGGGTCAATTTCCACCGACGTCACCCTACCCGCCCGGCGGCCGAGCAGGGCGGCGAAATAGCCGCTGCCGGTGCCGATTTCGAGCACCGCCTCCCGGTGCTTGAGATCCAGTGACTGCAGAACGCGCGCCTCCATCTTGGGCGACCACATGGATTGCCCGTTGCGCAGCGGAAGTTCGAGGTCCGCGAAGGCGAGCGCCCGTTGGGCGGCAGGAACGAAGTCCTCGCGCTTGACCTCGAACAGGAGATCCAGGATTTTCTGATCGAGCACATCCCAGGTGCGAATCTGTTGCTCAATCATGTTGAAGCGGGCTTGTTCGTAATCCATCGCGCTGGTTTCGTTGGTCGTCGTTTTCGGCCGTCGAATCTATAACTGACTCGCGGTCATTTATTATGCATTTCCCCATTGTCTCACGTCAACCCGGAGGACTTACTGCTGCCGAATCAATGCCTTTTCAGTCGGCGTGGCCGGGTTGCGGCACCGTCGTCCCAGCTGCCGCAGGGGCGGCCATCCGCTTCGCCTTCCTTGCTTTGCGCCACTCCTTCAGATGGTCAAGGTAGGTATACAGCACGGGAACCACGACCAGCGTCAGCAAGGTCGACGTGATGACGCCGCCGATGATCGCCCGACCCATCGGCGCCTGCGTCTCGCCGCCCTCGCCTATCCCCAAGGCAAGCGGCGTCATGCCGCCGATCATCGCGGCGGTGGTCATGAGGATCGGTCGCAATCGCACCTGCCCCGCCTGCAGCAGCGAGTCGTGCAGGCTGGCGCCGGCGCGCCGCGCGCGATTGGCGAAGTCGACCAGCAGGATGCCGTTCTTGGTCACCAGCCCCATCAGCATCACGAAGCCGATCATCGAGAACAGGTTGAGCGTCGTTCCCGTGATGAGGAGCGCAAGGAAAACGCCGATCAGCGTGAACGGCAGCGACATCATGATGACGACCGGCTGAGTGAAGCTGGCGAATTGCGATGCCAGGATCAGATAGATGAAGACCACGGCCAGGCCGACCGCCGCGAGCAGCGCGGCGAACGATTCCTGCATGTCCTTGGCCTGCCCGCCGACGTCGAAGCGATAGCCCGGCGGGAGCACCGAATCCTTGATGATCTTCTGCACATCGGAGTTCACGTCGCCCGACGGGCGCCCTTCGGCGTTGGCATAGAGCGCGACCCGGCGCTGCAACTCCTGGCGCTTGATGATCTGCGGCGAGGTCGTCTCGACGATTTCCGCCACCTGCCGCAGCGGCACCATCAGGGTTTCGCCGTCGGGACCTTTCTTGGACGTCGACAGGTACAGGTTGGAAAGGTCGGCCGACAGCCGGCGGCTATCCTTCGGCAACTGCACATTCACCTCGTAGTTGTTGCCGTCCGGCGCCAGCCAGTAGCTCACCGTGTCGCCGGCAAGCAGCGGCCGCACGGTGGCCCCGACTTGCTGCACGTTGATGCCCAGGTCTGCGGCGGCGTCGTTATTGAGACGGATCGAAAGCGCGGGCGCGGCGGCCTTTTCCGACGTCTCCATGTCGGCGATGCCCTTGACCTTGCCGACCTTCACCGCGAACTCGTTGATCAGCGTCGTCAGGGTCTCAGGGTCGGGGCCGAGCAGATTGACCCAGACCGGCCGGTCCCAGCCGAATGCGAGCTCGATGCCGGGAATCGGTTTCAACTGTTTGCGAATGGCCTGCTCGATGTCCTTTTGCGTGCGCGAGCGGCTCGTCCGGTCGGTGAGCTTCAGGTTGACGCGGCCATAATTGCGGCCATCGTCCGTGCCCACCGTGGTCATCGTCAGCACCACTTCCGGCACGCTCTTCAGGACCTCTTCGACCTGGCGCACCTTGCCGTCCGTGTATTCGAGGCTGGATCCCACCGGCGTGTTGAGCCTGAGCGATATGAAGCCCTGATCCGTATCGGGAATGAATTCCGTGCCGACCAGCGGCAGCACCAGGAAACTGGCGAAGAACGTCAGAACGGCGATCCACAGCACGACGCCGCGATGGGAAATCTTCGCCCAGCGCGGCTTGAGATAGCGCCAGTCCAGGTGACGGATCGCCGCGAAGACGCCGATCGCGGGGACGTAGATGCGGCGCCGTTCCTCGGACAGCGCCCACTCCAGGATGCTGCCATACAGGTGGTGCACCCACTCGATGCCGCGCTCCACCCGTTCCATGAACCGTCCGAGCCACGGCATGCGCTTGAAACGCGAGCCTACCGGATCGTGCCAAACGGACGACAGCATCGGATCGAGCGTGAAGCTGATGAACAGCGATACCAGCACCGCCACGGACACCGTGAGACCGAACTGGAAAAAGAAGCGGCCGACGATGCCGCTCATGAACGCGATCGGCACGAACACCGCGACGATCGCGAACGTGGTCGCCATGACGGCCAGGCCGATTTCGTCGGTGCCTTCCCGCGCCGCGGTCTTGTGATCCTTGCCCATGCCGAGGTGGCGCACGATGTTCTCGCGTACGACGATCGCATCGTCGATCAGCAGTCCGATGCACAGCGACAGCGCCATCAGCGTGAGGAAGTTGAGCGTGAAATTGAACGCATACAGCGCGATGAACGTCGCGATCACCGACAAGGGCAGCGTGAGGCCCGTGATGATCGTGCTCCGCCAGCTGTGCAGGAATAGGAAAACAATCAGCACCGTGAGCAGCCCGCCCTCGACGATGGTCTGCTTCACCCGGTTAACGCTGCGCTCGACGTCGTCCGACGTGGAGTTGATGACCTTGAGTTCGACATCCGGCGGGAGGCGGCTCTTGAGTCCGGCGACCGCCTCGTTCACGCCATGCCCGGTTTCGACGATGTTGGCGTCCTGCGCCTTCTGCAAGTCGAGCGTGATCGATGGACGGCCGTTGATGCGGGCAATGGAGTCGGGTTCCTTCTCGCCGTCGATGACATCTGCGACCTGCGAAAGGTAGACCGGAGCGTTGCCCTGCTTGGCGACGATGATCCGCGCGAACTGGGCGGGATCCTTGATCTTGCCCTCGACGCGGACCACGGAATCGTTCTGGCCACTAGTGATGCGACCAGCAGGCACGTCCTGGTTGGCGTTGCGAATGGCCGCGGAAACCTGGTCGACGCTGATACCCAGCGCGGTCAGTGCCGCGGGCTTGATCTGGATCAGGATCTGTCGCGTGATCCGCCCGTTAACGTCGATGCGCGCGACGCCCGGCACGTTTTCCAGGGCCTTGACGATGGTCTGATCGGTCAGCGACGTCAGGTCGCGCAAATCCATCGTCGGCGACAGCACGGCCAGCGACACGGCGGCTTGCGTGTTCTCCTGGTCGGCGCGAATGACCAGCGGTTCCTTCACGTCCCGCGGGAAATCCGGTCGTACCTGCGAGATCTTGTCGCGCACGTCCTGCATTGCCCTGTTCATGTCGGTCGACATGCGGAACTCGGCGAAGACCTGGCTGCGGCCTTCCAGTGAATTGGACCGGATCAGGCTGACGCCCGACACGGTGTTGATCGCGTATTCGAGCGGCTTGGTGACGTCGGTCTCGACGACTTCCGGATTGGCGCCGGGATAGTTCGTGAGCACCAGGACGTACGGCAACGACACGTCGGGCATTTGCTCGACGCGCAGCCGGTTGTAGGCGAACAGTCCGAGCACGGTGATGCCGACCATGACCATGGTCGCAAAGACCGGGTTGTTGATCGATACGCGAGTAATCCACATGGTCAGGTACTCCGTTGCGTGCGGCGCGGGTGCAAGCGAAACGTTCGGCCGACGAGGGCCGTCAGCTGGCTTTCTTGGGCGGTACGTCGTCGGCGCGAACCAGGGCCGGCGCCCCTTCCTTCAGGTTGTCGAAGCGCGCGGACAGGACCCGCACGTTAGCCGGCAACTTGGTCCTGACCTCGACCCGGCCCGCGTCGTCATCGCGGCGTCCGATCAGCACCAGCCGCTTGGCGAGCTTGCCGTCCTGGATCATCCAGACATAGGATTGCCCGGCTTCCGTGCGAACGGCCGTCGCGGGCAGTGTGGGAACCGGCGCGCCGGCGACAAGCGCGATGCGGCCGGTCGCGAACATGCCACCGCGCAATGACTGCTCGGCATTGGGGATCCCCACGAACACCAGGATTGCCCGGGTGCCCACTTCCGTCGACGGATTGATGCGTTCGATGCGGCCGGTGAACTTCCGGTCAAAGCCATCCACGGACAGGTCAACCGTCATGCCGGTACGCAGTTCGGGAATATCGCCTGAGGGAACCAGCGCCTGCAATTCCATGGCCCTGAGGTCCACGATCGTCACCAGGGGGCTGTCGAAGGCGACTTTTTCACCGGGCTGCACATGACGCTTGGCCACCACGCCGGACAAAGGCGAAGTCGCGACCGCGTCGCGCAGCGCGTTCTGCGCTAGGTGCAGCTGCGCCTGCGCGGCCTGCACGTTGCCCTTGGCCACCTCATAGGACGATTCGGCGCTGTCGGAGGCGTTTTGCGAAATGAAGTTCTGCTTGAGCAGCTTCTGGTTCATCGAGTTGGTCTTGTCCGCGAGCGCCAGCTGTGCCTTGGCGGATAGCAATTGCCCCTGCCGCTCGAGCACATGGGCCTCCAGGTCCGCGGTATCGACCCGCACCAGAATCTGTCCGGCTTTTACTGAATCGCCTTCGCGCACCAGGACCTCGCGCACGTCGCCCGAAACCTTGGCCTTCACCGTCGCCTGGTTGACCGGCTGCATGGTGCCGGAAACCGGCAGCCACCGCGCCAGCGATTTGGGTTCGACAACCGCGAGTTCGCGGGAGGCAAATTCCAGCGTGGGCGCCGCCTTGGCGTCCGGCCCGTCCTGGTTCTTTTTGGCGGCGCGCATGGCAATCGCCCCGGCCGTCCCGCCAATCACAAGCAAAATTACAATTGCGCCGATTGCCCGGCGCCGCGTCAGGCGCAATCCCATCACTTCTCCCCATCCACGCCGCGTTTGAAGGCGATCGGCCCCATTAGGCGTTGTCGTCCCGGGTCCCGCATAGGACCGCGGCACCCGGTTGACCTCGATTGACCATGGCTATCTCCTGTTTGGATGCAGCCGGGCCTACTTTTGGATTCCACAGTCCCGCATTGTCGCCGCCCGGCGCGCGCGGGCAATGCCGCCGCGACGAAGTGCAGCCTGCCGCGACGAACCGCGCGCACCGCGGCGGAGCGGTCGGCCGCCCGATCCGGCGTCACAAGCCCGTTTGACACCCGGACGCCGAAAGCGAATAATATTCTGTTATTCCCTTTCACTCTAGGTTTTACCCAACGTTTGGGTTCAACCCAGCGTTCCCCTTTGTTCCGGAGGAAGTACCCATGAATCTGTCGAAAAAACTCGGTGTGACGCTGATTGCGGCCACGCTGGCCACCGCCTATGGCTGCGGCAAGGAAGAGCCCAAGAAAGCCGAAGCACCGAAGGCGCCCGCCGAGGAAGTCGTTGTCGTGAAGATCGGCCATGCCGGCCCGCTCACCGGCGGCATCGCCCATTTGGGCAAGGACAATGAGAACGGCGCGCGCCTGGCCATCGAGCAGGCCAATGCCAAGGGCATCAAGCTGGGTGGCAAGAAGGTCAAATTCGAGTTGATGGCCGAAGATGACCAGGCCGACCCGAAGCTCGGCCCAACGATCGCCCAGAAATTCGCGGACGCGCATGTCGCTGGCGTCGTCGGCCACCTGAATTCCGGCGTCACCATTCCGGCGTCCGCGGTCTACAACCAGGCCGGCATTCCGATGATCTCGGGCTCGGCGACCAACCCGAAGCTGACCGAACAAGGCTTCAAGAACGTGTTCCGCGTGGTCGGACGTGACGACCAGCAAGGCCCGGCGGTTGCCCAATACCTCAAGGAAAACAAGATCAAGAAGGCGGCCATCGCCGATGACGCCACCGCGTACGGCGAAGGCCTGGCCAACGAAGTCGAGAAGACCCTGAAGGCCGACGGCGTGCAGATCGTCGCGCGCGAGAAAACCACCGACAAGGCCACGGACTTCAAGGCCATCCTGACCAAGATTAAGGGCAAGCACCCGGATGCCGTGTTCTACGGCGGCATGGACGCCACCGGCGGCTTGATGCTGAAGCAAGCACGGGAACTGGGGATCAAGGCCGTGTTCGCATTCGGCGACGGCGCATGTACGGACAAGATGAAGGAACTCGCCGGTGAAATGTCGGAGAACCTTATCTGCTCGCAGGCCGGCCTGCCGGTCGTGGCGGCATCGAAGGACTTCCTCGATGCTTACAAGGCCGAGTTCAAGATGGACCCAATCATCTATGCGCCGTTCACGTACGACGCCGCGAACCTGCTCATCGGCGCGATGGTCAAGGCGGACTCGGCGGATCCGGCCAAGTACCTGCCGGAACTGCAGAAGATCAGCCAGGTCGGCGCGACGGGCAAGATCGAGTTCGACGACAAGGGCGACCGCAAGAACGCCGAAATCACCATCTTCACGATGAAGGGCGGCAAGCTCGAGCCTGTGGCCATCGTGCAAGGCGGCAAGAGCATGGCCTTCGCCGATTTCATGAAGATGTCCATGCCGGCTCCGGCCGCGGCACCTGCGGCGGCACCCGCCATGGCTCCTGCGGAAGCGCCGAAGAAGTAATCCGGCGTCAAGGCAGTGACAAGACGGCGTCCTTCGGGGCGCCGTTTTTTTGTTCGTTGCGGAAACGCTGATGCTGCAACGACCATCGGCCGCTTGCCGGCATCCGCTTGTTCGGCCCACAATCGCGCTATCAGGCGTTGACTGACGGTCAGGGGAATCTCTGGACACATTTCTGCAGCAGATGGTCAACGGGCTGACGCTGGGTAGCGTGTATGCGATCGTCGCGCTCGGCTACACGATGGTGTACGGCATCATCCAGCTCATCAATTTCGCCCACGGCGAAGTCGTGATGATCGGCGCGATGGTCGCCTATACGGTGATCGTCGCCCTGTCCGGCGCGCATACTGGCCTGCCGCCTGCGCTCATCGTGCTGACCGGGCTGCTCGCGGCCATTCCGGCGTGCGTGGGGGTGGGCTACACGCTGGAGCGGGTCGCGTACCGTCCATTGCGCCGCGCGCCGCGCCTGGCGCCGCTGATCACCGCCATTGGCCTCTCGATCATCCTGCAGCACCTGGCGCTGATCATCTGGAGCCGCAACCCGCTGCCCTATCCGCAGATCATCACGACCATTCCGTATCACATCACGTCCACGCCCAACGGCGCGACGATCACCAACGTGCAGGTCGCGATCATCGCCGGCTCGCTGGCGATGATGGGCGGGCTCCTGCTGCTTGTGTACAAGACGAAGCTCGGCGTGGCGATGCGCGCGACCGCGCAAAACCAGCAGGTGGCGGGCCTCATGGGCATCGACATCGACAAGGTCATCTCGCTGACGTTCATGATTGGTGCCGCGTTGGCCGCGGTCGCCGGGGTGATGGTCGGCAGCTATTACGGCATCGCGCACTACCAGATGGGCTTCATCCTGGGGCTCAAGGCGTTCTCGGCCGCGGTGCTGGGCGGGATCGGCAACCTGGGCGGGGCCATGCTCGGCGGCCTTCTGATGGGTGTGATCGAGGCGCTCGGCGCGGGTTACGTCGGCGACCTGACCAACCTGTGCAACCTCTCCGGATGGTCCGATGCGCTGGCGCAGCGCTGCGCAGGCGACCCCAATCTCTCGCTGTTCGGCTCCAACTACCAGGACGTGTTCGCCTTCCTGGTGCTGATCGCGGTGCTCATCTTCCGGCCGTCGGGACTGCTGGGCGAACGCGTGTCGGACCGTGCCTGACGGAATCCGGCGATGCGCGCGCTGCTCGATTTCAAGAACAATCCGCAAATGGCCTGGGCGGGTTTGGCGCTGGTGGCCGTCACCCTGCTCCTGCTTCCTTTCGCGCTCACCTACGTGGGCACGTTCTGGGTGCGCATCACCAACCAGGCGATCCTCTATTGCTTCCTGGCACTGGGACTGAACATTGTCGTGGGCTTTGCCGGCCTGCTCGACTTGGGCTACATCGCGTTCTACGCGGTCGGCGCCTATGTCTACGCGCTGCTCGCGAGCCCGCAGTTCAACCTGCACCTGCCGTTCTGGATAATCCTACCCATCGGCGCGACCGTCGCGTGCCTCTTCGGCGTGCTGCTGGGTGCGCCCACTCTCAAGCTGCGCGGCGACTACCTGGCCATCGTCACGCTGGGCTTCGGCGAGATCATCCGGATATTCCTCAACAACCTGTCGCAGCCGATCAACATCACCAACGGCCCGCAGGGCATCGCCACCATCGACCCGTTCCGCCTCGGGTCGTTCAACTTTTCCCGGAGCGAGACGATCCTGGGGCTCGATTTCAGCGGGCCGGTCAAGTATTACTACGTCTTTCTCGCCGCGCTGATCGCCGTCATCGTCATCAACTTGCGGTTGCAGGATTCGCGCATCGGTCGCGCATGGGAGGCCATCCGCGAAGACGAAGTCGCCGCGCGCGCGATGGGCATCAACACGCGCAACATCAAGCTTCTGGCCTTCGCGATGGGCGCGTCGTTCGGCGGCATCGCCGGCGGCATGTTTGCCGCGACCCAGCAGTTCATCAGTCCGGAGAGTTTCATCCTGGTCGAGTCGGTGATGGTCCTGGCCATGGTCGTGCTGGGCGGCATGGGCAACATCTGGGGCGTGATTCTGGGCGCGGTGTTGCTGTCGTTCGTGCCGGAGATCCTGCGCTTCACGGTCGAGCCCGTGCAGAAGGCGCTGTTCGGCAGGATGCTGCTCGAACCCGAGGTCATCCGCATGTTGCTGTTCGGCCTGGCGTTGGTGCTCATGATGCTGTTCCGGCCGTCCGGCATCCTGCCGTCGGCGTTGCGCAAGCGCGAATTCGAGGTCAGCAAGACGTGAGCCAGCTCGCGCTGCTGCAGGCCAAGGGTATCGACAAGCGCTTCGGCGGCGTGCAGGCGCTGTCTGAAGTCGGCTTCACGATCAATCACGGCGAAATCTACGGCCTGATCGGCCCCAATGGCGCCGGCAAGACATCACTTTTCAACGTGCTCACCGGCATCTATGTGCCGGACGGTGGCGAATTCGTGTTCGATGGCGAGCCGCTGCACGGGTTGAAGCCCAACGACGTGGCCGCGCGCGGCATTGCGCGTACGTTCCAGAACATTCGCCTGTTCGCCAACCTGTCGGCGCTCGAGAACGTGATGATCGGCCGCCACGTGCGCACTCATGCCGGCGTCTGGGGCGCGATATCGCGCAATGCGCGCACACGCGCCGAGGAGGCCGCGATCCACAAGCGCGCCTACGAGCTGCTCGAGTATGTCGGCGTGCAGAAGCGCGCGAACAGCCTCGCCAAGCATCTGGCCTATGGTGACCAGCGCCGCCTCGAGATTGCCCGGGCGCTGGCGACCGAGCCCAAGCTGCTGGCGCTGGACGAACCCGCTGCCGGGATGAACGCCACCGAGACCACATCGCTCAAGGGGCTGCTGGGCGACATCCGCCGGGACGGCACGACCATCCTCCTGATCGAGCACGACATGAAGCTGGTGATGAGCATCTGCGACCGCGTGCTGGTGCTCGATTACGGCAAGAAGATTGCGGAAGGCACGGCGAGCACAGTGCAGAACGATCCGAAAGTCGTTGCCGCCTACCTGGGCGGCGAAATTTCCCTCAACCTGAAGGGAGCCTGATGGCCGCCCCGCTGCTCGAACTCACCAAGCTCGAGGTCGCCTACGGCGGCATTCATGCGGTCAAGGGCATCGATCTTGAAGTGGGCGAGGGTGAATTGGTTTGCCTGATCGGTGCCAACGGCGCGGGAAAAACCACCACACTGAAAGGCATCTGCGGCCTGCTGCCGGTCAAGGCCGGAAAGATCTTCTATGGCGGCGCGGACATCACCGGGAAGCCCGCATTTCAGCTGGTGCGCCGCGGCCTCGCGATGGTGCCCGAAGGACGCGGTGTATTCGGCGCACTGACGATCGAGGAAAACCTGGCGATGGGCGCGTACATTCGCAGCGACCGCGACGGGATCAAGTCCGACATCGAGCGCGTGTATAACCTGTTCCCGCGCCTGAAGGAGCGGCGGCGGCAGACGGCGGGCACGATGTCCGGCGGCGAGCAGCAGATGCTGGCGATGGGCCGCGCCATGATGTCCCGACCCAAGCTCCTGCTGCTGGACGAGCCGTCGATGGGCCTGGCGCCGCTGATGGTGCAGAAGGTCTTCGAGACCATCGTCACGATTTCCGGCGAAGGCGTCACCATCCTGTTGATCGAGCAGAACGCGAAGCTGGCGCTCGAGGTGAGCAAGCGAGGCTACGTGATGGAGTCCGGCGAAGTGATCTTGTCCGGGGACGCGTCCTCGCTGTTGCACGACCCCAAGGTCCGCGCCGCGTACTTGGGCGAAGCTGCCTAGGCCCGGGTTGCCGGTGGTCGAGGCCACAGCTCGCGAATCGCGGAGCGTTCCCGCGCTGCATGCCGTCGCCTGGTTCAGCGAGGCGATGCGCCTCTGGAAGCGCGGCCCGGCGACGTTCGCGGCGCTGGCGTTCCTCACGCTCGTCGCCAGCATCGCGCTGGAACCCGTTCCCATCGCAGGATTCGTCGCATCGAACGTGCTCGCGCCACTGCTCGCCACCGGCATGCTGTTCGCGAGCCTCGCGGCCGACCGCGGCGACCAGCCGCGTCTGCGCCACGCCATCGCGCCCTTCGCCGCATCGGTCGGGGCGCAGGCGACCGTGGTCGTGGCGGGATTCGTCACGTTCATCGCGGAGGCCGTTTCCGCCTGGCAGCTTGCCGACATGAACCTGCTGCTTCCGGCTCCTCGCGTCGATGACCTTCCGCTGCGCGTGGTGATGGGAATTTACGTCGCCGGAATCGTCGCTTCGCTGCCGCTCACGTTCGTGCCGTTCGCGGCGCTGTTCGATGGCTGCGGCTTGCGCAGGGCGTTCGCCACGTCGGCGCGCGCGTTCGCGCGCAATGTGCCGGCGCTGGCGTTGTATGCCGGAATTTCGGTCGCGCTGCTGCTGGTCGGGTTGGCCACGATGGGCGTGGGACTGGTGCTGGTGCTGCCGTGGATGGCCGCCGCATCGTACGCCGCATGGAAGGACATCTTCGCGCTTGAGCCGCCTGCCCGGAACTAGCAGGTTGCGCGTGTCGAGAATTCGACGAGGCTGGCGTCCACTTCAGCGGCGGCCACCACAACGTCGGTGACTCGCGCAAGCGGCGGTCCGCGCCGGCACCAGGCGGCAAAGCGCTCGACCGCGGCGGCGGCACCTTGCGCGTGAATCTCGACGTTTCCGTCCCGCCTGTTGCGTACCCAGCCCAGCACGCCACATTCGAACGCCGCGTGCACCGCCGCATCACGATAGCCCACGCCTTGCACGCGCCCGCGAATCAGCAAGCGCCTTGCCTCGACGGTCATGGCCGCCGCGCGCGGAACCGGGTCCAGGCAAACAGCGCGGCAACGGACTTGCCGTCCGTCATTTCGCCGGCATCGTAGGCGGCAAGCAATTCGTCCTCGCTCATCAGTACCACATCGAGGAACTCGCCCTCGTCAAGCTGCGCGCCAACGTGTGCAAGGTCGCTGGCCGCATATATCGCGATGGCTTCGGACGAGTAGCCGATTTCCGGGTGGACGGTGCCCAAAGGTTGCCAGATTCTCGCCGTATAACCCGCCTCTTCGCGCAGTTCGCGCTGCGCGGTGGCGAGCGGCGCCTCGCCAGGATCGATCTTGCCCGCCGGGAACTCCAGCATCACCTGGCCGACGGGATAGCGAAACTGGCGCTCCAGCACGAACCGCCCGTCCGCCAGCCGGGGCACGATCAGGACCGCCCCGGCATGCACGACGTATTCGCGCGTCGCTTCACCGCCATCCGGCAGCCGCACGCGATCGCGCCGCACGTGCAGCAGTTTGCCGTCGAACACGCACTCGGATTCGAGCAGCGTCTCGATCAGATGATCGTCGTCACGCTTATCCAGGGAGCCAATCCTTCGCGAGCAGGAAATCGGTGTATAGCGCGGCCTCCGGCGTGCCCGGCGCCGGTTTCCAGTCGTAGCGCCAGATTGCCATGGGCGGCATCGACAACAGGATCGCCTCGGTACGCCCATTCGATTGCAATCCGAACAACGTGCCGCGATCCCACACCAGGTTGAACTCCGCGTAGCGGCCGCGCCGGTATAGCTGGAAGTCACGTTCGCGCTCGCCGTAATGTGTCTCCTTTCGGCGGCTGAGGATCGGCTCATAGGCGGCGAGAAAATGGTCGCCGACGCTTCGCGTCAGTGCGAAACACCGGTCGAAGCCGCCTTCGTTCAAGTCGTCGTAGAACACACCGCCCACGCCGCGCGGCTCCTGCCGGTGCTTGAGGAAAAAATACTCGTCGCACCACTTCTTGTAGCGCGCATGGACACCGTCGCCGAATGGCTCCAGCGCGTCGCGGCAGTTGCGGTGGAAGTGCGCGGCATCCTCGGCGAAGCCATAATAGGGCGTAAGGTCCATGCCGCCCCCGAACCACCAGACCGGCGCGGCATCCGCCTTTTGCGCAATGAAGAATCGCACGTTGAGATGCACGGTGGGCGCATAGGGGTTGCGCGGGTGCAGGACCAGCGACACGCCCATGGCCTCCCACGAGCGACCAGCCAGTTCCGGACGATGCGCTGTCGCCGAAGCCGGCATCCGTTCGCCGGTGACGTGCGAGAAGAGCACGCCGCCGCGCTCGAGCACTGCGCCTCCTTCGATCAGCCGCGACATTCCGCCGCCGCCCTCGGGCCGCGTCCATTCGTCGCGCCGAAAGGGTTCTCCGCCCACGGCTTCCAGGCCGGCCACGATGCGCGACTGCAGATCGAGGAAATACTCACGGGTCGCTGTGGTGTTCACGGCGTCACTTCCGCGGCTGCAGCGCGCGATATCCGATGTCGGTGCGGAACTGCATCCCGGCGAACTGGATATCGGCAATGGCGGCATACGCAGCGCGCTGCGCCTGTCGCACCGAATCCGCGAGCGCGGTGACGCATAGCACACGACCGCCGCTGACGATGACCTTGCCGCCGGCGAGCGACGTTCCGGCGTGGAACACGACGACCTCAGGGTGATTTTCGGCCGTGATGCGCTCGAGTCCATTGATGACATCGCCCTTGCGCGGATCGACCGGATAGCCCGCGGACGCGAGCACGACGCCCAGCGCAGTGCGGCGGTCCCATGCGGCGTCCGCTGCATCGAGCGTGCCGTTCACCGCGTGCTCGACCAGGTCGACCAGGTCGGACTTGAGGCGCGCCATGATCGGCTGCGTTTCGGGATCACCCATACGGCAATTGAATTCGAGCGTCCTGGGATGCCCGTCGGCGTCGATCATCACGCCTGCATACAGGAATCCGGTATACGGGATGCCGTCCGCCGCCATGCCATTGACGGTCGGCAGGATGATTTCTCGCATGATCCGCGCATGCAGCGCAGGCGTCACGCATGGCGCGGGCGAATACGCGCCCATGCCGCCGGTGTTGGGGCCGGCGTCGCCGTCCTGCAGCCGCTTGTGGTCCTGCGACGAGGCGAGCGGCAGCACGTGCTTGCCGTCGACCATCACGATGAAACTCGCCTCCTCGCCATCCAGGAATTCCTCGACCACCACCCGCGCGCCGGCATCGCCCATCGCATTGTCGACCAGCATCGCGTCGACGGCGGCGTGCGCCTCGGGCAGCGTCATCGCGACGACCACGCCCTTGCCTGCGGCCAGTCCATCGGCCTTGATCACGATTGGTGCGCCCTGCTCGCCGACGTAGGCATGCGCCGCAGCGGCATCCGCGAACGTGCGGTATTGCGCCGTGGGTATGCCATGGCGCGCCATGAACGCCTTGGCAAAATCCTTGGAACTTTCCAACTGCGCGGCGGCCTGCGCCGGGCCGAAGATGCGCAGCC
This sequence comes from uncultured beta proteobacterium, assembly GCA_963819965.1. Classification (GTDB taxonomy): domain Bacteria; phylum Pseudomonadota; class Gammaproteobacteria; order Burkholderiales; family Casimicrobiaceae; genus VBCG01. The sequence goes on from CAWFYA010000004.1 coordinate 1,359,191, forward strand.
CTGCTGCACGGAAGGCGTCCACGATTCCGGCAGCGAGCGGCCCCTCCGGCCCCACGACCGTCAGCACCACCTGCTCGCGCCGGGCGAATTCGACGAGGTCGGGAATCGCCGTCAGCGCAACATTGGTAAGCGTCGCATCACGCGCGGTGCCGGCATTTCCGGGCGCGACGAACACCTTGCCCACGCGCGCGCTCTGCGCGATCTTCCATGCCAGGGCGTGCTCGCGCCCGCCGCCCCCAATGACCAGGACGTTCAAGAGAAGGCCTTGCGCATGGGCATGCGAATAGCTAGTGACGGAAGTGGCGGATTCCGGTGAAGACCATCGCGATGCCCCGCTCGTTGGCGGCGGCGATGACTTCCTCGTCGCGCATGCTTCCACCGGGCTGGATCACCGCCACGGCGCCGTTGTCCGCGACCACGTCGAGGCCGTCGCGGAACGGGAAGAACGCGTCGGAGGCGACCACCGATCCCGCGAGCGAAAGGCCGGCATTCTGCGCCTTGATCGCGGCGATGCGCGTCGAGTCCACCCGGCTCATCTGCCCTGCGCCGATGCCCAGCGTGCGTCCCCCGGCGCAATAGACGATCGCGTTGGACTTGACGAACTTGGCCACGCGCCAGGCGAACAGCAGGTCCGTCATCTGCTGCTGTGTCGGCGCCTTCGCCGTCACGACCTTGAGTTCGGATGCCGCGACGTTGCGAGCGTCCGGCGACTGCACCAGGAAGCCGCCGCCGACGCGCTTCATGTCCCATGCGTTGGCGGCGGTGCCCTCGGTTGGCAACGGCACCTCGAGCACCCGGACGTTGACCTTTTTCGCGATCACGGCGAGCGCGTCCGTCGCGTAGGCAGGCGCGATCACGACTTCGACGAATTGCGCCGACACTGCTTCCAGCGTGGCCGCGTCGACGGGTCGGTTGAAGGCGATGATGCCGCCGAACGCGGAGGTCGGATCGGTGGCCAGCGCGCTCCTGTACGCCGCCAGCGGCCCGGACGCGATGGCGACACCGCAGGGATTGGCGTGCTTGACGATGACGCACGCGGCCTCGGCGAACGTCTTTACGCATTCCCATGCCGCATCGCTGTCGGCAACGTTGTTGTAAGAAAGGTCCTTGCCCTGCAGCTGGCGATACGTGGAAATCGACCCGGGGGCCGGCGCTTCGTCGCGATAGAACGCGGCTGCCTGGTGCGGATTCTCACCGTAGCGCATCTCCTGCACCTTGTCGCCGGCGAAATGGAACGAATCGGGGAAACCCACGCTCACGCCATCCGGTCCGCGCTGCGTAAGCCAGTTGGCAATGGCGCCGTCGTAGGAAGCGGTATGCGCAAAGGCCTTGCGCATCAGGCGAAAGCGGATTCCATCCGAAAGCGCGCCGGCATTGGTTCGCAAGTCGGCCAGCACGCCGCCGTAGTCGGCGGGATCCACGACGATGCCCACGTGCGGCCAGTTCTTGGCCGCTGCGCGCACCATCGACGGACCACCGATGTCGATGTTCTCGATCGCGTCGTCGAGCGTGCAGCCCGGCTTCGCCACGGTCTGCCGAAACGGGTAGAGATTGACCACGACCAGGTCGATGGTCGGAATGTCGTGGGCGCGGAGCGCTTCGACGTGCGCCGGCAAATCGCGCCGCGCGAGGATCCCGCCGTGCACCTTGGGATGCAGCGTCTTGACGCGGCCGTCGAGCATTTCCGGGAACCCCGTATAGCTGCCGACATCCGCGACCGGCAGTCCCGCGTCGGCCAGCGCCTTGGCGGTTCCTCCGGTCGAGAGCAATTTGATGCCGAGCGCGGACAACGCACGCGCGAATTCCACCAGGCCGGACTTGTCGGACACCGACAGCAGCGCCTGCGCGACTTTCGCGGACATCAGATGATTTTGTAGCGGGCGAGCTTGGAGCGCAGGGTGTTGCGATTCATGCCCAGCATGTCCGCCGCCTGCGTCTGATTGCCGCTCGCGCGATCCATGATCGACATGAGCAGCGCGCGTTCGACGTGACCGATCACCATGTCGTACACGCCGGTCGGCATTTCGCCGTCCAGGCGCTTGAAGTAGTCATCGAGCGAGCGCTCGACGCTGCGGCAAATCTCGTTGCTGCCGTTGAGTTTTGGCTTTCGGGTCACGCGGCGAGGGCCTCCCTTGCCCGGTTCGCACTGCTTGTAGTGTGTTGTTTTGGTAGTACGCGGTCGCGGCGGCGTTCCGCACCGTGGCACTGCATGCTTTCGTTGCCCGAGTACTGGAGTCGCTCTCCCCGCGTCCCCAGCTGATCGAAGAACCGTTCGACGGCGCTGAGCTGCTCACCTGCCGTGGTCGCGGCATTGGCCTCGCGGCGCAGGAGCGCCCCGCCGTGCAGCGCTTCCGTGTACCAGCCAAGGTGCTTGCGCGCGATACGCACGCCCGCCTCCTCGCCGTAAAACTCGTAGTGATCCGCGAGATGCGCAACGATCAGTTCGCGCGCTTCGGCCACGCGCGGGGCGGGCAGGTGCGTCCCGGTGGCAAGGAAATGCGCGATCTCGCGGAAAATCCATGGCCGCCCCTGCGCGGCGCGCCCGATCATGACGGCATCCGCGCCGGTATGCAGCAGCACGGCCTGCGCAAGTTCCGGGGTGCCGATGTCGCCGTTGGCGATCACGGGTATTGCCACCATGCGCTTGACCGCGGCAATGGTGTCGTATTCGACGGCGCCCACGAAGGCGCACGCCCGGGTGCGGCCATGGACCGTCAGTGCGGCCACGCCGGCATTCTCGGCAATGCGCGCGATCGACGGTGCATTGCGCGATGCCAGATTCGGCCCCGTGCGGATCTTCAACGTGACGGGCACGTCGACTGCGGCCACCACCGTGTCGAGAATTGCCGCCACCAGTCGTTCGTTGGCCAGCAGCGCGGAACCGGCCGCGGCATTGCACACCTTCTTGGCCGGGCAGCCCATGTTGATGTCGATGATCTGCGCGCCCCGGTCGACGTTGTAGCGCGCGGCATCTGCCATCTGCGAGGGATCCGCACCAGCGATCTGCACGGCGATCGGAGCGACCTCGCCCGTGTGGTCGGTGCGCCGGCGCGACTTGTCGGTGCCGCGCAGATGCGGATTGGACGTCACCATTTCCGACACCGCGTAACCAGCGCCAAGACGCTTGCACAATTGCCGGAACGGACGATCGGTGACTCCCGCCATCGGTGCGACGGCAAGGTTGTTCGGCAATATGTACGGTCCGATGCGCATGCTCGGGAGGTTGGAACTGGGTTGGTTCAACGCGGCGGGAAAGGGTGCGAATTATACCGGCTTTGCGCCGTCGCCGTTCCCATCGCTGCCCAAAAATTGTGCTGTTTCCGAGCGGCGGCGCATGCAGCGCAAGCGAACGCGCGTTCAGGGATTGACGCGGTGTTGCAGCGCTTTGCAACACCACTCGTTACAGCCCACTCAGTGAATCCCGCTCATTGCCGTCCACTCATTACAGTCCGTATAGCATCGCGCGCGTGAACGCCTTCTTGAGCGGTGGCAGCGCGTCGAGCGCAGTGAGCGCCAACCCGCGCGGCCAGCGCACGAGCGGCGAATCGGTCGCAAACAGCTGCGTGAGTCCATGCGTGAAGGCAATGCCGGCGTAACGGTCAGGCATGCGCCGCGCCGCAAACGCGGAAAGCATGGAGCGATCTCCCAGCGCGTCGCGCGGTGCGCGAATGATCGCCTGTCCCAATTCGAACGCGTCGCGAACGCCCAGGTTGAAGCCCTGCCCGGCGACCGGATGCAGCGCCTGCGCCGCATTGCCGATGACGACGCTCCGCGTCGCCACCGTGGGTCGCGCAAATTCGAGGCGCAAGGGAAAGGTGCGGCGGTTGGACACCGCGCTGAAGCCGGTGACGCGGGGACCGAAATGCCCGGCCAATGCGTCCAGGAAATCGACCTCGGAAAGTGCCAGTGTGATTTCGGCTTTCGCGGGCGCCATCGTCCAGACCAGTCCGTAATGATCGCCCTCCGGCAATAGCGCCATCGGTCCCTCGGCCGTGAACCGCTCGAACGCGACGCCGCGATGCGGACGGTCGACCTCGATCTTCGCGATCAGCGCCACCTGTCCATAGTCGCGCTTCTGCCTCGCAATGCCGGCAACCGATGTGCCCGTACCATCCGCGACCACCGCGAGTCGCGCAAGCAGCGTGTCGCCGCCGCCTTCCAGGACCACGCTAGCCTCGGCGGGCGCTCCCGTCACGGACGCGGCCGTGGTGCCGAAGCGAACCGCAACGCCAGTACCTTCCAGCGCCACGTCGATGGCCGCCTGCAGCGCGTGATACGAAACGACATAGCCGAGCGCGGGCACGCCCTGCTCATCGGCGGCGAGCCGCGTGACCCCGAATCCTCCCGACTGCGAAATGTCGATTTCGACGATGGGCGTGACCGCGTCGCGCAGGGCCGTGAGACGCGGCCAGATGCCCAGGCGTTCGAAGATCAGCCTTGCGCCGTGGGACAGGGCCAGCGAGCGGTCGCCGCGCAGCGTGCTGCCCGCGGCACGCGCATCGAGCGCAACGACGTCTAGGTCGGCGTCCGCCAGCGCCAGCGCCAGCGCACCGCCGACCGGGCCCGCGCCGACGATGACCACATCATGCATCTCTTCCGCCCGCGCTGGGTTGCGAGTGTTTTAGCGCGCGCAGGCGGCTTCGACGTCGGCGACGGTCTTGGGCGAAGCCGCCGTCAGGTTCTCGTGGCCGGCGGCCGTGACCAGCACGTCGTCCTCGATGCGCACGCCGATGTCCCAGAAGTGCTCCGGCACATTGTCGGCAGGCCGGATGTAGGTACCCGGTTCGACGGTGAGCACCATGCCCGGTACCAGCGACTGCGATGCGCCCTTGATCTGATAGAGGCCGGCGTCGTGCACGTCCAGGCCCAGCCAATGCCCCGCGCGATGCATGTAGAACTGCTTGAAGGCGCCGTTCTCGAGGACTTCGTCCAGCGAGCCCTGGCACAGGCCGAGGTCGATATAGCCCTGCGCCAGCACGCGCTCGGCGGCCTTGTGGTAGTCATGGAATTCCGTGCCCGGCTTGACCACGTCGAGGCACGCCATCTGCGAAGCCAGCACCAGCTCGTATATGTCCTTCTGCGGCCCCGTGAACTTGCCGTTCACCGGAAACGTGCGGGTGATGTCGGAGGCGTAGCCGCGATACTCGCAGCCCGCATCGATCAGCAGCAGTTCGCCGTCGGCCATCTGGCGATCGTTGTCGCGATAGTGCAGCACGCAGGCATTCGGGCCGGACGCCACGATCGACGAATAGGCAACCGCCTGCGCGCCGTTGCGCATGAATTCGTGCAGCAGTTCCGCCTCGACCTGGTACTCGTGCCAGCCCGGCCGCGTGACCTGCATCGCGCGCATGTGGGCCGCGCTGGAAATGGCGGCCGCCTGGCGCATCAATTTCAGTTCGTGGTCGTCCTTGATGAGGCGCATCGCGTCGAGCGGCCCGCGCACGTCCACTACTTCGTCCGGGGCGGAAACGCCCGCGCGTGCGCGGTTGCGCACTTCGTTCAACAATTGCGTGACCTGCTTGTCCCAGTTGTCGAACAGTCCCAGCGGCGTGAACAGCGCAGGACGGTCGGACGCCATTTCCGGCATCTTCTCGGCCAGGGCAGAGATGGGATGCGCTTCATCGAAGCCGAAGATCTCCTTCGCAGCGTCGGGGCCGTAGCGGAATCCATCCCAGATTTCCCGCTCTGCATTCTTTTCCCGGCAGAACAGCACTTGCTTGTCGCCGTCGGGTCCGGCGATCAGCGCCACCACCGCCTCGGGCTCGGGAAAGCCGGACAGATAATAGAAATAGCTGTCGAAACGAAATGGGAAATTCGAGTCTCGGTTGCGCGGCACTTCGGGCGCGGTGGGCACCAGCGCCAAACCGCCGCCGGAATGCGCACGCATCGATTCCAGGACCGCCGTGCGTCGCGCCCGATAGAACTGGTGAGAATTTTTCATGGTCGTTGGAAAGGTGGTCGGGGCCCGGCGGCGATGCGGCATTATACGTCCCGGGGACGCGTTCCCGTCGTCGTGGCACAAGCTCGCGACGTCCGCTACCATCGTCCAATGCACGCCAGCGACGCCACCCCCGATTCCCTGCCGACCGGTGTCGCGCTGCACGAGGCCAAGCGAGCGCTGCGCACGCAGGTCATCGGCGCGCGCGATGCGCTGGACCTGGTCTACCGCACGCGGGCCTCGGGGGACATCGTCGCGCGCCTGCTCGCGCTACCTTCATTCGCGGCGTCCCGTGTGGTCTTGGTCACGCTCCCGTTCGGCAGTGAATGGAACACGCGGGCGCTGGCCTCGAGCGCGCTTGCCAGCGGCAAGATGCTGGTGGTGCCACGCGTGAATGCCGCCACGCGGATGCTCGAACTGCATGCAATCAGCGACATGGACAGCCAAATCGCGCTTGGTTACCGGGGAATTCCCGAGCCGTTGGCTGTCATGCCGCGGGTCGAGGCTACAGCGGTCGATTGGGTGCTCGTTCCCGGCGTAGCCTTTAGCCACGATGGCCGCCGCCTGGGCTACGGCGGCGGCTACTACGACCGGCTCATGGCGACAATGGCGCCCAGCGCTGCGCGCGTCGCCGGCGCGTTCGACATGCAGATCGTCGGCCGCATTCCCGCCGCGCCCCATGATCTTTGCGTCGACTTGATCGTTACGGAGTCGAGACACCTCCCCACGCCCCTGCGACGATGAGCGCGACGCCCAGGCAAAATGGCCGAACCACGGTGGTTGCGCTCGCAGCCACGCTGGCAATTCAAATATTCACTTCGCTGGTCGCCACCGCGCCGGCCGTGCTGGCACCGGAGCTGGCCCGGGAAATGGGCATGGCGCCGCAGTGGATCGGTGTGTTCGTCGGTCTGGTCTACCTCGGGGCCATGGTTTCCAGTCTGTTGTCCATCGGCTTCATCCAGCGCTATGGCGCCATTCGAGTGTCGCAGTTCTGCGTGCTGCTTTGTGCCACCGGAATATTTGCCGTCGCCGTGCTGCCGCCCCCGTTGGCCGGCTTCCTGGTCGCGCTCGCCGTCGTGATCGGGTTGGGCTATGGTCCCATCACGCCCGCGTCTTCCCAGATCCTGGTGCGGACAACCCCGCCGTCGCAAATGGCGCTGATGTTCTCGATCAAGCAGACCGGGGTTCCGGCCGGGGCGGCGCTGGCCGGCGCCGTGCTTCCCGTTGCCGCGCTCGCGCTGGGCTGGCGCACCGCCATGCTTGCGTTAGGGTTGCTTGGATTGGGCGTGATCGCCGCCGCCCAATCCACGCGTCAGGCACTGGATAACGATCGAACCGAAGGCCGCGCGTTTTCGCTCGCGGACGTCATTGCACGGCTGAAACTGGTCGCCGGGACGCCGGCGCTGGCCGAACTGGCGCTGCTCAGCCTCGCATATGCCTCGGTGCAGGTCTGCCTGACCAGCTTCCTGGTGGTGTTCCTCAACGGCGCCTTGGGCTGGTCGCTGGTTGCCTCTGGGTTAGCGCTTACTCTCGCTACTGCCGGCGGTGTCGTTGGTCGTATCATTTGGGGGGCGCTGGCCGACCGGGTATTGAGCCCGCGTGCGGTTTTGAGTCTGATCGGCCTTCTTGCCGGCAGTTGCGGCCTGACGCTGGCCTTTGCGACGCCCGCATGGCCAACCTGGATCGTGCTGCCGGTGGCCGCCCTTTTCGGCGCAACGGCCATCGGCTGGAATGGCGTGCAGCTATCCGAATTGGCGCGAAAAGCTCCCGCCGGTAGCGCGGGCGCCGTCACGGGTGCCGGGGGGTTCATTACGTTTGCCGGGGTGGTGGTCGGACCACCGTTGTTTGCCGCATTGACCGCGCTGACCGGGGGTTATCGGGCGGGTTACCTGATGATGGCGTCCATCAGTTTCGTCGCCGCATTCGCCCTGCGATTGCGAGCTCCCGCGACGCAGCAATACAAGTCCACTCCAACACCCTAAACTGTTGGCGATAACTTGATGTGGTGCCATCGTTGAAGCGGACGTCGGCAAGTGCGGGCGACGCCGCCTGACTCTTTACCTCGCCAAAGATCACTATCGACCTGGCCTTGCGCGCAATCCCCGGCGTCGGGCAGGCTACGGTTGATCCCGCAGCGGAAGTGGGCGCAAAGCGTGCCTTCAGGAGATTCGCCATGGACATGATGAAAAGCGACACCGACCCCCAGGAAACACGCGAATGGTTGGAGGCGCTGGCCGGAGTGCTCGCCGCCGAAGGACCCGATCGCGCGCACTTCCTGATCGAGAACCTGATCGACGCCGCCCGCCAGTCAGGCGCGTGGCTGCCGTTTTCCGCCAATACGGCCTACATCAACACCATCCCGACCGACCAGCAGGTCCGCATTCCCGGCGACCAGGAAATCGAACACCGGATCCGTTCCTATGTGCGTTGGAACGCGATGGCAATGGTGCTGCGCGCGAACAAGGACACTAACGTCGGTGGGCACATCGCGAGCTTTGCTTCGGCCGCCACACTCTACGACGTCGGGTTCAACCATTTTTGGCATGCGGCGTCCGACACGCACGGCGGTGACCTTGTCTTCGTGCAGGGCCACTCGTCGACGGGCGTGTATGCCCGTGCGTACATGCTGGGCCGCCTGACGGTCGAACAGCTCGACAACTACCGGCAGGAAGTCGACGGCAACGGCATCTCCTCGTATCCGCATCCCTGGCTGATGCCCGATTTCTGGCAGTTTCCGACGGTGTCGATGGGCCTCGGCCCGCTGATGGCGATCTACCAGGCGCGCTTCATGCGGTACCTGCAGGACCGGGGCCTGGCCAACACCGAGGGCCGCAAGGTGTGGGCGTTCATGGGCGACGGCGAAATGGACGAGCCGGAATCGATGGGCGCGATCGGCATGGCGTCGCGCGAGAACCTCGACAACCTGATCTTCGTCATCAATTGCAACCTGCAGCGGCTGGACGGTCCCGTCCGCGGCAACGGCAAGATCATCCAGGAACTCGAAAGCGATTTCCGCGGCGCGGGCTGGAATGTAATCAAGGTCGTGTGGGGAACGCATTGGGACGCGCTGTTCGCCCGCGACAAGAAGGGCATCCTGATGCGCCGGATGATGGAATGCGTCGACGGCGAATACCAGACCTTCAAGAGCAAGGATGGCGCCTATGTTCGCGAGCATTTCTTCAATACGCCGGAATTGAAGGCGCTGGTCGCCGACTGGGGTGACGAGGAGATCTGGCACCTGAACCGCGGCGGCCATGATCCGTACAAGATCTACGCGGCGTTCCATGCGGCCGTCAACCACAAGGGCCAGCCCACGGTCATCCTGCCCAAGACCATCAAGGGCTATGGCATGGGCGATTCGGGGGAGGCGCAGAACATCACCCACCAGCAGAAGAAGATGTCGACTGAGTCCCTGCGCCGCTTCCGCGATCGCTACAAGATCCCGGTGCCGGACGACAAGCTCGAGGAAGCGCCTTACGTCAACTTCGCCGAAGGATCGCCGGAGCAGCAGTACATGCGTCAGCGGCGCATGGACCTGGGCGGCTTCCTGCCCTCGCGCCGGCGCAAAGCCGATCCGCTGGTCATCCCGGAACTCTCCGCGTTCGAGCGGTTCCTGAAGAGCACGGACGACCGCGAGATTTCGACAACGATGGCCTTCGTGCAGATCCTGCAGATGCTCATCCGCGACAAGAACATTGGCAAGCACATTGTTCCCATCGTTCCCGACGAATCGCGCACGTTCGGCATGGAGGGCATGTTCCGGCAGCTGGGAATCTGGAACCAGCAGGGCCAGCTGTACACGCCGCAGGATGCCGACCAGTTGATGTTCTACAAGGAGACCAAGGACGGCCAGATCCTGCAGGAAGGCATCAATGAGGCCGGCGGGATGTGCGACTGGATCGCCGCGGCGACGGCGTACTCGACGCACGGTGTACAAATGATCCCGTTCTACATCTTCTATTCGATGTTCGGGTTCCAGCGCGTCGGCGACCTGGCGTACGCGGCGGGCGACATGCGTTCACGCGGCTTCCTTCTGGGCGGCACCGCCGGCCGCACCACGTTGAACGGAGAAGGCCTGCAGCACGAGGACGGCCACTCGCACATGATGTCGGCCACGATTCCCAATTGCATCTCCTACGATCCGTCGTTCGGCTTCGAGGTCGCGGTGATCGTCCAGGATGGCCTGCGAAGGATGTATGCCAACCAGGAAGACATCTACTACTACCTGACGGTGATGAACGAGAATTACCAGCAGCCGGCGATGCCGGAAGGCGCAGCGCCGGGAATACTCAAGGGAATGTACAAGCTGCGGGACGGTGAGAAGTCAAAGGGAAAGTCACCTCGCGTGCAATTGATGGGTTCCGGCGTGATCCTGCGCGAGGCGATCGCTGCCGCGGACTTGCTGAAGAAGGACTGGGGCGTGGACGCGGACATCTGGAGCTGCCCGTCGTTCACGGAACTGGCGCGCGACGGCAACGCGGTCAGCCGCTGGAACACGCTGCACCCAACCGAGAAGCCACGCCAGTCCCACGTCGAAGCCTGTCTCAAGGATGCGCAAGGTCCCGTGATCGTGACCACGGACTACATGCGCCTGTTCGCGGAGCAGATCCGCCCGCTGGTGAGGGGTCGCTACGTGGTGCTGGGCACCGATGGCTTCGGCCGTTCCGACACGCGTGAAAAGCTGCGCCACTTCTTCGAGGTCAACAGTTACTACACCACTATCGCGGCACTTAAGGCCCTCGCGGACGACGGCACGATTCCAGTGGCCAAGGTGACAGAGGCCATCAAGAAATACGGCCTCGACCCGGACAAGCCGGCACCGTGGACGGTGTAGAAGTCCGCGCGCAGCATTTCGGTGGCAATGATCTCTTGACGAGGCAGCGATGAGCACGATCGAAGTTAAAGTTCCCGACATCGGCGACTTCAAGGACATTCCGGTCATAGAGATCTTCGTGAAGCCGGGCGATACCGTGAAGGCCGAGGATTCGCTCGTCTCGTTGGAGTCGGACAAGGCGACCATGGACGTGCCCGCGCCGGTCGGCGGTGTCGTCAAGGATCTCAAACTCAAGCTGGGTGACAAGGTCAGCGAAGGCACGTTGATCCTCACGCTCGACGCCGCGGCGGCAGGGGATGCAAAGCCAGCACAGGCGCCCGTCCCGTCCGCCGCGCCATCACCCGCGCCGCCACCCGCCACCGCAGCGCCGATCGCCGCGGCCACGCCGGTCGCCGCGCCCGCCGCCCCGGCGGAGCCGGCCGCCGCTGCTCGCGCCCCCGCGATCGACGACGAAGCGTTCAAAGGCGCGCACGCGTCGCCTTCGGTGCGCAAATTTGCGCGCGAACTCGGTGTCGACCTGTCGAGGGTGAAGGGCACGGGCCCCAATGCGCGCATCCAGCAGGAAGATGTCCAGAATTTCGTCAAGGCCGCGATGACCGGTGGCGGCGGGGCTGCCGGCGCTGGCGGCGGCATCAGCGGTGGTGGCGCGCTCAATTTGTTGCCCTGGCCGACGGTGGATTTCACGAAATTCGGGCCGATCGAAGCCAAGCCGCTGTCGCGGATCAAGAAAATTTCCGGGGCCAACCTCGCCCGCAACTGGGTGATGATTCCGCATGTCACGCAGTTCGACGAGGCGGACATCACCGACCTCGAGGCATTTCGCGTGCAGATGAACAAGGAGAACGAGAAGGCCGGGATCAAGATCACGATGCTGGCGTTCATGATCAAGGCGTCGGTCGCCGCACTGCGCAAGTTTCCCGACTTCAACGCGTCGCTGGACGGGGACAACCTGGTCCTCAAGAAATATTTCCACATCGGCTTCGCCGCCGATACGCCCAATGGCCTGGTGGTCCCGGTGATCAAGAACGCCGACCAAAAGGGCGTGCTGCAGATCGCGAAGGAGATGACCGAACTGTCGGCAAAGGCGCGCGAGGGCAAGCTGGGTCCCGCGGACATGCAAGGCGGCTGTTTTTCGATTTCGTCGCTCGGCGGCATCGGCGGGACGGCGTTCACGCCGATCATCAACGCACCGGAAGTCGCGATCCTGGGCGTGTCCAAGAGCGCGCTGAAGCCCGTATGGAACGGCAAGGATTTCGCGCCACGTCTGCTGGTTCCGCTGTCGCTCTCCTACGACCATCGCGTGATCGACGGCGCGTCTGCCGCGCGTTTCACCGCATATCTCGCGGGCCTGCTCGCCGACATGCGGCGCGTGGTGCTGTAACTCAACACAATCCGAGGCCGAAATGAGTGCGATCGAAGTCAAAGTCCCGGACATCGGCGATTTCAAGGACATCCCGGTCATTGAGGTCTTCGTCAAGCCAGGTGACTCGGTGAAACCGGAGGATTCGCTGGTCACGCTCGAATCCGACAAGGCAACGATGGATGTGCCCTCACCCGCCGCGGGTGTGGTGAAGGAATTGAAGGTCAAGCTGGGCGACAAGGTCAGCGAGGGTAGCGTCATCGTCATTCTCGAGAGCGCCGCGGCAGGCGACGCCAAGCCAGCCGCCCCGGTTGCGCCGGTCGCCAGCGCCACGGCGGCGGTACCGACACCCGCTGCGTCCGCGTCACCGCCGGTCGCGATCCCGGGCGCTGCGACCTACACCGGCAAGGCCGACATCGAATGTGAAATGCTGGTGCTGGGCGCCGGACCCGGCGGCTACAGTGCCGCTTTTCGAGCTGCCGACCTCGGCATGAAGACGGTGCTGGTCGAGCGCTACACCACGTTGGGTGGGGTATGCCTAAATGTCGGCTGCATTCCGTCGAAGGCGCTGCTGCACATCGCCGCGGTAATGGATGAAACCAAGGCGTTCGCCGAACACGGCGTTACGTTCGGCGCGCCGCAGGTCGATCTGGAGAAGCTCCTTGCCTGGAAAAACAAGGTCGTCGGCAAGCTCACCGGCGGCCTCACCGGCATGGCCAAGTCCCGAAAGGTTGAAGTCGTGCGTGGTTACGGCGTGTTCCTCGATCCACGCCACGTCGAGGTCGAGGTCACCGACGGCGCCGGCCAGAACAAGACCGGCGCGAAGAAGATCGTCAAGTTCCAGAAAGCCATTATCGCCGCGGGCTCGCAGTCGGTGAAATTGCCTTTCATTCCCGACGATCCGCGCATCGTCGACTCGACCGGTGCACTGCTGCTGCGCTCCATACCCAAGCGCATGCTGGTGATCGGCGGCGGCATCATCGGCCTGGAAATGGGTACGGTGTATTCGTCGCTGGGAGCGCGCCTGGACGTTGTGGAAATGCTCGACGGCCTGATGCAGGGAGTGGATCGCGACCTCTTCCGCGTGTGGGAGAAGATGAACAAGCCGCGCTTCGACCGCGTCATGCTGAAGACCAAAACGGTCGCCGCCGAGGCGAAGAAGGATGCGATCTACGTGACGTTCGAGGGCGAGCAGGCGCCGGACGGCCCGCAACCCTACGACCTTGTGCTGCAGGCCGTCGGACGCAGCCCCAATGGCAGGAAGATCGGTGCCGACAAGGCTGGCATAGCGGTCACCGATCGCGGCTATGTTCCGGTCGACAATCAGATGCGCACCAACGTGCCGCACATCTACGCGATAGGCGACATCGTCGGCCAGCCCATGCTCGCGCACAAGGCGGTGCACGAGGGCCACGTAGCCGCGGAAGCGGCGGCAGGCGAGAAATCGTATTTCGATGCGCGCGTAATTCCCTCGGTCGCCTACACCGATCCGGAGGTGGCGTGGGTCGGCGTGACGGAAGACGAGGCGAAAGCCAAGGGGATGAAGGTCGGCAAGGGCGTACTTCCCTGGGCCGCGTCCGGTCGCGCCATTGCCAACGGCCGCGACGAAGGCTTCACCAAGTTGATCTTCGACGAGATGACGCATCGCATCGTCGGCGGCGGCATCGTCGGCACGCATGCGGGCGACCTCATCAGCGAAGTCGCGCTAGCCATCGAAATGGGCGCCGATGCGGTGGACATCGGCAAGACCATCCATCCGCACCCGACGCTTGGCGAATCCGTTGGACTTGCAGCGGAAGTCTACGAAGGAGTCTGCACCGACCTGCCGCCGCCGCGAAAGCGTTAGCCAATCCCCACGAGATTTGCGCGCCCAGCATTCACCAGGTTTACGCCGATGACCCAGGACGAACTGAAGCAGGCGGTCGCCCGCGAAGCGATCAAATATGTCGTCGACAACGCATGGATCGGCGTGGGCTCCGGCTCCACCGCCAACTTTTTCATCGATGAACTTGCCAAGGTGAAACACCGTTTCAAGGGCGCCGTCGCCAGCTCGGTCAAAACCGCGGAGCGACTGAAGTCGCACGGCATCGACGTCGAGGAACTGAACAACGTCGACGACGTGCCGGTCTATGTTGATGGCGCCGACGAAGTCACTGAACACGGCGCGATGATCAAGGGCGGTGGCGGCGCGTTGACCCGCGAGAAGATCGTGGCCGCGGTCGCGCGCAAGTTCGTGTGCATTGTCGACCAGTCCAAGCTCGTGCCAGTCCTCGGCAGGTTTCCGCTGCCGGTGGAAGTCATCCCGATGGCGCGAAGCTATGTCGCGAGGGAACTGGTCGCGCTCGGCGGGCAACCCGCGCTGCGCATGGGGTGCACGACGGACAACGGCAACGTGATCCTGGATGTTTCGGGTCTGTCGATCGTCGATCCGGTCAAGCTCGAGACGACGATCAACGGCATCGTCGGCGTGGTCACGGCCGGCCTGTTTGCGCGGCGCGGCGCCAATGTGATCCTGTTGGGATCGCCCGGTGGCGTGAAGACAATGTCACCCGGCTAAGACCCGAGCGGCACCCGACTGAGTCTCAAGTCCGCGGCTCGCGGACACCCGTCGAGGGGAGCGACGCTGTGGCGCGCGGCGCCCGCGGTAGAATGCCCGGATGACCAACCTCAACGTCCCCGGCCTGGCGCAGGATATCGATGTCGCAAGCTATATGCGCGGCGTCGGTGTGTCCGCTCGCGCCGCGGCGCGCGACCTCGCGCGCGCGGACAGCGCCGCCAAGGACAACGCGCTGCGCGCGATGGCCGAGGCCATGCGGCGGGACGAGGTCAAGCTGCTCGCCGCCAATGCGCAGGATGTTGCCGCGGCCAAAGCGGCCGGACAAGATGCCGCATTCGTCGATCGCCTGACGCTGGATTCGCGGGGCGTGGCCGCGATGGCGGACGGACTCGACCAGATCGCGACGCTCGCCGATCCAGTCGGCGAGATAACCGACCTGCGCTTTCGTCCAAGCGGCATTCAGGTCGGGAAGATGCGCGTGCCACTGGGCGTGGTGGGCATCATCTACGAATCGCGTCCCAACGTCACCGCAGACGCCGCGGCGCTGTGCTTGAAGTCCGGCAACGCGACGATCCTGCGCGGTGGGTCGGAGGCGCTGCGCAGCAACCGGGCCATCGCCGATTGCGTGCAGCAGGGTCTGCGTGCGGCCAGCCTGACCGAGAACGCGGTGCAAATCGTCGCGACGACCGATCGCGCCGCCGTGGGCCACCTGATCGCCGACGCGGAGCATGTGGACGTCATCATCCCGCGCGGCGGCAAGAGCCTCATCGAACGCATCACCAGGGATGCGAAGGTACCGGTGATCAAGCACCTCGACGGTGTCTGTCACGTCTATGTCGATGCGTCCGCGGATCTCGACATGGCGATCCGCATCGCCGACAACGCCAAGACGCAACGCTTTTCGCCGTGCAACACGATGGAAACTCTGCTCGTGCATGGAGACATCGCGGCGCGCGTGCTGCCGCCGCTGGCCGGGATCTATGCAGCCAAGGCCGTCGAGTTGCGCGGCTGCGACCGAGCGCGCGCGATCGTCCCGTCGATGAGGGCGGCAACCGAGCAGGACTGGTACACCGAGTACCTGGCACCGATCCTCGCCATCCGCGTCGTCGATTCACCGGACGACGCGATGGCACACATCGCCAGGTACGGCTCGCAGCATACCGACGCGATCGTGACCGGGCACTATGGCAACGCCATGCGTTTCCTGCGCGAAGTCGATTCGAGCTCGGTGCTGGTCAATGCTTCCACGCGCTTCGCCGATGGCTTCGAATATGGGCTCGGCGCGGAAATCGGCATTTCGACCAACAAGCTGCACGCGCGCGGGCCGGTTGGCCTGGAAGGGCTCACGAGCCAGAAATGGGTCGTTCTGGGATCCGGTCAGATTCGCACCTGACCGGATACCGAATGTCGTCGTCCGTATCGATCTCGATCGTCACCAACGCGGCCATTGCCGGGGCGAAGGGCTTCGGCTGGTTCGTCACCGGGTCGCCCACACTGTTCGCCGAAATGATCCATTCGTTCGCGGACGTGGGCAATCAGATGCTGCTCAAGGTCGGCGAGATCCGCGGCCGCGGCGCACCCGACAGCGTGCATCCGTTCGGACGTGGGCAGGAGAAGTACTTCTGGGCGCTGGTCTCCGCTGTCAGCGTGTTCTTCATCGGCTGCGGCATCAATATTTACCACGGCGTGCATGCATTGCTGCAGCGTCAGCCGGTCGAGCCGTTCTCGGCGCTCATAGTCGGCCTGCTGGTGTTCGCACTCGCGCTCGAACTCTGGACGTTTTCGGTCGCGTTGAAGGAAATCGGCGGCTGGTCCGGCGTGCGCGAGAATCGCACCAACACCACGGTGCTCGCGGTATTGCTGGAAGACGCCGTTGCATTGCTCGGCATCCTGTTGACGCTGCTGGTCGCGGGCATCTCCTGGATCTGGGGACCGCACCCGGAATTCGACGCCGCGGTGGCCATCCTCGTCGGACTGCTGCTGGGTGCGATGGCGCTGTTCCTCGCTACCTTGAACCGCAGGTTGCTCATCGACGCGTCGGACCCCGACGTGGACCGGGCCGCCCAGGCGTGGCTCGCCGCGCGCGCCATCCGCAGTGCTGTCAAGTCGCTGGTTCTGGATGACAACCGCGCCGTCCTGTTCGTCCGGGCGTTGCATGATGTACGCGACTCCTTCGCGGTCGGCGAGGCGCTGAAGGCCGATCTTGCCGCTGCGGGCAAGACCATCGACGCCGTCTACTGGAAATTCGCACCCAAGGCATAGGCGTCCTAGGCCGCAGATGCGGCGATCCCGGCACCGCGCCGCGCGAACCACAAGACCAGGACAGCGAGCGCGAGCAGGACAGGCAGCACGCTCCAGTTCATCGCTTCCCAACCTGCGGCCGAGACCAGCGCGCCGGACGAGAACGACGACAGGCCCATGATCGCGAACACGATGAAATCGTTGGCGCCCTGGGTGCGCGCTTTTTCGCTGGGCGTGTAGACCTCGGTGAGCAACGTGGTGCCGCCGGTGTACATGAAATTCCAGCCGATGCCCACCAGGACCAGCGCCATCACGAAATGCGCCAAGGAATTGCCGTTCAGCGCAACGCCCGCACCGCACGCCATGACCGCAATTCCTACGAGAATCGCGCGTGCCGTGCCCCAGCGCTTGATGAGTCCGCCGGTCACGAATCCGGGCGCATACATGCCCACCACGTGCCATTCGATGACCAGCGCCGCGTAGGCGTAGGGATGGCTGCAAAAGCTCATCGCCAGCGGCGTCGCGGTCATCAGCAGGTTCATGGCGCCGTAGCCCAATCCCGCCGACAGCGCCGCAACGATGAATACCGGCTGGCGCACGATGGTGCGAAGCGGCCGACCGCCGCCCCCGCTCTCGGCCAGCGACGGCTTGGGCACGTGGAGCCACGACTGCACGAACAATGCGACCAGCGCCACGAACCCAAGCAACAGGAACGAGCCCAGGAACGGTGTTTCCAACATGTCCTTGCCCCAGCCACTGATGGCCGGCCCCATGAAGCCGCCTACCAGGCCACCGGCGAGTACGAGCGAAATGGCGCGTGCCTTGTCCGCCGGCGTCGCGATCTCCGCGGCCGCAAAGCGGTACTGGAGTCCGACCGCGTTATAGATGCCGATGACTGCCGTCGCCACGCAATACAGCGGAAAGCTGCGCAGGTACAACGCCGCGGCGGCCAGCGCACAGCCGCCGACATTGATCAATGCACCTGCCATGAAGCCGCGCCTTCGGCCGACTTTTGCCATCCACAGCGACAGGGGCATCGTCGCCAGCGACGACCCGAGCACATACGTCGTGGCGCCTAGCGTTGCCAGCGCCTTCGCGTCGACCAGCGAATAGCCGACCAGACCGTTCATGCTGATGAGCCCGGCGCCGTTGGTCAGCAGTAGCGCCTGGCACAACGCCAGAAGGAAGATCTTGCGATACGAAGTCGTCATTGGCGGAAGCCGCATCGGGCCGCGCCATGCGCCCCCGGTAAACCTTATCATAGGGCATGGCAGCCTCTGTCCTCGACCCGCTCGCGGCATCCATCATCGCCTTCTGGTTCGGCGAGGAAACGTCTCCTGCGCGCGGCAAGGCGCGCGACATATGGTTCCGCAAGGATGCCGCATTCGACGCCGAAATCCGCGCGCGATTCGGCGCGATCACCGCCATCGCGCTGGCGGGCGGCTATGGCGAATGGTGCTCCACGGCGGAGGGTGCGCTGGCGCGCGTGCTGCTGCTCGATCAATTCACTCGCAACATCCATCGTGACACGGCGGAGGCCTTTGCCGGAGACGCCCGGGCGCTCGCCACCGCAGAGGATGCCGTCGGGCGCAAGCTCGACCGCGCGCTCGACCCCTACGGCCGGTGGTTTCTCTACATGCCCTATGAACACGCCGAAGACGGTCGTGCGCAGGCGCATTCGCTCGACCTTTTCGGCGCGCTGGCCAACGAGGCGGGGCTCTCGGCACCGCTGGAATGGGCGCGCAAGCACGCGGAGGTCATTGCGCGCTTCGGCCGCTATCCCCATCGCAACGCCGTTCTGGGCCGCGTCTCCACGCCGGATGAAGTTGCGTTCCTCGCAGAACCCGGCTCCCGGTTCTGAGTGCCTGCCGAAA
Organism: uncultured beta proteobacterium; assembly: GCA_963819965.1. Taxonomy (GTDB): domain Bacteria; phylum Pseudomonadota; class Gammaproteobacteria; order Burkholderiales; family Casimicrobiaceae; genus VBCG01. The sequence goes on from CAWFYA010000004.1 coordinate 1,377,995, forward strand.
AACCCTTACCAGTGACGCCAACGCGCACACCGATCGCGATACTCGGGGGAACCTTCGATCCGGTGCATTACGGGCACCTGCGTTTCGCCGATGACGTTCGCCGCGCGTTGGCGCTGCCGGAAGTGCGCCTGGTGCCCGCGGGCGATCCGCCGCATCGCGCAGGACCGGCGGCCACGGGCGCCCACCGCCTGGCCATGCTGCAGCTTGCAGTCGGCGAATTCCCCGGCCTGGTCGTGGACGCGCGCGAGCTGCGTCGTGCCGGCAAAAGCTACACGGTGTTGACGCTCGACGAGCTTCGACTTGCGTTTCCGCTGCGTCCGTTGCTGCTCCTGCTGGGCGCGGACGCGTTCCGTGGCCTGCCGTCCTGGCACCGCTGGCGGAAGATCTTCGACCTGGCGCATGTCGTCGTGGTCGAGCGACCGGGCATGGACTTGGCGGCCACCCTGCCTGCGCCTTTGCTGCCGTACTGGCACGACCGGCTCACCACCGATCCGGGGGTATTGCGCTCGAGCCTCGCCGGCGCCATCTACGTCCAAGCCATCTCGCCCCACGCCATTGCAGCCACGGCCATCCGGGACGCCCTGGCTCGCGGTGCCCGGGAAAGGCTGCGCGAATTGCTCCCGCCCGCGGTTTTGGCCTATATTGACCTCCATCACCTCTACGTCCCCCGACCGGATGCGCCTTAACAAACTGCAGCAAACAGCGGTTTCCGCCCTCGAAGATATCAAGGCACGCGACATTACGGTGCTCGACGTGCGCAAGATCACCAGCTTCTACGATTCGATGATCATCGCCAGCGCCGAGTCCAACCGGCAGGTGAAGGCGCTCGCCCGTCATGTCCGGGACAAGCTGTCGGAGGCCGGCGCGACCATCATCGGCGTCGAGGGAGAAGAATCCGGCGAATGGGTATTGGTCGATTGCGGCGACATCGTCATCCATATCATGCAGCCGGCGATTCGCGCGTACTACAACCTGGAAGAGCTCTGGCAGCACGCCCCTCCCAAGCAACGCGCGAAAGCCGCCTGAGAGGGCGACGGCAAAGCTCGTCGCCGTGAAATTCAGAATCGTCGCGCTCGGCCACCGGATGCCCGCCTGGGTCAGCGACGGTTATGCGGAATACGCCAAGCGCCTGCCACGCGAATACGGCATGGAGGTGATCGAGCTCAAGCCCGCCGCGCGAGATGGCGGCAAGCCGGCGCCACAGATCCTTGCGGCTGAGGCGTTGCGCATTCGCGCCGCCTGCACCGGATGCGCGATCGTCGCGCTGGACGAGCGCGGAACGGCATGGACTACACGCCAGTTCGCAGCGCGCATCGAAGGCTGGCGCGCCGCGGCGCAGGACGTCGCGTTCGTGATTGGCAGCGCAGATGGTCTTGACGATAGTCTGAAGGCCGCCGCGGCCGCGCGATTTTCGCTTTCGGCACTCACGCTGCCGCACGGACTGGCCCGGGTCATCCTGGTCGAACAGCTTTATCGCGCGGCGAGCGTTCTCGCCGGGCATCCTTATCACCGCGACTGATATCGTGACCGAAATACTGAGCGACCGCATGACGGACCCGCGCATCTACCTGGCCTCGCGCAGCCCGCGCCGGCAGGAACTGCTGCGGCAACTGGGTGTCGCTTTCGAGGTGCTGCACCTGCGCAGCGCGCCGGGGCGGCAACGCGACGTGGCCGAAGAGTCCCGCGACGGCGAGCCGCCGGCTCACTACGTCGAGCGCATCGCGCGCACCAAAGCCAGTGTCGGCTGGAACCGGATGATCGAGCGCGGCTTGCCGGTCCTGCCGGTGCTGGGCGCGGACACCGAAGTGGTCCAGGACGACATGGTGTTCGGCAAGCCGGCCGACGCCGCTGCCGCGCACCGGATGCTCGCGCGGCTGTCCGGACGCCGCCACGACGTGATCAGCGCCATCGCGCTGCGCTGGAACGACGAGGTCGACGTGGTGCTGTCGGTAACGCACGTGACGATGCGAGCGATCACCGCCGGAGAGATCGAGCGGTACATCGCAAGCGGCGAACCATTCGACAAGGCCGGCGGCTACGCAATACAGGGACTCGCCGCCGCGTTCATCACGCGCATCGAAGGCAGCTACTCGGGGGTCATGGGACTGCCACTCGCCGAAACGGCCGCGGCACTCGCTAGGATTGGCCGGTCCGTGCTATAAAAAGGATAAAAAGCCTGGAATCGCGGCCGTGCACGAAATCCTCATCAATGTCACACCGCAGGAAACGCGCGTCGCCATGCTCGAGCAGGGCGTCGTGCAGGAGCTGCACATCGAGCGCGCCAGCGCCCGCGGCCTGGTCGGCAATATCTGCCTGGGACGCGTCGCCCGCGTATTGCCCGGCATGCAGAGCGCGTTCGTCGAAATCGGGCTGGAGCGCGCGGCCTTCCTGCACATCGCCGACATCTGGGAGCATCGCCAGAATGGTCATGGTGGCGAACAGAAACCCATCGAGAAAATCCTGCACGAGGGCCAGTCCCTGCTGGTGCAGGTGATCAAGGATCCGATCGGCACCAAGGGCGCACGCTTGTCGACGCAGGTGAGCCTGGCCGGCCGGCTGCTCGTCTTCCTGCCTCAGGATTCGCACATCGGCATCTCGCAACGCATCGGCGACGAAGTCGAGCGCGAAAACCTGCGCGAGCGGCTGCAGCTCCTGTTGCCGGAGGGCTTGGCAGGCGGATTCATCATCCGCACCATGGCGGAGACGGCATCGGAACGCGAGATGCAGACCGACATCGAATACCTCACCAAATTGTGGAGCGACCTGAACGAGCGCGCACGCGAAGTGCCGCCCGCCTCGCTCCTGTACCAGGACCTGAATCTCGCGCAGCGCGTGCTGCGGGACATGGCGACCGAGGAAACGTCGCGGGTCGTGGTGGATTCGCGTGAGACGTTCGCCAAGATGCAGGAATTCGCGCGCGCCTACACGCCTGCATTGGTGGATCGCGTGACCCACTACCTGGGCGATCGACCGCTGTTCGACCTGCACGGGGTCGAGGATGAAATCGAGAAGGCGCTGTCGCGGCGCGTGGACCTGAAATCCGGCGGCTACCTCATCATCGACCAGACTGAGGCGATGACGACGATCGATGTGAACACCGGCGGCTTCGTCGGCGGCCGCAACTTCGACGACACGATATTCAAGACCAACCTCGAAGCCGCCCAGGTCATCGCCCGCCAACTGCGCATGCGCAACCTCGGCGGCATCATCATCATCGACTTCATCGACATGGAGAACGCGGATCACCGCGCCGCCGTTTTGGCCGAGCTCAACAAAGCGCTCGAACGCGACCGCACGCGCCTCACCGTGAACGGCTTCACCCAGCTGGGCCTGGTCGAAATGACGCGCAAGCGCACCCGCGAGTCGCTCGCGCACGTGCTGTGCGAGACCTGTGTCACCTGCCAGGGGCGTGGCGAATTGAAGACGGCGCAGACGATCTGTTACGAGATCCTGCGCGAGATCCTGCGTGAGGCCAAGCAATTCAATGCGCGCGAATTCCGCATCCTCGCTTCGCAGTCGGTAATCGATATGTTCCTGGACGAGGAATCGCAGAGCCTGGCGCAGCTGGGCGACTTCATCGCCAAGCCCATTTCATTGCAGGTGGAGACGGTGTACACGCAGGAACAGTACGACGTCGTGCTGATCTAGCATTTCGATTAGGCGACGCGCATGTTCGAGCGACTCTGGGCCCGCACCAAGGATTTCTTCGGCCGACTTTTCCCGAGCGAGCCCGAGCCCGGAAGGTTCGAATCGGGTTCGAAGTGGAGCCTGAGGGGCTTTCTCTCGGTTGCGCCCTTCGTGCTGCCCAGCCGCGACTACCTGGTCTACATTCCCAAGGGCCGCTCAGCGTGGCGGCGCGCACCGCTCATCGTGTTGTGCCACGGCTGCAAGCAGACGCCGGAGGAATTTGCACAAGGGACCCGCATCACGGACCTGGCGGATGCGAAGGGATTTGTCGTGCTGCTGCCGCGGCAAAAGGACGGGGCGAACCCCTGGCGTTGCTGGAACTGGTTCGACAAGCGCACGATGCGCGGGGACGGCGAGGCCGCGATCGTCGCCGCGCAAATCCGCGCGGTGCGCCGCCACTACCGTTGCGATCGCAAGCGCGTACTGGTCGCCGGAATGTCCGCAGGCGGCGCATTTGCCGCAGTCATGGGCCTTCGCTACCCCAAGCTGGTCAAGGCGGTCGCCGTGCATTCGGGACTCGCCTGCGGTGCGGCCAGGTCGCCGATGACCGCGATCGCGGTGATGCAAGGCGGCCCGGAACAGGACGTCGCGACGATCGGCGATGCCGCCCGCGCCGACGCGCCCGCCCGGGCGCTGCCCATTCCGCTCCTGGCGATCCATGGCGAGTCGGATGCGGTCGTCTCGCCGCGCAACGCGTTGGCGCTGGTCCGCCAATATCTCCGCTTGAACGGGCACCCCGCCAGCCGCGACGGCACCGCCGCCGCAGCCGGCCTGCCCGAGGCCGACAGCGAAACGCGCAGCGTGCTGCCCAACGGCAGGACCGAAGTCGTGCGCGAATGGCGCGTCGAGGGCCGGCCAGTGGCGCGGCTGGTCGAAATCACCGGGCTCGGCCACGCCTGGAGCGGCGGCGATCCCGCTCTCGCCTACAACGATGCCGCGGAGCCCGACGCCACGGCGCTGGTGGGCGCATTTTTCGCGGATGCATTATCCTGATGAAGTCATACTGACGAGATCTTCAACATGGCCATTTCGGCGGTGAACCACTTCACCGTGCTGACGGACGATGTATCGCGCACGGTCCATTTCTACTGCAACCTGCTGGGATTGACCGACGGTCCCCGGCCGGATCTGGGATTTCCCGGCGCGTGGCTCTATGCGGGAGATGCGGCCGTCCTGCACGTCGTCGGTGGCAAGTCGCACGAGCAGTTGAAGCCGGGGGTCATCGACCACATGGCGTTCTCGGCCGTGGGGCTTTCGGATACCCTCGCGCTTCTCACCACGTACAACGTCGAACATACGTGCAGGCGGCAGACGGGTACCGACATCTGGCAGGTGTTCCTGTTCGATCCCAATGGCGCGCGCGTGGAACTCGATTTTTCCCCCGCCGAAGTGCATTCGCGTTGACGAGTCCGCTGCAGGTTGAGCCGGATCACCTGGTCGTCGCCACGAACGACCTGCGTGCGGGCTGCGACTGGGTCGAGGAGCGGCTGGGCGCCCGACCGCAACCGGGCGGCAAGCATGTCGCGATGGGCACGTACAACGCGTTGCTGTCGCTCGGCGCGCGGTTCTACCTCGAAGTGATCGCCGTCGATCCCGACGGAAACAAGCCGACGCATCCGCGCTGGTTCGACTTGGACGAGCCGCGCATGCGCGCGGCGCTCGCCGAAGGTCCGCATCTCGCGCATTGGGTGGCGCGCACGCGCGACATCGACGCCGCTGCCAAGCGCGTATCCGACCTGGGCCTACCTTCGATCATGACGCGCGGCAACCTGACCTGGCGCATCACGATACCGGAAGACGGACACCGGCCGGGACGCGGCCTGGTTCCCACACTCATTCAGTGGCCCGACGCGCGGCATCCGACCGACGACCTGCCCGATTCGGGTTGCCGGCTCGTGGCCGTAGCGGGCGAACATCCGGACCCCGCGACCGTGCGCGCGGAACTAGCTCTGCTCGGACTGTCGGAAACCATGAAGGTCACCTACGGGAAGTCACCGCGAATTGCCGCCATGGTGCGCACGCCTCGCGGCGTGGCGACCCTGTAGGCTGCGCTATCCCAGCGCGCCGCGCGCCACTATCGGCCACACGCACTCGACTCGATCGCCACGCACTCCTACGATCCAGTCATAGAGGTTGACCGTCGGATCGCAGTGCCCGGGAATGAGCCACACGCGCTGGCCAACGACCGGTCCAACGGCGCCTGGGCTCACGCGCAGCACGCCGTGCTCGTCGCTGGCGCCGACATACTCGAGACCGTGCGCGGCGTGCACGATCGGCAAGCCGGAATCGAGCGCCAATGCCTTGAGGCCGGCATCGAGCGACCGCGCGTTCCGCCACGGGAGTGCTCATCACCGTGGCGGCAACGTAGAGGCTGTGCTCGAAAGCGTGATCGTCGGGCGCCAGCGCATTGCGGCCGTAATCCGCATCCATGAAGATGTAGGAGCCCGGTTGCAATTCCGTGTAGACGCGGCTGTCGCGCTCCAGTTGCCAGGTGCCGGTGCCCGCACCCGTAACGGTCGCGCAGGCGATGCCGGCGGCCTGGATGGTATCGCGCGTGCTGCCAGCGAATTGAACGGCAGCAGCAATCGCCGCCGCGCGTTCCGCCGGCGCGCGCAAATGCTGCGCAGCCCCTTGGTAGGCATGCAGCCCGCGAAAGCGCAATCCCGGCGCAGACGCAATGGCGCGCGCGAGTGGGACCGCAGGTTCGCCAGGCGGGACGCCGCAGCGATGCGCACCGACGTCGATCTCGACCAGGACGTCGAGAGAGACGCCCGCGTGGGTCGCCGCGCCGGAGATGGCGCCGATCACGTTCAGGTCGTCGGCCAGCACGCCGATGGTCGCCCTGCGCGCGAGCTCGGCCAGGCGGGCGAGCTTGGGTCCCGTCACGATCTCGTTGGTGACGAGCACATCGCGCACGCCGGCCTCGACAAAGGCCGCGGCCTCATCCACCTTCTGGCAACAGATGCCAACGGCACCCAGCGCGAGCTGCTGCAGCGCAATGGCCGGACACTTGTGCGACTTGGCATGGGGCCGCAATGCGAGGCCAGAGCCACGCACAGCGTTGGCCATCAGCTCGATATTGCGCTCGAAGGGATCGAGATCCACGACCAGCGCCGGCGTCTCGATGGTCGCCACGTCATCGCCGGGCTGCGCGGGCATGCGTTGCATCGGTAAATCCTCTCGCGATGGAATCAACGCTCGCGTGGGCGCAGAGGTACTGCCGACGTCGAGGAATAGCGGTCCGCCATCCGGTGTTAACCTGTGGTGGATGGGCCAAGCAAAATACGAACGGCGAAGTGTAGCGCGCACCCGCGGCAACCGTCGATCATGAATACGGTTTCATGGCTGGCGGCCATCGGTCTCGCGCTCGTTGCCGCCGCACCTCCCGCCATTGCCGCGACGATCACGCTGGACGCCGAGCGCAACGGCGACGCCATCGAGGTCAATGCGGTCGCGATGCTCGACGCCGACGGCGCGACGGCGTGGCGCGTGCTTACCGATTATGCTCATTACACTGCATTCATCCCGGACCTGCGCTCGAGCCAGGTCATAGCGCACCACGACCGGACCGTGACGGTCCAGCAATCGGGAGACGCGGTGTTCTGGCTGGTGCATGTCCCGATCGACATAACATTCGAGATCCACGAGGCGCCTCCCGACAAGCTGGACTCGCGGGCCGTGGCGGGCACATTGCCTGCGCTTTCCTCCAGCTACGCGCTGATTCCCACCGCGAAGGGAACGCGAATGACCTATGCCGGTCATGTCGTGCCGGGATTCGCGCTTCTGGGCAGCATCGAGCAGGAGGTGGTCAGGAAAAACATCGCCCGCCAGTTCCAGGCGTTGGCCGACGAAATCGAACGCCAGAGCATGGCGGTGCCACGATGACGCGCCGCGGCTTCGCGTTGTTCTGCGTCGCGCTTGCCGCCGCGTTGCTCGCAGGGTGCGCTCCGCAACCGCCGCCCCGGCTACCGGCAACCGGAGCCGCCCAGCTCCCGGAGGCACACTATCGAAAGTTGCTGGCAGACGGGACGCCCGTGTTCCGCGTCGACCCCGAGCGTTCCCTGGCATCCATCGTCGTTCGCCGCGGGGGGTCGTTCGCACAGTTCGGCCACGATCATGTGGTCTCGAGCCACCAGATCACGGGATTCGTCGCGCCGGACGCGGGCATCGCGGACCTCGTGGTGCCGTTGGCGGGGCTGGTAGTCGATGAGCCGGAACTGCGCGCCGCCGCGGGCCTGGGCCCGCCGCTGGATCCCGCCGATATCGAAGGCACGCGCCTCAACATGCAGCGGAAGGTTCTGGATACCGACGCTTACCCTTACGCCACGATCCGCGTGCGCGGCGCCGACCCGACCGGCGTCGCGCAGCCACTCAGCGTAACTGTCTCGTTTCACGGAGCGACGCGGATCGTCGAGGCCACCACGACGTTGCGGCGCACTGCGGACGAAATCGAGGCGACTGGTTCGTTTGCGCTCGACCAGACCGACTTCGGCATCACGCCGCTCGCGATCCTCGGCGGCGCCATCGCCGTCCAGGATCGCGTTGACGTCGCGTACCGGATTCGCGCAAGCCGCGCGCGCTGACCCGGCGTTGCGCCACGACCGCGCGCTCGCGCGCTACTTTCCACCCGCCGCTTCCGATACCGCCAGCTGGCCGTAAACCACGCGGCCCACAGCGAGCAGCTGCGCGCGGTCGAGGTTGCCGGACAACGCATAGCTGCAATTGTCCTCGATCCAGTAGAACACGCCGACACCGTTCTCGACGGCATACCTGAAGGCGACTTCTCCGCCCTCGACCGTCTGCTTGCGCACCTGCAGCGACAGTCTCTGCTTGTCCGCGTTTTCGTACATGAACAACGCGGTGGGGTTCTCGTGGCCGGCAACGAGGCGCCCGCCGACCAGCGCGAAACCCGAGCTGTTGAGGTCGGGCGCCGTCACCGCGAAGCCCAGTCGCTTGGAAAGCCAGGCGACGAGGCGCTTCTCTTCCGGCGCCCACACTTCCACCGGGCGGTTGGCGTCGGCGGCATAGAGTGCATGCGTGAGCGCCGCTTGCCGGGTGAATGTCGTCGGCGTGCCCGCACGCTCGAGATCGACATCGCGGGCGTACCAGCCCACGCCAAGTCCGACCATCAGCGTCGCCGCCGCGGCGAGCGAGGACGCGAGCCACCGCCGCGGGGACCGGATGGCAACGCCCGCGGGCGCGCTGGCGGCCGCCAGCAGGCGGGAAGGAACGGTATCCGCCAACCACGGGTCCAGCGCATCGCGAAGTTCCGCGTTGTGTCGCCGGGTGATGGCCACTCGCGCGGCCAGCGCAGGGTCGCGCGCAATGGCCTCTTCCACGACGACGACACGCGACGCCGCGAGCTGGCCGTCAGCGTAGGCCTCGAGGTCAGCGTCGGTCACGGGCAGCGGATTCATCGCGCGCTCCTCGCTTGCCGGGTTACATGGAATCGCATCACATCAATTGCTTCATGATTCATTTCACTACCTTCAGCCCCGCCGCGCTGGCTGGATTGTCAGCGAACGCGGTGCGCAATTTCTCGCGCGCGCGTGACAACCGCGACATCACCGTGCCGATCGGGATTGCCAATGCGGTTGCGATCTCTTCGTACCGAAGCTCCTCGACCACCGCAAGCAGAAGGACCTCGCGCTGGTCCACCGGCAGCCGCCCGACGTGCTGCACGAGTTCCGTCAGCTCGACCCGCGTATATTGCGTGGCGCGTACCGGGATCTGCCAAGCCTCGTCGCCTTCTCCGCCGTCGTCGAGCGACACCTGCATGCGTTCCCGGCGGGCCAGCGCGCGCTGATTGACGAAGACGTTGTGCATGATCGTGAACAGCCATGCGCGCAGGTCGCTTCCTGTGGCCCACAAACTGCGCTTTTCCCACGCGCGGGCGAGCGTATCCTGGACCAGGTCGTCCGCGCGGTTTAGGTCACCCGTCAGCACCCGCGCGTAACGACGCAGCCGCGGGATGGCAGCCAGGAGTTCCGGGTGAGGCAATGGCGGGTCGGGGGACATGTGGCGTCAAAAGCTGTCAGTCATCCGCGTCGCCGCCAAAGGCCGCCCTCAATCCTTGGCCACGTGCCAGACGTTGTTGAAACCATCGCCCGTCTTGTCACCTGCCTTGGCGTCCTTGGACCACGCGTAGAGCGGCTTTCCCTTGTACGCCCACTGCTTGGCACCGTCTTCGCGCACGACTATCGTCCAGGCACCCGTCGCCTTGGCATCGCCAACCACGAGAAGCGGCGGCCAGTTGCTGGCGCACGGCCCGTTGCACGCACTCCTGTCGCCGGCGTCCTTGTCGAAAGTGTAAAGCGTCATGCCCGCGGCATTGGTGAGCGTGCCGTCGGCGGCCTTGGTGGCCGGCATCGACTGCGCTGCCGCGCCGAGTGAAACGCCGATCAGGACGGTGGCGAACAGCGTTGTCATTGTTCGAAGCATTGATGTCCCCTTGGGTGGATGGTTATGGATGCTGCGAAGGGGTCAACAGCACTTGCGCACCTTTATTCCTAGCGAATGAGAATGAGTGTCGCAAGTCCCAGGAAAATGAAGAACCCACCCGAATCGGTCACCGCTGTGATCAACACCGAGGAGCCGACGGCCGGGTCCCGGTCGAACTTGAGCAGCGTCATCGGAATCAGCACGCCCATCAGCGCGGCGAGCATGAGATTGAGCGTCATCGCCAACACCATGACGAGACCCAGTGTCACGTCCTTGTACAGCAACATCGCCACGAGTCCCATGACCCCGCCCCAAACGACGCCGTTGATCGCGGCCACGATGATCTCCTTGCGGAACAGCTTGCTGGCGTGCTCGCGCGTGACTTGGCCCAGCGCCACCGCGCGCACGATCATCGTTATCGTCTGGTTGCCCGAATTGCCACCGATTCCGGCGACGATCGGCATCAGCGCCGCCAGCGCAACCAGTTTCGCGATCGAGCCCTCGAACGCGCCGATGACGCGCGACGCGATGAATGCGGTCACGAGATTGATGGCCAGCCACGACCAGCGGTTCTGGAACGACTTCCACACCGACGCGAAAACGTCCTCTTCCTCGCGCAGGCCGGCCTGCGCCAGCATTTCTTCCTCGCCCTGCGCGCGCACGAAGTCCAGGATCTCATCCACCGTAACGCGGCCGACCAGCCTGTCATTGGTGTCGACGACGGGCGCCGAGACGAGGTCGTAGCGTTCGAACGCCGACGCGGCGCCTTCCGCCTTTTCGTGCTGCAGGAGCTTGACCACCGGCGGCTGCATCAGGGCCGACACCAGCGCGTCCGGCTCGGACACGATCAGCCGGTTGATCGCCAGGATGCCGAGCAGCTTCTCGTCGCGATCGACCACGAACAACTGGTCGGTCTGCGACGGCAGCTCGTCGAAGCGCCGCAGGTAGCGCAGCACCACCTCTATCGTCACGTCCTGGCGCACCTGCACGTCCTCGAAGTCCATCAGCGCGCCGACCATGTCGTCCTCGAAGGACATTGCCGCGCGCAATTGCTCGCGCTCCGCGAGCGGCAGCCCCGAGAACACGTCGTCCATCACCTCCTGCGGGAGGTCGGGCGCCAGGTCGGCGATCTCCTCGGCGTCGAGCGTTTCCGCGGCGGCGACGAGTTCTTCCGTGTCCATCGTCGAGATCAGCGACTCGCGTACCGCGTCGGACACCTCGAGCAGAATCTCGCCATCGCGCGCCGTGCGCACGAGGTCCCAGATGTAGAGGCGTTCGTCGAGCGGCAGCGCCTCGAGGATGTAGGCGATGTCGGCCGGGTGCAGCCGGTCGAGCTTGTGCGTGAGCTGCGCCCTGTTCTGCTTGGTGACGAGGCTCTCGACGATCTCGCCGCGCCCCTCGTTATTACCTATCGGCGCGTGCTCCAGCTGCTCGTGCACCAGCCCCTCGACGAGGCGGTGCTTGCGCAGCAGCGCCGTGACTTCGGCCAGGGCGTCCTGCACGCGTTCGTGCGCCTCGGGTCGCTCGTCGGCGTAGGCTTCGCTGCGGACGTGGTTGCGGTTCTGGGCGGAGAGAGTCATGGCTGGATTGCGCAGCCTACGTTCTGGCTGGTGAACGCACGGAGCGCACGCATTCTAACCGCTAGGGGATGTCGGCGCTGGGCATGCGCGCCATGATGATCCCGATCTTGCGATTGAGCCCGGGCGCGGCCTGGTTACGCTCGTAGAAGCGCGGGTTGGGCGCCATCGCCGCCAGCCGCGCCGCCTGCTCTGCCGACAACTTCGCGGCGGATTCGCCGAAATACTGGCGCGACGCCGCTTCAGCCCCGAATACGCCGCTCCCCCACTCGATGACATTGAGGTAAATTTCGAGGATGCGTCGCTTGGACAGCATCGCTTCCAGCATCACGGTAATGACCGCCTCCTCGCCTTTACGCCAATAACTGCGCGACGGGGAGAGAAAGAGGTTCTTGGCGAGCTGCTGGGTGATGGTCGAGCCGCCGGCGACAACGCGCCCCTTCTTTTGATTCTTTTCCATCGCCAGCTCGATACCATCCCAGTCGAATCCTTCGTGGTCGACGAACTTGGCGTCCTCCGCGGCGACCATCGCGCGCTTCAGGTTGCCCGAGATTCGGTCATAGGGAACCCATGTGTACCTGAGCTGCGCCTTCGGATTCTTCGCGCGCAGCTCGTCCATGCGCCAGGCCATGAACGAGGTTTCGCCGGCGGGATGATTGCGCCACCACAGGATATGGGCCGCAAACCACAGGTGCACCAACACAAAGCCCGACACGAGAATCAGCGCGGTCCATCCGACCCAACGCGCAACGACCGAACGCCGAAGGGGTGATGCCATCAATGGCCTCCGGACGAGCGCAGCCACGAAATGACAGCGGCGGTCTCGGGTCGCACGCCGCGCCAGATGTAGAAACTCTCGGCGGCCTGCTCGACCAGCATGCCGAGGCCGTCGGCAGTTCGCGCGGACCCGTGGGCTTTTGCCCATGTGCGAAACGGCGTCGGTGCATCGGCATAGACGAGATCGTACGCAAACGCGCCGGACGCCACGATTGAAGGCAGCCACGGCGGCGGCGACCGATCCGCGAGCCCCGCGCTGGTCGCGTTGATCACCAGGTCGAAGTGCAGCCCGGCCAGCCCATCTGGCGGCACGGCAGCAATGGGTCCGTGCGGCGCGAACAGATCGGCGATCGCGACGGCCTTGGCGTACGTGCGGTTGCTCACTGTCACCGCACGGGGGTCTTCAGCGAGCAGTGAACTCATGATTCCGCGCGCCGCGCCGCCCGCGCCAAGCACCAGGATGTCGCGTGCGGCCAGCGAGAATCCCAGGTTATGCGTGAGGTCGCGCACGATGCCCGGGCCGTCCGTGTTGTCGCCGTGCCACGCGTCCCCTACGCGTTTCATCGTGTTCACCGCTCCCGATAGCTGCGCGCGCGCGCTTTGCGTCACCGCCAGCGCAAATGCTTCCAGCTTGAACGGCACCGTCACGTTGAGCCCCAGCCCGCCCGAGGCGGCGAATGCCGCGACCGTCGCGGCAAATCCGTCACGCGGCGCCAGCAGCCGTTCGTAGGCGATGCTCTGTCCGGTCGCGCGCGCAAAGGCCAGGTGGATTTGCGGCGACTTCGAATGGGCGACGGGATTCCCGATGACGGCGTATTTGTCCACGGAGGCGGCGCGGCGAATTGATTGGAACGCAGGGAGCGGGAAAGCAGGGAGTTTACTTCCTGGCGCGGCCACGACCACGCCGAGATGACGGCTCGCGGAACCTGCCAGCCGTCGACGCACCCTCCTGGTTACTGCGAGACGAGTTCGTCGCCCTTGGTGAACGTCCACGTGCGAGTGACGTGGAGGATGTCCGTGTCGCGCTTGATGTCCTGCGGGAACACGGCGAAGGGTGCCGACATTTCGACGATCTTGACCGCCGCCGCGTCGAGGATGCGGTTGCCGCTGCTGCGATTGATCTCGATGTTTTCCACGCTGCCGTCACTCTTGATCGACACCGTGAGGAGGAGGCTGCCGTAAAGCCGCTGGTCGCGCGCCGCCGCCGGGTAATTGAGATTGCCGATGCGCTCGACCCTGAGCCGCCAGTCCTCGACGTAACGCGCGAAACGGTATTCCTCGGCGCGGGCACCCACGAAATGCCGCTTGGGCCGCTTCTGGTATGCCTCCATGTCCTTGGCGATCTGCGCCTCGAGCTTCATCGCCTCGAGCGTGCGCTGCATAAGCTCGTCGGCGGTGGGCAGCTGGGTTTTCTCCGCGGCATCGACGGGCTTCTGCTGGACCGCTGCAATGGGCGCCGCGCGCAATTGCGTCATCAGTTCGCGTGTCCGGTGCTCCAGCGTTTCCACCCTCTGAGTAGCGACCGCCACCTGCTGGTCGGGATTGTTCATTGGCAACACCGGCAAGGGCGAGCGCGCGCGCCGGTCGGCGTCGGTATTGCCCCCGCCATCAAGGTTTGCCTGGGCCAGGATGTCCGCCTTGGTTGGCTTCGCCTTGGTCTTGGCGTTGACCAGCGCCACCTCCAGCGGCGGCCCCTTGTCGGTCCATCGCCGCAAGTCGAAGGGCGAAAAATGTATCGCCAGGACCATCATGTGCACGAAAAGCGAGCCGGCCAGCGCGTAGGTCAGCAGCTTGTCGTGGCGCGGCGAAGCGAGCGCTTCGGGGGGAATTTGTGCGGGCGGGAGCGCGCCGGCGGGTGAAATCCGCGCGGTCCTGCGCGGCACGGGCTTGAGCACGGGTGCCGGTGGTGCGGGAACGATGGTCATCGGCGGCGGAACCGACGCCGGCTTGGTGACGCGCGGCGCCGCAGCCTTCTTCTTCGCCCCTGCAGTTGCGCCAGCCCGGCGCCCGGCAGGGGCCGGGGTAGGCACGGGCGTCAGCGCCGGCGTCTCCTCCGGAACAGGCTGTTTATCGGGTGCTTTCGGCGGGGAAGCGCGTCGCGGCAAGGCCGGCCATCCAAGGCAATTCGGGGCCTTTCCATTCTAGCAAGCGCCATGCCGTTGGCATGACATCGGCGCAGCGGCGGCGCGAATATTGATCAGACTGTACCGGCATAGCGACACTCCAGCGTCGCGTGGAGGAGATCGATCCGGACAATGGCCAGCCTGATCGCCGTTTCCGGCGGCTGGGCCGGGAGGTCGGCCACCCGCTGGACCCACGGCAGGTGGTCGAAGCGGACGAGATTCTCGCGGATGACTGAAGCCGTCGTTTCCGTGACGTTCTCCTGCACCAGCCAGCGCAGGCACCAGTACTGCTCCATGCGGTCCTGGAATTCGGCGTATTGGCTGTAGGTCGCCTCGAAATCGGCGAGCGCGGCAAAAAGTTCCGCGTCGTTCTCGCCGTACGGCGGAGTGTCGCCGGCAATCACCGCGAGCAATTGGCGCTGGTTGACGAGGTCACAATACCGGCGCAAAGGCGAGCTGGACCATAGATAGTGGGTCAGGCCCAACCCCTGGTGCTCGCCCGGCCGAGTACTCATCCTGACCTTGCCGCCAGCCTGTACGCGATAGAGACCTGCGGCGCCGTTGCCGGCGAGCATTTGCCCCCACATGCTGTTGACGTGGATCATGAGCTCCGCGACGAGCTTGTCGAGCGGGCTGCCACGTTCGCGCGGCGTGATCGTCACGCGACCCTCGGGGGCGGCAGCCCAATCCACATCGAAGTTGTAGTCCGTGCGATTGATGTCGGTCTTGCCACGCTTGGCGGACAGTTGCTGCGCGAGCTTCCACAACGCGCGCAGTTCCGGTGTCCATGGCGGATCCGCGGGTGAAGGCAGCGGATTCGCGAACGCATCGGAAAGCGTGGCCACGTCAAGGTTGGCGGCGATCGGCACGAGATTCACGCGTGTCGTGTGCGCAAGCGGCGCGCCGTCGGCGTCGGTCTCGACATAGAGCGAAACCGCCGGCGCGTGCGTCCCCTGCTTCAACGTGAAGGCCGCGACCGCGGCTTCCGGCAGCATCGTCAATTTGCGTCCGGGCATGTAGACGGTCGACAGGCGCGCGCGCGCGATGGCGTCGAGTGCGCTGCCACGCGGAATGGCGAGCGCCGGGCAGGCGATGTGGATTCCTATCTCCACATTGCCGTTGGCGAGTTCACGCACCGAAAACGCATCATCGATCTCGGTCGTCGCGGCATCGTCGATGGAGAAGGCTTGGACTTCCGCGCGCGGCAAGCTGGGCGCTGCCGGCAATGTGCCCCAGTCGGGAAACGCAATGCCCTTGGGAAACGCATCGGCAAGGAAACGGTTGAAGTGAAAATCGTGCGTTGAAGGAATCGCCCCACTCGCCGCCAGCAAGTCGATCGGGTTAATCCTTTCCGCTTCGCACGCGGCCGCGAGCGCCTTCCACTCCAGCGTGTTCTTGTCCGGCTTGTACACCAGCATGGGAATTTTCGGCCGGAATTCGTCGGGCAACACGCGGTCCGCAAGCTGGGCGACCCAATGCGCGATCTGCGCGGCTTCGCGCTGTTTACGTTCGACCGAAGCCAGTGCGGCATGCAGCGATTCGGGGGGCGCCTTTCTGTACCTGCCCTTGCCCTTCTTGTAGAAGTGCATGGGAGAGGCGTGCAGCAGCATGGCGATCGCCGCCGCCTGGGCCGGCGTCGGTTGCTGGCCATGGTATTCACGGGCGAGTTCCTCGAAGCCGAATTCGCCGTCGCCGCTCACCTCCCACAGGAACGTTGCGTCGAGTTCGGCGGCCAATTTCTGGGCGTCGGCCATGATTGCACCGGCACCCGGCTGCTCGAACCGCAGCAGCACGGCACCCGCCTTGATCTTGAGCCGCTTGCCGGACGCCGCCTCGACCTGCAGCGATGCGTCGTTATCGGCGAGAACGGACCCGGCCTTCAAGTGACCGTCGTCCTCGAACAGGACATTCATTGGAGGATCAAGCGCGCGCCGCGCGCCCTGGCGAATTGGTTGGGTCGCTCTTGGACCGAGCCGGCGAATTATACCGGCAGCGGACGGAAGGTGCGGGTCGCGGATTGCGGGAAAGCGATCGTTCCTGCATAGTCGGCGATTCAATGCAACGGGAGGCGGCGATGGAATACCGGCGTTTGGGCAACAGCGGGCTGGAAGTTTCACCCATCTGTCTGGGCACGATGATGTTCGGCGATCGCACCGACGCGGCGGCAGCGCAGGCGATCGTCGACGCGGCATTCGCGGCCGGGATCAACTTCATCGACACCGCCGACGTCTACAGCAAAGGCGCCTCGGAGAAGATCGTGGGCCAGGCGATCAAGACCAATCGCTCGCGTTGGATCCTTGCCACCAAGTGCGGTAACGTGATGACGACCAAGCCTCACGACGGAGGTCTGTCGCGGCGCTGGGTCCTGCGCGCATGCGACGACAGCCTGGCGCGGCTTGCCACCGATTACATCGACATCTACTACCTGCACAAGGACGATCCCGACACGCCTATCGCGGAAACCGTAGGCGCCATCGGCGACCTGGTCCGCAGCGGCAAGATCCGCTATTTCGGGATCTCGAACTACCGCGGCTGGCGCATCGCGGAAATGGTCAGCGAATGCGAGGCGCAAGGCGTGGCGCTGCCGGTCGTCTGCCAGCCGTACTACAACCTGCTCAACCGGATGCCCGAAGTCGAGATCCTGCCCGCCTGCGATCACTACGGCATCGGCGTCGCGCCCTATTCGCCGCTGGCGCGCGGCGTGCTGACGGGCAAGTACGCGCCGGGCGGCAAGGTACCGGAAGATTCGCGTGCGGCGCGCAAGGATCGCCGGATGATGGAAACGGAATTCCGCGAGGAATCGTTCGTGATCGCCAACCGTCTGGTCGCGCACGCCAAGGCCACTGGTCGCTCCGCGACGCAATTTGCCATGGCATGGACATTGGCGAATCAGATCGTCACGAGCGTGATCGCCGGACCGCGCACGCTCGAGCAATGGCAGGATTACGTCAGTGCGCTGGGCGCACCATGGAGCGGAGAGGACGAAGCGCTCGTGGATTCACTGGTCCGGCCGGGACATCCATCCACGCCAGGGTACAACGATCCGCAATATCCATTCTTCGGGCGGATTCTCGACTAAGGGTTTTTCGGCTGGCGTTCGCCGACGGGCACCGCAAAGGGGAGCCGGTTCTCCGGCGGCGACAGCGGGCAGGACCAGCGTTCGTCGTACGCGCATGACGGGCTGTAGGCGTAGTTGAAGTCGAGCATCATCTCGCGCTCGCCCACCCCCAGGTCGGCGCCCTTGATCGTGTCGTAGAGATAGCGGCCGCCGCCATAGGTGTCCGCGCCGCTGGTCGAATCCGCGAAGGGCAGCCATATTCCGCCCCCGTAGCCTTCAAGCCAATAGACCGCGAGGCGCGCGGCACGACCGCCGACGGTAAAGCGCACATGGCCCACGCGCGTGCAGCGCAGAATGCCGTCGGCGGTAAGCGAGATCTCAAACGACTCGCGTTTGCCGGCAATTTCCACCACGCCCTTGATCCGCCACGCCGGCGCGTAGGCATACCAGGCGATACCTCGCCAATCCCGCCTGCGTTCCGGAGCGATCGGACTTCCCGGGTGCTCCCTGAACAGGCGATCGCGCGTGGCACGAAAACGCTGCGCCGTGGCCTCGGGGTCTGCTACGCCTGACCGGACAGCCGCATACTCCAGCGCCACGCCGCGCCGCCAATCGGCCAGCGCGAACGCGTTGTCGGGGGCGCTCACGGCTTGACCTCGTTGGCGACGCCGTGGAGCACGTGGCCGGATGGGACATGACGCGCCGCCGACTCGACGTGTCGCGTCTGGTCGTCGAAGAAGAAATCGGGTTCGAATTCCCTCAGGAATGGTCCCTTTTCCCGGCCGCCCAGAAACATGGCTTCGTCGACGTTAACGTGCCAGTCCATGAGCGTGCGAATGGCGCGCTCGTGCGCCGGCGTGCTGCGCGCAGTCACGAGTGCCGTGCGCAGGCGCATCTGCACCGAGCCGCGGTCGACGCGCTGCAGCCGGTGCAACGCCTCGAGCAACGGCTTGAACGGTCCGGGCGGCAGCGGCCGCCTCGCATGATCGGCCTCGTGGTCCTGGAACGCGTTCAGCCCTTGCGCCTGGTAGACACGCTCTGCTTCGTCGGCAAACAGCACCGCGTCGCCGTCGAAGGCGATGCGCACTTCGTCCGGATGCGAGTCGGTAACCTGGGACTGGGTATAGACCATCGCTGCCGGAAATCCCGCGTTGAGCGCGCCCCGGACGTCGTCGCCGTTGGCCGAAAGGAACAGGTTGGCTTTCAGCGGTCCGAGATAGGAAAAAGGCGCGCGGCCGCGCGTGAATACACCGCGCTCGATTCCCAGGTCCGCGCCCTGCACCGAGCGGAACACGCGCAAGCCGGAGACCGGATCGTTGCGGGACAGGATCACCACTTCCACTCGACGCACGCCGTCGGCGTTGAACGCGAGCAGCTTGCGTACCAGCGGATAGGCGACGCCGGGTTTGGCGGGAGATTCGAGCCGCTCCAGCTGTAGCCGCATGTATTCGCGGTCGTCGGCGGTCTCGAAGACCCGGTTCTCTTCCTCGAAGTCGAACAGCGCGCGCGAACTGATCGCGACGACGAGTTGCTCCGCGGGAGGGGAATCGCCCATCGGAAAAGTATACGCCCGCCATCTGCATGCGACGTCGCTGAACGCGATTTCAGCGACGTCCGTGATCCGGTACTTTCCAGCGCAGACCGCCCAGCGAATGGCCAATACGGCCGCTATCCCCCTTCGAGTTCACGCAACACCGAGCGCAATTCTCCGACAGCCCAGGCGAGGTCCGCTTGCGCGACATTGAGAGGCGGCGCGATGCGCACGACCGTGCCATGCGTGTCCTTCGACAGAATGCCACGCGCCAGCAGACGATCGACAACCCGTCGCGCCGGCAGGCGGGCCGCGTCGATTTCCACGCCGACATAGAGTCCGCGGCCTCGCACTTCGCTTATCAGCGGGCTGGCGATCTCCTGGAGGCGCGTCATCAGCCATGCGCCCAGCTCGCGCGAACGCTCGCACAACTGTTCCTCCTCCAGCACATCCAGCGCTGCCATCGCCACGGCGGCCGCCAGCGGATTGCCACCGAACGTGCTGCCATGGTCGCCCGGCGCGAACACGCGCATCACGTCGTGGGTCGAGACGAACGCCGACACTGGCAGCAGTCCGCCGCCCAGCGACTTGCCGAGAATGACACCATCGGGATGAACGTCGTCGTGCTGGCACGCCAGCAAATGTCCGGTGCGGCCAAGTCCGGTCTGGATCTCATCGCAGATGAGGAGGACCCTGCGCTCGCGGCAGATGCGGGCGCATTCGGCCAGCCAGCCCGGCGGCGGTACGATGATGCCGCCTTCCCCTTGTATCGGCTCGACCAGGAACGCCGCGGTATTCGTCGTGATGGCGGCGCGGAGCGCGGTTGCGTCGCCGAAGGGAATCGTGACGAATCCGGGCGGAAATGGCCCGAATCCGTCGCGATATTGCGGTTCGGAGGAAAAGCCGACGATGGCGATCGAGCGCCCGTGGAAATTGCTCGCGCACACCACGATTTCGGCGCGATCCGCAGGAATGCCTTTCACGGCATAGCCCCACTTGCGTGCCGCCTTCAGCGCGGTCTCGACGGCCTCGGCGCCGCCATTGGAGGGCAGTGCGCGGTCGAGTCCGGTCATGCGCGCCAGCCGCTCGAGCAACGCCGGCAGCTTGTCGTTGTGGAACGCGCGCGAGGTGACGGCAAGCTGCCGCGCCTGCGCAACCAGCGCGGCGACAATTTTCGGATGTCCATGGCCGAAGCTGACGGCCGAATAGGCGCTCATGAGGTCCAGGTAGCGCTTGCCGTCGACGTCGGTCACCCACGCGCCCGCGCCTTGTCCCAGCACGACAGGCAAAGGGTCGTAGTTGCGCGCACCAAATGCGCTTTCCTGCGCGATATGCGCGGACGTCGCGCGGGACATGCTGCGCTGCGCCGATTGCTCGACCTGAATGGGCGCTTTCATGACCGCAATGCTACGCCTGCCGCCTATCCGCAGAAAGTCGACTGCACGGCAGGTTCAGCGATGCGCGGGATCGACGTCGAGGTAACGCCAGATCGCGGAGCGAACCGGATGTGGTCTGTAGTTGCGGACCCACGGCTGCAGCAGGTGGTCCTCGATCCGGTGCTCCATCAGGCGCCAGGGCGCATACGCGACCGCCAGCTCCGTCATCCGGTCGAAGAGCTTGGTGCGCTCCGGCGAATCCGCCAATTTGTGGGCCGCGTCGTAGAGACGGTTGAATTCCGGCAGGTCGAATCGCGCGTGATTTTCCTGCCCGACATTGGGTCCGTACAGCAACTGCATGAAGTTCTCGGCGTCCGGATAATCGGCGTTCCAGCCATCGGTGCGCATCGGGATCTTGCCCTGGCGCGCCATCTTGCGCATTTCCTGCATGCGGTCGGTCTTGAACGCGATCTTCAATCCGATCGCGTCCATGAATTTCTTCCATTGCTCATTCTCCTGTCGCGCGAGCGAGGTGGGCAACGACCATCGCTCAAGGACCAACGGCGCGCCCAGCGGCGTTTCGCGGTAGCCGTCACCATTGCGGTCCTTGTAGCCGAACTTGTCGAGCAGCGCCCGCGCGGCCGCGGGATCATAGAGCTGGGCTTGTGTCCCGAGCGTCGAATCGTAGCCTGCCACGTCCGGCGGAATCGGTCCGTTTGCCGGAACGCCCCGACCCTTGAGGATGACGCGGATGAATTCGTCGACGTCGTAGCCCATCCCGATCGCCCGGCGCAACGCGATCTTCTCAGGGGTGTAGCCTCCGACAACGGGATCCTCCATGTTGAAATAGGTCCAGCGCGTGTTCGGCCGCAACAACAATTCGTGCCGAATGCCCTTTGCGGCGAGTTCCGGTCGGAGCTTGCCGTTGACGAGCGCCTGCTCGACGAATTCCGACGGCAATCGATCGGTCAGGTCGATTTCCCCGTTGATGAATGCCAGCCAGATCGCCTGCCCCTCCTCCATCACCGTGATCTGGATGCGCTCGATGAGCGGCAACTTCTTTCCCTTGAGCGCCGCCGCAATGGCCATCGATTCCTTCGGCACCGGGCCCGCGGGAACGTAGGTCGTCGGACGGAAACCGGGATTGGCGACAAGGACGAATCTGGCGCTGCGCCGGTATTCGCCGAGCATGTACGGACCGGTGCCGACAGGGTGGGCGCCAAAGTCCTGTCCATACGCCTCGACGACTTCACGCGCCACCGCGGCCGTGTTCGGGATCGCAAACGCGTAGAGAAAGCGCAGGTCGGGCTGCTTCAGGCGAATGCGCAGCGTGTACCGATCGACCACCTCGATGCCCGCAAGCGGCGCGTCGTAGTCGAACTTTCCGGTTGCCATCGCCTTTTGGCGCAACTCGTCCGCGCCAACGACCTTGCCTTCGAGCAGCCACAGCCACGGACTTTTCACTGCCGGGTCGAGCAACCGCTTCAACGCGTACGCCTGGTCTGCCGCAGTCAGTTCGCGCGGCTTGCCCTTGAACGCCGGGTCCGGCGTGAACTGGATCCCGCGCATGAAGCGAAAGACGTAGGTCGCGCCTCCATCGGTAACCGTAGGCATCGCCTCGAGTGTGCGCGGTACCAGCTGCAGTGGCCGTGCGAGGTAGTCGTAGTCGAGCATCGAATCGTAGATGTGGTCGATGATGCCGTCGGAACCCGCATCCGCGGAGAACTGCGGATCGAAACTCATCTCTGCACCCGCGGCCACGCGCAACGTTTTCGGTGCGTCGGCGGCAAAACCTTGCGCCGCGACAAACGGCAGCAGCAAGAGACAGACCGCCATTGCGCGGCGCCCCGCGCACAGGAGTGAGAGGCGTCGAACAAAAATGCCTCGACGCGAAACGCGGCGGTCTGGCGGGCGCATGGAACCCCTTTCCCCAATCCTGGGCACCGGTGGCCATCGACTATAATCGATGCCAGATAATTCAGCCCCGACGAGCCCATGGCAGCCCCGCTCAGCGCAACGACCCGCGTGATCGACTCCCACACCGGCGGCGAGCCCACGCGCGTGGTCGTCAGTGGTGGCCCCGACCTGGGTCAGGGCAGCATGGCGCAGCGAAGGGACCGTTTCCGCGCACAACATGATGCGTGGCGAAGGGCGCTCGTTAACGAGCCGCGTGGTTCCGATGTGGTGGTGGGCGCGCTCCTCTGCGCACCCGTCGATGCCGGCAACGCCTGCGGCGTGATCTACTTCAACAACGTCGGTTTCATCGGCATGTGCGGACACGGCACGATCGGCCTCATTGCCACCCTCGCGCACCTCGGTCGCGCGAAGCCCGGCGAGCATCGGGTCGAAACGGTGGTCGGCAGCGTCACCACGACGCTGCATCCCGACGGCTCGGTGACCGTCGGCAACGTGCCCTCCTACCGGCACGCGACGCAGGTGCGCGTGGACGTACCGGGGCACGGCACGGTGCACGGCGACGTAGCGTGGGGCGGCAACTGGTTCTTCCTGTGCAGCGATCACCAGCAGTCGCTGGAAACGCAACGTGTAGCCGGACTCACCGAATTCGCGTCGCGCGTCAAGGAAGCATTGCGGCAGCAACGCGTGACAGGTGTTGGCGGCGCGGAAATCGACCACATTGAACTCTTCGGGCCGGCGGCCGATCCGCGCAACGATGCGCGCAATTTTGTGCTCTGCCCCGGCGGCGCCTACGACCGGTCGCCGTGCGGAACAGGCACCAGCGCCAAGCTGGCCTGCCTCGCCGCCGACGGCAAGCTGGCGCCGGGCGTACCATGGCGACAGGAAAGCGTGATCGGCAGCGTCTTCACCGGCCGCTACGCGATCCCGCCTGTACCCGTACCGGGAACGCCCGCGCATGCCATCCTGCCGCTGATCCACGGCCGCGCGTTCGTCACGCTTGACGCAACTCTCAACTTCGACCCCGAAGACGCGTTCGCGTGGGGACTGACTTGAGACTCCGGTGATCCGCGACCGGGTGCGCGCATATCGCGCCGTCGCCTGATCCTCAGCACGTCGTAAGCGCCGGATGATACTGCCGCAACCGCTGCAGTCGCTGTCGTCCGCAGAGGCGACCTGTGATGTGCTCGTGATCGGCGCCGGGATAGTCGGCGTGGCAGCGGCGCTGCGCCTGCGCGAGCTTGGGCGCGACGTGCTGCTGGTCGATCGCGAGCACGTGGCCGCACAGGCGAGCCGGGGCAACGCAGGCGCGCTGGCATTCTCGGACGTCCTGCCCCTCGCATCCGAAGGGGTGCTGCGTCAGGCGCCAAGGTGGCTTCTGGATCCGCTCGGGCCGCTGGCGATACGACCTCGCTATCTTCTGCGACTTGCTCCCTGGCTCTATCGCTTCTGGCGCGCGTGCCGTCCCGAGTGCGTGCGCGCCGGCATCGCCGCGCAAGCGGCGCTGATGACGTTGTCGGCTGCCGAGACACCCTCGCTACTGCAAAGCGCCGGCGCCGGCGACATGCTGCGCAGCGACGGCAATCTGCACCTGTACGAAAGCGAGGCGGAACTCGCGGCGACGCGGGCCGGTTGGCAGGCGCGCACCAACCATGGCATCGCGTTCACTCATCTGCATGGTGAACGGGCCATCGCCGAACTCCAGCCGGGCCTTAGTCGCGAAATCGTGGCCGCCACGTTCGTGCCTGGCTGGCAATCCGTGAGCGATCCACTGCAGGTGACCGAGGCGCTGGCACGGCACTTCGAGCGGTTGGGCGGCCGATTACGCCGCGCCGATGTCATGGCACTCGCACCGGGCACAGACGGCGTCACCGCGCAATTGCGCGACGGGCCACCGGTGGTCGCCACGCGCGTGGTCGTCGCGGCGGGTGCATGGTCGCACCATCTGGCGCGCACGCTCGGCCAGCGCATTCCGCTGGAAACCGAACGCGGCTACAACACGACACTGCCCGCCGGCGCGTTCGACTTGAAGCGCCAGCTCACCTTCGGCGGCCACGGTTTCGTCGTGACTTCGCTGCGTAGCGGCATCCGGGTCGGCGGCGCGGTGGAGTTCGGCGGCCTCGATGCTCCACCGAACTTCGCGCGCTCCGAAGCGATGCTCGCCGTCGCCAAGCGTTTCATGCCCGGCTTGCGCGTTGAAGGTGGCACGCAGTGGATGGGCTTTCGTCCTTCGCTGCCCGACTCGCTGCCCGCCATCGGTCCGGCCGCCGCGGACGCGCGAGTCACCTACGCGTTCGGCCACGGTCACCTGGGTCTCACGCAAGCCGCAGCCACGGCGCGCCTGGTCGCTGACATCGTCGCGGGTCGCCCACCGCCCCTCGATCTGCGACCGTTCAGTGCGCAGAGATTTTGAATCGTCTCGTCCTCGAAAAATCAAGGAATGCCCATGACCGCCTTTCGCACGCTCGCCACCGCCCACCACCACGGCATGCACTTGACCGACTATGAGTTCACGGTACCGCTCGACCACGACCGGCCGTCGGGCGAGCAACTCGCGATATTTGCGCGCGCCGTACGAAACGGCCGGCGCGCCGGCGACGACCGGCCATGGCTGGTATTCCTGCAAGGTGGTCCGGGTTTTCCCGGACCTCGCCCGATGACCAATTCCGGCTGGCTCAAGCGGGCGCTCGACGACTACCACGTGCTGCTCCTCGATTCGCGCGGCAACGGCCGCAGCAGCGTGGTGCTGCCGCAAACGCTCGCGAGACGCGGGAACGCGCGCGCGCAGGCGGACTACCTGATGCACTTCCGCGCAGACAGCATCGTGCGCGACGCCGAACTGATTCGCCGGCAACTCGTCGGCGCGAACGAGCCGTGGAGTGTCCTCGGGCAGAGCTACGGCGGCTTCTGCGCGGTGCATTACCTGTCGGCCCATTCGCGGGGCCTGCGCGAGGTTTTCATTACCGGTGGCTTGCCGCCACTAAGTGGCAGCGCCGACGACTATTATCGGCATACGTATCCCGAGGTCGCGCGCAAGACGCGCAAGTTCTTTGCGCGGTATCCGGACGATGCCGCACTGTGCGCACGCATCATGGAGCACCTGCACAAGCACGATGTGCGACTTCCCGACGGCGGTCGCCTGACGGTCCGCCGCTTCCAGCAGGTCGGCTTCATGCTGGGCATGGACGACGGGATGGAAAGTCTGCACTACCTGCTCGAAGGCGCATTTTGCGAGGGCGCCGGCGGTCCCGAAATGAGCCTGCCGTTCCTGCGTTCGCTGGAACACTCGCAATCCTTCGAGACCAATCCGATATTCGCGGTGCTGCACGAGATGTGCTACACGCAGCGCGCGGCGTCGCGCTGGTCGGCGCACCGGATTCGCAGCGAGTTCATCGACGCCGAATGGTCGCCGGGGAGTCCGCCGTCGTTAACCGGCGAAATGATCTATCCGTGGATGTTCGAAGACTACCCGGGACTGCATGCGCTGCGCGATGTCGCGGAATTGCTCGCGCAGGAAGAAAACTGGCCGATGCTCTACGACCCGGCGCAGCTCGCGCGCAATACCGTGCCTGGCGCCGCCGCAATCTATGCGGAGGACATGTACGTTCCGCGTGGACCATCGGAACAGACCGCCGCGGCGATAGCCGGCATGAAGGCGTGGCTGACCAACGAATTCGAGCACAGTGGCCTGCGCACCAGCGACATGGTGTTCGAACGGCTGCTGGCGATGATCCGGGATTGAAGCTTTACCGCGTGGACAGGCCGGCGAAGCGCAGCATCGCCGGGATCTCGTCGTCGATGTCCTCCCATCCATGATCGCCGCCGCCCGCACACAAACTGCCACGCGCCCGCGTAATGGGCCACCGCCTCGCGCCAGTCGAGAAGCTCGTCGCCAGAGCGTTGCAGCAGGAAATAGCGCTCCATGCGCGTGGGATGTCCCACCGCCAGCGCATCGAGCGCCACGAAATGCGCGGGCGTCAAATTCCACGATTCGCCGGTATGCAGGTTGCGCTGCGGCCCGAGATGCGCGCGCAAGGAGGCGGCGGGTCGCACCGCCGGATTGATCACGATCGCCCGCGCGGCAAATTTCTCGGCGAGCCAGGTCGCGTAGTAGCCGCCCAGCGAGCTGCCGACGAAAGTCAGCGCGGCGGGGTCGGTACCACTGGCGTCAACCCACGCGCACACTTCGCGCATCGCGCCGGACGGCTCGTGGTGCAGCGTCGGCAGGTGAACGTGCGGCGGATCGTCTGACGCCATTGCGGCCGCGGCGATCTTGCGGCCCTTGACCGATTGCGCCGATGAATTGAAGCCGTGCAAGTAGACAAGCGTTGCGCGCGTCATCCGGCGGCAAGCTGTGCGAGCAGCTTTTCATGCACGCCGCCGAAGCCGCCGTTGCTCATGACCAGCACGTGATCGCCGGCCCGCGCTTCGGCCGCCACCGCCGTCACGAGTTTTGGCAAGTCGTGGTAGACCCTGGCCTTGTCGCCCAGGGTGGCCAACGCCCCGGCGACGTCCCAGCCGAGGTTGGCCGCGTAGCAGTACACGCGATCGGCTGCGGCGAGGCTTCCCGGCAGCGCATCCTTCACCGCACCCATCTTCATCGTATTCGAGCGGGGCTCGAGCACCGCGAGAATGCGCTTGGCGCCCACGCTGCGACGCAGCCCGTCGAGGGTGGTGGCTATGGCGGTCGGATGGTGCGCAAAATCGTCATGCACGAAAACGCCGCGCACGGTCCCGCGCAACTCGAGGCGCCGCTTGACGCCGCGGAACGCCTTCAACGCTGCCAGGCCGTGAGGTACCGGCACGCCCACGTGGCGGGCTGCCGCGAGCGCAGCCAGCGCGTTCAACTGGCTATGCCGGCCGATTTGACCGAACTCCAGCGTCCCTTGCGGCGCGCCGCCAAGCAGGATCGCACCGTCCGCCGCAATCGTCCAATCGGGGCCCGTGCCGGCGACTTCCGCAAATCCGAAACGCTCGACTTCGCTCCAGCAGCCGCGCGCGAGCACGCGGGCGATGCTCGCCTCGCCGCCGTTGGCGACAAGGCGGCCGTTGCGCGGGACCATCCGGACCAGGTGGTGGAACTGCGTCTCGATGGCCGCCAGGTCGGGAAAGATGTCGGCGTGGTCGAATTCGAGATTGTTGAGGATCGCCGTGCGCGGCCGGTAGTGCACGAACTTCGAACGCTTGTCGAAAAATGCCGTGTCGTATTCATCGGCCTCGATCACGAAAAACGCGCTGTCGGTCAAGCGCGCCGAAACCGTAAAATCCATCGGCACGCCACCGATCAGAAAGCCGGGGGCCAGCCCTGCATGCTCAAGAATCCAGGCGAGCATGGCCGACGCCGAGGTCTTGCCGTGCGTGCCGGCGACCGCCAGCACCCACTTGTCGTGAAGCACATTTTCGTAGAGCCACTGCGGGCCGGAAATGTACGGCGATCCCGCATCGAGGATCGCTTCCATCAGCGGATTGCCACGCGACACCACGTTGCCAACAACGAAAACGTCGGCGCCCTTGGCAACGCCCGCGAGTTGCGCGGGATCCCAACCCTCGGTCAAGCCGATTCCCAGTGCCGACAGCTGCGTCGACATCGGTGGATAGACATTGGCATCGCAGCCGGTCACCGTGTGTCCCGCGTGCTTGGCGATGGCGGCGATTCCGCCCATGAAGGTTCCGCAGATGCCGAGGATGTGCAGGTGCATTCAATTCGCCCTTGAATCGGCGTGGACGTTTGCGTGCCGCGCCCATCCGCGCCAGAACCAGAAGAAAGTGAGGATATTCGCCGCGAGCGCGACACTGAATGCGAAGCGCAGGCCGCCGGCCAGATCGAATCCGAACCACGCGCGCGCGGCCTCCGCCAGCACGCCGATGCCCCATTGCGCGAGCAGGCTGCCGGCGAACATCATCAGGTTCAACGTAGTGTTGACGCGGCCGGCAAACTCGCGGGCGAAGCCTTCGTTCAGCACCGTGAAGGCGAGCACGTTGACCGTAGCACCAAAGCCGTAGAGCGACCACCAGAAGTAGCTGCCGGGAATGCGCAGCAGGATCCCGGCGAGCGCACCTATGGCGATACCGTAGCCGGCGGCAAACAGGTGTCGCGCCTGGATGCCATGTCGCGCGAGCCGCGTTCCGAAGGATCCGATCAGCACGTAACCCGCGAGGACGACCGCGCCCATGAACAGCAGATGTCGCGCGGCGCCGGATCGGGTTTCGCCGTCGACTTCCATGAGCCAGGGGACCGCCCAAAGACCTTGAACGGCCATGAATGTGCCTATGCAGCACGCGCCTAGCGGCGCAATCCACCAGAAGCGGGGATGCCGCAACACCCGTCCGACGCCCGACCATTGCTCGCGAAACCCCACCGCCGCAGCTGGCCGTTCGGTATCCGGAATACGCCACGCGATAACGAGAGCCACGAGAAAGGTCGCGACAGCAAGTACGACAAAGATCGTCCGCCAGCCCGTGCCCCGCAGCGCCATTTCCAGCGGCGTCGTCGCGGCCAGCGCGCCTAAGCCACCCGCCACCATCATCCATCCGGACAGCGATGCCTGCCGTTCGCGCGGATACCACGTCGCGATGGCCTTGAGCGGCGCCATCAGGCACGCGCAGACACCCAGGCCGATGACGGCGCGGGCGAAGGCCAGTCCCGGCAGCGTTTCTGCGTATGCGAAGAGCAGCGCGCCGAGCGCGGCGATGCTCAGGAGAACCGGCTCGACGCGACGCGGGCCATAGCGGTCGAGCAGCATGCCGACCGGCAACTGCGCCGCGCCGAAAGTCAGAAAATAGGCACTCGTCAACAGCCCCAGCGACGCGGGTGTCAATGCGAGTTCGCGCGACAGCTCCGGCGAGATGACGGCATTGACCGTGCGGAACAGGTAGGAGAGCAGATATCCCGCGGCGAAAGGAAAATAGATGCGCGGAAAATGAATGCGAAGAGACGTCACGCGCTGCGCCGTCAGTTGCGGAAAATGAAATGGACGGCACCCAGCAGGCACAACCCCGCCCACAGGAAGTCGAGCTTGATCGGCTGGTCCATGTAGAGCACCGCGAAGGGCACGAACACGGCGAGCGTGATCACTTCCTGCATGATCTTGAGTTGCGCCAGTGAAAGCACCGCGAAGCCGATCCGGTTGGCCGGCACCTGGAGCAAGTATTCGAACAGCGCTATTCCCCAGGAGACGAGCGCCGCCGTCCACCAGGGAGAGGACTGCAGATGCTTCAAGTGGCCGTACCACGCGAAGGTCATGAACAGATTGGAACCGGTGAGCAGCAAAGCGCTGACCAGGGCAGGATGCTGCAATAGCGTAGCGGGCGTCATGGGGTGTCCGTGGCGGGAACTGCCCGGCATTATCCCCGATAAGCCGTGGCATTCCGGCGCGTCCGCGCGAATCGGCACGAGCGTACAATCCCGCGTGGTCCACGCGCATCGAGGCAATCCATGAAATTCAAACTTTCCGACTTGTCCGGATGTGGCGTCGCGCTTGCGCTTGCGGTTGCCGCGATGTGCACGCACGCCGCGGACGTGGCCTACCCGCCCACCGCGCGCAAACCCGTTGTCGACACCTACCACGGGATCGCGGTCACCGACGATTACCGCTGGCTGGAGGACGACAACTCGCCGGACGTGAAGGCATGGGTGGTCGAGCAAAACAAGCTCACCCGGTCGTTCCTGGACGGCATTGCGCAACGTCCGGAAATTGCCAGGCGCGTGACCAAGCTCCTCGGCGCCAAAACCATCAGCCGCTTCGAATTCCAGTTCCGAAAGCAATTGTTCGCGCTGAAAAACGCGCCGCCGGCCAACCAGCCGATGCTGGTGGCAATGCCTGTCGACGCCGAAGTCGCCCGGGAAAGGGTCCTCCTCGATCCGAACATCCTCGACAAATCCGGCCACACGGCGATCGATTTCTACAAGGCCTCCTACGACGGCAAGCGGGTGCTGGTCTCGCTGTCAGCCGGCGGCAGCGAAGTCGGCACGCTCTACGTGTACGACGTGGCAAGCCGCAAACGGCTGCCCGACGTCCTTCCGGGGGTCAGCTATCCGACCGCCGGCGGCAGCGTCGAGTGGGCGCCGGACAACCGCGGCTTCTACTACACGCGCTACCCGCAAAAGGGCGAGCGCCCCGATGCCGATCAGCAGTTCTACCAGACAGTGTGGTTTCACGAGCTGGGTACACCGCAGAGCGCGGATCGCTACGTGATCGGCCATGACTTCCCTCGAATTGCCGAAATCGAGCTCGACGGTGGCCGCGACGGCAAATTCCTGCTGGCCAAAGTGCGCAACGGCGATGGCGGCCAAATCGCCTTTCACGTGCGCGACCTGGCCGGGCAATGGACGCAGGTCGCCGGTTTCACCGACGATGTCAAGCAGATGACCCTGGGCGAGGACGGCCGCTTGTACGGCATGACGATCAAGGATGCCCCGCTCGGCAGGATCATTGCCGTTCCGCTCGACCATCCGACTCTGGCGAACGCCGTCGTGGTCGTTCCCGAGACCACCCTCGTGGCGGAACGCGTGACCGCGACGAAGACCCGTCTCTATGTCGTCTATCGCGATGGCGGACCGTCCGCTGCGCGCATGTTCACGCTCGAGGGCAAGCGCCTGGCCGACATCCCGGTCGAGCCCATATCCGACATCCATGTCGGCGAGCCGCTCACGGGCGACGATGTCATGGTGCACACGATGAGCTACGTGTCGCCGCCGACGTGGTTCCTGTTCAAGGCGGGCAAGGACCAGCTCGTACCCACCCGGCTGTCGTCCAGGCCGCCGTTCGATTTCGCCGATGCCTCGGTCCTTCGCGACGTGGCGATCTCCAAGGACGGCACCAAAGTCCCGATCAACATCCTCTATCGCAAGGGCATGAACCGCAACGGCGACAACCCGACGCTGCTGTATGCGTATGGCGGCTACGGCATCAGCATGACGCCCTACTTCGGCAGGATGAACCGTCTGTGGCTGGACTATGGCGGCGTGTTCGCGGTGTGCAACACGCGCGGCGGCGGCGAATTCGGCGAGCCGTGGCACCTCGCCGGCAATCTCACCCGCAAGCAGAACGTGTTCGACGACTTCGACGCGTGCACGCGCTACCTCGCCGAATTCAAGTACACGAATGCCGGCCGGCTGGCGATCATGGGTGGCAGCAACGGCGGCCTGACGATGGGGGCGGCTCTCACGCAGCATCCGGCGTCGATGCGCGCGGTGGTAAGCGAGGTCGGCATTTACGACTCGCTGCGCTGGGAAACGCAACCCAACGGCGAGTTCAACACAACCGAATTCGGCTCGGTCAAGGATCCGGCGCAGTTCAAGGCGCTCTACGACTATTCCCCGCTGTTACGAGTCAAGGATGGCGTCGCGTATCCGGCCGTGCTGTTCACGACCGGTGACAACGACGGTCGCGTGGCGCCGTACGAGTCGCGCAAGATGACCGCGCGGCTGCAGGCAGCCACGTCGTCGAAGAATCCCATCCTGCTGCGTACCGACGCCAACGCGGGTCATGGCATCGGCAGCGCGCTGGCGACGCGCATCAAGGAGCAAGCGGACATCTACGCGTTCCTCATCGACCAGCTGGGCATCAAGGGTCCGGCGCCGGTGCGCCCCGCGCGTCGATAGCCGTTCAGTTCGCCGCGGGGATGACCACCGTGACGACGACGCCGCGGCCGTCGCGGCGATTGGCGGCGTCCGCGTTGCCGCGGTGGAATTGGGCGATGAGTCGCACGATGTAAAGACCGAGTCCCAGGTGGGGTTCGCTCGCGTCCTCGCCGGCCCCGGCGCGCAGCGACACCATCGAATCGAAGAGATGCCCCGCCAGCGCGTCCGGCAGGGGCGGCCCTTCGTTGCCGACGCGAAGCAGGACGGCGTCGCCCGCGCGCTCGAGGCTGACGTCGACGGCACCATTGGTCCGGAATTCGACGGCATTGGCCACGAGCTTGTCGAGCATCTGGGCGATGAGGTCGGGGGCGCCATCGACCATGAGCGGCTGCGCCGGGCGCGCAAACGCGAAGGTCGCCTCGGGATACGCCTGCCGGTAGCCGTCCATGCAGCCCGTCACCACGGAAGCAAGATCGAATCGTTCGCGCTCCACCTGCGACAGGCTCTGTTCCAACCGCGACGCTTCGGTCATGCGCGTGAGAAGAGTGGTCAGCCGGGCCAGTCCTTCCTGTGCTCGCTTCATGTAGACGCGTGCATCCTCCGGCAGCGGCGTCTGCTTCAGGTTGTCCAGCGACGAGCGCACCACGGCGATGGGCGTCCGCAATTCGTGCGACAGGCGCGCTGCCATCTTTTCCTGGTAACTCGCATAATCGGACAGCCGTCCCAGCACATTGCCGAAGCTGCGCGACAGGTCGCCGATCTCGTCGCCCGCATTGGAGCTGGCCAGCGGCGCGCGCACGCGCCCCTGGTCGTCGATGGCGCGCTCCGTGTCGTCGCGCAGGCGCCGGATGCGCGATGACAACCACGTGGCGTAGAGCGTCAGCGCGAGTGAACCCACCAGCAACACCGCCAGAACGATATTGAACAGCCGTTCGAACGCGCGATTGCGCTGCGCGAGCACCGCATTACCCGTTTCCTCGACGATCACCGCGCCTTTCACGGTATCGCCAACCCATATGGGGTGTGCGGCGCTGACGATCACTGCCCTGCCGTCGCTCGTCGGCCGGCGATCCGTGGTGAGTATTCCGGCGAGCGCGCCCTCGACGTCGCGGCCCCTCGGCGAACCCGCGGTTGCGGCGTCGTCCGCGAAATCCTCGCTGGGCTGATCGAGCACCAACCCGTACAAGCGGCCGAAGGTCGCACGCGACAGGCGCTCGCCAAGCGATGCCGGCGGGACTTGCAGATGAGGCGCCTTGAGCGTCCCGGCGCGCGCCAGCACCGCGCCGTCGCGGTCGACCACCCAGATGCGAGCGGTGGTGCGCGAGAGGCCCGAAATGATCTGGGCGATTTCAGGAGAGGCCGCCAGCGACGGCGGCTCCGCGCCGGTCTGCGATTCGGCCGCGCGCTCTTTGGCAAACGGCGCGATGGGGTCGGCCCGGTCTGCGAACAGGCGCGGCCGGTCGTGCAGCGCGGTGGCGACCGCCTGGGCCGTTCCGGCCAGTGTGCGCTCCTGCGCGTCGCGCAGCACGCGCTCCAGTTCGCGAACGTATTCGACCCCAAGCCAAGGCAAGGCCAGGAACACGGTCAATACCAATAACAGCTGCGCGCGGATCGACAGCGCGATGCGGGGGACCTTCATTCCGCGTTCCAGCGATAGCCCATGCCGTAGACAGTTGCAATGTGGTCGAACGCCGGATCGACCGCCTGGAACTTGCGACGAATGCGCTTGACGTGCGACGTGATCGTGCTGTCGTCGACGACGATGTTGGCATCGCGCATCAGTGCGTCCCGATCCTTGACGTGACCGGGAAACCGCGCCAGCGCATGGACCATCCAGAACTCGGTGAGCGTCAGGTCCACGCGCCGGCCATTCCAGTCGGCGGTGAGGCGCGGGATGTCCAGGGACAGCGCCCCGCGCTCGATGATGTCCTCGCGCACGGCGGGCGCCGCGGACAACTCGCTGCGACGAAACAGCGCGGCAATGCGCGCCGCCAGGTGCGGCAGGCTCGCGTCTTTGGTGAGGTAGTCGTCCGCGCCCAGCCGCAATCCCGCCACGATGTCGAAGTCGCTGTCGCGCGCGGACAGGAAGATGATCGGCACGGTCGCTGACAACGCGCGCAAATCCCGCGTCAACGCAAAGCCGCCGTCGATGTCGTCCGCAAGGCCGATGTCCACGAGCGCGAGGTCGGGCAGGCGCGTGCGGAACGCATTGATCGCATCGGCGCGATTGGCATAGGTCGCGACTTCGTAGCCATGCCGGCGCAGCGCATCCGCATAGTTGGCGCGGATGGCGGGTTCGTCCTCGACGATGGCGATCCGTTTCATCGAAAATGCTCCCTCGCACTGCGAACGGTCCCTGCAAGAGGGACGTTGCCTTCCCTGGGGTCGCCCGGCAAAGGTCGTCCCAAGGAATATACCGCAGCGTCGGCACCCGACTTGTGCCGCGTACCCGCGTGCCATCGGTTTGCCATATTTCTTCGCCGGATTGCCCGATTGCCGGCCGGGCGTCGCCGCAATGCGCGCGCGAAATGACTACCGAGGGCGAGGGGCTGCCGGCGGACTTCTCCCGGCAGTCGACTTCCCCTCCGCAGGCAGCGAAGGCCAAGACGACCGGGACCCGAACCATGCCGCAGAGCGAACGAATCGAAGGCAGCAACGTGCTGCGCCGCGAATGGCGCGAACTGGGCCGGCTGGCGCTGGAAAGCGTTGCGACCGGATTGTTCGTGAGCCTGGTGCTGGCGCTTGCCGTGTTCGTCGTCAGTTTCGAGGCACACGCCGCCGGCGGTCGCGACCTCGGGCAGGGCACGCTGCTGCTTCGCGACACGAACGGAGAAGGTACGGCCGCGCCGCTAATTGCGACCGACGTGCACATGGACGTGAGCGGCATGGTGGCGAGGGTGCAGGTGACGCAGCGCTTTGCCAATCCCAGCGCGCAATGGCGCGAAGGCGTCTACGTGTTTCCGCTCCCGGAAAAGGCCGCGGTCGACCACCTGACGATGCACATCGGGCAGCGCGTCATCGAGGGCGAGATCAAGGAAAAGGCAGAAGCGCGGCGCACCTACGACAACGCCAGGACCGAAGGCCGCAAGGCGACGTTGCTGGAACAGGAACGCCCCAACATGTTCACCACTCGTGTGGCCAACATAGGGCCCGACGAGGAAGTCGTCGTCGCGCTCGAATACGAGGAGACTCTGCGCTACGACGAAGGGTCGTTCCGCCTGCGCTTTCCGCTGGCCATCACACCGCGCTACATCCCGGGAGCGCCGGTCATGCCGGACGGCGCTGCCACGGGCGATTCGGCGCCGACCGACCAGGTACCCGACGCCGACCGGATCACCCCGCCCTATATCACCTGGCGCGATGACCCGGCGAATCCGCCTAATCCTGTCACCCTCGCAATCGACCTGAACGCGGGATTCCCGCTGGCCAGGCTCAACAGCACGTATCACCCGATGGACGTCGAGGAGCTCCCCGGTAACCGCTATCGGCTGACCCTGAGCGCTGGCGCGGTTCCGGCGGCGCGCGACTTCGAGCTGGTCTGGACGCCCGATGTGGGGTCCGGGCCGGGCGCCGCATTGTTCACCGAGACGCGTGGCGACCGCACCTACGCGCTGCTGATGGCGCTGCCGCCGTCGATGGCCGAAGCGGCGACTCCCCGCGGGCCACGCGAGATCACGTACGTCATCGACACGTCGGGTTCGATGGAAGGCGTATCCATCAACCAGGCGCGCGAGGCGCTGGCGACGGCGCTCGAGCGCCTGGGCCCGGGCGACCGCTTCAACGTCATCGAATTCAACTCCTACAGCACCCCGCTGTTCCCCGCGCCCATGCCCGTCGACACAGGAACGCTTGCGCGTGCGAAGCAATTCATCGGGGGCCTGCGCGCGCGCGGCGGCACCGAAATGCTGCCCGCGCTGAAGATCGCGCTGGACGGCGCCGGCGAATCGCCCATGGTGAGGCAGGTCGTGTTCCTGACCGACGGCGCCGTCGGCAACGAGGACGAAATCCTGCGTCTGGTGCACGACAAACTCGGGGACAGGCGCCTGTTCACCGTCGGCATCGGCCCGTCGCCCAATGTGTTCTTCCTGACCAAGGCAGCGCAATTCGGACGGGGCACCTTCACCTTCATCGGCGATGTCCGCGAAGTCAAGGAGAAGATGTCCGCCCTTATCCGCAAACTGGAGAGCCCTGCGCTGACCGACATCGCGATTGACTGGCCAGGCGGCGCCGACGCGTGGCCGCGCCGCGTGCCGGACCTTTACGCTGGGGAGCCGGTCGTGGTGACCGCGCAATTTCCCTCGGGCACGCTCTCAGGCAACGTAGCGATCTCGGGCAAGCGCAAAGGCGG
The DNA here is from genome assembly GCA_963819965.1 of uncultured beta proteobacterium. Classification (GTDB taxonomy): domain Bacteria; phylum Pseudomonadota; class Gammaproteobacteria; order Burkholderiales; family Casimicrobiaceae; genus VBCG01. Next base: position 1,414,410 of record CAWFYA010000004.1, read on the forward strand.
CGCGTGGCACGCGTTGCTGCCCGTCAACGGCGGCGCAGCGGAAGCCGGCGTTGCCGTGCTCTGGGCACGCGCGAAGATCGATTCGCTCATGGACGCGGGCCGGCAAGGCGCGCCCGAACCGGACATCCGCAATGCGGTGCTCGACGTTGCGCTCACGCATCACCTGGTGAGCAAGTACACGAGCATGGTTGCGGTCGACGTGACCGCGACACGGCCGGCCGGTGCAAATTCGCTGACGTCAGCGTTGCCCGGCAACCTTCCCGATGGACTCGAAGGCTTCAGTCAATTGCCGCGTACTGCGACACCCGCGGCACTGCTGGTCATCGTAGGCGCCGCGCTCCTGGTGCTTGCCGCGCTCGTCGCGCTGCTGTTGCTCGGTACGGGCGCGGCGCCTTCGGGATCCGTGGCACCTTCCCGCCAACCCGGGGGGATCGCCCAATGCTGAGCGCCCATCACCCCGGCTTCACACCCACGTCCTCCGCCGTCGATAGGGGAGGATCTTTCGGCCGCAGCAACAGCGAGACGCGCAACTGGATGCGCGCGTCCGCGCCCGGCATCGCGTTTCACTGCCGTCCGGCCGAGTCTTCCCCCCTCGGCGGCGGCGCGCACACGCCGTGCAAGACCGCGCGCAAGCCACGTCGCGCGCGTCTGGCGCTGCTCGCGCTGCTGATGTGCGCAGGATTCGCGTGTTTCGGAAACGGGCTCTACATCTACACCAAGGCCGAGCTGGCCCAGGTGCTTCTGCATTCCGCATGGACGCGCACGCAGGCATCGGGCCTACCGGCCAGGCCCTGGCCGTGGGCGGATACGCATCCCGTGGCTCGACTGTTCGCGCCGGCGCAGGACGCTGACCTGCTGGTCCTGAGCGGCGCATCGGGGCGCACGCTGGCGTTCGGTCCGGGACACCTCGAAGGGTCGGCCGATCCAGGCGAGCCGGGAAACAGCGTGATCACCGCGCATCGCGACACGCATTTCCGGTTCCTGCAGCGCGTCGCGGCTGGCGATGCGCTGGTCGTGGAGAACCGCAGCGGCGCGCGCCACTACTTCCAGGTACGCCGAACCTACGTCGCAGATTACCGCGCGCTCGATATCCCGCGCGACACACCGGTGCCGACATTGACGCTCGTCACCTGCTTTCCATTCGACGCGATCAGCCCGGGAGGGCCGTTGCGCTATGTCGTCGTGGCAGAAGCCACGTGACCGAGACTACTTGCCGTTCATGGCGCCTGCAACGCCCGACCGCTGGTTGCGCATCATGGCGTCCACGTCACCCGTGGTGACTGCCTTGCCGGTATTGCGATCCTTCACCGGGATGTGGCTGCCCACCTGCATGACTTTTTCTTCTGTCGGATCATCGGGTTGCGGACCGGTATGCCACGCGGCACAGCCAGAGAGGACGACGCTCGACGCCAACAACAAATGGAAACGATTCATTCCGAAAACTCCCCAGGGAATTGTCACAATCGCGCGCATGGCGGTGACGAATGCCGTCAATGATAAACCAAACGGTGCCGGGCACGGCGGTACATACTTCTCCGGCGCTACAAAAATTCAAGGCGCAGCCCGGGAATCCCCAAGCCGCCATAGTCGCTCGACCATGCCTGTCCGGGCGCGACCGGCCACGCGTCGGTGACGGTACCGGTGGTCACAATTTCCCCTGACGCCAACACGGGAAATGCCGGCTGCCTGGCGACCAGAACCGGTACGCCAAACATCTGGCTCGGACGGGCCCCGTGCAACCGGGCGTCAACGAATCAATCCCAGCGAACGCAACATCGCCGTCATCACGATCCACAATCCCACTGCAAACACCATGCCTACAATCGCTGCGGCGATGGCGCCCGACGTTCCCGACAGGCCGAAGGTCGTGACCAGCGCCCAGGCGCCCAGTCCGCCCAACCCGCCGCAGACGAGAATGCCGGCGACGCTCCATATCACACCCATGCGGACCTCCCGTTGAAGTCTGTAGTATAAGTGCCGTCCGTAACGCTTCTCGCCCGCCTGCTAGTGCAACCATGACGCACCTCACTGGATGAACGATTCCGCTCATTTCGCCGCGACGGGCGCGCGTCCCGCCGTGCGCGCGCTAATGGCCTCGCAGATACGCGAAGTTGCCAATGCGGGGCTGGGAGAGGCCGGTGTGCTGCCCTTCTGGTTCGGCGAGCCGGACGAAGTGACGCCGGCCTTCATCTGCGACGCCGCAGCGCAGTCGCTCACGCGGGGAGAAACCTTCTATTCGCAGAATTTCGGCATCCCGGAGCTGCGCGAGGCCATCGCCGACTACGTCACCCGGCTGCACCGGCCGACGTCCGCGGGTCACGTCGCGGTGACCGCGTCGGGCATGTCGGCGCTGATGCTGACCGTGGAGGCGCTGGTGGCGCCGGGCGACCGCGTCGTCGCCGTCACGCCGCTGTGGCCCAACCTCGTCGAAATTCCGAAGATCCTGTCCGCCAGCGTCGCCTGCGTCCCGCTGCATTTCACGGCTGCCGGCTGGACTCTCGACGTCGAGCGCCTGCTTGCGGCGCTCACACCGGATACTCGCGTGGTGTTGATCAATTCGCCCAACAACCCGACCGGTTGGACTCTCTCCCGCACGGAGCAAATGGCGATACTCGCGCATTGCCGCGCGCGCGGCATCTGGATCGTGGCCGACGATGTGTACGAGCGCCTTGTCTATGGCGCAGGGAAATGCGCACCGTCCTTCCTCGACCTTGCGGCGCCGGAGGACCGCGTGATCAGCACCAACAGCTTTTCCAAGTCATGGCTGATGACGGGGTGGCGGCTGGGATGGATCCTCGCGCCAGAGGCGCTGATGCCGGACCTGGGTAAGCTGATCGAATACAACACGTCGTGTTCACCGGTGTTCGTGCAAAGGGCCGGTGTCGCCGCGATCACCGGCGGCGAAGCGACGATCGCCCACACGCTCGGTCGCTATGCCGAGGCCCGGGATTTCCTGATCGGCGCACTCGCACGGCTGCCTCGCGTCGAGGTGGCGCCGCCGGCCGGTGCGATGTATGCGTTCTTTCGCGTCGACGGCGTCAGCGACAGCCTCGCGTTCTGCAAGCAACTGGTGCGCGAGGCGCAACTGGGGCTGGCCCCGGGCAGCGCGTTCGGGCCAGAAGGCGAGGGCTTCGTTCGCTGGTGCTTCGCCTCGAGCCAGGCACGGCTGGCCGACGGCGTGGGACGACTCGAGAGGTTCTTTCGAAGCTAGAGCTTACTGATCCGGAAACGCCCGCTCCCAGGACTCCGGGTCGAAGCCGACGATCAATCCCTGGTCGGTCTCCAGCACCGGCCGCCTGATCGCGGTGGGATTCTCGAGCATCATGGCGATCGCCGCCGGCGCGTCCTTCACTTCCGCCTGCCTTTCCGGCGACAACTTTTTCCATGTCGTGCCGCGGCGGTTGAGCAGCGTCTGCCAGCCTGCTTCCGCGCACCATCCCGTCAACTGCTCGCGCAGCGGCGGCGTCTTCTTGAAATCGACGAAACGGTACGAAATGCCGCGCTCCGCGAGCCAGGCGCGTGCGGACTTGATCGTGTCGCAGTTGGTGATGCCGTACATTCGCATCGCTTGTCTTCCCTGGAAGTGGTGAGGCGGGCGCGCTCTGACAGCTGGCGCGCCTTTGCTTGCCGCAATCGCTCAAGTGTACGCGCATTGGCGACGCGCCCCCGCGGGCGCGCTTGCACAAGCGTTCCGCCAGGCAGTATAAGTCCTGCGTTCCCCGCCGCCGCGGACAACGTCATCCCCTTCCACGTCGCTTATGCCAATCGCCCGAATCCTTGCCGCGATCGTCCTAGCCTGCTGCACCACCTTCGCCGCGCGGGCGCAGCCGGCCGAGACGCCGAAGACGTTGCGCGTCGCGTTTCCAATCGCGGAAACCGGATTCGATCCCCAGGCCACCGCTGACGGCTATTCGTGGGCAGTGATCCGGGCCATCGTCGATCCGCTTTACGTCTACGATTACTTCGCGCGGCCGGTCCGGTTGGTGCCCAACACAGCGGCGGCGTTGCCCGAGGTGACCGATGGCGGGCGAACCTACACGATCAAGGTCAAGCCCGGCATCTACTTTGCCGCGGATCCCGCGTTCAAAGGCAAGCGGCGCGAACTGACCGCCGAGGACTACGTCTACAGCCTCAAGCGCATCCTCGATCCGAAGGTGCGGTCGTACTGGGTCTACGTGTTCGAGAACAACCTGGTCGGACTGGACGACGTGCTTGCCACTGCGCGCAAAAGCGGCGTTATGGATTACGACGCCAGGATCGAAGGGCTGCGGGCCGTTGACCGCTATACGCTGCGCATCAGTTTCCGGCGTCCCAACTACGGTTTTGAATGGTGGTTTACCAGCGTTCCGTTTTCCGCGGTGGCGCGCGAAGTGGTGAACGCCTACAAGGATGGTTCCAATCGCGTGATGGAGAACCCGGTCGGCACTGGCGCCTATCGCCTCAAGGACTGGACGCGAGGCCAGCGCATCGTGCTCGAAGCCAATCCGGACTATCGCGAAGTCCTGTTTCCCGCCCCGGGACCGGGCAGCACCCCAGCGGATGCCGCCATCGCCAAGGGATTGGTCGGCCGCAGGCTGCCGCTTTCCCGCTCGGTGGAGATCAGCATCATCGAGGAAGCGCAGCCGCGCCTCCTCTCGTTCGACTCGGGCAAGCTCGACTTCATGCTGGTGCCGGCGTCGTTGTCGGCCAACCTGCTGGCCGGCGCTGTGCTGAAGCCTGCAGTTGCCAGTCGCGGCATCGTGCTGCACCGCGGCGTCGAGCCCTCGATTGCATTCACTTTCTTCAACCTGGATGACCCGCTGGTGGGCGGCTACACGCCGGAGAAGCTTGCGCTGCGGCGGGCGATCAGCATGGGATTCGACCGGAACGCCAACATCGAGCAAATCCTCAATGGCCAGGCGGTCCCCGCGAATCAGCCTGTAGCGCCGCCGTTGTACGGCCACGACCCGAAGTACGTCGCCGCGTACGGAACGGATCCGCAAGCGGCGCGCGTGCTGCTGGACAAGTTCGGCTACAAGGATCGCGACGGCGATGGTTACCGGGAGTTGCCGGACGGCAAGCCGCTGACCCTCGTGCTGGCATCGACGACGGACGCCGCCGCGCGCACGAGCGACGAACTGTGGAAGCGGAACATGGACGCCATCGGCCTCAGGATCACGTTCCTCAAGAACAAGTGGCCCGAACTCAACAAGCTGTCCGAGGCAGGCCAGCTCATGATGTGGGGTTTGCGCTGGTCGAGCAACGTCCCCGAAGGCATCGACAACTACAGCTATTTCTACAGCAGGAACATCGGCACGTCGAACGACGCGCGCATGCGCCTGCCTGCGTTCGACGCACTTTATGACAAGGCGCGCAACCTGCCGCACGGACCGGAGCGGACCGCGATATTCGACCAGATGAACGACCTCATCTTCAGCTACGCGCCGTGGATCCTCAACGACTATCCCTACGAGAACTGGGTTGCGCAGCCCTGGTTGCGGGGATTCAAGCTGAATCCGTTCGCGGAGTACCAGTTCCGGTATCTCGACGTCGACGCGCGTCCCTGACGCGTCCGCCCTGCCCAGTCGGGCCTGGTTGAACTCGGCGAGAATCAGACCGATTCCGCGTCGCTTAATTCCCGAGCTTGCGCGCGACACCCCCGGCAAATTCCCATCCGCGCCCCGGGGCCGCCGCGACCAGGGCCTTCGTGTACTCGTGCTGAGGGCGGGAGAACACGTCCCCGACCTTTCCGGTCTCGACCACGCGGCCGGCAGACATCACGGCCACGCGATCGCAAACCTGGGCGGCCACGCGCAAGTCGTGGGTGATGAACAGCATCGCGAAGTTGAGCCTTTGGCGTATCTCGTCCAGCAGCGCCAGCACCTGCGCCTGGACGGAGACATCGAGTGCGGAGACCGCCTCGTCGGCGATCAGGAGGTCCGGCTCCATCGCCAGCGAACGGGCAATACAGATGCGCTGGCGCTGCCCACCCGAGAACTGATGGGGGAACCGGTCCAGCGATGCCGGGTCGAGTCGCACCAATTCCATCAGCGAGCGGGCACGGTCCCTCGCCTCATGCGCCGGCGTGCCGTAATTCATCGGTCCTTCCGCGATCGCCTGGCCGACGGTACGCCTCGGGTTGAGCGAGCGGTAAGGGTCCTGGAACACGATCTGCACGCGCCGACGCAACGCGCGCAGTTGCGTGCGCGAGATTCCTCCAAAATCCGTGCCGCCGACCACGATGCGTCCACCGGACGGTTCGACGAGGCGGGCGATGCAGCGGGCGACGGTCGATTTGCCGGAGCCCGACTCACCAACGATCCCCAGCGTTTCACCCTGGCGAATATCGAACGACACTTCGGACGCCGCGGCGACCGAATGCCTCGTGAATCCGAGCCAGCTGCGCGCCGCGTAGTTCTTGGAAAGCGCGGCGACCGACAGCACGACCGGGCCGGTGACCTCGTCGCGATGCTTGGGCGTGAGACTCGGCACCGCGCCGATGAGCATCCGGGTGTAGTCGTGTTTCGGCGCCGTGAGCAAGTCGCGGGTCCGTCCCACTTCCACCAGCTCTCCGGCGCGCAATACGGCCACGCGGTCGGCAATTTCCGCGACCACGCCAAAATCGTGCGTGATGAACAACACGCCGGTACCGTGCTCGCGCTGAAGTTGCCGGACCAGCGCGAGTATCTGCGCCTGCGTCGTCACGTCGAGCGCCGTGGTCGGCTCGTCGGCAATCAGCAGTGCAGGTTCCAGCACCAGCGCCATCGCGATCATGATGCGCTGTCGCTGCCCGCCGGAAAGCTGATGCGGAAACGACGTCATTATTCGTTCGGGATCGGCCAGCTGCACCGAGCGCACGATGTCGAGGATTCGCTCGCGTCGAGCGACCGCGGGCATGTTCGTGTGCGTCGCCAGCACTTCATCGATCTGGTCGCCACAGCGCATGACGGGATTGAGCGCCGTCATCGGTTCCTGGAAGATCATCGACATCCGTGTGCAACGCAATTGGCGCAGACGCGATGGCTCGGCGCTGAGCAGGTCCTCGCCGGTAAGGCGAATTTCACCTCCGGATGCACTGAGACCCTTGGGCAGCAATCCCATGATCGCGTGGGCGATCACGCTCTTGCCCGAGCCCGATTCACCTACCAGGCAAACGATTTCCCCGCGGTCGACGGAAAGGTTGACGCCTGCGACGGCACAGGCGCGATCGGCGTAGGGTGGCAGCACGACAGTGAGGTCGCGCAGGTCGAGCGCCGGCGTGCTCACAACCGCTTCCTCATGCGCGGGTCGAGCGAGTCGCGCAAGCCATCGCCCAGCATGTTCACCGCGAGCACGGTCAACGCGAGGAAGACGCCGGGGAACAGGATGTTGTGCGGGAACACGCGGAACAGCGTGCGGCCTTCGGCCATGATGTTGCCCCACGTCGGCGTCTCCGGCGGAATGCCCACGCCCAGGAACGACAGGATCGCCTCGATCAGGATCGCGGATGCGGCAATGTAGGTGGCCTGCACGATCAGCGGCGCGATTGTGTTGGGCAGCACATGCCTCACCAGTAATAGCGGCACCGGCGTGCCGACCGCAATGGCGGCCTCGACGTACGGCTCCTCGCGGACCGACAGCACAATCGAGCGCACCAGACGCACGACGCGCGGAATTTCCGGAATGACGATCGCGATGATCACGGCTACGAGTCCGGCCTTCGACAGCGATACCACGGCAATCGCCAGCAGGATCGCCGGAATCGCCATCAGCCCGTCCATGATCCGCATCACGACGGCGTCGAGCCAGCGGATGTAACCGCCCACGAGGCCGATGACGAGCCCGATGGCCACGCTGATCAGCGCCACGGTCGCGCCCACAAGCAGCGACGCCCGCGCACCATAGACCACCCGGCTGTAGATGTCGCGGCCCAGGGAATCGGTGCCCATCCAGTGGGTGACGGTGAACCTGGTGCCGTCGTCGCGGCGCATCACCGCTTCCGTACCGGGCTGCTTGTTGCGAAAGGCAGGGTTGATCTGCGCCGGGTCGATCGCCGTGAGCAGGGGCGCGGCGGCACCCATGAGCAGGATCAGCGTGAGGATGGCGGCGCCGATGGCAACGGATGGATTGCGCCAGAGCCGGGTAGCCAGGGCAGGCGGCTCCGCGTTCGGCAAGCCCGGCGGCACCTCGAGGCCAAGCGCGTCGGCGGAGGCGCTCAATACCGGATCCGCGGATCGAGAACGGTGTAGAGAAGGTCCACGCCCAGGTTCACCAGCACGTAGACGAAGGAGAAGAGCAGGATCACCGCCTGTATCGTCGGATAGTCACGGGCGAGCACCGCGTCGACCGTCAGCCGGCCGAGGCCCGGTATGCTGAACACGCTCTCGGTGACCACCACCCCACCGATGAGCAGCGCGATGCCTATGCCGATCACCGTGACGATCGGAACCGCGGCATTGCGCAACGCATGCCGCATCAGCACGACACGATCGGTGAGACCCTTCGCACGCGCGGTGCGGATGTAGTCCTCGCCCAGCACTTCGAGCACGCTGGTGCGCGTGATGCGCGCGATCAGCGCGACGTAGATCACCGACAAGGTGAGGCTCGGCAGCACCAGCCGCTGCAGGCATCCCCACAACCCTTCCGACAAGGGCTGGTAGCCTTGCACGGGAAGCCACTGCAACTCGATGGCGAAGACGAAGACCAGCGCGTAGCCGATCACGAACACCGGCACGGAGAAGCCCAGCACCGCAAAGCCCATCACGATGCGGTCGATCCACGTGCCTTGCTTGTAAGCGGCCAGTACACCCAGCGGCACCGCGACCAGGATCGAGAACAGCATCGTCGTCAGCGCCAGCATGAGCGTCGGCTCGATGCGGTCTGCCACGAGCGCGGCCACCGACTTCTTGAAAAAGAACGACTCGCCGAAATCGCCGGCGAGCATGCGCCCAACCCATACGAGGAACTGCGTGAAGATCGGCTGGTCGAGGCCAAGCTTTGCCCGGATGGCGACGACATCCTGCGAGGTCGCCGACGCACCGGCGATGATGGACGCCGGATCGCCGGGGGTAAGGCGAAGCATGGCGAAGACGAGCACGGCGACGATCGCCATGACGGGGATCGTCGCCAGCAGGCGCCTGGCCGCGTAGGCCAGCATCACGTTTCCTTAGAGATTACTTGCCCGTCTTGCTGATGTTCCAGAACACGGAAGCCGGCGCGACGACGATGCCGTCGATGTTCTTGCGCGCGGCGCCCGGCTGGTACCACTGGCCCAGGTGAATGTGTGTCGGATATTGTGTCCAGCGCACCTGCACGGCCTCGGCAATCGCCTTCTGTTTTGCCGGATCCGTCTCGCGCGCGAAATCGTCGCGCAACTTTTCCAGTTCGGCGTCGCAGGGCCAGCCAAACAGCGCCTTGTCGCAACTCGCATTGAGGAACGCCGTGGATACCGGATTGAGGATGTCCGCGGAGACCCACGACGTCAGGAACGCGTGCCACCCACCTTGTGATGGCGGATCCTTCTTTGCCCGGCGCGCGACCAGGCTCTGCCAGTCCATCGAAATCATGTCGACCTTGAAGCCCGCCTTTTCCATCAGCTGCTTGGCGACGGGTGCCAGATTGGTGAGCACGGCAAGGTCGGTGGAATGCATGAGGACGATCGGCGTGCCGTCGTAGCCGGCCTCCTTCAGCAACGCCTGCGCCTTGGCAAAGTTCGACTCGAGCAGGCCATCCATGCCCTTGTCGGATGCGAACGGCGTACCGCAGACGAACAGCGCCTTGCACGTCTTGTAGTACCGCTTGTCGCCGATCGTCGCCTGCAGGAAATCTTCCTGATTGAATGCGTACAGCAGCGCCTGGCGCACCTTGGCATTGTCGAACGGCTTGGCCGTAGTGTTGAAGCGGAACGCATACTGATTGCCAAGCGGGTTCCAGTCGACCAGCTTGATATTGGGGTCGTTGCGCAGGATGGGCAGCAGATCGTGCGACGGCTGTTCGATGAAGTCGATTTCTCCGGCGATCAGCGCATTCACCGCGGTTTGCTGGTCGGCCAGTTGCTTCCACTCGACCCGGTCGACCTTGGCGACCTTGCCGCCGGCCAAGCCGGACGCGGGTTCCGGGCGCGGCTTGTACTTGTCGAATTTCACGTAGACCGACTTGTCGCCCGGCTTCCACTCGTCCTTCTTGAACACGAACGGGCCCGACCCCGTGTAATCCGAGATCTGCTCGGTACCTGGCGTCGCGGCGACCCGCTTCGGCATCATGAACGGCACGTTCGACGACGGCTTGCCAAGCCCCGACAACACGAGTCCGGTAGGAGAACTCAGCACGATCTTGAACGTCTTCGCGTCGATGACGGGCATGTCCTTCACGAACGTCATCATCTTCTGGCCCATCGCGTCCCGTGATCCCCAACGCCTGATCGACGCCACGCAGTCTTCCGCCGTTACCGGCGTGCCGTCGTGCCACAGGAGCCCCTCGCGCAGCGTCATCGTCCACGTCAGCTTATCCGCCGAGAGCTCGTACTTGTCGATCATCTGCGGCTTGATCTGACCGTTGGCATCCGTCGCGAACAGCGTGTCATAGATCATGTACCCGTGATCGCGCGTGATGTATGCCGTGGTCCAGATCGGGTCGACGATCTTCAGGTCGGAGTGCTTGACCACGCGCAGGGTGGTCTGCGCCTCCACGGCTGGTGCGGCAAGAACGAACGCGGCGGTGGCGCAAGCCGCGAGGGCCAGGCTGCGAATACGGAACGACATGAACTTCTCCTGTGGGGAAACGAGTACGGCCATTCGGGCCGGCAATCGCGATGCGATGCGGCAACGCGCGAACCCGCACGATAGACGCCCAGCCGCACAACGGCAATAGCGGACAGGGGACTTCCTGACAGGGGGAAACAGGGGCCGGCGTTCAGCCGCGCGGGTCGATCGGCGTGAGGCGCGGCGCGCGCGCCTCGACGGCTTCCGCCGCCGCGAGGCACAGGTCTTCGCGAAAGCGCTGCCCGACGATTTGCACGCCGACCGGCAGTTCCCCATTCTGTCCTTGGGCGACACCCGTGGGCACCGCCATTCCCGGCAGCCCGAGCACGGGCACCGCCATCAGGGTCGCCGATTGGCGCCAGACCTGCATCGTGCGTTCGGCGCTTTCCAGGTCGAAACCCTGAACATAGGGCAATTCCGTGCAGGTTGGCGCCAGCACCAGCGGCGTGTCCTCGAGGAATGCGTACCAGTCACGGATAAGGCGGGTGCGGTCGGCGAGCGCCTTCAAATGGTCGTCCGCGCCGATGTCCGGCACGCAGTCGTCCATCAACTTCATCGCCAGACGAATGCCGTCGTCGCCGTCGCGCTGGAAGTCGGCTCGCATGAAGCGACGAAAATCCGGGATGTGCATCCGGAACCAGAGTTCGAACGCTGCCGCGAATCCCGGCGTCCGCGCCGTCACGACTTCATAGCCCGCGTCCGCAAGCGCATGAGCCGCCTGGGCAAGCGCCGCGGCAACCGGCGGCGAAGGCGCGATGCCGGCCAGATCGGCGGCATCGGCCACCACGGCAACGCGGATCGGCGTTTTCGGCGGCGGGCCCGCGAGCGGCACCGGGACCCACCACGGGTCGCGCGCGTCCGGCGCAGCCATCGCGTGGAAGCCCAAGCGCACATCGCGCACCGTGCGCGCCAGCACACCCTGCACCGACATGAGCTGCGCGGAAATGACGCGTTCGGCCTTGCCCGTCGGGTTGTAGGCCGGAACGCGGCCGAACGAAGGCCGCAATCCCGCGAGGCCCGTGCAATAAGCGGGATAGCGCACCGACCCGGCGATGTCGTTGCCATGTGCAAGCGGCGTGATGCCGGCCGCCACCGATGCCGACGCCCCGCCGCTCGACCCTCCCGGCGTGTGCGTGCGCGACCACGGATTGTACGTGCGCCCACGAAAATCGTTGACCGTGTCGAGACGCATGCTGAACGCGGGCGTGTTGGTGCGGCCGATGATGACGGCGCCCGCCTTCTTCCAGTTGGCAACCACCGGATGGTCGGCGGTGGCGATGACGTCCTTGAACGCGGCCACGCCGTTGACCGTTGCGCAGCCTTGCTGATCGACGTTTTCCTTGATCGTGACCGGTACGCCGTGCATGGGTCCCAGCACGTCGCGCCGCGCCACGGCCGCGTCGGCACGGTCGGCGGCTGCCAGCGCCTCGTCCGTCAGGTCGCAGGTGACCGCATTCAAACGCGGATTGACGGCGCGCATCCTTGCCACGCACGATGCGACGGCCTCCCGCGACGAAATGGTCCGCGTGCGGATGCCCTCGGCGAGGGCGACACCATCCCACTTCCACAATGCGTCGGCCAATGCAGTTCTCCCGGTGCCGAATTCAGATCAGGCCAGTGTTGTTGAACGCGGTGCTTGGACAATCCTTGCCATAACGGCTAACCTCGATCCGCCAAGAACGCGTAACGGAGCAACGATGGCAGTCATTGCGGTTGGAGGGTTCCAGCATGAGACCAACACCTTCGCACCGTCGAAGGCGGATTATGCCGCGTTCGAGGATGGTGGGGGCTGGCCGGAACTCACGTTCGGCGATGCCATTGCACCCCGCCTTGCCGGCGCCAACATTCCCGCGACCGGCGCGCTCGATGCGCTGCACGCGGCGGGACATCGTACGATCGGACTGGTGTGGGGCGCGGCATCGCCCTCCGCGCATGTCACGCGCGACGCCTACGAGCGAATCGTCGGCGACATGATCCTGCGGCTGCGCGAGGCCGGGCCGATCGACGGCGTCTATCTCGACCTGCACGGCGCGATGGTCGCCGAGCACCTGGACGATGGCGAGGGCGAATTGCTGGCGCGCGTGCGCAAAGTCGTCGGTCCCAAGGTCCCGGTGGCGGCAAGCCTCGACCTGCACGCCAACATGACACGCGCAATGGTCGAGCATTGCGACGGGCTGACCGCATATTGCACGTATCCGCACATCGACATGGCCGCGACCGGCGCCCGAGCGGCAAGCCTCCTGCTACGCATGATCGCCGCCGGTGCGCCCATGGCCAAGTCCTTGCAGCCGCTCGACTTCCTCACCGGACTGCCGTCGCAGTGCACGTTCATCGAGCCGGCCAAGAGCCTCTACGAATTGCTGGCGCGACTGGAGCGCAAACACGACGCCGTGCTGTCGTTCACGCCGGGCTTTCCGATGGCAGATTTTCCTGAATGCGGGATGGCCGTGTTCGGCTATGGTCCCGACGCCGGAAAGGTAAAGGCGGCAGTGGCCGCGCTCGCCAATGCAGTGCACGACGCCGAGCCAGACTTCGCGATGGAGTTGTTCGAGCCGGACGCCGCCGTCGCGCGCGCGATCGAGGTCGGGGAGCGTGGCGCGCCGGTGGTGATGGCCGACACGCAGGACAATCCGGGTGCCGGCGGCAACGGCGACACAACCGCCCTGCTTGCCGCCATGCTCAGGCGCAATCCGCGCGACGCCGTGCTGGGCCTGCTGATCGACGGCGCATCGGCGCGGCAGGCTCACGCCGTTGGCATCGGGCGCAAGGTGGAATTTCAGCTGGGCGAGATTTCCGGCGTGCCGGGCCATGTACCGCTGGCCGGCGAATTTGCCGTGGAGGCGCTAGGCGATGGCAAGTTCACATGCAGCGGACCGATGTTCGGCGGATTCCGGATGGACCTGGGCCCCATGGCGGTGCTGCGCAACGGCAACGTTCGCGTGGTACTCGCGACCAGGAAATGCCAGGCTGCCGACCAGGAAATGTTCCGCCACGTCGGGATCGAGCCCAGGCAGCAATGCATGCTGGCGCTGAAGAGTTCGGTGCATTTCCGTGCCCATTTCCAGCCAATCGCCAAGGAGGTGCTGGTCGTCGTTGCGCCCGGTCCGGCGAAGGCAGACCCGACGATGTTCCGATGGACGCGGCTGCGACCGGGACTGCGGTTGAAACCCGGCGGTCCGGCATTCCAGCCCTGAGCCTGCGAACCTGAACCCCGGACTGCCGTGCCGCGCCGTTACGTCATTGCCCTGATCAAGCACGAGACGAACACGTTCTCGCCGGTGCCCACGCCGCTGACGTCGTTCGGGCACGGGAACGGGCCCGCGTTCGGCGCGGCGGCGCGCGCGCGCTTCGAGAACACCAATACGCCGATGGCCGCGTATCTTGACATCGCGCGGCGCGAAGGCGCCGAGATCGTGACGCCGGTCGCGGCCGAATCCTGGCCGTCCGGCAAGGCATCGCGCGCAACCTTCGAATCCCTGCTGCAGCCACTCGAGGAAGCCGTGCGCGCGGGCTGCGATGCCGTGATGCTCGACCTGCACGGCGCAATGGTGATCGACGACTGCGATGATGCGGAAGGGGAGATCGTCAAGCGGATCCGAAGCATCGCGCCCCGGATGCCGATCGCGGTAACGCTCGATTACCACACCAATCTTTCCGGCGAACTCGTCGACAACGCCACCGTCATCACCGGGTACAAGACCTACCCGCACGTCGACATGTACGAGGCCGGCATGCAGTCGGGCGGCATCCTGGTCGGCGCGCTCGACGGCGCCATCGAACCGGTGATGGCCTGGGGCTGGAGGCCGCTGCTGGCGTCGATCATGCGGCATGCCCCGGAAGATGGGCCCTCGGGCGACATCCTGGCGTTTGCGCGCCACATGGAGGCCGACGGCAATGTACTCGCCGCAACGCTGCTGCCCTCGTTCCCGCATGCCGACACGCCTTACACCGGCCTGTCCGCAGTCGTCGTCGGCGATGCGCGCCACGGCGGTGACGTCCACGCACGAATGGTCTGCGACCACATGCTGGCGATGGCGTGGGAGCGCCGCGCCGAATACGCGTTCCATGCGCCGCCGCTCGCGGAATCCGTAGCCGCCGCCAAGGCGTTCGGCCTCGCCAATCTCGGCGCGCCGGTGCTGCTCATCGACCATTGCGACAACTGCGGCTCGGGCGGCGCGCAGGACGTGATGGCGGTCGTCGCGGAAATCCTGAAGCAGGACCTGGACGATGTTGCCATCGCGCCGATTCGCGACGCCGCGGCCGTCGCTACCATGGTCGATGCCGGCGTGGGCCAGAAGGTGCAACTCATGCTGGGCGGCCGCACCGACATGCCGTCGATTGGCCTCACGGGCGCGCCACTGGAGGTCGTAGGCCGGGTGCAGGCGATCACCGATGGCGAATTCGTTGCGACCGGCCCGATGTACACCGGCGTGCGCATGCATCTCGGCCGCACGGCGGTGCTCGACCTTGAGCAAGGCAAGGCGCGCGTTCAGATCGTGATCACCGAGCGTCCGCACGAGCCCTTTGACCTCGGCGTGTTCACGCACGCGGGCATCGATCCGCGGCAAAAGCGCTACCTGATGCTGAAGTCGCGCATCCACTATCGCGCCGGGTTCAAGCCGATTGCCGCACACATCGTCGAATGTGCCGGCGCCGGCGTGACCAACGCGGACCTGTCGGTGTATCCCTACGCTCGGGTGACACGCCCGATCTTTCCGCTCGATTCCATGTAGGATGACGGCCCGCCCGTCAGTCCGCGAAACTCCAGGTAAGTGAGCGCATGGCCCCGACCAAGCAACGCGAATTCAGCCTGCTGATCGACGTCGGCAACACGTTCCTCAAATGGGGACTGTTCCGCAGCGATCCGGACGGCAGCGCGCGCGAGAACCGGGTGGAGTCCGGACACGCGCTGCATGACGAGATCATGGCGCTGCCGGCGCAGTTCGCCAAGCTTCCCACCCCCGCCCGGATCGTCATTTCGAACGTCGCGGGCACCCGCATCCGCTCGGCAACGATTCGCATCCTCGAAGTTTGGCCCGATGCGCCGCTGCCGTATTGGCTCGTGCCCCAGGACGTGCAGTGCGGCGTGATCAACCGTTATCGCAATCCCGCGCAACTGGGCAGCGACCGCTGGGCCGCAGTGATCGGCGCGCGGCACATGCTGGGTCCGCGCGCGGCGATGGTCGTGGTCTGCGGCACCGCGACGACGCTGGACTTCCTGTCGGCGGAAGGTGTTTTCAAGGGCGGGATGATCATGCCCGGCTTGGGGCTGATGTTGCGATCGCTGCATGAAGGCACGGCGGCGCTGCCGGACCAGGACGGCGATTTCTCGTCCTATCCCACGCAGACGGTCGACGCCATCGCCAGCGGCTGCCAGCATGCGCAGGCGGGCGCGATTGAACGCCTGTACAGGATCGAGACCCGCACGACGCCCGATCTGGTCTGCCTGTTGTCCGGCGGCGCCGCGGGTGCGGTCGCGCCGCGACTGTCGATTCCGTTCCAGCTGCACGACAATCTCGTGCTCGAGGGGCTGTATCGCGTCAGCCAGGATCTGCCGCCGACCTGAACGCCGACCGCGCGCGCGGCGGGGGCCGTGCGTCTGCGTCTATTTCGCCGGATCCGGATGAATGTTGTCCACCCAGTGAATCTCCTCGGGATTGGGCTCCACGTTGGGCAGGTCAAGGTTCACCACCACCGGCACCTGGCCGCTGCGGCAGAGCACGCACGACAACGCTTGCTCGTCGCTTGCGTTGATCTCCTGGTGTGGCACGAACGGCGGGATGTAGATGAAGTCGCCCGGCCCGGCCTCGGCAGTGAACTCCAGGCGATCGCCCCACTTCATCCGTGCCCGGCCGGACACGACATAGATGACGCTCTCTACCGCGCCGTGGTGATGCGCACCGGTCTTGGCCTTGGGATGGATGACCACCGTGCCTGCCCAGAGTTTTTCCGCGCCGGCGCTCGCGTGGGTGATCGCCGCGGCGCGGTTCATTCCCGGCGTCTGCGGCGTGTTGGTGTCGAGCTCGTCGGCATGCACGACGCGCACGCCGTGATGCCGCCAGTTGGATTTGCTGGTCATCGGCGTGGTCTCCTGTTGGATGGACGGCCGGTCATTCCACGCAGTCACGGTCGAGCGCATTGCGAACCAGCGATGCGAACTCGTCGATGGGGCAGGGAAAACCGGGGGTGTTGGCGCTGCAGCCGCGGATGCGCAGCGGGGTCTTCAGCGGTGGCGCCTCGAGCGTGAGCGGCGCCATCCTGCGCATCTGTTCCAGCGCTTGTGCGACAAAGAACGCATACACGTGCTGCTTCTTGTCCGCGCCCAAGCGAACTTCGAACAACAAGGCGCCGCCCGGGGGCACCTGATTGCGCTGATACCCGGGCTGCGTCCAGGTCAGGTCGAGCATTTGAGCCAGCCGGGCGATGTTGGCGTCCTGCCCCACGTACGCGACAAGCGTCGCGTCGCGCACCGCATTATCCGGGATGCCGAGACCGGCAGAGTGCCCGCCGGTAACGGCCGCGGCCACGCGCATCAACAGCGCCGATCCTTCGCGTCGCGCAATGTAGGGCGTGCGTTCCATCAGATCGATGGCCTCGTTGTGCAGGCGAAACGTCTGTTGCATCTGCTCCGGCGTAAGGCTGCCCCACGCCACCCGGCTCGCGTCCAGGCCCTCCGCATATTGGAGCAGGAAATTCTCGGCCGCGGTCGACGCGATGGCGAACGCGCCGAGCATTTCGAGGCCCTTGCCGTTTGGCAGTGACGACAGCGCCGTCGGCAGATCGGCAAGCTTGCAGCTTTCGGCCTTGCCCAGCGCCGTGCACAACGCCGGCTTGCAGCACTGCAGCGCGGACTGCAACGCGGCAAAAGGCGTCTTGAAATCCGTGGCGACGCTGTTGAGGTCGCCTGCCACGCGCTGCAAGACGGCGGTCTGCGCGAGCAATGGATCGAGCCGGCAGACGCCCGCCAGGGTGGGATGGAACAGTCCGTCGACGGTCGCGTCCGGCTTTACGTGATACGTGATGCCGCATCCTGGCGCCATGCCGTCGAGCAATGCCTGCGCCGTGGTCCGGGCTCGCTCCGGCAGATCCGCGTAAACATAGATGCTGCCGCGCGGTGGACACGTTGACCCGGGCATCGCCTGCTCGGCGCCGAGATATTGGCGGTAGTATCGGCCGAGCAGTGTGGCCAGCTGCGCGCCGCGAGCGGTCAGGTTGCCCGGTGGTTCGTTCCACATGGGCCACGGGCGCGATGACCAGTTGGCCATTTCCGCCGCGGACCGCCCCGGCGTGCGCACGCCGTGCGCGTTGACGATCACCACCCTCTGCAGGACTTCGTCGCCCTGCGCACCGGCCGCGAGCGGCGTCGCGCCGATCATCACCACCAGCGCGACCAGCGCAAAGCGCCTCAACGCCGGCATGCGCACGCGCCGATTTCGAGCGTGGACCCTTTGACCGCATGTTGCATGGGGTTTTCTCCGTGGCCCTGGCGGTTCCGCCGCATTGCGTGCCGCAAGGGCGTGCCCATCTTGCGCCGGCGCGCCGACATAGGCAACGGGAGACCGCCGGGGTTGTGCCGCCGGCCGGCCGCACCCATCTGTTGACCCACATCCAACGGCGGACGCCGCCTTCGCAGTATCATTGCAATCCCCATCGAGGAGAACAACCATGAGCCAGAGAGAAGTCGTCATATTGAGCGGCGTGCGCACGGCCATCGGCGATTACGGCGGCAGCCTTAAGGATCTGGCGCCGTCCGAGCTTGGCGCGAGGGTGGTGAAGGAGGCCGTTGCGCGAGCGAAGATCGACCCGAACGACGTCGGCCAATGCGTAATCGGCAACGTGATCCACACCGAAGCCAAGGACATGTACATCTCCCGCCTGTGCGCGGTGAATGGCGGGCTGCCCCACGACACCGGTGCGTTCACCGTCAATCGGCTGTGCGGCAGCGGCATGCAGGCGATCGTCTCGGCGTCGCAGTACATTCTGCTGGGTGAGACCGATGCCGCGGTCGCCGGCGGCACGGAGAGCATGAGCCGCGCGGTCTACGCGTCGCTGACCCAGCGCTGGGGCGCGCGCATGGCCGATTCCAAGATGATTGACATGATGGTCGGCGCACTGACCGATCCGTTCGACACCGTGCACATGGGCGTCACCGCCGAAAACGTCGCGGCGAAATGCGGCCTCGATCGCAACGTGCAGGATGCGTTCGCCGTGGAGAGCCACAAGCGAGCGGCGGCCGCGATCGCCGCCGGCCACTTCAAAAGCCAGATCCTCCCGATCGAGCTCAAGACCAAGAAGGGCCCGGTCGTATTCGACACCGACGAGCACGTCCGCGGCGAGTCCACGCTGGAAAGCATGGGCAAGCTCAAGGCGGTGTTCCAGAAGGAAAACGGCACCGTCACCGCGGGCAATGCCTCGGGCATCAACGATGCGGCCGCTGCCGTCGTGCTGATGGAAAAGTCGGCGGCCGCCGCCAAGGGACTGAAGCCGATGGCCCGCCTCGTCTCTTATGGGCACGCCGGCATCGACCCGAAGATCATGGGGCTGGGTCCCGTATCCGCCGTGAAGCGCGCGCTGACCAAGGCCGGCCTCAAGCTCGCCGACATCGACGTCATCGAGTCGAACGAAGCGTTCGCCGCCCAGGCGCTCGGCGTCGCGAAGGAGCTCGGGATGGATGCGGCGAAGGTCAATCCCAACGGCGGCGCGGTCGCGCTGGGCCACCCGATCGGCGCGACGGGCGCCATCCTGACCGTCAAGGCCATGTACGAACTGCACCGCACGGGCGGGCGCTACGGCCTCATCACGATGTGCATCGGCGGTGGACAGGGTATCGCGGCCATCATCGAGCGCGTTTGAGCAGCATCCGCAATCCAACGATAACAATGGAGCAAGCAATGGCAATTTCGATGTATCAGGCGTCGGCACCGGTGTTCACGAAGGGTCTCGTCAACCTCAGGGGTATCCTCGAAAAAGCGGCCGCGCACGCCGCGGCAAAGAAGATCGACGACACGGTCTTCGTCATGGCGCGTCTGTTCCCGGACATGCTGCCGCTGTCGAAGCAGGTGCAGATCGCGTCGGATTTCGCGCGCGGCACGCTTGCGCGCCTCGCCGGCAGCGAGCCTCCGGCCATGGAGGACAACGAAAAGACGCTGGCGGACCTGATAGCGCGCGTGGACAAGTCGCTAGAGTTCCTGAAGCCGTTCACGGCAGCGCAGATCGACGGCACGGAAGCCAAGGCGATCACGCGACCGGTCCGCGGCCAACCCAAGACGTTCACCGGCATCAATTACCTCCTGCACTACGCATTGCCGAATTTCTACTTCCATACGGTGACCGCCTACGACATCCTGCGTCACAACGGCGTCGAGATCGGCAAGCTGGACTTCATCGGCAGCGTCGATTGAAGGGACCCGTGCCTATTTGGTGATTTCGGCCAGCGCGTGCCGCAGGGGCGCGCTGGAGATGTGCATGATTCCGGTGTGGGGAGTGTGCAATTCCTGGATAAGGAAGACCGCCAAGGAGTTACTGCACGGGAATCCGCGCCGCCTTGACCACGGGCGCCCAGAGAGACACCAGGGACCGAATCTCGCTTGCGAATTGTTCCGGCGAATTGCCCACCGGCTCCGCGCCCAGCGCCACGATTTTTTCACGGATTGCCGGGAGCTGCAGAGCGCGCACGATTTCCGCGTTCAGGCGGTTCACGATATCCGCTGGCGTGCCGGCGGGCGCCAATACGCCGTACCAGGAATTGACTTCGTAGCCCGGATAGCCGGATTCGGCCACCGTAGGCACATCCGGGAACGCGGCGACGCGATTCGCGGTGGTCACCGCAAGTGCCTTCAGCTGCCCCGTCGACAGCAGTTGCCGAACCGCGCCGAGCGTGATGAACGCCACCTTGACTTCACCCTGGAGCAGATCCTTGATCTCCGCGCCATTGCTTGCGTAGGGTATGTGCAGCACCTGCACGTCCGCACTCGTCCAGAGCAGGGATGCAGCCAGGTGATCCGTAGTGCCGACACCGGGGGACGCGTACGATAGGCGCCCAGGCTCCGCGCGCGCAAGCGCCACGAGCTGCGGCAGCGTCGCCACGGGCAGCGCGGGATTGATTGCGATGAGAATGGGTTGAGTAACGAGCCTCGTGACGGGCGAGAATGCGCGCACCGGGTCGACCGCGCGCGCGCCGTGCGTGCTGGGCAGGATGGTGATGCCGTTCCCGCCCACCAGCAGCGTGTATCCGTCCGGCGCGGCCCGCGCGACCAGTTCGCTGGCGATATTGCCGGACGCACCGGGACGATTATCGACAACCACGGGTTGTCCCCACGCGGCTTCTAGTCGTTCGCCCAACAGGCGCGCAAGCGTGTCGCTGGTTCCGCCGGGCGAGAACGACACCACGAGGCGAATGGGGCGACTGGGATAGGCTGCCGGCTCTGCGCCCTGCACCTGTCCGACGGCCAAGGCCAATGCCGCGACGGACGCACACACGCGAAGGCGCGTGCTGCACGCGCGGTAGCCCGCCGGAAGGAACTGCAGGAAACGACGCTGCGGGGACTTCATTATTCGGCCCTCAATGCCAGCATGGCTGTGATCAACTCCGGCTCGTCCCAGGGCACGTCCACGGGGTGATCGCGCAGCCAATGGCTCGCCTCGTCGCGCAACCATTCCTGCGGAAAGTGCACAGTGAGGTGCGTTTCTCCGGCGTCGAGATCGGCGCGGGTCGGCGACGGCTGACCCTGCAACGCCGCGTACAGCGCCTGGCAATGATCGACACCGATGGCGCTGCCGCGGTGCGCGCCTCCGACCAGTCGCCGGTTGATTTCCATCAGATACGCCTGGCCGGTACCCGCATCCTCCACGAATTCGGGAGAAAAGAAACCTGTGATGCCGAAACCCCGCGCGAGCCTGGTGGCGGCGTCGCGCAGTGGTGCCGAGCGAAAATAGCGGTTCACCGTCGGCGGGCCCTTGGGGGCCGGGTTGGCCTCGAGCTTTTCGCCGGCATAGCCGGTCAACAGGTTTCCTTGCCACGCCATCGCCGGATAGAACAGCGTGCGGCCCCGGATGAATGCCTGCACCAGCACCCGCCTCGCTCCTGCCTGGCGCACAACGTTATTCGCCGGCTGCAACAATGCCGCCACCGCGTTGCCGAGTTCGCTGCGATCGGCGCAAATCGCCACGCCGTCGCCGGCGCTCGACTGCCGGCGCTTTACCACGATCGGATATCCGTATTTCGCCGCAAACGCCTCCGCCTGCGCCATGTCGACGGCCAGCGCGAAGGGCGGGACGCGCACGCCCATGGCTTCTGCGGCGGCAGGGAGCAACGTCTTGTCGACGCTCGGCGCCAATCCGCCGGGCTCGCCGAGCGAGGTCCGGATCAGCGCGCCAAGCTGCAGCGCCAATGCCGGCTGCAGACGCTCGGGCGGCGCGAGCACGAGCGATTGCAGCAGCGCAAACGCACCGTCGTCGCAGGGCATCACCAGGCGTGGCGCGGTGGCGTTCACCATCGCCGCGAACGAGTGCAGCCACTGGCCCGGCGTAGCGGCATCGTCGAGGTAGCCGATCTTGGCCACGAACGCGCTGTGCTCCGCAAGCGAATTGCGCGGCGCCAGCAAGACGACTTCAAATCCCGCCTTGGCCAGTGCCCGCGGCATGCGCGCGGTGCCGAACCAGCGCGTCGCCGTGGCAACCAGAAGGATCGTCGTGGCCATCGCGATTCCGACCGGATCAGCCGAGCAAGGGCGCCAGCCTGCCGCGGGCCACAGCGACATCGATCTCCTCGCGCCGGGCAAAATCGTCGAGCTGGTCCGGCGCAATCCTGCCGACGGCGAAATACCGGGCATCCGGATGCGATAGATAGAATCCGGCGACGGCGGCAGTTGGCAGCATCGCAAAATTTTCTGTCAGCGTCATGCCAATCTGCTCCGCGCGCAGGACCTCGAATAACGGCGCCTTGATGGCATGGTCCGGACACGCAGGATAGCCCGGCGCGGGCCGGATGCCGCGATATTCCTCCCGGATCAGCGCGGCCTTGTCGAGTGCCTCGTCGCGGGCATAGCCCCATAGCTCCCGGCGAACTTTGGCGTGCAGCCATTCCGCGAAGCCTTCCGCGAGCCGGTCGGCCAGCGCCTTCAGCATGATCGCGCTGTAGTCGTCCTTGTTCGCCGCGAACTCCGTGAGCTTGTGGTCGATGTTGAGTCCCGCGGTGACGGCAAAGAGCCCCAGGTAGTCCGGAATCCGAGTTGCCTTGGGCGCGACGAAGTCCGCCAGGCAGAAATTGGCCTTGCCCGGCGGCCGCTCGTTCTGCTGCCGCAGGTTGCGCCAGGTCAGCGCAATCTGCGTGCGCGATTCGTCGGCGTAGCACTCGATGTCGTCGCCAACCGCGTTCGCGGGCAGCAGCGCAATCACGCCGTTCGCCGCCAGCCAGCGGCCAGCAATGATCTGCTTCAGCATCGCCTGCCCTTCCGCGTGCACGCTGCGCGCGGCTTCGCCGACGATCGCGTCATCGAGGATCGCGGGATAAGGACCCGAGAGTTCCCAGGCCTGGAAGAACGGACCCCAGTCGATGAACTTGGCAATCTCGGCCAAGTCGACGTTGCGGAACTCGCGGCGGCCGATGAACGTCGGCGTCGGCGGCGCATAGTTCTTCCAGTCGGTCACGAACGCATTGGCGCGTGCCGCCGCAAGGGTCACCAGCGACGGTCCTTTCTTGCTCGCGTGCTGGATGCGGACTTTCTCGTAATCCGCGGCCACTTCGGCCACGTAGGCGGCGCGCAGGTCGTCCGACAGCAGGTTGCTCGCCACGCCGACGGCGCGCGAGGCGTCCGGCACGTAGACCGTGATCCCGGCGTAGTTGGGCGCGATCTTGACGGCGGTGTGCACGCGCGACGTGGTCGCGCCACCGATCAGCAGCGGCTGCGCGAGCCCCAGGCGCTGCATTTCGTGCGCGACGTGCGCCATTTCCTCGAGCGATGGCGTAATGAGCCCGGACAGGCCGATGATGTCGGCGTTGTGTTCCTGCGCGGTGGCGAGGATTTTCTGCGCGGGGACCATCACGCCCAGGTCGATCACGGCGAAGTTGTTGCACTGGAGCACGACGCCGACGATATTCTTGCCGATGTCGTGCACATCGCCTTTCACCGTTGCCATGACGATGGTGCCCTTGGGCTTCCCGGCGTCGCCGGAACGCGCCTTCTCCTCTTCGATGAACGGCACGAGGTGGCCCACCGCCTGCTTCATCACGCGCGCCGATTTCACGACCTGCGGCAGGAACATCTTGCCGGCGCCGAACAGGTCGCCGACCACGTTCATTCCCGCCATCAGCGGTCCTTCGATGACCTGGATGGGGCGCGCATAATTGAGGCGCGCTTCCTCCGTGTCCTCGATGATGTGCGAGGTGATGCCCTTGACCAGCGCATGCGACAGGCGCTCCTCGACGCTGCCATTGCGCCAGCCGAGGTCCTCGACCTGGACCTTGCCTTGCGCCTTGACGGTCTCGGCAAACGTCACGAGCCGCTCCGTCGCATTCTCGCCCGTCACCGGGCGCCGGTTCAGCACCACGTCCTCGACCCGCTCACGCAACTGCGGCTCGATCTGGTCGTACACGCCCAGCTGGCCCGCGTTGACAATGCCCATCGACAGCCCGGCGCGGATCGCATGGTAGAGAAACACCGTGTGGATGGCCTCGCGCACGGCATCGTTGCCACGGAAGCTGAAACTCACATTGGAGATGCCGCCCGATACCTTGGCGTGCGGCAGGTGTTCACGGATCCAGCGCGTCGCATTGATGAAATCGACCGCGTAGTTGTTGTGCTCGTCGATGCCCGTCGCGATCGCAAAAACGTTGGGATCGAACACCAGGTCCTCGGGCGGGAAGCCGACCTTGTCCAATAGCAGGTCGTAACAGCGGCGGCTGATCTGCGTCTTGCGCTCGAAGGTGTCGGCCTGGCCCTTCTCGTCGAAGGCCATCACCACCACCGCTGCGCCATAGCGGCGGACCAGCCGCGCCTGGCGCAGGAACTCGTCCTCGCCTTCCTTGAGTGAAATGGAATTGACGATGGGCTTGCCCTGCACGCACTTCAGGCCTGCCTCGATCACCTCCCATTTCGAGGAGTCGATCATCACCGGCACGCGCGCGATGTCGGGCTCGGAGGCAATGAGGTTGAGGTATCTCACCATCGCCGCCTTGGAGTCGAGCATCGCCTCGTCCATGTTGACGTCGATGATCTGCGCGCCATTGGCCACCTGCTGCCGCGCGACCTCCACGGCACCGAAGTAATCGCCGGCAAGGATCAGCTTGGCAAACGCACGCGAGCCCGTGACGTTGGCGCGCTCGCCGACGTTGACGAACAGCGAATCGTCGCCGATCAGCAGGGGCTCGAGCCCGGAGAGACGCATGACACGGGACAAAGGACGCCTCAGACGATCGGTGGCATGGCGGTGGGGCGGGGAAAGTACGGAGACTTCAGGCCACGGCTTCGGTCCGCTCTTCCACGGGCACTTGGCGCGGCGGCAGCGCCTGTACCGCATCCGCGATGGCGCGGATGTGCGCCGGCGTCGTGCCACAGCAACCGCCGACGATGTTGACGAAGCCACTTTGCGCGAAATCCCGGATCAACCCGGACGTCTGCGCCGGCGTTTCATCGTAGCCGGTGTCGGACATGGGATTGGGCAGACCGGCATTCGGATAGCACGAGACGAACGTGTCGGCGACCCGCGCGATCTCCTCGATGTAGGGCCGCATCAGCGCCGCGCCGAGCGCGCAGTTCAAGCCAACCGCCAGCGGTCGCACGTGCCGCACCGCATTCCAGAACGCCTCCGGCGTCTGGCCGGACAGCGTGCGCCCGGAAGCGTCGGTGATCGTGCCGGAGACAATGACCGGCAGCCGGCGGCCGACGCGATCGAAGTACGACTCGATGGCAAACAACGCAGCCTTGGCGTTGAGCGTGTCGAAGACGGTCTCGACCAGGATCAGGTCGGCGCCGCCTTCGGCCAGCCCTTCGACCGCTTCGGTGTATGCGGCCGCGAGCGCATCGAAAGTGACATTGCGCGCGCCCGGATCGTTGACGTCGGGCGAAATTGAGGCGGTGCGATTGGTGGGGCCAAGCGCGCCGGCGACGAAGCGCGGCTTGTCCGGTGTGCGCGCCGTCCACGCGTCGCAGCATTCGCGGGCGATGCGCGCGGCAGCAAAGTTGATTTCCCTTGCGCGCGACTCCAAGCCATAGTCGGCCTGTGCGATCCTGGTTGCGCTGAACGTGTTGGTTTCGATGACGTCGGCGCCGGCCTCCAGGTAGGCGTCATGGATGGCGCGGATCACGGCGGGCTGCGTCAGCACCAGCAGATCGTTGTCGCCACGCAGATCTTTCGCATGGTCGTGCAACCCGCACGCCGGCGCGCCGCGAAAGTCCGCTTCCGACAGCTTGCGCTGCTGGACCATAGTGCCCATCGCGCCGTCCATGATCAGGATGCGCTGGCGCAGGATGCTGGTGAGTTCGGCGGTGCGGTCGGGTTGCATTGGTCGTCTGAACTGCTGCCGCCAAAGATTTGAATTTTAGCATTGGGCCGGCCGATTGACCGAGTGCCGCGTTATATTGAGCGAACGTCGCGGAATAGCACGCACGTTGTTTCGGCGTATGCTCCGCGGCCGCTGACGCAAGCGACTTCCCATGCGATCCTACGGGCCCCTCTGCACGCTGTTCTACGACGCCGACAAGCCGGTTGCGCCGGATGGCGAAGTGGCCTGGTATGCGCACCGACTCCCCCAGAACTCGGGCCCGCTGCTGGAACTCATGTGCGGCTCAGGCCGCCTTCTGGTGCCGCTCGTCGCCGACGGTTTCAAGCTGCATGGCGTCGATGCGTCGGCATCCATGCTCGCGAGTTGCGACGCGCGCCTGGTCGAGCGCGCGCTCGCGTCGCCGCTGTTTCGGCAGGACCTCGTGCAACTCAATCTTCCGTTCCGGTACTCCGCAGCGTTCGTCGCGGCGGGGTCGCTTCAGCTCCTCACGGACCCTGGCGCCACGGTCCTGGCGCTACAGCGCGTCCGAGCCCACCTGATCGACCCCGGGCTGCTGCTGCTCGACATGTTCGTGCCCTCGGAATCGTCGCAGCGGCTGGGCACGCCCCTGGTCGAATTGCAGCGGGTCAAGCTCGCCGACGGCACGCACATCACATTGCGCTCGGAGTCGACGATGAACGCCGAGGCCCGCATGTGGCGATTCGGACATCGCTATTCGCATCGGCGAGGCGCGACGCTGCTTGCGGAGGAATACGAAGAGATGGCGTTGACCTGGTATTCGCAGGAGGAAATTTCCGCGGTGCTGGTCGAAGCGGGTTTCGGCAACGTCGCGTGCGAGCCCTCTCCCCGCGACGGTGGCGACGAAACATATTTCACGGTGAGTGCGCGAGTCCAGGTTTAGAGCGCCAACGACATGTATACCGCGCCCGCAATGGGGTTGCGATAGTACGGAGGGCATTCGCGGAAGCCCAGCTTGGCGTACAGCGCGCGCGCCTCGACCATGTCCTGCAGCGTATCGAGCTTGAGTTCCCGATAGCCGACTCGCCGCGCGCCTTCGATGACCGCCTCGGCGAGTCGCCGGCCGAGCCCCGTCCCGCGTCCGCGCGGACTGACATACAGGCGCTTGATCTCCGCCACCGCGTTCGATGGCGTATCGGCGAGCGCGAGCGGCCGCAGCGCGACACAACCGATCGCGGCGTCCCCGTGTCCGGCCAGCAGCAGCAACCCGCGAGGCGGCGCGTACGCACCCGGCAGCGTCGCCAGTTCCTCGGCGAATCCCTGGAAGCAGAGGTCGACAGCGAGCGACGCCGCGTATTCCTGGAACAGACTGCGCGCGACGGCGATGTCGGCCCCCGTGGCCGCAAGCCGAATCGGCGCCAGGTCGCTGCGCATCAACTGGCTGCGACGCAGGTGCCCACTCTGATTTCGGTGCCGGGGTACTGCGCCTGCAATTCTTTGAAGCGAGCGACGACGGGCTGCTGCGGATCGCGCACGACCAGCAAGGTCTGCGTCAACGGAGACTGGGCCGGTAACTGGACCCGTGGCTGCACGCGGACCAGCTTGACCCCCAGCTTGCCCAGGTCGTCGGCGAATGCTGTGGCTGCCTGCTCGGTGCGGAATACGCCGAGCGACACCGCGAACTGGCCGCGGCCCAAGTCGACGACGGTCATGTCCTTGACGCCTTGCTTGCGCAATTCCCCGGCGCGATTGTCTGCGGCAGCCCGCGTGGGAAATGGCGAAACGCTCACCATGAACGCGTTGTCGAGTTCGACACGGCGCTGGCTCAGCAGGCGGCCCAACGCCAGGGGCTCGAGGTCAGTGAGGACCTTGGCGCGCTCGGGATCGGAGAGCGGGCCGAACTCGACGCAGACGTCGGCCAGCGCCGCCACCTTGGCGGGTCCCAGCGCCGCGACTTCCTGCGGCGTCAGCAACTTGATTTTTTCCGGCTGCACCTGCTGGGAAAGCCGCACGCCCTCGCCGCCGCCATTGTCGAGCAGCGTATATCCGAGCAGCGTGAAGTTGGCGACCAGAAGCAGAAGGACGACGATGCGCATGCCGGGGATTATCCACGACCTCCCGAGGTCCTGTAAGGTGCGACCACGCCAAGCGGCCCGGGACGGCGGAGCGGGATCAAGCGGCGGAAATCAACGCCTTGAACTCAGGCGCGGCGAAGCGAGATCTCGCCGGAGAGGAACCGCGCGCGGCGGGGACCGTCGGCAAGCACAAGTGCGCCGGTGCTGTCGACGCCTGCGACGGTGCCCTTGACGCTGGCGCCATCGGGCAAGAGCAGCCGCACCGGCTTGCCCTGGTAGGCGTGCCGGCGCTGCCATTCGGCCGCAAACGGCGGGAACCCGGAGTCCGCGTAAGCGGTAAATGCCTGCGCGAGTTCGGCTACGACGCGCGCGAGCAGGCGATTGCGGTCGATCGGCAACGCGCCGCGACCGGCCACCGCGGTGAGATCGCTGACCGGCTGCTCGATGTCGCGCTTGGCTGCCACGGGCATGCGTACGTTAAGACCGATACCGACAACCACGGTAGACGGACCCAACGCGTCGCCGTTCAACTCCACCAGGATTCCGCCGACCTTGAGGTGGCGATGGATGAGGTCGTTGGGCCACTTGAGTTCGACGCCGGGAAGGCCCTCCGCCTCGAGCGCGCGAATGACTGCGACCCCGACCGCCAGCGACAATCCAGCCAAGTAGCCCGCGCCCTGCTCGAAGCGCCAGCCGAGTGAAAAGGTGAGGCTTCCGCCGGCCACGGCGGTCCATTTGCGGCCACGGCGACCCCGGCCAGCGGTCTGCCATTCGGCCGCCAACACGGATGCGTGGATGTCCTTGCGCTGCATGCGGCGCAGGAGCTCGGTGGATGTCGAGCCGATTTCGTCGACGACTTCGATGCCAAGGAGGGGGATGGATGGGTTCTTGCGAACGTACTCGCTCAACGCCGCGCGGATGATGTCAGCGCTCAAGAAGTCCGGCGCGGCCAGCAGCCGATAGCCCCGGCCACGGATACGCTCCAGCGCCAATCCGGCACTCTCCGCCTCTTTCAGCAGTTGTGAAACGCGCGCGCGCGTCAACCCCACCGTCGCGGCGAGGTCTTCGCCGGAATGGAAAGCGCCGTCAGCGAGTTGGCGCAGGAGCATGAATCCGAGAGAGGTGAGCACTTACATACACCCTTCATGTTGCACCGCCCAATGTATCACGGGCCGGGACCAATTGCACCATTTTCGGGCCATGAATCAAGGATGTATGGCTGGCCGGCGGCAAATGCAAGGCCACCGTCCGCCGCGTGCTCATGTTAGGGGCTTCGCAACTACTCCTTCAGCACGCCCCGCCGGATCTGGTCCTGCTCGATGGATTCGAACAATGCCTGGAAGTTGCCCTCTCCAAAGCCTTCGTTGCCTTTGCGCTGGATGACCTCGAAAAAAATTGGGCCTATGACGGTGGCGGTGAAGATCTGCAGCAACATCTCGTCCTTCACAGGCGCACCGTCCAACAGGATGTGGTTCTTGCGCAGCCGCTCGCCATCCTCGCGATGTCCGGGCAACCGGGCATCGAGCATGTCGTAGTACGTCCCCGGCGTTTCCTGGAACACCACCTGCAGCATGCGCAGCTTCTCCACGGTCGCGAAAATGTCGTCGGTGCCCAGCGCGACGTGCTGGATGCCTTCGCCGTGATACGCCACGAGGTATTCCTGGATCTGGCTCTTGTCGTCGGTGCTCTCGTTGATGGGAATGCGGATCTTGCCGCACGGACTGGTCATCGCCTTCGACTTGAGTCCGGTCAGCTTGCCCTCGATGTCGAAATAGCGGATCTCCCGGAAGTTGAAGATCCGGGAATAGAAATCCGCCCATTCGCCCATGCGCCCGCGATGCACGTTGTGCGTCAGGTGGTCGATATAGGTAAGGCCAGCGCCCACGGGATGGGGGTCCTTGCCCGGCAGCGGCACGAAGTCGATGTCGTAGATCGACACGTTGCTTCCCGCGTTGGCCGGCGAGCCGGGGTATCGGTCGACGAGGTAGATGAGCGAATCGCCGATGCCCTTGATGGCGGGGATGTTGAGTTCCATTGGCCCAGGGTGATTCTGCACATCCCATGCGCCCTGCGCGACCGCCGCCTTGGCGGCCGCGGCAGCATCCGCAACCCGGAAAGCGATGGCGCAGATCGACGGACCGTGCACCCGCGCGAACGACTGCGCGAACGAATCCGGCTCGGCATTGACGATGAAATTGATGTCGCCCTGGCGATAGAGCAGCACGTTCTTGGAACGATGGCGCGCGATCGCGACGAATCCCATCTGCTCAAACAGCCGGCCGAGCGCCGCGGGATCCGGCGCCGCGTATTCGATGAACTCGAAGCCATCGGTTCCCAGCGGGTTTTCCCAAAGGGAGGGACTCGTGGTGGCCATGGTCAGCTTTCGAAAGGTGAAAGGGTGTCCAGTTTAGCAATCCGCGGCCGCGTGGCGCATCCCGTCCCGCGCACCCGTAGTTGCTCCAGGGCAAAGGCGGCGCGGCGCTTACTTGGCATTCCCAGGTCGAACGCGCAGCGGTCGTCGGCGCACGTGATCAACCCAAAGGAGTATCACTACGGCAAAAGAACAGAGCTTGCTCATGAGATTCAGCGACGCGCTGGAGGCGGCCAAGGACAAGGCGCCGGGCGGCGGCAAGTGTTGCGATCACCGCCGGCCATTGCAGAGCTTCAAACCAATGCGCCTGCATGGCCGGCGAGTTTCACGCAACAACCTACAAGTGCGTGAACAGCGCGATGAGAATGATGACCGAGACGGGAACTCCAAGCAACCAAAGCAGCACTGAACGCATGACGGATTCTCCTTTGTCTTCGCCTACGATTGGAAAGCCGAACGCAGCCGACCCTGTCGATTGCGACCCGACTATGGTCCCGGCCGCGTGTCACGAACATCGCCGTAGCGCCGCAAGTATGAGTAGGAAGGGGCCTACGGGGCACACGATTACGGCACACGATTCCACCGGCTCGCCCCTTGCAATAACAATGGCAATGCGGACGCCGCCACGCATCCGCGCTGAGCACCACCGCGCATCCTGACGTGTGGGACACATCCCACAGGCAATTCCCCGTGCGGACTGCATCTCGCCGGCGATGGGGCGCCTACATTGGATTTGTCTGCAACGCTAAAGAGGAGCCCGCCCCATGAACACCGTCCAACGACGTCTTTCCCGATCCCTGGCAGGGGCCGGTGCGGCCGTAGCGAGTCTTGGCGCCGCGACACCTGCATTGGCAGCTGGCTTGGACTTTCCGCTGTCCCTGCCCGCTCGCGACATCGCGCTGTTTGCTGCACTGGTCTTGCTGCTCGTCGCGCTTTGGACGCGAATAGCGCGTCGTCACAATTCCGCCGGTTCGTTGCCGGACGCGCCCGACATGCGATGGTGGCGGAACCCGCAATCGTGAGCGAAGTCCAAGAACGTAGCACTGCGTCGTCGCCGCACGCGTTCTTTTTCGCAATGGCGACGTTGGCGCATGCGCACCGGTTGGCAGTGAGTGATCTGTACAACGAGCAATCGGTCACGCGCGCCTGATTGCTGCAGATCACCGAGTCTTACGCACAGGAGATTCCCATGAGTAAATTGACGACCCGCAGTAGGCAGCATTTGCCCAAATCCGACTTC
Source organism: uncultured beta proteobacterium (assembly GCA_963819965.1). Classification (GTDB taxonomy): domain Bacteria; phylum Pseudomonadota; class Gammaproteobacteria; order Burkholderiales; family Casimicrobiaceae; genus VBCG01. The sequence continues at coordinate 1,446,274 of CAWFYA010000004.1, forward strand.
GGCCTGCCCGGCGAAAAGAAGTACCCGATGCCTGATCGTCGCCATGCCGCCAACGCCAAGGCACGGGCGAGCCAGGAATTGGCTAAGGGCAAACTCTCGCCCACTGCGAAGAAACGAATCGATGCGAAGGCGAACCATATCCTGCATAAGCAGGGGGGGTAACGGCCGTCGGCGACGCCAATGGGCGCAACGTCGAGCTCGCGCAAAGTGCGACCCAACAAAGGAGCCAGAAGATGATCAAGATTGCCGTAGGTTCGTTCGACAGCGCGGCCGACGCCGCCAATGTCGCCCGCGATTTGCGCGCAGCCGGCTTTCTCGATGGCGACGTCAACATGATCATCAACAATGCGCAGCGGGATCCCGCGAGCGCTTCGCATGACGCGGCGATGAAAAACGATCCACCCGCCGTCGCCGAAGGAGCAGCCGAGGGCGCGTTCGCCGGCGGAGCGCTTGGTGGGATGGCTGGATTAGCGGCAAGCGTAATGGGGCTGGCAATTCCCGGCATCGGCCCGATCCTCGCCGCTGGACCGATCGTGGCCGCGCTTGCGGGTGCGGGCACCGGGGCCATTGCGGGTGGGCTCATCGGCAGCCTCGCGGACCTCGGTATCCAGAAATCCGAGGCCGAGTATTACGCCGAAGCGGTTCGGCGCGGTGCAGCGCTTATTACCGTACGCGTGGATGCAACGCGCGCGGACGAGGCACTGGCGATCATGCGCAGTCATGACGCCTTCGATATCAAGGAACGCGTCGAACAATGGCGGCGCAGCGGCTGGGACAGGTACGATCCCGACGCGCGCCCGTTCACCTATGACCAGATCGAGCGGGATCGTTCGCAATCCCGGACGCCGCGAGGGGAACTGCGTCGCTAGACGAAATCGTGAAAGATCAGGCACATCCGGACCGGTAACCTCGTGCGCCCGTCCGGTCCGGAGACTCGCCGCTGACTTGCAAGCGCGTACGAGCCGAGGCGTCAGTCCTTCAAACCCGCCAGAAGAGACGCCATGTCCTCAGCGTGCTCTTCCTCCACGGCCAGGATGTCCTCCAGCATCTTGCGGGTCGTCGAGTCCCTGCCATCGAGCCAGGCAATCATCTCGCGATAGCTTTCGATGGCCACGCGCTCGGCGACCAGGTCCTCGCGGATCATGTCACGCAATGTCGCACCTTCCGCATACTCGGAATGCGCGCGCGATGCGAGCCCGGACGGATTGAGATCAGGTTCTCCGCCCAATTGCACGATGCGCCCGGCGATCTCGTCGGCGTGCGCCTGTTCTTCACCGGCATGCGCCAGGAATTCGGCCTTGACCGATTCCGACGCAATGCCCTGGGCCATGAAATAGTGGCGCTTGTAGCGCAGCACGCAGACGATTTCGGTCGCGAGCGCGTCGTTCAGCACCGCACAGACCCGTGCGGCATCGGCGCCGTAGTTGGGAGTGACCGCGCCCTCTTCGATGTGCTGACGTGCACGCTTGCGCAGCGTCTTGACATCGGAAAGGAAGGGCGTGGACCGGGAATTGGAGCGTGAGCCGGGCGAAATTCCGGCGGGTTTCTTGTCAGGCATGGCTGTTCCCTCGAGAGTAATTTGACGAGGAAGGCGGCGCGCTGCGTGGCACATTGCGCGCCGCCCTCCGCGCTACTTGCGCGAAAACGACATCAGGAGCGTCACGATGGCGACGACCAGGAAGGCAAAGAACAAGATCTTGGCGATGCCTGCGGCGCCGGCGGCAATGCCACCGAATCCGAACAGCGCCGCGACGAGGGCAACAATGAAAAAGACAATGGCGTAATAGAGCATGGCAGACTCCTATTCAGGCACTCGGAACGACGAACGGTGGCCACGGAATTGCGGCCCGCATCACCAACGGTCGCACACCGCGTGCCATGCAGAACCGGCGCCCGTTCCGCTGCATATTCAGTTACTTGGATCCATGCAATCGGCCACCGGATGTAACGGCTGGTGCATTGTTGCAACGCCCATTGCAGAAACCGATGACCTCGTCGGCAATCTCCTACACGAGGATGCGCGATTCCCGGATAGGGTTGGACGGGCACTCCGACTACGATCAAGCCTCATGCGTGATCGCGGCAGTTGGCAACCAGATTACGCCTCGCCTCGACACACTCTTCACGGGAGCACGGCATGAAGCACTTGTCGCTTGCCACACTGACGTTGACGGCCGCACTTGCGGTAGGTGCCTGCAACGATACGCAGCAGCATCCTCCCGCAACAGCAACGCCGTCACCGCCCCCGGTCACCAACACGCCTTTGCCGCCGGCAACGCCGCCACCGACTACGCCCGACACGAATGCCGAGGCACGCGGTAAGGACACGGCCGCCAGCAACCCCATGGGAACATTGAGCAAGGAACAGGAATCCAGTTCGATGCCTATGGCTGGGCAGGCCAACAATCACTCGTCGCCGTCGCTGGAACCCGGGGCGAAGAAGTAAGGTCTTCCTGACGTTCCTGACGGGAGGAGTGGAACATGAAACGACTCGCTACCGCCGCATTGATTGCGGTGGCCACGGCGTCCATCTCATGGCTGACCAAACGCTGGTTGGACGGTCATCACGCGCGACGACTGATCCAGCAGTGCAAGCCGATCGAGTCGTGGGAAAATGAAGGTGGAGCGCTCCCGCCCCAGCACATTGCGGTGGAGACCTCCCAGGTGCCGCGTTAGGGTGCCCCGTCGAAACAGGGCGTTGAGCGCGCCCGTCACCTTGGGTATAGTCCAGCCACGAAGCTCGTGGTGCATGCCTCGGACCCTCCAGTGAAATCAGCGCTCCCGATCAAGGTCGTGCTCCCGATGGCACTGGGAATAGTCGCGTCACTCGCTGTGGCAGTCTATGCGGAGCTTGGCTATCGGCGACTGGAAGTCGCCAATCGCCAGATGTCGGTCGCACTGGAAATCCAGGCGTCGTTGCAGGAAATGTTCGCATTGATCGTCGACGCGGAAACCGGCGAACGCGGATATCTGCTTACCGGCAAGGATGAATATCTTGCGCCCTACCATGCCGCTTCGCCGAAGATCGAAAGCACATTCAATCGGCTGGGCGAATTGCTGGTGCGCGAGGGCTCGAGCATCCAGCGCGACGCGCTGGCGCGGGTCAACAGCCTGGTGGGCAAGAAGCTGGGCGAAATCGAAGCGACCGTCGAACTGCGTCAACGGGGCGATGCCCAATCCAGCCAGGCCCTGACGGATGCCGGTCTCGGCAAGCGCACGATGGACCAGATCCGGGTGGAGGTCGACGCGATGGCCGCGATGAACCGACGCAAGCTCGACGATGCCACTTCGCACTGGTCCGCCGATATCTCCTTTGCCCGGCTCGGCATGCAAATGATGACGGGTTTCACCGTCGCGCTGCTCCTGGTCGTATGGTTCCTTGCGCGGCGGGACGCCCAGCAGCGCGAGGGACGACGCCACAGCGCGGTGCAGGATGCGCATCGCCTGGAGGCACTGGTCGGCGAACGCACCGCCGAACTCTCCGAGCTGTCCAATTACCTGCAATCGGCGCGCGAGGATGAGAAGGCGAAACTGGCCCGGGACATCCACGACGAGCTGGGCGGAATCCTGGTCAGCGCCAAGATGGACGTTTCCTGGGTGGAGGAGCGCCTTCGCGCGAGCGACCCCGAGTCTGCAGCGAAGCTGGAACGCACGCTGCAGGTGCTGGACGACGGCGTGCAGATCAAACGGCGCATCATCGAAGATCTGCGACCCACGCTCCTCGACAACCTGGGCCTGTCAGCCGCAATGGAGTGGCAGGTTCAGGAAATTTGCGAGCGCGCCGGCCTCGAGTGCGCCGTTGCCACACCAAAGGACGACAGCCCCATTGCGCCGCAAGTGGGCATCGCGCTTTATCGCATCCTGCAGGAAGCGCTGACCAATATCGTGAAGTACGCACGTGCGCACAGCGTCAGTGTGGACCTTGGCCTCACCGCCGAGACGGTGACGCTGCTGATCGAGGACGACGGCATCGGCATTCCACCCAACGCGCAGAGCAATTTGCTGTCCCACGGCATCGCGGGCATGCGGCAACGGGTGCGGGCCCTGAACGGCGAGTTTGCCATTGCGCGGAAACCCGAAGGCGGCACGACCATTGAGGTGAACATACCCATGCAACAAGCGCCCGGCGCGTCGCCCCAGGCGCCGCCCGACGACGCCTAGGACTGCCGAAAGGCCGTCGCGCGAGCGACAGGGCATCTTGCCAGGTCGCGCGTCATTGTGCGGTCGAGACGGCCAGTTCCGTGTGCGCCGGGGGCAGGAACCCAAGTTGCGGATTGTCCACGGCGCTGAATTCCACGCGCGGCATGCCGGTGCGTGCCGGACCGAAGATAGTGGCGATCGACACGTCGGCAGCGTCGCGACCGGTGCCAATGCGAATGAGCCCGGTAACCGGCGAAATGCCCGTTGGATCGAACATGAACCAGCGGCCGCCCAGGTACACCTCCGCGTATGCGTGAAAGTCCGGCGGCCCGAGGGCCGCATCCGCGCCATAGTCGACTCCGGTCACGAAACGCGCCGGATAGTTGAGCGCGCGGCAGTAGGAAATCATCGTGTGGGCGAAATCCCGGCAGACGCCCGCACCGTCGCGCAAGGTATCCATGACCGTGGTGCTGGAGCGCGAGGCGCCGGGCTGAAATGCGAGGCTCTGCCGCACCCAGTCGCGCACCGCAACGACTTGTGCGTACCCGCGCGGGCGCGCGCCGAACAGGTCCCACGCGTGCTGCTGCACCAGGTCGGCCTGGCAATAGCGGCTGGGATAGAGGTAGCGGTGCGTGATTGCCGGCAGAGCCGACGCGCTCTCGGCAACAATGTCCTCCGGGTCGACGATCCAATGGGAGAGTTCGACCAGCGCCGCATAGCGAGCGGTGACAATCCCCGTTGCCGCGCCGAATGCCGCGATGCGATTGCCGCAGGTAGGATCGACGTCCAGCGTCACCGGCTGGCAAGGTGTCAATTCGAAATGTTCCTCGATGACAAGCTGGCGTGCGGTCTGTGCCGCATGAACGTTGAGCAGGAACTCGGTTGGACCGCAGAGCTCGTAGCGCAGCTCGATGTTGTAGTGTAGCCGCACGCGGCTGCCCATCATTTCCTGTGGGTTGAATCGCATGTTCCCGGAACCGGCCGATGATTGGCTTGCGAGCTCCGCCCTCACGCCGCCGACACGTCGAAATAGGGATTGAAGCCCGCGGACATCGGCGCCGCAGGCAGCGCCGATTCGAGCACGCCTACCGGCCGGAGGGATTGCGCTTCGACCACAAGCCGGCAGTCCGGCGTAAGCGTCATCCCCAATTCCTTGCAAGGGTTTGCGCTCGAAGCGTGCGGGCGCAAAATCAGCCAGGTCTCGACCTGATCGTGATGGCGGCTCTCGATGATGTATTCGAGGCGCCCCATTGGATCGCAACGCGCGTGCAATGCTTGCTGGCCGTCGATCATCGGCGATTCCTTTCCGGGAACACGGGGTCACTCTGCGTCAAGCGCATGGGCAGCGCGGCCTTCAACGCGGCAAAATGAGGCGGAACGAACAGGCGTGTATCCGGATCGCGCGCCTGCAGTTGCAGTGTCGCCACGGCGATCGCCACTACGCAGACAGCCTCCAGCCAGGAAAGGCGCATGTCGTACCCCTCAGGTCGCGGTCAGGATCCGCGCCTGAGCAAGCCCACGATCAGCGATACCACAAACAGTACCAGGAACACGAAAAATAGCACCTTGGCAATCTCGGCCGCACCTACGGCGATGCCGCCAAATCCGAATAGCGCCGCGATTATCGCGACGACAAAAAAAACCACTGCATAGTGAAGCATGGCGATCTCCTTTCGGGAGAGGGGGCAATCCAATATTCAACGTGCGGTAAACCCATATTCAATGTCCGGATCTCGCAGAGTCCGCCAACGTGCGGCGGACGCCCGAATCGATACGTTCGCACTTTGCCTGACCGGGCAGTACCTATGGATCGGTCCGCGACCGATTTGCCTGTCGACCGCAGTCCTACACACCGCAGTGCGACCGCCAATCCCGCATTGCTCCATTGCAGGGGCATAAAAAGAGGCCGGTCGCTTGCGCACGCCCGGCCTATCGAATTCCGGCGCGGCAGCTGGGGAGGTGCTGCACGCAACCGGCGAGGGAGTCGTTGCCGAGATCAGGACTTGCCGTAGTGCGCCTTGGCGTTATGCACGCAAGTGTCTTTGGCGTTGCCGGCCAGCGCGTCACATTTCTCCACGGCTACCTTGTAATCGGCATCCCGCTTGTCTTCTGCGGCCTCACGCTTGGCATCGGCGGTCTTCGCCGCCGCCGCATGTTGTTCGTCGGCGGCCACGCGATCGACCTTGGCATCAGCGGAGGCACGGACATGGGCGGCCTTGGCTTCCTTGATGCAAACGTCCTTCGAATTGCCCGAAAGGTCGTCGCACTTCTCCTTGGCTACGTCATAGTTCGCGTCCGCGCGCGCCATGCGCGCGGACTCGCGCGCCTTCGGCGTGTTCTCGTACGCCGCGTCAGCATTTGCCCTGGCGACCTTTTCCTTGCCCTTTGCTTCCTCCATGCAAATGTCCTTCGCGTTCCCGCTCAGCGAACTGCACGCCGCCTTGTCCGTCTTGTATTGCGACTCGGCGTGCTTGTAAGCCATGTCGCGGGAATCCTTGCCCATCGTGTCGGCGGATGCACCGCCTGCCGCGCAGAGACCTGCGGCGGCAAACAGTGTCACGAACAGTCGGGAAGGTTCCATTGTCAACTCCTCGGATAGTTTGTCGTATCGTCGTCGCGGAACGTGTTGCCGAACCGGTCGACCTGCCTCTCGGCCTCGTCCTTCCCGATTCCATATTGCTCCTGGATCTTGCCGACGAGTTGTTCGCGCTTCCCGCCGATGACGTCGATGTCATCATCGGTGAGCTTGCCCCACTGTTGCTTGACCTGACCCTTGAACTGTTTCCAGTTGCCTTCGATGCGATCCCAGTTCATATGCACTCCTTCACTGAAAAACCGTCGGGCGCCGATCGCCCGATCACATGGTCAGGATCGCAACCGCCGTGCCAATTCGGCATTCATGCAGAAACAAGTAGTTAGCACGCACGCATCGCGTTCTTCGCGCAACGGTTCCCCGGCGGCAGTGTAAAAGTCTCATCGCCTGTAGGAGCAACGACGCATCCGCATTACCGCGATGGACAATGGCCGCCCATGCTTTCCCCGACAAATTCGGAGCACCTCCGGGGCAGTCAATCGAATTGATGCGACGAAAGCCATCCGAGTCCAATGCAGGTCCTACATCGCACGGGTGCATGGCCTACATTCGGTTCGGTTGGTGGACGACTCTCCTGGCGAATTCGTGCAAGCAGAATGAGCACGCATCGCGCGCCGCATGGCGCCGACCGCGGGGCCCGGGCCACGGCCTTGTGTCCATTTCTCTATCATCCCGTAAAGGAGCATCCGCATGACATCTCCCAATACTCTTACCTATCCCAACGCGGTCGCCGACATGGCGGGCCGTGCGCATCAGGCAGTCGACGATGTCGCCGACAAGGCGGCACCGGCGGTGGACAGGGCCTCTGCCGCCGCGCATCGAACCATCGACCGGGTAGCCGGCACCGCCACGCCCGCCGCTGACTGGATGGCGGAAAGCGCCCACAAGGTAGTCACGCGTTCCACTGAACTCGCGGATTCATGCGGCGCGCAGGTCCGGGCGCGGCCGTTCGCTTCCGTCCTCGGCGCCGTGGCGTTGGGCTATCTGTTCGGTCGGCTGTGGCGCTAGTTCGCGCTGTCTGCCCAAAAAGCAACGAAGGGCCGGAATTCACCAGCCGGCCCTTCTTTCCATTCGCCAGCGATGTTAAGACTCAGCTCGCGTGTGGGCGATCGATCCAACGCGGAACGTTGACCGGGTCGAAGTCCGTCCACGTGCCATCGCGCCAAATTCCTACAGCCTCCTCGACTGAACGCGCGCCGTGCCTGCGCAACGCGCTCAGGACGCGTTCGCGGTCCACCGGCGCCAACACATGGGCCACGAGTCGCACGCCTGCCGGACGCGGCGGCACGCCGGGGAGTCGATCTGCTTCGTTTCCCATCTTGTTGACCGCGCCCGCAAGGGAACCGGCATAGGCGCCAACGCCGATACCCACCGCCACTGCGACGGGACCGACCACCGGAACGGAAGCGGCGGCCAGCGCCATGCCCGCCACTCCACCCAGCGCAGCGCCGGTCATCGCGCCGCTTTCGCCATCGCGAGCGCCCCGGTCGGCGTCCTCGTCGCCGCCGATGGGAAAGCGGTCGTGCTGGCCGGCCGCATTGAGAAAAATGACCTGAAGGTCGTCGCTTGCCATTCCAAGCGAGCGCAACTCTTCGGCCGCCAATTGCGCGCTTTGGAAGTCGTCGAACTGTCCCACCAGGATATTTTCCATTCTGCCTCCTTCTCCGCGACTTGATTTGGCAACGCGTCGCATGCGCTAATCGGGCCGCTACGTCAGGCACCCAGGAGTTCGCTCACCGGATGCAACGATTCGACGCGGTCGCAGACACTTTTGACAACCGCGAGGAGCGGAAGTCCGAGCAAAAGACCCCAACCGCCCCACAGCCAGCCGAAGAACAGCATGCCGATAAACACCGCAACGGCGTTCATTCGACAGGCTCGACCTTGCAGCCAGGTCGCCAGGCCCAGGCCGATCAGCGTTGCGATGACGCCGACGAGAGCTGCGGCTATCAAAGCCTGAGCGATGCTTCCCGAATGCACAAACATGGCCAGCGCAACACCACCGGCCGCGATGACGGAACCCGCATACGGAATCACATGGACAATGCCGGTGACGGCGCCCCACATTCCCGCGTTGGGCAGGCCCAGCGCCGCTAGCGCTCCCCAGGTGGCGAGGGCGATCAGCGTATTGGCAAGCAGCAACGTGAGGAGATACGACTGAATCTGGGCATCGATTTCGTCCAGCGTTTCGATGGTCACGCGCCGGCGCGCAAGCGACTCGCCCGCAAGGTGCGCGAACTTTCTGCGAAATTTGTCTCCCGCGGCAAGCAGGAAGAACGCCAGGAGCACGGCAAGCATGATTGCGCCCAGTATTTCCAGCGCCGAGCCGGATTGTTGTGAGACAAGAGAAGAGAATTGCGCGGCCACGCCGGTAGCCGGCGCCTCAACCGCACTCGCCGTCTTGCCGGTGGCCACGGCCGCGGCACGGTCGAGTTCGGCCGCCGCGGCCTTGACCTGCGTCAGGGGTCCTGGCGTTTCGCGCGACGCATCGGTCATGGCAATCCGCAACTTGCGCGCTGCGCCGGGCAATTCGGCCATCGCGCTGTTGAAGTCATCGCGGCCGGCGTAGGCGCCCGCGCATACGAGGCCGCCGATCACGACGATCACCAAGATGGCGGCCACGGTCCGCGGAATTCGTGCCCGTTCGAGCGCGGAAACCACCGGGCGCAACGCATAGGAGAGCAGGAAGCCGGCCACGACAGGGACCAGGAATCCGGCCGCCACGCGGGCGGCGGCAATTGCCGCGAGCGTGGCGACCACAATGCCGGCGATTTCTATCGTCGTCAGCTTGGGGGCAAGCACCGACGCCGCGGTGGCGGAGCCCGTCCCGCCCGATTCGCCAGAAATCGGCTTCTCTCGCCTGGCCGCAACGCGCGCGTTAATTCGGCTTCGCCTTGTCGGCTGCCTTCTCGATTGCCTGGCCGCTCGCCTTGACGTCCTTGCCAGCACCTTCGACGGTATTGCAGCCGGCGACAGCCAGCATCATGAAGGCGAGCAATGCTGCAGAGATTGTTTTCATGGCATTTCCTTTCAGTAAGTTGGAGCCGGTCACGCGCGACGTGCGCGACGCCATGTTCATTGCATGGCGCATGCCAAAGGTGACTACCACGCTTTCAAGGGGTTACGCCGAGGGGCCGCGCGCACTGCGCAATCGCGGCGCGAAAGCGTTGGAAAACCTACATTTAGCGTGTCAGTGCGTAACCGACGTCCCGCCGCCGGCCAGCGCCTTCAATACTTCGCTGACGCGATGGAACTCGCGCGACTTGTCGAAAAAATAATCCGCGCCGAGCTTGAGGCAACGATCGCGGTATTGCGGAAACGCATAATTGGTAAATACGATGATCTTGGTGTTGGCGCGCCGCGCCTGGTCACCCAGCGCCTTCAGCACGCCCAGGCCGGTACCCTGCTTCAACTGCAGGTCGAGGACGGCTGCGTCCCAGACCGATTGGCGCATCAGCGCCAGCGCGTCGAATTCGGTCTCGACCTGGCCGACGATTTCGACGTTGGGGATGGACGAGAGCGTTTCGTTGAGCCGGGCACGGATGATGGCCGAATCCTCGACAATGACCACGCGGAGCTTGCTCGTGGTTGCCCGCGAATTTTCGGGCAAATCGTCAGGTGGGCTGGAGTTCAGGGTGGACATGGCTAGGTCGGCGCCCGTGCCTTACGTCGCCAACCTCGCGGGGTGCCCAGCAACAAGTTAACAGCCGCGACGTTCGCGTATTGTCAGCGTTTGTCTGATTCTGCATCCCGTCCCTCGCCGCCGCAGGTCGGTATGACAGACGGTCAGTCGATGAGGCCGTTCTTGATGGCGTAGTAGGTCAGGTCGGCATTCGATTTCATGCCCATTTTCTCCAGCACGCGAGTCCGGTAGGTGCTGACGGTCTTCACGGACAGGTGAAGCTCGTCGGCGATCTTGGACACAGCGGCGCCGGCGGCGATCTTGCAGAAAATCTGGAACTCGCGCTGGGAGAGTTCCCCGTGCAGCGGCGTGTCCGAATCTCCGGTGACGCCGTCGGCAAGGATCTGCGCCAGCGCCGGACTGACGAATTTGCGACCCAGCACCACGGTCCGAATTGCGCCCACCAGCTGCGACGAGGCTGCCTCCTTGTTGATGTATCCGGACGCGCCGGCGCGCAGGAGATTTACCGCGTATTGGTCCTCCGCATAGCCGGACAGCATGAGAATGGGCAGCTCGGGCCGCGCCTGCTTCAGCGTCTTGAGCGTGTCGATGCCGTTCTTGTCCGGCATCGAAATATCCAGCAGCACGACGTCGAACTCGGCGGCGCGCGCCAGGGCAATGGCTTCGGACCCCGTGGCCGCCTCGCCCGTAATTTCCATGTCCGCCTGGTCGACGATGAATTGCTTGAGGCCGGCGCGCACGATGGCGTGATCGTCGGCAATGAGAATGCGAATCATGGTCGTGCTCCTGCCCGTGGGCGCGAGTGGATCGGCGATCAAACCGTGGCAATACCAGCTTCGCCCGACTGGTACTCGGCAAGCCGGTTGTACAACGTTTTGAGGCTGATGCCGAGCATTTCCGCGCACCGGCGTTTGCTGCCTTGACACATGTCGAGCGTGGCATAGATCACTTCTCGCTCGATATCGGCCAGCGAGGTGCCCACCGGAATACGCAGGCAATTGCCGACCGGCGCCGTGCAATCGACGCTGGCGAAGTCCATGTCGACGCAGTCGTCCGCCAGGATGTACGCGCGCTGGACCGCGTTCTTGAGTTCGCGCACATTTCCCGGCCAGCCATGCGATCGCAGCGTGACCACCGCCTGTCGCGAAAACGCCTTTTCCGTGCCCTCGGCGTCATTCAACTGCCGCAGGAAGTGTTGCGCCAACAACTCGGCGTCGCCTTCGCGTTCGCGCAGCGGCGGCAGTGCAATCGGAAAAACGGCGAGACGATACAGGAGATCTTCGCGCAATTGCCCCTCCTGCACCGCACGCTGTGCATTGCGGTTGGTGGCGGCAATGACGCGCACCCTGGCGCGCAGTTCCTCCTCTCCGCCGACGCGAGTGAAGCGGCCGGTTTCCAGAACCCGCAACAGGCGGACCTGCATTTCCGGCGCCATCTCGGTGACCTCATCCAGGAACAACGTGCCTCCTTCCGCGCGTTCAAAGCATCCGCGATGCATCTTCGCGGCACCGGTGAACGCACCCTTTTCGTAGCCGAACAGTTCCGCTTCAATCAAGGTGGCGGGAATGGCGCCGCAGTTGACGGCGATGAAAGGCGCGCGCGCCCGCGGGCTCCGGTCGTGAATGGTGCGCGCCACGACCTCCTTGCCGCTGCCGGACTCGCCGGTGATGAGGACGGTGGCCGCGGTTGGGGCAACCTTGTCGATCTTGCGGTAAACGTCCTGCATCGCCACGGATCCGCCCAATAGCTGGCCGAAGCGGCCCGGCGCAGGCGCGGACGCGGCGCGCGTGGCGGCCACAAAGGGGAGATTCACGATATTGCAGATCGACTCGTCCCGCATGTTGCGCCTCGCCTCGTTGTTGATTTTAATGGCACCATCGTAAGTATTGCCAGGTCGCCTACGCATCGGTGGCCGGCGGAAGTCCTTGTGGGACTCGTCCTACGTACGTACACTTGCCTCCTGCTACGATTGGTCGCAATGCGCGCCCGCATAGCCGTTCTTCCCAAGGGCAGGCGTTCGCGCTGGGACAAGAATGCCCCATCTCGCAACAGACCGGATTTCACGCGGGCTGCGTTGGGCAGGCACCGGCCTGCTGGTTGCCGGCGCGTCTCTGATCGTAGTCGGCATCGGTTGGACGCGCTCTGCGGACGCGCTGATCATGGCCAGCGCAGTCGCCGCGCTGGCTTTCGGTTTGCCTGGCGCCGCCGCATTCGGCCTTGCATTCTGGCTGGAGCACACTGCCGATCAGCTCGAGCACGGCGAAGCCAACGATACGGTTCACTCCTTCCCGGCACTGGCGACGCCGGAACGCAACCCGTTCCGGGAGCCATTGCGCCGCTATGCCGTCGCGTTGCTTGCGGTCGCGCTGGCATGGGCCGCGCGTGGCGCGTTGGACGGGTTCCTTCCAGATCAGGTCCCGTTCATTACGTTCTTTCTTGCGGTCGCCGTCGCAGGCTGGCTGGGCGGATTCGGTCCGGCGGCCATCGCAACTTTGTGTTCACTCGTTATCGCCTGGCGCTTCTATATGGCCGGCATCATTGACGCGCCCGAGCAGGCGCTCGGCCGCTTTGTGCTGATCGGCCTGTTTCTGTTCGTCTGCCTGGGTATCGCCGCGATCACGGCGGCGTTGCACGCAGCACTCGAGCGCACCCAGCAGCTCGCCGCAGAATTACGGCGGCAAAAGGACGAATTGACTGCCCCGCCACAAGCATCGACGCCGGAGCCTTCCGACCCACCCTCGACGTGAGCCGTGGGCCCGACCGCGTAGGCGATTCCCGGACAGTGCATTGCGCGACTGGCCGATGGGTTCTCATTGGGCCGCCGCCAACAATGAGTCCCTACCGGCCCCCTGCCGGCATGGAGTGCTCGATGACGACCTTGACCCTTCGCGCAGTACCGGACCGCGGGGCGATGACACGCGATTCGTTGCTCGACGCCGCGGAGCAATTGATCGCCGACAACGGATTTCGTGCGCCCTCGCACCGCATGATCGCGGGCGAGGCGGGCGCCCACGCGGCGCTCGTCAACTACCACTTCGGCAGCAAGGAGATGCTGTTCGAGGCGGCGGTCGAACGACGCGCAGCGCGGCTGGTGGAGGCGTGGCGCAGGGGACTGGCACGGTTGCATGAGGAGGCGTCCCTATCCACCGAACAGGTGCTTCGTGCCTGGTTCGCGCCGTTCGACGATCTGCGCAGCAGCGAAGATGGGCCTTGGCGCAACTATCTGTGCGTGATTGCGCGCCTTGCATCGGCCCCCGACGGCAACGACTGGTATCAACGGCACTTCGGCATCGTTGACCGGGACTTTCAGCGGGCGCTGCGGCAAACACTTCCCGACCATGACCACGACGTCACCGACGCCGGCTTTCGCTATGCCCGCAGTCTTTTCGGTGAAGTGCTGCTGCATCGTTGTGGCAAGTCCGGCGGCACCTGCGTTCCCCGCGGTTTTCGCGAAGCGGACACCGAGCGACTGATCGGGTTCGTCGCGTGCGGATTGCGCGGCATCGCCCGCGAGCCTGCCTTCGCCGCCTGAGGCATTGAAGCCGGCCCCAGCTAGGGCCGTTTGGCGACATTGCACAACTGTGCAAGGCCCCCGCGACAATTGCCATTACAGTGGCGGCCTTCACGCGAGTCCCCGCGTGCCTCCTCGTCAAGGTTCCCATGCTCCGCCGTCTTGCCTATGTGAGCCGTCCGCGGCCCGACTTGCCTGTCACGGAGATTCCGCGGATTGTCGCCGTTTCGCGTGCCAACAATCAGAACAGCGGCCTTTACGGCGTGCTTGTCTATACCGGCACCGATTTCGCACAGCTGATCGAAGGTGATCCCGGGGGCGTGGAGGCGCTCTGGAAACTTGTTCGCGCGGATCCGCGCCACCTCGACGTCAAGAAATTGCTGGACGAGCAATGTTCCTCGCCCTGGTTTTCGGATTGGCGGATGGGATACCTGCCCGATCGGGCGCATGCACTGAGACTGTCCGAATGGCGCACGCTGAACCGCGCCATGTCCCGGGATGAGTTGGCGGCATTGCGTACCCTTTTCGCGGCTGCCGATGCGCTGTAGATGGAGACGCAGCCTGGTCGCGGGCCACAATCGGCGCGCGCGTAGGAATTGCCCGACAGCGAATTGATGTGCCGGCCGACATCGGGGCACCCGGTCGCGGTCGTACAATGTACTCTTCGCGGGTCTGTCGCCCGAAAAAAGGAACGGCATGCGCTCACCAGATCGTTCGACGGGCAATTCCCATGCATCGGCTTGGTATCGCGCACTCGGCATTGTTCTGCTCGCGATGGTGCCGTTCGCGGCCGGGGCCACCGACGTCAGACTAGTCAATTATGTCGCCTATTCCTACAGCAGCGACGTAGCCAACCTGCACACCGACGGTGTGGCCAACCTGAGCGTCGGTGCGACCAGCTCCCCACTGCGTCTGGAACTGTGGGCGTTCGCGTCTCCCTATATTGCCGGCCTTCCCGGAACGCGGCTGGCCACCTATTCCCTGCCCCCGACGCAGCCCGGCGAAATAACCGGACCTATCGATTCGGGCGACGTACCGTTCGTCCTTCCCGCCGATGGCGTCTGGTACTTCTCCATGCTGTTGACCGAATTCACCGGCGCAAGCGCCGCCGACGATGGCTATGAGGTGCGTTACTGGATCAACTTCGCGACGCCGGAATACATCGGCGTGCCGGCTCCGCCAAAGCGCGTGATGGCCCTCGAGTACTACAACCCCACGCTGGATCATTATTTCATCACGGCCGACACCGACGAGATGAGCGTACTCGACTCGGGCGCCATCCCCGGCTGGTATCAGACCGGCAACAACTTCACGGTCTGGGATGGCGCCGCTGGCCGGGCGGGGCCTGTCTGTCGCTATTACATCCCGCCAGGCTACGGCGACTCGCACTTTTTCTCCGCTTCGGCTGATGAGTGCGCGATTGTCGCCATCAAGTTTCCGTTCCTCGAGAAGGAATCCGACGCAGCGTTCTACATCGCGCTTCCGGACCTGCAGACCGGCGCCTGTGCCGCCGGCGAGTTGCCGGTCTACCGGCTTTGGAACGGACGCACCGATGCGAACCATCGTTACACCACTTCAGCCGCCATCAAGGCGCAGATGATTGCCCAGGGCTATGTTGCCGAAGGCTATGGACCTGACGCAGTTGACATGTGCTCGCCGCAATGAGCATGCTGAATCCACTTCCCGAGAGGACCTAGGATGAACAATCTGGCTGCCGTCGCAACATCGACACGGCATGCGCTCCCCCCGCTCCCCTATGGAGAGCACGCGCTTGCTCCCGTCATCTCCGCGGATACCTTGGGATTCCATTATGGAAAACACCACAAGGCCTACGTAGAAACATTGAACAAACTCATTGCCGATACGGCACTGGCAGACCTGTCGCTGGAAGAAATAATCACCCGGACCGCGAACGACGCCAACGCAGTCTCCGTTTTCAACAACGCGGCGCAGGCCTGGAACCATACATTCTATTGGCACAGTCTTCGCCCGGGAGGCGGGGGCAAGCCGCCGGCGGATATCAGGAGCCGGATCGAGTCGTCGTTTGGCAGCGTCGAGGATTGCAGGAAAGAGCTGGCGTCGGCGGCAACTTCGCAGTTCGGCAGCGGCTGGGCATGGCTGGTGCAAGACGCGGGCGCGCTGAAGGTGATGAAGACGTCGAACGCCCAGTCGCCGCTCGCCAAGGGACTGCGCCCGTTGCTGACGATCGATGTGTGGGAACATGCCTATTACCTCGACTACCAGAATCGACGGGCGGACTACGTGAACGCGGTGCTGGACAAGCTCGTCAACTGGGAATTTGCCCAGGAGAATCTCGGCTGACGCGCCTCATCGGCGTCGCGTCGTTCCCATTCGTCGCAGGACAATTCAGTCCAGCAGCTTCAGCATCGTTGCATGAAGTTCACGGTCGCCGCACGCAAAAACGTCGCCGCCGTGGTCGCATGGTCCGCCTGACCAGTTCGTGATGACGCCCCCCGCGGACTCGACCAGCGGGATGAGCGCCTGCACGTCATACGGCTGCAATCCAGTCTCGACCACAACATCGACGAACCCCATCGCCAACTGCGTGTAGCAATAACAATCGCCGCCGAAACGCGTCAGGCGCGCAGGCCCGGTAATGGCGTCATAGACGGCGCGTTGACGCTCGGTCTGGAAATGCCGCGGGTCGGTCGTCGCGACGATCGCGTCCTCGATGGTCGCGCATCGCCGCGTGCGCAACGTGCGCCGGTCCTCGCCGCGCCGCCACTGCGCCGCGCCGCCCTGCGTCGCCAGGAACGTCTCGCCTACAAACGGCTGGTGCACGACGCCCACCACCGCCGACTGCCCGTCGTGCAGCGCAATCAGCGTCGCCCAGTGCAGTTGGCCAAGGATGAAGCTCTTGGTGCCGTCGATCGGGTCGATGACCCATGTCAATGGCGAAGTGCCCGCCCGCCTGCCGTGTTCTTCGCCGTGGACACCGTGGTCCGGATACACGCGCTCGATTTCGCTGCGAATGACATCTTCCGCGGCGCGATCGGCAATGGTCACCGGGTCATAGCCATGCGCATTGCGCTTGTCCTCGACGTCGATGGCTTCGCGGAAGTGCGGCAGGATCGCGTCGCCCGCGGCCAGCGCGACGCGATAGGCGAACTCGAGGTAGCGCTCGGCGTCGCGGGGGTTCATCGTCGCTGGAGGCGAGTCAGCCGGCGGCTCGCGATCATCGCGCGGGTGAGCGGACCGCGGCGAACGCGAGGATTTCGCGCTCCTGCGCCGCCGTGAGCACCGTCTTCCATGCCGCGCCGTTATCGCGGGCTGCGAGCCAGGTCGCGGTCGCGTCGATGGTGTCGGCCAGCGGCCGCGTGCGCAAGCCCGCGGCGGCGGCCCGGCGACAGTCGAATTCCATGAATCCGGCCTCGTCCGTGAAGGTCGACGGAATCCACAACGGCAGGCCGGTCCACGGTTCCACCTTTTGCTCGATCAGCAGTTCCTCGTCCACCCAGGTCGCGTCGGGCGCCCCGGCGTGCGCGCGGAGCGCGTCGACGACATTGCCCATCGTCCAGTATCGCGCCGGACTGTTCGCGTTGAAAGTGCCGCCGACGCCCGCCTCGACCATGTCGATCATCCACGTCGCAAGGTCGCGCACGTCGATGAATTGCATGGGCGCGGCGCGCGGCGCAGGGACCACGGCGTGGGACGGCCGGTCTCCGAGCAATTCCGGATGGCGAAAGCGTGCGACCCAGTAGCCGAAGCGGTCGGTCCCGTCATTCGGCCCGACGATGAGTCCCGGTCGCACGATGGTCGCGGCATCACCGAAGACAGCGCGCACCCCATCCTCGCACGCGGCCTTCAGCGGGCCGTAATATTTCGCCACTTCTTCCGTGGCGGGATCGTCCAGCGTGCCCGTCGCCGCGGATTCGTCGCGGTCGGCACCACCGCCACTGGCGTATACGGAAATCGACGAGACGAACTGGTATTGCCGGACGCGGCCGCGCAGCAACTCGGCCGACGCGCCCACCACGCGGGGAACGTAGCCGCTGGTATCGATGACGGCATCCCATTCGCCGTTACGCAGCGCGGCAAGGCCGGGCGGGACCGATGGGTCGCGCTCGCCTACCCGCGCCTCGACACGCGCGCCCCAGTGATTGGGCGAGCGTCCGCGCGTGAAAATCGTGACCGCATGACCGCGCGACAGCGCTGCGTCCACGGCGTGACGACCAAGGAATTTCGTGCCCCCCAGAAACAGTAAGCGCACGTCAGCTCCGCTGTGACGAGCGCGCTAACCGCGCGGAACGATTTTGACGCCGCAGAGCTTTTCCTGCGCCTCGATGAGCGACGGGACGTATTTGTCCCCGAATCCCATCAGATTGGCGTTGACCAGGCTCTGGTGCACGGCCTCGCCGACGATTGCCGACACCGGCAACGATTCGGCGAAGTGCGTGTAGTAGCGCAGGTCTTTCATGGCGTTGACCAGGGTGAACTTGAGGCCCGTCAGGTCGCCGCCGTCCAGCATCTTGCCGACCATCATCTGGAACAGGCCCGAATTGACCGCGCCTGCCGACACCACCTCGTGCAGCTTCTTGATCGACAGGCCGGACTTGGCCGCCGCCGCGAGTGCCTCCGCCGTGGCGGTGGTGATCGCCTGCCCGATGAAGTTGTTGATGAGCTTGAGGATGATTCCGTGACCCGCCGGGCCGGCGTGGATGATGTTTTCGCAAAACGTGGCGAGGATCGGCTTGAGCTCCGCAAAGGTCGTGTCATCGGCTCCAACCATGATGTTGAGCTTGCCCAGCTCGGCCTCGACGGGTGTGCGCGCCAATGGCGCATCGACGAAGCGGACGCCCTTTTCGGCCAGCGCGTCGCGCATCTTCGACGTGGTGGCGGGCTCGCTCGTGGACGTGTCGATCACCACGAGGCCGTTGCGCGCAGCGCTGGCGATGCCGTCCTTGCCGTTGATGATCTCCTCGACCTGCGGCGCACCGGTCACGCAGAGGAACACGATGTCGGCGTTACGCGCGACGTCGGCATTGGTCTTGACCTCCTCGGCCCCCGCCGCGATCAGGTCCTCGAGCGGCGCGCGATTCCGGTTGACGCGCACGGTCAGCGGGTAACCCTTGGTGACGAGGTTTTTCGCGATGCCGTGGCCCATGAGACCGATGCCGATGAATCCGATGCGTGCCTTGCCCATGTCAATGCTCCTCCCTTGTGAAGTCGTTCAGTCGACAGCCGTCGGCTCGGGCGCGGCTATCAATGCGCGCCGGCGCTCATGCCACGTAAGCAGCAGGCCGCTGCCGACGATGAGCGCCATGCCGGTCAGCGTCAATGCCTGCGGAAAGTGGTCGTACACGAGCCAGCCGATCAGCGTCGCGAAGACGATCTGCATATAGGTGAACGGCGTCAGCGCAGAGGCCGGCGCCCGCTGAAATGCGAGGATGAACAGGAAGTGGCCGACGGTGCCGAGCACGCCGACTCCCATGAGCAGCACGACATCGGTCCACGTCACGTCGATGCGCGAGCCGAACCACGGCCACACGAACGTCATCAGCAGCGTACCGACCAGTGCAGGATAGAACAGCGACACCCGGGGATCTTCGCCCGCCAGCATTCTGGTGGTGATCTGGTAGACCGCGTAGCAAGCGGCCGATCCCAGCGCGAGCAGCGACGCGCCCTTGAACAGATCCGCCCCAGGCTGCACGATCATGAGCATCCCGGCCATTCCCGCGATGACAAAGGCCATCCGCGGCAGCGTGAGCCGCTCATCCAGGAACACGATCGCCAAAACGATGACGATGGTCGGCGTCATGTAGTTAAGCGCGGTGGCATCGGCTAGTGGCAGTTGCGACAGTGCCGACATGAAGCACAGCGACGAGCCCACGAGCAGGCAGCCACGCAACAACTGCATGCGCAGCTGCCGCGTGTGCAACATGCGCATGCCCATGCTCGGCGCCAACCAGATCAGCATCGCCAGCACCTGGAAACCCCAGCGCGCCCACACCAGCAGCGGCACGGGATGTCGCGTCGCGAGCGTCTTGATCGTCCCGTCGAGGATCGAGAAGCACGCTACCGCGCCCGCGATCATGATCACGGCTGAAGGCGGGATGTGGACGTACGCGCGGGTCATGGCGAATGAGAATTGCCGGGCGATCGTTGCCCGGCAATTGGTCTGGCCATTTTACCAGTTAGACGCGGTGCCCGCCATCGGATGCGCGCCGCGGTCTCACGTTGCCCGGGCGCTGGCGATGACGGCCGCCGCAACCACCAGCAGCGTAGCGGCGGCCAACGCCGGGGTCAGCGGGCGGCCGGTCGCAATCAGCAGGAGAGCGGTGGAGAGGAGCGGCGTGGCATAGGCGAGGACGCCGATTACGCGAGGGTCGCCGCGTTTCATTGCGAAATCCCATAGGTAGAACGCAAGCCCCATCGGCCCGAGCCCGAGCAGCAGCAGGCGCCAGACATCGCCGTCATGAAGGCGCGCCGGCGCCTCGAATGCCACGTGGCAGGCCAGCGCGAGCGCGCCGGATGAAAGCGCGAAGGCACCGATTGCCCACGATGAAAATGGCGCGACCCGCCGGGTGAGCAGCGAGTAGCACGCCCAAATCACGGCAGACCCGGCGGCGAACGTGAATCCCGACAGGGCCGACGGCGTGAACGTCGTCGGCGCTACGCCTATGGCCAGCACGGCGCCCGCAAATCCGAGGCATGCGGCAACGACGTGTCGCGCGGCGAGGTGCCATCCGGGCAGCAGTACCGGCGTCAGCAACACGATCAGCAGGGGCCAAAGGTAGTTGACGAGATTGGCTTCCACCGGCGGCGCGAAACGCAAGGCGAGAAACAGCAGGAAGTGAAAGCCGAAAAGCCCGGTGATGCCGAGCAACAGCGTCGGAAACGGCACTCGCCATCGCCGGACATGCGCCAATCCGGGCAACGCGCCAACGACCAGTGCGCAGCCGGTCAGAAAAAGCGGGGGCAAATGGCCGAGCGCGACGCCGAACGTGGCCAGCGTGCTCCAAAGTAGGATGGCGCCGAGCGAAGCAGCGACGGGCATCAGGTGCCGGCGCGGCGAGCGAATTTCACGGCCGAATGTACGCCCACCCCTGTTGTTGCTTTTGCATGATCTCGACGACGCCCGCAGGAACGTAGGAAACCTTGCTCAACATGTCGGTCTTGGCGAGCTTCATCCCTCGCATGGTGTTTTCGCAGGCCATCACCTTCACTCCCGATGCCAGCGCCTCGTCGACGCGGTTGCCGACGACAGAATCGGCCTTGAGCATGCCGATGCCCGGGCCGTAGGCGACGATCTCGATGTCAACGTTGGCCGCGCCCAGGTCCGCCTGCAGGTTCCTGGCGTTATTGAGCGCGAGGTTCCATTTGGCGGCATCGCCGTCGCTCACCTGCAGCACGACCTTGGAGTGCATCGCCGCGGGAGCGGAAGTCTGCGCCTGTGCAATGCCGACGACGAACAGAAGCGCCAGCGCGGAGGCGGCAAGCGCGCGGTGGGTGCGACTGAGTATGTTCATGAATGATCCTCGGGAAGCGGGCCACGGCATGGTGGCGATGGAGCGGGTGAAGGGAATCGAACCCTCGTCGTAAGCTTGGGAAGCTTCTGCTCTGCCATTGAGCTACACCCGCGGCGAAGTCGATTCTACGGCGCAAACCAACTTCGCTGCAATTCGATGAAATTGTCCGCCATACCCCATCGCCTTCGCAGGCTTTTACATTGGAAGGGCCGAAATGCTTCAATACGTCCTTCCTGTCCATCCAGAGCCATCGGAGCAATGACCATGAATTCATCCATCTTCAGGGGCACTATGCCGGCGCTGATGACGCCGTGCAGCGCAGATCGGGAACCGGACTTCGACGCGCTGGTCCGCAAGGGGAAGGAGCTGATGGCGACCGGCATGTCGGCCGTCATCTATTGCGGCTCGATGGGGGACTGGCCGTTGTTGACCGACGAACAGCGCATGGAGGGCGTCGCGCGTTTGGTCGAGGCGAAGGTACCCGTCGTGGTCGGCACCGGCGCTCAGAACCCCGCCCGTGCGGCCGCCTTCGCCGCGCATGCAAAATCGGTCGGCGCCAGGGGTCTCATGATCATCCCGCGCGTGCTGTCGCGCGGATCCTCCGTCGCAGCCCAGCGCGCGCACTTCTCCGGCATTCTCGAAGCCGCGGTCGATCTACCCGCGGTCATCTACAACAGCCCCTACTACGGTTTCGAGACCAGGGCCGACCTCTTCTTCGAACTGCGGCGGAAGCACCCGAATCTGGTCGGCTTCAAGGAGTTTGGCGGTGCGCGGGCGTTGAGCTATGCGGCCGAGCACATCACCGGCCAGTCTCCCGAGATCGCGCTGATGGTGGGCGTCGACACGCAGGTGGTGCACGGCTTCGTCAACTGCGGGGCGGTCGGCGCCATCACCGGCATCGGCAACGTGCTGCCGAAGGAAGTGCTGCATCTCGTTTCCCTGTGCGAATCGGCCGCCAAGGGCAATGCGGTCGCAAGGAAACTGGCGGGGGAACTGGACCTGGCCCTGGCGATGCTGTCCAGCTTCGACGAAGGCGTCGACCTGGTTCTCTACTACAAGTTCCTCATGGTGCTGACCGGCAATCCGGAATACACGTTGCATTTCAACGCATCGGACATGCTAAGCGACAGCCAGAAGCACTTCGCGACGACGCAGTTGCAAGTATTCCAGCAATGGTACGGCGAATGGGCATCGGCGATCGCGTGATCCCGGATCGGGCACGCCCGCTTTAGCGGCGCGGTCCCATTTCCATTGAGGCTCGGCCGTCGCCGCGGAAAGACAAGAGAACGCCGCAATCGGCGAAACGCGGTCAGCGGGGACTTATCGCGTTCCCGCGCGAGCGAGCGCCGCGTCGAGCGCGGACAGGAACGTGATGTCCTTGAGCGCAATGGCCCGCTCCCGGCAGGCCTTCAGCACCTCCAGGTCCCCCTTGCCGCGGCCGGCAATTGCCAGCGCCCGACCCGTTGCCACCTGGAAGTCTGTCCAGACCAGCGGCTCGACGCGCGTGTGCTCCTCGAGCGCGGCCGCAAATCGCTCTGCCTCGTCCCACTCTCCGGACTGCAGCGAGCACTGCATCGCGTCGAGAGTGAACCAGAAATGGCAATGGCCGAGGCTATCCTTGTTCAGCATCATCTCGCCGGCTGCCAATGCCTCCTTGCGTTGCGCCTCGCTATTGGCGATTACCGCAAGGGCGCCTTGCACGATCGCACCGGCAAACCCATGGCCCGTTTGCTCGGACATCGCCCAGGCCGCACGCAGATTGGCATGGGCCTCCTCACGCTTCCCGTGCTGCCAGTCCACGCGCGCGAGGTTGGTGAGGCACACCGTTTCGTAGCGGCGTGCCCCGATTTCGCGCGCAATTGCCAATCCGCGCCGAAGAGGGCCTTCGGCCTCATCGAACCTGCCGTGCGATACGAGCAACCAGCCTACGACTTCCTCATTTACAGCTTCGGCCAGCCGGTGCCGTAGTTTCCGTGCGGCCGCGCCGGATCGTTCCAGCCTCTCGAGAGCCAGGTCGAAGCGGCCCATCCACGTGTCGATGATCGACAGCATGGCCTCATTCATGATGGCGAAGCGCACCAGACCTTGTCTTTCGCAAATCTCGACGCAGCGCGAAAACGCGGCGTGCGCAGAAAGCATCCGGCCCTGTGCGTAATGCGCATCGCCAAGGCCGCTTAGAGCCTGCGCTTCAGATTCGGCATCTCCCGTCCGTTGCGCAAACTCCAGCGCGCGTTCGTGCTGGTCGCGACAAGCCTGCCCTCCGCCTTGCGCAAAATGCAGGTTGCCGCGCAGGTAATGGATGCGCGAGCGTTCGCGATCCAGGCCGCCCGCCGCGGCCAATTCCTCCGCGCGGTCCAGCGCCACGAACGCGGGCTCAAGCGAAGTGGTCACTCGATGGCCCGCAGCGATCCCGGTCCACGCGGCGCAACGCTGCGCGTCGCTGTCCGCCAAAGGCAATGCCCGCTCGAAAGCGCGAATGGCGGCCGGCACATCGCCGATGTCGAGGCATACGTCGCCCTCGAGCGCAGCGAGTGCATGGCGCGTGGCGGCAGGCGCGGCGAGTTCGCCGCCGCGACGCAACAGGCGCAACGCAGATTCGATGCGCAACGCGGCAACCTCACCCTGCGCCGCGCGCAGGTAGGCCTCCGACGCACGCGGATCGTCAGCCCGGTCCAGGTGCTCCGCATGCAGCGTCGCATCGCGTGTCGCATACCAATCTGCAGCACGCAGGTGCAATACGCGCCGCGCACTGTGCAGCAGCGACGCGTAGGCGCCGTCCCGGATCAGCGCATGGCCGAACATCCAATGTCCTCCCGCAGCGCCTTCGTGCCGCACGAGATCACGCGCCTGCAGCGTCGCCCCGTCGTAGACGGGATCCTGCATCAGGTGGCGCAGGACCTCGAGTTGGTAGCGCTGGCCTAGAACGGACGCGGCCTGTAGCGCGGCCTTGTCCCGCGGCGGCAATCCGTCGAGCCGCGCCAGCACGACGCTTTGGATCGTCCCGGGAATCGTCGCGCCGTCGGCGCCGCTGCGCAGTAGCTGGGTGAGGAACAGTGGATTGCCCTGCGCGCGTTCCACACAACGCAGCGCCACATCCGGATTCGCGGTGAGAAACGTCCGCGCAAGCGCAATCGCGTCGGTGTTGGCCAGCGGTGAAAGATCGAACCGGATCGCGTCGGCCGCCGGCCAGCCGGACACGACCCCGTTGCCTTCACGCCGCGAAGTCAGCACCAGGACACAGCGCAGCGCGGATGCGCTCGCTGCGAGTTCGAGCAGGCATGCCGCCTCCCACGTTGACGCCCAATGCACGTCCTCGATCAGTAGCGCAAGCGGGCGATCGGCGCTGGCACGCTCGATCGCCGCGATCAGCGCGCGCAGCTTGCCCGTCGTGCGCGCCGCATTGTCCATGGCCTCGTAATGGGTGTGAAGTCGCTGGGGAACGACGAGCAGGTCCGCCGCAAACGGTTCGTCGGCGGCATCGATGCGACCGTCGGCGACAGCCTGGTCGAGCGCGTTTCTTCCCTCGGTCGTGGAAAGTTCAGCGGCAATGCCAAGTACGCTGCAATAGATTCGGTGAATCGCATCGCGACCTTGTGCCATGCCGAAATCGAGCACCGCGGCTGCATGGCATCCATAGCCCGCCTTGGCCGCCGTGGCCAGGAACTCCTCCGCCAGACGTGTCTTCCCCATGCCCGGATCCGCGCAGACGACCACGGAGGCTCCGGATCTGGCAGCAGCGAGACGCGCGAGGATGCCCGCGAATCGCCGCGTTTCCTCGTCGCGCCCGATCAGCCCACCCTGCGCTGCATCCGGAGCGCGCAAAGCGCGCAACTTCCAGACCGGCAATTCGCGTCCGAGGCCGCGAATCGGAACCGTCCCCTGCGGGTCGGCGTCGACGACGTGCGCCAGCGCACGATAAACGTCGTCCGAAATGACGGTCTCGTTGGCGCGCGCCATCTCGACCAGGCGCGCGGCCAGGTTTACCGCATCGCCGGTCATCGTGTATTCGCGGTGCGTAGCGCTGCCGGTGTCCGCGGCCACCACCTCGCCGCTGGCGATGCCGACGTGGGCGGCGAGCGGCCGCCCGAATTCACGCGCGAGTGTGGCCATCGCGGCATGAATCTGGCTGGCGGCGCGCAGCGCGCGCTCGGTGTCATTCCCGTGCGCGACCGGCGCGCCGAACACCGCCATCACGGCATCGCCGATGTGCTTGTCGATCGTGCCGCCCAAGCGGCCGATGACGCCGTCAACCAGTTCGAAGAAGCGGGAGAGCAGGCGATGCACTTCCTCCGCGTCGAGCGTGCTCGACAGCCGCGTATACCCGGACAGGTCGGCGAACACTATCGCCACGTGCCGCCGCTCTGCCTGGGGCACCATCGTTTCGACCGGCGATGCTGGCGCTCCCTCGCCCACCGGCAGCCCACATTGCGGGCAGAATCGCGCGCCGGCGGGCAGCGCCGCAGCGCATTTCGAACAGTCGGGCGAATCGACAGGCATCGCGACCGCGCTCCTTCCCGTCGCGCAGGCATTGCGATGGCGACCTCGCAATATTGTGCCATGGGGCGACTGGATCGAAACTTGTGCATCACCCGGTTGCCCGATGGAAGGATTCGGCGTACCTTGATGCCAACGCTAGGGGTCCTGGCCGCTGCAGTTCACGTGCGCTGCGGCCGGGTGAGAAAAAACCCTTGGAACCTGTACGGATAATGCCGGCGCAGGGAAGCGTGAGCAGCAGCCTCCAGCTCCTCATGGCCTCCTTCGTAGCCGCCGGCCACGAGGAGCACCATGAACGCCAACGACCAGTTCTTTGCCCGCGACGCGCAAGTGGACGCCGCCGCTGTCGCGCCGCTGCCTGCATCCAGGAAAATCTACGTCCCGGGCTCGCGCGCCGACATTCGCGTACCAATGCGCGAGATCAGCCAATCCGAAACGCCGTCGTCATTTTCCGCCGAGGGTGCCGAGAAAAATCCCCCGCTCGCTGTCTACGATACCTCCGGCCCCTACACCGATCCTGCGGCCACGATCGACATCCGCAAGGGCCTGCCGGCGCTGCGCGCGGCGTGGATTGCCGAACGCGACGACACGACCGAACTCGAAGGCCCGACGTCGGGCTACGGTCGCGCGCGCCTGGCCGATCCCGCACTTGCAGGCTTTCGCTTCGACCTCCTGCGCACGCCGCGCCGCGCCGCACCGGGAAAAAACGTCTCGCAGATGCACTATGCGCGGCGCGGGATCATCACGCCGGAAATGGAATTCGTCGCGATCCGCGAAAACCAGAAGCGCGACGAAATGCTGAATATCATGCCGGCGCTGGTGATGCGCCAGCATCCGGGACAAAACTTCGGCGCCGCCATGCCTCCCGCCATCACGCCGGAGTTCGTCCGTGACGAAGTTGCGCGCGGCCGTGCGATCCTTCCCAACAACATCAATCATCCGGAAAGCGAGCCGATGATCATCGGCCGCAATTTCCTGGTCAAGATCAACGCCAACATCGGCAACTCCGCCGTGTCCTCGTCGATCGGCGAGGAAGTCGAGAAGATGACCTGGGCGACGCGCTGGGGCGCCGACACGGTGATGGACCTGTCCACCGGCAAGAACATCCACGAGACGCGCGAATGGATCATTCGCAACTCACCCGTGCCGATCGGCACGGTGCCGATTTACCAGGCACTGGAAAAAGTCGATGGCAAGGCCGAGGAGCTGACCTGGGAGATGTATCGCGACACGCTGATCGAGCAGGCCGAGCAGGGGGTCGACTATTTCACCATTCACGCGGGTGTGCTGCTTCGGTATATCCCACTAACCGCCAAGCGGATGACGGGTATCGTGTCGCGCGGCGGCTCGATCATGGCCAAGTGGTGCCTTGCGCATCACAGGGAATCGTTCCTGTACACGCGCTTCGAGGAGATCTGCGAAATCATGAAGGCGTATGACGTCGCATTCTCGCTCGGCGATGGGCTGCGCCCCGGCTCGATCTACGATGCCAACGACGAGGCGCAGATGGGCGAGCTCGCAACCCTGGGCGAATTGACGCAGGTCGCGTGGAAACACGACGTGCAGGTGATGATCGAGGGGCCGGGCCACGTGCCGATGCATTTGATCAAGCACAACATGGACGAGCAGCTGCGGCTGTGCGGCGAGGCGCCGTTCTACACGTTGGGACCCCTCACCACCGACATCGCCCCCGGTTACGACCACATCACCAGCGCGATCGGCGCGGCGATGATCGGCTGGTATGGCACTGCCATGCTCTGCTACGTCACGCCGAAGGAGCACCTGGGTCTTCCCAACAAGGCCGACGTCAAGGACGGCATCATGGCGTACAAGCTCGCGGCGCATGCGGCGGATCTCGCCAAGGGCCACCCCGGCGCGCAAATTCGCGACAATGCGCTGTCCAAGGCACGCTTCGAATTCCGCTGGGAGGATCAATTCAACCTCGGGCTCGATCCGGACAAGGCGCGCGAATTCCACGACGAGACGCTGCCGCAGCACGGCGCCAAGCTCGCGCACTTCTGCTCGATGTGCGGTCCGCACTTCTGCTCGATGAAGATCACGCAGGACGTGCGCGACTATGCGGCGAAACTCGGCGTCTCCGAGGAGGAAGCGCTGAAGAAGGGGATGGAAGTGAAAGCGGTGGAATTCGTGAACAAGGGCGCGGAGATCTACTCCAAGGCCTGACCGAGACGGGTGTTTGGCGCCATTCACCCGGTCGAACCCACGCCGCCCTGCGCGGATTGACTCGAGGAGTTGTCATGCGACGTTACCTGCTGTTGCTTGCCGCGCTGCTGCCGATGACCGCGCCGGCAGCCGAGAAGTTCACGCTCACGAGTGCCGAAGTCAAGCCAAACCAGACGATCGCCGACGCGCACGTGTTCAAGGGGTTCGGCTGCGAAGGCGGCAATGTGTCGCCGTCGCTCACCTGGAAGAACCCGCCTGCCGGTACCAAGAGCTTCGCGGTCACGGTGTACGATCCGGATGCGCCGACCGGCAGTGGCTGGTGGCACTGGCTCGTGTTCAACATTCCCGCGGATGTGATGTCGCTGCCGGCAGGCGCCAGCGATCCCGCGTCCGCCAAGTTGCCGAAAGGCGCGGTGGAGGCACGCACGGACTTCGGCAAGCCCGGTTATGGGGGTCCCTGCCCGCCGCGCGGAGACAAGCCGCACCGCTACATCTTCAAGGTTTTCGCGCTGAAGACCGACAAGCTCGACCTCGACGCGTCGGCATCGGGCGCGCTGGTCGGTTACATGCTCAACGCGAACAAGCTCGGCACCGCGGAATTCACTTCCCTGTACGGCAGGAAGTAGCGGAGCGCCTAGACCCTCTCCTCGGTGGGATCATGGCCCGCCGGGCGGTCCGGAAGTCGCCCCGGACTGGCCCCATAAGGTCGCGAGCGCCAGGCCGGGAAAAGGCAACGCAAAGAACGGGCGACGCTCCCGCATTTCGCACATCGCAGGATTCTGCGCGGTCGGCGATCACGGCGGTTTCCCTGGCAATCCTCAGTCGTCATTCCCGAGCAGCCGGACGATGTAGCCGCCGGACTTCTCGTCGCGTTCGAGCGCAATCGCGCCACCTTTTTCCGCCGCCTCGAGCAGTGCGTTGAACGAGCGAAAGCCGAAATAGGACTCGTTGAAGCCTGGCTTGCGGCGCTTCAGCGCCTGCTTGACCATCGAGCCCCAGATTTTCTCCTCGCCACCGCGCTCGGTGGCCAGCGCTTCGAGCGTCTCGACGATGAGTTCGATTGCCTCCGCGCGCTTTTCGTCGTCTCCCTTCTTCGCCGGCGCCTTCGCCTCACCCTCCGCGGGCCTGGCCACCGATTTCGATTCGCTGGATATTGCCGGTTTCGTCACGGCGCGCCGAGCGGCCGGGCGCTTCTTTTCGCGCACCAGGTCGTCGTAGAAGATGAACTCGTCGCAATTGGCGATGAGCAGGTCCGACGTGGAGTTCTTGACGCCGACGCCGATCACCACCTTGTCGTTCTCGCGCAGCTTCGATACCAGCGGAGAGAAATCCGAATCGCCGCTGATGATCACGAACGTCTGCACGTGGGCCTTGGTGTAGCACAGGTCGAGCGCATCGACGACCATCCGGATGTCGGCGGAATTCTTGCCCGACTGCCGCACGTGCGGAATCTCGATCAGTTCGAACGACGCTTCGTGCATCGGCGCCTTGAACGCCTTGTAGCGGTCCCAGTCGCAATAGGCCTTCTTGACCACGATGCTGCCTTTGAGCAGCAGGCGCTCCAGCACCTTGCCGATGGCGAATTTGTCGTAGTTGGCGTCGCGGACGCCGAGCGCGATGTTCTCGAAGTCGCAGAACAGCGCCATATTGGTGACTTCAGGGGCATGAGCCATGGGGAGGGCGTCTGGTCGGGGAATGGAAACCGCCACGATACCAGCAGCCCGTCCTGGGAGCTTTGGGCGGCCGCGGCGGCTTCCGCGCTAGAATCGCCTGACGACGACTCCGCCTGCGCCATTTCGACGCCATGTCCCTTCCCGCCCTTTCGCTGCTCGAATCACGTGTCCTCGGCGTGCTGGTCGAGAAGCAGCACACCGTTCCCGACACCTATCCGCTGACCTTGAATTCGCTGGTGTCCGGCTGCAACCAGAAGACCAGCCGCGACCCGATCCTGAACGCGACCGAGGCCGAGGTGCAGGCGGTGATCGATCACCTCGGCTCGCTTTCGCTCACGGTGGAGTCAAGCGGCGGCCGCGTGATGCGCTATGCGCACAATGTCGGCCGCGTGCTGGCCATTCCTTCGCAGTCGGTGGCGCTGCTCGCCACGATGATGCTGCGTGGGCCGCAGACCACCGGCGAGCTGCGCATCAATTGCGAGCGCCTGCATCACTTCGCCGACATCTCCGCGGTCGAGGCCTTCCTGCACGAGCTGGCCGAGCGCAGCGCGGGCGCGCTGGTGGCGGAACTGCCGCGACAGCCTGGCACGCGCGAGACGCGCTGGACCCACCTCCTGTGCGGTGCGCCCGTCATGACCGCAGTCGCGCAACCCGCCGCCGAAGGCGACGTCGTGACCGTGTCCGAGCTGGCGGCCTTGCGCGCCAACGTCACGGAACTGAAATGCGAGCTCGAGACCATTCGCACGACGGTGGCCAAGCTGTGCGCGGAACTGGGCATCGCGCCGCCCGGGTCTGCCTGAATTCCCGGCCCGCGACATTGCGCATCCGATTCGCGCGGGCGAGAATGCTCGTCCCGCGGCGTCCGCGGTCATCTCCCTTCGACCCTTCTTCCGGAACAATCCCATGGATCTGAGCAATTTCTACGAAAGCGCGCGACCCGTCGTCCTCGCGTTCGGCCTCAAGGTTCTGGGCGCGCTTGCGCTCTACATCATCGGGCGCGTGCTGATCGGCATGGTCGGCGCGCTGATCACCAAGGCGCTGGAGCGGCAGAAGATCGAGCCGACGGTGATTCGATATGTCGCGAGCACCGTCAATGTCGCGCTCAACATCCTCCTGGTCGTCGGCATCCTGGGCTACTTCGGCGTCGAGACCACGTCGTTCGCAGCGCTGCTGGCCGCGCTGGGCATCGCCATCGGCGCCGCCTGGTCGGGACTCCTCGCCAATTTCGCGGCAGGCGCATTCATCCTCATCCTGCGCCCGTTCAAGGTCGGCGACTATGTGCTGGCGGGCGAGGTCGAAGGGACCGTGCGCGCGGTCGGCATGTTCACGACGGCGATCGACTCGCCGGACAACGTGCTCACCACGGTCGGCAATGGCAAGATCATGGCGGGGACCATCAAGAATTTTTCGCACAATCCCTATCGCCGCGTCGACCTGACCGCGCAGCTCGACCACACGGTGGACCCGCAGGACGCCGTCCGCCGCTTGAAGGAAGCGCTGCCGAAGATCGCCAACGTGGTCGCCGAGCCCAAGCCCGACGTGGAAATCATCACGTTCACCGAGCGCGGTCCCGTGCTTGCGGTGCGGCCCTACGTCCACTCCGACCACTACTGGCAGGTCTATTTCGACACCAACAAGACGATTCGCGAGACCTTCGGGGCGGCCGGCTACCCGGCACCCGAAGCGCACGTGTTCATGCGGCAAAAGACAGCCTGACCGACGCGCGCCACATCACGCAACGCGCGATTTCCACCGTTTCACCCTTGTAGCGAGGTGCACCATGGGTATGCTCGACGGATTGCTTGGCAGCATGATGGGCGGGATGATGGGCGGCGGCCAATCGGCGCAGGGCACGGGAGGTGCCAGCCCGATGATCCAAATGGCGCTGCAGGTGCTGCAGCAGAATGGGGGCATAGAAGGCGTGCTGGCCAAGTTCCAGCAGGCGGGCATGGGCCAGCAGGCGCAATCGTGGATAGGTACCGGGCAGAACATGCCCATATCCGCGGACGCGCTGTCAAAAATCTTCGGCCAGGGACAGCTGGGCCAGATGGCGCAGCAACTCGGCATCTCGCATGAGGAAGCTGCCGGCGGCCTCGCGCAGGCGCTGCCCCACGTCGTCGACCAGATGACGCCCGGCGGCCAGATTCCCGCGGAACACGACGACCTGGTGGCACAGGCATTGGCGCTGCTGCAAAAGGGCCGCCAGGCCTGATTGGGCGCGACCGTCTAGTCCTGCCGCCAAGGGAGACCGTCAACGCGCCAGCCGTTGATGACGCGCTGGCCCTGCGCGTTCTTGTCGCCTTCGAAGCCGTGCAGCACGTCGAACGCTGACGCATAGCCGTTCGCCGCCGCGAGCGTCGCCGCATGTTTCGAGCGCACGCCGCTACGGCAGATGAATGCGACGGGCCGGTCGGCCGCGGCCTTTTGCTGGAGCTGCTCCAGGAAGCGCTCGTTGCGCCTTTTGGCGGGATAGTCGTACCACTCGATGGCAATGCTTCCAGGGACGTAGCCGACCAGGTCGCGCTCGGCGAGCGTGCGCGTATCCACCAGCGTCATCTCTCCTGTGCTGATCAGCGCCCACGCTTCGGCGGGTTCCAGGAAGCCGCGAAACGCAACGCCTTCGGCCTTCGCCCGCGCCTGCGCCCGCGCCAGGATCGCGGCATGATCGGTCACATCATCGTGTGGCATGCGACGCCTGCAAATGCCTATTCGCGGCCCATGCGGGATTCTAACCACGTTCGCTCGTCGGCGGCGCCCCGTCGCCGGCGGCCGGCCGGCATCCCCTGGCGAGTGTGCGACAATCCGCCGCGACTGCCGTTGTCGCGCGCTCCTGCGCTGACGTCGTATTCGCGGACCCGCGTTGGAACATCCCACCCTAATCGTCGCGCTTCTCCTTGGCCTTGTCGAAGGACTCACCGAGTTTCTCCCGATCTCGTCAACCGGCCACCTGATCGTCGCCGGATCGCTGCTGGGCTATACGGGCGAGCAGGCCAAAGTATTCGAAATCGTCATCCAGGCAGGGGCGATCCTCGCGGTGTGCTGGGAATTCCGGGCCAGGCTGTGGGCCGTGGCGCGCGGCCTGGGGCGCGACGGACGTGCCAATCGGTTCGTGCTCAACCTGTTTGTGGCGTTCCTTCCGGCGGCCGTGCTGGGGCTCGCGTTCAGCAAGCTGATCAAGAGCGCGCTGTTCGCACCCATCCCCGTCGCCTGCGCGTTCGTGCTGGGCGCGCTGGCGATCCTCTGGGCGGAGCGCCGGCAGCGACGGCGCCCGGAAAGCGTGCGGATCGACGACGTCGATTCGATGCGCTGGACCGACGCGCTCAAGGTCGGCCTGGCGCAGTCGCTGGCGCTGCTCCCGGGCACGTCGCGTTCCGGCGCCACGATCATCGGCGGGATGCTGTTCGGCATGTCGCGCAAGGCGGCGACCGAATTCTCGTTCTTCCTGGCGATTCCCACGCTGTTCGCCGCGTGCGCGTACGAGGCCGTGAAGAACCGGCACCTGTTGGCCGCCGCCGACCTGCCCGCGTTCGGCGTCGGCTTCGCCGCCGCCTTCGTTTCCGCCTTTCTGTGCGTGCGTTGGCTGCTGCGCTACGTCAGCCATCACGATTTCACGCCGTTCGCGTGGTACCGCATCGCGTTCGGCGCGGTCATCCTCGCCACCGCCGCGACCGGCTGGGTGACCTGGAGTTGAGGTCCTGACTCTGCCCGAGCCGAAGGCAGCGGCGCACCGCTGGCTGGGTCCGCTGTGCGCCGTCTTCGGCGTGCTCGGCTTTTCGTTCAAGGCGATCCTGATCAAGCTTGCGTACCGATCCTACCCGGTCGACGCAATCACGCTCCTGACGCTGCGGATGCTTTATTCGGCGCCGCTGTTCCTGCTGATGGCCGCCTGGGCGCAGCGCACCGCGCATGCTACCCCGACGTCCCGCGCGGACTGGGTGCGCCTGGTCTGGCTCGGCTGCATCGGCTACTACCTGGCAAGCCTTTTCGACTTCATGGGTTTGCAATACATCACCGCGTCGCTCGAGCGCCTGGTGCTGTTCCTGTACCCGACCATCGTCGTCCTGCTCTCCGCGCTCCTGCTCAAGCAACCGATCACGCGCCGGGCCGTTGTCGCGCTCGTGCTGTCGTACGCGGGCATTGCGCTGGTGTTCTGGCACGACCTCCGGCTCACCTCGGACACGGGCGGCACGCTGAGCGGTGGCGGGCTGGTCTTCGCCAGTGCGGTGCTCTACGCACTGTATCTGGTGCAGGCGGGCGGCGTGATCGCGCGATTGGGCTCAGTCCGCTTCATCTCGTGGGCGATGCTGGCATCGACTGTGTTCATCGTCAGCCAATTCCTGCTCACTCGGCCGCTGACGGCGCTCGCGGTGCCTGGCCCGGTTCACGCCCTGTCCATCGCGATGGCAGTCTTCTCCACCGTGCTGCCCACGTGGCTCATTGCCGAATCGATCCGGCGCATGGGCGCCAACTCGGCGTCACTCGTCGGATCGCTCGGGCCTGTCTTTACGATCGGCCTGGGCGCCATGATGCTGGGCGAGCCCATAAACGCGATCCAGTTGGCGGGCGCAGCGCTCGTGCTGGCCGGCGTGATGCTCGTCAGCCTGAAACCCAAGTCGGTCGGCGCGCCTGTAGCACCGGTCTGACATCGTGGGGCGCATGCCCCGGAAGCGACTCAGAATCTCGTCATCGGTGGTTCGTCCGGTGCCGCCGACGAACCGGCCCTCGGTGGCGTCTCGCGGCCATGCATCTCCGGCGGCACAATGCCCGCACCGTCCAGCGACAGGTCGTTGCGGACGGTCGCGCCCATCCGCGGCGTATCCCCGGGCGCCGGATGGAGCAGCCTATACGTGGGCGCCGTTTCGGTCGCGGCACCCGTTGTATAGGCCGATTTGCCGGCTACCAACGCCAGCAGGGCGACCGCGGCCACGACCGTCAATGCCTTGAGCGCGGCCGACAGGCCCCGTTCAGGATCGTCGCGATCAGTGGTTCTGCGCATCTTTGAGCTCCTTCCCGTTTCGTGTGGACCGGCAAGCGGGAGATCCGGGGATCCCGATTACGCGCTGCCGATGCAGCCCACTTTAGGGATGGCGCGCCGCGCGCGCGCGGGAGCATTCGGGGACGGGCGGCGGGAATATTCGCCCAACTCGACGAACGACTACCGGCAGGAAAGGTTCGGCCGGGGTTACCAGCCGGTCGGCAACTTGCGCAGGATCGAGATCGTGCGGTCCTCGACGGCGAGATAGCCACCGGCAACCAGGTCCTTCATCAACTTGCCGATCATGTCGCGCGATGCGCCGACGCGATCGGCGATGTCCTGCTGCGTGAGCTTCTCGTGCACGACGAACTTGCCGCCCGCCTCGGTGGCCAACGCATTGAGCAGGCGCGCCAGCCGGCCGTAGACGTCCGACAGCGCGAGGCTCTTCACGTTTTCGGTGGTCACCCGCACGCGGTGAATGAGCTTCTCGATCAGGTACATCGCGAATTCGGGATGGGCCAGGATGAAGTCGCGGAACTGGGCACGATTGACAATCGCGCAGGTGGTCGGCTCGACCGTCATCACCGAGGCGGACCGGGGCGAGCCGTCGAGCGACATCTCGCCGATGCACTCCCCATGACCGCGAAAATCGATGACGACTTCGCGCCCCGCGGCGTTGCTGGCGTAAACCTTCACCCGCCCGGCCAGGATGATGTACAGCGAATCGCCGGTATCACCGTCGTGGATCAACACCGTCTGCTTGGGGAACTGGCGCACGACACCAGTGGCGGCAATCGCCCGCAGCGTTTCTTCCGCAAGCGGCGCGAACGGGTCGGCAGGGGCTGGAGCGTTCACGGCATTCTCATCCTCGAAGGACGCGGGAATCGTAGCATGGCCCGCAGGCCGCGCCGGTTTTTGCGACCAATCGGCGGCGGCAACCTACGCGAACTTGCGAGTGTCGTCGATGACCTTGCCGTCATTGGGAAGCTCACCCGGCCGTCGAAGCGCAACTTCGCCGCGCAGCTTGGTGACGTCGCGGATTGCCGCCTGGATTGCCGTCTCGATGCCTGCTGCTTCCGCCGCCATTTCCACATGCAGCGTCATCCGGTCGTTGCCGTCGGGATTGTCGACGATGAGACGGGCACGCGTAATCTCCCGAAAGCGGCCGACGATGGCCGCGACCTGCGCCGGATGCACGAACATGCCCTTGACCTTGGTCGTCTGGTCCGCGCGGCCCATCCAGCCCTTGATCCGCATGTTGGTACGGCCACAGGACGACAGTCCCGGCAGCAGCGCGGACAGGTCGCCGGTACCGAAGCGGATCAGCGGATAGTCGGTGTTGTAGAGGGTCGTCACCACCACTTCGCCGACTTCGCCTGGCGCAATCGGGTCGCCCGTGCCTGGTCGAACGATCTCGACCATGACGCCTTCGTCGACGACCAGGCCTTCGCGCGCGGTCGTCTCATACGCGATCGTGCCCAGGTCGGCGGTGGCGTAGGCCTGGAAGGCGTGGATGCCGCGCACTGCCAGCGCGTCGCGCATGTTCGGCAGGAACGCTTCGCCGGAGACCAGCGCCTTGGTCAGGGATGGCAACCGCACCCCGCGTTCGTCCGCATGTTCGAGGATGATCCGCAGGAACGACGGCGTGCCGACGTAGCCATCGGGCCGCAGTTCGGCGATCGCCTGCGCTTGCTGTTCGGTCTGGCCTATGCCGCCCGGAAACACCGTGCATCCGAGCGCATGCGCGCCGGTCTCGAGCATCGAGCCGGCCGGCGTGAAGTGGTAAGAGAAGCAGTTGTGGATCAAGTCGCCCGCGCGAAAGCCCGCGGCAAACAAAGGCCGCGCCAATCGCCAATAGTCCGGCCGCGCGCCTTCGGGCTCGTAGATCGGTCCGGGCGATGCGAAGACACGCCGCGCGGCGCCCCAGCGGGTCGCGGCCAGGCCGCCAAAGGGGCGGTCACCCGTCTGGATTTCCAGCAGCGCGGATTTGCGGGTGACGGGAAGCTGCGCCAGCGCTGCGCGCGAAACGACCGCATCCGCATCGACGCCCGCCAGGATCCGCGCGAACGCCTTCGATGCGCGCTGCGCATGCGCCACCTGCCGCGCCAGGTCGGCGCATTGCGTCCGCTCGCGCTCCTGCGGGTCGCGTGTCTCCAGCGAGTCGAAATGTTCAGGCACGCTCGCCCCGGTAGCGTTGGGTCAACGGCGGCTAGGACAGCCAGCGCTTGCGGCGGCGGTAATGCTTCACGTCGCGAAACGACTTGCGACCACCGGATGAGAGACCGAGATAGAACTCCTTCACGTCCTCGTTTGCGGCCAGTTCGCTCGCCTCGCCGTCCATCACGACGCGCCCGTTCTCGAGGATGTAGCCGTAGTTGGCGAAGCGCAGCGCCACCATGGTGTTCTGCTCCGCGAGCAGAAACGATACGCTTTCCTTGCTGTTCAGGTCGCGGACGATCTCGAAGATTTCCTCGACGATCTGCGGTGCCAGCCCCATCGACGGCTCGTCCAGCAGGATCATCGATGGGTGTGCCATCAGTGCGCGGCCGACGGCGGTCATCTGCTGCTCGCCGCCCGACGTGTAGCCCGACAGGCTCGACCGGCGGGTCTTGAGGCGCGGGAAATAGTGGTAGACCTTTTCCAGCGCGTCCGCAATTTCCGCGCGCGACACCTTGCGCGTGAACGCACCGGTCATCAGGTTCTCCTCGACCGTGAGGTGGGCAAAGCAATGCCGACCCTCCATCACCTGGCACACGCCCATGCGCACCAGGTCGTTGGTGGTCAGGCGGTCGACGCGCTGGCCGTCGAGTTCGATCGTGCCCTTGGTCACTTCACCGCGTTCGGCACGGAGCAGGTTCGAAATCGACTTCAGCGTGGTGCTCTTGCCTGCGCCGTTGGCGCCGAGCAAGGCGACGATGCTGCCGCGCGGCACCTCGAGTGACACCCCCTTGAGCACGAGGATCACGTGGTCGTAGATCACCTCGATGTTGTTCACCGAGAGATACGACTTCGCAGGTGCCGCTTGCGCGGCAGCGGACACAGTCATGACGCCTTCTAGTTCTCCTTGCTGCAATCGCGCGGCGTTATCTTCTTTTCCGCCGCGTACTTGTTGGCGGTTTCCTCGACCATCTTGCGCACCATGGCGCGATCGCCCGCCATGAACGGCGTGACCTGCTTGAAGCCGGTGCCGTCCCACATCTGGAACTTCACCATGCCCGAGCCCTCGTGATCCGCGCAGCTCGTCTTGATCGCGGGGAACAGTCCCGGCGCGCCCAGTTCCTTGATCCGGGCATCGGTCAGGTTCAAGTGCTCCAGCCCCCAGCGCACCTGCTCGGCAGTCATCACCTTGCCCTTGCCGAACTTGCCCTGCGCGACGCGAATGGCTTCGGTCAGGATCATTCCGTAGACGACGCCGCGCGTGTACATCACGTTGCCCAGTCGCGACGGGTCCTCGAGGTTGCCCTTGCCCGCGCCGTAGACCTTGTTCTTGATGTCCTGCATCACGGGGAAATTGGTGCCGGACGCGGTAAACGACGCGCTGACATAACCCTTGGATGCGTCGGCGGCGGGAACCACGTCCTCCTCCGAGCCTGCCCACCAGACCCCCAGCAGCCTGTCGCGCGGGAAGCCCGTCTTGGCGGCGGTCTTGAGCGCGACCGTGCTCATCACGCCGTAGGTCCACATGATCACGTAATCGGGCCTGGCCTGGCGGATCTGCAGCCACTGCGATTCCTGGGTCGTGCCGGGCGGCGTCACGGGAATCTTCAGCACGTCGAAGCCCAGCTTGGCGGCCAGCGCGTCAAGCACCGGGATGGGTTCCTTGCCGTATGCCGACTCGTGGTAGAGGAACGCGATCTTCTTGCCCTTCAGCTTGTCCAGTCCGCCGGACTTCTGGCCCAGGTAGGCGATCATCGCCGCCATCTGGTCCCAGTAGGTGGTGCCGAGCGGGAACACCCAGTCGTAGACTCGGCCGTCGGCTGCGCTGGCCAAGCCATATCCAAAGGTGGTCAGCGGAATCTTGTCCTGCGCCACGCGCTCGAACAGCCCATAGGCGATGCCGGTGGCAAGCGGCTCGAAGGAGGTCGCTCCGCCGTTCTTCTTCTTCAGGCGCTCGTAGCATTCGACGCCCTTGGACGGATTGTATTCGGTCTCGCACTCCTCCCACTTCAACTTCACGCCGTTGATGCCGCCATTCATGTTGACGAGCGTGAAATAGTCGATGGCGCCACCGTAGTAGCCGGAACCCCCGGCCGCATAGGGACCAACACGATAGGAAAGAATCGGAATGAACTGCTCGTTCTGCGCCGTGGCCACGGATGCTGCGGCGAACAGCGCGGCGCCCAGAAGCGCCGCCTTGATTGCCTTCATGTCGCTACTCCTCCTGATGGAAATTGAAAAGCCGCCGGATTTTCCCGGCCGCCCGCACAAAGCGCAAGTGGGCGACCTCCGATCAACCTGAATGGTACCTCCCCGCGGCCCGCAGCGCCGTGGAAATTGTGGTGCGCAATCAATGCGGAAATGGCCACAGCCGCAGTTTTTCCTTGCCGATCTGCCAGAGCCGGGCCAGCCCATGCGGCTCGACGATCAGGAAGAAGATGATGAGCCCCCCGAACACCATCAACTCGAGATTCGATATCGCACTCTCCGGAATGTGCAGGCCGATGCTGCTGTCCAGGAAGCGCACGATGATGCTCAGCATGATCGGTACCAGCGTGACGAAGGCCGCACCAAGGAACGAGCCGAGCACGGAGCCCACGCCCCCGATGATCACCATGAACAGGATACGGAAGGACAGGTCGAGGCTATAAGCCTCCGGTTCCACCGTGCCCAGGAACGCGTAGGCGAACAGCGCACCGGCCACGCCACAGTAGAACGAGCTGACCGCAAAAGCCAGCAGCTTGGCGCGCATCAGCCGGATGCCGATCACTTCGGCGGCGACGTCCATGTCGCGCACCGCCATCCACGAGCGTCCCGCGTTGCCGCGCGCCATGTTTTTCGCCGCGAGTGCCATCACCGCAACGATCGTCAGAACCAGCAGGTACTTGGCCGGCGGCGCATCGAACTGGTAGCCCAGGATGACGATTTTCTGCGCGGTGATCACGCCCGACGAGCTGTAGTTCGAGACCCAGCCCACCTTGCTCAGGAACCAGAGGATGAAGAACTGCGCGGCCAGCGTGGCCACGGCGAGATAGAAACCGCGAATGCGCAGGCTCGGCAGGCCGAACAGGATGCCCACGGCGGCCGCCATCAGGCCGCCACCGGCAAATGCCAGCAGGATCGGCATCCCCGGCACGCGCAACATGAAGTTGTACGACGCAAACGCGCCGACCGC
The DNA here is from genome assembly GCA_963819965.1 of uncultured beta proteobacterium. Taxonomy (GTDB): domain Bacteria; phylum Pseudomonadota; class Gammaproteobacteria; order Burkholderiales; family Casimicrobiaceae; genus VBCG01. The sequence goes on from CAWFYA010000004.1 coordinate 1,486,309, forward strand.
CATGAACGCCGCTGTGCCCAGCGACAACTGGCCGCAATATCCGGTCAGGATGTTGAGACCAATCGTGGCCAGCGCGCCGATCAGGAAGGGAATCAGGATGGCGGAGAAAAGATAGGGCGTCGCGAACACCGGGACCACGACATAGGCGATGGCAAGTATGACGACCATTGCAATCCGGTCCTGCCGGATCGGAAAGATCGCCGAGTCGGCAACGTAGGTCGGCTTGAACTGCCCTGCTTCGCGATAGAACATTCGGGTGTGCCTATATCCGGCGGATGATTTTCTCGCCGAAGAGTCCTTCGGGGCGAATGAGCAGGAACACCAGCGCCAGCACGTAGGGGAACCAGCCCTCGATGCCGCCGCCCACGTGGGGACCGATGTAGAACTCCGCGAGCTTCTCCGACGCCCCGATGATGAGGCCGCCGACGATCGCGCCGGGGATGGACTCGAATCCGCCCAGGATCAGCACCGGGAGCGCCTTCAGCGCGACGAATGTCAGCGCGAATTGCACACCGTTGCGGGCGCCCCACAGCAGCCCCGCAACCAGCGCGACCGTCCCCGCGACCGCCCACACGATGGCCCAGATCTGCTGCAACGGAATGCCGATGGCAAGTGCCGCCTGGTGATCGTCCGCCACCGCGCGCAACGCGCGGCCGATGCGGGTGCGGTTGAAGAACAGCGCCAGCGAGGTCACGAGGATCGCCGCCACACCTGCGGCGGCGAGGTCGAACTTGGAAATGAAGAGTCCCCACTGATCCGACACCCATTGCAGCGGCTCGTCCTGCAGGCCGAGGTCGAGGCCGCGCACGTTGGCGCCCCAGATGATCTGCGCCAAACCCTCGATGAAAAACGCCAGGCCGATGGTGGCCATGAACAGCGTGATTTGCGGCTGGTTCACCAGCGGGCGCAGCACCACGCGCTCGATGACCAGCGCCAGGATCACCATTACCGCCAGCGTGGCGGGCAGCGCCAGCCAGAATGGCAACCCCTTCTCCAGCAGCCCGACGTAGGTCAGCGCAGCAAAGAACACCATCGCGCCCTGCGCGAAGTTGAACACGCCAGACGCCTTGTAGATCAGCACGAAGCCCAGCGCCACGAGCGAGTACATCACGCCGGAAAGCAATCCCGCGATCAGGACCTCGAAGAAGATGGGCCACTCGATGGCGAACATGCGCGCGTTCCTAGTGCGCCACGCCGAGATAGGCGTCGATCACGGATTGGTTGGCGCGGATCTGGTCGGGCGAACCGTCGCCGATCTTCTTGCCATAGTCCAGCACGACGACGCGGTCGGAAATGTCCATCACCACGCCCATGTCGTGCTCGATCAGCACGATGGTCGTGCCGTACTGCTCGTTCACGTCGAGGATGAACCGGCACATGTCCTGCTTTTCCTCGACGTTCATGCCGGCCATCGGTTCGTCCAGCAGCAGGAGCGACGGTTCCGCCGCCAGCGCGCGCGCCAGCTCGACACGCTTCTGCAAGCCGTAGGGCAGGCGGCCAACGGGCGTGCGGCGAATGTGCTGGATCTCGAGAAAGTCGATCACCTCCTCGACCCTCAGGCGGTTGGCGAATTCCTCGCGCCGCGCGCGGCCGAACCAGATCGCCTGCTCGAGGAAATTGGCTTTCATCTTTAGGTTGCGGCCGGTCATGATGTTGTCCAGCACGCTCATGCCGCGGAACAGCGCGATGTTCTGGAAGGTGCGGGCGATGCCGTGGGCGGCGGCGTCATGCGTGTTCATGTCGCGGCGCACGCTGCCGCGAAAGGTGATCGTCCCGTGTTGCGGTCGGTAGACACCGTTGATCACGTTGAGCATCGAGCTCTTGCCCGCGCCGTTGGGACCGATGATCGCGCGGATCTCCCGCTCACGAACGTCGAAGCTGATATCGGTGAGTGCCTTCACGCCGCCGAACGCCAGCGAAATGTTGTCGAGCTTCAGCATCACATCGCCGGCGCTGCGTTCGCTGGGGGTCATACGCTACCGCTGCCGCTCATTTTGCCTCATGCTGCCTCATGCTGCCTCAGGCCGCCTTGTCCGCCAGCGCCGGGAAGGTGCGCGCATCCTCGATCTTCAAGTCCGCCGCCACCATGTTGGTGCGGCCGTCCTCGAAGCGCACCAGGGTTTCGATGTGCTGCACCGCGCGCTCGCTATACAGCGCGTCGATCAGGACTGCATATTTCTCGCCCACGAAGCCGCGCCTCACCTTGCGCGTGCGCGTCAGCTCGTCGTCATCCGGGTCGAGCTCCTTGTGCAGCACCAGGAAGCGCCGTATCTGCGATTCGGCAAGGCCGGTCTCCAGCGCCAGCTCGGCATTGACCTTCTCGACACATTCCCTTATCAGCGCGACCACGTCCGGCTTTTGCGCCAGGTCGGTGTAACCCGAATACGCGAGACCGCGCCGCTCGGCCCAGTTGCCGACCGAACCCAGGTCGATGTTGATGAACGCGCATACGTGGTCGCGGTCGTTGCCGAACGCCACCGCCTCCTTGATGTGCGGAAAGAACTTGAGCTTGTTCTCGAGATAGTTGGGCGCGAACATGGCGCCGCCGGTAAGCCTGCCGACGTCCTTGGCCCGATCGATGATCTTCAGGTGCCCGGCCTCGTCGAAGAAGCCGGCGTCGCCGGTATGAAAATAGCCTTCCGCATCGATCGACTCCGCGGTCGCATCGGGCCGCTTGTAGTATTCCTTGAACAGCATCGGCCCGCGCACCAATACCTCGCCGTTGGCCGCGACCTTCACGTCCACGTTCGGGGCCGGCAGGCCGACGGTGTCGAGCTTCACGCCGCCGTCGGGTTGCATGCAGACGTAGGCGCAGGTCTCCGTCGATCCGTAGAACTGCTTGAGGTTGACGCCGATCGACCGGTAGAAGCGAAACAGGTCCGGACCGATCGCCGCGCCGGCGGTATAAGCCACGCGAATCCGGCTCATGCCGAGCACGTTGCGCAGCGGCGCGTAGACGAGCAGGTTGCCGATGGCGTAGTGCAGCCTCGCCCCCAGTGGCACGGACTTGCCGTCCAGGATCTCCGCCCCGCAGGACTTCGCGACCGCCATGAAGTGATGGAAGACGCCGCGCTTAATGGCGCTCGCGTCCTCCATGCGGATCATCACCTGCGTGAGCAGGTTCTCGAACACGCGGGGCGGCGCGAAGTAGTACGTGGGCCCGATCTCGCGCAGGTCGGTCATCACCGTATCGCCGGATTCCGGGCAGTTGATGGTGAATCCGGCGACCAGTGCCTGCGCATAGCTGAACAGGTTGTCGCCCACCCAGGCCATCGGCAGGTACGACAGGATGCTCTCGTCAGCGGTCAGGTGGTCGAATTCGATGCCGCCGCGCGCCGCGGCGATCAGCGATGCGTGGGTCTGGCAGACACCCTTGGGCTTGCCGGTGGTGCCCGATGTATAGAGCATGATCGCGACATCGTCCGTAGCACCCTTGGCGATCTCCGCCTCGTAGAAACCGGGGTGCGCCACGTCGAACGCGCGACCGATCTCCTGCAGGCGATCGACGCTCACGACGTGCGGGTAATTGCGCAAGCCGCGCGGATCGTCGAAATAGATGTGCGCAAGCGTGGCAACCTGCGGCTGCGCCTCGTGCAGCTTGTCGACCTGCTCCTGGTCCTCCACCAGCGCGAACACGATTTCCGCATCGTTCAGCACGAACACGAAATCGGCGGCGGGTGCGTCCTGATACATGGGCACGGGAATGCCGCCCAGCGCCTGCGCGGCGCACATCGCCCAGTACAGGCGCGGCCGGTTGTCGCCGATGATCGACAGGTGCATGCCGCGCGTGAAGCCTTCCGCGGCCAGCCCGCAGGCGATGGCGCGCACTTCGGCGGCCACCTGCGCCCAGGTCCAGGTCTGCCAGATGCCGAGGTCCTTCTCGCGCGTCGCCGGATGCAGCGGCCGCACCCTGGCATGGTGCAGCAGCAACCGCGGAAACGTGTCGAGCCTCTCCTCCATCCGCTCCTCCGAGCCCAGGCACGTTCTTCGCCACTTTTCCCGCGGGCGATTGAAGCGTGCTGCGCTTCGGCATCTTAGCTCAGACTGGAGCGAACGTCGTCTTCGCCGGCACCCGCGGCATCGCGCGCGCCGGACGCAGCGGCGGGCGCGCCGCCAGTCCTGCCAGGAACGCGTCGATCAATGCGGGCGCCGCCGCGGAAAGATCGTAGGCGGTCGGATCCAGCACCCACTCGTGCATGATGCCGACCATCAACGCATTGAGTCCATGCGCGGCCAGCGCCGCATCGATTTCCGGCGGCAGTTCACCTACCTCGGCACAGCGGCGGATGATTGCCTCGATCTGGCCCAGGCACTGGCACCGGTTGTTCTCGTTCGACGTCGCGATGCCCGCCAATTCGTCGACCAACTCCGTCTTGTGGAAGATCACTTCGAACACGACCTGGGTGCGCGCATCCACGGCAAGCCTTTGCAGCGCGCCGACACAGAGTTCACGCAGCGTGGCCAGGGGATCGGTCGGCGCGGTGACGCAGGCGCGCGCAAAGAGCTCGTCCAGCGGCAGCGTCGCGCGGTCGCACATGGCGTGAAACAGGGCGGCCTTGTCCTTGAAATGCCAATACACGGCGCCACGTGTGACGCCTGCGGCCGTGGCGATTTCGGCAAGGGAAGTGCGGGTGACGCCGCGCTGCCGGAATACCACCTCCGCGGCGTCGAGCAGCCTCTCCCGAGTTTCCAATGCCTCCATCTTGGTCTTGCGTGCCATTTTCGGGTTTTCCGCTCTTTTGAATGTCCAGCCAATATCTACTTTACAAACATCCGTGAATGTATGTAATCTTCAGGTACTTGGCAAGTCCTTTCTGCGGCAACCTTGCCGCAAATCAAGTTTGGAGTCATCCATGCACGTCCCGACACGTAATATTGCCCGCCACTTCCTGCCCCTTGCGGCACTCAGCGTACTGGCGCCCGTCATTGCCGGCTGCGGCCAGCAGCAACAAGGCGGCGGCTTCCCTGGCTTTCCGCCCGGCGAAGTAACCACGGTGACCGTTGCGCCGCGCAACCTGCCGGTCACGTATGAGTACGTGGGCCAGACGGCAGGCTCCAAGGAGGTCGAGGTTCGCGCCCGCGTGACAGGCATCCTGGAACAGAAGCTTTACCAGGAAGGCGCGCCGGTCCGTGCGGGACAGGTGTTGTTCGTCATCGATCCCAAACCCCTTGCTGCCCAGGCCGCCGCGCTTGAGGCGGATCTCGCCCGCGCGCAGGCGGCTAAGGCGCAGGCCGATCGCGAATTGGCCCGCCTGAAGCCGCTGGCGGAAAAGCGTGCCGTGGGCCAAAAGGAGGCCGACGACGCGGCGTCCAATGCGGAATTGTCTGCAGCCTCGGTCAAATCAGCACAAGCCAAGTTGGACGAGGTCAAGTTGAGCCTGGGCTACACGCGCGTCGTTGCGCCCATTAGCGGCCTCTCCAGCCGTGCGCCGAAATCCGAAGGCAGTCTGGTTACCGCCAATGAAACGTTGCTGACGACGATTTCCCAGGCCAACCCGATCTGGGTTCCGTTTTCCATTTCGGAGAACGAACAGCTGATACTCAACAAGGCGGTCAGCGAAGGCCGCCTCACGCTGCCCAAGGACAACGCCTTCAATGTCACCGTCAAACTGTCCGACGGCTCCATCATCCCGCGCAAGGGGCGCATCAACTTTGCCGACACGCGGATCAACCCGTCGACCGGAACCTTTGAGATGCGTGCCGAATTGCCCAATGCCGACGGCGTGCTGAAGCCCGGCCAGTTCGTGCGGGTCAGCCTGGAAGGCGCGGTGCGCAACAACGCACTGGCCGTCCCACAGGTGGCGGTGCTCGACGGAACCCAGGGCAAGTTCGTCTATGTGGCCGAGAAGGACAAGGACGGCAAGGATATTGCCGCCGCCAAGCCGGTCACCGTCGGGCAATGGGTTACCCAGGAAAACACGAATCTGTGGATCATCGAATCGGGGCTCAAGGCCGGTGACAAGGTCATTGTCGACGGCGTCTCGAAACTTCGTCCAGGAGCACCGATCAAGCTCGGTGGCACGCCGCCTGCGGCGGGCACCCCTGCGGCACCTGCGCCCGCCACACCCGCGGCCCCCAAGTCTTAACCCACGCGAAGGCAAACTCCACCATGCTCTCGCGCTTCTTTATCGACCGCCCGATTTTCGCGGCGGTCATTTCCATCTTCCTGATCATTGCGGGCCTCGCCGCGATCCGGACGCTGCCGATCGCGCAATATCCGGAAATCGCGCCGCCCGTGGTCACCGTACAGGCCGTCTATCCCGGCGCATCGGCGGAAGTCGTCGAACGAACCGTCGCTGCACCGCTGGAGAATGCCATCAACGGCATTCCCGGCATGATGTACATGAGTTCCAATTCGGCGTCGAACGGGATTGTGCAGATCCAGGTTACGTTCGAGATCGGCACCGACGTCGATATCGCGGCGGTCAACGTCAACAACCGCGTCAAGCAGGTCGAGCCGCGGCTGCCCGAGGAAGTACGCCGCCAGGGCGTTACCGTCGAACGCGGCAGTTCGTCGTTTCTGCAGGTCGTTGCGTTCTATTCACCGGACGGGCGCTATGGCGACCTGTTCACGTCGAATTATGTGACGCTGAACGTGCTGGACGACATCAAGCGACTGCCCGGCACTACCAACGTGCAGATCTTCGGCGCCAAGGACTATGCGATGCGCATCTGGCTCAAGCCGGATCGCCTCGCGCAATTGAAGCTTACGCCGGGCGACGTGATCACCGCAGTCAACGACCAGAATGCGCAGTTCGCGGCCGGCAAGATCGGCCAGGCGCCAATCGGCAAGGGCCAGGACCTTGTCTACACGGTCACGACCAAGGGCCGCCTTGCGGAGCCGAAGGAGTTCGAGCAGATCATCGTGCGTGCCAATCCCGATGGCTCCGCGGTCCGGCTGGTCGATGTCGCGCGGGTCGAGCTGGGTTCCCGGGACTACGAATTCGACGGCCGCTACAACGGTAAACCGGCGACGCTGGTCGGGATCTTCCTCTCGCCCGGTGCCAATGCGCTCGAAGTAGCAAAGGCGTCGAACAAGCTGCTGGCAACCTTAAGCGAGCGCTTTCCGGAGGGCCTGAGCTACAAGGTCGCCTTCGACACGACGCGCTTCGTCGAAGTATCCATCCGCGAAGTGCTGAAGACGCTGGGCGAGGCGATGATCCTGGTGTTCCTCGTCGTCTATCTGTTCCTGCAGAGCTGGCGCGCGGCAATCATTCCCTTTGCGGCGGTGCCGGTGGCGTTGATCGGCACGTTCGCGGGTATTTCGATGCTGGGCTACTCGATCAATACGCTCACGCTGTTCGCGATGGTGCTGTCGATCGGTATCGTCGTCGACGACGCGATCGTCGTGCTGGAAAACGTCGAGCGGATCATGCGCGAAGAAGGCCTGGCGCAGCGCGACGCCGCGGTGAAGGCTATGGAACAGGTTACAGGCCCGATCATCGCCATCGTGCTGACACTGGTCTCGGTCTTCATTCCCATTGCGTTCCTGGGTGGGCTTACCGGTGAACTCTACCGCCAGTTCGCGGTGACGATCTCGATCTCGGTGGTGATTTCCGGCATCGTCGCACTGTCGCTGTCGCCGGCGTTGTGTGCGCTGATCCTCAAGCCCCACGTCGCGCCGCGTGGTTTCTTCGCGTGGTTCAACCGCACGTTCGACAAGATCGTCGACCGCTACACCCATGGCGTCGCCTGGCTGATCCGGCGTGCCGCGCTCGGCCTGACGCTGTTCGCGCTGATGGTCGCAGCGGCCGTGCTGATGTGGCGCATTACGCCAGGCAGCCTCGTGCCAGACGAGGACCAGGGCTTCTACATCTCGGCAGTGATCCTTCCCGACGGCGCCACGCTGGAACGCACGCAGAAGGTGGTCGACGAGGTGGAGCAGGCGATTCGCAGCAACCCCAACAACCAGGACACCATTTCCTTCACCGGCTTCGACTTCATCGGCGGCGGATTCCGCAACAACGCGGCGACGCTGTTCGTGACGCAAAAGCCCTGGGACGAACGCAAGGTCACGGCGCAACAACTGGTCGGCGAGCTGTATGCGAAGACCGGTCACATCAAGGAGGCGCTGGTGCTGGCTTTCAATCCGCCGCCGATCTTCGGCCTTGGCACCACCGGCGGCTACGAGTTCTACATCCAGAACCGCGGCGACGGCGGCTCGAAGCGGCTGAACGAAGTGAAGGATGCGTTCCTCGCTCGCGTCAACTCGGACAAACAGTTGGGCGGCGCGCAGACGCTTTGGCATGCCGCGGTCCCGCAGCTTTTCGTCGACGTCGATCGCGACAAGGCCAAGAAGGTCGGCGTGCCCATAGCCGACATTTTTGCCGCGCTGTCGGCGACGATGGGCACCTATTATGTCAACGACTTCAACAAATACGGCCGCACATGGCAGGTGCTGATGTCGGCCGAGCAGCAGTTCCGCAAGAAGCCCGAGGACATTTCCGGCATCTATGTGCGGTCCAAGACCGGCGACATGATTCCTCTGTCGTCGCTGGTGACCATCGACTACACGTCGGGACCGGATTCGCTCGATCGCTTCAACAATCTGCCCGCGGTGAAGATCATCGGGCAGGCGGCCCCTGGGTTCAGCTCGGGCCAGGCGATTGCCCGCGTCGAGGAGATCGCGCGCGAAGTGTTGCCTGTCGATTTCAGCTACGACTGGGGTGGATCGTCGTATCAGGAAAAGAGGTCCGGCGGCGCATCCACGTTTGCGCTGAGCCTCGCGGTGATTATGGTGTTCCTGATCCTATCCGCGCAATATGAGCGGTGGTCGCTGCCGCTCGCGGTGCTGCTGGCACTCCCGTTCGGCACGTTCGGCGCACTGGTTGCGGTTTGGGCGCGCCAACTCACGAGCGACGTGTACTTCCAGATCGGTCTCGTCACGCTGCTGGGTTTGGCGGCAAAGAACGCCATCCTGATCGTCGAGTTCGCGCTGAACAAGCATGAAGAAGGACTGACGCCATCCGCGTCGGCGGTCGAGGGTGCGCGCCTGCGGTTCCGGCCAATCCTGATGACTTCGCTCGCGTTCATCTTCGGCGTACTGCCGCTGGCGCTGTCGACCGGCGCCGGCGCGGGCGCCCGGCACTCGGTGGGCACTGGCGTTGCCGGCGGCATGCTGGCGGCGACATTCCTCGCCATCTTCTTCGTGCCGATGTTCTTCAAGGTGATCTTCGACCGCCATGTCACGGAGAAACGTTCGACACAGGAAATTTTCGATGAGCTGGATCGCGCGCACGAAGCGCAGCACGTTCATATCGGAACCGCGATTCCTCCGGGCAATGCCCCGGGAGGCAGCCATGTCTGATCATCACATTCGCGTCCCGGGATTTGCCACCGCGGCGGTGCTGGCGCTAATCGTCGGCGGTTGCGCCGTCACGCAGCCGCTGCCGCCGAAAATCGACATGCCGCCGGGGTCGGCCACGCCGGCGCAGAACGCAGCGCTGGAACAATATTGGACGCTGTTCGACGATCCCGTGCTGGACCAGCTCGTCACCGAGGCGCTGGCCAACAACCTGGACATCAGGATCGCGTTGGCGCGCGTCGACGCGGCGCGCGCCCTCGTGCTGCAGGCGCAGTCGTACCTGGCGCCGGATGTCAACCTCAATGCCAATGCGAGCCGCAACCGCATTTCCGGCGTGACCACGACGCCGCTCCCCGCGGGCTACCCTCTCACCGGCAACGACTTCAACATCTCGCTGGGCGTGTCCTACGAACTCGACGTGTGGGGCAAGTATCGCAGCGGTGCGCTGGCGGCCGCCAACGATCTCGCCGCAGCGCGCTACTACCGGGAAACGGTGCGTATCACGGTCGCCGCCGCGGTGGCCAACACCTATTTCAGGCTGCGCGCCGCCGACGCCGAACTGATCGTTCTCAACGACACGCTGAAGTCGCGCACCGAAGCCGTGCAGTTGCAGCGCGACCGCTATGACGCCGGGCTCATCGGCGACTACGACTTCAAACAATCGCAGGCCGAACGCTCCGCCGTCGTCGCCGATGTCGCTCGCGCCAATCAGGCCATCGGGCAACTCGAATCGGCGCTCGCGACACTGACCGGTCGTTCGCCGCGCGCGGTGTTCGAGCCCGACATCGCGCGCGGGCAAAGCATCGACGCCGCAACCGTGGTGCCCGCGTTGCCGTCCGGACTTCCCACCGGGCTGCTCGAACGGCGGCCGGACATTCAGCGCGCGGAAGTCCTGCTCGCGGCGTCCGATCTGCGCATCCAGCAGGCACGCGCCGATTATTTCCCGAGCCTGGGGCTCACTGGCAACGTCGGCACCGACGCCGCCAAGATCGGCAACCTGTTCACGTCGCCCGCGGGCATTTGGGGCATCGGCTTCGGTCTCGTGCAGCCTTTGCTGTTCGTGAAGTCGATCGACGCGCAGGTCGCCCTTGCCAAGGCCAACAACGACCGCGCCGGCGTCGAGTACCTGCAGACGGTGCAGACCGCGTTCCGCGAGGTCCACGACGCGCTGGTGGTCAATCGCTCGGCACGCGATGTGCTGGCCGCCGAGACGGACCGGCGCAACGACCTGGCGATCGCGCTCGACATGGCGAACCTGCGCTACAACGCCGGCCGTACGTCTTACCTCGAAGTGCTCGACGCGCAGCGCACGCTGCTGGCCGCGGAGACGCTGCGCATAGAGGCTGCGCGCGACGCGCGATTGTCGATCGTCGATTTCGCCAAGTCGATCGGCGGCGGCTGGAAACCCGAGTCGTTTGTGCCTTCCGACGGGCTCAGCACCTACGTTGCGGAGCCGGCGCAGGAACCCTGATTCACGCCGCCGCGCGGAATCGCGTCAATGCGAGTACTTTGTGATCAGCGCTTTGGCACCATCGTAGAGCTGCTTGCCGTTCGCGCCCTTGGCGGTCACGTCGGCCACCCACGCATCGGCGATCGGCTGTCCGACTTTCACCCAGTTCTCCAGCTCTTCCTTGGGGATGACGTTGATCGTGCCTGGTGCAATCGTCTTCTTGCCGGTGGCATCCCCCTCTTCGAACGCACGGCCGACCTGGCCCGACAGTTCCAGCCCGCTGTTGGCGTCGATGACCTTCTTCAAGTCGGGGGGAAGCGAGTCGTACTTGGCCTTGTTCATCGCGAAGATGAACGCGGATGTGTAGAACGCCGGCAGCGCGGGATCGGTTTCCGAGTGGAACTTCGCGATTTCCTGCAACTTGATTGCAGGCACGACCTCGTAGGGAATCACCGCGCCTTCGATCACGCCCTTGGCCATCGCCTCGCTCACCTGCGGCACGGGCATGGCGACCGGAAGTGCACCCAGCGCGGCCAGGAAACGATTGGTCTGCCGCGTCGGCGCCCGTACCCGCTCGCCCTTCAAGTCGGCCATCGTCTTGATGGGCTTGTCCGTCATGTGAAAGACGCCGGGCCCGTGCACGTGGGTTGCGAGTAGCTTGACGTCGGCGAATTCCTTCGGCGCGTACTCCTGCACGTAGTCCCAGAGCGCCTTGCTCGTGCCTTCCGCGCTGCGCATCATGAACGGCAGTTCGAACACTTCCACCAGGGGAAAGCGGCCGGCCGTATAGCCTGGCAGCGTCCAGACGACGTCGACAACACCATCCTTGACCTGGTCGTAAAGTTGTGGCGGAGTCCCGCCGAGTTGCATCGACGGATAGATCTGGCATTTGATCCGGTTGTTCGACTCCTTGGCTACCTTGTCGCACCACGGCACGATGAACATCTTTTGCGCCGTGGAGCCCGCTGGGAGGAAGTGATGCACCTTGAGCGTGACTTCCTGGGCGTGCGCGACGACGCCGACGCCGCCGCCCACCAGCGCGGCCAACAGCGGGAGCAGTTTTCTCATCTTCATCGTTTCCTCCTTGGGGATTTAGCTCAGCGCATACTAGCGCAACAACCCGTTTGTCGGGCGGAATCCTGTCCGCGTAGCGCAATCCGGCCTTCGCGAGCTTGTCGCGCATGCCGTAGGGGTCGAGCACGCCGGCCAGCCGTTCCCGGGGCCCTCTCGCCCGCCTCCGCCGACGCTGTGCGAATATAGGCGCGTCGTGGTCTTTCCTGTCCGTCCATGAACAACCAATCCTCCATTTTCGTCGGCGCGCGCCTCGTGGCGTCTGCGCTCGCCTTGTTCGCGGCGGCGAGCGTCGCTGCCGAGCAGGCGGTGGTCGTGCAGGGCGCACGATGCCGCGGTGAAGAGCCGTTCTGGCAATTCGAAGCCAGCCACACGACCGCGGTGTTCAATCGCCTCGCGATCAAGGGCAACCGCGAAGTCATCTTTCACGGCGCGACGCAGGCGTTCATGTTTCTCACGCCCGCGGCGGTCGTCTGGCGCGGCGATTCGACTCACCTGCCGCGCGAGACCCTGGTCGTCACGATGCGCGAGGAGGCCTGCCGCTCGACCATGGCGGACGGACCGCCGCTGCCGTGGCGCGCCATGCTGTCGCTCAAGACCGGCGAGGCGATGACGGGGTGCTGCACGGTGCTCGCGGGTTACGACGTGAAAGTCGCGCCGGTGGCCGACCCCGCGAAGAAGCCGCCGGAAGATTGGGCGGCCGCGCTCTATGATCTGTTGCCGGCCATGAACCTGTGCCTGGCCAGCCCCGACGCTGACGCACGCTCGATCGCCAAGGCGGGACCGGCAGGCAACGGCCGGGCCGCCGTGCGCATGATCCAGTCGACCGGCAAGTCCGTCGACTGCGAGGCGGAACTGTCCGGGAAAGGAACACCGAAGATCGGCGCAGTAAGCGCGACCGATCCGCCGTTGGCGGGTGCGGGCAATCCGCTGTTCTATCCGGCGCGCGCGACGTCCCCAATGGTTCGGTGCGGCAAGCTCGAGCGCGTGAACGGGCGCAACGGCGTACTGGTCGGCTACCTGCACTACAACCCCTGCTGAAGCAGCAATAGCGCGGAGCCGCCGCCTGGCAGAACGCGGAAAGGGGCGGGCGGTGCAGCGCCGAAAGCGGCCGCGCCGAAACTGGAAGGGGCAGTGTTGCGCCAATGCGGCCACGCTATTGCAGCCGCGGCTTGCGCAGGAAATCGTTGCGGTCGCCAGAGATTACGTCGATACGCAGCGGCGTGCCTTCGCGCAGGACCGAAAGCGAAATCGTCGCTCCCGCCGAACCCTGGCGCCATACGCTGCGGAACAAGTCGGCCAGACCCGCGACACGCTTGCCCGCAACTTCGATCACCACGTCGCCCGGATGCACGCCGCCCAGGTCCGCCGGCCCGTCCGAAACAATGCCTTCGACTAGCAGTCGGCCGTCGACCTCGCCGGTATACATGCCGAGCCAGGGCCGCGCCGGCGCCGAGGTGCGGCCGCGCGTAAGCAGGTCGTCGAGGATGGGTTCGATCAAGTCGATGGGCACGAACAGGTTGCCCTTCACCACCATGTCGCCGACGGCTTCCTGCACGAACAGCGAGCCGATCCCGAGCAGTTGTCCATCAAGTCCGACCACCGCTGCGCCGCTCCATTCCGGATGCGGCGGCGACGTGAACAGCGCCTCGTCGAGCACGTACTCCCAAAACCCCGCGAATTCGCGCTTGGCAAATACCTGCGCCTGCAACGCATGAGGTCGCCCACCATGGCCGATCACGATGACCTCATCGCCCACCGCAACCGACGCGGCCGAACCCCGGGGAAGCGGCGGAACGCCGAGTTGGCCGAGCGGCATGACCAAACCCAATCCGGACGCGAAGTCGAACGCCAGCGGATGGCCCGGAATCATCGTGCCGTCACTGGTGGTCAGCCAGACGGACTCGGCTTCAGTGATGAGATAGCCGATCGTGAGCATCAGTCCATCTTCGCGGATCACCACGGCATTGCCGAAGCGCTCCGTGCCGAGGATCGACGCAGTGAACGCATCATCCGGAATTTCGGCGCGCAGCATGACCACGGAGCGCAGCGCAGCAGGGAGGTCGAAGCGCAGCCCGTCGGCCCGGGGCTGCTGACTGGCGGGAAATGCCCAATGCGTGGATTCGGCCAAGGCTAAGTTGCCTCCGGAATTGGCGGGACCTGAGCAGCTCGATTGTCGGTCCGGAATTGCTTCGACCGATTTTACGCGAACGTGGTTCGCGGGCACCGCGCAGTGCATCAGGGTTGCACGATGTCCCGAACCGCCAAACACCTTGCCGGCCGTGCATCCCCAGCCGTCGAAAAGGGGCGTTTGAGAAGGTTTAAGATTGGCCATGCATTCGCATCGTCATTCGCTCGCCTCGCGCCATATTGTGCCGCCGCCGCTGGTGCAGTTCATCCTGCTGTCCATGCTGCTGCACGTGCTGCTGGTGCTCCTGTTCGGCACGTCCAACTACGGCGGCGCGCGGCGCGGTGGTGGGCTCCTGGACTCGCTTGACGTGACGCTGCGCGATCTGTCGTCCGAGCAAGGCAGCGGATTCACCATCGCTCCGGGTGCGGACACGCAATTTCCCGGCGCGGCGCTGCTCCGTCGCCTGGAAAGTTCACCGGCCACGCCCGTGCCATCGGTCCGGCGCGATGCCGCGCCCGCCGCGACGCCCCGACCGCCAGCCGGCAGCCCGCCGCCGGAACCGGCACGCACGCCTGCGCCGCCAGCGGCACCTGTCGTCGAATCCACGCCCGACGTTGCAATTTCGGCCCGGCCCCAACCCGCCGAGTCGCTGCCCAAACTCGACCTCAGTGCGCCGACCGAAGTCGACAAGCCCATTGCCGTGCCGGTTCCTGCCGCGCCCGTCGACGCAACCCCCACGCTCGCGCCACCCGCAAACCTGCCCCCGGCAATCGCGCCGCCTGCAATAGCGCCAACTGTAATTACGCCGCCCGTCGCGTTGCCCTACGAGCCGCCGCCGCCACCGGCTCAGCCACTCGAAAGGATTGCGCCCGCAAGGATCGAAAGCCAGATGGCGCCGCCGGTGGACTTGCGGCCACGCGAGGTTCCCGTCGCGCCCGCCAAAGTCGAGCAGGAACCGGTGACACCGATCGACGTGAGGCCACGCGAGGTGCCGGTGCCAGCCTCGGTGCCGCTCGAACGGATCGTCCCGCCGCAGATCGAGCGGCAGATGGCGCCTCCATTGGAAATGCCGGCACCGCGCAGAACGCCCGTGGAAGCCACCGCACCCGCGCACGTTGCGCCAAGCGTCGAACGCGAAACCGCGCCCGTACCGCAAGCCTTGCCGCGAAGCGAGGCGATCGAAAATGTGCCGCCGCGCGAACGCCCTTCGCCTGCGGTGATCGCGCCCGGCAAGGCGCCTGCGCCACTGGCACCTGCGCAGGCGAACCCGAATGGCGAGCGCGCAAAGGGTGGCGAGCTGCCGCGCCTGCACCTCGGCGTGCCGAACGTGGACGACGAAGTCTTCCGGTCGAGGCGCGACGGACCCGCATCATCGGGCGACGCCGGCGCGGCGCTGCCCGGCATCAACGGCGAAGCGATGCACAGGCGCGCGCGCGAAGCGGCGATCGAAGGGTCCGGCTCGCGTGGCGTGCTGAACCTCGTACCGCCGCCACCTGAACGCAAGGACAGGCTCGCCGAGGACATCGCCAAGGCCGCCAAGCCCGACTGCCGCACCGCCTACGGCGGCATGGGACTGCTGGCGGTGTTGCCTCTGGTCGCCAGTTCCGTCGGCAGCGGCGGCTGCAACTGGTAGCTGCCCGACAGGGACAAATCAAACACAGGAAATTTTGCCGTGGTCCTCGCGAATGCAGTGACTTGCAACGAAGGGCGCTGGATCCCCGCGTGCGCGGGATTGACGATATTTGGCAAGTCGCGGGAGCTCAGTCGCGGAAGAACACGCTGAACGGCCGCGGAACGTCGTTCAGCCGGCGCATGAACTTCACGTGCACGAAGCTGGAGAGTCCCTCGAACAGCTCGCGAATCTGTTCGTGCCCGCCGGTGGGAAGCGTTGCCCTGCCAAAGACGGGGCGGGTATCCGGCACGCGACGACGTCCGGTAACCGCGAGGGAAAGTTCTGCAAGATCGGGCTCGCGGGTCATGTAGTCGCCATACACGGCCAGTTCCTCGATCTCGTACTTGTTGCGCGACGCGGTTTGGTTGAAATGTTGCGCCAGGTCGGCCATGTGCGACACCAGCAGCTGTGCGCGGACGCGCGGCAACGGTTCGACAATGCGCGCCTGCGCGTATTGCCTGAATTTTTCGGTGACGGCGTATTGGTCGGAGTCGGCGCGCCGCCGTTCGAGCAGGCCGCTTTGCACCATCTGGTCGACCATCGCCAGGCTCTCTCGCGCGCTCATCTGGAAGTCGCGCGCCAGCGTATCGAGGCTCACGGTGGCGCGTTCCGGCGGTTGCCCGTGGACCCGCATCAGCACCCGGCCCGCGGCATCGCGCAGGCGCATGGCGTCGATGCCGAAGTAAAGATGTCTCGTGACCAGCTGAAACCCGTTCATCGTCCGCACTCCCGATCGATCCGATTCATGACGTTAGCATAAATTGGCTTCGTAGGCTACAGCCCTCCGCCAGGGAACCCAATCTCCGCGGGGCGGGGGTCGGCGCAGGCGGCCGCTGGTCGGGACCCCGCCTTACATGCTTCGCCGGTACTGGCCCCCAACGTCGAACAGCGCGTTGGTGATCTGCCCGAGCGAGCACACGCGCACGGTCCGCATGAGTTCGGCAAAGATGTTGCCGTCCTCGATCACCGTCCGTTGCAGCCGGGCCAGCGCGGCCGGCGCGCTCTTGGTGTGGCGCTTCTGGAATTCGGCCAGCCGCTGCAACTGCGATTTCTTCTCGTCGTCGGACGAGCGCGCGAGTTCGATCTTCTGTGGCGGCAGGTCAGTGTTCGGATTGCGGAACGTGTTGACGCCGATGATCGGATACGAGCCGTCGTGCTTCTGGTGCTCGTAGTGCATCGACTCCTCCTGGATCTTGCCGCGCTGGTAGCCGGTCTCCATCGCGCCCAGCACCCCGCCGCGTTCCGAGATCGCCTCGAACTCCTTGAGCACGGCCTCCTCGACCAGGTCGGTCAACGTCTCCATGATGAAGCTGCCCTGGTTGGGGTTCTCGTTCTTGCCGATACCCCACTCCCGGTTGATGATGAGCTGGATCGCCATTGCGCGCCGCACGCTCTCCTCGGTGGGGGTGGTGATCGCCTCGTCGTACGCGTTGGTGTGCAGGCTGTTGGTGTTGTCGTAGGTCGAGATCAGCGCCTGCAGCGTAGTGCGGATGTCGTTGAACGCTATCTCCTGCGCGTGCAGGCTGCGGCCGGACGTCTGCGAGTGGAACTTGAGCTTTTGCGCGCGCTCGTTGGCGCCGTAGCGCTCGCGCATCGCCACCGCCCAGATGCGCCGCGCGACCCGGCCGATGACCGCGTACTCCGGGTCCATGCCGTAACTGAAGAAGAACGACAGGTTGGGCGCGAAGTCGTCGATGTGCATGCCGCGCGCTAGGTACGCCTCGACGAAGGTGAAGCCATTGGACAGCGTGAACGCAAGCTGGCTGATCGGGTTGGCCCCGGCCTCGGCAATGTGGTAGCCGGAGATCGACACCGAATAGAAGTTCTTCACGTCGTGCTGGACGAAGTATTCCTGGATGTCGCCCATAACCTTGAGGCTGAACTCGGTCGAGAAGATGCAGGTGTTCTGGCCCTGATCCTCCTTCAGGATGTCGGCCTGCACCGTGCCACGCACCGTCGACAGTGTCCACGCACTGATCTTCGCCGTTTCATCGTCGGTCGGCTCGCGTCCGTTGTCGGCGCGAAATTTCTCGAGTTGCTGGTCGATCGCCGCGTTCATGTACATCGCCAGAATCGTCGGTGCCGGGCCGTTGATCGTCATCGAAATCGACGTCGCCGGATCCGTAAGGTCGAAGCCGCCGTACAGCACCTTCAAATCGTCCAGCGTGGCGATCGACACGCCGGAATTGCCGACCTTGCCGTAAATGTCGGGACGGATGGCCGGGTCGTTGCCATACAGCGTGACCGAATCGAACGCGGTGGACAGCCGCTTGGCCGGCATGCCGTCGGCGAGCAGGTGGAAGCGCTTGTTGGTGCGGTAGGCGTCGCCCTCACCCGCGAACATGCGCGTCGGGTCCTCGTTCTCGCGCTTGAACGCGAACACACCCGCGGTGAACGGGAAGCTGCCCGGCACGTTCTCCAGCAATTGCCAGCGCAGGATTTCCGACGCGTCGTCGAACTTCGGCAGCGCGACCTTGGGCACGTGGGTGCCGGACAGCGACATGGTGGTCAGCGCGGTGCGGATTTCCTTGCCGCGAATCTTCACGACGTATTCATCGCCGGAATACGCGGCCTTGGTCTGCGGCCACATGTCGAGCAGCTTCTTCGCGCGCGGATCCTGCTTCGCGTCGCGATCGGCAAGCAGCGCGTCGATTTCGTTCGTCGATGCCTCAGCGCGCGGGGACGACGACAGGAGCATGGCCTTCGTCGCTGCCAGCTGTTGCCGCTCACGCGCGATCTTCGTCTGCGCCTGCGTCCACTGATGGTAGCCCCGCACCGTCTCCGCGATCTCCGCCAGGTAGCGCACGCGACTCGCGGGCATGATCGCGTGCTGCGCCGTCGATTGCCGCGTGGCCACCGGCGCCAGCGTGCCGTTCCCGAGCTTGAGCCCCTTGGCCTTCAGCGCTGCGGCCAGCGCCTGGTAGAGTGCGGTGACGCCGTCGTCATTGAAGCGTGACGCCATCGTGCCGAACACCGGCATCGTGTCCGGTGCTTCCTTGAAGCGTTCGCGGTTGCGCTGGTATTGCTTGCGCACGTCGCGCAGCGCGTCCTGCGCGCCCTTGCGGTCGAACTTGTTGATGGCGACGAAGTCGGCAAAGTCCAGCATGTCGATCTTTTCCAGCTGGCTGGCGGCGCCGAATTCCGGGGTCATCACGTACAGCGTGGCATCGACCAGCGGCACGATGGCGGCGTCGCCCTGGCCGATGCCGGAGGTCTCGACGATGACGAGGTCGAAGCCTGCGACCTTGCACGCCGCGATGACGTCCGGCAGCGCCTTGGAGACTTCGCTGCCGGCATCCCGCGTGGCCAGCGAGCGCATATAGACATGTGGATGCTCGATCGCATTCATCCGGATGCGGTCGCCCAGCAGCGCGCCGCCCGACTTGCGCCGCGATGGGTCGATGGAAATGATCGCGATCTTCAGCGTGTCGCGCTGGTCGATGCGGAAACGGCGCACAAGCTCGTCGGTGAGCGAGCTCTTGCCCGCGCCGCCGGTCCCGGTGATGCCGAGCGACGGCACGGTCGCCTTTTCGGCCGCGGCCAGCAATTCGCCGCGCAACGGCGCCGGCACCACGCCGGCCTCCAGGCCCGTGATCAGCCGCGCCAACGCGCGCGTTCGCGCAAACCGGTCGCCCTCGGACAGCGCAACGAGCGACGCGGGCAGATCGTGCGCCAGGTCGGCGTCGGCCGCAGCGACGATTTCGTTGATCATTCCCTGCAAGCCCAGCTTCTGGCCATCCTCCGGGGAAAAAATGCGGGTCACACCGTAGTCGTGCAGCTCCGCGATCTCGGCCGGAACGATGACGCCGCCGCCGCCGCCGAAGACCTTGATGTGACCTGCGCCGCGCTCGCGCAAGAGGTCCAGCATGTACTTGAAGAACTCGACGTGTCCGCCCTGGTACGACGAGATCGCGATCCCGTGCGCGTCTTCCTGGATCGCGCAGTTGACGATCTCCTCGACCGACCGGTTGTGGCCCAGGTGGATGACCTCGCAGCCCGACGCCTGCAGAATGCGGCGCATGATGTTGATCGACGCGTCGTGGCCGTCGAAGAGGCTGGCAGCCGTGACGAAGCGGACCTTGTGGGCCGGCTTGTAGACCAGCGGATGGCGGGTGCTCTGATCGTTCATCGCGGACCTTTGCCCCAGGACGGACAGTTACTTTACCGGAACCGGCAAGCGACGGCATCCTGCTCCGTTCAGGTCCCCTTAATCTTGCAGGCAGCAAGATGGCGACCGATGTCCACGCGCCGGCCGCTCCATTGCCACGCCGCGGCCGTATACTCCGCAACCTCACTCAAGGGCTTGGGCGAATTTCATGACTTTCTCCGCAACCTTCGTGCGCCGCCTGGCGGCTTTCCTCCTGCCGATGTTCGTCGCGGCGGGAGTCTCCGTCGTCAACGCCGCCGCGCTGCCCCCCGGCATCACACAGGGACCGACGATCGAAGGCGTCACCGAATACCGGCTGGCCAATGGCCTGACGGTGCTCCTGTTTCCGGACGCGTCCAAGCCGACGACGACGGTCAACGTGACCTACAAGGTCGGCGCCGCGTACGAGAACTACGGCGAGACGGGGATGGCGCACCTGCTGGAGCACCTCATGTTCAAGGGCACGCCGGCGCGCGGCAACATCTTCACGGAACTCGGCAAGCGCGGCATGCAGATGAACGGGACCACGGGCTGGGACCGAACCAACTATTTCGAGTCGTTCACCGCGAACGCCGTGAACCTCGACTGGGCGCTGGCGATGGAAGCCGACCGGATGGTCAATTCGTACATCCGCAAGAGCGACCTCGACCCCGAGATGACCGTGGTGCGCAATGAATTCGAAAGCGGCGAGAACAATCCGCAAACAGTGCTCTACGGCAAGATGCTCGCCAGCGCCTTCCAGTTTCACAACTACGGGCACCTGCCCATCGGCGCGCGCTCCGACATCGAGAACGTGAATATCGAGCGCCTGCAGGCGTTCTATCGCCTGTATTACCAGCCAGACAATGCGGTGCTGATCGTCGCCGGCAAGTTCGACCCCGAAGCGACGCTCGCGGCCATCGCCAGGTACTTCGGGCCGATTCCCAAGCCCACGCGGAAATTGCCGACGATCTACACGCAGGATCCCGTGCAGGACGGCGAACGCAGCGTGACGCTGCGCCGCGCCGGCAATTCCAAGTTCCTGGGGATGATGTTCCACACCGTGCGCGGCGCGCACCCGGATTACGTCGCGACCGACGTGCTGGGCGACGTCCTGACGGTGGAACCCGCCGGCAGGCTGTACAAGGCGCTGGTGGAAACCAAGAAAGCGTCGGCAGTGGAAGCCGAAGGCGAAGCGCAGCGAGACCCGGGGTCGCTGACGCTGTTCGCGCAGATTCCTGAAGGCGACGCCATCGAGCCGGCGCGCGAGGCGATGTTTGCGACGATCGACGACCTGAAGAAAAATCCGATCACCGACGCCGAGGTGGCGCGAATTCGCGTGCGGGCGACGAAATACTACGACGAGGTGATGTCCAATCCGCAGCGCTTCGCCGTCGCGATCTCCAATTCCATTGCGCTGGGCGACTGGCGACT
Organism: uncultured beta proteobacterium; assembly: GCA_963819965.1. Classification (GTDB taxonomy): domain Bacteria; phylum Pseudomonadota; class Gammaproteobacteria; order Burkholderiales; family Casimicrobiaceae; genus VBCG01. The sequence goes on from CAWFYA010000004.1 coordinate 1,507,497, forward strand.
CTTCTTCATGCAGCGCGATGCCTACCGCAAAGTGACCGCGGCCGACGTGCAGCGAGTCGCGCTGCAATACCTCAAGCGCTCCAACGTGACCGTCGGCGAGTTCATTCCGGACGCCGCGCCGGACCGCGCGCCGGTGCCGCCGCCGGTCGACGTCGCCGCCATGGTCAAGGACTACAAGGGCGACGCCACCGCATCGCTGGGCGAGGCCTTCGACACCAGCATCGCCAACCTCGATGCGCGCACGCAGCGCGTCACGCTGGCGAACGGCATGAAGGTCGCGCTGCTGCCGAAGAAGACGCGCGGCGAGGGCGTCCATTTTTCGTTGGCACTGCACTTCGCGGATGAGAAATCGGCGTTCGGCAAGCAGGCCGCAGGGCAGTTCACCGGCGCCATGCTGATGCGCGGCACCGCAAAGAAGAACCGCCAGGAGCTCGAGGACGCGTTCGACCAGCTGCGCGCGCAGGTCAGCATCGGCGGCAACGAAACCGGTGCATCGGCGTCGGGCAAGACCTTCCGCAAGGAGCTTCCCGACACGCTGCGCCTCGTGGCCCAGGTGCTGCGCGAGCCCTCGTTCCCGGCGGCGGAACTGGAGACGCTGAAGCGCGAGCGCGCGACCGGCCTGGAAGAGGGCAGGCTCGACCCGCAGCAGGTCGCGGTGCGCGCAAGCCGGCGCGAAGGCAACCCCTACCCGGCAGGCGATCCGCGCTACACGCCCACGCTCGACGAGGAACTCGGCTGGGCCACGACTGTGACGCCGGAAACGTTGCGCGATTTCCATCGCCAGTTCTATGGCGCGAGCAATGGAGACCTGGCGATCGTCGGCGATTTCGATCCGGAAGCGATGCGCGCGCTCGTCACGGAGATCTTCGGCGACTGGAAGAGCCCTGCCGCTTACGCGCGGGTGCCCGATCCGTTCGTCGCCAGGAAGCCCTACTCGCTCAAGTTCGAACTCGCCGACAAGGCCAACGCGTTCCTGATCGGGCGCCTCGCGCTGCCGTTGAACGACCTGAGTCCGGACTATCCGGCGCTGCTCGTCGCCAATTACATCCTCGGAGACGCGCCGCAGTCGCGGTTGTTCCTTCGACTGCGCCAGAAGGACGGCCTGTCCTACGGCGTGGGCACCTTCTTCCAGCCGAACTCGTTCGAAGCCAACAGCAAGTTCGGCCTCTACGCGATCTTCGCGCCGGAAAACCTGGAACGCGTCCGCCGCGGCTTCAGCGAGGAAATGGCGCTGGCCCTGAAAGATGGCTTCACGAACAGCGAGGTCAAGACTGCCAAGGAAGCGCTGATGCAGGAGCGTCGCCTCGGCCGCAACGAGGATGGTAGCGTCGCCGGCACGCTGGCGAACCAGTCATACCTGGGACGCACCTGGTCGACATCGGGACAGATCGATGCCGCCATCGAGAAGCTGACGGCAGACGACGTCAACGCGGTCCTGCGCAAATACATCAAGCCGGACGAGTTCGGCTATGTCGTGGCCGGGGAGTTCGCCAAGAAAAAGTAGCGCCCGAGCGGCGTATCATTTCATCTTCTGATGCCACGCTCGGCGCGCGCCATGGAAGCCACGAACAAGCCGGAGGACGCGTTTCGCAACTACGGGGCACCCGCGCGCAACAGCGTGCGTGAGTTCTACCGGCTGAATCATGCGCGGCAGACACACGATTTCGTGGTCGCCAAGAAGGCCGACTACCTGCGCTTCAATCGGCGCGAGATGACGTGGTGGCAGGCACTCGACTATCTCAACACGCTGGTCGACGATTCCGATCCGGACACCGCGCTGCCACAGGTCGACCACCTTCTGCAGACGGCCGAGGCAATGCGCGCGGACGGGCAGCCGGACTGGATGGTGCTGACCGGTTTCGTCCACGACCTGGGCAAGGTGCTGTGCCTGTTCGGAGAACCGCAATGGGCTGTCGTCGGCGACACATTTCCCACCGGCTGCCCCTATTCGCCCAAGGTCGTCTACGGCGAGTTCTTCGCCGCCAATCCGGACATGCAACGCAAGGAGTTCCAGACCGGGACGGGCATCTACCGTCCAGCCTGCGGCTTGTCCAGTGTGCAGATGTCGTGGGGCCACGACGAGTACTTGTATCACCTCACCCGGGAATACCTGCCGCAGCCCGCGCAATACATGATCCGCTTCCATTCGTTCTACGCGTGGCACCGCGAGGGCGCGTACGACTACCTGCTCGACGCCACGGACCGCGCGATGCTGCCGTGGATGCAGAAATTCAACCCTTACGACCTGTACTCGAAGCGGCCCGACAGTCCCCGGCTGGCAGACCTCAAGCCGTACTATGAGGACCTGATGGCGAAATACCTGCCTGCCACCCTCAAGTTCTAGAGTCACCTTCTGAAGGCCCATCTATCGCCGCGCGACCTGGCGCTCACGATTGCGATCGTCGCGCTGTGGGGCTTTTCGTTCGTCCCGATCAAGTTCGGCCTGCGCGAAATCCCGCCGTTCGCGCTGGCGGCGCTGCGATTCTTCTTCGCCGCCGTGCCGCTGGTGCTGTTCATACGACGTCCGCAGATTCCGTGGCGGTTCGTGGTGGCCTACGGCTTCGCCATCGGCGTGTTCCAGTTCGGCCTCCTGTTCCTGGGCATGAAGCTCGGAATGCCGGCGGGGCTGTCGTCGCTGGTCATCCAGGTGCAGGTGTTCTTCACGATCGGCCTTGGCATCCGCTATCTCGGGGATCGAATTTCCGCACACAACCTGATCGGCGCAGCGATCGCAGCCGCCGGCATCGCGCTGCTGGCGGCGTACAAGCTGTTCGACGGCGCGACCGCGACGCTGTTGGGCTTTGTGCTGGTGCTGGTCGCGGCGTTGTCGTGGGCAGTGGGCAACATCGTCGCCAAACGCGCGGCGGGCGACCATGAGCCCGACATGTTCGCGCTGGTCGTGTGGTCGAGCCTGGTGCCGCCGCTGCCACTGGCAATTCTTTCGTACGTGTTCGAGGGCGGCAACGCATCCTGGCATGCCGTCATGAACGCGGGCTCGCTCTCCTGGACGAGCGTGCTGTTCCTGGCGTGGGGCGCGACACTCTTCGGCTTCGCGTCGTGGGCGGGTCTGCTGCACCGCTATCCGACCGCGCTGATTTCGCCGTTTGCGCTGCTGATCCCCGTGTCGGGGCTGGCCAGCGGCGCGCTGTTCCTGGGCGAGTCGCTGGCGACGATGCAAATCGCGGGCGTGCTGCTCGTGTTCGCGGGACTGGCGGTGAACGTGTACGGCTGGCGCTTGAGGGCGTGGCTGGCACGGTGATGCGCACTCCGATTGCCAATCGATGGCAGAATCGCGCAAGTTCGCTTGGAGAGGCTATGCGCCGCATCGCGTTCCTTTTAGGGCTGTCCATCGGCATTGCGCCGCTCGCGGTATCCGCCGTTGCGCCGGAATGGGTCAAGCAAAGTGACGAAAATGCCCAGGTCGCCCTGGCGTTGGTCGCCAGATACTCGCCGGAATATGCGGGACAAATTGGAATTCCCGGTGTAGACCAAAACATCGCAGACCTGCGCGCCGGTGTGCATGAACGCACGCTGGAGGATGCCCGGCGAGCCGCGGATGACCTGCGCGCCCGGGTCACGTCGACAACCGACGCCCGGGTCAAGCAGGACCTCGCCATCCTGATCAAGGCGCTGGATGACCGCGTGACGTCTTCCCAATTACAGCGCGAGTTGTTGCTGGACTACATCAATGTCGGGGAAATCGAATTTTCAGGGATTCGGGCGCTCCTCGATCCCCAGATTCCGAAGGAACGGCAGGCTGCCGCGGTCACGCGGCTAAGAAAGTATGCGGGGCTCGAACCGGGGAGCGTGCCCCTAACCCAGCTGGCGATGGAACGCACCCGCGAGCGCTTCGACGTGCCCGGCCTGACCGGACCTTACATCAACGAAGTAAAGAAAGGACTCGGCGACACGAAAAACTACGTCGAGGGCATGGAGGAACTGTTCAAGAAGAGCGGTCTCGATGGCTGGCAGGAGCCCATGGCCCGCGTAGCCGGACAACTGCATGACTACGACGACTGGGTGCGCATCAATGTGCTGCCAAGGACACGGGCGACGAATCAACTTCCTCCCGCGATCTATGCCGACAATCTGAAGCAGTTCGGCGTCGATGCGGACCCGAAAGTCCTCATTGCCCAAGCCCAGTTTTCGTTTGCCGAAATTCAGAACCAGATGGAGGCGCTCGCCTTGCAGATTGCCAAGGCGCGTGGCTTCAGTAGTTCAAACTACCGGGACGTGCTGCGCGAGTTGAAGAAGGAGCAGCTGGTTGGCCAAGCGATTCTGCCTTTCTACGAGAAGCGCCTGGCGGAAATCGAGGCCATCATCGCCAGGGAGCGCATCGTCACGCTTCCCGCGCGCAAAGGAAAGATCAGGCTCGCTACCGCCGCGGAAACGGCGAGCGTGCCGGCGCCGCACATGGTTGCGCCCCGGATGATTGGCAACACCGGCGAGTACGGTGAATTCGTCCTGCCGCTCAATCGTCCCGGCGACGCCACGGATCCAACGCTCAAATACGACGACTTCAGCAACGAAGGGGCGTCGTGGACGCTGACTGCCCACGAGGCCAGACCCGGCCATGAACTGCAGTTCGCCAGCATGATCGAGCAAGGCGTTTCGATCGCCCGGGCCGTCTACGCCGAAAACAGCGCCAACACCGAAGGCTGGGCGCTGTATGCCGAAGCCGAGATGCAACCCTACGAGCCCATGGAAGGACAGTTCTTTGCGCTGCAGCACCGGCTGATGCGGGCCGCGCGCGCTTATCTCGATCCGATGCTGAACCTCGGCCTGACCACGCCGGAAAAGGCTGCGGCGGTCCTGCGCGACGACGTCGTCCTGTCGCAGGCGATGGTCAAGCAGGAGGTCGACCGCTACACGTTCTGGGCCCCCGGGCAGGCCACCAGTTATTACTACGGCTATTTGCGGCTCATGCAACTGCGGGCGCAGACCGAACTCGCCCTTGGGCAGAAATTCGATCGACAGAAGTTCAACGACTTTCTGCTTAGCCAGGGACTGCTCCCGCCGGACCTCCTGCAAAAGGCGGTCGAGACGGAATTCATTCCGAAGCTGCGCGACAGGGCGCCGGCCATTTCCTGACGCCTTCCGGGAAGTCAGGATCGAGGTTGACTAGAAGCAGATGCGGCGACGCCGCTGTTCGTGTCAGGGAGCGATTGCCGCGAGCAGCCGGTCGTATTCCCGGCGCACCACCCGGTAGCATTCGCAGGCGCGGGTTTCGAGACGCACGCGATCGAGCACCGTGATACGCCCGCGGTTGTACTTGATCAATCCCGCCTCCTGCAACTTGCCTGCGGCTTCGGTCACGCCCATGCGGCGGACGCCGAGCATGTTGGCGATCAATTCATGCGTCATGGTCAATTGCGTCGACGACAGACGATCGAGGCTCAACAGCAGCCAGCGACATAGTTGCTGGTCCACCGAGTGATGCCGGTTGCACACTGCGGTCTGCGCCATTTGCGTCAGGAGCGCCTGCGTGAAGCGAAGCAGCAAATGCTGCAGGTCACCGGAGCGGCCGAATTCGCGCATCAACACCTCTGCCGAAAGTGCATACGCATGGCCCGCGCTTTGCACGATCGCGCGGTGCGACATTGACTTGCCGCCCATGAACAAGGCTACGCCGAGGATTCCCTCGTTACCGACAAGGGCAATTTCCGCCGATCGTCCGTCTTCCATGACGTAAACCATCGACACGATCGAATCCACGGGAAAGAAGACTTCCGTGAGCGGCTTGTTCGATTCATAGAGGACGTGCCCGAGCGGCATCGGCGCGAGCTTGAGGTAGCGATCCAGTCGCTTGTGAACCGCCGCAGGCATGGCGGCGAGTAGGTGATTCGCCCGGAGATCCGGGGAAACAAGAGTCATAAGCCGTCATCCATCGACATCGTGTAAAGTGTCCCCGGTGACGCGACCGGAAAACGCGAAAAATAATACAACAAAGAATATATGAGCGGTAGCGGACAGACGACCCCCCCTTTTGCGGGTTGAATGCGAAAAGGTGCAAAGGCTTGAGTATCAATGCCGCATTGCGCGGCGGCATAAACACCGCTTTCCGCAGGGAAAGAACGCGGGATTCGATTCCTGCCGCAGGGAATTCCGCCTGACCCGCGCGACGGACGCGGGCGGGTCCATGCCGTTTGACCAAGCAAGATCCGCATGGAAATTCATGTCTTCCTTCAACGAGTCGAAGCATCGCGTCGCTGTGCTCGCCAGCCAGAGCACATATTCGGCCGGATGGCCCGCAACGGTGCTGTCCCTTCGTGAAATCAAGACCCACTGCGAGCTCTGCAATTCGCGCAAGGTGTGCATCACCATCGGGCTCACAAGCGAGGTGATGGAGGCGCTCGACAAGACGTTTACCAGCCAGACAAAGCTGCGTCGTGGTGACACGCTCTATCGTGCAGGCCAGCCATTTGCCGCGCTCTATGCCATCCGTCTCGGTTCGTGCAAGACCACCATCCTGAGCGAGGACGGGTGCGAACAAATCACGGGCTTCCATATGTTTGGCGACATCATCGGTTTGGACGGGATCCTGAGCGAGCACCATGCCTGCGAGGCCATCGCCCTCGAGGACACCGAGGTATGCGCATTACCGTTCGAAGAGCTGGAAAATCTCGCCCGCACGTTTCCATCCTTGCAGCACAATCTCCATCACCTCCTGTCGCGCGACATCGGGCACGGACAGAACATGATGGTCACCCTCGGCGGCAGGCGGGCCGAGCAGCGGCTTGCGGAATTCTTGTTGAATCTCTCCGATCGATACGAGAGGCGCGGCTATTCGTCGACGGAGTTCGTGCTGCGGATGACCCGCAAGGAGATCGGCAGCTACCTCGGACTCAAGCTGGAAACGGTGAGCCGCCTGTTCTCGGGATTCCAGGAAGGCGGATTGCTGCAGACGCTGGGCCGCGACGTCAAGCTGCTGGACCTGTCGGCGCTGAAGTTGCTTGCCCACGGCCGTAATTGACCCGGATTGGCCGTCAGCGACGGCACTATGCCGCTGGCGCAGATTCGGGTGCTACGGCGCGTAGAGCGCGCTCACCAGCCCGGTCGAGAACCACGGCACGTAGGTCACGACAATCAGCGTCGCGATGAGCAGCGCGATATAGCCGAGATTGACGCGCGTCACCGCCCACATGTCCTCCTTGGCGATCGAGCAGGCAACGGCGAGCACGCTGGCGACCGGCGGAGTCTGCTGGCCGATGGCGATGTTCAGCGTCACCACGATGCCGAAGTGGACGGGATCGATACCCAGCTGATGCACCAGCGGCATCACGATCGGCACGACCAGGACGATTGCCGCAGCGCCATGCATCACGCAGCCGAGGCCGAAGAAAAGCACATTGAGCATCGCCAGCACCACGTAGCGGTTCTCGCTGATCGCGAGCATTCCGTGCGCGAGCCGGATCGGCACCTGCAGCTCCGTCAGGTAGCCTCCGAGCACTGCCGACGCGGTCACGAGCAGCATCACCGCCGCCGTCTGGACGACGCCGTCGACCAGCGACTTGTGCAGCAGCTTGAAATCGAGCTCGCGATAAATGAGGACGCCGATCACCAGCGCCGCGAAGACTGCCAGTCCGGCGGCTTCGGTGGCAGTGACGAAGCCACTGAAGATGCCGCCCAGGATGATCACCGGCAACGTCAGCGCCCAGCCGGCTTCCTTGAACGACGCCCACAGGCGGTGCAGACTGAACGCCTGCTCCCGCGGCAGGTTGAACTTGATCGCGTACCAGTAGGACAGCCCCATCATCCCCAGCCCGCAGAGGATGCCCGGGACGATGCCGGCGATGAACAGCTGCGTGATCGACGTGTCGGCGATGGCGCCATAGAGGATCATCGGCAGCGACGGCGGGATAATCACCGCCAGCGAGGCGGCCGAGGAACTCACCGCCGCGGCGAAAGCACCTTTGTAGCCGCGGCGTTTCATCTCGGGAATCAGCACCGAGCCGAGCGCGGCGACGTCGGCGACCGCCGAGCCGGAGATTTCCGCGAAGATCATCGATACGACGATGTTGACCATCGCCAACCCACCGCGGACAAACCCGACAAGGGCGCTGACGAAGCCGATCAACCGGCGCGAGATCCCCGACGTGTTCATCAGTCCACCCGCCAGCACGAACAGCGGGATCGCCAGCATCGGGAAGCCGGTGGCTCCGCTGTAGAAAGTCAGCATTCCGTTGACCAGCGCCATCGTGCCGTGCGCGGCAGCCATGCCGGCGAGCGCGACGACGGCGATGGCGACCGCGATCGGCACGTTGACGAGCACCAGCACGACCAGCAGCAGAAACACCACGGCGATGGTCATCGCGGGCCTCCGCGCAGGCCCTTAGCCACCTCGTCCGACCGCGCCAGGCCCTCGGCGACCGCCTCCCGGATTTCCAGCGTCTCGTCGTCGACGCCGCGGCGGACGCGGGCGAGGCTTTCCGGCATGTCGACAAGTTCGGCGGCAATGATCAGTACTGCCGCGATCGGGAGCACGCTTTGCACGAGCGGCATCGGCACCCAAGGGAGCGTCACCAGGGCATCACCGACCATCAGGTCCAGCGCCCGGGTGCCGGCGACGGCCACCGTGCCCCAGAAGCCCAGGACGACTGCCTTCGACAGGGCAAAGCAGGACACGCGCAGCGCCAGCGGCAGGCGAAACACGATCCCGGGGAAGCCAAGGTGCGCATGCCGCAGCACCGCAAGTGCGGCGCCGAGAAACGTGAGCCACGCAAGCAGCACCGAGGCGAGCTCGTCGTACCAGACGATCGAGGCGCCGGCCTTGCGGAAGCCGACGGCGGCGATCACCAGCGCGGCGAGCGCGAGCAGCAGGCCGATGGTCAGCACCTGCAGCACTCCGTCGAGGAAGCGTCTGACGCGCGGCAACATGGCGGCGGGCGGTCCCGGTTGCGTTTCCGCCCGCTCAGTTCCCGGCGCGCAACGTTGCGTCGATCATCTCCTTGCCGTTGGGAACTTCCTTCTCGAACTCGTCGTAAAGCGGCTGACTCGCCTTGACGAAGGCGGCGCGGTCGGCCGTGTTGGCCTTCATCCCGGCGGCTACGAGCTTGTCCTTCAGCACGCCGTCGTCCTTGGCGCCCTGTTCGTACGCCCAGGACTCCATTTCCTTCGCGGTCTGCGCGATCACGTCGCGCACGTCCTGCGGCAGCTTCGCCCACGCGTCCGTTCCAGTGGTCAGGTAAGACGGCGTGTAGACGTGGTTGGTGATGGAAAGGTATTTCTGGACTTCCTGGAACTTCGCCGCGTAGATGTTGGTGTACGGGTTCTCCTGGCCGTCGATAACCCCGGTCTGCAGGCCGACGAACACGTCCGCGAACGCCATCGGCGTGGGATTCGCGCCCCACAGCTTGAACATCTTGACGCGCCAGGCGCCGCCCGGAACGCGCAGCTTGATGCCCTTCAGGTCCTCGGGCTTGTCGATCGGCCGCGTGTTGTTGGTGATCTGGCGGAAGCCGTTCTCCCACAGGCCCAGGATCTTGTAACCCTTCTTCTCGGCGGCGGGCGCGATCATCTGCCAGAACACGGTCGGCGCGATCCGCTGCAGATGCGCGCGGTCCTTGATCAGGAACGGCATGTCGAACAGCGCGAACTCGGGGGCTACCGACGACATGTTCGACGACGGCATCGACAAGTGCACCGATCCCAGGCGCATCTTCTGCATCAGTTCCTTGTCACCGCCCAGCTGCGAGGACGCGAAGAACTTCACCGTCGCCTTCCCGGCGAGCTTCTGGTTGACACGGCGCGTGAATTCCTCGCCGGTGAGCGCCTGCAGCGAGCCGGCTTCGGCGCTGATCGCGAACACGATCTCGGTGGGTGTCTGCGCCGCGGCTGGCGCGCAGATGGCGAGAACGGCCGCGACGGCGGCCAGACCTACAGCAGTGCGAATTACGAGCATGGTGATTCCTCCTGTTTGCGGTACGTCCGCGGCGGCCCGTTGCAGCTACTTTGCCCGGGACGCCATGTCGGCGACTACGTGAAACGCCCGCCGAATCGCTTCGGCATTGGCAACACCCTTACCCGCGATGTCGAATGCGGTTCCTTGCGCAGGCGTGGCCACGGGGTAGGGCAATCCACCCATCACCGTGACGCCCCGCTCGAAGCCCAGCGTCTTCATCGCGATCTGCCCCTGATCGTGGTACATGGTCAGCACCGCGTCATACTTCTCCCGCCGCGCGAGCAGGAACGCGGTATCGGATGGATATGGCCCACGCGCGTCGATCCCCTCTGCCTGCAGGCGCGCGACCGCGGGCGCGATGACATCGATTTCCTCGCGGCCCATGGTGCCGCCGTCGCCCGCGTGCGGGTTGAGCGCGCATACGGCGATCTTCGGCCGCGCAATCCCGCTCATGCGCAGCGACTTGTCGATGACGTAGGCGCCAGCGCACACGGAGTCGACGGTGACGAGATCGGCGACACGACGAAGCGGAATGTGCGAAGTCACGCGCGACGTCCACAGCCCGTCGAGCATGTTGAGCTCGCACACCGGCTCGCGGACGCCCAAGTGCTCCGCAACGTACTCGAGCTCGTCCTCCTGCGCCAAACCGGCCATGCGCATCGCCTGCTTGTTCAACGGCGCGAACACCACGCCCTCGATCTGTCCGGCGGCCAGCGCGTCGGCGACGAACGCGAGCTGGCGCAGGACTGCAGCGCCGGCAGCCTGCGTCGCGCGGCCCACGGTGATTGCGGCGGCGTCGATGACGGGGAGCGACAGCAGCGACGTCCGTCCCGGTTCGAACGCGACCCGGTCGATGCTGGCGACGGGCAGCGCGTCGAGCGTCGCGCCGGCGGCGCGCTGGCCTGTTTCCCATACCGCGGGCGGCGCCACGGCAAGCACGCGCGCACGCTGGTGGACCTCCGGCAGCTGCAGGAGCTTGACGGCGAGTTCCGGACCAACGCCGTTCGGGTCGCCCATCAGCACGGCGATGCGCGGCAGGCCGGTCAGCGACGGACTTTGTGTGGTTTCAGTAGCCATTCGCTTCCACCTTCTTCCATGTGTGGCCGAGGTGCTCGCGCAGCAGCCGGCGCACCAAGCCCACGTCGCGCCGCTCGAGGGCATCGGCGATCGCCTCGTGCTCCTCGACCGCCGTATGCCAGCGATCGGTCCTGTTCGACAAAAAGCGCACGCGATAGAGGCGCGCGTTCAGGGTTTCGTGCATGCGCTGCAGCGTCGCGTTACGGCTCGCCCGCGCAATGCGGAGGTGAATCTCCTGGTTCAGCTTGAAATACGTATGACGGTCCCGGCGCTCGTACGCCTTGGTCATCCGATCATGCGTCTGACGGATCGCCGCGAGCTCTGCCTGGGTGGCCCGCGCACAGGCTAGCTCTCCGCAAATCGCCTCGAGCGCGCCCATCGCCTCGAGCATTTCCTCGACCTCGCCTGGCGAAGGGTTGGCAACGAACGCGCCGCGGTTGGGCACCAGTTGCACCAAGCCTTCGGAAGCCAGCATCTTCAAAGCTTCCCGCAGCGGCGTGCGCGATATCCGCAGATGCGCAGTTAGCTCGCGTTCGTTGAGCTTCGTTCCTGGCGACAGCTCATCGGCGGCGATCATGTCGCGCAGTCGCTCGGCCACCTGCGCCGGCAAGGTCGCGCGCACGATGTGCCGCGCGCTTTCGGCGGCGGCGCCCGATGCCTGGAGCAGAAGCGTCATGCGGAACCCTCGTGGTGGAGACCGCTGTGGGGGCGGTCTTTTTTTGAATTATGTATACAAAGATGCGGCGAGGTCAAGGCAGGAACCTCGCAATCCGCCGTCGGGCGAGGCGGAACAGTCAACAATCGGGCACCGCACTCGGTCGGGCTGAACAGTCCGTCAGGGTCGCAAGGCACAAAAAATACTTGCTGATAATCGATATGTGCTATATTGTTTATCAATATGTCCCGTCCGGAGCCGCCAAAGTGAAAAACGACACCGTCCTGCCATTCGCATGGGTCACGCTGCGCGCCCTGATAATCTTGAACTGGCTGGCCGGCGCGGCCATCTGCGCGCTGCTGGTCGCGACCATCGTCGCCGAACAATGGACATTTGCCGCGCTCGGCATCGACCCGTCTTCCGGCATCCCCCACATGATCGGGGGGTTGCGCGCGGTAGCCCTGCTCGGCCTGGTCGCTGTCCCGCTCAATGACGCTGTCCTGAGGCGACTGCTTGGGATCGTCGACACGGTCCGTGCTGGCAATCCTTTCGTCGCGGCGAACGCCACCCGCCTGCAAACCATCGCTTGGGTGCTGCTCGCTCTCCAGCTCCTCAGCATGGTCATCGGCGGCATCGGCAAGGCGATTTCGACGCCCGCGCATCCGCTTCACCTCGACGCCGGCTTTTCGACAAGTGCCTGGCTGGCAGTGCTCCTGACTTTCATACTCGCGCGCGTCTTCGCCGCGGGCGCACTGATGCGCGAAGATCTTGAAGGAACGGTGTGACATGACGATCCTCGTCAAGCTCGACGACCTTCTCCATGACCGGAGGATGACTCTCACGGAACTCGCCGAACGGATCGATATCACGCTGGCCAATCTGTCGATCCTCAAGACCGGCAAGGCGCGAGCGATCCGCTTCTCGACGCTTGAGGCCATCTGCGACGTGCTCGGTTGCCAGCCCGGCGACCTCCTCGAATTCGACTCCGATCCCCGCGCGTCCGAACGTTGACGCGCCGACTCAGACCGAAGAATTGCGATGGCTTCAACGCCCGCTTCCGCTTCACCGCCGACTGAACCTGCGTGCGTCGTAAAGCTTCGTCAGCACAGCATTCTTGTTCTATTCTTGTTCGGTACGACACCCCTGAGCTACCATCATCGCTGGCTGTGACCGTGAATTGAGCAGCGGCGAAAGCACTGCACTGACGAAGCCGGTGGAAAGGCACGCGCGATTTGGCCAGGCAACGTACCCAGTCAGGCGCCAGGGCGCACTAACGCGGCAGGCGTAAGCGGTGGTCGACATTCCTCGGACCATAGCGGCCGCAATGGCACACCATCGCGCAGGTCGCGTGTCGGATGCGCAGGAACTCTACAGGCAGGTACTGAGCGTCGATCCCGGAAACGCGGACGTGCATTCCCTTCTCGGCGGCATTGCATACCAGCAGAAACGATATGCCGAGGCAATTGAGAGCATCAGTCACGCCATTGCCGGTTGGGAGCAGTCGGCCCCGCCCAGGCCACCCAATCCCGTTGCATATAACAATCTGGGTGAAGCCTACCGCGCTGCGGGACGCAGCGCCGACGCGAAGGCGTGCTACCTCAAGGCGCTGGCAATCAGGCCGGCTTACGCCGAGCCTCACTATCACCTCGGACTTGTGCTACAGGACGAGGATCGGTACGAAGAAGCGATCGCGCATTACCGGCAAGCGATTGCATTGAAGCCTGACCTCGTCTTCGCCCAATACAACCTCGGCGTTGCGCTCAAGCATCAGGGAAATGTCGGCGAAGCGATCGCCTGCTTCCAGCAGGTGCTCAGGCTCGACCCGGACAACGGCATGGCAAAGTTCGGACTGTCGTCGCTAATCGGCCTGAATCCGGACCGGCCTCCGGAACAGTATGTCGCGAACCTTTTCGACAACCACGCCGAGCGATTCGACAAGCATCTGGTGGAGGAACTACGGTACCGCGTTCCGGAACAGCTCGTACCTTTCGTCCTGGGGAATGCGAGGAATCAACAGCGCAATTGGGATCTCCTGGATCTGGGCTGCGGGACCGGTTTGGCGGGGGTGGCATTCGCCTCGTTCGCGCGGCAGTTGGTGGGGGTCGATCTCTCCTCCAAAATGCTCGAAAAAGCGCGTGCGCGAGCGTTGTATCAGAGACTCGAACAGCAGGATTTGCTTGCCATGATGACGGGCGAGCGCGCTGCAAGCTACGACGCGATAATTGCGACCGACGTGTTTATTTACGTGGGCAATCTTGCCGCAATCGTTCAGGAAGCGAGAAGGTTGTTGCGCCCGGACGGGTTCCTTGCCTTTTCTGTTGAAGCCAGCGAAGACGCGCCTGGCAACGGAGACGCATCGGGTGGAACTGATTTTCGCCTGCAGGCCAGCGGCCGCTACTCGCACTCATCAAGCTATCTGCGACGACTCGCGACATCGGCCGGCTTTGGCACGGTCGAAATCTCACCCATCGATACCCGCCTGGAGGGCGGCAGCCCGGTCCGTGGATTCCTGATTTTTATGGCGATGTGATCGGTTCAATCCGCGTCAGGCATGGGCAGCGAAGTGCCGGCGAAGAACGCGCAGCGCGCGGGCGGGATGGCGCACGCGTTCGATCGCATGCCGAAGCGTCAGTCGCAGCACGTCGCGTTGCGCATGGCTGCCGCCAAGGCGATGCGCCAAGCGCGACAAGCCCGCAAGCAGCGTGATGGCACGTAGATAGCTGCCCTGTCCGAACGCGATCAGCGCGCGACTCGCGGGCAGTCCGAGTAGCCGCGTAGTCATGCCGTGGCGGGTCGGCAGCGCCTTGCTGCCTTTCAGCACAAGCTCGAGGCGCTTCGCGCTATCCCAATCGCGCGCGCCGACGAATGCCAGCATCGCGTGCACATCGCTGAAACTGCAGAACCTGTCATCGATGTGCGGCGTCCAGGCCTCGGCCAGCTCGCCCCAGCGTGTGCCGATGTTGGCACCCATCAGCTCGACGCGCCACAACAGCGCTGACGCATCGATCATGTCGGCGACGTCGTTCGAACGATGCGCCCGGATGCGCCGGTCGTACACGGCGAGTGCGCGGTCGACCCGGCCTTGCGCCAACAGGAAAAGCGCCAGGTGCCACCAGCAATGGGTGGCGACGACGGTATCGACACTCCAGTCGGCCTCGTGCTCCAGCAGCCAGCGCTCACCGGCTTCGGCGCGCTCCGTCATCTCGAACACATGCGCCATGACGTGGTGAGCGCGCGCGTCGTGAGGGTTCAACGCCAACGCCGCCCGGGCGATTTCCTCGGCGCGCGCGTAATCGCCGCTTTCCTCGAGGCTGAACGCCCGCATGGCCAGCACCGCGTGATAACCGGGCACATCACTGGACCATGCCGGCAATACGCCTGACACGCGGTCGCGCAGGCGGGCGGAATCGCCGGTGAGGTAATCAAGCGAGTGCACGACTTGCAGTGCAACAACATCGCGCGGATGCCGCCGCAGCAAGGCACCCAGGCGTTCCTTGGTGCGTTCCAAGTCGTCCTCGAGAGCGGCAGCGATCGCCGCAAGGTGCGCTTTCTCGCGCTCGTTCGCGGGCAGGTTCGCAGCGTTTTCCAGCAGTCGTCGTGCCGAACGGACTCGTTGCGGGTCGCGGTTGGATATCACCATCCATGCTTTCAGCACGTGCGCCATCACGAATGCCGGCGCCGCCTGCAGTGCCCCGTCCAGCAACTCTGCGGCGCCCGCGCGCCAGCCCTGGTACGCGGCGAGCGCGCGTTCATAGGCTTCCAGGGCGGCGGGCGTGGCGCCGGTGATAGCGCATCCGCGCTTGTCGATGTCACTCATGATTCGATTCCCGATTGGAACGACGCGCGTCAATTCATTGCCTGGTGATCACTACCTCGAGGTATTCGCCGGGCACCACGAGCGATCCGTCACCCGCGGTATTCATCTGCTCGAGCAAGGTCGTGATGTCGCGCTCCAGCGCCGGCCTGGTGGCCTCGTCGAGCGCGGCAAATGCCTTGAGCGTCGGCCCGTAGAAGTCGCGGAATACCTGCACCCAATGCGCGGCGGAGCGATAGCGGAACTTGAATTGCCGCCGCTGGCAATGAATTTGCGTTGCGCGGGCGCCGAACAGTTCGACGATGTGCGGCTCGGTGCCCCAGAGCGCGGGCGATTTGAGCCCCACGGGTGGCGGCAGGTAGGCGCCGACGACCTTGAACAGCCGACCGATGAATCCTTCGGGCGTCCAGTTCGCCAGCCCGATGCGGCCGCCACTGCGCACCACGCGCAGCATCTCGCGCGCCGGAAGCGTGTGGTCGGGGGTGAACATCGCGCCAAACGTGGACAGCACGACGTCGAAGCTACCATCGGCGAACGGGAGGTTCTCCGCATCGGCCACCTCGAAGCGCACCGGCAAGCCCTCCGCCTGCGCGCGGCCGCGGCCCTTGTCCAGCAGCGCCTCCACATAGTCGGTTGACGTGACGTCGGCAAAGCGGCGCGCCGCGGCAAGTGTCGCGTTGCCGTTGCCGGCGGCAACGTCGAGCACGCGTTCGCCAGCGCGCACGTCGACGGCCTCGGCCAGCGACTCGCCGACGATCTGCAACGTGGTGCCGATGACCGCGAAGTCACCGCTGGCCCAGGTGGCCTGCTGCCTTGCCTTGATGCCGGCGAAATCGGGTTGCGCCGGCGCGGGTGCCGTTACGCGCGGCGATGTGACTGCGGTGTCAATGGTCATGTGCGTCTCCGTGAAAAAGTTCTCCGATGGTCACGATCGATACGGGATCGACGTGATGCATTGTCGGAGAATGCCGCGCTTGACACTTCACACTGTGTCCCGGATATTTGCTCGCGCGTCCGGAATGGCGTTGGCGCAAGCCGCCAGCTTGACCGAGCGTCCGCGTGGCTTGTTCGAGCGTCCGAGGCAATGCAGCGATGAACCAGGACACCTTATCTGACGTGTTGCGGACCGTTCGCCTGCGCGGCGCGATCTTCTATCACGTGAGCCTTGTGGGCGAATGGGTCGCGGAAGCACCGGCGGCGCGCTCGATTGCCGAAGCGGTCTTGCCCGGCTCCGAACATCTGATCGAATACCACATGATGGTCAAGGGCGATGGCTGGGCGGCCACGGACGGCCTGCCTCCGGTGCGCCTGACCGGCGGCGACATCGTGATGTTCCCGCACGGCGATGCCCATATCCTGTCGAGCGCGCCTGGATTACGCGCGCCGCAGGATCAAAGCGAATGGATACTCGCGACACGCAACGTTCCCAAGCCGATCGCCGTGACTTATAACCGCGGCGTGCTGCAACCTGGCACGACGCAGGCGGTGGACGAGGCGAACGCAGTCATCGTCTGCGGCTTCATCGGCTGTGACTTGCGACCGTACAATCCCTTGATCGAGGCACTGCCGCGAATGCTGCATTTGCCCTCGAGCAGAGCGGGCGCCTGGGTGGCGCCGATGCTGCACCAGGCGGTCGTGGAATCGCGCGAAAGCCGGCCCGGCAGCTCGGCGGTACTCGAGCGTGTCAGCGAAATGGTGTTCGTCGATGCTGCGCGGCGCTACCTCGAAGCGCTGCCCGAGGACGCCTCGGGTTGGCTGGCCGCGCTGCGCGATCGCCAGGTCGGCAAGGCGATCGGCCTGATGCATGCACGGCCCGACAAACCCTGGACGATCGACGAACTCGGCAGGCAGGCAGGGCTGTCGCGCTCGGCCCTGCACGAACGATTCGTCGAAATGGTCGGCCAGCCGCCAATGCAATACCTGACCAACTGGCGCATGCAGCGTGGTGCAGCGCTCCTGCGCGATGGCGACGCGACGGTGGCGACGATCGCCCAGGAAGTCGGCTACGAATCGGAGGCCGCGTTCGCGCGCGCCTTCAAGCGCATGGTCGGCAAGCCGCCGGCGGCATGGCGCCGCGCACAGCGACGGCCCGAGTAGGCGACTGCGGCACCCCGGCGTCGACGCTCATTTGCAGGTTGACTTGGCAGCCCACGCTACGGCGACGCCGCAAATCCGCGGAGGGAATGGTGGGCCGTGAAGGACTTGAACCTTCGACCAACGGATTAAGAGTCGCGGGAAACGAGAAAACTAGAGCACTCCAGAACACGCGAAATAAATCAGATCAAGCAGTTATCTATTCCCGCTTCTTCTCGCCATATCCTGTTTTCTGCTGGTGAATGTCCCGCCAGTGTCCCACAGGGAAATACGCCTTGGCGAATGAACGCGCTCCCAATGCCTCTAGTCACACCTCCCCAGCTCTGCGGTGTGTTCGCAGAACTTGAATGCTCGATCATCCAAAAGAGGGTGCGGGCGGGTCTTGAGAGGGCGCGAGCGAGCGGGAGGACATTGGGACGACCGAGGAGCGACCCGAAGGTCGAAGCCGAAATACGCAAGCTGGCGGGGCAAGGCATGGGCAAGGGGAAGATTGCCCGGACCCTTGGCATCGGTGTAAGTGTCGCGCAGCGGGTGCTGGCGTCACAGAGGCAGAAGGTCCAACCTAACGGCAGGGGACAAGGTTCAAGATCAGGCACCGGCGTCGGCCGAATTCGCGGTCACGGGCAACGAAGGCGTGATCGGCATCGCCGCGTTCCTTGGCAGCGGAAGCACGACCAGTCGGGCGGTGGTGCTGAGCCCTGGCTACAGTTATCGGTTGCGGGCGGATCGGCTGCAACACGAGTTTGAGCATGACGGCCCGCTGCCGCGTCTGCTGCTCCGCTACGACCGCCCCGCACTGGAAGCACACGCATGCGGCTGCTATGCGGTCATCAAACGCGAGTACGACAGGTTACTCGCCGATTACCGGCACGCCGACGTTCCTTCCCGGGCTCACCCCGTTACGAGGGGCTACGCGTTCCCGCAGCAACGCGAAGTCTGCGTGTAACCGTGCGCCACCTGGAATGGCACCGCACGGACCGCATCGGCGGGCTGCCCGCGGCCGTATTGGGTGCCAATGACGGCATCGTCTCGACCGCGAGCCTGGTGCTTGGTGTCGCCGCCGCGAATGGGACGCACAGCAGCGTGATGGTGGCCGGTATCGCCGGGCTGGTTGCGGGCGCCATGTCGATAGCTGCGCGGAGCGCGATGCGTTGGGTTCATTTCCGGAATAAGCTGCCAAGAATGCCGGGGGCATTCCATGACAAGCAACGGCGCGGGGTACGCCTGCGCCGTTGCATCTACACCGGCGCTGTAATGCATAGCTGGACAGCAGTCCTCGGCTTGAGTGGTCGGAGGCGGGGCCACCTTTCCGCAGCACGCGGACGTGTGTGTGCGCAACGAGGGTGCGCCAAGGTCTCAGCGACTGATATAGCTCCACTTGTCGCCATTCCGCACCGCGGCCAGCCCTTCAGCAAATGGCTCGGCCGCGTCAAACTGCGGATTGACGACCATCTTGCCTTGCTTGTCGATGTAGCCCCACTTGCCAGTGCGCCCATCACCAATCCGTACTGCCGCCAGCCCGTCAACAAAAGGGTGTGCAACATCGAACTGCGGATTCACCACAACTTTGCCTTGCTTGTCGATGTAGCCCCATTTGCCGCCCATTCGCATTACCGCCAGCCCCTCCGCAAACGACCATGCATCGTCAATCTGCGCATTGATGACCATCTTGCCTTGCTTGTCGATGTAGCCCCACTTGCCCTTATTCTCATCACCAATCCGCACTGCAGCCATGCCATCGGCAAAACGAAGTGCGGCATCAAACTGAGGATTGATGACAACGCGCCCAGTTTGTTCGGTGACCTTTGTGACGGCTGATGCCGCAATTGGTGAGGACGCCTGATCGGAACTCTTTTGGCAACCGAACAAGACGGACAACAGCAGCAGCACGATAAGCGCTTTCATTGATCTCTCCATCTTCCAGCATTCCAAGCGCGGCTCGTTGAACGCGCTCAACGTCATTCACGGCCATGCCGGAGTCTTCCTGGATTTTGCCGAAAAGGCCGACGGGAACGACTTATTTCTTCAAGGTCCTTCTCGTCGTTTCTTTGCCGTTTCTTTGCCGGCTTCTTTGCCGGCTTCTTCACCGATTTCTTCGCCGCCTTCTTCCCCGGCGCCTTGACCGCCTTGCGCACCGTCGCGCCGCGCACTCCCTTGACACCACGCACGGCACCGGCCAGAACGTCCGCTACGGTTCGGGCCGTGTCGGTGCCAACCTCGCCGGCCGCCTTGATCGCGCCCCTAACCGCAGCCGTTGCAACGCGACCCACATTCCCACCCGTCTCGGCCGTAGCCTCCACGATGCCATCGACGGCGCCTCTCGCCACCGAGCTGACATCCGCACCGACCGCCGCCGCATGCCTGATCACCGTCTTGACCGTTTCGGTTGCCGCGGTGGCAACATCGCCGCCCACTTCGTGCACGCCCAGCACGACGCCCTTGGCAATGCTCTTGGCGCTCGCGATCAACCCGGTCCCGACCTGCTCGGTCGCCTGTACCGCGCCGGCGACCACATCCCGTACCACGACCACCGATTCGTCGGCGACCGTTCCCGCCGCACTGAGGGTGCCTGAGACCGCGGACCTGACGAGTACGACGATCTCTCCTTCGATTCTGCTCAGCGTTGTCAGGCTGTTGACGACTCCGTCTCGGACAGCGCTGCCCGCTCGTCCCAAGGACACTGGAACGACTACGGGCACGGGTTTCGCCGACCGCGTTTTGCGCGCTGCAGTTCCTGACTTGGTTGCTTTCACCGTGATCGTGCGCGGTGCGCGCCGCTTTACACTTCTGGTTGCCATTTTGGTCCTCGCTTTCGTCGTTGTCGTTGGCCTTATCGAACCGCGCAACCTACGCGGCATCTTTGCCAATAGACCTAAGAATCCCCGCCTGCCCCGACCTGGATGCGCAACGAGTCGTGGAACGGGGCGCGCCACCGCGTCTTCTTAGGCGTCAGCCCGGCTCGCCCTCCTGACCTCGGAGGACTTCCAGTGCGCGCCGTTGAGCCTCCTATGCTTTCGTGATGGCGTCTGTGACGGCTTCCTTCAGATTGCCAACGGTTTTCTGCAGCTTGCCTTCCGCCTGCTTCTTGAGTCCCTCGGACTCCTGCTCCTTGCTCCCCACCAGCTTCCCGGCTTCTTCCTGGATCTTGCCGCCGAGGTCCTTCAATTCGCCCTTGACTTGATCCTTGTTTGGGGTAATGGCCATGATCAATTCCTTAACGGTTAATTAGAACGTCTGCTCTGCGAACCGGCATCGGCTCGCGCTATCGGCTCGCACAACGTCCTCCGCTGGCGAGCCGGACGGCGCGGTGACACGCCGGCACGCTGGGCGGTGGCTGACCTGTGACTTGAGCCGCATATGATTCTTGACGGACTTGACACCCGTGACGCGGCGCGCGACTTCATTCGATTTCGTTGGGTTTGCATGCAACAACCCATCTATGCGCAGAAGGTCAAATCCATGGTGAACCGTTGACGCCGCGAAGTATTGATGGGGATCAATGTACGAAACCGTACAGGCCCCCCGAACAGGCAACACCGAGCAATTCTGCTGACAGGCTGCATCGCAACGTGAATAATGGACATATGCGGCGCGATGTTGCGCCGACACTTTTAATCACAGCCAGGAGGAACCATGGCCACGCGTCGTACCACGATGAGAAGTCGAACCGGAACCAAGCTCTATGCCGTTCGTGACGAGAGCGGCAAGTTCAAGGACATTCAGACCTACAAGCGTGCTCACACCGCTGATATGCGCCACAAGTCGAAGGCCGAGAAAGAGGCTGCGCAGGGCCCTATGGAGAGGCAGGTCAGGAAGACGGCGGACGATGTCGTCAAGTCTGTCAAGAGATCGGTGAGGGGCGCGGTCGCTGCGGTGGAGAGGGCAGCGAAACGAGCCGTGAAGCAGGTTGCGAGCCCGCCGCCAGAGGGCCGGAGAACCCTGAAGAAGGCGTCGAAGACGACGCCGCGCAAGCCGGCGGCGAAAACGACCGTGAAGACGGCCGCAAAAAAGACCGTAAAGAAGGCGGCAAAGACGAAATAGTGCCGACAGCACGTCGGCCTGCTACCGAGGTATCCCCGCAGGCGGCGTAGGAGGTGCGGGACGCGCGCTCTAATGCCACGCGATCTCGAGTTCGCCAGTGGATGTCATCCGCCGCGCCTGCGCTGCCGCGGACATCCCCGCGGCGTCACCGCCGACGATCACCAGTCGTCGTGCCACTTCTGCCTCTCGTCGCTGCGACCATTTCGTGACCGCTGGGAACCTTGTCCCACGGGATAAAGGGCGGATCGCTTTAGGCGGTCAGGCTGGCTCTCCGCACCGCAACTGGGCCAGCCGATGCGCTCCGTTTGATGTCGCTCGCGACAGTGCATCGGATTTCGCACGTTCTGCATAGGTTCAGTCGAAGACCACCTGCTGCCTCATTCACGACCGAGCGAACTCGCTCATGGTGCCGCTACTGCGATTCACCCGACAACACGGCGACTCACTATTCCGTCGTCTTGCCGTCAAAATGTTCGGTGTCCGCTTCCGCCTCGTCGCGGGTATGGTGGACTATGGCATCCCGATGATTCGGCGGCGCATAGAGCGTGTAGAGCTTCAACGGAACATTGCCGGTGTTGATGATGTTGTGATTGGTCCCTGCCGGGACGAGCACTGCGAAGCCCGCACGGATCGCCGTACGAACGCCATCGAGAACCGCCTCGCCGGTCCCCTCCTCCACGCGAAAGAACTGGTCGAGCTTGTGAACTTCCGTTCCGATCTCGCCCTTGGGTTCCAACGCCATGACGACAAGCTGGCAGTTCTTGGCCGTATAAAGAACCTGTCGAAACTCCGTATTCTTGATGGCAATACCCTCGATGTCTTGCACAAAACCCTTCATGACGACTCTCCTTTCGTTCGTTCGGCGCGACTCACGTTCGACTGCGCATTTCGAGAGCCTCGCTCTCCTCTCGCTAGTCCTATGCGTGTTCTTTCGCGAGCCTATAGAACAGCGTACCGTCGTAAAACGATTTCATCCTGGCGACGCTCAAGGCGGGCACCGTCTTGGCGCGCTCGACGGCCTCCGTATCCGCTGCCAGTGCGAGCAACACCTGCCACTCAACCATCGACACCAACGAACCAAGGAGCGTCGCACGGTTCGCGATGATCATTTTGGTGAGTTCGGTCGCGGTGAATGCCTTGTCGCCATTCTGGTCGACCGTGGAGCAGGCGCCAAACACCTTCTCGAAGCGCCTAGCGTTGAACCGGCCCCGTTTGTCCAGGATGCCGGTGTCGCTGTCGTGCTTGCCCTTCTGAATGTTCTCGATGTCAATGCTTAGCGCCAGCAACGAGCCTCGCGTCTGGACACTCAAGGGTACAACGATGGCGAGCGCGGCGACCTCTGCCAATCCAAACGGAAGGCCAAGGGCCTTGAGCCCACGCGTGCACTCCGTAACGTCGACGGCGCGGTCGCCGTTGTCATCGAAGAAGGACGCGTGCCGCTGCAGGATGGTGTCGCCGGGTCGGCTGCGCGCGTTCAACGTGCGCGGCAACGCGCCGGACTCCCGGCCTTCCGATTTGCGACGGGAAAGCGACGAATTGGGAGACTTACGGACGGCTATGGAAGCGCTCATGGTGGTTCGAATCCGAGTAGGGGCGAACGGGGATGGATACCTGGGGCTGGTTCGTTGACACCCCGATGTATGACCTGAGCGGCGGAGCCCGGCTTACGGGTGGCTGCTGGCTCGCAAAGGTTGGCGTCAGCGCGCCGCTGGGCCCTGCACCGGGATCTGGATCTAGTTACGGCGTAGAACCCACGGCATGACAGTCACTGGAAGCCTTCGTTACCGACAGCGTTGAACGAGCTATCAACGAAGGTTTCAGCAACGACATCGCTCCGTTAATTGCATTCCACACAGTGCGTGCGGCTAGACTTGATGCGGTGGAGCCGGCTCTGGCCTCCGACTGTTAGCCGGGCTTCACGCTCATTTTGTTCTGCACTTCCCTAACGCCGCGCACGCCCTTTGCCACTTCCACGGCTTTGTCGATCTGCGCCTGGCTCGCGACAAACCCGCTCAACTGGACCACGGCCTTGTCAGTCTCCACCCCGACATCTAACCCTTTCACGTCAGGCGCCTGAAGTAGCGCGGCCTTGACCTTGGCCGTGATTGTCGCGTCGTCGAGTGCTTCGCCGACTTCACGGCCGGTTGCCTCTGCCGGTCCTGGCGACCTCGCCGGACTGGATGGCGCCATCGCTTGGGACTCCGCCGGAGGTGCAGTCGGCGTAGCCGCGTTTGGCGGGCTAGGCGCAATATTCGGGGGCGGCGCCGTTTGGTTACATCCGGAGGCCGCAAACATGAGCGCAAGAATTGCGCCGGCAGCAGCAGACTTGGGGACCATATGTCTCTTCCCTTCTTTGCGTGAACAAAGTCTCCAATGGACTCTTTTGATACACGTTACCCGGAATCGAGGCGAGGGTCTGTTCGCTTCCGTACACTACGAGCACATATCCGCCTGCCCGAACGCAGCGTACGGCCGGGGCAAATGTGCGACTGCGTACCGACCGAGATTCGACGTGCGGCGAGGAAAAACACGCTCAAACTTCATGCCGCCGTAGATGCGCTGCCGGCGACGCTGTGCCCTTGACGATGCATCCGGATCACGCGATGCCAAGCGTTGTCGCTGGTGGCCTCTTTGGTGGGAGCAGTCGCCGCCCAGATCGCCGGCAGTCATGATGGGGGGTTGTCTACCGCATATCGAGTGGAATGAACAAGACTCCTGCCCGGCGGCCCGCGCAGCATCGAAGCGCCCGCCGCCCGTTCTGGATCGATCAGCGCCCGACCCTCGGCCCTTCCCGCGTTCCAAAGGCATCTCCGAGAGACTATCCCGGGGCGGCGTATCCATCGCTGTACGCCACCGAACAGACCAAGGGTGCCAGACCCGTGCAGCATCTGATCATCGATTCTTGGACGGGGGTGTCCATGCGACTAGACGACCAGCAAGCGAGTGGCAATGTCGAGGATCGGCGCGGAATCGGCATGGTCGGAGGCGGCCTTGGCGTCGGCGCAGTCGTGATTGCGCTTGTCGCCTACTTTCTCGGTTTCGACCCGAGCACGGTGCTGAACGTGGCCGAGCAGGTTAGTCCCCAACGGGAAACGCGCGAGGCGCCCAAGGGCGCGCCCGCGGACGAGATGGGGCAGTTCGTCGCCAAGATCCTCGGGAGTACCGAGGTCGTCTGGGGCAAGATATTCCAGGCGTCCAACAGCCAATATCGCCCTCCGACGCTGGTCCTCTACGACGGGGAAGTGCGCTCGACCTGCGGCACGGCGCAATCAGCCATGGGCCCTTTCTACTGTGAGGGCGACGAAAAACTCTACATCGACCTATCGTTCTTCCGCGACCTGCAGACGCGCTTTCACGCACCGGGCGATTTCGCCCAAGCCTACGTGATCGCTCACGAGGTGGGCCACCACGTACAGAAGCTCACCGGTACCTTCCAAAAGATCGAGACGGCGCGCGGGCGGAGTTCTCAAGCCGAAACGAACCAGACTTCGGTGCGCATGGAGTTGCAGGCCGACTGCTACGCGGGCGTCTGGGGACACCACGCGGGCACCATGAATCAGCTTGAATCGGGCGACATCGCCGAAGCGCTCAACGCCGCGACGGCGATTGGCGACGATCGCCTGCAGAAGCAAACGCAGGGTCGCGTCGTGCCCGAGTCATTCACCCACGGTTCATCGGAGCAGCGCGTGCGCTGGTTCAAGCGGGGCCTCGATTCGGGCAGCCCAAAGGACTGCGACACGTTCTCGGCCAGCGCGCTTTGAGGGTCCCCGGGGCCAATGTCCCGGTCGCAATCGTGGCGAGGTCCAAGATTGCGATCTACGGCGCGATCACGGCCAACGTGGCAATCGCTGTCACCAAGTTTGTGGTCGCCGGCATCACGGGCAGTTCCGCGATGTTGTCCGAAGGCGTCCACTCGGCTGTCGACACATTCAACGGCGTACTCCTGCTCGTCGGACTCAAGCTCAGCCAGCGACCGGCGACACCCGAGCACCCCTTCGGACACGGCAAGGAGTTGTACTTCTGGAGCTTGATCGTCGCGGTGCTCATTTTCGGTCTGGGCGGGGGTGTGTCGTTTT
This sequence comes from uncultured beta proteobacterium, assembly GCA_963819965.1. Classification (GTDB taxonomy): domain Bacteria; phylum Pseudomonadota; class Gammaproteobacteria; order Burkholderiales; family Casimicrobiaceae; genus VBCG01. The sequence goes on from CAWFYA010000004.1 coordinate 1,533,155, forward strand.
ACGAAGGCGTGCAACACATCCGACATCCCGAACCGATGCGCGACCCCGTCTGGAACTACGTTGTGCTGAGCGTTGCCGGCATATTCGAAGGCGCGAGCTTCGTCGTCGCGCTGCGGCTGTTTCTCAAGCGGGCCGGCGATACCCCGTTCTGGGAGGCGCTCCACCGCAGCAAGGACCCGACAACGTATACCGTGCTGGCGGAAGACTCGGCGGCCCTGGTCGGACTTGCAGTCGCCGCCACCGGTATCGCGTTGAGTCATCGCTTCGACATGCCAGAACTCGACGGCGCCGCTTCGCTTGTCATCGGATTGCTGCTCGCGGGCGTTGCGGTCGCGCTCATCCTGGAATCGCGCGAGCTGCTGATCGGCGAAGGCATTCGCCCCGAGACCGCGCGCGCGATTCGCAGCATGGCGTTGGGGCAGCCCAGGGTGCGCGATGTGGGACGGATACTGTCGATGTATATCGGACCGGACGACGTGTTGGTCACAGTGGACCTGGATTTCGACGACGGCACAGCGGCTGTCGACGCTGCCGCGGCCATCGCCGCCGTCGAGTTGCAGGTGCGCGAACGCTACCCGATGATCAAACGGCTGTTTATCGAGGCCGGCGCAGGGCCAGCGCAACTGCGCTGGAGCCGGCCGGATTCGACGCAAGCGCCAGCCGCTCCGCCGTAGGCTCAGCCCGATCATCTCCGCCTATCGTCTTCGAAGCGCACAATCCGAAAAGCCAGACGCGCAATTGAATGGAGCAGATCGACAACAATGCTGACCGCCTATACGACTTCCGAACATCCGGAGGCAACCAACGCACCACCCACGGTGTCGTGGATCGACCTCCTGCATCCGACCAACGAAGAGAGGGCAAGCGTTGAAGGTGACTACGGGCTCAAGCTGCCCTCGCGCGAGGAATTGAGTCAAGTCGAATTGTCGAGCCGCCTCGCGGAGAGAAACGGAGTTCTCTTCTTGAGCATGCCCACCGTCTCGCATATGAGCGGGCTGGACCAAGCGCAATCGCCGCTGGGGTTTGTGTTGTCGAACAAACTGCTTGTAACCATTCGGTATGCGCAATTGCACGCGTTCGAAACCGTTGCGGCGAAGCGCTCCACGGATGGCGGAAGTTTCTCAAGCGTCGAAACATTTGCTGCGCTCGTCGACGGAATGTTGGAACTGAGCGCCGACTTGATCGAAAAGATCGCTGCGGAATTGGATGGCGTGTCGCGCGCTGTGTTCTCCAAGCTTGGGAAACAGAAGCATGTTACCCAATCCAATGATGAACTCCGTCGTGTTCTGATCGGCGTAGGCACCGCAGGAGAGCGCCTTTCGCGAATCCGCGATAGCGTACTGGGCTTGCAGCGCATCATCCCATTTGTCGCCGGCACCGAACAGGACTGGATACCTGCCTACATACGAGCCCGCTTGAAAACGACTCAAAATGACTTATCGTCACTGACAGAGTACGAGACCCATCTTTCCAACAAGGTGCAGTTCCTGTTGGACGCCGTGCTCGGCTTCATCAACACCAAGCAGAATGACATTTTCCAGGTGTTGACGGTGATTTCCATCGTGGGCATTCCGCCAACGCTCGTGGCGAGCATTTACGGAATGAATTTTAAGAACATGCCGGAGCTGAACTGGGCGTGGGGATACCCCTTTGGCCTCGCATTGATCTTATTGAGCGCTATCCTGCCAATCCTGTGGTTCAAGTGGCGACGGTGGGTGTAGGGGGTATCGCACGGACTCGGCGCCGTTGGCTCCGGACCCCGAACATGAAGCTCGACACGGCAATGCCACCGAAGAAATCGTCCTCGTGATACATCGCACAGAGCCTTTTGGTTTTTTTGTGGCAACCTTGACCGCTTCCGCCCGCTCCCAACCAAGGATGTAAATGAAACGCAATTACCTCGGCCACGCGTACTTATCCCCGTTCATGCTATGGGGCGACCTCGCTACGAAGACTCTGGAAATGATGCTGGCCTCGGCGCAGGTCATCGGTCACCGAACTGGCCGCATGGCCCTGGCCGGCCCCGCTCCCAACGTGCGCGACCGGCGCGAATTCGCATTGATGGGACAGGAAAAGATCGAAGCGGGCGCGCAATCCGCTCAGGCGATGGCTGCGCACATGATGTCGATGAGCCAGCCGTGGTGCGCGTTGGCTTTTCGCGATCTCCTGCGAAACTCGGCTGCGTTCATGTCGTTAGCCAGCAGCCGAACACCAAGCCAGCTGATCGCGCGGCAGGCAGCACTCGCGCAGGCGCTGGGGCAATCGGCAGTCCGCATGGCAGGCATTTCGAAAGACGCCACCAAGCTCGCGCATCGCGGGCTGAAGCCCTTCCACGCCAAGGCCACCGCTAACGCGAGGCGGCTTGGAAAGCGTTGACTGGTAAGGTCGTTGGGATCGGTGCCACCGCCGAATCGAAGTGGGCACGCAGACTTCGAGAAGTTCTGTGACCGTCGGTTCGCGGGTCAGGAAGGACCCAGTCATCGCCCCCACCAAGCACCACAGAAAGTGCGAGTTGTCGCCAAAATGCAGAACACGACCTCGAGCGCGCGCGAAAGCAAAGCCACCGCAGCTCTTCGGGGTCCTACCGGAGGGAAGGCGATCTTCTTTCAGGTGTGCGATGCCCTGTCGGGCGACTCGCCTCGTGGTGGCCTGGTGTCCCTGATCGTCTAGTTGCCCGAAAACGATAGAAGGCAGCAAGAAAGCCCCTGGTCTTCGAGGGGCTTTCTTGAAGTAGCGTAGCCGGCAAAGTGCAACTACTTTCCGTGTTCGCGTAACAACCGAGTCCGGCTATCCCGACGCAGAGCGCTATTCCCAATACGGTGTCAGCTCGTAATACTTGTAAACGTCACGGTTCCACTTTTCCTCGGCCATTGACGGCCAATGATCCGGGTCAAATCCGGGCGCCCCCTTCAAACGCTCCTTCGACACATCGAGCACGTACTTGTGTGTCGTCGTGTTGTACTCGAACGCGCTGAACGGAATTGCAAACAGCTTTTCCCCCATGCCGAGAAAACCACCAAACGATACAACGGCGTACGCCACCTTCCCGGTATACGGGTCGATGACGACTTCCTTGATGTCTCCGAGACTTTCGTCCTTAGGATTGACCACGTCCGTGCCGATGATGCTCGACGCCTTGATGGGTGAATTTGCGAAAGTGTGAAGTTGTGTCATAGCTTGTCTCCTGCTGTTTGACGGTTGAAGTCTGGCTGATTCGTGCCCTGCGATTTACCACGATACGCAAGATCCATCCGGACCAGCCAGACGTGCTTCGACGCCTACCGTTAGAAATCGCTGCACATGTTTGCTAGCGCAGAAAGTCCTATCCGTGGCGATCCCCGCTATCGTTTGTCGCTGGTGGTCTTCGCAGAGTCGTGAACAGCCTTCTCAACATCGCCCACGCCTTTCTGGACTTTGCCTTCTACCTGCCTCACTGCACCTTTCACCTGCTGGTTCGAATTGCCGGTGATTTCTCCAACCTTTTGCTGCACCTTGCCAGCAACATCCTTGACGCTGCCTTCAATTTGGTTCTTGTTCATTTGACTCTCCGTGTGAGGCGGAACAAATCCGCCATTCGAAATATGAGTTGCAGCCCGCTACGGCCTACGTAAGCTGCTGACCGTGCGCGTTGGACAAGACGCAATCAACGTCCTCATGGCCAACAACTCTCTAGACAGTCGACTCCACTGCCAGAGCCGCGGCAGACTGCCTAGACAGCGCATGATCAGGAATCGAAGGAAATACTAGTGCTCGGCCTTCGGCAGGCTCTTGCTACCCTCCTGCGCGTCGCCCGCTGAATACATTCACCAAAACCATGATCAGGGCAACCGCGAGAAGGATGTGGATAAACCCACCCAAGGTATAGGATGTAACCAGGCCAAGAACCCACAGGATCAGTAAGACAACCGCAATCGTATAAAGCATGGCATCGACCTTTGTGTCATTCGGGCTACGGCTTGTTTGCAGATATGTCATTTGGTAGAGCTGCGGGAAACGCCACTGCGAACGGCTTCAACAAGGATGGCGAATCAGATCCTTTATTCCGCATCGCTACGAAAACGATCGGACCCATTTGCAGCATGGATAAAATGGCGGTAAATGTCTGTGCGGCATCGCACACATTGTTTTCGCATCGCGCATTGAGAAGCACGCACCCTAGCGGTGCGGAAAGTAAATCGCGTCCGGCCATGGGCCGAGACGATTCCATGTTGGCTTGTGGCTCGCCCCTGAGAGAAACTGAAATTTGGAGTGCAAGCACGGGCACGGCCGCGCGCCATGCAAGTGCGCGCCGGGACCACAACGACGCGATTTCACTTTCGCCCCGCCTAGCGGATCGAGGCGGAAGTCAATACGCGCTGAGAGGGCTACTTGGCGATGTAAGGTAGAAGGCGATCAAACTCCGCCTTGACCACCTGGTAACACTCACAGGACCGCGCCTCCAGACCCGGGCGATCGAGCACGGTGATCCGTGCCTCGGTGGTAATGGATCAATCCGGCGCCCTGCAACTTGCCGGCGGCCTCGGTAACGCCTTCGCGGCGCACGCCCAGCATGTTGGCGATCAATTCCTGCGCCGTTCGCCCGTTGTTATCTCCAATCAGAAGTCCGTTCTTGCCGAGGACAGTCGGACTTCACGGTGCCCGCGTCGGTCTGGCGGCAAGGCAATGGGTCAAACGGCACGAATCAAAGGCGATTCGGGCGCCTGCGCGACGAGCGCCCAAATGCCGAATGGCCCCGAACGCGATTCTAAGGTCGTTTCGTGATCACAGGCTGGCGACGTGCAACCTATGTGCGAACGCGTACAGACCTGAGACGGCATCGCGTCATAAGCTTTTTCGGAATATCGAGAAGTAGAGCCCGAGAGCGCGAGTCCAATGCGCCAGAGCAACGCCACCCGAACGATCAGTTCTCCGTTTCACAACACACCAAAGGATCAGATCGATTCGCCTCCAGTTCAAGCGCCGGCATCATCAACCGGACAAGGGCAGTAACGCAAGAACCAGAATATCCTGATGGGATTGTTGGCCCCGCGGAGGCAAACCGACAATTCGATCTAGTGCATGGTACTCGCCGATACGCTGACGTAGCCATTCTGTGAAGTACTCTCGACGTGCTTCGCCGCGCTTACAGCAATAGGGCTACTCCGGAACGTCGCCAGCCAGCAAGGTCTGTGGGATATGGCTGAAACGATAAATACCCGCGGTGGTATCGAATTCGAATAGCCATACGACATCGAATCGCCCATTACCCTGTACATCAGCGGGCCACGATTCCGGAACCGTCGTGGCAGCGGACATTGGAATCTGGTTGGCGATGCGGCGGATATTCTCATGCACCCAGCAAATCAAAACGGCGCCGGCACACGCCATGGCGGAGGCGATCATCGCGGCTTCATCGCCTTTGTCAAACGTGAAATTGAGCGTCGCAGTCGGACCTAGTTTTTCGGCTATCGGCGCAATGGTTTGTTGCGTTCGCTTGCCTTTGGTGCCAATTCTCATTCCCGCTGCATCGCGCGGCTTCTCGTCATCGCCGTCCATTTTGACCGCATAAATGAATTGTGGCGCCTTGATTGATGACGGCACCAGGCGGGAAGGTACGAACAGGTTCACCAATGCACCTGCGCGTTGCCACCCTCGCACACTCAATGAACGGTCATCCTGCGTTCCATCCGGTGTTACGCCAAAGGGCGGCGGCGATGCAGGGGGCTCCGGCGGCTTTTCGGCATGGCGAATGATCATGATCGTTGATGCCGAGGGTGTCGGTGCGCTCATCGGAGGTTCCTTGTCAATGGTCGCGCGCGGTTGCGCAGTTCTGACCATGTTTGATCATGACAGGCAAACCTTGCGGCGATAGGTGCCAACTTCGCCGGGCCCTACGCTCAATCAAGCTCGAGCAGGATCTCGTTACGTCGCCAGAACCACGGCTTCCAAGGAGGGTCGTACCGTGCCCAGATCGCCTCGCCATGCCACTTGAGGTCAGCCTTTGCCAGGGCATCCTGCAACTTCTTCAGGTTCTCCTCATAGTTGCTCCGCGACCAGGTTCCGGAGTACCTGATGACGGCGAGGGTCCTGGCGGGGATGGCCCGCAGCTTCACTCGAGGGTCGGTAGGCTCCGGAAGGGTTTCCAGCGTCCATTCCCGGGGCATTGCGAACTGAACCTCATACCCATCGGAGGTCGCGCTTTGCGCCACCGGCGCGGTCATCGCAATCTTCGTGGGCGTCTGCGCCACGGGTGCGGTCATCTCGATTTTGCGCGCCCCTTTGTTCTGTCCGAAAATGTAACCTGCCAGGATGCGAAAACCCTGGTTTCCGGCCTCCTCCGCTGCTGCGTTGACCACTGTTTCCGCCACGACGTAGGGCTCATAACGGCGCACCTCGAATACGTCGGCGGTGCGGACCACGGTGTATCCCGGCTCATCTATGGCCATTGCGGGACTCCAAGTCAAAAGTAAGAGGCAGGCCGCCAGATACTGCAATCGCGTCATCGTGGTGCCAGGAACAGAGGACGCGCGAGCCCGCTCATTTCGATTCGTCAACCATCAGGATGGTCTTTGTCTCGACCTCTTTGGCCACTTGTGCAAGCCCCGCGTCCTGCGACAGGGCCGAAAGCATTTGCACCGGCTTGATGAGGCCGATCTTCGTTTTACCCTTCTCGGTAAAGACCGAGATACGACATGGCAAGACCATGTTTAGGCGCATATCCGCGGACAGCACTTTTGCCGCCTGCGCGGGATTGCAGGAAAACCTTGCACTCTTCGTCAAAGGCAATGCCTTTACCGCGCAGCGTGGTTCCCAAGTCGAGTACATGCAATACCCGAAGCCATTACGCACGACTGCTGAAGCAAGGTCGGCCGACGCTTGGCTAAACGATTTGGCTGTTTCGACAATGTAATACATGCAGTGACCTCGATCATCGTGGATTGCACCTAGCGACTTGGTTGACATCAAGCGCACGGCTACACTGTTCGTGAACGTCGCTGGACCGGGAACACGAGTGGCATCGATTGCGTTGACTAGGTACACCTACCCCAAACACCACCTACCTTCGCTACCTTGGCGCGACCGGTTGTCGATTCGAAAGGCGAAAAAAGGCTCCCGGACGTGATCGTGATCCGAGAGCCTGCACCCGACACTTGCAATCGGGGGAGAACGAAATGACGGGTACATTTGCAGAATACACAATCAGCCGGCGTCTCTCCGTACGGCACCGAACACAGCCCCGGGCTGATGGTCGGTGTCGCAATGGCGAACGTATATGGTCGGGAAAGGCTTGTGACGATAAACGAACCGGCACCAACGAGGTGCGATGGACGCCACTTCAGTTGCCCCAGGTCCGGATGACCTGATCGAGCCCATCCCGATAGTCCGGAAACTTCGGTTTCCATCCCGTTACGCGCGGCGTCGGCGTCCCGGATGGCATCGGGAGCGCCGTCTGCTGCATGTGTTCCTCACGAATTATTACCCTGGCGAGAAGTTTCGAGCACGACGGGAGATGCAGGGGCGTTCGCCGACCGACGCGATGTGCGAATGCGTCCATGAATTGCGTAAACGAAATCGCGTGACCGTCGGTTGCGTAGAGGATTTTTCCTGCGGTTAGGGGTCTGGCAGCAGCAAGCAAGGCAGAAGCGGCATCGAACTGGTGGAGGTGGTACTGCCGCGCCTTGCGCGGGCCCGACCAGTACGGCCGGCCAAGATGAAACGCGGTTCGATATGCCAGTAGATCGGCACTCGTCGGGCCATACAGATACCCGAGGCGCACGACGCATGCAGGCACCGACCCCGAAAGGGCCAGCGCTTCGCATTCGAGGATGGCATCGACGGCTGATCGCAACGGGGCCGTCAAGGCGGCGCCACTCTCGACAGCGTGCACGAAGGCAAAGCTCGCGTGGACCAGCATCGAAGCGCCATCGGTTCGGGACAAACGCATGGCGCGACGCGTTCCCGCCAGCGCCGTGCCTGCGAAGTCCTTCCAAGCGTGCCCGTCATGCAACAGGCTGTTCGCCTGCTGCCCGGCAATGTTGATATGAACATGCTTCGTGGCCGCCTTGGCAAGCCGCGGCAAAAGAATGCTGCCCAACTCGGAGCGCACTCCAGTGACAGATGTTCTCATCACGTCCGAGGCAGGTTGAGATAACTCTCCCGGCCGCTGCGTGCTGTATCCGGTGCGAGCAGGATACCTGAGCCAGGGGATTGCAGACTTAGGAGAATCCTGGGTCTCATTGCCGGCTCCGCCAGAGGACTGAGGCGCCGCAGGCGAGCGGAGCCAAAGAACGTGGCGAACGGTACGTCCGAAGCATCGCGACCCGTTCCGATCCGGACGCGGTCTGACACGTCAGCCAATCCAGTCGGGTCGAACATGTACCCTCTATCGCCCAAGGAGGCTTCCATGACCGCGTGAAAATCCTGAGGGAGGTCCGATACTTGGTGGACGCGGTCACGAAGCGCGCCGGAATGTTCAGTGCTCGGCAACCGGCGATGCTGCTGGACGTGCTCTCAAAGCACTCTGAAGCCTCCCGCAGAGCGCACGTTGGTAGCCGACTTGATGCAGGTCTACAGCGCGAGTCAGGCCCAGGCGCGCGGTGCTGCGGATTTCCAGGTCGGTGCACACTGGCAGTCGCGGTCCGCGCTACTGCCCAGTTCGCGCGACGGTCGACACAGATCAAACTCGGGGTTCGCCTTCCGCGTTGACCAAGATCGTATTTCCCGGTGGCGTCATCATTTGTACGCGATGCTCGTGGCCAGCGAAGTCGTACGTAACATCCCAGTAGTCCAGGCCCGCTGACGTTGGCGCGTATTCGCATCGCTGCACGTTTTGAGTGTAGACCGCGCCATCCGGGCCGCGGCCGACATTGGCCCCCACCGCAGCGCCACCCACGATTCCGACACCCGTAGCGATGTCCTGCCCAAGTCCGCCGCCTATCTGGTGGCCGATGATGCCGCCGATCGCACCGCCGATGATTGCGCCCGGAACGTTGATGCCGGCGGAGCCTCGATTGTCCACTTGCTCGCGAGTCACCCAGCAGCGCTGTTGGGGCGGACCGACCACGGCACGGACGTAACTCACATTGGCCTCGTACAGGCGTTCGTTCTGGCGCCTGCGGTAGTCGTAGGAGGGAGCAGCGTAGGCGTCGGCGCGTGGCTGCATCGAAGTGGCAAGGCGCTGTGCGTCTTCCGCTTGGCGCTGCGCATCAACCGCCTGGATCTGTGCCGCGTCGGCTTGGCGTCGGCTCATGTTCGCCGTTAACTGTGCGTCGTTAGCCCTTCGCTGCTCCATGAGCACGGCTTCCTCATTTCGTGCTCGCGCCGCTTCCTGCGCGAGGCCCGCCCGCTGGCTCGCAAGCATCGCGAGCTGGTCCACTTCGCTGATTCGAGCGCCGCTGGCGGCCAGAGCATCCGCTTGACGCAGGGTCGCAACAGCCTTGTCGAGTTCTGCAGGAGCGTAGGTCACTATTTGTGGGTTGCTGCGCGCGGCATTCACGGACATTCGCGCGTCTTCCAGCACGAGGTCTCTTTCGGGTACGGAAGCACAGCCTGCCGCTGCCAGCAGAGCAAGCGCGAGAATAGATTTTGCCGAATTCCTAAACATGGTCGCCTCCAATGGGAACGCTGAGGGGCAGCGCGAAACTAACGTCAGAAACATTGCGATGATCCCGCGCAAATAATTGGGATAGTCGAAGGGCAAGCGCTGCAAGCTGCGAAGTCACCGGTACGAGTGGCCGCGTCGCCAATACCAGTCAAAGAATGCTCGTCGGCTTCTACCTCGTCCGTGCGCTGCCGCACCGAACGTGAATCATCAATGGCGTGTCTTCCTGCCTCGAGCTCACCCCGCTGGCGTCGGAACGACAAATTACCCAATAACGCAGGAACAGCGTCGAATTGGGGGGGCGTTTGACCGACCGCTTTGAAGCGAATTGGGAGTTGGCAACGAGGGTCGGCTCATAAGCCGATAAGCTCCGATTGATCTGCGTCAGCCCGATGACGCAATCGTGACGATGCGGACGATTGGCAGACATCGGGCTTACGACTCGAGGGTCGAAGTCGGCCGTCCGCATTGGCAGACGCAGTCAGGTTGCTTGCAGGGCTGTCGGGGACCGCGAGACCGCTACCGTGCCGGCTGACTTGTTCCGGCGGACTTGTCCCTTCAGTGTCCCATTGCCTGATTCAGTCAAGAAAAATGGGCCAGGATTTAGCGTAACCCATTGAACTGGAATGGTGGGCCGTGAAGGACTTGAACCTTCGACCAACGGATTAAGAGTCCGCTGCTCTACCAACTGAGCTAACGACCCATTCCTGCAAGACGCGACGCGCGGCTTCTATTGCTGCGCACTCCGCCGGACGGTCTTTGGAGATTGGTAGGGCGTGCGGGACTTGAACCCACGACCAACGGATTAAAAGTCCGCTGCTCTACCAACTGAGCTAACGCCCCGCAGCAAAAGAGGGCGAATTATAGCCGAAGTCGTTGCCCCGGCAAAACCCGCCGGCGCGACGATCGGACGCGGCGAGTCAGTGCGAATCGCGGGTGAGAAAGGGTGGCAGCTGCGAGAAATCGATGCCTTCCTCGGTCAGCGCTTCCGCTTCCTCCTGCGATGCCTTGCCGCGAATGGAGCGTGCAGGCGCCTCGTCGTAGTGGATCTTGCGCGCTTCCTCGGGGAATCGCTCGCCCACGTCTTCAGTATTGCGCACCGCCTCGCGCAACTTGGCGAGCAGCTCGGGCGAGATGCCGGCGATGGCGTCCTGCACGGCCGGTGCCGGCGGTGCGGCGACCGCGGTCTGCGCCTTGGTCACCCGGACCTTGGCCGAAGGACGGCGCTCGACATCGCTGCCGTCGCAGACCGGGCAGGACACGAGGTTCGCCGCTTTCTGGCGATCGAATTCCGACCCCGACGCGAACCAGCCTTCGAAGGGATGTCCATTGGCACAGAGGAGGTCGAATACGATCATGGAGTATTAACGTTTGATGGCACGGCGCGGCTTACCTTGCCTGCGGCGCCCGGATCAGCCCATCCGCTCCAGGCGCCACATTTGGTAGCGGATGGCGGCCATGCAGCCCGCGATTATCGCTCCGAGCGCCAGGAACGAGCCGACGGCCAACGTGGACACGCCGGTGATGCCCTGGCCGATGGTGCAGCCCAACGCGGTCACGCCGCCGAAGCCCATCATTGTCGCGCCGACCAAGTGGTTGGCGACATCCTCCACCGAGCCGAAGCCTTCCCAGCGAAACGTCTTCGACGCCAGCGCATAAGCGGCCGAACCTGCCAGCATCCCCAGCACGGCGGCGATGCCGAAGGTGACGATGCGCGAGGTGTCGCTCCACAACATCAGGAGTTCGAGCGTGTAACCTACCGGTGCCACGAACGAGAACGATTCCATGCGGCCGGAATTGGTCGCGAAGAATTTCTCCTCCAGCGTTGCCGGATCCTCGGCCACATAGCCCAAGTGTCCCGAGACGTACCAGCCCCCGACGACGACCAGCCCGACCACGATGCCGCCGACGATCATGTCCGGCGTGGCCCGGAAATCCCGATCCTTCAGCACGAACACGGTCAGCGCCGCCGCCACGAGGAGCGGCAGCACCCACCGGGCGACGACCGGCATCCCCACCGCCGCGGCGAGCGCCGGCAGGTCGGACGTCGCGGCGCCCAGCCCGGAAACGTCGAAGCGCCACGGGTCGAGCACATTGACGCGCCACACGGCGAAGAGCCCCTTCAGCGTCATGTAGGCAGAAATCCCCAGCACCACCATCACCACCACGGATTTGAGATTGCCCGCGCCGGCGCGAATGAGCGTCTTGCTGCCGCAGCCCGAGGCCAGCGTCATGCCGAAGCCGAACAGGAAGCCACCTACGAGGCAGGAAACCCACCGCACTTGCGGCACCGTGTAGATAGTCTTGGCGGTATCGATAAGCCCCGCCGATACAAGGACACCAGTCCCCGCGACGGCCACGGCGATAGCAAGCACCCACATACGCATGCGCCGCCAGTCGCCGAAGGTGGCGATGTCGACGACCGCGCCCATCGTGCAGAAGTTGACGCGATTGGCTACGGCGCCGAACACGAACGCCAGCGCAAAGGCCAGGACCGCGACCAGCTGCGGCAGGTGAGAGGTATCCATTGCGCGAAATTGTCTCACGCGCAGCCAGCCACCCGACCCGCCAGGGCGATGGCTAACCCCGCGGCCGCCAACGTCCCGTTTACAGGGTCAACAACCGGCCATGGTGGCCGGCGACCACGGAGGACGAGGCGATGAACGGCATCCAATCGACATGGCGGCATGCACTTGCCGCCCTTTTGCTGACGCTGGGGCTGGCGGCTTGCGGCGTCCACGCCAACGCTTACGAGACGCCTTACGTGAAGGGCCGGCTGGTGCAGGTCGACGTCTACGATCGCGCGGACGGCGCCGCGCTGCCCGTGTATTCCCGGAACGGACGCAACTACATCATCGGCACGCCCGGTCACGAATACGCGGTGCGCATCCGCAACTGCACCGGTGCCCGCATCCTCGTCGCCACCAGCGTGGATGGGGTGAACGTCGTCTCGGGAGAGACCGCATCGCCGTCGCAGACCGGCTACGTGCTCGACCCGTGGGGCTCGGTGGAAATCACCGGCTGGCGCAAGAGCATGGATCGCACAGCGGCGTTCTATTTCACGGACCTGGGCGACTCCTACGCTGCACGCACCGGCCGGCCGCTGAACGTCGGCGTCGTGGGCGTCGCCGTGTTCCAGGAAAAGGTGCCACCAGTGGTATGGCGCGGCTACCAGGATTCAGTTCGCGATCGACTAAGCGCCGCACAGTCGGCCGAGTCCGCCGCGGCCGACGGTCGCGCGGTTCCAGCGCCCTCCTCGGCGCCGGCGGCACGGCAGGAATCTGCAGCCAACAGCGCGGGCCAGCCCTACCCCGCCGCGCCGCGCGAACGCGCCGACCGGGCACTCAATGAACAGGACTACAAGGACTCGCCCGATTCGTCCAGGAAGTCGCTCGGGAAGCTCGGCACGGGGCATGGGCGCAGCGAAACGTCCGTCGTGACCACCACCGAATTCGAACGCGCCACCGAGTCGCCCGCAGAAACCATCGCGCTGCAATATGACCGCCGCGAGAACCTGATCGCGATGGGCGTGTTGCCGCGGCCGTACTACGCACAGCGGCGACAACCCGATCCGTTCCCCGCGGGGATGCGCTTCGCGCCGGACCCGACACGATGACGAGCCGGGCAAGATAGGCGGCGCGCGGGAACGTGATCCCGCGCAACGCGGCTGCGGGCGTGCCCGGCGTTGAAAAGCGCCGGGCGCTCTCGCATACTTGGCCGCCCATGCCTGCGCCGCCTGCCGCCGCCACCATTGCCGAGGATTCCGACGAGGCGCTGATGCTCTCCTATGCCGCGGGCCGCGCCGCGGCCTTCGACACGCTTTACGCGCGGCACAAGGGCGGCGTGTACCGTTACCTGCTGCGCCACTGCGGCAACGCCGGCACTGCCGACGAATTGTTCCAGGATGTGTGGATGAATGCGATCCGCGCGCGCGACCGCTACGCACCGACGGCCAAATTCACGACTTGGCTCTACACGCTCGCCCATCACCGGCTCATCGATCATTGGCGCGCCAGCGGCAAGGTCAAGTTCGCGTCGATCGACGCGGAGGACGACATGGGAGGCGACGAGGGTGCGAGGGCCGTGGTGGAGGCACTGCCCGCGTCGCACCGCGACGAGCCGGAAGCGCGCCTGGGCACGCGCCAGCTGGGCGAGCAGTTGCGCGCCGCGCTGGCCTCGCTGCCCGCCGCGCAGCGCGACGCATTCCTGCTGCAGCACGAAGGTGGGCTCTCGCTGGAAGAGATCGCGCAACTCACCGGCGTGGGCATGGAAACGGTGAAGAGCCGGCTGCGTTATGCGCTCGCCAAGCTGCGCAGCCAGTTGACCCAAATGAGCGTTTCGCCTGGCGAGGAATACCGATGAGCAACGTGCCCGACGTTCCCGAACACGATCCGCGCGTCGCTGCGGCGTGGCGCGAGCATTCCGCCGAGATGCCGCCTGTGCAACTCGACACCGCAATTCTCGCCGCCGCGCATCGCGCCGTCGGCAGCGCGCCGCGCGACGCGGCGGGCGAGCCGCGCGAGGCGACCAGCCCGCAACGCTGGTGGATGCCGCTGGCCGCTGCCGCGACCATCGGCGCCATCGCGCTCGGCATCCTGCAGACCGCGCCGCACGACGAATCCGGTACCGCGCCTTCGGTGAGCGACATGCCCGCCGGGCAGGAAAAACCTGCGCCACCGGCGACGCGAGGCAAACTGGCTGCGCCTGGGGCCCAACGCCAGTCGCCGCCGGTGCCAACCGAATCGGGCACTGCCGTGCCGCCGCCCACCGCCACCGCCCAAGTCGCGCTACCGCCGACGACCAAGGAAAACCCGGCGGCGCCCGTGCAGGACAACCTGGCGACAATGGAACGCAAGGACAGCGCACGCGCCGCGTCGGCGCCTGCGCCCGCGCCCGCGCCGACGGCAAATGGGGGCGTGGCCACCGCTGAGGATCGCGTGGTTGCGCCGCCCTCGGCACCCATGGGGGCGCCCTCTCAACCTGAAGCGCCGCAGCCATTCCCCGCCGACAAGAAGGTCGAACCGGCGGCGATGGCGCCAGAACGCGCCCGCGCGGCACCCGCCGCGGCGGCGGCCGAACGCGATGAAGCGCGCCCGCGCAACGAAGCCGCCCGGTTCGCGCCGTCGGCAACCGGTGCCCCCGCGCTGGGCAAGACCATCGCACGCCAGGATGCCGCCACCGCGAACCCGGTCGACATCGACGCCACCCTCCTGCGCATCCGCAAATTGCACGACGAAGGCAAGCTCGCCGACGCAGCAACGGAGTTGCGCGCGCTACGCGCGATCGTGCCCGACGTGGATCGGCGACTTCCCCCCGAGTTGCGCGCCTGGGCGGCGACGGTCAAGCCATGAACGACGGCAATGGCGGCGCGCCTGACGTCATCTTGCCGCCGCGCCCCGAGCCGCCGCGACCGGAAGACTGCTGCGGCTCGGGCTGCGTGCGCTGCATCTACATTGTCTATGACGACGCGCTGGTGGCGTGGGAGCGCGAGATCGCGCGCATTCTCGCCCAGGCGGCGGGGACGCCCACCACCTAGGCCGCAGGCTCCAACGAACGCATCAGCTTCTTGATCGGCGCCGGCAACGCCGCGCCGCGCGCATCGGCGGGCGTGAGCCAGATCGTTCCCGGCGCTTCGGCTCGCGCCGGCCAATCGCGCGCGGTCACGCATTGCGGATGCAGCGTCAGGGAAAAATGGGTGAAGCCGTGCGCGATGGCCGGCAGCGCAGCGCGCAAGACGACTTCCGCGGCGTAGCGCTTCTTCACGGCATCGCGCACATCGGCGTCCAGCGACAATTCCGGCAGGCTCCACAGGCCGCCCCAGACGCCCAGCGGCGGCCGCCGTTCGAACAGTATTTCGCCACCCCGCTCGATCAGCAGCACGCGCAGCTCGCGGTGCGGCAGCGCTTTCTTCGCACGCGGCGTCGGCAGGTCGGCGATGCGGCCCTCGTCCAGCGCCACGCAATCCTGCGCCACCGGGCACGACGCGCAATCGGGCTTCGTGCGTGAACATACCGACGCGCCAAGGTCCATCAGCGCCTGTGTGTAGGTCCCGACGTCACGCGCGGGAAGCAGCGTTTCCGCCAAATGCCACAGCCGCGTCTGGACTGCCGTACTGCCGGGGAATCCGGTGACGCCGCGATGGCGCGCCAGCACGCGCTTGACGTTGCCGTCGAGGATGGCCTCCCGTGCACCCGCC
The DNA here is from genome assembly GCA_963819965.1 of uncultured beta proteobacterium. GTDB lineage: Bacteria > Pseudomonadota > Gammaproteobacteria > Burkholderiales > Casimicrobiaceae > VBCG01. The sequence continues at coordinate 1,548,931 of CAWFYA010000004.1, forward strand.
GAGAACACCGCAATCGCCGCCGCAGTGGAACGGCCTATGCCCGGCAACGTCGCCAGCGTCGCCGCGTCGACCGGAAACCGGCCGCCCAATTGCGCCACGACTCCCCTCGCGGCGGCGTGCAGGTGATGCGCGCGACGGTAGTAGCCCAAGCCGCTCCAGTGCTCGAGAACGCGACCGATTGGCGCCGCCGCCAATGCGCGCACGTCGGGAAATTCCGCCAGGAAGCGCTCGTAATAGGGAATGACCGACGTCACCTGCGTCTGCTGCAGCATGACTTCGGACAGCCAGATACGGTACGGATCACGCGTGTCCTGCCAGGGCAGGTCGTGACGGCCATGCGCGCGTTGCCAGCGGATCAGCCGCGCCGCGAATGCGGCAAGTCGTCGCGGCGGCGGCTTGTCCGGCCGCCGCGTTGGCATTGTGTCGAGCCGTCGGCGCGGCAATTTTTCAAGCCGTTGTGACGGCGTAGGTGCCTTGACCACGCGGGCCAGACGCCGGCGCGTGATCAGCGCAGCCCGAGCCGCTGCTTGGCCTTGATGGCGGCGTCGGATTGGGGGAACTTGCCGATCAATTCCTCGAGCGTGCGCCGTGCCGCCGCGTTGTCACCCAGCTCCGATTGCGCGGAACCCACGTTCAGCAGCGCGTCCGGAACCTTGGTGCTGTCCGGATATGCGAGGATAAGCCGTCGTTGCGAGGCAATGGCGGCCTTGTAGTCCTTGCGCGCGAAATGCGCATTGCCGATCCAGTATTGCGCCGAGGGGGCCAGCGCGCTCTTCGGGTAGGTCTTGATGAAGGCCGTGAATCCCGTGATGGCGCCCTGGTAGTCGCCGCGCTTGAACTGGTCCAGCGCGGCGTCGTACGCGCGTTGTTCATTCAATGGCGCGGCCGGCAAGGCGCCGGATGCCGCTTGAACCGGCGCGTCGGCCGGCGCGCCATTGGCGTTGGCATCCGCGGGCGCCGCGCTGTCGGCAGGGGCGGCTTCCAGCTTGCGCATGCGCGCGTCGAGGTCCACGTACAAGTCGCGCTGGCGCTTCTGCGCCTGCTCGAGTTCGTAGGTCAGCACCTCGATCTGGCCGCGGATCTTGGCAACGTCGGTCTTTAGGCCCTCGACGTCGTTGGCAAGGTCGACCAGCGCGCCGCTTTTCAGCTGCCGCTCCATCTGGGACACGCGCTCTTCGAAGTCCCTCTGCAGCTGGTCGAGACGCGTGTTGGTGGCGGCGATGCGCTTGCGCGCCTCCTCGTCGTCGAAGACGCCGGCGTGCGCGGATTGCGCCAACGCGAACAACGCGAACGTCGCTAACAGAATGCGCGCCGACGCAGTGCGCAATGCCGTCCCCGCTATCACTCGCCGAAGTAAACGATATCCACGCGGCGGTTTTCCGCCCACGCGGCTTCGTCATGGCCCTCGCGCTTCGGCTTTTCCTTGCCGTAGCTGACCGTCTCGATCACGACTTCCTGCGCACCCATCAGGATGAGCACACGTTTCACAGCCTCGGCGCGCTTTTGCCCCAGCGCGATGTTGTATTCACGCGAGCCGCGCTCGTCGGTGTTGCCCTGCAGCGTGATCTTGACGGTCCTGTTGGTGGCAAGGAACTTGGCGTGCGCCTCGAGCAGCGGCTTGTACTTGTCCTCGACCACGAAGCTGTCGAAATCGAAATAGACGCTGCGCTTGGACAGGATGTTATTCGGATCCTTGAGCGCGCTCATCGCGCCGGCGTTGGTGGCCGAGCCTGTGACGCCCGACGTGCCGGTGCCGCTCGTGGTCGTTCCCGGCGTGGCCGTGCCCGCCGCGGCGGCGGCGGTCGACTGGTCCTCGACGGGTGCCGTAGGCTGCGTGGAACAGCCGGCGAGAACGGCGGCAAACGAGGCCGCCATGGCGGCAGCGACAAGAAATTTTTTCATGGAGCCTCCTTCGAGAATTGCGCGGGCGCGGGTGACGCACGGCGCGACAAGGGAAATTTCACAACTGCAATCATGGCCGCGGGAACGGCCCCCATGCGGGTTCGCGCACGTCGGTCGTGGAAGCGGAGAGCCTTTGCTTGACGCGACCGTCGCTGGAGACTGCGGCCAATATACCACGCCCTCCCACCTCGTTCGCGTAGAGGATCAGCTTGCCGTTGGGCGCGATGCTCGGCGATTCGTCGAGCGGTCCCGAGGTGAGAACCTGCACTTGCCGGGTTGCGAAATCCTGCACCGCGATCTGGAAGCGTCCGGCGTCGCGGCGCACGAATGCGAAGCCCTTGCCGTCCGGAAACGGGCGCGGCGATACGTTGTAGCTGCCATCGAAAGTGAGCCGCTCGACCGTGCCGCTCGCCAGCGTCAACTTGTAGATCTGCGGGCTGCCGCCGCGGTCCGACGTGAACAGGAGCGACTTGCCGTCGGGCATGAACATCGCTTCCGTATCGATGTCCGGCGAACTCATCACGCGCTTCGCATTGCTGCCGTCGGCATTCATGAGGTAGAGCTGCGACTGGCCGTCTTTGGTAAGCGTGACCGCCAGCGTGCGGCCGTCCGGCGACCACGCCGGCGAACTGTTGCTGCCGCGGAAGTTGGCCACGGCCACGCGTGCGCCGGTGGCGAGATTCTGCACATAGACGACGGGCTTCCTGCTTTCGAACGAGACGTAGGCGATGCGCGTGCCGTCGGGCGCCCAGCGCGGCGACAGCATGGGCTCGTGGGACGTGACAATCGTCTGCGGATCGAAGCCGTCGGCATCCGCCACCAGGAGCTGGTAGCGGGTGCCCTGCTTGGTGATGTAGGCGATGCGGGTGGAGAACACGCCCGGGTCGCCGGTCATTTTTTCGTAGATCACGTCGGCGATCTTGTGCGCGGTGGCGCGGAACTGCGCCGGCGTGACGGAATACACCATCGCCACCAGCGGCACCTGCTTGACCACGTCCACCAGCACGAAGCGGACTTCGACGCGGCCATCCGCCAGCGGCCTGGCCGACCCGACGACCACCGCGTCAGCGCCCTTGGCGCGCCATGCCGCGGCCTGCACGTCCTCAATGCGCGTCGGCCGCGGCTGGATGCCGGACGGGTCGACCAGCTTGAAGAGGCCCGAGCGCGCAAGGTCGGCGCCGACGATGAACGAGATGCTGGTGGGTCCGGCGGGTTCGCCGTCGAACGGGACCACCGCGATAGGTACCGCCGTGCCCGCGCCGCCGATGATGTCGATGCTGAGCTGCGCGCGGGCGGGTGCCGAGGGCAGGAGACAGAGTGCCGCGAAGGCGAAAATGAGGCGGAACGAGCGGTTCAGGGACATGAGTTTCGTGGACCGTTCGCCGTCAAGCGCAGCCATTCCATTTAGAAGTGTCGATTATAACGAAGGGGTCGGCGCGAAGGGGTTGACCATGGACCCATGAGAGAGTTCCGCAACGCACGATGCCCGATGCAGCACTCAATGGACAGAAATTGCGGTGGCAAACCCGAACGCGGTGCTCAGGCGATCCGCCACCCGGCGCGCCTCGTCGCGATCCGGGTACGGGCCGACATAGACGCGATAGAGGCCATTTTGCTCCCGCACCTTGGCCTTGACCTGGGCCGAAGCGAGTTGCGTTTGCACGTGGGCAAGGAAATTCTGGGCATTGTTGAAGTTCTGGAATGCGCCCAGCTGCACCGCGAATCCGCCGGACGATTCAGGGTTGATCGGCGTGGCCTGGGGCACCTCCGAGGGTCGCTGTGAGGCCGTGTTGACGCCCGGCGAGGCCAATGCCACCACCGGCGGCGGTGCGGCCGCGGTCGTCACGACCGTGCCGCCTTCACCCGGGATGATCGCCTCCACGATGACCTCGCCGCTGCCGTTGGCGGCGACGCCGATGCGGTGCGCGGCGGCGTAGGACAAGTCGATGATCCGGTCGTGCAGGAACGGCCCACGGTCGTTCACGCGCACCACCACGCTCTTGCCCGTCGCCACGTTGGTGACCCTTGCGTAGGAAGGCAACGGCAGCGTCGGGTGCGCGGCCGTCATGGCATACATGTCGTAGGTCTCGCCGTTGGACGTCTTCTGGCCATTGAACTTGCGGCCGTACCACGACGCGATGCCGCGCTCCTTGTAGGCGCGCAGCGTGGTCGCGGGAACGTAGTCCTTGCCCAGCACCGTGTACGGGCGGTTGGCGAAGCGATTCAGCGGCTCGAGCCGCGGCACCGCATCGGGGATTGAGTCCAGGTTGGCCGGCGGGTTGTCGCCCGGTCCGTCGTCCTTGTAATACTTGGTGGAGGCCTGCGAGCCGGTGGAGGCGGACGGCGGGGACTCCTTCCTCGGCGCGCTGCCGCACGCGGCGAGAAGCAGGGCGCAGAAGCACACGAGGACGACAGGCGTTCGCATTCTGGCCCACAATCTACCATTGCCAACGCGGGCACGACAAAGTGGCGACCTATCTTTTCGCGTGGAATCCTTCGCTATGGAACTGGCCGGAAATGCCGGCCGACATCCGGCACCTACAGCGGCGCGGACACTTCGACACCGAATGGAACTCCGGCCGCGTGCGCAACATCGAAGTCGGCAGCCGCGCGTTCCTGATCCGCGTGGGCGTGCCGCCCAAAGGCGTCTTCGGCGCAGGCTACACGCTGACCGCGCCGGTTCCCACGATCCACTGGCGCCCGGAAAAGGCCGCAAAGGGCGCCATGCAGCAGCGGCTGACGCTGCGCCTCGAAGCACTGCATCCGCTCCCGCTCATCACCTACGACGACCTGGGTGTGCCGCCCTTCGCGCGATTCCGTTGGGGCGTACGTTCGTCCGGCGTGCGCATTCCATCCACGCTGGCCGAGCTCCTCGAAGCTCTGTGGGAAGAGCGAACCGCGAGCGCGATCAAAGCTGGTCCAGGGGGCTTACCACGCCGCGCCCGCCGCGGTTGAGGACGTGCGTGTAGATCATCGTCGTGCTCACGTTGGAGTGGCCGAGCAGCTCCTGCACCGTACGAATGTCGTAACCCGCGTCGAGCAGGTGCGTGGCAAACGAATGCCGCAGCGTGTGCGGCGTGGCCGGCTTGGTCAGCCCCGCGTCGAGCACCGCCTGCCGCATCGCCCGCTGGAACGCCTGGTCGCCCAGGTGGTGGCGGCGCACCACACCGCTGCGCGGGTCGCGCGACACCGAGGGCGCCGGGAACAGGTACTGCCATCCCCAATGGCGCGCCGCCCCAGGGTATTTGCGGCCGAGAGCTTCCGGCAGGAACACTTCTCCGCGGCCCGCGCCAAGGTCGCTTTCGTGCAGCGCCCGGGCCGCCTCCATCTGCCGCTTCAGGGGCGCCGCGATCCGATCAGGGAGCACTGCCACCCGGTCTTTCTGCCCCTTGCCGTTGCGAACGAGGATCTCGCGGCGCGTGAACTCGACGTCCTTGACGCGCAGCCGGACACCCTCCATCACCCGCATTCCCGTGCCGTACAGGAGGTGGCCGATGAGACGGTGCACGCCTTGCAGGCGACGCAGGACCAGCGCGACCTCTTCACGCGTGAGCACAACCGGCAGGCGTTGCGGCGACTTGGCGCGCTCAACCTGGTCGAGCCACGGCAACTCGATGCCGACCACTTCCTTGTACATGAAGAGCAATGCGCTCTTGGCCTGGTTTTGCGTGCTGGCCGAGACCCCGCGATCTACGGCAAGGTGAGTCAGAAAAGCGGTAACTCGGTCCGCGCCAAGCTCCATGGGATGACGCTTGCCGTGAAACAGGATGAAGCGTTTAATCCAATCGAGATAAGCCTGCTCGGTTCGCAGACTGTAATGCTTGAGCCGAATTTTCCGGCGGCAGAGTTCGAGAAAGGGCGACGGCAATTTCTCAGGCATCGGACGTTTGCCTTTAGGTTCCCACTAATTCAACTCATCCTTTGATTCTCCAGACCTTTTCCACCATTTCCCATTGTCCACATGGATGATTGACGCATTGTTTCCCGTTGGTTATACGTCCCACATTTTTCGTTAGAGGCGCACATTGCATTCAGGTCGCCAGCATGCGCGCAGGTCGTCTTACTTTACGCGCATATGAGTGACCTGCAGCCTACCATTGCCGTGGTTTATGGATTACTTGAGCTTCAGTCGAGCGTTCAGCGTTCCGCGAGATCATGGTCGTCCTTAGCTTCAGCCGACAGTTCAACTTGTGCGTCAATTGCAATTGTCCGCCCATCGCCGAAGTCGATCCTACATAACATCGCGGCACCTCGAAAAGGTGCAAGAATTGCTGGCCATGAAACTTACTTCGTTCACGGTCGCGTAAGCATCGACGCGGTCCGCAACAGTCGTTGCAAACTCTGGGAGGTTTTGCGTGTCTTCCGCTTAGCAAGCTGATCAGGTCCCGGGCTTTCAACGTGCGCACGTGCGTGCGATCCTGAGCGGTAACGTCTCAACTCTGTGCAACAGTGCGACGCCTAACCCGTCGCTCAACGCGGACGTCCCGTATGCGTGCGCTTTACGCGCCGCGCATCGGGCCGCCGGTTAGCTATATTCGTTAGGCCTCGACATCAGATTCATTCGAAGAGGCGTGACAATAGCTGCAATATCGCATCCGCGTAGTCGGCGGTGCTTCCAGGTTTCGCTTAACCGGTGCACAGCACGATATGGTATCGGTCACGGCGAACTTGAGTCGCAATTGGTTGCAAGCAAGCGCGAGGAGCTGGCGTATACGATTCTAGAGCGTCTGACCGCGAATTGCAAAAGCAACGACCATCGCGCGATTGCGAAAATCGCCATCGACGCTCAGTCGCAGATGATCGAGAAGGGCCAATATACTGGATTCAGGCGTTAGAGGAAACTCGTTATCGATCGCGACAATGCATGGGCTTTTTCCCCTGGTACTGAAGCTCAGTAAGCAAACAGGTTGAAATGCGGCCTAACCCGGCGCTCAACGCGGACTCCCGGATACGTGGCTTCGCCACCGTGCCGGGTAGCCGCTTAGCTTGTATTCGTTAGGCGCACAATGATCGAGCGCAGCCTGAGGAGACGAGCATCATGAAGTTTGGCTATTGACTGCGTATGGCACTTTGGCTCGGCTGCACCTCGGAGCGTCATGCTTCCGAAATGTCGACGTTCTGCGCCAACCCGGATCGCTTTGCTCAGTTTGTTGCCTTGGATGGCGAGCGAAATGCCGTTGGTTTTGTTGAGGTCGCGCTGCGCACCGATTACGTGAACGGTACGACAACTTCACCGGTTGATATTTTGGTAAGGAATAGTATAGTCGTGCAGCAACGCTAGGCTCAAAGGCATAGCCCGACGAACTGAACGCTCGTGCCGAGCAGCTGAGGTGGTGAGATTCTGGCTTTGTAGCGAGTGCGAGGTCAAGACGCTCGGCTTGAGAACGATTCAAGTCCACGTGATGCAAGTCGCAAGTTTGTGGTTTGGCGAAACCGAACGTGATGGTCGGACTTCCGGCAAGGTGCTGCATGAACAATGTGGAGCCTAACCCGGCGCTCAACGCGGACGTCCCGCAGGTGCGTGGCTTCGCCGCGCAGCGGGTAGCCGGTTAGCTTGTTTCGTTATGCGTTAGGACGGCATGCCTAGCCATGGCTGCCATTGCGGCACAGACAAGATGTATATCGGTTCATAAAACCGAAGCCGATCTAGCCGACGTGGGCTACAATACTCCAACACTCGCGGGTGTGAGGCAGTTTCGGGAATATTCGACGACGAACCTGCGAAAACGAAGGGAAGTTCTGACGCAAACGTTTATCGCTGCTCTAGGGAATCGACATTCTAGCACGTTGCAGAATCTAGCACTCGAGAATCTGGAATCGGTTAGTCGCATACAAGGGTAACGCTTGTATGGGCGCCGCCAGACACGTTGCAGGCAACCATCTTAGATGCCCAAGTACTGACGCAACGATGGATATTCGTGCGCAGTGCGAGGTGCAACTCGGTTTTGATCGAGAATGAGGAAACATTACGGGATCGAGAGGAAGGAACGGTGAATCACGCACGTTGTCGAACTTTGCGACTGTTAGACTCCGACCTGGCTGATCTTGAATATCAACATCGAGTTTCGTGTTCATGTCTTGAATTGAGTAGTTTCAGTCAACTACTAGCGATATTGGGGATTCCAATGGAGATGGATCCTCGCTATGTGGCATCGTGTTGGTGATCGATTATCGAGGAAAGAATCGATGAGAGCCGCATAACCCGTCGCTCAACGCGGACGTCCCTGGGCATGTGACGCTTCGCGCATCGTGGCGGGCACGCCGTTTTAGCTTGTATTCGTTAGCACTCACGGTGCAAAACCGATTGGCATTCCGGGCCGCCGAAGAGAGTGACGTGCACGCCGTCTCAGACTTGGTGCGCCGCACCTTCATTCCTTCGACGCTGCCGGGCTGGACCGTTGCCGCCGTCAATGGCTTACTTGAAGACAATTCACCAGAAGCGCTAAGCGCCCGCTTCGAGAACACGGCCTTCGCGCAGGTTTGTGTCAGCGACGGTTCCGTGGTTGGCTACATCAATTGCAAATTGCCACGCCTCATCAGCCTGCTGGTTGTCGCTCCATCCATCCAGCGTTCCGGGATAGGTTCGGGTTTGCTGGCGCAGGCACTTGGCCATATCGCGACAAACGCGTCAGATGTGAGCGTTGTCGAAGTCAATGCAACCGAGCATTCCATACCCTTTTATCGGCGGCACTCGTTCTACCCAATTAGCGAGCTAATCGAGTTCGAGGGCTGTCGCTTCGCCCGTATGGGATTCTGGCGCAAGTCACCGCTCTTGCAAAACACATGAGTGCTAACCCGTCGCTCAACGCGGACGTCCCGCATGCGTGGGCTGACGCCCCACGCAGCGGGCCGCCGGTTAGCTATATTCGTTAGCCCGCATCAAATGCTCCGCCGCCGCGAGACAATAGCCGCAATGTCCAGCCGAGACTCGCGATCTCCCAGGTTTCGCCAAACCGGCACCGCCAAACAGGTACTGGCGTGGGTGCTTGTGGCGCTCGTGGCTGCAGGCTTGCTCGCCGCGCGTCTCTACGATTCGGGGGCGTCTGATCCGAGTTTCATTATTGCAATGTCCATCGCAGCCATTGTGGCAATCGCCATCGTTGCGCCGCGCAAATTTTCTAGCCTGGACAATCTCCTCGATCTCGATGGCAATTTTGAGGATGCTCCTTATGAGCGCGACAGGCGTGGCCTTCCACCCGAAGGTACCGAAGCTCAACCGAGCAAACCAAACCGAGATGTGGGCTAACCTGTCGCTCAACGCGGACGTCCCGGATGCGGCGCTTCGCGTTCGCATCGGGCCGCCGGTTAGCTAATTTCGTTAGGCGTTGAAAATGCCACGTGACGTCGTGTCGTTCTTCGAGCAGTATCGCGACGCCTTCGATCGCTTGGACGGCAACGCGGTTGCGGCTCTGTATTGCGTTCCGTCAGCGATCGCTGACCAACGCGGGCTAACCTCGTGGAACTCGCGCGAGCCGATCATTGAAAACTTGACCGCGCTTTGCCAGCTTTACCAAAGCAACGGCTACAAGGGTGCGCACTTCGTTCCGGGCCAATATCTGCTGCAGGGCAGCGATTTCGCCGTTGCGGACGTTGAATGGACTATCGAACGTCAGGGCAATTTGGAACCCTGGCGCTTCCGCACCACCTACAACTTGCGCCGAACCGAGGACGGTTGGCGCGTATTGCTTTGTACTGCGTATGACGAGAAGCGTCTCAACGCCTAACCCGTCGCTCAACGCGGACGTCCCGCATGCGTGGGCTACGCCCACGGGCGGGCCGCCGGTTAGCTTGTTTCGTTAGGCCGCATGGGCCTCCGCCTCCTCAAGTGGGTGTGTATCACGCTACTCGGCGTGGTCACTACGGTCGCGTCGCTTCTCATCCCCACCGAGGTTCCAAGCCAAGAAGCTATGGCCAATGTCCGCTTAGGTCTTCCGTTCAGGTTCGCGCGCCAGGATCAATCCTTCCTTACCCCGCCAACTTTTCCTCGTCCCATGGCGTTGACTTCCATCCACGAGAGTCCTCCGGTTGTTGACGAAGGGATTTTCCTGCTCTCATGGCTCTTCTGGGTTGGCGTTTGGTGGGCCGCGGTGTGCGTCGTTCAACTAGCCTTTCGCACAGCGCGAACTGGGCATCAAAACAATGCGGCCTAACCCGGCGCTCAAGCGGACTCCCCGGGCACGTGGCTTCGCCACTGTGCCGGGTAGCCGCTTAGCTTGTATTCGTTAGGCAGCTATCATGCGATTGTCGCGCCGCTGGAAGTGGGCATTATTGGTCATCGCAATCCTGCTGGTCGCCGTTGGCATTGCGAATACGCCGTGTGGGGTAAGCTCGACATTGCCGCCAAAGCCAAGCGCGGCACAACTCGATGCGGTTCGTGCGACCCACTTCTTGGCGACACTTGGGGTTGAGACGTACAAGTACCCTATCTATTCAGAAGGCCTGGTCAGCGACCTTCGGACAACTGGCCTTTTTAATGCGGTCGGCGCTTCGGACGCGATGCCTCAGGCCGCCCTCATCGCAAAAATTGAGCGTCCGGTCTACGGTAGCCCCGCCTTACCTTTCTGGGCTCTCGTTACGTTGGGAATTATTCCTTCAACGGTCGAAGAAGAGCATGGCTATGTTTTTTCCATTCGGACCGCATCCAATCCACGCTCAACAGTATTAATCGACTACACCTACCGTGGACCCACTACCCTCGGCTGCGTGGCCCATTTCATGAATCTGAGCCCTGGTCGTACCGGGCATAATCCCATTGAAACCGCTGAATTTCGTGAGGCACTTGCAGTTGCTGTGGTGATGCATCGCGATGCTATTGTCAAGCTCCTACAGCAGCCATAAGCTGCCTAACCTGTCGCTCAACGCGGACGTCCCGCCTACGTGGGCTGCGCCCACGGGCGGGCCGCCGGTTAGCTTGCTTCGTTAGGCACCTGAATGCAGCCCTCCGGTATCGTTCGGCCTATGCAAAGTCTCCCCAGCCGTATCCATCAATGCGCCAAACTGCAGGGTTCCTTTGTTCTCCGGTCGGGCATGGTCACCGACACGTACTTCGATAAGTATCAGTTCGAAGCTGACCCGAAACTCCTTAAAGACATTGCGCAAAGTTTGTCTAGCCTAATTCCAGCCGGTACCGAGGTGTTGGCCGGGCTCGAGATGGGTGGTATCCCTATTGTTACCATGCTCAGTCAGGTTACCGGACTGCCAGCGGCATTCATCCGCAAGAAGCCGAAAGACTATGGCACTTGCAAGTACGCCGAAGGGGCCCCACTCACAGGCAAGAATTTTGTCTTGGTCGAAGATGTGGTTTCTACCGGCGGCGCCATCATCGATGCGATCTCAAAGCTCGAAGCCGATGGCTTGGCGCCAACGTCGGTTCTTTGTGTCATAGATCGAGAGACCGGCGCACGCGAGGCGATCAATGCTGCGGGCTTTGAGTTCAAGGCGCTGTTTACGTTTACACAGGTCGCAGGTGCCTAACCCGTCGCTCAACGCGGACGTCCCGCATGCGTGGGCTGCGCCCACGGGCGGGCCGCCGGTTAGCTTGTTTCGTTAGGCCTCTGGCGCTATGCGTGGATCGAATCGCGCGCCGCTTGATGAGGCCGTTTCGGTCGAGGCTCCATTTATCATTGAGCGCGAGATCACAGTAGATACCTCTGGGCGACATTTTTTGTTTCTGGCATTCGACCGGCGTGACGCCTCGTTTGATCGACTGCGATCCATTGTGGGTGGCGCATATGGCCAGAAAGTTGAGGTGAATGGCGTGTTGCGCGATGCGGGCGAACCGCCTGGTCTCCCCGTTCCTGTTGAGTGGGCACTGGCATCGTCTGACGGCGTAGTTGTTGCAAGCGCTGGAAGCAATGTCCTAGGGGCGAATCTATTTTCAACAGCAGAGGTCGCGCGCCTCCTGTACGCAGGCGACCTTTCGCGAGGTCGCTACAAGTTCACCGCAAGCCTTTCCAGCGGAATCCGCGAATTTTGCGGTGTGCGAGCTAGGCTCCGGTTGGAGCCGGAGCCTAGGTTTCAATAATGTTCTCTCGGTCCGGACAGAGGCCTAACCTGTCGCTCAACGCGGACGTCCCGCATGCGGGGCTTCGCCCGCGCAACGGGCCGCCGGTTAGCTTATTTCGTTAGGCCGCACTCGAGCACTGACTTCCCAAGCATGGTCACGAAGCAAGGGTTTTCTCTCGGAGCAAGCCATGACGCAGATTAATAGCGCAGCGATTCGCCTTTTCATTCTGGGCACAATTCTCTGGTGCGTTCCCGGTGTCGTTCCGCCGTTGGACATGCTCGGGTTGTGGTACTCGGAGGTAAGGAGCGTTGCATCTTGGCTCGGAAGTATTGCAGCGACGGTTTGCTTCGTCTTGGCATATCGTAGGGCGGTTGCAGTTTGAGCCTGTGCGGCCTAACCCGGCGGTCAACGCGGACGCCCCGTCGGCAGCGCTTCGCGCCGGCCGCGGGTCGCCGGTTACCTTAGTTCGTTAGGCCTCATGGAAGTTAGGTTGCTCGTCGATTGCCCTGACGCAGTACCAACGGTCAGTGGCTGGTTGTTTGAGCAGTTTGGTTATCTCGACCCAAGCGCCACACGCGAGAGGGCTGAGATACGAGTGCGCACTCGACTAAACGCTACAGGTCTCCCGGTCGCGTTCGTGGCACTCCAAGGCGATACGCCTATCGGAACAGCGAGCCTTGTCGAGAGTGACCTGGAAGAGTGTCCCGAGTTATCGCCTTGGCTTGCGGGTGTGTTCGTTTTGGCCCAGCATCGAGGCCTTGGCTACGGTGAGCAAATCGTTAACGCGGTCGTCGACTACTCGCGACGAAACGGATTCAAAAAGATCTATTTGTTTACGCCAAACAAACAGGTATTTTTCGAAAAGTTGGGCTGGGTCCAATCGCACCGTGTTCTTCGTCGCGGTGTTCCACTGTCCATCATGGAGCGTGCGACATGAGGCCTAACCTGTCGCTCAACGCGGACGTCCCGCATGCGGGCTGCGCCCGTCAGCGGTCCGCCGGTTAGCTTGTTTAGTTAGCCGTCACGTTCTTGAGCCACACGCGTACGTGAACGCAATCGAAGACTTCCGCAACTTCTATGCGCGCTTCATCGTAAAGAGCGCGGGCTCTTCTGACGAACGGCTAATCGCTGCATTCTCAGCCGTGCCACGGGAGAACTACGTCGGACCCGGCCCTTGGCAGGTATTCGTTGGCTCCGGCTACCTCACCACGATTTCGAGCGACCCTCGGTTGCTGTACCAAGACATAGTCATCGGTCTCGCCACTGACCGCGGCATTAACAATGGGCAGCCGTCATTACACGCGCGGTGCCTTGCGGCATGCGCACCGGGAACCGGCGAGACCGCTGTACACATTGGAGCCGGTACAGGCTACTACACCGCTGTGCTTGCCCAAATTGTTGGGAACAACGGGAAAGTGCTTGCGCTCGAAATCGAGCCAGATGTCGCCGCGCGCGCACGACATAACCTCGCGCATCTACCCAATGTCTCGGTCTCGGCGGTGTCTGGAACCAGCGGCTCGTTGCCACGTTCCGATCTCATCTATGTCAACGCGGGAGCCACACACCCTATCCCCTCGTGGCTTGACGCCCTGAACATTGGCGGGCGCCTCATCTTTCCGCTGACCCCGAATGAAGGGTTCGGCTGTATGCTGCTCGTGACGCGCAAGGGCGAAAGCCGGTACGCCGCGAGCGCCGTAACTCGGGCAGCGTTCATACCGTGCATCGGCGCGAAAAGATGAGCAACCTCCAAATCCATCGCCGTGGCACTCGAGAGGCAATCGTTGCAGTCTGTTCGCTCCCTACGCCGAGATGACCCAGCAGATGAAACAGCTTGGTGCGTCGGCTCGGGTTGGTGGCTCTCCACTGTCGAAGTCGCACATTAATCAACAGTGACGGCTAACTACTCGCTCAACCGGACCGCTCGCCGGCGGCGCTTACGCGCCGTCCGCTCGCGGCCGGTTAGCTTGGTTCGTTAGCCGTCCTCTAGACGGAGGCAGTCATGCGGCAGCCCACTGCAATCAAGGTTGCACAAGAGTTCTGGCGCCTCATGGCTACAAATGACTTTCACTCGGTGGGCGCCGTACTATCGAGAGACTTTGTGCTCGAGTGGCCACAGACCAAGGAGCGCATTCGCGGGGCCGAGCGCTTCGCGCGCATGAATCTAGAGTATCCGGCGGCTGGTCCTTGGCGCTTCACTGTTAACCGGTTAGTCGGTGGCGAGTCGGAGGCGGTGTCGGACGTAACTGTCACCGACGGAGCGCGAACTGACCGCGCGATCACCTTCTTCACCGTCGTCGACGACAAAGTTACCCGCATTGTCGAGTTTTGGCCGGAGGCGTCTGCTCCTGCCCAGAATCGTGGGCATCTTACAGAGTCATTGGAGTGAGCGTTTTCATCCGGACGGCTAACCACGCGGTCAACACGGACGCCCACCGGCGGCGCTTCGCGCCTTGGTGGTCGCCGGTTACCTTGGTTCGTTAGGCAGCATCGGAGCGCGGCCCAGATGAGCGACCTCGGTGAAATTGAGCCCTTGCTGCAAGCATTTCTCGCGCCGTTTCATGTAGGTGCCGACACCATGCACGACGCCACGCATGTTCGACGGGTTTCGCGCAGAGCCCTCGAGTTCGCCGAACACTACCCCTGCAACGTCGGAATCTTGCGCCTAGCGGTTCAGCTTCACGGCATCGTGAATTCACATGAGCTGGCCATTCGCGAATTTCTAACTGGTCGCGGCGTAACAGCCGGCGAGATTGATCAAGTCATCGAAGCGGCACGCGAATCCGAAAAGGAGTCCGAGGCACGAACTCCTGAAGGTCAGTTATTGCATGACGCACACCTCCTCGAAGGCGATGAGAATTTTCTCATCACCAAGAGCCTGGTGACGGGCTCCGCCCGTGGGCAAACTCTGGAGGAGACCATTGCCTATCTTGAGGCCTACCTGGACGCGTACCATTGTTGTCTGCCCGCGAATCAGATCGAATATGAACGCAGGGTCCACATTGCCCGCCGGTTTGTGGCTTCGTTGAAATCGGAGCTTTAGGTGGTGCACGCATATGCTGCCTAACCTGTCGCTCAACGCGGACGTCCCGCATGCGGGGCTTCGCCCTGGCAGCGGGCCGCCGGTTAGCTTCATTTCGTTAGGCGTCAACAAAACATCCCATAGTATATGACGCTCGAAATTTCCAAAGAAGACCGCGCGGCTCTGACGCGACTTGAAGAAGACATGTGGCGCGAGGAAACGCGCTTCGACATTCAGTTCATGGAGCGCACCCTTGCTTCTGACTTCTTCGAATATGGGCGCTCCGGCCGTACCTGACACGCGTGAGCAATCGTTGGCGGTTCCTCGCCAACCGACAGACGCGGTACTCCCGCTGCCAAATCTAAGAATTCGCCTCATCAATGAAGACACAGCTCAACTCACGTACGACAGCGCAGTGACGTACGATGGCATCGTGGAACATGGTCATCGGAGTTCAATCTGGTCAAGAACACCAGATGGCTGGGTCATGCGCTTTCACCAAGGCACGCCGTATGTACCGTGAACATATGCGGTCTTCGTCGGGCGTCCAGCGAGGTGCATCGAAATTGACGCCTAACCCGGCGCTTAAGGGGACTCCCCGGGTGCGTGCTTTCGCCACCGCACCGGGTAGCCCCTTAGCTTGTATTCGTTAGGCGTCCGAATCTTCGCCCCGATGCAGCTCGTCCGTCCAACGAAAGTACATCTCCCAAGCTACGTTGCGGCTCTTGAGCGAGGTTGGTCCGCCGACAACGAACGCGGAGTAGCCGCTGCGCGAGACGAATTGGTAAAAATCGAAGCTGACGCAGATGCATACATCGCGAGCCTCGAGGACCGCGAGGCGAAAGGTGCCCCGGTGGAACTTCCAGACGGTTCAACCGTTGCGCGGATTCCGGGTTTTCGCCGTTGGCTGTGGGATGGGGATTTCGCCGGGAGCATCGGCTTGCGGTGGCAGCCTGGAACTACGGCACTTCCGCCACATTGCCTGGGGCACATCGGTTACGCGGTGGTGCCGTGGAAGCAAGGCAAGGGCTACGCCAAACATGCCCTAAAACTCTTGCTTCCTGAGGCTCTTGCTGAGGGACTTCCGTTTGTCGAAATCACCACGGACCCCGAGAATATTGCGTCGCAGCGCGTGATCTTGGCTAACGGAGGTACTTTGGTTGAGCGTTTCACTAAGCCACCTCAATTCGGCAGCAAGCCGGGCCTTAGGTTTCGCATCGCCCTACAATGAAGATGCCTAACCCGTCGCTCAACACGGACGTCCCCGCATGCGGGAGCTGCGCCCGTCGCAGCGGGCCGCCGGTTAGCTTCATTTCGTTAGGCGGCAAGTAATGTGGTGTCTCAACCGGGAGGCATACGCATGAAGAAAGGAATTACATTTGGAACCTTCGATCTCTTCCATGCGGGCCACGTATTGATGCTTCAGGAAGCTCGAACGGTTTGCGACTACTTGATCGTCTGCATTCAAACTGATCCTTCTGCCGACCGTGCAGAAAAGAACAAGCCGATTCAGAGCATTGTCGAACGGCAGATACAGGTCGCGGCGTGCAAGTACGTGGATGAGATCATCGTGTACAACACCGAGCGCGACGTTCTCGAAATTCTCAAGTCCGTCGAGTGGGACGTCCGCATTATTGGCGACGAGTACCGCAACAAGAGTTTCACTGGTAGAGGGGAAACCCTGGACCGGTGCTATTTCAACCGTAGGCCGCATCAATTTTCGAGCTCGGAGCTGCGTCTTCGTGTAATCAAAGGTGAGAGCAAAAGTTGAGGCCCAACTTGCCGCCTAACCCGTCGCTCAACGCGGACGTCCCGCATGCGTGGGCTGCGCCAACGGGCGGGCCGCCGGTTAGCTTATTTCGTTAGGGCGCTCAGTGCAGCCCCAAGAGATTACATCGCGTCGCGCTTCGGCGGCCGATCAAGAGTTCTGTTTCGTCGTGAAGTCGCAGGCCATTGGTCCCTATGTCGACGCGGTGTGGGGCTGGGAGGACTCCTATCAACGAGCCGATCATGGAAAAAAATTCCTTGCCCACCTTCCAAACATCGCACTTTGGCGCAGCGAACCTATTGGCACTTGGGATCTCCTTCCGGAGACGACGCATTTCACACTCAACGACTTCTATTTGCTACCGCAGTATCAGCGCCAGGGCATTGGTTCTATTATTCTCAACCGGGTAATCTCGGAGGTGAGCGCAACCGGCTTACCGCTGCGCCTTCGCTTCATCAAGATCAATCCGGTGCGTTCACTCTATTTGCGGAACGGATTCGCAATTGTCGGCGAAACAGAGACCCATTTCCTTTGCGAGCGAGCGCCCTAACCCGTCGCTCAACGCGGACGCCCCGCGTGCGGGGGCTGCACCCCGCGCAGCGGGCCGCCGGTTAGCTTCAATTCGTTAGGCCTGAACCGCATGCCGACCGACACAGATAAATCGGAACTCACCGATCCCGATAGGGAGGAACTTCGTCTCCTCTATAGCGTCTCAGTTGCCGACATTGCATTCTTCAAACAGCAGCAATGGTCCGTGACGAACTACGGACTCGCGCTCCACGCAGCGTTCCTCTTCATTGCATATCAGCTGTTGAATCGTCCGCTTGTCACTTGGCAGCTGTGGCTGCTTATCGTTCTAACTTGGGGCGTGTGCATCGCAGCGATCGGAATGATCGAACGGTTGCAAGGTTCGGTCATCGGCCGCCGAACTCGACTAGAGCGGGTGCGGGTCCATTTTGGCCAGCCGTTCCGTCTAGCGTGGGATATTCATAAGCCGAAGGATGACGTTCATTGGTTATTGGTCGCCGTACTCGTACTCAGTTCCACCGTGGTCACGTGGCTCGTCCTTATAAGGACTTGAACAGTGATCAGGCCTAACCTGTCGCTCAACACGGACGTCCCGCATGCGGGGCTGCGCCCCGGCAGCGGCACGCCGGTTAGCTTGTTTCGTTAGGCTGCACGATGCGAATTCGTCGCGCTCGCGAATCCGAAGCATTGGCACTTTCCGCGCTGGCGGTCACTTCGAAACAGTGTTGGGGCTACTCGTCCCAAGATATCGATCGTTGGCGCCCGCTCCTCGCCATCTCGCCCCAGGACATTGCGTCGAACCCCACATTTGTCGCCGAAGTCGAAAATGAGGCCGTCGGCTTCTACTTGCTAGTTCTCCGGCCTCAGGTGTGGGATCTCGACCATTTTTGGGTCTCGCCAAAATTTGCGCGTCGTGGGATAGGGCGTGCCTTACTGACTCACGCGGTAAATTCGGCGCGGCTCGCCGGAATGTCGACCATCGCCATTGACGCGGACCCAAACGCCGAGCCATTCTATGTTGCGTGTGGCGCTTTTCGCCAAGGCGTCGTCGCAGCTCCGATCACCGGTAATCCTGCGCGGTTCCGTCCGCAGCTCTCGCTACAGGTCACAAGTCGTGCAGCCTAACCAGTCGCTCAACACGGACGTCCCGCATGCGTGGGCTGCGCCCACGGGCGGGCCGCCGGTTAGCTTGTTTCGTTAGGCCGCACTAAGTTCTGCCAGGTCGCATTCGCTTCGTTCACAGTGGCGTTGTCGGCGGTGCTTCCGTCATCCAACCTGTGCACAGCACGCCCGGTTTCGTCGCGACAACTTGACCCGGTCGCCGGGCGCGCCGTGCTGGCGTTCTTCCAATGCGGCATTCAGCACCGCCGGGCGGCTCGCCTTCGCCTCGGTCGCAGTCATCGTTGCCAACCTATTCGCGCAGGTCTATCGTCGCGGATCATGGGCTTCGTTCCCCGTCGTGCCATCAAGTTCGGTGTGCGGCCTAACCCGTCGCTCAACGCGGACGTCCCGCATGCGTGGGCTGCGCCCGCGCAGCGGGCCGCCGGTTAGCTTGTTTCGTTAGGCCTCAAGGCCCCGATATGACAGCGCAGCGCATTCGCCCGCTAGCGATTTGCGTTTTTCAGCGCGATGGCCGAATCTTGGTGACCGAAGCTGACGATTCGATTAAACGGCAAACATTTTATCGGCCGCTTGGTGGCGGAATCGACTTCGGCGAAACCAGTTCTGACGCTGTCATCCGCGAGGTTCGCGAAGAGATAAACGCAGAGGTCGCAAACCTGCGCTATCTCGGCACGTTGGAAAATATTTTCACTTACAACGGCGTTCCCGGTCATGAAATTGTCCAGGTCTACGATGGCCAGCTCACGGAGGAGTCTCTCTACACCGTGCAATCTGTCCCGGGCGTCGAGAGCGATGGCAAGCCATTCGGCGCAATTTGGAAAGCGCTCGACACCTTTTCTGCCGAACGCCCTCTTTATCCGCATGGGTTGCTTGATCTTCTGCGGTCACAGAGTTTCGACGGTGAAGCATGAGGCCTAACCCGTCGCTCAACGCGGACGTCCCGCGTGCGGGGGCTGCGCCCGACGCAGCGGGCCGCCGGTTAGCTGTCTTCGTTAGGCCGCGATGAGCTCGGTGCCTCACTTCATCGGCATTGTCGCGTCGATGATTGTGGTTATCCTTATCGGTGGAATATTTGTCTATCGGCCAATGGAAAATCGCTGGTCCTCCGACCGATGGCTGGATCACCCACGTCTGTTCACCCGTTGGACCTACCGGGTCTGCCTCGGGGCCGCTGCTTTGCTATTGCCACTTTCCTTGGCATGGATCGCCGCCACGATCGCGGTTAACTGTTGCATGAGCGCAGTGATTGCGATCCCTCTCGGTCTCGTGCAAATTGGCATCCTGTCGGTTCCAATGATTTGCCTCATCCCGCTCTATTTGATCCTAGCGAAACGTGCTCGTCGCACAAATGTTGGCCAAGCAAACGCGGCCTAACCCGGCGCTCAAGGGGACTCCCCGTGTGCGTGGCTTCGCCACCGCACCGGGTAGCCCCTTAGCTTGCATTCGTTAGGCTTCACCGCAGCATCTCCTCCCACATGCCCGTCGAAATTTTCGGGATCGTCGCCTCAGTGGCGCTCGGATTCCTTCACGTTGTTCTCGCGTCGCACTCTGCAAGCATGCAGCGCGGGTACAAGTGGTCGGCGAGTGCACGCGATCATGAGGTACCACGGCTTCATGGAGTTGCAGGGCGCCTAAGCCGCGCATCTGCCAACTACCTTGAAACGTACCCGTACTTTGCAGTTCTTGCCCTCGCTGTCTACGTCAGCGGGGCCGGCAGCTTGGTCTCAGCCTGGGGCATTTGGCTCTACCTAGCCGGCCGCTGCATGTACCTTCCTCTCTACGCTTTCGGGGTTTATCTTGTCCGCTCGCTGGCCTGGAATGTCGCAACCTTTGGTATCGGGGTTCTGGGCTGGTCCCTTGTGGCGCACTTTTGGGTAACATCGTCAGCGCAATGAAGCCTAACCCGTCGCTCAACGCGGACGCCCCGCATACGTGGGCTGCGCCCACGGGCGGGCCGCCGGTTAGCTTGTTTCGTTAGGCGGCCTGCGCTCCGTGGCGATGAACGACACATATGCGACAACGGAACCTAAGCGCAAGGACGTCGATCTCCTTGCTGGCCCCACGGTTCTCGAATTTGGCAGTCCCTGGTGTGGCTACTGCCGGGCAGCGCAGCCACTTCTCGCATCGGCATTCGTTGAGCACCCCGGCGTACGCCATATCAAAATCTCAGATGCCAGCGGTCGTCCGCTTGGACGCTCTTTCAATGTCAAGCTGTGGCCAACGCTTATCTTCTTGCACAATGGTGAGGAAACCGCGCGCTTGATTCGACCCAGCGCCACAAGCACAATCGCCGACGCCCTCGACAAGATTGACAAGCCTGAATGAATGCTCTTTGGCCGCCTAACCCGGCGCTCAAGCGGACTCCCCGGGCACGTGGCTTCGCCACTGTGCCGGGTAGCCGCTTAGCTTGTATTCGTTAGGCACCACGCAACATGCACCTCTGGGCCACCCGGAAGCTAGCCGACGAAATTGTCGTTGGGTCCGTTTCGGCGAGCGAAAAGAATGTCTATTTCGTTTTCGCCGCGGTCTTCGCCGTCGTGATTGGCTACGCCGCCGCCTATGGCTCTTTCCACGGTTCTTGGCTCTATGTTTACGAGGGGCTTGTTGTTGGAGTTGTGACTTGGGCGGGAGCCCAAAAAGTTACTCGGTCGTATGGACGCGCCATCGATGGCGAGTTCTTCGAAATGGCCTATCTTCTCTCGGTCCCGCTTATGGTAAAAACGACGCTCGCTTCGTGGGTCGCAATTTGGGGTGGTTACTGGTTATTTTCGATACTTGTACCGAATCTTCCCGTACCAGAATCGGACGAGGCGTACCGGGCGCTTTCGTATTGGGTTGGCCGTCTCTGGCAGGTGCTTCCGTTTCTGGTTGCGGTGACAGTTGCCGTTGTGTATTGGTATAGGCTCGCCCATCACGTCGCATATGTTGTTAACAGACGCGGTGCCTAACCTGGCGCTCAAGGGGACCCCCCAGGTGCGCGGCTTCGCCACCGCACCGGGTAGCCCCTTAGCTTGTATTCGTTAGGCCACATCCAGTGCCTTAAGATGCCAATCCGCGGCGTCATCTTCGACCTATTTCACACGCTGACCGCTCCCGAGTCTGAGTGGTCGGACATGCCCTGGACTTCCGATATCTTGGGGATTGACCGGCGTGTTTGGAACGACACATTGACGAAGCGTTCGCGCTGGCGGTTGACCGGCCAAGTTCGCGATTCCGTCGAGATCGTTCGTAGGCTCGCTCATGAAATTGATCCGGTGATTTCCGAGGAAACTATTGTCCGGGCTGCCGCCTTTCGGCAAGAACGCTTTCGCAAAGCCTTAGCAAACATCCCATCGAGCAACCTTCTCGTCCTCTCTGAACTGCGCAACCGCGGGTTTCGCTTGGGCCTACTATCCAATACCGACGCATCAGAGGTGGCTGCTTGGCCCAACTGCCCACTCGCTGGGCTCTTCGACGCCGAAGTCTTCTCGTGTCATGTTGGTTCCGTAAAACCGGAAGCGGCGATTTATGGCGAATGCCTTTCCCAACTCGGACTGACTGCCAGCGAGTGCATCTTTGTCGGAGATGGCGGGTCAAATGAACTCATTGGTGCACACCAGGTCGGGCTTTTTTCGGTGTTCTTCTCTGGTGTAATGGAGGAGCTGTGGCCGGAACGAATACGCGCGCTTTCGGAAGTCGCGGATGTCCACATCCGTGCCCTTCGGGAGCTGTTGTTGTTGCCCGCCGTGAGCGAAAATATACCGTCTGCCGGTCGGCGGATTGCGAAAGATGTGGCCTAACCCGGCGTTCAAGCGGACCGCGGCCGGCGTGCGTCCTTCGGCGCCCGCCGGCACGGCCGCTTAACTTGACACGTTAGGCGCCAATCGCCCAGCCAAGGAGACGCAATGAGAAGTGTTTGGGTCCTCGTCGGCGCATTTGTCGTATTGCTCGTGGTCGCAGTTTTGGAGCCACGGTTTACGGTCTTCTCGGGCGTCTTGGCAATCGCCTTCTTTGTAAGTTGGCTGATACTCCGCCACCGATCGCATAGGCGCAGCATCGATTCTCCATCCCCGTCACCTAACATCGCGGCGCTGCCCGCCGGAATTCTGGCCTTTGGCAGTGGAGGCCACGACCTTTCTTCTTCCCATTCAAGTCCCACTGACGCAAGTGCAAGTTGTGGCGGCGGCGCGGATGGCGGATCTGGCACCTGCCCATGAACAATTTGGCGCCTAACCCGGCGCTCAAGGGGACTCCCCAGGTGCGTGGCTTCGCCACCGCACCGGGTAGCCCCTTAGCTTGCGTTCGTTAGGCGTCTCACGTGGCAATCAAGCGAGACTTTGGCACCTTCGCCGATCGTCTGCTCGGTGGCGGCACACGCCTTTCGGATGGAGAGTACGCGCTCCTCAACGCCCTCGTCGATGCGTTGCCGAATGGCCTTCGCTCGGTCGTAATCTCTCAGTTTGAGACCTATAACCTAGTTCAGCGAGAACAAGACAGCCGCGCGTTGAATTTTTATCGCGTGCGTTTCCCGCGCAGAGTGGTACCACCCGATCGTGAACTCAATATGGCAGCGGTCGAAGCGCCAATGATTGGCGTCACTGCACACGTCGATGGAGAAACAAAGCCGCTCTACGCAACTCTTACCGCGGTATCTGGCAGGGCGTTCGCAGTGAGTTTTGATCGACCCGTTCCCACATCGATAGCGGCCGACGATTTGACAATTTCACACGTTTCACATGCTTGGCGTTCGAATTTCAATGAATCAGCGCACGACGCCTAACCCATCGCTCAACGCGGACGTCCCGCATGCGCGGGCTGACGCCCGGAGCAGCGGGCCGCCGGTTAGCTAGTATTCGTTAGGCCTTCGTCCAATGGCAACGGGAACGCTCCACTCTAAAGTCGCCGGGGTTACCGCGGCAAATCCAGACGGTCGACCCCGGCAAATTTGCATCCGTACATATTGCAAGCCGGGCATGCCGCTAATCTTGCGACGCGAGCCCTCAAATCCCTATGATTCGAACGCTATAGCCGTGTGGATCAAGGCGCGAGCACTTTTCTTCTTCACTGCTGAGCTCCAGATCGGCTACCTCAACAAGGAATTGGCACAAGAAATGGCGCGCCACATTGACC
Organism: uncultured beta proteobacterium; assembly: GCA_963819965.1. GTDB lineage: Bacteria > Pseudomonadota > Gammaproteobacteria > Burkholderiales > Casimicrobiaceae > VBCG01. Next base: position 1,572,385 of record CAWFYA010000004.1, read on the forward strand.
GCGGCGGGGGTAAGCTTTCTGGAAGCATCACAGAGGTGACTGGTGGAACGCGAGAAAGGGCAACGCGTGGTGTCAACATTCTCCTTACGAAGGCCTAACCTGTCGCTCAACACGGACGTCCCGGGTGCGGGGCTTCGCCCGCGCACCGGGCCGCCGGTTAGCTTGTTTCGTTAGGCAGCATGTCAGCCACAGAGGCAACGTCGAATGTACTGCGCATCACCGTGGAATCCGAACCCACGGCTGACCTCGCGCGAACAATTTTTGATGGACTTTTTCGTTCAAATGTTGATCGCACCGGCGACGGAAAGATTGAGCGCCTTTGCGTCGTTGCGCGAGACCCAGTCGGCGCACTCATTGGCGGAATCTATGGCGAGATCTATTGGGGTTGGCTTCACGTCTTGGCACTTTGGGTTGCTCCGCAATGGCGACGTCAACGCCTGGGCACCCAACTACTTTCTCGCGCGGAAGGCGAAGCCTGTGCCAGAGGTTGTCACGGCGCCTATCTCGACACGTTCTCATTTCAAAGTCTCGAACTTTATACTCGTGCAGGCTACGAAATATTCGGCTCGCTTCAACACTTTCCCGCCGAGCATTCTCGCTATTTCCTTAGAAAGGCGTTGCATGCTGCCTAACCCGTCGCTCAACGCGGACGTCCCGCATGCGTGGGCTGCGCCCACGGGCGGGCCGCCGGTTAGCTTGTTTCGTTAGGCCTTCTCCCGCATTTATGCACACGATTGGTGCTTTCGCTGTTATCTTCGATGAGGGCAACAGGGTTTTGCTCTGCCACCGCACGGACCGTGACATGTGGAACCTTCCTGGGGGCCGTGTAGAACCACACGAGTCACCTTGGGCGGCGGCGGCACGTGAGGTCGAAGAGGAAGTTGGTTTGCTTGTGAGTGTCGAGCGACTTCTTGGTGTCTACTCAGTACCTGGGCGAACAGATCTCGTGCTCAACTTTCTCTGCGTTGTTGCAGGTGGTGCCTTACGCAACAGCGCCGAAACCGACGATGTCCGCTGGTTCGACAGGAATGGCATTCCGGGAAACACATTACCCCGCCACGTTGAACGCATCGAAGATGCATACTCAGTCAAAGACCGCGTTTGCCTCAGGGCGCAGGCCTAACCTGTCGCTCAACACGGACGTCCCGGGTGCGGGGCTTCGCCCGCGCACCGGGCCGCCGGTTAGCTTGTTTCGTTAGGCGGCAAGTGATGAACCGTCGCAATATGGAGGTATGCGCATGAGGAAAGGAATCACGTTCGGAACATTTGACCTCTTCCATGCGGGCCACGTATTGATGCTTCAGGAAGCTCGAACGGTCTGTGACTACTTGATCGTTTGCATTCAAACCGATCCTTCCGCTGACCGGCCGGAGAAGAACAAGCCAATTCAGAGCATCGTCGAACGGCAAATCCAAGTGTCCGCGTGCAAGTATGTCGACGAAATCATCGTGTACAACTCCGAGCGCGATGTTCTCGAAATTCTCAAGTCTGTCGAGTGGGACGTCCGAATCATTGGCGATGAATACCGCGACAAGCTTTTTACCGGTCGAGAGGAGACCCTTGACCGTTGTTACTTCAACCGAAGGCCGCACCAATTTTCGAGCTCGGAGCTGCGTCTTCGCGTCATCAAGGGCGAGGCCAAGAGTTGAGGTCCGACTTGCCGCCTAACCCGTCGCTCAACGCGGACGTCCCGCACGCGTGGGCTGCGCCCACGAGCGGGCCGCCGGTTAGCTAGTATTCGTTAGGCTGCACTACTCCGTCACCTTCATGCCGCCGTCCATCGCAATCTTGGCCAAACTCCGAGAGCAGTCCGCTCCGGAGTCGCACCTGATCCGATTGAACGACTTAGTCTCGCTGGCCGAAAGCGATCCGAATATATTGGGACTTGTTCTTGTCGGGTCCTACGCCAAGGGCGCCGGCGACCGCGTCTCAGATCTGGACTTGGTAGCCATAGCATCCTCAGGTCAAGGCGCATCCGTGCTTCGCGCTGCACAACGCTTGCTTAGTCACTCGGAAGTTCTGAACCAGTTCACCGGAACACACTCGGCCGGTGGCTCATTCGTAAAGCTGGTCTACTTAGATTTCTCCAGCGTGGAGTTTCACGTCTTCGAGCAAGGCACGCCATTCAGGCTCAAGCACCCTTACCTCAGCCTCTGGGACCCGAGAAATCTACTGGCCTCCTACGTCGCCGCAGGCGAGCCAATCCGCCAAGAGGACTTTGCGGCCTATGAGTATGGAGATGAAGGGCTGATCTGGGAACTCGTCGATTGCATCAAGTGGCTATCGAGGCGCGACACCGAACTTGCGAAGAGCCACATCAAGAAACTCGCCTCCGAAATGGCAAAGCAAGAGTCCGGTCAATGAGATACCAGGTGCAGCCTAACCCGTCGCTCAACTCGGACGTCCCGCATGCGTGGGCTACCCCCACGGGCGGGCCGCCGGTTAGCTTGTTTCGTTAGGCAGCATGGGGAGCGCGCCCACATGAGCGACCTCGGCGAAATTGAGGCATTGCTGCAAGCATTTCTGGAGCCGTTGCATGTGGGTGCCGACACTATGCACGACGCCAACCATATTCGACGGGTTTCACGCCGAGCCGCGGAGTTCGCCAAACACTATCCCTGCAACCTCGGTATCCTGCGGCTAGCGGTCCAGCTTCACGGCCTCGTGAATTCACACGAGTTGGCCATTCGTGAATTTCTAGTCGGTCGCGGCGTAGCACCGGGCGAAATCGACCAAGTCATCGAAGCGGCGCGCGAATCCGAAAAGGACTCGAAGGCGCGAACCCCCGAAGGCCAGCTATTGCATGACGCTCACCTCCTCGAAGGCGACGATAATTTTCTCATCACCAAGAGCCTAGTGACCGGCTCCGCCCGTGGGCAAACTCTGGCGGAGACCATTGCCTATCTCGAGGCCCACCTAGACGCATACCATTGTTGTCTACCCACGAATCAGCTCGAATATGAACGCAGGGTCCAAATTGCCCGCCGGTTTGTGGCTTCGTTGAAAGCGGAGCTTTAGGTGCACGAATATGCGGCCTAACCCTTCGCTCAACACGGACGTCCCGCATGCGTGGGCTGCGTCCACGGGCGGGCCGCCGGTTAGCTTATTTTGTTAGCGCTCATGGTGCCTTCGGCCACGCTCATCATCCGCACCGGCACGCCAAACGACTTGCCCTCGTTAGTGGCCATCGACACCTTCGCTGGGTCCCATTCCGATCGCGTCGAGTTCTTGCGTCAGTCATTGGCCTTGGGCCAGTGTGTCGTCGTGGCATCCGAAACTGAGCCAACCGGCTTTGCCATCCTCAACTACAGCTTCTTCGGGTTTGGCTTCATTCCGCTTTTGGTCGTGGCATCGGCTCACCGGCGCCAGGGCATTGGTCTACGGTTGCTCGAGACCTTGGGTCGTCGGTGCACTTCCGGCAAGTTGTTTTCCTCGGCAAACTTGTCCAATGTTGCGGCACAGCGTCTTTTTGTTCGCGCGGGTTTCGTCGAGAGCGGGCGCGTCGAGAACCTTGATCCCGGTGACCCCGAGGTCATTTATTTCAACGCGCCAAATGTTGCCCATGAGCGCTAACCCGTCGCTCAACACGGACGTCCCGTACGCGGGGGCTGACGCCCGCCGCAACGGGCCGCCGGTTAGCTTGCATCGTTAGGCGGCACTCGTGAAACGTCTCGTATTCGCCATCGGTTGGGTTTGGCTTATCGGCCCGCTGGCGCTACTCGTGGTTCAGCTATGGACGGACTTTCACACGCCATTTCTGAATTTCGGGTACTACATCGTTAGCTGGACAACGTTATTCTTCTTGGCCTTGTGCGGCGCTTGGTTCCTAATCGGCATGCCCGGGGCAAAACGGGTTCTACGCGCAGCCGCAATCTTGGTGGCGCTCTACACTCTCCTTATCGCGTTGCTAACCGAAGGAGGCGCCTCGGCTACCATTTACGCATCGTTCGCCGCAGTCCTTCTATGCTGCGGGGTGACCATTGCAATCGCGAACCGCCGTGCCGCCTAACCCGTCGCTCAACACGGACGTCCCGCGTGCGGGCGCTGCGCGCCGGGCAGCGGGCCGCCGGTTAGCTAGTATTCGTTAGGCCGCAACCAAATCGCGCCGCGTGAAGTTCACCGCCTACTTCTTGGCAATTCGCGTCCGTCCTGACCGCGCGCTGATCCGTGATGAATGGATCGAACGTGTCATTGCCGCTCCATCCCGCGAACATGTTCAGGCGGACGGGCGCATCCGCCGCTGGGCGCCCATTGCCGAGATGCAAAACCGATATCTTCGGGTGGTCTTGCTCCCGGACGGCGAGACGGTTCACAATGCCTTCTTCGACAGGCGGTTCCAGCCATGAAGATTCGCTACTTTTCAGGTACTGACACACTTTTCATTGAGTTTCGAGAGCTTCCCGTGGCGGAGACTCGCGATCTCGACGAAAACACGCTGCTTGACTTGGATGCCAATGGAAACATTTGCGCCATTACCATCGAGCATGCTTCGGAGCGTGCGGACATTCCGCAGTTCTCCTACGAGCAGGTTTCGGCCTAACCTGTCGCTCAACGCGGACGTCCCGCATGCGTGGGCTGACGCCCGACGCAGCGGGCCGCCGGTTAGCTTGTATCGTTAGGCGTCTTCCATTGATGCGTAAGCAATATCACCTACGTCCAGGTCCAGGCGGATTGAGGGCGTGGGACATTGATCGCTTAGTCACCCTGACCGCGCGCTTGAAGCCGGAGCTGATCCCGTTGACCGCAATTTGCGAGCTTGATGAAGCCTATTGGTCGACTGGATATGACAAATTCTTGACCTGTCGCGAGATTGCGGAGCACGCTCGCCTTATCCAAGAAGTTGACTTGGGCTTCCCTGTAATACTTTCAGCTGACGGTCGTGTTATGGACGGAATGCATCGAATTGCGAAGGCTTTCTTACTTGGCGAAACGCATGTGAATGCAGTTCGTTTCCCTATCGATCCGGAGCCTGACTACACTGGAATCCATCCCAATGATCTACCTTACGGTGAACGCAAGACCTTCAGCGCTGAACAAAGCGACGCCTAACCCGTCGCTCAACGCGGACGCCCCGCATACGTGGGCTGCGCCCACGGGCGGGCCGCCGGTTAGCTTGTTTCGTTAGGCCTCTTTCGCGAATTCCCGGGCCTTGACATACCATATTCGGCCTATACATAATATGGTATGTGGCGAATTGAGGAGCATCGTCGTCTCGACAAGCAGTGCGCGGCTGCGCCACAAGAGATCCTTAAGCGGTACGAGAAGTGGAAGGACGTTGCCACAATCTCCGGGCCCGTCGGCTTACGCCAAATCACCGGCTTCAACGACGAGGCGCTTTCGGGAACGTGGAAGGGCTTTCGCTCCTCCCGGCTCGGATTGCAATATCGAATCATTTATCGCGTGGTTGCCGATGAATTGCTTTTCCAGGTTGAGTCGTTAACCCCGCACGATTATCGGAGGCGTTGAAATGAGTCAATTTCGTCCTGCCAAGCGGCGCGCGGAGGTTTCGGTCGGCGAATCAGTTCGTATCGTCCGCGAATTGCAAGGGTTCAGCCAAAACGACCTGGCGCGCTTGAGCGGAATTCCCCAGGCCACGCTATCGGCCATCGAGAATGATCGCGTCCGTCTTGGTGTCGAACGGGCCAAGGTTCTTGCGCAAGCGTTGCGTTGTCATCCCGCGGTGCTGGTATTTCCCAGCTGGCAGTTGCCCGTTGAAACCGCGGCCTAACCCGGCGCTCTCGTGGAGTCCGCTGAAGATTCGGTTCCCGTCCTTGGCCTGAGGCAGCGCATAGTTCGCTTGCGGCCGTACACGCACCAGTGGGCAACACTATTTGATGTCGAGGCACAAGCCATTCGGTCTGTGTTGGGCCCGCTGGCACTTGACGTTCAGCACGTTGGAAGCACGGCGATTCCCGGTATGACTTCAAAGCCGATTCTGGATATTGCAGTTGGCCTTGCCCAGATGGATGATTTCCGACGTTGTATCGAACCGCTGGCGCAACTCGGATATGAACACGCGCATTGGGCCGGGTTAATACAGAATGAAGTCTTCGGGAAGGGCTCGGAGCGGACGCATCTAATTCACATGGTCGTTCGTGGTGGCGAGAAGTGGAACGAATATATTCGGTTCCGTGACTACTTGCGCATCAATCCCATTGCGGCGAAGGAGTATAAAGAGTTGAAAATCTCGCTGAGCTTGAGGTATGCCGAGGATCGTGCAGCTTATACGGATGCAAAAAATGTCTTCATTCGGCAAACTCTTGATGCGGCCTAACCCGTCGCTCAACGCGGACGTCCCGCGTGCGTGGGCTGACGCCCGACGCAGCGGGCCGCCGGTTAGCTATATTCGTTAGGCCTCACTCAGCATCATTCCTTCGTCTTCTGGTGGCTGCGGTCGCCGTTGGTTCCTAGCGCCCAGTCGCGCTATCGATTGTCGCGGTCGCTGCCAAGTCGCGGTCTCGGATGGTCCCATAGCGCTTAGTTCGCCCGCTTGCCGATTCCTGTCGTGCCTATAGCGCAGCGTTCCGTCGACCTCATCCACCGTCGCGTTTGCATCACGCCCTGCCCGGCGCTATGGTGGCGCATCATGGCTTCGTTCAGCGTCTCGCCATTCATCGTTGGTGTGCGGCCTAACCCGGCGCTCAACACGGACGTCCCGTATGCGCGGGCTGACGCCCGGCGCAGCGGGCCGCCGGTTAGCTATATTCGTTAGGCCGCATCCACGCCACAAACGCTTGAGCCCGCATATGGCATTGACATCGACTCCAACACCGCACTCTTCTGCTCGCGTTCGCAATTGTGGCGCCATGCGGCCAATCTTCGTTTGGATCGTCGTCGCAGTATCTATTTTTGTCGCCGCTGCAGCTCGGGCCCACCGTGATGGAGCCTCGGACCTTGGGTTCATTGTTGTGATGTCAGCCGCCGTCGTCATTGCGCTTGCAATCGTCGCACCAAGACGTTTCACGTCGATTCGCGGCGGTACGCCAGATTGGGAGGACGAAAATCCGTACAAGCCAAGTTCGGAGAATGGAATGTCCGAACCTAGAAGTGATCTATCCGCCTAGCGACAGGATCGATATGGCGTCCGTCATAGACGATGCGCTCGTGCGTCGCCTGGTGACGGCTCAGTGTCCCCAATGGAGGGGCCTTCCTGTCCGGTCGGTCGAGACACCCGGATGGGACAACAAAACCTTTCACCTGGGCGAGCGCATGATCGCCCGCTTGCCGCGGGCAGCGGCCTATGCGCCACAGGTTGAAAAAGAGCATCGGTGGCTCCCGAAGCTTGCGCCGCTGCTTCCTCTTCAGATTCCAACGCCTCTGGCGATGGGACAACCGGCGGATGCCTATCCTTGGAAGTGGTCCATCTACCAATGGATTGAGGGAGAAACTGCCACACCGGAGCGCATCGGCAATTTGAGCGAGTTTGCCACCGCCCTGGCCGAATTTCTCATCGCTCTACAACGCATCGACACTACGGATGGCCCGCGCCCCGGCCTCCACAACTTCTATCGCGGTGGCTCACTCACGACCTATGACGCCGAAGTCAGGCAAGCCATTGCCGTTCTCGAAGACCGGCTCGATACCAAAGCAGCCACCGAGGTTTGGGACATGGGGCTCAATACCACCTGGGACCGTCCGCCCGTTTGGCTCCACGGCGACGTGAACGCGGGAAACCTCCTGATACACGAGGGCCGCTTGAGCGCTATCATCGATTTCGGGATGGTCGGGGTTGGCGACCCTGCATGCGATCTGTCCGTCGCGTGGACATTGTTCGGAGGTGAAAGCCGCAGAGCATTTCGTGCAATGCTTCCGCTCGACCCCGGTACATGGGCGCGCGGTCGCGCCTGGACATTATGGAAAGCGTTGATCGTCGCAGCGGGTCTGACGGAAACGAATGCGGTTGAGGCTGCACGACCCTGGAGTGTCATTGATGAAGTGCTTAGCATTCATGCCTAGCCCGCCGCTCAAGTGGGACGCCCCGGTTGCGTGGCTCCGCCACCGCACCGGGTCGCCCCTTAGCTTGTATCGTTAGGCGACTCGGTCCGACATCCGTAACAACCTTACCACCTGTCGCGTTCGCGCGTGTGTGATTCCGAACCAACGAGGTAACTCAATGAACCGCAGAGAAACTACCGCCATTGTGTTCTCAATTCTTGCCGCGTTACCACCAGCCGTCGCTCAAAGCCCGGCGCCGAACACCAGTCCTAGCGTGCCAGCCGTTGCGCCGTCCCGGGAGGGAGCGAAGCCACCGATCCGAGCAAACCACGACGCGGCCATGGACGCCGATGCCCGCCTCTGTCTCGAATTCCCCACCAATCTCCAAATCATCATGTGCGCAGAAAAGTACCGCCCGCACAAACGCAATGCATAGTCGCCTAACCCGTCGCTCAAGGGGACTCCCCGTGTGCGTGGCTTCGCCACCGCGCCGGGTAGCCCCTTAGCTTGTATTCGTTAGGCGCCATGCATCTCGCGCGCATTCAATTTTTGATCGTCGTCGGCTTCGCGGTCGCCCAGAGCTTTCCGGCCCAAGCCCAGGACGCTGGGACCAATGCCGATTGCCCTCGGCTTCGCGGTCGCCCAGAGCTTTCCGGCCCAAGCCCAGGACGCTGGGACCAATGCCGATTGCCCCTTGGCCACTGTGATGCTCGAAGTTAGCATGCCGCGCCTCGAGGCAGAACGACGAATCTCAGCTGCGCTCGGGCGACCGAACAAGTGCTCGCCCCACGCGAACAACTTGACGGGCGGAGCGACAAAGTACGAGTCACAGAATTGCACCTTGATCGTCACCTACGCGGCGGGCGCCCCAGCGCCATTGGTCCGCACTCCGAGTGGCAGCATTGAGCACAAGCCTCCGAAGGATGAAACCGTCACTAAAGTCGAACTGGTACGAGGGCCTTTATCGCCACTGAAGGCCCAGGTCAAGAATGGCGCCTAACCCGTCGCTCAACACGGACGTCCCGCGTGCGGGGGCTGCGCCCGCCGCAGCGGGCCGCCGGTTAGCTCCATTCCGTTAGGCCCATCGGCAACTCGCCCATGTGGAGATACGCATTTGCTCTCATGACTGCGCTCGCCGCTGGAGTGTGCCAAGGACAATCCATCCTTGGGGACGCCGAGCGTTCGAGCTTGGACGAACGCGCTCGATTCCGTATGCTGAGTGCGACGACCATGCCCCCGCGCGAAATTGTCGAATTCTGCGCCGATCACAACGGCCTCCTGGCAGCTCCAGGGGAGCGATGGAATTCCATTGACGTCATGATCGGCGGGTTACCGACTAGGCGACTCGTTTGGGTCGCACGAAGCGAGGAGTTCTATGTAGTGCATTATGAACAGGGTGGCATCTTTCACTCATACCACGTCGCTGTCGCACGAATTAAGTCTGTCCCCTCAGGCTACGAGTTCGTTTGGCGCGCCGAGGGGCCGAGGCTACGGCACTATTCGGATTTCACACGCGCCCTCAAATCAAATGCGTTCCGTCCAGAGCCACTTGCCAGTCGCTGATGGGCCTAACCCGTCGCTCAACGCGGACGTCCCGCGTGCGGGGGCTGCGCCCGCCGCCGCGGGCCGCCGGTTAGCTTCAGTTCGTTAGGCGTCTCACATTCATGAAACGCCTCGCCATCTTGCTTGTCGTCACATCGGTTGACGTTTGCGCGATAGGGTGCGCACAGCAGCCCTATTACGCGCCGGAGGGCTCCGGAGTCGTCGAGACGGCTAATGGTTATGGACCGGGATTGGGCCTAAACTTCGAGCGCGCACAGTTCAAAACATTGCGTATCGCAATTGCCGCTCCGCCGGAGCCGAAGAATATCGACCTGGTACTAAGTTGGCGCGTTAACGACCTCGAAAAGGTCAAAGTGCCGGACAAGATCACTTACCGGCACTGTGGTGAGAAAAACACGTCCGAAGTCGAATTCAAGCTTCTGGGCCGGTTCGCGCGTGCTCAGATTCCGGGTCAACCCCCCTGTATCGAGGTAGACCTTCCGGTGCTGAGCGTAAACGGGGAATCGGTGGAACTTGGTACAGCAACCTTTCGTCGGCGAATGGGTGAGTTCTGTTCTACGAGTTACTAAGACGCCTAACCCGTCGCTCAACACGGACGTCCCGCCTGCGGGCGCTGCGCGCCGGGCAGCGGGCCGCCGGTTAGCTAGTATTCGTTAGGCCTCGGAAACCATCGTCGTGAACCTCGCCGCCGTCGAAATCAAGGCTTTCGTCCCGTCGCGCGATTTTGAGAAGTCGAAGCAGTTTTATCTAGCGCTAGGCTTTGAGATCCCGTGGTCCTCGGAAGATCTCGCCTACGTTCGACATGGCGAGACTAGTTTCTTGCTTAAAGCGTTCTACGAACCTGCACACGCGGACAACTTCCAGATGCACCTGCTTGTGGAGAACGTTGACGACTGGCACGCTCACGTACTCTCCAGCGGGGTCCACGATCGCTTTGGCGTAGCCGTTGGGATACCTGAAAACCGGCCCTGGGCCATGCGTGATTTCACGCTTTTTGATCCAAGCGGCGTACTGTGGCGAATTGCGCAAAATATTCCCCGGGAGTCTTCCGATTGAGCCAAGTAGACCCGAGGCCTAACCCGTCGCTCAACGCGGACGTCCCGCATGCGGGGCTGCGCCCGGGCAGCGGGCCGCCGGTTAGCTTGTTCCGTTAGGGGAGCTTGCGGCGTGGCCGTTTACGGAATCGATCACGTTCAACTAGCCATGCCCGCGGGCGGGGAACAGTTGGCTCGCCAGTTTTACGGAAAACTTCTTGGGTTAGTGGAAATTCCCAAGCCGCCGAATCTCGCCGCTCGTGGCGGTGCTTGGTTTCAGTGTGGCCCTCTGCAATTGCACCTTGGCGTTGAGTCTGAGTTTCGCCCCGCGAAGAAAGCGCATCCCGCGTTACTCGTGACTGCACTCGCCGACCTTCTCAAATCGTTGACTGCCGCCGGCTTCGAAGTAAAGTACGACACCGAACCCGTTCAGGGCTTCGATAGGGCATTTACTTCTGATCCTTTTGGCAATCGCATCGAGCTACTCAGCGCCCATGCAAAATCGCTCCCCTAACCCGTTGCTCAACGCGGACGTCCCGCATGCGGGGGCTGACGCCCGACGCAGCGGGCCGCCGGTTAGCTAGTTTCGTTAGGGCGCAGCTATGACGCAGCGCGGTGTCGGAATCGTTCTCGTTGCGGTCGGCGTCGCCACATTCTTTGCCGGCCTGTTCGGGCTTGCCGGCGAAAACTCGATGTTTCTATTTGTGGCTGGCATCGCAATTTTGATTTCTGGTGCCGTGGTCCTAGCCTATGCAGGGCGCAACGTGGCGATGGTGCCGCCACACTTCAGTGTCATTGCCATTTCCGCCATTGGTGCAGCCCTACATGCCTACGAGTCGCTTTGGCTAGCTGATGGCGGCCCTTCGCTTGGGTTCTTTCTGTGGGGCCTCAGCCCATATTTCCTGTGCCTATTCGTAGCGGCGTCGTCTAAATCGCCATTTCCTGCGACAGTCGGTGCGGCGATCGCCCTGCTGTTCGACTTACTCACGCACACAGCGTATTCGTGCATCCAACGAGCTCCACAGCAGCCCTCGCGCTAATATTCACGCCACTATGGAGCACACTGGTTTTCGCCCCAATTGGTATCCTCGTCACTTGGCTGATCCGCCGCCGACGTGCCCAACTCAGTGAAGCTGCGCCCTAACCCGTCGCTCAACACGGACGTCCCGCATGCGGGGGCTGCGCCCGCCGCAGCGGGCCGCCGGTTAGCTTGTTTCGTTAGGCCCCGCTAGCCGTATCGCTTAGGGGGTTGCAACTCGCTCCATTTGTACATATATTATATGTATGTCGAGCAGCTTCGACCCGACTAAGGATGCGTCGAATCGAAAAAAGCATGGCGTTTCCCTGTCCGAGGGCGACGGCGTGCTTAACGATCCGCTTGCCCTTACGATCGAAGACTTCTCGTCACAGGGCGAACAGCGGTTCGTTTCAATTGGAATGAACGCGTTCGGATTACTTCGTGTGGTCGTCTACACGCATCGCGGCGGCGTCGCACGAATCATCTCTGTCCGCAAAGCGGAGCCAAAGGAAATCCGGAGCTATGAAAAAGGAGTATGACTTTTCTAAAGCCAAGCGTGGCGCGGTGCTCTCCTCCGAAGGGAAGACTCGTATCACCATCTATCTTGATGACGTTGTCGTCGAACGTTTCAAGGCGCTCTCGGAGAAATCGGGCAAGGGGTACCAAACCTTGGTCAACGAGGCGCTTCGCATGCACCTGGGAGTTGACGACAGCCCGCTTACCGTCACAACTTTGCGGCGAGTTCTCCGCGAGGAGTTGGCGCAGCATGATTAAGGCGGGGCCTAACCCGTCGCTCAACGCGGACGTCCCGCGTGCGGGCGCTGCGCGCCGGGCAGCGGGCCGCCGGTTAGCTCCAATCCGTTAGCCGTCATCGACCAGATCGTGGACTCCGCCTTCTCCTTCCTGGTGCCTTGCGGAATCATCGCCGTGGCAAGTATTCCTCTCATCCTCAATGTCGTGCCACCGAATAGCGTCTACGGCTTTCGGACGCGTCAAACCCTCATGACTCGCGAGTGGTGGTTTCGTTCCAATCGCTTCGCGGGGTGCGCGTTTTTCATCGCCTCAGGGGTAAGCGCCGGAATCTTCGCAACTCACCCCGAATATGCGTCGGGTCGGTCCCTTGCGGGGTTGGTCGTGTTCGTTGTGCCGTTGGTCATTGCACTTGCGGCCAGCTTTGCCTACGTTCGGCGGGTCGGTGGTGGGAACGAACGATGACGGCTAACCCGGCGCTCAAGGGGACTCCCCGAGTGCGTGGCTTCGCCACCGCACCGGGTAGCCCCTTAGCTTGCGTTCGTTAGGGCGCACATGTCAGGTCCAGCACGCGCAGGCCTCTTTCTTTACGCCAAGGACCTGCAGGACATTGCCTCGTTCTATGAGGTGGTTCTTGGCTTCAGTCGAGTTCAGCGTTCCGCGGATCTGGTCGTCCTTAGCTCGCCTGACATTCAACTTGTGGTCCATGCAATTCCGTCCGCCATCGCCGAATCAATCACCATTACATCGCCACCCCAAAGGCGCGAGAATTCGGCCATGAAATTCTTCTTCACGGTCCCAAGCATCGCCGCGGCCGCAACAGTCGTTGCAAACCTGGGAGGTTTGGTGTTTCCTGAGCAATGGGCAGGCCCTGGGTTCAACGTGCGCAATGCGTGCGATCCTGAGGGTAACGTGTTTCAACTCCGTGAAAGTGCGCCCTAACCCGGCGCTCAACGCGGACGTCCCGTGTGCGGGGCTTCGCCCGCGCACCGGGCCGCCGGTTAGCTAGTATTCGTTAGGCGTCCACACATTCGAGGCAACGCGTGTCAATCAAGCTGACGAAGGACTCGGAGAAGTACCTAATCGGATCGATCAAGCGGTTTTTCGCTGAGAACATGGACGAGGAAATCGGCGATCTGAAAGCAGCCCGTGTGCTGGAGTTCTGTGTCAGGGAGATCGGGCCGAGTATCTACAATCAAGCCATTGCCGACGCGCAGGCATATATTCAGGAGAAGGCGGCCGATCTTGGTGGTTCTCGCTTCGAGGCGGAGTTTGATTACTGGAAGAAGTAACCTGACGCCTAACCCGGCGGTCAACACGGACGCCCCGTCGGCAGCGCTTCGCGCCCGCCTCGGGTCGCCGGTTACCTTGATACGTTAGGCCTCACTCAGCATCATTCCTTCGTCTTCTGGTGGCTGCGGTCGCCGTTGGTTGCCTAACCCCCAGTTGCGCTATCGATTGTCGCGGTCGCTGCCAAAGTCGCGGTCTCGGATGGTCCCCTGGCGCTTAGTTCGCCCGCTTGCCGATTCCGGTCGTGCCAATAGCGCAGCGTTCCGTCGACCTCATCCATCGTCGCGTTTGCATCACGCGTTGCCCAGCGCTATGGTGGCGCATCATGGCTTCGTTCAGCGTATCGCCATTCATCGTTGGTGTGCGGCCTAACCCTTCGCTCAACACGGACGTCCCGTATGCGCGGGCTGACGCCCGGCGCAGCGGGCCGCCGGTTAGCTATATTCGTTAGGCCACATGATTGAGCGATGCCTCACTGTCGAGCATGATGGTTGGCTGTCGCTGCGCATGGAACTTTGGCCTCGATGCACCCCCGAGCGACATGCTTCCGAAATGTCGACCTTCTGCGCCAACCCGGATCGTTTCGCTCAGTTTGTTGCCTTCGATGGGGAGCGAAATGCCGTTGGTTTTGTTGAGGTCGCGCTGCGCAGCGATTACGTAAACGGTACGACAACCTCACCAGTCGCTTTCTTGGAAGGAATTTATGTCGTGCCGAACGCCAGACTCAAAGGCGTGGCCCGCGAACTAGTCGGTCGTGCCGAGCAGTGGGCGGTGAGCATAGGGTGTAGCGAGTTCGCGTCGGACGCTAGGCTTGAGAACATTGCAAGCCACGCGATGCATCGCCGTTTGGGGTTTGGCGAAACCGAACGCGTGGTGTACTTCCGTAAGTGCCTGCATGAAAATGTGGCCTAACCTGTCGCTCAACGCGGACGTCCCGCATACGTGGGCTGCGCCCACGGGCGGGCCGCCGGTTAGCTTGGTTCGTTAGGCCGCAAACCATATGGTTCCCGATCGTGCAACGAAAGTGATTTTTGTCGCGGCTGCGGTCGCTCTTTGCGCGCTTGCTCTTGCCTTTCCGATGGCAGTACTTCTTGTCTGTCTACTCCTTGCTGCCGCGTGGCTGATCTTGAGTCGACAGCTTCCCCGTAACCTCGTAAGCGATCCAATCTCACTTTCACCGAATGGGGCGTTGGAGCGTAGCTTTGACGTCAAAGTGCCCGAGATATACGGGTTGTGGCTTGAGTTCGAAAGGCATGGACACAGCGAAGACGAGTTGCGTTCGCTCATCGGGTTTCCGTTGCCCGGCCAGTACGGCACTGTTGTTCCCATCAAGTGGTCTGTCTCCGAGACCAATCCTGCTCGGCTAATCGCCTCTGGTGAACGTCAATCTCAGTCTTCGAATTCGTGGCCTGGAACCCACGTTGGGCGTTTCCTCGATCGATTCGCTCTGCCTCGTGGACGGCTTGTGTTTCGGGCTGAGGTCCTTCATGACATTCCTGCTTTGCGCAACGTACGCGCGCAGATCCGTATCGCCTTTGAACCCAGCTTCGGGCACTCTGCGTTAAATTCTTGGTCGTTCTTGCTTGCTTTCCTCTATGGCTACGTTGCTCTTCCAGTGGGCATATTTTCGCTTTCGTTACTCGGGGTCAGGTATTTTGCGGCCTAACCCGTCGCTCAACGCGGACGTCCCGCATGCGTGGGCTGACGCCCGACGCAGCGGGTCGCCGGTTAGCTATATTCGTTAGGCGGCAATCCCTGCCCATGGAGATCCGGACCGCGTCACTCTCGGACGCACACGCTATCGCGGAAATACATGTTTCGGGTTGGCGGTCTGCGTATCGCGGCCTTGTACCTCAAGCGCACCTCGACGGACTTTCGGTGGCCAAGCGCGAGACTTCCTGGGCAAACTCAATTGAAACTGGCCAACCCCAAATATTTGTTGCCGAATCGGGCACAGGCGTAATCGGTTGGGTTGCCTTCGGTCGCTGCCGCGACCCTGACAAAACCGACCATACCGGCGAAATTTGGGCGATCTACGTAGCGCCTGAACAACTTGGCCAAGGCGTGGGCCGCGAATTGTGGCTCAGAGCCTACGCTGAACTGCGTCGCAGCGCGTATCGCGAAGTTACGTTGTGGGTGCTTGCGCAAAATGAACGTGCGTGTCAATTTTACGTAAAGGCCGGCTTCGCTCCCGAAGCGGAATCGGCAAAGGCCGTTGAAATCGGTGGTGCCAATTTGCAGGAGCTCAGGTATGCGCGCCCCATTGCCGCCTAACCCGGCGCTCAAGGGGACTCCCCGAGTGCGTGGCTTCGCCACCGCACCGGGTAGCCCCTTAGCTTGTATTCGTTAGGGCGCACCAATGTCGCCTCGCTCGCTCGGTGTCGGACTTCTCGCGGTTGGCGTTGGTGGCTTCTTTGCGGGTTTGTTTGGCCTTGCTGGCGAGCTATCGATCTATCTCGTGGGCGCCGGGCTACTGCTTTTCGTGGCAGGATTGCTTCTACTACTGTTCGCGCTACGGAAAACGAAGATTGTGCGTCCGCATTTCAGCGTGGTCGCAGTCGCCACACTAGGGGCAGCGCTCCATGCGTACGAATCATTTTGGCTGGCGAGTGATGGTCCGGCGGTTGGCCTTTTCCTCTGGGCCCTTGCCCCATACGCAATGTGTCTCATCGTCGCAATGGCATCCAAGTCCGCAATCCCAGCTTTGGCGGGTGCGGCGGCCGCGCTGCTGTTCGATCTGCTCGCGCACTATGAAGTGTTTGTGCACCCGACTAGTTCAACGGCGGCCCTTGCTCTACTTTTTGCACCCCTATGGAATGCTCTGGTCTTCTCGCCAACAGCGATCCTCCTTCTTTGTCTGATACTTCGGCGCCGCGCGCAACTGCATGAGGCTGCGCCCTAACCCGTCGCTCAACGCGGACGTCCCGCATGCGGGGCTGCGCCCGCGCAGCGGGCCGCCGGTTAGCTTGTTTCGTTAGGCATTTCGTCACCCGTTACGTTATAGGTTACACTATGCCTCGTGATCCGCAGCTTCAAGCATAAGGGCTTGGCCAAGTTCTTCGAGACTGGGTCCAAGTCCGGCATTCAAGCCCAACACGCAGAGCGATTGCGATTGGTCTTGGGTCGCCTAAGCGCTGTGGCGAAGCCCGAAGATATGGGACTTCCCGGTCTTCGGCTTCATCCGCTCAAGGGGCGCGCAAAGGTACCTGGACGGTTTGGGTAAGCGGCAACTGGCGTATCACCTTCAAGTTCATTGGCGCCGACGCCGAAGTAGTCGATTACGAGGACTATCACTGAAAGAACCTGTCATGCGCATGCACAATCCACCTCACCCCGGCGAAATTCTTAAGTCGTTGTGTCTTGAGCCACTGGGACTCAGCGTTACTGATGCTGCCGCCGGGCTTGGAATTAGTCGCAAGACTCTTTCCTCGATTTTGAACGGCCGCGCAGGCATTAGCCCCGAAATGGCAGTTCGGCTATCGATTGCGTTTGATACCAGCGCGGAAAGTTGGCTTAACCAGCAAACCCAATTTGATCTATGGCGTGCCGAGCAATCGCGCAAGCAACTTCGAGTCACGCGTCTTGCCGCATAAAGATGCCTAACCCGTCGCTCAACGCGGACGTCCCGCATACGTGGGCTGTCGCCCGACGCAGCGGGCCGCCGGTTAGCTTGTTTCGTTAGGCATCGTAACAATGGCAGCGACACCGACAACAATGGCGGCGACACCAACAAACGAAGGTGATCTGGCGTTCTCCTTCCGTTCGACGAAGGGTGGAGATGTCACGGTTCTTCGCCACGGAAAGGTAGTCACTGTCTTGCGAGGAGACTCCGCACGGAGCTTTCTCGCGGAGAGTGCCAACGCTTCGTTCCTGGAGCAACAGCAGCTCATGGCTCGCGTCACCGGCAACTACAAGCGCGGAAACGAACGCCTAGCCGCCAGTCATCGCCGCAACGGTGGGCAAAACGATGCCTAACCCGTCGCTCAACGCGGACGTCCCGCATGCGTGGGCTGGCGCCCGACGCAGCGGGCCGCCGGTTAGCTTGTTTCGTTAGCCCGCATCAATGCTCCGCCGCCGCGAGACAATAGCCGCAATGTCCAGCCGAGACTCGCGATCTCCCAGGTTTCGCCAAACCGGCACCGCCAAACAGGTACTGGCGTGGGTGCTTGTGGCGCTCGTGGCTGCAGGCTTGCTCGCCGCGCGTCTCTACGATTCGGGGGCGTCTGATCCGAGTTTCATTATTGCAATGTCCATCGCAGCCATTGTGGCAATCGCCATCGTTGCGCCGCGCAAATTTTCTAGCCTGGACAATCTCCTCGATCTCGATGGCAATTTTGAGGATGCTCCTTATGAGCGCGACAGGCGTGGCCTTCCACCCGAAGGTACCGAAGCTCAACCGAGCAAACCAAACCGAGATGCGGGCTAACCTGTCGCTCAACGCGGACGTCCCGGATGCGGCGCTTCGCGTTCGCATCGGGCCGCCGGTTAGCTAATTTCGTTAGACCGCAGCCTCGCCACGCCAATGCCCAGAATCGGAGACCCAATATGCGTATCGCGCTAAACGTCATTGCGGTCCTACTCATGGTTGTGGGAGCGGTGTGGTTCCTCCAAGGCATCAACGTATTGCCGGGCAGCTTCATGACGGGTCAAACGCAGTGGGCGATTTATGGTGGTGTCACATTTCTTGTTGGCGTCGTCGCCTTCATCTTGGTTCGGCGCATGCCCCGACCATAATCGCGGTCGTTGCCATCACCACTGAAAAGGGAAGGAACAAAAATGATGAACTTCGGATATAGCAGCCTCTTGGGCATCCTGATACTGATAGGAGATATCTGGGCAATTATCAATATTTTCCAAAGCTCTGCTTCGAACGAGAAGAAGTTGATTTGGATAGTCGCAGTGGTGCTGCTACCGGTGCTCGGCCTGATCCTCTGGTTCTTTCTTGGACCGCGCGATGGCAAGGCGTAGCGCGACAAGTTGCACTCGGCCGCAAACCGTCCCGCCATCGCGTGCCCTAACCCGGCGTTCGACCGGACGGCCCGCAGGCGGGCCGCCGGTTAGCTTGTTTCGTTAGGCCGCACGCACATTAGTCGGAGGATCTCGGTGCAGCTATTCCCTGGCGAGTTAGACGATCTTCTTCTCATTCTCATGAGCTTCTCCGTGGGGACCGGGATCGGCTTCGCGATCATCTTCGTCGCGTTTCGAAACTGGCACACGAAACCGGACTCGACGGTCCTATTTCAGCTAAAGCATCCGGTTCTTTACTTCTCTCTCAATTACGTTTTCCTCTTTTTCTTGCTAGCCCTCACCAGAGACTTAGGCTACTTGCCCGGCCGCCCACACTCGGTCGCGTACGCGTACCTTCTTCCCCTTGCTATTGCGCTTCCAATTGTCATCGCTTCATTGCTCAGGGCCCGACGTGCGGCCTAACCCGTCGCTCAACGCGGACGTCCCGCATGCGTGGGCTGCGCCCGCCGCAGCGGGCCGCCGGTTAGCTTCAGTTCGTTAGACGTCGCACTCATGCATAGCTGGAGGCCCGTACTTCCATGAAATCAAGCCCCGCGACAGCTCCAACGACAGTAGATGAATACATCTCGGCCTTCTCACCGGAAGTACAAAGTATTCTTCAGCGGGTACGCCAGGTCGTCCACGACGCTGCGCCCGAGGCGCACGAAGTCATCAGCTACCGTATGCCCGCTCTCAAGCAAGGCGGAATTCTTGTGTACTTCGCTGCCTTCAAAGGTCACATCGGCCTGTACCCGCCCGTCAGTGGAGATCCTGGAATCGAGAAAGCCATTGCGCCGTACGCGGGAGAGAAAGGGAATCTCCGGTTTCCAATCGACAAGCCGATTCCATACGATCTCATTGCACGCATCACTGCGCTTCGGCTGAAGCAGAATCTGGCGAAATCACCAATCAAGCGCACAAAGGCAAAGTCATGAGTCCTCGGCGCAAAGCGACGTCTAACCCTTCCATCGAGGGGATGCCTAAAAGGCTGCGCCTTTTAGTCGCCCCTCATGTCAAACGTTAGGCGTCAGGTGCATATCCGCAATGTTCTGCCATCGGAAATCGAAGCTGCACGCCAATTGCTGGCCGCGAGCGGTTGGGCGCATCGCGTTTCTGATCCTGAACAATTTCGAGAGTTATTGTCGCGATCGCAAGTGACTTTGGTCGCGGTTGAGAATGGCGAGGTTATCGGCTTCTTGCGCGCGCTGAGCGACGGTGTAACCAATGGCTACATTTCCATGCTTGTTGTGTCCGAGACGCATCGCCGCAAGGGTATCGGGCGTGCGCTTGTGAAAGCTGCAATGGGTGAAAGCAAACAAATGACCTGGGTGTTACGCGCAGGTCGCGATGGCGTCGCAAAATTCTACGAAAAACTTGGTTTTGTGCAGTCGCAGGTTGCAATGGAGCGGCCACGTGAGAAAACAACTGACGCCTAACCCGTCGCTCAACGCGGACGTCCCGCATGCGTGGGCTGTCGCCCGACGCAGCGGGCCGCCGGTTAGCTTGTTTCGTTGGGCACCTTTCAAGTGGGCAATGGCGAGGTATTAGGGCTAGTTTTTGATCTACCCGAAGCCGAGTGGATGGCCGACGTCCGTCAAATTCGCCTCGCCTACGACAACGCTCGCGCACATTTCCCGATTGAAATCACGGTTGCAGGCTCGTCTGGTTTGGGTTGGCTCTCGCCAGGGCAGACTCTCGACACAATCGCCGCGCATGTGCAAGCAATCGCGCAACACGTTCCACCGTTCAATTGCGCATTCTCGCGCGTCGAGATGTTTCCTCAGTCGCAAGTCTTCTATCTCGCGCTGGCGAATGAAGAGCCCTTCCATTCGTTTCAGCGCGCACTGGCCGCCTCTCCACTAGATTTCGAACCCACCGAGTTCTCTTACAAGCCACACTGCACTATTGCAGCGTTGTCCGAGCTGGCACCTCCAGCCGCTCGCGCTGCCATGGCGGCCTTTCCAATCCCAGCACGCGAGGCTACTATTTCTTCGCTCAGCCTATATGCCGTCAATTTTTCTACTAACGGGTGTCGTCATATCCATTGTCTGCCATTGGGTGCCTAACCCGTCGCTCAACGCGGACGTCCCGCATGCGGGGCTGCGCCCGCGCAACGGGCCGCCGGTTAGCTTGTTTCGTTAGGCCGCACGAGAATTTCCATGAGACGCATGTGGACTACAATCGGAGTTCGGGATGTGTCCAATAGCCTTGCGTGGTATCAGGGTCTTTTGGGCTTAGCTCTCAGCCCCCCGGATCACGACTACTACAGCCAAGTCGTCGACGCCGACGGCACGGTTTTACTGTGCCTTCATAGGTGGGGAGACCACGACCACCCTCCCTTGTCCAGGCCTGACAATGGAAAACCGGGGAATGGTCTGCTCCTATTTCTTCGCGTCGACGACTTTGACGGGATCCTTTCAAGAGCGCGAAGTCTTCAGATTCGCCTCGAAGAGGAGCCACACGTCAATCCAGGCCCGAAAGCCCTGGAGTTCTCTTTACTAGATCCGGATGGCTACTATGTTTCAATCAGCGCCTGCAATGAGGCCTAACAGTTCGCTGCAGCCGACCGTCATCCCGCTACGCGGGCTGCCGGCGGCTGAGCTCAGGCGTTAGGCCTCGGAAACCATCGTCGTGAACCTCGCCGCCGTCGAAATCAAGGCATTCGTCCCGTCGCGCGATTTTGAGAAGTCGAAGCAGTTTTATCTAGCGCTAGGCTTTGAGATCCCATGGTCCTCGGAAGATCTCGCCTACGTTCGACATGGCGAGATTAGTTTCTTGCTTCAAGCGTTCTACGAACCTGCACACGCGGACAACTTCCAGATGCACCTGCTTGTGGAGAACGTTGACGACTGGCACGCTCACGTACTCTCCAGCGGGGTCCACGATCGCTTTGGCGTAGCCGTTGGGATACCTGAAAACCGGCCCTGGGCCATGCGTGATTTCACGCTTTTCGATCCAAGCGGCGTACTGTGGCGAATTGCGCAAAACATTCCCCGGGAGTCTGCCGTTTGAGCCCAGTAGATTCGAGGCCTAACCCGTCGCTCAACGCGGACGTCCCGCCTGCGGGCGCTGCGCGCCCGGCAGCGGGCCGCCGGTTAGCTAGTATTCGTTGGGCACCTTCCATGTGCACCGACTCGCCATTGGCATCCATGTCTACGTCGGCCCGGAACCTGCCGTTCCTTGTGGCTGCCACGATGTTGGCCGTTGGTTGCGCTTCGACTCCACCAAGCAAGGTCGTCGTTCCGATTCCTGTAGCTACGCAAGTGGACAAGACCAATATTTATTTTTCCGATCTTCGCACGCCGCAGCAAAGGCAGCCCAGAGTTGATCCGGAGATGACCGAGGTAATATTTCTCGGGGACGAGACGTTCGAGCCCGCACCGGTCTCAATGCTCAATCGTGCTGTTTCTCCGAAGCTAAAGGCCGCTGCCGATCCCTTCGTCATAGAGCTCGTTCGGTTTGATGTGGCCGTGTCGAATTCGGCTGTTCGTGACATCTATCGATCTTCGCCGCCATTGGTGGTGGCCTTGGGGGCTCCTGCTGGCGCCAACGTGACGGGGAATCTAATTGGCCAGCTGTTGTACGCCGCATTTCAGGGGGGCGGGTCAGATCAGACTGTGGTAGTGCGCATTGAGATTCACACGCCTTCTGGCCCCGTTGAGATAACGGACTATGGTTATCTTTATTCGGGGCGATCCATTACGGATGCGATACAGGCCGTGCTTCCGCGCGCCTTGGATAGCCTTGGAAACCGGGCGGCCGAAGCAAATGGCCTTCAGCCAACACCTGCCAAGTCATGAACTGCATAGCAAAGTTGCCTAACCCGTCGCTCAACGCGGACGTCCCGCATGCGTGGGCTGCGCCCACGGGCGGGCCGCCGGTTAGCTTGTTTCGTTAGGCATTTTGTCACCCGTTACGTTATAGGTTACACTATGCCTCGTGATCCGCAGCTTCAAGCATAAGGGCTTGGCCAAGTTCTTCGAGACTGGGTCCAAGTCCGGCATTCAAGCCCAACACGCAGAGCGATTGCGATTGATCTTGGGTCGCCTAAGCGCTGTGGCGAAGCCCGAAGATATGGGACTTCCCGGTCTTCGGCTTCATCCGCTCAAGGGGGCGCGCAAAGGTACCTGGACGGTTTGGGTAAGCGGCAACTGGCGTATCACCTTCAAGTTCATTGGCGCCGACGCCGAAGTAGTCGATTACGAGGACTATCACTGAAAGAAACTGTCATGCGCATGCACAATCCACCTCACCCCGGCGAAATTCTTAAGTCGTTGTGTCTTGAGCCACTGGGACTCAGCGTTACTGATGCTGCCGCCGGGCTTGGAATTAGTCGCAAGACTCTTTCCTCGATTTTGAACGGCCGCGCAGGCATTAGCCCCGAAATGGCAGTTCGGCTATCGATTGCGTTTGATACCAGCGCGGAAAGTTGGCTTAACCAGCAAACCCAATTTGATCTATGGCGTGCCGAGCAATCGCGCAAGCAACTTCGAGTCACGCGTCTTGCCGCATAAAGATGCCTAACCCGTCGCTCAACGCGGACGTCCCGCATGCGGGGCTTCGCCCGCGCAACGGGCCGCCGGTTAGCTTGTTTCGTTAGGCTTCACCGCAGCATCTCCTCCCACATGCCCGTCGAAATTTTCGGGATCGTCGCCTCAGTGGCGCTCGGATTCCTTCACGTTGTTCTCGCGTCGCACTCTGCAAGCATGCAGCGCGGGTACAAGTGGTCGGCGAGTGCACGCGATCATGAGGTACCACGGCTTCATGGAGTTGCAGGGCGCCTAAGCCGCGCATCTGCCAACTACCTTGAAACGTACCCGTACTTTGCAGTTCTTGCCCTCGCTGTCTACGTCAGCGGGGCCGGCAGCTTGGTCTCAGCCTGGGGCATTTGGCTCTACCTAGCCGGCCGCTGCATGTACCTTCCTCTCTACGCTTTCGGGGTTTATCTTGTCCGCTCGCTGGCCTGGAATGTCGCAACCTTTGGTATCGGGGTTCTGGGCTGGTCCCTTGTGGCGCACTTTTGGGTAACATCGTCAGCGCAATGAAGCCTAACCCGTCGCTCAACGCGGACGTCCCGTGTGCGGGGCTTCGCCGCCGCAACGGGCCGCCGGTTAGCTTGTTTCGTTAGGCGGCAACCTCAACCATGGAGAAGTGCATCCTGTGGGATTTCGACGGAACGCTCGCGAATCGCGACGGAATGTGGAGCGGCGCACTACTTGAAACGATTGCCCGGTTTGAGCCGTCGGTCGCGTGCGAGCTAGAGACATTTCGCCCGTACATGCAGGCGGGCTTCCCCTGGCACACCCCCGAAATAGGCCACGAACACCTTGTTACCGCGGACGACTGGTGGGAGGAGCTATTTCCCATCTTTCGGCGCGCGTTTCGGGTCGCGGGCCTTTCCAGTGATCGCGCCATTGCGCTGTCGCGCGAAGTTCGTTCGATCTACCTAGATCCGAAAGGATGGACCGTGTTCGCGGACGTTGTACCAACCCTTGCGGCGCTTCGAGCCGCGGGTTGGAGTCATGCAATTCTTTCCAATCACGTACCCGAACTTTCATCCCTTACCGAAGCACTCGGACTGCGTCCGCACTTTGAGGCGGTTTTTTCCTCAGCAGCTATCGGCTACGAAAAGCCGCACGAATTTGCCTTTCGGCGAGCCCTTGATGACCTTGGCAACCCTTCGACGGTCTGGATGGTTGGGGATAGCTACAATGCAGACATCGTTGGCGCACGCCGCGCTGGATTGCCAGCCATATTGGTGCGCTCGAAGCACGATGATGCCCAATATCAGTCTGCGTCGCTATTTCAGCTATCTGATGTCCTTGCCGCCTAACCCGTCGCTCAACGCGGACGTCCCGTGTGCGGCGCTTCGCGCGCGCACTGGGCCGCCGGTTAGCTTGATTCGTTAGGCCCCGGTACAAAACGTGAACGTTCCAGTCAAATGTTCGGTCGCATCTGCCGTCGTCCTCGAGCAGAGTGCCAGACCGCCTAAACTCTTGCTGCTTCGCCGCCTAAACCCACACCTGCGCGACGAGTGGTGCCATGTGGCGGGTGGTATTGAACCTGGCGAGACTGCGTGGCAGGCTGCGTTGCGTGAAATTGGCGAGGAAACTGGGCTCATGGTCCAACGACTATTTTCGGCAGACTACACGGAGCAGTTCTACGAGGTCGGGTGCAATGTCGTCCAAATTGTTCCGGCGTTTGTTGCTTACGTTGACTCGATGCAACCTGTTCGGCTCAATGCCGAACATTCTGCATTTCGTTGGGTCACTTTCGCGGAGGCGGCACAGATGGTCACCTTTGGCGGGCAGCGGCGGCTCTATGCTGAAATTCAACGTGAGTTTGTCGATCGCGAGCCGTCCTCTTGGCATGCAATCAACATTTCCAATGGCTTCGGGGCCTAACCCATCGCTCAACGCGGACGTCCCGCATGCGTGGGCTGCGCCCACGGGCGGGCCGCCGGTTAGCTTGATTCGTTAGGCAGCATGGAAGCGACATTCCCCAATCTCGCAGCGAAGTGCGTCGGCCTATCAATTCTCGTCGGCCCGCCGATCACTGGTCTCACGTTTCTATTCTCCCAATTCTCCTTTCCGACCGCGTTGGGAATTCGAAATGAAGTCGCGGTGGCTTCTTTCGTATATGTGTTGCGCGGCTACTCCGAATTCTGGCCGGCCTCGGCGCTAAATGGCATCTTCATTGCCGTCGGCATGAGCTATGCCGATAAAAAGCGAGAATTCTTTCCATATTCTGCGCATTCATTTCGCCTGTTAGCTGGGGCCGTCCTTGGTGCCATTGGCGGGTCAATTGCAATTTCCGTCTTCTCCTTTGCCAATCTTCCCGTATTGTGGGCGAGCGCGTTCGCTGGCGCGATCTGCGGCGCGCTGTGCTTGTTACTTCTGGCAAAAAAGTGCTGCCTAACCCGGCGCTCAAGGGGACTCCCCGGGTGCGTGGCTTCGCCACCGCACCGGGTAGCCCCTTAGCTTGCTTTCGTTAGGCCGCAACCAAATCGCGCCGCGTGAAGTTCACCGCCTACTTCTTGGCAATTCGCGTCCGTCCTGACCGCGCGCTGATCCGTGATGAATGGATCGAACGTGTCATTGCCGCTCCATCCCGCGAACATGTTCAGGCGGACGGGCGCATCCGCCGCTGGGCGCCCATTGCCGAGATGCAAAACCGATATCTTCGGGTGGTCTTGCTCCCGGACGGCGAGACGGTTCACAATGCCTTCTTCGACAGGCGGTTCCAGCCATGAAGATTCGCTACTTTTCAGGTACTGACACACTTTTCATTGAGTTTCGAGAGCTTCCCGTGGCGGAGACTCGCGATCTCGACGAAAACACGCTGCTTGACTTGGATGCCAATGGAAACATTTGCGCCATTACCATCGAGCATGCTTCGG
The DNA here is from genome assembly GCA_963819965.1 of uncultured beta proteobacterium. Taxonomy (GTDB): domain Bacteria; phylum Pseudomonadota; class Gammaproteobacteria; order Burkholderiales; family Casimicrobiaceae; genus VBCG01. The sequence goes on from CAWFYA010000004.1 coordinate 1,598,381, forward strand.
AGCGTGCGGACATTCCGCAGTTCTCCTACGAGCAGGTTTCGGCCTAACCTGTCGCTCAACGCGGACGTCCCGCATGCGTGGGCTGACGCCCGACGCAGCGGGCCGCCGGTTAGCTTGTATCGTTAGGCGCCGACCAATGACGCGCACGCGCAGTCGATGAAGACGACAGTTTGCATCCTCGCCATCCTCGCGGCGTTTTGCGCACCATTGACACATGCCGAAGTTGGCGAAACGGATGTCATCGATACGATCGCAACCAAACCGGGTGGAACACGCGCCATTATGCTGCTGCATCAGGCCCGGCCATGGGACGCTGAATCACTCGCCATGCTACAGCGGAAGCTTTCGTTCTATTCAAAGGTAATCAGTTCCGGAAGCCTTCCAACCCAACGGCCGGAACTGACTGGAAAGTCGTTTCGAATCATCGTCGTCTATGTGCACCCGCCCTCTCCTGAGGCTCTAGAGATGCTGGGCAAGGCCATGGGAGAAATGGAGGCGAGAGGTGTCTCGCTGAAGTGGGGCACGCAGAGACAGGTCGTTGAACTTGCGGAGACTCCATAGTGGCTCTTGAGCGGACGTCGGCGCCTAACCGGCGCTCAAGGGGACTCCCCGGATGCGGGGCAGCGCCCGCGCACCGGGTAGCCCCTTAGCTTGTATTCGTTAGCGCTCATGGTGCCTTCGGCCACGCTCATCATCCGCACCGGCACGCCAAACGACTTGCCCTCGTTAGTGGCCATCGACACCTTCGCTGGGTCCCATTCCGATCGCGTCGAGTTCTTGCGTCAGTCATTGGCCTTGGGCCAGTGTGTCGTCGTGGCATCCGAAACTGAGCCAACCGGCTTTGCCATCCTCAACTACAGCTTCTTCGGGTTTGGCTTCATTCCGCTTTTGGTCGTGGCATCGGCTCACCGGCGCCAGGGCATTGGTCTACGGTTGCTCGAGACCTTGGGTCGTCGGTGCACTTCCGGCAAGTTGTTTTCCTCGGCAAACTTGTCCAATGTTGCGGCACAGCGTCTTTTTGTTCGCGCGGGTTTCGTCGAGAGCGGGCGCGTCGAGAACCTTGATCCCGGTGACCCCGAGGTCATTTATTTCAACGCGCCAAATGTTGCCCATGAGCGCTAACCCGTCGCTCAACACGGACGTCCCGTACGCGGGGGCTGACGCCCGCCGCAACGGGCCGCCGGTTAGCTTGCATCGTTAGGCCTCGCACTCACACTCCTCAGCATTCGTCAGTCATGCACCCAATTCAATTCTTCCGTGCACACCTTCAAGTGCGGCGAATAGTCATTTGCGGGCTGGCCGGCCTTCTCATCTTCTACCACACTTACACTCTCTTCGACTTGTATCTTGGATCGGGCACTGATCTATACCAAAGCGGAAGCGAGAATGTGCACTTGCGATTTGAGCACGTGCAATCTTTCCTTCGCGTAGCAATTATTCTCAGCCTCTATTTTGTGGCCATGAATAGAAAGTTTGCCCTGTACGCAATGTGGGCCACCATCTCTTCTTTGATCGCGACCCACTACTGGGCATACTTTTTTAATCTTCCGTTTCATTTCTTGGATGGCAGACATCCGCTCTCATACATGAAAGGCTTCATCATTCCCACCGTGATCACAATTTTGTTCTACTCGATGAACTCCCAGCGGAATTCTCGCAACCCAAGTACCGCCAGCGAGGCCTAACCCCTCGCTCAACCGGACCCGCCACTCGGCCTTCGTTACACGCTCTGCCAAGTGATCGCAGCGCCGGTCTAGCCTGTCCGCCTCCGTCGCAAGTCGGCGTCGCCCGCGTGTACTTCCGCAGCGGTGCGCCAGGCCGGTCGTGCCGCAGCCCGCGCCGGGGTTATGGGCGGCATTGCCAAGCCACAGGTTTGTGGGCAAATTGGCATAACTCTCGTCGTGCGGATCGGATCGCCACCTTCAACCGCCATGTCACCCTCGCATCAGCGCGTTGTGCGTGCTGGTCGCCACGTCCTTCCGCCTAACCCGGCGGTCAACCGGACGTGCCGGGCACGTGCGTTCTCCTGGCATGCCGTGGTGGCGGCACGCCGGTTACCTTAGTTCGTTAAGCGTCTGAAGCACCTTCCACCCATTGGAGGTTGACCCATGGAACCTTCGATCAAGTTGCGCCTCGGTGATCTGTTTGATGGGCCGGCCGACCTAGTCGTTTTGCCATGCTCCACGGCCGGAACAATCACCGGCTTCGTGGCGCGCTCTCTTGTGCAATATGCAATCCCGCATCCGCGAGAAGGTATGAGCCTGGGCGAGGTTGAGATCATGCCCTTCGAAGGAGCCGAAGATATCGCTCAATTCGTGGCATTCGCGGCCTCAGTCCGAGGCAATACCTCAAGTGCGAAAGCCATCGAGGCCATTGGCCGCTCCATTGGTGCGTTCACCGCAGAGGAATCGTCCGTTCGAACCGTTTCAGCGCCTCTACTAGGCGCAGGTGCCGGTAGGCTCCAAAGCGAGGCGGTTGTCGCGGCGCTTCGAGCCGGCTTCTCTGCAACCGCCGCGAAAGACGCAAGTCTCATCATCCACGTACTACATCGCGAGGTGTACGACCGACTCAAGGGAAATCGGCGTGTCATGCGAGGTGGGCCCAAGGAGTCTGTTCGCGTCTTCATTAGCCACACCTCGAAAGCCGCAGATGCTGTGGAATGGGTAAAGTCACTCGCGCTGTACTTGATCGACCAGGGTATCCAGGCGCGGCTCGATCAATTTCACCTGCGACGCGGCATGGACCTTCCCCAATGGATGTGCAACGAGTTGGCTTTAGCAAGGAAAGTCGTTGTCGTCTGCGATGAGGCCTACAAACAGAAGGCTGATGGACGCCTCGGTGGGGTCGGCTGGGAGACAATGATCATTCAGGGTGACCTTGCTGCCTTGCCTCCCGATAGCACCAAGTACCAGGTCGTCGTCAGGGCCAAGGAAATGCAGAATGGCCTGCCGATGTACCTGAGAACTCGGTATGCGTTCCATGCTCCGAACTTGGCAGCCGACCAAGCGTTTCGCGAAGAACTCGTCAAGGAGTTGCTCGACCTGCCCATCGATCCGACGCTGGAGACGAGGGAGTTTGCATTGTGAGACAGACGCCTAACCATTCCTTCAAGCGGACGTGCCTACGGCACGCCGCTTAAGTCAAACGTTAGGCCGCACATCGGCCACATCCGCAGATCATGAGTCCCGAAGAGCACAACGCCGTGCGGCGATCAAATTGGCGGAACGCATTTGCGTGGTCACTTCGGCGCCCCTATCGTGCGGTGTTTATCGTGGTTTTGCTAGCATTCGCGGGAGCAGGAAGCATCTTCGGTGTGCTTCGCTGGCAGCTCCCCCTCTTGCGATGGTCCTTCGCGGCGATCTGCTGGCTTGCGGCAATCGCCCTCCTGATCGGATTGGTCGCCAAAGGCCGAAAAGAAGAATGAAGATTCTCGCCACCGGTCTGCAGCGGCCAAGTTGGCGACGAGCGTCGGCGACTGCTGTGCCTGCGGTCACACACAAAATTCATCTGCTAGCCAGACTCGCATACCCGGGCGGGCGCAAAGTGCGGCCTAACCCGTCGCTCAACGCGGACGTCCCGCGTGCGGGGGCTGCGCCCGCCGCAGCGGGCCGCCGGTTAGCTTCAGTTCGTTAGGCCCATCGGCAACTCGCCCATGTGGAGATACGCATTTGCTCTCATGACTGCGCTCGCCGCTGGCGTGTGCCAAGGACAATCCATCCTTGGGGACGCCGAGCGTTCGAGCTTGGACGAACGCGCTCGATTCCGTATGCTGAGTGCGACGACCATGCCCCCGCGCGAAATTGTCGAATTCTGCGCCGATCACAACGGCCTCCTGGCAGCTCCAGGGGAGCGATGGAATTCCATTGACGTCATGATCGGCGGGTTACCGACTAGGTGACTCGTTTGGGTCGCACGAAGCGAGGAGTTCTATGTAGTGCATTATGAACAGGGTGGCATCTTTCACTCATACCACGTCGCTGTCGCACGAATTAAGTCTATCCCCTCAGGCTACGAGCTCGTTTGGCGCGCCGAGGGGCCTAGGCTACGGCACTATTCGGATTTCACACGCGCCCTCAAATCAAATGCGTTCCGTCCAGAGCCACTTGCCAGTCGCTGATGGGCCTAACCCGTCGCTCAACGCGGACGTCCCGCGTGCGGGGGCTGCGCCCGCCGCCGCGGGCCGCCGGTTAGCTTCAGTTCGTTAACCATCGTGTGCTCAATCGCCACCCTTCGCCTTCTCCTCGCACCGTTGTTGGTGGGTTGCGCCAGCGCTCCGGCACCGAATGCAGAAACTGATCCCGTTGCGAGAGTTATTACTCGGGTCGAATTTGCCACTGGTGGATTCATAAACAATCGTACCTATGATCCGTTGATCGGACCCCTCACCGGAATCGTATTGACAGAACTGTGGCGTCCTTCCGTGCATTATCGATACACCGTCCAATTCGGGTCGGGCCGACTCGTCTCTTTGGAAACTGCCAATGATGCCAAGATAGGCGATTGCGTTTGGGTGCAACTGCCCCGTGATTCGTCTCAACTTGCGGCCTATCCTCTCGGGCAGGCTAACTTGCGGGTGGGGGCTTCGTGCGCCCCCCTCCCGCCAATCGATCGCTAGCCCGTCGCTCAACGCGGACGTCCCGCGTGCGGGGGCTGCGCCCGCCGCCGCGGGCCGCCGGTTAGCTTCAGTTCGTTAGGCGCCATGCATCTCGCGCGCATTCAATTTTTGATCGTCGTCGGCTTCGCGGTCGCCCAGAGCTTTCCGGCCCAAGCCCAGGACGCTGGGACCAATGCCGATTGCCCCTTGGCCACTGTGATGCTCGAAGTTAGCATGCCGCGCCTCGAGGCAGAACGACGAATCTCAGCTGCGCTCGGGCGACCGAACAAGTACTCGCCCCACGCGAACAACTTGACGGGCGGAGCGACAAAGTACGAGTCACAGAATTGCACCTTGATCGTCACCTACGCGGCGGGCGCCCCAGCGCCCTTGGTCCGCACTCCGAGTGGCAGCATTGAGCACAAGCCTCCGAAGGATGAAACCGTCACTAAAGTCGAACTGGTACGAGGGCCTTTATCGCCACTGAAGGCCCAGGTCAAGAATGGCGCCTAACCCGTCGCTCAACGCGGACGTCCCGCATGCGTTGGCTCACGCCCCACGCAGCGGGCCGCCGGTTAGCTTGCTTCGTTGGGCCGCTTTGGTCGCGATCCATACGAGCCGCTAAATGTTTCAGCAAGCCTACGCAAACCTCTTGGGCCAGCTCGGCGAGATGCCTCCGTTCCTCCAACATGCACTCGCTGGGCTATCGACCGAACTACTCCAGCGTCAGCCCGAGAGCGACAAGTCACCACTATTGGAGCACCTCTGGCACATTCGTGATTGCGAGTCGGACCTTTATGGTTTGCGCATTTATCGGGTGCTCCGCGAGTCCCGGCCAAACCTGGAGCCCGTCGAGGTCGGAAACTGGCCCGCCGACCGCGGCTATTTCCAGCGTGACGGCGATGCCGCTATCGCCGAGTTTGCGGCGCTACGTAACGAGTTGATCTCCGAATTGAGTCAACTCCAAAAACCAGCTATTTCTCGGGTTGGCATTCGACACGATGGGTCCGAAATCAACATACGTGGCTTAGTCGAACAGCTTGCCGATCATGACCGCGATCATCGCTGGCGCATTGCTGCAATTCTTCGCAGCTTCGGCGGCAAGTCATGAGTCAGCGGCCTAACCCGTCGCTCGACGCGGACGTCCCGCATGCGTGGGCTGGCGCCCCACGCGGCGGGCCGCCGGTTAGCTAGTATTCGTTAGGCGTCGCAAATCCTGCCCATCACATGTCATCAGTTATGCCAAGAACGGCCACTTGTGCGTGCGGTCAGGCATCCATCACCGTGGATGCCCTTCCCACAATGCATGGAATCTGCCACTGCACGAACTGTAAACGTCGAACCGGAAGTGCATTTGGCATCTCCGCCTATTTCGATCGGGCAACCGTTGTCTCAAGCACCGGGGAAACAGCGGTCTATGCGTTTCACTATGCGCCGCAGAACCACGATCAGGAGCGCCACTTCTGTCCAAGTGTGGAACCACTCTGTTCTGGTACGTTTCAGCCCTGCCCGAAACAATTGGAATCGCGGGCGGCTGCTTCGCGGATGACAACCTGCCCGACCCAACGTACTCCGTTACCGATAAGAAGAGGGAAACTTGGCTTACGCTCCCGTCTACTTGGCAGGTCTATCCGGATTGAAAGCGACGCCTAACCCGTCGTTCAACGCGGACGTCCCGCATACGCGGGCTGCGCCCACGGCGCGGCCCGCCGTTTAGCTTGGTTCGTTAGGCGCCAACTGCACGGATGTCGCATCTCGCCCTAGTGAGCCCGTCGCCCTCGCTTCGTGAGTCATATCGCGAGCTAGTCGAGGAATTCGCCAAGTTCGGAGACAAGCTAGTGCCATTCACGCTCTCGTTTCCTAATGAAGATTTCTCGGCCTTTCTGCAGAAACTCGAAGACTGCTCCAACGGCATTGGGTTGCCAGATGGCTTTGTCGCGCACTCTACCTATTGGCTTGTCCGCGACGATAACGAGGTCGTGGGCGTTTCAAACATTCGCCACACACTCACGGACGCGTTGCGCCTAGAGGGGGGTAATATTGGCTACGGGATTCGACCAACGGCGCGGCGTCGTGGGCACGCAAAAGCAATCCTGCAAATGTCGTTGAAGCGAGCAGCTGATCTTGGGATCTCGCGCGCTCTAGTCACTTGCGCGAAGTCAAACGTCGCCTCGGTCAAGACCATCCTTTACAACGGGGGTGTTCTTGATAGTGAAGAGTTTCTGCAAGATCGAGAAGAAATTGTGCAACGGCATTGGGTCGCAACCGGAGCAAGCCTTGGGGCCCAACCTTGCGGTCAACGCGGACGTGCCGGGCACGTTCGTTCTCCAAGCGGGTCGCTGTGGCGGCACGCCGGTTACCTTGTATCGTTAGGCATTTTGTCACCCGTTACGTTATAGGTTACACTATGCCTCGTGATCCGCAGCTTCAAGCATAAGGGCTTGGCCAAGTTCTTCGAGACTGGGTCCAAGTCCGGCATTCAAGCCCAACACGCAGAGCGATTGCGATTGATCTTGGGTCGCCTAAGCGCTGTGGCGAAGCCCGAAGATATGGGACTTCCCGGTCTTCGGCTTCATCCGCTCAAGGGGGCGCGCAAAGGTACCTGGACGGTTTGGGTAAGCGGCAACTGGCGTATCACCTTCAAGTTCATTGGCGCCGACGCCGAAGTAGTCGATTACGAGGACTATCACTGAAAGAAACTGTCATGCGCATGCACAATCCACCTCACCCCGGCGAAATTCTTAAGTCGTTGTGTCTTGAGCCACTGGGACTCAGCGTTACTGATGCTGCCGCCGGGCTTGGAATTAGTCGCAAGACTCTTTCCTCGATTTTGAACGGCCGCGCAGGCATTAGCCCCGAAATGGCAGTTCGGCTATCGATTGCGTTTGATACCAGCGCGGAAAGTTGGCTTAACCAGCAAACCCAATTTGATCTATGGCGTGCCGAGCAATCGCGCAAGCAACTTCGAGTCACGCGTCTTGCCGCATAAAGATGCCTAACCCGTCGCTCAACGCGGACGTCCCGCATGCGGGGCTTCGCCCGCGCAACGGGCCGCCGGTTAGCTTGTTTCGTTAGGCGTCTCACATTCATGAAACGCCTCGCCATCTTGCTTGTCGTCACATCGGTTGACGTTTGCGCGATAGGGTGCGCACAGCAGCCCTATTACGCGCCGGAGGGCTCCGGAGTCGTCGAGACGGCTAATGGTTATGGACCGGGATTGGGCCTAAACTTCGAGCGCGCACAGTTCAAAACATTGCGTATCGCAATTGCCGCTCCGCCGGAGCCGAAGAATATCGACCTGGTACTAAGTTGGCGCGTTAACGACCTCGAAAAGGTCAAAGTGCCGGACAAGATCACTTACCGGCACTGTGGTGAGAACAACACGTCCGAAGTCGAATTCAAGCTTCTGGGCCGGTTCGCGCGTGCTCAGATTCCGGGTCAACCCCCCTGTATCGAGGTAGACCTTCCGGTGCTGAGCGTAAACGGGGAATCGGTGGAACTTGGTACAGCAACCTTTCGTCGGCGAATGGGTGAGTTCTGTTCTACGAGTTACTAAGACGCCTAACCCGTCGCTCAACACGGACGTCCCGCCTGCGGGCGCTGCGCGCCGGGCAGCGGGCCGCCGGTTAGCTAGTATTCGTTAGGCCGCAACCTCGCCACGCCAATGCCCAGAATCGGAGACCCAATATGCGTATCGCGCTAAACGTCATTGCGGTCCCACTCATGGTTGTGGGAGCGGTGTGGTTCCTCCAAGGCATCAACGTATTGCCGGGCAGCTTCATGACGGGTCAAACGCAGTGGGCGATTTATGGTGGTGTCACATTTCTTGTTGGCGTCGTCGCCTGCATCTTGGTTCGGCGCATGCGCCGACCATAATCGCGGTCGTTGCCATCACCACTGAAAAGGGAAGGAACAAAAATGATGAACTTCGGATATAGCAGCCTCTTGGGCATCCTGATACTGATAGGAGATATCTGGGCAATTATCAATATTTTCCAAAGCTCTGCTTCGAACGAGAAGAAGTTGATTTGGATAGTCGCAGTGGTGCTGCTACCGGTGCTCGGCCTGATCCTCTGGTTCTTTCTTGGACCGCGCGATGGCAAGGCGTAGCGCGACAAGTTGCACTCGGCCGCAAACCGTCCCGCCATCGCGTGCCCTAACCCGGCGTTCGACCGGACGGCCCGCAGGCGGGCCGCCGGTTAGCTTGTTTCGTTAGGCCCCGCTAGCCGTATCGCTTAGGGGGTTGCAACTCGCTCCATTTGTACATATATTATATGTATGTCGAGCAGCTTCGACCCGACTAAGGATGCGTCGAATCGAAAAAAGCATGGCGTTTCCCTGTCCGAGGGCGACGGCGTGCTTAACGATCCGCTTGCCCTTACGATCGAAGACTTCTCGTCACAGGGCGAACAGCGGTTCGTTTCAATTGGAATGAACGCGTTCGGATTACTTCGTGTGGTCGTCTACACGCATCGCGGCGGTGTCGCACGAATCATCTCTGTCCGCAAAGCGGAGCCAAAGGAAATCCGGAGCTATGAAAAAGGAGTATGACTTTTCTAAAGCCAAGCGTGGCGCGGTGCTCTCCTCCGAAGGGAAGACTCGTATCACCATCTATCTTGATGACGTTGTCGTCGAACGTTTCAAGGCGCTCTCGGAGAAATCGGGCAAGGGGTACCAAACCTTGGTCAACGAGGCGCTTCGCATGCACCTGGGAGTTGACGACAGCCCGCTTACCGTCACAACTTTGCGGCGAGTTCTCCGCGAGGAGTTGGCGCAGCATGATTAAGGCGGGGCCTAACCCGTCGCTCAACGCGGACGTCCCGCGTGCGGGCGCTGCGCGCCGGGCAGCGGGCCGCCGGTTAGCTCGAATCCGTTATGCGTTCTAGGACCGCATGCCTAGCCATCGCTGCCATTGCGGCAGCAGGATGTATATCGGTTCATAAAACCGAAGCCGATCAGCCGACGTGGGCACAATCTGCCAACACTCGCGGGTGTGAGGCGGTTTCGGGAATATTCGACGACGAACCTGCGAAAACGCAGGGAAGTTCTGGCGCAAACGTTTATCGCTCTCTAGGGAATCTACTTCTATCACGTGCAAAATCTAGCCCTCGAAAATCTGGTATCGGTTCGTCGCATACAAGGGTAACGCTTGTATGGGCGCCGCCAGACACGTTTCAGGCAACCATCTTTGGTGCCCACGCTGACGCAACGCTGAATATTCGTGCGCAGTGCGAGGGCAACTCGGTTTTGATCGAGAATGTGGAAACAGTCGGGATCGAAGGAGGAACGAATCACGTCGCCGCGAATTTGCGACTCTTCGCCTCCGACGCTGACCTAATTGTTCATGCTGAATTGGAAGTTCGTCATACTGCTTTGGGGATTCCAATGGGTGGATCCTCCGAGCAGGTTTGGTATCGATTTTCGAGGAAAGCTCGATGAGAGCGCATAACCCGTCGCTCAACGCGGACGTCCCGCATGCGACGCTTCGCGCTCGTGGCGGGCCGCCGGTTAGCTTGTATCGTTAGGCGTCAAAATGCGACCTCGTTGTATAGCGTTGGTGGTAGTCGTACTGAGCGGTTGCGCCACCTGTCCCATGCAGCAATTTTTCAGTCCTTCACTCGCTGTCTCTGCAGCGATGCCCAGCGTCAATGGGGGGCAACGCCTTTACGTGACTGCCTCAATGGATTTGCGGGTCGAAATATTTGAATGCGGAACGGCATACAAAACCCAGGTTGACCTTCCGCATTTTGTCTGCCTCAACTTTCGCGTGCGCCCTGGAAGGCAACTTCATTTCGAAACTTCGAACGTGCTCTTCCGATTTCCAGATGGTTCGTCCTCCCATGCGGCACTCACGCGGCAGGATGCCGGAAAATACGAGCCGGTCACAGAGGTGGGGCCGCTGCGCGGCGAGTTGTCCAAAAACGCCCCGCCGATGCAGCTGTTGCTATCTGAGACGCAAGGATGGCGAGAAGTCTCAGCGAGGATTGAGGCTCCTGCGAGACCCACGAATACCTTCCTTGTGGAACTTCCGACGGTTCGCGTCGACGACAGGTACATCACATTCCCTTCCGTGACCTTCAGCCTCGTAAATGAGCCGGTATGCGTTGGGGGCGGCTGGTGACGCCAAACCCGTCGATAAAAGGCAGATGTCGCGCATGCGGGCCTTCGGTGCCGCACCGGGCCGCCGGTTGCCATGTATCGTTACGGATAATCTAGGAGATGCCGATGGCAATGTCCCGTCTCACATCAGTCAGCGCGCGGGCTACCACGGTTCTGGCGCTGGGGCTTTCGCTATTGGTCGCTGAATCTCTTCCAGCCCTTGCGGAGGAGAGCCCGGGACCGTACTTCACAGCGGCCCTCGGGGCGACTCGTTGGCACGGAGACTACTCGACGGGATGCATTAACAACTACACCGGAAACGTTCCCGGCATCTACTTCGGTGTTTACGCATGTACCGGGGCACTGACTACCCAGGACACGATCGCCGGTCGAATCGGTGGTGGCTGGCGGGTGAATCCTTGGATCGCCCTGGAATTGGCTTATGCAAATTTTGGCCGCGCAAGCATCGATCGGTCGGTAGGCTATTCTGGCGGACTCCCGGATGGCGGCATTACTGTGCCAGTCTTCATTCCTGAGGAGGGGCGATACCTGCTTCAAGGGATAGACCTTAGCGCGATCGTAGCGTTTCCCCTGACCACAAATTTTTCCCTAACCGGTCGCCTGGGCGCGTTCGAGTACTTTCAGAGCTACTCCGAAGCAGGGCGGGGAACACATGGCTCTTCGCATAGTTGGAGCGCCTCCGCCTCGGGCATCGCACCGTTGTTCGGAGCAGGCGTCGCTTACAGTGTCGATCCGGCGCTTGCCTTTCGCGCTGAGTGGACCCGGATTCAGCGGGTCGGCAAGGTGTACACCGGTTGGAACGGATGGGGCATAGTTACAAGTGGTGGTGGCAATCTGGATGGCGGTCACTTCAATATCGACGTAATTTGGCTGGGCGTCGATTACGCACTGCGTTGACGTTCGAGAAAACACGGACCGTATCATTTCGACTGCGCCTAACTCATCGCTCAACGCGGACGTCCCGCATGCGTGGGCTGACGCCCGACGCAGCGGGCCGCCGGTTAGCTAGTTCGTTAGGCCGCACAGCAAACGGCCGCACGCTGATCACAACGAGAGGATGCTGATGGACATCAGGGTCACCCCAAACTTGGCCTGGGCGCTTCTTCTGGTTGCCGGTCTGCTTGAGATTGTCTGGGCGGTTAGCCTGAAGGCCTCACAGGGTTTCACCCAGCATAACTTCACGGCAATTACGTTCATTGCAGCTGCGCTCAGTTTTTGGCTACTTGGTTTGGCGCTGCGGCAATTGCCAGTTGGAACCGCCTACGCTGTCTGGACCGGGATCGGCGCGGTCGGGGCGGCCGTATTGGGAATCGCGCTCTTCGGCGAGTCGTTCACGCTCGCACGTATCGGATGCATCGCACTTATCGTGTGCGGCATAGTCGGTCTCAAGCTTATCGGTGGCGAGAGTGCGGCCTAACCACGTCGCTCAAGCGGACCCGCCGGGCACGTTGGTCTTCGTCCGTGTGTTGCCGGCGGCGGGCCGGTTAGCTTAGCCGTTAGGCGACTCGGTCCGACATCCGTAACACCCTTACCACCTGTCGCGTTCGCGCGTGTGTGATTCCGAACTAACGAGGTAACTCAATGAACCGCAGAGAAACTACCGCCATTGTGTTCTCAATTCTTGCCGCGTTACCACCAGCCGTCGCTCAAAGCCCGGCGCCGAACACCAGTCCTAGCGTGCCAGCCGTTGCGCCGTCCCGGGAGGGAGCGAAGCCACCGATCCGAGCAAACCACGACGCGGCCATGGACGCCGATGCCCGCCTCTGTCTCGAATTCCCCACCAATCTCCAAATCATCATGTGCGCAGAAAAGTACCGCCCGCACAAACGCAATGCATAGTCGCCTAACCCGTCGCTCAAGGGGACTCCCCGTGTGCGTGGCTTCGCCACCGCGCCGGGTAGCCCCTTAGCTTGTATTCGTTAGGCCGCATAGGTCTACTAATGTCAACGATCGCGCCACTGTTGAAGGTTGTCACGGCTTGGGCCGCGCGCCGCGGCGATATTGTTGGAGTTGCTCTTGTCGGTTCCTGGGCGCGCGGCAGCGAAAACCTCGGCTCCGGCATTGACCTTATCTTGCTAACCCCGACCCTAGACGCATTTCGTATATCCTCCGCCTGGCTGGCGGAAATTGATTGGCCGAAGCTCGGCGTGTCGGTCCAGTCTTACCGCGACGCGAAGTACGGCGTGATTTGGTCCCGTCACGTTGAGTTGAGCAATGGCGTGCCGGTGGAGTTCAGCTTTGGGTTTCCGAGTTGGGCTGCTACCTGCCCTTGCGACGCAGGTACACACTCGGTTGTGTCGAGTGGCTGTCGCGTCCTGTTTGATCCCGCCCGTGTAGCGCCTTGACTGCCAATGACCTGAACGGATCTCTTTCTCTGTGTTCAATGGAGGTACCATGAGATTTAGTGTCACCCCACTGGCTTTGACGCTTGGAGTGTTTTGGGGCGCGGCGGTCCTCATCGTTGCTGTGGCAAATCTCATCTGGCCAAGCTACGGTCGCGCTTTCCTCGATTTGGCCGCCTCGCTCTACCCCGGGTACCACCCCGGCTCTGGCCTGGCTTCCGTTATCACAGTCACGCTTTACGGGTTGGTGGATGGCGCAGTCGGTGGCGCCATTTTCGCATGGCTATACAACTTCGTGGTACGCCGCTCCAGTGCAGCCTAACCCGGCGCTCAAGCGGACTCCCCGGACACGTGGCTTCGCCACCCTGCCCTGTAGCCGCTTAGCTTGTATTCGGACGTCATAATCAGCGGGTTACCGACTAGGCGACTCGTTTGGGTCACGCGAAGCGAGGAGTTCTATGTAGTGCATTATGAACAGGGTGGCATCTTTCACTCATACCACGTCGCTGTCGCACGAATTAAGTCTGTCCCCTCAGGCTACGAGTTCGTTTGGCGCGCCGAGGGGCCGAGGCTACGGCACTATTCGGATTTCACACGCGCCCTCAAATCAAATGCGTTCCGTCCAGAGCCACTTGCCAGTCGCTGATGGGCCCAACCCGTCGCTCAACACGGACGTCCCGCGTGCGGGCGCTGCGCGCCGGGCAGCGGGCCGCCGGTTAGCTAGTATTCGTTAGGCGGCTCAAGTTGGACGCACATCCGTGAGAGCAGTTCTGATAGTCGTCGATATGCTGAATGACTTCTTTGACCGAAGTCCGGCGCTTGCAGCGCAACGAACTCACCTTGTTACTGGCACGAATTCTCTCGTGCGGGTGTTCCGATCTTAGGATTGCCGATTTTTTGGGTCCGTCAGGAGTTCGCGCAAGATCTCTCCGACGCCTTTCTTGAAATGCGGATGAACAATGTGGCAATCACTATTGCCGGCACCGCAGGCTGCGACCTTTTGCCAGAACTCCAGCGCTCTTCGGCAGACGTCGACCTAGTTAAGAAGCGATACAGCGCATTCTTTGGTACAGACCTTGATGCTAGGCTTTCGACAATTCGACCAGACATAATAGTCATTGCTGGCGTGAACACCCACGCGTGCGTCCGAATGACCGCCGTCGACGCGTATCAGCGCGACTATCAAGTAATAGTGGCTGCTGAGTGGGTCGCTTCAACCGACCCCGAGCATCACAATGTCACGCTTCGCTATCTCGACGGAAATGTTGCCCGAGTGCTCCCGACCGCCTCGGTTATCTCAACTCTCGGCGCCGCCGCCTAACCCGCCGCTCAACGCGGACGTCCCGCATGCGGGGGCTGGCGACCGACGCAGCGGGCCGCCGGTTAGCTATATTCGTTAGGCCTTCGTAAGGATGAGTGACAACGGTATCGGCGGTCGCCTGGCATCTGCGGTATTCGGAGCATTCTTCGGGGCAATCTATGGCCTCATTATTGCGGTCGGTATCGGCTTTTTTACCGACGGTGAGTTTCGCCTTAAGATCGTCTGGGTCACGTCTGCCGTCTTTGCAACATTTGGCCTATTCTTCGGCTCATCCTGTGCCCCGAGAGCAGGGTGTTCTACGTGGCCTTTTTTGTCTTTGGCTTCGCGACTGGTATCGCAATATATTTAGCGTGGCGACCCTGAGCATTCGAAGGCCTAACCCGTCTCTTGAGCGGACTCCCCGGGCACGTGGCTTCGCCACCGTGCCGGGTAGCCGCTTAGCTTGATACGGTTGGCCCCAGAACGAGTTCCGATGACTCGCCAATCTTTTAAAACTCAGGCACTCGGGCTCGTAGGCTGGCTCATAGCCACTTTCGCCGCTGGCAGCGTGGGCGCATTTGCGTCTGCGCGAGCGGCCACGTTCTACGGGCGACTTTCCCAGCCAAGTTGGGCTCCGCCGGCTTGGCTATTTGGGCCAGTTTGGTCTGTGCTCTACCTCTGCATGGCGGTAGCCGCCTGGCTTGTATGGCGCGAACGAGGCTTCAAGGGCGCCCGGCTCGCGCTGTGGCTCTTCGTCACTCAGCTCGTCGCAAACGCGATCTGGACTTGGTTGTTTTTCGTACTGCATGCCGGCGCGCTCTCGATGGCGGAAATCCTCGTACTCTGGCTTCTCATCGCGGCAACCGTCTTCAAGTTCTGGCCCGTTCACCGAGTTGCCGCGCTGTTGCTGCTGCCATATCTCGCATGGGTGAGCTTCGCCTCCGCGCTTACCTTGGCGCTATGGCGCCTGAATCCCACGGTTCTTGGCTAGGCCAAGCATGTTCTGGCCTAACCCCTTCATCGAGCGGACGTCCTCCGGCAGGCTGCGCCTGCCTACGGCCGCCGCTCATGTCGAACGTTAGGCGGCTAGACGATGAGTTCAGTCGCCGCGGCAAACTCAAGGTGGGGAGATTAGATGCTACTCGTTGCTATGTTGGTCGTGGTGTTTCTCGTTGGTTTACCGGTGGCGCTATTCATCCTTGCGCGTCATAGGGGCACCCTTCGCACCGCGTCAGCGCTCATTGCAATCGCGGCTGGTGTCGCGTTTGGGGCTCTCGCCTTTATACCCGCCTCGAGCCTTCCAGACGTCCCGCTCTTAGGTGCAGCCGTCGAATTGCTTCTTCTGGCGACCCTTCCATTGAGTCTGCTCCTACTGTTGATCTATCCGTTGGCGTTGATAGGATTGGGATTGTTGCTGCTTTTCCGTCGCCCCAACCGTAATCCACATGCCGCAGCGTCGTCAAAGAAGCAGTAGCGGCCTAACCCGTCGCTCAACTCGGAGGTCTCGTATGCGGGGCTTCGCCCCTGCAGCGGGCCGCCGGTTAGCTGGTATTCGTTAGGCCTCAGTTGAACCGTTGCGAACCCCATTTAGCGCCGATCAATGTATAGAGTTCGCTTTCTCTTGATACTTGCGAAGTGCTTCATCGAGCCCTTGCTGCCGGTGAATGCCAAGCGGTCTCTTCGTTTCAGGGCCATTCCGTTAATCGACACCGATGTCACAAGGATGTTCACGCATAGCTATGCGTCATTTATGAGGCTGCCGCGCTGGCATCTGCTGTTTGGTTCAGAATTTCGTGCCATAGCCTTGCGCAATAGATGGGCTCCGGTGACATCGTCAGAGATTACAGCCTATCGAAAGTCGATCCGCGCATGGCAAGCCTTCGAGTAAGAGACGCGATTAGTGTTTTGGGACGAAGTGCGCTTCTATGTTGAACACCTCTTCATGTCGAACAAAGTAATCTGTGTGCGTACACTTGTAGAGGGACTGATCAGAGCTCCGTCAGGAATTTTGTGTCCCACCGACGTATTTGCTGCGGCCCGTTTTACAGGTGGGCCGCCAATCATTTCAGCGGAGCTAAGGGAGGAGGTCGAATGCTTAAAAAGACTCTCTGCTCCGAGCTCGAGCGGTGATACCTAACCATTCAATGGAGCGGACAGCCTAAAGCTAGGCTTGAGTGCGCCCAAATGTCAAACGCTAGGTCGCTACACATGGTCACCTGGAGCTACTTCCAGTTGCAGGGGCCCAACCCTGCGCTAAACCGGACGGGCAGGCACGCGCCTCGGTTCTCGCGCACGTCGGCGCGGCCCGCCGGTTAGCTTGTTACGTTAGGCATCAATGCATGCGGGTGGTGCGTTCTTCCGCCTAGCGACAGGATCGATATGGCGTCCGTCATAGACGATGCGCTCGTGCGTCGCCTGGTGACGGCTCAGTGTCCCCAATGGAGGGGCCTTCCTGTCCGGTCGGTCGAGACACCCGGATGGGACAACAAAACCTTTCACCTGGGCGAGCGCATGATCGCCCGCTTGCCGCGGGCAGCGGCCTATGCGCCACAGGTTGAAAAAGAGCATCGGTGGCTCCCGAAGCTTGCGCCGCTGCTTCCTCTTCAGATTCCAACGCCTCTGGCGATGGGACAACCGGCGGATGCCTATCCTTGGAAGTGGTCCATCTACCAATGGATTGAGGGAGAAACTGCCACACCGGAGCGCATCGGCAATTTGAGCGAGTTTGCCACCGCCCTGGCCGAATTTCTCATCGCTCTACAACGCATCGACACTACGGATGGCCCGCGCCCCGGCCTCCACAACTTCTATCGCGGTGGCTCACTCACGACCTATGACGCCGAAGTCAGGCAAGCCATTGCCGTTCTCGAAGACCGGCTCGATACCAAAGCAGCCACCGAGGTTTGGGACATGGGGCTCAATACCACCTGGGACCGTCCGCCCGTTTGGCTCCACGGCGACGTGAACGCGGGAAACCTCCTGATACACGAGGGCCGCTTGAGCGCTATCATCGATTTCGGGATGGTCGGGGTTGGCGACCCTGCATGCGATCTGTCCGTCGCGTGGACATTGTTCGGAGGTGAAAGCCGCAGAGCATTTCGTGCAATGCTTCCGCTCGACCCCGGTACATGGGCGCGCGGTCGCGCCTGGACATTATGGAAAGCGTTGATCGTCGCAGCCGGTCTGACGGAAACGAATGCGGTTGAGGCTGCACGACCCTGGAGTGTCATTGATGAAGTGCTTAGCATTGATGCCTAGCCCGCCGCTCAAGTGGGACGCCCCGGGTGCGTGGCTTCGCCACCGCACCGGGTCGCCCCTTAGCTTGTATCGTTAGGCGTCAGAAGAGGTCTCACAATTCATGACGCTCGAAATTTCCAAAGAAGACCGCGAGACTCTGACAGGGCTTGAGGAAGCCATGTGGCGCGATGAGACGCGCTTCGACATGCAGGGCCGCCGATTAGCTTGTTTCGTTAGGCGAGACGAGCGTCATGCGTTGTCGCCGCCCGCCAGCAGTGCTATTGATTGGGGGCGGCGAGGATCCAACACGCCGTGGAATCCGGCGCGGAGCACCGGGCCGGCACTCTTCGTAGGCGGCTGGGCGCTCCAGCAGCTGTGGCTATTCTGGCCGGCGCCGCTCGTCGGTGCCGCGCTCGCGGGTTGGCTCTCGCGCGCCGCGTCTCGTGGGAAGATTCGAATGCCGCTCATCGGCGGTTGATCCGCTCACCGAAGTCATCGCGATGCCGCCTAACAGCTCGTTCCAGCGGGACCAGCCCCACGCGGATTCGCCGTCGCCGGCTGGGCCACTTAACTCAGCCCGTTAGGCCGCGCAGGAGGCGTCCGATGCAAGCCCGGCTTGAACATGCGAACCTCAGCGTACGTGATGTCGAGGCGATGATCCGTTTCTTGATGACGGCGTTTCCCGAGTTTCGGATCCGCGGCGAAGAGACCAATCGAAACGGCATACGATGGGTCCACGGAGGCACCAATGACACCTACATTGTCTTGAACCAAGCGAAGACAGAGCCCGCAACGCACTGGATTCCATACAGTGGCGAGCCCGGAGTGAACCACCTCGCCTATGAGGTGGACGACGTAGAGTCGCTGCGCCTGAGACTCAAAGCAGCAGGGTACCGAGACTCGACCGTCCCTAACGCGCACCCTCACCGGAAGCGCGTGTACTTCTACGATCCCGACGGGAACGACTGGGAGTTCGTACAGTACTTCTCGCAGGACCCTGCCGAGCGAAACGACTATGCGTTGCCCGAATGGTAGCGCTCGCATTACGCGGCCTAACCCGGCGTTCCAGCGGACCCGGGCCGGCGCGGACTCGCCGTCGCCGGCTGGGCCACTCAACCCAGTTCGTTAGGCCGCACTTTTTCCGACAGCCGCTGCTGGCCAACGTTTGCAAGCACCCGTGTACCAGCAGATGAAGTTTCACATTGTCCTCGCAGGGTTGATGATCGTCATGTCTGGACCAGCGCATGGCGCCGAAGAAACGCTTGAACCGGTTTACGACGCCGCGCTCGCCGGCGATGGGGTAAAGGCACTCGCCGCGCTGTCGAATATCGATGTGAATATCCTCGATTCAAAGGAGGCCTCGCGCGCAACCTGTATCCGCGATGCGCTTCTTGCGCCTGCGCAACAAGAAGCACTTCCGCCAATTTCCAACAGCATCCTTCTCGCCTATCGCGCCTACTGGCAGGAATCGATGATGCGAACAGCCACACGCGAGGATGCCGAGGCGCGGTTGAAGAGTCGGCTTGACGCGATACTGGCTGCGTCGAACCGTGCAAACGCGTCGAGCAAAAGCCTCGATATCGCAAGCGAGAGAGCGAAGCGAGCCGTCGAGCGTGACGGTCTTTTTGCTTTGGCAGGCGTCACATCCCCATACTACGAACTCGCCATCTGGAAGGTCCAATCACAGCGCACCTACACCGTCGACCTGCTTGATCGCCGTATCAGGACAAAGGTCGTCTTTCTCGATGATTTCGTGTCCTTTGGGTGGGCCGGGTTCGCAACCTGCAATAGATATCATACGGCGGGATGGGCTACTCGGACCGCACTCTTCGCCGTCAAGTCTGCATATGATCTTGAGTCGGAGGATTTTCGAGTCAGCTACCTCGGCCATGAATCTCGACATTTCTCGGACTATCGCCGTTTTCCGAAACTCGAGCAGCCAGAGCTTGAATACAGAGCAAAACTCACCGAACTCTCGCTCGCGAATGAATCAGCTCACAGTCTGATTGCAACCTTTGCTCGAAGAGCGGGCCGTGATCGTTCCTCGCCTCACGACTTCGCGAACTATTGGGTATCGAAGAATCTGAGCAAGGTCCTGTTCAATTCCGACGCGCCACTCGACGATGCCAGCCTCTGGAAAGAGGTACCGGTGCAAGACATTCAGAATGCGGCGAAGCAACTCCTGGCATCCAATGATGCAAGTCTGCTTCGGGAGGGTCCAAGGAATGTCAAGCGCTTCCTTGGCAACTGACTCGCATACCAATCACTCCAAGGCACTTTGGCGGTTGGGGCCTCAGGTTGACTTGCCGCATTCAAAGTCTGTTTGCCGTCGACGCTCGTGCCGCCTAACCTGGCGTTCAAGTGGACCCACTTCGGCGTGGCTTACGCATCCCCAATCGAGCTCCGTAGCCGTTCGGCCGCACTATCCCATCCGCCGTGGCTTCGAGGAATGGTCGAGCAATGCGCCCAATGCCGACGGTAACCGCAACCGGTTGTCGGTCCGCGCTGGTCAATGTTGCAACGGTGCTGGCTTCGGTTCAGCATTTCGTCATGTTGCGATCGTGGCCTAACACCTCGCTCAACGCGGACGTCCCGCGTGCGGGGGCTGCGCCCGCCGCAGCGGGCCGCCGGTTAGCTCCGTTCCATTAGGCCACGCGTGTACCGTCCTGCCCCTGCATGAAGCCCGAAACAGAGCGGTTGTCCTATGAGCGGATCACAAAACATCACGCAGTCGAACTACGTGGTGAACTCTGCGACCCTCGGGTCTATGAACACATCGACGAACGCAAGGCGCCCACGCCTGCCGAACTTATGCAGTCGTTCGTGCGAAAGGAGGTTGGAGCGCCATCACATCGCAGCGCGGAAACGTGGATGGACTTCGCAGTTCGATTGAAAACCATAGGCAAGACTATTGGGCGAATTGAAGCAACAGTGCTTGAAACACGGGCTGAAGTGGCCTACCTCTTTGGATATCGCCACTGGGGCTTTGGGTATGCTCAAGAGGCTGTTCAGTGGCTTCAAAGGCTGCTGGCGGAAGAACATGCAGTACACGATCTCTGGGCCACGGTGACACGCGACAACCGACTGTCCATTGCGTTGCTCGAAAGACTTGGATATGTTGAAGTACCCCAATCACGATGGCCGGCAAGACTCACGAGCTATAACGAAGGTGACTGTGTATTTCACCTCGCTGGCGAGCAACCGGGTGGCGTGGCCTCCCCTCCGTGATCAACATTCGTCCAGCCCGTCTCGATGACGCTCCGACCATTTGCGCAACGGAGATTGATGTCTCGACCACACCCGGTCTTCTGGTTTCTGCGCCAGATGAACTTTCGCCCGATGCGTCCAAGCTTCTGATCGAGCAACTGGCTGGCGACGTCGGTTGTTTCCTCGTCGCGGAAGACGAAGGCCGCATCGTTGGTCATGCCTTTCTTCGTCCGATGGATCTACGCGCGACGTCTCACGTGTATCGGCTTACTATCGTGGTACATCCATCCCGTTGGAAGCGCGGGATCGGAAAAGCTCTGATGGCCGGCCTTTGTAAATGGGCCGCAGAATCGCCGAGGGTTGAAAAGATCGAATTGCTCGTTCGCTCTACCAACAGCTCAGCGTGCGCGCTCTATGCTAAATTTGGCTTTGTCGAGGAGGGTCGGCTCAAGAATCGCATCCGGTTGCAATCGGGTACGTACGTCGACGATATATCGATG
Source organism: uncultured beta proteobacterium (assembly GCA_963819965.1). Taxonomy (GTDB): domain Bacteria; phylum Pseudomonadota; class Gammaproteobacteria; order Burkholderiales; family Casimicrobiaceae; genus VBCG01. The sequence continues at coordinate 1,619,681 of CAWFYA010000004.1, forward strand.
GCGTGGTTTCCTAAGCGACGGCACGCCTAACCTCTCGGTCAACACGGACGCCCCGTGGGCAGCGCTTCGCGCTGGCCATGGGTCGCCGGTTACCTTGGTACGTTAGCACTCACGCGGCAATGGAGACATCCTACCGACCCGCCGTGGAATCGGACGCCGAATCCATTTCGGAACTGGTAAAACGCGCGCTCCTTCCCAATACGCTACCCGGCTGGACGCGAGCCGCCGTCGATCACTTGTTTGAGGAAAACTCGCCGCAAGCGCTTCGCGAGCACGTTAGAGAAGTTCCGTTCGCCCACGTCTGCGAGAATCTGGATTCTGTTGTTGGACTTATCATCTCCAAGAATTCGCGGCTCCTCAGTCTTCTCGCCGTTGATGCATCCCATCAGCGGTGTGGCATTGGCTCGCAGTTAGTGCAACACTTCCTGTCGCACATTGCCGAGAAGGCGCCCGATCTCAGTGTGGCTGAAGTGAACGCAACCGAGTACTCGTTTCCGTTCTACCGTCAGCGCGGTTTCTATCCGATCAGCGACTTCCTCGAATATGAGGGCTGTCGCTTTGTTCGTATGGGCTATTGGCGTAAGAATCCGTTGTTATCAAAGCGTGAGTGCTAACCCGTCGCTCAACGCGGACGTCCCGCATATGCGTCGCTTCGCGTCCGCACCGGGTAGCCCCTTAGCTTGCATTCGTTAGGCAGCAACCCATAGCCCAAATGCCGCATCTATCAATCTGGCTAGTCGTCGCCGTATCTCTTCTAGTCATCGCAATCCTCGTGGTAGCGATAGCGCTCAAGGCTCGCGGCGCAGGATTAGATGATGAATGGCCCTTCTATGCAAAGCGTCCATTGTCAGCGCCCGAACAAATCTTATATTTTCGGTTGGTTAAAGCGTTGCCGGAGCACATTGTGTTGGCGCAGGTACAACTCTCGCGCTTTCTCGGTGTAAAGAAAGGCAGCAACACACAGGGTTGGTTGAACCGAATAAATCGCATGAGCGCCGATTTCGTCGTGTGTCAAAAAGACGCAACCGTCGTCGCGGTGATCGAGCTTGACGACGCGTCTCACCATGGCGAACGACGCGTCGCAGCCGACGCCAAGAAAGATAAGGCGCTTGCTTCAGCGGGCATCAAGCTGCTTCGTTGGCAAGCTCGCAGCCTGCCCGATGAAGCAGCGATTCGAGGTTCAGTTGCTGCCTAACCACGCGTTCAAGCGGACCGTGTCCGGCGTGCGTCCTTCGGCGCACGCCGGCACGCCCTCTTAACTCAGTCCGTTAGGCGGCTCGGCAGTACGTCCCCACCATGCATCGCGTTGTTCTTACGGGCGGGCCAGGCGCTGGAAAGACAACGCTTCTCGCGCAACTTGCGCGACTCGGATACGGAGCCGTCGAAGAGTCCGCCCGCGCCATCATTTCGGAACGCCTGGCGCGCGGCGAAAGTCCTCGTCCGGAGCCGTTGACCTTCGCGCGAGAAATCCTTCGTCGAGATTTGCGGAAGTTCGAGCATGAGGCATCATGTCCGGGCTGGGTCTTCTTCGATCGAGGCGTCGTCGAAGCGCTTGGAATGCTTAGCGAGGCCGCGCCAGTACCTGAGCGAGAACTGCAGGAGTTGCTCTTGCGCTACCGGTTCAACTCAAACGTATTCGTTTTGCCCCCGTGGGCCGCCATTTACGAGAACGATGCGGAGCGCGACCAGACGTTCGCTGAGTCTGTGCGCGTGCACGCTTCGGTCGTTGCCTGGTACGGAGCCTGCGGCTACATTGTTCACGAGGTTCCACCCAGTCCTGTCGAGCAACGAGCAAAGCATGTCCTTGCCATCTTGGCCCAAAGCGCCGCCTAACCCGTCGGTCAAGCGGACTTGCCTACGGCAAGCCGCTTACCTCCAACGTTAGGCGTCCGAATCTTCGCCCCGATGCAGCTCCTCCGTCCAACGAAAGTACATCTCCCAAGCTACGTTGCGGCTCTTGAGCGAGGTTGGTCCGCCGACAACGAACGCGGAGTAGCCGCTGCGCGAGACGAATTGGTAAAAATCGAAGCTGACGCAGATGCATACATCGCGAGCCTCGAGGACCGCGAGGCGAAAGGTGCCCCGGTGGAACTTCCGGACGGTTCAACCGTTGCGCGGATTCCGGGTTTTCGCCGTTGGCTGTGGGATGGGGATTTCGCCGGGAGCATCGGCTTGCGGTGGCAGCCTGGAACTACGGCACTTCCGCCACATTGCCTGGGGCACATCGGTTACGCGGTGGTGCCGTGGAAGCAAGGCAAGGGCTACGCCAAACATGCCCTAAAACTCTTGCTTCCTGAGGCTCTTGCTGAGGGACTTCCGTTTGTCGAAATCACCACGGACCCCGAGAATATTGCGTCGCAGCGCGTGATCTTGGCTAACGGAGGTACTTTGGTTGAGCGTTTCACTAAGCCACCTCAATTCGGCAGCAAGCCGGGCCTTAGGTTTCGCATCGCCCTACAATGAAGATGCCTAACCCGTCGCTCAACACGGACGTCCCCGCATGCGGGAGCTGCGCCCGTCGCAGCGGGCCGCCGGTTAGCTTCATTTCGTTAGGCGTCAACAAAACATCCCATAGTATATGACGCTCGAAATTTCCAAAGAAGACCGCGCGGCTCTGACGCGACTTGAAGAAGACATGTGGCGCGAGGAAACGCGCTTCGACATTCAGTTCATGGAGCGCACCCTTGCTTCTGACTTCTTCGAATATGGGCGCTCCGGCCGTACCTACACGCGTGAGCAATCGTTGGCGGTTCCTCGCCAACCGACAGACGCGGTACTCCCGCTGCCAAATCTAAGAATTCGCCTCATCAATGAAGACACAGCTCAACTCACGTACGACAGCGCAGTGACGTACGATGGCATCGTGGAACATGGTCATCGGAGTTCAATCTGGTCAAGAACACCAGATGGCTGGGTCATGCGCTTTCACCAAGGCACGCCGTATGTACCGTGAACATATGCGGTCTTCGTCGGGCGTCCAGCGAGGTGCATCGAAATTGACGCCTAACCCGGCGCTTAAGGGGACTCCCCGGGTGCGTGCTTTCGCCACCGCACCGGGTAGCCCCTTAGCTTGTATTCGTTAGGCTCCGCGATGCCCGCCAAGCCACAGCAGTTTGCGATGATGGTTTCCCTGTTCCTTGGCGGATGCCTGTCCTATCAGGTAAGCGAGCGTTACTATGAACCAGAAGGTCCCGGTCGCTTGGAGTCCTCCCCCGTCAAGCCTGGCCCGCCAATGCAATTGGACATTGCGGCACCATCGCTTCGAAAGCTAACTGTCCGAGCGACCCCTTCTTCGCGGTATGCGATGGTTTGTGTGCTGATTACTCCTCAGCAAAACGCAAATGTTGAAATTGGGGCATCCATTATTCGTGGTGCTCAGGTTTCATCGGGCGAGAACCTCCTTCGCCTTCACGACTACTATCAGGTCGTGTTTTCCCCCAATGAATGGAACTTTCGCGAGACGATGCCCCGAACTGTCACGTTACCAACCCGAATTACCGGTACTCGGAGAGTGGGTGACGGTATCGGCGCACTTCGCGATGATCGATGGCTTGGACTCTCAGCCTGCTCAGAGGTTGCGACGACCGCCGATCAATTCGTCGTCGATTTCGAGAGCGTCACGATCAATGGAGTCCCGTTTGCCATCCCTTCTGTACGTTTTCATGCAAAGACCGGAACATTCACGCTACAACGCAGCCCGTCGTAGCCTAACCCTGCGCTCAACCGGACGGGCGGGTACGCGGCTTCGTTCTTGTCGGCATCGGCGCCGGCCCGCCGGTTAGCTTGGTCCGTTAGGCAGCATATGGATGGACAGCCGGACATGTGGAACTGGGTAATAAGCAGGAAGTTATCGATGGCGACCGTCGAGGTCTGTTTTGTTTTCGCGGCCCTGGTCTCGCCGTTCGGGGTCAGGGCGCAGACGACTACAATTCAATCCGCTGCCGGTGATGATTCTGATGCTAGGCCGCTCGTAACCCATGCCGATTTACTGATCTTGAAGCGTGCACGTGCGCTGCTCGATTCGCCATCGCACTGGAATCGCGCCGATAACCGAAAATGCCCTGAGGGAGCTAAGTCTTACAGTATTTATTGCGCACTTGAGGTAGCAACCATTGAAGTTGGCCGAAAATTCGAACATCGCGGTGCAGCTCTCCAAGAGATGCGCTTCGTCATTGATGAAATCACAGCAACCAGGAACTACGACCATCGTTTGATGGACTACAACAATGATCCAAGGACATCGTTCGCCGATATTCAGGAAGTATTCCGCATCACGGAAAGCCTAGTCACGCTTCGGTTAAGTGGTGGTGAGTCAAAATTTGTGGCGCCAACCAAGCCGTGACACGCTGCGCTGCGCGAAAGCTGCCTAAAACCCGTCGCTCAACGCGGACGTCCCGTGTGCGGGGCTTCGCCCGAGCACCGGGCCGCCGGTTAGCTTGTTTCGTTAGTCCTCAATCCTGAATCGGAGGTGCTCGTCATGTCGGCGAATGCGATTACCGTACCGGTCAACGCTCACGACCTTCCGCCTCGTTCCAGAACATCCTTCTATCCTGAACCGTTTGCGTCTCGGATGCAGGGACGGGAGAAGCGACAGTTGGGCGATCTGTTCGGCCTGAAGAACTTTGGGGTGAACCTGACCAGCCTGGCTCCAAAGTCCGTCTCGTCGCTCCGCCATTCCCACCTGAAGCAGGACGAGTTCATCTACATCGTTCAGGGACACCCGACCTTGAACACTAACGAGGGGAAGTTTGTTCTCTCGCCGGGTATGTGCATCGGATTCCCCGCCGGGACTGGCAACGCGCACAACCTCTGCAACGAGACCGTTGATGTGGTCTTCTACCTGGAGATCGGTGATCGAACTCCTGGAGAGGAAGTGAGCTATCCGGACGACGACCTCAAGATCGAGACGATCGATGGTGGAGCGGCCTACCTACACAAAGACGGCACTCGCTACAGCACGCATGCGCGCTAACCCGGCGGTCAACGCGGACGTCCCGTGTGCGGGCCCCCGGCTCCGCAACGGGCCGCCGGTTAGCTAGTATTCGTTACGCAGCATGGTGAGCGCGCTTACATGAGCGACCTCGGCGAAATTGAGCCCTTGTTGCAAGCATTTCTCGAGCCGTTACATGCGGGTGCCGACACCATGCACGACGCCAGCCATATTCGCCGGGTGTCACGCCGAGCCACGGAGTTCGCCAAACACTATCCCTGCAACGTCGGAGTCCTGCGGCTAGAAGTCCAGCTTCACGGCTTCGTGAATTCGCACGAGTTGGCGATTCAATTCGTTGGGCCTCATGAGCGACATCAACATTCGCGATGCGCGGCCGGATGATGCGGCGGCATGTGTGACCCTGCAGAAGTCGCTTTTTGGCGAGACAAACTTCATGCCATTCGCGCCCGACGAATACTTGTGGCTTCGCCCCCGCAGCGGGCCGCCGGTTAGCATGTTTCGTTGGGCCTCACAGTCCAATCATCTGATGCCCGATCAAGACTCCGGGTCAAACATGATCTCGCGGACCTCCTGTGCGCACCGACACCCTACGGCGATCCGGGCCGCCCAAATGAGGGCCTCTTCGCGCGAGGGCACTTCTATGATCGAAAACCCGCCAACGACGGCCTTTTTCTCCGGGACGGGACCAACTGTGATGGTTCCGTCTGTCGCCACGATGGTCGATTGCTGGCGAAGGACTCCTCCACCGAAAATCCAAACCCCGGCGGCCTTGGCCTCCCGAACAACAGCGTGCGACGCCTCGCCCACTGCCGGCCAGTCGCCCTCTGGAATGTGGTCCATCGCGCCGTCGTCGAACGAAATCAAGTACCGAGGCATCGCATTGCTCCTTCATTTGGTGGCCGCGACTGGCCAGCCTTTCAATGTTGCCACAACGCAGGCGCATCGCACCAGATCCTGGCCGTCAAACCGCCCGGTCAAAGCGCACTACGGCCTAACCGGTCGCTCAACGCGAACGTCTCGCGTGCGGGGCCAAGCCCCCACACCAAGCCGCCGGTTAGCTTCAGTTCGTTAGGGCGCATGCGTCTCTATCATGTCAGCGACAACGCGGATATCGATGTATTTGAACCGCGCATCCCGCCAACGCAGACGTCAGTTCCCACGGACTCCGTGGTTTGGGCCGTGGATGAGCCACACTTAGTCAATTATCTCGTTCCCCGCGACTGTCCACGTGTAGCGTTCTATGCAACCCCGACAACATCCGAGGATGATCGTCTTAGGTTTTTGGGTGGCGGCTCATCGCGCCACGTGGTGGCTATCGAGGCGGCCTGGTTTGAACGCGCCATTAATGCCGTCCTATGGCTCTACGAGTTGCCAACGGCCACATTCGTTTGTGCCGACCAAACGGCGGGATATTTTGTATCACGCGCATCGGTCGTCGCCACGTCAAGACGCCAAGTCACAAATCCTCTCTTGGCACTTGCAAGCGCAGGGGCAGAGCTTAGGGTCTCGCCATCTCTCCGAACTCTCGCTGCCGGGGTTGCCGCGTCGTCGCTGGCGTTCTCTTGCATTCGCATGCGTAACGCGGCACCGTAAAGCGTATGCGCCCTAACCCGTCGCTCAAGCGGACTCCCCGGGGCACTTGGCTTTGCCATATCGCCGGCAGCCGCTTAGCTCGCGGGGCAGTGGCGGCAGGGCTCTGGTGCGCGCTAGCGCCGACAGCCTTTGCCGCGTCGCAATGTGGCCTTGGCGCCTACGAGCGGTCCGACGGCTCAGAACGTCACGTCGTCGTGCTTGCCTCGGTCGAGCCCGGAGGTGAACGTCGCTACGCGTTCCTCGACGGGCGCCGCGGCTCGCTCGACACCGGCACCGCACCGCTGCGCTGTGTCGATGGGCTGCTGATGGAATCGGGGAGCGGCACTGCCAAGACGGCATGGAAGCCGATCACGTTCGAGGAAGTGCCCTTCGACATCCGTTCGGGCGACGTCGTGCTGAAGGGCCTCGTGATGGTGCGGGCGGATGTCGACAAGCCATCGCTGGTGGTGCTGGTTCACGGATCGGAGAAGACCAGTCCGCTTCGCCGAGTCAGTCAGCTGCTGTTGGCGGCTCAAGGTGTCGCCGTCTTCGCCTATGACAAGCGCGGCACCGGCGCATCGACGGGAGAGTATACGCAGGACTTCCATCTGCTCGCCGAGGACGCCGCGAGCGCGCTTTCCGAGGTACGCAGGAAGATGGGCGCTCGATTCAGCAGGTATGGCTTCTACGGCGGCAGTCAGGGAGGATGGGTGGCGCCGCTCGCCGCGCTCCGGGCGCGCGCGGACTTTGTCGCCGTGGGGTTCGGCGTGGTCGGTACCGCGGCGGATCAGGACATCTGGCAGGTCGATTACCAGCTCAACCAGGCGGGCTTTGGCTCCGACATCAGCGCCGCCGTCCATCGCGTGACGGCAGCAACCGCGGCGGTCGCACGGTGCGACTTCCAGTGCGGCATGGAACGAGTCGCGGCGTTGAGGGCGCGCTATTCCAACACTCCCTGGCTCGCGAAGATCGACGGGCAATACTCGGGTCTGTTGCTCCGCGGCGAGGTCGCGCGCGCGCAGAGCGAGAGTCCGGGAGTCCCGTGGCGCTACTCGAGCCTGGACGCCGTGCGGCGTTTGCGCATACCCCAGCTCTGGGTCTTCGCCGAGGAGGACGACGTCGCTCCGGCTGCGCCGAGCATCGCGCGCCTGCAACTCCACCGGTCGAGTGCCATGTCGATCAAGATCGCCGTCTTTCCGGCCACCACTCATGGAATGCGCGTCGTGCAGCGCGATGGTGCGGGGCAGCGGCACGAGACGGCTGACGTGGTTGCTGGGTACACCAGGCTAATTGCCGACTTTGCGAAAGGCACGGTCGGCCAGGAGTATGGCTGGGCCCGTTGGGTCCACTGAAGTCACAGCACTCCTTTCGGAGCCCAGACAATCGGCGCCTGCTCGATCCGACAGGCAACCTCCCCCGGCCGAGGCTGAGGCATACTAGAGCGCAACTTTCCGACGCGATATTCGTAGACAGGAAGTACGACACACGGGGTCAGACCAGCAAACCGGAGCGGGGCTTGAACGTTTCGAATATGTGGCGGGCGCACCGAACACGGTGCGGAAAAATACAGTAGATTGGAACCCGCATGATGACAAAGCCGTCCGCGTCGATATCGAACGGCAGTCAGTCGGCTGCTTCTCACGAAAGGTCGCTCGTGAATATCGCAAGCGGTTGAAGAAGGCTGGCTCAAGCTTGTTACGTCAGGTGCCGCTGCGAATGACGGAGACGTTGCCAATCCAGAGGGGAATTCGATGCGCACAATTCTTTTTTTAGCTGCGGGTCTCTTCCTGTTGGCTGCCTTGTTCCTACTGGGGCGGCTTCTTTCCACCAATTTTCCAGCAGCGCCGCGCACGGCTACCGTTGTCTTTGTCGTGATCTGGCTAATTGTCGCCGGCTTCAATATGTGGGTTGGCGTGTCGAGGGCGGGGTATTCGGTCGCCGACGAGTTGCCAATTTTTCTTCTCATATTTGGCGTACCCGTTGTGGCGGCGGCGCTGCTCAAATGGCGGTTCTAGTCAATTTGCCGGTGCTGGTGGCGCCTGCCCGTCTCTCGAGCGGACTCCCCGGGCACGCGGTTTCGCCACGGTGCCGGTAGCCGCTTAGCTTGTCTGGTTACGCCGCATGGAAATCATCGGCCCGGATCTACATCGCGCAGCTGAATGCGAGGCGGTGCTCCGGACGCTGCCTATGTGGTTCGGAATTGAGAAGGCGCTCCAAAGGTACGTCGATGATTCCGCAAAGCTGCCGACATTTGCGGTTGAGGCTGAGAATCGCCTGGTTGGCTTCTTGACATTGCGCGAACACTTTTCTACATCCTGGGAGATTCATTGTGTGGCCATTGCCGCCGATTGGAGAGGAAAGGGCCAAGGGTCGAGGTTGCTCGCGCACGCCGAGTCGTGGCTTGCTGACCGAGGGGTCGTGTTTCTTCAAGTTAAGACCGTGGCTGAAACCGATCCAACGGCGGCGTACGCTCACACTAGAAAGTTTTATGAAGCGCGCGGCTTCGTTCCCATCGAGATTTTTCCGGAGCTTTGGGACCCTTGGAATCCTGCGCTGCAATACATCAAACTCATCAATGCGGCCTAACTCGTGGCTCAAGCGGACTCTCCGGGCACGCGAATGCGCCACGGTGCCGGGTAGCTGCTTAGCTCGTATCCTTTAGGCCGCAACAGACCGCCATGCCGCCAATCGCCGTGCTACTCGCAAAGCTCGCTTCTGCCGGTGTCTCAGTCCCTCCAGGCCGGTTGCGCGCCGATGGCTACGGGGACTCGCCAGCGCTTTCTCAAGAGCTCATCGAGCTCATCCGCTCAGGTCCAAAGCGTGCAGGTACCAGCTTGCTTTGGGCCATGGAGCATGATGGCGACACCCTGCCACAGGTTGGCGACATTGAGATCGTGGTCGACCATCAGTTCGAGCCGGCACTTGTTACCCGCATCACGCGTGTGGAGGTGCTGCCGTTCAACCAAGTATCCGCTGAATACGCGACCATTGAAGGCGAAGGAGACGGTTCGCTGGAGAGCTGGCATGATGGGCACTGGCGCTTCTTCTCGCGAGAATGTGCCCGCATTGGCCGAGACCCCACTCAAGACATGCCCGTGGTCTGTTCAGTGTTCGAGCTTGTGGCTTCGGTGCCGCAAAGTGCGGCCTGACCCGTCGCGCGATGCGGACGTCCCGCATGCGGGAGCAGCGCCCCCCCGCTGTGGGCCGCCCGTTAGCTGGTATTCATTAGGGCGCACCGCACCGGGCTTTTTGCATGCAAACCTACTACGCCGCACGGGCTCCGGAGTACGACAATGTCTACGCGAAGCCGGAGCGGCAGAACGACCTTCGCCTCATCGAGGGCTGGTTGCCTGAGGTTTTTGCCCGTTCCACGGTGCTTGAGGTGGCCTGCGGAACTGGGTACTGGACCAAGTTCATTGCCGGAGCCGCAGCGCACATTGTCGCAGTCGATTCCGCTCCGGAAACCATCCGCGTTGCCAAGCGACGTAACTTTTCCGAGAACGTCGAATTCGTCGTTGGCGACGCCTACGCGTTACCCGACACGAGCCGCAAGTGCAGCGCTGGCTTTGCTGGCTTCTGGTACTCGCACGTCCCGAAGTCACGCGTGCGCGAGTTTCTGCTAGGCTTCCACGCGCACCTGGAATCCGGAGCGCGAGTCGTGCTCCTGGACAATCAGTTCGTCGCCGGCAGCAGTACTCCAATTGCTGAGCGTGACGCCGACGGCAACACATATCAAACGCGAGCGCTCGACAATGGCACGATCCATCGCGTGCTCAAGAATTTCCCGTCCGAGAGCGAATTACGGGCCGCGACGGAAGGCCTGTGCAGCAACCTTCGTTACAGAGCGTGGCAATACTATTGGGCGGTGGAGTACATGGCCAATGTGTCCTGACCTTAGGTTCGACGGGACGCGCCGATTCATGGTTTCTTGGCAAACGTCAGCTCAGCGCGCCGGATACCTTACTCGTTAGGTCGCATATCGCATGCTCCGGGGGGCTACACGATGAACACTTCCGACTACGCCGGGCATGTCGCAATCTCAGAGAAGATCGCCGGCTTCCACACCAACTTCCCAGAATGTCGGCTGGTATTGGCCAGCGGGCTCAAGACTTTCGACAACATCGTGCGCTTCGCCAACGCGATCGTCCGGCGAGATGGTTCGGTGGTGGCGCGAGGTGAGTCAGTCTCAGAGATCTCGCCGGACGGGCGCCTATGTCGTATCGTTCCGCTCTGGGAGACGGATTTGCCGCCTCTTCCCGAGTCTTGGCCGGCGCACCTGGCCGTGCGACCTCTGCCCAAGATTTCCGATGCGGCCTAACCGCGCGGTCAACCGGACGCCGACCGGCGGCGCAGGTTGTGGCGAGCGCCCCCACCCGTCGCTCAAGCGGAGTTCCAACGTTAGGCGGCACAAGAAGCGAAAGCGAGTCGACCATGGCCGAAGAACAATTGCTACAAGGTTCGTGTCACTGCGGTGCAGTTCGCCTTACGCTGCCCTCGGTGCCGGAGAAGGCGACCAGATGCAATTGCTCGATCTGCCGGCGCATTGGCGGCCTTTGGGCGTACTACGAATTCGGAACGGTTCGAATTGAGGGACACCCGGAGAATACGGACGAGTACGTCTGGGGCGACAAGACGCTGCGCAACGTGCGTTGCAAGACCTGCGGGTGCGCCACGCATTGGGAACCCCTCACTCCGCAGCCTGGTTGTAGGCACGGCGTCAATTTGAACAACTTCGATCCGCGCCTCCAGGAGCCTGTTCAGGTGCGCCGGTTCGATGGGGCGGACACTTGGACATTCATCGACTAGGCATTATCGTCACAGTGCCGCCTGACTCTGCGCTCAACTGGACGGGTCGGCGCGCGGCTCGTCTTCTGGTCCGCATCGGCGCGGCCCGCCGGTTAGCTTGAACGTTAGGCGTCGTAGCGAGCAGCGAGCCATGGCTATCCACATTGTCCGACTGGGCAGTCCGAGAGCTGCGGACGAGGGAATGCGAATTGGCACTGTGCGCCGTCCACCGCGCGGTGTGCCAAAAACAGAATTTGCTTCAAGGAATTGGTATGACGTATGGTTTCCGAATCTTGCCCCAAGCCTGCCCATTATGAAATTGGCTCAAAATGCCAAGACATCGGCGCAGTGGGCAAGCTTCTTCAGAAAATTCCGACGCGAAATGGCTGCGCCTGAGAACGTTCACGCTATCGAATTGCTCGCCACATTGTCACGCCAGACGAACTTCTCGATAGGCTGCTACTGTGAAGACGAAACGCGTTGTCACCGTTCGGTGCTACGCGAACTGCTCGTCGAGCACGGCGCTAACGTGGTTTCTGGCCCCTCAACATGACGCCTGACCCGTCGCTCAAGCGGTCTCCCCGGATACGTGGCTTCGCCGCCGTACCGGGCAGCGGCTTGGCTTGATACGTTTGGCGTCGCCAATGAGCACGCTCCGAAGGGACCCGACATGAATCTTTCCGAAGCAACTGTTGGCCAGCTTCTCATCCCGGTTGACGATTTTGAGGGGAGTGTTGCCTTCTACCGGGACGTCCTCGGGCTGTCCTTTCTGTTTGCCGCACCACCTCAGGTGGCATTTTTTATGTGCGGCGGAATTCGTTTGCTGGTCGGGGCGGTACCGCCGGGACAGAAGGCGCAGCGCGGCTCGACGATCTATTTTCGGGTCAAAGACATTGCCCCCGTCTTCTCCACGCTAAGTGGGAAAGGAGTGCAATTTCTCGCGAATCCACACGTGGTCAATCGCACACCTAAATCAGAGCTGTGGTTGGCTGAGTTCAGAGACCCCGATGGCAACCAATTGGCGTTGATGAGCGAGGTCGCGGTTGGCGCCGCCTAACCCTTTACCGACCCCCAGCCAGGTTTGCCGCCGAAAGTCGTATGATTCAATCCTAACTCACCGACTGAATGGCCACAAAAAACCGACTCGTGTCACTGGAGGTCACTATGTATCGAAAGCATTTCATTGCAAACGCCGTTCTTTGGGCTTGCGCAATCATAGCCTCGGCGATAGTGAGCGCGCCTTTCGCACTTACGGTAATCATCTTGCCGGTCCTGGCGGTCTGCTCTCTGTTCGTAAGTCGACCCAAGCCGCCCCGAGTCACCTCGCCTCAGGCATAGGCCCTCCGGATTCTCGCGTACGTGTTAGCCATAGTTGAGCACGCATGACACTGCAAGCGCCCATTCCGGCGGCAACAATCCGGAGGCAAACTTGGCCGCATACCTTATTGCAGAGCACGTCATTAGCGATCCGGCGCGCCCTGAGAAGTATCGAAGCAAAGTTGCCCCAATGATCGAGCGTTTCGGTGGTCGGTATATCACGCGGGGAGGCCGCCACACAGTGTTGGACGGTGCTCCGCAGATGGCTTCACTTATCGGGCAGTCGAATCGCGCTTTAAAACGGAGGGTCAGTTGCTCGTTGGAACCTGTCACTGCGGCGCGGTCATGATTGAGTTGCCTTCGGCGCCAGAGAAGGCCACGAGCTGCAACTGCTCCATCTGCAGGCGGCTTGGCACAATATGGGCCTACTACGAATTCGGTACTGTGAAGGTAACCGGACATCCTGAGCACACGCAGGGGTACGTCCGGGACGACGGGACTCTGAGAACGGTTCGCTGCTCAACCTGCGGATGCGTAACTCATTGGGAACCATTGAAGCCAGAGCCAGGCGCTCGTCACGGTGTGAATTTGAGAAACTTTGATCCCAAACTCCTTGAGTCTGTGCTGGTGCGGCGCTTCGATGGCGCAGATACGTGGAAATTCCTGGAGTGAGAAGAGCCGCGCTTGCTCGTGTGCGTCGGTGGCCGCGAGCCGGCTGGCGAATGCGTTAGGCTTGCACAGATGCCGCTGTCAGAACGCACAACGTCGCGGCCGACATATCAAGCATAGCGATATCCAGGCAGGAACAGGGAGGCGCAGGCCATGCGTATTGCAATTATGGGCGCGGGGGGGTTGGGTGGCTACTTTGGTGCCCGGCTTTGCAAAGGCGGTGCAGAGGTGCATTTCATTGCCCGCGGAAAGCACCTTCAGGCCATGCGAAGCGAAGGCTTGCGTGTGGAAGGTCCCGAGCTCATCCACGTCGCTCACGTACACGCGACCGATAACCCGGCGGAAGTCGGGGTCGTCGATTTCGTGATGATCGGGGTCAAGCTGTGGGACACCGAAGCGGCACTCCAGCAGATCCGCCCGATGGTCGACAACAGCACGACGGTCATTTCATTTCAGAACGGCGTTCTGAAGGACCAGTACCTGCGAGCCGCTTATGACGAATCGCAGATCATGGGCGGTGTCGGTTACATCGCTGCGACGATCGACAGGCCGGGCGTCATTCGCCAAACCGGACCGATGCAAAGGCTGCTGTTCGGTGAGTTTGACGGCTCGCGCTCGGCCCGGGGCCAAGCCCTGCTCTCGGCCTGTCTCGCGGGCGGCATCAAGGCGGAGCTTTCCCCGAACATCCTTGGCGAAATCTGGCAGAAGTATGTGTTCCTGGTGGGGCTGTCTGGGACCACGACGACGATTCGCAAGCCCATCGGCCCGATCCGCGAAAATCCGCAGACGCGCGCATTCCTGCTTGATCTGATGCGCGAGGTGGTCGCCGTTGGTAGGGCCAACGGCGTGGATTTGCCTGAGGACTACGCCGAAGTGCGCCTGAAGCTCGCGGACGATGTCCCCTATGACATGACTTCCTCGATGCATCACGATCTCGAACGAGGGAATCCGCTGGAGGTCCGCTGGCTATCCGGAGGCGTCGTTGAGCTCGGTCAGCGCGGTGGCGTGCCGACACCACTGAACCGCGCAATTGCCGACATCCTTGAGCTGCACGCTGCCGGAAATGTGAGCGCAAAGTGACGCCCAACCCGTCAGCACCGGTGCCGGCCTCGCGAATCCAGGTCATGCCAGGTGGCATGAATCCAGGGTTGAAGGATGCCCGATTTCCATGACTGCGTTTTGCCTGCTTCATAGCGGCGGCCAAGGTCCGAGCGGATGGAGGCTGCTGTCGGGATACCTCGAAGACCGCGGGCATCAAGTGCTCACACCCGCATTTCGGGTAAGCGAAACCGACAAAGGTGCGGCATGGCATGCGCAGGCGCTAAGCGAGGAGCTCGACCAAAGCGGATGTCCGCCATCCGATGTTGTTTGTGTCGCCCACTCCGTAGCGGGAATTTTTCTTCCGATACTCGCCACGATCTGGCAGCCTCGACAGATGGTATTCCTGGCCGCACTTGTTCCACGGCCAGGAATCAGCATCATCGAGCAGTTCCGAGTCGATCCATGGATGTTTCAACCTGGCTGGGTCGGGAAGAACCCCATGGACAATGACATTGCCCTGGAGTTTGTTTATCACGACTGCCCGCGTGATCGCATCGATTGGGCGCTTTCGACTCGTCAGCTGTTCCATCCCAAACGCGCGATGGAGGAACCGTGTCCCCTATCGGTATGGCCATCCCTCCCAACTGCCTATATCGTTTGTGCCGAAGATCGGATCCTTTGTCCGGCCTGGCAGCGCAAAGCAGCGCGCGAGTGGCTAGGGATGGAGCCCATCGAGCTGCCTGGAGGACATTGCCCAAATGTCAGCCGACCCGATACATTGGCAGATGTCTTGGAAAATTGCGCAGTTTGACTTCCTCCATTGTGTCCGCGCGAATGCGCGGGCCAGACGGTGCGGGTTGCCGCCTTACCCGTCGCTCAAGCAGACTCTTCGGGCACGTGGCTTCGCCACAATGCCGGGTACGCTTAGCTTGATCCCTTCGGCGGTCCACAATGTCCGCGGCCCATGTCCTGGTTTTTCCCGGGGCAGGCCCTGAGCAATCCGTGACGCGAACTTCCCATTGCCCACCGTGGCGAGAATTGCAGGGCTTCCATTGTCAATGTTGAAAGGCCAGCTGGCCTTGACCATCGCCCTATTGGCTGCCAGCGGCAACGGCGAAGTCACTGGTGCGCCACGGATAGTATCGATCCACTACGATCAGTCGCTGGTCGCGGTCGGTTTCCCCAGCCCCGTGCTGCGCGTTACGATCGGTCATCGCTCGGCTTTGTTTCTCATTGATACCGGTGCGGGCGTCCATACGTTTGCATCGTGGTTTGTCGATGCGGCCGGTTTGCGTGCTCAGGAGGTAAACGGATCAACGACCGATTCGACCGGTCGCGTCGTCCCGATAAGAGTCGTCCGTGCGATCAAGGGGGATCTCGATGACGGCGAGCCGATTGAATTCAGCGAGGCGGCCGTTGCGAATTTCCCGCCATTGTTCGAGCAACATGGGCTCGGCGGTCTCTTGTCACCTCAGCTGCTCGCGAACGCGACGGAACTTGCGGAGTTGGATCTGCGAACACCGGAGCTGCGGATCGAGCCGTTCAATGCGCCCGCGTCGAGCCTCGGCAGACCGCGTCTGGATACGGTTGACGGTGCCAACGTGTGCGTAAATCGCGATTCCGTCTTCGTGAACCGCCTATATTCAATACCCGTGCTCCTCAGCGGAGTCCCGGCATCGTTGCTAGTCGATAGCGGCGCAACCCGCACAATCGTCAGGCCGAATTCGCCCGCCGGCCGTGCAATCGCCACACGGGCCATCGCGGGCAGCGGAATACAGGGCGTCGGCGGAGAAGCCGAACCGACACGGGTAGCGCCTGACACCCAGATTAAGGTTGCCGGCACCAATCGCACGATAGATCTGACCGTCGCCGCGGGATCCTCGAACTGCGGCGCCGATGGCCTCCTCGGCATGGATGCACTGCGCGGTTGCACGCTTGTCCTTGGCACGAAGACGCTTGCCATGGAGTGCATCACACGTTGAGTTTTCTCCTTCAGCGGCAGCCCGGAAGCCTAACCTGCCGCTCAAGCGGACTCCCGGGGGCACATGGCGTCGCCACGATGCCGGATAACCGCTTAGAATGATTCGTTAGGCTTCAACCAACAAGTTCCGATTCACCGCGTGTAGCATTCGGCCACCATGGCCCAGCAGCGAGCGGCGCCTCTACGCCGTTGTCAAGGACTGGATCGCGAAGGAGTGGCCGTTCAGGTCCGTTGCGTTTCCTGGGAGGGACATTGCGTGGGATTCCTGGTGCGCGATTCCCAACGAGAGGCAGTAGTGCCGAGCCACGGATCCAGGCAACCCATCTTGTCGAACACTGAAGAATGCAAGCACGCGGCAGGCGTGTTTCGCCCCGTGATAGACCGAAATTCCTGCGAAGGAAAGGCAGATTGTGCACGTATCTGCCCGGTCTCGGTGTTTGCAGTCGGTACCTTGCCGAAGGAGCTGCGGAAGCAGCTAACGTCTGCGAGGCAAGCTGAAGGGCTTCGCACACAAGTGGCAGCAAGCCATACTCGCGAACGAGAATGCGTGTGAGGCATGCGGGCTGTGCGTAACGGCATGTCCCGAGCAGGCAATCACCCTGGTGCGAGCCTGAAGCCCGGACTCACCGGCGCCGCAGACTCGATCTCGCCGCACAAACTTCGATATTCGATCATGCGCATATATCTTCAGTCGCTTTGGGTCAAAGTTGGCCTTGGTCTGCTGGTGGTTGGCTCGGCGCCGCTACTTTTCATCATCATCGCCGCCGCGGTCGGGCTGTGGCCCGATCCAGACCCCAATCCCATCGGTCCCGGTTTGTTATTCTTCTTTACGTCTTGGCCCGCGGTCATCTGCATCGTGGTGGGAGTGACCCGTGTTCGCGCCCGCAACGGTGGTGCGCCCTAACCCAATCGCAACACAAGCCGGGAATCTACCTGTGTCCAGCTTTCTGAGATTCGACGGTGCAGTGAGACATCAGCCGCAGCTAGATGCCTGGTTGAACGCGCGCCACCCTGAACTCGCAACCGCTTGCCTGAATTGTCTGGCGTCACTTACACAACCCGATGAGGCAAACATGAGAACTGCGCATGTCATTGTGGGCAGGTCACGTACAAGCAGAGATCGATCCAGATCCGTCGGCTGTACTGCCCCCCTCCCTGCTCCCCCTCCCTTTCCCCCCCCCCCCCCCCCCTCCCCTTGTTCTACACACCGCATGCCCACCTTGGCATCGCGCTGTCCCTCCTTTTTGTCGGCCGTATCCTTTATCGGTTGGTTGAGGTCTACGCTCTCGACACGACCCTGCCCCGCGGAGCGGGAGAGTTCGCGCGCAGCCCACTGACGTTGGTCATTTTTGGGGTGCTCGCGGGCTATTACATCGCTTACGCAATTGGCCTTGTGCGGTGGCGTAATCAAGTCCTGGCGGCGAAGGCAGCGCGCGAGTTGAAAGGCTCTGACGCCTAACCGGTCAAGGCAAACGTTAGGCCGCGCCTTGGCCGGTGGCATTGGCCGGCGCATAATCCGGCGGTCAAGGTCAGCGAGATTCTGGATTCAAATCCTCAGGCCGCACCGTGCAGGCTGTTGAAAACATTTGGGCCAATCGGTACTCTCCATGGGCAATATTCTCGTCGGCGTATTCGCAATAGTGTTGTGCCTCATCAACGCCGCGGTGTGGACATTTGTATCAAACCTGCCGCTCTTCGGTCTGGGCTGGGTTCTGGCAGCGTTCGCCTGCGTATGGCTACAAAAATGGTCGCGTGGGTACTAGCATCCGATAGCAGTGTATGGGTGCGGCCTAAACCATCGCACAAGCGGACTCCCCGGGCACGGGCACTGGGAAAGGCATCATGAAGTTGCTTCTCACTTCCGCCGGCATCAAGAACACGAGCATCCACGACGCGCTGGTCGACCTCCTGGGCAATCCGATCGCCGACTGCAACGCCCTGTGCATCCCTACCGCGGGATACGGGCACCCACAGGTCAGTCCTGCCGGCGCATGGCGTTTTATCAGCGGACGAGAACCCAATTGCCCCATGTGCGAGCTGGGGTGGAAGTCCTTGGGCGTTCTGGAGCTCACCGCGCTGCCCAGCATCGACAGAGAGCGCTGGGTGCGCTGGGTCCGGGAGGCAGACGTCCTGCTCGTGAATGGCGGCGACGCCTTGTACCTGTGTCACTGGATGCGGCAGTCAGGGCTGGCGGATCTCCTACCCTCGCTGGGTGAGACGGTCTGGGTGGGGCTGAGCGCCGGGAGCATGGTGATGACCCCCCGCATCGGGGAGGACTTCGTCGGGTGGAAGCCGCCCACCGGCGGCGACAGCACGATGGGCATCGTCAACTTCTCGATCTTTCCACATCTGGATCACGAGCTGCTGCCGGAAAACACCATGGCCGGCGCAGAAAGATGGGCGGCCGGCATCGCAGGTCCCGCGTATGCAATTGATGACCAAACCGCCATCAAAGTGGTCGACGGCGCCGTCGAGGTCATCTCCGAGGGGCACTGGAAGCTCTTTGCCCCTTGATCCCGGAGCCTCAGCGGACTACTCGCGATTTCCCAACCCCTCCTGCATCGGCACGGCCCGCCGGTTAGCCTAGAGGTTGGGCGTCGAAGAAAGACTTGGTGAAGCTCCTTGCAATAATCGTTGGATTTGCGATCGCCGCGGCTGGCGCTGTTGGCGTCATCGCTCCGTCGGTCTTGCTTGACTTGGGGGATTCGCTACTAATTCCCGAAGTCGTTTACATCGCCGCCACCGTCCGCGTCTTATATGGCGCCCTTCTCGTTTGGCTCGCGCCGGTCTCCCGAGCACCCAGGACTCTACGCGTCGTCGGCGTCCTTATCGTCTTGGCCGGTGTGCTCGCGGCGTTCATTGGCCTGGAACGTTCCCGCGCGATGCTGGATTGGCTGATGGCCGAAGGGCCTTTGGTCGCGCGCGCCTGGGCGGGCGTCCTCTTGCTTCTCGGTCTCTTCATCGTCTATGCGCTCACCGGCCCGCGCCGATTCGCCGCCTAACGTGTCGCTCAAGCAGACACCCTGGGCAAGGTGCTTTGCCACCATGCCGGGCGGGCGCTCAGCTTCATTTCGTTAATCGGCGTTACCACGCTGGAGCGATCGGTGCGCCGTACAGCCTCTCTCTGTTTCCTGCCACTCCTGTTCGCTGTAGTTACTCTCAGCGCATGCAGTAGCGACACATGGTTGCGTGAGTCGAATCCTGAAGGCAACCTATTCTTCGATCCACGGCTTGCGGCGGAAAGCCGCACATTTTGGTACGTGTCTGGACCTCGAATCAGCGACGCCGCGGAATTGCTCAGGACCCAGGCATTTGTGGCCATTTCACCCGAGCGCGCTGCTCCACTCATTGGATTCGTTCCAGACGTCCCAAGGGGCGAGTCCCTGTATGTCATTCGCGCCATCGATGTTGCGGACTCGGGGCCTCTTCGTGTCTATCAGGTTGGCTCGTGGGTACAGGTCCACGCCGAAACGCACCAAGCCTGTTTCATGTCTTCCCCACCGACCTGGCGCCAGCCCATCGTTGTGGCACTCCCTCGAACACCGACTCGCCTTCGGTTAACCTGTTCCTGTGCCGGATAACGCTTTGCGTCGTCTGGCCTCATGCTCAAGCGGGTGACCTCATGACCCACCAGCTCCGCAAGTGCACCTCGGGCAGAAGGAACCGTACGACCGCCCGTTCCAGCGGCCGCCTATTGCCATCCGCGAACGTTTCGCCGGACAATTCCGCCTGACCCCGCATGCGTCGCAAGTCTCTCCAACTCCGTCGCTTTCGTACACTGCTGCGCCACGAATGACGGGCGCGATTATGCGAGACCAATGGTTCTGCGCGCGGCTTAATTCCCGGGAGCTCGTCCATGTCCGATCCGATTGCTTCGCTCGTACTCGATTTGTTGGAATGGATTGGCCCAGAGGCCAGGCCCTACGCAGAAGTCATGGAAGCTTGGCGCACCTCTTGCCCTCGCTTACCGGTGTGGGAAGAGGCAAACGCGCGCGGTTTCCTTACCCATGGCCATCGCACCGGCATCGGTCCAATCGTCAGTGTCTCCGGTGTTGGACTCGCTCACTTGGCAGCGGAACGCCCGACAATTCAACCGAAACGTACTGTAGCCAACGCCTAGGGGTGCGCCTACACCCCGTTCTTGTGTACCCTAACCCGTCCCTCAACCGTACTCCTCGATGCTTCCGGTTACGCTGCCGTTCCGGCAACCGCCTAGCATGACTCGTTAGGCCATCCAGGCGGAGGGCGACACAATTGCAAACATTAGTTCAAGTGATCTGCACACCCGGGTCGAGTCTTCGCGACGCAATCGCCAACGACCGGAAACTGGACGCCCACTATTTTGAAGTCTTGCTCGAACGAAAGGCCGGGCGCTCTCCCGGTTGGACCAAGTTGAGGAGTCGTGCCGAGGGCCGCCGGGGCTCGATAAACATACAGTGGAATGGAGCAACCAAAGTTCTCTCCTGCCGAGTGGTGAATAGAAGCCCCGGGAAGCCGAATTTGATAATTGGCGATTTCGTCAACTACCTTCTTCGCCGGCATCGCCGCCGTGTCAAGCTCATCACTGTTCTCCCAGGGTAGTCCATGCTCCCCCAGGGGCCCGGCTGGCGGACCGAACGTGACATCTAGCCGGTCGCTCAAATGGACTCTAACGGCGCGCGGCTTCGCAGCGGCGCCGCATGGCCGCTTGACTTGATCGACGTGACCACAGGAGAAGCCCCATGAAGCGCACATGGACGATCATCGGCGTGGGCGATGTACCTGGCAGCTTTGAATGGTACCAGTCGCTTCTTGGTCAGCCGAAGACGGCTCCCGCCCATCCCGATTTCGGGCAAATCCTCGACTCGGATGGAACGGTCTTGCTCTGCCTACACGAGTGGGGCGCCCACGAGCACCCCTCGTTGATGAGCCCCCGACATGCGACGCCAGGCAACGGCCTGCTCCTGTTCTTCCGTGTCGATGATTTCGACACGGCATTGCAAAGGGCACGCGCGCTCGTTACCAGGCTCGAAGAGGAGCCCCATCTGAACCCGAGCACCGGAACCAGCGAGTTCTCGCTCCGGGATCCCGACGGGTATTACGTCACGATCAATGCGCTCGCTGCGGACTAGCCATATTCCCATGAAGATCACCGCCAAAGTCACGAGCGCCGGCGCCGTGCACGAGGTCGCGGTGTCAACTGCGGCTGCTGTTCGAAGCCTCGCAATACCGGCCAAACCATCCGGTGGGTCTGCGGTCAACGGTGGCGAGTTTCTCATGCTTGCGCTCGCCACCTGCTACTGCAATGATCTCTACCGCGAGGCCGCCCGATTGAAAATCGAATTGCAAGCCGTTGAAGTCGTGGCTTCTGCGGATTTCAACGGAATTGGCCTTGCCGCCGCCAACGTGACCTACCGGGCCAGAGTCCACGCCGATGAATCCAGCGAGAGGCTCGATTTTCTGCTTCGTGAAACTGACGCCGTGGCCGAAGTACAAAACACGGTGCGTGCGCCCGTCTCGGTCACTCGCGAACCTTGGGAGCAGCCAACATGATTGACCTGTGTTCATCAGGATCGCCAGCGCGCTCAACGCGTCTCTCCGCGGCGCTGGCTGCGGTCCTTGTGCTGCTTAGCTGCGCGGCTGCCGTCGCACAAACGAAGCAGGAACATGTGCATCAAATGGCTCCCGGCGTGATGCCGTTTGACGTCGCAAAAACCGTGCACATATTCAAAATGACCGAAACGGGAGGCATTGAGCGAGTCGTTGCGAAGGATCCGTCGGCTGCGGATCAGATCATGCTCATCCGGCAACATCTACAGCACGAAGCCATGAACTTCCAACGCGGCGACTATTCGGACCCGGCGATGCTGCATGGAACTACCATGCCAGGTCTCAAGGAACTTCAGAACGGGGCATCGCATGTCAAGGTCTCTTATGAGACGCTTCCCTCAGGCGCAGAGATTACGTTCGCAACTGCCGATCTGCATTTGTTGACGGCACTGCATCGGTGGTTTGGCGCACAGTTGTCCGAGCATGGCGCCGACGCCCGAGCGGAATGAACGCCTTGCGGCCATTCTCGCGTTTAGTCGGACGCACCGGCGCACGGCTCGTTGTTCGAGCGCGGCGCGCCGGTTGACTTGAGCGTCTGACCTCGCCGTGTCTTCCCCCATCAAGCTCGACGTATTCGGCAGGCGAATGCTCGTAGAGCGGCACGCGGGACATTGGCGGACCTACCTGGTCGGCTCGGACGGAAAGCGATCGCTGGTGAACATCGCAATCCCTGACTCCTTGGCCGAGGCCGATGTGGCTCAATACTTCGATGACATCTATCACGAAGTCGCCACTCCGCAGCGCCCCGCGGTCATACGTTTGCCCTAGGCCGAGCCAAATGAAAATGCTTACGCACCTGTTCCGAAGCATCCACGGCCTGATGGCGTGCCTATTTGCCTGCGGCGCGCTCGTGCTCATCGTCATTGCTGCCCGTGTAGGATGGGTTGCCCTCGTCGGCGGCCTGGACCGGACCGCGGCGCAAGGAATTATCGAATCCATAGGACTGCTGGCTGCTGCGGTGGTCGCGTTGCAGATCGCCGAGACCATCGTTGAGGAAGAAGTCATACGTGACGCTGATATCAGCGCGCCGACTCGCGTGCGACGATTCTTGTCACGATTCTTTGTGGTCGTCGTGGTGGCGCTTGCGATCGAAGGGCTTGTCGCCACGTTCAAAGCCCTGCACGAAGATCCGGCACAACTCCTGTATGCGGCGAGCATTCTGATTGCGGTAGCGGCACTCCTTGCGGCATGGGGTCTTTTCGTTCACCTCAATCGCTCCGCCGAGGAATTGGAGCCGGAAGCAATGGCGGACGCCAAGCGCGAAGACCGAAAGCTCAAGTGATCGACCGAACATGCCTCAAGCTGGCGGTGCGCTACAGATGTGGCACGCGCGGCACACAATGTTCGCTGCGGGTCGCCGGTTTCCTTGATTCGTTAGCCAGCGCAATCGGCAATGGCAAGGAAGATTGGTCTATAGTTTAGGGAAGCGGTACACCCTAGAACGGTGCTCAAGCGAACTGCCCGGAACGTGAAATCGCCGGTCCTCCGGGTTGCCGCGTAGCTTCACTTCGTCTTGCGGCAATCGGAAAGGAGGTCACACCGTGGTCGAATCCAGTCTCGACACTGCGCATTCCATCTTGTATGTCCACCCCGAGTCCCCGCTCAACCGGACCGACTTTGAACAGTTGGCCGAAAAAGTCGATCCGTTCATCGAATCTACTGGCGGCCTCCATGGCCTCATCATCGAGGCACCAAAATTTCCCGGCTGGGAAAACTTCGGTGGCATGGTTGCTCACGTTCGCTTCGTCAGAGACCATCACCGGCGTGTCAGGAGAATTGCCGTCGTAACGGACTCCGCGATGGGAAACGTAGCCGAGCACTTGGCGGCACACTTCGTGTCGGCCCAGATCAGGCACTTTGCCGCCGGAGAACTGGATGCCGCCAAACAGTGGATCATGGCCGGCCACTAATCACCAAGGAGCACGGCACCATGAGCGCAATTGACATCAAGGTCGGCCAACTGCAAATTCGCTACGTGATCGATGGATCGCAAACAGCGAGCATGGGCATGTTTGAACTCACCGTACCACCGGGCTCAAACGTCCCACCTCCGCATAGCCATTCGAACATCGAGGAAATCGTTCATGTGCTGGAGGGAACGCTTCGCTACACGGTGGGCGCTCAGACGAGGGATCTCACGCCGGGACAGGCCATGCATACGCCAAGTGGCATCGTTCACGGCTTTTCGAACCCCTTTGGTGGCGTGGCCCGCGCGCTGATCATCATGTCGCCGGATATTGGCGCCCAGTATTTCAGGGACGTCGCAGCCGTCGCAAACGCTGGCGGCCCACCCGACAAGGCCGCGCTTGTCGCCGTCATGGGCCGGTATGGACTGGTGCCGGGTCCTCCGCAATAACGCCCAACCTCTCGGTCGACGGGCCCGCCGGCCCGCACGAAGGCCCTTTGGCGTTCATCAAGCTACGCTTCCCTTGGTCATAGCATCCCCCTATGACCGGCGCACGTCGTGCGCCGCCGCGCGAGCAAGAATAGAGCATGCTCCAAGCCTCATGTCACTGTGGATCTGTGCAATGCCCGGCGTGTGGCTGCGTTTCCTACTGGCGTTCACTGGAGCCCGATAGCGAGGGCCGTCGCCGCATCGCTTGGCGGGTAGTCGCAGCGTTGCAATCCATTAGACTGGAATTCACATGGTGCCCAATCCGTCTCCGACTTCCCGACCCGTCCTCGCCATAGTGCTCGGTGGTGGCATTGCCGCCACGTTGGACATCGTCTATGCCTGCGTCAGTAACGCGCAATTCGGAAAGTCACCTCTTTGGGTTCTGCAATCTGTCGCCAGCGGTTGGCTGGGATCTGCGGCATTCAGTAGCGGGCTATCTGGAGGACTCGTCGGCTTGGCGTCTCATTACAGTATTCTTTTCGTAGCTGCCGCAATCTATTGGCTCGCCAGTGGCCGGTTTCCCGCGCTGCGCATTCACGCCGTAGCCTATGGTGCCCTGTTTGGTGTGCTGGTGTACCTCTTCATGAACTTCGTCGTACTACCAATTTCGGCTTTTCCGTACAGACTTTCCTATACGCCGCGAAGGCTCATTGAAGGCTTTGCGACTCACGCCATGTTCGTCGGCATCCCGATTGCTTTGTGTATTCGAAGGTGGGCCGTACCGCAAGCCGATGCCGCCGCCTGACTCATCGCTCAAGCGAACTCGCCGGACACGTGGCTTGGTCACCGTGCAGGTTGGCGGCTTGGCTTGACATATTCGTCGTCATGTTTCTCGTCGCCAAGGCCGTCGTCTTCGTGTTCAGCTTGCTGGCGCTCGTCCATTTCTACTGGGCGCTCGGCGGCACGGCGCTCAAGTCCTCGGCCGTTCCCAAGGTTCAGGGACGCGCCGTGTTTATCCCCACCGCTGGCGCCACACTGGTAGTCGCGTTGGGCCTCACCCTGTGCGCGTGGCTCGTCGCCGCCACCGCCGGTCTCCTTGCTTCGCCGATTTCGCCAACTTCGTTGTCGTGGCTCACGTTCGCTCTTGGGCTCGCCTTGCTCGCCCGAGCCGTGGGCGACTTCCGTCTGGTCGGCTTTTTCAAGCGGGAGCGCAACACGCGCTTTGCGCGAATGGACAGCGTGGTCTACGCTCCGCTTTGTCTGGTTCTCGGTGTTGCGGTGCTCTATGTCGCAAGCGCGAATCGCGGCTAGCCCCGGCGCTCACCCGCAGGTGCCGCTCTGGCGTCAACCAATTGGGGGCCAACCTCACGCTCAAGCAGGTAGATAGCGCGTTTACCCAAAGGAGGAGCAATGAAACCGGAGCTCATGTACCTGGTCTGCGTAACCATTCTCACGGCCGTTATCTGGATTCCGTACGTATTGGATCGCATGGCGATCTGGGGACTGCCCGACACCGTTGGCTACCCTGAAAACCCGAAGCCGCAGTCACCATGGGCGAGGCGCATGAAATCCGCGCACGCGAACGCCGTGGAGAACTTGGTGGTGTTTGCAACGTTGGTCCTGGTGGCCAATGCGGCGGGGGTCAGCAATAGCGCCACCATCTTCGCCGCCGCGCTGTACTTCTGGGCGCGCCTGGCACATGTGTTTGCCTATACGTTCGCGCTGCCTTGGGTTCGCACGCTTGCGTTTACAGGGGGCTTCGTCGCGCAGGCCATCCTGGCGTGGCAGCTGATTGCGCGCTGATGCGCGTGACGCCGAATTGCCATGATAGTCGAGCGCATCTTCACACGAACCACAGCGGGCGGCCCTCTCGTCGCGTTTCAATCTGTTCGCGTCGTAGCAAATGCCGGAATCGAGGGTGACCGGCATTTCGGAGCCGACGACGAGCCTGGTCAAAACATTACTTTCATCGAAGCGGAAGAGATCGAACGCTTCGCGGCGGAGT
This sequence comes from uncultured beta proteobacterium, assembly GCA_963819965.1. GTDB lineage: Bacteria > Pseudomonadota > Gammaproteobacteria > Burkholderiales > Casimicrobiaceae > VBCG01. The sequence goes on from CAWFYA010000004.1 coordinate 1,645,926, forward strand.
ATCGGCGGCCGCCGGACAGTATTGCCACGGGAAGGAACGTGGTCACCCGCGGTGTTCGCCTGAACGAGCTGGTTGGCCGCGAATTCGTTGTAGGCTCCCTGCGCTTCCGTGGTGTGGAGCTGTGCGAACCATGCCTTGGGCTGGGTAAGGCGCTGTCATCTCCTACGTTGACACCGGCCGAGGTCGTCAAGCGCTGGGTTCATCGTGCGGGTCTGCGAGCGGACATACTTTCCAGTGGCGTGTTGGCGGCCGGTGCGGAGTTTCATGGGTCCGACTAACCGCTTCCCCGCCTGGACATCCCGTGGGCGGCGCCCCGCGCTGTCCCGCGGCCCGCCGGTTCGGGGGTACGTTAGGCGTGGCATTTCGGATCGAGCGAGGAACGGGTGTTTTCCCACATTTTCATAGGCGTCAGCGATTTCAACCGAGCCTTCGCGTTCTACGCGCCCTTGGCTGCCGTCCTCGGCATCGAACCGCGCTTCTGCGAGCCAGAACGACCGTGGGCCGGGTGGCAGTCCGCGCCAGGGCCTCGACCACTCCTGCTCATCGGAACGCCCTACAACCGGGAGCCGCACGCCGCCGGCAATGGTCAGATGGTCGCCTTCCTGGCCGAGTCTCGCGCGCTCGTCGACCGGGCGTACCGGGTTGCATTAGCGAACGGCGGCGCCGCTGATGGGGCTCCGGGCTTGAGGCCCGAGTACCACGAGAATTACTATGGTGCATACTTCCGCGATCCCGATGGCAACAAGCTTTGTGTCGCCTGTCATATGCCCCCGAGATAGACACGCGGCGCCCTGACCGGCGTGTCCTGACCGTTCATACAAGCGGGCTCCTGGATGCATCAAGATGCCGGGTAGTCATGTGGCCCATGACACCAGAGCATGACGAGTCATGCGCGTATCTTCGTCATTCATTGTCCGCAGGAGAATGTTCATGAGCAAATCCGGGGCGGACAGACGACAGCCGATCGTGCTTGCGCCCGGCGAGGGCCGCGCCTATCCGATGGGTCGCATCAGCGCGCTGGTCAAGGCCGACGGCCCGGAAACCGAGTCGAGGTACTCCGTCTCTGGCAGTGTTCGCGCCGGTATAACGACGCCGCCGACATCGCGCGCGTGACCGGAAGCGTCGTGCGAGGGAACCTCATTTGCGTCAAGCTGATTCACACGCTGATCTTCGTCATCTTGAGCGTCTGTGTGCTGTACGTCCTGTTTTCCGGCGCGCTGAATCGTATCGACCCGTGGACGTGGATCGCCATAGCGGCAATCTCTGTGGAAGGTCTGGTCCTGGCAGCCTCTGGCTGGAAATGCCCCCTGACAATCGTGGCCGAGCGCCTCGGCGCCGCGAAGGGGACTGTCTCCGACATCTTCTTGCCACGCTGGTTCGCCGATCGTATCTTTCCGATATGCGGCACGACGTTCATTATCGGGTGTGCCTTGATCGCCGCCAGGCTTCTTGTCCGGTGAATTGGCCGTCCGGCAGGGTGACATGAAGGATCGGAGAGAACATGAAACCGACTAGTCGTCCGGATGGCGAATCGGCGTCGGCGAACATCACCAAGCGGATTCAGGACCTGGGGGATTGGCGTGGTGAGATGCTCGCTCGTGTCCGCCAGCTCATCCACGAAGCCGATCCCGACATCCGGGAGGAGTGGAAGTGGATGGGGACGCCCATCTGGTCCCACGACGGGATCGTCTGCACCGGCGAATCGTACAAGCAGGTCGTGAAACTCACTTTCGCCCGCGGAGCTTCCCTTAAGGACCCGACGAGCCTTTTCAACTCCAGTCTCGACGGAAATGTACGGCGCGCAATCGACATCCGCGAAGGAGACAAGATCAGCGAAACCGCGTTCAAGCGACTCATCCGCGCCGCGGTGGCGGCCAATGCGGCAGCGCTCGCTCAGCGGGCCGCCAGGAAGAAGTAACAGTGGACTTCAATAGGCTGTTGACGATTTCCGAGCGTGCCCGATCCAAAGGAAGATTGCCCGCCGCGGATGTCGAGTTGGTCCGTGACGTGATACCCGTGCAACTCGCGTCGTTCCCACGCCTGATCCTGCCCAAAAGCATTCGGCATCCCGGGGGATTCTCGGTGTCAGGCGCGCCCGTCGGCACTTTCCTGCGAAGCGCCCTCCTGATCTCCGGACAGAAAGCGCTTGGCAGCCGGTACGGGGGCTCGGAGTTTTACGAACGCGTCGAAGCGGACCTGGCCTTCGGCATCATGCGCTCGCACTTCCACCATGGCTATCCGAAAGGCACGCACTGCTGCGTCCAATGTTCGCTGGCCGTATACCCTGCGCTGGAGAGCGGCGCAATCCGGTACTTCGACTGCGCCGAGCTGGCGGATAATCTGCGGAGAATCGTTAACGAAGGCAAATGGCGATTCCGTAAGCCCACCAATCCAAAAATGACGCGCTGGGCACTGGGCGAGACGCCCGATGGTGTGTCCGGTGCCCGCCGCCGATCAAGGGGAGTCGCCTCATGAACAACGCGACGTTGCCTGATCTTGGGTTGGGCCAGATAGGCCAGATTGCCGTTCCGGCCCGGCTGACAACCTCCTCGCGCTGATGAGCGAGTTTCGGAAGTAAGCGAGAAGTTGTGCTTCCGCTCGCCCGATGGAGTGGGCGCAGCGCAACGCCCGCAAACGCTACGGAGAAGCAAATCATGGCCGGCCTGGAAGCACACTATTCGGCCCGCGACATAGAAGCGCGGATATTGGCCGCCGTTCGCGCCGCGGGATTGAATCCGGAGCGAGGCATTTCGCCCGAAGCCTTGGGGGCGCTCGACCATTTCCATACAGGCGGACTGCGCGCTTCGCTGGAACTGCGGGAACTTGCGCAGATTCGCGGCGACGATCGCGTTCTGGACATTGGCGCAGGGCTGGCCGGTCCCGCCCGAATGCTCGCTTCCGTGCTTGGATGCCGAGTCGACTGCATCGAATTGTCACCCGATTTTTGCGCCGGTGCAGTTTTGCTGAACCGGCTCACCGGCCTCGAGGATCGAATCGGTGTGCACATGGGCAGCGCCCTCGACATGCCCTTTGCCAATGATTCATTCGACGTCGCTTGGATGCAGAACGTCGGCATGAACATCGCGGACAAGCGCAAGCTCTATGGGGAGATCTGCCGAGTCCTCAAGCCAGGCGGGCGCTTCGCTTTCCAGGAGATGGCAGCCGGCGATACCGCCACCACCTACTTTCCCCTTCCCTGGGCCACCGACCCGGCGGACAGCGTTCTCGTTTCCGTCGCAGCGATGGGATCACTCCTCGACGAGAGTGGCTTCACCGCCGAGCGTGTCGAAGATACCAGCGCCGCGCATCTGCAGGCGGCTGCCGGGGTCGCCGCATCGAACCCGCTGACCTTGGGCGTGTATGTCGACAATCTCGCGCAGAAAGCCGCTAATGCGCGGCGCAGCCTCGAAGAGGGCCAGATCCGGCTCGTCAGAGGGGTCTTTCGAAAGAAATGAATTGGTCATTGGAATTAAACGTGCATCGCCCGACGGGAGGGGATAACGGTGGAAAAGCCATGAAGTCCACAACAACCATCCGCGCGAAGAACGGCGACCACCGCGTGCTTGCCCGGGGCACGCATGCGGGAAAGGTTCAAGAGTCTGGACAAGAGTGTGGTCGTGCAACAGGCCAAGCGCGCGTGACGCAACGTAGCCGTAAGCAATATTTCAGGAGTGCCCCATGCCCAAGCCATTCATGAATCTCGATGCGGTCGTATTCGACGACGTGGAAGAGAACGGTCTCTACACGTCCCGCCGAGGCCAGATCAGCGACCACATCGGCGCCAGGGACCTTGGCTACAACCTCACGGTGCTGCCACCAGGGAAGATCCAATGCCCGTTCCACTGCCATCACGGCGAGGAGGAGATGTTCCTGATCCTCGAAGGCGAAGGGGAACTCCGGTTCGGCGACAAGCGCTACCCCATCCGCAAGCATGACGTCATCGCCTGTCCGACCGGCGGCCATGAAGTCGCGCACCAGATCATCAACACCGGCACGACCACGATGCGTTACCTCGCGCTGTCCAAGCTGGTCGACGTCGAAGCCTGCGAGTATCCCGACTCGCAGAAGGTCCTGGTCGTGGCCGGGCAACGCGGCGCGAGAAATCTGCGCAAGATGTTCCGCGCGGAATCGACCGTCGACTATTACGATCGTGAAAAGCCCTGACCCGTGGACGGCAGTCTAATGTTGCAAAGCACCATCGATGGCGATCGCGTGCCATTGCCGCGCCCTCGGGACGTGACGCCCATATGCCGAAAACCGGTCCAGGGGGCCGCGCCAAGGAAATGCGTCCACCACCTGAAATCGGCAGGGGATGTACGCGCGTTACCGGACGCCATCGAGTCGGCTTCCGCCGGCCCGTGATTCCGTCACCGCCGTCCTTGCACAATGCCCCGGGATGCAATTAGAGTTTCTCGTCCTCATGCTACGGAAGGAAGCCACATGAAGATTCGAATGGCAGTTTGCTGCTTGTCCATCCTGGCGGCTGTGATCGGCGCCGAGGCGCATGCCGACTGCGTCAAGGACCCGTACGGAAACGTGCTATGCGGAGCGGGTGTGTGCGCGGCAAATCAAAGCGGCAAGATATTCTGCGCCCGGGAGGGCGGCGGCGCAGTCGTGGATTCGAATGGAGCCGTCAAATGCGGTGTCGGGTTTTGCGCCACCGACAATGCGGGAGAGGTGAAGTGCTCGTCGCGACCCAACGGCGGCGCCAAGGTCGATTCGAACGGCAATGTGAACTGCTTGGGAGGATGCAAGGACGGCTCACCGCAGTATTGCGAGCCGGGCCGCCCGTCCCGGCGCTAACGCACGCAGATTGCGAGCCACCTTATGCCAAGGCGCCTGGGTTTCGGTATCTTGTTTGCATTGGTTGCCTTCATTGTCGCGGCCGTCGCCGGCTATTTCCTGGTGTCGGCGTTCTCGTCGAACGTGCACGACCGCTCTGTCGAGGCGGCGATGACCAGTGTGTTCTTCTTTGGCCCTGTCGCCGGGGTGCTGGGATTCATCGGCGGTTTCATCTACGGCGGGCGCCAGGGGATTTCGCCTCGCGAGACGGCCTGACGTAAAAGTCAGGAAAGCAACGTTGCAATGAAACAACGCCCTTCACCGGGGGAACGCACCATGAAAAATTACCTGGCCGTGTACATCGGAGCGGCGGCCGCCATGGCCAAGTGGAACGCGATGCCCGCGCAGGAGTTGCAGGAACGCCAGGCCGCAGGCATCAAGGCATGGCATGCGTGGGTCGAGAAGAACAAGGCGTCCATCGTCGAGATGGGCGCCCCCCTCGGAACCACGAAGAGCATTTCCGCGAAAGGCATTGCAGATATCCGGAACAGCATGACGGCGTATACCGTGGTCCGGGCGGAATCACACGAAGCCGCGGCCAGGCTCTTCGAAAATCACCCGCACTTCATGATATTCCCCGGTGATGCTGTCGAGGTCATGGAGTGCCTGCCCATCCCTGCATCGTAAGCGCACTGCTGATGTTTATCGGGCGTGCGCCAGTCGAGGAACCGTCGTGACCTCTCAGGTGGAAGAATTTGTGGCCAGGTACACGCCGGAGATCGCGGCCGCAATCCACGGCTGCCGGAGAAGGCTGCACAAGGCGGTCCCACGCGGCTACGAGCTCGTCTATGACAATTACAACGCGCTGGTATTCGGCTATGCGGCGTCCGAGAAGGCTTCGACCGCCGTCATTTCGATCGCCGCGTATCCACGCTGGGTGACGCTCTTCTTCCTCAAGGGCAATATCCTGCGCGATCCGAAAGGCCTGCTGCAAGGCGCGGGAATCCGGGTACGAAGCATCCGCCTCGAGTCAGCCGATGACCTCGACAGACCCAACGTCAGAAGCCTCATTCGCCAAGCGCTGACACTCGATGCAGACGCGTTTGAGCGGGCCCCAAGGTTGCAGGTCATCGTCAAGTCCGTCTCGGCAAAGCAGCGACCGCGGCGGCCGGCGTGAATCGTGTCGCGCGGACATGGATAGGGATAGCCACCTGGCGATTTCGTCAGGTATTCTCGCAATCCACATGGCCGAGCCCGATCCGCGTGTATTCTTTGCCGCTGAGCGAACGCTGCTCGCGTGGCTGCGTACCGGGCTGACGATCATTGGCATCGGCTTCGTTATCGCGCGCTTCGGATTGTTCCTGCGCCTTGTCTCGGCGCAGGCGCATGCCGCAGCGTCAGGAACGCCGTCCGCCGCGTCGGCGGTTCTCGGCGTCATGTTCGTCCTTGTCGGTTCGGTTGCCATCCTGTTCGCGGCCTCCCAGCATCGGCGCTATGTCGCGTCGCTGCCGGCCGCCGACCTGCCGGCCTCTTACAGCCGGGTCTTTGCAGTCGTGCTCTCCGCGGCGGTCGGACTGTTCGGCCTGCTTCTTGCCGCGTATTTGCTGGTTTCCGACGTATGAAAGAGTCCGCGATATTGATCGACGGGAAATGTCACTGCGGCAACGTCGCGCTCACGTTGGAGTGGCAAGGCAACCCGCCGGAGATTCCGGCCCGCGCATGCGGCTGTTCGTTTTGCCTCAAGCATGGCGGCGTCTGGACCTCCAATCCGAACGCCCGATTGAAGGTCACGATTCGCGAGCCCGCACTCGTGTCGAATTATTCCTTCGCGACAGGGACCGCCACGTTTTTCGTCTGCTCGCGCTGCGGCGCCGTACCGTTGGTCACCAGCAAAATTGCGGAGCGCCTGTATGCGGTCGTCAACGTCAACGTGCTGGAGAATATCGACCCGGCATGGCTGCGCCGGTCCGCGGCCAACTTCGAAGGCGAGGAGATCGGGTCCCGGCTTGCGCGCAGGGAACGCAACTGGATCGCCGATGTCCGGATCGTTGAAGCGAGTGCCTGACAGGGTCCGAACCAATATCGCCGTCAATACCATGAAGATCGAGCTGGACGACCTCTCCCGCCCGGCAATCCACGCGTTGCTAAACGAACACTTGCAGTGCATGCACGAACTCTCCCCGCCGGAGAGCGTGCATGCTCTCGATCTTGCGAAACTTCGCAGCCAGGAGATCACGTTCTGGTCGGCGTGGGAGGGACCTCTCCTCCTCGGCTGCGGCGCGCTGAAGGAGCTTGATCCCACACACGGGGAAGTGAAGTCGATGCGCACGCCCACTGCGCATCGGCGCAAGGGCGCGGGACGGGCACTACTCGCCCACGCCATCGCCGTGGCGAAATCGCGCGGCTATGTGCGCCTGAGCCTCGAGACTGGATCCGCGGATGCCTTCACGCCGGCGCAAAGACTCTATGAGAGCTTCGGCTTTGCCCGCTGTGGGCCGTTCGCCGACTACAGGAATGATCCGAACAGTGTATTCATGACGCTGCGTCTGCAGCCGACACATGTTGCCTGACCCACGGCTTGGGCGGACCTCCATCGTTCACGAGTTCGCCTGGCTCCAGGCGCTCGTACGTTGACCATGTCCCGATTGCGCGTCCAGAGCTTTTCCATGTCCCTCGATGGTTTCGGCGCCGGGCCGGACCAAAGTCTCGCCAACCCTCTTGGCGTCGGGGGCATGGGGTTGCATGAATGGGTCTTTCCCACCAGGACGTTTCAAAAAATGTTCGGTAACGGCGGCGGTACCACAGGCATCGACGACGACTTTGCGGCGCGCGGATTCGCCGACCTGGGCGCCTGGATCCTGGGTCGCAACATGTTCGGCCCGATTCGTGGTCCCTGGCTCGACGCCAAGTGGCAGGGTTGGTGGGGTGACAACCCGCCCTATCATGTGCCCGTGTTCGTGTTGACCCACCAGGCCCGCGATTCCATCACGATGGAGGGAGGCACCACGTTTCACTTTGTCACGGAAGGCATTCACGACGCGTTGCAGCGCGCCAAAGAGGCCGCGAATGGCAAGGACGTGCGTCTCGGTGGCGGCGTGGCGACGATCCGGCAGTACCTGAAGGCAGGACTCGTCGACGAGATGCACGTCGCCATCGCACCTGTCCTGCTCGGTTCCGGCGAGCACCTGTTCTCCGGCATCGACCTGCCTGCGCTGGGCTACCGACTCGTCGAGCACGTTTCGACGCCGAATGCCACGCACGTGGTTTTCCGCGGGGTCGCGCCCTAGCTTTCCCGCGCTCGTACGGCACACTTCCCATCGTTCGACCGACCGACTTCCTTGGATACTCTCGCTTTCTGCCGTTGCGGACTTCCGGACCCTCCCCGATGTGCCCGGCGTCCGACGTGCTGACACCCATGTCAACGCTCGTGCCGATGCGCCCGGAGACCTATGCCGCGTTTGCCGAAGCGGCCACGGCCGGCTACGCGCAGGACAACGTGATCGTTGGCCGCTGGTCTCCCGGCGAGGCACTCGATCAGGCCAGAGCCGAGCTGGCGCAGCTTTTGCCCCAGGGCCTCGCGACGCCGAATCATTTCATCTGCGAAATTCAGGACGACTCGACGTTCGAGCGGGTAGGAATGCTCTGGTATGCGGTGGTCGGAACCGAGGCGTCCCGGTCCGCCTATGTCTACAATATTATGGTCGAGCCCGCCTTCCGGCGGCGCGGACATGCACGAAGGGCGTTCCTCGCTCTCGAGAAGCTCGCCCGAACAGAGGGCCTTATGAGCATTCGCCTGAACGTGTTCGCGCACAATCCTTCCGCTCACTCCCTGTATCGATCCCTCGGGTACGAAGTGACTTCGATGGGTATGCGCAGAGAACTGGACGGAGATGGCGCCCGATCCGAACGGCCATGAAAAGTCCGGTCGCACGATTGCGCACGGCGCTGGGTAAATTCCCGGGCGTCAAGGAGTCGACGTCCCGTTTCGGCTCACGCCAGCCGGCGTGGTTCGTCGCCGGCCGCGAGTTCGCTCACCTGCACGCGGACGACCTGCTCGATCTCCGCCTTCCCCGCGCATTGCAGGCCTTATTGCGCGCCGATCCTCGGGCGCACTTTCGCAAGTCCCGTTCCGAATGGATCGAGCTCGAGTTCCACACGGCAGAGGATGTTGCGCATCTTGCCGGACTCGCGCGACACGCCTGGGCCGCGGCCCGGGAATTCAAACGAGGTGCTCGACTCGAATGAACATCGTCGCGTCGCATACACGTTCGAAAGATAAAATTTGTCTAAGGTTCTTGTCCATTCGCGGTGGTATTCTTTCGCGCCCGCCAATTGAAAGGCTATCCGATCATGTCCACTGGCACCGTCCGGCTCCACCGCGTGCTCCGTGCAAGTCCGGAGCGTGTCTATCGTGCATTCCTCGACGCCGACGCAATGGCCAAGTGGCTTCCGCCGCACGGCTTCACCTGCAAAGTGGCGCACATGGACACCAAGGTTGGCGGCACCTACAGGATGTCATTCGCGAATTTCGGAACCGGCCAGGGCCATTCCTTTGGCGGCGAGTACGTTGAGCTGGTCCCCCACCAGCGAATTCGCTACACCGACAGGTTCGACGACCCCAATTTGCCCGGCGAAATGCAAACGACCATAACGCTGAAGAAAGTCTTGTGCGGGACCGAGCTCGACGTCCTGCAAGAAGGACTGCCCGAGGCCATCCCGGTCGAAATGTGCTATCTCGGCTGGCAAGAGTCACTCGCGCAACTTGCGCAACTCGTCGAGCCCGACATTCCTGGTTGACGCAGTGACGCCCAACCTGCCATGAAGACTTCCTTGCTCATCATCGATGTCCAGCAAGCCATTTGCTCCGGCAAGTACGAGGCCTTCGATTCCCGGCGCGTCATCGGCCGCATCAACCAGGTCTCCCTTCTTGCCCGGTACGTCGGGGCGCCGGTGATCATCATCCAGCATGAGGAGGAAAGCGGGCCGATGCAATACGGAAGCGAAGGATGGGCGTTGGATCCCGAGCTTGTCGTCACGGCCTCCGACGTGCGTCTGAGGAAAAGAGCGACCGACTCATTCCACAACACGGAACTGCAGTCCGTGCTCGAATCCCGGAGTATCAGGAAGCTGGTGATATGCGGGCTGCAGAGCGAGTTCTGCGTCGACACCACGACGCGGCGGGCCCTGGCGTTGGGCTATCCGGTGACGCTGGTTGCGGACGGTCACTCCACGATGGACAACGCCGTTCTCTCGGCTTCGCAAATCTCGGCGCACCACAACGAAACTTTGGCCAATATCGAAAGCTTCGGCGTGAGAGTCCAAGTGATCCCGGCGGCAGGGGTGCGCTTCGACGCCTGACCAGCCCGGTGCATGCCGATGCTTCGCGCGATTGACAGCGTACTGATGTTCGTTCCTTCCGTTCAGGAGGCAGCCGAATGGTATTCGTCCGTGCTGCAGTTGCCCGTGTCCTTCGTCGACGAATATTTCGCATCGATCTCGGTAGGCCCAGTACAGCTGTGCTTTCATCCGGCCGATGCCAAGGTCCCCGCCGGGCGCGCCGGGCAAGTCGCCTACTGGCGGGTCGACTCGCTCCGCGATGCGAGCGACAAGTTCCGGAATGCCGGCGCCCTGATGTTTCGCGGTCCATTGCAAATCGAGTCCGGGCAGGGCATTTGCCAGCTCGCCGATCCCTTCGGCAACCTGTTCGGGCTGATCGGCGCTTTCGAAGGCACCTGACCTGCGGCGCTATAGGAGACTTTCAATGCTCGACGTGTCGTGGATGGTGTTTGTGATCACGTCGCTGGTGCTTATCGCCACGCCCGGCCAGGACATGATTCTCGTCATGTCCCGATCCATTGTGCAAGGCCCGGCGGCCGGTGTCGCCACGGCGGCCGGCGTGAGCCCGGGCCTCATCGGTCACACGATTCTCGCGACGCTGGGATTGGGCGCCATCCTGCGCACGTCGGAGTGGCTGTTCGTCGCCCTCAAATTCGTGGGTGCCGCGTACCTGCTCTATCTGGGAATTGGCTTGCTGGTTTCTAGGCACGACGATCTTGGCCTGGCCGTTTCGGGGAAGCGTTCGCCGTTCCGGCTGTTCGTCGACGGCGCATTCTCGAACGTCACCAATCCAAAGATCGCGATCTTCTTCTTTGCCTTCCTGCCGCAGTTCGTGTCGCCTTCGGCGACTCATCCGACGTTCTCGATCTTCGTCCTGGGTCTCATGTTCGCCACACTGACGTTCCTGCTGAAGGCGCCGATCGGACTCTTTGCCGGTGCATTGTCAGGTTGGCTGCGCGCGCGGCCAGGGGCGTTGCGCTGGCTGTTTCGCTCCAGCGGCGCTATCCTGGTCGGCCTCAGTATCCGTCTCGCTTTCGAGCGGCGGAGTTGATCCGAAGTTTCGCGGAATCGGGCGTCGTTCCGGGGCAGGCAACGCGGCGGGATATTGCGGGCATGCAAGCGGTGCGATGCGCGGTGCGCGAAAACGTGCTTGCCTCGGGCACGGTCCGCCCAGCGCATCTTCGAAGCTGCAGAATGAATATTCACGGCCATCGATCTTGCGGGAGGCGATGAACCCTATGCAAAAGGTGGGCGCCGCGATCCACGGCCGTTCCTGCGTGTTGCCGATCGCGATCCTTCCGGTTAGGCTCCTCGATCCGAAGCCGCTCGGACAGGCGGCGATCGTGGCAGGAGTGCTTCCGATGGAATTCGACGTTTGTGATTTCGCTGGCACGAAGTGACGCCTGATCCGTCCCCCGTGGCGACATTCGCGCGCAACGTTTTCGTTGGGTAGAAGGCCATGGACCCTTCCGATTCCGACCACGCGTTCGCCGGTTCCATTCCGCTGCTCTACGAGCGCTACCTGGTGCCGCTCATCTTTCTGCCATATGCGGTCGACCTTGCTTCGCGCGTGGCATCGTACCGACCGTCGCGCGTGTTGGAGATCGCCGCGGGCACGGGTGTGGTCACCCGACAGCTTGCGCAGCGCCTCCCGCGTGATGTCGCGATCGTCGCCACCGACTTGAACCAGCCGATGCTCAACCATGCGGCAACCGTAGGCACGACGTCTCCGGTCGAGTGGCGTCAGGCGGATGCCATGCAATTGCCGTTTCCGGATGAATCATTTGACGTGGTTGCGTGCCAGTTCGGCGCCATGTTCTTCCCCGACAAGGGGCGGGCCTATGCCGAGGTAAGGCGCGTACTTCGCGCCGGGGGCGCATTTGTTTTCAATGTGTGGGACAGCATCGACCAGAATGAATTGGCCGATACCGTGACCGAGGCGCTCACCGCGCATTTCCCTGACGACCCGCCGCGGTTCATGGCCCGCATTCCTCACGGCTACCACGATACTGAAAGGATCGCCCAGGACCTGGCGCTCGGGGGATTTGCCCGACCGCCCGAATTCACACTTTTGGCCGACCGCAGTCGCGCCGACTCGGCGCGCACGGCGGCAGTGGCGTACTGCCACGGGACGCCGCTGCGCAGCGAAATCGAATCGCGCGGCCCTGCGTGCCTGGCTGAAGCCACCGATATTGCAGAGGTCGCCATCGCCAGCCGATTTGGATCGGGGGCGGTCGATAGCAGGATTCAGGCTTACGTCATATCGGTCACGAGGTAGCGTCATGTTCAAACGGTTCCTGTTGCTTGCCTTCTGTGCGTACGCCATGCCCGCACTGGGCGCGGTACAGGCGGCGCCCAACGGCTTCTCCATTCGCCTCGAAGTCGCCATCGGAGCACCGCCTGCCAAGGTCTACCAGGCGCTGCTTGGCCGGGTGGGCAGCTGGTGGAACGCCGCGCATACGTACTCGGGAGACAGCGCGAATCTGTCCATCGACGCGCGCCCGGGTGGTTGCTTTTGCGAATACCTGGCCAATGGCGGCGGCGTCGAGCACATGCGGGTGATTTTTCTGAAGCCGTTCGAGATCGTACGGATGGCGGGTGCGCTCGGGCCATTGCAGTCATCCGGCCTGTCGGGTGCTCTGACGTGGAGACTTTCCGCCACCGCCGCGGGGACGAAGCTCGAATTGCTCTACAACGTCGGCGGTTATATGGAGGGCGGCTTCGACAAGATCGCGCCCATGGTCGAAGGCATGCTCGGCGAGCAGGTGCAGCGTCTCAGGCTGTTTGCCGAGACCGGCAGCCCCGTGGCCAAGTAATCCCATGCAATGAATGACGGGCGCCGCACGTCATCATGGCTCTCCGACCCGATCCGGGCTCGGACCTACCAGGAAGGAGCGACACAATGAGCAAGGAAGACGCATACAGCGGTTCATGTTTTTGTGGCGCGGTCCGCTATACGGTGACCGGCGAGCCCGCCGCGATGGGTTACTGCCATTGCGAATCCTGCCGTCATTGGTCCGCGGGTCCGGTGAATGCGTTCACGCTGTGGAAACCCGAGTCGGTGCGGATCACCCAGGGTGCCGAAAATGTCGGCACCTACAACAAGTCTCCAAGCAGCTATCGCAAATGGTGCAAGACCTGCGGAGGCCACATCTTCACCGAACATCCCGGGATGGGACTGACCGACGTTTATGCGGCCACCATTCCGGGCTTGCCGTTCAAGGCCGCCGTGCACGTGCACTATCAGGAATCGGTGCTGCCGATCAAGGACGGCGTCACCAAGCTCAAAGATGTCCCCAAGGAGATGGGCGGTTCCGGCGCCAGCATGCCCGAATGATCCGAGGTGTGCCCCGGCACTGAAATTTGCAACATGTCGGCCGTGCTCGGCCCGACAAATGTCATCTGCCTGTATTTGGCAGGCGTTAGCCGGATCAGCCCGGCCATGGCGCGTGAGGTCCTGCCCATTGCCCAAAGGCAGGTCGACGCGCTAGATTCATCAATTGGCTCCTACGGAGGACGTTGGTATGCATACGTTCGACCAGGAAATCGCGCGAAAGCTGAAGGAAGCCGCCGAATCCGGCGAGCTCGCACGGGCGAAAGGCTATGGCAAGCCGCCCGCAACGGACGCGGGATGGGACACCACGCCGGACGCACTGCGCATGCCCATGAAAATCCTCAAGGACGCCGGCGCAGTCCCGCCGGAGGTCGGGATGTTCCATGAACGGGCCCTTCTGCGGCAGCTGCTCACCGCCGAAAACGATCCGGGTCGGCGCCAGGCGTTGCAAGCGAAGCTCAATGCGCTGGAGCAGGACATTTCGATTCGCCTCGAGATCCTGCGCGAATATTCAAGACTGTAATGCCTGCAGCGACGCCAAACACAAGGCGTGATTCGCAAGGATGCATTCCTTCGCTGCCGTGACCGATTCGTCTCCATTTCCGCTGGAGGGCGGTTGCAGCTGCAAGCACGTGCGCTATCGCATGGCGACTGCCCCGCTCATCGTGCATTGTTGTCATTGCCGCTGGTGCCAGCGGGAAAGCGGCGCCTCGTTCGCGCTCAATGCGATGATCGAGGCCGAGCGCGTCACCGAGCTCGGCGCACCGCCGGAACTGGTGCAGACGCCCTCGCAGAGTGGTCTCGGCCAGACGGTCGCCCGTTGCCCCAACTGCGGAGTCGCCGTGTGGAGCAACTACGCGGGCGCCGGGCCACTGGTTCGATTCATTCGTGTCGGCACGCTGGACGAGCCCGACCACCTGCCTCCCGACATCCACATATTCACGGCGTCCAAGCAGCCCTGGGTGGTCATACCTTCCGGTGCGCCTTTCGTTCCGGAATACTACGAACGCGAGATATATTGGTCTGCCGGAAGCCTTGCCCGGCGGCAGGCCATCCTGCCGCAAATCGAGGCGTACAAGGCAACCCAGCGCAGACAAACCTGAAGGCTGGGTGGTTCGACGGGGATCTACTTCGCCGCTTTCAAGAATCACATCGGCCTCTATCCCGGAACTGCATCGATCAAGGCGTTCGATCGCCGGCGCGCGAAGTTATCGGGTCGGAGCCGTCGCGATGTGCGCCACGGCGCGGAAAAAGGCCGGTAAGATTTGCCCGATTCGCCGGCATTGACGCATCGCACACCCTTTCAGGAGGGCCCCATGAATGCTAACGACCTGCGCAAGTCCCAGGCGCCGCTGAAGGAGCGCTACCGCGAGGCGCCGGCAGCAGCGCTCATCACGCTTCGAGCGCAAGGCCGCGTTGGCGAAGGCGTCACCTGCAAGATCGAGACGGGCAAGGCGCTGGTCGAGGCCGGCCTGCATCCAGCCACCGGCGGGTCCGGCGCCAGCGCATGCTCCGGCGACATGCTCCTCGAGGCGCTGGTCGCGTGCGCGGGCGTGACATTGAACGCGGTGGCCACGGCGCTCGGCATCGAACTTCGCGACGCTACCCTGCAGGCGGAAGGCGATCTCGACTTTCGCGGCACGCTGGGCGTGGCCAAAGAGGTTCCGGTCGGCTTTCAAGCGATCCGTCTCCGATTCACGTTGGACACCGACGCCGGCGAGGACCAATTGGCCACACTGCTCAAATTGACCGAAAGGTATTGCGTCGTCTACCAGACGCTGGCGCATCCTCCGGCCATGGAGGTGACCCGGCGGCTGGTGCCCACCTGAGGTCCCAAACTTCCGGCGGATGCCTAGCCGCCAGACCCACCAAAGGAGAGCATCATGCCCAGAGGATATTGGATCGTTCGCGTCGACATCACCGACATGGAGAAGTACAAGGTCTACGTTGCCGCCAACGCCGTACCGTTCAAGAAGTACGGCGCGCGGTTCCTGGTGCGGGGCGGCAGTTTCGAAAATCCGGAAGGGGGCAGCCGTTCGCGCAATGCGGTGATCGAATTTCCAACCTACCAAGCCGCGGTCGATTGCTGGCATTCCCCCGAGTACCAGCAGGCGATGGCGCTGAGGCTGCCCGTTTCCACGGCCGACCTGGTCATCGTCGAAGGGTATGAAGGAGCGCAGCCGTAGCCAGTCTGTCGTCATGCCTTCCCCTGCGACACTTGAACGCTTCATCGCGCGCGTAGAACAGAATGCGCACGTCGAGGCCATCGCCGAGTTCTACACCGAAGACGCGTCGATGCAGGAAAACCAGTCAGTGCCGCGTGTCGGCCGGGGCACGCTCATCGCCAACGAACAGCGTGCGCTGGCACGTGCGCTGTCCGTGCGGTCCACCTGTGTGCGGCCGGTATTCCTGAACGGCGACCGCGTGGTGATCCGGTGGATATTCGAATTCACGTACAAGGACGGAAGTTCCATCCGGCTCGAAGAACTCGCGTACCAGCGCTGGGACGGCGACCGCATCGCCGAAGAGCAGTTTTTCTACGATCCGCGGCAGTTCGTGCCGACGCCGGGCGCCATCCGGCCGTAGGCGTCGAGGTCCACGCCGCCCGACCCAAGCGGTCACGCGTCACGGCGTGGCGCAATGCGGGAATATCCTGACGCAATTCATCGCATGGGACGGGCACCCGCGCCGGTGTCGTGCTATTCCCTGGACGGTGGCGCGGTTCGTGCCGCTCATGCGAGGAGTGCCCAATGAAGCTGCTGATCCTGTTCATGGTCTGGCTGGTCCTGCTGGCGCTGTGCTGGCCGCTGGCGCTGTTCGCCATGGTGTTGGCGCCGTTGCTGTGGCTCATCGCGTTGCCGTTTATCTTGGCGGGTCTGATCATTGCCGCGCTGCTTGCGTTGCTGAAGGCGCTGCTCTTCCTCCCCGCGCGAATCCTGAGCTGAAGCGATTAGGATAGCGACTACGCTTGGCTGGAAGCGCCCATAAGCCTTGGCGACACCCTCATCGGCCACCGCGGACCCCAATGCCCGGCAAGATCATCCTCGTCAACGGTGCGTCGAGTTCCGGCAAGTCCACGCTGTGCGCCGCCCTTCAGGCAAGGCTCGACGAGCCGTATTGGCATTTCTCGATCGATCACTTTCGCCAGGGGGGCGTACTGCCTGAAAGGCGAATCGAACGCGGCGACTTTGCCTGGCCGGAAATGCGCGAAGCCTTCTTCGAGGGATTCCACCGCTGCCTGCCCGCCTTGGCCGAGGCCGGCAACAACCTCGTGGTCGAGCACATCGTCGAGACCGATGCGTGGATGAATCGCTTGCTGCAACTGCTGGCGCCTTTCGACGTATTCTTCGTAGGTCTGCATTGTCCACTACCGGAACTCGAGCGGCGAGAACTTCTGCGCGGCGATCGTCGAATCGGCGAGGCCCGGCGGGACCATGCAATCGTCCACGCTCTCGTGCGCGCGTTCGGCGCCTACGACGTCGAAATCGACACCATGCAGCCGCTGGCAGAAAACGTCGACAAGGTGCTCGGGGAGTGGCAAACGCGAACCCATCCCAACGCGTTCGAGCGGATGCTGGCAGGCGAACGCCGGTAGCGTCAAAATCCGGGTTGTCCCGGGAACCTGTCGAGACCGAGCCCGATGTCCCAAGCATCGTGCGATTTCGGGAGCGTAATCCCTCAGGACTTGATGCCGACATGGCAAAATCCACCCATGCTCCCAGTTGATCCGCAGGACGCCAGGAACGGAGTTTTCACTTACCGTCCGCGTGGCAAATATTCCCTGGTGGATGCGGTGGATCTCGTGTCCGCCGCAATCGCCGGCTGTCGTCACCATGGCGTGAACAGACTGCTGATCGACGTGACGGCGCTTGAGGATTTGCCCATTCCGACACTGGTCGATCGTTTCCTGATGGTCGAAGACTGGGCGCAGGCGTCGAACGGGCTGGTGGTCGTGGCGATGGTGGCCTCGGCCAAATATATTCACCCGCGCAAGTTCGGAGTGAAAGTCGCGTTGCACCTCGGCTTGATCTGCGACGTGTACACGTCCGAAGCGGAGGCGTTGCGGTGGCTGCTGGAACGTGCGACGCCCTCGCCCGGCGACACCTAGTCAGGGTTCATCACTCCGGATCCGGCGGACTGTCCATGCACAGTAGCGATCGACCGATGCGGAAATATGCGGGCAGCTGTCACTGCGGCGCCGTCACGTTCGAAATCGAGACCGATTTCCCGGAACTGACGATGTGCGACTGCTCGATCTGCCGGCGCAAGAACGCGCTGATGGTCAAGGTGCACGAGGACCGGTTCCGGCTGCTTTCCGGCGAAGCAGAGTTGACCGAGTACCGGTTCCACACACGGATGGCCCGCCACTTCTTCTGCCGGACCTGCGGCATCTATCCATTCCATCGCAAGCGGGTGACACCCGATTACCTCGGCATCAACGTGCACTGCCTTGCCGATTTCGACCCCGTGGGCATCCCCGTGCGACGCGCGTTCGGCGCCGCGATGGAATGAAACAGCCCGGCGGTTCGCTCGGCGCGCCGAACCCGGCATGACCCGGTTTGCGGTGCATAATTCGTGTCTTGATCGTGTTAAGGACACTGATGAGCGCCATCCTGGTACTGGCGATCTGGATTACCTCGGCCGCGACCTACCAGGCCGCGCTGCCCTTCGGCGGGCAATACCAGATCAGGGAATTCCCCAATTCGGAAGCAGGCATCGAGAAGCTCGTTTCCTGGAGCAACTCGCCCGGTCACGACCAGATCGACCTCATTTGCGTCGCCATCGCCGGGGGCGAGAAATCGACGGCGGCGGAATTCTGGCGTGAGGTGGACGTCAAGCGGATCTTCTACTTCGATCCGAAGCAAATCGAAGCCATGATGAAGGATCCGATGATCCCCAAGGTCACCGCGCTGACCATCGCCGAAACGTGCGCGGATATGTTTCCGCCGCAACCGCCGTCCTGAACACCGAACGGACGCCCCATGCACGACATGCTCGTCAGGCTGTACGAACTTCCGAGCCTGCAGGCGGCGCTGGATGCCGTCGCCAGCCATGGCGTGACCGTTCGCAGGACGCTTGGCGCAGAGAAGAACCTCTTGTGCGACTGGGCCGGGACACACTTTCCCGGGTTCGCGGCCGAAGTCGAGATCGCTTGCTGCCGCCAGCCGATTTCCTGTTTCATCGCGGTCCGCCAACAGGCGATCCTGGGCTTTGCCTGCTACGACACGGCGGCACGCAATTTCTTCGGCCCCGAGGCCGTCGTCGAGGCGGAGCGCGGGCGGGGTGTAGGCCGGGCGCTCCTGCTGGCGACGCTGAATGCCCAGCGCGAGCAGGGCTACGCGTATGCCATCGTCGGCGGCGTCGGGCCGGCCGGATTCTATGCCCGCAATGTCGGCGCGGTTTCCGTCTCCGGATCGAGTCCGGGCATCTACGCAGGCCTTTTGCGGCCGCCCCCGAATACGGAAGGCTGACGATGGGCCGGGTGCCGCGCCAACCCCCGTCGACGCGCCTCGGGCGTTTGCACAAGGCGCTGGAGGTGCCGCCCATTCCGCGGCGCTGGATCGGCTTCCTCTACCGGAATCCCAAGGTGACATTCCTGCTGATGGGATTCTTCTTCCTGCTGTTCGGCTTCACGTCGGTCAACCTGTTCGTGGTGCTCAAGGCCAACATCGACCTGTTCCTCGATTACGGAACGATGGTCATCGAGGACGGTGCGTTGCAGCAGTTGGTCGAGATCATCGGCAATTCCTATCTCAGCATCGTGTTCTACGTATGCTTCAAGATCTGCGAGCGAGTGCTGGTCGAACGCCTGACCGGCAAGCCCCTGGTGGACATCAAGGGCGCAAGCGCCGCCCAAGGCCGCTCCCCGGCGCCGGCGGGAGGCCGGGACGCCTGAAACGGGGACGCACCGCGGGCCTTGGGACTCTGCCGTGTGAAATGGCATACTGTCCCTGCAGTCGCCCCGACACCTAACCTAAGGATCGCCAATTGGCCAAACCCAACTACGAGTTCGCAAAGCGCCAGAGAGACCTCGCCAAGAAGCAAAAGAAAGAGGAGAAGAAACTGCGCAAGGCTCACGCGAACGAGGTTCCGGCCACCGAGGAAACTCCGCCGGCGCCGGCTGAGGAAAAGTCCGCCGAATAGGGGTCCCGGTCCGGATGGAGCTTGGACTGCGCGTCGCGCAGGAACGCGACATTCCCGCGCTCGAGGCGCTCATTCCGCTGTCGGTGCGGACGCTGCAGGCGGCCTATTACACCGCCGCACAAATGGACGCTGCGATCGGGCCGGTGTTCGGTGTCGACAGGGAACTCATTCGCGATGGCACCTATTTCGTGGTCGAGCATGCCCAGCTGCTGGTCGGGGCCGGAGGCTGGAGCAAGCGGCAGTCGCTCTACGGCAGCGACGCGGGCCGCGCGACAGGTGGAAGCGCGCTGCTCGACCCGTCCCGGGATCCCGCGCGCATCCGCGCGTTCTACGTGCACCCGGAATGGGCCAGGCGCGGTATCGGCGCCCGCATCCTGACCGCGTGTGAACAAGCGATTGCCCGCGCTGGCTTTGCGTCGGTCGAACTGGCCGCCACGCTCGCCGGGGAGCCTTTGTATGCCGCCCGCGGCTATGCGTCAGCGGAGCGTTATGACATTCCGCTGGCAGGCGGCCTGACATTGCCCGTGGTGCGAATGGCAAAAGACCTGTAGTCCGCTATGGTTCTGGCTTTCGCGGACGACTGCGTCCATGATGTCAGACTACCCCCGACGATTCTTTCCCCAACGATTTCCGGAGTGCGTCCCATGGTCCTGTGTCCCGTTGCCCTGGCGGTCGGTTGCAAGAAATGCCCCATTTTCAGCGTATGTCCGGTCAAGTCGGTGATCGGTGACTACAAGCCCGAGAAAAAGGATGCCAAGCCCGCATCCAAGACGCCGAAGAAGGCGGCGCCGAAAAAATCCAGGGCGACGAAGCGGACAAGGAAGTAGCATGCCGGCAAGCCGCCAAGGCGCGCTTGCACCCGACTGTTAAACTCCTCCGCAAACGATCGACCGGCGGATTGCGCTTCCCGCACCGGCTCGACGCAGGAATTGCCATGGGGGGTTTGCAATGACGTACGCCGCCATCACGGGCTGGGGCAAGTGCATGCCGCCGGCCGTGCTGTCCAACGCCGACCTCGCGACCTTCGTCGACACCACAGACGAGTGGATCATGCAACGCACCGGCATCCACGAGCGGCGCGTGTCGCATGTGAACGGGCTGGAGCTTTCGTTCGTCGCCGCCTCGCGCGCGCTGTCCTGCGCGGGCCTTGCGGCCAGCGACGTCGACCTCATCGTCTACGGAAGCTGCTCCAACGACGAGCAGATCCCGAATACAGCCTCCGGGCTGTCGCTGAAACTGGGTGCGGGCAACGCGGCGGCGATGGATATCAACACCGCGTGCACCAGCTTTCTCTATGGCCTGTCGACGGCGACCGCGATGATCCGCACCGGCGTCGTGAGCACGGCGGTGGTGGTCGGCGTCGAGGTGATCAGCCCTTTCCTCGATTGGCGCAACCGCAACGTTGCCGTGCTGTTCGGCGACGGCGCGGCAGCCGTCGTGCTGCAAGCCAGCGAAGAGCCGGTGGGCGTGCTCTCGGAAAAGCTTGGCTGCTATGCCGATGCGCGCGACATCCTGCGCGTGCGCGGTGCCGGGTTCAAGTACGCATTGCAAGGCGAGGTGACGTTCGGCGACACGATATGGGACTTCGACGGCCAGGAGATCTTCAAGCGCGCGGTCGGCGGCATGTGCGAGTCCGCGGCCGAGGCGCTGGCCAAGTGTGGCAAGACGGCCGCCGATATCGACCTCGTGATACCGCACCAGGCCAACCTGCGCATCATCGAGTTCGTCGCCAAGCGCGCCGGCGTGCCGATGGACCGCGTGTTCGTGACGGTGCAGAAATACGGCAACATGTCGGCCGCCACCGTTCCGGTCGCACTGGTCGAGGCGCTCGAGGATGGTCGCGTGCCCCCGGGCAGCTTGTTGCTGACGCCCGCATTCGGCGGCGGCCTGACGTATTGTTCGCACGTGATCCGCTGGGGCGACCGGGTGACGCCACTGGCGCAGTCGAATGTCGAGTTGCCGCCCTGCACCCGCTCGGCGCTCGACATGGCGCGCGAGCACATGCGCCATCGCGATCCTCACGGCCGGTCGGCGAAGGGGCTGGGCTGGGTCGCCGCCGCGAATTGATCGATGTGTCCCGCAACGCTCAGGTAGTCACCAACTTCCGGTGCGCCTGCACGCTCATCAGGATGCCCAGTCCGATGAACAGCGACACCAGCGCGGTACCGCCATACGAAATGAGAGGCAGCGGCACGCCGACGACAGGCAGGAGGCCGCTCACCATGGCCATGTTCACGAACGCGTAGGTGAAGAACATCAGCGTGACGGCCCCAGCCATCAGGCGCGCGAACAACGTCGACGCATTGGCGGTGATCATCATCGCGCGGCCGATCAGCAGAAGGTAGAGCACGAGCAGCAGCCCGTTGCCGATCAGACCGAATTCCTCCCCGAACACGGCGAAAATGAAGTCCGTGTGGCGCTCCGGCAGGAAATCCAGATGCGTCTGTGTGCCGTTGAGCCAGCCCTTGCCGATGACGCCGCCCGAGCCGATGGCGATCGACGCCTGCGTGGAGTGGTAGCCGGCGCCGAGCGGGTCGCGCGTCGGATCGATGAACGTCATGATGCGTTCGCGCTGGTAGTCGTGCAGGTGCGCCCAGACATAAGGTCCTGCGGCGCCCGCGAGCGCCGTCAGGCCGACGATAATCTTCCACGACAGCCCCGCGAGGTACAGCACGTAAAAGCCCGACGCGCCGATCAGGAGCGCGGTGCCCAGGTCCGGCTGCCGCTTGATGAGGTAAACGGGGATTACGATCAGCACGGCCGCGACGGCGAAATCCTTCCAATTGATGCGGCCCTCGAATTTCTGGAAGTACCAGGCCAGCATCAGCGGCAGCGCGATCTTCATGAGTTCGGAGGGCTGGATCCGCGCGAAGCCCAGGTTCAGCCAGCGCCGCGAGCCGTTGACGACCACGCCGAAGAACGCAACGCCCAGCAGCAACAGGATGCCCAGCACGTAGAGGGGAACCGCGGCGCGCGCGATCGTCTGCGGCGGTATGTTCGCCACCAGCCACATCAGCACCAGCGCGAAGCCGAAGGAGAAAATCTGCGTCGTCACCCGTGCGGCGCTCTGGTCGGTGGCGGAGAACAGCGTCACCAGTCCCACACCGACCAGCGCCAGCGCGCAGCCGAAGAGAAAATTGTCGATGCGGCGCGTGAGCGCCTCCCAGACCCGGGACAGGAACTCCGTCATCAATCGCTCTCGTCGTCGCGGTCATTCGCCCCGGGCGCGTTCGCCGGCCCTGGCTCGGCTGCGCCGAGCAGGTAATAGTCGAGCACCTTGCGCGCGACGGGGGCCGCGGCATCGGCGCCGAAGCCGCCGTTCTCCACCAGCACCGCGAGCGCGATCTTCGGCTGGTCCGCGGGCGCGTAGGCCACGAACCATGCATGATCGCGCAGCCGCTCGTCCAGTTTCGAAGCGCTGTATTTCTCGCCCTTCAACGAATAGACCTGCGCGGTACCGGTCTTCCCGCCGGAAGTGTATTTGGCGCCGACGAAGGCCTTGGCCCCCGTCCCTTCCTTGTTGACACCGATCAGCGCATTGCGAATTACCGCGATGTCCTGCGGCTTGGCCGCAACCGCATGCGACGGCTGCGGCGCGATGGGTCGCTCCCCGCCGGTCTTGGGATTGATCACGCTTTTCACCAGGTGCGGCACGAATGCGACGCCATTGTTGGCGATGGTCGCGATGGCCAGCGCCTGTTGCATCGGCGTGAACGAGTTGTAGCCCTGGCCGATCCCGGCGGAAATCGAGTCCCCCAGGTACCACTTCCGCTGCTCCTCGCGATATTGCTTGTCGGCGAAACGCCGGCGCTTCCACTCCCGCGACGGCAGCGTGCCCGTCAATTCGCCTTCGATGTCCACGCCGGTCTCGCGGCCGAATCCGAATTGCGCGAGGAAGCGGGCCGTGTCGTCGATGTCGGTCTCGCCGGCGAGCGTGTAGTAGTAGGTGTCGCACGACACCACGATCGATTTGTACATGTCGACCGAACCGTGGCCGCCCGGCTTGTCGTCGCGGAAGCGATAGGAGCTGCCGGGCAGCTGATAAAAGCCGGGGTCGAAGGTCGTCTGCTGCGGATTGCGCTTGCCCGAGGTCAATGCCGCAAGCGCCAGGTACGGCTTGATGGTCGAGCCCGGCGGATAGGCGCCACGCAACGGGCGATTCAGCATCGGCTTGTCGGGCGAGTCATTGAGTGCAGCCCAACTCGCGGAGTCGATGCCGTCGACAAACAGGTTGGGGTCGAATCCCGGCTTGGAAACGAAGGCCAGGATGTCGCCGGTGGCGGGATCGATCGCCACCATGGCGCCGCGCCGGTCGCCGAACGCGGCCTCGGCGGCTTCCTGCAGCTTGATATCGATCGACAGTCGCAGGTTGTTGCCCGCCACGGGCGGCGTGCGCGACAGCGTGCGCACCGCACGCCCCGCCGCGTCGACCTCGACCTCCTCCCACCCGGTGGTGCCGTGCAGCTCACGTTCATAGGACAGCTCGACGCCGACCTTGCCCATGTAATCGGAGCCCTTGTAGTTGGCAGCGGCGTCCCATTTGGCGATGCGCTCGACGTCGTGGTCGTTGATGCGCCCGATGTAGCCGACGGCGTGCGACGCGATTTCGCCGTAGGGATATTGGCGGAAGAGCCGTGCCTTGATTTCCACGCCGGGGAAGCGATAGCGATTCACCGCGAATCGGGCGACTTCCTCGTCGGTCAGGCGCGTGCGCAGCGGCAGCGTCTCGAAGTCTTTCGACTCCTCGAGCAGCTTCTTGAAACGCCGCCGGTCGCGCGGCTGCACGTCGACGATCTCCGCCAGTTCGTCAATCGTGGCTTCAAGGCTGGTGATCTTCGCCGGTGTCAGTTCCAGTGTGTACGCTGAATAGCTCTGCGCCAGAACCACGCCGTTGCGATCGGTGATTACGCCCCGGTTGGGCGCGATCGGAACGATCGCGATACGGTTCGATTCCGCCAGCGTGCTGTAGTGCCCGTGCTGGAACACCTGCAGATAGACGAAGCGGGCGAACAGCCCGCAGAACGCGAGCAGCACCAACACACCAGCCACCACCAGCCGGCGCTTGAACAGGAACCGCTCGCGCTCCGGATTGCGCATTTCCGGCGAGCCGAATCTCCGGACATCGCCGTAGCCGTTGCCGCGCGAGGAAAACAGGCGCCGACGCATCAGAGGTCCGCCGGCGAGCGTGCCGGCCGCTGCGACCACTGCAACAGCACCGACACGAGCGGCCACAGCAACGCACCGACGATCGGCGGCACGAAATACGTCCAGCGCGGCAGCGGCGCACCGCCAACGACGCGCACCAGCAGCACGAGCACCGCGCAAATCATGAGCAGCACCGCCACCTGCGGCGCCTGTTGCCATAGCGGGAAGCGCAGCACGCGGCGCCGGAAGTATTCGGCGGCGTAGGCCAGCACCGCGTAAGCCAGCGCATGCTGCCCGAACAGTGTCGCGTCCCCAACATCCATCACCAGGCCCAGCATCCACGCTACGCCGACGCCGACGAAGCGCGGCTCCTGAATGCACCAATAGAGAATGACCAGCGCCAGGAAGTCCGGCTTGAGCGCGAGCACGACGCCCGACGCCGGCGCGATGTTGGCGAGGAAGCCGAGCAGAAACGTCAACGCGATCACCCACGGATTCACCGGCCGCAGGATCTCCTCCGGTGCGGCCGGCGTGAACGCGGCGGGCTTGCCCAAGACTCTCATCCGCCGCGCCTCCCTTTGCCTCGCGCGCCCTTGCGCGCGCCGTCCGTTGCTGCGGGCTCTTCCGGTCGCGGCGGTTGTACCGCACTCTGGCCCAGGACCAGCAGGAACCGGCTGCGGTCCACACCCGCCAGCGGCTTGCCTGTGATGTGCGCGAACATCTGGCCCGTGTCGCGGTCGACGGTTTCGACCTGTGCCACCGCCAATCCCGCCGGATAAGTGCCGTCCATACCCGACGTGTAGAGCTTGTCCCCCACGACGATATCGGCCGAGGGCGCCATGAAGCGCAGCTCCGGCGCGCGCCCGGCACCCGCGCCGAAGAACACGCTGCGCACGCCGCTGCGCTCGACTTGTACCGGCACCGCGTGGTCCTTGTCCGTGATCAGCGTCACTTCCGCCATGCTTGGAAACACTCGCGTCACCTGGCCCACGACGCCGATCTCGTCGATGACCGCCTCCCCGGGCTTGATGTCGGCGTCGGAGCCCCGATTGACGAACAATTTCTGCGTGAACGGGTCGCGCCCGGTATACAGCACCTCGACCGTCGTCGCGGCGCCCGCGTAATGCGTCGCCACGCCGATCAGCCCCTTGAGCCTGGCATTCTCGTCCTGCAACCGCGCATAGCCCTGCGCCGCCGGCGCGCGCGCGAGCAATTCCAGTTTCAGAGCGGCGTTTTCCTCGCTCAACGCGCGCTTCGCGGCAAAATAACCGCCGACCCAGGACAGAGCCTCGCCCGGCAGCTGCACCGCGCGCTGCAACGGATAAAGTGCCACGGCGGCCACGGAGCGAATGCCCTCCAGATAGCGGTAACGCGTGTCGGCGAAGAGCAGTACGAGCGAGAGGATGCCGAAGAATGCGAGTCGCGCGAGCGGCGATGGTCCGCGATGGAAGAACGGCGGCGGTTCGACGGAGACGTGGCGCATTGCAGGGTCAGACCCCGTATACGCGGGCGCGGCAACCCGAAGGGCTACGGCCTGTGCAAGCGATGGTCGTTCTAGTCCGAAGTGAAGATCGTGGAAAGCTTGTCCATGTTCTCGAGCGCCTTGCCACAGCCACGCACCACGCAGGTCAGCGGATCGTCGGCAACGATCACCGGCAGACCCGTTTCCTCCATCAACAGGCGGTCGACGTCGCGCAACAATGCGCCGCCGCCCGTCAGTACCATGCCGCGCTCCGCGATATCGGCGCCCAGTTCAGGCGGCGTTCGCTCGAGCGCGCTCTTGACCGCCGACACGATGCTGTTGAGCGGGTCGGTCAGCGCCTCCAGGATTTCATTGGACGACACGGTGAAGCTCCGCGGAATGCCTTCGGCCAGGTTACGGCCCTTGACTTCCATTTCCTTGACCTCGGAACCGGGAAACGCGGAGCCGATGGTCTTTTTGATCGTCTCGGCGGTAGTTTCGCCGATCAGCATGCCGTAGTTGCGGCGGATGTAGTTGACGATCGCCTCGTCGAACTTGTCACCGCCGACGCGCACGCTGCCCGCGTAGACCATCCCGCCCAGCGAGATGACGCCCACTTCCGTGGTGCCGCCGCCGATGTCGACGACCATCGAGCCCGTGGCATCCGAAATGGGCAGGTCCGCGCCAATCGCCGCGGCCATCGGCTCTTCGATGAGGTAGACCTTGGACGCGCCCGCGCCCAGCGCGGACTCGCGAATCGCGCGACGCTCGACCTGCGTCGAGCCACAGGGCACACAGATGATGATGCGCGGAGACGGCGAGAAGAGGCGCGAATCCAGCACCTTCTTGATGAACTGCTTCAACATCTGCTCCGTCACCGTGAAGTCGGCGATGACGCCGTCCTTCATCGGACGGATGGCGGTGATGTTGCCCGGCGTGCGGCCCAGCATCTGCTTGGCCGCGAGACCCACTTCCTGGATCACCTTCTTGCCGTTGGGACCGCCTTCCTGGCGGATGGCCACAACCGACGGCTCGTTCAGGACGATGCCTTTGCCACGCACGTAGATGAGCGTGTTGGCGGTACCCAAGTCGATCGCTAAGTCGCTGCCGAAGTAACCCTTGAAGAAATCGAACATTTACGCGAAGCCTGTGAATCCGGCAGTCCGGCGTTCGACTCCGCGGATCGGAGGAGCCCGGAACTGCACCAAAGAATGTCGATTATGATAGCATCCCAAGCTTGTCTTCTGCACTGATTTGGCGAGGTTTTTTACCATTCGCCGATGCCGGTACCCAGGTCCGGCGGGTGTAACCCCGGCCCGTTCTGACCACGCCTCTTACCTAACGTTCACCTCGCCTGCGCAAAGCCGCGACGCATACCGCCATGGCCCTGACCTTAGCCGACGTTCACCGCATCGCCCATCTCGCGCGAATCGAGATCGACGAATCCGCCGCACAGGAAGTGCACGCCAAGCTCGAAGCGATCTTTGCGATGATCAACGAGCTGCAGGCAGTGGACACGACGGGCATCCAGCCCATGTCGCACGCGCAGGACGTGATGCTGCCGCTGCGCGAGGACGTCGTCACGGCGACCGACCAGAGAGGGCTCTTCCAAGGCGTGGCGCCGGCGGTCGAGGACGGCCTCTACCTCGTACCCAAAGTGATCGAATAAATCCGATGAGCGACATCGTCACCGGCACGCTGGCGCAGATTGGCGCGGCGCTTCGCGCGAAGCAATTGTCGAGCGTCGAGTTGACGCGCGCGGTGCTCGGCCGCGTCGAACGCGCACAGAGCGCGCTCAATGCATTCGTCACGGTCGATACCGACGGCGCGCTGGCGCAGGCGCGCGCGGCCGATGCCGCGATTGCCGCGGGCGACGCACCGCCGCTAACCGGCGTGCCCATCGCGCACAAGGACGTGATCATGACCGCCGGCCTCAGGACGACCTGCGGCTCGCGCATGCTCGCAAATTTCACCGCGCCCTACGACGCGTTCGTGGTCGCGGGCCTGAAGACTGCCGGCACGGTGCTGATCGGCAAGACCAACATGGACGAGTTCGCGATGGGCTCGTCCAACGAAACGTCCTTCTACGGTCCGGTGAAGAACCCCTGGAACACCCACTACGTCCCCGGCGGCAGTTCGGGCGGCTCCGCTGCCGCCGTGTGCGCGCGCCTGGTGCCGGGAGCTACCGGCACCGACACCGGCGGGTCGATCCGCCAGCCGGCCTCGCTGTCCGGCATCTGCGGCATGAAGCCCACCTACGGCGTGTGCTCGCGCTATGGCCTGGTCGCCTTCGCGTCGAGTCTGGACACGCCCGGGATGTTCGCGCGCACGGCCGAGGACTGCGGGCTCATGCTGAATGCCATGGCCGGACACGACACGCGCGATTCCACGTCACTGGAACGCGCGCGTGAGGATTACACACGCGACCTGGCGCGACCACTCCGGGGCCTGCGCATCGGGCTCCCGGCGGAGTACTTCGGCAGCGGTATCGATCCCGACGTGGCCGCGGCCACCGACGCCGCGCTGGCCGAGTTCCGCAAACTGGGCGCGACCACGGTCGACGTCGCGTTGCCGAACGTCAAGCTCTCGGTGCCGGTGTATTACGTGATCGCACCGGCGGAGGCGTCATCGAACCTGTCGCGCTTCGACGGCGTCCGCTACGGCCACCGTGCGCAAAAGTACGCCGACCTCATGGACATGTACAAGAAGTCGCGGGCGGAAGGATTTGGCGCCGAAGTCAAGCGACGCATCCTGGTCGGCACGTACGTCCTCTCCCACGGCTACTACGACGCGTACTACCTTAAGGCACAGCAGGTGCGGCGCCTTATCGCCGACGATTTCACGCGTGCCTACGAGAAGTGCGACGTCATCATGGGCCCGACGGCGCCGTCGCCCGCATTCAAGATCGGCGCCAAGACCGATGATCCCGTGCAGATGTATCTGAACGACATATTCACCATCGCCGGCAATCTTACCGGCGCGCCGGCGATGTCGATTCCCTGTGGTTTCGATTCGCGCGGCCTGCCCATCGGGCTGCAGATCCAGGGCAACTATTTCGCCGAGGCCCTGCTCTTGAACGTCGCGCATCAATTCCAGCAAGCTACCGACTGGCATGAAAGAGCCCCCGCGGAGTTTGCGCAATGACTTGGGAAGTCGTCATCGGCCTGGAGACGCACGCCCAGCTCTCCACCCGCGCCAAGATATTCTCCGGCGCGTCCACCTCATTCGGCGCCGACCCGAACACGCAGGCGTCGGCCGTCGATATCGCGTTGCCCGGCGTGCTGCCGGTACTGAACAAAGGCGCGGTCGAGCGCGCGATCCGCTTCGGATTGGCGGTAGGCGCGACGATCAACAAGCGCAGTGTCTTCGCGCGCAAGAATTATTTCTATCCCGACCTGCCCAAGGGCTACCAGATTTCGCAATATGAAATTCCGGTGGTCGCCGGCGGCGGCGTCGACATCGTGTCGCCAACGCGCGGCCCGGTCCGCATTGCGCTCACGCGTGCGCATCTCGAGGAAGACGCCGGCAAGTCGCTGCACGAAGATTTCCACGGCATGACGGGCATCGATCTCAATCGCGCCGGCACGCCGCTGCTCGAGATCGTGACCGAACCCGACCTGCGCAGCTCGGATGAAGCGGTCGCCTACGCCAAGAAGCTGCACGACCTGGTGCAATGGATCGATGTGTGCGACGGCAATATGCAGGAAGGCAGCTTCCGCTGCGACGCCAATGTCTCCGTGCGTCCAGCGGGTTCGACCACACTTGGTACGCGCTGCGAGATCAAGAACCTCAACAGTTTTCGCTTCATGCAGGAGGCGATCGAGTTCGAGATCCGCCGGCAGATTCACTTGATCGAGGACGGCGGCAAGGTCGTGCAGGAAACGCGGCTGTACGACCCGGACAAGCACGAAACGCGATCAATGCGCAGCAAGGAAGACGCGCAGGACTACCGCTACTTCCCGGATCCCGACCTGCCGCCGCTGGTGATCGCCGAAGACTGGATTGCGCGCGTGAAGGGGGACATGCCGGAGCTGCCCGACGAGATGAAGGCGCGATTCGAAGAGCAGTACTTGCTGTACGCGGAAGACTCCGCTGCGCTGACCGCGTCGCGAGCGACGGCCGAGTATTTCGCGCGCACCATGGACGCGCTCGCCAAGGTCCCGGGCATTCCCCATGCGTCACAGGGCTTCGATGCCACGAACGGGAAATCCGTGGCCAACTGGGTCATCAACGAACTGGGCGCGCTGCTCAACAATCACCAGGTCGACATCTCCCAAACGTCCGTCTTGCCGATGCAGCTGGCGGGACTCATCGCGCATACCGACCGTTTCAAGGGTACGGTCAGCCACAAGGCCGCCAAGGAAGTCCTGTCGGCCATGTGGGCGGGCGAACAGGGCGGCACCGCGGACGCCATCATCGCCGCCAAGGGCCTGGCGCAGATTTCCGACACTGGCGCCATTGAGAAGATCGTCGACGAGATCCTCGCCACCAGCCCCGCTATCGTCGCGGAAGTGAAGGCGGGGAAGGAAAAGGCGTTCAACTCGCTGGTCGGCAAGGTGATGGCCGCGTCGAAGGGCAAGGCGAATCCGGCGCAGGTCAACGCGATATTGAAAAAGAAACTCGGCTGACCGCAGATCGCCGCAGATATATCAATAGCGCGACGTCAGGCCGGACCGCGACCGAGCAGCAGCGCTGCGACGAAGATCCCGACCATCGCGAACACGATTGCGACCTTGGCGGCTGTCCCGAGCAACAGTCCGACCCACGTCGCAAGCCCCACCGCGCCGGCGCGGCGCAAATCGCGTTGCGCAATGAACTCGCCGATGGCCGCCCCTGCCAGCGGCATGAACAGCAGCCCCCACAGACCTGTGGCGATGCCGGCGATGGTCCCCAGCACGGCGCCCAGCAACGCCAGCTTGCTCGCTCCCGCACGCTTGGCGCCCGCTGCCGCAGCGGCATAGTCCACGGCCCACGCCGCCGCCGTCAGCACGCCAAACACGACCACCAGCCACACCGGAATGCGCGTGAAGTCGTCAATCCACGCGGCCAGCACGATCCCGCCGAACACGAGAATCACGCCGGGCAGCGCGGGCAGCACCGTGCCGGCGATGCCGATCAGCATCAGGATGATGACGAGAGCCCACAGCACCACGGTCATGGTGTCGGCGGCAAGTCGGAAGTTCGAGATTGCTGCATGGATCCGTTACGCCATCAGCGCCTTGTACCGGATACGCCTCGGCCGCGCCGCGTCCTCGCCCAGCCGTTTCTTCTTGTCCGCCTCGAATTCCTGGTAGTTGCCTTCGAAGAACGCGACCTTCGAATCGCCTTCGAACGCGAGGATGTGGGTAGCGATCCGGTCGAGGAACCAGCGGTCGTGAGAAATCACCAGTGCGCTGCCGGCGAACTCGAGCAGAGCGTCTTCCAGCGCGCGCAGCGTCTCCACGTCGAGGTCGTTCGACGGTTCGTCCAGCAGCAGCACGTTGCCGCCGCGCAGCAGCGTCGCCGCCAGGTGCAGCCGCCCGCGCTCGCCTCCCGAGAGCTGCCCGACGATCTTGCCCTGGTCAGCGCCCTTGAAATTGAAGCGGCCGAGATAGGCGCGCGAAGGCATCTCAAACTTGCCGACGGTGAGGATGTCCTGCCCGCCGGAAATCGCGTCGAACACGCTCTTGTCGTTGGGCAGCGACTCGCGCGTCTGGTCGACGAGCGCGAGCTGCACCGTGGAACCGACGACGATCTCGCCGGCATCCGGCTTCTCCTTGCCCGCGATCATGCGGAACAGTGTCGACTTGCCCGCGCCGTTGGGGCCGATGACGCCAACGATCGCGCCAGGCGGAATCCGGAAGTTCAGGTCTTCCATCAGCAGGCGATCGCCGTAGCCTTTGCGCACGCCTTTGAACTCGATCACGCTGTTGCCGAGGCGCTCCGCCACCGGAATGAAGATTTCCTGCGTCTCGTTGCGCTTCTGATGCTCGTGCGACGAGAGCTCCTCGAAGCGCTGGATGCGCGCCTTGCTCTTCGCCTGCCGCGCCTTGGGGTTGGAGCGCACCCATTCCAACTCGGTCTGCATCGCCTTGATCCGCGCGCCTTCCTGCTTGGCCTCGGTCTTCAGGCGCGCCTCCTTTTGCTCCAGCCACGAACTGTAGTTGCCCTTCCATGGAATGCCGTAGCCGCGATCGAGTTCGAGGATCCACTCGGCAGCGTTGTCGAGGAAGTACCGGTCGTGGGTGACGGCGATCACCGTACCCGGAAATTTCTGCAGGAACTGCTCGAGCCAGTCCACGCTCTCGGCGTCCAGGTGGTTGGTCGGCTCGTCGAGAAGCAGCATGTCCGGCTTTGACAGCAGGAGCCGGCACAGCGCGACGCGGCGCTTTTCGCCCCCGGACAAGTTCTCGATTTTCGCATCCCAGGCCGGAAGGCGCAGCGCATCGGCGGCTATTTCCATCTGCAGATCGGAATCCGCGCCTGCAGCGGCTATGACCGCCTCGTACTTGGCCTGCTCCGCGGCCAGCGCGTCGAAGTCCGCGTCGGCTTCGGCATAGGCCGCATAGATCTCCTCGAGTCGTTTCTTCGCCTCAAGGATGTCGCCCAGTCCCTGCTCGACAGTCTCGCGCACCGACTTGCCGGAATCGAGCAATGGCTCCTGCGGCAGGAAGCCGATGCGCATGTTCGGCATCGGCACCGCCTCGCCTTCGAACTCGTGGTCCTCGCCCGCCATGATCCGCAGCAGGCTCGATTTGCCCGAGCCGTTGAGCCCCAGCACGCCGATCTTGGCGCCGGGAAAGAAGGAGAGCGAAATGTCCTTCAGGATGACGCGCTTCGGGGGAACGGTCTTCCCCACGCGGTTCATCGTGTACACGTATTGCGCCATTGCCTGTCCATTGCCCGGGAAAATGCTGGAACGCGATTATCGCAGCCCGCGAGAACGGCCGGCCACACCGCTGCAAATGAAAAAGGGGCAGCCCTGCGCTGCCCCGTCCATCCTTCAACGCCGACCACGCCGGCGATGGCTATTTCTTGTTGCTGGGATAACTGGTTGCTTGCGTACTGCTGGTCGGGGCCGGGTTGCCGTCTGCGGGCGCCATGGCGGCAAGTTCCTGCCAGCGCCGCTTATCCGCGTCGTAGCGTGCGTTGACCGCGACCGCTTCCTTTTTCTTGGTGGTGATCAGGTCCGCCTGCTTGTCGAGCTCGTCGTTGATGTTGTTGAGTTCGCGCTCCAACGCCGGCGGTACGGGCTTGTCCCCGAGCGCGGTCAGGCGGGCCTCGATTTCCTGTTTGCGCTTGCTAAGCGTGGTGGAATACCCCTGCGCCGAATTTATCTGGCCGTCGATGGTGCCCAGCGCACGTTTGCGCGCAAGGTCGATTTCGCTTTCGGTGGTGTAGGTTTGCAGCAGTGCGCGGTCCTTGCGCGCGACCTCTTCGCGCGCCCTGGCTGCCTGGCGGATGCGCTCGTCCTCGGCCTCCTTCACGCGTCGCTGCTCCGGCGTCAGCGCGGGATCGGTCTTCTTGATCGGAATGCCCTGCTTGTTGAGTTCGACATTGCCCTTGTTGATCGCGTCGGCCGGCATCTTGTCGGTGTAATGCACGATGCCCTGGTCGTCGATCCACTTGTAGGTCACCGCGTGCGCGCCCGCCGCAGCGAAGACCAACGATGCGCACAGCAGGGTCGCCAGGGCAGAAGCCGGCCGCATCGCCGCCGCGGGGAGGGTCGCGGCGCGACCGGCGGCAGCGCGCCGATGCATGAGGCCTGGTCGCATGGGCATGGTCATTGGCATGGGGTTCATTCGAAGTAAATCCCGTTCCGTCGTGCCAGCACGGCCTATGCGGCACCGTATTGCTGCCGGTAACTGCGCACCGCGCCTGCCCTTGTCGCAAGCTCGGGCCGGGAATCGATGAACAGCATCAGGTCATCGAGCGTCGCGATGGCCGCGACCGGAATTCCAAACTCCTGTTCCAGTTCCGCGATTGCAGATTGCT
This sequence comes from uncultured beta proteobacterium, assembly GCA_963819965.1. Classification (GTDB taxonomy): domain Bacteria; phylum Pseudomonadota; class Gammaproteobacteria; order Burkholderiales; family Casimicrobiaceae; genus VBCG01. The sequence continues at coordinate 1,680,104 of CAWFYA010000004.1, forward strand.
CGCCGCGACCCCGTTCCATCCGGTTAAACGCGATCAGGATGCCAACGGGGTCGGCGCCATGGGCGCGCAGCAAATCGATCGCCTCCCGTTTCGCTCCGCCGTCGGTAATCACGTCATCGACGATCACCACCCGCCCCTTCAGCGGCGCGCCGACGATGACCCCGCCTTCCCCATGGTCCTTGGCTTCCTTGCGGTTGAAGCTGAACGGCAAATTGTGCCCTTTTTCGGCCAATGCAATACCTGTCGCGGCCACTAGGGTTATCCCCTTGTAGGCCGGTCCGAAGAGCTGATCGAAGGCCATCCCCGAGGCGAGAAGGGCTGCCGCGTAGTACTGCCCCAGCCGCCTCAGGCTTTCGCCGTCGTTGAATAAGCCAGCGTTGAAAAAATAGGGACTGTTGCGCCCCGCCTTGGTCGTGAATTCACCAAACCGTAGCACGCCGCGTGCCAACGCAAAGTCGAGAAATTCCTGGCGAAAGTCGGTCATCGGTCGCGGATTCTGGCAGCTACAGCCAAGTATAGCGTGCGTACCCTTGGCCCCCGAAAGTGATTTTTCCGCAGCAATTGAACCGCTGTCCCCGTGCCGGTACGCCGCGAACACCTCCTGTAAACTCGCCGGCTTCTCCGGATTCCAGAGCTTCACGTGCGCGTCATCACCCTGAACGTCAACGGCATCCGTTCCGCCGACCGCTGCGGCCTGGCTCGCTGGCTCACGCGCATCGAGCCGTGGGACGTGGTTTGCCTGCAGGAAGTGCGGGCGGACGAAGTCGACGTTCCGCGCGCGCTCAGGGCGCCACGCAAGTCGGTGGCCGCATTTCACCCGGCCCGGAAAAAGGGATACGCCGGCGTGGGCATGTACGCCATGGTGTCCCCGAAGATCGTCCGGGGTTTTGGCGTCGAGGAATTCGACGTCGAAGGCCGGTATCTGCAAGCCGATTTTGCCGGACTGTCGGTGATCAGCCTGTACCTGCCCTCCGGTTCCAGCGGACCGCACCGGCAGGCGTCCAAGTTCCGCTTTCTCGAGGCCTTCCTGCCGCACTTGGCCAAGCTGCGTCAATCCGGACGGGAGGTCATTCTCTGCGGCGACTGGAACATCGCGCACCGACCTATCGACCTCAAGAACTGGCGCAGCAATCAGAAGAACTCGGGATTCCTGCCCGAAGAGCGCGCCTGGCTGACACACCTTTTCGACGAACTCGGATTCGTCGACGTTTTCCGCAAGGTCGACCCTCGCCCCGAGCAGTACACGTGGTGGTCGAATCGCGGCGCGGCGTGGGACAACAACGTCGGGTGGCGGATCGACTACCAGATCGCGACGCCCGGCATCGCCGGCAAGGCGCAGGCGGCCACCATCTACAAGAACCGCCGGTTTTCCGACCACGCGCCGCTGATCATCGACTACGACTTCGACTTGCGCTAGATCGTGCTGCGCATTACCAATCTCACGCTCGCCCGCGGGGCCAAGCGCCTGCTCGAAGGCGCCAACCTGACGATCCATACCGGCCATAAGGTTGGACTGGTCGGTTCCAATGGCTGCGGCAAGTCCAGCCTCTTTGCCGCCATTCGCAAGGAACTCCTGCCGGATGCAGGCTCCATCGCGTTGCCGTCGTCATGGACGATTGCGCATGTCGCGCAGGAGACGCCCGCGACCGCCGTGGCGGCCATCGACTACGTGCTCGACGGCGATCGCGAACTGCGTGAGGTCGAAGCGGCTTTGGCGGATGCGGAACGCGACCACAGCCTGGACGGCGAGGCGCTGGCCGACCTGCATCATCGCTTCGACGATATTGGCGGGTACAGCGCGCGGGCGCGCGCCGCCACGCTGCTGGCCGGTTTGGGCTTTTCGGAGTCGAGACATGCCGATTCCGTTTCGAGCTTCTCCGGCGGCTGGCGCATGCGGCTGAACCTGGCGCAAGCGCTGATGTGCCGCTCGGACCTCCTGCTGCTGGACGAGCCCACGAACCACCTCGACCTCGACGCGGTACTGTGGCTCGAGGAGTGGCTCGGGAAATATCCCGGCACCCTGTTGCTGATAACGCACGATCGCGACTTCCTCGACGGCGTGGTCAACCAGATCGTCCACGTCAACGCGCGCAAGCTCACGTCCTATACCGGCAACTACGCGCTGTTCGAACGCGAGCGCGCGCAACAGCTCGCGCTCCAGCAGGCGTCGTACGTCAAGCAGCAGCGGCAGGTCGCGCACCTGCATTCATTCATCGACCGCTTCAGGGCCAAGGCCACCAAGGCCAAGCAGGCGCAGAGTCGCATCAAAGCGCTGGAGCGCATGGAGTTGATCGCCGCCGCGCACGTCGACAGTCCCTTCGAGTTCGCGTTTCCGCCGGCGGATGCCGCCGCGAGGCAACTTGTATTGCTGGAACACGCCGCGTTGGGCTACGAGGGCCGGCCGCCGGTGCTTGCCCACGTCGACTGGGGCATTCTCGCCGGCGACCGCATCGGCTTGCTGGGCCCGAACGGGGCAGGCAAGTCGACGTTGCTCAAGGCCATCGCGGGCACGCATGCACCGCTGGCGGGTACGCGCTCGACGTCCCAGCACCTGCGCCTCGGGTATTTCGCGCAACACCAGGTCGAGCAATTGCGCGCGGAGTATTCGCCGCTGTGGCATTTGCGGCAGATCGATCCTTCGGCGCGCGAGCAGGACTTGCGCGACTTCCTTGGCGGCTTCGATTTCCGCGGCGACATGGCCAGCTCGGACGTCGGCCGTTTCTCGGGTGGGGAGAAGGCGCGCCTCACGCTGGCGCTGATCGTGCGGCAGAAGCCGAACCTGCTGCTTCTCGACGAGCCCACCAATCATCTCGACATCGAGATGCGCGAAGCGCTGACCGAAGCGCTGCAGGATTACGGCGGCGCGCTGGTCGTGGTCGCGCACGACCGCCACCTGCTGCGCGCGACGACGGATGCGCTGTGGCTGGTGGCGGACGGCGCAATCGCGCCGTTCGACGGCGACCTCGACGACTATCGCGATTGGGTGCTGGGACAGCGGCGGCGGGAGCGCAGCGAGCTGGCGGCGCCATCAACGAATGGGGCCACGGTCGAGTCCTCGGCAGGCGACGTCGCGGCACCAGCCGCCGCGCCCGCGGACCGCAAGGCGCAAAAGCGCGAAGAAGCCGCCGCGCGACAGCGGCTGGCCGATGCCCGCCGTCCGCTCACAGTGCGCCAGTCCGCCATCGACAAGGAGATGGCCAGCTACAATCGAGAGAAGGATGCTCTCGATGCATGGCTCGCGACGCCGGAGGCGTATGCCGAGGCGGCGAGGGACGAGCTGAAGGCCAACGTCGCGCGTCAAGGCGAAATAGTGTGGCAACTCGCGCGCCTCGAGACCGAATGGCTCGAGCTCGCGGAAGCGCTGGAAAAACTCGTTGCGTAGGCCCGAGCGAAATTCGAAAGGAACTTAGGCATGGGACCGCTCAACGGCATCAAGGTGCTCGAGTTCGAGGCCATCGGACCGGTTCCCTTCTGCGGCATGATGCTGGCCGACATGGGCGCCGACGTGCTGTTGGTGGAGCGCACCGCCGAGCCGCAACTCGGGCTTGAAATCGCGCGCGGCTCGGACGTCATGCTGCGCGGGCGCCGGTCGGTCACGCTCGATCTCAAATCGGCGGCGGGGGCGGGTGCAGGACGGGTGCTGGCGGCCCGCGCCGACGTGGTGCTGGAAGGATTCCGGCCCGGCGTGATGGAGCGACTCGGCCTCGGTCCGGAGGTCCTGCTCGCAGCCAATCGAAAACTTGTCTACGGCCGCATGACCGGCTGGGGGCAAGATGGTCCGCTGGCGCCCCGGTCCGGCCACGACATCAACTACATCGCGCTGTCGGGCGCCCTACACGCCATCGGTCGTGCCGGCGGCGCGCCGGTGCCACCGCTGAACCTGGTCGGCGACTTCGGCGGCGGCGGCATGCTGCTCGCGTTCGGCGTCGCCTGCGCATTGGCCGAATCGCAGCGCTCCGGCAGCGGCCAGGTCGTGGATGCCGCGATGGTGGAAGGCGCGTCGCTGCTGTCGACCATGTTCTGGGGCCTCAAGGCCGGCGGGAAATGGAGCGACCTTCGGGGAGACAACATCCTCGATTCCGGCGCGCCGTGGTACGACACGTATGAGACGCTGGATCGCAAGTTCGTCGCAGTCGGCGCGATCGAGACCAAGTTCTACGCCGAACTCCTGCAGCGCATGGGCATCGCCCACGAAGCGTTGCCCGACCAGCACGACCGCGCGCAGTGGCCCGCGTTGCGGCGGCGATTTGCCGAAGTCTTCGCGGCGAAGACCCGTGATGCGTGGGCAGCGATTTTCGACGGGTCGGATGCGTGCGTTTCGCCGGTGCTGACTTTCACGGAGGCGCGGGAACATCCACACAACCGTGCGCGCCATGGGCACGTTTCGCTGGGCGGCGTCGACCAGCCGGCGCCTGCACCGCGCTTTTCGCGCACGCCCGGCGCCACATCCCGGCCGCCGCCCGAACGCGGTGCACAGGGTGCCGAAGCGCTTGCCGATTGGGGGTTCACGCGCACCGAAATCGAACAACTGCACGCGCAGGGCGTGGGATTCAGGTCGTAGTTGCCGGCCACGGGCCGGCTGCATCGTCGGGGACGGCAGACAGCCGGCGCGGAGTACGGTAAAAGCAGGGGTCCATTTTTCACCGTTGCCGCCATGACTTCCGCGCCCAAGCAGTTCAAGTACTACGACCTCGTGATGGCGGCGTTCGTCACCGTTTACATCTGCTCGAACCTGATCGGCCCCGCCAAGGCCGCGACATTGTTCGGTTTCACGTTCGGCGCGGGCGTCCTGTTCTTTCCAATCTCCTACATCTTCGGCGACATCCTCACGGAAGTTTACGGCTATGCCCGCGCGCGCAAGGTAGTGTGGGCCGGATTCGGCGCGATGGCCTTCGCGTCGTTCATGGCATGGGTCGTGGTGAGCCTGCCGCCGGCCAAGGACTGGCCGAACCAGGCGGTGTACGAGACGGTGTTCGGCCAGACGCCGCGCATCGTCATGGCATCACTCATCGCCTACTTCTGCGGCGAGTTCGCGAACTCGTACACGCTGGCGAAGATGAAGATCCTGACCAACGGCCGATGGCTGTGGACGCGGACCGTCGGGTCGACGATCGTCGGCGAACTCGTGGACTCGCTGCTGTTCTATCCGATCGCGTTCTACGGCATCTTCAGCAACGAACTGCTGGTGACGGTGATGATCACGAATTACCTGCTGAAGACGGGCTGGGAAGTGCTGATGACGCCGGTCACCTACAAGGTCGTCGCCTTCCTGAAGAAGAAGGAGAACGAGGATTACTACGACCGCGATACCAATTTCACACCGTTCTCCCTCAAGACGTGAGAGAAAACTGGGCGTGAAACGCTTGATTGCGTCGTTTCAGGATTTATCAATGGCGCGCCGGCGCAGGAACTTCAAGCCGGACCACTTGGCGTGCCGGAATACCCGGCGGTCGCGCTCACGAGCTTCAGCCCATTCGCGATCCCGGTCGATAGAAGAGATAGATCGCGAATCCCAGCGTGTCGCGGCCCCAGCGAAGGTAAGCGTCGCGCCAGCGGCGGCTGCGGTCAAGCAGGGCTGGAACATCCGGGTCCTCGGGCTGCTCACGCACATAGCGCTCGATCGCGCGGCAGTATTTCCATTCGTACTCGTCCCACTCGTCCAGGGAAGCAGTCATGGCATGCATCGGGATCAGGCCGGCTTCGATGCCGGCCTGGACATTGCCGCGATGGTCGAGGAACTGGGCGTCCTGCTTTCCCAACAGGGTCAGATATTCCGAAGGTGGCTTGTGCCGCCAATACCCATCGCCGATCATGATGTAGCCGCCGGAGCGCGTCCAGTGTTTCAGCTGCGCGCAGATGCCGGGCATGCCGCCCTTGATGCCGCCAGCGCCGAGCATCACCGTGAGATGGAAGTTCTCCGGATCGGCCCGGTAGTCGGCGATGTCCACGTCGTCCAGGTGCAGCTTGCCCAGAGCACCGGTCCATTCGGCGCGCTCGCGCGCCGCGTCCAGCATCATCGACGACCGGTCGATTGCGACCACTGTCGAGCCAAAGCGCTCGATGATCCGCAGCGCGAGTTCCGCCCGTCCGCAGCCCAGGTCGAGCACACGCGATGTGTCGTCGAGCGGCAGGAGGTCGAGCAGACGCTCGATCTTGCCCGCCGAAATGGGGTTGCAATAATCGTGGTCGCGGTGCGCGATGGCGCTGAATTTGTGCGGATTCATGGACGAACTCCCTCCCTGGCACGTTCGTGCCAAGGTGCCACACGCAAGAGTAGTGCCATTCCCGGCAGCGCGAGCAACGCGCAGAGCAGGAAGAAGTTGAACCAGCCGGTCCCGGCCACGATCCAGCCGGTCGACGCGTTGACCACGGTTCGGGGCACGGCGGCCAGGCTGGTAAAGAGCGCGAACTGGGTGGCGGTATAGCGCGGGTCGGTGGCGCGCGCAATGAACGCGACGAACGCGGCGGTGCCTAGCCCTACTCCCAGCGCCTCGAACGCGATCACGAAGGCCAGCAACAGCCGGTCCGGCTGATGGACCCAGGCCAGCAACGCGAAGCCCAGGATCGACACCAATTGCACGCCGCCGAAAAGCCACAGGCCGCGATTGATCCCGATCCTTACCATCCACAATCCGCCCAACATAGCGCCGATCACGCTGGCCCAGAGTCCCGCGTTCTTGGCGATGATGCCGATGTCGGTCCGGGAAAAGCCCATGTCGAGGTAGAACGGCGTCGCCAGTGCCGTCGCCATGCTGTCGCCAAGCTTGTACAAAAAGATGAACAGAAGAACCAGCAGCGCGTCCTGCCAGCCCGAGCGCGCGATGAACTCGCGGAAGGGCTCGACGACGGCTTCGCGCAGCGTCCGCGGCATGCCCTGTATCAGCGCAGGCTCGGACACCAGAAGCGTCATCGCAACCCCCGGCAGCATGAACAATGCGGTCACCAGGAACACCGACGACCAGGGAATGAGATCGGACAGGATCAGTGCCAGCGAACCGGGGATGAGGCTGGAAATGCGATACGCGTTGACGTAAACCGCATTGCCGAGCCCCAGTTCCGCTTCCGGCAGGATTTCCCGCCGGAACGCGTCGAGCACGATGTCCTGGCTGGCGGAGAAGAACGCCACCGCGGTCGCCAGGTATGCGATCGCCCAGATGTCGAATTGGGGATGCAGCATGCCGAAAGCGGGTATCGCCAAGAGCAGCAGCATCTGCGTTGCCAGCATCCAGCCGCGGCGGCGCCCAAGCACCGGCAGCCCGAAGCGGTCCATCAACGGCGACCAAAGGAATTTCCAGGTGTATGGAAGCTGGATCAGCGCGAACAGGCCGATCGCCTTCAGGTCGACGCCCTCGGAGCGCAGCCACGCCGGCAGCAGGTTGATGAGCAGATAGAGCGGCAGGCCGGAGGAAAAGCCGATGAACACGCAGATCAGCATCCGCCGGTTGAAAAGAGCCTCACGCCAGGATTCCTTCGGCGCGGCCTTAGCGATCCTCCCGGTGTCGGTCACGCGGCGGTTTCCGGACCGACAAAGTGCCCGCTCATGCGCGCCGGAAACGGTAGATCGCGAGTTCTCCGCGCAAGTTGGGCAGTACCGACACTTTGTGCCCGCCGGCCAACACGACGCGATTCTCCACCGCGTAGCGGCGCTCTGCCAGGAACGCGTCGAAATCCGCGACAGTGCACAGGTGGATGTTCGGCGTGTCGTACCACTGGTACGGCAACTTGTCGGAGACCGGCATGCGCCCGCGCAGGATCTGCCAGCGGTGCGACCAGTGGCCGAAATTCGGAAACGTGACGATTGCCTCACGCCCCACGCGAAGCATCTCCAGCACGATTTCCTCGGTGTGGCGCATCGCCTGCAGCGTCTGCGACAGGATTACGCAATCGAAGGACGCATCGTCGAAGCCCGCCAAACCCTGCTCCAGGTTGCTCTGCAAAACGTTGATGCCGTTGCGCACGCTGGAGAACACGCCCATGTCGTCGATCTCGATCCCGTAACCGCGGACATCGCGCTCGCGCTTCAGGTAGGCGAGCAGGCTGCCATCGCCGCAGCCCAAGTCCAGCACGCGCGACCCCTTATCCATCCAGCTCGCCATCGTGGCGTAGTCGGCTCGCTGCGCAACGCCGTCGCGCGCTTCGATCTCCCGCCTTACCTCCTTGCCGAAGCGGAACGTCGAGTAGCCCTTGGTATCCGGCGCGATGCGGTCGAAATAGGCGCCGACCAGCGCGTGGTATTGCGGATTGTCGAGCAGAAACGCGTCATGGCCGTGCGGTGCCTCGATCTCGGCGTACGAAACATCGCGCTGATGGTCGACCAGCGCCTTGACGATTTCTCGGGATCGCGCCGGCGAAAATCGCCAGTCGGTAGTGAACGACACGACGAGGAACGCGCAGCGCGCGGGCGAAAGCGCCTGTGCGAGCCTGCCCCCGGTAGCGCGCGCCGGGTCGAAATAGTCGAGCGCCTTGGTGATGCGCAGGTAGGTGTTCGCATCATAGTACTCGGCAAATTTTTCGCCCTGGTGACGCAGATACGACTCGATCTCGAACTCGGGCGCGAAGGAAAATTTCAGTCCTTCGCGCAGCGCCCGGCCGAATTTTTCCTCCATCTGCTCGTCGGACAGATAGGTGATGTGCCCGATCATCCGCGCCAATCGCAGTCCGCGCCGAGGCTTGGTGTGGTGCGTCTCGAAGTGCCCGTCGTGAAATTCCGGATCGGTGAGGATCGATTGGCGCGCGACTTCGTTGAACGCGATGTTCTGTGCGGACAGGTTCGGGGCGGCGGCAATCACCAGCGCGTGTCGGATTCGCGCCGGGTAGCGAATCGACCATGCCAGCGCCTGCATGCCGCCCAGGCTACCGCCCATCACTGCCGCGAACTGCGCAATCCCCAGTTGGTCGGCGAGGCGCGCCTGGGCGTCGACCCAATCTTCGACCGTGACCAACGGAAAGTCCGAGCCCCATAAACTGCCGGTGGCAAAATTCTTCGACAGCGGCCCGGTGGAACCAAAGCAGCTGCCGAGATTGTTGACGCCGATCACGAAGAAAATGCTGGTATCGAGCGGCTTGCCCGGCCCGATCATGTTGTCCCACCAGCCGACGTTTTCGGGATCGTCGGCGTAGTAGCCCGCGACGTGATGCGACGCATTCAGCGCGTGGCAGACCAGCACCGCGTTGGACTTGTCCTCGTTCAGTTCGCCGTACGTTTCGTACGCCAGCTCGAAGGCGTCGAGCGTCCGGCCGCAGGCCAGCGGCAACGGCCGGTCGAAATACGCCACCCGGGACTCCACCGGGCCGACCGAGCGGGGAAGGCTTGAAACCGACGATCGCGGAAGCGGGGTTTTGGAAGACAAGGGCTAGGGCCGGAGCATGTCCGGAGCAATGAATGGGTCGAGTGTAACGAACTGCCCGCGACGGCGCACGGTGGATGTAGGCCGCCCGATTTCCCTCCCGCCGGCTAGCGCTGGGACATTGACCGCACCAGCCCCACAAGACCTCGCCGGACCCCAGTTCGATCCAATCCCTCGGGTTTGGCCCCTTTTCCACAGTTTGCCCACCTGCCGTTCGTCGGCCGTCATGACAACGTACTATGACATCGGAGTATGACGATGCCATAATCGCCCTTCAGGTGGAGGCTCCGGACGACCGGTCGTCGGCTTGCCTTCCCCGTTGGAGACCGTATGAGACGTCTTGGCTCAGCACCGCTCGCCGTAGTGGCAACGCTCGCTCTGGCATGGTCGGTCCCGGCCCTTGCCGTATATCCGGGTAGCTGCGCAAACGGCCAGATCATCTACAACAAGACGAATCCCGCCACGGGCGTAGTTACGTCGTGTTCCAACAGCTCCTGTCATAAGTCCGATGTGAGCGCCAAGAACATTCAGAATGGCTCGGGGAATCCCGGCGCAATCAACAATGCTCTGGACGGTACCGCTGCAAACGCGGAAATGGTCGCACTCGACCTTCGCAACAACCTCCCGCTGTCATCGCAGGACATCGACGATCTCGCCACCTGGATTTTCTACGCGCCCACCTGCCCTGCGGGTGGCTCACCGAACCTGCAGGCTGCACCTGCACCCGTCAGCTTCGGGTCCGTCACCGTTGGCGCGACCAGCGGCACGACGACCGTCACGATCACGAACGTGGGTACCGCGGCCGCCCTGGCTGTCACTGCCAGCAGTAGCGACCCGACGCACTTTCCGCTGTCGGCCAATACCTGCTCGGGCGTGAGCGTCGGCAATACCGCTCCCAACAACAAATGCACGTTTGCCGTCGCGTTCCATCCGACCGTGTCCGGCGCCGCCAGCGGCACCATCACGATTAACCGTACAGGGGGAACGCTGACGGTCGGGGTCAGTGGAACGGGGACTTCGTCGGCGTCACCGGGCCAGTTGTCGATGAACACATCGCTCAGTTTCGGCAACCAGACGATCAGCACGACCAGCGCCATCAACAGCATTGCGATCAGCAACATCGGCGGTTCCAGCGTCTCGGTGTCCAGCGTCAGCAGCAGCAATCCTTCCGAATTCACCGTGGCCAGCAACAACTGCGTCACGGTGGTCGCCGGCGGCGGCTGCTCGATCGGCGTCACGTTCAAGCCGGGCGCCGTCGGTGCACGAAGTGGGTCGCTCAGCATTGTGAGCAACGGCACCGGTAGCCCGCAGTCGGTCGCGTTGAGCGGAACGGGAGCCGCGGTGGGGACAGGACCGGCCACCGTCACCGTCGTCGAGTACTACTACCCGCCCTTCGATCATTACTTCATCACGTCGAAGGCCGATGAAATCGCGGCACTCGATGCCAAGGTGCCGCCGTTCCAGGATTGGTCACGGACGGGCCTCACGTTCACCGCCTGGGTCAATGCATCGGCGCCCGCCGGGTCGGCAGCCATCTGCCGCTTCTTCAACGACAGTCCTGCGTTCGCGCCGAAGAGCTCACACTTTTATGCACCCAAGGGACTGGGCTGCGAGGACACGCTTGCGGCATTCCCCGATTGGAAGCTGGAAAACGACAAGCTGTTCAACGTCATGCTCCCGAACGCCGACGGCACTTGCGCCGCTGGAACCATCCCTGTGTATCGCCTCTACAACAATGGCCAGGGAGGTTCGCCGAACCATCGATTCGTCACGAGCAAGACCGTGCAGCAATCGATGTTGGCCAAGGGTTATGTGGCGGAGCCCGCCGGGACAGGGGTGGGCATGTGCGTCCCGCCTTGATCGTACGCCTGGCAACGGCACGCATCACAAAGTGAGAAATTTCACTTCGATTCAACTCTCGCTGTTTGCCGCGCTTGCACTCGCGTGGTCGGCGCCGACGTTCGCGATGTATCCCGGGAATTGCGCGAACGGCTATGCGGTCTTCTACAAGAAGGTCGGCGGCGTCGAGGTGAGCTGTTCGCAGGCGGGCTGCCACAAGAACATGTCGCAGAACGTCGATACCGGTGCCGGACAGGCCGGCGCGGATCATATCAACCAGTTTCTCGACACGCTTCCCGCGATGGCGGGCCTGCGCGGCTCGATTCCACTGAGCGCCGATGGCCAGGACGTCGACGACATCGCCACCTTCCTCTTCTACGGCAGCCTGACCGCCTGCCCCACTGGCGGCGGGACGCCCAATTTGCAAGCGGCGCCTTCACCCTCGATCTTTGCGGCGACAACTGTCGGCTCGACCAGCGGCACGACGACCGTCACGATTACTAACGTGGGTACCGCAACCGCCCTGGCCGTCACCGCCAGCAGCAGCGACCCGACGCATTTCCCCTTGTCGGCCAATACTTGCTCCGGCATATCAGTCGCCGCCAGTGGTTCGTGCAGTTTCAAGGTGGCATTTCATCCGACGGCATCCGGCATTCTCAACAGCAACGTCGTCATCAACCGCACCGGTGGCGTGTTGACGGTAGGGGTCACTGGCACCGGCACCGCGGTGGTTGCGCAGGGTCAGCTGTCGATGAGTGGGTCGCTTGGCTTCGGCAATCAGGCGATCAACACGACGAGCGCCGCCAGCAGCATTGACGTCAGCAACATCGGCGGTTCCAGCGTCTCGGTATCCAGCGTGAGCAGCAACAATCCTTCCGAATTCACCGTCACCAGCAACAACTGCGTGACGGTGAGCGCCGGCGGCGGTTGCTCGATCGGCATCACGTTCAAGCCGGGAGTCACAGGTGCGCGCAGCGCATCGATCAGCGTGGTGAGCAACGGCATCGGCAGTCCGCAGGCGGTCAGCGTCAGCGGCACCGGCACGTCCGTGCCGGTCACGCCGACCACCGTCACGGTGGTCGAATATCACCACGCGTCCTTCGATCATTACTTCATCACCTCGAAAGCCGACGAGATTTCCATCCTCGACAGCAAGGTGCCGCCGTTCCAGGACTGGTCGCGCACCGGGCTCACCTTCAAGGGCTACACCAGTGCCGGTGCGCCGGCCGGGTCGGTGGGCATCTGCCGCTTCTTCAACGACAGCGCGGCGTTCGCGCCGAAGAGTTCGCACTTCTACGCACCGCACGGCCTGGGATGCGAGGACACGATCGCGGCATTCCCCGACTGGAAGCTGGAGAACGCCAACCTCTTCAACGCCATCCTGCCGGACGCGCGCCGGCAACTGCCCGGCCGGGACCATTCCGGTCTATCGCCTGTACAACAACGGCCAGGGTGGTGCGCCCAACCACCGCTTCGTCACCAGCAAGACCGTGCAGCAGACCATGCTGACCCAAGGGTATGTGGCCGAGCCGGCCGGCACCGGCGTGGGCATGTGCGTCCCGCCTTGAGAGAACCGTCGCCCTAGGTGCGGTTCCGCTTTGGCCACCACGGTCGGCCCAGTCCACAGCCGGACGGGACCCGAATTGATTATGCCGTTGTCATAAATCATGTTATTCTGGGCGTTGATTTCGTCGGCGGCAGACCCACACTGCGGCGTCGGCGTCCCTCATTCACTTCGACCGGGGGCAACCATGAATTTCTCCAGCATGCTGCGCCAAGCGGCCCTTGCAGCGCTTAGCTTGGCCTCCGCATTGCCTGCATTCGCAACCGGCAACTGCGGCAACGGCCAAACCCTGTACTCGGCACCGGTCGCTGGCCTGAGTTGTTCCTCGTCGTCATGTCACAAGGCCAATCCGGCCAGCGGGACCAACAAGATCCTGAGCGGCGCGAACAATCCGGCCAAGATCGCCAGTGCGATCAACGGCGGCGTGCCGGAAATGGCGATCTTCAAGGGCAAGTTCACGGCCAGCGACCTGGACGACTTGGCCACCTGGATTGCCCTGGCGCCGACCTGTCCCGCCGGCGGGGCGCCGGCGATTTCCGTCGCGCCGGCGACATACACGTTCCCCATCGCGCAAAGCGTCGGGTCGACCAGCGCAGCGATCTCGATTACGGTCTCCAATACCGGCACCGCCGCGGCCTCCGGCGTCGGCATCGCCAACAGCAACGCGGCGGAATTCCCGATGTCCACGACCTGCGGCGCGACGCTCGCCAACGGCTCGTCGTGCACGATCAGCGCAGCGTTCTCGCCGCTTGCCGCCGGATCGCGCAATGCCACACTGTCCGTGAACAGCAGTGCCGGCACCAACACGGTTACGCTGTCCGGGACGGGCAACGTCGTCGCGCCGGGCGCGTTGGCCGTGCCCGGCTCGTTCGCGTTCGGCACGCAGACCACCGGCGCCCCGAGCGCGCCGCAGGCATTCACGCTGACCAATACCGGCGGCGGCGCGGTGACGATCTCCGCCATCACGAGCAGCAATGCGGCGGAATTCGCCGTCAGTGGTTCCACCTGCGGCGGCAGCGTGGCAGGCGGCGGCAGCTGCAGTTTCAAGGTAATTTTCACGCCATCGGCGACCGGCGGACGCTCGGCGTCGATCACGATCACCAGCACCGGCGTCGGCAGTCCGCAGGCGATTGCGCTTAGCGGGACGGGAACGGCCGTGGTCACGCCCGGCGCCTTGAGCGTACCCGGCCCATTCTCGTTCGGTGCCCAGACCATCGGCGCCGCCGGCACGCCGCACGCGTTCACGCTCGGCAACACGGGTGGCAGCGCGGTAGCTGTCTCCGCTGTCACCAGCGACAATGGCGCCGAGTTTCCCATCAGCAGTTCGAGCTGCATTGGCAGTGTCGCCCCCGGCGCGAGCTGCAGCTTCAGCGTTACATTCGCTGCATCGGCTACCGGCCCGCGCACCGCCGCCATCACGATCCTCAGCAATGGCATCGGCAGTCCGCAAGCCATCGCGTTGACCGGCACGGGGACAAGCGTCGCGACGCCCGGCGCGCTGGCCCTTCCATCGGCATACACTTTTGCTGACCAGTCCGTCGGCGCAACCAGCGCGGCGCAATCGTTCAATGTCACCAACACCGGTGGAACGGCCGTCGCCATATCGAGCCTGGGCAGCAGCAATCCAGCGGAATTCACAATCGGCGCATCATCCTGCAGTGGCTCGATCGCGCAGGGCGCAGGCTGCAATTTCGCCATCACGTTCACGCCCGCTTCCGCAGGCGCGCGCACGGCACTCGTCACCGTGGTCAGCGACGGCGTTGGCAGTCCGCAATCGTTCGCCGTCTCCGGCACCGGCACCACGACGATGCCACCGCCGCCTGCTGCCGGGACCGTCGACGTTGTCGAGTTCTATTACCCGACGTTCGATCATTACTTCGTTACCGCCAGCCCAATGGAGATCAATGTGCTGGACACCGGCGTGATCCCGGGGTGGCAGCGCACCGGCTTCCAGTTCAAGGCGTATGCCACCGATACGCCGGGGAAGGGCAATGTGTGCCGATTCTTCAGCGTGTCGTTCGCGCCCAAGAGTTCGCACTTCTATACGAACCTGGTCACCGAGTGCGGGTTGGTGACCGCGGACGTCAACTGGGTGTTTGAAGGCAAGGCTTTCAGCATCGACCCTGCTGCGGCCGACGGCACGTGTCCGGCAGGGGCCGCACCCGTTTACCGCCTTTACAACAACGGGCAAGGCGGCGCGCCCAACCATCGTTACGTCGCGTCGCCGGAATTGCGCGACCAGATGGCCGCCGTGGGCTGGATAGCGGAAGGGAACCTCCCCGGCCTCGCGTTCATGTGCTCGCCGCAATGACCGCACGTCGCACGCCTTAAGCGCGGCAATGGAACCAGGTCGGCCGTCAGTTCCGGTCGGAGGCGGAGCGATGGATCGTTCCATCCGCCGCGATGGCCACGAATTCGACGCTCTGCCGGCGCAGGAACGGCAGCGCTTTTTTTCCCAGCAGCATCGCCACGGTGGCGCAACTTCCGGCGAACACGCAAAGCGGCGCCACCACGCTTACGGACTGCCACGCCGTGACCGGCATGCCCGAGCGCGGATCGAGGATGTGGCAGTACCGCTTGCCGCCGATTTCGAAGAATCGCTCATAGTCGCCGCTGGTCGCGACGGCGCCGTCCGTGAGTTCCACATAGGCGACGACCTGTCCCGGCTCGCGCGGATGGCTGATTCCCACCCGCCAGGGCGCGCCGCTTTCCTGCGGCCCCAGCACCCGCACGTCGCCGGCAAGATCGACGAGGCCATGCTGGATGCCCGCATCCATGCAGATTGCCGCAGCGCGATCCACCGCGTACTCTTTGCCAATGCCGCCGAAGTCGATTTCCATGCCTTTCCGCGGCAGGCGCACGGACTGCGCGGTCCGTTCCACGAGCGACCACCCGACCAGCGCAAGCGTCGCCGCGAGCGCGCCCGGGTCGGGCAGCTGCGGCGGCTTGCGCTTGAAATCCCAAACGCGGCGCAGGACGCCGGAAGTGACGTCGAAGAGTCCACCGCTCAAGTCGTGGCAGATATCCGCGTAGTGCAGCAGCGCCGCGGTTTCTTCATCCAGCGCAACGGGATCGCGTCCCGCGGCGCGATTGATCAGCGTGGTGACGCTGTCATCGCGATAGCGCGAATACTTCGCTTCGATGCGCTGCACGTCGGCGATGGCCAAGTCAGCCGCGCGGCGCGCAGTTGGCTCATCGGCAGCAGCAAGCTGCAGCTCGTTCTCCGCCGCCATCGCGCGGAAAGTGAATCGGAAATGGGGCATCGCGGGAATGTCCGGCATTGCGCCGGCAAGAAGCGCAAGCCGGCTAGAACGTCTTGCTGAAGCCTACTTCGAACCAGCGCGCGGAAAAATTCAGGATGTCCGGGCTGCCGTTGCCGAAAATATACCAGTCCGGATTCTGGCGGTAGAACTGGTACTTGGCATAGGCGCTCCAGCCTTGGTCGAACACCTTGGTGGCGGTCAGCCCTACCGTAAACGCGCCCCAGGTCGCGAGGCGCGTATCCGCAGTGTAGTTCTCGCCGTCGACATAACCCTGCGGGAACGGCGGATTGAAATAGAAGGACGCGCCATGCTGAGCGATGTAGCGCAGGTTGGGCGCTATGCTCCAGCCCTGCGGCAGGCCCTGCACCCACGCCACTTCGAGCATGTTGGAGTAGTCGCCGAACGAGTCGCTCAACAGGCGGTAACTCAGCTGCAGTACGCCGTCCTGCGCGATGAAGGACTGGTTGTAGCGGGTGAGCCACGCGAACGTGCGCCGGTTGTCGGGACGCTGGTCGAGCGATTTATAGGGATCGGAGTAGTAACCGTGACCCTGGTAATAGGTCAGGTTGGACTGGACGATGGCCTGGGCATTGATGACCTGCGTAATGCCGACCAGGAATTCGAGCGAGCGGCGATGCTCGTTGACTGCCACGCCATTGACGGAATTGATCGTGTCAAAGGCGCCGCCAATGCCGAAGGCGACGGTCGTGTTGTTGTCCGGCGTGAAATAGCGCACGTCGACCGACCCGGCGCGGGAAAGGTAGTCCTGCTCGGATGACACGACACCGCCGACGCCGACCGCCCAGCGGCCGAACCACTTGGTGACCTTGAGGTCGCCGGCGGTCCGGTAGTCGCCGATCGATGCCCGGGAAAGCGCGTTGAAGAAGTAGGGTGACGCGCCCGTCACCGCGTCATAGACCAGCGACCCCTGGATGGCCGTGGAGTCGTTGACCGGGATCAGCATGAAGATTGTCGGCGACTGCACGGACATCCGGCTCGCAGCCGGTTGCCAGTCATGGTAGTTGGAATACGCCATGGAAAAAACGCCTTCGGTCGGCGCCGAGTCCGCGAACGCCGAAGATGGCATGACACCGGGCAACGCGATGGCTGCGGCAAACAATGCCTGGGCGGGTGTTGCGTGCCCGCGCGCGCGCCGCACGCGGCCGCGGCGCTTCCTAGTTGCAGCCACAACCGCCGCCGCCGACGCCATATCCGCCCGTTGCGCCTTCCTTGCTTGCGTAAGTGTGCTCACGCAGCCTGGCCTGCAGCACGTCCGGGTCGAATTGCATGGCCGGCTTGGCGAGTTCTCCCTTTTCCCAGGGTTGCGGTGGAGCGAATGACGCGCAGCCCGCGCACAATGCGGGCAGCGCGAGCGCCAGGATGACGTTGCGCATGTTCATGTTCCGGATCACTTTGCGCCGACCAGCATCTTGATGCGGCTTTCCATCTCGCTGCCACCGTCTTCCCGGAAACCGTTCTCGATGAGAGCGACATTGCCGTTGCCGTCGATCAGGAAGGAGCTGGGCATGGACTTCACGTTCCAGGCGGACGGTGCGGCCCCGGTTGGATCGTAGACCACGGTGAATTGCGCCGGCGTCGCCTGCAGGAATTTCTCCGCGTCGGGTCGCTTCTTGTCGACATTGACGGCCACGATCGACAATCCGGAGGGGCCATATTTCTTCTGCATTTCGGCCATCCAGGGAAACGACTTGCGGCAGGGTCCGCACCAAGACGCCCAGAAATCGACGTAGACGACTTTTCCGCGCAACCGGTCGAGCGCCACGGTCTCGCCGGTGGCTGTGGGCAGCACGAGCGCGGGCGCCGGGGACCCGACATCCGCTGCCACGGCCAAACCCGCACCGCAGCCGGCCGCAACGGCACCCAGCAGAAATAGCATCGTTCGGAGACAATTCATGACATTGGCATTATGCCCGAGGGCAGTCGCGAATGCTACCCCCTCGCAGTGCAGCAAAACACGTGCCGTTTGGCTTTATTCCGACCTAGGCGTTCAAGCGTTCCAGCAACTCCGCCACCTTGACCGGGTCGTCGGCGCGGCGGATCCGGTCGACTTGGGGCTTGGCGTGATCGACGCCGGACGTCAGCACGCGCTGTTTCACCGTGAGCAGATGCGCCGGATGCATCGAAAAGTTGCGCAGGCCCAGTCCCAGCAGCAGGCGCGTCATCTGCACTTCGCCGGCCATTTCGCCGCACACCGCGATCGGGACCTTGGCCTTGTTGGCGGTGCCGATCGCGAGCGCCAGCAACCTCAGGACCGCCGGATGCAGCGAATCGTAGAGGTGCGACACGGCTTCGTCGGCGCGGTCGACGGCCAGCGTGTACTGAATGAGATCGTTGGTGCCAATCGACAGGAAGTCCAATTTGGAGCAGAACGCGCCCATCGCCAGGATCGCCGCAGGGATCTCGATCATGCCGCCGACCTCCACCCGCGCATCGAATGGCACGTTCTGTTCACGCAGCGATTCCTTGGCGTGCTCGATCAATTGCAATGTCTGGTCGATCTCGCCCGACGACGCGAGCATCGGGATGAGGATGCGCACGCGGCCGTAATGCGATGCGCGAAGGATCGCCCGCAGCTGGGTGAGGAAGAGGCGCGGCTCCGCCAGGCAGAACCGGATGGCGCGCAGGCCGAGCGCGGGATTGGGCGCGACGCGGGACAGCCCGTCCAGCCCTTCCTTGTGCTTGTCCGCGCCCAAGTCGAAGGTGCGGATCGTGACCGGCAGCCCGTTCACGCCCGCGGCCACCGAGCGATAGGCTTCGAACTGCTCGTCCTCCGTGGGCAATCCTTCGCGATTGAGAAACAGGAATTCGGAGCGGAATAGGCCGATGCCGGTGGCGCCATTTTCCAGGACCTGGGCCACGTCGTCGGGCAATTCGATATTCGCATGCAACTCGATGTGCACGCCGTCGATCGTTTCCGCCGGTTTGGTGCGCAGGCGCTTGAGCTTCTGCCGCTCGAGGTCGAGCTCGCTTTGCTTCAGGCGATATTCGGTCAGCACCGCGCGGTCGGGATTGATGATCACGACGCCGTTCTGGCCGTCGACGATCAGCATCTCGCTGTCGCGGATCAGCTGCCGCGCATTGTGCGTGGCCACCACGGCGGGCACGTTCAAGCTGCGCGCGACAATCGCAGTGTGCGAGGTGACGCCGCCCAAGTCCGTCAGGAACGCGCCATAGCGGTGCTGCTTGAACTGGATCACGTCGGCGGGGGACAGGTCGTGCGCAACCAGGATCGTCTGTTCCTCCGCGACCGGCGCAGGCAACGCGCCGGGCTTGCCCAGCAGACGCTTCAGCACGCGCTCGCCGACTTGCACGATGTCGGCCTTGCGTTCACGCAGGTAGGGATCCTCGATCTGTTCGAACTGCTCAACCAGCACGCCCATTTGCTGAGTGAGTGCCCACTCGGCGTTACAACGTTGCTCCAGAATGATCTTCCTCGGCACCTCCGACAGGGTCGCGTCGTTCAGGATCATCCAGTGCACGTCGAGGAAAGCGCCGAATTCTCCCGGAACGTCGCCGCTGGTCATCGCGGAATGCAACGCTTCGAGCTCCTTCTGCACCTCCTTGATCGCTAGGCTGAAACGCGCAATCTCAGCGTCGATCTTGGCCGACGGAATCTGGTAGTGCGCGACCTCGAGCGTCGCGTGCGAGATGAGTTGCGCTCGGCCGATGGCGATCCCGGACGAGACGCCGACACCTTGAAGTGCGAAGCTGACCACTATCGCAGCCCGCCGCGAGCGAGATGCGGCGTCAGGATCGCTCGCCGAAACCGTCGTGGAAGAGTGCGGCGATCTCCTTCATCGCGGCGACCTCGTCCGGACCATCGGTCTCCAGTCGGACCATTGTGCCGACCGACGCCGTCAGCAACATGACAGCAACGATGTTGCGCGCACTTGCGCGCCGGCCGCGAACCACCAGGGAAACCTGGCACTGGAAGCGGGAGGCAATTTGCACGATCTTGGCACACGCACGCGCGTGCAGGCCAAGGCGATTGGCGATCGGGAGTTCGCGAGTCTGCATGGGACACCTCCGGCGTTTGGTGGAAAAAAACAACCCCGCCGCAATGCGACTGGATACAACCCTTGGTCGGCGGATTCGTCCGTTGGTTCCGCAAACGTTCTTTCCGATAGTGATTCCCTGTAACCGGGACGACCTGCAACTTTGCAGACGATTGATGCCTAACGGGTGTAACCGCTTACTGTCCCTCACCGAAATAATCGCCGATCAGGGCGACGATCGCGTCCATTGCCGCGGATTCGTCCGGTCCATCGATCTCCACGGTCACCTTTGCGCCCTTGCCCGCGGCCAGCATCATCACGCCCATGATGCTCTTGGCGTTGACCTTGCGACCGTTGCGCGACATCTGCACGTCGCTTTGATATTTCGCGGCGAGTTGCGTCAGCTTGGCCGAGGCGCGTGCATGCAGGCCCAGCTTGTTGACGATCTCAACGTCGCGCTGCTGCATACACCGGGTCGACCTCGATGCGCACCACGCCGTCGCAACCACCGGAGATCGCCTTCCTGATCATCATGTCCATGCCCTTCTCGCGATAGGTGAACGCCCTGACCAGCATCGGCAGGTTGACGCCGGCCACCACTTCGACGCGGCCCGGCTGCAACAACTTGCTCGCCAGGTTGCAGGGCGTGGCGCCATAGATGTCGGAAAAGACCAGCACACCGTCGCCCGTATCGAGTCCGCGCACGACATCCCTTGCCCCGGGCAGAAGGTGGAAAGGATCGTCGCTTGCCGACACGGACACGGTCTCAAACTGCGGGGGACGCGTCCCCAGCACGTGCGTGACCGCCTTGACCAGGCTGTCCGGCAGCGTGTCGTGCGCGATGATGAGAATGCCGATCATGGGGCCAGAGGGTGACGGGCGTATGACCACGCCACCCCGTTCAAAATGGTAGCACGTTGGGGTGCCGGCAGACCCTAGCCGCAGGCGCGCTCCAGCGCCTCGGCAAACATGCCGGCCACATCGAATCCCGACTGCTCCGAAATCTCGACGAAACAGGTCGGCGACGTGACGTTCACCTCGGTCAGGCACGGCCCGATGACGTCGAGGCCGACCACCAGCAGCCCTTCCGCCCACAGCGCCGGGCCGAGCGCTTCCGCGATTTCCCGCTCGCGCGCGGTAATGGGCCGTGCTTCGCCGCGCCCTCCGGCCGCCAGGTTGCCGCGCGTTTCGCCCGGCTTGGGGATGCGGGCAAGCGAGAATGGGACCACCTCGCCGGCGATGACCAGCACGCGCTTGTCGCCGTCCGCGATTTCGGGAATGAACTTTTGGATCATGATGGTCTGGGCACCGCGTCGGGAGACAGTCTCGACGATCACGTTGCGGTTGGGATCCGCGGCGCCGATGCGGAAAATCGACGATCCGCCCATTCCGTCCAGCGGCTTGATGATGACGTCGCGGTGCAGGTCGATGAAAGCATCGATCCGCGCCGCATCGCGCGTGACCAGGGTCGGCGAAATGAACGCGGCGAACCTGGTGATGGCCATCTTCTCGTTGTTGTCGCGGATCGCCCGGGGGCGGTTGAATACGCGTGCGCCCTCGCGCTCGGCGCATTCGAGCAGATATGTCGAATACACATACTCCATGTCGAAGGGGGGATCCTTGCGCATGATGACCGCGGCAAAGTCCTTGAGGGGGCGCGTTGCGCGCTCGCCGGCGCGAAACCAGTCATGATTGTCTTCTTGCAACGCCAGCGCCCGCACGGTACCGCGCGTCACGCCGCCATCCCAGAAGAGGTCACCCTGCTCCAGCACGAAGATGCGATGGCCGCGCCGGGACAGCGCACGCATCATCGCAATGCTGGAGTCCTTGTAGGCCTTGAGCTCTGGCAGCGGATCGAGGATGAAGGCGAAATCCATGGCAGGCGCGGAAATGGAACCGGGCACGCATCGTAACGCATCGCCGCCGGGTCCGGTCGCCAGGCGGCATGCCTAGTCCGTGGCGATCCTCACGTCGACGGACGCTTGCCCGCGCGAAGGTCGGCGATGCGCCCAATGCCAATGCCGCGGCCGCCGCCGCAGCCCACGCGCGCCGGGTTCACTCCGTGCCGACGAGCACGCTGCTGGCCTTGACCAGCACAATGGCTTTCTTGCCGACCTTCAGCTTCAGCGCCATCGCCGATTGCGTGCTGATCACGGCAACGACGTCCACCCCCTTGGCCACGCCGACCGTGACCTCCGTGCTGACCGGACCCTTGACCAGGTTCTTCACCTTGCCGCTCCACTGGTTGCGCGCGCTGATTTTCATGTTCCGTCCTAAGTGTGAGCCGCAGCCGCGAGACGCGCTGCGACGGCCGGCAATGATGCTACATCGCAATCACTGCTGGCAACCCGCCCCTCGCCCAGCGTGACCACCGCTTCCGCGCATTGGGCGAGGTCATCGGGATCGTGCGTGATGAGCACCATCGGAATGCCGAAGCGGCGCTGCACTTCGATGAGATCGCCCCGCAGCTTCACCCGCAGCGCGGCATCCAGCGCGGCAAAAGGCTCGTCCAGCAGAAGCAGTTGCGGCCGCCGCGCCAGCGCGCGGGCAAGCGCCGTCCGCTGGCGTTGTCCACCCGACAGTTGCTCGGGATAGCTGCGCCGCACGTCAGCCAGCGCGAACGCTTCCAGCAGTGACTCGATCTGATCGCGCTGCTGCGCAGTGAGCGAGCCTGGCCACCAGTGCGCGTGCGCTGCCGCGACGTTTTGCTCAACGGTCCGGTGCGGGAACAGCGCGTAGTCCTGGAAGACGTAACCGACGCGTCGGGCACGCGTCGGCACGTCGATGCCTCGTTGGCGATCCAGCCACACGCTGTCGTCGATTGCGATGCGGCCGCGATCCGGGCGCACCAGGCCCGCCAGTGCGCGCAGCGTAAGCGACTTGCCCGCGCCGGAAGGACCGAACAGCGCCAGCCGGTCCGTGGTCAGGGTAAAGCGCACCGCGAGGTCAAACACGCGGCCCTGCGCGACCACACGTTTGCCGATGTCGACGTCGAAGCGCATGGTCACAACCGTTGCGGACGGAGGTGACCACGCTTGATGACGCCGCTGGCGGCCACCAGCAGGATCACGCACGCTACGGAGGCGATGACCACCAGCTGGTTTGCCAGCCGATCGTCACCGGCGAAGACCGCGTCGTAGATCGCAATGGAAATCGTTTGCGTGCGGCCCGGGATATTGCCGGCGACCATCAGCGTCGCCCCGAATTCACCTATCGCGCGCGCAAACGCGAGCATGGCTCCGGCGGCGATCCCGCGCCACGCCAGCGGAAACGTGACCCGCGCGAACAGCGTGGCCTCCGTGTACCCCAAGGTCCGGCCGGCGCGCTCCAGGTCCGCGTCGACGGCCTCGAACGCCGCTCGCGCGGCCTTGAACACCAGGGGAAACGCCACGACCGCCGCGGCGACCACCGCGCCCTGCCAGGTGAAGACGAGTTCGATGCCCAGCGTGGACTCGAGCCAATGGCCAAATGCGCCGCGCCGACCGAATGCCACCAGCAGGTAATAGCCGAGCACCGTCGGCGGCATCACCATCGGCAGCAGCAGGATCGCGTCGAGGACGTCGCGCCCCACAAAGTCGAAACGGGCGAGCAGCGCACCCATGGCGACGCCCGCCAGCGTCGCCAGCAGCGTAGCCCATGCCGCCACCTTGAGCGTGAGCAGCAGCGGCGTGAGCGCGGCGTCGAGCATCGCGGGTCAGGGCGCGCGAAAACCGAATTGCGCGAGAATCCGCTGGCCAGGCGCATCGTTGACGAGCGCGGCAAACGCGCTCGCCAACGCCGGCTGCCTGGTGGCTGCCACGACGGCAATCGGATAGCGGACCGGCGTCGAAGTGGCGACATCCAGCGCGACTTTCACCGCACTGGGCATGATCGCGGCATCGGTGGCATAGACGAAGCCTGCGTCGGCCTCGTCGCGCGCAACGTAATCGAGCGCCTGTCGCACGTTCTGCGTAAGCACGATTCTGGGTGCCAGCGTGTCCCAGAGTTTGGCCGCGTCGAGCGCTTCCTTCGCGTAACGGCCCGCGGGAACCGTCTGCGGGCTTCCTACCGCGATGCGGCGAAAGCGTGGCGTGGCGAGTGCGTTCAGGTCGGGCACCGGCGGCGCCGCAGCCGGCACGACCAGCACCAGTGCATTGGCGGCGAAGTCGCGGCGCGTGCCCGGCAGCAGAAGCCGGTCGCGCTGGGCACGGTTCATCGCGTCCTGGTCCGCCGAAGCGAATACGTCGGCCGGCGCACCCTTGGCAATCTGCGTGAGCAGGATGTCCGATGCTGCGAAGTTGAACACGACGGTGGCGCCGGGATGCGCCGCTTCGAACACCTTGCCTATGTCCCTGAACGCATCGGTCAGGCTCGCCGCCGCCGACACGATGAGTTCCTGCCCAGCAGCAGCCGGCGCGCTTGCCACCATCCAGACCATGCCGAGAATCGCGAGCCATGCGCGCATGACACCAGCGCCGTATCCGACGAAATATGACGGGATGCGCAATATACCGCGGGATATCGCGAGAGTCCAATCGAACCGTCCCATCGTCGTCCTCGCGGACGCTGGGACCCAAGGTCAGCGTGCGAGGAGCGCGAGAAACGCCTTGATGTCGGCGGCGCCCGCCTTCGCGGCGGCGCGCTCGATGTTGCGATAGCGCCGGACGACCTCGATGCCCTGCGGTGTCAGTGCGGTGCCGCCGCCACGACGGCCACCGGCTTCCGCATCCACGAGCGGTACCCGGAAGCAGCGGTTCATCGTGTCCACCAGCAGCCACGCGCGGCGGTAGGACATGCCGAGCGCCTTCGCCGCGGCCGTGATCGATCCGGTCCGCGCGATGGCCTCGAGCAAGTCGATCTTCCCAGGGCCGACCGCAATGTCTTCGCCGCGCGTGACGCGCAAGCGGAACTTCACTTCAGCATTCTTCGCCATGCGTGGCCGCCAATCAGGCCCGCGGCGGCAGCGCCTTGCGCGCAAGGTTGGGTCGCGGTCCGAACTTCGGCTTGAGCACGCGCGAGTTCTTCGCCAGCGCCAAGGCAGTCGCCAATGCCTTCTCAAGCTGCCTGTCGCGCTTGGCGCCGGCATCCTGCGGTGCGTTGTCCACTTCGATTTCGGGATCCGTCCCGTAGTTCTCGACCCCCCAGCCCACGTCCGCGAACCAGAACGAAAATTCCGGCTGCGTGGTCTCGGTGCCGTCGACCAGCGGATGGCGCGGCCAGATGCCGACGACGCCGCCCCAGGTACGCGTGCCCACCAGCGTGCCGATTCCCATCATCTTGAAGCAGTGCGAAAAGATGTCGCCGTCCGAACCGGCATGCTCGTTGGTCAGCGCCACCAGCGGACCGGCCGGCGAGTCGCTGGGATACGGCTCCGGCTTGCCCCAGCGCATCATGTTGTAGCCAATCCGCTTGCGCGCCACCTTTTCCAGCAGGAGTTGCGACACGTGCCCGCCGCGGTTATAGCGGACGTCGACGATCAGCGCATCGCGATCGCACTCGCCGCCAAAATAGCGATGGAACTCGGCAAAGCCGGCCGACATCATGTCCGGCAGGTGCAGGTAGCCGACACGTCCGTCTGATTGCGCGTGCACCCAGCTGCGGTTGCGCTCGACCCATTCGCGATAGCGGGCGGGAACTTCGTCGGCCAAGGTCGTCACCAGCACGTTACGCGTTGCGCCCGACGCGCCACCCTTCGCTTTTCCGGCCGCCAACGTCAGCTCCACCTTGGCGCCAGCCTGGTGCACCAGCAACGATTGCGGCAGGCGGTCGCGCGCCACCGGTTGTCCGTTGACCGCCGTGATGCGCTCTCCAACCAGCGCCTGCACACCAATGGCATTGAGCGGGGAGTCCGCCGTCGCATCCCATGCGTCGCCCTCGACGATGCGCGTGATCTCGTATGCCGTGCCACCGTCCACGGCCCTGAGTTCCGCCGCAAGATGACCCAGCGCGACCTGTGGCGGCCGCCGGTGATCGCCCCCCATTTCGTAGGCGTGCGACGTCCCGAGTTCGCCCTGCATCTCCCAGATGAGATCGGACAGTTCGCCCCGGGTTGCCACGCGGGCGAGCAAGGGTTCGTAGCGACGATAGATCGCTTCCCAATCGGTGCCGGACATGTTGGCCACCCAGAATTGATCACGCTGCAGGCGCCAGACCTCGCGCAACATCTGCCGCCACTCGAGGCGTGGCTCGACGGACAGACGAAGGCGCGAGAGGTCGATCCAACCGGTCTTGCGCGACGCTTCCTGCGACGACGACGCCTCCTTATCGTCCACTTTCGCGTTGGCGCGCACGGCACGCAGGCGCTTGCCTTCACGCACGACCAGCGTCACGTGGTCGGCCGCGAGTACGAAGCTGTCCACAGCATCGACCAGCGGTTC
Organism: uncultured beta proteobacterium; assembly: GCA_963819965.1. Classification (GTDB taxonomy): domain Bacteria; phylum Pseudomonadota; class Gammaproteobacteria; order Burkholderiales; family Casimicrobiaceae; genus VBCG01. The sequence goes on from CAWFYA010000004.1 coordinate 1,706,489, forward strand.
GGCACGCAAAGTGGCGAAGTCGAACAGTTCCAATTTTCCGGGCGAGTCCTTGTGACCGCCGCGACCATGTGCACCGGGGATGGGGAACACCGTCCACACCACCTTTCCCATCGTTCCGGCAATCTGCCCGAAGCGACCTTCCGCGACCGGGAATGCGGCGACCCGGCGCGCGATGCCAGGCAGATCGACCCTGACCGGCAATGCCTGCTTCTCGGCCTTTTTCAGATCGCTTTCGCGGCGGTCTTCGACAGGCTTCAATCCCTTGGGCTCCGCGTCGAACGGCGGCCGCTGGTCGCGCTGGAGCGCGATGAGGTAGGGCCGCGCCGCGCGGGGGAAACTCAACTCGAATTGCACGCTGTCGTACACCGGGTCGAACGTGCGCACGGACAGGAAGTACAGGTATTTGCCCGCTGGATCGAACGCCGGGGAATAGTCGCGAAATTCCGGCTGCGTGACCAGTGTGCTGGTCTTCTTCGCGATCTCGTGCAGCTTGATCGCGCAGTGCCGCGGATCGGTCCAGAACGAGTACGCGAGCCACGCACCGTCGGGCGACCAGGCGAGGTCCTCGCTGCGCCCGGTCTCGCTGCGGTCGACGACGGAGAGTTTCTTCGTCGCGAGATCACCCAGCAGGACTTCATTGCGATGGTTGGTGATGGCAATTTGCCTTCCGACCGGCGCGGCGCGCAACGCCTGCACGCGGCCGATGTCCCACGGCAACGTCGTGGCCTTGCCGCCGCTCATCACAACGACTTTTTCCTCGCCAGACTCGTCGCTGACGGCGACGAGGGATTTGCCGTCGGCCAGCCATTGCCCATGCCGATAGCGCACGCCATCCATCGCGCCATGCTGCGTGACCGCGCCCTCCCACATGGCCATCGTGAACAGCTTGCCTCGCGCGTCGAGCGCCAGGCTGTGGCCCTCGGGATGCACATTGAATGACGCAAGGTGATCGGCGGCGTTGACGAATTTGCGCGACGCCTGCGTCCGGTGCGACGGGACGTCGATCTCGACGCGTGCGGTGCGATTGCTTGCCGGATCGAACAGCCAGATGTCGGCGCCGCACTGGTAGACGATACGGGCGCCATCGGTTTGCGCATTGCGCGCGTAGTAGATGTCGTGATCGGTGTGGCGGCGCTGGTCGCCGCCGTCGGGACGACATGAATAGAGATTGCCCACGCCTTCCGAATCCGACAGGAAATACACGCGCTTGCCAATCCACATCGGACTCGTGATGTTGCCCGCCAGCCGGGTCATGCGGCGGAAATTGCCGCTGCCGGAAGCATCGACCCAGAGGTACCCTGCGGTCCCGCCACGATAGCGCTTCCAGCGCGCCGGATCGGCAGTGTTGCGGCCGATGACCATCGCCTTGCCGGGTCCGAAGGCCAGGTGATTGACCTGGCCCAGCGGCAGCATTTGCGGAAGGCCGCCGTCGACGCCGAGCGTGAATGCGCGGTAATTACGGAAGAAGGGCTGGCCGTGCGTGGTGACGAACAGGATGCGTCCGTCGGGCGTCCATCCGCGCACCAGCACGTCCGGACCCAGCCACGTCATGCGGCGTGCGGGCCCCCCTTCCGCTGGCATGAGGTAGATTTCCGGATGTTGTTCGTCGCGACCGACATAGGCAATCCATTTGCCGTCGGGCGAGAGTACCGGCGTGGCCGGCTCGCCCAAGCCTGCGGTTAGGCGTCGCGCCGTGCCGCCGCGCGCATCGGCGCGCCAGAGATCGTCGTCGCAGACAAAGGCAATGGCGTCGCCCGCGAGCGAAGGCTGACGCAGATAGCCGCGTTGAGTCATGATTTCAGGTCCAGAGAAGGTCTTCGGAGATTGCTTGCGGAGCCGGGATCATAGTCCTTTCGCACTGCCCCGACATACGGACTATTCGCATCGTGGTTGTGCGTCCGCAGCATGCCCAGCCGATCAGGTACCCCGGCGTTGAAGCCTGATTCGCTAAGATTCGCCTTGGCTGGGCGCAAAGTCCCGCCGAGCAACGGATGCGCCAAAGGAGAAGTTCGATGAGAGAGGTCTTCCAAGGGTCCGGCATCTGCCGGATTTGCATTGGCATTCTGGCGACCATGGTTTTTGCGTTGCCCGCAATGGCGCAATCGCGCTTCGAGTTCGATTCGACGCCGGGCATCCTGCCAAAGCATGTGGTCCCGTCGGAGTATCGGCTGGCACTCGAACTCGATCCGGCCAAGGATGCCTTCGCCGGGGTTGTGGAAATCACGCTGAACGTGCGGCGCGCCGTCGACGCCATCGTGCTCAATGCCTACGAGCTCGCCGCCAGCGACATCGTGCTCAAGGGGCCACGCGGTGCGCGCGCGATGAACGCCACGGACAGCAAGGAAAAACGTCAGTGGCGGATCGCCGACGGGCGAGCGATCGAACCGGGCGAATACACGCTGCGAATCGCATACACCGGCACCGTCCACGCGTACTGGGAAGGCATGTTCGCGGTCGCCTACACCGCGGAGGGCAAGCCTGCGCGGATGCTGGCGACGCAGATGGAGCCGATCGCCGCCCGCAGTGTATTTCCCGGATTCGACGAGCCATCGTTCCGAGCGAAATTCGCGATCAGCGTCACGGCGCCGTCGGCGTACGAGGTCGTCTCCAACATGCCGGTCAAATCGCGCGACGCCAAAGGCGACTCGACGGTCTGGCAATTTTCGCCGACGCCGCCGATGTCGTCCTATCTGGTGACGATCACCGTCGGACAATTCGATGTGCTGGAGGATGCCGTGGACGGCATTCCGCTTCGCATCCTCACCGCCAAGGGCAAGCGCGACGAAGCTCGCTACGCAATGGCTGTGACCAAGCAGGTCCTGCCGTTCTATCGCGAATATTTCGGCGTTCCCTTTGCGCTGCCCAAGCTGGATCAACTTGCCATTCCCGGTGTCCGCAGCGGCGCCATGGAGGACTGGGGGGCGATTTCCTACATCGAGAATGTGCTGCTCTTCGACGCCGACAAGAGTTCGCCCGGCGTCAAGCAGGACGTGTTCGAAGTCGTTGCCCACGAAGTTTCGCACCAGTGGTTCGGTGACCTGGTGACCGCGGCGTCATGGGACGAGATCTGGTTGAACGAGGCGTTTGCGACGTGGATGGCGAAAAAGGCGACCGCACACTTCAATCCGGATTGGCAGGTTCCGCTCACGCACGTGCTGTGGCGCCAGCGCGTGATGCGCCGGGATGCCGGGCCCTCGACGCGCTCGATCCGCTCCGGCCCGGTCGTGGAGACCGCCGTGTTCGATGTTTTCGACGGCGTCACCTACACGAAGGGGGGCGCAGTACTCGACATGCTGGAGACTTACCTCGGCCCGGAGGCGTTTCGTCGCGGACTCAACGCCTATTTCGAGAGCCAGAAGCTTTCCAACGCAACCGCCGGCGACCTCTGGTTCTACCTCTCCCAGGCATCCGGCAAGGATGCGCCGGCCATCGCCCGGACGTGGACCGATCAGCAGGGTTATCCCTTGCTGCAGGCCCGGGTGACCTGCGCCGGAACCCATCAAACGCTTGCGTTAGAGCAACAGCGATTCAGCACCAGCGGCACCGCGGATGCCGCCAGCCTGTGGCAAGTCCCGTTTGCGGCATCTACCAGCCTGGTGAGCCCATCCTCCTATCTGCTCGCGGACAGGACGGCAAGATTCGTTGTCGCCCCGTGTTCGGCGGCGCCTCTGTACGTGGATTCTTCCGCAGGGTTTTTCCGCGTTCAATATTCTCCGGAACATTTGCGCAAGCTTGCGCGCGTGTTTCCCGAATTGTCCCCCCAGCTTCGCATGGGATTGTTGACCGACACCCTGGCGCTGGCGCAAGCAGGACGCCTCCCGCTGGCGGATTACCTTGATCTGGCCAACCGACTTCGTCCGTCCGCAGACCCGGCGACGCAAGTGCTGTTCCTGCAAGCGGTGTTCTCGTTGGAGGGCCTGGACATCGCGCTCCACGGCGCGCCTGCGCAACGCGATTTGCGCCAATACGCGCGCAAGAAATTGGCGCCGATGCTTGCGCAACTCGGCTGGAATGTCGCGGCGAAGGACAGCGCCGTCACGCTCACCTTGCGCAATTCGTTGATCGAGGCGCTCGGGCAATTCGGCGACGAGCCGGTGTTGCGCAAGTCCATGGCCCTGTTCGCTGCCGAGCGCAAGGGCGGGCCGGCCATCGACCCTTCCATCCGTCCGGCAGTGACGGGCAACGTCGCGCGCAAAGCCGACGCCGAGGTCTACGCGGAACTGGTTCGCAGGCTCAAGACCGCCGACCGTGTGGAGGATCGCTGGTTGTACGCGGAGGCGCTCGGCCACCTGGAGGACCGCGAACTTGCGCAGCGCCTGCTTGCACTTTCCCTCGAGGACTCGCTGCCGCCCGACATTGCATCGTCCTTGCCGAGAATGCTCGCCGAGGCCACCGTTCATGGCGATCTTGCCTACGCGTTCACGCGGGATCATTTCGAGGCGCTGGCAGGCAAGAAATCGGAATGGCACCGGGCCGGCCTTCTGCCTGGCGCCGCGTCGAACTTCAATGACGCCGCGAAAGCCGCTGCGTTGCTGGCCGATCAAAAGCGGTTGCTGGGCGCGGCCGGGGACAAGTCGGCCAGCGAAACGGCGGGCGACATCGAATTGCGCAGCCGCATCAAGGTCAAGAACAGCGCGTCGCTCGCCGCCGACCTCGCGCGGATCAGCGACGCGACCCGCTGATGGCGAAGGAAGCGGGTACCGTACTCGTCACCGGTGCCAGTGGCTTCCTGGGCTCGGCTGTCGCGCGCGCGCTGCTCGCCGAGGGCTATCCGGTGCGGGCTCTTGTCCGGCCGTCGAGTCCGCGCGGCAATCTCGCCGCACTGGAGATTGAAACCGCCGAAGGAGACATGCGCGACGCTGCGGCAGTGGCTCGCGCGATGGCCGGCGTACGCTACGTGATGCACGTCGCGGCCGATTACCGGCTGTGGTCGCGTGAGCCCGAAGAAATCCTGCGCAACAATGTGACGGGCACGAAAGCCGTCATGGAGGCCGCCCTGCGCAGCGGGGTGGAACGCATCGTCTACACCAGCAGCGTCGCCGCGTTGGCGTTGCGCTCGGATGGACAACCGGCGGACGAATCCGTCGCGCTGCACGAAACTGCCGCCGTCGGTGCCTACAAGCGAAGCAAGGCGGCGGCGCAGGAATTGGTCGAAACCATGATCGCCCGCGATGCGCTGCCGGCGGTCATCGTCAACCCGTCCACGCCGATCGGTCCGCGCGACATCCGTCCCACGCCCACCGGTCGCATCATCGTCGAGGCCGCGTGTGGGCGCATGCCCGGCTACGTCGACACCGGGCTCAACCTCGTGCACGTGGACGACGTCGCGGCGGGCCACATCGCGGCGCTCACGCGAGGCAAGGTCGGCGAACGGTACATCCTGGGCGGCCAGGATGTGCTGCTGGCCGACATGTTGCGCGACATCGCGTTGCTCGTCGGCCGCGCTCCCCCGCGCATCAAGATGCCGCGGCGCCTTCTCTATCCCGCGGCAGCGATCGCCGAAATGATCGCGCGCCGGACGGGGAGCGAGCCGTTCCTTACGCTGGATGGGCTGCGCATGTCCCGCTACAGGATGTTCTTCAGCAGCGCCAAGGCGGGTCGGGAACTGGGCTATGCGGCGCGTCCTTATGCCGACGGACTGCGCGATGCGGTCGCCTGGTTTCGCGACGCGGGATATCTCGATTGAGCCCGATGATCTTATTGGTCGTCGCTTCGCTGGCATGCGCAGCCTGGGTCTACCTGCTGCTGCTGCGCGGCGGTTTCTGGCTGGCCACCGAGCGCGACGACGACGCGGTCGTCCCAATTCGCGCCAGCCCCTGGCCACGGGTGATCGCCGTGGTGCCCGCACGCGACGAGGCGGAAGTCATCGCGACGAGCGTCGCTTCGCTGCTGGGGCAGGCGTATCCGGGTGCGTTCAGCGTTGTCGTGGTCGACGACCACAGCGCGGATGAAACGGTTGCCATCGCGCGCGCCACCGCAGCGGCAGCCGGCGCGACGTCACGGCTGACGGTCCTTTCCGCGCCCCCACTGGCCAAAGGATGGACGGGCAAGCTCGCGGCCATGGAATGCGGATTCCGGCACGCCGGGGGACTGCCCGTGCCGCCCGACTACCTGCTCTTCACCGACGCCGACATCAGCTACGAAACCGACGCGCTCGCTTCGCTCGTGGCGCGCGCGCTGCGCGACGGGCTGGTGCTGAATTCTCTGATGGCCAAGCTGCACTGCAAAAGCTTCGCCGAGCGCGCGCTCATGCCGGCGTTCATATTCTTCTTCCGGATGCTCTATCCTTTTCGCTGGGTCAACCAGACGAAGAGAACAACGGCCGCGGCGGCCGGCGGCTGCATGCTCGTCCGGCGCGACGCGCTTGAAGCTGCGGGAGGGCTTGCGGCCGTCCGTGGTGAACTGATCGACGACTGCGCGCTGGGCCGCCTGCTGAAACGCCAAGGGCCGATCCGGCTGGCACTTACCAACCGCGCCTGCAGCCTGCGCTCATTTCATTCCATCGGCGCGATCCGGCCAATGATCAGCCGCTCTGCCTATGCGCAATTGCGATACTCGCCCTGGCTGCTGCTCGGAACAGCCCTGACGATGGCGGTGACCTGCCTCGCCCCACCTCTGCTTGCGGTCGGCGCCTCGGGCGCCACGCAACTGCTTGGGGCCACGGCGTGGGTCCTCATGGCCCTCGCGCTGCAGCCGACATTGCGCTTCTACGGCGTTACCGCCTGGTGGGGCGCGGCGTTGCCGGCGATTGCGGGCCTCTATCTGGCCTTCACGCTGGACTCGGCACTCCAGCATTGGCGAGGCCGGGGCGGCATGTGGAAGGGGCGCACCCACGCGCCTTCACCGAACGGACGATGAATCCCCAAGCGGCGTCCGCAAGCCTTGCGCAAGGCGATCAGAATATAATCCGGGGTTTAGCGGCACGCGACCGGGCAGGATTCCCGGAATGCGGAATCCGGGCCGGCGCATGGAGAATGTTGTGTCTGATGCTTCGTTGACCTCGCTACCGTCGTTGGGCTGATGCGGCCTGTCATGATCGGCGCCGGGCGCGCGCTGCGGCAGTCTCTCGCCGACGCGGATGGGCGTGCACGCGCGCTCGACGATCCCGAAGCGAAGCTGGAGGGGTGCATCGAGCGCTCGACCCAGGCGTTGCTGGCTGAGCAGAGGCGCGACGGACACTGGGTGTTCGAACTCGAAGCGGACGCCACCATCCCCGCCGAATATGTGCTGCTAAAGCGGTATCTGGGCGAACCCGACCTGGCGCTCGAGGCTGGCATGGCCAACTACCTTCGCCGAATCCAGGGCGCCCACGGCGGCTGGCCGTTGTATCACGACGGACCCTTCAATATCAGCGCAAGCGTCAAGGCGTACTTTGCGCTGAAAGTCATCGGCGATTCTCCCGACGACCCGCACATGCGTCGCGCGCAGCAGGCGATTGCCGCGCACGGCGGCGCCGGCACGACCAACGTCTTCACGCGCATGCTGCTTGCGCTGCACGGCGTCATGCCCTGGCAGGCATCCCCGACTGTGCCCGTCGAGATCATGCATCTGCCGCGGTGGTTCCCCTTCCACCTCTTCCGCATCTCCTATTGGGGACGCACGGTGCTCGCCCCGTTGCTGGTGCTGCAGGCGCTGAAGCCCTCGTCGCGCGCGCCGCACGGCGTGACGCTGGACGAGCTGTTTCCGGGCCGATCACGCATCCGCCGCGCGCCGCGCGCGCTGCACCAGTCCCGTCCCTGGTTTGCGGTGTTCGCGACCATCGACGCGCTGATCCGCTTTACCGAGCCGTTCTTCCCGGCGGGCCCGCGCAAGCGGGCAATCGACAAGGCCGTCGCGTTCGTCACCGAGCGGCTCAATGGCGAGGACGGACTGGGTGCCATCTTCCCGGCGATGGCCAACACCGTCATGGTGTACGACGCGCTGGGGCTGCCGCGCGACCATCCCGACGTGGTCATCGCCAACAAGGCCATCGACAAGCTGATCGTGCACAAGCGCGACGAAGCGTATTGCCAACCCTGCGTTTCTCCGGTGTGGGACACGGTGCTGGCAGCGCATGCACTGATCGAAGTGGGTGGCGAAGACGCCTTGGCCGGCGCGCGCAGGGGCCTTATGTGGCTGTTGCCGCGTCAGGTGCTGGACACGGTCGGCGACTGGGCCGAGCAGCGGCCGAACGTGCGTCCCGGCGGGTGGGCATTCCAGTACGCGAACCCGCACTATCCCGATCTCGATGACACGGCCGTGGTGGTGATGGCGATGGACCGCGGCACGCGGCGCCTGGAAACATCAGGCGGCGCGGTTTTCAGCGAGGCGGTCGCGCGCGGCCGCGAGTGGGTGCTCGGCTTGCAGAGCAAGAACGGCGGATGGGGCGCGTTCGATGCGGACAACACCAGCGAATACCTGAACCACATTCCCTTTGCCGATCATGGTGCGCTGCTCGATCCGCCCACCGCCGACGTCACCGCGCGTTGCGCAAGCATGCTCGCGCAGCTCGGCGCGGGCGCCGACCGGGGAGCGCTGGCAGCCGCCCTCGACTTCCTGCGCCGGACCCAGGAACGCGATGGCTCGTGGCACGGCCGTTGGGGCATGAACTACATCTACGGGACTTGGTCCGCGTTGTGCGCCTTCAATGCCGCGGGGGTGAGTCCGCAGGCGCCCGAAGTGCGGCGCGCGGTGAAGTGGCTGGAGTTCATCCACAATCCCGATGGCGGCTGGGGCGAGCGCGGCAGCAGCTATGAGCTCGAGCACCGCAGCCACGAACCCGCGCCTAGCACGCCTTCGCAGACGGCATGGGCGATACTCGGCTTGATGGCGGCGGGCGAGGTGGACAATCCCGTCGTGGTGCGAGGCATCGAGTACCTGCTGCGCACCAACGATGCGGCCGGACTGTGGCCCGAACCGGAATTCACTGCGGTCGGCTTTCCCCGTGTGTTCTATCTGCGCTACCACGGCTATTCGAAATTCTTCCCGCTGTGGGCGCTGGCGCGGTATCGCAATCTGAAAACATCCAAAGATTGCATCGCCCGGCTCGGCATGTAGTCAGGTCGTCGCGTACGCCTGCGTAGCGGCGGCCCATGAGCACCACCTCCAGCGCGTCAACCTCCATCGTCGCGGTTACCGGCCTGGCTTTCGAGGCCCGCATTGCTGCGGGACCGGGCGTCACGGCTTTGGCCGGCGGCGGAGACGGCCAACGCCTCACGGCCGACATCGAACACGAAATAGCGCGCGGCGCCACTGCCCTCATGAGCTTTGGCGTGGCGGGTGGGTTGGCCGACGCGGTCGCGCCTGGGACGTGGGTTATCGCCGACATGGTCGTGAGCGCGTCGACGCGATGGCCGGCCGATGCGGCCTGGTCGGCCGCGCTCGCGCGCCTGCTGCCCGGCGCGCTACGCGGCGCGGTGGCCGGTGCGGACGTCGTCGTGGCCACATCCGCGGCGAAACGCGCGTTGCGCGCAACCAGCGGTGCGTGCGCGGTGGACATGGAGTCGCACATCGTGGCCGCGGTCGCCACGGCACACGCCATGCCGTTCGCGGTGTTCAGGGTGATCGCCGATCCCGTTGCGCGTGCGCTTGCACCAGCCGCGGCGAAAGGAATGCGTGCGGACGGCACGATCGATCAGCTTGCGGTGCTGGGCGCCCTGTTGCGCGCGCCCGCGCAGCTTCCGGCGCTCATGCACAACGCGCGCGACGCGCAATCCGCGCGTCACGCGCTGTCACGCGGCCGTCGACTCCTTGGCCGGAGCCTTGGTTACCCGGATCTCTGACAGCTTCTGCTCCACGTGCGTTGAGAACACGTATTTCGCCGGCCGCTGCTGCGCCAGCGAGATTTCCGGAGCCATCGGTCCTTCCGTGGTGACCCCGCGCCGGCTGATGCCGAGTGCCTTCAACGGATGGCGCACGGCGTCCTGCACCGCGGTCGCCTCGAAGCCGCTGTGCACCATGCAGTCGGCGCACTTCTCGTAATTGCCCGTGCCGTAAAGGTCCCAGTCCGTTTCCTCCATGAGTTCACGAAACGTCCTGGCGTAACCTTCGCCGAGCAGGTAGCAGGGCCGCTGCCACCCGAATACCGTCCGGGTGGGATTGCCCCAGGGTGTGCATTTGTATTCCTGGTTGCCGGCCAGGAAATCGAGGAACAGCCCCGACTGGCTGAACGACCATGCCTTGCCCCCATCGCCGCGCTTGAAGATGTCGCGAAAGAGCTGCTTGGTCTTGCTGCGATTGAGAAAATGCGCCTGGTCGGGCGCGCGCTCGTACGCATACCCCGGCGAGACCGTGATGCCGTCGACGCCCAGCGCCTTCACGCTGTCGAAGAAGCGGGCGACCCGTTCCGGGTCGGCATCGTTGAACAGCGTGCAGTTGATGTTGACGCGAAAGCCGGCATCCTTCGCCGCCTTGATCGCGGCCACGGCACGGTCATAGACACCCGTTTCGCACACCGACCGGTCGTGCATCTCCTCGTCGCCATCCAGATGCACGGACCAGACGAAATACGGACTGGGCTTGAACAAGGACATCCGCTTGCTCATCAGCAATGCATTGGTGCACAGGTAGACGAACTTGCGCCGGGCAATGATGCCCTCCACCACTTTCGCAATTTCCTTGTGCAGCAGGGGCTCGCCCCCGGCAATGGAAACGACCGGCGCATTGCATTCGTCGACCGCCTTCAGACAGTCCTCGAGCGACACGCGCTGGTTGAGGATTTCTTCCGGATAGTCGATCTTGCCGCAGCCGGCGCACGCCAGGTTGCAGCGGAACAGTGGCTCCAGCATCAGCACGAGCGGATAGCGCTTGCGACCGGCCAGCTGCTGGCGGACGATGTAGGCGCCAATGCGCGCCTTTTGCAGTAGGGGAATCGACAAGTTGGGCTTTCGCGCGGGTTCGCCTGGTCGTTGCGGTCCCCCGAAAGCCTCGATTGCGGCCACGAAAGCGCAAAATCGGCAACGGGTAGACGGGATTCTACCTGCTCCCCAAATCCGGGGCGGGCCGGCAGGCTCCCCGCCCTGCCCTCGGTACAATCATGCCTCCTCGCGCGCCGGCCGACAAGTTGGATGGATGCTGCGCGATTGCCCGTGCCCCTTGCTGGAGAACCGGACGTTGCGAGCGCTCATTTCGCGTGTGGTTGGCAGCTGCGCAAGACATGCCTGGCTCGTGCTTGCCGCCGCCGCGGTGGCGGGCGTGCTGGCATCGGTCTACGCGGCGCGCCACATCGCCATCGACACGAATACCGCGACGCTGATATCGCCTGACCTTCCCTGGCGCCAGCGCGAAATCGATTTTGCGAAGACGTTTCCGCAACGCGTCGCCGTCATCGCCGTGGTCGTGGATGGGACGTCGCCGGAAGTGGCGGAGCAGGCCACGGCAGCGCTGGCAAAGCGCCTGGCCGAGAAATCGGGGGCCATCCTCGGCTTGCGCCGCCCCGACGGCGGTCCGTTCTTCAACAAGGCGGGGCTCCTGTTCGCGCCGAAGGACGAGGTCGCCCGCACCACGCAGCAGATGATAGCCGCGCAGCCGCTCCTGGGGACTCTGGCGTCCGACCCGACGCTGCGCGGCGTAATGGATGCGCTGTCCCTGGTGCTCGAAGGCGTGCGCCGCGATCAGGTCAAGCTTGCGGACCTGAGCCGGCCGTTGGCGGCGTTTGCGGCGGCGATGGACGCCGTCAATGCGGGGAAGGTGCCCGATTTTTCCTGGCGCACGCTGATCATGGGGCGTGCTGCCGATCCCCGCGAATTGCGCCGTTTCATCCTCGTGCAGCCGGCGCTGGATTTCGGCGCCCTGCAGCCGGGCGCGCGCGCGGTGGCGGCCATCCGGGACGCCGTAAGGGAGACGGGCTTTGCCGCCGATCCGCGAGTGCGCGTTCGCCTCACCGGTCCTGTTCCGCTCGCGGATGAAGAATTCGCGACTCTCGCGGAAGGCGCCGGGCTCAATGCCTTGGTCACGCTGCTGGTGGTCGTGTTGCTGTTGTGGCTGGCGCTGCGCTCCGGCCGGCTCATTCTCGCCATCCTTTTGAGTCTGGCGGTGGGGATGGCGCTGACCGCGGCGTTCGGCGCGTTTGTCTACGGCGCATTCAACCTGATTTCGGTGGCGTTCGCCGTTCTGTTCATCGGTCTCGGCGTCGACTTCGGCATCCAGTTCTGCATTTGCTATCGCGCCAAGCGCTTTTTGCACGACGACCTGCAATTGGCACTGCGCGAGGCCGGCGCCGAGGTCGGCGTGCCCTTGGCTCTGGCCGGCGCGTCGACGGCTGCCGGGTTCTACGCGTTCCTGCCGACCGAATATCGCGGCGTGTCGGAATTGGGCGCCATCGCCGGGACCGGCATGGTCATCGCCTTCCTGACCAGCGTCACGCTGCTGCCCGCGTTGCTTGCGCTGCTTCGCCCCGGTGGAGAGCGCGCCGCGGTGGGTTACGCGGCCTTCGCGCCACTCGACCGATTTCTTCATCGTCGGCGCATCGGCGTGCTCATCGCGGCCGGGGTGCTCGCCGTGGGCAGTCTTGCGCTGCTGCCGCAATTGCGTTTCGACTTCAATCCGCTGAACTTGCGCAGCGCCCACGCCGAGTCCGTGGCGACGTTGCTCGACCTCATGAAAAGTCCGGACACCACGCCCAACACGATCGAGGTGCTCGCCCCGTCGCTGCCGTTCGCTGTGGCGCTCGCCAAGCGCCTTTCCGCATTGCCACAGGTGAATCGCGCGCTGACGCTGGCCAGTTTCATTCCGGAAGAGCAGGAATCCAAGCTGGCGCTGCTTGGCGACGCGGCGATGTTGCTCGATCCCGCCCTCAATCCGCTGGAAGTGAAGCCACCCCCCACCGACCAGGAGACGATTCGCGCGATGAGGCGCACAGCGCAAGCGCTGGCAGAGGTGGCGGGTCCCACCGCCGCGGAAGGCGCCGCCGGGGACGCGGCGCGGCTCGCCAAGGCGCTGACGAGTCTTGCTGAAGGCAACATCGCAGCGCGCGAGCGCGCCGCGGCGGCGCTCCTTCCCGGCCTCGTCGTGACACTCGACCAGCTGCGCAACGCGCTGCAGGCGGAACCCGTCACGCTTGCGAGTCTGCCCGACGACTTGAAGCGCGACTGGATCGCGCCGGACGGCCGCGCACGCATCGAAGTGTTCCCCAAGGGCGACGCCAGCGACAACGCGTCCATTCAAGACTTCACGGCCGCGGTTCGGCAAATCGCTCCCGAGGCCACGGGCACCACCGTGGGCATCCAGGAGTCGAGCCGCACGATCGTGGGGGCCTTCCTCCAGGCTGGCCTGTGGGCACTGTTGTCGATCACCGTGCTTCTCGCGTTCGCGTTGCGCCGGGCCAAGGACGTGCTGCTGACGCTGGCGCCGCTGACGCTTGCGGGACTGGTCACGCTGGGCACCTGCGTCGCGCTCGACCTGCCGCTCAACTTCGAGAACATCATCGCGCTACCGTTGCTGTTCGGCATCGGCGTCGCCTTCAGCATCTACTTCGTGATGGCGTGGCGCTCCGGCGCCGCGAACCTGCTGCAGTCGAGTCTGACCCGCGCTGTGCTGTTCAGCGCGTTGACCACCGGTACGGCGTTCGGCAGCCTTTGGTATTCGCACCATCCGGGCACCGCGAGCATGGGGCGGCTGCTGGCGATTTCGCTGGCATTTACGCTGGTCGCCTCGCTCCTGTTCCTGCCGGCGCTTCTAGCCTCCGTGCGCCGCCGTCGGTGAACGTCCCGCCGTGACCGGCCGCGCGGCACTTTCCGCCATCGCGCTGTGCGCCGCGCTCGCCGGTTGCGCCACCACGTCCGGAACCCGCGACCACGAGAACAACGACCCATTCGAGCCGTTCAATCGCGCGGTCTTCGACGCCAACGACGCCATCGACACTGCGCTGATCAAGCCGCTGGCCGAAGGCTATCGCGCGGTGGTTCCCGAGTTCGTGCGCGACCGGATCCGCGCGTTCATCGACAACCTGCAGGAGCCGCGCATCTTCGTGAACAACCTGCTGCAGGGGCGTGTGGATGCCGCAGGCATCACGTTCGGCCGCCTGTACGTCAATTCGACGCTGGGACTCGCGGGCCTGTTCGACGTCGCCACCGGGCGCGACCTGCCGCGCCAGACCGGAGACTTCGGAGAAACCCTGTACTTCTGGGGCGTCGACAGCGGCCCCTATCTCGTGTTGCCGCTGCTGGGACCGTCGAACGTGCGCGATGCGTTCGGACTGGCGGTCGATCTCTACACGACGCCCCCCGCGCACTGGTTTCCGGGCAGCACCGGACTGTGGATCAATGTCGGCGTCTACGCGGCAAGCGGCTTTGACCTCCGCGCGCGCAACATCGAGACGCTCGATGAAATCAAGAAGAACGCGCTCGACTACTATGCGCAGTTCCGCAGCATCGCCCGGCAATATCGCGAGGGACAGCTGCGCGCGGCGCGCGGATTGGCCGAATCGCCCGACGACCTGGTCGACCCGGGCGCGCCCGCGCCATAACGCGGCCGTCAGCCCTTCTTCATCAGCTTGTCGATTTGCTGCTGCAGGCTGGCGATGAGCGCGGTGGCCCCGCCCGCCTTGAGTATCGCGCCGAATTCCGAGCGCTGCGTGGCCAATTCGCTGATGGTGCCGCTCAAGTAGATGTCGACGATCTTCCAGGAATCGCCCGCGCTGCGCATCAGGTAGTTCAGCGTGACCGGCTCTTCCTTGGGCCGAAGGAGCTTGGTCCGCACGATGCGCCCCGTGTTGCGCGCCGTGGTCTCGGGTTCGATGGCAAAGCTCTGCCCTGACCACCCGTCGAAACGGCTGGCATAGGTCGCAATGGTCATGCGCGCGAAGCTATCCAGCAACGCCGCCTGCTGGTCGGACGGGATCGATGTCCACTCGGGGCCCACCGCGATGCGGGTCATGGCCGGCAGATCGAAGGTCGCGCGGATCACCGGTGCCAGCTTGTCGTAGCGCCCGCGCACGCCCAGTTGCTCCGCCTGCTTCATCGCGGCCAGCAGCGCATCATAGAAGGCGCGGATGGGCGCTACGGACGGATCGGCGTCGGCGGCGGCCGCCTGCCCGGGCAATGCCCAGGCTGAAATCAGGGCAAACATACCCTGCAACGCTCGCCGGCGATTCTTTCTTTGCAATTCGTTCAAATCCTGGAAGGCCCTTAAGTTGGATTTCAGCACTTTCGGCAATAATACCGGCGTTGCCTAGGCGCCGCCACGAGCGCCATCCGGCGTCCTCTCACCAATCCAAGGTCCCGCCCATGTTCAGCCAAATCCTTGCCACACTCCTGGCCTTCACGTTGGCGAGCCCCGCGCTTGCCCAGACCAAGCAACGAATCGACAAGGCGGCGGACCTGCCGCGGTTTACCTACAAGGTCGACGGCAAGGTCGAGGACCTGGCCAAGGACGATGGCAAGTTCCGCGCGTTTGCGGCCGACGTGCGCCGCGACATCGAGAACACGCTGGCCAAGTACGACATCGCCGACAAATCCGCCGAGCGGCAGTTGCGCGGCACGCTGTTGCAGCTCGACATGCTCGAGGGCAAGTACGACGCAGCGCTCACCCAGGTTGAAACGATCAGGTCATTGCAGGAAAAGCCCGCCGACAAGTTGCTCACCGGCCTGTCGACCAAGGCAATCGTCGCCGGCGAACGCAAGGCGGGCAACCGCACGTCGCCGGAGTATCGCAGCGCGGTTGGAACGTCCATCGCCAACACGCTGCAACCGATGCCCTACGAAGTCGTCGCCAACGACATCAAGGAGATCAAGGCCGGCACGGAAACCCTGGGCGAGGGCCGGCTGATCGGCGCATTGCGCGAGCAGCTGCAGCCGATCGTCGACAAGAGCGGCAGCCTGTCCTCCGATTTCGCGCCAGCCGTGGTGCGCATCAAGTATGCGATGGTGTACTCGCTACCGCTCAAGAAAACCCTTGTCGACACCTACACCGCCTATCTCAACGCCCACAAGGTAGAGAAGGCCGACATCTGGGCCGCGCGCGACGTTGCGCTTCCCGCGGGCAAGGGCTACACACCAGTCACCATCGCCGTGTGGGACAGCGGCACCGACACGTCTCTTTTCCCGGGGCACATCGTGACGAAGGACGGCAAGCCAGCCGTGATCGCCTTCGACCGCTTTTCCAATCCCGCTACCGGCGAATTGCAGGCGATTCCCGCCGACCTGAAAAGCAAGGTGCCCGCCATGAAGTCGCGGCTCAAGGGCTTTTCCGACCTGCAATCCAACATCGACAGCCCGGAGTCGTCCGAGGTGAAGAGCTACCTGTCGTCGCTCAAGCCGGATGAATACAAAAACTTCGTGGAGGAAATTGGCCTGGTCTCCGGCTGGATGCATGGAACGCACGTCTCGGGCATCGCGCTGGCGGGCAATCCGTATGCAAAGCTTGCCGTGGCCCGCATCGAATTCGACTGGCACCTGCAGCCCGACCCCTGCCCGAGCAAGGAGCTTTTCGAGCGCGACGCGCGCAACACAAAGAGCTACATCGACTTCTTCAAGGCCAACGGCGTGCGCGCGGTCAACATGAGCTGGGGCGGCAGCGTCAAGGGTGTCGAGGACCAACTGGAACAATGCAACATCGGCAAGACGCCGGAGGAACGAAAGGCGCTCGCGCGCGAGTATTTCGACATCCAGAAGAGTGCGCTGACCAAGGCTTTTGCGAGTGCGCCCGAAATCCTGTTCATTGCCGCAGCCGGAAACGAGAACGCTGACTCCTCCTTTGCGGAATTCATTCCGGCCGGCATCGTGCTGCCCAACCTGCTGGTGGTTGGTGCCGTGGACAAGGCCGGCGACGAGGCGAGCTTCACGAGCTATGGCCCGACCGTCCTCGTGCATGCCAATGGATATCAAGTGGACAGCGTCATTCCGGGCGGCGAAAGGCTCGCCGAGTCCGGCACGTCGATGGCGTCGCCGCAGGTGCTCAACCTGGCGGCGAAGATCCTGGCCGTGAATCCCAAGCTCAAGCCGACGGAAGTGATCGAGCTCATCCGCGCGACCGCGGACAAGACGGCCGATGGCCGGCGCACGCTGATCAACCCGAAGAAGGCGCTGGTTGCCGCCGAGTTGAAAAAGGCGGCGTAGCCGCCTGCAGACACGCGCCTACTCGCGATACCTGGCCATCGCCTCGCGCAGGAAGCGCAGCTGCTCCTCGAAGCGCTCGCAGGCCCGGCACCACGCGAGGTGAAGCTTCAGCAGAACGCGGTCCAGTGGGCCCAACGCGTGCTCCTGCATCCGCGAGACGAGATGGGTCGCCTGCTTGCAGGTGATGAGGTGGCCCAGGGCGCGGTCGACGATCTTCATGGTGGATTGTGAGCCAAGGTCAGGCAGGCGCGCCGCTGCCCTGGAACCAGTTCTTTTCCAGGCATTCGCGCAGCGACATCCGGGCCCGGTACAGGATCACCCAGAGGTTATTCGTCGTAATTCCCAATTCCTTACAAATTTCCTCGCTTTCCAGCTCCAGCACCTCCCGCATCATGAACACGCGCGCAGTGTTGGGCGGCAGGCGTTCCAGGCACAGGTCCACGACGTTGAAGAATTCGCTGCGGTTGAGCGCCTGTTCCGGATTGCCCCACTCCGCCGGTGGGCTCCCCCAGCTTCTGTACGTCCCGCTGAACAGACTGTGGATGTCCTCGATGTCGCACTCGTCGTCGAACGTGCCGGCCGCCACCGGTTCGCGTTGCTTGCGCCGGATGGCGTCGACGACCTTGTGCTTCAGGATGCCGGTGAGCCAGGTTTTGAGGCTCGACTTGCCGGAATAGCTGCTGCCCGACAACGCGGCCAGGAGCGTCTCCTGGACCACATCCTCGGCCAGCGCCGGGTCCCGCAATTGCAGTTGCGCCACGCGCAGGAGATAGCCGCGGTGCGTGTTCAATTGCGCAGCGAAATCGGGGTCGGGCATGGCGTGCCAGGGCGGGCGCTAGTTCGCGATGGTACCTTGAGTGCG
Organism: uncultured beta proteobacterium; assembly: GCA_963819965.1. Taxonomy (GTDB): domain Bacteria; phylum Pseudomonadota; class Gammaproteobacteria; order Burkholderiales; family Casimicrobiaceae; genus VBCG01. The sequence continues at coordinate 1,724,384 of CAWFYA010000004.1, forward strand.
ACACCTGCGCTCGCCACCCGGCGCACGGAACTCTCCGCTCGATTCCGGCGCAGCGACCGCAAATATTGTTACGCTTTCATTTTGCGCGGTTGCAATTGTGCAACACCTGCGCGGTAGCTTCAGTCGCTCGGGGATGATCCCCGCAAGGCCAACGCCATCTACGACCGGACCAAGATCGTCGTCACCTTCGTCATCCGCAATCTCGCGCGGGACTGGGCAGACCTCGAACGCCTGGATGCGCAGTCCATCACCCAGCAACCGCACCGTTTCGTCGGTGGGCGAAATTCCTGGGTAGCCCAGAGTTTCCTTCGCCTCCGCCGCGACCTCGAGGCGCGAGGCTTCAGGGTTCGCCTGTCCGCCCGCACCGAGCCGGGAGCACTGTGCATCGTGCATCGGGATGACGCCAACGATTTTCGCGAGTCGGCGGACCGGAGCTTCCTGGTGGTGATCCGCGCGGACCGTGCGCCCGTCGCCGCATGCGACTTCGCCATCGTGCAGAACAGCGTTTCGCTGGACGAGCACGAGCGGTTCGTCCCGTTGTGGCCCCAACCCGGACTCCGCGCGCGCGATCCGTCTCGCGGTACCCACATACGGCGGATGGTCTACCAGGGCCGTATCCCTACGGCGCCCGCCTGGTTCTTTGATCCCAGCTTTCATGCCGCCCTTGACCGCCGCGGCATGCGCTTCGACATCCGGACTCGCCATTGGGAAGACTATCGCGACGCGGACATCACCATCGCCGCCCGGGAAGACGTTCGGTCGCTCCTGATGACCAAGCCCGGCACCAAGATCTACAACTCATGGCATGCGGGCGTGCCCGTGCTCGCCACACCGGAGCCCGCCTACCACGAGCTGATCCGGTCGCCCTACGACTTTCTGGAAGTGAATGGCGCCCGCGATGTCCTCGATACGCTGGACTATCTGCGCGACTCGCCATCCATGTACACCGCCATGGTCGAGAATGGCCGAAAGCGTGCCCGGCAATTCAGCGTCGATGCGATCCGCACCCGGTGGCTGGAATTGTTCGACGAGGAGTTCATCCCCGCCTTCGAGAAGTCGCGCGCGCAATTGGCGTCACGGCGGCTATGGTATCTCGCCGCCATGTGCCGCCAGAAAATGGCCAGCCGCTTGTGGCGCGCTCATGCGCAGTCGCAGCGACGGCATCTCAACATGCGCAAGTTGCGACCGATGGAGTTCGGGGGCCCGGTAACCCAGTTCTAACGGCAGCCAGCGACCTGTCGGGATCTCCCAAGCGATCGTTCCTCAGCTAGCCCCGCTTCGAGCTGGCTTGAGGGCCATCGCCCCGTCGCCCAGCAGATAGAGCACGATCAGGGCGACCGTCCACAGGGCGGAAAATTCCCACCCGCCGCCCTTGTTGCTGAAAAGCCATCCGTTGGCGCCGTGCGCGAACACGATCGTGCCGAGCATCTCCGCGGCCAACGGAAGCGCGACCAGCGACGCGTAGATGCCGAAGATGAGCATCAGGCCACCGAAGAATTCGAGCGCGATGACGGCGTAGGCGACGATCGCCGGCATTCCGAGGGAGGCAAAATAGCCCACGAAGCCGGGAATCGTGAAGACGAAGAACTTGAGGCCAACGTGCGCCAGGAACATGATGCCCAGAGTCACCCGCAGCAACAGCGCCGCGTAGGGCGCACTCGACGTCTTGATCACGACAGCCTCCGATGAAAATTCGCTCCGGGGCCATGGTACGCTGGTCGACGGGCAGGTGGTTGTCGGGCGCTAGTGACGGCAACACCATGCCATCCGCCCTGTGCGCGCGGAACCACAGATCGCCCTGGCCGGCAACGAATTGGCGGCACCCACTATCTGAACCGCAGGTTTTCGCGCGTCAGCTCGCCGATAGCCCGGCATCCCATCAATTTCATGTCCCGCTCCACCTCGGTGCGCAGCTGCCCCAGCGCACGCTCGACGCCCGCCTGACCGGCGGCGGCCAGCGGGTACAGATAGTAGCGACCGAGGCCGACGGCCTTGGCGCCGAGCGACAGCGCCTTCAACACGTGCGTGCCGCGCTGCACGCCGCCGTCCATGATCACGTCGATGCTGTGCCCCACGGCGTCCACGATTTCGGCCAATTGGTCGAATGCCGCGCGCGAGCCGTCGAGCTGGCGGCCGCCATGGTTGGAAAGGATGATGCCGGTGCAGCCGATATCGGCCGCGCGTTTCGCGTCCGCCACGGACATGATCCCCTTGAGACAGAACTGGCCGTTCCAGCGCCGGACCATTTCTGCGACATCGTCCCAGGTCATCGAAGGGTCCAGCATTTCCGTGAAATACCGGCTGATGGACATTGCGCCACCCCCCATGTCGACGTGCTCGTCCAACTGGGGCAGCCTGAATTTTTCATGGGTGACATAGTTGATGCCCCACATGGGTTTGATGGCGAATTGCAGCATGCCGCTTAGGGTCAATCGGAACGGAATGGAAAATCCCGTGCGCAGGTCCCGTTCACGGTTGCCGCCCGTGATGCTGTCCACGGTCAGCATCATCACGTCGACGCCGGCAGATTTGGCGCGTTCCATCATCGCGCGGTTCAGTCCGCGATCCTTGTGAAAGTAGAACTGGTAGACCTGCGGCGTGGGGTACTGCTTGCGCAACGCCTCCATGCTGACCGTGCCGAGCGACGACACGCCGAACATCGTGCCGTACCGTGCTGCCGCGGCGGCCACCGCGTATTCGCCGCGATGGTGAAACAACCGCTGCAACGCGGTGGGCGAGCAGTAGAACGGCAGCGCCAGCTTCTGACCCATGACGGTGACCGAGAGATCGACCGCTTCCACGCCGCGCAGCACGTTGGGCACCAGGTCGCAGCGCTCGAAGCTTTCCGTGTTCCGGCGCTTGGTCAGTTCGTCGTCCGCCGCGCCGTCGATGTAATTGAAGATCGGGCCCGGCAGCCTGCGCTTCGCCAGCCGCCGAAAATCATGAAAGTTATGGCAGTCGCGCAAGCGCATTTACGGCCCTTCCGCATGGAACAGTTCCGCCGCCCACGAATGACTCATGTGGGCGAAACGTGGCGCTGCAGCAATAGCGTCAACCCGAACAGCACCAGCGCGAGTGCCGCGGCCGCCGGTTGGCCGAAGGCCGCCATCACCATTGCATCCCACAGGCAAATTCCCGCGAGCAGGCCGCCAATCGCCCGAGGCACGTCGCCCGGCCGCCGTCGCCACAGAAAGGAAAGCGAGTACACCACCCATAGCAGGAACAGCAGCGCGATGACCGCGGTGAAGGCGTCGTGCAGCGAGGCGTAAAGTCCCCACGCCACCGGAATCGCGACGAACGCCAGCGGCCAGAGATGCGCGACACGGTCCAGATGTTCCTGCTTGGCGGCATAGGTCAGCCCGATCAGGTAGCAAAGCAGCAGGAAGCCCATCACAAAGACACGCTGCGGCGGATCGGCCGCAAATGCGTAGCCTGCCGTCACGTAAACGAGCATGCGGCAGAGGCCCATCACGATCGGGCTCAATGCATTTTGCTTATGGTGCCAATCGTAGAACACGATCGTTGCCGCAAGCGCAAGCCCCGCAACCACGGCGCGCCAGCCCGTGCCCTCCGCAAAGCCGTAACCCACCCAGGCCAAACCCGCGACACCCAACGCGAGCATGGTGAAGCCCGCGCCAAAAACCGTGGCGGCCTTCACCTCACCCGACGGAATCGGACGTTCCGGACGGTGCCGCGCATCGAACTCGCGATCGAAAGCGTCGTTCAGGAACATTCCGGCGATGTAACAAAACGAGAGCGCGAGCAGGAGCCACGGCATCCGGGCGTCGCCGATCGCTCCCCCTGCCAGGACCACGCCGGCCAGCGTGTTCGTCCAGACCGTGGGCAGGTTGGAGACGCGGCCCAGACTGAAGGCGACCCGCCAGCTCACGCGCGTTCCTTCACTCGAGCACCCTCATTTGAGTACCCTCATTCGAGAACGCTCCGCACCCACAGCAGTTCCCGCGCAATCGCTTCGTCGATCGGGACATCGCGTGCGTGCGGAGGCAACACGGACCACGTATAAGTCTCGACTTCGAGATGCGGCGTCCGCGTCCGTTGCCGATGCAATGCCAGCGCGGCGCGAACAAACGGCTGCGTGGACGAAAATCCGTCGAGATTCTCCACGTACACGGGGACGTGGAAATGCACGCGCCATTCGCAATCGCCGCCACGCCAACGTTGCGACGCGCAGGCGGCATCGATGTCGACATAGCGGTACAAATTGTCCGCGGCACGTTCGACCACCTGGTGCAGGTAGACGCCGTCATCGAAGCATTGCAGTCCCGCCAACGAGTCTGCGGTAACGCGCGCGATGCGCAGTCCCGCAGTCACCTGGATCTTGGCAATGGGAATGCCCGCTCCGGCCAGCGCATCCAGGCAGTCCGCCGGATCCTCGAATTCGACCGCGGCGTGGCACAAATCGAGACACGCGCCGAGATGGCGATGCAACGCCGCTTCGGCCCCATCCAAGGCAAGGCCTGCAAGCGAGGCAAGGTTCGCCACGGCGCGGCGCGAATAGAGATGATCGCGAAAGAAGGCAACGGTCTCGGCGACGGTTTCGAGCTGGCAGCAGGGCTCGGGCTCGAGCGCAAGCGCAATGGTGCGGCCGGTCCTCTGTTCGAGGCCCACCAGATGGGCGACGTGCCTGATCAACCGATCCGCGATTTGGGCAACCGCCTGCGGCGTGGCCGCGTTGGGCTTGAACGCCCCCGGCACCGTGCTGATGCTTCCCCGGCGGTCGCCTTCCGGAGGCAACATCGCCGCGAGCAGGTCCGCGAGCGTATTGGTGTACTCGAGTCTTGCTTCTTCTCGCCAGTCGGGCAGGTAAACGCCTTCCTTGACGCGGGTGCCATGGAAAGGCCCATAGGGAAAGCCGTTGATCGTGAACACGTAGAGATCGTTCTGGCGCAGGAAGTCCAGGAACTGCGCAAGCGTGTCGGGCGCGCTCAGCGAGCGGGCCGCCATGGCCGAGAGCCGCAGTCCCACGCCGAAAGGCGCGTCGGGGCAGACATGACGCTTGACTTGCGGCAGATAGCGCGCGAGGTTGCCGCCGATCTCTTCCCAGGATTCGCCCGGATGGATATTCGTGCAGTAGCTTAAGTGACTGTCGCCGACCCTCACGGATCGGCCTTTGCTCGCGCAGCGCGGCGCGACGGCGCGATCCCCCGCCCCGCCGCAATCGTGAGGCGACGCAAGCGGTGCCGCCGGCGCTCGGCCACCCCGCTCATGCCGCCTCCAGCACCTTCCGATCGAGATCGCATTCCAGCTGCATGTAGGCGCAGCGATGACACATGAAGCCGTCCGAGACCACAAGGCTGTGCCGCCGGCGTATCTCCTGGTAGCCGGCGCTCAGCGTCTCGAAATAGCTCCGGATGCGCACGTGGTAGTCCGGCCGGTCGCGGCCTCCAACCGGCCAGACGAGCGAGTAAATGGGAATGATCCCGCGACGGCAAAGATCCTCCGCTCCCTCGAGCGCGATGCCTGCGGCCTCTTGCCATTCCAGGCCGTGCTCGGGCTCGAGCTCGATGCCCGCCACCATGGCCGAGTAGACGTTGCCGCGACCCCAGTATCGAACGGCCGTCTCGAGCGCCTCGATCCAGCGGTGATAGCCGACGTAGCGGTTCTTGCCGGGGCACACCTTCGCGAACAGCGGTTCGGACCACATCTCGAGGTTGAAGCATACGTGCGAGACGAGCTGCTCGGCATGGAACCGCTCGATGTAGTCGTCGGGAATGGCACCCGAGCCGAGCGTGACCGGCACGCCGCGGGTATTGGCCTGCTTGACGAAGCGCGCGAGCTGCAGGAAACGGTCGCCCTCCTTTGCCCCATCGGTGAGCGAACCGCCGACGAGATAAATGTGGCGGATCTCCGTCTGGTTGATCACGGCCTCCAGCGCCTCCCGCATGCGCTCGAGCGTCGACGGCGGAATCTCGACCAACCCGGGCTTCTGGCCCAGGTGGGCGGTGCGTTCGTCCGGCGCGCCGTAGGCGCAAAACGTGCAGCGCATCGACACGCCGTCTTGCTTGTGCAGGAAGTACTCGCAACCCGGCGCGACATTGATCACCAGCATGTCACCGTGCGTCGTGACGCCAGCCTGCGGGAAGGGCAGGCCATCCGCCGTCTTCTGCGTCATCCAGGGTCGCAGCGGCTCGAACTCGATCGGCACCGCGTGACCGCTGCGATCGTCGACCAGGCGATAACCCAGCTGCCGGTCCCCTTCCACGTGCCATGGCGAATCGCCGCTGCCGAGAATGCGGATTTCGGTTCCATCCTCCGTGTTGATGAGATAGGGAATCGTCGCGGTACCCTTGCCGGTAGGGTCGTGCTCGCCGGGTTTGAACCGGTACGGGTAGTAGTTGGGCATCGAGTGCCCCGCGGCCAGGCCGAGTGACTCCGTGTAACGAATGCCCTCGCACATTACCTGGACCTTCAGCGCGGGCGAGCCGGTGAGTGTGCTCATGGCGTCAATCCTTTTCCCTTCATGGACCGCGGGCGATACGAGGCGGCGCTCTCATCGCTCCCGTTCCGCTTCTGTTATCGTGCCGAAATCATGCCATGTACTACCCCGAGCCGCACCTGTTTTGGCCGCGCTCGCGCGCTTGCCGTGACAACGATTGACGTGGGTTGGCGGGCGGGGCGGCGTGATTCATGCCGGAATGGCCGCTCGTCACGGCACCGGCCATGCATCCGGCACGCAATCGACAGCGCTTCGAGGAGTCTGATGCCATGTTGTTCCTGCTGACCAATCGCGCCCGCCCGAACCTGTCCGCCGCGGAATATGGGGAACTCGCTACGCTCGCGAAGGCGTTCTATGCGTCGATTCCGGCCGACGTGCGGATTCGCGGAGAGTGGATCGCCACGGACCAGTCGCACAATTACACGCTGCTCGAAGCGCCGGACATCGAAACGGTACGTCGCATCCAAGCGCCGTTCGCACGGTTTACCGATACTGTCATCGTGCCGGTGAACGCCATTTCGGGATGGACGGCGTCTTGACGTTCCGCGCCGCAATACCGACCAAGCCCCGCTCGCTCCTGTACTGATCATCGAAATTCGCCGTGACGACGACAAAGGGGGACCGGTGACTTCCGGCGCACGCCTGACGCTATAATTTCCGCATGTCGACACGATGGCTTGCAATCGCAGTCGCTGCCGTCGTGGCGGTGGGAGCCGGCGAATGGGCGTCGCGGCAGTGGGCGCCGACGGAGAATCCGCCTTCGCGCGCAAACAGGGCCGAACCCGCTGGCAGCATGCCCCCACCCGCGAACACGGTCGCGCCCGCCCGTAGCGATCAGCCGCGAGCAGTAGGCGCCTACTATCCGCCAGTCGCCCCGTTGGCGGAGGCCGCGACGACCAGCGACCGCTTCAAACTGGTCGGCGTCGTCGGCCCGCGACCGTCGGTCCCGGGGAGCCAATGGGTCGCGTTCATCGCCGTGGACGACCAACCCGCACGCGCATTCATCGTCGGCGCACCTGTCAAAGGTGACACCGTGTTGAAGGATGTGTCCGCGCGCGGAGCCATCCTCGGACCGCGCGTGGGCAGCGTGGCGATGGCGCTGGAGTTGTCGCCGGCGCCGGCAACAGGAGAGGCGACCGCGCCGACGAGAGCGGGACTCGAATCCCAGGATAGTCAACCCAACCGGGGGTCGAAGTTCATGATACTTCCGCCCCCGGCCCCGGTTGTGCCGGAGAATCCCGCCAACAAGTCCAGTGAGCCCGACGACGGCCGTTGGCGGCCCCCAAGCCCGCGGTGAGTCACCGCGCCTGCAGGGCGCCAACCCCGGCCGAACTTCGGCCACAACGGGCGTCATCGTACAAATGGGGTGCCCCCAAGTGATGCGGCACGGCTGAATTGGGTTCGCCGCACGCTCATTCACCGCGCGCCAATGGCCGTGGCGAGTTCTCGAGCGGGGCTGTGTTCAGTTACCGACACTTCGGCCCTCGAGGCGATCACAGGCCGATCGCACGCCGACGTCGCATGCGCGCTTGAGGTAAGCGCGGCCCTTTTCGGCGTCGGCCGCAACGCCGTCGCCTTTCTGCAGCATCACGCCAAGATCGGCACACGCTTGAGGCGATTTCAAGTCACAGGCGCGTTCGAGCGCGGCGACAGCGCGAAGGACATCTCTCGCAACGCCGGCACCTTGCAAATAGACGCCCGCAAGGCGGTTGCACCCGTCGGCCCACCCCTGCCGGCACGCCTGTTCATAGAGCTGCGGGGCCGCAAGCGCATCGAGCGGGCCCTGACCTTCCTGAAGGAGCAGCGGGTAGTCGGCAGGCTGCGGTTGCGAGCGTTGATACGCCTGGGCGCCGACGGAACCAGCGCCGGCCTGCGAGACCCCACGGTTTGCGCATCCGGCCGCTGCGCCCTTTGAACACGCGGTCGCAAAGGTTTCTTGCAACGGAATGATCTCCTTGGCGCGGCCCGTCGCCTCGAGGATGCCCAGTTCGTTGCAGGCCCAGGCGGACCCTTGCCCGCAATACTGCGCTTCGAGCTTCGAAAGCACCATGCAGGCGTTGCGTCGATCCTCGACGCAGGCCTGCTCCCAGAACGGCAGCCAGCGTCGAGGCCGGTAGGAAGCCGTCGGGTCGCTGACGATCGCGAAAGCCACCGCCCAGATCGACATGTATGCCAGATTGCGCTGGCGCGGCGTGAGCGAGCGGCCGAGCCGGGCCGGATCGAAGGGTCGCAGGACGCCGGATCTTGCCACGCCGTCGATCAGCTGGATGGTCAAGTTCATCAGCGGCACGGCCAGCAGCTTGTCGTAGAAAGTCGGGGCACCGAGCCGTCCCCAGGAGTCCGTACAGAACGACGACCCCCATGCCGTACATCACACCGTAGATGATGCGCCCGAGCTCGCTGCGCGGTGACGTCGACGGGTCGTTGAACAGCAGGTGCATGCCCAGGAAGACCGCCGCCGGCATGAACGCATCGACGAAATAGTAGGTACCGAATGTCCAGTAGTAGCCCATTCCGAATGCGGCTACCGCCAGGACCGCGGACATGGTCATGGTGGTGACGCCGAAAAGGAACTGTCCTGGCAAGGCGATCAGGAAGATGAACAGCCGGATGTACGGCGGCCACTCGAAGGTCTGCGCGATTTCCTGGCCCCAGGTGATCCCGGTCGAGCCGGTGAGGAGCAGGCCGAGCGAAAACAGGCCGAGCGGGAACGACGACGGGTTGAAGATGTGCGCGCGCCTGCCGTCCTTTTCCCAGGTGATGAACGCCTTGGCCAGGAATCCCACCGCCACCATCACGAACTGCAGATAGAACCAGTCGGGCTTGAACCAGAGGAACAGGTTGATGCTGAAGATGATCGGAAAGGGGCCGAAGCCCAGCGTGTACTTCTGGCCGCGCGACCAGGTAAGCAGCATGTCGAAGGCGTAGGCGAAGAGGAGCTGCGCTGCGATCAGGTGCAGCGAGTTGTAGACCTCGCGCCAGTACCAACCCCAATACAGCATGACCGCGAACTGGGCGCAGGCCTGCAAGTAATGCTGCTTGCGCAGCACGATCTCCAGTCCGACCGCCCGGTGCCGCGGCCCGGCGATGTAAAAGAACACGCCGGTCCATGCGGCGATGAAGCCCGCCGCGCCAAGCATCGACCGGGCCAGCATGGTCTGCTGCTGCATCGAGGGCAGAAGGCACAGCGCCGCCAGGGCCGCGGCAAAGGCCAGGGGCAAGGCCAGCGCGGACTTTGAAGGCGAGTCCGCCGTCGGCGGGTCCCTGCAACAGGTCACGCGCCGCGACGGAAGGCGCGGGCTTGCGGGACGCGGTTGCGCCGCTCGTCACGCGGGGAATCCGAGTGCGAACGGCACGAACGTTCGAGACAGTCAATGCGCCATGTTCTTCGAGGTCGCGTGTCGTCAGGAACAGCGTCGCAAAAGAAGAAGGCAGAAGGTGAGAGGCGATCGCTGCCCGCTCACGTCCTGCCTTCAGTCTTCAGGCGCGCTGCACGGCAGCCCGCCTGAAAGCAAATCTGACTTACGCTGCCTGCCTGCGGCGGCGGATAATGGCCAATGCGCTTAGCGCGCCGCCTACCAGCAGCAATGTCGCCGGTTCGGGCGCAAGATTGCAGTTGCCGCCCACGCAAATACTGGCGTTCCGGCTTTCGGCCGTCGTGAACACCGTTCCGTCCGCGTTGGACAGAACCACATCGCCCATGAAGCTCACGGGGCTGAGGCCGTTGACCAGGCCCATGAAATCCACCGTCGCGAGCCTGAACGACGCGCCCTGCGCAGCTGAGAGGTCCGACTCGTCTCGCTGGCGTCGGCGACAAAGAAGATGTCAAGCGGGGAGCCGCTACGGCGCCGTCGAAGCCAAAGCTCAGGTCCAACGGCGCCGCCCCCATCGTGCCGTCCGGATCGTTCGCGTAGGCCGTACCCTCCAAGATGAGGTCGTTGAAGGAAAGGATGAAACGAGAAGCCCCCTACCGCTTCGGTCAAGCCACTGACGATGATATCGACCGAGGCGGGATCGCCGACGTTGATGGTCTGGGTCACGGGGCTGATGGTGACTACGGGGGTAGCTGCCGCCTCAGACAACAGCAGCGTTGCCGCCAACCCCGCGACCGCCAGCATATGCAGTGTCCGACTGATGGTTTTCATGATACGGATCTCCACTAAAGCGATTGACTCGGCATCTATCGCGGGTACAGCAAGAGAGGCAACGCGCTTCGCTTCTCCCCCCAGGGCCCCCGACGCCCATGCATCGGGGGACTGAACTGCACTAGCTGAACTGCATCGTTATCTTGATCATCAGGGCGGGGTCAGCCTCAGCTGGCAATACCGAACATCCGCCACGTTGATCGCACCGTCGTGGTTCGCGTCGTAGATGGCGTTCGCACCGGTTGGAGACTGGCCATTCTTCGCACGAATCAACACGAGATCGGCATTGGTTACCTTGCCATCATTGTTGACGTCGCACGCCAACCCGCCCCAGGTCTTCGACACGATATTGGAGCCGATCGTCGTCGCACCCGCCGTGATGTAGGCCTGGATCGTGTCCGTACCCGCGCCGCCGTCGTCGTGGTATGTGAAGCTCGTCTTGCCATCGGCACCGGTCGTGCCATTGCCCGACTTGCCAGCGTTGGGACCGGTCAGGACTTTGAAGGTGATCGTCACGCCGGGTACCGGCGCGCCACTGGATGCCTGGGCGAACGCCGTGACGGTGTGATCGGTGCCCACCGGGTTGGTCGCCGTCACGGGGCTCAAACCCACGGTGGAGAACAGGATCGGGTCGGGCGCCACCAGCGCAACCGGCGACAGGATCAGCTCGGCGACTGCTGCAGTGATGTCAGTGCCGACTGCCGCAGCAGGAAAAGCCCATGGAGGCCCATTGGCCACCGGGGGTGGTTGCCGGCGACGACTGGTTGGAGACGAGCCAGTCCTGGTAGTCAGCGTACCAGTCACCTGCAGGCTGCGTGCCTGGGCCTGCGGGCCGAGCGACATTAGGCAAGGTCAGGATGCCTTGAAGCTTCAGGCCCTTGAAGTTGTTGAACATCGAGTAGGCGCAACCCTTGTTGGTGTCATTCGGGTATGCGAAAGCCGGACGAATTGCAGCCCCAGTCGTTCTGCGCCGATACCACCCGCTGCACCATTCCACCAGCTGTTGATGTTGTTTGTCACCGCGGTGACGCGGGCTCCGGTCTCGCCGATAAGGAACAGGCCCTGCAGGCCGATGCCGGCCTTCTGCGGACCGGGGCTGTTGGGGCTGCCTGGCGCGCAATCAGCGGTGTAGTCGAAGGATCCGTCCGTGTTGAGGTGACAATCCAACCCCTTCTTGTACTCCGTGGCGACCCAAGCCGGCACCGTCGCGCCGGACGCGGCCGCATCCAGCAACGCAAACGTATCCCAGCCCAACGTCGACCCGTCACCGCGCGTGGAATTGAAGCCGTAGTCCCAACTGCCCTCGCCGGTGCCGCTGTCGTTCTGGCCCCAGATGAGCGCATTGACCATGCGCTGCATGATCTCGCCATAGGTCTTGCCATTCGTGTAGCCGGCGACCTCGGTGTTGATTTGGGCGAGCGCACCACTACCGGCAAACGGCAGAATGGTCAGCGCCGCCGTATAGCCTTGGTAGCCACCGGTGACGAGTCCAACGCAATCCGCGTAAACGGAGCAAGGATTGTTGCCACCCGGCGTGATGCCGATCGCCACTTGCGCAAGCGTACCGATTACATAATTGAGGCCGCGGCGAACGATGTACTTTTCATAAATTCCCGTCGGCGCGACATTGGCCGTAATCACGTAACCCTGGTTTTCGAACGCCAGCACGATCAGCGACGTGTCAGCATTGGGAAACCCGGTGTTGTTCCAACTCGTCGTCGTACCTGCCGGGAAATTGGCCGCGCGGCTTGTTTGGCTGGTCCAGAGGTAGCGCAGGCCATCCTGGATGGCCATGTTGATGCCGAGGCTGCGGTTGTTGTCGCCGGTGACCCCGCCATCGGCGAATGCGGCCGGGTCGAATACCTGGATGGCCGTAGTGGCCGACTCAACGCCCACGGTCAGCGTGGCGGTGTAGGTACCCTGGACGGCGTAGGTGTGGGTGTAGGCGATGTATGAACGATCGGCGCCGGTGCAGTTCTGGGCCGGCGATGCGTCGCCGAAATCCAAACTGCAGGCCGTGGCGGGTGCCTGGTCGTGGACGCCCCATACGACCAGCGGGGCGGTCGTCCGCGCGTCGCGCTTGGGCATCATCAGCGTCTCGGCCCAGGCACTGGATGCCGTGGCGGCGATCGCGAGAGCAACCATGGCCGGCGCCGCGCTCTTGAGCAGACTGGCGAAATGACGGGCAAGCTCGCCGCCGAAGCCCGTACCAAACAACTCTTTCCTGGTAACGCTAATCATCACGCTGTCCCTCCGGCTATTGAACCCGCCAACGCGACACCCCCCCGGGCACCGCCTAACGGCCAACCACACGCGTGTCAGATGCTAATCACGCGCCTTCGGCAGCTGAAAATCCGCCGGGGCGCGCACCCGTCGATCGTCCGAACACGGCAAACACCACCGGGCAAGCCGATCGTCGACGCTATCAGCAACTTTCATACCGCACATCAAAATGCCAAACAAAACAGGAACTAAGGTGACGGTGATCGCCGACTCGATGCCAGGGTTGTAAAAAATTCTGACACGCAGACAGGCCGGTTCCCGATCGATCGTCGCCCAGGGTCGCCCGGTAACGTAGCATTGCCGCGTGCGCTATCGACCCTCCCTTTACCTGCGTCTGATTCTCACGCTGCTCGGACCGCTGCTCATCGCAATGGCCGCGGCCTGGGCGATCGGCGTGGGCATTGTCACGGACACCCTGGAGCAACGGCTGGTAGGTCAACTGCGCAATGCCGCCTCCGTCCTGGCGACCAGTGGAATCCCGTATACCCCAGAGGTACTGCGCCGGTTGGCTTCTGTCCAGCAATCGGATTTCGTGCTGCTCGATCGAGGCGGCAAGGTCGTCGTGACCACGTCGGGCAAAGTCGGCGACGCGATCGCCGCGTCGCTGGCCGAACGCCAACCCTGGCCAAGTACCGAAACACGGCGTCTCGAGATCCCCGTGCAAAGCATCGCCGTGTACCAGCCAATCGACGCAAGCGAGGAGCCGCGCTACTCGGCCCTCGTTGCCGTCGCGCCACTCGGCGACGCTGCGGCGGCGGCAGCGAGCGCGGCGCGCTGGCTCGGCCTCGCGATGCTTGCGGCGACCGCATTGCTTGGGGCCGTGCTGCTCGCGCTCGTGCGCAACATCACTCGCCCGCTGGCCCAGCTGTCGGCCTTTGCCGATCGAATCGCCGCAGGTGAACGCCAACACCGCCTCGATCTGCCGCGCGCCGATGAGATTGGCGCGCTGGGGGAATCGCTCAATACGATGATGCTGCGCCTCGGCGACTACGAATCGCGTCTGGCGTCGCGCAGCCGGATGTCGGCCCTCGGCGAGATGTCGGCGCGGCTTGCGCACGAGATCCGCAATCCGCTCACCGGGTTGAAGCTGCACCTGCAGTTGCTGGCGGAGCGCGTCGACCGGCGGGAGGCGGGTCGCGTCGACCGCTTGCTGACGGAGGTCCAGCGTCTCGAATTGCTCGTGTCCTCCACTCTTCTCCTCGGAGCGGAGCAGCCGCTGGACCCTGAACTTACCCGCCTGCGCCCATTGATCGCCGAAGTCCTCGACCTGATGGGGCCGTCGCTCGCTCACCTGGGCGTCCGCGTCGACAGCCGCTGCGACGAACACCTGGAGGCGCGCGTCGACCGGGGGCGTGTTCGCCAGGCCCTGCTCAATTTGATCGTCAACGCGGCGGATGCGATGCCGCAGGGAGGCGATCTTCGGATCAGTGCCGGACAGGACGCTGAAGCCTCACGCGTGCGAATCGTGGTCGAGGACTCCGGACCCGGGCTGGCCGAAGAGGTTCGTGTCCGGCTGAGCGACTCCGCCGTCAGCACCAAGCCGTTCGGTCTCGGTTTGGGCATGACGGTCTGCCGGGAAGTCGCCGCGGCACACGGCGGCGAGCTACAGATGGAGCGCAGCCGCGACTTGGGAGGTGCTTGCTTCGCGCTGGCGTTTCCGTTATCCCTAGCGCCTTCTGTGCCCGGAAGGGACGGCTGACACGATGGCCAGGGTTCTCGTCGCCGACGACGAAAGGTCCATCTGCGAGGCTTTCAGCCTGTTGCTGGAGGCCGACGGACACACGCCACTCATCGCGTCGACCGGCGAGGCCGCGTTGCGCCTTGTGCGCACGGCGCGGCCCGACCTGGTCTTCGTCGACGTGCGCATGCCCGGCATGGACGGCCTTGCCGTGTTGAAGGAGATTCGTCGGTTCGATCCGACATTGCCGGTCGTCGTGATGACCGCCTACGGCACGCTGGAGACGGCGTCCGAAGCACTGCGCAACGAGGCGTTCGATTATCTCGGCAAGCCCTTGGACCTGGGTCAGATCCGGCAAGTACTGCAGCGCGCGTTGCACGCGCCTGCGCCCGAATCGCAAACAACGAGCGTGCCGGCCGGCGCCGAGTCGGGACCGCGGCCGACGCTGGTCGGCCAAAGCGCGCCGATGCAGGAACTGTTCAAGCTGATCGTGATGCTTGCCGACAACGACCTGACCGCGCTCGTGCAAGGCGAGAGCGGGGTAGGCAAGGAGTTGGTGGCGCGCGCAATACACGCATCGGGTGCGCGCGCGCCGGAGCCGTTCGTCGCGATCAACTGCGCCGCCATTCCGGAGCAACTTATCGAATCCGAGCTGTTCGGGCATGAGCGTGGCGCGTTCACCGACGCGAAGAATGCGCGCACAGGGCGATTCGAGGCGGCCGGGCAGGGAACGCTGTTCCTGGACGAAATTTCGGAATTGCCGCTGCATCTGCAGAGCAAGTTGTTGCGTGTGCTGCAGGAACGCAGCTTCGAACGGGTTGGCAGTATTGCTCCTGTGCCATTCCGCGCCCGCCTGGTATGCGCGTCCAATCGTGATCTCGCCGCGTCCGTGGTGGCAGGCACGTTCCGCGAGGATCTTTATCACCGGATCAACATCGTGACGCTGCAGGTGCCACCGTTGCGGGAGCGCAGGGAAGACATTCCCGAACTGGTGCAGGCGCTCATCCAGCGCGCAAACCGCGAGGTCGGCAAGGCGATAACCTCGGTCGAGCAGGCAGTGCTCGACAACCTCAAGGCCCGCGACTGGCCCGGCAACGTGCGCGAACTCGAGCACGTCATCAAGCGATCGCTGCTGGTTGCGCATGGCCCCGTGCTCTCCATTCACGATCTGAGGTTCGATTCGGGAGATACGGGCCCCGCGGACGACGCCGGATCCAGCATGGACTGCCTGTTGGTGGCGCTCGACGCGCATGCGGCTCGGCTGGTTGACGCAGCGGTCAGCGAAGGCAACGATGTCCCCGTGCACGAACTGGCGATCGAGCGGCTGGAAGGGGCGCTCATCCGCGTGGCGCTCAAGGCAACCGACGGCAATCAGGTCGCCGCGGCCCGGCTGCTCGGCATCAGCCGCAGCACATTGCGTTCCAAGCTGTAAGGAGCAATTGACCAGATTTCCTCCAGCGCCTGACGGATTTCGGTCATTTCGATTTTTTCTCAGCAACGACAAAGAGTTGCACCCGCGATTGCCGGTGACTATTCGCCTGCACCTGGCTCGAGACTGCACTGCGCCTGCATGCACCGCGCATCCCGGTGGGGCCGACAAGACGATGTAACCGACTGAATATTTTAGTCTTTGGCCGAATTCGCCATCGCCCCGCAAGTCGGCACATCATTTGCTTTGTGGTGATCGCAAGGCATCCTTCGTGGATGCTGCCCTGCCAGCCGTCCCCCCCGGATCATGCTGCTGGCTGGGTTTTCCGGCGCGCTGTCCCTCCCGCGCCGGAAATTGGCGGAAAAATTTGCCGTGGCCGGTCGCGAAGGCGATCGGTCACGGTGACCGTCACCGACGTACCCGAACAATGCGCCGCAACGCCTGCATGCGTTGAGAAGCGAGGGATTCAAGATGGTTGCTGGCCCAAGTTCCAGGGTTTCGAGCGGAGACTCATGGGCGTCCTGCATAAGGACCGCGTCATGAAACGTACGCTCGTGCTGGACGTCGTCGGGCTGACGCCCGCGCTGCTCGAGCACGCGCCGAACCTGAAAGCGCTTGCGGCGCGCGGCGGGCTCCGGGCGCTGACGACGGTGACGCCCGCCGTCACGACCACCGTGCAATCGACGCTCGTTACCGGAGCGCTGCCGCGCGAGCATGGCGTTGTCGGGAACGGCTGGTATTTCCGCGAGCTGGCCGAGATCTGGTTTTGGCGCCAGTCCAACCACCTTGTGGGTGGCGAAAAAATCTGGGATGCCGCAAAACGGCTCGACCCGTCGTTCACCTGCGCCAAGCTCTTCTGGTGGTACAACATGTACGCGTCGACCGATTTCTCGGTCACGCCGCGGCCGATGTATACGGCCGACGGCCGCAAGCTGCCCGACATCTACACGCACCCCGCGGCGTTGCGCGACGAACTGCAGCGCGACCTCGGGCAGTTCCCGTTGTTCCGGTTCTGGGGGCCGACGGCAGACATCGAATCGACGCGCTGGATTGGCCGCAGCGCGCTGCGTGTCTTCGAGCGCTTCCATCCCACGCTCACGCTGGTCTACCTGCCCCATCTCGACTACAACCTCCAGCGATTCGGTCCGAACTTTGCGGGCATCGCGCAAGATGTGGCTGCCGTGGACGACGTTTGTGGCGAACTGATCGCCGCGGCCGAGCGCGCGGGCGCGGAGATCGTGGTCCTGTCCGAGTACGGCATTACCGAGGTCACGAATCCGATCCATGTCAACAGGGCGCTGCGCCGCGCCGGCTGGCTGCGCGTGCGCGACGAGCAGGGCCGCGAACAGCTCGACCCCGGCGCATCCGATGCCTTTGCCGTGGCCGACCACCAGATCGCGCACGTCTACGTCGCGCGACCGGAACTCGTGGGCGAAGTCGCGCAGCTGTTGCGCAGCTTGCCCGGCGTCGAGCGGGTGCTCGATCAGGAAGGCAAGCATGCGATTGGCCTGGATCATCCACGCTCGGGCGAGCTGGTCGCGATAGCGGATGCGCGCAGCTGGTTCACCTACTACCATTTCCTCGACGATGACCGCGCGCCGGACTACGCGCGCACCGTCGACATACACCGCAAGCCGGGCTACGACCCGGTGGAACTCTTCGTCGACCCCAAACTCAGCCTGCCCAAGCTGCGCATTGCCGCCCGCCTGGCGCAGAAGTTCATCGGCATGCGCTATCTGATGGACGTCATTGCGCTCGACGCGTCACTGGTGCGCGGTTCGCATGGCCGGACAACCGACCGGCCGGAAGATGGTCCGCTGATCATCACGTCCATGCCGGAACTGCTGGGCACGGGTCCGGTTGCGGCCGGCGACGTAAAAAACCTGCTCCTCGAGCATATCTTCGGCGCAAAGAATCCCGTGGCGCGGAGAGCGGCATGAGGCCATTGGATCTACTTGAAAGATGGCTCGCCACTCGGCTGCCGGAGAAAGCGGGGGAGTGGCTCTCGGGCGGCATTGCCCGATGCAAGACCGGCATCGCCGATCGCGACCTGTACCTGATGCTGAGCCTTGTCACGCGTCAGGTCGGCAAAGCGCCCCTAGCCTTGAGCGACGCGGAACTTCAAGCCGCACCGGCAAGCCGTCCGGGTTGGGATCCTCACGATTGGACGCTGGACCAGGCGGTGCGCGTGTACCTGCTGTGCGCGAGCACATCGGACGGCGTCGTAATGAGCCAGAGGCTCGATCGCCTTTGCTGTGCCGGCGACATCGGGGAACTCGTTGCGTATTACCGCGGCCTGCCGCTCTATCCCGACCAATCGCGTTATTCGTTGCGGGCGGCGGAGGGCATTCGGTCGAACATGCGGGCGGTCTTCGAGGCGGTGGCGCATCGCAATCCCTATCCGGCGGAACAATTGAACGAGCCCGCATGGAATCAACTGGTATTGAAGGCCTTGTTCGTCGGCAGTCCGCTGCATCCCATCGTCGGGCTCGACGGACGGCGTAACGCCACGCTTGCTCGCATGCTCTGCGACTACGCGCACGAGCGATGGGCGGCATCGCGACCGGTGAGTCCGGAACTGTGGCGTTGTGTCGGCCCGTTCGCGGCTGGCGCGGCGCTCGACGACTTCGCGCGATTGTTCGAGCGCGGCACGGCCGATGAGCGACAGGCCGCCGCGCTTGCGCTGCGCGAGGCAAACGATCCCGGCGCCGCACGCCTGCTCGACGTGCATGCGCACAAGGCAAGCGGCGGTGCCGATTCAGACCTTTCCTGGGAACGGCTCGCAGTTGCGGGCAACTGACGACCATTACACGGAGAGACCCATGCGATTCATCGATCCGCACATTCACATGAGCGCGCGCACCACGGACGACTACGAGCGAATGGCCGCGGCGGGCATCGTGGCCGTCATCGAGCCGGCGTTCTGGCTTGGCCAGCCGCGCACGCAGGTTGGAAGCTTCATCGACTATCTTTCGAGCCTGGTCGGCTGGGAGCGCTTCCGGGCCTCCCAATTCGGGATCTGCCACTACTGCACGATCGGCCTCAACAGCAAGGAAGCGAACAACGAGGCGCTGGCCGAGCAGGTGATGGATGTGCTGCCGCTCTATCTGGGCAAGGAGGGTGTGGTCGCGGTCGGCGAGATCGGCTACGACGACCAGACCGCGGCCGAGGACAAGTACTACCGCGCCCAGCTGCAACTCGCGCTCGATCTCGGGATGCTGGTGCAGGTTCACACGCCGCACCGGGACAAGAAGCGCGGCACGTCGCGCAGCATGGATGTCGCCATCGAAATGGGATTGGACCCGGGTTCGGTGGTGATCGATCACAACAACGAAGAAACGGTGCAGGAAGTGCTCGACCGCGGTTTCTGGGCGGCCTTCACGCTGTATCCGGAAACCAAGATGGGCAGCGAGCGATTCGTGGAGATCGCGCGCCGCTACGGCTCGACCCGCATATTCATCGACTCGAGCGCCGACTGGGGCAAGTCGGATCCGCTCGCGGTGCCGAAAACGGCTCGGCTGATGCTCGAGCGCGGCATTCCCCGCGCCGACGTCGAAGCCACCTGCTACGCGAACGCGCTCGCAGCGTTCGGCCGAAGCGGTCAGATGAAAGAGGAGCATTGGCTGAGCAGCAAGCCGCGCGATGAGCGGCTGCTCTTCCAGGGCAATTCGGTGTTGCGCGGCCAGCAGCCGCGCGTGGACGATCTCCCGGTCATTCCCGAACGCGACGAGCAGCCGGTGATCAAGTGAGCACGGGACATCCTGACAAGGGGCAGCGATGAATGCCGAGACAGCCAAGGTCGTGGATTTGACGGCGGCGACGGTCTATCAACAGGAATTCACGATCCGCTACAACTATCCGGTGTATTTCACGGAGCGGGTCTTCGATCGCGACAATCCCGTGTTCGCGCACGCGCTGTCCCGACGCGAATCCGGCAAGCGGCATCGCTTCACCGCCTTCGTCGACGCCAACGTCGCCGCGACCTGGCCGGCGCTGGTGCATGAGATCGCGGCGTATGCGCAATCGCACGCAGCCACGATGGAACTCGTCGCGCCCCCGGAAGTGGTGCCCGCGGGCGAGCAGGTGAAGAACGATCCCGCGCTCGTGACACGGCTCCAGCATCGCCTCGGCGAACTAGGCATCGATCGGCATTCGTACGTGGTCGGGGTGGGGGGCGGGGCGCTGCTCGACATGATCGGGTTTGTCGCCGCAACCACACATCGCGGCGTGCGCCACATCCGGGTCCCCACCACGGTGCTGGCGCAGAACGATTCCGGCGTCGGGGTGAAGAACGGCGTCAATGCGTTCGGCAAGAAGAATTTTCTCGGCTGCTTCGCGCCTCCCCACGCGGTCCTCAACGACTTCGATTTCCTGCGCACCCTGCATCCGCGCGACCGAATCTCGGGCATCGCCGAGGCGGTGAAGGTATCGTTGATCCGCGACGCAATGTTCTTCGAGTGGCTCGAAGCCAACGCGGACGCCCTGCGCAATTGCGTTGCCCATGCCACGTCGCGCATGATTCGCCGCTGCGCCGAGCTGCACATGCGGCAAATCGCCCAGGGCGGCGATCCCTTCGAGAGCGGCAGCGGCCGGCCCCTCGACTACGGCCACTGGTCCGCGCACAAGCTGGAAGCGCTCACGGCCCACGAGTTGCGCCACGGCGAGGCAGTGGCGATCGGCGTCACGCTCGACACGCGCTATTCCGTCCAGGCGGGCATGTTGCCCGCCGGCGCCGATGACCGCGTGTATGCGTTGTTCAAGCGACTGGGGTTCCACCTGTGGCATCCGGCGATGGAATCGCGCGATGACCACGGCGCTTTCCTGATCCTGGACGGCATCGAGGAATTCCGCGAGCACCTGGGCGGCGAACTCACGGTCACGATGTTGCGCGGCATCGGTCGTGGCGAGGAGGTCAACAGTCTCGATCGCGACCAGATAATGCAGGCGATGGCGTGGTTGCGGCGCCGGGAGACCGGGGGATGAGCGCACCGCAGACGCAGCCGCCCGGAGCCGCGGCCCCGAATCCGTCGTCGATCGTCCGTCTGAGCACCGCGTATTGGGAAAGCCAGACGCTGCTCACGGCGAACCGGTTGCGCCTCTTCGACGTCCTGGCCGATGGCGCCCGCTCCGCCGACGATGTGGCCGCGGCACTCAATCTCGATCCGCGTAGCACGGGCTTGTTCCTGCGCGCATTGGTCGGCCTCGGTTTCCTTCAAGAACAGTCCGGCAAGTTCGAGAACTCGCCGGTCGCCGCCGCGTTCCTGGTCAGTCGCAGCCCCGCCTTCATGGGCAATGTGATTCGCTACAGCGACCAGCTCTACGGGACCTGGGGCAAGCTCGAGGACGCGCTGCGCTCCGGCCGCCCCGCGCTGCCCGCGGAGACCTATCTCGGCGAGGATCCGGTTCGCACGCGCAGTTTCGTGCAGGCCATGCACGAACGCGCGCTGGGCATCGCGCGCGCGCTGGTCGCCATCCTTGACCTCCACGATCGGCGCGCGATGCTCGACGTCGGCGGCGGACCGGGGACGTATTCGGTGCTGCTCACGGAGCGCTTTCCCGGGCTGCGGTCCGAGGTACTCGAATTGCCCGGCGTCGCCGCCGTTGCGCGCGACCTCGTCGCGGCCGCCGGCGCGAGCGACCGCGTGACGCTGCGGGACGGCGACTACCACAGCGCGGCGTTCGGCACGGGCAAGGATGTCGTGTTGATGTCCGGCATGTTCCATCGCGAAACCGAGCACGCATGCCGCAGCCTGATCGAACGCGCCGCGACCTGCCTGATTTCCGGCGGCCTGCTCGTCGTGAGCGACGTGTTCGCTGACGAAGGTGGGACCCACCCGCCATTCGCCGCAATGTTCGGCCTCAACATGATGCTGACTGCGCCGGACGGCGGCGTGCACTCGGATTCGGACGTGAAGCGCTGGATGGCCGAGGCCGGTTTCGCCGAGCTTCGCACCGTGCCACTGCCGCCGCCGATGCCGCACCGCGTCGTGCTCGGCGTCAAGCCATGAATTGGCGCCGGTGGCTGGTCGCCGCGGTCATGGCCGCGGTGGCGACCTTCGTCCAGCACGCGTTCGCGCAGCCGGCGGAGCCGCCGCCGCCCGCGATCGGGTTGCTGAAGCCACTGGGTCAGGACCGCTATCAAATCGGGCATATCGTCGTCGACAAGGCAGCGCATGGCTTTACCGTGCCCGGCCGCGTGCATGCGCTCGACAAGCCGCTCGAATACCTGGCCACCAGTCCGGGAGGAAGGAAAGCCTACGAAGCGCTGCTGGAACTGGACGCCAGCGGCAGCGAGTTCAACCTGGCCTGCATCCTGATCGGCCTCGAGCGTGATCCGACGCTGCCTTCCTCGAAGCCGCCGGTCGCGGCCAAAGTGGTTGGCCAGCGAGTTGCCATGTCGGTGGCGTGGACGCAGGATGGGCAGCGCCGCAAGGTTACGGCGGCTGAGGCATTGTTCAACGCCGATGCCCGGACGAAGATCGAATCGGTCGAATGGGTCTACACCGGCTCGTTCACGTCGATCGATGGCACCCGGTTTGCCGCGGATTTCACGGGAACGCTGATCAGCTTCATCAAGGACCCCACGGGCATCATCGAAGCCGTGTCCGGCGTCGGCGTGGGGCCCTATGGCTCGATGCGCGGCAGCACCTTGCTCCCGCCCGAAGGCTCGGCCGTCGAGCTGAGCGTTGAAATGGCGCCGGTGAAGAAATGATGATCGCCGCGCGCTGGGCAATGCTGGCCGTGGCGTGCGTGCTGATGCTCGCCGCGTTCAGTGCGACGGCGACTCATCTGCAGCCGTCCGCGCTGCGGGTCGCGGTCACGGCCATCATAGGATTGTTCGCCTCGCTCTTCTGGCCGGGTTGCGCGGCGACGCCAGGGCGCACCGCACTCCGGATCGGCGCCTGGTCGGCCGCAGCGGCGTGCCTGGCCGCGATTATTCTGTGGGTCGCCGGCGATCCGGCACAGCCGTACGCGCGAATTCTGGCGGCCTGCGGAATGCTCCTGCTGATACTGCTCGTGACTCATGCGGCCGCGGCGGGGCTGGAGTGGCGCTGGCGCGATCGATCCGTGAATGCGGAATCCTCGAGCGAGATGGCCGGCCGCGCTGCGGCGTTCGCGCTTGCGTTCGTTGGATCGCTGCCGCTGTGGCTCGGACCGGCGGGCGAACTTCTCGCCGGTCGCCACCCGTGGCTTGTCGACGCCGCTATCGGCATGAGCCCGCTGACTCATTTGGCGGTTGCGAGCGGCAACGACCTGCTGCGCAATCCGTGGTTCTACCAACATTCGAACCTAGCGGCTCTGCAATTCTCGTATCCCGGCCCGGCGGAACTCATCCTGGCCTACGGCTCGCTGTATCTGGTGCTGGCGTTCATTCCGCTGGCATTGCGGCGGACGCGCCGGCAGATCGAAATCGATCGTCCGATTCTCACCACGACGGAGGTAGCAAAATGATGAAGAGATTCTGCTTCGCACTGTTGACCGGCTTCGTCCTGGCAGCGCCCGCGTTCGGCGCCGCCGACGACATGAACGCGCAAACGCGCGCCAAGGCGCAGCAAGCCGTGGACGCCGGGCTCAAGTTCCTCAAGAGCAAGCAGGCCCCGAATGGCTCCATCGGGTATTCGGTCGGGCTTTCCTCGCTGACGCTGCGCGCCATTCTGGAGAATCCCCGGGGCCTTTCCGACGCCGACAAGGCGGCCGTCGAGCGCTTGGCGGCATTCATCGTTTCCAAGGCGAATCCCGACGGCTCGATCGTCGAAAGACAGCACGACCAGAGCTACAACACCGCCGTCGCGATCACCGCGCTGTCGATGACCAAGGATCCAAAGTATGCGCAGGTCATCGCCAAGGGCCAGAAATACATCACGGGATCCCAGATTGGCGAGGAGAGGGGGTTCATGCCGGTCGACAACTGGTACGGCGGACTTGGGTACGGCGGCGACGAGCGGCCGGATATGTCGAACAGTTACATTGCGCTCGATTCACTGCGCGCGACGTCCTACGATCCGAAGGACCCGGTCTGGCAGAAGGCACTCATTTTCGTGAGCCGGATGCAGAATCGCAGCGAAAGCAACGACCAGAAATACGCGGGCAACGACGGCGGCTTTCTGTACTCGCCCGGCCACAACCCGTCCGAGTATGGCGGCGGGACGAACTCCTACGGAACGGTTACGGCGGCCGGGCTCATCAGTTTGCTCTACCTGGGCGTCGACAAATCCGACCCGCGGGTGCAGGCCGCCCATAAATGGCTCACGACCAACTACACGCTCGACAGCAACCCCGGCACGAACTCCAAGGGGGGACTTTTCTACTACTACAATGCGCTGGCAAAGGTCTCATCCGTGTATGGCGAGAAGGAGTTCGTCGATGGTCGCGGCCAGCGGCACAACTGGCGCAACGAACTTGGTGACCGGCTCATCCTGCTCCAGAACCCTGACGGCTCATGGATCAACAAGGACTCGGCACTCTGGTGGGAGGACAAGCCGGAACTCGCGACGGCATGGAGCGTGATCGCGCTCGAGCAAATGCTTAAGTGACACGGTGCCACGCTGGCTGTCGTTTCTGGGTCTCGCGCTGTGCGGCGTGGGGGACGCGCTCGCACAGCCGCGACTCGACCTGGCAGCCACGCCTGCGTGGAGTGGCTGGACCCGTCCGGGGCGGGCGACCGAAGTCGACATTCGCCTGAGCGCCGACACGGCAATGCGAGCGAACTTCGATGTCGTGGCCGGCCGCCAGGTCGTGCACGGCAGCCTGGACCTCGAACCCGGCCGAAACGTGCGCCTGCAGGTGCCCATCGAATCGGCCGAAGAGGTTGCAGTGAGTGCCGGGTCGCCGGCGGCGGTGCCGCAGCGTCGCGAGGTTCGCATTGCGTACTCGGAGTCGCCGTTGCTCGGCGTGGGTCTCGTGACTGGCGGCACGGTTCACCTCGACGGATTTCACACGATTGCTCTCGCCGCGGATGACCTTCCGCGAAACGCGTCGGCCTATGCGAGCATCGACGCGCTGATCCTCGACGCCCCGACGCTGGGTGCGCTCGATGAAAGACAAATTGGCGCGCTGCTCGTCCATGCAACGGAATGCGGCCGAATTGTCCTGTTGGATGCGGATTCCCGCGTGCGTCGCGTGCTGGACGGAGCAGGGGGGTGCGGCGGCCGCACCCTCATGAATGCAACGTCGCTTACGGACGCCAAGGAAATGCTCCAGTCGTCGCTGTCTGCGAGCATGGTCCCGGCGACGGCGCTCCCTGGAAAAGTGGCGTTCTCTCGCCCCGATCACCTCACCTGGAATCGGGTGCTCGTCGTGCTCGCCGCGTACTTCGCCGCGGCAACGTTGGCGGCCGTTTTCGTCTCGTCCTTGCCGGTGTTGCTGGGGGTGCCGGCCCTTGCCGCCGTGGCAACACTGGCGCTGCTGTATTTCACGCTGCCTTCGCCGCAGCTCGTCGTTTGGAGCGAGGCCGTGTCCGGCGCGCAGGAGGCACGGTACGAGGCCTGGCAGCGGTTCACGGGCCTCTCTCGCGGTCTCACGCGCGTGCCTGTTTTGCCGCAACTCGCCTCCGCGCGATCGTGCGACCCGGCTCAAGCAATGCGCTTTGAATTCGATGCCGGCCATGGACGCGCAACGACGGCGGAGTTCGATACGCGCCTGTTTCAGCAGATTTCGCTCTGCTATTCGGGCAGCTTCCCGGTGGCAAGGGCCATCGCGATCGAGGACCGCCCGGACGGTTCGCTCGCGGTCCGAAATGTTGGAAGCACAGGCTGGCCCAAAGGTGTGCTCCTGGCCGGCGGCCTCGTGCATCAGTTGCCGGCCCTGGGTCCCGGAAACGACACCGTCATCCACATGCACTCCGGCAAGCCGTTTCGTGACGACGTGCAGCGAACGGCGGTGGCGCGGACTCAAACCGGTGGGGCAGCCGCGCTGTGGGATCTCGAACTGGCTGGTGTCGCGGGCATTCCGCCGCAATCGAAGGGATGGCTCCTCGTTGCCATTCCGCCGCCGTGAGCGAAGCGCTCGCTCGGCGCCTGGCCGCAATGACGGGTCTCGCGCTTGCAGCCGCCATCGCGCTGTGGTGGCTCGGCAGCACGCGCTTGGCCCTCGATCACGGGACGGATGCGGGCCCCTTTGCCGACGGCGCGCTGCAGGTGCTGTTGCTCCTTCGCGCCCTGGCGCTCGCGTTGGTCAGCGTACGCATCGGCGCGCTGCGCGGGTGGCGTCCCGGCGCAACGGCCGGACTGGGATTGATCGCGCCCGCGTGGCCCGTGGTGATTCTTGCGTGGTCCGCCAGCACGAGATCGGCGATCCACGTAATGCTGGCGGAGGTTCTGCTGCTCGTCGGCAGCGCCGTGTTGCCCATGGTCGGAATGGGCGTGCGGCGCTTGCTGCGAAAGGCGGAACTTGCCGTGGTCACGTCAACCCTGCTCGGTACTGCATTGGTGGCGCTGGCGTGGGCCACCCGCGGTTTCTGGGACCTGCCGTCCCTTTGAGTTGAGAATGGCTGGCTCGATCGTTGAATCCCTGCAGATGGCGGTGCGTCGTCGCCTGTGGCAAGGGCAGTTCCTCGTTGCCGCCCGCATGGCATCGTGGGGATCGGCCGGAATGATGCTGCTGGCCGTGGTCGTGCATCTGGCGGCGCGGCCCGTCCGGGTCGACGCTGTCCTTGCTGCCGTCGTCGCGTTGTGGGCTTCGCTGTTTGCCTGGGCGGGATTGCGACGCCCCGCCGATTCAGCGTGCGCGCTTTGGGCCGATCGTCACCTTGGCGGCGCGTCCGCATTCAGCACGCTGCTCGAAATTCGCGGGGTCAAGCAGGCAATGTCGAATCCCGGGGCCGTGCGATGCCTCGAACACTGGGCAGCCGCGAGAGCGCCCCATAGTCTGCAGCTCCTCGACGGGCGACGTGAGTCGCTGCACCTGTCCCGTCCGCTACTTTCCATGCTGGTATGCAGCTTTCTTGCGACAATTGTCCTGATGTTGCCCGGATCGGCGCCTCCCATGCGGCAGGAACTTGCCGCGCCCTCGGGCGACAGCGATCACCTGCGCGATGGCGAACCGCCCGCTTCCGCGGCACTTGTCGGCGCACTGGCGAGCGCGTTGCGATCCCCGGATTCTCCGCGCGCAGTTCAGCGTCGCGATGACGACAAACAAACGTCAGCGGCATCGGCAGGCAAGCGTGACGGCGGCGGCGACTCCCGCACGAGGCAACCGGGAGCCCCGCCACCCGGCGAACGGTCGACTCTCGGCGGACCAGCCCAGGGTGCTGCCGGCGACGCATCGCCAATGGCTGGAGCAATGCAGGCATCTGGCGCAGCTTCCGGTCGTGACGCCGGCGACAGCCACGACGATCGCGCCGATGCTGGCCTTTCGCGGGTTCCGCGGAGTACGATCCCGGTGCAACGACGCGAGTCGAGCCAACGGCGTCCATCGCCGGAATGGCAGGCTGACATGGACCAGTTGGCGACTTTCGACCAGGATCTTCCGATGGCCAGGACCGCGACGGAGCGAGAGGATCCCGCTCCGGCCGCGGCAACGCCGCCTCCCGCTGCCGACGCCGTGCCCCTGACGCCGACCAGGGCCGCTTATGTACAAGCATGGATGAAAGCCAGCAGGCAACGCCGTTGACAGCCGATCCTGCAGCCGACAGCGCTTACGCCGACGCCCATCGTAAGCTGCAGGACCTGCGCGCGCTGCTCGAACGAGTCATCGTCGGACAGGAAGCACTCGTAATCCATCTCATCACCGCCGTCTTCGCGGGAGGCCATGTGCTCATCGAGGGGCTGCCCGGTCTCGGGAAGACCCACCTGGCCAAGGCGCTCGCAGCGGCCCTGGGATTGCATTGGGCACGCGTGCAATGCACGCCCGACTTGATGCCTGCGGACGTTACCGGTGCAGAGATCTACGCCACCGCGGCCGGTGGCGCGTCGACGTTCGAGTTTCGTCCCGGCCCGGTCTTCGCCCAGCTCGTGCTGGTCGACGAGATCAATCGCGCGACGCCCCGCACGCAATCTGCCTTGCTCGAAGCCATGCAGGAGAGACAGGTCACGCACGCGGGCATCTCCCACCGCCTGCCGAGTCCGTTTTGCGTGCTGGCGACGCAGAATCCGATCGAACTCGAAGGAACCTATCCGTTGCCCGAAGCGCAGCTCGACCGCTTCATGTTCAAGCTCACGGTGCCGTTCCCCGCCCGCGAGTCGCTGCGAGCGTTGCTCGACGTATCGCTCGATGCTGAACCTGCGGACACATTGCAGCCGATCGCCAATCCCGCCGACGTGCTGCGGATCACGGAACTGTGCCGCACGGTTCTGCTGGGAGAACGCTGCAAGGAGGCGGCGGTCAGCCTGATCGTCGCCACGCAGCCGGATGACAGCGGCTCGAGTTCCGGGGCGCGCCGACATATTCGCTATGGCGCGAGCCCGCGCGCGCTGCAGGCCGTCGTTCGCGCGGCGCGCGTGGGGGCGGTGATGGCCGGCCGCTCGCACGTCGATATCGAAGATCTGGCGGCGGTCGCCCTGCCGGTATTGCGCCACCGCATCCTGTTGCGCCTCGAGAGCGAGCTCGACGGCCTCGATGCGGATGCCACGCTCGCGTCGGTGATCGACGGATGGCGACGCCAGCTCTGATCCGCACAACGCTGCCGAGCGAATCCGAGCTGCAATCCTTCGCGCGCGCGGCCGCGCAACTGCTGATCGAGCGACTGCCGCACGCGCTGGGATCGCGGACCGTGAATCGTCGGGCCGGCGTCGGCATCCAGCACCTCGATCACCGCGACTACGCCGCAGGAGACGAAGTCCGCCACATCGACTGGCGACAAACGGCGCGGCGCAGGCGACCGATCGTGCGCCGGTTCGAATCCGAGTCCGTGTCCGACTGGACCATCCTGCTCGATGCCAGTTCCTCGATGGCGGTGCACGGCGCGGCCAAGTGGCGGGCCGCGGCGCGCATGGCGGCGGCGATGAGTTACGCGCTGCTCGAACTCGGTCATCGCGTCGGCTTGCTGGTCTTTGGCGGGCATGTGCTGGCGGAGCTTCCGCGCGCGCGCGGGCAGCATCACTACGCCGCCATCGCACGCCTGCTTGTCGAGTTGCAGCCGGAGCGCGCCGGCGAGCGATCCGAACTCGGCATCTGCGCGCGGCACCTGCGCGGCGCCGCTTCGCTCTTCGCCATCAGCGACTTCCTCGCGGACGACGAGATGCGCCGCGACCTGGGCGTGCTGCTTCAACGCTGCACCGCCCTGCACGCGCTGCAAGTGACTGATGCAGCCGAGACCGACCTGCACGTTGCAGGCGACTTCGATCTGGTGGACGTGGAGACCGATGCGCGCATGCAATCCCGCGCCGGGGAAGATGTGAACGCGCTGGCGGCCGGCGAACGTGCCGCGATGACCGACCGGTTGCGCAGCTTCTGCGCCCGCAGCGGCATTGCGTTTACCGACTGGGATGTCGCGCAGCCATGGCAGCATACGCTGCTTCGCCATCTGATCCGGGCGCGCTCGGTTTGCTGAGCTTCGCCACACCGGCGTGGTTGCTCGGGCTCTTGCTGCTGCCGGTGATTCGCTGGCTGCACCGCGGAGGACGTCACCGGCGCACCGTGCCCGTGTCCCGGCTGGCCTTATGGCGGCGCGCGGATGCGAGCAGTCCCTCGGCCGGGGAACGCCGGCCGCCGGACCCGGCATGGCGACGGCGCGCCCTGTTGACCGCGCTTCTCGTCGTCGCGCTGGCCGGACCGCAATTGCCGGAGCAGCGTACTGACATCACGCTATGGATCGACGATTCACCCAGCATGCTGACTCGCGAGGAGCACGGAACGCGGCTCGCGGAGGGATTGGCGCAAGCTCGCTCGCTGCTGGCCGAGATACCCGGTGCCAATGTGGAAGTGCGCACGCTCGGTGACCCATGGCACGGCCTTGGCGCGCTTGGCGACGCGAGCACCGCGACAATTGTTGCGGGTGCCGGACGGAAGCAGTCGAGCGCCCCACCCGCGGCGCTGCTGCATGGCGACCGCCTGCACTGGCTGCTGACAGACAGCGCCAATGCTGCGCCGTTCAGCTGGCCCGGCGAGCGCCGCCCCGATCGCGTCATCCAGGTGGGCAGCGTCACGCGCAACGTCGGGCTCGAGCGGCTCTCCGCGCGCCGAAACCTGCACGATCCGGAACAATACGATGTGTTGCTCCGGGTCGCCAACGGCGGGACCGCCCCCGAATCGCGGGACGTCGCATTCGCAACGGAAGCGGGCGAATTCGCGCGATCCAGCATCCACCTGGACCCCGGAAAAGCCGTAACCGTGAACGCGGCGATCCCGGCCTCGGCCAAGGTTCGCGCCACGCTGCAACCCGGCGATGCGCTTGCCGCAGACGACGAGATTGTCGTCGACCTCGACCCGCTGCGCCGGCGTCGAGTGGCGACCGATGCGAAATGTCCCGCGGCGCTCCGGGCCGCGGTTGCCGCTCATCCCGCCCTTGCTATCGCGCGCGAAGGCGCTACCGACGTGGACGCCCTGCTGGACTGTGGGACGCATGGCGCGGCCGGTGCCGCCGCATCGATCCGGGTGGTCGCGAACCGCACGCCGACGCGATTGCATGGATCGCTGCAGTGGTCGTCCTCCGTGCCGGAGTCGCGCCGCATCAGACTTGACCCCGAGCGAATGCAGGTTGCAGCGAAGCTCGAAGCGCGGCCGGGGGATGTCGTGCTGCTCGGCGTCGGCGATGACCCCGTGATTGTCCGTCGTGCGGGTGCTGCGAAGCTTCTCGAGACATCCCTGGACTTCGACGCGGAGGAAGCCCGGCGCGGTCCCGAGACTCCGCTGTTGGTGAATTGGATGTTCGAGCAGCTCCTCGACCGCCGCTTGCTCGACGAGTTCGCAGTGGCGGACCGCGGTGCGGGCTCGGCCAACGTCGTGCCCTCCGGGCGCGTCGGCGCGATTGCAGTCGCGCGCGCGCCAAGTGACTCGCGCTCATTGCGCGATTGGACATGGCCGTTTCTCGTGGCTGCTCTGCTCGTGCTGCTGTGGGAATTGGCCGCGCTGCTACGCCAAGGCTACCGATTGTTGGATTACCAGGGCGCAGATTCCACGTGAGTGAACGTGGTTCCAGGACCCTGGTGGCGCTGGCGCTGCAATTGGCGGCGCTGGTCGCGCTGTCACTGGCGCTGATCGGATTTTCCTGGCTCGACGCGCGCAGTCGGCCGCGTGTACTGGTGCTCGTCGATCGCTCGGACAGCGTACCGCGCGCCGCCAGCGATAACGCGGTCGCGGAGGTCATGCACGCAGCGAAGGCGGCCGGCGGCGGCGACCCGCTACTGCTCGAGTTCGCGGGCAAGCCGGCCCCGCCGTCGTCGCGCATGGCCGACAACATTGCCGATCTCGAGCCGTCGACGACGAATATCGAGGCGGCGCTGGATGCCGCGCTGGATGCGGACTCTCGCTCACCGTTCGCCGGCGTCGTCATCATCTCCGACGGACTCGAGAATGCGGGCGACCTGGAACGTGCGCTGCGCGCCGCGCGCGAAGCTCGGTTGCCCGTGCAATGGATTCCTGTAGGCCGCCCGCTGCCTGAGACGCGCATCGCCGAGGTGCTGGCGCCAGACCGTGCATTGGCCGGCCAGCGAATCGAACTCACCGTGCGGCTGGCCGGCCAGTTGGATCGACCGCTGCGCGTCAAGGCAACCACGCGCGCCGCAAATGGTGAGACCCGGACGACGAGTGGCGAGCCAGACCGCGATGGTCGGGCAACCATCGAGCTCGACACCCGCGGCAATGGGCCGGTTCTCGTGGACGTGGCATTGGAGGATCCGGTTTCCGGACACATGCTCGGGACATTGCCGGATGCCGCCGTCGTCGACGTTGTGCCACGGGCGGCGATCCTGTACGCACAGGGCTCGTCCGGAACGCTCGCGCGCAGCTTGCGCGAGGGCGGCTGGATGCTGAATGTCGTTCCGGCTGCGCGGCTTGACGCCCAGGCAGACGGACTGGACGGGTACCAGGCTGTCGTGCTCGACGATGTCGCCATCGCCGACGCCAGTCCGCGCTTCTGGGCAGCGCTCACGACCGCCGTGCAGAATCGCGGCCTGGGATTGATGGTGCTGGGCGGCGAGCGGTCGTTTACTCGAGGAGGCTATCGGGAATCAGCGCTCGAGTCGATTCTTCCGTTGCTGTCCGAGCCGGCCGCGCGCGACCAGCCTGCGAGCATCCTGTTCGTCGTGGACAAGTCGGGCAGCATGGGCCAGGGTAGCGGAGGCGTGGATCGCTTTCAGCTGGCCCAGCGCGCCGTGCTCGAGACCGCGCGCGGCCTCTCCGCGCGCGATTCACTCGGTCTCGTGGTCTTCGACGCGGCGCCGCGCGTGCTGATTCCGCTTGGCCCGGCGCCGGCAGGGACGCTGGCCTTGGCGCGAGATTGGCACGCGACCCCGAACGGCGGCACGAGGCTCGCACCGGCGCTCGGCACGGCGATCGACGAACTCGAGCGCTCCGGCGCCACGCGCCGCATGCTGGTCCTGGTCACCGATGGTTTCATCGACGACGCGCCGCTCGCCGAGTTGCGCGCACGGCTCGATCGCTCTCGCGTCGAGACGATTGCGCTGGCCGTCGGGCCCGACGCGGATGCCAACGCCTTGACGCGGCTGGTCGGCGCGGACGGCGGCATCGTGCTGCGCGTGAACGAAGCCGCCGAACTGCCACTCGTCATGCGCTCCGGGCTCGAGCGCCGCCGGGCGCGCGTCGAACGCGGCACGATCGCCGTGGCGCAGCGTCAGGCTTTGCCGTTCTCGCCCGGAACGCTGAAGGACTGGCCGCCCGTCGCAGCCTACGCTGTCACCCGGTCGCGGCCCACCGCGACGGTGGCTGTGCAGACCGAACGCGGCGATCCGTTGATCGCATTCCAGCGGTCCGGCCAAGGACGCGTGATCGCCGTGACCAGCGGACTCGGAAGCTGGACTCCGCGCTGGCATTTGTGGCGAGAGTGGCCGCGGCTTGCCGGCGGCCTGACCGATTGGATCAGCGGCTCACCAGCGGGCGGAGGAGTGGCGCTGGAAGTGTCAGATATGCCCACCGGGCTGCGGGTCGAGGCCGATGTCGCCGCCGAGGCAGGTCGGCCCAATCCGGACGGTGTGTCCGTCGCGGTGCAGACGCCGAGGACACAGGACCAACCGGTGCCAATGGACTTTATCGCTCCCGGTTTGCTTCAGGCAACGCTGAACGACGCCGGTTCCGGTTTATACACATTCTTGGTGTCAACATCGCTGGGTACCCAGCGCCAACTCCACCTCCGGCGGCATCGAGCCGAGAACGAGGTTTGGGGAACGAACCCGGCATTGGACACATGGATGACCGCCGGACTCTTGCGCAATTGGGACCCGGCATTTCTTGCGCAACGTCGCGAAGATAGCCGCGCGCGTCATCCCATCGATCGTTCACTGGTCGGACTGGCTCTAGCGCTCTTCCTGTCCGGCGTGCTGGTCGACCGAGCGAAGCTATCCAGGGCAAGGTTTCGAACCCACGGAGAGAACCGATGAAGACAGAAGTGGCCCCGAGCTGATCGCACGGCCGGGCAACGCTGTCCGCGCTCAAGTTCACAATGTCCGGGCGATTGATGTGGATCAACGGTTCGATTCGGCGTTGATATGAAATGGGAACCTGGAAATAGGAACAAGGTCGCATTAGCGTGGTCAGCCCCTTCCGTCGACAGCGAACGACTATTTCCGTACTCGCGCTTGGAGCGTGGCTCTTTGCGCTATTTGTCGGTATTGCAAATGCCTGCGGTTGGGACGATTTCAACGCGACTTCGAAATCTGCGGTCGCCGCAGCCACGAGCAAAAATCCGCCGCGCAATGACGGTCCGGTCGGATGCGAACAGTTTTGCAAGACTGATATGCCGGTCGTGAGCAAAATCCCGGCCTTCGGCGACCAGCCTGACCTGCAACCGCTGATTGTTTCCAGCGGAGCCTTCCACGCCCTCCCTTTCCTCGCGCCGGCATTTCGGCTGGCTCAGGCCGCGCAGCCACCGCCGGATGTGCCGCCGTTCCTCCGCTTCGCCCACCTCCGCCTTTAATCCGCATTTCCTGCGAAGCGGCAGGACGCCGCGTCGCTTGCCCGCGCGTACCTTTTCGCGAATCCAATTCGAAGGAGAGAACCATGAAGAAGCGCACCGTCGCCGCCACTCTGGCGGCTGTTGCAATCGCAGTAACCCTGCCCCTCAGTTTCGCGCAGCCCGGCGGTTACGGGATGGGCCACGGCATGATGGGCGGCTATGGCCAGGGCCAGGGCGGGTACGGTCCCGGCATGATGGGTGGCTATGGGGGTTACGGGATGGGCCCGGGGATGATGGGCGGCTATGGGGGTTACGGGATGGGCCCGGGGATGATGGGCGGCTACGGCGGCTACGGCATGGGGCCGGCGATGATGTATGGCTATGGTGGCGGCATCCTCGACGGCCTCGATCTCTCCTCTGACCAGCGTGAAAAGATCACCAAGATCCAGGAAGCGCTTTCCACCACGCACTGGGCGCTGATGGGCAAGATGCAGGAGCAACAGTTTCAGATGCGGGGATTGCTTGCCTCGGGCAACGCCGATGACGCGGCCGTAGGCAAGGCATACAAGAACTTGGAGGGGCTCCGGCAGCAGATGTGGGCCTCGGGAGCAGCCGCGCAGAAGCAGATCGACGCCGTGCTCACCAAGTCGCAACGGGAGCAGCTGCAGCGAAACTGGGATCGCGACGGCAAGTAGCCGCGGTCATTCCCCAGTGGGGCCGTTTGTCACGTGCGGAATGCCGATCCATGCTGCACTTGACGTGTCGTCACCCGTCGTCGCAAACGGCCTGCACAAAGCAAATCGAGGACCTTAGCCTGGTCGCCAACCGGGGTGAGCCAGATGCCATAGCAGGTGCAGGAACGAAAAGGCAAAAAGCACAATCCACAACCGCCAGAACAGCCGAAGGATTGCGGCTTCCGAGGCGTGCGCGGAGGGCGCCTTGATCAACACTTTGTAGGGGTCGTCGACGAGATTGCGGATGGCCAAATACCTATCGACGATCTGGTCGTCGCGGCGTGAAAGAATCGCGAATTGCTCCTGATACGTCGAGAAGTGATCGTTGGAAAACAGTGCTTTCCACTCGTCCTCGATCAGAAGCAGCCTGGTATTGGCCGTATCGACAAATGCGCGGCCGCGCGCGTCCAGGCGAATGAAGTAATAGGCGATGAAGAGGGGCGCAATCGGAACCACCGCGAGGGTGGCCATCGCGACAAGGGAGAACACCCCGATGGCTTCTTTCGCCAACAGGCCGAAAATCGCCAGAAACGCGGTTTGAATCGTCAGGAAATGCGCGAACCTCTGCTGCTTGAGAGTCTCGTAGAATTTCAGCAGGTCCAGATTGGCTCTCCACTCCGCCAATAGCCGCGAGTCATCTTTTTCCATTGGTGATCAGAAGAAATGAAATCAGTCGCTGACTTGAGAGTGAAGGCATTCTAGCGGAAGGCCATCCAGAGTCTGTCGGACTTGGGATTGGAACCGCCCGGGCCATCGCTCGGGAAAATAATGTCGGTCGAGTGCGAGGCGGTCGCCCCGTGGCACATCGGGTCCGCTAGCGTGCAAAGAACTCCACCAGCTTTGGAATGACCTGCCCCGGCGCCTCGTCGACCAGCCAGTGACCCGAGCCGGTCACGAGCACTCCCTCGACATTGGTCGCGACCAGTTTGCCCTGAGAGATGAGGAAATCGCCACCTGATTTTTCGCCGCCCAGAACCAGCACGGGCATCGTGAGCCTGGTCGTTGCGAAGACGGCGTTGTCCTTGGCGTCCTGATCGAAGTTCCTGAAGACCTCCATGCCAGCCTTCATCGCCCCCGGTTGCGCATATTTTTGCGTGTAAAAACGCCGATCTGCCTCGGACACGGACTTCTTTCCGTCGGCGGCAAAATCATTCCAGAAATGCTCAAAGTAGATGCGCTCCCGACCTTCGACCAGTGCAAGCGGAGTGGGACCATAGAAATGAAAATGCCATAGGTCTTTCAGCAGGAACAGGCCGGTCGTGTCGCCGACACCGGGGATGAAAGCGTCCATCAGCACGAGCCGATCGACTTCTGCTGGATACTGCGCGGCGTAGGCATAGGCGACCATCAAACCGATGTCGTGGCCAACCACGCCTGCCTTCCGGACGCCGAGCGAACCCGCCAGGGCGTGGATATCCTGCGCCATCGTCTTCTTGTCATACCCGGATTCCGCCTTGGTGGAATCGCCGAAGCCGCGCAGATCAGGCGCCACCACGTGGTGGGTTTTCGCCAGTTCCGTCATCAACGGACGCCACATGTGGCTGTTCTGCGCGTAGCCATGGAGCAAGATCACCGGGTCGCCCTTTCCTGCGACGAGGTAGTGGAGTTTCAATCCATTTACGTCCGCGTAGCCATCGGTGATCATGGGTTCCGAATTCGCCTTTACATAGACATAGATGGCTATTACGAGCGGTGCCTATTCCACCGTCACCGATTTCGCCAGGTTGCGCGGCTTGTCCACATCGGTGCCGCGCAGCACGGCGGTGTGATAAGCGAGCAGTTGCAGCGGAATCACATGCACGACGGGCGATAGCAAGCCCGCATGTTCGGACACGCGGATCAAATGCATTCCGTCGCCACTGGCAACCTGACTATCGAGATCCGCGACCACATACAATTCGCCCCCGCGCGCGCGCACTTCCTGCAGGTTGGACTTCAGCTTTTCCAGCAGCGCATCGTTGGGCGCGATGGCCACTACGGGCATGTCCGCGTCGACCAGCGCCAGCGGGCCATGTTTCAATTCGCCGGCAGGATAGGCTTCGGCATGGATGTACGAGATTTCCTTGAGCTTGAGCGCGCCCTCGAGCGCGATCGGATAGTGCAGGCCACGTCCGAGAAACAACACATGATCCTTGCCGACGAATGCCTGAGACCACGCCATAAGGTGCGGCTCGAGCGCGAGCGCGCCCTGGATTGCGCCGGGCAGGTGACGTAGCGCGGTGAGCCACTTCGACTCATCCTGCGAAGAGAGCTTGCCGCGCAATTTGGCCAGCGTCAGCGCGAGCAGGAATTGCACAACCAGCTGCGTCGTGAATGCCTTGGTCGACGCGACGCCGATCTCCGCCCCGGCGCGGGTCAGGAACACCATTTCCGTCTGGCGAACCATGGTGCTGGTCGCCACGTTGCAGATGGCGAGCGTGTGCGCGTGCCCGAGTTCCTTGGCGTGCTTGAGCGCGGCAAGAGTGTCCGCGGTTTCCCCCGACTGGGACACCACGACCACCAGCGCCTCGGTATCGGGCACGCTGTCGCGATAGCGATACTCGCTGGCGATCTCGACCGTGCACGGGATGCGCGCCAGCGTTTCGATCCACTGCTTGGCAACCAGGCTGGAGTAGTAGCTCGTCCCGCACGCCAGGATCAGCACGGACTTCACCTGCGGAAGGATTTCAACGGCACGCGCGCCGAACAGCGCCGCGTCGATGCCACCGACCGCTTCGAGCGTGTCGGCGACGGCCCGCGGCTGCTCGAAGATTTCTTTTTGCATGTAATGCCGGTACGGCCCCAGCTCGACCGCGGCGCCGCCTGCGGGCACGTCGACGATTCCGCGCTCGGCGCGCTTCCCATTCACATCGTAGATGGCATAGGAATCGAGCCGCACGTCGGCGACATCGCCTTCATCCAGATACGCCACGCGGCGCGTCACCGAGGTCAGCGCTGCCGCATCGGACGCGAGGAAGTGATCGCCATTGCCCAGCCCGACAACGAGCGGGCTGCCTTGACGCGCGCCCACAACGCGGCCCGGTTCGCGGGTCGAGATCGCGGCAATCGCATAGGCGCCCTCGAATTCCGCCACCGTCAACTGCACTGCGCGCAACAGGTCGCCGTCGGCCGCACCGTGCCAATGCGCGTGCACCAGGTGCGCGATCACTTCCGTGTCGGTCTGCGTGCGGAACTCGTAGCCCTGCGCCTTCAGCCGTTCGCGCAACGCTTCGTAATTTTCGATGATGCCGTTGTGCACGACGGCAACTTCGTCGCCTGAGGTATGCGGATGCGCATTCACCGACGACGGCTTGCCGTGCGTCGCCCAGCGTGTATGGGAAATGCCGGTGGTGCCGGTCAACTGCCGCGCATCCGCCTGCGCCGCAAGGTCCGCTACCCGCGCCACGGACACCAGCCGCTCCAGCACAGGCGCGCCGCCGCCGTTGATGACCGCGAGACCGGTCGAATCGTAGCCGCGGTATTCCAGCCGCCGCACGCCTTCGATCAGGATGGGAACCACGTTGCGCGTCGACGACGCGCCGATGATGCCGCACATATCGCGTGAATCCTTAGGTCTTGGATTGGGTCTTCCTGACGGGCCGCTGCCAGCCGGCAACGGTCACCTGCCGCGCGCGCGCCAACGTGAGCTGCCCCGGCGGCGCATCCTGCGCTATCGTGCTGCCGCCGCCGATGGTCGCGCCGGCGCCGATGTTGACGGGCGCAACGAGCACGCAGTTGGAGCCGATGCTGGCATTGTCGCCGATGACGCTCCTGTGCTTGTTCGCGCCATCATAGTTGGCAACGATCGCGCCGGCGCCGTAATTGACGCCTGAGCCCACTTTGGCGTCGCCGATGTATGCGAGGTGGTTGGCCTTGCTGCCACGGCCGATCGTACTCGCCTTGACCTCGACGAAATTGCCGATGTGAACCTCCTCGTCCAGCGCGGCACCTGGCCGCAGGCGCGCATAGGGACCGATGCGGCAATGGTCGCCGATCGTGGCGTCGTCGCAATGCGAATAGGCGCCGATGACGGTGCCGGCGCCCACCGCGCAGTCGCGCAACACGCAATAAGGCCCCACCACGACGTCCGCGCCCAGCGTCACCTCGCCTTCGAACACACAGCCGACGTCGATGAACACGTCCTGGCCGCAGACGAGCTTGCCGCGGATGTCGATGCGGGCGGGGTCCGCGATCGTGGTGCCTGCCGCCATGAGCGCGGCCGCCAGCCGCGTCTGCACAATGCGCTCGACGGCAGCGAGCTGCGCGCGATCGTTGATCCCGCGCACATCGCGCTCGTCGGCGGCCATGTGCGCCACGACCGACGTCCCGTCGGCCACCGCCAGCGCGACGATATCCGTCAGGTAGTACTCGTTCTGCGCATTGTTCGGCTGCAGCGCCGCAACCCAGCGACGCAGCAGTGCCGTGGGCGCCGCCATCACGCCGGTGTTGATCTCCGCGATCCCGCGCTGGGTCGCGTCGGCGTCCCGTTCTTCCACGATGGCGCGTACGGCGCCAGCGCCATCGCGCACGATCCGCCCCAATCCCGACGGGTCGCGCACGTTCGCCGTGAGCACCGCCAGCCGCCCGCCCTGGGCCTCCTTCACGAGTCCCGCAAGCGCAGCGGGAGGAACGAGGGGAATGTCGCCGATGGTGACCAGGGTGACGCCGTCCTCGGGCAGCGCGGCGAGCGCCACACGCGTCGCATCGCCGGTCCCCCGGGGAGGCTCCTGGCGAACGAAACGCAGGTCCGATGCAGCGGTCGCCGCCTGCACGGCGTCCCCGCCATGTCCGATCACGACGGCAATGGCGCGCGGCGCGAGCGCGCGCGCCGCGGCCAGGACATGGTCGATCAGGGGACGGCCGGCCAGCGGATGCAGCATCTTCGGCAGCGCCGAACGCATGCGCTTGCCCTGCCCGGCGGCGAGGATCGCGACGTTGAGCGGGGAGGTCATAGGAGTCACTTAATGATACGCCACCGGTCTCCCCGATCCGGCGAAGGGCGTATCCTGCGCGCCATGGCCATCATCGCAGTCTTCAACCAGAAGGGCGGCGTCGGCAAGACCACGACGGCCCTGAACCTGCTGGCCGCCGTGGCGCAGCGCAAGCAGCGACCGCTCGGCATCGACCTCGATCCGCAGGGCCACCTGTCGCACATTTTCGGCGTGCAGCCGCGGCTCGCCGACGACACCGTCTACGGCTTCTTCATGCGCCAACGGCCGCTGGAGGATATTGGGCAGGTCACGCGCAGCGGCGTCATGTTGTGCCCGTCCCATCTCGAATTGGCCAAGCTCGACTCGCTGTTGGGCAAAGGCGTGAATGTGGTGACGCGTCTGCGCCATGCGCTGCATGCGCGCGCAATGTTGCCCGGACCGGTCATCATCGACTGCTGTCCGCTGCTCAATGTGCTGTCGCTCAATGCGGTGTTCGCCGCCGATGTGCTGCTGGTGCCGGTCTCCGCCGACTTTCTGTCGCTGCAAGGTGCCGAGCAGGTGGAGCGGGCGCTGAATGCGCTCGAGCCGGTGTTCAAGCAGCGCGTGCCGCGGCGCTATGTGCTGACCCGCTACGATGCGCGGCGGCGCATGAGCGCGGCCGTGGTCGAGCGCATGGCGCAATCGCTGCGCCCGGACGAAATCTGCGTCACGCGCATTCGGGAGAATGTGAAGCTGGCGGAAAGTCCGGCGGTGGGGCGGGACATTTTTCGCCACGCGCCGGAGAGCCGGGGCGCGCGCGACTATGCGGCACTGCACGAAGAGCTAGTGGGTTCCGGCTTTCTGGAGTGACTGGGCGCCAGAGCTGATCATCCCGATCACGCCTTCGATATCGAGGGTGTCCAGTCGGCGCGGGACCGCGCTTTCGTGGCATTGGACGATCTCGCAATGGTGGTACATCTGCCGCAGCCGGCGCTCCGCGTCGTCCTGGGTGGCGGCCATGATCAGGATGTTCTCCACCCGCTGCCCGTGCTTGGTCTTGATGTTGAAGCCATAACGAATCACGAAATGCCTCCCTTTCCGGCCGGCGGATCCGGTGTCCGGGTCCGTCCCCTAATCGCATCAAGGCGTTAGGACCGAGCGCTGCTATGATAGGACAGGAACCACATGCAAATACCGTACCCCCGTCCTGTTTCCAGTCCATGACGGACGCCCCCGCTCTCTTGCCCATTGCACCGGCGAACCTGAGCAATCGATCGATGATCGATTCTTTGCGGCGAATGGCGATAGTGAGTGCTGACCAACTCGTTACGCTCACCGCCTTGCCGGGCGGCGTTTCATCGGACATCTATCGCGCCGATCTGCCTGGAAGCGTCATTTGTGTCAAACGTGCGCTTGGCAGGCTCAAGGTCGCCGCGGACTGGCGCGTGCCGGTCGAGCGTAGCCGCTGGGAAGTCGAGTGGATGCGCGTGGCCGGCGGAATCGTGCCCGGCGCAGTGCCCGCGATTCTCGGGGAGGACCCCGAGGGCGGCGCTTTCGCGATGACTTGGTTTCCGCCCGACGACTACCCGAACTGGAAAAAGATGCTGTTCGATGGGGAATCGGACACGCGGACCGCCGGCGCGGTTGGGGACGTTCTGGGCCGCATCCACTTCGCCACCGCCGACCGGTCGGATATCGCGGCACGCTTTTCCACCGACGCCCTGTTCCAGGCAATCCGCCTCGATCCCTACCTCGTCACTACCGCCCGCGCCCATCCCGACCTTGCGCGACCGTTGCTGGCGCTGGTCGCCACCACCGGCACGACGCGCCGGGTGCTGGTGCATGGCGATTTCAGCCCGAAGAACATCCTGGTCGGTGCCGAAGGCCCGGTCGTGCTCGACGCCGAGTGCGCATGGTACGGGGATCCCGCGTTCGACCTGGCGTTCGTGCTGAACCACCTGCTGCTCAAGGGCGTTTGGCGGAAGGACCGACGCAGCGACTATCTGGCCATGTTCGCGTCCCTGTGCGCCGCCTACCGCGCGCGCGCCGCGTGGGAGCCCTGGCCAGCGCTGGAAGCCCGCACCGCGGCGTTGCTGCCGGGATTGCTGCTGGCGCGCGTCGACGGCAAATCGCCGGTCGAATACTTGACTGACGAACGGGACAAGGAGTTGATACGTTCGTTCGCGCGCGCCCACCTCCTGCGACC
Source organism: uncultured beta proteobacterium (assembly GCA_963819965.1). Taxonomy (GTDB): domain Bacteria; phylum Pseudomonadota; class Gammaproteobacteria; order Burkholderiales; family Casimicrobiaceae; genus VBCG01. The sequence goes on from CAWFYA010000004.1 coordinate 1,766,212, forward strand.
GGTGACCAGTCTCACCGCGCTGGCGCAGGCGTGGTCACGATGAGCAAGGCGGAAATTTCCCGAGTGCACGCCCGCAGCGTGTGGGATTCGCGCGGACGACCGACCGTCGAGGCTGAAGTGACGCTGCAGGGCGGCGCAACAGGGCGCGCGATTGCTCCCGCCGGCGCGTCGCGCGGGGCACGCGAGGCCATCGACCTGCGGGATGGGGGAAAGATCTTTGGTGGCTTTGGCGTGGACCGGGCGGTCGCCAACGTGCGCGGCCCCATCGCTTCGGCGCTCGCGGGTCTGGACGCGTGCAACCAGTTCGCGGTCGACACGACGCTCATCCACTTGGACGGCACGCCCAACAAGGCGCGGCTCGGGGGCAACGCCACGACCGCGGTGTCGCTGGCCGTTGCGCAGGCGGCGGCGGCGTACCGTGCGCTGCCGCTATGGCGCCACGTCGCGGACGGCGGTGCTGTGTGCTTGCCGCTGCCGGAAATCCAGATCTTCGGCGGCGGCGCGCACGCGGCCCAGGCGCTGGACCTGCAGGACCTGATGGTGATGCCCGTGGGCGCGACCAGTTTTTCCGATGCCATCGCCATGATTGCCGAAATCTATCGCGCGGCAGGCGGGTTGCTGGCGGACGCGGGCAAACTCCGGGGCGTCGCCGACGAAGGCGGCTTCTGGCCTGCCTTCGCCTCCAACGAGGAAGCGCTGGTCACGCTGGTGCGCGCCATCGAACGGGCGGGATACCGCCCGGGACAGGATGCCGTGCTCTCGCTCGATATTGCGGCCAACGAACTGCGGCACGACGACCGCTACACATTGGCGCTTGAAAACCGCGTGCTCGATGGCGGGCAGATGGCCGACCTGTTGTTGGGATGGCTCGATCGCTATCCGATCGCGTCGATCGAGGATCCCTTTGGCGAAGACGATCGCGAAGCCTGGAATGCGTTTGCGCGCGCGGTGCCGTCGCGCGTGCAGATCGTCGGCGACGACTTGCTCACGACCAACGCGCCGCGTGTCGCGGCCGCCGCGGCGGAAGGCGCGTGCAACGCGGTGCTGATCAAGGTCAACCAGGCCGGAACGCTGACCGAAGCCAAGTCCGCGCTCGATGCGGGAAAGCGCGCTCATTTCGGCACGATCGTCTCGGCGCGCTCGGGCGAGACCGAAGACGTTGCCATTGCCCACCTCGCCGTCGCCTGGAATGCAGGACAACTCAAGGTCGGCTCGTTCGCGCGCAGCGAACGGATGGCCAAATGGAACGAGGTATTGCGCATCGAAGAAGCGCTGGGCGGCGCCGCGCGCTATGCCGGCGCCTCGGCATTGCCTGGCTAGGGTCCAGTGCCGCCGATGCCTGTGGCAGGCGAAACCGCACCGACGCGAGACTTCCTGGGCGAGCTGTTCGGACGCCGGCCCGTTCGCGCGGCGCTGGGCCTCGTCGCGCTGACGCTGCTGACCCACGTCGTCGTGCTCATGAATCCGGGCTATTACGGCAACGACGAGTGGCAAAAGCTGGACCACATCAGTCTGCACGGATTCTGGAGCTACGTGCAGGCCTACGGGACCATCCGCCCGGGTCCGGAATTCGGGTACCCGTTACGCCCGATCGGCTTCCTGCAGCAGGGCGTCGCCGCGCTGTGGATGCGCTCGGCGCCCTTCGCCTCGCATCTCGTCTCCGTCGTCAACCATGCGCTGGTCGCGCTGCTCTTCGTTTGGGTGCTGCGGCGCGCGCGGGTCGCGGTCGACATTGCCGGCCTGGCCGGCGTGCTGTTCGTGGTGTCACCGCTCGCAACGATGGCCACCGGATGGACGGCCGCATCGTTCGACCAGTTGTACATCATGTTCCTGCTGCTGGCGGCCGCGGTCATCGTGCGGATGCCGGAGGAAGGTCTGTCCATCGGCCGCGCCTTCTGCCTCGTGCTCGCCACGACGGCCGCCATTCTGGCCAAGGAGACGGCCATCGTTGCTCCTGGCATGGTGCTGTTGTTGGGGTACCTCGACTGGTGCCGACGTCCCGCACGCTTCGCATGGCGTCCCTTCGGCATCGCGTTCGGGATCACGCTGCTGCCAGTGGTCGCGTATCTGCTCTTCCGCGCGCCGGCCCTTACCGCCTCGATGGCTGGCCTTGGCACGGCCGAGTACACGCCGGACCTTCGGAATGCGCCCGACAATGCCTGGCGCTTATTTGCCTATCCGTTTCGCCTGAGGCTGGTGGAGATATCGGCAGCAAACTTCCGCTCGCCCTGGCAGCCACTGGCCGCCGGTGCGGTCCACCTGCTGCTGGTCGGCGCAGTGGGTCGCCTGTTCGGGTGGCGCTACGCGTTGGGTTACCTTGCGGCGTACTTCCTCTTCCTGCTGCCGGTGCTGGTGCTGCCCAACCCCGGTACGCAGTGCCTGTATGGCGCGGGCCTCGCATTGTCGTTGGCGTTGGCGGCAACATTCGCACGCGTGTTGGCGGCCCGCCGCAAGTTTGCCATCCTGCTGGTTGCCGCGATCGGGGTCGGGCTCTGCGCGCATGCGCTCGAGATCCAGCGCCATCTCTACCGGTACGGCCAATGCCAGGCGCATTTCCTCGAGAGCCTCGACGCCTTGCTGGCGCAGCAAGCGTCTGCAACAACCGCGCACGTCGTCGTTGCCCCCGAACCAGGCGCGCCGGCGCGTGTTGCCATTCGCGCCGTCACGGCCCGCGAGGCCTACACCGCGAATGGATTGCCTATGGTCACGTTCGAGCTGCCGGATCAATCGCCCGGATCGCCTCCGACATCCGGCACGCTGCGAGCCCGGATGTCGCCAACTTGCGCGCTGCGGCCGGACTAGAGGTGAGACCAGACGTCGCTTAGGCGAGCAGGAAATCCACGAGCTCGACGAAGCCCGCGCCTGCCTCCCCCATGGTAACGAAGGCCGGCGGCGTGGCGATGCGATCCAGGAACGGCCGCACGTTGGCGACGCCTACTGAATACGGGAAGAATTCGAACATCGGCGCGTCGTTCGGAGAATCGCCGGCGAACACGAACTGTCTGCGCTGCGCGTCGAGATCCACGGCGAAGACGTCCGCCAGCAGCGTGCATGTCATCCCCAGTTTGTCGTAGGTGCCGAACCAGCCGTTGACGTGAATCGAGCTCACCTTTGCGGTCATGCCCTCGTCCTCCATCAACGTCACGATCCGCTCAACGCTTGCCCGCGGCAGCGCCGGCACGTCCTCGCAGTAGTCGATGGCGAGATCGGTCTCGCGGTACTGCTGATCGGAGGCGAGTGCGGCGCCGGGCACGGCACGCAGGATCTTCTGGCCGATGGCGGCCAGCCGGATGCGATTTGCCGCACGCTCGGCGCCGCTCGCCGCGAAACGCCTGACCAGTTTGCGGCGAGCGGCATCGTAATGCATGTACAGCGCCCCGTTCTCGCCGACGACAGCATCCACCGGCCACATGCGCGCGATGTGGTCGCACCATCCGGCGGGTCGGCCCGTGATCGGAACGACCCACTTGCCAGCGGCGCGCAGCCGCTCCATCGCCGCATACGCGCCGGCGCCGAGCCGGCCGTGCGTCGACAGCGTGTCGTCGATATCGGTGAGCACGCCGCGAATGCTGCGACGAGCCACGACCGGCATCTCCCCCAACGGACACATCGACGGCCGCGTCGGCGCCATCATTCAGGGACGCGGCGCGGCGTCGATCAGCCATTGCGGAACCGGTGGCGGTTGCCAGTCGGCTACCGCCGCCAGCGCCTCGTCCACCGTGGTCGCGCATGCCAGCAGCGCGCGATGCTCGGCCTTGAGCAGGCCATCGGCGACCGCGCGGTCGAGCTGCGCCACGAAGCCGTCGAAATAACCTTCGAGATTCACCATCACCAGCGGCTTGGCCTGGATGCCGAGCTGGTCCCAGGTGGCCATTTCGCACATTTCGTCGAACGTCCCGTAGCCGCCGGGCAGCGACACGAACGCATCGGAGAGCTTCGCCATCAGCGCCTTGCGCTCATGCATCGTGGCCACGACGTGCAATTGATCGAGACCCGAATGGCCGATCTCGCGCGCCATCAGCTGTTCGGTGATGACGCCGATCACCCGCCCGCCGGCATCCAGCGCGGCTTGCGCGGCGATGCGCATGAGCCCGACGCTGCCGCCGCCGTAGACGAGCGTGATGTCGCGCGCGGCCAACGCGCGACCGAACGCGTTCGCCGCATCGGCATAGGCGGGTCGCGCGCCCACGTTCGAGCCGCAGAAAAGACACACGCTTCGGGTGTTGGCGCTCATGGTGAACGGGTTTCGCGCGCGGCCATGGCGCCGCGCTCCTTCACATACGCCGCCACCGCCTCGCGCTGCGCCGGCGTCATCGGCAACCCACACTTGGTGCGCCGCCACAGCACGTCGTCGGCGCTGCGTGCCCACTCTTCGCGCATCAGGTAGTCGATCTCTCGCGCAGTGAGCCCGGCGCCAAAGTCCTGCCCAAGGTCGGCCATCGTCGTCGCCTCGCCCAGCAGCTGCAGCGCGCGCGTGCCGTGACGGCGCGCGCAGTCGCGCAGGAGTTCCGCGGGCAGCGCCGGATAGCGCCGGCACAGGGACGCGAAGAACGCCATGCGGTCGGCGGCGGGTGATCCACCTTTGGGAAAGTCACCGCCCGGTAGCGGTGCCCGTTCCGTCCATCCGGGCTGCATGCCCGGAAAATAGGGCGCCAGCAGCGCCAGTGCGGCTTCGGCCAGCTTGCGATATGTGGTGATCTTGCCGCCAAAAATCGAAAGAACGGGTGCACGGCCCGGCCCCGCGTCACCCGCAAGCGCGTCGACCTTGAACACGTAATCGCGCGTCACCGCGGCCGGATCGGATGAGCCGTCGTCGTGCAGCGGCCGCACGCCGCTGTAGGACCAGACCACGTCGCCCCGGTTCAGCGGCGTGGCCAGATAGGAATTGACCAGCTGCAGCAAGTAGTCGGTTTCCTCGTCCGTGATCGCCGGCTGGTCATAGGCGTCCACCGCAACGTCGGTGGTGCCGATCAGGGAATAATGCTCCTGGTAGGGGATGATGAAGCCGATCCGCTTGTCGGCGTTCTGCAGGATATAAGCGTGCTCCTCGGGATGGATGCGGGGCACCACGATGTGGCTGCCCTTGACGTGCCGCACGTTTTCCTTCGAGGGCGCCGTGCTGACGCTGTCGAGCACGTGCTTGACCCAGGGGCCGGCGGCATTGACGATGGCCTTCGCGTTGATTTCGCTTGACGCGCCGTCCTCCGCCTGCAGCGTCGCGCGCCACAGACCGCCTTCGCGCCGCGCACCGGTGACCCGCGTGTGCACCCGGATGTCCGCGCCCTTCGCCCGCGCGTCGAGCGCATTGAGCACGACCAGCCGCGCGTCGTCGACGCGCGCATCGGCATAGACGAATCCACGCTCGAAGTCGGGCTTGAGTCCGGCGCCCCAGCGGCTCCCGCGCAGTTTCACACCGAACGACTTGGGCAGCGTCATCCTGCCGCCCAGGTGATCATAGAGAAAGAGTCCGCAGCGGATCATCCACGCCGGGCGCAGGTGCGCCTCGTGCGGCAACACAAACGCCAGCGGCTCGATGATATGCGGAGCATTGGCGAGCAGCACCTCGCGTTCCCTGAGCGCTTCCGCGACCAGCCGGAATTCGTAGTATTCAAGGTAACGCAGGCCGCCGTGGATCAGCTTGGTGCTCCAGGACGACGTGTGGGCGGCGAGGTCGTCCTGCTCGGCCAGCAGCACCTTCAATCCGCGGCCCGCCGCGTCGCGGGCAATGCCTGCACCGTTGATGCCACCGCCGATGATGAGCAAATCGTAAATTGGGGACGCGGCGCGGGTCATGGCAATGGCAGACACTAGCCCCGGATTGTAACGCGACGGCAAAGCCCGCCTGAAGCCGACGTCAGCATTTGCGGTAGGATCGACGTTGTCTTGCCGGAGGCCTCATGCCCATCGTCCCTGAAATTGCCGCACTCGACGCCGAGATGCGCGGCTGGCGTCGTCAGCTGCACGCTCATCCCGAAATCGCCTTCGAAGAAACGCTGACTTCCGCATTCGTCACGGAAAAACTGAAGTCGTTCGGACTGGAAGTCCACACCGGGTTGGCCAGGACGGGCGTCGTTGGCGTGTTGCGCCAAGGCGACGGAAAGGAGGCCATCGGCCTGCGCGCGGACCTGGATGCGCTGCACATCCACGAAAAATCCGGCGTCGCGCACGCGTCGACCGTTGCAGGAAAAATGCACGCGTGCGGGCACGATGGCCACACCACCATGCTGCTCGGGGCCGCCAACGCAATGGCAAAACGCAAAAATTTCGACGGTACCGCGTATTTCATTTTCCAACCGGCAGAGGAAAACGAGGGTGGCGGACGCGAGATGGTGCGGGAAGGTCTGTTCGACCGCTTTCCCATGAAGGCGGTCTACGGAATGCACAACTGGCCGCCACTGCCGACGGGCAAAATCGCGCTGCGAGCCGGTCCGTTGATGGGCGCCTACGACATTTTCGAAATCGTCGCTACCGGACGTGGCGCGCATGCGGCCATGCCGCACCTCGGCCGCGATCCGATGCCTTTTGCCGCGCACGTGATCAATGCGCTGCAGACTATTGTCTCGCGCAACATCCATCCGCTGGAAGCCGGCGTGATCAGCGTGACGCAGGTGCACGGCGGCGACACGTGGAACGTGATCCCGCAGGACGTCGTGCTGCGCGGCACCGTGCGCTCATTCCTGCCGGAAATCCAGGACACCATCCAGCGGCGCATGGGCGAAATCGTCGCCGGCATCGCGGCGACGTTCGAGATGACGGCCACGCTGCGCTATGAACGTCGCTACCCGTCGACCGTCAACTCGTCCGCCGAGACGCAGCATGCGCTGGCCGCCGCAACCGCCCTGCTGGGCGAGGGGAATGTCGACAGCGACCCGATGCCCTCGATGGCGTCCGAGGACTTCGCGTTCATGCTGCAGGCGAAGCCGGGCTGCTATGTCTGGCTTGGCGTCGGGCATGGTGCGGAGACGCCGAACCTGCACAACCCGCACTACGACTTCAACGACGACGCGCTGGCGATCGGCGCGAGCTACTGGGTGACTCTCGCCGAGCAGCAGTTGCCGGCCAACGCGACGGTCCGCCGGGCAGCCTAGCGGCGCCTCGCTTAAGGCCGCGTCATCGCCGCCGGGTCGATCCAGCGGTCGAAGTCTTCCGCGCTCAGCAGGCCTAGCTTGAGCGCGGCATCGCGCAGCGTCGTGCCGTGATGGTGCGCATACAGGGCGATCCTGGCCGAGTTCTCGTAGCCGATATGCGGATTGAGCGCCGTCACCAGCATGAGCGAACTCGCGACGTGCTCGTGAATGCGTTCCCGGTTGGGTTCGATGCCGCGCGCGCAGCGGACGTCGAAGGAGCGCACGCTGTCCGCCAGCAGCTCGATCGACTCCAGCACGTTGTGCAGGATGATCGGCTTGAACACGTTCAGCTGGAAATTGCCCTGCGACCCGGCAAAGGCCACCGCGGCGTCATTGCCGAAGACCTGCACCGCCACCATCGTCAGCGCCTCGGATTGCGTCGGATTGATCTTGCCGGGCATGATCGACGATCCCGGCTCGTTGTCGGGAATCGTGATCTCGCCGATGCCCGCGCGCGGCCCGCTGGCATACCAGCGCACGTCGTTGGCGATCTTCATCAACACGCCGCCCAGCGTGCGCAGCGATGCGCTGACGTTGACCATTGCATCGTGAGCCGACAGCGCCGCGAACTTGTTGGGTGCGGAAACGAACGGTTTGCCCGTCGCCGCTTCGATCTGGCTGGCGACGATATCGCCGAAACCCGCCGGCGAATTGATCCCGGTGCCCACGGCCGTCCCGCCCAGCGCCAGTGGAAACAGGCCCTCTCGCGCGTCGCGCACATAGGACAGACCATCGTCGATCTGCGCAACCCAGCCGGAGATCACTTGGCCTAGGGTAACGGGCGTGGCGTCCTGCAGATGTGTGCGCCCGAGCATCACGACGCCGACGTATTCGCGCGCCTTGGCGTCCAGCGTCGCGCGCAAGCCGGCGAGCGCGGGCAACAATGCGCGATCGAGTTCCTCGAGCGTCGCGATGTGCATCACCGCCGGAAACACGTCGTTGGACGATTGGCTGCGGTTCACGTCGTCGTTCGGGTGCACGGGCTGCTTCGAGCCCACCACGCCGCCGCCGAGCTGAATGGCGCGATTGGCGATCACCTCATTGGCATTCATGTTCGATTGCGTGCCCGACCCTGTCTGGAATACCACCAGCGGAAACTCGTCGTCCCATAGGCCGTCGATCACTTCCTGCGCGGCACGGACGATGAGGTCGGCCTTGCTGGCCGCCAGCCCGGCGAGTTCGACGTTGACCCGCGCCGCAGCCTGCTTGACCACACCGAACGCGCGGATGACCGGGCGCCCCCAGCCGAAACGTGCGACGCCGATCGGGAAATTGTCGATCGAGCGCTGCGTCTGCGCGCCCCACAGGCGCTGTGCGTCGACGCGCACTTCACCCAGTGCATCCTTTTCGATCCGGGTGGTCGTGGTGCTCATGGCGATTGACTCCTTCCGCGCGTTGCGCGGGATGACTTTGGCCATTATCGCGCCGAATGACAATCGGTCGACTCTTCGGCCGTCCGGGCAGGGCCAAATCCCTCTTCTGAAGCGGTCGAGCAGTCCGGTTTCAACGCCACATGATGAGCATGAGGTAGGCGAGGAACAGCATCATGTGCACCGCGCCTTGGAGCACGTTCGTGCGCCCGCTGGTGAAGGTAAGCATGTTGACGACGAGGGTCAAGGCGAGCATGGCCGTTTCCATCCGATCGAGGCCGAGGATCACGTTCTTGCCTTGCAGCAAGCCGATGACAACGACCGCAGGAATCGTCAGCGACAACGTCGCAAGCACCGATCCCAACAGGATGTTGACCGCGCGTTGCATGCGGTTGGCGAGCGCGGCGAAAATGCCGCTCAGTCCTTCCGGGGCCAGCACCATGGCGGCCACCAGCAGCGCGCCCAGCGCGGGCGGCGCGTCGAGATCGTCGAGTCCGTGATTGAGCAGCACGGCAAGCTTTTCGGCGAGGTAGATGACGAGGGCAAGGTAGCCGACCAGGAACGCCGCATGCCAAGGCAGCGTGCGCACGTCGCGCCGCTCCCCGTGCGCGCCGTCGCTGGACTCCTTCTTGCCGGATTCGGCAGGCGCGACTTCGAGGAAGAACGTTCGGTGACGGGTGGTCTGGATGGCGAGGAACACCGCGTACAGCCCCAGGCACATCGCGATCAGGAACGATTCCTGGCCACGCGAAAAAGTCGGGCCAGGCGCGGTTTCCGTGAAGTTCGGCATGATCAGGCCGAAGATGGCAAGCGACACGATGACACTGAGGTAGGAGACGGCGCCCTGCAGGTTGTACTCCTGCTCGTGATGACGCAGCCCGCCCAACAGTAGCGCCAGGCCGACCAATCCGTTGAGGACGACCATCACCACGGAGAACATCGTGTCGCGCGCGAGCGTGGGATTGGGAACGCCTGTGGTCATCACGATCGCAATAGTCAGGATCTCGATGCTCGCCACCGAAAGCGTCAGGATCATGGTACCGAACGGCTCGCCCAGCAGCACCGCGAGCCTGTCGGCGTGGCGGACGACGGCCACCGAACCCAGGACGATCATCGCGAACAGCCACGCGAAGACCGCGCCGGACAAGATGTGGTTGGGGAGGATGGCCTCCCAGGTATTCCCCAGCAGCAGGAAGATCGCGACGGTGCCAGCCGGTAGCAGCACGGCTGCCTCGCCACGAAGCTGTGCCATCGAGCGCGCGCGGCGGGCGGTACTCAACGTTGCGCGACCGTTTTGCCGTCGGTCAGCCTGCGCATCGGCGGGCAAACTTCGCCACCGGAGCGGGTGAGTCTAGACAAGGGCGATTTGTCCCGTCCGCAGGTCGTACATCGCGCCGACGATGTCGATCTGCTTGCCGGCAAAACTCTTCTGGATCACGGGAGGCGAGGATTTCAATCGCGTCACCTGCCGCCGCACATTCTCGGCGCACGCATTGTCGAGCAAATCGCCGGACTGCGTCCTCTCCGCGACGATCACAGCCGGCTTGATTGCGGCGATGAGATCGGGCAAATGCCCCGGCAGGACCGCCTTGGTCTTCAGCACCTTGATCGCTGCGTCGACCGCGCCGCATCCGGTGTGGCCCAGTACCATGACGAGTGGCACCCCCAGGAAATGGACGCCGTATTCGAGCGACGCCAACAAATCCGGGTTCACGATGTTGCCGGCAACGCGCACGACGAAGAGATCGCCCGGCGCTTGGTCGAAGGCTAGTTCCGGTGCCACGCGCGAATCGGCGCAGCTGAGGACCGCTGCGATCGGATACTGCACCTGCGCGCGGGCCGCGCGTCCCGACGAGAAGTCGCGCTCGTTAGGCGCATTCGCGACGTAGCGCGCGTTGCCGTCCAGCAGCCGTTTCAGCGCGTCCGCGGGCGCTATTGCATTCGGGGGAGGCGGCGCGCCCGGCGCCGGCGGGCTGGCCGCGAGGACGGTGCCGATACTCCATGGCGCAAGTGCTGCGAATGCGCCGGCCCTCAGGAATTCGCGGCGCGACACGTCCGGCACATGCCATGCGTCACCACACAAATCGCACATCCGATGACCTCCGCCAGCGCTGACCGTTCGGGATAATGACAGAAGACCCAGCACCGCATTGCGGCGCGGCGTCGGGAATACCCGATGATAAACGCGAAGGCAGGCGCCCGCCGCACTTGCGTGCCGTCACTCCCTGGGCAGGAGCTTCATACGGCGATCGTGCGCGACGAGCTTCAGCACCGCCGCCGACGCCAGGCGCGTGCGCACGTTGTCGGCACGCGACGTCAGCACGATCGGTACCCGTGCGCCCAGCACGATCCCGGCGCTGTCCGCGCCGGCGAGATAGGTGAGTTGCTTGGCCATCATGTTGCCTGACTCGAGATCGGGCACCAGCAGGATATCGGCCACGCCCGCCACCGGCGAGACGATGTTCTTGGTGCGGGCCGCCTCGGGGGAAATCGCGTTGTCGAACGCCAGCGGACCGTCCAGGACGCCGCCCGTGATCTGGCCCCGGTCCGCCATCTTGCACAGCGCCGCGGCATGCAGTGTCGATTCGATCTTGGCGCTGACCGTCTCCACGGCGGAAAGGATCGCGACCTTGGGCAATTCGATGCCGAGCACTTGCGCGAGGTCGATCGCGTTGCGGCAGATGTCCGCCTTGGCGTCCAGGTCCGGCGCGATGTTGATGGCGGCATCGGTGATGAACAGCGGCCGCGGATAGGCAGGGACATCCATGATGAACACGTGGCTGATCCGGCGCGCGGTACGCAGGCCGTTGCTGGCGGGCACCACCGATTCCATCAGTTCATCGGTGTGCAGGCTGCCCTTCATCAGCGCCTCCACCTGGCCCGCCCGGGCCATCGCCACCGCGAGGTCCGCGGCCGCATGACTGTGCGGCGTGGCGACGATGCGATAGGGCGACAGGTCGACCTGGGCGGCCGCGGCGGTCGCGCGAATCCTGGCCTCCGGTCCAATGAGTATCGGCACGATCAGGCCGCGCTTCGCCGACTCGATGGCGCCCAGCAGCGAATCGTGGTCGCAAGGATGGACGATGGCGCAGGTGACCGGAGCCACGCCCTCGCAGCGCTGCAGCAGGCGCGCGAGCCCGTCATTCCGGCGCAGAACGACTTCGGGCGTGGCGATATCGGTATACGCAATGCGCGTCGCCGGCGCCGCGACCGTCGCGACACCCTCAACCAGCGTTTCACCTTCGGCGTTGGTGCATCGGCAGTCGAAGTCGATGCGATGGCCCTCTTCCTGCTTGGCGCGCGCCACGACGGAAACCGTCAGCGTGTCGCCCGCCCGCACCTTGCCGGCGTAGCGGAACTGGGTGCCGACGATCGCGCTGCCCGGACCTGGCAGGCGGCGATTCAGAACGCCGGCGACCAGTGCAACGGCGGCGGCGCCCGGTGCCGTAGCGACCTCCGGCAGGGCACCGGGTGCCAGGTCCAGGTGAAACGTTTCGACGTCCCCCGCGGCCAACGACAACGCCTCGACATCGGTTGCAGTGACCGTGCGTACCACGCTGTCGCTAGCGCCGACTGCGATCTCGTCAAACGTCCGGTTGGTAAACCGTTGCATGTGATCTCTGCCGTGTTGTCCGCGCGGTCGCCAGCCGGGTCGCAGGCTTTACGCGCGTGCCGCGCGGCCCAGCGGTTTGGCGCGGGTGCGGACCTTGCGCTTGGGAGACGGCAGGACAGCGGCCGCCCGGACCCCGTTGCGGGGCGACGCCACCGAAAGCAGGCCGCGCAGTTCGCCCAGCAGGCGGTGTTGCTTGTCGTCCAGGTCGCCGTGTTTCTCGATGCGGTCGAGCAGCGCCAGCGCGTGGCGCCGCTGCGTCGGCGTGCGCAGCAGGTGGGGCAGCGAATGCTTGGCGCGTTCGGGCTCGAACTCGACGACGATGGTTTCCTCCTGCAGCAATCGCCGGCGCTCGTCTTCCGACAGGTGCGCGATGTCGCCTTCCGGGGAAAGAATTTCCCGCGTGCGCTGCATCTGCGACAGGCGGCGATGGCCCGGGCCCGCCTTGGTGATCAGCATCGCGATGCGCGCGAGTCCTTCGATGTCGCTGCCCTGCTCGATCGTGTCCAGCACTTCGCGCACCGCGGGCAGCGAGCGCGGATCGAACTTGCCTTTGCGCCGGATCTCCTCGCGTTCTTCAGCCATGTGCAGCGAAAGCAGGTTGCCATAGACCTGGAAGAACGCGGCTTCGGACTTCGCGTCGCGCAGGTCACGATACTGGTCGAGCGCCGCGTTGACGCTCGCGGAGAGGAATTTCTCGGCCTTGACCATGTCGTTGTCCGGCGAGCGCCGCTGGCGATCGTTGGTCACGGCATCGGCAAGGTACGGCAACGGCCACAGGAATGGGTTCTTGTCGGAGAGGGCCCAATACTGCACGCGCAGCGGATGCAGGTTGCGCCGCATCTTGGCGAGCCACTCCGGTGAAAGTTCGCGCACGAATGGACGCACCAGGAGCGAATAGGCGCGCTCGAGCAATTCCGACAGCGCAGCCACGGCCTCGAACGGCTTCTCGTCGACGCGGTCGTACTTCTGCAGCGATCGCAGATCTTCGACCTTGCGTTCCTTCAGCGTCACTTCGTAGCTGACTTCGCCGTGCTTGTCGTGGGTTTCCTCGATCTCCATGCCATACAGGCCCGGCGGGAGCTGCTGGATGTATTTCAGCACCTCCACGATCTGCGCGTGCTCCTTCTTCGCCACCTGCCCTGAAACGAAGATGCCGAGGTGGCCGATGTCCTCGTGCAGCAGGCCGACGATGGTCTGGCCGTTGGCCTTGATCTCCTCGGACGATGAATAGACATCCGCGATCCAGTTGAACGCCTGCTGTGGCGGCGTGATGTTATCGCCCATCGATGCGAACACGATGATCGGCTGCTTGATCGACTTCAGGTCGAAGTAGCGGCCTGGGCCCAGGCGCGCTTCGCCGGCGGAGAGCTTGTTGCCGACGAAGAGATTGTTGACGATCCAGCGGATCTCCTCCTCGTTGTACGCGTAGAAGCCGCCCCACCAGCGCTCGAACTCGAGGAAGCGTTCCGGCTCCTCGTCGATGTTCGCGAACAGGTGGTACCACTTCTCCCAGAGGGTGTTGGCGGGATTCAGCTGCTCGAAGTTGTAGACCAGGTGGGCGCCGTCGAACTTGCCGCCGCCCAAGTCGGCCGCGAACAGCGACAACCACGCGCCGCCCAGCAGGCCGCCGGAATAGCGCATCGGCGAATCGCCGTCGTTGCCCGACCAGTAGGACATCGGCGCGCCGTTCAGCACCAGCGGACCGGCGATGTCCGGCCGCGCGGCGGCCAGCATCATCACCGCCCAGCCACCCTGGCAGTTGCCCACGATGACGGGTTTCTGGCTGTCCGGGTGGCGCTCGGCGACGATGCGGATGAACTCGGCTTCGGCATCGGTGACGTCCGCCAGCGTCTGGCCGGGACACGGATCCGGAAAGAAGATCACGAAATAGACCGGATGGCCCGCGGAAAGGGCCACGCCCACCTCGGACTCCTCCTTGAAGCCGCCGATGCCCGGGCCGTGGCCCGCCCGCGGATCGACGATCACGAACGGGCGCTTGGTGTCGTCGACGACGATGCCCTTGGGCGGAATGATGCGGACCAGCGCATGGTTGGCCGGGCGCTCGTATTCGCGCGCGTCGGCGATCATTTCATACTTGTATTTCAGAACCGGCGGCTTGCCGGCGGCCTCGTGCTCGAGCCACTGGTTGCCTCGCCGCCGGATCGTGTCCCAGAACAGCACCGACCGCTGCGCGAAGTCGACGTTGTATTCCGCCCAGTGGCGCCAGAATTCGACCGGCGTCTTGGGAGACGACGAGGCGAGCTTGAGGTCGGCGGCCGCCTTGCGCATGCGGTCCGCGAAACGCTGGTTGGCCGCGCGGGAACGCTGTTGCAGCAGGTCGGCGACCGTTCGCGAAATGTTGATCGAACGATCGATGGTGCGATGCAGGTCGGCCATGGTGAATTCCTATGTAGGACGGCCCGCCGGAGCGACCGGAGGGGAGGAACGAGAAACGATGTTGCAGTGCAACATGAGCAGTCTAGCACGCCGGTCGATGCCGGCGATTTGACGTGCCGCAACAACCACGGGCGGTCCGGGCCGGCCGCTCCGGCAACACGACAGGAGACGGCGCTAGGCGCGGTGACGGAACTTGCGAATGGCCTCGATTTGCGCCATGGCGATGGCCAACTCCGCCTCCGCGGTGGCCATGGACTCGGCCGATTCCTTGTTGGCCAGTGCTTCCTCCGCCCGCTTCTTCGCTTCCAGCGCCTTGACCTCGTCCAGGTCATTCGCGCGGATCGCGGTGTCTGCTAAGACCGTCACCTTGTGCGGCTGGACTTCGAGGAAGCCTCCCTGCACGAACACCAGCTCCTCCTGCGCCTGGCCGGGGACCTTGATGCGCACGGCGCCCGGCTTGATCTGCGTGAAGAGCGGCGTGTGCCGCGGATAGATGCCGAGCTCGCCGTCGATGCCGGGCAGCACGACGAATTCCGCTTCGCCGGCGAAGATCTGTTCCTCGGCGCTGACGACGTCGACGGTGATGGTGTGTGCCATGGTTCCTGTCCGCGCTTATTGCAGCGTCTTGGCCTTCTCGAACGCTTCCTCGATCGTGCCGACCATGTAGAACGCCTGCTCCGGCAGCTGGTCGCACTCGCCGTTGACGATCATGTTGAAGCCCTTGATCGTGTCCTTGAGCGAAACATACTTGCCCGGCGAACCGGTAAACACTTCGGCCACCGTGAACGGCTGCGACAGGAAGCGTTGGATCTTGCGCGCGCGCGCGACTGCGAGCTTGTCCTCAGGCGAGAGTTCGTCCATGCCGAGAATCGCGATGATGTCGCGCAACTCCTTGTAGCGCTGCAGCGTCTGCTGGACATTGCGCGTGCAGTTGTAATGCTCCTCGCCGATGACGTGCGGGTCGACCTGGCGCGACGTCGAGTCGAGGGGATCGACCGACGGGTAGATGCCGAGGGACGCGATGTCGCGCGACAGCACGACGGTGGCGTCCAGGTGTCCGAACGTCGTCGCGGGCGACGGGTCGGTCAAGTCGTCCGCCGGAACGTACACCGCCTGGATCGACGTGATCGAGCCGGTCTTGGTCGACGTGATGCGTTCCTGCAACCGGCCCATTTCCTCCGCGAGGGTCGGCTGGTAGCCCACCGCCGACGGCATGCGCCCGAGCAGCGCCGACACTTCCGTGCCCGCGAGCGTGAAGCGGTAAATATTGTCGATGAACAGCAGCACGTCGCGACCTTCGTCGCGGAATGATTCGGCGATGGTCAGGCCAGTAAGTGCCACACGCAGCCGGTTGCCCGGCGGTTCGTTCATCTGGCCATAAACCATCGACACCTTCGACTTGCCAAGTTCCTCCTTGTTGACGACGCCCGAGTCGATCATCTCGTGATAGAAGTCGTTGCCCTCACGTGTGCGCTCGCCGACGCCGGCGAACACCGACAGGCCCGAGTGCGCCGAGGCGATGTTGTTGATCAGCTCCATCATCGTGACGGTCTTGCCCACGCCGGCGCCGCCGAAGAGGCCGATCTTGCCGCCCTTGGCGAACGGGCAGATCAAGTCGATGACCTTGATGCCGACTTCGAGCAGCTCGGTCGACGGCGACAGCTCTTCGTACGCAGGTGCGGCGCGGTGGATCGACATCGTCTTCGCGGCGTTCACCGGACCGCGCTCGTCGATCGGTCGGCCCAGCACGTCCATGATCCGGCCCAGCGTCTCCGTGCCGACGGGCACCATGATGGGCGCCTTGGTGTTCATCACCTGCATGCCGCGGCGCAGGCCGTCGGACGAACCAAGCGCGATCGTGCGCACGACGCCGTCGCCCAGCTGCTGCTGCACCTCGAGCGTCAGCCCGATCTCGTCCAGCTTCAGCGCGTCGTAGATCTCGGGGATCTGGTCGCGCGGAAATTCCACGTCGACCACCGCGCCGATGCATTGAACAATCGTTCCCTGGTTCATGGTTTCCTCAACTTCGTCAGATCAGAAATAGGTTTCAAACCGCCGCCGCGCCGCCGACAATCTCGGATAGTTCCTTGGTGATCGCCGCCTGCCGCGTCTTGTTGTAGATGAGCTGCAGTTCCTTGATGATCTTGGCCGCGTTGTCGGACGCCGCCTTCATCGCGACCATTCGCGCCGACTGCTCGGAGGCCATGTTCTCGGTGACCATCTGGTAAACGACCGCTTCCAGGTAACGCCGCATCATGCCGTCGAGCAGCATCCGCGCGTCCGGCTCGTAGATGTAGTCCCACGACCCTCCCGACAGTTCGGCGGAGCGCACTTCGCCTGCCGGAGTCCGGTACTGGTCGGGAATCGGGATGATCTTCCCGTGCCGCGGTTCCTGGCTCATCGTGGTGCGAAAGGTCGTGAAGTAGATGTGGACCTCGTCGACCCGGCCCGCGATATATTCGTCGATCAACGTCTTGACGGGCCCGACCATCTTGTCCAGCTGCGGGCGATCGCCCAGATTGGTCACGCTCGCCACGACATTGGCGCCCAGCCGCGTCAGGAAGCCCAAGCCCCTGCTGCCGATTGCCACGTAATCGGCTTCGATTCCCTTGGCGCGCCACTCCTTGTGCTGCTGCAGCACCAGCCGCAGCACATTGGTGTTGAGGCCACCGCAAAGGCCCTTGTCGGTGGTCACCACGATGGCGCCCACCCGCTTGACCACGTCGCGCTTCTGCAGGAACGGGTGGCGGTATTCGGTGTTGGCCTTGGCGATATGCAACACGATGTTGAACATCCGCTCGACATACGGGCGCGAGGCGCGCATCCGGTCCTGGGCCTTTTTCATCTTCGAGGCCGAAACCATTTCCATCGCCTTCGTGATCTTGCGCGTGCTCTGCACGCTCTTGATCTTGGTCGTGATCGCCTTGGTGCTCGCCATGTCGGACTTTCCGTCGCCCTGCCGTTGCCCAGAAGTACTAGTAGGTTCCGGACTTCTTGAAGTCCTCGATCGCCGCGGACAGCGCCTTTTCGTCGTCGGCCGTCATCTCGTTGGACTGCGCGATCTTGTCGATGATGCCGGCGTACTTGCCACGCATGTACTGGCGCAACGCGGACTCGAACGCCAGCGCCTTTTCCACCGGCACGTCGTCGTAGTAGCCCTTGTTCACCGAGAACAGCGTCAGCGCCTGGTCGGCCACCGACATCGGCGAATACTGCGGCTGCTTCATGAGTTCGGTCACGAGCTTGCCGCGGTCCAGCTGCTTGCGGGTGGCCTCGTCCAGGTCGGACGCGAACTGCGCGAACGCTGCTAGCTCGCGGTACTGCGCGAGGGACAGGCGCACGCCGCCGCCCAATTTCTTGATGACCTTGGTCTGCGCGTCGCCGCCGACGCGGGACACCGAGATGCCCGCGTTGATCGCCGGACGGATTCCCGCGTTGAAGAGGTCGGTTTCGAGGAAGATCTGACCATCCGTGATCGAAATCACGTTGGTCGGGACGAACGCAGTCACGTCACCCGCCTGCGTCTCGATGATCGGCAGCGCGGTCAGCGAACCGGTCTTGCCTTTCACCGCGCCCTTGGTGAACTTCTCAACATACGCTGCGTTGACGCGCGCGGCGCGTTCGAGCAGCCGCGAGTGGAGATAGAACACGTCGCCCGGATACGCCTCGCGGCCCGGCGGCCGGCGCAACAGCAGCGACACCTGGCGGTAGGCCCATGCCTGCTTGGTCAGGTCGTCATAAATGATCAGCGCGTCCTGGCCGCGGTCGCGGAAATATTCGCCCATCGTGCAGCCGGAGTACGGCGCGATGTACTGCATGGCCGCCGATTCCGAGGCCGTCGCCGCAACGACGATCGTGTACTCCATGGCGCCGTATTCGGTCAGCTTGTTGACGACGTTCTTGATCGACGACGCCTTCTGGCCGATCGCCACGTACACGCAGATGAGGTCCTTGCCTTTCTGGTTGATGATGGTGTCGATCGCCACCGCGGTCTTGCCGGTCTGGCGGTCGCCGATGATGAGCTCGCGCTGACCGCGACCGATCGGCACCATCGCGTCGATCGACTTCAACCCTGTCTGCACCGGCTGCGACACCTTCTGCCGTTCGATGACGCCCGGCGCGACCTTCTCGATGACGTCGCGCATCTTGGCGTTGACCGGGCCCTTGCCGTCGATCGGCTCGCCGAGCGAGTTGACGACGCGGCCGATCAGTTCCGGCCCGACCGGCACTTCCAGAATGCGCCCGGTGCATTTCACCGTGTCGCCTTCCGTTATTTTCTCGTACGCGCCGAGGATCACCGCACCGACCGAATCACGCTCGAGATTCAAGGCGAGTCCGAACGTGTTGTCCGGAAACTCGAGCATCTCCCCCTGCATGGCGTTGGACAAGCCGTGGATGCGGCAGATGCCGTCGGAGACCGAGACCACCGTCCCTTGCGTCCGCACTTCGGCGGCCGTGTCGAGGTTCTGGATCTTGGCCTTGATGAGTTCGCTGATTTCGGAAGGATTCAGTTGCATAATTTCCTCACGTCTGCCGCGGATTAGGTAGGTGCCACGGCGTCACGACTATCGAATTCGTTGGCGCGCTCTGTTCACGACGCCGGTACTCAGTTGCGCTCAGTTGGGCTCAGTTGCGCAATTCCAGTTGCCAGATCCCGTTGGGTGAACTACCCCCGCAGTTGCGCGGCCATCGCGCGCAATTGCTCCTGCACCGTCGCGTCGATCACGGTGTCGCCAACCGTCACCCGCGCGCCGCCCAACAACTCCGGCTTGACCGCGACGGTCGCCTCGATCTTCTTGCCGAAATGCTTTTCCAGGGCAGCCGTAAGCTCGGCCAGCTCATTGCCCTGGAACGGGAACGCCGTCTCGATCGTCGCTTTGGCAATGCCGTCCGCTGAATCCTTCAGGCCCTCGAACATCGACTCTATTTGCGGCAGCAATGCAATGCGTTCAGCTTCGATCAGCACACGCAGGAAGCTGCGCCCTTCCGGGGTCAGCTTGTCGCCGCAGATCGAAAGCACCAGCGATTCACGCGCGCCCGCGCCGAGGGCGGGATTGTCCAGTGCCTGCGCAACGCGCGGCTCCGCGACGACCGCGCTGGCCAGGCGGAGCATCTGCGACCATGCCGGCAGCGCGTCGCCTTCGCGAGCAAGCGCGAACGCAGCTTCGGCGTAGGGTCGTGCAATGGTGGTCAGTTCTGCCATGTTCCGGATTGCCTGCTTGAATAACTGTCGCGTTGGGCCCGCCCAGCCCGATTAAAGCTGACGCCTCAATTGCTCCAGCATGTCCGCGTGCACCTTGGGGTCGACGTCCTTCTTGAGAATCTTCGACGCACCGGCAACCGCAAGGTCCGCGACCGAGTCGCGCAGCTGTTCCTTGGCGCGCGCGACCTCCTGCTGGATCTCAGCCTTGGCGGCGGCAATGATGCGTTCGCCTTCGGCCTTGGCCTCGATCTTGGCCTGCTCGATCGTCTCGGATTTGAAGCGCTCGCCCGTCGCGACGATCTCCGCCGACTTGCCCTTCGCCTCAGTCAGCATGTCGGCCATCCGCTTCTCCGCGCTGGCCAACTCGCGCCGGCCTTCCTCGCCGGCCGCGAGGCCATCGGCAATTTGCTTCTGGCGCGTCTCGATGGCGCGCATCATGTGCGGCCAGATGAAGCGGTAGCACACCCAGATAAAGACCGTGAACGACACGGCCTGCATGATCAGGGTCAGATTGAAATTCATGGCAGACCTTCTGCGGAAAAGTGGCTCTTGCGGGTCCCTACTTCGCCACCACGCCCAGCAGCGGGTTGGCGAACGCGAAAAACATCGCGAGACCGACGCCGATGATGAATGACGCATCGATCAGGCCGAGCAGGAGGAACACCTTGGCCTGGAGTTGCGGCATGAGTTCCGGCTGGCGCGCCGCGCCTTCCAGGAAGCGCGAGCACATGATGCCTACGCCGACGCACGCGCCGAGCGCGCCAAGACCGATCATGAGACCGATTCCGACGGCGGTGTAGGCCTGGATCGTCGCCAGCATTTGTATGTTTTCCATGTTCTATCCTTTCGATTGCACGTGACAGCGGTGTTGTGGGAAGTCTGAGCCGAGGTTGAAGAATGAGGACGAAACTGAATCGATTGGCCGGTACGGAAGCGTCAGTGATGTTCTTCCGCCATCGACATGTAGACGATGGTCAGCATCATGAAAATATAGGCCTGCAACGCGACGATCAGGATATGGAAGATCGCCCATACCACATTGAAGAACAGCGCCACCGGAAGCCACCCGGCGCCCGCCGCGGCCAGCATGGCCAGCAGCAGGAAGATGATCTCACCAGCGTACATGTTCCCGTAGAGCCGCAGGCTGTGCGACAGCGGCTTGGAAATGAATTCGACCATCTGGAACAGGAAGTTGATCGGCCACAGCAGGAAGAAGCTGCCGAACGGCGCGACGAACAATTCCTTGCTCCAGCCACCCAGGCCTTTGGCCTTGATGCCGAAGATGATCATCAGCGCGAACACGGTGAGCGACAGCGCGAACGTGGTGTTGATGTCCGCGGTGGGCACCGGCCGCCAGATGTGCAGGTGCAGGACATGCTCGTAGAACCATGACATGACGTCGATGGGCAGGAAATCCATTGCGTTCATCAGCAGCACCCACAGGCCGACCGTCAGCGCGACCGGCGCGACCAGCTTGCTGTCGCCGTGATAGATGCCCTTGACCTGCTCGTTCACGAAGTCGAGGATCAGTTCGACGAAAGCCTGGGTCTTGGACGGCACGCCGGACGTGGCCTTGCGGGTGACCAGCCACAGGAACCCCATGCCCAGCACGCCGAGGATCAGCGACACGACCATGGTGTCGACGTTGATCGCCCAGAAACTCCCATCGCCAACCGGTTTGGTCAGGTACGTGAGGTGATGCTCGATGTATTCGGAGGGAGTGCTGGCCGCCATGAGATTCTGGAGTGTAGGTTCAGTCGAGGTCGACTCAATTGCTTTCAATCAAAGCCACGCGGAACAGCAAAACCGTGATCACGAAACTCGTGAAGAAAACGGCGGGCACCAGGTCCTTGTAGGTCACCAGCACCACCCAGAGCTGCAGGATGATGACCAGCACCTTGATCGCCTCCGCACGGAACATGGCGGCCACGGTGCCGCCCGCCGAGGCCGGATTCGAGATCCCCAGCACGACCGCATAGACGACGACCGCAGTGATGTTGACCGCGCCTCCCAGCACGGCCGACAGCGCCCCCTGGCCACCCAGCCACAGCATGGCGATCGCAGCTACCGCAACCGTCGCGATCGCCTGCCATTTGAGGACCTGGCGGATCGGTTTGGTCGAAAGGGGCGCTTGCATTGCCGTGCTGCGGTTACCGAAGCAAACCGGAGAATTTTACTCGTTTTCATGCAGCTCCGGCAACGAAATGTTGCGGCGCAACGGCGCACGGCCGTTCGACAGCGCGCCGACGAATCCATTGGGCTTAAGCGGCGACGGGCCGCCCCGAGCCGCGAATTAAATCCCCCCTCCGGGGGCAGCGAACGCAGTGAGCGTGGGGGTCGTTCATCGCGGCGACGGGCCGCCCCGAGCCGCGAATTAAATCCCCCCTCCGGGGGCAGCGAACACAGTGAGCGTGGGGGTTCTGCATTTAACCGCCCGACAGCGCCGCCACGATCATGACGTCAGCATCAGCCGGGAGCCGGGCGTTCGGATCGCGCTCGACGTTCGCGTTCACAAAGATTTTGATGTGTGGCCGCAGCTTGCCCTGTTCGTCGAGCATCCTGAAGCGGATGCCGGGAAAGGCCGCGTCGAGGCTGGACAGCAGGTCGCCAAGTCGAGGCGTCGCCTTATCGCAATCGACCGTGACGACACCTGCGCCGTTGCTGTACGAGCGCAACGGCGACGGTATCGCGACCCGAAAATTCACGCGCTTTGTTCCGGCGGCAACTAGATCGCAGTGACAGCGTAGATGTGCGGCAGATGAGCGGCCAGGCACTTCCAGTTCCGGCCTTCGTCGCGACTTCCCCACAATTCACCGGAGGTCGTCCCGAAATAGACCCCCGCGATGGGAAACGAATCGACCGTCATTGCCTGCCGCTTCACCGTCCACCACGCTTGCGACTTCGGCATGCCGTCGGCCTGACGCTTCCAGGTCTTGCCGCCATCGCGCGTGCGATACGCGGCGGGCTTGCCGCCCGGCGAAACACGCGGCCACACGGACGTGCCGTCCATGGGAAAGATCCACGCGCTCTCGGCGTCGTGCGGATGCGCAACCATGGGAAAGCCAACATAGCCAACCGCCTTGGGCATCCCGGTGCCGATGTCCGTCCACCGCGTAGCCGGCCGGTCGAGTCGAAACAAGCCGCAATGATTCTGTTGATAGAGCCGGTCGGGATTGCCGCCGGCGAAGCGGACGCAATGCGGGTCGTGGCCGAACTCGAGATCGGGATTGGGCTGGAAATCGGCGCGCACACCCTGATTCAGCGGATGCCAGTCGCCGCCGCCATCGACCGACTCGAACGTGCCGCCGCTCGACATGCTGATGTACATATGCTGCGGGTCGCGCGGATCGATCAGGATCGAGTGCAATTTGGGGCCGTCCGGCGTGCCGTCCTGGTCGCCGCCGCACCATGCCTTGCGTTGCGGATGCGCGTTGAATCCCGCCACTCCCTTCCATGTGACGCCGTCGTCATCGGAACGAAACAGTCCCTGCGGCGACGTGCCCGCGAACCAGACACCAGGCTGCGATGCGTGTCCTGGCGTCAGCCAGAACGTATGGTCGACGACGCGTCCGCTGCCGGTCTCGAACGCCGGCGGCGTGGCCGCCTCCTTCCAGGTCTTGCCCTGGTCCGTCGAGCGGAACACCGTCGGTCCCAGGTGTCCGGTGCGCGCGGCCGCGAGAAGCGACTTGCCGTTGCGCGGGTCGAGCATCGCATGGTGGACGATATGCCCCAGGAACTGCGGTCCGGACAGTTTCCAAGTGCGGCGCGTGGCGTCGGTGGCCAGCGTCCAGAGGCCTTTGCGCGTTGCGATCAGGAGTCGCACTCGCTTTGGCGCCTCCACTTTCTTCCCGGTCGGGCCGCGTTTGCTGCCCGGTCCACTTGACGCGCTGCGCACCATCATGTCCCCCTGCTTACGTTTGCGTTGGACCCCGAAAGTTACGCCTCCGCGATTGTCCGGGCAAGCCGCAGGGTTGAAATTATTGTCATTGCCTGCAATCCTCCGCGGTCCGGTTTCCCGCTCCCCGGCAAACCTCACGAAGGAGTTTCCATGACGATCAAAGTCGGCGACACATTGCCCGCGGGCACGCTGTCCGAATTCATCGAAGTCGAAGGCAACGGCTGCAGCGTCGGACCCAACGCATTCACGGTCGAGGCCCTGACCAAGCGGCAAGAAGGTCGTCATCTTCGGCCTGCCGGGCGCATTCACGCCGACCTGCTCGGCCAAGCACGTGCCCTCCTACCTCGCCAACTACGACAAGCTGAAGGCGAAAGGTGTGGACGACATTCTCTGCGTATCGGTCAACGACGCGTTCGTGATGGGCGCGTGGGCACGCGACCAGAAGGCCGGCGGCAAGATCCGCATGATGGGCGACGGCAGCGCGGACTACACGAAGGCGCTGGGCCTCGTGCTCGATCTCACGGCGAGGGGGATGGGCGTGCGTTGCCAACGCTTTTCGATGCTGGTCGACAACGGCGTGGTGAAGACGCTCAACATCGAAGCGCCGGGCAAGTTCGAAGTGTCAGGCGGCGATACGATGTTGAAGCAGCTCGGCTGACCTCGGGAGTCGTAGTCGACGGCGGTTGCGGGCCGCCGTCTTCTTTGGCATCGCTAGCGCGGAGCTTGTCTGGCAGCTCGTTGCTTCCTCGAGCGTCATGGGGCTTCTGAGCGCGTTGAAGGCGCTCGTATTAGCCTGGAGGGGAAGGTGGCGGTGAATTGCGGTTGTTCGTTGGAGGTCGGGGCGACGGTTCTCAATTCGCAGCGCTCTGCCGCACCAAGCATGCGGGCGGCACGAAGGCCGCCCTTGCGCAGACGCCAGCGGCAGCCTTCAACGAGTTAGTGATGCCCCAGCGATCGCCGAGCTGTCGCCGGATCGACAGACTCTCCTCATTCATCGCAAACGCAGTATCCAAGTCGCGCATTTCCAGCGCTGCCATGCCCAGATTGTTCAACGTGTTGGCCGTCCCGCGCGGTCGCCCAGCTCTCGCTTGATGGCGAGGCTCTCTTCATACAGCGCCGGCCGCACGTAATCGCCCTGTTTATCCGCCTACGATGTAAGATTGTTCAGGCTTGGGCGATTCCGTTTGTCTCCGAGCTCCCGCTTCATCGCCAGGCTCTCCTCGTACAGCGCCTTGCTGTCCGCGAAATTGCTCTGCGCGTTGGCCACCATCGCGAGGTTGTGAAGTGAAAAGGAGATGCCGCCCGCGTCGCCCAAAGCGCGTTTGATCGCCAGGCTTTCCTCGTACAGCGCTTGAGCGGTCAGGTAGTCGCCCTGATCGTAGGCAACCAGTCCGAGGTTGTGCAGCAGGTACGCGACGCTCACCGGTCGCCAGTTGCCGCTTGATCGCGAGGCTTTGCTCATACATGGCTCGCGCGGTGACGAATTCGCATTTATCGAGCGCCAGGTTGCCCAGGCTATGCAATGCAGTGGCGATCGGCGTCGGTCGCTCAGAGTCCGCATGATCGAAAGGCTTTCACAGGATGCTGGCGTGGCGATTCGTCGTCGCCCGGGTAGTGTGCGAGCGTCCTGCAGTGTTGAGCGCCTTGGCGTACTCCAGGGTCACCTCGCCGGACTTCGCCGTTCCAGAGCCAGCGCGCACCAACGCCGGCCCTCCGAAAAATGCCCGCGCGTTATCCACGCCCGCTGCAGCGTCGTGCACAGTCGCAACGCCTCGTCATTTCCCGGCAACACATGGACGCAATCGAGTGCAGCGCCTCGGGCTCACCATGATCGAGCGCACCAATAAACGCCGTCAGCTTGGGGTTTGCGGCATTCTCGGGTACCATACGCGCTGGGTTGCTGCGTTTGTCATTGCTACGACGTCAGCTTGATATGCGAAGGTTTCAGCATCGGTACGGTCGCGTCTTCGTCGGCGACCACCAGCGATTTGTCGATCAGCGCGATCAACAAGTTCCCCACGTTTTCCCGGCAATCGTGTCCCCGGAACCGATGTCCGCCGCGGCGACGGTCCAGCCACCGGCAAACACCGACAACCGCGCGAACAATTGCTTCTCTGATTCGTCGAGCAGTTCGTAGCTCCAGTCGAGCATCGCGCGCAGCGTCTGTTGCCGCGGCACGTCCCGCTGCTATTGCGGGTCAACAGGCGAAAGCGCTGGTGCAGCATCGCGCGATTTCCTCGATCGGCAACACAGCCATTCGCGCCGCAGCCAGCTCCAGCGCCAGCGGCAGGCCACGAGCCGAATGCAGATCTGCGCGACGCGCGCGCGCGCATTTCCCCCAGATCGAAGTGGGGCCGCGCTGCCGCGCGCGATCGACGAACAACCGGACCGCGTCGGCGCGGGCGATAGTCGCGGCGTGGGCATCCGGGTCCGGCAGCAACAGCGCGCCAGCGGATACGTTCGCTCGTCGGTCACGTGCAGGGCTGCCCTGGATTCTGCTCGGCGTGCGTCTCGCGAGCGGTTCCTGAATCGCTTTCGGTTACTGCTGGCGATGCCCTCGAGCAAGTGTTCGCAGTTGTCGAGCACCAACAGCAGGTCCTTGCCGCGCAAGTGTGCGCACACCGTATCGATCAGACTTTGGCCGACGGCCTCCTTCACACCGAAGACTTGCGCCAGCGCGCTCGGAACAAGCCGGGGATCGCGCAATGGGGCCAGGTCGACGAACCAGACGCCATCGCGATATGCGTCGAAGATTTCAGCCGTGGCTTGCAGAACGAGACGCGTCTTGCCGACGCCGCCGGCCCCGGTAAGCGTCAATAATCGCGTCCCGGGCAACAGCCGCTTGATCTCGGCAATTTCCTTTTCGCGCCCGACGAAAGCCGTCAGTACCTGCGGCAGATGGTGCGCTTACGACGGGCCGCGTAGAAGTCGCGCCAAGGGCGACGGCGACACAGGTCCGGAAAAGCGATAGCCACGGCGGGCCAGCGTCTCTACCAGCCATCCCCGCCGGGTACGCCCGCCAGCGCGCGGCGAATGGCCGAATCTGCACCGCGAGATTGGCCTCTCGACCACCCGGCCGGGCCACTGCTTCCATGATGTCCGACTTCGGCACGTACTCGCCGGCCCGGCCACGAGGACGACAAGCACCGCGACTGCGCGCGCCCCCAGCGCCACCGGAGCGCCAGCATGCGTCAGCGCCCGCGACTCCGGGTCCAGACGCAGCGGGCCGATTTCGAAAACCGATCTCATTGCAAGAGTTTGGCCGTCGTCATTGGTACGACCCGGGTTCCTCGAGGGCGAGCGCGATCGCCTGCTCGGCGGGCATGGCATGGCCCTCCTGCAGCGCGCGGTCGAAGTCTTCGGCATCGGCAACGGCCCCGCGTGCCATGGCCACGCGCGGAGCGTAGCGGAGCCGGTCACCTGCCGGCAGCGGCGAACCGGTTTCCTCCCGAATGCGCTCGACGACGCCCCAGATGCGGGCAGCGCGGAGAACATTGCCGCGAGCAGCGTCGATGGATGGCATTCCTAGCGAACTGGCGATCGTGGGCTTGGCGCCTAACTGGGGGTGCCCGCCATCCTTTCGGAGAGGGCAATGCGCGGAGCGTGCGAAATCGGCCGCTCGAAGGCAACTGTCACAGGTTGTTCAATGAAGAGCGCATGCGGCAACGTGCCGAGTCCCGCTGATCGAGTCGCTGAAAGTGCTGCCCACGGCGCGCGGCGAAGTCGCCAAGCCGATGGTAACGAGCCGAGGTTGTTCAGCGTCGTAGCCATGCCACCTCGGTCCCCAATTTCCGTGCGATCGCGAGGCTTTCTTCGAGTGGCGCCCCGGCGGAGGCAAAATGGCCCTGATCCAGAAAGAGAGTCCCCAGGTTGTCAGCGACGAGGGAGCGATGCAGTCGTGACCAACCGCCTGACCGGGCTCTCAATAGGACGACCGTTGCGCTGGCACGATAGTGCTCCCTGATGACTGCGCCGGGCGCCAGGTTGGCGCGCCTGCCCGATGAGTTAGACACCGCGATTCGACGACGCAGCTTTCCTGAGCCGAGTCTGGCGACAGCAAAATCGCCCAGCTCACTTGCCACGTTCCCAAGGTTGTTCAACGCGACGGCGATGCCTCTCCCGTCACCCAGTTCCCGCCGGATCGCCAAGCTCTCCTCGTACAGCGGCTGCGCGGCGGCATAGTCGCCCTGATAGTAGGCGAGCGCGCCCGCCGCATTGAGTGCATGGGCTCG
This sequence comes from uncultured beta proteobacterium, assembly GCA_963819965.1. Classification (GTDB taxonomy): domain Bacteria; phylum Pseudomonadota; class Gammaproteobacteria; order Burkholderiales; family Casimicrobiaceae; genus VBCG01. Next base: position 1,794,052 of record CAWFYA010000004.1, read on the forward strand.
CTCCGGCGTCTGAACCCGTTGGACGTTCTCGCCTTTTCCGAGCATGCGCAAACACCATTCGCGCCTTCCGCGACGTGTCCCTGCATATACCAGAACCGTTGCAACGCACCACTCAGCCGCAGACCGCCGCGCGAAGGCCCCGCCTCGTCGAGGCACCAGTTGAGAGCCGCCCGCAGGTTCTCATGCTCGGCTCCAGACGCGCGTCATTGGGATGTCCGCGCACATCGGAGCGCTACCGGCTCGCTGGCAATTGCGCGAAACTATTTGCCGCGCGGACCCATCGGAGTACCGCTTTCGGTCAGCTTCTCGCGGGAATATTCGCGCACCGTTTCCAGCATCCGGTACGATCGCCGTCTTCGTCGGCCACCACCAGCGATTTCTCGATGAGCGCGATCAACAGATAGACCACGTCATCGTCGGCAATGGCGTCCCCTGCGCCGACGCCCTTTGCCGCGGCAATGGTCCAGCCGCCGGCGAACACCGACAGCCGGGCGAACATTTTTTGTTCCGGCACATCGAGCAGTTCGTAACTCCAGTCGATCATCGCGCGCAGTGTCTGTTGCCGCGGCAAATCGCTGCGGCTGCCGCCCGTCAAAAGGCGGAAGCGCTGGTCGAGCAGGCGCACGATCTCTTCAACCGGCAGTACCGCAATGCGCGCCGCCGCCAGCTCCAGTGCCAGCGGCAGGCCATCCAGCCGCACGCAGATCTGCGCGACCGCACGGGCCCGTTGATTCTTCCAGATCGAAACGCGGCACGATGCCGCCGAGCGCGGTCGACGAACAGTTGCACGGCATCGGAGCGGGCGATGGACGAGGCCTCCGCCTTCGGGTCGCCGGAAGCGGCGAGCACGCTCACGGGAAACGTTCGCTCAGTCGCAACGCGCAGAGGCTCCCTGCTGGTCGCGAAGACGCCGACTCGCGCCGTCTCACGCAGCAACGCATCCACCAGATCGGCGCTGGCCCCCAGCAGGTGCTCGCAGTTGTCGAGAACCAGCAGAATCTCCCTGTCTCGCAGGTGCTCGCACAACGTATTGAGCATTGACTGCCCGGTAGTTTCCTTCACGCCGAGCACCTGTGCCACCGCGCCCGGTACCAGCGCCGGATCGGCCAGCGGCGCCAGGTCGACGAACCAAATGCCGTCACGGTAGGCGTCGAGAACTTCCGCGGCCGACTGCAGTGCAAGGCGAGTCTTGCCGATGCCGCCGGTCCCGGTCAGCGTCAACAAGCGTGTCGTTGGCAGCAGCCGTTTGATTTCCGCAATTTCCTTTTCGCGGCCGACGAATAACGTGAGCACCTGCGGCAGGTTGCTGCGCTTGCGGTCCAGCGGTGCGGCGGATTCACCGGTGCGCCCAGTGATTTGCACTACCGGCCCCACGAAGCGGTAGCCTCGCCGCGCCAGCGTTTCTACCCAGGCTTCGCCTCCATGCACGCCCGCCAGCGCACGGCGAATGGCCGAGATCTGCACCGCGAGATTGGCCTCCTCGACAACCAGACCTGGCCACGCGGCATCCATGATGTCCGCCTTCGGCACGTACTCGCCGGCCCGGCCCACGAGTACGGCAAGCACCGCGACCGCGCGCGCCCCGAGTGCCACCGGATTGCCGTCGTGGGTCAGCACACGGGCATCCGGGTCAAGTTGCATCGCGCCGAGTCCGTAGAGGTTTCTCATCTCATGCGAGTCCCGCGCCGCCTGCGGCAGCGCAATTCCGGATCGCCGGCGCATCCCCCGTCACGAAATTCAGGCATTGCCCCTCGTCTCATCTTTTAGGGTTTCTTAAGGACTCGGTTTGACCCTGCGGCCGACTATCTCCTCCATGGAATCAGCATAACAAAGGAAGACCGCGATGCTACAGACCCAGCAAGGCGAAAAATCCACACGCGAAGCGGCATCCGCCGGGCAGTCGTCGCGAGGACGGGCACGACTTGCAGCCGACTCCCGGCAGCTGACCGGTGACGACCGTGGCCGGGTATTGGACCACCTGCTCCGCTTGAGCGCCTCGGACCGGCAGATGCGCTTCTGCCAGTGCTTTACCGATGCGAACGTCACCGAATACGTCGCCAACATCGACTTCCAGGCAAGCGCCTGCTTCGGCATCTTTGGCGAGGACAGCGAGTTGATCGCCCTGGTCCAGTCATTTGCCTATGACCACGACGGCGTCCGGATGCTCGAGGCGGCGTTCAGCACGGACGCGCCATGGCGCTGTCGCGGGCTGGGAACCTTGCTGTTCCACGAGGTCACGGATTACGCGGTCGCGCAGCGCATCCATTGCGTGATTGCCCAGTGTCTCGGCGACAATCCATCCGATGCGGGTTGGTGGTCGGACATCGGCCATTGCGACACCCGACGGCGAGCGGGTCAATGGGAGGTCGCCGGACATGCGTGCGAATCGACAAGCACCTCCTCGTTGGTCGAGCGCGCGCTGCCGACTGCCATCAGCGGCCAGATGTTGCGGCTTAACGATGACGCCGAGGTCGCCTAATCAATCTTGGTGTCGGGCCGTGGGCATCGCGGATTTCATCGATGGCCGCGGCGTGCTGATCGATGTCGTGACATGGTTTCGCTTCAACTGCGGGTCGCCCGCGAACGCGTACGTCACACGCAGGTTGGCAATCGAATCAGCGAAGCCGTTGACCGCGGATCTCATTGCACGGATCGAGGCGCTACATCGCCCGGCCGTCACCAAGCGGTCACGCGCGCTACTTCGGCTCGTCGGACGCATTGCGACACTTTTGCCGCGAACCCCCGCAGCCGAGCCGCGCAACCACATACCCCAACAGCATCAATTCCGATAACGAGGTGAACACCATGCAAACCACGGAACGCCAGCGACTTATTTCGACCATGACCGTCGAGCCCGCGCATGCCGTCGCAGCAGCCCTGAAATGCGGCGTCTGCCTCGCGCTGCTGACTTTGCTGTTGGTGATCGGAAGCACTTCGAAGTACGACGCAACGGCATCGGAAGCTCGCCGCAGCGCGCCCGCTGCGGCGGCGGCCCGATTGCCCAGCGCTGCCGCACATCGTAAGGCTGTGTTCGACGACCGGCGCGCACGCTTTGCGGGCAACGCCTCGGAACGCACGCTCGCCGGAAGGGCACAGGACGCTCCTGCCGAAGCGTACGCGCCATGAACACCGCAATCGCAGGTTCTCGAACGCTCTTCGTCGCAAATGAAGTGCCCGCTCGGACGCCCCGCAACCCGAAATCAAGGAGGTTCGCATGAAAACGATTTGCGCATTCGGCCTGGCAATGGCGATCGTGTTCTCGCAGTCCCTGCAAGCTCAAGGCTGTTCCGGCGGCACCGACGGCGGCATGGATGCAACGGGCAATCAAGCCACGCTGACACCTTCCTCCCGCAAACGCTTCACCACCTCCAGCATGCGGGCGGCGCGGAGTGTGCGTCATGGGTCTACGGTCGCCGTCCTCGAGCACCGCCGCATTCGATCGGTGTCCTGGCTCCGTGCCCTCCGCCAAGCGAGATCGAATGCAGCGTCTCGATGCCTGCGGTCGCGGACGTCGGAGCACTGCCGGCGGCAGCGACGGCGGCATGGACGCCACCGGCAACCAATGCGGCGCTTCGCCCGTGGCCGCAGGGAATGCGAACGCCAATTTCATCAAGGCACCGTAGAGGGAAATCATGAAAAGGCTAATGACGCTGGTCATTTGCGCCACTTGGCTTCATACCGCGATCGCGAGTGACGCCGATTCCGACGCGATACTGGCGCTTGGACTGGCCGAGTACGAGATCGGCCATTACACCGCCGCCGCGCATCAATTTCGCCGCGCGGCCGAGATGGGCGATGCACGGGCCGCGGAAATCTAGCGCTGATGTATCGCTGCGGGGACAACTCTACGGTAGCCAATTCCACGCCGATGCTACCGAAGCCGCGCAATGGGCTGCCATGGCCGCTGATCGGCGTTCGCGTCCGATCGCCAAGGGCGTGGCGGCTGCGCACTGAAGTCTGCAAGGTTCAGCGCGATTTCCCGCGGCGAACATGATTGGAAACGCGGGGGCAATGGAGGGAGGGAAAGGCGGGGAGAAGCGAAACCGGGCGAGAATTCCGTCCAGCTGTTCCAGGCTGCTGTAGGCGATCACGAGCTTGCCGGCACCGCTCTTGCCCACGGCGATGCTCACTTTCGCGCCCAGCTTTTCAGCGAGTTCGGTTTCGAGTCGCGCGGTGTCGGTATCGTGCCCCCGACGCGCGCCGCGTCGCGCCTGCTGCTTTTCCGGATTGAGCAGCGTGAACACCAGCCGCTCCGTTTCGCGCACCGATAGATTGCCATTGACGACGCGCGCCGCCGTCGCTGCCTGTTGTGCGACCGGCAATGCAAGCATCGCGCGGGCATGGCCCATCTCCATGCTTCCGTTGAGCAAATATTCCTGCGCCGGCTTGGCGAGTGTGTTCAGGCGCAGGAGATTGGAGACCGTGCTGCGCGAACGGCCGACCGCCTTCGCGGCGGCGTCGTGCGTCAGGCCGAATTCGTCAATGAGCCGCTGCAGGCCCACCGCCTCCTCGAGCGGATTCAAATCCTCGCGCTGGATGTTCTCGATCAGTGACAGCGCCAGCGCCGATTGATCCGGCACCTGCTTGACGAGTGCCGGCACCTCCGTGAGCCCCGCACGCTGCGCCGCGCGCCAGCGCCGCTCGCCGGCGATGATCTCGAAGCTGCCGCCGTCGACCGGGCGCACGAGGATCGGCTGCATCAGTCCTTGCGCGCGGATCGAATCGGCGAGTTCGTTCAGCGCCGTCTCGTCCATGCGCGTGCGCGGCTGGTACTTGCCGGGCTTGATGCGGCCGATGGCCAGCGTCTGCAGGGCTTCACGCGGCGCGTCCTCGTGGCCGCCCGACAATAACGCGTCCAGGCCGCGGCCCAGGCCTTTGGGTCGAATCATTGCCAACTCCTCATGCGGCGGCGGTCGTGTCGCCGGAAACCGGGGGATTTCCGTGCGTCGCCGCCTCCCGGGCCTCGATCCGGCGCAGCATCTCGCCGGCAAGCGCTAGATAGGCCAACGCGCCCTTCGATTGCGGTTCCAGCTTCAACGCGGGAATGCCGTGCGACGGCGCCTCGGCCAGCCGGATGTTGCGCGGAATGATCGTGCGGTAGAGGCGGTCGCCGAAATGCTTCTCGAGTTCCGCGGTCACGTTTAACGCCAGCGTGTTGCGCGGATCGTACATCGTGCGCAGCAGTCCTTCGATTTCCAGCCCGGGGTTCAGGTGCGCGCGCACTTTCTTCAATGTTTGGATCAGGTCCGACAGGCCTTCAAGTGCGTAGTACTCGCATTGCATCGGGATGAGCACCGAATCCGCCGCGCACAGGCCGTTGAGCGTGAGCAGCGACAGCGACGGCGGGCAATCGAGCAGGATGAAGTCATATTCCGACGCGACCTCGCTGATCGCCGTCTTCATCTGTGCCAGCGCTTCGCCCAGCGCGTCCTTGAGGCGCGTCTCGCGCTCGGGCAAGTCGACCAGTTCGATTTCCGCGCCGGCCAGTTCGCGATTCGCCGGGACGATGTCGAAGCCACCCGAGGGTGAGGCCACGCGCACGTCGGCGATGCGTCGCTCGCCCAGCAGCACCTGGTACACGGTCGCGTCGAAGCTGCGCTTGTCCAACCCCGACCCGGTGGTCGCGTTGCCCTGCGGATCGAGGTCGACCAGCAACACGCGCCGCTTCATCGCGACCAGGCTCGCGGCGAGATTTACGGCGGTGGTCGTCTTGCCGACGCCGCCCTTCTGGTTGGCCACCGCAATGATGCGCGTCATCGTCATGCTCGGTGTGCGTCAGGCGCGGGCCGCATGATGATCAGATGCCGTGCAGCGTCGAGGCCCGGCACGTGCAGCGGGAGCGCAGCGTCGACCCGGATTTCCGCCGGCAGGTTCGCGAGCTCCTCGTCCGGATGCACGCCTTTCATCGCGTACAGCCGGCCGTCGCGCGCGAGATGGCGGGCCGATGACGTGGCGAAGGCGGACAGGTCCGAGAACGCCCGCGAGATCACGACGTCGAACGGTGCGGAGGGCGTGTAATCCTCGACGCGCACCGCCTGCGATTCGACATTCGGCAGGCTGAGCTCGATGGCCGCCTGCGTCAGGAACGCAACCTTCTTGTGATTGGAATCAATCATCGCCACGTGCGCGTCGGGCAGCGCGATCGCGAGCGGAATGCCGGGGACGCCTGCGCCGGAGCCGACATCGAGAATTCGCAGCGCGGCCAATGCCGGCAAGTGCGGTGCCACCGCCAGTGCATCCAGCAGGTGATGGGTGACCATGCGCTGCGGATCGCGGATGGCGGTCAGGTTGTAGGTTCTATTCCACTTGGTGAGCAACGCGAGGTACGCGTCGAGCCGATCGCGCTGCGCCGCGTTCATCGTCAATCCGAGCGTCGCAATGCCAGCGGCGAGATCGACTTCGCGGGTTGCGACGGTCGCCGGCGTCATCATGCCGAGCGCGCCTCCGTGCCTGGGCGCCTGGCACTGCTGCCCTTGAGGTGCACGAGCAGCAGCGAGATCGCGGCAGGTGTCATGCCGGAAATCCGCGACGCCTGGCCTATGGTTTCCGGCCGGTGCAAGTTGAGCTTCTGCTGCACTTCGGCCGACAAACCGCGCACGGTACGGTAATCGAGCTCCGCCGGCAGGCGCGAGGATTCGAGCGCCAGATGCCGCGCGATCTCGTCGTGCTGACGGTCGATATAACCGGCGTACTTGGTGGCAACCTCCACCTGCTCTGCGACCTTGGGGTCAACAACCGGCGTGCCGGCGCCGGGTAGCGTCAGGAGAGTTGCATAGGTCACCCCGGGTCGCCGCAACAAGTCAGTGAGCGCATACTCTCTTTCTATGCCTTGCCCCAGAACGCGCTTCGCATCGAGCTTAGACACGACATTCGGGTTGACATAGGTGGTGCGCAAACGCTCCAGCTCGGCCGCGACGGCGTCGCGCTTGCGCGCAAACGTGTCCCAGCGCGCATCGTCGACCAAGCCCAACCGGCGACCTTGTTCCGTCAGGCGGGCGTCGGCGTTGTCCTCGCGCAACTGCAGCCGATATTCCGCGCGCGATGTGAACATCCGGTAGGGCTCCGACACGCCGCGGGTAATCAGGTCGTCCACCAGAACGCCAAGGTAAGCCTCGTCGCGGCGCGGACACCAGCCACCCTCGCCCCGGACGAGCAGCGCCGCATTGAGTCCTGCCAGCAGGCCTTGCGCCGCGGCTTCTTCGTAGCCGGTCGTCCCGTTGATCTGGCCGGCAAAAAACAGGCCCCGGATGGCTTTGGTTTCCAGCGACGCCTTCAATGCGCGCGGGTCGAAATAGTCGTATTCGATCGCATAGCCCGGCCGCAGGATATGTGCTTGCTCGCAACCCCGCATCGAGCGCACAAGGTCGAGCTGCACATCGAAGGGCAGGGACGTGGAAATCCCGTTGGGGTAGACCTCGTGGGTCTGCAGACCCTCGGGCTCCAGGAAGATCTGGTGGCTGTCCCGGGTGGCGAAGCGCACGACCTTGTCCTCGATGGACGGGCAATAGCGCGGACCGATGCTCTTGATGACACCCGCGTACATGGGTGACCGGTCAAGTCCGGCCCGGATGATCTCGTGGGTCCGCCCGTTGGTGTGCGTGATCCAGCAGGGAAGTTGCCTCGGGTGGGCGGTCGCCTCGCCCATGAACGAGAATACCGGCGCCGGATCATCGCCTGGCTGTACGGCCAGCACGGAAAAGTCGATGGTGCGCCCGTCCAGGCGCGGCGGTGTGCCGGTCTTCAGTCGCCCGGCCGGCAGCCTCAGTTCGCGCAACTTGGCGCCCAAGCGCTTGGCGGGGGGATCCCCGGCACGGCCCGCTTCGTAATTGTCGAGCCCGACGTGAATGAGGCCGGACAGGAAGGTCCCGGTCGTCAGCACCACTGCCTCGGCGTGAAAGGTCAACCCGATCTGGGTCACCACACCGACCACCTTGTCGCCATTGACAAGGAGGTCGTCGACGGGCTGTTGGAACAGTGTCAGGTTGGGCTGGTTTTCGAGGCGCGACCGGATCGCCTGTTTGTACAGCACGCGATCGGCCTGGGCCCGGGTGGCGCGGACCGCGGGCCCCTTGCTGGAATTGAGTATCCGAAACTGGATGCCCGCTTCGTCGGTAGCGATTGCCATCGCACCACCCAGCGCATCCACTTCCTTGACGAGGTGGCCCTTGCCGATGCCGCCAATGGACGGGTTACACGACATCTGGCCCAGTGTCTCGATATTGTGGGTGAGCAGCAGCGTGCGCCGGCCCATGCGGGCGGACGCCAGCGCTGCCTCGGTGCCGGCATGACCGCCACCGACGACAATCACCTCGAAACGCTGCTTGAAGTCCATGATTTAACTAAATAATGAGGCTTTCCGCGCGGTTTATGCGGAATTGGCAATCTTACGCGATCAGCGCATCGCTTGATAGGACCTGTTCCACGTGAAACTGTCGCCGCGCCGACCAATCTCAGATAGAACGCGGATGCCGCCAACGTTCCACGTGGAACAACGCCGCGTGAAGGAATCCGTGGGAAGCAAGGGTCTCCGTAAGGGTGACGTCCTGCCCGCAGGAACCCCACCAGCAGACCATGGACCCTGTGGTTGCAGTGATTGCTCACTCCCGGTGATGCAGCGCACCGCGCATTTCGGGTTGGCGCGTGGCGCGCCGCCGCGCCGGGATGCGGCCGTCAGCCTGAGCTTTTCGTTCCCAACCGTGCGCCCAAGCGCTCGCGCTCCGCCTGCAATGCGGCGGGCCGCTTGCTCCCCAGCTTGGCGAAAAGATCGTCGTGAGAGGCCAACTCGCGCTGCCACTGCGACCGGTCGACGTTCATCACCCCAGCGAATCGGCCGGCATCGAATTCCGCACCCGTCCAGTTGAGGTCGGTGTAGGACGGCGTCAAGCCCGCCGCCGTTTCCTCGGCGTGCGCGCGTCCTGCACACCGCTCGACCACCCATTGCAGAACGCGCATGTTCTGCCCGAAGCCGGGCCATACAAACTTGCCCGTGGCGTCCTTGCGAAACCAGTTCACGCTGAAGATTCGCGGCGGATGCGCGACGGACTTTCCCATGTCCAGCCAATGCTGGAAATAATCGCCGACGTGGTAGCCGCAAAAGGGCAACATGGCAAAGGGGTCGCGCCGCACTTCGCCCACGGCACCCGCGGCGGCCGCCGTGGTTTCCGAACCCATCGTCGCCGCCTTGTATACGCCTTCTGCCCACGTGTGCGCTTCGGTGATCAGCGGCACCGTGTCGGACCGCCGCGCGCCGAAGATGAACGCCGAGATCGGCACGCCCGCCGGATCGTCCCAATGCGGATCGAGCGACGGACACTGCGTGGACGCCACGGTAAAGCGTGCGTTCGGATGCGCGGCCTTGCGGCCATTCTTGCCATCCTCGGGCGTCCAGTCCTTGCCCTGCCAGTCGATGAGGTGCGCGGGCGGCTCCTTGGTCATGCCTTCCCACCACACGTCGCCATCATCGGTGAGCGCAACGTTGGTAAAGATGACGTTGGCCTTGAGCATCTCCATCGCGTTCGCGTTGGACTGGTACGACGTCCCCGGCGCCACGCCGAAATAGCCGGCTTCCGGATTGATCGCGCGAAAATACCCGTCCGGCCCGGGCTTGATCCAGGCGATATCGTCGCCGATCGTGGTGACCTTCCAACCCTCACAGCCTGCGGGCGGAATCAGCATCGAGAAATTGGTCTTGCCGCACGCGCTGGGAAACGCCGCCGCGACGTATTTCTTCTCTCCCTCCGGCGACGTAACGCCCAGGATCAGCATGTGTTCCGCGAGCCAGCCTTGGTCGCGCCCCATCACCGAGGCGATGCGCAGCGCGAAGCATTTCTTGCCGAGCAGCGCGTTGCCGCCATAGCCGGAGCCATAGCTCCAGATTTCGCGAGTTTCCGGGAAATGCACGATGTACTTCTGGTCTTTGTTGCACGGCCACGCCACGTCGCGCTGACCGACGGCGAGGGGCGCGCCCACGGAGTGCACACACGGCACGAACACGCCTTCGGTGCCGAGCACGTCGTACACAGCACGGCCCATGCGCGTCATCAGTTTCATGTTGGCGACGACGTAGGGGCTGTCGGAAACCTCGATGCCGACATGGGCGATCGGGCTACCCAGCGGCCCCATGGAAAACGGAACCACATACAGTGTACGGCCGCGCATGCTGCCGCTGAACAGGCCGTTCAGCGTGCGGCGCATGTCTGCCGGCGCAACCCAATGATTGGTCGGACCGGCGTCATCCTCGCGTTCGCTGCAGATGAACGTGCGGTCCTCGACCCGCGCGACGTCGGACGGATCCGAGCACGCGAGGAAACTGCCCGGCCGCTTGGCAGGATCGAGCTTCGTCAGCGTGCCGGCCGTGATCATCTCGGCGCACAGCCGATCGTATTCGGCCTGGCTGCCGTCGCACCAGACGATGCGATCGGGTTGCGTCAAGGCAGCCACTTCGCGCACCCAACCCATGAGGCGGGCGTGACGGACGTAGGAGGGTGCACCAACAGATGCGGCAAGCGTGTGCAGCGATTCGGGTTGGTTCATAGGGATACCGTGGCTGGAGTGAATTTCTACGCCGCTGTCTGAACGATATCGTGCAGCGGTAATCGACGATTTTACTCCGCCGGCAAAGGCCGGCGCATTGGTCAGGCGGCCTTACCGGTTGGCGACGATGAACTGGCGCCGGAACGGAAATACCACGCTACCGTCCGCGCGCAGGGGGTAGGCCACCTGCAGGCGTTGCGTGTAATCCTGAAGGAATTCGACACGTTCGCGCTCGCCAAGTTCGGCCAGGATCGGCACCAGTCGCGTCCCTTTGGTCCACGCCGCGACCGGATGCTCGCCATCGCTGCGCGCCGCAAGAATCTGCACGTATTCCGTGAACCACATGTCGACGTGGGTGGTCACCGGCGACAACCAGTTCAGATAGTCCGTCATGCCCGCGATGGCTGGCCCGCGCGCGGCGGACGCGAGTTTTGCGCGCCAGCGCTCGCCGTGGGCAAGTTCGTCAATGGCCGTGTGCGACGGCGCACGGAAATTGTCGGGCATTTGCACCGCGAGCACGCCTCCCGGCGCCACCATCGCGGCCACGCGCGGAAATAGCTCGTCATGCCTTGCGATCCACTGCAATGCCGCGTTGCTGTAGACAAGGTCGACGCGATCGTCGGGCTCCCAGGTGGCAAGATCCCCGGTAATGAATCGAAAACGCGCGTCGTTGCCGGTCGCTCCGCGCGCCTGCTCGAGCATTTCGGGCGAATTGTCCACGCCGATGATCCGCGCGTCCGGCCAGCGTTCGCCGAGAAGACGCGTGACGTTGCCTGTGCCGCAGCCCAAGTCCACGATCGTGCGCGGCCGCTCGAGCGGGACTCGGGCGAGCAGGTCGACCGCCGGGCGCAGGCGTTCGCCGACGAATTGCAGATACTGGGCGGGCTGCCAGGCCATGTTCAGGTATCTCCTTGGTTGTCGTTCCAATATTCCTGCACGCGCGCGTATACCGGCACCGTCGTGAGCAGGATGACGACCACCCGCGCGACGTGAAATGCGGTGACCAGCGGCACGCCCAATTGCAGCACCTTGGCGGTGATGCACATCTCGGCGATACCTCCAGGCGCCGTGCCGAGGACGAGCGTCGCCGGATGCAGCCCCCATGCATACGCCATTCCCGCGCCGAACACCGCGGACAACGCCATCGCCAGCAGCACCGAAATGAATACCGCACCGACGAAGCGGTGCGCTCCCTCCAAGAAGTCGCGTTGAAAGCGCGAGCCGAGCGCGCACCCGAGCAGGCATTGCCCGACATTCGATGCGACCTGCGGCATCGCGGAGAGGTCGACCTGCATCGCGGTGAGCGGGATGGCCACGGCGAGGGAGCCCAACACGAAAGCATTGGGAACATGGAAGCGCTGGAAAACGAGCCCGCCGACGCCGGTGGCCGCCATCAGCAACACGAAGCCCACCGGCACGAACTCCTTGGCCCCCTGCACGTAAGGGTCGGCGCCGTGCACACCCAGCAGCGTGTAGAGCGCCGGAATGATCGCGACCACGATCAGGATGCGCAGGCTCTGCGCGGCGGCCACACGATCGACGCGCGCGCCGAAGCGCTCGCCCAGCACCGCCATTTCGGCCGCGCCGCCCGGGACGGATGCGAACAGTGCCGTCGTGCGATCCAGGGCGGCCATGCGCGAGAGTACGGCGGCGCACACATACCCGACGGCCACCGCGAACACGGCCCCGGCGAGCAGCAGCGGCCACAGTCCCGCGACTTCACGCACCACTTGCGGCGTGAAATAGAGGCCGAGCGCCGTGCCGATCAGCCACTGCCCGCCGTAGCGCACCGGCGTCGGCACGCCAATGTCCACGCCGGCGACGCGCAGGATCGCAAGCGAGAACAGCGGCCCCAGCATCCACGGAATCGGCGTGTGCAGGCGGAGGCAGACGTAGCCTGATGCCGCGCCGATCGCGAGCGCCATCAGCGCGCGGCCGATGCCGCTTCGCGTCATCGCGCACCGGCGCGCGCCGTGCGCAATATCGATCTATTTGCCAATGCAGAATCGCCCGAAGATGACGCCCAGCAGGTCGTCCGCGGTGAACTCGCCCGTAATCGCCGTCAACGCCGTCTGCGCGTCCCGCAGTTCCTCCGCGAAGAGTTCGATCGGTGGCGGCCGTGTGCCAAGGTGCGCGGCCGCGGCGGCAAGGTGCGACGAGGCACCGTGCAGCGCCTGCAGATGGCGCTCACGCGCGAGAAACGTGTCTTCCGTCGTCGTCTGCGCCCCGACCGCGGCGAGAACTTCCCTCTCCAGCAGTTCGGTGCCGGCGCCGACGTTCGCGGACAGCCATACGTGGCGGCGCGGCAAGCCATCGCTCGCACGCTGCGCGGCAGTCGGCGCGATTCCCGCGAGGTCGGTTTTGTTGTGAACGATGACCCGCGCCATGCCTTCCGGCAGGCGCGCCAGAATCGCCTGGTCTTCGCCGGCAAGCGCGTCGGCGCCCGCGCGCGCGTCGACGAGCAGCAGGACGAGATCGGCACGCGCTACCGCAGCCCATGTGCGCTCGATGCCGATCGTCTCCACCGGGTCCACCGTATCGCGCAATCCGGCCGTGTCGACGACGGTCAGCGGGATGCCGGCAATTTCCACGCGGCGCTCGACCGTGTCGCGGGTCGTGCCGGCCACCGGCGTGACGATGGCGGCCTCTTCCCGCGCGAGCGCGTTCAAAAGGCTCGACTTGCCGACGTTGGGACGCCCGACCAGCACCACGGTCAGACCTTCGCGCAACAACGCGCCAGTCTTCGCGCGCGCCAGCAGCTGCGTCAGGTTCGCGCGTATCGCCGCAAGCTTCGCGACCACGTCGCCGGCGTGCAGGAACTCCACATCCTCTTCCGGAAAGTCGAGCGTGGCCTCCGTATACATTCGCAGTTCGATCAGCGAGTCGACCAGCGCATGGACCTCTCGCGAAAAGAGTCCGCCCAGGCTACGCGCGGCGGCGCGGGCGGCGGTGGACGTCGCCGCATCGATCAAGTCGGCAACACTCTCGGCTTGCGCGAGATCGAGCTTGCCGTTCAGGAATGCGCGCTTGGTGAATTCACCGGGTTCGGCGATGCGCGCGCCGAGCTCGAGGCAGCGGGCGAGCACCAGGCGCAGCACCGACGGCCCGCCATGCCCCTGCAACTCCAGGACGGTTTCGCCGGTGTAGGAATCGGGCGCCGGAAAATGCAGCGCGAGGCCGGTGTCGAGCGGCGCACCCTCGGCGTCGCGAAACGTCGCGACCGTGGCCACGCGCGGCGCGGGAATCGTGCCGATCACGCCATGGATCAACGTGTCGAGCTCAGCGCCGGAAACGCGTACGACACCGATACCGCCGCGCCCGGGCGGCGTGGCGATGGCGGCGATGGTGGCGGGCGCAGCCAGGGAGATCATTGCGCGTTTATAGCGTATCACCCGCCCGAATTGAAACGGGCCGCCCCGCGATGCGCGCACGGGTCGGCCCTTGCACACTCACGTCCATGACGCGGAAATCAGCGCTTCTTGGCCGCTATTGCCGCGGTCTCCCTCGTGATCACGCGGTTCATATGCCACTGCTGGAAGATCTGAATGGTGTTGTTGACGAGCCAGTACAGCACCAGCCCGGCCGGGAAGAACAGGAACAGCACCGAAAACGCGATCGGCATGATCTGCATCACCTTGGCCTGTACCGGGTCGCTGATCGGCGTGGGCGAGAGCTTGACCTGCAAGTAGGCGGTGACCGCGTAGATGACCGGCAGCACGTAGAACGGGTCCGGCGCCGACAGGTCATGGATCCAGAGAATCCACGGCGCGTGGCGCAACTCCACCGCGGACAGCAGCACCCAATAGAGCGCGATGAAGACCGGGATCTGCACCAGGATGGGCAGGCAACCGCCGAGTGGATTGATCTTCTCGGTCTTGTACATCTCCATCATCTTGACTTGGAGCTGCTGCTTGTCGTTCTTGTACTGTTCCTGCAGCGCTTTCATCTTCGGCGCGATCACCTTCATCTTCGCCATCGAGCGCGCGCTGGCGTGATTGAGCGGATAGAACGCGCTCTTGATCATGATGGTCATCACCACGATCGCCCAGCCCCAGTTGCCAATGATCCCGTGCAGCCACTTGAGCAACCAGAACAGTGGCGCGGCGATGATCGTGAAGATGCCGTAGTCGACGACCAGGTCCAGGCCTTTGGCGGTCTTGGCCAGCGAGTCCTGGTCCTGCGGCCCGACGTAGAGCGGCACCCGCACTTCGCCAGTGGCGCCCGGCGCGATCGTGCCCACCGGCAGGATGACGCCGGCCGAATAAAGTCCACCGTCCAACTTGCGTGTGTAGAACTCGCGCGGCGTCTTGTGCTCGTCGGAGGGCAGCCACGCGGCGACGAAATAGTGCTCAACCATGCCGATCCAGCCGTTGTCCACGCTCTTGGGATACGGCAGCTTGCGGGTCGGATCGGCAGCTTCCTTGTCGATTTCGGCAAAATCGATCTTCTTGTACTTGTCCTGTTCGGTATACACCGCCGGACCGACGAACGCCGACGGCGCGCCCCAGCTCGGCGCGACCGGCTGCTTGGTGTCGCGGGTGAGCTGGAAATACGCGTAAGGCGAAAGCGGCGCGCTGCCCGTATTGGTGACGTCGAAGGCCGCGTCGATGACGTAGCTGCCGCGATGAAACGTCAGCACCTGCACGACCTTGTCGCCGGTAGGCGTGGTGGCGGCGAGTCTCAGCTCGACGCGATCCTCGCCTTTGGCCAATTCGCGCGGACCGGGCAGCGCTTCGTAGAGCGTGCGGTGGTTGGGCATGCCCTCGCCCAGCAGGCCCGCTTGCGCGACGTAGGTACGCTCCGCGTTGCGCTGCAGCGCGAGATAGGGCTTGCTCGTGTCGTGGCTGTCGCGGTGCTTGTCCAGCGCGATCATCGTGATCACGCCGCCGGCGGTATCGACTTCGGCGGTGTAGAGATCCGTACGGATCGTGATCGTCTTGCCGACCGGCGCCGCGGCCGCCTGCCCGGGAACCGCGCCGGCGGCGGAGATCGCGGGCGTGCCGCCGGTGGCGGAAGGCACCGGCAGGTCATTCGCCGGCGCCGTGGCCCGGTTCGCACCCGGCGCTGCCTGTTGTTGAACGGGCGGTGCGACCGGTGCATGCGCCTCCTGCCACTTTCCCCACAACACAAAGCAGGAGACCGAGAAGATGACGAAAAGAATGATGCGTTGGGTATCCATGGCAACTCTAGCTGGCTGGGCGGCGGGCGCACCAACCGGTCAATGACGAGGGGGATTGGTACGGACTTGTCTCAGGGAACGGGGTCGTGGCCGCCGGGATGATACGGGTGACAGCGCCCAATGCGTTTGATGGCCAGCCAGGAGCCGGCCAGCGCGCCGTGCTTTTCCACCGCTTCGCACGCGTATTCGGAACAACTCGGCGCAAACCGGCAATGCGATCCCAGCAGCGGACGCAGCAGGTATTGGTACCCGCGAATTCCGGTTACCAGGACGTTTTTCATGGCTGTGCCAGGAGGGTCGACAGAAGGTCCGCCACTTCGTTCACGGCGGCATCGAGTTCCGTGCGGTTGCTGATTTTTTTCACTCGCAGGATGACATCATAGGCGATCAGCGCAGGGCGCCGGGCGCGCACGATTTCGCGCAGGCGGCGGCGCAGTCGATTGCGATCGACGGCGCGGGGCATGGTCCTGGCGGCGATGACATAGCCAACGCGCCCCGGCATCTTCGCCGCGGTGGCGGCGACCAGCTGCACATGGCGGCCCTCGCTGCGGCGTCCCGACTTGAATACGGCCTCGAACGCGCCGGGGCCGGTAAGACGAAACGCCCGGCCTGGAAGCCGGGCGCTCATGGTCTGCTGCGGCACTGCGATCGGGTTCGGCAGAGCGATTCTAGACGGCGGTAAGGTTCTTGCGGCCCTTGGCGCGACGCGCCGAGAGCACTTTGCGGCCGCCGACCGTCGCCATGCGGGCGCGGAAGCCGTGCTTCCGCGCACGGCGGATCTTGGAGGGCTGATAGGTGCGTTTCATCGCTATGCCTTGACTGAGAAAATGTGCTGTCGTTGCCCACATCCCGGCTGAGAGTGCGAGATGCGGCGGAAAAGCCTTATATTAGAGCGCGTTATGGTCCACTTTGTCAATCGGTGGCAGGTAAATCGCATCCTCGCGCCCAAGGTGCGAGCATTCACTATCGGCGCAGGGCGCGACAGGTCGGACAAGAACTTTGGCAGCCGAGCCGAGCCGCGAATTCCTGTGGATAACTGCAACGCCGAGGCATACAATCCACAACCCTCGCGGCGTCAGGAGCGCCGCGGGACGTGGATTGTGTCGTTGCCGATGCCGCAGTCCGTTCGACCCACACCAAGAGTCCCCAAGGACCCGTTTACCGTATGCACGCTAACCTGCAACCCCGCGCCTGGGCCCAGTGCCTTTCCGCTTTCGAGCGCGAGCTGACGCCGCAGCAATTCGCCACGTGGATTCGTCCCCTCTCCTGCGCCGTAGAGGGGGAAACGCTCACGTTGCGCGCGCCCAACCGGTTCATACTGCAGTGGGTCCGCGACCGCTTCAGCAGTCGCATCGAAACGCTGGCGCGCGAGGCTACCGGCACGCCGGTGACACTCGAGTTCGGGGTAATGGAAAACGTCGCCGAGGCGCCGGATGGCCCGCTGGCGACGCACCCGGATCCGTCCTCGCGACTACCCGCTGACAGCATTCCGCGCCCCGGTAGTGCCGTGTCCACGCCTGTGGATAGCTCCCCGCGCAGGGCCGCCCCACGGCCCTTGGCGCCGCCGCCGCAGGGCTTCACTGCCCCCAAGAAGCTGGACGCCACCGCGCTGAATCCCGGGTTCAGCTTCGCCTCGTTCGTGGCCGGTAAGGCCAATCAGCTGGCGCGGGCCGCCGGCCTGCAGGTGGCCGACCACCCGACCTCGTACAACCCGTTGTTCGTCTATGGCGGCGTGGGACTGGGCAAGACCCACCTGGTACAGGCGATCGGCAACCAGATCCTGGCGCATAACCCGGCCGCCAAGATTCGCTACATCCACGCCGAGACCTACGTGTCCGACGTGGTGCGCGCCTACCAGCACAAGTCCTTCGACGAATTCAAGCGTCACTATCGGTCGCTCGACCTGCTGCTGATCGACGACATCCAGTTCTTCGGCGGCAAGAGCCGCACCCAGGAAGAGTTTTTCTATCTTTTCAACACGCTCATCGAGGCGCACAAGCAGGTGGTGATCACCTGCGACACATACCCCAAGGAAATCGCCGGCATCGAGGAACGTCTCATCTCGCGCTTCGGCTGGGGGCTGACGGTCGCGCTCGAGCCCCCGGAACTGGAGATGCGCGTGGCTATCCTGCTGTCCAAGGCGCAGTCCACGGGCATGCGCATGGACGAGCAGGTGGCTTTTTTCATCGCCAAGCACATCCGCTCCAACGTGCGCGAGCTGGAAGGGGCGCTGAAGCGGGTGCTGGCATATTCCAACTTCCACGGCCAGGAGATTTCGCTGGCGCTGGCCAAGGAGGCGCTGCGTGACCTGCTGGCCGTCCAGAACCGCCAGATCTCGATCGACAACATCCAGAAGACGGTCGCCGACTATTACAAGATCCGCATTTCCGACATGCATTCCAAGAAGCGCTCCCGGGCCGTCGCGCGACCCCGGCAGGTAGCGATGGCGCTGGCCAAGGAATTGACCCAGATGTCGCTCCCGGAGATCGGCAGCAACTTCGGCGGCCGCGACCACACGACCGTCCTGCACGCGTGCAGGCAAGTCGCCAAGCTTCGCGAATCGCTGCCGGACATGAACCACGACGTGAATTTTTTGCTGCAGGTGCTGCGTAGCTGAGTAGGCTCTCGCAACGCCGGATTTTGGGCTGTTTTTCCCTATGAAAAATGGGACTTTTGCGCTATAATTCCAGCGCTTTGCCGCGTTACGATTGTGAACTGACCGGCAATTGCATGTGAATCGAGTGTGGACAAGCGCGACAAATCCGGCGACGTCGTTTTCATCCCCAAAAGATCCACCGGCGAGACAGGAGTTTTCCGCAGCTTTGCAATGGAAATTTTTCCTTTGGCGACAAGTCTTTCGCCTGTTCATACCGAAATCGCACCGTCTCCTATTAACTGTTCCTACTGTTAAACAATGCAACTAAAGCAGATCGCCCGCGACGCACTCCTGAAGCCCTTGCAGGCCGTTTCCGGAATCGTCGAGCGCAGGCACACGCTGCCTATCCTTGCCAACGTGCTGCTCGAACAGAAGGAAGGGCACCTGTACGTCACGGCGACCGATCTGGAGATGCAGATCACCGCGTACAGCACGCTGGACGGCAAAGATGGCCAGGCCACCACGGTCGGCGCGCGCAAGCTGCAGGACCTTCTGCGCGCACTGCCCGATGACGCCACGCTCAACCTCGACGTCACCAGCAGCAGGATGACCGTGCGCGCGGGCCGCTCGCGCTTCAACCTGCAAACGCTGCCGGCTGCGGACTACCCGCGCATCACGTTGGGCAGCGAGCAGCTGCAGACGCTGTCGTTGCCGCAGCGCGACCTGCGCAAGCTGTTCAAGCTGGCCGAATTCGCCATGGCGCAGCAGGACATCCGTTATTACCTGAACGGCATGCTGCTGGTGGTCGACAAGGGCACGCTGCAAGCGGTCGCCACGGACGGTCATCGACTGTCGTGGGCCAGCCTGGGCGTCACCGGCGATTTCGCCCGCCAGGAAGTAATCCTGCCGCGCAAGACGGTGCTCGAATTGGGCAAGCTGCTCACCGATTCGGACGAACCGGTCACGCTCGACATCCTCGCCAACCAGGTGCGCTTCCGCTTCGCCAACGTCGAGCTCGTCTCCAAGGTCGTCGACGGTAAATTCCCCGATTTCAATCGCGTAATTCCGGTCGGACACACCAAGATGATCGAACTTGATCGCGTCACGGCGCTGGCCGCGCTGCAGCGCGCATCGATCTTGTCCAACGAAAAATTCCGCGGCGTGCGCGTGGTGCTGGCCACGGACCTGATGAAGATCGTGTGCACCAACAGCGAACAGGAAGAAGCCGAGGAAGAACTCGAAATCGACTACAAGGGCGATCCGCTGGACATCGGCTTCAACATTACCTACCTGCTCGACGCGCTGCAAAACGTCAACGTGGACAAGGTGCGTTTTGCCTTCGGCGATGCCAACTCCAGCGCGCTGGTGACGATGCCGGATCGCGACGACTACAAGTACGTCGTGATGCCCATGCGCATCTGACGGTACGGGTGCTGATGCACTGAAATTGGCATTGCGCGCCGACGCCCTCGTCGGCGCCGTTGTTTTGCCGGGGAGCAGGTACGCCCCCAATCACGGAAGAAAGACTGAATGACACCAGCGCAACCCCTGCCGCAATCGCAACCCACGCCCCAGCCCAATGGACAGGCGAACGGCGGCGACTACGACTCCTCAAGCATCCAGATCCTCAAGGGCCTGGACGCGGTCCGCAAGCGTCCCGGCATGTACATCGGCGACACGTCCGACGGCACCGGCCTGCACCACATGGTGTTCGAGGTCCTGGACAACGCCATCGACGAGGCGCTGCAAGGTTGGTGCGATGACATCAAGGTCATCATCCACGCCGACAATTCGGTCAGTGTCACCGACAACGGCCGGGGCATACCCGTGGACATCAAGGAAGGGGACGAGGAGAAGCGCTCGGCGGCCGAGATCGTGATGACCGAGCTGCACGCGGGCGGCAAGTTCGACAACAAGAGCTACAAGGTGTCAGGCGGCCTGCACGGCGTCGGCGTGTCGGTGGTAAACGCGTTGTCCAACTGGCTGAAGCTCAAGATCTGGCGCGACGGCAAGTTCTACCAGATGGAATTCCGCAATGGCGTCGCCGTGGCGCCGCTCGCCATCGTCGGACCCAGCGACCGCCGCGGCACCGAAGTCCATTTCATGGCGTCCCCGGAAACCTTCAACAACATCGAATATCACTTCGAGATACTGGCAAAGCGCATCCGCGAGCTGTCGTTCCTCAACAACGGGACCAAGATAGAGTTGATCGACCAGCGCGACGGCAAGAGCGAAAATTTTGCGTATTCAGGCGGCGTCAGGGGCTTCGTCGAGTACATGAATCGCGCCAAGACGGCGCTGCATGCGAAGATTTTTCACGCCATCGGCGAAAAGGACGGCGTGGTCGTCGAAGTCGCGATGCAGTGGAACGATTCCTACGCGGAAAGCGTGCAGTGCTTCACCAACAACATTCCGCAGCGCGACGGTGGCACGCACTTGACGGGCCTGCGCCAGGCGATGACGCGTACGCTCAACAGCTACATCGAGAAAGAGGAAGTCGCCAAGAAGGCGAAAGTGGAAACCACCGGCGATGACATGCGCGAAGGACTGACCTGCGTGCTGTCGGTGAAGGTGCCCGAGCCCAAGTTCAGCTCGCAGACCAAGGACAAGCTTGTCTCGTCCGAAGTGCAGCCCATCGTGCAGGAGGTTGTCGCCGCCAAGCTTTCCGAATTCCTTCTGGAGCAACCCGCGGACGCCAAGATCATCTGCGGCAAGATCGTCGATGCGGCGCGCGCCCGCGAGGCCGCGCGCAAGGCGCGTGACCTGACCCGGCGCAAAGGCGTGCTCGACGGCATGGGGCTGCCTGGCAAGCTGGCCGACTGCCAGGAGCGCGATCCGGCGCTGTGCGAGCTGTACCTGGTCGAAGGCGATTCCGCCGGCGGCTCCGCCAAGCAGGGTCGCGACCGCAAGTTCCAGGCGATCCTCCCGCTGCGCGGCAAGATCCTCAACGTCGAGCGCGCGCGCTTCGACAAGCTGGTCTCGTCGCAGGAAATCATCACGCTCATTACAGCGCTGGGCACCGGCTTCGGCAAGCCTGCAGGCGACAAGGAAGACAAGGATGCTTTCAACGCCGACAAATTGCGCTATCACCGCATCATAATCATGACCGACGCGGACGTGGACGGCTCGCACATCCGCACGCTGCTGCTCACGTTCTTCTATCGCCAGATGCCGGAATTGGTCGAGCGCGGCCACATTTACATCGCGCAGCCGCCGTTGTACAAGGCCAAGCAGGGCAAGGAAGAGGTCTACCTGAAGGACGACCATGAGCTCAAGCAACATCTGCTCAAGTTCGCATTGAAGGGGGCGGAACTCACGCCAGGCACCGACCGACCGCCGCTGGCCGCCGACACGTTCGCCAGCGTGGCGCGCGAGTACCTGCTGGCCGAGGCGGTCATCGACCGCGTCGCGCGCATCGCCGATCCGCACGCGCTGCACGCGATGTTGAACGGCGTGCGCGTTGACCTGACGACCGAATCCGCCGCGCAGCAAAGCGCACAGGCATTGCAGGCGGCGATGGGCGATCCCGAGGTCACCGTCGAGGCGCGCTTCGATGCCGCCACCGAAACCCGCCGATTGGTGATCATCCGCATGCATCACGGCACGCCCCACGTCACCGCGCTCGACGCCGATTTCCTGGCCAGCGGCGACGCGGTGCAGATTCGCGCTGCCGCCGACGTGCTGCAAGGACTCGTGCACGCCGGGGCGTCGATTCGCCGCGGCGAGAAACAGAAGGCGATCCGGTCGTTCAAGGACGCATTGGATTGGTTGCTGGACGAGGCGCGCAACAGCACGACCATCCAGCGCTACAAGGGACTGGGCGAAATGAATCCGGCGCAGTTGTGGGAGACCACCATGGACCCGGAGGTACGCCGCCTGCTGCGCGTGCAGATCGAAGACGTGATCACGTCCGACGAGATATTCTCGACCTTGATGGGTGAACTGGTCGAGCCGCGGCGCGCGTTCATCGAGAACAACGCGCTGGGGGTGCGCAATCTCGACGTCTGATTTTCAGGCGAAGTTGTAGGGCGACGCCATTACTGCGATTTGCGACGCAATTGGCGGGAGCCGGTGCCTGCGACCCTTCCTGGGCAAAGGCGCATATGTCCGGGCACTGGGGCGATCAGCGCCGGTCGATCATCGTGCCGGGCAGCCACAGCGCGATGTCCGGAAAGATCATCACGAGCGCCAGCGCCAGGATCATCAGCAGCACGTAGGGCAGCGCGCCCAGGATGATTTCGCCCATCGGCGCTCTGGTAATGGCCTTGATCGTAAACAGGTTCATGCCCACCGGCGGAGTGATCTGCGCCAGTTCGAGGTTGATCGTCAGCAGGATGCCGTACCAGATGGGATTGATTTGCAGTTGATGCAACACAGGCAGGATCACCGGCGACGTGATGAGAATGATCGATATCGACTCCAGGAACATGCCGAGCACAAAGATCAGCACCATCATCGCGACCAGAAAACCGGTAACGCCAACATCCGCCGCGACCACCATTTCGACGAGCTCTTGCGGTACGCGCATCTTGGTCAGCACGTGGCCGAATACGGATGCCCCGGCCAGGATCATGAAAAGCATCGCCGAGGTACGGCTCGCATCGAGCGCCGAGTCCCAGACTTCGCGCGGCCCCACCTTGCGGTAGACCAGGCTCGCGACGGCCAGCGCCAGGAGCGCGCCGGCGGCGGCGGCCTCGGTGGCGGTGAAGACACCGGCATACATTCCGCCGAGCACGAATGCCGGAAGGGAAATGGCCCACAGCGCCTTGCGTATTGCGCGCAAGGCTTCGCGCCAGGTCGCGCGTGGCTCGGTCTTGATGGGAGCGTGCATCTTGAGAACCGACAGCATGGCCCATACGGCGAATATCGCGGCCATCATCAGGCCCGGTACCACGCCGGCCATGAACAGGCCGCCGATCGATGTGTCGGTTGTCACGCCGTACAGCACCATCGGTCCCGATGGCGGTATCAGGATGCCCAGCGTGCCGCCGGCGGCGACCAGTCCGTAGGCCATCTGCGGCGGATAACCGAAGCGCAGCATCTGCGGTATCGCCACCGCGCCGATGGTCAGCGCCGTGGCCACGCTCGAGCCGGAAATCGCCGCGAAGATCGTGCACGCCGCGATGGTCGCGATGCCAAGGCCGCCGGGGATGTGCCGCGTCAGGGTGTAGGCGGTGTCGTAGAGGTCGTCGACGATCCGGCTGCGGATCATTACGTGGGCCATGAAAGCGAACAACGGGATGGCGACGAGCAAATAGCGATTGAGCTCGCCGAAAATGACTTCGGTCACCGAGGCCAGCCCGCCGTGCCCGAGCAGCAACAAGCCGCCGAAGATCGACAGGCCCGCAAAGATGGGTACACCCGTGAACAGCAGCGCGACCAGGCCGACGAGAATCAGCGCGATCGTCATTCCTCGCCGCCATGCGAGCGGTGCCTGGACAGTGGCGGCAGGCCGAGCGCGAGTCGCCACAATGACTCTACGGCGACCAGCGCCATCAGCGAGCCGCCGACGGGCAGCAGGAGCATCAACCACCATACGGGCAGCTCGATGCGGCCTTCGGTGACGATGCCGAACTGGCGCGATTGCATCGCCGTCTCCCACCCGTTGACGACGAGAATGATCGCAACCACGCCGGCCGCCACCGCGGCCCAGGCCCGCGCCCAGCGCGCAGCGCGCCCGCGCAGGCGGTCGGTCAGCACGTCGACGCCGATATGTTCGCCGCGGCGCAACACCTGCGCGGCTGCCAGCATCACGATGGCGACGAGCAGGAAGCCGACCGCGTCATCGGTCCACACCGGCGGTCGGTTGAACACGTAGCGCATCGCGACCGCCCAGCCGATCAGCGCCATCGACACGAGCAGGCACGTGGCGGACAACGCGATGGCGCCATCGCACAGCGCACCATTCACGCGTCCGAGCACGCACAGCAGGCGTGGCTCGCTGCCTGCGGGCGCCGTGTGTTTCATGACTTCAAAGCTTGTTGATGAGCTCCAGCAGCTTGGGAGCGTCAGGGCTCGACGCGCTGAAGGCCTTCAGGACCGCCGGCTGCATCGCGTCGGACATCGTCTTTTCCTGTGCCGGCGTCAGCACCGTGACCACCATCCCCTTGTCGCGTAGGTTCTTTATGTCCTCGGGGGGAATTTCGGCCGCTTTCGGGATGGAACGCAGCTCGGCCTTGTGCGCGGCGACTTCGATGGCCTGACGCAGGTCTGCCGGCAGGCTCTTCCACCACGCCGGGTTCACGATCAGGATGTCGTGCGCAAGAATGATGTTTGACGCCACGCCGTACTTCTGCACCTCGTAGTACTTGCGCTCGTAGGCGGCGGCCACACCGGTGATGGCGGCGTCGATGACGCCGGTCTGCAAAGCCTGGTACACCTCGGAGCCCGACATCGCTGCGGGCGAGGCGCCCATGGCGATCAGGCCCTCGTCGAACAGCTTGGACAGGCCGCGGATCTTCACGCCCTTGAAGTCTTCCGGCTTGACGAGCGGGGCCTTGGCCGAGGTGAAAATGCCGTCGCTGGCATCGACCATCCAGCCCAGGTTGTGCACGCCCTTCTCCTCCAACTTGGCATCGAGCATCTTGGCCGCGGCGGACCCGGGAAACTTCTGCATCTTGTCGAGACTCGTCACGTAGTACGGAATCAGCGTGACGTTGAGTTCGGGAATCGTGCCGCCGAGCGTGAAGGCTGTGACCGATGCCGCTTCTACCTTGCCGCTGGCCACCGCGGCATGGTTCTGGTTCGGCTTGAAGAGCTGCGCCGAGCCGAAGATCTGCACCTCGACCTTGCCGCCGGTGGCCGCCTTGACCTCGGCCGCGAACTGCTCGAGGTTCTTCGCCGAATGGTGCGAGGGCGGAAATTGGTGGCTTAGCCGCATCGTGTAGTCGGCCGCCAGAGCGCCGGCGGCGAAACCGAGCGACATGGCGGCGACGAGGACGAGGCGAAGCGTGCGGGCGAGCGATATCTTCATGAGGATTCCTCCGTGGGGCCCAAGTGGTTGTGAAGGTCAGGCGATTGCACGACGCTCCCGCAGCGCGGCGATATCGGTCTTCGAATAGCCGATACCGGATAGCAGGGCGTCAGTGTGGGCGGCGAACTGCGGCGGTTGCAGTCGCACGGGCAGCCGCTCACCTTGCAGGGCGAGGGGCAACAACGTGGTTTTCACGGTCTGCCCGGCTTTGGCGCCATCGGGCAGCACGATATCGGCCAGGCCGCCGGTCGCGAGCAGGTGCGGATCGTCGAGCAGATCTTCCGGCTTGCGAATCGGCGCGAACGGCAGGCCGGCCTTCTCGAACAACATCGACAACTCCGCGGCCGTGCGTTCGCCCAGGCGCGCGCGGATGACAGGCAGCAGCGTTGCGCGTCGCTGCACGCGTTGGTTGTTGGTGGCCAGCGCCGGGTCTGCGCGGAGGTCGGTGAAGCCGAGCACGTCGCAGAATGTAACGAACTGGGCATCGCTCACCGCGGCCAGGAAGATCTGCTCGCCGCCGGCGACGGTGAACACGTCGTAGATCGCCCACGGATTGTCGCGCGCGGGCATCGGTTGCGGATGGTGGCCGGTCATCGCGTACTGAAGCATGTGCTGGCCCATCAGGAACACGTTGTTCTCGAAAAGCGCCGACTGCACCTCCATCCCCTTCCCCGTGATGCCGCGCTGGATCAGGGCGCCGAGAGCGCCGATGGCGCCGAACAGGCCGCCCATGATGTCGTTGACACTGGTGCCGGCGCGCAACGGATCGCCCGGACGGCCTGTCATGTACGCGAGTCCGCCCATCATTTGCACGACTTCGTCGAGCGCGGTGCGGTGGTCGTAGGGTCCTGGCAGGAAGCCTTTGTGGCTGACGTAAATCAGACGATTGTTGGCCGCAGCCAGCGATGCGTAGTCAAGGCCGAACTTTACCAGCGCGCCTGGTTTGAAGTTCTCGGCGACGACATCGGCCGAGCCGGCCAGGCGTCGCGCCACTTCGGCGCCTTCGGGCTGTCGTAGGTCGATGCCGACGCTCAATTTGTTGCGATTGAACATCGGGAAGAAACCGGCCCCCGCCCCGAGCAGCCGGCGGGTGCCTTCGCCATCGATCGGCTCGACCTTGATCACCTCGGCACCAAGGTCGGCCAGCACCATGCCGCAGGTCGGACCCATCACCATGTGGGTGAACTCGACCACCCGAAGTCCGAGCAGGGGCTGGGGAGCGGACGAGGGTTCGGGAACGCCCTTGGGTTCGGGAACAACCTTCGCGGCCAACGGTGCCGTGTTCATATAGCCCCCCCGATGCGTCGCGTTGCGCCGCTTCCCCCCAGGGGGCGATCACCTTGGGGCGGCCCTGCGGCAATCGCCCCCCCGATGCGTCGCGTTGCGCCGCTTCCCCCCAGGGGGCGATCACCTTGGGGCGGCCCCGCGGTAATCATGCTGCCTGCGTCATCGTCCGGGGCAGACCGGCCAGCGCGATCGTGCCGTGCAACGGCTCGCCGTCCAGCCAGCGTCCCAGATCCGCGCGCAACGCGAGCAAGGCGTTGAAATCGAGCCCGGTCGGCACGCCCATGCTGGCGAACAGGTAAGCCACGTCTTCGGTGGAAACGTTGCCGCTCGCGCCCGGCGCGTGCGGGCAGCCGCCGATGCCGCCAAGACAGGCGTCGAAACGGCGGATGCCCACTTGCCAGGCCGCAAAGACATTGGCGAGCCCGAGACCGCGCGTATCGTGGAAATGGCCACAGTTGAGGCGCTCGCCGGCGAGCGTGAGCCCGTGCTCGAACAGGCGGGTGACCTGCAACGGGTCGGCATAGCCCACGGTGTCGGCCAGTCCTATGGCGTCGGCACCGACGTCCAGTGCCGCCTTTATCAGACGCAACACCTCGGATTCCTCGACCCGGCCCTGAATCGTGCACCCGAAGGCCGTCGACAAGCCGACTTCGATGCGGCACTTCGAGCCGGAGGCATCGCGCGCCGCGCGGATGCGGTCCAGCTCCACAATTGCCTCGTCCGGTGTCCGGCGCAGGTTCGCAAGGCTGTGCGCATGACTGGCCGAGATGGGCATCAGCATCGAGTCGACGCCGCTGTCCAGCGCGGCCTGCGCACCCTTGAGGTTGGGCACCAGCACCGAAACGACGAGACCGGGCAGTGCCTTGGCGGCAACAACGATCTCGGCCGTATCCGCGAGCTGCGGAAGAAGACGCGCCGGCACGAAGGAGCCGACCTCGATCTCGCGCTGGCCGGCCGCATAGGCGGCGCGCAGCCAAGCGAGCTTGTGCTCGATCGGCAACGTGCGCGCGATGCTCTGCAGACCGTCGCGCAGACCTACTTCGCGAATATTGACGGAGGAAATGTCGCTGCTTTTCATTCTGCCCTGAAATTTTGACCTGTGCCGCGCAGTTCACGCAGAAGCGACGCAATCGAGCTGGCGCGTTTGGCCTCCGATCCTACGGTTGGGCGTCGGCAATGGTACGGTCAAATGGTGTGGCACGCCAACCTTGTCGCGCAATCGTGCAAGGGGAAGCAGACCGATGTGGCGTCGGCAACCTCCTTGGCACGTCTTGGCATTGGGCGCGTGCTGCCGCGGATACTGCGGACGTCGATTGCTCAGCCTCGGGTTGCCGAGGCAGGTACCGGCTCGGACGGCGGACGATCACTCCGGACCAGCCGTTGCTGAAGTTGCTCGAAGTACAGGTAGACCACTGGGGTGATGTAAAGCGTCAGGAGTTGCGATACGACGAGCCCGCCGACCACCGCGAGACCCAGCGGTTGGCGCGAATCGCCACCCGCGCCCAGTGCCAGTGCGATCGGCAAACTGCCCATCAACGCCGCCATGGTCGTCATCATGATCGGGCGGAAGCGCGTCATGCACGCGTCGAAGATGGCATCGTCCGCGGGTGCCCCACTGCGCTGCGCCTCGATCGCGAAGTCGATCATCAGAATCGCGTTCTTCTTCACGATGCCGATCAGCATGATGATGCCCACGAACGCGTACATGTTGAGATCGCTGCCGAACGCGATCAGGGTCACGAGCGCACCGAATCCGGCGGTCGGCAGGCCGGACAATATCGTCAGCGGATGGATGAAGCTCTCGTAGAGAATCCCGAGCACCAGGTAGATGATGAAGATGGCCAGCACCAGCAGGATGCCCATGCCACGCAGCGAGTCCTGGAACGCCTGTGCAGTCCCCTGGAAGGTACCGATGACCGTCGCGGGCAGCCGCATCTGCTCGGTGGCACGATCGATTTCATTGATGGCGCGTGACAAGGCAACACCCGGCCGCGTGTCGAACGAGATCGTCACCGCGGGCAGCTGGGCCTGGTGGTTGATGGCCAGCGGCCCGACGGTGGCCTTGAGCGTCGCGATGGCGCTCAGCGGCACCAGGCTGCCACTGCTCGAGCGCACATACAGCAGCGACAGTGCGCGCGGGTCGGTCTGGTAGCGCGGCGCGAGCTCCATGATCACCCAGTACTGGTCGGTGGGCGCGTAGATGGTCGATACCTGGCGCGCGCCGTACGCATCGTAAAGCGTGTTCTCGATCTGCTGCGCCGATACGCCCAGTGCTGCTGCCTTGTTGCGGTCGATGTCGACGGTCACCTGCGGTTGGGTGATCTGCAGGTCGCTGGTGACGTCGGCGAGGTCCGGCAATGTGCGCAGCTTGGCCTCGAGCAGCGGCGCCCAGTGATACAGCTCCCCGGTGTCCGTCGCCTGAAGTGTGTACTGGTACTGGCTTTTGCTCAGACGGCCGCCGACGCGGATGGTCGGTATGTTCTGTACATAGGCCCGGATGCCCGGAATGTTCTGCAGGCGCGGCCGCAGCTGTTCCACGATCTGGGCCGCCGGTGGCCGTACCGTGCGCGGCGTCAACGTCACGAACAGGCGACCCTGGTTCAGCGAGGCGCTGGGACCGCCAGCGCCGGCAAACGACATCACATTGGCGACGTTGGGGTTGTCACGGATGATGGCGGCGACCTGCTGCTGCAGGGTCGACATCGCATCGAACGAGATGTCCTGCGCCGCCTCGGTGATCACGAACAACTGGCCTACGTCGTCGCTGGGCAGAAAGCCCTTGGGCATCCATGAGAACAGGAACGCTGTACCGACGAAAATGGCGCCGAACACCAGCATCGTCAGTCGCCCGTGCGCGATCACCCAGCGCAGGCTGCGCCGATAGGCGGCGAGCACCGCCTGGAAGGCTCGCTCGTTGGCCGCGTAGATGCGGCCATGGTCCTCGTTGCGCTCGGCTTTCAGCATGCGGCTGCACAGCAGGGGGGTCAGCGTCAGCGATACGAATCCGGAAAGCAGTACGGCGACCATGATGGTGACGGCGAACTCGTGCAGCAGGCGACCCAGTATGCCGCCCATCAGCAACACCGGGACAAACACGGCGACCAGCGACAGCGTCATCGACAGCACGGTGAAGCTGATCTCGCGGGTGCCGTCGAGCGTCGCCTGCATCCGCGTTTTCCCCATCTCCATGTGCCGGGTAACGTTCTCCAGCACCACGATGGCGTCATCGACGACGAACCCGACGCACAGCGTGAGCGCCATCAGTGAAAGGTTGTCGAGGCTGTAGCCGAACAGGTACATCACCGAGAATGTGCCGATGATGGCCATCGGCAATGCGATGCCGGGGATGATCGTTGCCGTGACGCTGCGCAGGAACACGAAGATCACCCCGATCACGAGGCCCAGCGCGAGCAGCAGCGTGTACTGCACGTCGCGCACCGAATCGCGTATCGATTGCGAGCGGTCGTACAGGATCGACAGAGTCACCGAAGGCGGCAGCTGCGCCTGGAAGGTGGGGAGGACCTCGCGGATCGCATTGACCACCTCGATCGTATTGGTGCCGGGCTGGCGGCTGACCGCCAGCACGACGCCCCGCGTGCCGTTGAACCACGCGGCGACCTTGTCGTTCTGCACGCTGTCGAAGACTCGGCCAATCTGGTCGAGCCGCACCGGCGCGCCGTTCCGATAGGCGACGATCAGCGGTGCGTAGGCCTTGGCGTCGTCGAGCTGGCCGGTGGCCATTACCGATGTAGCGCGCTCGGCGCCATACAGCGTCCCGGTCGGGATGTTGACGTTGGCGCTTCCGATCGCCTGCTCGACGTCAGTCAGCGCGATGCCGCGCGTGGCCAGCGCGCTGGGATCGAGCTGGATCCGGACCGCGTACTTCTGCGCACCGAACACCTGTACCTGCGCGACCCCGCTGATGGTCGAGATGCGCTGCGCCAAATTGTTCTCGGCGTAATCGTCGACGACCGAGAGTGGCTGCGTCGGCGACGTCAGCGCGAGCAGGAAGATCGAGGATTCGGCGGGGTTGATCTTGCGTTGGGTCGGTGGCGACGGCATCGACGACGGCAGGTTGCGCGCGGCTGCGGCGATTGCCGACTGCACGTCCTGTGCGGCGGCATCGATGTTGCGATCGAGCGCGAACTGGATGGTGATCGACGTCGCGCCGGAAGTCGACTGGGACGTCATCGAATCGATTCCCGCGATCGTCGAGAACTGCTTCTCCAGGGGTGTCGCGACTGCCGAAGCCATCGTGTCGGGACTCGCGCCGGGCAGGCTCGCCGAGACCTGGATCGTCGGGAAGTCGACGTTCGGCAGCGCGTTGACCGGCAGCAGCCGGTAGGAGACGATGCCGAAGATCAGGATGCCCATCATCACCAGCGCGGTCATCACCGGCCGGCGGATGAACAGTGCGGCGATGTTCATCGGTGGCGTGCGCCGCTCGTGACTGCGACGCGCCGCGCCGGCAGCGCGGGCTGTGCGCTGACGCGCGGTGGTGGCGCGCTCATCACCCCTGGGCCTTCGCGTCGACCGCGATCCGGACGCCCGGTGCGAGCCGCAACTGACCTGCGGTGACGACGGTTTCGCCGATCGCCAGCCCGGACGCGATCACCGTGTCTGCGCCTTCACCACGCGCGACCGTGACCCCGCGCAACTGCACCGTCTGGTCGGGCGCGACAACGTAGACATATTGGCCATTCGGCCCGTTCTGGATGGCCGTCGACGGCACGACGATTGCATTCTTCTGCGTGGTGAGCGTCAGCGTGACGTTGATGAACTGTCCCGGCCACAGCGCCTTGTCGGCGTTAGGGAACTCCGCCTTGAGATTGATCGTGCCGGTGGCGATGTCGGTGCTGTTGTTGATGAACGAAAGCCTGCCCGCGACCGCCGGCCGGCCGGCGTCGGCAGCCGACGCGCTGACCTGCAGCTCGCCATCGCTTTGGTAGCGTCGGATCTCGTTCAGTCGATCTTCCGGCACCGCGAAGGAAACGAGGATCGGCTGCACCTGGTTGATGACGACCAGCGACACGGTGTCGTTGGCCTTCACGAGGTTGCCCTTTTGGATCGTGATGCTGCCCGCATAGCCTGTCAACGGGGAGCGGATGGTACAGTATTCGAGTTGCAGCTTGACGCTTTCCATGGCCGCGACATCGGCACTTACCGTCGCCGCCGCAGTTTCGACATTGGTCTTCACCTGCGCGTAGGCATCGGGCGAGATGAATTTTTGCTCGAGCAGTTCCTTGTTGCGGCGCTCCTGGTCACGCGCGTGGCCGAGCAATGCCTGGTCGCGCAGTGCGTTCGCCTGCGCCTGCTGGAGCTGGGCTTCGAACGGCCGGGGATCGATCTGGAACAATATCTGGCCTTTCTTGACCTCGGCGCCTTCGGTGAAGTCGACCGCGATGATCTGCCCGTCGACGCGCGCCTTGATAGCTACCGTGGTAAAGGGCTCGACGTTGCCGATCGCCTGGATGCGCACAGGAACGTCCCTGGCCACCACTTGCGCTACCGTGGCCGGCACCGCAGGTGCCCGCGCCGGCTGCAGCGCCGCCTCGGAGGTGGTGAAGTGGCGGATTGCGAGGGCGGCCCCGATGGCGAGCAGCAGACACGCGGAGGCAATCGACGCGCGGTGGATGGCGGGCATTATGGAGGTTGCCGGAACGCGGACACGCGGGACGGTTGCACGATTCGGACCGTTCGATTGGTTGACGGTAAGACATTTTACGACGACGCGACGCCGTGGCCGAGCCATCCGGTCAGGGAGCGCATGACGCCCCTGGGCGGACGGGGGGTCAGGACGCGCGGGATGCCCCCTCGGGCGGTGCGGGAAGGACTTGGGGAGTCATGCAAGGAGGACGAGCGTGTCCGGGTCGAAGCTGCTTCCGTGCATACGTGTCAATGATCGTCGAGTGCCGATGGAATCTCAGGTGGCAAAGCGGATTCCACCGCTCGCGTGTCCGGCCGCGTCACGATGGCTTGCAGAAACTCGCGCGTACGAGCGTGTGTCGGACTGTCGAAGATCTGTGCCGGCGGCCCGGATTCGAGAATCTTGCCTTGATCCATCACCGACACGACATCGCCCACTTCCCGCGCGAAGCCCATTTCATGGGTCACCACCATCATCGTCATGCCATCCTGGGCCAGGTCCTTCATTACCTGCAGCACTTCCCCGACCAGTTCCGGGTCGAGTGCGGAGGTTGGCTCGTCGAAGAGCATGACGCGCGGCTCCATCGCCAGCGCGCGGGCAATGGCCACCCTTTGCTTCTGGCCTCCCGATAGCGTGGCCGGATACACGTCGAGTTTTTGGCCGAGGCCAACCTTGTTCAGGAATTTGCGCGCCGCCGCGTCGGCTTGGGCAACGGTCAGGCCGCGCACTTTGCGTGGCGCAATCGTCACATTGCCCAGGACCGTCAGATGTGGGAAGAGATTGAACGACTGAAAGACCATGCCCACGCTCGCCCGCAGCCCGTTGAGCGTGGCGTCCGGCAGGATGCGCCCGTTATCCAGCAGCTTCTGCCCGCAAATGTCGATCGAACCTCCGTCGGCGGTCTCGAGTCCGTTGCAGCACCGCAGCAACGTGCTCTTGCCCGACCCGCTGGGCCCGATAACCACGCTCACCTGCGAAGGCGCAACATCGAAATCGATGCCCTTCAGAACCGCAACCGAGCCAAAGGACTTGGTCAGCCCCCGCACGCGAATGATCGGTCCCTGCGCCACGCGCTCTTCGCTCATTGACCCACGCGCAGCTTGCGCTCAAGGACGCGCAGCGCCAGCCCCGTGAGATTGGTCAGCACGAAATAGACGAGCGCGATGGCCAGGTAGACCTCGATCGACCGATACGACGTGCTGATGATCTTCTGGCCCTCGTGCATCAGGTCGGCAATGGTCAGAAGCGACACCAGCGACGAGTTCTTGATCAGGGCGATGAACTCGTTGCCGAGTGGCGGGATCATGCGCACCAAAGCTTGCGGGACGACGATCTCGCGCATTGCTACCAGGTGCGACATGCCCAGCGACCGCGCGGCCTCTATCTGGCCGCGGTCAATCGATTGGATGGCCCCGCGCACGATCTCGGAAATGTAGGCGCCGCTATACATGCCCATGCCGACCACGCCACAGAAAAACGCCGACAGGTTGATGCCGAAGTGCGGCAGTCCGAAGAACCAGATGAAAAGCTGGACCAGGAGCGGCGTGCCGCGGATGAAAGATACGTAGGCGGTGCACAGACCGTAGACCACGCGGTGGCGCGGATCGAGGCGGCCCAGGCCCAGCAGCAGTCCGATCAGGCACCCCAGCACGATCGCGCCGGACGTCACCGCGACCGTGATCCACGCGCCGTGCGCAAGGTCGCGCCAGCCGCCCCAGACGGGAGAAAAGTCGAAGTCCACCGCGCCGCTTCGACTCGAAGTGACGTTGCCTACAGGTACTTGGCGACGAGTTTGTCGTAGGTACCGTCGGCTTTGAGCTTCTTCAGCGCGTCGTTGACCTGCTTCAAGAGCGCCGTGTCCTCTTTACGCATTGCAAAGCCGTATTCCTCGACAGTCAATGCCTTGTCGAGCACCTGCAGCGTGCCGCGCGTCTTTGCGTACACCTTGGCGGCCGGCTTTCCCGTCACCGCGGCGTCTGCGCGGCCCACTTCGACCAGCTGAAACATCTCCTGATTCTTCTCAACCTCGACGCGCTCGATGGCGGGAAAGTTGTCCTTCAGGAATCCGACGGACTTGGTGCCGACTTGCACCGACACCTTCTTGCCTTTGAGGTCGTCGGGTCCCTTGATCGTCTGGTCGCCCTTCCTGGTCATGATGACCAGGCCGCCGGGATAGTAGGGGTCGCTGAAGTCGACGACCTTGCGCCGCTCGTCAGTGATGTAAATGGCCGATGCGGCGACGTCGTAGCGCTTGGCAAGCAGACCCGGGATCAGACCCTTGAAGTCGATATCCGTCCATTCGACCTTCTTGTTCAGTACGCCCGCGATGGCTTCGATCAATTCGACGTCGAAGCCGACGCGCTTGCCGTTGTCGCTATATTCGAATGGCGGAAACGTCGCGTCGGTGGCGACGCGCAACACGTCCTGGGCGTGTACCACGCTGCCCAGGAAAAACGTCAATGCGGCAAGCAATCCGAGCAAGCCGCGGCGGGTAGTAATCATCGAGCATCTCCTATGAACGGTTTCTGCGGCCAAAGATTGGCACAGAATTGCCTCGTATGTCGATGCACGCGTTCCATTACGCCGGGAAGCGGATCAGGCGCTCATTTGCCGCAGGTCATTCCCGCTGCCGCGTCCTTCTCGGGCAGCTTCACATCGAAATCGAAGACCCACGAGGTCTTGCCCAGGCCGCCGACGATCCTGCCCGTCAGCATGGACCCCGGCTTGATATCGCCTGCCATTTTTTCCACATGGAAATCCTTCGGCGATTCGACGACCCGTTGCAGCCCGGCGGTCGGTGACCTGGCGTGATTGGTGTTGATGTCGATTGACTTGACGGCAGCCGGCGAAGCCGTGGCTGCGCCACCACCCGGACAGAACATGATTTGCACCAGCGTCCGCTGTATGCCGCCCTTGGCGCCGTCGGCATAGGACGAAAGGCGAAAGCCGTCCGCCTCCGCGGGCGTGATCGGGTCTTCGTTGAACCAGATGGCAACGCTATGTTGGTCGCCGTACAACGAAACGACGCAGTGACTGGCGGCGAATTTTTCGCCCTCCATGGAGCCGGTCGCCGAACACTTGTCTGGCCGGGTAGTGGCCACCACGGCGGCGCCGGTCGCGGCGGCGGGTTCTTTCACCGTGGCAGTGCCGCCCGGTGTGGGCTTGCCCAAGTGCCAATCCGCAGCCAGCGCCTGCGCTTCGCGAAGTTTCGCCGGAGGAAGCTTCTTGCCCATGGCGTCACGGAACGCCACGGAATCCGCATCGCCGCTGCGCGCGGCGATCGCATAGTTGGCGTAGGCGAGCACGTCGTCCTTGGCGATGCCCGCGCCCTTTTCGTAATGCAACCCCACCTTGAACTGCGCGTCGACCAGGCCCTGGTCCGCCGCCTTGCGATACCACGCCACCGCCTGTCCGTAGTCCGTGGTCACGCCTTGTCCCTTGGCGTACATGAGGCCGAGGTTGTACTGGGCCGTGGCGTTGCCCTGGTCCGCACCTTTTTGCAGCCACGCGACGGCTTGGCCATCGTCTCGCGGCACGCCACCTTCGCCCGTCGCGTAGATGATGCCGAGTTCAGTCTGCGCCGATGCGTTCTCCTGGGCGGCCGATTTGCGCAGCCAGGTCATGGCCTGCGGCATGTCGGCCGCGACCCCGTAGCCGAATTCGTACATTCGACCCATGCGATATTGGGCCTCGGCATCGCCGCGTGCGGCCAGCGGGCGAAATTCCTTCAACGCCGTGGCGTAGTCGCCCTCCAGCAGCGCCGACACGCCTTCGTTGACGCCCGCGAAGACCGGGTGGCAAACCAGAATCGCGGCCAGCAGGGCCAGCAGGTGCGCGCTGCGAAACAGGGTGCTCATGGCGACGTGTCTCCCTCGTTGCGCGCCGCATCGCCGGCGCGCCTAGGAGTTTACGCGCGGGCGTGAAAATGTTCCCGCATCGCCATGCTGTTGCGCGGGTCACTCCACCGCGTAGAGCATGCCGTCCGTGCTGCCGAAATACACCACGCCATTCGCCACGAGCGGCGTCGCGAAGACCGCGCCGATCGCGAATTGCCGGTCGGCGGCGACGATCGGTGCTTCGCGCCAGTTGGACGAGAAATACATCGGCGTGTTGAACGTGCGGTCCGCCGCGAGTATCCAGCCGTCGTTGCGCTTCGACATGTCGGTCTGGAAGTACCAGAGCAATGTTCCGGTCTGGAGATCGCGCGCCTCCACCGTGCCGTTGAGGATGCCGGCCAGGACCACATCGCCGGCCACAGTCGGCGAGGAAAACATGTAGGCCTTGCCCTTTTCCTGGACCACCGGTTTGCCGGTGTCCGCATCGAGCACGATGTACATGCTCGAATCGGACGTGCCGAAGATCACCTTGCCCGCGACCACGGCGGGCGAACTGATCACCCAGCTGCCGGCATTGTTGAAGCGCCACTTTTCCTTGCCGCTGGCGGCGTCCAGCGCATAGACGTTGGAGTCGCGGCAACCCGTGTAGACGACGCCGTCGACCACGGCGGCCGAAGACTGGAAGCCCACCTGATTGTGGGTGACTGGATCCTCGCCCCCGTGAAAGCGCCACCTTTGTACGCCGGATGCCGCATCCACGGCGTAGAAGTAGCTGTCCCAGCTGCCGAAATACACGACTCCATCTGCGTAGGCGGGCGACGCATGCACCACATCGCCGGTCGCGAATTTCCATTTCAGGTCGCCCGAGGCGGCGTCCAGTGCGTAGAGATGATGGTCGCCGCTGCCGAAATACACGACGCCGGCCGCGACCACGGGGCTCGACAGGAAGACATCATAGGGGTCAGCAATCGTCTGGTTCTTGGGCTGCATGCCGTGCAGGCCCTTCGCTTCGAAGCGCTGCTCGCCACCGGTCCTGAAAATCCACCGCGGAACGCCCGTGCGCTTGTCGAGCGCGTAGAACTTGCCGTCGTAGCTCGCGACGTAAAGCGTGTCGCCGGCGATGGCGGGCGTCGAGGGTACCGGCCCTCCGGTCTTGCGCTTCCAGCGCAGGAGGCCGTCGGTCGCGCTCACCGCATAGACGAAACCATCGTCGCCGCCAAAGTAGATCACCCCATCCTGGTGGACCGGCGACGCGACGATGCGGTCGCCGGTCTGGAATGTCCATTTCACGCGATGGAACTCCCGCGGTGCGGCGCTGGCGGACACACCCGCATGCACAGGGTCGCCGCGGAACATCGCCTGGGCGTCCGCCCCGGTACCGGCAAACATTCCCGCCACCGTTACGCCAACGAAACCCAACTTCATCAGTTCCCGCAACAGCGCCTTCATGATTTCCCCCCGACGGCGCGACGCAGTGTGAGCGGCAATTCTTGCGAGCCCAACTCGACCGTGCCGCGGAGCTGTTCGCTGTGCTTGGCCAGGCGCCCTTCGAATGCAACCTGGTTCGCCTGGGATTCGATGCGCACCAGGTCGCCTTCCTGCAGCACGAGGTCGATGGGCAGGTCGGTGGTCCGCTTGCCCACCACGACGAAAGTGGCGGTAGCCCCGGCGTTGGCGTGATTCGCGAACGTGATCGTGACCTGCCGCGGGTACCCGCCCAGCTCGAATTCCCCAACCCACGGACCTTCCAAGTCGCGTCCAACGGCGGTGCTGCGCGGCGGCAGCTGGACTTGGGCCTGGCCGCTGCGCTTCACTGTGAATGTACCCACGTTCCCTGCCTGGCGCACCTCGCCCGCCACGACGCCATCGGCGTTCAGTGCGCCGCGGAATTCCGCGGGGCCGTAGGTCGCGTTGGCGAGCGCGTTGACGACGACGAAGGACAGGCCGGCATCCGCCACGGCGATCTTGTCCAGCGGTGCGCCATTGACGCCCAGGCCGGGAATGATGATGGATCCGGTCCACTTGCCGGCGGCGTCCGGCGCCAAGTCGACGACCAGTGGCAACTCCCGGCCGGGCATGCGGACCAGTCCCTCCCAACGGCCGTCCATGATGGTTGCCGCCATTCCGCCTGTCGCCGGCAGGCACAGGCACAACGCGATGATGAGTCGCCGCATGGGATCCCCTCGGCTGAAGTGTTCAGTGCATTCAATCGTACGAGATCCCGGACTGCGCATTCGGGTTACGCGATGGGGCGTCGCGCGAGACGACCAAATGTCGTGGTGCGCGACACGGCGGCAGGAATGTGCTGGATCATCCCGTGACGCGGGCACTCTCGGCCGGGGAAGGGGGCGGAACCCTACAATGACGCATGCCCAAGAACTACACGATGGGAGGCCGTGCCTCCGCCTCCCCGCCGGCAAATGCGCCAACAGGTCCACTGCCGCGTTCCTGGCGCGAGCGCCTGGGCGCGTTGCGCAACCTGCCGCCCTTCCTCAAGTTGGTATGGAACACGAGCCCCACGCTGACGTTGGGGCAGGCCGTTCTGCGCGTGGTCCGCGCACTGCTGCCGGTGGTCACCCTGTTCGTGGGCAAGCTCATCATCGATGAGGTAGTGCTGCTGGTGCGCACACCCCACGCGACCGACGAATTGCGGCAGTTGCTTGCCAGCGGCTTGCTCGACCGGATCGGTTGGTTGCTGGCACTTGAATTCGGACTCGCGGTTCTCTCCGATGTCCTAGGGCGCGCGGTCTCCCTCCTGGATTCACTGCTTTCCGAGAGATTCAGCAACGAAACCAGCCTGCGCCTGATGGCGCACGCGGCAACGCTCGACCTCGAGGACTTCGAGGACAGCGAATTGCAGGACAAGCTGGAGCGCGCGCGGCGGCAGGCTGCGGGACGCACCAGCCTGATCGGTCAGCTGTTCAGCCAGGCGCAGGACCTGGTGACAGTGGCCAGCTTCGCCGCCGGCCTCATCGTCTATGCACCGTGGCTGATCGCCTTGCTGGCCGTGGCGCTCGTGCCCGCTTTCATCGGCGAAGCGCACTTCAACGCGCAGAGCTATTCGCTCAATTACGCCCGGACGCCGGAACGGCGCGAACTCGACTATATCCGGCAAACGGGTGCCAGCGCGGACACCGCCAAGGAAGTGAAGATCTTCGGGCTGAACGGGTTTCTGATCGAACGCTACTCGGCATTGGCCACCAGCTTCTTTGCCGCCAATCGCCGCATTGCGCTGCGGCGGGCCGGCTGGGGCAGCATGCTCTCTGCCGTTGGTACCGTGGCCTATTACATTGCCTATGCGTATATCGTGTGGCGCACGCTGCATGGCGATTTCACGATCGGCGACCTCACGTTTCTCGCCGGATCGTTCAGGCGCTTGCGGAACCTGTTGGAAAATCTGCTGTTGGGTTTTTCGCAGGTCGCGGGCCAGGCCCTCTACCTGGACGATCTGTTCACGTTCTTCGAGATCGAACCCGAGATCGTTCCGCCCGCGCACCCGCGCCCGTTCCCGGTACCGATCAAGGAGGGATTCGCGTTCGAAAACGTCGGCTTTCGCTATCCCGGCGCCGAACGATGGGCCGTTCGCGGGCTCTCCTTCGATTTGCACGCGGGTGAGATCCTGGCGCTGGTCGGGGAGAACGGCGCCGGAAAGACCACGCTGGTCAAGTTGCTGGCGCGACTGTACGACCCCGACGAGGGCCGCATCCTGCTCGATGGACATGACCTGCGCGAATACGATCTCTTTGCCATTCGCGCCAACATCGGTGTCATCTTCCAGGATTTCGTACACTATAACTTCAGCGCGGCAGACAACATCGCGGTGGGCCGTATCGAGGCGCGTAACGACCTGCCGCGAATCGTCAAGGCCGCGCAACGCAGCCTGGCCGACGAGGTCATTCGCAAGCTGCCGAAGGGCTATGAGCAGATGATCGGCAAGCGCTTTCGCGGCGGCGTCGATCTCTCGGGCGGCGAATGGCAGAAGGTCGCCATCGCGCGCGCCTACATGCGCGACGCACAATTGCTGATCCTGGACGAGCCCACCGCCGCGCTCGATGCGCGTGCCGAGTTCGAGGTGTTCAATCGCTTCAAGGAATTGAGCGAGGACAAGACGGCCGTGCTGATTTCACATCGCTTCTCCAGCGTGCGCATGGCCGATCGGATCGTCGTGCTCGTCGACGGGGCGGTGGAGGCCATGGGCACGCACGCCGAATTGCTGGCACAGGGTGGACGATATGCAGAACTGTTCGAACTGCAGGCAGCGGGGTATCGCTAACGACACAATCACTAGGTCAATGCCGCAAGCAATTTCCGCGAGTCCACCACACAAGCGACGGTCGCGCCCCCACGAATTCCGCCGCATGCTTCGCCAAGCAGCTCGCGTGCTGCCGCGCGATCCCCACGTCGCACCATGAGGCGCGCCAGATCGTGGGATGCCCGCAGTTGGTACAGGCGCGCACCTTGCTCCCCGGACATCGCGATTGCCTGCCGGAGCAGCGCTTCGGACGCCTGGACATCGCCCTGACGATCCGCGACCAGCCCCTTCAGCCGCAACAGGATGGGAACGGCAAACATCTCGCCGCGTTCCCGGGCGAGCGCGAGGGCGCGATCGATGGTCTCCCCGGCGTCATCGATCGCACCCGTGGCCAGCAGACCCTCGGCGATCGCGGCGTTCCATGTCGGAATATGCAGCTCGGCACCACTCGTCTGCCAGGCATGAAGGCCGCGGCGCATGCGGTCGACACCAGCAGTATCGCCGGCATGCTGCGCGGCGACCCAGCCATCCATTATGTCGGCTGCGGCGATCCAGAAGACCAGATGGTGTTCCTCACTGACGCGTGAGGACTCGGCATTGAGTCGCGCGCACTCGGCGGGCTCGCCCATCAGAAATTGGGCGTCCGACGCGAGGTGATAGGCAAAGGCGAAGCTCACTGGATTCTGGAGAAGGCGAACGCCGTCCAGCGCCTCGGCGAAGAAAGCCAGGCCGCGATCGATATTGCCGGCGATCACATGCGCGTATCCGGCATAAGCGCTGCCGATGATGAATGGCGATTCACCGTGTTCGCGCAGACCGGCGTCAGCCGGAAGCCCCGCGCACGCACTGACTCCCCTTTCGAATGCGTCGATCGCATCCTGGACGCGCCCGAGGCTCAAACAGGCGGCGCCGAGCGCGCGATACGCGAGCCCCAACGCTTCCGCCGCCGGATGTTCGAGCGCGAGGGTGCAAAGTCGTTCGGCAATTTCCCGCGCGTTCTCGATGCTTGCCCTGTCGTAAACGCAGTTCCACAGGCCGCGCAGCCCCTGAAAAAGCTGAACCTTGTCGCCGGACTCGTCCGCCAACTCGACCATTCGCCGGTAGGTTCCTTCGACGGCCGCCGCCGCATAGCCATGCAGCGCGATGCGCGGAACACCGACCATCGCCAACACCTTGATTTCAAGTAAGCCTCGTTCCTTCGCGTCCGGCAGCGCGGGGATCAGGCGCAGCGCGTGCTCCAGGTGATTGATAGCCTCTCGATTGGCATAGCGCTCGACGGCACCGCTGCCCGCAATGAGCAGATAGTCGACGGCCTTGCGTTCCTGGCCGGCGAGTTCCGCATGCCACGCAATGCGCTCTGGCGGTGGTTGTGCCTCGAATTTCTCGAAGGCGGCAGCGATGGCGCCATTCACGCGACGAAACTCGCTGTGCAGCAGGCTATTGGCGGCAGCGTCCCGTACCAGCGCGTGCTTGAATGTATAGATGGACTCCGGCGGCGTGCCTCGGTTGAAGATGAGTTCCGCATCCACCAGCCGTTCCAGCGCTGAGTTGAGGCCGAAAGCGTCGACACCAGCGACTTCAGCAAGAGTACGGTAATCGAAGACCCGGCCGATGCACGCGGCGACCTGTGCTACACGCTTTACTTCTGGCGTGCGGTCCAGTCGCGACATTAGCGAGTCGTGCAGCGTCGCGGGCACACTGACGCTCTTCTCGGGTCGCGCGGAGTCCACCGCCCCTCCCTCTTGCTGCTCCGCCAACTCCACCAATGCCCGCGTCAACTCTTCGACGAACAGCGGCACACCATCGGTTCTGGCAAGAATCTCTTGCCTGACCGCTTCCGAAAGACCGACGCTGCCTTCGATGGTG
This sequence comes from uncultured beta proteobacterium, assembly GCA_963819965.1. Lineage (GTDB taxonomy): Bacteria > Pseudomonadota > Gammaproteobacteria > Burkholderiales > Casimicrobiaceae > VBCG01. The sequence goes on from CAWFYA010000004.1 coordinate 1,836,221, forward strand.
GCCGTCATCGCCTCGACGGCGGCGCGTCCCAATCGGTTGAGTACAAGTCGCGTTACCTGCGGGTGGCCGGCCAGTGCAGGCTGGCCATCGGGCCGGCTCGTCAGCAGGATGAGGATGCGTTGTCCTTCGATTCCGTCGAGCACGAGGTGGACAAATTCGAGAGTCGACGGATCGGTCCAGTGCATGTCTTCCATGACCATCAGAATCGGACGGCGGCGCGCCAGCGCGGACAATTGCCCGACCAGCGTCGATAACGTCTGGATACGCTGGAGTTGCGGAGAGAGGTCGAGCGAGCCGTATCGATCCTCGTAGGGGATGCCCAGCAGCGCCGCGATGAGGGGAACCGCGCGGTCGACGCCTTCCACATCCGCGAGCAGGGCCTCGACCTTGTCGAGGCGTACGTCAGGCGCATCTTCGCCGGTGATCCTGGCGGCAAAGCTCAGCTGCTGAAGGACGGGCCACCAGGCGCTGTCGAGATGGTAGGGCGAGCATTGAAAGCGCAGAACGACGCTATCGGAATCGGCGGTCAGATCGAGCAACGCGCGCGTGATTCGCGACTTGCCGATACCCGCTTCGCCGACCAGCAACAGACATTGGCCATCGCCGCGGCGCGCTTCCGCCCAGCGCTCCTGGAGCAACGCGAGTTCCTGGTCGCGCCCGACCATCGGGCGCAGGCGTTCGCCATGACGCGCCTCGAAGCGACTATCGCTCGTGCGTTCGCGTTGCACGGAAAATGTGGCGACGGGCCGATCCAGGCCCCGCAACTTCTGCGGCCCCAATGGATTCACGTCGAAAGTAGACTTGACCAGCCGCTGCGTGCTGTCGGCGATGAGGACCTGTCCGGGCTGGGCCAGCGCTTGAACCCGGGCAGCGATGTTCGGCGTGTCGCCGACCGCGGCTGCCTCTTGTGCCACACCCTCACCGATCAGATCTCCGACCACCACCAGTCCCGTGGCTACCCCTGCACGCGCGGCCAAGGCCTCGCCTTCTCCCGTGCGCAATTCGGCGACGGCGGCAACGGCGGCCATGGCCGCGCGAACTGCCCGTTCGGCTTCGTCCTCATGCGCCTTGGGCCAGCCGAAATAGGCCAGGACACCGTCGCCCATGAACTTGGCGACATAGCCATCGAAGCGCGTAACCTCGCCGGCAACCGCGTTCTGATAGCGCCTGACGATCTGGCGCATTTCTTCCGGATCGCGTCTGGATGACAGGGTGGTCGAGCCAACCAGGTCAACGAACAGGACGGAGAGTTGCCGCCTCTCGGCCGTATCGACCGCGGGGGGACCGTCGCCCCCGGAGGACGGAACTGCAGGGGAGGACGCCACGTCTGCGCCACCGATGGCACGGAGCAAGCGGCGCCGCGGTCCCAGCGCGATGCCCAGGTCCTTCAAGTCGCCTTCGGTAAGTTCCGGCAGGATGTCGAGGTCGATCTGTTGCGCCTCGAGCACGGAACGCAGGGCACCCAACCCGCGTGCCTCCAACCATTCGGAGAGTGCACTCATCCCGAGTTGCGACTACCGCCGTCGAGGCCTAGTCGACACCCTCGAACAGAACGGTCGAAAGGTAACGTTCGGCGAACGATGGAATCACGGTTACGATCATTTTCCCCGTGAGCCCTCCCCGTCGCACCAGCTTGAAGGTCGCGGCCAGCGCGGCGCCGCTCGAGATGCCGCAGGGGATTCCCTCCACGCGGGCAAGCTTGCGGGCAGTGTCGAGCGATTCCTGATTCCCCGCGGTCACGATTTCGTCGATCAGCGACGTATCCATGACCTCGGGAATCATGCCGGCGCCGATGCCTTGAATGGGGTGAGGCGAGTGGCTGCCTCCCGAAAGAACCGGGCTCAATTCAGGCTCAACCGCGATCATGCGCAAACCCGGCTTGCGGGGCTTGAGTACTTGCGCGGTGCCAGTGAATGTCCCGCCGGTGCCGATGCCCGAGACGATCATGTCGACGCCGCCGGAGGTGTCGCGCCAGATTTCCTCGGCCGTCGTACGCCGGTGAATTTCGGGGTTGGCCGGATTGGTGAACTGTCCCGGGATGATCGAATTGGGAATCTGGCCCTGGAGCTCCTGGGCCTTATCGATCGCACCTTTGATGCCCTTCTCGCGCGGCGTGAGGTGAAGCTCTGCGCCAAGAAACGCGAGCATCTTGCGCCGTTCGATCGACATCGAGTCGGGCATCGTCAGGACGACGCGATAGCCGCGGGCCGCGCCGGCGAAGGCAATGGCGATGCCCGTGTTGCCGGACGTTGGCTCGATCAGCGTATCGCCTGGATGCAGCTTTCCCTGCTTCTCCAGGTCCAGGATCATGCTGACCCCGATGCGGTCCTTCACGCTGGAGGTCGGATTGAAGAACTCGAGCTTCAGCAGAACGTCGGCGTCGATGTTCTCCATGGCGCAAAGCCGCTTGATGCGCACCAGCGGCGTGTTGCCGATCGTCTCGACGATACTGTCGTAGATGCGACCGCGACCGGGCGGGTCGAAGACAGGAGTCATTGGCGCTTGGGTGGTCATGCAAAATGATATAGCACAATAGCGAGGCAGGTCGAGTCGATCGGCTGGCTGTACGCGTCCACGAAGCCGCGGCGCCTCATTGCTTCGAATCTCGGCGTCAGACGCCGGGGCGGTCCGGTTCCGCGCTCGCCCCAGATGCCGAATGCGCCGGCGATCGGCGCAACTGCGCGCGCGCCTGCCGCGTGCATAATGCGCGCCTCAACAGAAATTGCCTTTTTGAATTGGAGCTACAGGATGGACCCAAATCAGTTGCGTGCGCTCCTGGAAGGATTCGGCATCGCCGCCAACAATCCCGGCGTCTGCCTGGGACCAGGTCAATGGCGCGGCGATGGTGCGATCGTCGCTTCGACCAACCCGGCCAACGGGCAGCCGCTGGCGCGCGTCACCACGGCAAGCATGGATGACGTGAATGCAGTCCTTGCTACCGCAGTCACTGCTGCAAATAAGTGGCGCGAGGTTCCCGCGCCGCAACGCGGCGAGGCGGTGCGCCGCTTCGGCAACCTGCTGCGCGAACACAAGGACGCGCTCGGCACGCTGGTGTCGCTGGAGAACGGCAAGATCAAGGCCGAGGGCGACGGCGAAGTGCAGGAGATGATCGATATCGCCGACTTCGCGGTGGGGCAGTCGCGGATGCTCTACGGCAAGACGATGCACTCGGAACGTCTTGCCCATCGCATGTACGAGCAGTGGCATCCGCTGGGGGTGGTCGGCGTGATTTCGGCGTTCAACTTCCCGGTCGCGGTGTGGGCATGGAATGCCATGCTGGCCGCGATCTGCGGCAACGCCACCGTGTGGAAGCCTTCGCCCAAGACGCCGCTTGCCGCGCTTGCGGTCCAGGCGCTCGCCAATCGGGTGATGACGGAAATGGCGCTGCCACCGATCTTCACGCTGGCAATCGCCGACAACGCGGGGACGCGCGCGCTGGTCGCCGATCCGCGAGTTGCGCTGGTCTCGTTCACCGGGTCGTCCGCCGTCGGCCGCGACATCTCGACCGCCGTGGCGTCGCGCTTCGGCAAGTCGCTGCTCGAGTGCGCCGGCAACAACGCCATCATCGTCGCCGAGGATGCAGACCTCGACCTGGTCGTGCCCGGCGTAGTTTTCGGCGCGGTGGGCACGGCGGGTCAGCGCTGCACGACGACGCGCCGGCTGATCGTGCATCAATCCCGCGTGGAGCAACTGCTGGCGCGGCTCAAGTCGGCGTACGCGCAGGTGCGCATCGGCGATCCGCTGGAACGCGGCACGCTGATGGGACCTTTGATCGATGCCGCCGCGGTGGCCAACTATGCCGCCGCGATCGCCGAAGCCACGGAATCCGGTGGCACGCTGGTGTGCGGAGGACGCGTGTTGCCGGGGCCGGGATTCTGGGTGGAGCCTGCGATCGTCGCCAACGCGCGCAATGAGTGGCCCTGCGTGCAACGCGAAACGTTTGCGCCGATTCTCTACGTGATGAGTTTCACGACAGTGGACGAGGCGATAGCGCTCAACAATGGCGTGGCGCAAGGGCTGTCCAGCGCAGTGTTCACGCTCAACATGCGCACGGCGGAGGCGTTCCTCGCGGCGAACGGCAGCGACTGCGGCATCGCCAATGTCAACATCGGCACGTCCGGCGCCGAGATCGGCGGTGCGTTCGGTGGCGAGAAGGAAACCGGCGGCGGGCGCGAATCGGGCTCCGACGCATGGCGAGCCTACATGCGCCGGCAGACCAACACGATCAATTGGAGCCGCGAACTGCCGCTCGCGCAGGGCATCAAGTTCGGCTAGATCTTCTTCGCCGTCGGTTTTTTCGCGGGTTTCCTGGCGGCGGGCTTCCTCGACGGCGCCTTCACTGCGGGCGTTTTGACCGCCGCAGTGCTGCTCCCGGGCCGCCTGGCCGCGGCCTTCGACGCGGGCACCTCGGCGTCCGGCGCCGCCGCCTTTTTCGGCGGAGACTTCACCGCGCGCTTGACCTTGCCGCCTTGCGGCTTGCCGGTCTTGGCGGCAAGAATGTCCAAGGCTTCCTCAAGCGTAAGGGATTCTGCCTTTTCGCTGTCCGGCAACGTGGCGTTGATGGCGCCGTGCTTGACGTAGGGCCCGTACTTGCCGCTGTGCAGTTCGACGGGCGACTTGGTCTTGGGATGCGTGCCCAGCACCTTCAGCGCGGTGGACGGCCGCCCGCCGCGCGCGCGCGCCTTGGTCGGGTCCTTCGCTTCGAATTCGAAGCCGACCTTGCCGTCCTTTTGCACGACGAGGAAAGCCGAGAACGGCCGCCGCGTGCGCGCGGAAATGAATTGCAGCAGGTCGCTTTTTCCGGTGGCCAGCAATTTTTCCATCTGCGCACGTTCGATCGGACGCTGCAGGATCATGCGACCCGAGCGGAAGTCGCAGGTCTTCTCGGCGCCGACGGCTTTTTCGCAGACATAGGCATTGGGCAATTCGAACACCCGCGACGCGCATTTGGGACACGTGCCCAGCGGCGTTTGCGCCGAGAAATCCGGCGCCTCGCCGTCCTCGGTGCCGACGTCGTTGCCGAAGTCGAACGTGACTTCGTTGGCGTCGGTGAGCTTCAGCTTCGCCGAGAACGGCCGGCCCATCTTGCTGCGGAATCCTTCGAGCGGACCGATCTCGCGGTCCTTGATGAGCGCGTCTGCCTCATGCGGCTCGAGCTGCCTGCCGCCCAGGATTTTCCAGAATGCGAAGTCGCACTTCGGATTCATGCACTGGAATTTCTTGTACTTTTCGTGGACTTCGCCGATGCCGCACTTCGGGCAGGGGTTGCTGAGCGTGGCGAAGTCCCCAGGGATCGTGTCGCTCTCATAGCCCTTGGCCCGGCCGACGATGTGCTCGGTCATTGCCACGATTTCCTTCATGAAGGTGTCGCGCGCAAGCTTGCCGTGCTCCATCTGCGCCAGCTTGAATTCCCACTCGGCGGTGAGTTCCGGCGAAAAGAGTTCGGGCACGCCCAGTCCGTGCAGCAGCGTCATCAGCGAAAAAGCCTTGGCCGTCGGCACCAGGTCCTTGCCTTCGCGATAGATGTAGCGCTCGGCGATCAGGCCCTCGATGATCGACGCGCGCGTGGCCGGTGTGCCCAGCCCCTTCTCGCGCATCGCTTCGCGCAGCTCGTCGTCCTCGATCAGCTTGCCGGCGCCTTCCATGGCGGACAGCAGCGTGCCTTCGTTCAGACGCGGCGGCGCGCGGGTGACCAGCGGCACGACATCCACTTTCTCCGTGGCGACCCGTTCGTTGGCCTTGACGGGCGCGAGCGTGGCCTCGTCCCCCTGCGCTTCCTTGCCGTAGACTGCGAGCCAACCGGGCGACACCAGCACCTTGCCTTCGGTCTTGAACGGCTGCGCTTCGACGCGCGTGATCCGCGTGGTCAGCAGGAATTCCGCCGGCGGATAGAACACGGCCAGGAAGCGGCGAACCACGAGGTCGTAGAGCTTGGTCTCGATCTCGTTCAGGCTCTTGGGGCGCGCAAGCGTGGGGATGATCGCGAAGTGGTCCGAGATCTTCGAGTTGTCGAAGATGCGCTTGTTGGGCTTGATCCACTTCTGCTTCAGGATTTCGCGCGCGAATCCGCCGAAGGCGTTGGACTCGCCCAGCTCCTCCATCGTGGACTTCACCGTGGCGATGTAATCCTCCGGCAATGCGCGCGCGTCCGTTCGCGGATACGTGAGCACCTTGTGCTTTTCGTAGAGCGCCTGCGCCAGCGACAGCGTGGTGCGCGCGGAAAAGCCGAAGCGGCCGTTGGCTTCGCGCTGCAGGCTCGTCAAGTCGTACAGCAGCGGCGCGCCTTGCGTCGACGGCTTGGACTCCTCGCTGACGATGCCCGGTTTGCCGGTCGTGAGGCGCGCCAATTCCTGCGCACGCGCTTCGTCCCATAACCGCTCCGCTCGGGCGTCCGGGTCGTCGTCGATCTTCCTGAACGCCTCGTCGAACCAGCGGCCGGTGTATTCGCCGCCCGCGGCGCGGAAGGTGCCGATCAGCTCCCAATAGTCGCGCGGCCGGAACGCGCGGATCTTTTCCTCGCGTTCGACCAGGATCGCAAGCGTGGGCGTCTGCACGCGACCCACGGTGGTGAGCTGGAAGCCGCCCGACTTGGAGTTGAACGCGGTCATCGCCCGCGTGCCGTTGATGCCGACCAGCCAGTCGGATTCGGAGCGGCACACGGCGGCGTCGGCCAGCGGCAACATGGCTTCGTCGCTGCGCAACTGCGCGAAGCCGTCGCGGATCGCGGCGGGCGTCATCGACTGCAGCCAGAGGCGCTTGATGGGCTTGCCCGACTTGGCGAACTGCACGATGTTGCGGAAGATGAGTTCCCCTTCGCGGCCGGCGTCACACGCGTTGACCAGCGACGCCACGTCCTTGCGCTTGATCAGCTTAAGCAACGTCTTCAGGCGCGCCTCGTTCTTCTCGATGGGCTTCAGCGCAAACTTGGACGGAAGCGCCGGGAGGTGAGCGAACGTCCACTTGCCACGCTTGACCTCCTCCTCCTCGGGCATGCCGATCTCGAGCAGGTGACCCACTGCGGAGGAAATGACGTGCTTGTCACCTTCGAAGTAGTCGGCGTGCTTGGTGAGCCCGCCCAGCGCACGCGCGATGTCGGCGGCGACGGACGGCTTTTCGGCGATGATGAGGCTCTTGGACACGGGCGATCAGGGTAGCTTGAGGCGACAGGGGCGGTTGCAAAGGGACGCAGATACTACCTGTGGTCCGACGGCGGCGGCAAGGAAATGAATTCTTGCGTAGCCCCAACGTGCGCGCGTACGCGTGCGCGTGCGGGGGTGCGCGCAAATGGGTTCGCGCGACGCGAGGGTCAGGCCAGGCGCTGCCACAATCCGCCCTGCAGCGGCGCGACCCGGCCGTCAATCTCGAGACGGGTGAGCGTCGCCATGACGACATCGGGGGCCATTCCGGTGTGCTCGACCAGCAAATCCACGGCGACCGGATCGCCGCCGAGCGCGGCCAGCAGCGTTTCCTCATCAGGTGTTGCCGGCGCCGTCGCGTGGTTCGAGGCAGCAATGCCGGATTCGCCCATGCCGAGTTCCTCCATGATGTCCTGTGCCTTTTCAACGAGCTTGGCGCCGTCGCGGATGAGCTTGTGGCAGCCCTTGGACAGCGGCGAATGGATGGAGCCGGGAATGGCAAACACTTCGCGGCCCTGTTCACCGGCGTAGCGCGCGGTGATGAGTGATCCAGAGGACAGCGCGGCCTCGACCACCAGCACGCCGCGCGCGAGACCGCTGATCAGGCGATTGCGGCGCGGAAAGTTCATTTCCTTGGGCGGCGTGCCGGGCGGAAATTCGGAAACGAGGCCGCCGTGCCGGGCGATGCGATGCGCGAGGTCGCGATTGGCCGCCGGATACACACGATCGAGGCCGGTGCCGACCACGGCCAGCGTGCTGCCCTGCGCTGCCAGCGCACCCTCGTGCGCCGCCGCATCGACGCCGATGGCCAATCCAGACACCACCGTCAACCCCGCCTGCGACAACGCCTGCGCGAAGGCCCGGGCATTTGCCGCGCCTTGCGCCGAGGCGTTGCGGCTGCCGACGACGGCCAACGCGGGCCGGTTGAGCAATTCGCGGCGGCCGACGAAAAACAGCGCGGGCGGTGCATGACCCAGGTCGAGCAATGCGCGCGGATAGTCCGTGTCGTCCCAGGCGATGATTTCGTGCGACGGGTCCGCGAGCCACGCGCGGGTCGCGCTCAAGGCTTCCGGATCAACCTGGGCCAGTACGCGGGCGGCAATCGCGTCCGGCACCACCGCGCAAAGTGCCGCGCGCGTCGCGGCAAGCACGGATTCGGGATCGCCGAACGCGCGCAGCAAGGCGACGAGTGCCTGATGAGGAAGCGCCTTGAGCGAGAGCGTCGCCCAGGCCTCCGGGGTCGAGGTGGCGACGGACATGGGTTCAGGATGAACGGCGGGTGGCGCCCGCCGGTATTGAACTAACGGCTGAATCTGCTACGTCGGCCCAATTGCGGCCGCGATGAACTACGGGGTGCGGCCGTAATCGCCGGGACGCACCGCGTCCGTGGTGTTCAGCACGATCGCGTAGGACACGTATTCGAAGGTGCGGAACACGAACATGAGGCCGGTACGCTCGTCCGCAGGCGAGACCAGGTTCTGCGGGGTGAACACCTTGGTCGGATCGAGAAAGCGCAGGATCGCCGTCTGTTGCTTGTCGGGGCGCGGGTCTTCGATGGGTTCGACGACGCGATAGATAGCCAGCACGTTGCCCGGCTCGAGCCCGTCGGCCCTGCCCTTGTCCAGCGTGACCACGTACCCGCGGCCGGTCTCGGTGTTGGTAAAGGGCACCTGAAGGATCCGCGCATCGATGGCCTTGTCCGGGGCACGCGGAATATAGTTGTTGATCGTCGAGCGCGGCGCCGGCAGCAGCCGGTCGCCCAACATCACCTCGGATTGGGCGGTCTCGATGCGCACTGTCGACAGTTCGCCGAATTTCTCGACGCGCGCGGTGCCGATGAACTTGCTTTCGTAACCGAGCACATTGTTGCCGTCGAACGAGTTGATCGGGGGGCCGGGCCGGTAGATGTACCAATAGTCGCCAACTTTCGGATCCAGGCCCGCCACATAGACCACGTCGCCGATGCCGCGCACCATGCGGGCCTGGTTGCGTCCCTGCAGGATTTCGGCCGTGTTGGCGAGGCCATCGGGACCGGTCACCAGGTTCTTCGACAGATAGGGCTCGATGTCGCCTGGCGGGATCGACGGGATGACGTCGGGGTCGAAGTTCGACGCCCGTGTCGACGGGGAAACGCGCACGCCGTCACGCATGAGCGAGAGCTGCGGCTGGCCGTCGACATAGTCGAGCTTCACCACGTCGCCGGGATAGATCAGATGGGGATTCTTGATCTGGTCGCGGTTCAGGCGCCATATGTCGGGCCAGCGCCAGGGATCCTTGAGGAACCTGCCGGCGATGCCCCACAGAGTGTCGCCTTTTTGCACTGTGTAGGACGATGGCGCCTTGTCCGCCATGCGGATATCCGCCGGATTCTGCGCGACGGCCAAGGTGCCGAAGGCAAGCATGCCCGCCGCAGCTACGGCTGCGAGCAGATGTTTCGCTGTGTTAAACTGTTGAACCATAACGGCTCTTCCTGTTCCGGCGGCCCTTGCTAACGTCCTAAACCGCCACAAAATAAGGACTTAACACGGATTCTGCATCCGGCACCTGCATTTGGCAAGCTATGGCGCTACTCCCCATACTGGAATACCCCGACCCGCGTCTCAAAAAAGTCGCGGCGCCCGTCACGGACTTCACTCCGGACATCGGCCGCCTCGTCCGCGACATGGCCGAAACCATGTATGCCGCACCCGGGATTGGCCTTGCCGCGACACAGGTCGACGTGCACAAGCGCATCATCGTCATCGACGCCTCCGAAGCGCGGGACGGCTTGGTCGTCCTGATCAATCCCGAAATCATCAGCGCCTCCGGCGAAATCGAATGCGAAGAGGGGTGCCTGTCGGTACCCGGCTACTACGACAAGGTCGTCCGCGCTGCCCGGATAACGTTCCGTGCCCATACCGAGCGGGGCGAAGCTTACGAGCGAACGGCCGACGACATGCTCGCCGTTTGCGTGCAGCACGAAATGGACCACCTCGTGGGCAGGATGTTCGTCGACTACCTGTCACCGCTGAAACGTGCCCGGCTAAGGCAGAAGCAGCGCAAGAAGCAGCGGCTGGCGGGTTGATCCTCAGCCTGATCCTCAGTCTGCTGCCCCCCGGCCCCCGCCGATGAGGGTCGGCTTCGCCGGCACGCCGGCCTTCGCCGCCTTGGCGCTGGAGGCGCTCATCGCGGCCCGGTTCGAGGTCCCCCTCGTTTTGACCCAGCCAGACAGGCCCAAGGGCCGCGGCCTCAACGCCGATCCTTCCCCGGTCAAGCGCCTCGCCATCGACCGGGGTCTGGCCGTCTATCAGCCCGCCACGTTGAAGACCGGCGAAGTGCAGGCGACCCTGCTCGCGACTCCCCTTGATGTGCTGGTGGTTGCCGCTTATGGGTTGATCCTGCCGCTCGCCGTCCTGTGTTGGCCGCGGCTTGGCTGCATCAACATTCACGCGTCCAAGCTGCCCCGCTGGCGCGGCGCCGCGCCGATCCAGCGCGCGATCGCCGCAGGAGACACTCGAACCGGGGTCAGCATCATGCGCATGGACGCGGGCCTGGACACCGGGCCGATCATCGAGTCTGTCGATGTCGAGATCGCGTCGCGCGAGACTGCCGGTACGCTGCATGACAAGCTCGCGGCGGCCGGCGCTCGGGCGATCATCGGTGTGCTGATCCGGCTTGCCCGCGATGGCGCAATCACCGCGCAACCGCAGCCTTCCGTCGGCGTGACCTATGCCGGAAAGGTCGAACGCGCGGATGCGGTCATCGACTGGTCGCGATCGGCTGCGAATATCGATTGCCAGGTTCGAGCCTTCGACCCCGTTCCCGGCGCGGCGAGCGAGTTCCATGGGCAAGCGGTCAAGGTCTGGCGCGGCGAACCTCACCTGGCGCTCCGCGAAGCGCCCGCCGGGACGGTCCTTTCGGTTGGCAAGGAGGGCATCGACATCGCGTGCGGCGCGGGGATGTTCCGCCTGACCGAGGTGCAGCCGGCCAATGGCAAGCGGATGCCGGCGGAGGCATTCGCCGCGGGCCGCGCGGTCGCACCTGGCGTCCGGTTCGGACCCGGGGCAGCACGCTGACCCACCGGTGCAAATCGAGCAACAGCAGGCGGCACTCGCCGTCCGCCACGTCCTCGCCGGCATGGCTTTACCCGCCGCGCTGGCAGCCGTCGACGACGGTTCCGCTTTGCGCGGACGCACGCTGGTGCAGGAGCTGGCGTTCGGCACGCTCAGGCATTGGGGACGCTACGATGCGCTTACCCGTGAACTTGCCGCCAAGCCCATCGCGGACGCGACACTGGCCGCGCTCGTCGCCGTTGCCCTTTACCAACTCGACCATACGTCGGCGCCGCCGTTTGCGGTGGTCGACCGTGCGGTCGAGGCTGCGACCGCCGTCGCCCGCCCGCAGGCAAAAGCGCTGGTCAACGCGATGCTCCGCCGCTATTTGCGCGAACGCGAGGCGCTTAACGCCTTGGTGATCGCGGCGAGCCCGGTCGCGCGCTGGTCCTATCCGCGTTGGTGGATCGGCCGGGTCGAGGCCGACCATCCGCAACACTGGCAGCGGATTCTCGCGGCCGGCAACGAGCGGCCGCCGCTGACATTGCGTGTCAATTGTCGTGCCGGCACGCGAGATGCGCTGCTGGCGCGCTTTGCAGCCGGCGGCATTGCGGCGGTTGCCGTGGGCGCAGAGGGCGTGATGGTCGACCCGCCGCAGGCAGTCACCGCGTTACCGGGTTTTGCCGAGGGCGCATTTTCCGTGCAGGACCTGGGCGCGCAACTGGCCGCCCCCCTGCTCGCGGCCAGCAACGGCATGCGTGTCCTTGACGCCTGCGCGGCGCCGGGCGGCAAGGCTTCACACCTCCTTGAACGGGCGGACATCCAACTCGTGGCCATCGACCGCGACGACGCGCGACTGGCCCGCATCCGCGAGAATTTCGCGCGACTCGACCTGCCGCAACACAACGTGACCGTTGCCGCCGGGGACGCGGGTGCGCCCGGTCCCTGGTGGGACGGCCACCCGTTCGACCGGATACTTGCCGACGTGCCATGCACGGCCTCGGGCATCGTGCGCCGCCACCCCGATGCGAAGTGGCTGCGCCGCAAGACCGACCTCGCTCGCCTGGCGGCCCAGCAGCAGCGTATCCTCGACGGGCTGTGGACGCTACTGGCCCCGGGCGGTCTCCTCCTCTACGCGACCTGCTCGGTGTTTGCCGGCGAGAACGAGCTACGCGTAACTGAATTCCTGGCGAAAACACCGGATGCGTTGCGCGAAACCATCATATTCGATCCCGAAATCGCCCATGACGGCGGCCAACTCTTGCCTTCCGGGAAGGGCACGCGCCACAATCAGGACGGTTTCTTCTACGCGCTGCTCCGCAAGGTCTGACGCGGGCTAACCCCGGCGTCGAAACGGCGGCGCTACAAGCGCCCCACGCCGCCGGACCCGAACAGCGACAAGTCCACGGCATGCCGTACGCCTTTTCGATCCCTGTCCTGCCCCGAACGCCGCCGGCCCTGCGCCCGCGGCGCGCCCGTTTTATCCTGACGGGGGTTGCGGCGAAACTCGCTGCCGTCCTGCGGCGGGCCGGGGTCGCGTTCTGGGTCATCGTGGCGTTCGGGCTCGTCCCCGCGGGGCCGGCCCGGGCAGACACCATTCCCGTCAAGGCAGCCGAACTGCGCATCGAGGAGGGGGAAGTGCTCCTCAACGCGACTTTCGACTTCACACTGAATCCCACGCTCGAAGACGCGCTGCAGAAGGGAATCCCCCTCTATTTTCTCCTCGAATTCGAGCTTACCCACGGACGCTGGTACTGGCTGGATGAAAAGGTGGTTCAAACGACGTTGGTTTACCGCGTTTCCTACAACGCGCTCACCCGCCAGTACCGCGTCGCGAGCGGGTTGCTCTCGCAGGCGTTCAATTCGCTGGAAGAGGTCGAGCGCTTCATCGGACGGGTCACGTCACGGCCAGTGGCTTCGGCCGACGCGCTGGCCACGGGCACCAAATACGACGCCGCCGTGCGCCTGCGCCTCGATGTCAACCAGTTGCCGAAGCCGTTCCAGGTGAATGCGCTGGCCAATCGCGAGTGGACGCTCACTTCGGAATGGCAGCGCTGGAGCTTCACGCCATGAGCGCGCTGCCCGGCAAACGTGGCCTGCGCTGGTTGCTGCTGGTGTCGGCATCGCTGTCGGCGATCGCCGTGTTCCTGCTCGCCACGGCAACCGCAAACACGCGGCTTTTTGCCCAGGGCTACGACAAATTGCTGGTGGTAAACGGCGTGCTGGTCGGGCTCCTGATGCTCGTCGTGGGCTGGCAGCTCTGGCAATTACGCCGCAACCTCAAGGCCGGCGTGTTCGGATCGCGCCTCGCGATTCGGCTGGTGCTGCTGTTCGCGCTGGTCGCGGGCCTGCCGGGCGCGCTGGTCTACGCCGTGTCGGCGCAATTCATCGGCCGCAGCATCGAGAGCTGGTTCGACGTGCGCATCGACAGCGCGCTGGAAAGCGGCCTGACGCTGGCCGACAGCTCGCTCAAGTACCTGCTCAACGACGCGACCAACAAGGCGACGCAGCTCGCGGTTGCGCTATCCGACGCACCGGGCAATCTCTCGTCGGCGCTGAATCGCGCCGCAGAACAGGCCAACGTGTTCGAGGCCACGTTGTTCACGCCCACGGGCGGCGTGCTGGCGGTCGCCGGCACCGGAGGCGTGCGCTCGACACCCGAGCCGCCGCCGCCGGAAGCCCTCCGACTTGCGCGTTTGCAGCAACCCTACAAGAAGATCGAGGATACCGGCGAGGGCGGCTTCCTGCTGCGTGTGGTCGTGCCGGTGAATACGGACGATGTCGCCGGTCCGCTCAAGCTCCTGCAAGTCGTCGAGCCGGTGCCCAAGGCGCTGGCGCAGGAAGCCGAGCGCGTGCGCTCCGGTGTGCGCGACTACCGCGAACTGACGTTGTTGCGAACCGGCTTGAAGCAACTCTATCAATTGACGCTGGCGCTGACGCTGCTGCTGGCGTTGACCACGGCCTTGGGACTGGCGGTCGTGCTGTCCGAGCGTTTTGCTGCGCCGCTCGGGTTGCTGGCGGAAGGTACGCGCGCCGTCGCGCAGGGCGACTTCACCCGCCGCCAGCCCGTCGTGTCGCGCGATGAGCTTGGCGTGCTGACCGAGTCGTTCAACACGATGACGGCCCAGCTTGCCGATGCGCAAGGCAAAGCCGAAGACAGTCGCCGTGCAACCGAGACAACGCGCGCTTACCTGGAAAGCATCCTCGGCAACCTGTCCTCCGGCGTCATGGCGTTCGATGAAGCGCGCATCCTGCGTACAGTCAATCCGAGCGCCGCAGTCATCCTGCAGCAGCCGCTGGCGGAGTTGCTCGGGGTGCCGTTGGCCGACTGGGGCAAGCGCCTGCCGGCGCTGGCGTCGTTCGCCGAACTGGTCGCGGAGGGATTTCGCGGCAGCCGTGACGGGCAGTGGCAAAGGGAAGCCGAACTTGGCGTCGCCAGCCTTTCACGGACGCTGCTGATGCGCGGCACGCGCCTACCGGGTACGCCGGTGGCGGCCGGATACATCTTGGTATTCGACGACGTGTCCGAGTTGGTGCAGGCCCAGCGCAACGCGGCTTGGGCGGAAGTGGCAAGGCGGTTGGCACACGAAATCAAGAATCCGCTGACGCCGATCCAGCTCTCGGCGGAGCGACTCGCGGTCAAGCTCGCCGGCAAACTGGAGGGACCTGACCAGGAAACATTGAAGCGTGGCACGCAGACAATCGTCTCGCAGGTCAGCGCGATGAAGCACATGGTCGACGATTTCGCCATCTATGCGCGCCAGCCCCGGCCCGGCCAGCTCCAGCAGGTGGATTTGTCGGCCCTCTTGCTCGACGTGCTGGGTCTGTACGACAATCTGCGCCCCCATGTTGCGTTATCCTTGGCCGAAGGTCCGGTGGTCGTGCTGGGTGAACCTACCCGCCTGCGCCAGGTGTTCCACAATCTCCTCTCGAATGCGGTCGAGGCGCAGGCCGATGTGGCCGAGCCGCATTTCGCGATTGCGCTGACCGCGAACGACGGCGAGGCGACGCTC
This sequence comes from uncultured beta proteobacterium, assembly GCA_963819965.1. Taxonomy (GTDB): domain Bacteria; phylum Pseudomonadota; class Gammaproteobacteria; order Burkholderiales; family Casimicrobiaceae; genus VBCG01. The sequence goes on from CAWFYA010000004.1 coordinate 1,851,401, forward strand.
AGCGTTACCGACGCCGGACCGGGTTTTGCGCAGGACGTGCTGGCGCGCGCATTCGAACCCTACATTACGACCAAAGCGAAAGGAACGGGCCTGGGGCTCGCGATAGTGAAAAAGATAATCGAAGAGCATGGCGGGCGGGTCGTGCTCGACAACGTGCAGCCAACCGGCGCACGCGTGACGTTGCATTTCCCGGTCATCGTGACCGCGAAACCTGCCGCTGCCGCGGCTTGACGGAACGGGACATGGCGCTGCTCAGGGAAATACTCATCGTCGACGACGAAGTCGGCATCCGCGAATTGCTCTCGGAGATTCTCGAGGACGAGGGCTATCGGGTGGCCACGGCCGAGAATGCGGGCGAGGCGCGCGCCTACCGGCAGCGCCAGCAGCCCGCCCTGGTGCTGCTCGACATCTGGATGCCGGATACGGACGGCGTGACGCTGTTGCGCGAGTGGGCGGCCAATGGCCTCCTCACGATGCCTGTCGTGATGATGTCTGGACACGGGACGATCGAGACCGCGGTCGACGCCACCAAGATCGGCGCGTTCGATTTCCTGGAAAAGCCGATCGGCCTGGCCAAGCTGCTGGCGACCATCGCCCGCGCGTTCAAGGTCGCGTCGGCGCAGGAGCCACGCCACGTGTCGCTCGCTGCGCTGGGCACGGGCGCGGCGGTGCGGGAAACCGAACGCGCGCTGGACCAGCTCATCGCGTCGCGCCGCGCGATCCTGATCGTCGGCGAACCGGGCGCGGGGCATGACATCGCAGCCCGCGGGCTGCAGATGCCCGACGCGCCGTGGATTGCGCTGGCCAACGGCCAACGCCTCACTGCGAATCCGCTCGCGCTGATCGAGGAGGTGCACGAGGGCACGCTCTATTGCGCCGAGATCGGGCAGTATTCCAAGGCGGAACAGAAGGGGCTCTCGTTTCTGCTGCCCAAGCTGGAGAAGCACAACGTCACGTTGGTCTGCACCAGCGCCGAGCCGTTGGGCAATCTCGCGGCCGAGGGAAAGTTCGACGCGGCGCTCCTTGCGGAACTGTCGGCGGGGGCGGTGATGCTGCCGCCGCTGCGCACGCGGCGCGAGGACATTCCGCCCCTGATCGAAAGGTTCTGGCGCGAGGCGAACAAGGGCGCGGCCTCGCCGTCGCTCCTGTCCGCGCTGCCGCCTGCTGCATTGACCGCGCTTTCCGGCGCGCATTGGCCCGGCAATCTCGATCATCTGGCCGGCGTCGTGCAGAACCTCGTGCTGCTGCGCGGTGACATCACGCCGGAACTCGTCAAGCGCCTGCTGGGCGAGGCGGCAGCGCCCAATCCATCGCTCGCACCGGAAATTACCGCGCGCTTCTTCGAGCTTCCGCTGCGCGAGGCGCGCGAGGCGTTCGAGCGCATTTATTTCGAGCAGCTGCTGGGCAAGGAGCAGAGCAACATGAGCAAGGTCGCGGAAAAGGCGGGGCTCGAGCGCACGCATCTCTACCGCAAGCTCAAGCAACTCAACATCCGCTTTTCGCGCCGCACGGATGAGCCGGCGAGCTGAGGGCTGGCGGCCAGCAACCCGACAGTAGCATCGCGTCCCGCCGAATTTCGTGAGCAACACCACACCAGACCGCAAGCGTACGGCTGCCCTCATGATTGGCGCCATCGGCGTCGTCTACGGAGACATCGGCACCAGTCCGTTGTACACGCTGCGCGAAGCGTTCCACGGCGCGCATGCGCTGCCGCTGACGCCTGCCAATGTCTTCGGCGTGCTGTCGGTGATCTTCTGGGCACTGATGATCATCGTGACGCTGAAGTACGTGACCTTGGTGCTGCGCGCGGACAACCGGGGCGAAGGTGGCGTGCTCGCGCTCACCGCGCTCGTCTCGCGCGGCCTGGAGGGACAGCCGCGGCGGCGCTGGTGGCTGGTGGGTTTCGGGATCTTCGGCGCGGCGATGTTCTACGGCGACGGCATGATTACGCCGGCGATATCGGTGTTGTCCGCCGTCGAGGGCCTGGAAGTGATGGCGCCGGTCCTGCATCAGTACATCGTGCCGACCACGTTGGGCATTCTGGTGGCTCTGTTCGCCATCCAGCGCCACGGCACCGGCCGCGTCGGCGCGATGTTCGGGCCGGTGATGTGCGTGTGGTTCGTCACGATCGCCGTCCTCGGCATCACCGGCATTGCGCGCCATCCCGGCGTGCTCGAAGCAATCAACCCGAAACATGCGGTGGCGTTTTTCGTCACTAGCCCGGTGCTGTCGTTCCTGGCGCTCGGTGCCATCGTGCTAGCCGTCACCGGCACCGAAGCGCTGTATGCGGACATGGGCCATTTCGGCAAGTCGCCCATTCGCCGCGCCTGGGTGGTGTTCGTGATGCCCGCGCTGGTGATCAATTATTTCGGGCAGGGCGCGCTCATCCTGTCGGACCCGGCGGCCGTGAAGAATCCCTTCTATCTTCTGGCGCCGGCATGGTCGCTGCTGCCGCTCGTGGTGCTCGCCACCTGTGCCACGGTGATTGCGTCGCAGGCCGTCATTTCCGGCGCTTTCTCCCTCACCCGGCAGGCTATCCAGATGGGTTACTGCCCGCGCCTCACGATCACGCACACGTCCGAGAAGCAGATCGGCCAGATCTACGTTCCGTTCATCAACTGGGCGCTGCTCATTGCGGTGATTCTGCTGGTCATCGGCTTCAAGAGTTCCAGCAACCTGGCGGGCGCCTATGGCATCGCGGTTACATTGGCGATGCTGATCGACTCCTTCTCGCTCTTCGTCGTCATGCGGCGGCTGTGGCTCTGGCCGACGATGTTCGCGTTGATGGTGGCCGTTCCCTTCGTCCTGATCGACATCGCGTTCCTGGCGTCGAACTCGCTCAAGATTCCCGAGGGCGGCTGGTTCCCGATCTTGAGCGGCGTAGTCGTGTTCACGCTGCTGACGACCTGGAAGAAGGGGCGCGCGGTGCTGATGCGCAGGCTTTCGGACGACGCGATGCCGCTCGACCTGTTCATCCAGAGCGTCGAGGCGTCGCCACCAACGCGCGTCTCGGGCACCGCGATATTTCTCACCTCGACGCCCAACAGCGTGCCGCACGCGTTGCTGCACAACCTGAAGCACAACAAGGTGCTGCACGAGCGCGTGGTCTTCCTCACCGTGCTGACGGAGGACATTCCAGCGGTGCCGACGGAGGATCGGTATGCGGCCGTGCCGCTCGGCTGCGAGTTCTTCCAGATCGTTGCGCGTTATGGCTTCAAGGAGGACCCCGACATTCCGGAACTCCTGGAGGACTGCGGCCGTCGCGGCTTCGTCTTCGACATGATGGAGACCTCGTTCTTCGTGTCGCGCGAAACGTTGATCGCCACCGTCGCGCCGGGTATGGCACTGTGGCGCGAGCGACTGTTCGTGTCGATGTCGAAGAACGCGACCAAGGCGTCGGACTTCTTCAGCATCCCGTCAAACCGTGTGGTGGAGCTCGGGACGCAAGTCGAGTTGTAGCGGGGCTCAGGCGCGATATTTCCATTCCTTCGACTTGCCCTGGGCAATCCAGTCGACGGCGGTCGCCAGCCGCTTCGCTCGCGTTTCCTCGCGTTTGGCCCCAGTGAGCCATTCCGTGTATTCGCGCTGGTGGCTGGGGCTCATCGCGTTGAAGTTGGCGAGCGCCATGCGGTTCTTGCGCAATGCGGCCGCCAGGTCGTGGGGCATCTCCGGTGGCCCCTTCGGCTTTGGTCCGGGGACGCGTGCCGGCTTGACGCCCGTTTCGTTGATCGACGCGGCCTTGCGAATCAACGCCTTCAGCTTGGCATCGGCAGGCAGGTCGCGCAGGCTCGTGATCCGGCCGAACTGGCCCATCGCCGCCTTCCGCCGGACCCATCCTTGGTGAGCGAACGCATCTCGGCGTGCCAGAAGCCGAAAGCGCAATGCGCCTTAAATGACGCCATGTGGCACAGGACCCCGCGGTATTCGAAGAAGGGCATTCCCCACTTGATCGTCTCGGCAACACCGGGGCAAGCTGCGTGCACGAGTGCGCGCAGGTGCGCGAGAATCGGTTGCCCGAACGCAGCCGTCTGCGTAATGTAGGCGTCCACCCTCTTGTCCTTTTCGCCCATCGCCCTCCCTCCGTTGTCGGCGAATTCTAGACCCGTTGCCGGCCAAACAACCGCCGGGCGGAATGGAAAACGCCGGCGCAAGGCCGGCCGGAATGGAAAACGCCGGCACGGGGCCGGCGTTGGGAACGCGCAACGGAAGGAGGTGGTTACAGCGCCTGTGCCATCTGCCCGCGAATCGTCTTCATGGCCTTGCTTTCGATCTGCCGGATCCGCTCGGCGGACACGCCATACTCGTCGGCCAGCTCCTGCAACGTGGACGTCGAATCGTCCTCGCGCAGCCAGCGGGCTTCGATGATCCGGCGACTGCGATCGTCCAGTTTTGCAAGCGCGGTGTTGAGACCCTTGGTTCGATTTTGCGCCGTCTCCTTGCGCTCCAGGATGCGCGCCGGCTCGTCGTCGCTGTCCGTGAGGTAGGCGATCGGCGAAACGTGGTTTTCCTCGTCCCCAGGCGTCGGGTCGATCGAGATGTCGTGCCCGGTCAGGCGCGTTTCCATCTCCACCACCTCCTCGGGCTTGACGCCCAGGTCCTTGGCGATGGCCTTCGCCTCGGCGACCGACAGCGCGGCCGAACTGGCCTTCATGCTGCGCAGGTTGAAGAAGAGCTTGCGCTGCGCTTTGGTGGTGGCGACCTTAACCAGCCGCCAGTTGCGCAGGATGTATTCGTGCATCTCGGCGCGGATCCAGTGCAACGCGAACGAAACCAGGCGCACGCCGCGTTCCGGGTCGAAGCGGCGCACGGCCTTCATGAGGCCGACATTGCCCTCCTGGATCAGGTCGGCCTGCGGCAGGCCGTAGCCGACGTAATTGCGCGAGACCGCCACCACGAGCCGCAGGTGCGACAGTACCAACGCGCGCGCGGCGTCGATGTCGTCGTTCGCCTGCAGCTTGCGTCCGAGGTCGGTTTCCTGTTCCTGCGTCAGAAGCGGGAACCGATTGACCGCCTGGATGTAATGATCAAGGCTTCCGAGGGAAGCAGGGGTCGGAAAGGCCAGCGTCGTGCTCGTCATGCCAGGTCTCCAAATAGGGGGCACCAAGTCGTGGTCCAGAAAACGACGACCACACAACACAACCGGTGCTTGGATTGATTTTAGCACTCGATCTATTGGAGTGCTAAGTCTGCGCCAAGTTCCCGACAAAATCTATCGGATATACATTCGATCGGTAAATCAGCATTGGGTTCCATGGCGTGGCTGGACATGGGCGATGAACAAAATCAGTCGCTTAGACAAGAGTGAGCAACCACTGACAGGAATCCGACCCCCCTGTGCGACCCAGGAATCCGCCTCTGCCACTACAATTGCTTCCTTGCCGACGTCCTTCCAGCCCACACGCAATCCATGCCGTCCGATCGCGCATTGACCCGCAACGAACTATATGTGGTGCTCACCCTGCTCGCGTTGGGCGCAATCTGGCTGTTCCTGCCGTTCATACCGCAGCCCCAGGGCTATCACGCGTTCGCCGACCGGCGGACCTGGCTGGGCATTCCGAATGCGGCCGACGTGCTGTCGAACCTGGCATTCGTGATAGTCGGCCTCATCGGCCTCGTCCGGCTACAGCAGGCGAATCGGCCCCTGAAGCCGGTGGTGCGATTCAGCCTGGACGTCTTTTTCGTCGGCCTGTTCCTCACCGGATTCGGGTCAGCTTATTACCACTGGAATCCGAACGACGAGACACTGGTCGGCGACCGATTGCCGATGACGGTCGTCTTCGCGGGCGTGTTCGGAGCGCTGCTCGCCGAGCGCATCAGCGTCCGCAGCGGCTGGGCGGTGCTGCTTCTGCTGCTGGTCGTCGGGCCGGCAAGCGTGTTCTGGTGGAAGGCCACCGGCGATCTCGCGCTGTATGCCGTGGTCCAGTTCGGCGGCATGGCCGCCATTCTGATGGTGTTGAGCCTCACGAAAAAGGGCAACGACCCGTTTCCCTGGTGGGCGCTCATCGCCTGGTACGCTGTGGCCAAAATCCTCGAGGCCGGCGACGTCCTGGTGTGGAATGCGTCGCGCGAAGTGTTCGCCGGGCATGCATGGAAACACATCACCGCGGCGCTGGGTGGTCTGGCTATTGCCAACGCGTTGCGCCGGACCGCGGCAGTCGGGCCGGTCCGCGCGTAGGCGCGGCTCATTCTTTTGCGCCTCCGTCTGCCATTGCATCGCCGATGACTGCCGCCGAATCCCGCCACACGCCAAACGTTGCCGTGCGGATGGCGAGGGCGCTTGGCCGGGTGGTCCGCGCGCTTGGCTATCTGTGCGGCTTCCTGCTGCTGGCCTGGGCGACGCTGGCGATCAACTTTTCCAACTTGCCGTGGCCGTGGTTGCGGCTCGCGCTGGCGATCGCCTTCGCCTCCTTCGGCGCCTGGGCGCTGTGGATAACGCGCAGGCCGCGCATGCCGTGGGTGTTCGCCGGCCTGTTCCTCGTCGTGTGCGCGTGGTGGGCGACCATCCTTCCGTCGCAGGACCGCGGGTGGCGGAAGGACGTGGCGGTCCTGCCGCAGGCAAGCATCGACGGCGATCGGGTGCGGATCGTCAACGTGCGCAACTTCGACTACCGGAGCCGCAGCGATTTCACGGCGCGCTACGAAGAGCGCGTGGTCTCCCTGGCGCACCTTACCGGCGTGGATTTCTTCGTGTCGTTCTGGATGGAAGGACCGATAGGTCACACCTTCCTGAGTTTCATGTTCGACAATGCGCCGCCGCTGTCCATTTCCATCGAAACCCGTCCTGAAGTCGGCGAAGGTTATTCGCCGATCGCATCGATGTTCAAGCAGTACGAGCTGATCTACGTGGTCGGCGACGAACGCGACCTGGTCCGGCTGCGCACCAATTTCCGGGACGAGGAAGTCTTCCTCTATCACCTGCGGGTTTCACCGGAGGCTGCGCGTCGCCTGTTCCTGGTCTACCTCGAGCGGATCAACGAACTGGCCGACAACGCAGAGTGGTATCACCTGCTCAGCAACAGCTGCACGATCAACATCGTCCGCTACGCGAATGTCGCCGGCCGGATCGGCACCCTCGACATCCGGCATGTCCTCAACGGATTGATCGACCGCTATTTCTACAACACGGGACTGGTGAACACGAGGCTGGGATTCGACGAACTGCGCCGGCGCTCGAACATCACGCAGATCTCGCGGGGCGCCGGCAACGGCGACGACTACTGGCAGCGCATTCGCGCCAACCTGCCGCCGGCCAATCCCTGATCGCTTCGCGCGCGCGCCCGCGGAGTCGAAGTTTGGTTCGACCAGGCCGAATTGGTAGGCGGCGACGCGTGGAGCGGCGACGGGCAACCAGGGCGACAACGCGTTTGCGCGCTAAGGCCGCGACCTGTCCCCGACTTACGGCAGCAGCGCGTCCACGAATTCCCGCGCGACGAACGGACGCAGGTCGTCCACCTGCTCGCCCACGCCGATGAAGCGCAGCGGCACCGGATGCCGTTTCGCGATTGCAGCCACGACGCCGCCTTTGGCGCTGCCATCGAGCTTGGTGACCACGAGGCCCGTGACGCCGACCGCTTCATCGAACGCACGCACCTGCGCCAGCGCGTTCTGGCCCGTGTTGGCGTCAAGCACCAGCAGCACTTCATGCGGTGCGCCTTCCCCGGCCTTGGCAAGCACGCGCTTCACCTTGCGCAACTCTTCCATCAGATGCCCCTGAGTCGGCAGGCGTCCGGCCGTGTCCGCAAGCACCACGTCGATGCCGCGTGCGCGCGCCGCTGAAACGGCATCGAACATGACTGCGGCGGGGTCACCGCCTGCCTGTTGAATCACCGCAACGTTGTTGCGCTCTCCCCATACGGTCAGCTGCTCGCGCGCCGCTGCGCGGAAGGTATCTCCCGCGGCGAGCAGCACCGAAAGGTTCTGCGATTGCAGCCACTTGGCGAGCTTGCCGATCGACGTCGTCTTGCCGGCACCATTCACGCCAACGAGCATGATCACGAAGGGTCGCTGGGTGCCAACGACCAACGGCGACTCAAGCGGGCCGAGCAGGTCGACCATGGCGTCCGCCAGTGCGTCACGCGGTTCGGCGTTGGCACTGGAGCGTTTCCAGCGAAGCCTGAGATCGTCGAGCAGGTGCTGAGTGGCATCCACGCCCACGTCGGCCGTCAACAGCGCGGCTTCGAGTTCGTTCTCCGCGTCGTCGTCGAGCACTCGGCGCACGAACACGTCGCCCAGTGCATTCGCCAATTTTTCACGCGACAGGCCGAGTCCTGCCTTGAGGCGCTCGGTCCAGGAAGGCTTGTCCGGCGCGGCGGTGTCGGCGGAGGATGTCTTGAAGAGGTCGAACATGGCGGAGTACGGCGAAAGCCGCAGCCTGAAGGCAGGCGAAAGCTAGAATTCTACCGGTTCCCGCTTATTCCCCCCTCCAAGACGCCTCGCCATGCCGACCGCCCGCGCCAATCGCGTCCGCATCATCGCCGGCCGATTTCGTGGTCGCGTCATTCACTTTCCGGACGCTGCGGGTTTGCGGCCGACGCCCGATCGGGTCCGCGAAACGCTGTTCAACTGGCTGGGACAGGAATTGCACGGACAGCGGACGCTCGACCTGTACGCAGGCAGCGGGGCGCTCACGCTGGAGGCGCTGTCGCGGGGCGCGGCAGCCGCGGTGGCGATCGACACCAATCCGGTGCTCGTCCACGCGCTCGCGGAAACGGGCCAGGCGATCGGCGCGGCCGGACTCACCGCGCAGGTGGCCGACGCGCGGCGCTTTCTCGCGCACGACACGGGATTCTACGACGTGATATTCGTCGATCCGCCCTTCACGCAGGACGAATGGAGCTGGCTCTTGCCCGCGTGCGCCACGCACTTGGCGGACGGGGGCTTCGTCTATGCGGAGGCCGGTCGCGCGCTGGAGGCTGCCGGAGGCCTCGACGTGTGGCGTCACGCCAAGGCGGGCGCCGTGCATTATCATCTGTTGATCCGCGCCGAAGCCCCGGCGCCCGATTCGACGCCATGATCAAAGTCGTCTATCCCGGTACCTTCGATCCGTTTACGTGCGGCCACGAGGATCTCGTCCGCCGCGCGGCGCGCGTGTTCGATCTCGTGATTCTGGGTGTCGCCGACAGCGAGTCCAAGCGGCCGATGTTCACGGCAGCCGAACGCGTGGCGATGGCCCGCGACACGTTGAGCGCGCTGCCCAACGTCCAGGTAACCGGATTCTCTGGTCTGCTGATGGACTTTGCCCACCAGCAGGGCGCCACTGTCATCCTGCGAGGCTTGCGCGCAGTGTCGGACTTCGAATACGAATTCCAGATGGCAGGCATGAACCGTCACCTGCATCCGGATGTCGAGACGCTATTCCTCACCCCGTCCGAACAATATACGTTCATTTCGGCGACCATCGTGCGTGAGATCGCCCGGTTCGGTGGCGATGTCTCGCATTTCGTGCCGCCCGTCGTGGGCGAGCGGATACGCGCGCGCGTGGCGGAAATCAACCTGGCCAAGCGTTGAGCAGGGTATCGCGATGGCGCTGATGATCACCGACGAATGCATCAACTGCGACGTGTGCGAGCCGGAGTGCCCCAATAACGCCATTTCGCAGGGGCCCGAGATCTATGTCATCGATCCGGCCAAATGTACCGAATGCGTCGGCCATTTCGACGTCCCGCAATGCCGCGAGGTATGCCCGGTCGATTGCATCCCGGTGTCTCCCGATCATGTCGAGACGCCGGCGCAACTGCGCTTGAAGTACGATGGCCTGATGGCTCGCAAGGCAGTCGGCTGAGCGTTCCCGCAACGCAATGAAAAACGGCCCGCGCGGGCCGTTTTTCATTGGCCGGGAGTGTGAATCAAGCGTTCGCGGCAAGCGGCAGCGGGTCGGGCTGCAGCACGATAGCATCCACGCTGGCGATCTCCTGCATCAGCCCCTGGACCTGGTGCGCAATGGCGGCCTCCTGTTGCTCGAGTTCGGCGATGCGCTCCTCGAGTTCGTCGCTGGCGTGGTGAATTCGCTTGATGCTTTCCAGCCGGCGCCGCAATTGGAGATGGTGTTCCCGGACCTGTGTTTCCAGCGGCGACATGACGGCCTTCAGCCAGGCCTCGACGTCGCGGTTGGCAATGTCGTACACATGCTTGACGCGCGACGCGATCGTCTCGAAGAAGCGCTTCATCAGCGCGAACTTGGCCTTGCTTACCATGTTCCAGAGCGTGTTGAAGTGCGTGTTGTATGCGCGCTCGAGCCTTTCGACTTCCTTCTGGTACTTGAGCACGGAAAACGGCGGTGGGTTGAACGGCTCGAGTCCGTGTTCCTTGGCGAAGCGCGTGTACATGGCGCGCATCATGTCGTGAATTTCCCCGGCCTGACGGGCGGCGGCGTCGAAGTCGTTGCGGATGCCGGCGAAGAATTGGCTCATCGCGCCACGCACACCCTTGGTGAACGGGCTGTCCTCGATGCTCCGGCGGGTGCGGCCCGCATTGGCGCGCAGCGCTTCGAGCCCGATATGGTCGAAGAGCTCGTTCGTCTGTTGCGTGAACACGTTGCGCAGGGCGGTATAACGGGCGAGCCCGCGCTCGAACAGTTCCTTCTCCTCGCGGACACGCTCCATCATGTGGCCGACGACATCCTGGTTCTTGCCACGCAGGGCGGTAAGTTCCGCGAGCTGCTCGGCGATACCGGCGACACGTGCGTCCAGAATGGCGCGTACGCCCGCGGCCAGCGCGCGCAGTTCCGCTTGCGATGCCGCGCCGACGATGTCGCGCTTGGCGGGAATGAGCTTCTGCGACAGCGACTGCTCGAGCGCGGGCAGACGGCTGCGCGCCAGCAGCGCGTCGTCGCCGTTCACCTTGGCGAGCAGCGCCTTCTGCGCCGACGCCGCGAACACCTGCGACGCCGGGATGCCGAGCATCTGCGCCGTGCTGCGCATCTGGCGGCCGATTTCGGCGTTGATCTCGCCCTCGGACTTCAAGTCGTCCCAGAGGCCGTCGATCTTGTTCAGTATGACGAGGCGTCCGGCCTTGGTAGCCGGGTCATCGCCCGACAGATGCTGATTCCAGACTTCGAGATCGGTCTTGGTCACGCCGGCGTCGGCGGCCAGGATGAACAGCACCGCATGCGCATTGGGCAGGAGGTTGAGCGTAAGCTCCGGCTCCGTCCCGATCGCGTTCAATCCCGGCGTGTCCAGGATCACGAGTCCCTGCTGCAGCAATGGATGCGGGAAATTGATCACCGCGTGGCGCCAGCACGGAATGTCGACGGTGCTCTCGTCGTTGTCCTCGAGCGCCGCCAGCATGTCCTCCTCCCCGTCGCCGAAGAGCCCGTATTTGCGCGCGAGGTCGATGGGCACGCGCTTGACCTGCGACACGCGGCCCAGCACTTCGCCCATCTTCTCGGCATTGCCGAGGTCCAGAGGAAACGTCACCCACTCGTCGGCGTAATTCTTGAATTCGGAAACGGTGGCGTCCTTCAAGCGCGTCTCGATCGGCAGCAGCCGGATCGACGGCGGCCGCGCCGCGTCGTACAGGAGCTCGGTCGGACACATGGTCGTGCGCCCGGCGGACGACGGCAGGAGACGCTGACCGAAGTCAGCGAAGAAAATGGCGTTGATGAGTTCGGACTTGCCGCGCGAGAACTCGGCGACGAACGCCACGATGAGCTTGTCCTGATGCAGGCGCTCGAGCAGTTGCTGGACCTTGATATCGACCTGCGCGTCGGCTAGGTCTTGCTGCTGCAGCCAGTCGTGCAGGCCCGAAATGCGCCCGGACAGCCTGCGGCGCCAATCGCTGTAGGCTTCGAATCGCGCGGCAAGATCGCGGGAGGTGGGGACCATGGTCGTGACGTTTTCAGGTATAGGGAACCGGGCTCAAGTCTCTAGCAAGGGGTTGTAAAGCACAAGTCATGCCGTGGGACGATACCTCGCGTCGTCGGTGGTCGCGTGGGCGCGGCGTACCGGCGATCCGGTCCATTTGGGGGCCGGCATTGGGCACCTGTGGCGCCGGCTGCGTTGCCGGTTTGGATGCCCATGCACGTCCCCGGGTGACCGAACCCGTCACCGTCACCCGTCCAAGTCACCGCTGGCAGGCCGGGCAAAAGAACGACGCCCGCGCACCCAGCCTCCGATGCCGGATGAAGGCACCGCAGGTTCGGCAGGGCTCGCCCTCGCGCCCGTACACGCGATAATCGAGCTGAAAGTAGCCGGGCTCGCCCGACGCGTTGACATAATCCCGCAACGTGCTGCCGCCCCGGTCGATCGCCTCTGACAACACGGCGCGCACTTCATCGACCAGTCGTGCCAGGCGTGGACGCGACACTTTCCCCGCCGGGGTATTCGGCCGAATTCCGGCCCGGAACAGCGATTCGTTCGCATAAATGTTGCCCACGCCGACGACCAGGCGGCTGTCCATCAGCGCCAGTTTGATGGCGGCGCTGCGCCTTCGGGTCGCGCGCCAGAAGTACTCGGCATCGAAGGCGGGATCGAAAGGCTCCGGCCCGAGGTCGCGCAGCAGGGGGTGCGCAAGGGCGGGATCCGGCGCCCAAAGCATGGCGCCGAATCGCCGCGGGTCGTGATAGCGGAGCCGGGAGCCGTCGTGGAAGACGATGTCGACATGATCGTGCGGGCGGCGTGGCGGCGCATGCGCATGCACCGTTAGACTGCCGGTCATCCCCAAATGGACCAAAAGTGATCCGTTTTCCACATGGAACAGCAGGTATTTGCTGCGTCGCGACACTTCCTCCACGACCCTGCCCTCCAACCTTTTTCGGAGGTCCCCGGGAACCGGCCACCGAAGTCGCGGGTCGTAGATATCTAGCTTGGCGATTCGGCGCCCGACGATCTTGGGCGCCACGCTGCGGCGCGTCGTCTCGACTTCGGGCAATTCGGGCATCGCGGGCGCGTTCGCAAGTAGAATGTGGCAGTGTGCCGACTGTGTACCAACCGGGTTTGTTGCGCCGCCAAATATAGCCTAACATCGACCGACTGGTAGTCCAATGAGGCCGGTCTTCGGTCCTTCGCGAGTCCGTATGGCGCTTATCCGCTTGCCGTTTTGTCGTTCCCCGATTCCGCTTTGCGTTCCGCTCACGGCCGCGGCGGTGGCCGGATGCGCGCTTCTGGCGCCGCTGCCGGCCGCGGCGCAAAAGGCAGCCCCGGCGCCCGTTGGCCGTCCGGTCGAAAAACCGGCCCTTGCGCCCACTGGCCATTCGATCGAAAAGCCGGCGCCGGCCGACGGCGTATCGGCCGAACTCTTCTATAAATTCCTAGTCGCGGAAGTCGCCATGCAGCGCGGTGAACTGGCGCTGGCGGCACGCGCTTATTACGAAGTTGCGCGCGAAGCCAAGGATCCCCGTATTGCGCGCCGCGCGACCGAAATCGCGCTGGCCTCCCGCCAACGCGCGCTTGCCGTGGAGTCCGCCACGCTCTGGTCCACGCTGGAGCCCGGCGCGGCACGTCCGAAGCAGGTCATCGCGTCCCTCGGCAGCGGCGTTGCGGTCAAGGACCTTGCGAATCCGGTCGATGATGAAATTCGCGGCCGCCTGGAGAAACTTCTGAGCGACGCCGCCTTTTCCGGCCAGGGCGTGGGCGACATTTTCCTGCAGATCAATCGCTTCCTCGGGCAGCAGGTTGAACGCAAGCGGGCGTACGATATCGTCAGCGCGCTGGCCAAGCCGTATCCCGACAGCCCCGAGGCGCATTTCGCGACTGCCTATGCGGCGTATTTCGCGGAGATCGCGGCGCGCGAAGGCGTCGAGCCTGCGCTTGCCGAAGTCAACCGCTCACTCGAATTGAAGCCCGGCTGGGAGCGGGCGGCGTTGCTCAAGGCCGATATCCTTGCGCGCGGATCTGGCGCCGCAGCAATTGCCTACCTCGAGCAATTCGTTGCCGCTTATCCTGACGCCAAATCCGCCGCAGGTGCGCTCGCGCAGGTTTACGTCGAGCAAAAGCGCTATGCCGACGCACGTGCGGTATTCCAGAAACTCTGGGACGGCGACCGCAACGCCCGGGAGTTCGAGTTCGGTGTCGCCGCGATCTCGATGCAGATGAAGGACTGGGTCACGGCGGAGGCGCTGTTCACCGACCTCAAGAAAGCGGGGTACGGCGAGAATGGCGTCGTCGAACTCTATCTGGGACAGGTCGCCGAGGAGTCCGGGCGATATCAGGAAGCCATCGACCGCTACTTGGCGGTTCCCGACGGAGAGCGCGCGTGGCTGGCCAAGTTGCGCGTCGCCGCCATGATGGCCAAGCAAAACAAGATTCCCGAAGCGCGAAGTTACTTAGCGGGCCTTCCCGCGGTGACGATCGAGCAGAAGGTGCAGGTGCGCCAGGCGGAGGCATCGCTCTTGCGCGACGCCAATGACAATGCCGCTGCCTACGCCGTGCTGAACCAGGGGTTGGCCGACAACCCCGATTCCACGGACTTGCTCTACGACGCCGCGATGGTCGCGGAAAAGATGGACAAGATCGACGATGCCGAAGCGAAACTGCGCCGCGTCGTGGAATTGAAGCCTGACGATCCGCAGGCGTTGAATGCGCTTGGCTACACGCTGGTGGACCGCACGCAGCGAACGACCGAGGGATTTGAACTCATCGAAAAGGCGTACAAGCTTGCGCCGGAAGACCCGTTCATCCTGGACAGCATGGGGTGGGCGTTCTACCGCCTGGGCAAGCTCGACGACGCAGAGTCCTACCTTCGCCGCGCGATGACGCAGCGCCCCGATGCCGAGATCGCGGCGCACCTCGGCGAAGTGCTGTGGAAGAAGGGTGATCCGGTGCGCGCGCAGGAAGTGTGGCAGGCGCAGCTGCAGACCACGCCTGACAATCAGGTGCTGCTCGAAACAGTTCGCCGCTATTCGAAGTGATTCGCCGGTCCGGCGCAACGCATGGGCTGCGCAGGCACGTTTCGCTCCCGGCTGTCCGCCGCCGCGCTGATACTTTTCGCAAGCGCGCTGGTGGGCGTGCTCGCGGGCTGCACACTAGCACCCGCCGTGCGGGGCGATGCGCCGGTCGCGGCCGATCAATCGTTCAACATCGGCGGACGTTTGTCGGCGAAGCGCGGCACCACGGGCGGCGCGGCCAATTTCCACTGGGATCATGCGGCAGATCATGACCGCGTCGATCTCTCGTCTCCGTTGGGGCAAGTCTATGCGCGCATCGATGGCACGGCTGGCCGCGTGACGGTCGTGCGACCGGATGGCGCGACGCAGGTCTTTCACGACTGGAGCGCGATGACCGAAGCGCTGCTCGGCGCACCCGTCCCCATGGACGACCTCGCGTTCTGGATTCGCGGCGTGGCGCGGGCGGGCACCGGATCGACTGCGGAGAGCGACGCAGCCGGACGGGTGCTGGTACTGCGCCAGCAGGCGTGGGAGATCGTCTACGCCTATCCCGATGACGCGCCTTCGACGCGGCCCTCGCGCCTCGTGCTTACATACCCCGGCGTGGAACCCGTTGAAGTGCGCGTCGTCGTGGATCGTTGGAACGAAGCGCCATGACCACGTTGATCGTTCCCGCGCCTGCCAAGCTCAATCTTTTCCTGCATGTCACGGGGCGACGCGCTGATGGTTACCACTCGCTCGAATCCTTGATGGTGCTGATCGACTTGGCCGACACGGTCACGCTGACGCGGCGCGACGACGGCGTAATCCGTCGCGCGACCGCTGTTCCGGGCGTGCCGGTGGAACGCGACCTCGCGCTGCGCGCAGCCTGCGCGCTGCAGACCGCGACCAGTTCCCGCTACGGTGTGGACCTCGTCCTCGACAAGCGCATCCCGCTGGGCAGTGGTCTGGGTGGCGGGAGTTCCGATGCGGCCAGCGTGCTGCTTGCGTTGAATCGCCTGTGGAACCTGCGGCGGCCGCGCGCCGAATTGCTGGAGCTGGCTGCGGCCCTGGGCGCGGATGTTCCCCTGTTCGTGCTGGGTGAAAACGCGATGGCGCGCGGCATCGGCGAAAGGCTGCGTCCCGTCTCGCTACCCTCTTGTTTCGTGGCGCTTGCGTTCCCGCCAGTTGCCGTGCCGACGGAGGTTATCTTCAAGGCGCCGGAATTGACACGGGACACTCCGCAGGCGAAAATGGATGTCTTTTCCGAGGGTTATGGCCGGAATGATCTCGCCGACGTCACGGCAGCCCGATTTCCGGACGTTGCCGCGGCGATCGCGGCGCTGTCGCGCGCTTCGCCGCAGGCGCGCATGACCGGTTCGGGGGCGTGCGTGTTCGCGGCGTTTGCGGCCGAGCATGATGCGCATCGGGCGTTGGAATTCCTGCCACAATCCGTCGGCGGATGCGTTGCCCGGACGCTCGAGCGTCATCCGCTGGCAGGATTCGCATGACCGTCGTTCCATACATTCCAGGTTTCCGCTGGGGAGTCGCCAAGTGGTAAGGCACCGGATTTTGATTCCGGCATTCGTAGGTTCGATCCCTACCTCCCCAGCCATTGCAAAGACAGGCAGGATCCTCGCCCGGGGGTTCTGCCTGTTTCATTTTTCCGCGCCCGTTTAGAGAACATTCAAGGACGGTCCCCATGGCCTTTGAACGCATGCGCATCTTCACCGGCAATGCCAATCCCAAGCTGGCGGCGGCTGTGTGCAAGCACCTGAACGTGAGCCTCGGGCGCTGCGCGGTCGGCCGCTTCTCCGACGGCGAAGTCATGGTCGAGCTGATGGAGAACGTGCGCGGCCGCGACGTGTTCATCCTGCAGTCCACCTGCGCGCCGACCAACGACAACCTGATGGAGATCATGGTGATGGTCGATGCGCTGAAACGC
This sequence comes from uncultured beta proteobacterium, assembly GCA_963819965.1. Lineage (GTDB taxonomy): Bacteria > Pseudomonadota > Gammaproteobacteria > Burkholderiales > Casimicrobiaceae > VBCG01. The sequence goes on from CAWFYA010000004.1 coordinate 1,868,146, forward strand.
GCGTCGGCCGCGCGCATCACCGCGGCCATTCCTTATTTCGGCTATGCGCGGCAGGACCGCCGGCCGCGATCGGCGCGGGTGGCGATCACCGCGAAGGTGGTCGCCGACATGCTCTCCACGGTCGGCGTCAACCGCGTGATGGTGATGGACCTGCACGCCGACCAGATCCAGGGCTTCTTCAACATTCCGGTCGACAACATCTACGCCACGCCCATCCTGCTGGGCGACCTGTGGAAGCGCAATTACGAAGACCTGATCGTCGTGTCGCCGGACGTAGGCGGCGTGGTGCGCGCCAGGGCGATCGCCAAGCGCCTGGACTCCGACCTCGCGATCATCGACAAGCGGCGTCCAAAGGCCAACGTGTCCGAGGTGATGAACATCATCGGCGACGTCGAAGGGCGCTGCTGCGTGATCATGGATGACCTTGCCGACACGGCGAACACACTGTGCAAGGCGGCCTCCGCGCTCAAGGAACGCGGCGCGCGCAAGGTCGTCGCGTATTGCACGCATCCGGTGTTGTCCGGCGGGGCCGTCGAGCGCATCGCGACGTCCGACCTGGACGAAGTGGTGGTCACCGACACCATCCCGCTGACGGAGGAGGCCGAGCGCTGCCCGCGCATCCGGCAGCTCTCGTGTGCCCAGTTGCTGGCCGAGACGATGACCCGGATTTCCAACGAGGAATCGGTCAGTTCGCTGTTTACCGATTGACTTAAGCCAGGGACGCCTGGTCCCATTGGCAATCCGGTCGAAATCGGGTTATAATTCAAGGCTTTCCCGCTGCCAACCCGGATTACCTCCGCGCGGGTAGCATTTGTCGCCAACCAGGGTCGCGAGCGACCCGAATCAGCGCGGACGACCGGGCGCGATTCCCTCCACGGAGCGGAATCCCAATCGGAAGGCCGCAGACAACCGGAGCAGTCCATGAACATCGAATTCACCGCATTCCCGCGCCATACCGAAGGTCGCGGCGCGTCCCGCCGCATGCGTCGCGCCGGCAAGGCCCCTGGCATCGTCTACGGCGGCACGGTTGCCCCGACCCCGATCGAGCTCGACCACAACGCGCTGTTCCATGCGCTGCGCGGTGAGGCGTTCCATTCGTCGATCCTGACGATGAAGCTCGACGGCGCCGTGTCCAAGGTGCTGCTGCGCGACGTGCAGATGCATCCGTTCCGCAACGAAATCCTGCACGTGGACTTCCAGCGTGTCGACGAGAACAAGAAGATCCACATGAAGGTCCCGCTGCACTTCATCAAGGGCGAGGAGTCGCCTGCGGTGAAGCTGTCGGCGGCGATCATCAGCCACGTCACCACGGACCTCGACATCACCTGCCTGCCGAAGGACCTTCCCGGCTTCATCGAGGTGGACCTGTCGGCGCTGGAAGTCGGCCATGCGCTGCACGTGTCGTCGGTCAAGCTGCCGACGGGCGTCACCGTCGTCACCCGCGGCAAGACCGATCCGGTCGTCGCAGCGGCGATCGTGCCGCGCGCGCAGGTCGAGACAGAAGAGGAAACCGCTGCCGCCGAAGCCACGGCCACCGCGGCCGTTGCGGCGCCCGAAGGAGAGGCCAAGGCCGCCGACGACAAGAGTGGCGACAAGAAGGACGCGAAGAAAGACGACAAGAAGGACGACAAGAAGAAGTAAGTCCGCCGCACATTCGGCTGCAGCGAACGCTGTACGAAAACAGGGCCCGCGGACACCAAGCGGGCCCTGTTTTTTCCACAACGACAAGCGGCGGCACGCGCCCTCACATGACCCCACCCATCCGCCTCGTCGCGGGACTCGGCAACCCGGGTCGCGAATATGCCGCCACCCGGCACAATGCGGGATTCTGGTTCGCCGACGCGTTGGCGCAAAGCCTGTCCGCGCGATTTACCAACGAAGCGAAATTCGGCGGTGACGTGGCCAGGGCCGGCGCATTGCGGCTGGTGAAGCCGATGACGTTCATGAACCTCTCAGGTCGAGCTGTCACGGGACTCGCGCGCTTCTTCGGCATCGCGCCCGAAGAAATCCTGGTGGTGCACGACGAACTGGATCTGCTCCCGGGCAAGGTCAAGTTGAAGTTCGGCGGCGGGCACGCCGGGCATAACGGATTGCGCGACATCCAGGCACAGCTGGGCACGCCCGATTTCTGGCGCTTGCGCATCGGCATCGGTCATCCACGCGACACGGAGTCCACCCAGCAAGAGGTCGTCGACTACGTTTTGAAGCCGCCACTGTCAGCGCAACGGACGGACATCGACGAGGCGATATGGCGCGCACTGGGCGCGTGGCCCGCGATCGCGCAAGGCGACATGGAAGGCGCAATGATGACGCTCCACACCACCAACAAGGATGCGAAATGAGCTTGAAGTGCGGAATCGTCGGACTGCCGAACGTCGGCAAGTCGACGCTGTTCAACGCGTTGACCAAGGCCGGCATCGCTGCCGAGAATTATCCTTTCTGCACGATCGAGCCCAATGTCGGCATCGTCGAGGTTCCCGATTCGCGGATGGACGCGCTCGCGGCGATCGCCAAGCCGGAGCGAATCGTGCCGGCGGTCGTGGAATTCGTCGATATCGCCGGATTGGTGGCTGGCGCGTCGAAGGGCGAGGGCCTGGGCAACCAGTTCCTCGCCAACATCCGCGAAACGGACGCCATCGCGCACGTCGTGCGCTGCTTCGTCGACGACAACGTGGTGCACGTCGCCAACAAGATCGATCCGCTGTCGGACATCGAGACGATCAACACCGAACTGGCGCTCGCAGACATGGCGGCGGTTGAGAAACATGTGCACAAGCAGGAAAAGCTTGCGCGCGGCGGCGACAAGGAAGCGCTGAAAATCGTGCCGGTGCTGGCCAAGGTGCAGGCGGTGCTGAACCAGGGCCTGCCGGCGCGCATCGCCCGCCTCGATGCCGAGGAACTCGTCATCCTGCGTCCGTTCTTCCTGCTGACGATGAAGCCCACGATGTATGTCGCGAACGTCGCGGAGGGCGGCTTCCACGATAATCCGCTGCTGGCCAAAGTGGAGGCGCACGCCACGGCGGAAGGCGCGCCCGTGGTCGCCGTATGCGCGGCCATCGAAGCTGAAATCGCCGATCTCGATGGCGACGATCGGCAAGCCTTCCTGGCCGACCTCGGGCTGTCCGAGCCGGGCCTCGACCGCGTGATCCATGCGGGTTACAAGCTTCTCGGGCTGCAGACCTATTTCACCGTCGGGCCGAAGGAAGTGCGCGCGTGGACGGTGGAAGTCGGGGCGTCTGCGCCCCAGGCGGCGGGCGTCATTCATACGGACTTCGAAAAAGGCTTCATCCGCGCCGAGGTCATCGCGTACGATGATTTCATCGCCTGCAAAGGTGAAGCCGGCGCCAAGGAGGCCGGGAAAATGCGCCTCGAAGGCAAGGACTATGTCGTCAAGGATGGCGACGTGATGCACTTCCGGTTCAACGTCTGACCTTGAGTTTTCCCGCGCGCGTTGCCCTGCTGTCTTGTGTCGCCACGCTGGCGGCATGCGGTGACGCCTCGCGTCTGGCGGCACCGCGCGTCGCGGTGGATTCCGTTCGGCTGGAACGGGTCACCCGTACCGAGGCGACGTTCGTTGTGACATTGAACCTGACCAATCCCAATGCGCGCGAGATTGCGGTCGACGCCATCGACGCCAACGTCGCGATCGAAGAAGTGCCGGTCGGCACCGCCACGTTGCGCTCGCCTTTGCGCCTGCCGGCCAACGGTGACGCGACGGCCACGCTGCAGGCGCGCGCTGGCATCGCGGCGGTGTTGCGGGTGGGCGCGGAAATCACACAGCGCGCGCAGGAACAGAATGGCACCGGACAGGCGACGCTGGTGAAATACGCCGTATCCGGCACCGCGACGCTGGAAGGCGGCGCACCCATTCCATTTTCGCGCCGTGGCGATTTTCGGATAGGCGGACCTGCGCCGGTCCGATGACAACGCTCAAGTTCACCAAGATGCAGGGCGCGGGCAACGACTTTGTCGTGCTGGATGGGGTGCGCCAGCGCGTCGACCTTTCGCCCGCGCAGGTGCGCCTGCTGGCGGACCGGCGCTTTGGCGTGGGTTGCGATCAGGTGCTGCTGGTGGAGCCTTCCGCAGGCGATGCCGATTTCCGCTACCGGATCTTCAACGCGGACGGAGGCGAGGTCGAGCAATGCGGCAACGGTGCGCGCTGCTTTGTCGTGTTCGTGCGCAAGCAGGGACTCACGACGAAGCACGAGCTGCGGGTGGAAACCGCGGGCGGACTCATCGTGCCGCGGCTCGAGTCCGACGGACAGGTCTCGGTCGACATGGGCGTTCCGCGGTTTGCGCCCGAGGACGTGCCGTTTGCGGGGGGTCGGGGCGAGGTGGAAGAGGTACTGGATGTAGACGGGGTCGAACTCCGGATATCGGCGCTATCGATGGGAAATCCGCACGCGGTCCAGGTGGTGCGGGACGTCGAGACGGCACCCGTGACGGCGCAGGGACCACGGATCGAGCACCATCCGCGCTTCCCCCGGCGCGTCAACGCGGGCTACATGCAGGTCGTCGATCGCGCTACCATTCGCCTGCGTGTATGGGAACGCGGCGTGGGCGAGACGCTGGCTTGTGGTACTGGCGCGTGCGCCGCGGTGGTTGCCGGAATCAGGCGCGGCCTTGTCGACTCGCCCGTGCGTGTGTCGGTGCCCGGCGGTGAACTCGTGATTGCCTGGGCGGGCGCCGGCCGGCCGGTGCGGATGACGGGTCCGGCGGAGACGGTGTTCGAGGGGGAATGGATCGTGCGCTGATGCACGATCCTGGACGAACGAAGCAATGAGCCAGAATACGAAAGAGTGAATGGACGCAAGTGCGATGGATGCGAATGCCGTTGCGGAATTCCTGAAGCAGAATCCGAAGTTCTTCGAGGACTACGCGGACGTCATCGCCGAGATCTTTGTGCCTCATCCGCACGGCGGTCATGCCATTCCGATCGCCGAGCGGCAGATCCTGACGCTGCGTGAAAGGAACCTCGACCTCGAGGCCAAGTTCCGGGAGCTCGTAGCCTACGGCACGCAAAACGACCAGATCGGCGAGAAGCTGCATCGGTCGACGCTGGCGCTGTTCGCGGCCCCCGATCTCGAGACCACGCTTGCAGTGCTCTATCACAGCCTCAAAGAGGATTTCGACGTTCCCCAGATCGCTGCGAGGATGTGGGGCAAGGTACCGGAGCAAAGCTACCTGCCCGAACTCGCCGCGACGTCGTCGGAAATCCGTGAGTATGCCGACCAGCTGGGGCAACCGTACTGCGGTCCCGTGGCCAGCTTCGAGTCGCGCGAATGGTTCGAGGACGGCGATTCGCTGCAATCGTTTGCGTTCATGCCGCTGCGCACGGCGCAGACCTTCGGGTTGCTGGCGCTCGGCAGTCCGGACGCGCAGCGCTTCCATGCCGGCATGGGGACGCTCTATCAAACGCGACTCGCGGAACTGGCGAGCGTGGCCACAGCCCGTTTCCTTCCGACGTCCTGAACGCCAGGGGTCGCGACTCCTGTGTCGAAACGATCCGCCGCCGCGCCCGCCCCGACCGTCGCCGATCGCCGCAACGCGGAGCTGCTTGCGGCATTCGCGACGCACCTCGCCACGCGGCCCGCGCACACGCGCGATGCTTACCTGCGCGATCTCAACCGGTTGGCGGCGCTATCCGGCGAAACGCCGTTGCCGACGCTTTCGCGCGCGCAGCTGGCGCGCATCCTGGCCACGCTGCACGGCCGGGGATTGTCGGGTCGCAGCCTGGCGCGGATGCTTTCCGCGTGGCGCGCGTTTTATCGTTTCGTCGCCGATCGCAACCATGATCACGGCGACGACCCGAGCGCCGGCTTGAAGGCGCCGAAGTCGGCCAGGAAACTACCTTCCGCGCTGACGCCCGACGAAGCGGTGCGTCTGGTAGAAGGAGCCGGCGCCAACGCGATCGATGTTCGCGATCACGCGCTGTTCGAACTCGCATATTCGTCCGGCCTGCGTTTGTCCGAGCTCACCGGACTCGACGTCGACCGGGTCGATCTCGCGGCAGGCGAAGTGCGGGTATGGGGCAAGGGTGCCAAGGAGCGCGTGGTCCCGGTGGGTGCCGCGGCACTGTCGGCGCTGAAGCTCTGGCTGGCCGAGCGCGCGGCGATCGGCAACATCGAAGACAATGCGCTGTTCGTCAGCCCCAGCGGCCGACGTATCGCGCCGCGTCAGGTCCAGCGGCGGCTGGCGGCGCTGGCCATCAGGCGCGGCATCAACCGCCACGTGCATCCGCACATGCTGCGGCATTCCTTTGCATCGCATGTGCTGCAGTCGTCCGGCGACTTGCGCGCCGTGCAGGAAATGCTCGGCCACGCCTCGATCGCCAGCACGCAGGTGTACACGCATCTAGATTTCCAGGCGTTGGCCAAGGTCTACGACGCGGCGCATCCGCGCGCGCGCAAGAAGAAGTGACGCGTTGCGCCCGGTGGTCGTTCAATCGAGCACTGTGAGGATGCCCGGCATCCAGGGCAGGTCTGTGACGCCCGGATTCTTGCCCGCTTGCGTGATCAGTGTCGCCAGCTGGCCGCGATGATGCGACGCGTGCTGGAAGAGGTGCGTCACCGCGACCCACCTGGCCAAGCTGCGCCGCCCGCCGTCCGACGATCGCCGATACTCGAGCGTTCCGGCGAGCCATTCCGGCGTAAGTTGACCGGTCCAGTCGAGGATCGTGGTGTCCGTGGCTTCGCGTTCACGCGCGAGCTGCGCAAAGTCGCCGTACATCGCGGCGCCGTAGGCGGGCTGCGTATAGACCTGATCCATGAAGCGCGCGAGCCAGACGCGATCGCCCCACAGTATGTGGTTGAGGGTGCCGTGCATCGAGCGGAAGAAGGCGCCGCGATCGAGCGTGCGCTCCGGCTCGCTGAACTCGCCGACGACCGCAAACAGCCGCTCGTTCATCCAGCGGTTGTAGCGCGCAAGGAGCTGGCAATAATCGACGGAGACCATTTCGGGGACTCCCGCGAATTGTAACCGTCGGCGGGGTGTCGGCTATTCGGCATCCACCCGGCACCATCGCTTCCTGCACCTTGATCGCGGCGTTGCGCATCACGATGACCATGTTGTCGGCGAATGCCTTCTCGCCGAGGTGCGGGCGCGTCCATGATGACGAGCCTGTCGACCTTGTCGGGGAAACAGTCTGCGCGGATGATCCGCACGCGGCCAGGAAAAAAAAGGGGGCGCGGTTTTGCACGCGCCCCACAAGGCCACTGAGGAGAAACTGCAATTGCGCAGGGAGAAGGCAACTAAGGATAGCTGTGGTTCCCTTGCTTCCCCGTTTCAGGCGCGGGCGGGGGAGAGGGTCCGCCCGCGCATGATCACTGGACCGCCTCAAGTGCGGTAAGCCGACTCGCCGTGCGATGCGATATCGAGACCCTCGCGTTCCTGCTCTTCGGTCACGCGCAGGCCGATGGTCATGTCGACGATCTTGTATGCGATGAACGCCACCACGCCCGACCAGACGATGGTCGTCAGCACGCCGGTGCCCTGGACGACCAGTTGGCCCATCATGTCGTAGTCCATGCTGGTCTTGTTCGCGACGTAATCGTAGACACCCTGGCCGCCTAGACTCGGCGCCGCCAGCACGCCGGTCATCATGGCGCCCAGGATCCCGCCGGTCGCATGCACGCCGAACACATCGAGCGCATCGTCCGCGCCGAGCATGCGCTTCAGTCCGTTCACGCCCCACAGGCAGACAAGACCCGCGAGCAAGCCCAAGACCAACGCGCCGCCTACGCCGATAAAGCCGCAGGCCGGCGTGATCGCCACCAGGCCCGCCACCGCGCCGGACGCCGCGCCCAACATCGACGGCTTGCCCTTCGTGACCCATTCGCCGAACATCCATGACAGCACCGCGGCGGCGGTCGCGACCAGCGTGTTGATGAAGGCGAGCGCCGCGGTGTCGCCGGCTTCCAACGCCGATCCGGCGTTGAAGCCGAACCAGCCCACCCACAGCAGCGAGGCGCCGATCATCGTGAATGTCAGGTTGTGCGGCGCCATCGAGTCGCGGCCGTAGCCGATCCGCTTGCCGATCACGTAGGCGCCCACCAGACCGGCGACACCCGCATTGATGTGCACCACCGTGCCGCCAGCGAAGTCGAGCGCGCCTTTCTGCCACAGCCAGCCACCCTTGGCCGATTCGGACGCCAGCGTTGCCGCATCTTTGATGCCATCGGGGCCGGGCCAGAACCAGACCATGTGCGCGATCGGCAGGTACGCGAACGTGAACCAGAGCACCGCAAACACCAGCACCGCCGAGAATTTCACGCGTTCCGCAAACGACCCGACGATGAGGCACACGGTGATCGCGGCGAACGTCGCCTGGAACACCACGAACAGGATTTCCGGGATCACCACGCCCTTGCTGAACGTCGCGGCCGTCGCAAACGAGCCGGCGCCGTCCTTCAGCGTGAATATCCCCGACATCATCAGTCGATCGAAGCCGCCGAAGAACGCGGTGCCTTCGGTGAACGCGATGCTGTAGCCGTAGATCGTCCACAGCACGATGATCAGCGAGAAGACCACGAACACCTGCATCAGGATCGACAGCATGTTCTTGGAGCGGACGAGGCCGCCGTAGAACAATGCCAGGCCGGGAATCGACATCATGATCACGAGCAGCGTCGCGACGATCATCCACGCGTTGTCGCCCTTGTTCGGCGTTGGTGCCGGTGTGGCGGCGGGCGCTTCAGCCGCGGGAGCCGCCATTGCCGGCGCGGCAGCGGGTGTGGCTACGGGTGCCGCGGCAGGGGCCGTCGTTGCCGCCGGCGCCGCTGCCTTGTCCTGGGCCATCACTGGCATTGCCAAGCCAAATGCGCCGAGCATGGCGATCAATACAAGTATTTTTTTCATCGGTTGCTCCCTTACAGTGCGTCCGAACCGGTTTCACCGGTGCGGATGCGCACGACCTGCAGCAGGTCGAAAACGAAGATCTTGCCGTCGCCGATCTTGCCGGTGTTGGCAGCCTTTTCGACGGCTTCGATGACGCGGTCGATCATGTCGTCCTTGACCGCGGCTTCGATCTTGACCTTGGGCAGGAAGTCGACTACGTACTCGGCGCCGCGATACAGCTCGGTGTGGCCCTTCTGGCGCCCGAATCCCTTGACTTCGGTGACGGTGATTCCTTGCACGCCGATGGCTGAGAGGGCCTCGCGGACCTCGTCGAGCTTGAACGGCTTAATGATGGCGGTTACGAGTTTCATGTTGTCCCCGTTGGTGTGCGGCGGCGCGTTCAAGCGCCGCCGCGAAGGTCTTGCGGCCTTTGGATGGTTGAGTCTCTAGAACGACTTCTGGACATAGGCGACGAACTGCCCGTTGCCCAGGTCCTTGCCGTAGGAGTTGGTATAGAACGCGCTCTTGGCGTTGGTGCCGGTGCCGACGAACCCGACGGTCACGCCGGAAACGTCGAACGCCACGCCACCCTTCCAGTCGGTGTAGCTGAAGTCGTTGTTGTTGTGGAACGCCTGGTGGCCGACGTGGCCGATCAGCGTGACCTTGCCGATGTAGTCGTTGACCTTGTCGACGATGTCCCAGTTGACGTTGCCTTCGATGTAGTTGCTGCCGCTCGAATTGGGAATGCCGAAGGTCTTGTCGCCCAGGCTGACGCTCCACTTGAGCTGCAGCATCTTCCAGTTGAGCGCCGTGTAGAACTCGGTCGTGTCGGGATTGGTGAAGCCCGACGGGTAGCTGCCGGGATAGAAGTAGTAGAGGAAACCGTTGTCCCACACGAAATCGTGCCCGAGGTCCCACTTGTAGCCGCCGTACATGTCCCATTCGAGGCTGTTCGAAACGCCGCATTGGCAGTCCGAAAGCCAGCTGACGTTGGAAAGCCAGGTGCCCAGGTAGAAGCCGCTCTTGTGGCTCACGTCGAACCCACCCTGCACCGCGGGCCGTTCATTGGTCTGCGAAATGCCGCGGAACACGTATTGGCTGAAGATGCCGATGTTGCTGGCGAACGTCCAATCCGGTTCGGGGGCGGCGGGGGCGGCAGCGGGTGCCGCCGCAGGAGCGGCAGCCGGCGCCGGCGGCGTGGTCTGGGCGACGGCGGAGCCCGCGAACAGCGCGGCGCACGCCGCGGCGATGACCGAGGGGCGGAGGCCTAGCTTCATGGTCATGTCAAAATTCCTTGGCAGTGGTTGAGAAATAGTCGATGCTTCCGACCCACTGTCAGCATTTCATGTGCCACGAAAATTAATTGCATTAATTCAAATAGTTAACATTACTCGACCGCGTCGACCATCGTTGTGGCCCGAGGATTTGCACCAAACGGGTGCCGGCATTGTTGCGGTCGCACATATATGGAGCAAGCCCGCGGCGTGCCCTCGAATGGATCGCCGACGACCGGCAGAATCGGCCCGCGCGAGCTAGGGGCTGCCTTTGCTAGACTGATTGGGGAATTTCCCGAAGGAGCCCGAATGCCGTCCTTCAATTTCAACACCAAGACACTGGAAGAACTCGTCGCCCGTATCGGCAAAGCCGTTGCAACAGGACCCGCCAAGGACATCGAGAAGAACGTCCGCGCCGCATTGCAGGGCGGCCTGTCGCGGCTTGATCTTGTGACGCGGGAAGAATTCGATACGCAGGCCAAGGTCCTTGCCAGGACGCGCGAGAAGCTGGAGCAATTGGAAGCGCGCGTCGCGGAGCTGGAAGCGCGCTTTCAACCTCCGGGCTCGACGCACTGACCTATCGCTTGCCGGCCGCGGAACGGACGAACATGCCGTCAGCCAAGGGTCTGATGGCCGCCCCGACATTTCAGCGTCACGCTTGACCATCGTGCCTTGGGTCCGAGGCGCGGCCTTGCCGGGTCAGGAGGGAATGCCATGTCGGTCGCGATCCTGCACAGCCGCTCGCTCGCCGGAGCCGCCGCGCCGCGCGTCACGGTCGAGGTCCACATCGCGGGCGGGTTGCCGGGAATCCACCTCGTGGGGTTGCCGGAAGCCGAAGTGCGTGAGGCGCGGGATCGCGTGCGCGCCGCATTGCAGAACGCGCAATTCGAGTTTCCGGCGCGCAAGGTCACGGTCAATCTGGCGCCGGCGGACCTGCGCAAGGAGTCCGGGCGTTTCGACCTGCCCATTGCGCTGGGTATCCTCGCAGCCACCGGACAAATCCCGTCCAATCAGCTCGCGCAGTACGAGTTTGCCGGCGAATTGGCGCTCACTGGGGACCTGCGTCCGGTCCGCGGCGCGTTGGCGATGGCGCGTTCCGCGCGCAATGACGGCCACGCGTTCGTGCTCCCCGCCGCGTCGGCCAGCGAGGCCGCGCTGGTGCGCGACGCCACGGTCTATGGCGCACCCTCGTTGCTCGCGGTCTGCGCCCATCTCGCAGGCTCCGCGCTGCTGGCGCAAACCGAAGCGAGGTTCCCGCTCCCGGCGCCGGGCAATCTGGATCTCGCCGATGTGCGTGGGCAGGCGCAAGCCAAGCGCGTGCTCGAAATCGCCGCGGCCGGCGCGCATTCGCTGCTGCTGACGGGCCCGCCAGGTACGGGCAAGTCCATGCTAGCGCAACGCTTGCCGTCGTTGTTGCCGGAGTTGACGGAGGACGAGGCGCTCGAAGTCGCGGCAGTGGCATCGATCGCCGGACGCTTCACGCCGGAGCGCTGGGGCGAGCGTCCCTTTCGCGCGCCGCATCACACGGCCAGTGGCGTGGCGCTGGTCGGCGGCGGCGGCGATCCGCGCCCGGGCGAAATTTCGCTTGCCCACCACGGCGTCTTGTTCCTGGACGAATTGCCGGAATGGCAGCGGCGTGTGCTCGAAGCGCTGCGCGAGCCGCTCGAATCCGGCGTCATTCACATTTCGCGCGCGGCGCGGCAAAGCACGTTCCCCGCGCAGTTCCAGCTGGTGGCGGCCATGAATCCCTGTCCGTGCGGGTGGTCCGGACATGCCAGCGGACGCTGCCGCTGCACGGCCGACCAGATCGGACGTTACCGATCGCGCGTCTCGGGACCATTGCTCGATCGCATCGACCTGGCCATCGAGGTGCCCGCAGTGGCACCCGAGGCGCTTGCTCTCAATTCACGCGGGACCCCCGAAGCGACCTCTGCCGGCGAAACGGCAAGGGGTTCCGGCGCAACGATCGAAACCTCCGCGATCGTGCGTGGTCGCGTGCTGAATGCGCGGTATAGGCAACACACCCGGCAGGGCCGCACCAACGCGCGCCTGGCGCCCGCGGAGGTCGCGGTGCATTGCGTTCCGGAGGCCGCGGCAGAGGACCTGCTCGCGCGGGCGATGGCCAGGCTCTCGATGTCCGCACGCGCGTACCACCGCGTGCTCAAGGTGGCGCGCACGATTGCCGATCTTGCCGCGAGCGAGCGGATCAATGCGGCGCACGTGGCGGAGGCGATCGGCTACCGCGCGGTGGACGCTGCCTGATACGCGTCAGCGAACGCCTTGACGTTTCCTCGTGAGAAACAATCCCAATCCCGCCAGCAGCAGCACAAGACCCGCTAGCATCGGCAATGACAGCGCAGGTACGGCGCTCGCAGTCACGATTCGCTTGGCGCTTGCGGACGTGAACGACACGAAAAACGCGGTGGGATCGCCCTCGTTGTTGACCTGCAGATGGATCGTATTCAGGCCGGGTTGGAATCCGCTGTTGATCGTGAAGGGCGTCGGCGCGCCAAAACTGCCGGAACCGGTGGTCGCCACCGGCGCGTTGGCGTTCAACGCGATCGCGCCGGAGTTATCGGTGCCGAAGGTGCCAGTGATGGAGGCTGTCGACGGGTCGAGACCCGTGAGATCGACGACGAGGTCGTACGTATAGATGCCGGCTGCACCGGCGTTCCCGCTGGCCGCCGGAGAAACCCACGCTGCTGTCGCCGTATCGACGAAATAGGCGCCGTTGTAGTAACGGAAGGGAAGGCTGCCTATTGTTTCCGTGGCTCCAGCGGGTATTGCCGAAAGAGTCCAGAAGGACGCCTGTGCGCCGCTCGCGACCAGGACATCCGACGCGTTCACGCCCGTGTTGTGAACGGTGATGGCTGCCACTTGTGCCAACGCCGGTAACGACAGGCTGGTAAAGAACACAGCCGCCAGAAATGATAGTTTTTTCATGCGCAACTCCAATTGAAGGGCTTCCGCGATTGGCCAGCCCGGAGTCTATGCCAAATACGCCGGGCTCGTCCCGAATCAAGGCGTCCGGTAGCGTGAAGTCGAACGACCGTTGCAGCTGCTCATCCTGCGGCCCATGTTGCACCGCGGTAAACTATCGGTGACATGAACGCTGTCACCGACGCCTTCCTGGGAACAGACGGCCCGCACGCCCCGCGCTTGCGCGAGATTCCCTACAATTACACGTCGTTCTCCGATCGCGAAATCGTCATCCGGCTGCTGGGGGCGCCGATGTGGCAGGTGCTCGGGGAACTGCGCAACGAGCGCCGCACCGGCCGCTCCGCGCGGATGCTATTCGAGGTCCTGGGCGATATCTGGGTCGTCGACCGGAATCCCTATCTGCAGGACGACTTGCTGGACAACCCGAAGCGGCAGGCAATGCTGGTCGACGCGTTGCGCCATCGGTTGCGCGAAGTCGACAAGCGGCGGCAAGCCGGAGACCCCGGCCCGTCCGTGGGTGACGGGGGACGCGACACCAAGGCCGCCAAAGTCGCGCAACTGGTCGCCGCGGCCAACGCGGCGGTGGATCGCTTTGCGAACGCATTTGCGGAGACCCGCGAACTGCGCCGCCGCACGCGCCGCGTGCTCGGCCGTTGCACCGCGAAAGACAATATCGCGTTCGACGGACTTGCACGCGTATCGCACGTCACCGACGCGACGGACTGGCGTGTCGAGTATCCGTTCGTGGTCCTTTATCCCGACACGGAGGAGGAAGCGCGCGGCCTGGTCGAAGGTTGCATAGAGCTTGACCTGACGATCATCCCGCGCGGTGGCGGCACCGGCTATACCGGCGGCGCCATTCCGCTGGACGCGCGCTCGGCGGTCATCAACACCGAAAAGCTGGAGCGACTTTCGGACGTGACGCGAAGCGTGCTGCCGGGACAGACGCGGCCGGTAGCGACCATCGATGCCGGCGCCGGGGTGGTCACGCGGCGCGTCATGGAGGCCGCGGAACAGCAGGGACTGGTTTTCGCCGTCGATCCGACGTCGGCGGACGCGTCGTGCATCGGCGGCAACGTCGCGATGAATGCCGGCGGCAAGAAGGCGGTCCTTTGGGGCACGGCGCTCGACAATCTGGTGTCGTGGCGAATGGTCACGCCGTCGGCCGAGTGGCTCGAGGTCACGCGCGTCGACCACAACCTCGGCAAGATCCACGACGCGGCGCAAGCAACGTTCGAATGCCGCTGGTATGCCGCGGACGGCGTGACCGTCCAGCGCACGCAGACACTCGTGATTCCCGGCGCGGCGTTCAGGAAGGCGGGCCTCGGCAAGGATGTCACCGACAAGTTCCTCGCGGGCCTTCCCGGCATCCAGAAAGAAGGCTGCGACGGCCTCATCACCAGCGCGCGCTTCGTCCTGCACGCGATGCCGCCGGCCATCCGCACGGTTTGCCTGGAATTCTTCGGCCGGGTGCGCGACTCCACGCCCGCGATCGTCGAAATCAAGGGCTACATCGACGCGCTGCCCAAATCCGGCGGCGCCCGCGTGCTGCTCGCCGGCCTCGAGCATCTGGACGAGCGTTATGTGAAGGCGGTCGGCTATGCGACCAAGGCCAAACGTCACGGGCGTCCCAAGATGGTTCTGCTGGGAGACATCGTCGGTGATGACGACGACGCCGTTGCCCGGGCCGCCTCGGAGGTCGTGCGCATCGCCAATGCGCGCGGCGCGGAAGGATTCGTCGCCGTGTCGGCCGAATCGCGCAAGAAATTCTGGCTCGACCGCGCGCGCACCGCGGCCATTGCGCGGCATACGAACGCGTTCAAGATCAACGAGGACGTGGTCATTCCGCTGCCGCGGCTCGGCGATTACACCGACGGTATCGAACGCATCAACATCGAGCTTTCGATCCGCAACAAGCTTTTGCTCTGCGACGCGCTGGCGACGCAGGTCGCCGGTCCTGTGCAGGACCACGCATGGCCGCCGGACAGCGACGCGCGGCCGGCAGCCGAGATCGTCGCGACAAAGATGGACGAGGCACGTGAGCTGATCGCGGCCACGCGGAGCCGCTGGCAGGATCTGCTCGACCGCATCGACGTCACGTTTCCCGCGCTGCAGGCGCGCGACGTCGTCGTGTCCTGGAAGCGGGATTTGAAGGCGCCGCTGGAGGAGATCTTCGCAGGACTCGCGTTTGCGCCGATCATCGCGCGTCTGCGGGAAACGCACGCGGAGGTGCTGCGCAGCCGGGTTTTCGTCGCTCTGCACATGCACGCGGGCGACGGCAATGTGCACACCAACATCCCGGTCAATTCGGACGACTACGAGATGTTGCGCGAGGCCAACGCCGCAGTGGCGCGCATCATGGGGTTGGCGCGACAATTGGGCGGCGTCATTTCTGGCGAACACGGCATCGGCATCACCAAGCTCGAGTACCTGACCGACACCGAGTTGCAGCCGTTCGCCGACTACAAGCGGCGCTGCGATCCGGAAGGTCGCTTCAATCGCGGCAAGCTGCTGCGAGACGCGCGGCGACCTGCCGACCTGACCGTGGCCTACACGCCGAGCTTTTCACTGATCGGCCACGAGAGCCTGATTCTCGAGCAGAGCGCGATCGGCGGCATCGCCGACTCGATCAAGGATTGCCTGCGTTGCGGCAAGTGCAAGCCGGTGTGCGCGACGCACGTGCCGCGCGCCAATCTCCTGTACAGCCCGCGCAACAAGATTCTCGCGACATCGCTGCTGATCGAGGCGTTCCTCTACGAGGAACAGACGCGCCGCGGTGTTTCGCTGCGCCACTTCGACGAGTTCTCCGATGTCGCCGACCATTGCACGGTCTGCCACAAGTGCGCGAATCCGTGTCCGGTGGACATCGATTTCGGCGACGTGTCGATCGCGATGCGCAACCTGCTCACGCGCGACGGCCACCGCAAGTTCAAGCTCGGCACGGCGGCGGCCATGTTCTTCCTCAACGCCAGCGACCCGGCCACGATCAAGCTGACGCGGAAGCTGATGATCGACTGGGGCTACAAGGCGCAGCGCCTGCTCCATGGAATCCTGCGCAACACCGGCCTGGTGAAGGCGCAGACCACGCGCCCGCCCGCGACGGTCGGTACGCCTTCGTTCAAGGCGCAGGTCATCCACTTCGTGAACAAGCCGATGCCCGGCGGCCTGCCCAAGCGCACGTCGCGCGCGTTGCTGGACATCGAAGACGATGCGATCGTCCCCGTCATCCGCGACCCGGCGCGCGCGAGCGAAGATTCGGAGGCGGTGTTCTACTTTCCCGGCTGCGGGTCGGAACGGCTGTTCTCGCAGGTGGGCCTGGCGACGCAGGCGATGCTCTATCACGTTGGCGCGCAGACGGTGCTACCGCCAGGCTATCTGTGTTGCGGCTATCCGCAAACGGCGGCGGGCAACCACGACGAGGGACAGAAGATCACCACGGCCAACCGCGTGCTGTTCCATCGCGTGGCCAATACGCTCAACTACCTGGACATCAAGACGGTGATCGTGTCCTGCGGCACGTGCATGGATCAGCTGGGCAAGTACGAGTTCGACCGGATCTTCCCCGGCTGCCGCCTGCTGGACATCCACGAGTACCTGATGGAGAAGGGCGTGCGCATGGAAGGGGCCGCCGGCGTTCGCTACATGTACCACGATCCCTGCCACACGCCGATGAAAACCTACGCGCCGCTGGCGGTCGTGAACGAACTGATGGGAACGGCCGTGGCGGCGAACGATCGCTGCTGCGGTGAGTCGGGCACGCTTGCGGTGACCCGGCCCGATATCTCGACGCAGGTCCGTCATCGCAAGGAAGCGGAAATGCGCAAAGGTTCGGACCGGGCGCGCGCGGACGGTTTCACTGGCGAGGTCAAGGTGCTGACGTCGTGTCCTTCCTGTCTGCAGGGCTTGTCGCGCTTCGACGACGATGCCGGCACCCGGGCCGACTACATCGTCGTCGAAATCGCGAAGAACCTGTTGGGCCCGGGCTGGATGGCCGACTACGTGGCCAAGGCAAACGCGGGTGGCATCGAACGCGTGCTGGTCTGAGCGCTGACCGGGGTTTCCGTCAAAGGTCGGGTTCCGCGGCAAGGCCGGTTCTCCGGGCCACCAGCGTGCGCGCCGGGCTGACTTGGTCGAGCTCGGCCGTCCGGGCGCCGCGGGGCTGCTCGATGCGGGTGACCCACGCGGCCATCGCATGATCGTCGGCGGACGGGGCATAACGCACGATGAGTGGGGAACCTACGGCGAGCGCCAGCCAGATCGCCGCGAACACTGTTGCGCCGCGCGCCATCCGGACCTCCGGTGTCTTGTTGATTTTCTCCGGTGCCGACGACGGCATCGTCGATTCGTAGTCTGGTGTCATCAGAGCGTTCATTGCTTTCTCCTGGCGCGCTGCCGGTTAACCCAACCAAGCACCGCACTGCCTGCCTTCGTTGCCTACGGTCACGATTGCCTCAAAAAAGATCCCGCGAAGACGACGCCCAAGCGAAGTGCAATGAATTGCAGACACGCGGCTCTGTTCGAGTCGGCGCGCCTTCGCGGGTGGAGGCAACCGTGTGATGCAATCGGCCGGTCTTGCCGGGGTGATTCCGGAGCCGTTCGATGTTTTGTCAGTGACCATGGCGCAACGATAGGCGCGCGCGGAATGCCGCGCGCCGGAACAATCGTCCCCTCGTCTGCGGAAAATTCGCCTTTCCGAAGGCCCCCGACTTCGCGTAAGCGGGGATCCGCCCGTCGGGTTCGAACGGTCGCCCGGGGCCTGTTGCCTGGGCTTTGTGCTATAAACTGCAAGGGCTTTTCATAGCGGAATCCTGATGAAGCAGACCTCCACGCCCGGCCCTCTCGCGTTGCCATGACGAAGGACATCGCCACGCCGCCGCCGCCCGTCTCCGTGCCGGAACGGGCGATCCCGTCGCTCGCGTTCGCGGATGCGGACGGCGCCAAGCGCTGGGCGAAGTCGCTGATGGTCACCGGCGTGAACCCTCTCTACGAGGCCATTCACGGCCAGTTGCGCGCAGTATCCGCGGCCTCATTCACGCCGCGGGAACGGGCAACGATTGCCGAGATCATGCGCGAGCAGGTTGCCCACCTTCATACCGAATTGGCGCGCCGTTTCGCAGGCAAGCCGCAGCCTGCCGCGGATCGCGAACTTGAGGCCGCGGACCAGGCCGTCGCGCTCTGGCATGCGCTCTGGGAGCAATACTCCGCCTGCCTGAAGCCGCTGCTCGAAGGCGACGCCGACCTGCAAGGGGTGAAGGCGAAGCTCCTGCAGCGCGGCCTTTATGTGGGCAAGCAACTGTTGCTTGTCCACGCGCTTGCCCGGCGCGCTGCGCCGGCGACACTGTGGCAGGAGCTCCACGCGTATTACCGGTTGACCGAGATCCTCGACTGCGCGGTTACCGCGGTTTCGGATGAGTTGATGCCGACCGCCGTCGGCATCTCCTGCTATTCGACCTACTGCCATGCGCTGTTGCTGGGGTTGGCGGACCCCTGGGCGATGTCGATCCGCCAGATCGAGCTGACCGACCGCTGGCTGGGACAATGGGCGCGCAAGGTGTTCCCGTACCCGCAGCAGCGCGAGACGGAAGGGCCGGTCATGCTGATCGACATGGACGGCAGTACCGGCGCTACGCTGGCAGGAAGCGCTCCGCGTGAAACGCCACGGTCGATGCGCTTTGCCTACCCGGGCAAGCTCGCCACCAGCGTGCGGGGCAGGCTGAAGCGACTCGCCGCAGGCGCCAACCCCGCGGAGTTGCACCTCGGCCATGACGCGTCGGTGGAGGGCTGCACTGCGCTCCTGTCGCATCTCGATGCGCATTGGTATCAGTTGCCCAGACGCAGCGCCGAGGCAAGCCGCACCTGGCTGGAACTCGTCACCGGCGGCGTGCCGGCGGGGTATTTCCGCGTGGGTGGCCGCACATTCGATCGCCAGGATCCGCTCGGGCGGATGACCTTCCAGGGCGCTCAATACCTGCAGACGCTGGGAGCGCTGACGGACTACGACCGCTACCGCGAGGAAGCCGAACGCAACTGGCCGTGGGAGCGCTGGCAGGGAAGCTACGAATGGCGAAACGCGGTGCTCTCCCGCAACGATAACGGCCGGTACCGCTGGTTCCTGGACCAGCTGGTGATCGCTCGGGACGAGGATCGACTGCGCGCCGGACATGTCACGCGCGTGTCCCTCGATCCACATGGCGAGTTCTCGATTTCACTCACGCTGTGGGACGGCACGCCCAAGTCGATTGCCGTCCGGCCGATGTCGCTCGCCTACGTCGAGGAGCCGCCGATGCCCGGATTGCTATTGTCGGAAACACCGGACGAGCGCATGACGATGATCGTACCCCCGCGAACCTTCAATCCCGGCCGCATGATGCGATCGATGGACCCGGGACCGGAGCGCAAATTCCGCCTGACCAAGCTTGTGCAGCGCGGCGGCGATTTCGAGCGCGTCGCATTCGAAGAATCCTGACGCGAATGCGGCGTGCCCGCGCCGCAAGGAAGCCATGGCCAATCAACTCGCGGGCGCCACCAGCCCGTACCTCGCGCAGCATGCGCATAATCCCGTCAACTGGCACATGTGGGGCGACGAGGCGCTCCAACTCGCACGTGACGAGAACAAGCCCATCCTACTGTCGATCGGCTATTCGGCATGCCATTGGTGCCATGTCATGGCCCACGAGTCGTTCGAAGATCCGATCGTCGCGGAGGTCATGAACCGCCTCTTCGTCAACATCAAGGTGGATCGGGAAGAGCGGCCGGACTTAGACCAGATCTACCAGACCGCACACGCGATCATGACCCAGCGCTCCGGCGGCTGGCCGCTCACGATGTTCCTGACGCCGGCAGGCACGCCGTTTTTCGCGGGAACCTATTTTCCTAAAGTGCCGCGACACGGACTCAGCGGTTTCTTCGAGTTGCTGCAACGGGTCGCAGCCGCCTACAGGCAAAAGGGCGAGGAGATCGCCAAGTGGGGGCCGCAGCTGGCCGAGGCGATGGCCACGCTAGAGCCCGACGGCGCCACAGCGGACTTGCCCGGCAACGTGTCGGCGCAGGCGCTGGCCGCACTCAAGCAACGCTTCGATCCAGAGTGGGGCGGCTTCGGGCGTGCGCCGAAATTTCCGCATCCGACCGAGCTCGCGTTCTGCCTGCGCGCGAGCAAGGCGCCGGACGACGCGGCGTTGGAGGTGGTGCGCAAGACGCTTTCCTGCATGGCCGATGGCGGAATCCATGACCAGTTGGGCGGGGGATTCTGCCGATACTCAGTGGATGCGCAATGGACCATTCCGCATTTCGAGAAGATGCTCTACGACAACGGGCCGCTGCTTGGCCTGTACGCGGACCTCGCCCGCGCGACCGGCGACACCCGGCATGCGGACGTCGCCCGCGACATCGTCGGCTGGCTGGTGCGCGAGATGCGCGCTGACGATGGTGCGTTCTACTCGAGCCTGGACGCCGACAGCGAAGGCGAAGAGGGGAAGTTCTACGTGTGGACACCGGAGGAAGCACGCCCGCTGGTTTCCGCAGACGAGTGGGCCGTGGTCGCGCCGCACCTGGGGCTGGCCGGTCCTCCCAATTTCGAAGACCATGCCTGGAACCTGCGCGTGGCGGAGCCGCTGGATCGCGTGGCGGCTGCCCTCGCCATTTCCCTGCCGGATGCGCAGACCCGCCTGATCGGTGCGCGCGCCGCGCTGTTCGCCGCGCGAGGGAAACGCGTTCGGCCCGGCCGCGACGACAAGGTCCTCACGTCGTGGAATGCGCTGGCCATTGCCGGCCTGGCGCGCGCCGCGCGTGCGCAGGACGAACCCCGCTGGGCCGATCTGGCGATTGCGGCGGCAGATACCCTGCGGCGCACCGTATGGCGCGACGGTCGCTTGCTTGCCACGCGCTTCGGCGATCGCGCCGACCTCAACGGCTACCTGGACGACTATGCGTTCCTGCTGGCAGCGCTGGTCGAACTCATGCAAACCCGATTCCGGGCGACGGACTTTGCGTGGGCGCAGGAACTGGCCGAGGCGCTGCTCGCCCGCTTCGAGGACGCCGCCCTCGGCGGATTTTTCTTCACCAGCCACGATCACGAGAAACTCTTCCACCGCACCAAGCCCGGTCCGGACAATGCAACGCCTTCCGGAAATGGCGTGGCCGCGTGCGCATTGATCGCGTTCGGTCATCTGGCGTCGGAGCCGCGCTACATTGATGCCGCCGAGCGTTGCGTGAAGGTATTTTCGGCGATGCTGGCGGACTCGCCGGGCGGCTGTTCGACGCTGCTTGGCGCGCTCGCGGATCTCGAGTCGCCGCCGACGTCCGTGATCATCGACGGTGCCGGCGACGACGCGCTGGCCCGGCAGCAGGCGCTGGAACGGCGATACCTGCCGACGGTCAGGGTCTACAACATTGCGGGCGTGGAGAGTCCGCCCGCGGCCATGGTCAAAGGCACGCGGCCGAGTTCGGGTGCGGTCGCCTGGGTATGCCGCGGCACGCATTGCCTGCCGCCGATTGCCGCATTGGACGAACTCGAGCGCGTATTGACTCTCCCGGAGCTTGTGTAGCCGTTGCAAGTATGACCATGGCGCCCAGGACCCAGTACACCCGCAGTGGCGATGTTCACATCGCCTATCAGGTCATCGGCGAGGGACCGTTCGACCTCGTGTGTGTGCCGGGCTGGGTTTCGCACGTGGAGCTGCAGTGGGAGGATCCGGACCACGCGCGATTCCTGGAACGCCTTGCCTCGTTTGCGCGACTGATCATATTCGACAAGCGCGGCACGGGCCTGTCCGACCGGGTGCCGAACGACAAGCTGCCCCCGCTCGAGGAGCGCATGGACGACTTGCGGGCTGTCATGGATGCCGCAGGGTCGCAGCGCGCGGCGCTGTTCGGCTTTTCGGAAGGCGGCAATCTGGCCACGATGTTTGCCGCCACCTGTCCGGAGCGCACGCGTGCGCTCGTCCTCGCGCACACGTTCGCCTGCAGGATCTGGTGCCCGGAGTATCCGTGGGCGCCCACGCCGGGGCAGCGGGAGGAAGAGTGCAAGGTGGTCGAGCGGGAGTGGGGCAACCTCATGGACCTCGAACGCTTCGTGCCGAGCAAGGTCGGCGATCCCGCGTTTGCACAACGCCTGGCAACCTACTTTCGGCGTGCCGCAAGTCCGGGTGCCGCGGTGGCGCTGCTGCGCATGAACACGCAGATCGACATTCGTGGCATCCTGCCGACGATTCGCGTCCCGACGCTGGTCATGCATCGCGCCGGCGACCGGGATGTCAACGTGGCCGAAGGGCGCTACATCGCGGAGCGCATTCCTGGCGCGCGTTTCGTGGAACTTGCGGGTGACGATCATTTGCCCTGGTTTGGAGACCAAGGGCCGTTCCTGGACGAAATGCAGGAGTTCCTCACGGGCGTCCGGCCACCGCCTCAGATCGACCGCGTGCTGTCGACGGTGATGTTTACCGATATCGTGGGCTCGACAGAAGTCGCCGCGCGCATGGGTGATCGCGCGTGGTCCGACCTGCTCGGTCGCCATCACGCCATCGCCCGCACGGAGATCGCGCGCTTCCGTGGCCGCGAGATCAACACGGCAGGGGATGGCTTCCTCGCGACCTTCGACGGACCTGCGCGCGCGGTGCGTTGCGCGGGGGCGATGCGCAGCGCGCTGGAGCCCCTGGGGCTGGCCCTGCGTGCCGGTGTCCACACGGGAGAAATCGAACTCCACGGCGACGACGTCGGTGGCATTGCCGTGCATATCTGCGCGCGGGTCGCCGCGGCCGCGGGAACAGGCGAGGTGCTGGTGTCGAGCACGGTCAAGGACCTGGTGTCCGGCGCCGGCCTTACGTTCAGCGACCGCGGCGCTCATGCGCTCAGAGGCGTTCCCGGAGAATGGCGGCTGTATGCGGCGGCCTAGATCGGACCTGCGCTAACATCCGTGCACAGCACTAAACTGCGCAAGCATTGTCATTTGTAGCCTTGACTCCGGAGACCCGATGAAACTCGCACTCGCCACCACCACCGCGGCCGCATTGCTTGCCGCCGGCGCCGCGCATGCCGCGCTCGACACCGCGGCAGCCGAAGCGATGATGAGAAAGCACGGCTGCGCAGCATGCCATTCGATCACGAAGAAGCTGGTCGGACCCGCTTATGTGGACGTCGCGGCCAAATACAGGGGTGACAAGGACGCCGTCGCGAAGCTCACGAGGAAGGTGAAGGAAGGCGGTTCCGGCGTGTGGGGCCAGATTCCAATGCCGCCCAACGCTGCGACACCGACCGCCGACATCACGGAACTCGTCACCTGGATCCTGACGTTGCACAAATAGTCACTTGCAAGCAATGCTCGCCGTCTCCGGCCGGGGTAACGCGGACGGTCGCATTTTTGCCTCACCCCGGGCAGCCCCTTTGACCGCCGGGGCTGGACGCCGGTAGAATCAGCGCGGTTGGTGCAGGAGAGAGCGACCACGCGGGAAATCGCCGTGGCTTGGTCGCCGCCGAAGGCGTATTCCCGAAATCGCTCAGGTACCGAGGACTGCACATAACGCAACGCCGATCTGGAGAGCGGCCGCGAGGAAGTTCCGGCATTTGTGCCGGGAACGACTCGAGGTCCACCGAAGGGGCACCGGGTGACCAGGCTGCAACGCGTGGTCACTCCAAATCTCTCAGGTAAAGAGGACAGACGGGGCGAAGTGGAGCAATTGCTTCGTCCTTTTTGTCGTTTCCTGCCGGAGATTCGCGTGCTTAAAAAGACCCCGCTGAATGCCACTCATCGCGCGCTGGGTGCGCGCATGGTCGACTTCGGCGGCTGGGACATGCCGGTCAACTATGGCTCCCAGATCGACGAGCATCACGCAGTGCGCAGCGACGCGGGCATGTTCGACGTGTCGCACATGCGCGCGGTGGATCTCACTGGAGCGGGATCGCGCGATTTCCTGCGCTATGCGTTGGCCAACAACGTCGACAAGCTGCAGGCGCCGGGCAAGGCACTCTATTCCTGCCTGCTCGCGCCGGATGGCGGCGTGCTCGACGACCTCATCGTGTATTTCCTGCGCGAGGATTTTTTCCGCATCGTCGTCAATGCCGGAACGGCGGACAAGGACATCGCTTGGTTCCGGCGGCTGATTGCGGAGCGCGCGCCGCAACTCAAGCTCATCCCGCGCGACGACCTGGCCATGATCGCGGTGCAAGGCCCCAACGCGCGCGCCAAGGTCTGGCAGGCGTTGCCCGGCAGCGAAACGGCGAGCAGCGGCCTGAAGCCATTCATGGGCGCCGCGATGAGCGATGCCACGGGCGAAATGTTCATCGCGCGCACCGGCTACACGGGTGAAGACGGATTCGAAGTGATCGTGCCGGCCGGTCGTGCCGAGGCGACGTGGCGCGCGCTGGCCGCCGCGGGGGTCGCGCCGAGCGGTCTGGGCGCGCGCGACACGCTGAGGCTCGAGGCGGGAATGAATCTGTACGGACAGGACATGGACGAGTCGGTGTCGCCGCTCGCGTCCGGCCTCGCATGGACAGTCGACCTTGCGAGCCCGCGCGATTTCGTCGGCAAGGCCGCGCTGCTGGCCAGTCCACCCACGCGGCAACTCGCCGGGCTCCTGCTGCAGGACGCCGGCGGCGTCCTTCGCGCGCACCAAAAGGTGCACACGCAGCACGGGGACGGCGAAATCACCAGCGGCACGTACAGCCCAACGCTGGGCAAGTCCATCGCGCTCGCGCGCATCCCCGCGGGCGTCGCGGCCGGGGATATCGTCCACGTGTCCGTGCGCGACAAGCGGCTGGCCGCGCGCGTGGTCAAGCCGCCGTTCGCGCGCAACGGCAAGGCCCTCGTTGCCTGAGCGCCGCGTTGATTCCTGCGCTCATTCCAGTCACCGCATACCGTCCAACGGAGAAACCGCATGAACGTACCCGCCAACCTCAAATATACCGAAAGCCACGAATGGCTCCGCGCCGAAGCGGACGGCACCGTCACTTTGGGCATCACCGACCACGCCCAGGCGGCGCTTGGCGATCTCGTGTTCATCGAGCTGCCTGCCATCGGCCGGCAGTTGAACGCGGGCGAGGCCTGTGCCGTCGTGGAGTCGGTGAAGGCTGCAAGCGACGTGTACGCGCCCTTTGCTGGCCAGGTAGTGGCGGTGAACGAGGCGCTGACGGCCGCGCCCGAAGCGCTCAATGCCGACGCCTATTCCGCGTGGCTGTTCCGGTTCAAGCCCGCTGACGCGGGCGCGCTCGCCACGATGCTCGACGCGGCGGATTACGAAAAACTGATCGGCGAAGCATAAGGTGAAACGCGAATGAAGATGAACGAACCGCTGAACGGCGCGGCGCCGCTGACGCTGCGCGCACTCGAGGATCGCGCCGCATTCATCGCGCGCCACATCGGGACCACCGCCGAAGACCAGGCCGCGATGCTGGCGGCCCTCGGTTTCGAGACGCGCGGCGACTTGATCGATGCCATCGTCCCACCGGCGATCCGCGAACACGCGCCGATGAGGCTTGCGGCGCCGGTGCCGGAAGCAGAAGCGCTTGCCCGACTGCGCGCCACGGCCGGGCAGAACAAGGTGATGAAATCGTTCATCGGGCAGGGTTATTACGGCACGCATACGCCCGGCGTCGTACTGCGCAACATCCTGGAGAATCCCGCGTGGTACACCGCGTATACGCCGTACCAGCCCGAGATCTCGCAGGGACGTCTCGAGGCGCTGGTCAATTTCCAGACGATGGTGTGCGACCTGACCGGCATGGCGATTGCCAATGCGTCGATGCTGGACGAAGCGACGGCGGCGGCCGAGGCGATGGCGCTGGCGCGGCGCGTGGGCAAGAGCAAGAGCCGGCGCTTCTTCGTTGCGGATGACGTGTTCGCGCAGACGTTGGACGTGGTGCGCACGCGCGCCGCGCCGCTCGACATCGAAATAGTGGTCGGCCCGGCGGCCGATGCCGCGACGGCCGGCGCCTTTGCGGTCCTGTTGCAGTTTCCGGGCGCAACCGGCGATATTCGCGACGATCGCGCGCTGGCCGCGGCCGTCCATGCAGCGGACGGGATGGTGATCGTCGCGGCGGACATTCTCGCGCTGACGTTGCTGGCCCCGCCGGGCGAGTGGGGCGCGGACGTTGTTGTCGGTTCGACGCAGCGCTTCGGCGTGCCGATGGGCTACGGCGGACCGCACGCCGGCTATTTCGCCACCCGCGACGAATTCAAGCGTTCGATGCCCGGCCGCCTGGTCGGCGTGACCGTGGACGCCAACGGCAACGCGGCCTATCGGCTGGCGCTGCAAACGCGCGAGCAGCACATTCGCCGCGAAAAGGCGACATCGAACATCTGCACCGCGCAGGTGCTGCTGGCGGTGATCGCCGGCATGTATGCGGTCTACCATGGGCCGGAGGGCCTGACCACGATCGCGCAGCGCGTGCATCGCCTGACCGCGATCCTGAAGTCCGGCATCGAGCGGCTGGGGTTCGTGGTGCCGACACAGGTGTTCTTCGACACGATCACCGTGACGACAGGTGCGAAGACCGCGGCCATCCTCGACGCCGGCGTGGGGTACGGCATCAACTTCCGCCGGATCGACGAGCGCACGCTCGGTATCTCCTTCGACGAGACGACCACGCGGGAAGACGTCGCGCATATCTGGGACATCTTCGCTTTCGACGATGCCCCGTTCACCGTGGCCGATCACGATGCCGCGGCGTCCGACGGGCTGCCGCCGGCGCTTGCGCGCGCCACCGGATTCCTGACTCACCCGGTCTTTCACCGCCATCGCTCGGAAACCGAGATGTTGCGTTACCTGCGACGGCTGGCGGATCTCGATCTCGCGCTCGACCGCTCGATGATCCCGCTGGGCTCGTGCACGATGAAGCTGAACGCGACATCGGAAATGCTCCCGTTGACCTGGCCCGAATTCGGCGCCATCCATCCTTTTGCACCTGCGGACCAGGTGGCCGGCTACCATCGGATGATTCACGAACTGGAACAGATGATGTGTGCGGCGACCGGATACGACGCCGTGTCATTGCAGCCCAACGCGGGTTCGCAGGGCGAATTCGCCGGAATGCTGATGATCGAGGCGTATCACAAAAGCCGGGGCGAGCCGCACCGCAACGTGTGCCTGATCCCGGCGTCGGCGCATGGCACCAATCCCGCGTCGGCACACATGGCGGGCATGAACGTGGTGGTCGTCGCCTGTGACGCGAACGGCAACGTGGACCTGGCCGATCTCGAGGCGAAGGCCGACGCGCACGCTCTCGACCTCGCCGCGATCATGGTCACCTATCCGTCCACGCACGGCGTGTTCGAGGCGGGCATCAAGCGCATCTGCGAAATCGTGCATTCGCGTGGCGGACAAGTCTACGTCGATGGCGCCAACCTCAATGCGCTGGTTGGCCTCGCAGCGCCTGGACACTTCGGCGCGGATGTCTCGCACCTGAACCTGCACAAGACCTTCTGCATTCCGCACGGCGGTGGCGGACCGGGTGTCGGACCCGTCGCGGTGAAGGCGCATCTGGCGCCATTCCTCCCGGGCCACCGCGACTTGCCCGAAGTTGACCGTGCGCCGCAGGCGATCGGCCCGGTCTCCGCGGCGCCGTACGGCAGCGCGTCGATCCTGCCGATCTCCTGGATGTACGTGACGATGATGGGCAGCGAAGGCCTCAAGGCGGCGAGCGAAAGCGCAATTCTCGCGGCCAACTACATCGCCAAACGCCTGGCGCCGCATTATCCGGTGCTCTACGCCGGGCCCGGCGGGTTGGTCGCGCACGAATGCATCCTCGACCTGCGCCCGCTCAAGGCGGCATCGGGCATCGAAGTGGAAGACGTCGCCAAGCGCCTGATCGACTACGGCTTCCACGCGCCGACGATGAGCTTCCCGGTGCCGGGTACGCTGATGGTGGAGCCCACGGAATCGGAGCCGCTGGCAGAACTCGACCGCTTCATCGACGCGATGATCGCGATCCGCGCGGAGATACGCGCTGTCGAGGAGAGTCGCGTGGACCGCAACGACAACGTGCTGAAGCACGCGCCACATACCGCCGCCGCCGTTTCGGCCGACGAGTGGACGCACGCGTATTCGCGCCTGTCCGCGGCTTATCCGACGGCGGCGCAGAAGGCGGTGAAGTATTGGCCGCCGGTCGCGCGCGTCGACAACGTGTACGGCGACCGCAACCTCTTCTGCAGCTGCATTCCCCTCGCGGAACACGATGCGGCGGAAGTGGCGCCCGCCGCGGCCTGATGCGCGTACTCGTCCTGGGCGCGGGTGTCGTCGGCGTCACCGCGGCTTGGTACCTCGCGCTGGATGGGCACGAGGTCACCGTGCTCGACCGGCATCCCGGCGCCGCGCTGGAAACCTCGTTCGCCAATGGCGGGCAGATATCGGCCTCCTACGCCGAACCGTGGGCCAACCCGGAGGCGCCGCTCAAGATACTCAAGTGGCTGGGCAGGGATGATGCGCCGCTCTTGTTCCGGTTGCGCGCCGATCCGCAGCAGTGGCGCTGGGGCCTGCAATTCCTGTACGAGTGCCTGCCGTCGCGCACGCGCCACAACACGATCCAGTGCCTCAATCTCGCGCTGTACTCGCGCGACTGCCTGAAGGAATTGCGGGCACAGACGGGCATCGCCTACGACCACCTGGAACGCGGCATTCTCTCGTTCTACACGGACGCCAAGGAGTTCGCGCAGGGTGTCGCGTCCGCCGAGCTGATGCGCAAGTTCGGTTGCGACCGCGACGTGAAGAACGTCGCCGAATGCGTGGCCCTCGAACCCGCGCTCGCGGCGTGCCGCGATCAGTTGGCCGGAGGCATCTTCACGGAATCGGACGAGTCGGGCGACGCGCAGCGCTTCACCCAGGAACTCGCGCGCATGGCTGCTTCGCGCGGCGTGCAATTCCGCTGGGGCATGGCCATCGAATCGCTGGCGGCCGAAGGGGAGGCGCTGACCGGCGTGCGCTGCATCAATGAAGATCACCGCAAGGAAGTGCTCACTGCGGACGCGTATGTGATCGCGCTCGGCAGCTACAGCCCCTTCCTGCTGAGGCCGCTTGGCGTGCCCTGCCTCATCTATCCCGCCAAGGGCTATTCGGCCACGATCGCCATCGACGGACATCACGGTGCGCCGACGGTATCGCTAACCGATCTCGCGTGGAAGATCGTATTCACGCGGTTGGGGAACCGGCTGCGCGTCGCCGGCACGGCGGAACTCTCGGGCTACAACAAAGACCTGAATCTCGTCCGTTGCGAAGCGCTGCTGCGGCGGACATTCGAACTGTTTCCCGACGCAGGGACGCGCGACAGCGCCCAGTTCTGGACGGGCCTGCGCCCCGCGACGCCGTCGAACGTTCCGCTGGTCGGCGGGACGCGCTACCGCAACCTGTTCCTCGACACCGGACATGGCACGCTGGGCTGGACCATGGCGTGCGGTTCAGGTCGCGCGCTCGCCGATGTCATGGCCGGGCGCAAACCTGGCGTCGATTTTGCTTTCACGTAGGTCCCTTTCACCTACAGGAACGTGGGACCCTGGATGAACCTGTTTGCCCCTGAAAACCTCGCGCGTTTCACCCGCCGGCAGGCGGCGCTGACCCACTTGGGGCTAAGCGCACTGGTTGCCGGGACGATCGTCGTCTTGATGCTTCTGCTCTGGTACCCCAGCCCCTGGTTTGTCACGGCGGGCGGCGGTACGCTGCTGCTGCTGATCATCGGTGTGGACGTTGTACTCGGACCGCTGCTGACGTTGGTCGTCTTCGATCCGGCAAAGAAGAGCCTGGCCTACGACCTGGGGGTCATCGTCATGCTGCAGGTCGCCGCGCTCATCTACGGCGTGCACGTGATGGCGTCCGCGCGTCCGGCGTTCATCGTCTACCTGCGCGGCGGCTTCGATGTCGTGGCGGCCCAGAATGTCATGACGCAGGGCATGGCCGAGGCCAAGCTGCCGGAATTTCGCTCCGTGCCATTCACCGGCCCGCGGTGGGCGGCAGCGCAAGTACCCGACGACCCCGCCAAGCAATTGTCCATTGCCATGGAAGCCGCCACCGGCGGCGCCGATGCCACGGCCTATCCGAAGTACTATGTTCCGTATGCCGCGGCGGCACCAGAGGCGGCAGCGCGCGGAGAGCCGCTGGCGAAGCTCGCCGCAAAAAGCCCTGGTCATGCCGAGGCCGTCCGGTCGCTGGTTGCCGCATCCGGAAAGCCAGTCGACGCGCTGGTGTTTCTTCCCGTGCGCACGCGCCTGCGCGAAATGGCGGTGGTGCTGAGCAAATCCGGAGGCAGCGTCGTCGGAGTGCTCGACGTATATCCGCGTTAGGGAGAGTCTCTGCAGTGGCGCGGGCTGCGAGCATCGTCCCGCACAGCCCCCGTCGCGAGCCACGCGTTTCCGTCCGGCGCGCCGCGGGCATGAGTAAGGGCCGTGGCAACCGGTATAATCGAGGGCTATCCCGCCCTCCATGTCCTCACCCTCGTTTCTTGTCGTATGCCTGGCGGCGACATTCGCGGCCCTGATGCCCGCGACCGCGGCCGTTCCTGCGGCGAACACCGCGATGGTCGCGCCCGCGGCCGGCATGTCCGCGCCGTCGATTGCGGCGCACGCGCATCTGCTTCTCGACGTCACCAGCGGCCAGTCGCTGGAGAGCGTCAACGGCGACGAGCGCCGCGACCCGGCCTCGCTGACCAAGCTGATGACCGCGTACATCGTGTTCGGCGCATTGCGTGCGAAGACTATCCAGCCCTCGCAGATGGTGAACGTGTCGGAGCGCGCGTGGCGAGTCGGAGGCTCGCGCATGTTCATCGAGCCCAAGCGCGCCGTCAGCGTCGACGAGCTGTTGCACGGGCTCATCATCCAGTCGGGCAACGACGCGGCCGTTGCCCTCGCGGAACTCGTCGCGGGAAGCGAAGAGGCTTTCGTCGTGAAGATGAATGCCGAGGCCGTGCGCATGGGGCTTGCGAACACCCATTTCGTCAACGTCACCGGACTCACCGCGCCCGAGCACTATTCCACGGCCGCCGACCTGGCCAGGCTCGCCAGCGCGTTGATCGTCGACTATCCGGAGTTCTATCCGCTCTACGCGCAGAAGGAATTCCGCTACAACGGCATCACGCAGCCCAATCGCAACCGTCTGCTATGGACCCATCCCGATGTCGACGGCATGAAGACCGGACACACCGATGCCGCCGGCTGGTGTCTCATCGCATCGGCGAAGCGCGGTGAACGCCGCGTGCTGGCCGTCGTGCTCGGCGCGTCTTCGGATGCGGCGCGCGCAAGCGAGGCGGCGAAGCTGCTGAACTGGGGCTTCCAGGCCTTCGACACGGTACAACTCTATCAATCGGGCAAGGCGATCGGCACGCTCAAGGTCTGGAAGGGGACGCTGAAGGAGGTGCCCGTGGGCTTCCTGGCCGACCGCTACTTGACGCTGCCCAAGGGCAAGGCCGACAAGCTGACTTTGACAATGGACGCCCGGGAGACGCTGGTGGCGCCCATCGCCCGTGCCCGACCGGTCGGCACGGTGAAAGTGGCGCTCGAAGGCAAGCCCGTTGCCGAGTTTCCGCTGATCGCGCTGGAAGAGGTGCCGGCGGCAGGCTTCCTGGGACGGGCGTGGGATACGATTCGCCTATGGTTCAAGCGCGCCTGAAACTGAGGGTCCGCTCCTTACTCCGTTTTCCGTAGCTACTCGAGAATCCGCCAGCGACCATGTTCGACCCCGACCAGATTGTTCTTCTCAACGGCGAATTCATTCCGCTGGGCGAGGCCAAGGTGTCCGTGCTTGACCGTGGCTTCATCTTCGGCGATGGCGTCTACGAGCTGATTCCCGTCTACGCGGGCGAGCCGTTCCGCCTGCAGCATCACCTTGCGCGACTGCAGCACAGTCTCGATGGCATCGGCCTTGCCAATCCGCACACCGATGCGCAATGGGAAGCGCTGGTGCGCTCGCTGATTGGCCGCCAGCCGTTTGCCAACCAGGGCGTCTATTTCCAGGTGACGCGCGGCGTGGCGAAGCGCGATCACACGTTTCCCGGGGATGTGGCGCCGACCGTGTTCATGATGAGCAATCCGCTGGCGACGCCATCGCGCGAGGTCGTGGCCGAGGGCGTCGCCGTGGTGACCGCCGTGGACAACCGCTGGCATCGCTGCGACCTGAAGACGATTTCGCTCCTCGGCAATGTGCTCATGCGCCAACTCGCCGCGGAGCATGGCGCCGTGGAAACCGTGATGTTCCGCGACGGCTTCCTCACCGAGGCATCGGCGTCGAACGTGCTGGTGGTCGTGGACGGTGGAATCGTGATTCCGCCCAAGGACAATCTCATCCTGCCGGGAATTACCTACGACGCCACGGCGGAGTTCGCGCAGGAGGCGGGAATTCCGTTGACGGTGCGGCCGGTGCCGAGGGAAGAAGCGATGGGCGCCGACGAGATGTGGCTGTCGTCGTCGACCAAGGAGGTGATTGCAGTCACCATCGTCGACGGCAAGCCATTCGCGGGCGGCAAGCCGGGACCGGTCTTCCGGCGGATGTGGGAAATCTTCCAGACCAAGAAGCCGAAGGCGCACTGAGAACGACCCCCACGCTCACTGCGTTCGCTGCCCCCAAACGCGGGGGCGCATTCGCGGCTTGGGGCGGCCCTGCGCCGCAAATGAACGACCCCCACGCTCACTGCGTTCGCTGCCCCCAAACGCGGGGGCGCATTCGCGGCTTGGGGCGGCCCTGCGCCGCAAATGAACGACCCCCACGCTCACTGCGTTCGCTGCCCCCAAACGCGGGGGCGCATTCGCCGCGCGGAATGTCCTTCGCCGCTCAATCCTTTGTCGGGACGACCCCGCCGAACTGTCCGTGGTGGAACACGAGCCCGCGACCCTTGGCGCGCTCACACGTCGCCACTTCGCCGATGAACACCATGTGGTCGCCCGCGCGATGCCGGGCATGGTGCACGCACTCGAACCACGCGACGCACCCGTCGATCAGCGGCGCATCTGCCCAACCCATCCGGTAGCCCACACCGGCGAAGCGATCCTCGTGCGGGCGTGAGAAGCGGCGCGCGAGTTCCGTCTGCTCGCCCGACAAAACGTTGACGCTGTAGCGCTCTGCCGCTTCGAATGCGGGCAGGCTGGCCGAGCCGCGCGCGAGGCTCCACAACACCAGCGGCGGGTCGAGCGATACCGAATTGAAGGAATTGGCCGTAAGTCCGACGTAACGGCCATCTCCGGTACGCGCGCAGATGATCGTGACGCCGGTGGCGAACTCGCCAAGGGCATCGCGGAACTGCCGGGAGTCGAAGGCCTGAGGGGGGGCCGCCGGGTCCGTCGGATTTGCCGGTGTAGCCTTTCGGCCGGGGGTCGACATGAGAGCGCCAGGCCGGCGCCACGGTCGCCCGCGTGCCGTGTTTGAGTGGTTTTTGGATGGTAGGCGGCGGGTTGCGGCATGTCAAAATTACACGATTGTCCGGCAAACACCGCTTGTTCTGCCCGTGCAAATTGCTAGAATTTCGACGAAGGTTGGGGCCGTGAACGCGGCCCGCGTAACCCCGAGAATCGTCACTCAACTCGTTTGGGGAAGCAACGACCATGGCCCATGCACTCCGGCATTTCATCACCAGCCGCTATGATGGGCGCAACGTGCCGGTCACGCTCGTCCTGCCCGATGGTGCGCGCGTGCCGCTGTCCACCGCGCCCGCCGTCGATATCGTTGCCCGCTCCTGGAAAGGCCTGCGCGCGCTGGCGACGCCGGCATTGGGTTCGCTCGCCCGCGCGTACGTGCGGGGCGACCTTGACTTCACCGGCAGTGCGCAGCGGATGATCGGCATCGCGGAATCGATGGTGGGTTCGGTGCAGCACCGCCGCGACCGGGCGCAGGCGCGGTTCAAAGGCTGGCTGCACCGCAAACGCGCGAACCGCGTCAATATCGCCCACCATTACGACGTTTCCAATGCCTTCTACCGGATGTGGCTTGACGAGCGGATGGTGTATTCCTGTGCGTATTTCCGGCACGACGATGACACATTGGACGCCGCGCAGCTGCAAAAACTCGACCACATCTGCCGCAAGCTGCGGTTGGCGCCAGGGGAGCGTTTCCTCGACATCGGCTGCGGTTGGGGTGCCCTGCTGTTCCACGCGGCAGAGCGCTATGGCGTCGACGCCACTGGGATCACGCTGTCGCAGAACCAGTTCGATCATGTGCAGCAGGAAATCGCGTTGCGCGGCCTCGCGGGGCGCGTGCGCGTGGAATTGCGGGACTACCGGGACCTGTCCGACGACCCGATCTACGACAAGGTCGCCAGCGTCGGGATGTTCGAACACGTCGGCGTGAGCCGTTTCCCACGCTATTTCGGCAAGATCCGCGCCGTCCTCAAGCCTGGGGGCCTCGTACTCAACCACGGGATTACGCTCAACTCGGCCGATGCGGAGAACCTGGGCAGCGGCATCAGCGACTTCGTCGAGGACTACGTCTTTCCTGGAGGGCAGCTCACCCACATCGCTCGCGTCATCGAGGGCATGGCGAGAGAAGGCCTCGAATCCATCGACGCCGAATCGCTGCGCGAGCATTACGCACGAACGTTGTGGCAATGGGTGGACCGCCTCGAGGCCCACGAAGGCGCCGCGCGCGCCGACGTCGGCGACGAACGATACCGGATCTGGCGCATCTACATGGCCGGATCGGCACATGCATTCGACCGCGGCTGGCTGTCCTTGTGGCAGGTGCTGGCGGGCAAGCCACAGAGCGACGGGCGATTGCCTCACCCGCTCACGCGCGACTACATGTACGGCGGCTAGGCACCCGCCCGCACGGGTTGCAACGGGCGGACACTGCCCGCATATTGTCGGGACCGCCCAAACTCCCTGGAAAGAACCCGGGCTCGACCGGAGGCTGCCATGACGAAAATCGACACCGCACTCGACACCCTGCACACGGAAGAGCGTGAATCGGCGCTGACCTTTCCCTGCACTTTCCCGATCAAGATCATGGGTCGCACGCAGGACGGATTTGCGCAGGCGGTCTCCGGCGTGGTGTGCAAGCACGCGCCGGATTTCGATCCTTCGGCACTGGAAATGCGTGCGTCGAAGGAAGGCAACTGGTTGTCGTTCACCGCGACGATCAACGCGAACTCGCGCGAGCAGTTGGACGAATTGTATCGAGAGCTCGTCGCGCATCCGATGGTGAAGA
This sequence comes from uncultured beta proteobacterium, assembly GCA_963819965.1. Lineage (GTDB taxonomy): Bacteria > Pseudomonadota > Gammaproteobacteria > Burkholderiales > Casimicrobiaceae > VBCG01. Next base: position 1,903,295 of record CAWFYA010000004.1, read on the forward strand.
TGGTGCTCTGATCGCGAGTCCGTTCCGCTCGCGCTTGCGCCGGACTCGGGCCGGCGGGGGCTTCGCGGGCGGTTGCCAAGAACGTTTTCCTGGGGAATAATGGCGGCAATTGCTTTCCCCATGAATGTTCGGAATAGGGCCACATTGCACTTCCTTCCTGCCCGACCCCTGATGCTCCTGTCCTGCGCGCCATGGTCGTGAACGAAACGCTTCGTGGACCGCGCCGAGCGGGGGCCGCCGTGCCGGCGGCGTCCGAGGCTGCCGTGCTGAGCAAGGCGGCGGTACGCGTGGCGAAGTTGCTCGAACTCACGCAGCGCGAAGTTGCCGCCGCGTTGGGCATTTCCGAGGCAACCACATCCCGATTGTTCGCGGGTAAGTACTTGCTCTCGCCAGAACACGCGAAGGAGTGGGAATTGGCGCGCTTGCTGGTGCGCATGTTCCGTTCGCTCGATGCGTTGTGGGGGCACGAGGAAACCGCCCGCCAGTGGCTTGCAAGTCCCAATCTCGCGCTGGCCGCGCGGCCCAGGGACCTGCTGCGTTCGGTCGAAGGCATGGTCCGTGTCGTCGCGTATCTGGACGCCGCCCGCGGTCGCCTCTGAGGCGGCTCCGCTGCGCCAGGAGGCATGGCGCGCGGTGGAGGCCCAGCACGTGGTGGCGACGCGCGCGCTCGTCGACACGCTCGCCGAGCAACATGTGCTGGAACGCGTGCTCGACCAAGGCAAACCCCCAATTCCGGATGCGGCGGCCCGCCTGCATTACCTGCTCTTCACGCCTTTTCGTTACGCGCCGCCACCGGGGGGCTCGCGCTTTCGCGGGCCCACCGACCCGGGCGTGTTCTACGCGGCGGACGCCGTGCGCACTGCGTGCGCCGAGTTGGGCTATTGGCGTTGGCGGCACCTGCTCGACTCACCCGCGTTGACGTCCATGCCTACCCGGCCACAGACTGTATTTCGCGTCAGATTCGCGACCAAAGCGGTCGATCTGCGCAAGGCACCATTCCTGCGGGAGCGCAGGACCTGGACGCATCCCGACGACTACAGCGGCTGCCAGCGTTTCGGAAGGATTGCGCGCGACGCGGGCGTCGGTGCCATCCGTTACGAGTCGGTGCGTGACCCGCAACACGGAGGATGTTGCGCATTGCTCGACCCCGGTGCGTTTGCGAAACCAGACCCCTTGGAACAGCAAACGTGGATGCTTTCCGTTGCGCGAGAACGCGTGGTCTGGCAACGCACGCACGTGGTGGCCGCCGATGAGCACGAGTTCCCCGCCGAAATCTGGGGTGGCGCGAGATGACCACGCGCGCCGATCCTGCATCGCCTGGCACCGAAGCTTGTACTCGCGGTCATGCCACGATTCGCACCCTCGGCCGCACAGACTACGAATCGACCTGGCGGGCAATGCAGGCGTTCACCGACGCGCGCGAGCCCGGCACGCCCGATGAGATATGGCTTACCGAACATTCGCCCGTGTACACGCTGGGTCTGGCCGGCCGGCGCGCCCACCTGCTGCGCGACAACGGTATTCCCGTGATAAAGGTCGACCGCGGAGGGCAGATCACTTACCACGGTCCGGGGCAGGTCGTCGCGTATACCCTCGTCGACTTGAAACGGGCAAGGCTTGGGGTGCGCGACATGGTCCGGCGAATCGAGGCATCGGTGATACAATGGCTTGATTCCGTTGGACTTTCCGCCTATGGCAAGGTTTCGGCGCCGGGGGTCTACGTGGACCTGGCGCACAGAAATGGCTGCACCGCGATGATCGCTGAGGGAAAAGTTGAAGCGAAGATCGCGGCGCTCGGGCTTAAAGTGCGCAATGGCTGCACCTATCACGGACTGGCGATGAACGTTGCAATGGACCTATCCCCGTTTGCCGATATCGACCCTTGCGGTTATCCCGGCCTTGCGGTGACGCAACTCGCTGAGCTTGGGGTTGTGCGCACGGTTGCCAGCGCAGGTGCCGAGCTTGCGCCGATTCTCGCGGCCCATCTGGCCGGGAACTAGGAATGGACACCCCGAATCCGTTGCCCCCGCCCAACGCCGCGGGTGTCAAGCACCAGGGCGCGGCCAAGACCGCGAGGATCCCGATCAAGGTGGTTGCGGCAGAACGCCTGCCCAAGCCCGAGTGGATCCGCGTGCGCGCATCGTCGTCGCCGCGCTTCAACGAGATCAAGACGATCCTGCGCGCGCACAAGCTGCACACCGTGTGCGAGGAAGCCTCCTGCCCGAACATCGGCGAGTGTTTCAGCAAGGGCACCGCGACATTCATGATCATGGGTGACATCTGTACCCGGCGCTGTCCATTCTGCGATGTCGGCCACGGTCGCCCGCTGTCGCTTGACGCCGAGGAACCGGTCAACTTGGCCAAGACGATCGCGGCGCTGAAGTTGCGCTATGTGGTGATTACAAGCGTCGACCGCGACGATCTGCGCGATGGCGGCGCGCAGCATTTCGTCGACTGCATCCGCGCCGTGCGCGAGTATTCGCCGGCCACGCAAATCGAAGTGCTGGTGCCTGATTTTCGCGGGCGCCTCGAGCGCGCGTTGGCCATCCTGCGCGAGGCGCCGCCGGACGTGATGAACCACAACCTGGAAACCGTCCCGCGCTTGTACAAGCAGGCCCGGCCGGGCTCCGATTACCGCCACTCGCTGTCACTCCTGCGCGACTTCAAGGCGCAATTTCCGGACATCCCGACCAAGTCCGGCCTGATGGTGGGCCTGGGCGAGACCGACGAGGAAATTCTCGCGGTCATGCGCGACATGCGCGCGCATCACATCGACATGCTGACGCTGGGCCAATACCTGCAGCCCACCCCCGGACACCTGCCCGTGCTGCGCTATGTGCATCCCGATGTCTTCGTGATGTTCGAGCGCGAGGCAATTGCCATGGGCTTCCGTCACGCGGCGGTCGGCGCGCTGGTGCGCTCGTCCTATCACGCGGACCAGCAGGCACACGAGGTGCTGGCCGAAACACCCGGCTAGCACATGGCGCAGCGCGAGGTCCGGGTCGTTCCCTATGAGCGCTCGTGGCCCGGCTTGTTCGCGAAAGAGCGATCGAGCCTGATTGAGTTACTGCCAGGCGCCATCGACGCCATTCACCATATCGGCAGCACCTCCGTGCCGGGCTTGGCGGCCAAGCCGATCATCGATATCCTGATCGAAGTGCGCAGCCTGGACGACATCGATGCGCAATCGCCGGCGATGGCCACGCTCGGTTATTTGGCGAAGGGCGAATACGGCCTTCCGCGCAGGCGCTATTTCACCAAGGGTCACCCGACGCACTCGCACCATGTGCACGCATTCGTCACGGGTGACTCCAACGTCGAGAGGCACCTCGCGCTCCGTGATTACCTGCGGGCGCACGCGGATGTCGCCGCCGACTACGCCCGTTTGAAAATGACTGTCGCGAAGCGTTGCAACGACGACATCGACGCCTATTGTGCCGGCAAGCACGACTTCGTCAATCGCGCGGAGCAAGCGGCGCTGCGTTGGCGTGCATCGTCGAGACAGCCACCAGGTTACTGAGGCAGCTCGGCACCTTTCGGCCATAACAGCCACATGCGGCCGTCCTGCAACATGCGGCCGGCTTCGCGTCCCGCCTGCGGACCAAAGCCCCAGAAAAAATCGGCTCGCACCGCGCCGCGAATGGCGCCACCAGTGTCCTGCGCCATCACCAATCGCTCCAGCGGAATCTTCGATAGCGGCTGCGTCGTTGCCAGGAATACCGGCGCGCCCAGCGGAATGGAGCGCGGGTCGACCGCAATCGTGCGTTGCGCGAGCAGCGGCACGCCGAGCGAGCCGATCGGTCCGTCGATTCGCGCCTCGGGCGAACCTGGCACGGGCGTTGGCACTTCGCGAAAGAACACGAAGCTCGGATTCTCGTCGAGCAGCGCGCGCGTCTGCTCGGGATGCGCGTTCGCCCAGGCGCTGATCCCGGCAAGGGAGGCGCGTTCGCGCGGCAAGTCGCCGCGGTCGATCAGCACGCGGGCGATGGACTTGTACGGGTGGCCGTTCTGGTCGGCGTAACCCAGTCGCAGCACCGATCCGTCGGGCAGTTCGATGCGACCCGAGCCCTGGATCTCGAAGTAGAAAGCTTCGACCGGATCGGTGACGTACACGATCGGCGTGGCCGGCAGTGGCATCGCGCCATGCTCGATCTCGGCCCGCGTCCAGTACGGAACGACTTTCCTGCCGTCGACGCGCCCGCGCACCCGCTTGTCCTTGAGTTCGGGGTACAAGTCGGAGAGCTCCACCGTCAGCAGGTCGTCCGGCGGCGCGTACAGCGGCACGGTGAATTGCGCGGTCCGCACTCGTGATCCCCTGAGCAGCGGCTCGTAGTATCCAGTCACGCGCCCCACATCCCTGCCGTCCGCGGCGGCGACGCGGTATGGGATAAAATGACTTTCGAAAAAAGAGCGAACGGTGCGCGTGTCGCCGGCATCCACGTGCTCCGAGTCCGCGCACGGCCTTTGCCACAGCGCCTGTGCCTTCGGGTCCGCGAGCAGCGCGCCGCAGCCGATGCGGAATGCGGGCCAGGCGGCCTCCAGCGAATCGCTGCTCCAGCCGGGCAAATCTGCCCATGCGGACGGCGTGAAGACTGCGCGCGGGGACACTGCGGGCGGGAGGGCGGGAGCGGCCGGTATCGCTGCGGGCGGCGGCGCGACCGTAGCGGGACCGGGCGCCGTCTGGCAGGCGGACAGCAGCAGGCACGCAACCGCCAGCCCGGCGGCAGTAAGCGCGGCGCGTTGCGAACGTGGAGCGAAAGGCAGGCACAGGCTCATGGCATGGTTTTTCATCGAGGCGGCGGTGGCGTTGGCGGTGGGCATCGCCATCGTGTGGTGGACCATGGCGCCGCCGCGGAAGTTGCCGCCAAAGGTAGCCCCCCGGTCGCAGGAAGAGGCCGCCCCAAAATCCGGTGCTGCTTCCGAAGTCGACTAGTGCAGCGTGCGCGGCACCGACAGCGTGAAGAGTGGAATCGGCGCGTCGAAGGCCTTCCCGTCGGCGGCCATCATCTGGTAGCTTCCCTGCATCGTGCCGACGGCGGTAGGAATGGAGGCCCCGCTCGTATATTCGAACGATTCGCCGGGCTTGAGCAGCGGTTGCTGTCCAACCACACCAAGACCCTTGACTTCCTGAACCTTGTGGTCGGCGTCGGTGATGATCCAGTGGCGGCTCAAGATCTGGGCGGCGACGTCGCCGGTGTTGGTGATCGTGATGGTGTAGGTGAAGACGTACTGGTTCTTCGCCGGGTCGGATTGCTCCGCGAGGAACCGCGCCTTGGGCTCCACCGTCACCTCGTATCGTTTACTCTCCGCCATGCTGCACCCGGCCACGTTTTTCTTCTTTGACGCCTATTCCTCACGCTAGCGGATTATAGCCCGATGCCCACAAACTGCAGGATTGCGCCGTCTTTGCTCTCTGCCGATTTTTCGCGATTGGGTGAGGAGGTGCGCGCCGTCGTCGCGGCAGGGGCGGACCTCATCCATTTCGATGTGATGGACAACCATTACGTCCCCAACCTGACGATCGGTCCGCTGGTCTGCGCCGCGCTCAAGCCGCACACCGCGGTGCCTATCGACGTGCATCTCATGGTCAAGCCGGTCGACCGCATCGTGCCGGATTTCGCGGAGGCCGGCGCGGCGATCATCAGCTTCCACCCGGAAGCCTCGGAGCATGTCGACCGCACGATCGGCCTGATCCACGAGCACGGCGTCAAGGCAGGACTGGTCTTTAATCCGGCGACACCGCTGGATTGGCTGATGCACGTGATCGACAAGCTGGATCTGGTACTCATCATGTCAGTCAATCCGGGCTTCGGCGGCCAGTCGTTCATCCCGCACGCGCTGGAAAAGCTGCGCGCGGCGCGCAAGCTGGTCGACACGGCGCAGCAGCGAACCGGACGGCCGATCATGCTGGAAGTCGATGGTGGGGTGAAGGTCGACAACATCGCCGAGATCGCGCGGGCAGGCGCGGACACTTTCGTTGCCGGCAGCGCCATCTTCGGCGCCAAGGACTATCGCGCGACCATCGCGCAGATGCGCGCGGAGCTGGCCCGGGTTGGATAATGCGCACGCGCGACGCCCCTTCGCGGTAGACGCAGTCGCCTTCGACCTGGACGGCACGTTGCTCGACACCGTGCGCGACTTGGCCGCCGCGGTGAATCTCCTTTTGGCCGACCAGAGTCTGCCGCCGTTGCATGTTGACGTAGTCCGCGATCTGATCGGCAGAGGCATCACCGATCTCCTGTCGCGCGCGCTGACGAGGGCGCGCGGTGCGCCGCCGCGGGACGGCGAAGTGGCCGCATTGCTGCCGTCCTACCTGCACAGCTACGCGTCCGAACTGGGACGGCAGACGGCTGTTTTTCCCGGCGTCCTGAACGGGCTGCGCCGCATGCGCGATGCGGGATTCCGGCTGGCCGTGGTCACCAACAAGACCACGCGCTTCGTGCGGCCGCACTTGGTTCACGCCGGCATCGCCGACTATTTCGGCGTGGTCATCGGCGGCGACGATGCGGTGGCCAAAAAACCGGATGCAGCGCCGCTGCTGCTGGCGGCGCGGCGCCTGAACGTTGCGCCTGCGCGCATGCTGATGGTGGGCGACTCGGTGAACGACGTCGCCGCCGCACGCGCGGCGGGCAGTCCAGTGCTGGTGGTGCCCTACGGCTACAGCGAGGGCGTGCCGGTGCAAAAGCTGGACAGCGATGGTATAGTCGATTCGCTCGAGGCTGTCGCCGATCTGCTATGTCCGAATATGGGCGAGCGTTTGCGGCAGTCGGGCCCGATGTGACCAGCGGCAACGATCCAACCTCTCATCTATCGTGAACGTCGACCTCTGCAATCGCAACAGCCTGCCCGTCGTCACGGGTTGGCGGCGCAAGGGCGAGTGGCGCTGGCAGCGCCCCTCCTGATCCTTCGCGTCCTGCGTCGCGCGCAAATCCCAAGTAGCGGCGCCCCGAGTTGACCGGTTGTTCCAGAAGCAAGAGAGTCGAAGCATGATTACCGAAGCCGAATTCAATGCCCTTGCCGCCAAGGGCTACAACCGCATCCCGCTCGTGCTGGAGACGTTTGCGGATCTCGACACGCCGTTGTCGCTGTACCTGAAGCTCGCCGCCACGCGCTACACGTTCCTGCTGGAATCCGTGGTCGGCGGCGAACGCTTCGGCCGCTACTCGTTCATCGGCCTGCCGGCGAAGGTGCGGCTGCGCGTCCGCGGCCGCCGTACCGAGGTCGAGGACGACCACGGCGTGGTCGAGACCCACGTGGGCGACCCGTTGAGCTTCATCCAGTCCTTTCGCGAACGCTTTCGCGCGGCGCCGCTGCCGGGATTGCCGCGCTTCTGCGGCGGCCTGGCCGGCTATTTCGGCTACGACACGGTGCGCCACATCGAGACCCGCCTCTCGCACTCGGCGAAACCGCCGACGCCGGAACTGGCCGACGTTCCGGACATGCTGCTGCTGCTCACCGAAGAGCTCGCGGTAGTCGACAACCTGGGCGGCAAGATCTCCCTCATCGTCTATGCGGACCCCGATGCGCCCGATGCCTATGCCAGGGCGTCGGCGCGACTGACGCTGTTGCGCCTCAAGCTGCGCGAATCCGTGGCCATTCCCTTCGGCACGGCGTCCGAGATCACCCACCCCGCCAGCGAGTTCGGCGAAGCGGGATACAAAGCAGCCGTCGCGCGGACCAAGGAATACATCGTGGCGGGCGATATCATGCAGGCGGTGATCTCGCAGCGGATGAAGATGCCATTCGCGGCGCCGCCTTTGTCGCTGTACCGTGCGTTGCGGTCGCTCAATCCGTCGCCCTACATGTTCTATTACGACTTCGGCGACTTCCACGTGGTCGGCGCGTCGCCGGAGATCCTCGTGCGCAAGGAGGGTGCGAGCATCACGCTGCGGCCGATCGCCGGAACGCGGCCGCGCGGCAAGACGCGCGAAGCCGACGAAGCACTGGCGCACGAGCTGGCGCACGACCCCAAGGAAATCGCCGAGCATGTGATGCTGCTTGACCTCGGCCGCAACGATGTCGGCCGCGTCGCGACGACGGGATCGGTGCGCGTCTCCGACCAGATGGCAATCGAGCGATACTCGCACGTGATGCACATCGTGTCCAACGTGGAAGGCCAGCTGAAACCGGGCATGAACAGCATCGACGTGCTGCGCGCCACCTTTCCCGCCGGCACGGTGAGCGGCGCGCCCAAAGTGCGGGCGATGGAGATCATCGACGAGCTCGAGCCGACCAAGCGCGGCATCTACTCCGGCGCGGTCGGCTACATCAGCTTCCAGGACGACATGGACACGGCCATCGCGCTGCGTACCGCAGTACTCAAGGACGGCACCCTGTACGCGCAGGCGGGCGGCGGCATCGTCCACGATTCATCGCCCGAAGGCGAATGGCAGGAAACGCTGAACAAGCTGCGCGCGGTACTTCGCGCCGCGGAAATGGTGCAGCAGGGGCTCGACGAACCCGAGGGCCACCGATAATGCTCCTGATGATCGACAACTACGACAGCTTCACCTACAACCTGGTGCAGTACCTGAGCGAACTGGGTGCGGACGTGCAGGTCCACCGCAATGACGCGATCACGGTCGACGAGGTGGCACGGCTGGCGCCCACGCAGATCGTCGTCTCGCCCGGGCCGTGCACGCCCAACGAGGCGGGGATCTCGGTGCCGCTGATCCGGCGCTTCGCGGGGGAAATTCCCATTCTCGGCGTGTGTCTCGGCCATCAGGCGATCGGACAGGCGTTCGGCGGCCGCATCGTGCGCGCGCAGCAGGTGATGCATGGCAAGCTGTCGCCCGTGATGCACGATGGCCATGGCGTTTTTGCAGGCCTGCCGGCGCCGTTCGCGGTGACGCGCTACCATTCGCTGGCCATTGAGCAGTCGAGCGTACCGGCGGACCTCGTGGTCACGGCCACGTCCGATGATGGCGAGATCATGGGCGTGCGCCATCGCCGTTACGCCGTCGAGGGGGTCCAGTTCCATCCGGAGGCCATCCTCACGGAACACGGCAAGCGCCTGCTCGGCAATTTTCTGGAAGGAACGTCATGAACGCAACCCGGATCGCACCGTTGCTGCTGCTGTTGGCCGCGCTGGCGACAGCGTCGGCGCCCGCCGTCGCAGGCGCGCTGGAGGAATGCCAGACCGCGGGCGATGGCGCTGCGGTCACCAAATGTCTTCTCGACGCCGATGCGGAAGCGCAGGCATCGCTGCGCAATGCCGAGGCCGCCGCCGGCATTCGCGCCCGCGAGATCGACACGGCAACCGGCCGGGCGGGGGCCAATGCTGCGCTGGCCAAATCGCTGCGCGCGTTCCTGGAATACCGGACGATGCAATGCAGCTATGTCAAGGCGCTCTCCGCCAGCGGTTCCGGCGCCGAACAGGTGGGCCTGGCATGCCGCGTGGATCTCACGCGCCGCCGCGTTCGCGAGCTGCAACCCTAGGCCGTCGCCATGTCCATCACCGTTCAGGATGCACTTCAGCGCACTATCGAGCATCGCGAAATATTTCACGACGAAATGCTGTCGCTCATGCGCCAGATCATGAGCGGCGAAGTGTCTCCGGTGATGATCGCCGCGCTGACCGTGGGTTTGCGCGTGAAGAAGGAAACCATCGGTGAAATCGCCGCGGCCGCCCAAGTCATGCGGGAGCTGGCGACCAAGGTCGAGGTTCCCGATCGCGACCACCTGGTCGACATCGTCGGCACGGGTGGCGACGCCTCCCATACCTTCAACATTTCCACCGCGTCGATGTTCGTCGCGGCTGGCGCGGGCGCGCGCGTGGCGAAGCACGGCGGGCGCTCGGTGTCGTCGCGGTCCGGCAGCGCCGACGTGCTGGAGGCGCTGGGCGCCAACATCATGTTGACCCCGGCGCAGGTGGCCACCTCCATTGCCGAGACCGGCGTGGGCTTCATGTTCGCGCCCAACCATCACTCGGCGATGAAGCACGCCGGACCGGTGCGCAAGGAACTCGGCGTGCGCACGATCTTCAACATCCTGGGTCCGCTCACCAATCCGGCGGGCGCGCCCAACCAGCTGATCGGCGTTTTTCACCCCGACCTGGTCGGTATCCACATACGCGTGTTGCAGCGCCTGGGCAGCACGCACGCGCTGGTGGTCTACGGCAAGGACGGGATGGACGAGGTGTCGCTCGGCGCCGCGACGATGGTCGGCGAACTGAAGGATGGCGAAGTCCGCGAATACGAAATCCACCCCGAGGACTTCGGCCTGTCGATGAAGTCGAATCGCGGGCTCAAGGTGAAAGACGCCGCGGAGTCCAAGGAAATGGTGCTCGAGGCACTTGCCAACGTGGCAGGCACGCCACGCGAGATCGTCACGCTGAACGCTGGCGCGGCACTTTATGCGGCCAATATCGCGGCATCGATCGAAGACGGCATCGCGCGTGCGCGCGAAGCGATCGCCAGCGGCGCGGCGCGAAAAAAACTCGATGCTTTCGTCGCCGTTACGCAGAAGCTGGGCACGAAGGCGCCATGAGCAGGAGCGACATCCTCGCCCAGATCATCACCACCAAGGCGGAAGAGGTGATTGCCGCGCAAGTCGCCCGCCCCTTTGGCGTGGTTGAAGCCGCCGCGCGCGCGGCGTCGCCCCCCCGCGGCTTCGAGCGCGCATTGCGCGCGAAAATCGCCGCCGGCCGCGCCGCCGTGATCGCCGAGGTCAAGAAGGCCAGTCCGAGCAAGGGCCTCCTGCGCGCAGATTTCGATCCGCCCGCCATCGCCGCGAGCTATGAACGAGCGGGTGCCGCATGCCTGTCCGTGCTGACGGACCGGCCTTTTTTTCAAGGAGATCCGGATTACCTGGTGGCGGCGAAAAGCGCGTGCTCGTTGCCGGCGCTGCGCAAAGAATTCATCATCGACGAATACCAGGTGGCCGAATCGCGGGCGTTGGGAGCCGACGCCATCCTGCTCATCGTTGCTGCGCTCGAGGACGCCCAGATGGCTGCATTGGAGGCTGCCGCGCACGCCTTTGGCATGGACGTGCTGGTCGAGGTCCACGATGGCGCCGAACTGGACCGGGCACTGCGGCTGGCGACACCGCTGATCGGCATCAATAACCGCAACCTGCGCAACTTCAGCGTTACGCTGGATACCACGCTCAACCTGCTGCTGCGCGTGCCCGAAGACCGGCTGGTGGTGACCGAGAGCGGAATCCTGGCCCAGCGCGATGTAGCGCTGATGCGCAGCCGGGGCGTGCATGCGTTCCTGGTCGGCGAAGCGTTCATGCGCGCGCCGGACCCGGGCGCCGCGCTGACTGCACTGTTCGGCTGAACGGCCGTCGCGGCCGTTTGCTATCATCCGTTGCCGAATTCACGGCGCGCGCCATTGCCGGCCGCCCGCGTTGCCGGCCAGTCGCCAGCCTGCGCAATCGCGAGCCCGCAGGTCCGATCCACGCTGCCAGCAGAGGATGCGCAACGGTGTCGGCCATCGTCGTCGAAAAAGTCAGCAAACACTGGACGACCGCCGATGGGCAGGTGCGCGCCGTCGACGATATTTCCTTCGAGCTCGCGGCCGGCACGTTCAACGTGCTGCTCGGCCCATCCGGCTGCGGCAAGTCCACCACGCTGCGCCTGATTGCCGGCCTCGAGACCGCAGATGGCGGCCGGGTTTTCATCGACGGCCGCGATGTCACGCGACTGCCACCCGCGCAGCGCAATATCGCCATGGTGTTCCAGAACTACGCATTGTTTCCGCACTTGAGCGTCGCGGAGAACATCCTTTTCGGCCTGCGCGTGCGCCGCGTCGCCGAAGGAGACTGCCGGACCCGGCTCGCACGCGTGGCGGAGCTGCTGGGGCTGGCGCCGCTCCTCGCGCGCAAGCCGTCGCAGCTTTCCGGCGGTCAGCAGCAGCGCGTCGCGCTGGGACGGGCGATCATCAACGAGGCACCTGTGTGTCTGATGGACGAGCCGCTGTCCAACCTCGATGCCCAGCTGCGCGCGGAGATGCGGCTGGAGATCCGCGTGCTGCAGCGCAAGCTCGGCATCACGATGGTGTACGTCACCCATGACCAGGTCGAGGCAATGTCCATGGCCGACCGCGTCATCCTGCTTCGCGGCGGACGTATCGAGCAGAATGGCGCGCCGGTCGAACTCTATGACGAACCCGCGAACACATTCGTCGCGCGGTTCATCGGCACGCCGCCCATGAACCTGCTGCAACTCGAAGCGGGGGCAGGCGGCGCGATCATCCGGGGCGCGGATGGCCCCGCGGTGCTGCCTGCCAGCTGCGCGGACGGCACGCTCGGCGTGCGGCCGGAGCACATTGCGTTGGGAATGGAGCGGGGAATGCGCGCCAGCGTGGAAAGCGTCGAGTACCTGGGCGGGGATTCGCTCATCTCCTGCCGCATCGGCGGCCAGCCGTTGGCGGTGCGCGTGCAGGGCAGCGTGGGACTTTCGCGCGGCGATGCTGCCTGGCTCAACTGGGCGCCGGGCGCACAACATTATTTCGCGGAGGGCGGCCGACGCTCGCTCGCGTCTCCGCGGCACGACACCGCAACGCTGATGGCATGAGGATCGGCGGATCGGAAACTTGAAACTCTGGGAGGAGGAAGTCATGCGGCATCGATGCATTCGTAACGGACTGTTCGCAATATTGGCCACGATGTTGGCTGCGCAGATCGGCTTTTCACCTGCGATGGCGCAAGCGCCGACAGAGGTATCGTTCTACTATCCGGTCGCCGTCGGCGGTCCGATCACCAAGATCATCGATGGCTTGGCGGCCGGTTTCGAGAAGGAGAACCCGGGAATCAAGCTGAAGCCGATCTATTCGGGAAGCTACCAGGATTCGATCACCAAGGCCCTGACGGCGGTGAAGAGTGGCGAACCGCCGGTCACGTCGATCCTTTTGTCGACCGACATGTTCACGCTGATCGACGAGGGAGCGATCCAGCCGTTCGACGACCTCGTCAAGACGCCGGAGGACAAGGCCTGGCTCAAGAGCTTCTATCCTGCATTCATGGAAAACAGCCAGACGGGCGGCAAGACCTGGGGCATTCCATTCCAGCGCTCGACCATCGTCCTGTACTACAACAAGGAGTTGTTCAAGGAGGCCGGGCTCGACCCGAACCGCCCGCCCGCGAACTGGAAGGAGATGACTGAATACGCGCAGAAGCTCACCAAGCGCGATGCCTCGGGCAAAGTCACGCAATGGGGCGTGCAGATCCCGTCGTCCGGGTTTCCCTACTGGCTGTTCCAGGCCCTCGCGATCCAGAACGGCGGCATCCTGATGAATTCGGCGGGCACGCAGACGTTCTACGACAAGAAGGAGGTCATCGACGCGCTGCAGTACTGGGTCGACCTCGTGAACAAATACAAGGTTCATCCCGAAGGCATCGTCGAATGGGGCACGACCCCCAAGGATTTCTTCGAGAAGAAGGTGGCGATGATCTGGACGACCACCGGCAACCTCACCAACGTCAAGAACAATGCCAAGTTCGATTTCGGCGTCGCGATGCTCCCCGCGGGCAAGCAACGCGGCAGCCCCACCGGCGGCGGCAACTTCTACCTCTTCACGAAGTCGACGCCGGCGCAACGTGCGGCGGCGTTCAAATTCATCAAATGGGCCACCACGCCGGAACGCGCGGCGCAGTGGGGAATCGATACCGGCTACGTGGCGGTGCGCGCCGATGCCTGGGACACGCCGGCGATGAAGCAATACGTCGCCGGATTTCCGCCGGCGGCCGTGGCGCGCGACCAGTTGCCGTACGCCAAGGCCGAACTCTCGACGCACGACAACCAGCGCGTGACCAAGGCACTTAACGATGGCTTGCAGGCGGCGTTGACCGGTGCCAAGTCGCCTGAGCAGGCGCTGAAAGACGCGCAGGCGCAATCGGAGCGCATCCTGCGCACGTATCGGCGCTAGGGACACAGTGCATCGCGCGGCGGAATGGGTTGCAGGCGGGCACAGAGCCTGCGATCCGTTCGGCCCGGCCCATCTTGCCGACGCAACAGTGCGGTAGCCATCTTGAGCCGCACCACGCAATGGGTGTACGGCTGGCTGCTGCTGCTGCCGGCGATGGCGTTGCTCGCGCTCTTCACCCACTATCCGGCGCTGGCCAATCTCTGGCACAGCGTCCGCTCGACGGCCAAGGGCGACGTGCCGTCCGTATTCGTCGGCCTCGACAACTACACGCAATTGATCGAAGACCCGATTTTCTGGCAGTCGCTCGCCAACAATTTCTGGTACGCGCTCGGGACGATCCCCGTATCGATGGCGCTCGCGTTGTTGATGGCCGTCTGGGTGAATGACCGCATTCCGGGTCGAGGTATCCTGCGCCTCGCGTATTTCACGCCGACGATTCTGCCGATGATCGCGGTGGCCAACATATGGCTCTTCTTCTACACGCCGCAATACGGGCTGCTCGAACAATTCACCGGCGCATTCGGGTTGCCCAGTCACAACTGGCTGGGCAGCAGGAGCACCGCACTGGGCGCCCTAATGATCGTCACGATCTGGAAGGAAGCCGGGTTTTTCATGATCTTCTACCTGGCCGCGTTGCAGTCCATGTCGCCCCACCTGGCCGATGCCGCCGCCATCGAAGGCGCCTCGCGCTGGCATTTCTTCCGCCGGGTCACGTGGCCGTTGCTCATGCCCACCACGCTGTTCGTGCTCGTGAATGCGGTGATCAATGCATTCCGGCTGGTCGACCACGTCGTCGTAATGACCCGGGGCGGGCCGGACAACGCGACGGAATTGCTGCTCTACTACATCTACGAGATCGGCTTTCGTTTCTGGGATGGCGCCTATGCGGCGGCGCTGACCATGGTGCTGCTGGCGATACTGGGAGTCGTCGCGCTCGCGCAGTTCTATTTCCTCGAGCGCAGGGTTCATTATCGATGAACGACCGCCACGCTCACTTCGTTCGCCGGCCCCGATGGCAGGCTGCAGTCCCGCGGCTTGGGGCGGTCCTTCGCCGCTCATGACAGCAATGGTCTATGAATCGCGTGGCGCGGGACGCGCGCTGGCCACCGCCGGCGCGTGGGTGCTGGGCTTGCTGTGGCTGCTGCCGCTCTTGTACGCGTTCTGGACAGCCTTTCACACGGCAGAGTTCTCGACGCGACTGTCGCTCACCGCGCCGCTGACGCTGGCCAACTTCGTCACCGCCTGGCATGCGGCGCCCTTTGCGCGGTACTTCCTCAACACCACACTGCTGGTCGCGATGATCCTGGTTGCGCAGATGGTCCTGACCACGCTAGCGGCCTATGCCTTCGCGCGCTTCGAGTTTCCCGGGCGCGGCGTGCTGTTCGCGCTGGTCCTGGTGCAATTGATGGTAATGCCGGACGTGTTGATCGTCGAGAACTACCGCACGATGACCTTGCTCGGATTGAAGGACACGATTCCCGGTATCGGGCTGCCTTACATGGCAAGCGCGTTCGGGATATTCCTGCTGCGGCAGACCTTCAAAGGCGTACCGCACGAGCTGGATGAAGCGGCGCGCGTGGAAGGCTGCACGCCGCTGCAGGTCCTCTGGCGTGTCTACGTCCCGCTCGCCCGTCCAACCTACCTCGCCTATGCGCTGGTGAGCGTGAGCTACCATTGGAACAATTTCCTGTGGCCGCTCATCATCACCAATTCCGTGGAGGCGCGTCCGATGACCGTCGGCCTGCAGGTGTTTTCCTCGACTGACCAGGGCATCGACTGGTCAATCATCACTGCCGCGACGCTCCTGTCCACCGCGCCGCTGTTGCTTGCCTTCCTTATCTTTCAGCGCCAGTTCGTCCAATCCTTCATGCGGGCCGGAATACGATGAAGCTCATAACGTGGAATGTGCAGTGGTGCTGCGGCGTCGACGGAAAGGTCGATCCGGCGCGCATCGTGACCGAAGCTAAGCGCCTGGCGGATTTCGACGTGCTTTGCCTGCAGGAAATCGCCGATAATTTTCCGCATCCGCGGCTGGCCGGAAGCGCGGGCGAGGATCAGTTCGCGCTACTCGCGACGCTGCTGCCCGGGTATACCGCGATCCCCGGCGTGGCCACCGATCATCCATCCGACAACAGCCGCCGCCGCCGCTTCGGCAATATGATCTTTTCCCGAATTCCGGTCCGGCAGATCTTCCGCTACATGCTGCCCTACCCTTTTGACCCGGACTTCCTGGCGATGCCGCGCATGGCGCTGGAGGCGGTCGTGTCAGCTCCCTCGGGAGATGTCCGCGTCATTACCACCCACCTTGAGTACTACTCCGTGAAGAAGCGCGCGAGCCAGATCGACGCGTTGCGCACCATCTACGCCCAGGGCTACGAATATTCGCGCGATCCGCATGTGATGGCCATCGACGGCGGCCCGTTCCAGACTCATCCGCGCCCCGCCGCAACCGTCATCACGGGCGACTTCAACATGGACCCGGCCGATCCCGGCCACGCGCAGATGCTGGCGCCGTTCGCGGATGGCACGCCGCCGCTCTCCGACGCGTGGGAACTGCGGCATCCCGGGGTGCCGCACGCGCCGACCATGTGCCTTTACCAGAAGATCGACCCCATGGCCCCGGGTTATTGCTGCGATTTCATCTTCGTCAGCGAGAACCTGAAGGCGCGGGTCCAGGAAGTCGCCGTGAACACGCAATTGCAGGCGTCGGATCACCAGCCCGTCGTGCTGACGCTGGACTGACCCACGGGGACGTCCCCGACCACCGCAATGCCCCGTCCCGGTGCGGACGCAGCTACAATTCGAGGTTGCGCGCGATTGGCTCAGTGGCCGGCGCGACCCATCCCGCACCGGCTTCCGCCTTGGCCCACGTCTCCACCGCCTCCCCTTCGCTGACCTTCACCGGCGAGCGTTTCACGCCCGAGGTGCGCGGCCCGATCTGGTACGAGCACTGGCATCGCTACGCGTTCGTCGCGGGGCTGGTTCGCGGCAAGCGCGTGCTCGACGCCGCATGCGGTGAGGGCTACGGCAGCGTTCTCATCGCGCACACTGCCGCACAGGTCACGGGGGTGGACCTGTCCCATGAGGCGGTCGCCCACGCGCGCGAACGTTATTCCCGCGACAATCTCACCTTTACCCAGGGCTCGGTGACTTCTCTGCCGCTACCGGACGGGTGCATCGACGTCGTCGTCTCGTTCGAGACGATCGAGCATCTGGCGGCACAGCACGAAATGCTGGCGGAATTCCGGCGCGTGCTGTCGCCGTCCGGCCTGCTCGTCATTTCATCGCCCAACCGGCCCGTCTACAACGAGGCGGGCGAAGTCGAGAACCATTTCCACGTGGCTGAGCTCGATCGCGCGGAACTGAAGACGCTTCTCGATTCCGGGTTTCCGCAGCAGCGATGGTACGGGCAGCGTGTGGTGGCGCAGTCGCTGCTCTGGGCCGAGGGCGACCGTCGGGAGCCGCCGCAGTTCCTGGCGCTGCCCGGGCACGAGGCAACGATCGCGCATGCGCCGGCGCCGCCGATGTACTTCGTCGTCGTGTGTGCGGCCGCAGCGGTGCCATTGCCACCTTGCCCCGCGCTCTCCATGTTTGACGACGGCGCGCTCGCACTGTGGCGCGACTATGCCCGCGCGCTCGAGCGTGAACGCCAGCTTGCATGGGATGAACTCGATGCTCGCGCTATCGCGGAACATCGCCTGACCGAGCTGATCACCGCGGTCAATGCGCTGGCGAGCGAGAAGGACGCGGGCGTCGAGAAGGATCGGCGCATCGCCGCGCTGACGGCCGTGCAGGCGGCGCTTGGGCAGGAAGTCATGGCCCACGCAGCGACGCGCGCCCAGCTTGCGTACCGCGAAACGCCGAAGGGGTGGCTGCGCCTGCCATTCTCGCTGCTCAAGCGGCGCTGGGTGGAGTCACGCTGATGCCGACCGTCGACGTCATCGTTCCGGTATACCGCAATCTGGAGTTAACGCGGCGCTGCATTGAAAGTGTCATGGGTTCCACCTGCCGCACGCCCTATGAACTGGTGCTGGTAAACGATGGCACGCCCGAACCGGAGCTCGCGCGATTCCTGCGGGACTTGAGTGAGCGTGGGAGCGCGACCCTAATCGAACAGCCGTCGCACCAGGGTTACGTTGCAGCAGTCAACCGCGCGTTCGCGCTGCATCGCGACCGGGACGTGGTCGTGCTTCAATCCGACGCGGAGGTCGCGAACGATTGGCTGGACCGGCTCGTACCTCGCGGAGACGTGCGGGGAGTCGGCGTGATCGGTACGTTTACCAACAATGTCGGCACGGCAACCTATCCACTTCCACGCAGCGATAATCCGTTGCCCGCGGGATTGACGATTGCGGCGCTCGATGCGCTGTTTGCACGCGCCAATCCCGGGGGCTCGGCCGCATTGCCCGCACTGGAAGGTCCTTGCCTCTACTTCCGTCGGGATTGCCTCGACGTGGTCGGCGCATTTGATGCCACGCCGCTCGGCAGCGACTATGGCGTCGAGGTCGATTTCTGTCTGCGCGCAGGCAGCGCCGGGTTCCGCAACCTCATCGCGGGCGACGTGTTCGTCGGCCACTCGGGCCACGCGACATTCGGTGCGCATGACGCGGATGAGCTGGCCAGCCGCACTGAACTTGCGCTGACCAAGCTTTATCCGGCCTATGCCAATCAGAGGGCCGAATCCCTGATGCGCGACCCGACCCGGCCCTTCGCGCGTCGGGTGGACCTGCTAAGACTCGCCGAGGCTCCCGGGCGGCCGCTGCTTTTCATATCGCACCCTTGGGGCGGCGGCATCCGCCGCCACATGAACGACCTGGCATCGCTCGTCGGCGACCGCTGCGAAGTACTTTACCTGGAGCCCGCGGCCGGCGATACCGTGAAGCTGTATTGGCCGCGCGCAGGTGAGGGCTTCGCGGTCTATTTCACATTGCCCGGAGAGCTTCCTGATCTCGCCGGCCTGCTGCGTTTCATTGGCGTCGAGCGTCTGCATTTCCACCATGTGCACCTGCTGCCTCGTGGAATCCTCGACCTCCCGTCCACCGTGGGCGTTCCCTACGATTGCACGTTGCACGACTATTTTGCGATTTGTCCGCAATACCACCTCGTGACCGAAGACGGCATGTATTGCGGCGAGCCCGATTCGACCGGATGCGCCGCGTGCCTGACGCGCCGTCCCGGCCAGTGGGGACTCGATATCACGGCGTGGCGGGGTGTCTTCGGCCAGCTGCTGCGTGGTGCCGACCGCATCATCGCGCCGTCGCAGGACGTCGCGAAGCGCATGCGGCGATACTTTCCCGACGTTGCAATTCACGTATGGTCGCATCCGGAGATCGCGCCCGACGCGCCGCCGCGCATTGCCCGGGTTGCCATACTGGGGAACCTGTCGCCGGAGAAGGGGCTGCACGTTGTGGCGGCCTGCGCGCGCGAGGCACGCGCCCTCGGGTTGCCGCTTGTGTTTCGCTTGCTCGGCTCGACAACGGAGCCCATCCCGCAATCGCCCGACGTTCCGCTGACCATTCACGGGCAATATGTCGACGCCGAGCTGCCGCTGCTGATCGGCGCAGAGAAGCCCGACGTGATCCTGTTTCCCGCGCAGGTACCCGAGACGTACGCGTACACGCTCTCGGTCGCACTGGCCTCCGGGCTGCCTATTGTCGCGTCGGCGCTCGGGGCCTTTACCGAACGTTTGTCGGGGCATCCGCGCTCGGCCACCGTTTCCTGGAATGCACCGCCTGCAGTCTGGAACGAAGCATTGCTGGCCGCCGCCGGCATGTCGACCCGTCCCGCTCCTTCGCCGCCGCTGCCGCGAATCAAGGTGGTGAACTGATGGATCCCGCGCAATACGTCGGCAAGTACCTGGCGTCGCTTCCTCCCGGACTGCGCGGAAGCCGGTCGGCCGGAAACCTGTCGGCGCTCCACGACCGAAACTACTATCTCGCCGAAGGACAGGTGGAGGCCCCGCCGCTTTCGCTGGGCCAGCTGTTTTCCGCCGGCGTGGATTGCGGTCACACGGAGGCCCGCAACGAGTTGAAGCGCCAGGTGGCGTTTGTGGATCAGCAGCTGGAGGAGTATCGCGCAATCCGCGACCGCGCCACGGGTGACCGCGAGCACCTCGCGGCCGAGCTCCTTGCTGCGCAGCGCACCTTGTACACGATGCAGATCCGCACGGGAAACGACGAGACGTCGCTGGCCATCGCACGCCATCGTATCGACGAACTCGAGTCATCGACCACTTGGCGCTTGACCGCGCCAATTCGCGAAGGCGGCCACCGCGCGAAAGTCATGCTAGCGCGCGCAAGGGTGCGCTGGGCCGGTATCCGCCGTGCGCCGCAGTTCGCGGCACTGATGTGGTCGATTGTGCGCAACGAGGGAATGGCGGCGGCATTCAGGCGCGCCCGTGCCAAAGTCCGGGGAAAAGGACGCTTCAAGGCGCGGCGCGCGGCGATGTTCGAGCTTGAGGGAGGGGTCGCACCGCTCACCTTCGCGGTCAACGATGCGCCGCGTGTTTCGATCGTGATCCCCGTGTACGGCAATCCGTTGCTGACCTTTACCTGCCTTAAGAGCGTGCAGGCGCACTCGCCCGCCGGAATGATCGAGATCCTCGTAATCGACGACGCGTCGCCGGAACCGGTGGCGGAACAGTTGAAAGACGTAACCGGCGTGCGGTTCGTGCGCAACGAGGTCAACCTGGGCTTCATCGGGACCTGCAACCATGGCTCTGCGCTCGCGCGCGGCGAATTCGTCGTGTTCCTCAACAACGACACGATCGTAACCCCGGGCTGGCTCGATGCCATGCTCGCGGTGTTCCGCGAGCACCCGGACGCCGGACTGGTCGGCGCAAAGCTGATCTATCCCGACGGCAGGTTGCAGGAGGCCGGAGGAATCGTCTGGCGCGACGGAACTGCCTGGAACTGGGGACGCAACGACGATCCGGATAAGCCGGAATACAACTATCTGCGCGAGGCCGATTACTGCTCCGGCGCCTGCCTTGCCGTGCCTCGCGCGCTGTTCCAGCAGCTTGGCGGATTCGATGCGGGTTACGCGCCGGCGTACTACGAGGATGTGGACCTTGCATTCTCGGTGCGGGCGGCCGGTCGCAAGGTTTTTTACCAGCCCTTTGCCACGGTCGTGCACTTCGAAGGCCAGACTTCGGGCACTGACGACACTTCCGGTGTCAAGCGGCACCAGGTGGTGAACCAGTCGACTTTCGCGAAGAAGTGGGCTAACACGCTGATGCTCCACCGCGCGAACGGCATTCACCCGGAATTGGAGCATGACCGCGGCGCGCAGATGCGTGTGCTGGTCATCGACGCGTGCATGCTCACGCCCGACCATGATGCCGGCTCGATGCGCATGCAGGCGATACTGGAAATCCTGACGTCGCTCCGATGCAAGGTTACCTTCGTCGCCGATAACCTGGAATACCGCCAGCCTTACGTCTCACAGCTCCAGCAGCGCGGAGTGGAGGTGCTGTTTCATCCCTACGCGGGTTCGATCGCGGAACTGCTTGCGCAGCGCAGCAGCGAGTTCGACATCGTGGTGATGTCCCGTCACTATGTTGCCGTCAAGCATCTCGACGCCGTGCGCTCGTTTGTGCCGAACGCGCTGGTTGTCTTCGATACGGTTGACCTACATTTCCTGCGCACGGAGCGGCAGGCGGAGCTGGAAGGCAGCGCGCTCGCGCGCGCCGCGGCACGCTCCAAACGCGACGAAGAACTGGCACTGATCCGCAAGGCCGACGTGACGCTGGTGGTGTCGCCGTTCGAGCAGGCGTTGCTGGCCGACCTCGTGCCGGATGCCCGGGTCATGGTGCTGTCGACGATCCATGAGCTCCTTTCCAGCGGCAAGCCATTTGCCGAACGCGAGGGACTGGTGTTCATCGGCGGCTTCCAGCATCCGCCCAACACGGATGCCGTGCTTTGGTACGCGCGGGAAATCCTGCCCCGCGTGCGGGAGGCGCTGCCTGGCGCCAAGACCTACATCGTCGGCAGCAAGGTGCCGGCCAACGTGCGCGCGCTCGCCGCCGAGGACTTCATCGTCACCGGCTACGTTCCGGATGTCACGTCCTACTTCACGGGCTGCCGCGCGTCGATCGCACCGCTGCGCTACGGCGCCGGCGTCAAGGGCAAGATCAACCTCGCGATGAGCTACGGTTTGCCGGTGGTCGCGACCACCCCGTCGATCGAGGGCATGCATCTCAAAGCCGGGGACGACGTGCTGATCGGCGACGACCCGGCGAGCTTCGCCGCCGAGATCGTGCGGGTGTACCAGGACGAGGCGCTGTGGCAGAAGCTCGCTGCCGGTGGCCGCGACAATATCCGCAAGCATTTTTCGCGCGATGTCGCGCGCAGTACGATCACCCGGCTCATTGCGCTCGCGCGCGGCAACGGGATGGCGAAGTCTGCCTAGAAGCCCGGCCTCTAGCGCCGACGAAACACGATGTCGCGCACCCCGTGACCCAGCTTGAGGCCCCGGGTCTCGAACTTGGTGTGCGGGCGCCAGTCCGGACGCCGCGCGTAGTCGGCGGTGGTATTGGCGAGCAACGGCTCGGCTCCAAAGGTCGCTAGGATTTCCTGCGCGTACTCGTCCCAATCGGTGGCGGCGTGGAGGTATCCGCCGCAGACAAGCCGCTGCGCCAGCGCGCTCACGAACGAAGGCTGCAGCAGGCGCCGTTTGTGGTGGCGCTTCTTGGGCCAGGGATCGGGGAAGTACACGTGAATGCCGGCGAGAGCTGCCACCGGGATCATCTGTGCGACGACCTCGACCGCATCATGCTGGATGACGCGCAGGTTGGTGAGCCCAGCGGCAACGACGCGGTTCAGCAGTGCGCCCACGCCCGGTCCATGGACCTCGAGCCCCAGGAAATCGTTCTGTGGATTCGCCGCGGCGATGGCCGCCGTTGTCTCCCCCATGCCGAAGCCAATTTCGAGAATGACCGGGGCCGTGCGCCCGAACGTCGCGGCAAAATCGAGCGGCACCGGCGAATACTCGATCCCGAATTTCGGCAGCAGCGTTTCCAGCGCGCGCTGCTGCGCGGGAGACATCCGGCCCTGACGCAACACGAAGCTGCGCACCGGGCGGCGCGCTGGCGCATTGTCCATGGATTCCTCGGCGGTCACGGGACATGTGGCGCGGCGCGCCGCCAGCTGCCGTCCGACAGGAGACGGTCGACGGTGCGTGCCTTCTCTTCGCCCTTCGGCGTGAACTCGACGGTCAATGTGGCGTCGCTCTTCCAATGCAACGTCACGTCGGACCATTCCGCGTCGGGATTCCAGGCAAGTTCGCGGCGCACTCCGTCATGAGCGACGCGCCACACCGTGATTTCGTTGGTGCAATTCTCGCGACAGAAATCGGCGATGGCCAGTCGCTGCCCGTCCGGGGAAAGCGTCGGTTCCGCAGGAAGCGCGGTCAGTTGTCCCGTCCTCCGCAGGAGGGTGGCGTAGCCCAGGCGGTCGTCGTTCGTGGTGAAGAGCACCACGATATTCGCCGTGCTCCAGTAGTCCCACAGCGACCATGTGGCGCTTCCCTGCGGCGTGTCGACGTCGAGGAAGTCGCGGCTGCCGGCAGGAAACAGAAGCACCTTGAGCATCTTGCCGTCGCGAATAGCGAGATTGGGAAGCTTTTTCAGCTGATCCGCCTCGATCAGCCGTCCACAATGGGCCGGACTTTCGGCCCGCGCGCACAATTCCGTGATGCGTGCGGGAGTGACCGCAACCGCGCGGGCGTCAGGGAACATTCCGAACGCCACTGCGCAGCCCACCGCGAGCGGTGCCCAGCGGCGCACCATGCCGGTCAGGCAATGAGTCCGGAGGTCGGCGAGCTGGGGCTGCCCGCATACAGCTTGCGCGGCATGCGGCCGGCGAGCCGGGCTTCGCGCCCGGCTTCGACCGCAAATTTCATCGCACGCGCCATGCGCACCGGGTCGCGCGCGAGAGCGATGGCCGTGTTCATCAGTACGCCGGCGCAACCCAGCTCCATTGCGACGGCCGCGTCGGATGCCGTGCCGACGCCCGCATCCACGAGCACCGGCACCCGAGCCTGGTCAATGATGAGCTGCAGGTTCCATGGGTTGAGAATGCCCATGCCCGACCCGATGAGCGAGGCCAGCGGCATGATCGCGACACACCCGATCTGTTCCAGCTCGCGCGCAATGATCGGATCGTCGGACGTGTACACCATCACCTGGAAGCCATCGGCGACCAGTGTTTCCGCGGCCTTCAGCGTTTCGCGCACGTTCGGATACAACGTGTCCTTGTCGCCCAGCACTTCCAGCTTCGTGAGCGCATGGCCGTCGAGCAATTCGCGCGCGAGCCGCAACGTCCTCACCGCGTCGTCGGCGGTGTAGCAACCGGCGCTGTTCGGCAGGTAGGTGAATTCCGACGGCGGCAGCGCGTCGATCAGCGACGGCGCGTTGGCGTCCTGGCCGATGTTGGTGCGACGAATGGCAACGGTAACAATTTGTGCGCCCGAGGCGTCGATGGCCTCGCGCGTCTGCGCGAAATCGCGATACTTGCCGGTGCCGACCAGCAGGCGCGAGCGGTAGGCATGGCCGGCGATCACCAGGGGATCGGCGGCGACATCGTGGGCGGCTGGGGCGTTCATGGCGACATTTTACGCCCGGCGAACCCGAACGCGTGTGCGGATGTAGAGACTCAGCCGCCGCCGACCGCCGCGACGATTTCTATCTTGTCGCCCGCAGATAGGGGCGTCTGCTCGTGCCGGCTCTTGGGGACGATTTCGCCGTTGATCTCCACCGCAATGCGCTTGCCCGCGAGATTCAGGGCGAACACCAGTTCGGCAACGGTGGCCGGCGGCGAGTCGAATTGATGCGGTGTTCCGTTTACGGTGAGCTGCATGGTTGGGCGATGATAGCGCGCCTGTTCACCGCGCAACGGTCAACGGTCGATGCGGGAGAGGCGTTATTGGGCATAATGGCGCGCGAGAGGGCCGCGAAAGCGGGCCGCCTCGCTGGCCGCAGGCCACGACAAGTCCTTCCCCTGGAGCACTCATGAAGCTTTTCCCAAGCCTGGCGGCGTTGGTCGCGACTGCACTGTTAGCCGTCTCTGCGCCAGCGCCTGCCCAGAACATACCGCCACCGGGCACGCCGCCACCGGCTGCGCCGATGTCCCAGGATTTCCTCGACGGATTGTTGGCGCCGATCGCCCTTTACCCCGACGAACTGCTGTCGCAGGTGCTGATGGCGTCCACCTACCCGCTGGAAGTCGTCCAGGCGGCGCGTTTCGTCAAGGCCAATCCGAACCTGAGAGGCGACGCTCTCGACGCCGCGCTCAAAGATATGACGTGGGACGTGAGCGTGCTGTCGCTGACGTCGTTCCCGCAAGTCCTCGACATGATGAGCGACAAACTCGACTGGACGCAGCGGCTGGGCGACGCGTTTCTCGACGACGAGGCGGCCGTCATGAGGACCGTGCAAGGCTTGCGCATGCGCGCGCAGCAGGCAGGCAACCTGCAGAGCACCGAGCAGCAGAAGGTGATCGTGCAGCAGCAGACCATCATCATCCAGCCGGCGCAGCCGCAGTACCTCTTTGTGCCTGTGTACAACCCGCAGGTGATCTTCGGGCCGTGGTGGGGGCCGCCCGTGTACCGGCCGTGGTACTGGTATCCACCGCCGATCTGGGGCTTCGGACCGCGGCCGCCGAATTGGGGCTTCTACTCGGGTTTCTTCTGGGGCACCGCGTGGGGCATCACCCGCAACAACTGGGGCTGGTCGCAGCCGAACTGGCACAGCAACAGCATCAACATCAATATCAATAACAACAACGTCTGGATCAACAATCGCCCCGGGTTTCGGGATCAATACCGCAACGGCAACAGCAACTGGAGCCACAACGTCGATCACCGTCGCGGCGTGGCGTATCGCGACCGCGCGACCAACGATCGGTTCCGGCCAGGCGCGGGCTCGGGGTCGCAGTCACGGGAAAACTATCGCGGTCGCGACAATGCGACGCGACCGGGCGGCACGGGTCGTCCGGGCACGGGCGGCGGCGGCGGTGCGACTCGGCCGGGCGGAACGGATCGTCCGGGCGCGGGTGGTGGCGGCAATGCCGCCCGGCCGGGTGGATCCGATCGACCCGGGACCGGGGGCGGCAATGTCACGCGTCCTGGCAACGAGCGCCCAGCGGCGGGCGGTGGCGGCAGTGCCACGCGACCGGGAGGGGCGGATCGCCCGGGCACGGGGACGGGCAACGTGACCCGCCCGGGCAATGAGCGGCCGGGCTCAAGTGGCGGCAACAACGTCACGCGTCCTGGCAACGGCCCAGGCAACTTCGGAAACACGGCAACGACGCGCCCGTCGCAACCTGGGTCGAGACCGCAGTCGGGCTTCCAACCGGAATCGCGATCGCAGGTTCAGCGCGACGCCAATCGCGGCGCGCAGAGTCGCGCGGCGATGCAACAGCCACAACGCTCCGCACCCTCAGCCCAGCGATCCGCGCCCCCCGCCCAGCGCTCCGCGCCACAAGGTGGCAATCGCGGGGGCGGTGGTGGCGCCGGCGGTGGTGGCGGCGGTGGTGGCGGCGGTGGTGGCGGACAGGGGCGAGGTCGCTAATGAAACAAGGGACACACATCATGAATACCCGACGCGCCCAGGCGTTCACCGGTGCCGTGCCGGCCATCCTTGCAGCCCTTCTGTTGGCGACGCCCTGCGCGCGCGCGGCGGATTCGGCGCCTGCAGCCATGCCAAAGCCGGCATACGTGCAGAGCACCTTTGCATCGCCGGAAGAGGCCGCGAAGGCGCTTGCTGACGCGGTGCGCAGCGATGAGCGGCGGGCAATCTGGCGCGTACTCGGGCCGGGTGCCAGCAAGTTCGTCCGATCCGGCGATCCAGTGCAGGATGAACAAGCGCGCGAGGCGTTCACCGCCGGCTACGACAACGCGGTGAAATTCGAGCGCGACGGCGACGCCAAGGTCACGCTCCTCGTCGGCCCCGATGATTTCCCGTTCCCGTATCCCATAGTGATGAAGAATGGGCGCTGGCAATTCGACGCCAAGCAGGGAAACGAGCAGGTGCTCGATCGTCGTATTGGCCGCAACGAGTTGTCGGCGATCAAGGTCTGCCTTGCATATGTCGATGCGCAGCGCGAATATGCAACGCTCGACCGCGACGGCAACGGGTCGCTCGAATATGCGCAAAAGCTGCTGAGCACGCCGGGGACCCACGATGGACTCTATTGGGTGTCCGCGGACGGCGAGCCGGCAAGTCCGTTGGGGCCGGCGGTGGCTAACGCGCGCAACCAGGGCTATGGGAACAGCCGCGATGCGAGGGGCGAACCGTATCACGGCTACTTCTACAAGATACTCACCGGCCAGGGCGCCAACGCGCACGGCGGCGCCTACGACTATCTCGTGGACGGCAAGATGATCGGCGGATTTGCGCTGGTCGCCTATCCGGCGCGATGGGGGGCGTCCGGCGTGATGACGTTCATATGCAGCCACGACGGTGTCGTGTTCGAAAAGAACCTCGGCAAGGATACCGTTGCCGCGGCGACCAGGATGACGCTCTTCGATCCCGACTCTACCTGGCAGAAATCGAAGGACCAGTAGGCGTCCGCCTGCCGCACGATCCCACGCGCCGCCAAGGTTAACCAGGCGGCGCTTTTTTGCTATCTTTGGGACAGCGGCGTGATGCGGCAGACTTGCCACGCCACCGCATTTCAAAGCAAAGGGGAATGGGAGATGCGAATTCAAATTGCCCTGCTCGTGCTGGCATTGCTGGCCAGCGCGCAGGCGCGCGCCGACTACGATCCGGTACTGGAGGCGAAGGAAAAGGCGCAGCGCGACGCAGCGCAGCGCGCGGCGCAGGAACAGCAGCGCAAGACCGACAAGATGAAGGCCGACCTGGAGGCAAAGGCCAACGCCGAACAGATGGCGAGCAAGCGCAAGACGTTGGGTGCCGCGGCCAACGGCAAATCCGATGCCGAGGTCAATCGCCTTTACGATGCCAAGATCACGCAAGACACTGCCGCGGCCAACAAGAGCGCGCAGGACGCGCAGAAGGCGCTGAGCAGCGGGCAAGGCGCTGCCGCCGTCAAGTCGGTGACCGGGAAGTCGATGCAGG
This sequence comes from uncultured beta proteobacterium, assembly GCA_963819965.1. Classification (GTDB taxonomy): domain Bacteria; phylum Pseudomonadota; class Gammaproteobacteria; order Burkholderiales; family Casimicrobiaceae; genus VBCG01. Next base: position 1,931,240 of record CAWFYA010000004.1, read on the forward strand.
ACATCCAGAACATGTCGGACGCCGAACTCGACGCGCTTTCCAGGGAGATGGAAAGGAAATACGGAAAGTGACCTTCCCGAAGCCGGTGGATCAGCGCGCATCGCGCAGTTGAAGGCAGGAACATCGATGTCGAGCGCGGAATCTGTTGTGCAGCGCCAGCTCGAGGCCTACAACGCCCGGGATCTCGCGCTTTTCCTGGCCGAGTACGCCGACGATATTGAGGTGTATCGTCCGCCCTCTTCCGTGCCGGTCATCTCGGGCAAGGAAGCGTTCGCGCAGTTCTACGCCGCGCAACGGTTCAATCATTCCGACCTGCACGCCACGTTGGTCAACCGCATGGTCGTGGGGGCAATCGTCATCGACCACGAGCGGATTTCCGGCGTGGCCCCGCAGCCGTTCGAAGTGGCGGTCATCTATGAAGTGAAAGCCGACCTCATTCGTTGCACGTGGGCATTCGCGGCGACCTAGCATCATGCGTCACCATCTGCCCAGCCTGCATTCGGCCCCTCGCGCCTGTGTGGTTGCGAAAGCCGGAATAATTGATCCGTTGCCTGCCCGAATTTGCCGCCGCAGCCATCAAACCCGATGAACATGACAAAGTGAGCAAATCATGCGAAATCTGAAAACTGCATACGTGCTGATTGCCATCGCCGCGCTGCAATCCGGCAATGTGCTCGCCCAGACCGCAGCGTTACCCAAGGCGCTTAGCGGGCATTGGACAGCGGTAATACCCGGCAGACAGACCTATTCGGACTCCATCTCGATGGTGCTCGACGCTCCCGGCGCTGATGGATCCGTCACCGGGCGCCTCACGACACGCGGTGTCGGATGTGGCTCCCAGGACGAACCGCTGACCGGTTCGTGGGATGGTTCCGTACTCCGCGTGGAATCCAAAGTGCGCCCCAACGTTAACGCCCAGCGCATGAACGGCGACTGCGCCAGTGGACGCCTGACCTTGGTCCTCACGCGCAAACCGGGTCAAGCGGCATTCGAAGGCGAAGCTCTGCGGGATGGCTCGTCAATTCCCTCGCAAATAACGATGTCGCCCTGACATTCCCATTCGGACGCGCGGCGACTCAGCCTGCCTTCGGCCGGTCGAGGTGCGCCAGCGCTTCCTGCGCCGACTCGTAGATGTGCGGGGCGACGCCACGACCTTCCAGCGCGTCGCCAAGCTTCATCCGCAGGAAATTGGATGTCGTGTAGCGCGTGACGCGCGTGTAGTAACGCGCCATCACGTGCTGGACCATGGCCGACCACGCATCGACCAGTTCCGGCACGATCGTGAATCCGTCGTAGTTGACGATGGCGTAGACCTTGTGGCCGATGGGTCCCAGGTTCTTTTCGACTTCCGCGCGAACATCGGCGATGTCTTGAGAGCGCCGGATCGCGAGCCGCTCGAAGTTGACGAAGAAGATGTCCTGTTCTGCCGCGAAGGCAAAACGCCGGGGAAGCGGAATGGTCAGCATGCGCTCGCGCAGGCCCATCTTCCCCTCGCTGAAGATGGCGGGCTCCATGAGTTTCGGCGGATTGCTCATCACCGGCCGGAATTCCATCTGTGCCAGCACGTCGCGCTCGAGGTCCACGCCGGGAGCAATTTCAGTCAGCTCGATGCCTTCCGCGCACAGTCGGAATACCGCGCGTTCCGTGATGTAGAGCACCGGTTGATTGCGTTTCCATGCATAGGCGCCGGAAAACGTGCGGTGCTCGACGTCGCGCACGAATTTCTTCGCGCGGCCCTCGGCCAGGATTGCGAGCTTGCCGCCGCGCACTTCCAGCGCCAGCTTGCCACAGGTGAACGTGCCGACGTAGACGACGGCCTTGGCGTTTTGCGAAATGTTGATGAAGCCACCGGCGCCCGCTAGCTTGGGCCCGAACTTGGACACGTTGAGGTTGCCTTCGCGGTCGGCCTGCGCGAGCCCGAGGAACGCGAGGTCGAGGCCGCCGCCATCGTAGAAGTCGAACTGATAGGGCTGGTCGATGACGGCCTGCGGGTTGACGGCCGCGCCGAAGTTCATGCCGCCCGCGGGGATGCCGCCGATCACGCCAGGCTCGGCGGTCAGCGTCAGCAGGTCGATGACGCCTTCCTCTGCCGCCACGCTGGCCACGCCCTCGGGCATACCGATCCCGAGGTTCACCACGCTGTTGGGCTTCAATTCCAGTGCGGCGCGGCGGGCAATGATCTTGCGTTCGGACATCGGCATCGCGATGACGGTCGAGGCAGGCACGCGGATCTCGCCTGCGAAGGCCGCGCTGTAGGGCACAGCGAACGTCTGCTGATGGTACTCGGGCTTTTCCGCGACCACCACGCAATCGACCAGGATGCCGGGCACCTTTACCTGCCGCGGATTGAGACTGCCGCGTTCGGCGATGCGCTCTACCTGCGCAATCACGATGCCGCGCGAATTGTGCGCGGCCATGGCAATGGCCAGCGCTTCGAGCGTCAGCGCCTCGCGCTCCATGGTGATGTTTCCGTCCGGGTCGGCCGTGGTGCCGCGGAAGATGCCGACGTTGATCGGGAACGTGCGGTAGAAGAGATATTCGTCGTCACCGATGGACATCAGCGTGACGATGTCCTCCTTGGTGCAGTCGTTGACCTTGCCGCCGCCGAAGCGAGGGTCGACGAAAGTTCCGATCCCGACGCGCGACAGCAATCCGGGCTTGCCGGCTGCAATGTCGCGAAACAGGTGCGTGATGATTCCCTGCGGCAGGTTGTACGCTTCGATCTGGTTGCTGACTGCGAGCGCCTGCAGCCTGGGCACGAGGCCCCAATGACCGCCGATCACGCGCTTGACCAGCCCCTTGTGGCCCAGGTGGTTGAGGCCGCGATCCTTGCCATCGCCTTGCCCCGCTGCGTAGACCAGCGTCAGGTCGCGCGGGCTGCCCAGCGCCTGGGGATTGTCCCGCGCCGCTTCCAGGTAATGCTCCTCCAGCGCAACGGCGATGTTTTCCGCGAAGCCGATGCCGACGAAACCGCCCGTGGCCACCGTGTCGCCGTCGCGGATGAGCGCCACCGCCTCGCGCGCGCTGACGATTTTGCCGTGCTCGAACGTGTGCAGCGCGTCAAGCAGTTGCCGCTGGTCGGTGACCGCCATCGCAAACTCCTAGTGGGCCCCGGCATCAGGCAGGCACTCCGCTCGTTGACGAGCTTGTCGTTCTTGTCGGGCGGAGCATACCGCCGCGCTGCGGGGATGTCATCCCGCGCGGAAGCGCCCATGCTCTGATACATTTCGATGACATGAACGCCCGGTCGAGCCAGCGCCACCTTTCGATATCGGACATGGAGGCGATCCTGGCCGTCACCAGCAAGCTGGCGGCGCCTTTCGATCTGATGACGATGCTGTCCGAGGTGGTGAGCGCGGCCAAGCAGGTCCTCAAGGCCGACCGCGGCTCGGTGTGGCTGTACGACGCCGACGCCGACGAATTGGTCCTGGAGATCGCGACCGGCATCGCGCCGGTGCGTGTTTCTGCCAAAGCCGGGCTGGCCGGTGCCTGCGCCAGCACGCGCCGCATCATCAATGTGCCCGACTGCTACGCGGACGAGCGATTCAATCGCGACGTCGACCGGCAATCCAACTACCGCACACGCTGCATGCTGACGTTGCCCCTGGTCGACCACAAGCAGGTCCTGGTCGGCGTGATGCAGGTGCTGAACAAGGCCGACGGCGTCTTCGACGAGAGCGACGAGGTGCTCGCCACGGCATTGGCAGCGCAATGCGCGGTGGCCCTGCAGCGCGTGCGCATGACCGAGGCGGTGATCGAAGGCGAGAAGATGCGCCAGGAACTGGAGATGGCGCGCGTTGTGCAGATGAGCACGCTGCCCGCCACCATGCCCGTACTTCCCGGCTATGACGTGTTCGGCACCTCCCGGCCCGCGAGCCTGACGGGCGGAGATACTTTCGACCTTTCGGTGATCGGGCAGGGATTGCTGACGGTGCTAGGTGATGCCACGGGCCACGGCATTGCGCCGGCGCTTTCGGTCACGCAGATGCACGCGATGCTGCGCATGGCATTCCGCCTGGGCGCCGATCTCGAGACCGCGTTCCTGCAGGTGAACAACCAGCTCGCCGACACGCTGGCCGACGACCGCTTCATCACGGCGTTCATCGGTCTCCTGGACGTGGCGGCGCACCGGATGCGCTTTCACAGCGGCGGACAGGCGCCCATCCTGCATTTCCAGGCAGCGACCGGGAACACCACGCGCCACGGTCCCACTAGCTTTCCGCTGGCGGCGATGGCGCTCGCTTCGCTGCGGCCGGCCGTGAGCCTCGACCTCATGCCCGGCGATATTCTGGCGTTGCTTTCCGACGGCATCTACGAGTACGAGAACGGCAAGGGCGAGCAATTCGGCGAAATGCGAGTGGAGGACATCCTTCGCGCGCACAGCGGCCGGCCGATGGCGGAGTTGTCGGCGATCGTGCTCGACGCCGTCCACGCGTTTGCCCAGGGCGCCCCGCAGGAGGACGACATCACGATCGTGCTGGTGAAGCGCAAGGCGCGCGCGGCTGAGCACGCGATGTTCCAGCGCAGCTACGCCTCGCTCGAGCCGATGTTCGCGCTGACCCGGGAGTTCTGCTCCCGGGAGGGGGTCGATCCCGGGGTGCTGCCCACGGTCGACTTCGCCATGGAAGAGCTGTTCACCAACATGGTCAAATACAGCAGCGAGAGCACCGCCCGAATCCGGCTGGACATTGCGACGATCGACGGTGGCGTGGAGGTGGCGCTGACGGATTATGATGTCGAGCCATTCGACGTGACCCGGGCACCGGACGTGGATACCAGCTTGCCGATCGAACAGCGCCGACCCGGCGGCCTGGGGCTGCACCTGATCCGGCGTCTGGTGGATTCCCTGGTCTACGAGTACGAGGAAGCTAGTCGGCAGAGCCGGATTTCCTTTCGCAAGGCCATTGAGGGGCCGACGCCAATGGATGTCGTCGGGAAAAATGAACAGAAATAGAGGTGAGGATGCTGTCGATTGAACTAGGTGCGGAAGGCGTGGTGGTCGCGGTCGGCCGCTTGGACGCCGCGCAGGCGCCTGCCGCGCAAGCGTTCCTCGATGCGCTGCAGGGGGCGGTGACGCTGGATTGCGGCGGGCTGGAATACATCTCCAGCGCGGGGCTGGGGGTGCTGTTGAAGACCCAGAAGCGGCTGCTTGCGGCCGGCGGCAAAATGCGCCTGACTGGGGTCAACAGGCATTTACAGGACATTTTCCGCTATTCCGGTTTCGACCAGATTTTTGAAATCGAGCCCGCGCGGTAGGCAGCGCGCCAACTTTTCCGGCCGCCGGGTGTAATTGTGGACAATGAGACCGATCTGGCGTTGCTGGAACGCTACCGCAAGGGAGACCGGGCCGCGTTCACCGAACTGGTGATCCGATACCAACGGCCCATCTACAACGCCGCGTTCTGGTTGTTGCGGCGCCCGGAGGATGCCAGTGACATCACCCAGATCGTGTTCCTGAAAGTAGCGGAACGGCTGGACGACTACGACCCGAAGTACAAGTTCTTCAGCTGGATTTACCGGATCGCGGTCAACGAGTCGCTGAACTTGATGCGCCGCAATGGTCGGGAAGATGCACTGGATGAAGACGTCGAGTTGCCCGGGTCCGAAAGTTCCAACCCGGAATGGCAGTTGGGTGAGGCAGAGGTTTCGAGGCGAGTCCAGCGGGCCGTGCTGGGGATGTCCTCGAACGATCGGATGGTACTGACGCTTCGGCACTTTTCGGAACTGAGTTACCAGGAGATCGGACAGATTTTGAATTTGGACGAAAAAACCGTGAAATCGCGCTTGTTCGAGGCTCGGCAGCGTCTGGCCAATATCCTGAAGGACCTCCGGGCGCGATGACTGAAAGATCTGCTCCGTTGAATGCACACTGACTGCCAATTGATCGAAAATCGATAATGATCCACGCCGAACTCACCGATTTGATGCACGCTGTCCTGGACGGCATGGCTACGCCGCAGGAAGCTGACGAGTTGGAGCGGCTGTTGGCCGCCGATCCGGGCGCCCGTGCGGAATTCGACGATCTGCAGCAGGTCTTTGACGCCCTTAGGGACATGCCCAGGGCCACGCCTCCCGAGGGGCTGGTCGCTGCGGTGATGGCAACCCTTCCTCAGCGGCAAACGGGTTGGGGGGTCGTGCGCCAACTTTTCGCCAGTTCACGTGTAATTGGAGCAAGTACCATCGGAATCCCGGGCGCAATTCCTGGGAAATCGGCAACGGTCCATCCGATAATGCAGCGCGGGCCACATCACAGGGGTGAGAACAACATGAGCGAACAGACCAACAGTTCCGTCGGCAATCGCAAGATCTGGATCGGCGCCGGCGTTGCCGCAGCTGCCGTGATCGTCGCGGTTTCGACCGGAATCCTCCCGCCGAGTGGCAAGGACACCGCAGGCACCATCGCCCCGGCGCAACGCTATCAGGCTCCGCAGGGCACCGCGGCCGACGTCAAGCTCGACGGCACGGGTGGCTCGCCGTCTTCCGCGATCCTTCCCGCGGCGCAAAACGCGGCGGGAAGCTCGGCCGCTAACGCGGCGCAAAGTGCGGCCGACAGCGCGGCGATGAGCGCGGCCTACAGCGCGGCCAAGAGTGCAGCCGACAGCGCGGCCAAGGCGGCGGCCGACAGCGCAGCCAAGAGCGCGGCCGACAGCGCAGCCAAGAGCGCGGCTGACAGCGCAGCCAAGAGCGCGGCTGACAGCGCGGCCAAGAGTGCAGCCGACAGCGCAGCCAAGAGCGCTGCCTACAGCGCCGCCAAGAGTGCGGCCGACAGCGCGGCCAAGGCGGCGGCGGACAGCGCGGCCAAGGCGGCGGCGGACAGCGCAGCCAAGAGTGCGGCCGACAGCGCAGCCAAGAGTGCAGCCGACAGCGCGGCCAAGGCGGCGGCGGACAGCGCGGCCAAGAGCGCGGCCGACAGCGCAGCCAAGAGCGCGGCCGACAGCGCAGCCAAGAGCGCGGCCTACAGCGCAGCCAAGAGCGCAGCCGACAGCGCGGCCAAGGCGGCGGCCGACAGCGCAGCCAAGAGCGCGGCCGACAGCGCAGCCAAGAGCGCGGCCGACAGCGCAGCCAAGAGTGCGGCCGACAGCGCAGCCAAGAGTGCGGCCGACAGCGCAGCCAAGAGCGCGGCCTACAGCGCAGCCAAGAGCGCGGCCGAAAGCGCAGCCAAGAACGCAGCCGACAGCGCAGCCAAGAACGCAGCCGACAGCGCGGCCAAGAACGCAGCCGACAGCGCAGCCAAGAACGCAGCCGACAGCGCAGCCAAGAATGCGGCCGACAGCGCAGCCAAGAATGCAGCCGACAGCGCGGCCAAGAACGCGGCCGACAGCGCAGCCAAGAACGCGGCATCCAGCGCAGCCAAGAACGCAGCCGACAGCGCAGCCAAGAATGCGGCAGCCGCTTCGGCGAATAGCGCGGTCAAGTAACCCACACGCTTCGGTAGTACACAAGACCGCCGGCCTCAACAGCCGGCGGTTTTCTTTTTGTGCCCGACCTCCTATGCTTCGGACATCGGGGCGGGCAAGTCAGGGGACGGCATGCGGGCCAGTGTTTCGCGCATCTTGATGGCGTTGTTGGCGTGGATGCCCGTCGCCACGCTTGCCCAGGAATCGTCCCTGGGGATGTCCTTCGTCGAGACCAAGGAATTGCGCGTCATCTATTTCGACGAGCTCGACTATCTGGTCCCGCACGCGATTCGCACCGCCACCAATTCGATGGCATGGCAGCGCCGCACTTTCGGTTGGGAGCCCTCTGAACGCCCGACGATCCTGCTGTTGGACTTCGCGGATTATGGCAGCGGTGCCGCGGGCGTCGCTCCACGCAACCGGCTCATCGCCGAAATCGCGCCGATATCACACGCGTTCGAGACCTATCCTGCCGGCGAGCGCATGTTCACGCTCATGAATCATGAGTTGGTCCACATAGCGACTGGAGACGTCGCCTCCGCCGAAGAGTTGCGCTGGCGGCGCATCTTCCTGGGCAAGGTCTATCCGAAGGCTGCGCAGCCCGAGTCGCTCCTATACAGCTACCTGACCATTCCGCGCTTCACCTCGCCGCGCTGGTACCTCGAAGGCAGCGCCGTGTTCATGGAAACCTGGATGGCAGGCGGACTGGGTCGCGCCCAGGGCGGCTATGACGAGATGGTGTTTCGCGCGATGGTGCGCGACAACGCCCACTTCTACGATCCGCTGGGCTTGGTATCACGCGGAGTCCGCATCGATTTTCAGATTGGTGCCAACGCGTACCTCTACGGCACGCGCTTCTTCACCTATCTCGCCTACGTGTACTCGCCCGAGAGGGTCGTCGAGTGGTTGAAGCGTGACGTCGGCAGCGAGCGGTACTACGCCGACAATTTCCAGAAAGTGTTCGGAATACCGCTCGAACAAGGGTGGCAGGACTGGATCGCGTTCGAGAAGAAATTCCAGGAAAGCAATCTGGCCGAGGTCCGCAAGAATCCGATCACGCCGCATCGCACGCTCGCGGCCAGCGCGGTCGGTTCCATTTCGCGCATGTTCTACGACGAGGCGAGCGGAAACATCTACGCGGCCTTTCGCTATCCCGGCATCGTCGAGCATGTGGGCGTGCTGAACACGCGCGACGGGACGCACCGGCGGTTGGCGGACATCAAGCGCGCGATGCTGTATCGCGTCTCGTCGTTCGCCTACGATCCGGCGACCGGCACCGCGTTCTATACCAACGACAACCTCGCATTGCGTGACCTCATGGCGGTGGACGTGAAGACCGGGGAGTCGCGCATGTTGCTCGAGGACGCGCGCATCGGCGAGATGGCATTCAATCCGGTGGATCGCTCGCTGATCGGCGTGCGCCACGCCCTTGGTTTTGCCGTACTGGTGCGCGTGCCCTACCCCTACACCGAGTGGCAGGCGCTGTACACGTTTCCCTACGAGTCGGTCCCCTACGACCTCGACATCTCGGCCGACGGGAAGCTGTTGTCTGCGTCGATGAGCGAGGTCAGCGCCGATCAGTACTTGCGCGTGTGGGAACTCGACAAGGTGCTGAAGGGCGACCTCAAGCCCTTGAGTGAATTCAAGTTCGGCCAGAGCATCCCGGAAAGTTTCGTCTTCACGCCCGATGGCAAGTACCTGTACGGCAGCAGCTATTACACCGGCGTGTCCAACATTTTTCGCTACGAGGTCGCGACCGGCAAGATCGAGGCGGTGTCGAACGCCGAGTCCGGCTTCTTCAGGCCCGTCCCGATCGCCGACGGCAAGCTGGTGGTACTGACGTACACCGGTGAAGGATTCGTTCCCGCGATCATCGATCCCAAGCCGATCGAGGACGTCAGCGCGATCAAGTTCCTGGGCGCCGAACTGGTCGAAAAATATCCGATTCTGAAAACGTGGCAGGTGCCGCCGCCGAGCACGGTCGACTACGCCAAGGAAGTCATCGCCAAGGGACCCTACGCGCCGCTGCGCAATGTCGCGCTGGACAATGCGTTCCCGATCGTCACCGGGTACAAGGACTCGATCGGCATAGGCTACCACTTCAATTTCGCCGACCCGATCGCGTTCGCCAACCTGGGCATCACCGCCGCGTATACGCCGGACCGCGATCTTCCCGGCGGACAGCGCGGGCACGTCAACATCAAGGGCGACTACCTCGGATGGCGCGGCGAGTTCTACTGGAATCGCACGGACTTCTACGACATCTTTGGTCCGACCAAGCGAAGCCAGAAAGGCTACGCCGCGAAGATCGGCTACGACTGGCTCGTGATCTTCGACGATCCGCGCAAGTTCACCGCGAAATTCGACTACGCATACTACGACCAGATCGACACCTTGCCCGGTGCCCAGAACGTCGACACAAACTTCACCCGCCTCACGACGGGCCAGATCGGTCTTTACTATACGGACGTGCGCCGCTCGCTCGGCGCGGTGGACGGCGAAAAGGGACTGGCCTGGTCGACCGTTGCCATCGGCAGCCGGGTGAATGGCGAGATCACGCCACAGGTTTACGGCACGCTCGACCTGGGCTTCGACCTGCCGCTTCCCCACTCGTCGATCTGGCTGCGGGGCGCCGCGGGCGCAGCCGATGGCAGCCACAACGCCACGGTCGCGAATTTCTATTTCGGCGGATTCGGCAACAACTACGTCGACGACGGCAACGAACAGCGTTATCGCGAGTACTACGCGTTCCCTGGATTCGGGCTGCAGGAGATCAGCGGCCTCAATTTCGTGCGGGAAATGGTCGAGTGGAACATCCCGCCGCTGGTGTTCGAGTCGGCGGGAACGGCCGCTTTTCACGCGGCCTGGCTGCGCCCCGCGATCTTCGCCTCGGCGATGGTGACGAACCCCGGCAACTCCTCATTGCGCAAGAACTACGAAAGCGTGGGCGGTCAGGCCGACTTGCGCTTTTCGATCCTTCACTGGTACGACCTGACCTTATCGGCCGGGTATGCGGTCGGCTTCCAGGATGGCAAGCGCGCGGGCACCGAGTGGATGCTCTCGCTGAAGATCTTCTAGCGTGAGCTGGCACGTCCTGCTGGCCGAATTGCCGCCGGCGCTGGTGAGCCTGCTGCCGGTGTTCGCGTTCCTGGGCACACTGCTCTATCTCGACAGCTACAAGCTCGTATCGTGGAACGCGGTGGTCGCCGTCGTGGCTTGCGGTGCGATGGTCGCCGGCATCAGCTACGTCGCCAACGCGTTCGTGCTTGGTCTGGCGAATATCGACATGAGCAATTATTCGCGCTACATCGCGCCATTCATCGAGGAGTTCCTGAAGGGTCTGGTGATCGTGGCGCTGATCCGCGCGCATCGTATCGGGTTTCTGGTCGATGCCGCGATCTTCGGTTTCGCCGTAGGCACCGGCTTCGCGATGGTCGAGAACCTCTATTTCCTGCGCCTGGTCCCGGACGCTGGGATGGGCACGTGGATAGTGCGCGGCTTCGGCACGGCGATCATGCATGGAGGATCCACCGCGATCTTCGCGGTCATGGGCCTGTCGATGCTGGAGCGCACCGAGCGTGCGAAAGTTACGGACCTGCTGCCCGGCTTCGTGCTGGCCGTGCTGCTCCACGCCGGCTACAACCACCTGTCACGTGAACCCAGGCTGGCCACGCTCGCCATCCTGCTGGTGTTGCCGCCGCTGTTTTACGTCGTGTTCGAGCGCAGTGAAAAGGCGCTCGGCGGCTGGCTCGGCAAAGGCTTCGATGCCGACACCGAAATGCTCGCATTGATCAATTCCGGCGTGCTTTCCGATTCACCGGTCGGCCAATACTTGCACACGATGAAGGACAAGTTCCGCGGCCCGGTGGTCGCCGATCTGCTCTGCTACCTGCGGATCTATACGGAACTGGCTCTGCACGCGAAGGGCATCCTGCTGATGCGCGAGAATGGTTTTGACGTCGAGGTGGACGAAGCCACCAAGGCCAAGTTCACGGAGATGCGCTATTTGGAGGACAGCATCGGCAAGACAGGCCTCCTGGCCATTCAGCCGATGTGCCACATGAGCCACAAGGACCTGTGGCAGCTCTACATGCTGGGAAAGTGAACTGCCCGCCGCAAAGGTTGGACCGGAGAGCTCAAAGCGCGGCAAGTGGGCACCGGAAAGCACTTGCCGCCACCGAAAAATTCGACGGGAGCTGCCAAAGTGGTTGGGAACTGATTTATCAGGGCACCGATACGCTCCCCTATTGGTCGATTGCTTGGTAGCATCCTGTTGGGACGAGCGGAAATATGTGCCGCGTTGGCTGGCGTGCGCGCTTGACGCAACCCCCGCTGGAGACCGCATACAACATGACGCAGGACTTCCTGGAAATTACGGGTCTGACTGACGTAGGCAAGGTGCGCCAGTTCAACGAAGACCATATCGGCATCGATGCCGAGACCGGCACCGTGCTGGTGGCGGACGGCATGGGCGGGCACCGTGCCGGCGAGGTCGCGAGTCGCATGGCCTGCGACATGATCATGGCGGACCTTCATGCGCGAATCAGCGAATTGGATTCCGAAGCGGGATCGATCAGGCCGCTCTATGCCGTCGACCAAGCCATCAAGCGTGCCAATCGTGCTGTCTTCGCCGCTTCGCAGGCGCAAGCTGCATACAATGGAATGGGCACGACGTTGGCGCTGGCAATCTTCCACGACAACAAAGTCGTGCTTGCGCATGTCGGCGATTCGCGAATTTACCGGCTGCGCGGAAACGTATTGCAACTGCTGACACGCGACGATTCGATGCTGCGTGACCAGGTGGACCTGGGATTCATCGCGGCCGACGACGCCAGCGAATCGCACAATCGCAGCCTGATCACGCGTGCACTCGGCACCGCGGAGAACGTAAAGGCGCATCTGCGCGACGAACGCGCGCTGCCGGGCGACCTCTTCCTGGTGTGCTCAGACGGCCTTACCGACATCGTGGAGGAGCGCGACATCGAGCTGATCTTGAGTTCACTGCGGGCCAACCTGCCGCTCGCCTGCTTTCATCTCATCCAGACGGCCAAGGACAACGGCGGCTATGACAACGTGTCGGCAATCCTGGTCAGGGTGCGTGAGCGGTTTCCGGCCGGCAAGCGCTCAGGCTTTTTCACCTGGCTGCGCGGCCTGTTCAACGGGACCTAGGGAGAGCGCAATGGCCAAACTGGTATTGAGCGCAGGCGCGACCGTGGTCCACCAATGCTTTGTCGACCAGCTGCGCCTGACGATCGGTCGCGACCCGGGCAATCAGATCATCATCGACGATCCCACGGTCAGCCGCGTGCATGCGGCCATCCTGCAGGTCGGCAACGATCACATCGTCGAGGACCTGGACAGCGCCGCCGGAACCTTCGTGAACGGCGAGCGCATGGCGCGCCGTATCCTGCAGCACGGCGACGTGATGGACTTCGGCACGCACAAGCTGCGCTACCTAAATCCCAAGGCCGAGGAAAGCGAACTCGACCGCACGATGCTGATCCGCGCGCTGCCCAAGATTCCCGAAAAGGAGCAGCAACCGGCGCCCGCAAGGGCCGATGACGCGACGATCAATACCGCGCGCGCCACCAAGGCTCATCTGCCGAGCGGCCGGGTCAAGGCGTTGGCCGGCGCACGCTCGGGATCGCAGATCGAGCTCGACCGCGTCGTGGCCATCTTCGGGACGCCCGGCGAGCAGCTCGCGGTCATCACCCGGCGCCCCCAGGGCTACTTCATCACGCACGTCGAGGGCGCGCGCTATCCACAGGTAAACGGGGCAACGCTGGACGGGGAGGCGCACCCGCTGCATACCGGCGACGTGATCGTCGTCGCCGACGAAAAACTCGAGTTTCGGCAGGACTGACGCGCGGCGGCGTAAAGACGTCAGGGTTGCACTATGCGACGGTAGGAAAATGATCAATCATGAATACTGAAATCCATTGAGGCAGTGCGGCGATGGATATAGCCATAGTTAGAAGCGGCGCGGTTGACATTGATGCCCTCGTTGTCCACCTGCGCGAATGCCTGCCTCCGGGGATAGGCTGCGATGCCAAGATCGTGGACACTGGCGTGACCGAGGACGACGATCCCGACGCGCTTCACATTCCGGTAATCACAGGCACTGTTGAAACGATTGACCAGGTCGATGCCGTACGTCGTGTGGTGGCCGCCTTCGGCAACAGCGCACTCCGCGTCGAAACCTCCGAGGACGTGCCGCCGCAACAGGCCGATGAGGGTGCGACGTGCCTGCCGCACGAGCCGCCCACCAGACTGCTGGAGGAAGTCGAGGACATTGCTGCAGTACTCAAATGGATAATCGAGACCGCTGCTTCCGGCACGCCCGCATTTCCGGAGGAAAGTTATGCGCGTGAGCAAAAGGCTGCCTACGACTACATCGTCGATAAACTTGGTCGCGAGCCTCGCATTGATTGCGGCGCCAGTCTATATCCCTCGGATATCACGTCGCTGAAACGGCCGGGCAAGATCGACGTCAGCACATGGACTGGGGTTGTCCAACATCTGGCCGACGAAGTGCGGTATTTCAAATTTGTCATCGACTGGTTCAGCGACAGAGGACATTTCCGCGTCATGTTGCGCGACCAGACGCTTTTCAATTATATGTTTCTCGATACCCTCAACGACACGTACCTGAAACTCCCCTCCGACAAGCGCGTTTCGCTGGCCTTGGATGTGATGATCGGGCTCGCAGTCCGTGCAATCGCCGCGGCTGATACAGGGGGCAAGGTCATTGCCGCCGGACTCGACGCGATCTGGAAGGTCGCCAAGGGTACACAACCTGACTATAAGGGCACGATCACCGCCGAGATTGTGGTGATGAAAGTTCAACTGGCCGAACAGTTTGGCCTGCAGATCAATACGGTTGAGAATGCCAACGGTCGGCTGTTCAAGGACTGGGGGCTGCTCGAAGCCTTCGGCAAATTGATCTACGATCGAAACCTTACCTGGCCTACGAATCTCAAGCCAGCACGGACCGGCGCGAGCGTGGCCTTCCACACGCACGCACTTTCGCGCACCGTAAAATTGATGGGGCCGACTCCCTATGTCGTTGGCACGACTGTCACGGCGAAGCCCACGCACAAGCGATTCTGGAATCCCGACAGTGGCGACTGCCACCTGCGATCAAGCCGATCGAAGGAGAAAACCTGCGGTAACTACTGGTATCGCGAGTTTTACCTGGCTTGGGGTATGGGCGGTGCGTGGCCGCAGGAGCTGCCAAAGCATCTGCAGTCGAAGATCTTTGGCACTCACCGGACCAGCGATTGGGACCCGCAACTGGCTATGCCGCCACACTTCTACACGCAGCCTGGATGCGACGTGCGCAAGGGCTGGGGGTTGCAGCAAAGTATTCGAAAACCGCCTTACTGATGAGCGCATTCCACTCTGGCACTCAATCGTGATGGGAACAGGCCGGAACCGGAACGAGTACCAGCTTGCTTTAGCGGACGGTCGGGAAAGACACGGCTGTGTGCGTAAGCTTCCCCGTCGAGTAGCTACCCTGCGCGCCGCCGCCTCTAGCGAGCGATAGTGGCGCGACGGCGACGAGGCAGAGAGCCAACAACGAAATCAGACGAGGCACCACAGCGTCCCCTACGCATGGTCCCTCTGAATCCTGGCTAGGGGCCGTAGCCGTCAACTCCTCGCGTCCGCCAACGCCAAGGGCTAGACGCTGCGTCATCTGAGTGACTAGGCGGTGGCCGCGGACTTGGAGCGACACCGCACAGACAGCCATTCCTCAAGCGACCAACCTACGCTTAGACGATCACTAGGTGGCCAACGATGAACATTCGGATGCGGCTTTATGTCGATGGGTTCGGCAAAGGTTGGGCGATCGTCCGATGTAACGCCTGCACCGATGTAGACAAATATCCGGCGCTTGACGCATTCGATGCACCGGTAGTCTGCAAATGCGGCGAATCCTCAGATGTCCGCGATGCGCTGATGGTCGCACTCCGGGAATGGCCAACTCCACCCCTCGTTGTGTTTAATGTCCTGCGCTTCTTGCCGGCATGTTCACCACACGCTGTCCGCCGCCTGACCGTGCGGGGATGACAAGCGATTCGCGGGGCTGCGTTGTCCCGCTCGCCTGACTGACGAGGGCTGAGCCCAAGCCGAAGGGCCGCTGGGAGCTAAAATGGCGCGAAATAGGGCGGGTCACCGCCACAAAGCCCAGCTGTTGCCGTTTAGCAGGTAAGTGCCCGCCACTGGAAATGGGAAGCGTACCCCGTCTGACAATTCCGTGACGCCCCAAGCGTTCTATCCGAGGAAGGATAACGGACGATGTTCGGTGGCGGTGACGACAGGCATGACCGCTGGGGCGGTCGACTTGCATGCCGCCACCCATGGTTGCAAAGACAAGGCTTTGCTCGCGTGCGCCGCAATTCCAGCAGCGCCCGCCAGGCATGAACAGCCTCCAACAGCAGGCGCGCTTCGATACCTTCGTACAGGAGTTCAACACCGAACGGCCGCACGAGGCACTGGGTATGAAAACGCCAGCCGAGGTGTATTCAACCTCGTCAACACTTTATCGCGGGTTACCCGAACTGACCTACCCGCTACACGATCGCGACGTGCTGGCTACCGCTTGCGGCCGCATCTGCATGCACCGCAAACGGGTCAGCATCTCGCACGTCCTGGCCGGTCAGCGCGTCGGCATCAAGGAGGTCGACGAGGGTATTTGGATCGTGAGCTTCATGCACTACGATCTCGGCTATATCGACTTGGAGCAGAAAACCCTGCAACCTCTCGACAACCCGTTCGGCACACGGGTGTCACCCATGTCTTAGGTACGGAATGTCACCTATGTAATCGGGCCGTACAGATATTTGTTTGGTAGCGAGCGAGGGACTCGAACCCCCGACCAATGGATTATGATTCCACTGCTCTAACCAGCTGAGCTAGCTCGCCACAGCCTTAAATTATCGCAGAATCCAGGGGTTGCGTCGAGAGCGATGTTCTTCGCTTCGTCCTCGTTGCCGCGTCCCGGCCGTCCGCACTCACAACCCCGTGGCCTTGCGGATCAGCGCGAAGTACCAGCGGTAGGGCAGCAGCCGCAGGAATTTCAGCTGGCGCGTAAACGCGCGCGGGAAATCGATTTCGAACTTCCCGGCGCGCATGCCGGCAACGATCTCCTGCGCGGCTTCCTCCGCCAAGATGAGATGGGGCATCCTGAAATCGTTCTGATCGGTCAGAGGTGTCTTCACGAATCCGGGCATGATCAGGTACACGCCGAGGCCTTTCGGATGCAGATCCATGTACAGCGCCTCGGTGAAGTTGATCACCGCGGCCTTGGACGCGCCATAGACCAGCGCCTTGGGCAGGCCGCGATAACCCGCAACCGACGCGACGATGCCAATCGCGCCGTGCCCCTGTGCAAGGAGACCGGGCATGACGACGGCGGTCGTGTTGAGCACGCCGTGCAGATTGATTTCCAGCAGCGCGCGGGAATCCGTCTCGTTCAGCTCCCACGCGCGCATTTCCTTGTGTGTGCCGGCGACGATCAGCACGAGGTCCACCTCCTGCCATCGCGCGCGGATGCGCTCCCACGCAGCCGCGACCGCAGCGGTATCGGTGAAGTCGAGCGGCTCGACGATCGCGCTCGCGCGGCCCGCGGCGACATCCTGCAGCTTGTCCGCCGAACGCGCGGACAACGCAACACGCGCGCCCGCGTCCAGCAACATCGTTGCGGTCGCGGCGCCGATGCCCGTGGACGCGCCGATCACCCATACACGCGCATCGGGCCACGCAGGAAGAGGCGGATTGAGAGGTGAGAAAAGTCCCATTGGCACGTGTCGCATCAGCGCTTCCGAAACGACAGCGTCACTTCGCCGACTCGGAATCCGGCCTTCGACATCGTGGTGCGATTGAGCAGGGTCTTGTCGTCGATCAGGAACATCCAGTCGTCCATATCCATGTTCCATGTCCTGTCGTCCACCGGCACGGCCAGCACGTAGTTCCAGTGCAGTGCGTTGCCGGCGGCGGCGCCTTGCGCGGTGCCAACGACATCGGCTGCGGCGCCGGTGTAGCGGTCACCATCCTTGGTGATCTTCCAGACGCGGCCCTGGGTCGAGCCGTCAGCGAATTCGAAGTGCTCGTCGAGCGTGCCCTGGTTGCCCTGCCAGGTGCAGTCGATGCGCACATGGAATCGCTTGATCACGGCGCCCGAGCGGTCCTGGAACATGCCCCAGCCGTCGACGGTACCCGTGAAGTATTGCGCAAGATCGAGACGCGGCTTCTCGTTCGCGTATTGCGCAACGTCGTCGGTGGCGCACGCCGACAAGGTCAGCGCCGCTGACGCAATCAATGCGACCAGTACAGATTTGCGATTCATCGTAATTCGCTCCAGTGTCGGGAGAACCAGTAGAGGGCACCGATGGCACCGAATTTCAAGACACACGGCACGCCGGCATAGATGAGCGCCAGCGCATGCACGGCCGCGGGATCGCGCGCGCCCGGCGCGTAGCCCAGCACGCCCAAGAGCGGCAACGCGATTCCCGCGGCCAACGCGAGGTTGAGCTTGGTGGAGAGTGTCCACAGGCCGAAGTACGCGCCCGTTGCGCCTGTGGCGCCATCGCGACCGATGACGTCCGCCAAGAGCGATGGCGGCAAGGCGAGGTCGGCGCCCAACGCCAGACCAGAAAGGACGCAAACTATGGCGAATGCCGCGACATCGCCCGTCCCCAAGTAGGCGGCCCAAACGAATGCGGCAATGGCCACGATCATCGCGGTGCCCCAGGCGCGCACCTTGCCCAGCGTCGCCGAAAGATTCACCCACAAGGGCATGCCGATCGCACCGGCGATGAAGTACAACGCCAGAAACAGGCCCTGCCGTGCCTCGGCCTGCAGCACATCGCCGACATAGAACAGCACGAGCGTGGCCGGAATGGCCGAGGCGATGCCGTTGGCCATGAAGACGACGAGAAGCCGCCGGAACGAGGGATTCGCAAGGGGCGCTGCCATGTCCGCGAACGCGAATCGGTGAAGGTTCGGTGGGCGCTCATGCGCGGGAGCGAATCTCAACGTGATCGCCGCGCAGGCAGATAGGAATACCGCATAGGCAAGCGCAAATCGTGGCAGGCCCGTTGTCTCGCCACCCTCGCCGCCGATCAGCGCGGGCGCGATGCTGGCGATGACGATGCCCGTCAACGCCAGCCCTTCACGCACGGCGGTGATCCGCGTGCGCTCGACCGGATCCCACGCCAGCTCCGCGCCCCACGCGCTGTGATTGATCGTGGCCACGCTGAACGCGGCGTACACGACCGCGAGCGCAACGCCGAGCCAGACCAGCAGCCCGATGGGCGCAGCGGTCTGCGGCATGAACAGCGCGACCATGCCGACGGCAAGCAGGGGCACCGCCAGCGCAATGAGCCACTTGCGCGAACGCGCCCGGTCGCTCCACGCGCCGAGCAGCGGGTCGAGCACGCCGTCTGCGAGCCGTAGCGCCAGCAGCACGCCGCCGAGCGCCGCTAGCGGGACGCCCAGGTGGTCTCCATAGAACTTCGGCAGGTGAACGTAAAGCGGGAGCGCGGCCATGGCCAGAGGCATGCCGAACAGGCCGTACGCGAGGAGCGCAGGAACGCGCAGCGCCGAGATGGAAGCTGAGCCGGTGCTGCGTGCGCCGCCGGCGTTCAAGGCTTTTCGCCGAGCAGCCGTTGCCGGTAATCGGGGTCCGAGCATTTCGGATCGAGCCAGATGCCGAAAAACGCGTGGGCGAATCCCGATTCGGCAATGTCACCGAGCGACTTGCCGTTGTAGAAATAGCGCACGACGCCGCCCGGGAGATTGACGCCGGTGATTCGATCGCCCTTGTGCACGTTGGGGAACAGGCTCTTCATGGCGTGGCCCCAGCGTGCGCGTTGTTCCGGGGTGCCGTAACCGAGCTTGCCGATTTCGCTCAAGCTGCGCTCGGCGATTTTTGCGCCGTCGAACGCGCGATGGTAGTGAAGGTCGAGCGCGAACGTGCCGTCCTGCGTCCAGCCGCGGCTGGGGCTCCAGTAGTAACCGTCGTAGATCGAGATCCCGAAAAACCTGAGCTCGCCGCCGCCTTGCACCTTGAGGTTCGGCGCCAGCTCGACCACTCGAGGCGGCAGCGGCGGCGCCTGATCGGCATTCGCGGCGCCAACGAAACGAGCCGTCAACATGAGCGCCGCGAGGAACAGCGGCGCCAGCCATGCCGAACCGTAGGGCGGCCGGCGCGTGGCAGCGTCACGCGCGCGCGAACGTGTACTGCCCGACATCGGTGGTGCCCGTGTCGAATCCCGCGGCGCAGTAGGCAAGATAGAAGCGCCAGCAACGGATGAATTTCTCGTCGAAGCCCTGCGCGCGGATGGCCGGCGCGTGCTCGTCGAAGGCGGTGAGCCAGCGTTTCAGCGTCTCGGCGTAATCGCGGCCGAACATGTGCACACGCTCCAGCGTGAGTCCGGCCGCCTGCGCGACATCGACGAAGCGCGCGGGCGAGGCGAGCATGCCGCCGGGGAAGATGTACTGCTGGATGAAGTCGGATTGCGTACGGTAGCGCTCGAACCGGTCGTCGGCGATGGTGATGGTCTGGATGCAAGCCCGGCCACCGGGCCGCAGCGCGTCGTGGATCGTGCGGAAGTACGCGGGCCAGTAGCGTTCGCCGACGGCCTCGAACATTTCGATCGACGCGATACCGTCGAAGGTCCCCTGCACGTCGCGGTAGTCCTGGATATGCAAGCTTGCGCGCTCGGCAAGACCCGCGCGTGCCACACGCGCCGTCGCGTAGCGGGTCTGCGCATCCGAAAGCGAGATGCCGGTCACGTGATGTCCGGCGCGTGCTGTGGTTTCGGCAAACCCGCCCCAGCCGCAGCCGATTTCCAGCACGCGGGCGCCAGGGTTCAATGCAAGTTCACCGAGCAGGCGCTGATATTTCGCCTGTTGTGCACAGGTGAGGTCCGCGGCGAACTGTCCATCGAACAGCGCGGACGAATAGGTCATGCCCTCGTCGAGCCACAGCCTGTAGAAGGCGTTGCCCAGGTCGTAGTGCGCGAGGATGTTCCGGCGCGACTGCCGCTTCGTGTTGGCGTTGAGGAAGTGCTTGAGGCGCAACAGCGTGCGGGTCCACCACCGGCCGTAGAAGGCGCGTTCCAGCGCCGACTGGTTGGCGGCCAGCACCGTCAGCAAATGCGTGAGGTCGGGCGAGTCCCATCGTCCTTCCATGTAGCTTTCGGCGAAAGCGACGTCGCCGCCCTTCAACGCTTCTCCAGCAATGCGCCAGTCACGGAAGACGAGCACGGCAGGGTGGGCCTTGATGCCGGTGACCGGCGCGCCGCCCGGGCCGAAGCGAAGCGTCGCGCCGTCGGGCGTAGTGAGTTCGACGCTGCCGCTGTCCAGCCGGTTGAGCAGCGCCGTCAGCAATCGGCCGGCGGCAGGGATGCGCGACGAAGGCGCATGAATGGACGTGTCGAGTGTGGTCATGGGTGGATTCCGTCGGCATGGGGAAGCACGGCGGTCTTCGCCATGTCGGTATTTCGGGTAAGCGGCCTTTCGGGCGGGATCGGTTTGGTGAAGCACGGCACGCCCTTGGCCCAGAGACGCAACGCATGCCAATGGATGCGAGCGACGACGGCCAGCGTAAACCACCGGTAGCGCCAAGGCAGGCTGCGGGTCAATGCAGGTGTAAGCGCTTGCACACGTCCCGATACATGCGTTTCGAGCAAGGCCGTATCGCCATCTCCGACGTAATAGTCGATGCGCGCGAGCCAGCGGTCGGCGCCGAAATGGAAGCGGAACGCGTAGTGGCCTTTCACGTCGCAAAACGGCGAGACGTGGAACGCCTTGTGCGCGGACAGGGTTTCGCCTGACTTGAGCGGACGGCCATCGGCGTGCGCGAGCAGGTAGCGATGCGTTTCACCGAACGTGTTGTTGACCTCGGCCAGGACGGCGGCAATGCCGCCTTCGGCCAGGTGACAAACCCAGAAGCTGACCGGATTGAAGACGTACCCCAGCATCCGCGGAAATGCGTGCAGGACCACTTCGCCGTCTGCGACGATGCCTTCCCGGTCCAGCACGTCGCGGATCCACGCATCGAGCGATGTGCCGTCGCGTGGCCCGTGATCGCAATCGTGGAACGACACCAAGCCGTTCCGGTTCCACGCAATCCCCAATGTCGGCAAGGTCGAGAGTTGCGATAGCGGCAAACGCAGGCAAAACGCCGGATAGGCGAAGCCATGGGCTGCAGGACGGGTCCGCCGATGCCTCACGTCGCCGGTCACGACCGAGGGCACGCTGGTTTGCCGTGACGGAAGCGGTGGCATGGCGGCGAAAGGCAGGCGCGCGTTCATCGTTTGTTTGGCCCTTGTCAGGCGGCGGCACGCACGCGCAACGATGCGCTCGCCGCAGAGGTTTCGCGGCGGGCCATTCCCTCGACGACGGCATGCGCGGAAACGAGCCCGTCCTCGTGAAATCCGTAGCCCAGCCAGGCGCCGGCGAACCAGGTGCGGCGGTATCCCTGCAATTGCCCGATCCCGCGTTGAGCCGCAAGCGCCGCGCCATCCAGCAACGGATGCGAGTATTCGAATTCCTGCAGGACCCGCGAGGGATCAGGCTCGAAGGGCGGATTCAGCGTCACGATGACCGGTGTCGCGCACGGTAACGGCTGCAGCTTGTTGATGAGGTACGAGACCGCGACGGGCCGCTGGCCGGACGGGTCGTCCGCGGCGAGGTAGTTCCACGCCGCCCACGCGGCCGGCGCACGAGGAAGAAGGGACGGGTCGGTGTGCAGCATCACCCGGTTGGGCTGGTAGCGAACCGCCGCCAATAGCCGCTGCTCGCTGTGCGACGGGTCCGCGAGCAGCGCCAGCGCCTGGTTGCTGTGACAGGCCAGCACGACGTCGTCGAACGCTTCGCCGGTGCGTACAGTGGAGTCGACCGCGATTCCGTCCTGCGTGCGTGTCACGCGGCGGACTGGCGTGGCCAAGCGCACGTCGCGCAGTTGCGCCGCCATTCTTTCCACGTACGCGCGGCCGCCGCCGATGACGGTTCGCCACTGCGGCCGGTCGACCATCTGCAACAGTCCGTGATTGCGGCAAAACCGCAGGAATGTCGGCAGCGGAAAATCGAGAATGTCACGCCGGGGCGCCGACCAGATGGCGGCCGCCATCGGTAGCAGGTACCAGTCCCTGAACGCGGAGGAGTAGCGTTGCGCACTCAGGTATTCGCCGAGCGACACCGACCACGCGCGGTTATCCTCGTCCATGGCGATGGTCGCCCGGTTGAAGCGCGCGATATCGGCCAGCATGCGCCAGAACGACGGCCGTAGCGCGTTGCCGGGCTGCGCGAACAGCGAGCGCAGGCTGGTGCCGGCCCATTCCAGCCGTTGCCGGTCCACTCGGCACGAGAACGACATTTCGCTGGCGACGCTTTCCACGCCCAGTTCCGCGAACAACGCCAGGAGCTTGGGATAGGTGCGATCGTTGAAGACCAGGAACCCGGTGTCCACCGGAAATGTCCTCCCTTCGAGGTGGACGTCCACTGTCGCGGTGTGTCCCCCCAGGCGGGGCGCGGCTTCGAAAAGCGTGACCGCGTGTCCCTGCCGGGTGAGGAGCCACGCCGTTCCCAGGCCGGCGATACCGGCACCCACGACTGCGATGCGCACGATTGATCTGCTCCTTTTGCGTTTGCTGGGTTTGTGGGAAAGGTCTCGATCGGTCAGGCCGGACAACGCTGCTCCATGGCCTTCACCTCTGCATACGCAAGATGGCGGTGGATGGATTCGAAATTCGCGGGTTTGCGGCCAAGGCTTCCGCCTGCATTGCGACGCGTGGATCGACCACTGGCATCCAAGCGCGCAGATACTGGCCGCGGGCGCGTTCGCAGCCCCGCCTCAACCCTGCGTGGGACCAGGCTCGTGGGCTGGCACCTTCTCGATCAGCGGACCCTCAGCGTCGTTATTATGCTCTCATTTTCTGTGTTTGTCCTGGACAAATACCATATGGGGCGCCACAATACTTACGAAATCGGCTATTGTCAATCCTTCGTCCAAGACAACATGACCTAACTGTGGAATCCTCCATTACGCTCAACATCAGCGGCGTTGAACGAGAAACGGGCCTGTCAAAGGACGTCCTGCGCATGTGGGAGCGCCGCTACGGATTCCCGAAACCCGGCCGCGACGACAATGGTGAGCGGCAGTATTCGTTGGCGGACATCAACAAGCTCCGCGCGGTCAAGCGCCTGATGGATGTCGGCCTCCGGCCTGGCAAGATCATGACGTTGGCACTGGATGAGTTGAATGCGATGGCCGACGCCCGGACCCCGCCGCGCCGCGACGGTCTCGCGCCGGCCCTGGAGCGCGACGTGCTGGCCATGCTCAAGAGTCACGACGCCACGTCGCTGCAACACACGCTGGCGAACATGCTGATGCGGCAAGGCCTGCAGCGGTTCGTCCTGGAATCGGTCACGCCGCTGAACCAGGCCGTAGGCGATGCCTGGATGCAAGGCGAGTTACAGGTGTTCGAGGAGCACCTTTACACGGAGCAGGTTCAGGTAGCGCTGCGCACGGCCATCAATGCGTTCCCGCGGCAGGTCGGCACGCCGCGCGTCCTGCTCACGACATTCCCCAGCGAGCAGCACGGCGTGGGTCTGCTGATGGTCGAGGCGATGATGGTCCCCGAAGGCGTGCAGTGCATCTCGCTTGGGCCGCAGACGCCGCTGGAGGACATCCGGCGCGCGGCCTTAGCGCACAAGGCGCACATCGTCGCGCTGAGTTTTTCGGCCGCCTTTCCGGTTCGCCAGGCGAGCGACGGCCTCGCCGCACTGCGCCGCCAGCTGCCGGCGCCCATCTCGCTGTGGGCCGGGGGCGAAATGACGCGACGGGTGCGCAAGACGATGCCCGGCATCATGCTCATTCCCGACCTTGCGTCGATCATCAACGCGCTGCGCAGCTGGCGCTTGCATTGGGTTCCGCAGACCTCCTGACCGTATCCCGCCGCAGGGTAGAATGACGACTCTGCGTCGGGGAGCGTAGGAATGCTGTACCCACAACTGTTCAAGGCCTTCGAGTCGGTGCGCTGGGACATGGCCCATGACGTGCCATGGGCGACGTACGACGACGCCCGCCTTTCCGACGAGCAGGCGCAGACGATCAAGATGAACGCCATCACGGAGTGGTCGGCGCTGCCGGCCACCGAGATGTTCCTGCGCGACAATCGTCAGGACAGCGATTTCTGCGCGTTCATGTCGATCTGGTTCTTCGAGGAACAGAAGCACTCCCTCGTGCTCATGGAATACCTGAGGCGATTCCGCCCCGAGTTCCTGCCGACGGAGGATGAACTGCATGCGGTGCGCTTCAGGTTCGACCCGGCGCCGCCCCATGAAACGCTGATGATGCATTTTTGCGGCGAGATCCGCCTCAATCACTGGTATCGCTGCGCCGCCGAATGGCATACCGAGCCGGTGATCAAGAAGATCTACGAACTGATTGCGCACGACGAGGCGCGGCACGGCGGCGCCTACCTGCGCTTCATGAAGCGCGCGGTCGAACGTGGCGGTGGCGAGGTCAAGCGCTCGTTCGCGAAGATCGGCGTGCTGATGGCCAGCTCGTCGCGCACCCGCAAGCCGCTGCACCCCACCAACCTGCATGTGAATACAGAGATGTTCCCGCACGACACCGTGCAGAGCCACCTGCCCGATCCCACTTGGCTGGAGCGCTGGCTCGATGACCAGATCCGTTTCGACGCGGGCTGGGAGAAGCGCGTGGTCGCGATGATCCTCAAGAACCTCTCGTCATTGTTCGGCGAACGGTTCGACTCGGTGCAGCAACTGAACCGGTTTCGCAAGTCGCTGGTGCCCGCGCCTGCCTGACGGCGCATTTCCCGGTACCGCGCTCCGCGCAACGCGGCGCCGCGCCTGACATTCTTTCCGTTGCCATGTGGACTTCGCTACTTCTCGCGGCCGCCGTCATTGGCGGGTCCGCCGCGTACAGCGTGTTGGCGATGCACGCCGTGGCGGCGGGTGCGCCGCGCTGGCCGTACCTCGCAGGCATCCCGTTCGCATTCCTGGCGCCGCCGCTGGTGTTCACAATTCTCTGGTTCGTTGTGGCAGCGGGGTTTGGCGCAGCGCGCCCGCCCGCTGTGCGGCTCAACGCAAGTGCCTGGCTTGCAATGTTCGTCCGCGAATGGTGGGCACTTGCGCGATCGGTGCCGCGCATGATCTTCTACAAGTGGCTGATGCCGGAGCCGCGCGCGGTGAACGCGACCTTGCCTGTGGTTCTGCTGCACGGGGTCGGGTGCAATGCAGGCGTCTGGACCGGCTTTCGTCGACATCTCGAGGCACGCGGCATCGGCCCCGTATACGCGCTGTCCTATGGCCCGCCGCTGCATACGATCGAGCTTTTCGCGGAACAGCTCGCGTCGTACATCGCGGCGATCCGAGCCGCCACCGGTGCAGGACAGGTGGTCCTCGTCGCGCACAGCATGGGTGGCCTGGTCGCGCGCGCCTATCTGCGCCGCTACGGGGGAAGCAACGTGCGGCGACTGATCACCGTCGGCACACCGCACCACGGCAGCATGCACGCCTGGCTCGCGTTCGGAACGTCAATTTCGCAGCTGCGTCCCGGCAACTCCTGGCTGGCCGAACTCAACCGCACCGCCGAACCTCCCGCCGTCCCGACGGCGTCGATCTGGTCGTGGCACGACTCGATGGTTTCGCCGCAGACATCATCGCGCATCGACTGGGGCGAAGATATCGAGCTCGCCGGCATCGCGCACAACGCGCTGCTCGACCACCCCGACGTGTGGGCGCAGGTGGACGCCCAGATCGATCGCGCCGCTACCAGTGAATCCCCTGGGTGAGCTGGGCAAAGGCGATCTGTTCTGGCGACAGTTCCTGCCGCACCGCCTCTTCGCCCTTCTTGCCCTGCGCGGCCGCGGAATCCGGGAACATGTTGAACGCGGTGTTGAGCAGGATCTGCGTCAGGCGCGGCGCCGCCGCGTGCGAGATGGCGCCGAAGATGCCGAGCCGCGTCGCGATGCGCACCGAACGGTACACGACGGCCTCGACCACCAAGTCGGCTGCCTGCTCGGGCGACAGTGTCGGTACATTTTCATACATCTTGGTGGGCGCGATCATCGGCGTGCGCACCAGCGGCATGTTGATGGTCGTGAAGTGGACACCCTTGTCCAGGAACTCCGACGACGCGCAGGCGGCAAACGAGTCCAGCGCCGATTTCGAGGCGACGTAAGCCGAGAACCGCGGCGCGTTCGACAGGACGCCGATCGACGAGATGTTGATGATGTGCCCGCTGCGCTGGGCGATCATCTTCGGCAGGAAGCCCATGATGAGCCGCAGCGCGCCGAAGTAATTGAGCTGCATCGTGCGCTCGAAGTCATGGAAGCGATCGAAGGAATTGATGACGCCGCGGCGTATCGAGCGCCCGGCATTGTTGACGAGAAAATGGCACGTGCCATGTTCTTTCAGCACCCGCGTGACCAGCGCATCGCAGGACGCCAAGTCGGACACGTCGGCCGTATACATCCAGCACTTGCCGCCGGCCGCGTCGATTTCCTTTTTCGTGTCGACCAGTTTTTCCTCGCCGCGCGCGACCAGGATGACTTTGGCGCCAGCGGCGGCCATCTTGATCGCCGTGGCCTTGCCGATGCCGGACGACGCGCCGGTGATCACGATGACCTTGTCCTTGACCCTCCCGGCCAGGGAGCGATCAATGAAGAGATCGGGATCGAGATGGCGTTCCCAGTAATCCCATAGCTTCGGCGCATAGCTCTCGAGCGCAGGCACGCTGATGCCGGAGCCCTTCAGTGCTTTCGCCGTCTCGCGATTGTCATAGCGGGTCGGCCAGTTGATGAACTGGAACACATCCTTGGGGATGCCCAGGTCGGTAAGCACGGCACGTACCATGCGCTTCACTGGCGACAGCGATCCGATGCCGTACAGGATGGGCGCCGGGATGAAACCGAACATTCGCGCATTGAGGCGCATCGTCATTTGCGGCGCATGTCCAGCCTTGGCGAAGATGTTGAGCACCTCGCCGATGCGATATGGCTCGGGATCCGTGAGGTGGAAGCACTTGCCGTCGAGCCCCTTCTTGTGCGCCAGATAGTCGAGCGCGTCGGCGACGAAGTCCACGGGCACGATGTTGATGCGGCCGCCCTCGAGGCCGATCATCGGCATCCACGGCGGCAGCAGATTGCGCATCTTCTGCAACGTCTTGAAGAAGTAATACGGCCCGTCGATCTTGTCGATGTAGCCGGTCTTCGAGTCGCCGACGACGAATCCGGGACGGTAGATGCGGAGGGGCCGCTTGCACTCGTCGCGCACCACCGCTTCGGCATCGTGCTTGGTCTTGAAGTACGGGTGGTCGAGGTCCTCGGCTTCCTCGAACATGTCCTCGCGAAAAACGCCGTCGTAGAGCCCGGCCGCGGCAATGGAGCTGACGTGGTTGAAGCAGCCTGCGGTGATTGCCTGGGCGAACTGGACCGCGTGTCGCGTGCCTTCGACGTTGGCCGCCTGTTGCGCCTCGGGACTTGCCTTCAGGTCGTAGATCGCCGCGAGATGAAAGTAGTGGTCGATCTTTCCCTTGAGCTTCCTCACGTCGGTGTCGGTGACGCCCAGCTTCTCCTTCGCGAGGTCGCCGACCACCGGAATCACCTCCTTGTCCGTGGCCCCCCATTCCGTCAGCAGTGCATCGAATTTCTTGAGCGAGGACTTGCGCACCAGCACGTATATCGGCTTCTTGCGCTGCAGCAGTTTGCGGACAAGAAATTGTCCGATGAAGCCGGTCGCGCCGGTGACGAAATAAGCCATCGCTTCCTCCTTGCGTTCTGTTCCTGCGTGCGCGGTGTCTGGAACACGACGTGTTGGCCCCCGCATGCGGACTGGCGATTGTACCCCCGGGGAGAACACTGATTGGTCCCGTTGACGCGGGTGGACGAAGCGGCGGCAATCGCGGCCGCTAACACGACTAAGCGAGCGGCCGTCGCCGCCGCAAAAGGTGGCCATCGCCTTGACGCCAAGTGCCGTTTAGTATGATTGCTCTAGCAGCCCCGCCTAGAATGGGTGCAACCCGAATTCGTGCAGCCGCAGTCAAATGGAGGATTCACGATGTTGAAGAAAGCGAAGGCCGAATCGTCGGCCAAGCACGCTGGCGAGTCCAGGGACACGTCGCAGGCGGTCCTCGATTCGTCGCGGCAAATCTGGCTGGCCGGGCTTGGTGCGTTTGCGCGCGCGAAAGGCGAAGGCATGAAAGTCTTCGAAACGCTCGTGCAACAAGGAGAGACGCTGGAGCGGAAAACTCGCAAGGCCGCGGCCCACACCGCTTCGATGGCCCACGGCGCGGCCAAGGCAAAGGTCAGGGAAGTCCAGAAGGGCGTGGGCGGCACCTGGGACAAGCTGGAGCAGGTGTTCGAGGACCGAGTGGCCCGGGCATTGTCGAAGCTGGGTGTGCATACCCAGACCGATGTCGAGAAGCTGAGCGAACGTGTCGACGTGCTGGCCGAAGCGGTCAACGAACTCATCAAGGTGACCGGAGCGAAACCGAAGCGCCGTCCTGCGTCACCGCCTTCGACGGTCAAGCGGATGGTCAAGGGCGCGGTAAAGCAGGCGACACGGACGGCGTCCGGCGCGATGTCGTCTGCCGCCGGCGCGGTCTCCACCGCATCCAAGACTGCCAAGAAAACGGTGCGCACAGCAACCAAGGTGGCGCGAGCCGCACTCAAGTAGCGGCGCTTTCACGATTGCATGACGCAATGAAAAGCCCGCCACGACGGCGGGCTTTTTTGCATTCGCGAGTTAGCGGCCGTGTTGCCGCGTTTCACTCGCGGTTGAGTTTGTCGACCTGCTTGATGTAGTTGGTCATCGCCTCGTCCTTGCTGGACCCCTTGAGCTTGGCCCACGCGTCGTATTTGGCTCCGCCGACGAAATCGAAGCCGCCGGGCCGGGTTCCCGAGATGTCGCCTTCGGTGGCCTGCTTGTAATACGAGTAGAGCTTGAGCAGCGTGGCGTTGTCGGGCTTCTTCCTGGTCTTCTTCGCTGCGACGGCGGCTGCCTCGAACTTCGCCTTCAGGTCATCTTTTTTCGGTGCGGTGGCCATGGAACATTCCTCCTCGTTTCCTGACGTGCCGGCTTCATGCTACTTTAGCGCGATTGCGAACGCGCGCGCAACGCTCCCCCGCCCGCATCACTTTTCCTATCCTTCGACCATGGCCGCGAATCCCCGGCAGGAAAAAATGTCCGCGGTCGACACC
The DNA here is from genome assembly GCA_963819965.1 of uncultured beta proteobacterium. Classification (GTDB taxonomy): domain Bacteria; phylum Pseudomonadota; class Gammaproteobacteria; order Burkholderiales; family Casimicrobiaceae; genus VBCG01. Next base: position 1,960,875 of record CAWFYA010000004.1, read on the forward strand.
GCGTGGCTGCGCATGGACCGTCCGCAGAACCTGATGATGATCAGCGGCGTGCTGCTGTTCCGGGGGCATGTCACGCTGCCGCGTTTGCGCCGCGTAATCAAGCAACGGTTCCTGGTGTTTCGCCGGTTTCGCAAGATTCCCGTGGAGCGCAGCGGCGGCGCGGTCTGGGAAACCGACGCCCATTTCGACATCGCGCGACACGTGGTCGGGGCCGACCTTCCCGGGCGCGCCGGCCGGGCGGAACTAGAGGCTTTGGTTTCGCGACTTGCGGCAACACCGCTCGACCCGTTGCGGCCCCGCTGGCAGTTTCACCTGGTTTCCAACTACAAGGGCGGCAGCGCGGTGGTGATCCGCATTCATCACAGCTACGCGGATGGCATCGCGCTGGTCCGGGTCATGCTGTCGATGACCGACGCCACTGCGCATGGACCGCCTGCCATGCCCTTCGCGCCGCAGCCGCAAAGGCGGCCCGAGCCCCGTGATGCGTTCAGCGAATTGCTCGGCCCGCTATCCGGCGCAATGGGCCTGGTGCGCAAGATCGGCGCGACGCTCGTCGAAAAAGGTGCCGCGATCTGGGACGATCCCGCCAAGGCGGTGGCGTTGGCCGGTCAAGGAACCGCCTTGACGACCGAGCTCGCGAAACTGGCACTGATGCCGCAGGATTCGCCGACCCGCTTCAAGGGCAAGCCCGGCATCACCAAGCGGGTGGCGTGGGCCGAATCGCTGCCGCTGGAGGAAGTGAAGACGGTTGGCAAGGCGCTTGCCGCTTCCGTCAATGACGTGCTGCTGTCGTGTGTTGCGGGTGCGCTACGCAGCTACCTTATCGAGAAAGGCGACGATGTCGCTGACGTAATGCTGCGCGCGCTCGTGCCGGTGAATCTGCGGCCGGTCGAAAAAGCGTACAAGCTTGGCAATCAGTTCGGACTCGTGTTCCTCGATCTGCCGATCGGCATCGAGAATCCGATCGAGCGCCTGTATGCGGTGCGCGCGAACATGAATGCGCTCAAGGGATCGTTCCAGCCTGTACTGGCGCTGGGCCTGCTGGCAGCCATGGGCAGCGGCCCCAAGGCATTGCAGGACGTCCTGTTGCAAGCGCTGGCGCGCAACGGCTCGGCGGTCATGACCAATGTGCCGGGTCCGCAACAGCCGCTCTACCTGGCGGGCGCCGGCATCGACAGCATGATGTTCTGGGTGCCGCAATCGGGAGACATCGGCGTGGGCGTGTCGATCATTTCCTACAACGGTGCCGTGCAGTTTGGCGTCATCGCGGACCGCACGCTGTGTCCCGATCCCGGACGCGTGACCATGCGTTTCGGTGCGGAGTTCGAGAAGCTGGTGCTGACGACGCTGATGGCGCTCTGGCCGCGCGACGGCGATCTCGATCCGGACGAGGCGGCGGCCGCTACGCTGGACTGACGCGGGTCAGGGCCACGCGGGATAGGTATTGGGCGCCGCGAACGCTTCCTTCAGGTATTGATTGAGCGGCACCGTGAGGTCCCTGGTGTTGAACCATCGCGCATAGATGCGGCGGATCTCGCCCGATTGAAAGAGGTCGATCAGCGCGCGGTTCACGAGCTTCTCGAACTTCGGCTCGTCGCGCCGCATCATGATCGCATAGGGCTCGACCGAGAGAAACTTCCCGACGACGGCGAAGTCGCCCGGTTGCTTCGACCTGGAAATTAGCCCGTAAAGCAGCACGTCGTCCATAATGAATGCGATCGCGCGGCCATCTTCGACGGCCTTGAATGACTCGCCGTGGTCCTTGGATTCGATGACGTTGATCTTCAGCGCGCGTTCTTCGTTCATCGCCTTGAGAATCTTCTCGCTGGTGGTGCCGACCGTCACGACAACGCTCTTGCCGCGCAAGTCGTCGATGCCGTTCACGTTGGACGACTTCTTGGCGAGCGTCTTGATCCCCGCGACAAACGTGGTGTAGGCGAACGCCACCTGCTTCTGGCGGTCGCGGGTGTTGGTGGTCGAGCCACACTCCAGGTCGATCTTGCCTTCAAGCAGTGCCGGAATTCGGCTGGCGGAGCTCACCGGCAGGAATTTCACTTCCAGCCGAGGCAATTTAAGTTCCGCCTTGATCACATCCGCCACGCGCAGGCACAGGTCCACGGAATAGCCCTGCGGCTGCTTTTGCGCATCGAGGAACGAGAACGGTACGCTGGTCTCGCGCACGCCGAGCGTGATGGAACCGGTGTCGCGTATGCGTTTCAGCGTGTCGATTCTTGCGGCAAGCGCGGGCGCCGCCTTGTCCTGCGCACCGACCCCCACCGACCACATCGTGGACGCGACCGCGGCCAAAAGGGTCAGCAGCAACTGCCTCGCGACAGCGTGTGGTCCACGACGATGCTGCATCGAATCGCCTTTTCGCGGAAGCGGCCGGGCTCGTGCGAACCCGCCCTATTCCAGCTCCGACCGCGCGAGTTCGACGTCCAGTCTCTCCATCGCGTCCTGCGGTTTCATTGCCGCGGCCTCCTCATACAGCGATGTGGCGTCGGCGATCCGGCCCTTGCCGAACAGAAGGATGAGGCCGTTCGCGTACTCGATGCGCGCAATCGCCGACTCCGGGTTGAGTTTCACCGCCTTCTCGAACTGCTGGAGCGCATTGTCCTTCTTGGCGCCGTACGTCATGCCGGCGACGAGCCCGCCGACCTTGTTGATCACCTCGGCCTGATACGAACCATAGGCAATGTGTGCATCGGCATGCTTGGCGTCGAGCTTGAGCGTGGTGAGCAGCGCCTCCTTGATCTTGGTGCCGAAGCCCTGCGCCAGCGCCTTGGCCACCGAGATGCCCTGGCCATAGCGGCCGAGCGCGAATGCATACAGGTAGTGCGCATTCGCGTCCTTGGGCGCGTTGCCCCGGCGCTCATCGGCCCAGGCGGCCGCTTCCTCAAACAGTGCGAGCTTGGCCTTGTCCGTTTTCTCGAGATAGTGCGCATAGACAGTCTGCGCCTTGACCGCCGCGTTGATGCCCGCGCCGCCGGCCGCGAGACCCGCGTCGACGCTTTGCGCGAATTCTCCGGCGTGGAAATGGCGCCAGGCGTCCTGCGCCGGGGCGTCCTTGGGGAAGGGCTCGCAGTCGCCGCGATGCAGCCGCGCCCAATGCTTCTTGAGCCCGGCCGCGTCGTAGGCATAAGCCTTGTCGGCGTGCGGAAACTTCGCCCATTTCTTCGCCATCGCGACCTCCGTTGATCCTCAGAGATAATTTTCGCCCAGACGCTCGATCAGCGCGCGCCCGTCGCCCACCAGGTAGGGTGCGATGAGCGCCAGGACCTGAAAAGCCGCAAGGTCGAGGCTGGCGGCCGCTTCTCTGCCATCCGCCTCGCCGCCGCTATGGCGCGCCCCTATTCTCTGGAACGACATCCAGTACGTGGAGACCAGCGTCACATTGGACGCGAGGGAGGCGATCTCGCGCTCGGTTGCGCGCATTTCCCCCGTCGCCACCAGGCCCCGGCACAACTCTATCATGGTGTTTTCGCCGCGCCGCAGGAGGTCCGCGAAGCGCGTTGCGACGCGGCGATTGCGCGACGTGATTTCGTCCAGGTCGCGATAGAAAAAGCGGTACTCGCGCATACGCTCGAACAGCAGGTGCAACCACAGCCAGAGGTCCTCGACACCAGCGGCGCGCCGGTCGGGGAGCGCCAGCAGTGGCTTGATCTCGCCTTCGAGCGCTTCGTACAACGCGCCGATGATGTCGTCCTTGTTGCGAAAGTGGTAATACAGGTTGCCCGGGCTGATGTTCATCTCGTCGGCGATGTCCGCCGTCGTGATGTGCGGTTCGCCGAAGCGGTTGAACAGCGCGAGGCTGGTCTCCAGGATGCGCTGGGGCGTGCGGCGCGGTCGCTTTTTTTCCGGCATGGAACAGGCAGGTTACCTCGTTTCCGGCGTGCACTTCATCAATCGTCGGCCCGCAGTGGCAGCGCGAACCAGGCGACGATGCCAGCCAGGAACGCCACGGCGGACGCCCAAAATGCGAAGCGCAAGCCGCGATTGGCGTGGCGGATGATTTCGGCGTCGGTCGCGAACACGGTCTCGCACGCGCCATTGCCGGTATCGGTGCGGGTGACGCTGGTGCCTCGGAAGAACGCAAACTGGTGATGGTGCGAGTACTCCGCCAGATATCCGCGGAAGTGGATCTGGTCGCCGACGCGCACGGAGCGCAGCACCCTGGCGATGCCGGAATCGTCGGTCAGCATGTGGTTGTTGGACAGCGAATTCATGTCGAAAGTGGACCAGACTTCGCTCGACGAAGTCTGCACGTAGCAGACGAACTGCCCGCTGGAATAGTTCAGCTCGCCATACCTCGCGTGGCGCGCGTTGTTGCCCCAGACGACGCAAAGGTCGGTGACGTTGAGCTTGTCGTTGGATGCCTCGTGGATCCGGTCCCACCAGGTGTCCGCGTTGTGCTTGCTGACGACGAGGCCGGTGAGGTCGTATTGGTACAACGGGCGCACCGTGTACTCGATGTCGCCCAGCGTGGTGGTGAAAGCTTCCCGGGACGTGGGTGTCTGGACTGGTTCCGAGAAGACCGCCGGGTTGAGTTGCGACGGCGGCGGCAATGCGTCGCGCTGCCACCATGCGAACAGGAAAACCGCCGCGCTGCCCAGAAGCACGAGCCTCACGAGCCTGGCCGAGAGCATCGCCGCGGAAAGCGAATGCGCTGGCAGCGGGTTAGCGCGCGCGGGCCAGCCAACGCTCGAGATGGCCGAGCGTGTGCGCAAGGTCGCGCTTGGTCCGGCGCACATCGCCCGCCGGACGCGCGTGCAGCGGACGCGGGTCGCTCAGGGCGGCCGTGACGTCGCGGTCGCCATCGCCCAGTCGGTCCATGCGCAGCGAAATGCCGTGGTGCCACAGCATGGGTCCGAGCGCGGTGGCGCGGGTCGCCAGGTTGCGCCTGGTGCGTTCGAACGCAAGCGCGCACAGCTTCCGGCGCTGCCGGTAACTGAAAATGTTCGCGAAGAACATGTCGGCGTCTTCAGGCGAAGGCTCGAACAGCATGATTGCCGCGTCGGGGTATTGCCGGGCGTATTTTTCCATTCCCACCTTCATCCGGGAATGAATGATCGCGCGGAAGGTCTGGCCGAGCACCAGCGGCAGCCCGCCCTGATTCAGCTTGCGCTTGCCAAGGTGCCCGCGATTGGTCGTCGAACTGGCATCGAAGGGGACAAGCGGGTTGACGCAGAACAACAGGGAGATGCCTTCGTCCAGCGCAACGGATGCGTGCAGTGTCTTGTTCAGCGCGCCATCGACATAATGCTCGCCGTCGATTTCCACTGGAGGAAACAGCCCCGGCAGGGCACTGGACGCCTCGATTGCGCGCGAAATGGGCACGTGGTCCTGTTCCGGCGCGCCGAAAGTCACTGACGCCCCCGAGTCGAGGTTGGTGGCAACCAGGAACAGCTTGCGCCCCAGCTTCCGGAAGTCGTTGGTGCGGCCGGGCGCAGCGAACAGGCGGGCGAGAAAAGTGTCGATCGCGCGGTTGTCGAACACGCCCGTCGGGACGGCCTGAGCGAGCGTGGCGAACGATTCCATGATGCCACGATGAAACGGGTCGCGCAGATATTGCAGCGACGCGCGCACGGCAATTCCGGGCAAGGCGGCCAGGCGACGGCCGAATTCACCGAAGGCGGGACGCAGAAAGATTTCGGGCTTGAGCGCCGCGTCGTCCCCGTCGGCGATGAACAGCCGGTACATTTGCGCGGGCGAAATGCCATTGGCCAGCGCCGCCGCAACGAAACTGCCGGACGAAACGCCGACGTAGGCGTCAAGCCGATTGAGGTCGAGGCCATCCAACGAATCGGCGAGCGCCAGCAACGCGCCCACTTCGTATATTCCGCCCAGCGGGCCGCCGCCAGCAAGCGCCAGCCCGATCTTCCCGGATGCCGTGCACTCGACCGCGGATCGCGAAGGCTTGCTCGACGAAATGCGGACACGTGTGTATCCGCGCGTCCGGGACGCCGACCTGCGCCCGGATGCCGTCTTGTTCGGCATGGTTCTCCTCCTGCGTGTGGTCCCAAGCCACGTCTTGTGGTGGCCTTAGGAGAATCCTGCCGGGGTTGCCCGGCAGGTTCCCACGCAATGGTAGCGGAGAATTACTTCTTCGTGGCGGCCCGGACGCCGCGCTTGGCGTGCTTGACGGCCTTCGTCGCGCGCGACTTCACGACACGCTTGGCCTTGACGGCGGACTTCTTGGCGACGCGGCGCGACTTGACCGGCGCCCGGGTCTGCAGCATTGCCGGCAGCGTGACCTTGGGCAGGGACTTCGGCATGTTGTTCTGCACCAGTGTCACGGCCGTTTCGGCGGCTTGCTTCACTGTCGATTGCACCGTGGTCCGCGCCTGCTTCCAGACGGCGTTTGCACGCGTGAACGAAACTTCGAGGCTGTCGCCGACCATGCGGATGGCCTTCGATTCGACCGCTGTACCTTCCTTCACAAGCGTGCGGAATACGTTGCCGGCTTCGCTTTGCGCCCAGTCGCGCGTAACGACCGCGGCACCCAGGCTGGCAAGCCAAACCTGGCGTGAGGCGTTGATGACGGCGTCGCCGACGGGAGTGTTACGGGTGTAGGTCATGGTGCGCATGGTGGAATCTCCTAAAAATTGGCTGCGTTGCCTAGATGTTTGCAAGGCGCGATGACACAGCTCTCATGTTGCAAATTACGCGCTTCCCCTAGAGCATTCACACTAAACGGGACGGTGGACGACATCGGCACCAGGTGCCTGGCGCCGTGCCAGCCCGCTTGCCAGGCGCGCGACGAACCCGTAGATGGAGAGCTGGGGATTGGCGCCGATCGACGTGGGGAATAGCGAGCCGTCGAACACATAGAGATTTTCGAGCTGGTGATGGCGGCCCGTGGTGTCCACGACTGCGCGCGTGGCATCCGTTCCGAGGGGCGCGCCTCCCATCACGTGTGCCGACACCACGGGCGTTACCACGGGCCGTAGCGCAAAGGCGTCGATACCGGATTGCGCGTCGGCCAGTCTGGAGAATGAGATGCCGGCATCATGAACAGGTAGTACGGATTGCGCGCCGGCGGCGAACTGGATCTCGGCCATCGCGTGGAACGCCCGCCGCGCGCCATCCCAGAACAGCGGCAGCAGAGGATAGTCGAGCAGCGGCGTGCCGTCGTCACGCAGACGCACCGTCCCGCCCGTGCTTTCCGGGTGGAAGCCGTCCCGCATGAGCGCGACCAGCACGTGCATGTGCGGGAAATCCTGCATCCAGCGCGCATGTGCGGCGCCATCGTCGGGCAACGTGATCGCGGTCAGGACCGGGTGCAGCGGCGGAGCCTCGAGCTTGAAACCCAGTGGACCGTCGATCGGCTGGGTGTCGAGAAAATGATCGGAGTAAATGGTCTGTGGCGCGCCCGCGAAGCCGTCCACGCGTTCCGGCATCAGCGCCGCGGAGACCACGGTCGGATGCAGGAACGTGCGCTTGCCGAGGATACCGTGCGGGTCGGGCGCGCCGCTTCGCAACAACAGCGCGGGCGTGCCAATTGCGCCGCCGGCTGCGATGAAGGTCTTGGCGCGCACCACCACGCGATGCGTGGCCGGGGCAATGCCGCGAGCGTCCATGGCTATGCCTTCGAGTTGCTCGATTTGCCCCGTTCGGCGTCCGCTGCCGAGCAGCAGGCGCAGCGCGCGCACCCGCGTGACCAGCGTGGCGCCGGCAGAAAGCGCGCTTGGAATTGTCGTCACCAGCATCGACTGCTTGGCGTTGGTGGGACAGCCCATGCCGCAATAGCCTAGGTTCCAGCAGCCCTTCACGTTGCGGCGGATGCGGCCCGTGGAAATGCCGATATTGCCCGCTCCGCGCGCGAGTGCTGCGTTGTTGGCGTTGGGCGGAACCTCCCACGGCGCGATGGAGAGGCGAGCCTCCATTTGCGCGAACCAGGGCGCCATGTCCTCGACGCCGAATCCCGTGAGACCGAATTCGCGCTGCCAGTACGCGAGGGTCGCCGCCGGTGTGCGAAATGAACTCGTCCAGTTGACGGTCGTTCCGCCGCCGACGCAGCGTCCCTGCAGGATGTTGATGGCCTTGTCGCCCGTCTTGCGGGCGGCGGATTCCTGATAGAGCTCGGGATAGGCTTCCGCTTCGCGCATGTGGAAATCGCTGGAAGTCCTGAGCGGACCTTCCTCCAGCATCACGACGTTGAGTCCTGCGCTGGAAAGGATTTCGGCCGCGGTTCCGCCGCCAGCGCCGCTGCCGACGATCGCGACATCGGCCTCGAGCGTCAGGTCCTGCGTCAGCGACGAGGCATCGATGATTTTCCAGCCTGCCGCCCGACCCGTCTCGAACGGATCGACGATGCCGGATTTGCGTCCCGACGTCATGCGGAAAGGTCCGGCGGACCAGGATAACCGATGCGTGTCCAGGACGCGGGATTGCCATACCAGGCCGCAAAGGTCAGCTCGTGCAACGCGCCGTAGGCCGAGCGCAGCAGCATCAGCGAACTGCCGCGAAAGCGACGTAGGAAGGCACGCACTTCCGCCGGCGGGGCCTCATTCCACGGCACGGAGACGCGCGCCAACGCCAAGCGGGCGGGCGGCAGCGCGAGCAGCGCGAATAGCTGCCGCAATTCCTCCTGCGCGGAGGGCGCGAGGCCGGCGACCGCAACGTCGATGCCGCGCAGCGTGTCGTCGATCGCTGCTTTGCGCGCGGCGGCGGCCACCGGCAACGCGCCATCCAGCAGCACCGGTACCACGGCACCGAGGATCGCCTGCGCATCGGCATCGAGCGCGCGCAGGGCACCATTGCCCGGTGGCGCATGCGGACTGCGCAGCCAGCGTGCGGCCACCAGCGCGGTGGCGCCCAGTACTCCGGCGGTGAGAAAGGTTCGGCGAGAGATCATCGAGGGAGGCGGGCTGCGCGCAAGCGACCATCGGCGCAGCCGAGAGGATGCCTCGACGATAGTCAGCGCGGGTAGAGCAATCAATCTAAAGTGCGGCTAAGTGGACGTTGCCCCGCCCCCGAGGGAGCGCAGCGACCGGACCGCAGGACGGGCGGGAAGGAAAGAAACGCGCGCTTCGGATAGACTCATGGCCGCAGGACGCAGCGACACCCCATTGGCCTCATGTTGGCCGCAAGTCCACCACGCCAAAGCAGACGACAGGTTCCGCTACCGCACCCATGGCCGAGATCGAATCCGTTCCAGCTGCATCGGCGGTGCTCGTGCGTGAGTTGTCGCGCGTGCAGCGCCTGCACGCGGAGCGCACAGGGAACCCGATCCTCACCGGTTCGCTGGAGCGCGTCGCTTATTGGCAGGCACGGCGGTTGGCCATGACCTATGCGGACCTTGCCGCCGACGCCCGCTATGCAGCGGCTGTCGAATTTTTCCAGAACGACCTCTACGGACCGGGAGATTTCAGCCGGCGCGATGCGGACCTCGCACGCGTCGTTCCGCTGATGGTGAAGATGCTGCCTGAGCGGGTGATCGGGACCGTAGCGCTGGCGATGGAACTCAATGCGCTGTCCCAGGAACTGGACCGCGTGCTGCTCGCGCGGCTGCCCCGCGCCGACGGGCATTTCAGTGTGCTGGAATACTGCAAGGCGTATCGTCGCGCGGGAAACTTTCCGATGCGGCGCCGCCAGATCAAGCTGATCGTCGACATCGGCACCGCGCTCGACGCCCACGTCGGCAAACCGTTGGTCCGCACAGCGTTGGCGATGATGCGCCAGCCGGCGCGCATGGCTGGGCTGTCCGGCCTGCAGGATTTCCTGGAGCGCGGCTTTGCGGCGTTCCGCGCCATGCAGGGCGCCGAGAAGTTCCTGCACACGATCGAGACGCGGGAAGGGCAAATCCTGGAGGCGATCGTTGGCGGGTCGACGCAACCCTTTGACGATCCGCTGCTGTTTCGTCGGTCTGCGTCGGCCAAAAGTCCTGACGGACTCTGACAATGCCGATCGGAACCCCGGTCTCGTCCCGTTCCGCTACCTGCGCTACCCCAACAGTTTGTCCAGCTGCGTTTCGATTTCGCGCTCGATCGTCGGCTTGAGCATCGACAGCAGCATGCCCAGCTGCACGTCGAGCCTGATCTTGTCCTTGCCCACCAGCATGCGGCCGGTAACGCCCGGGCGCTCGAAGTCGATGTGCTCGCCGTCCCATTCGTAATCGAGGTTGAATCGCTTTTTCAGGTCCTTGGCGATTTTCTCCGCGACGGCGCGGGCCTTGACGTGTGACAACGAATGCTTGCGAGCGATGGAAATGGCGGCCATGAATGCGTTCTCCCGTGCAGGAGTATAGCCAACAGCCGCCCGCGTTGGATTGTCCCCGCCTTGGTTGTGGCGCCATCCCGGGAGTTCAAGGCCGCGCGCAGCGTGGCGGGAGGAGCGGCATGCCCGGTGCCCGCGGCCGCCTGATAGTTTCGTTACAGCGCCGCCATTGCCGAGCGGTAGGCGCCGGGAATTTGCGCGGCGGCCGAGACAGTGGTGCCGAGGTCGCGCACTAGTCCGTCCTTCAGCCCGTACACCCAGCCGTGCACGGCGAGCGCCTGTCCGCGCTCCCACGCGTCGTTGATCACCGTGGTCTGGCACACGTGGGTCACCTGCTCGATGACATTGAGTTCGCACAGGCGATCAACGCGTTGCGGCAGGTCGGGGACGCCGGCCACCAAGGCATCGTGCTTCGCATGCACGTCTTGCACATGGCGTAGCCAGTTGTCGGCGAGACCGACACGCTGGTTCTGCAGCGCTGCGGATACGCCGCTGCATCCGTAGTGGCCGCAGACGATGACGTGCTCGACCTGAAGGACCTCGACGGCGAACTGCATCACCGACAGGCAATTCAAGTCGCTGTGCACGACGACATTGGCGATATTGCGGTGCACAAAGAGTTCGCCGGGCAGCAATCCCACGATTTCATTGGCGGGGACACGACTGTCCGAGCAGCCGATCCAGAGGTACCGGGGCCGCTGCTGTCGCGACAGGCTGGCGAAGAACTCGGGGTTGCTATTGCGGATGCGTTCGGACCACGCGCGGTTGTTGGCGAACAGGTGGGCAAGGGAATGCATGGGCGGAATGGGCGCAGGAAGACTCGCGCCATCTTACCGTCCGTCCGGCCAATCGTCCCATTGACAGACGACCGGAATCAAACATAAGATTCAAACGAACGTTTAATTCATGCGGCGGAGTGGCTGTTGCCGCGCGTGCCTTCCGCCAGGGGAAACATGGACGCGAAAGTCATTGCCATCGCCGCGGTGCGTGGCGCCGCGGCGACCAAGGAACGGATCCTTGACACCGCCGAGGCGCTGTTCATGGAACACGGCTTCGAGGCGACCGGGCTGCGCTCGATCACCGCTGCGGCGGCCGTCAACCTGGCCGCGGTGAACTATCATTTCGGCACCAAGGAGGAACTGTTCGAGGCGGTCCTCACGCGGCGCCTGGATCCCATGAACCAGGAGCGGGTCGCGCTTCTCGACGATCTCGAGCGGAAGGCGGCGCCCGATGCATTGTCCTGCGACCGCATCCTGATGGCGCTGTTCGTCCCGGCGCTGCGCCTCGCGCGCGATCCCGCGCGCGGCGGCAAGAATTTCCTGCGTCTCCTCGGCCGTGCCTACGCGGACCCGGCGCCGTTCATCCGGCACTTCCTGTCGGACCAATACGCCGTGACGATCGCGCGCTTCAAGGTGGCGTTCGGGCGCGCGCTGCCGCATCTGCCAAAGAAGGAATTGTCGTGGCGACTGCACTTCATCATGGGCGCGCTGTCCTACACATTGTCGGGCACGGACGCGCACAAGATCATCAGCGAACTGAGCCCGAACGAGGCGAACAGCGATGAGATTCTGCTGCGCAGGCTGGCGCCATTTCTGCTGGCAGGTCTGAATGCCCCGCTGCCTGACTTGAGCGAAGTTACGCGCGAGGTTGACATCGCGCTCTCCCGCATACGCTGAACCTCTATTGGGCGCGGCGCGCGACACCATTGCAACGACTCATGCGCAATCCCGGGAAACAATGACCATGCTGACCTTGATTTTTCTGCTCCTGATCGTCATCGGCGCAATTGCGCTTGCGTACGTCAACGCGCCCGGCCTTGCGTGGGGACTTGCCGCCGCAGCGGCGCTCGCGGTCGCCTGGGTGGCGCATGCGCTGCCGCTCGCGCTCAACCTGCTGTTCACCGTGGTTTTCGTTGCGCTTGCCGTTGCGCTGGCATTCCCCGCGCTCCGGCGCTCGCTGATCAGCGACGGCGTGCTGTCGGTTTTCCGGGAGCGCATGCCGCCGATGTCGCAGACGGAACGCGATGCGCTGGAAGCCGGCACCGTTTGGTGGGACGGCGAGCTGTTCTCGGGACGCCCGAACTGGCGGCGACTGCTCGACCCGCCGCGCCCCGCGCTGACTGCCGAGGAACAGCACTTTCTCGACCACGAAGTCGAGACGCTGTGCGGCATGACAAGTGACTGGGAAACCACTAACGTGCACAAGGATCTGCCGGCGCACGTCTGGCAGTACATCAAGGACAAGGGTTTCCTCGGGATGATCATTCCCAAGGAATACGGCGGCCTGGGCTTCTCGGCCTTTGCCCACTCGCAGGTTATCACCCGGTTGTCGACGCACAGCGGAACGATCGCGGTGACCGTCATGGTGCCCAACTCCCTTGGCCCCGGCGAACTGCTGCTGCACTACGGAACGGACGAGCAGAAGCGCCACTACCTGCCGCGCCTGGCCAAGGGACTGGAGATCCCGTGCTTTGCGCTCACCGCGCCGAGTGCTGGTTCCGACGCCGCCGCGATTCCCGACTTCGCGTTCGTCTGCTGGGGCGAGCATGAGGGCAAGCGCACGCTGGGCCTGCGCGTCACGTGGGACAAGCGCTACATCACGCTCGGTCCGGTCGCGACGCTGCTCGGTCTCGCGTTTCGCGCCTACGACCCGGACAAGCTGGTCGGCGACAAGGAAGACTTGGGCATCACGTGCGCATTGATTCCAACATCGCATCCGGGTGTCGCGATCGGCCGCCGCCACATGCCGCTGAATGCGGTATTCCAGAATGGTCCCAACGCCGGCAACGACGTTTTCATTCCGATGGAATGGGTCATCGGCGGGCAACCGATGCTGGGACGCGGCTGGGGCATGCTCATGGAATGCCTCGCGGCCGGACGCGGCATCTCGTTGCCATCGTCGAACACCGGCATGGCGATCCTGGCGGCGCGCGCCGTCGGTGGCTATGCACGCGTGCGCACTCAATTCAAGACTGCGATCGGCAAGTTCGAGGGCATCGAGGAGCCGCTCGCGCGCATGGGCGGGAACCTCTACATGATGGATGCAACGAGGATGATCACGGCGGCCGCCATCGACCAGGGCGAGAAGCCCGCCGTGCTGACCGCGATCGCCAAGTATCACATCACCGAGCGCGCGCGGCAGGTCATCAATGACGGCATGGACGTCATCGGCGGCAAGGGCATCTGCATGGGCCCGTCCAATTTCCTGGGAGGCGCGTACATGCAGCACCCGGTCGCCATCACCGTCGAGGGCGCCAACATCCTGACCCGGAGCCTCATCATCTTCGGGCAGGGCGCCATTCGCTGCCATCCCTATGTGCTGCAGGAGATCGAGGCGACACGCGAGGCCGATCCTGCGCAAGCATCGCGGGCATTCGACGCGGCATTGTTCGGCCACATTCGTTTCGTGCTCGCCAATTTCGCGCGAACGCTGGTGATGGGCTGGACGGGGTCGCATTTCGTCGCGGTTCCTGCCGGCGTCGCGCCGGAAACGCGCCGCTACTATCAGCAACTCACGCGCTACTCGGCGGCCTTGGCGTTCCTGGCGGACGTGTCTATGGGCACGCTGGGCGGCGCGCTGAAGCGCAAGGAAAAGCTCTCCGCGCGCCTGGGCGACATCCTCTCGCTCATGTATCTGTGCTCGGCGACACTCAAGCGCTTCGAGATGGAAGGCCGTGAGGCTGCCGACGCCCCACTGATGCACTGGGCAATCTGGGACGCGATGTTCAAGGCGCAAAACGCGTTCGAAGGCGTGATTTCGAACTTCCCCAATCGCCTGATCGCTTTCGCATTGCGGCGCATCGTGTTCCCGCTGGGACGTCCGTACGTCGTGCCGTCGGACCGGCTCGGGCACGACGTCGCGCGCCTCCTGATCGAGCCGTCGGCCGCGCGCGATCGCCTGACCGCGGGCATTTACATCGGCACCCGGGAAGACGATCCGGTGGGCCTGATCGAACGCGCGCTGGAGGCGACGATGCGCGCCGAACTGGTCGAGGCCAAGATGCGCGGCGCAATTCGGGACGGCCGGCTCGACGGCAAGCTGCCGCCCGGGGCGGGCATCGACGTGCTTGCCGACCGTGCGCTCGCGTCCGGCATCGTCAGCGCGGACGAGGCGCGCGCCCTGCTGGCACAGCGCGAACTGGTGGCGCGGGTGATCCGCGTCGACGATTTCGACAAGGATCTCGGTGCCGCGCTGCTGCAGCCGGCAATTGAAGCAGTGCGCCCGCGCGACCGCAATCATCGCGCCGCCGCTTGAACCCAACTGAGCCCAAGTGAATACCGCATTGCCCATTTCAGTGGTGGTCTCATTGCTGACCTGCGCGACCCGCGAATGCCATGACTGAACCGGTCTACATCATCGACGGCGCCCGGACGCCTTTCCTCAAATCGCGCAATCGGCCGGGACCCTTCGCCGCGTCCGATCTGGCCACCGATGCCGGGCGCGCGCTGCTGATCCGCCAGAATTTCGCGCCGACGCAACTGGACGAGGTCATCCTCGGCTGTGCGGCGCCTTCCGTGGACGAAGTGAACATCGGCCGCGTGGCGGCGCTGCGCATGGGCTGCGGGATCAAGGTGCCGGGTTGGACAGTGATGCGCAATTGCGCGTCCGGCATGCAGTCGATCGACTCCGCCGTCAACAACATCCGGGTAGGCCGCTCGGACCTGGTGCTGGCCGGCGGCGTCGATGCGCTGTCGCGCGCGCCCTTGCTCTTCTCCGACGCCATGGTGATGTGGCTGTCGAACTGGTACGCCGCGAAGTCCATGGGCCAGCGGGCTGCGCTGCTGGCAAGGTTCCGCCCGGGCTTCCTCGCGCCTGTCATCGCGCTCATGAAGGGCCTGACGGACCCCATCTGCGGACTGCTGATGGGGCAGACCGCCGAGAATCTTGCCTACCGCTTCGGCATCACGCGTCGAGAAATGGACGAATTCTCGGCGCGCAGCCACCGGCGCGTGCTGGAAGCGCAGGCGGCAGGGCATTTCGCCGGCGAACTGGTGCCACTCTTCGACAAGCGGGGCAAGCTCTACCCGGCCGACGACGGCGTGCGCGAGGATTCGACCGTGGAGAACCTGGCGAAGCTGCGACCGTTCTTCGACAGGAAGTACGGCAACGTGACCGCCGGCAACAGCTCGCAGATCACCGACGGCGCCGCCTGGGTTGTGGTCGCCTCGGAACGTGCGGTCAAGCAGCATCAACTGACGCCGATCGGGCGCATCGTCGACTCGCAGTGGGCGGGGCTCGATCCGGCGCAGATGGGCCTGGGGCCGGTGCACGCCGCCACGCCGATCCTGACACGGCACAACCTCGCGCTGAACGACCTCGACGCCTGGGAGATCAACGAGGCCTTCGCGGCGCAAGTCATCGGCTGCCAGCGCGCGTGGGAAAGTGACGAATACTGCCGCGACGAACTCGGATTGCCCGGCGCGCTGGGCAGCATCGACCAAAGCAAGCTCAACGTCGATGGTGGCGCGATTGCGCTGGGCCATCCGGTGGGCGCGTCGGGAACGCGTATCGTGCTCCACGTCCTGAACGTGCTGCGCCGCACTAACGGCAAGCGCGGAATGGCCGCGATCTGCATCGGCGGCGGCTTGGGCGGGGCGATGCTGATCGAGCGCATCTGAGGACGGTACCCGCATAAAATGCAGCCTTCGTCCGGAGAATCCGATGCGCCTGGGGCTGTTGGTCGACGCGGCTTGCGACCTGCCGCGGGAATTCATCGCGCGCCATCCGATTCGGGTGATGCCGATCCCGATACGTATCGGCGATCGCGAGCAGGTCGACGTGCGCGACGAGACGGAAACAAAGGCGTTCTTCGATCAGGTTCTGGCATCCGGCGCGACCGATCTCGACAGCGTGCCCTATTCGGAGGAGCAGCTCGAGTCGCTTTTCCTCGAACGCCTGGTGCTCGATTTCGACTATGTCATTTGCGTCACCATTGCGGCGCGCCGCAGCCCGATATTCGAACGGGCGCAGAAGTTCTTGTTCCAGGTCATCACCAAGTACAAGTCATTGCGGCAGGCGGCCGAGGTGCCCGGACCGTTTGCGATGCGGGTGTTCGACAGTCGCAATCTGTATGCGGCGCAGGGCGTGCAGGTGATGGAACTGGCGCGGCTGCTGCGCGCGGACACGCCCGTGACGCGAATCTTCGGCCGGCTGGAGGAAATTATCGCGCAGACCTGCGGTTACATGGTGCCGTCGGACCTCAAGTACCTAAACGCGCGAGCGCGCAAGCATGGCGAACGGAACATGGGGCCGATGAGCTACGCGCTGGGCAACGCGCTGGACCTGAAACCCATTGTGCGCTGCGTTCGCGGGGAGACCGCCCTCGTGGCGAAGGTGCGGCATTTCAGCGCGGCGGCGGAGCGGGTATTTGCCAATGTCACCCGCGAAATCGAACGGGGTTTGCTGGTGCCGTTCGTCAACATGAGTTATGGCGGCGACTGGACGGCGCTCTGCCAGCTGCCCGCGTTCCGCGCGCTGAGTCGCGCGGCTTCCCTGCGCGGCGTCGAGGTGCATTGGAGCCACCAGTCCATGTCCGCAGGCGTCAACCTCGGGCCCGGCGCGTTGTCGGTCGGCATCGTTGCGGCGCCGCATCCATTCACTTGATCCCTTCGGAATCCTGATGCAACACTGGACGATTTCCCGCGACGCTGACGGCCTCGCGTGGCTCACCTTCGACAAGGTCGGCGCGCCGGTCAACACGCTGTCGGCGGCCGCGCTGGCCGAACTCAACGACGCGCTCGACCTCTTCGATCGCGAACCTCCCAAGGGACTCGTGATCCGGTCCGGCAAGGCCAACGGCTTCATCGCCGGCGCCGATGTCGAGGAGTTCGGCGACGTGCACGACGATGCCGGTGCGCTGGCCATCGTCAAGCGCGGCTGGGACACCTTCGAGCGGCTGGCGCAGGTCTCCTATCCGACGCTGGCGCTGGTGCGCGGCTTCTGCCTGGGCGGCGGACTCGAGCTCGCGCTGGCGTGCCGCTATCGTGTCGTCATCGACGAGCCGGGGACGCGCCTGGGATTGCCGGAAGTGATGCTGGGCATCGTCCCGGGATGGGGCGGAATCAAGCGCTTGCCGAGACTGATCGGCGCGCCGGCCGCACTCGACCTGCTGTTGACCGGCAAGACCGTCGACGCACGGCGGGCAAAGCGCATGGGAATCGCAGACGAGTGCGTTCCGGTCCGGATCATGGACAGCACGGCGCGCGGCATGCTGCGCGCGCTGCCACCGCCGCGCGAAGTGAAATTCCCGCTGTCGTTGACGCTCAATCCCATTGCCCGCCGCGTCATTGCCGGACAGGCGCGCAAGAAGGTGGCGCAGCGCGCGCGCCGTGAACACTACCCGGCGCCCTACGCGGTGCTGGATCTGTGGGTCAATTACGACGGCAATGCGCTCGCCGTGCCGGCGAGCGATCCCGCTTCGATCCCCGCGCTGTTCCGGTCGCCGACGACAGCCAATCTGCTGCGCGTGTTCAAGTTGCAGGAGCGCCTGAAGGGCCTGGGCAAGGAAGGCGGATTCGGCGCATCGCATGTGCATGTGGTCGGCGCGGGCACGATGGGCGGGGATATCGCCGCGTGGTGCGCATTGCGCGGACTCACCGTCACCCTGCAGGACCAGAACGCCGATCGCCTGGCGCCGGCGATGCAGCGCGCGGGCAAACTTTTCGCCGATCGGCTGCGCGATCCGCGCCGCGTGCGTGACGCGACCGACCGCCTGATTCCCGATGTCGCCGGCGACGGCGTCACGCGGGCGGACGTGATCATCGAGGCCATTTTTGAAAACGTCGACGCCAAGCGCGCGCTGTTCGCGGCACTGGAAGCGAAAGCCCGGCCCGGCGCGATCCTGGCCACGAATACGTCGAGCATTCCGCTGGAGGAAATCGCGCCCGCGCTGACCGATCCGTCCCGCCTGATCGGCCTGCATTTCTTCAATCCGGTCGCGCGGATGATGTTGGTGGAAATCGTCGTGGGCCGGGAAACCCGCGATGTGCTGGTTGCGCAGGCGGCGGCATTCGTGCGCCGCATCGACAAGCTGCCGTTGCCGGTGAAAAGTGCGCCGGGGTTCCTGGTCAACCGCGTGCTGGCGCCCTACCTGATGGCGGCGATGCGGTGCGTGGATGAGGGCATTGCCCCGGAAACGGTGGACGAGGCGGCGCTCGCGTTCGGCATGCCTATGGGTCCGATCGAACTCGCAGACACGGTGGGCCTGGACATCTGCGTCGCGGTCGGCAAGATGCTCGGCGACGGTGTCGCGCCCCCGCAAAAACTGATGACACTGATCGATGCCGGCCATCTCGGCCGCAAGACCGGACGCGGCTTCTATGCGTGGGTGGAAGGCAAGGCACAGAAAGGCGCGGCCGGCGCGGTTCCGGCCGGCCTCGCCGAGCGAATGGTCGGTCCGTTCGTGGCCGAGGCGACCTCCGCATTGGCGCAACACATCGTCGCCGATGCCGACCTGGTGGACGCGGGCGCGATCTTCGGCACCGGTTTCGCCCCATTTCGCGGCGGTCCCCTGCATTACGCGGCGTCCCTGAACTGACCGCCGGGGCGGCCGCGACGCGCGCAACTGGTGTACGATTTTCAATAGCGGACGCGAACGCCCCACGCACGGGCGCGCGCCATTCATCGGACCCCCCCAATCCGGTCGGTATCTCGCCGCAGGAACGCGCTCGCGGCCAGGAGGAGTGTCGTGGAAAAGATCTGGCTCAAGCAATATCCGAAGGGCGTTCCCGCGGAAATCGACGTGAACGAGTACGGGTCGCTGCGCGACTTGTTCGAGGAAAGCGTGGCCAAGTACACGAACCGGCCCGCGTTCTCCTGCATGGGAAAGACGCTGACGTTCGGGGAGCTCGACACGCTTTCGGCGGCGTTCGGCGCGTGGCTGCAGGGCGCCGGCTGCAAGAAAGGCGCACGCGTCGCGCTGATGATGCCCAACATTCTCCAGTATCCGGTGTGCCTGTTCGGTGTGCTGCGCGCCGGATGCACGGTGGTCAACGTCAATCCGCTCTATACGGCACGCGAACTCGAGCACCAGCTCAGCGATTCAGGCGCGGAGGTCCTGGTCTGCCTCGAGAATTTCGCCAGCGTCTTTGCCGGGATCCGCGCCCAGACCAAGGTGCGCCAGCCGGTGATCACGTCGGTCGGCGAACTGATGGGCTTCAAGGGTCTCCTCGTCGACCTGGTTATCCGGCGGGTTAAAAAAGCCGTGCCCGCGTTTTCCATTCCCGGTTCGATCCGGCTCTCCGACGCGCTGGATGACGGCCGCAAGCGGAAACTTGTGCCGCTGCCCATTGGCCACGACGACATAGCGTTCCTGCAATACACGGGAGGTACCACCGGCGTGGCCAAGGGCGCGATGCTGCTCCACCGCAACATCATCGCCAATCTGCTCCAGGCGCGCGCGTGGCTGCAGCCCTTCCTCAGCGGCGGGCGCGAAGTCATCATCACGCCGCTCCCGCTGTATCACATCTTTTCGCTTACCGCGAACTGCCTCGTGTTCATGACGCTGGGCGGGGAGAACGTGCTCATTCCCAATCCTCGCGACATCCCGGGGTTTGTAAAGGCGATGAGCAAGTACCGGTTCACCGCCTTCACCGGAGTCAACACGCTGTTCAATGCGCTTGTCAATAACCCGGAGTTCGCCAAGCTCGATTTCTCGAACTTGAAGCTTGCCCTCGGCGGCGGTATGGCGGTGCAGGAGGCCGTTGCGGCGAAATGGAAGCAGGTCACCGGCGTGCCGCTCATCGAAGCCTACGGGCTTACCGAGACTTCGCCGGCGGCGACGATCAATCCGTTGGACCTGCCGGCGTACAACGGATCCATCGGTCTGCCGCTGCCCTCCACCGAAATTGTGCTGCGCGACGACGCCGGCCAGGTGGTGGCGCTGGGACAGCCCGGTGAAATATGCGTGCGCGGTCCGCAGGTGATGGCCGGCTACTGGCAACGGCAGGACGAGACCGACAAGGTGATCGACAAGGATGGCTGGTTCGCGACCGGCGACGTCGGCGTGATGGACGAACGCGGATACGTACGGATCGTGGACCGCAAGAAAGACATGATCCTGGTCTCGGGCTTCAACGTGTACCCGAATGAGATCGAGGCCGTGGTGGCGATGCACCCTGGCGTGCTCGAATGCGCGGCGATTGGCGTTCCCGACCCCAAGTCCGGCGAGGCGGTCAAGCTTTTCATCGTGAAGAAGGACGACAAGCTCTCGGCCGAAGACGTGATCGCCCATTGTCGCTCCCACCTGACAGGCTACAAATGCCCGCGCGACGTCGAGTTCCGCACCGAACTGCCGAAGTCCAACGTCGGCAAGATCCTGCGCCGCGAATTGCGGGACGAAGCAAAGAAAAAAGCCGCGTGAACCGATGACCGACGCCCATCCTCAATTGCCCGGCCGCGACCCGGTGCTGCGCGTGGTACCGATGCCTGCGGACGTGAACCAGCATGGCGACATCTTCGGGGGCTGGATCATGTCGCAAGTCGACATCGCGGGCGGCGTCATGGCGGCGCGCCGGGCGCGTGGGCGGGTCGCTACGGTGGCGGTCAATTCCTTCACCTTCAAGCAGCCCGTGCTGGTGGGCGATCTCGTGTCGTTTTTCGCCGAAATCACCAAGGTGGGCCGAACTTCCGTAACAGTCGCAGTCGAGGTCTACGCCCAGCGCAACCCCGACGACCTGGTTACGGTCAAGGTCACGGAGGCCAGTCTCACCTATGTCTCGGTGGGCGCCGACCGCCGTCCGCGCGAAGTGCCCCCAGAATGAGACACCCGGAGTTGACCGGGGTCAATAATGGACCGTCGCTCCTGCTGTCCCAGAGTCCCTCGGGTGTATAGTTTTATGGAATAGGCCACGCAGGAGGCGAAATCGCTCTCCGGCCAAGAAAAACAACCGTTTGGCAACGCGTGCCTGACCCCAAGCAGTTCCCCCATTGGAGAGAGGAAACTCATGCAATCGAACCAAATCCGACGCACTCGCGTTGCGGCCGCGGTGGCCGGTTTGGCGCTCGCGCTAGGCGCGGGCCAGGCATTCGGCGCGGCCTTCGCGCTGCAGGAACAAAGCGTCAGCGGCCAGGGCAACGCCTACGCCGGCGGCGCGGCCGCGGCGGAGGATGCCAGCACGGTCTGGAGCAATCCGGCGGGCATGTCGCGCATCTCCACGGTGCAAATCGTCGCGGGTCTCAACATCATCACGCCGTCCATCAAGTTCAACGACAACGGCAATTCGCAAGCAGCATTCAACCAGCCGCTCGGCGGGACGGGCGGCAATGCGGGGAGCACGGCCTACGTGCCAAACCTGTACGTCGTCGTTCCGATCAACCCGCAATTCGCATTCGGTCTGGGCATCGGCGCGCCCTTCGGCCTGGTGACGGAATGGGACAGCACTTGGCTTGGCCGGTACCAGGCGATCAAGTCCGACGTGAAGACATTGAACGTCAACCCGGCGCTGTCGTGGAAAATCGCGCCCAATTTCTCTGTGGGCGTCGGCGTGGACTACCAACAGGTCAAGGCGACGTTCACCAGCGCGGTGAATTATTCGGGTGCCCTTGCCCAAGGCGCGCAGCAGGCGGCAGCAGGTGGCCTCATTCCGCCACAGTCGGTGGCGCCGTTCGTCGCGGCGACGGGCGGACTTGATTCCTTTGCCGACATCAACGGCGACGACAGCGCGTGGGGCTGGAATCTCGGCGCCATCTGGGACATCTCGCCCGACATGCGCGTCGGTGCGCACTACCGGTCCTCGCTCAAGTACACGGTCCAGGGCAATGCGAGCTTCACCAATCCGACGCTGCCGCCGCTCGGGCCGCTGGCGCCGATTGGTGCCGCGGTGTCGACGGCAGTGAATGCAGCGGCGTTGTATAACAGCGGCGTGACGGCATCCATCGAGCTGCCCTCGATCACCAATGTGTCGTTTTTTGGCCATGTCGCACCCAAGTGGGACGTGATGGCCGACGTCCAATTCACCAACTGGTCGACGATCCAGGACCTGACGTTCGTGCGGACCAACGGCGTCACGCTGCAATCCACGCCGGAACATTTCAAGGACGTGTGGCGCTTCGCGATTGGCACGAGCTATTACCTCGACAACAACTGGAAGCTCCGGGCGGGCGTGGCCTACGATCAGTCGCCGGTGCAGGACGCATACCGCACGCCGCGGCTGCCAGACGGCGACCGGACGTGGCTCTCGCTCGGCGCGCAGTACACCCTGGACGCGCACCTCAAGTTCGACGGCGGCTTCACCTACATCTGGGGCGGTACGCCGACCACCAACCAGAATGCCGGCAGCACGACGCAGTACGGGCTCATTGCCGGCGACTACAAGCCGACCGTGACGATCTTCGGACTATCGGCAACCTACTCGTTCTAGCCGGAGCGACTCCGCTGCGCCCGGTCGGCTCGACGGGTGCTGCGGCAAGCGATACGTTTTGATGCGACATTGCGCGGCCGGTCTCCCCGGCCGCGCAATTTTTCACCGGCAATAGCTGTCCAATTACCTCGAACCCGCTGCTGGCGACCATGTCCCCCAACCGATTGATTGTCCGCCGCGCTGCCGTTCTCGGCGCCGGTGTCATGGGCGCGCAGATTGCTGCGCACCTGGCCAACGCCAACATTCCGGTCGTGCTTTACGACCTGGCGGCCAAGGACGGCGACGCCAACGGGCTGGTGGCCAAGGCCATTGCCGGTCTGGCCAAGCTCGAGCCTGCCCCGCTAGGGGTTCGTGACCGCGGAGCCGCGATTGACGCCGCCAATTATGGCAGCGACTTGGCCAAGCTCGCGGAGTGCGACCTCGTGATCGAGGCCATTGCGGAGCGCCTGGACTGGAAGCGCGACCTGTACGAGAAGATCGCCCCACATTTGCCGCCCCACGCGGTCCTCGCATCCAACACGTCGGGACTTTCGCTGGCGGCGCTGTCGGCGGCGGTTCCCGCGGGCGTTCGCCCGCGATTCTGCGGCATCCATTTCTTCAATCCGCCGCGCTACATGTACCTGGTGGAAATTATCGCGGCACCGGAAACCGAGCCGGCGTTGCTCGACGCGCTCGAGACGTTCCTCACCACCGCGTTGGGCAAGGGCGTGATCCGGGCCAAGGACACCCCCAATTTTATTGCCAACCGCATCGGCATCTTCTCGGTGCTGGCGACGATGAAGCACACCGAGCGCATGGGAATGAGTTTCGACGTGGTGGATGCGCTGACCGGTCCTGCCATCGGGCGCGCGAAAAGCGCCACGTTTCGCACGGCCGATGTGGTCGGGCTGGACACGATGGCGCACGTCATTAAGACGATGTACGACACGCTTCCCGACGACCCGTGGCACGCGCTGTTCGCCACGCCGCCCGTGCTGGCGGGGCTGGTCGCGCAAGGCGCGCTGGGCGCCAAGACCAAGGCCGGCTTCTTTCGCAAGGTCGGCAAGAACATCGAAGTGCTCGATCCCGCAGCGCGCGAATACCGCGTGGCCGCGGGAGAAGTGGCGCCGGACGTTGCGGAATTGCTCAAGATCCGCTCGCCGGCGGAGAAGTTCGCCAAGCTGCGCGCGTCCGCGCACCCGCAGGCGCAATTCCTCTGGGCGATCTTTTGCGACCTCTTCCACTACAGCGCGTATCACCTGCGCGACGTTGCCGACAATGCCCGCGACGTGGATCTGGCCATCCGTTGGGGATTCGGCTGGCAGATGGGTCCGTTCGAGACGTGGCAAACCGCCGGCTGGCAGGAAATCGCGTCCTGGGTCGCCGCCGACATCGCGGCCGGCAAGACGCTTGCGAAGGTGCCGCTGCCCGACTGGGTCACCGGCGCGAAGGTGGTTGCGGCACGCGGCGTGCACTCACCACGAGGCGCCTATTCGGCTGCCCGTGACGATTTCGTCATGCGTTCCGCACTGCCGGTCTACCGACGCCAGTATTTTCCCGATCCCGTGCTGGGCGAGCGCGCCGACACCGGTACCACGATGTTCGAAACCGATGCGCTGCGCATGTGGCACCTGGGCGACGACGTGGGCATCGTCTCGTTCAAGAGCAAGGGCCACACGATCGGCGAAGACGTGCTGGACGGGCTCAGTCGCGCGCTGGACGAAGCCGAAAGGAATTGCGCGGGGCTCGTCATCTGGCAGACCCGCGAGCCGTTCTCGTTCGGCGCCAACCTGGCCGCGATCGCGCCCGCGATTGCGGCAAGACAATGGGATGCGATCGACAGAGTGGTCGCCAAGTTCCAGCAGACCGCGTTGCGCCTGCGCTACAGTCTTGTCCCGACGGTGTGCGCGGTCCGCGGCACGGCGCTGGGCGGGTCGTGTGAGTTCATCATGCATTGCGACCGCGCGGTCGCGGCGTTCGAGTCCTATATAGGGCTGGTGGAGGTGGGAGTCGGACTGCTGCCCGCCGGCGGCGGCACCAAGGAATTTGCGGTCCGCGCCGCGGACGAAGTGAAGCGAGGCGCCAATGGCAGCCAACTCGACCAATTCCCGTTCCTGCGCACCTATTTCCAGACGATCGCCATGGCCACGGTAGCCAAGAGCGCGCTGGAGGCGAAGGAGCTGGGTTACCTGCGTCCCGCAGACATCATCGTGATGAACGCGTACGAGTTGCTGTACGTCGCCAAGGCGCAAGCCAGGTCGCTCGCGGAGTCCGGGTACCGTCCGCCTCTGCCGCCGCGCAATGTGCCGGTCGCCGGCAAAACCGGTCTGGCCACGCTGCAGATGCTGCTGGTCAACATGCGCGAAGGCGGCTTCGTCAGCGCGTACGACTTTGAAGTCGGCCTCAAGGTGGCGCGCGTTCTGTGCGGCGGCGAACTCGAGCCGGGGAGCCTTGTCGACGAGAACTGGTTCATCGAGCTCGAGCGGCGCGAATTCATGGACCTGCTGCGCAATGACAAGACGCAGGCGCGGATCGCACACACACTTGCCACCGGCAAGCCTTTGCGCAACTGACGATTAGAGGGCAAGGGATCCAAATGAGCATGAGCAAACAGATACAGGATGCCTACATCGTCGCGTCCACGCGGGCGGCGGTCGGCAAGGCGCCGCGGGGCGCCTACAAGTCGACGCGCCCCGACACGCTCCTGGCGCACGTGCTGCAGCGGGTGCTGGCGCAGGTTCCGTCGATCGACGCCAAGCGCGTGGACGACGTGATCGTCGGCTGCGCGATGCCCGAATACGAACAAGGAATGAACGTGGCGCGGATCGGTCTTCTGCTGGCCGGGCTGCCCGAGAGCGTGGCGGGCATGACCATCAACCGCTTCTGCTCGTCCGGCCTCAATGCGGTGTCGATCGCGGCCGATCGCATTCGCACCGGCGAGGCCGACATCGTGATCGCGGCAGGCACGGAGAGCATGAGCATGATCCCGATGCTGGGCCGGCTCGCGTTGAATGAAGCCGTTTTCGCAAAGGGTGAGCACGTCGGCATTGCCTACGGCATGGGCCTCACTGCGGAGAATGTCGCCGCGCAATGGAAAGTGACGCGCGAGGAGCAGGATGCCTTTGCGCTGGCGTCGCACCAGAAAGCGCTCGCGGCGCAGGCGGCCGGCGATTTCGACGCGGAGATCAGCGCGATCACCGTGCACGAAAACCTGCCGGACCTCGCGGCGGACAAGATTGTCACGCGCAGCCGCACCGTCCTGCGCGACGAGGGTCCGCGCGCCGATACCACGGCCGAGGGACTGGCGAAATTGCGACCGGTGTTTGCCGCGAAAGGCTCCGTGACGGCCGGCAACAGCTCGCAGATGTCCGACGGCGCTGGCGCATCGATCCTCGTGTCGGAACGCGTGCTGAAGGAACTCAACCTCGCCCCGCTGGCGCGCTGGGTCGGCTTTGCGGTGGGAGGCGTGCCTCCGGAGATCATGGGCGTGGGCCCCGTAGCGGCGATACCCAAGGTGCTGCAGTCCGCCGGCCTCCGCCAGGACCAGATCGACTGGATCGAGCTCAACGAGGCCTTCGCCGCGCAAGCGCTGGCTGTGATCAAGGAACTGAAGATTGACCCGGCGAAGGTCAATCCGCTCGGCGGCGCCATCGCCCTTGGGCATCCGCTCGGCGCGACCGGCGCGATTCGCACGGCGACCATCACGCATGGATTGAAGCGCCGCAAGCAAAAATACGGCATGGTCACCATGTGCGTCGGCACGGGCATGGGCGCGGCAGGAATTTTCGAATCGGTGTGAACGCGAATCGTGTGCATGGGTGGAGACTGAGCGGGAACCAAGTCGCCCTTGCCGCGTAGCATGTCCGCACCGCGTATTCCAACAACGGAGGAAATCATCATGCGCAAGCTCTTCATCGCCCTCGTAGCCCTGGTCGTCGCGTCGACGGCGCTTGCCCTCGACGTCGGCGGCGTCAAGCTCGACGACAGGGCCAGCGTCGGTGGTCAGGAACTGGTGCTGAACGGCGCCGGCATCCGCACCAAGATCTTCATCAAGGTCTACATCGGCGGCCTCTATCTTCCGGCGAAGGCTACCGACCTGGCCGGCGTACTCGCCAAAGGACCACGGCGATTCCAGCTCGTGCTCCTGCGCGACCTGTCGGCAGACCAACTGATCGACGCGCTGGTTGACGGCATCAAGGCAAACAGCACGCCGGAGGAAACCGCTGCCATCGCATCCCAGACCGCGGAAATGGTCGCGACGATGAAGGCGTTCAAGGACGTCAAGGAAAAGGACGTCGTCACGCTCGACTTCGTCGACGGGGCAACGAAGATCGGCCTCAACGGTGCGGCCAAGGCATCGATCGTGGGCGAACCATTCAATCGGGCGCTGACCAAGGTCTGGCTGGGCGAGCATCCGGCGCAGGCGGACCTCAAGAAGGCAATGCTCGGCGGTTGAAGGATGCGCGGGGAGGGGCACCACTGATGCCTGACTTCTGGCCCTCCTGCGGCTACCGCCATCTCACGCGGGGGGGTGACGGGCGACTCACCATCTCCGACGCTTTTTTGCGCACGTACCTCACGCGGCCCGAATTGGCGCCGGTCCCAGAGTCCTGCCGCGCGGAGCTTGCGCTGCACGACGCGCTTCTGGCGAGCCCGCGCATTGCCGTGTCGGCCGCGACATTGCAGGGCATTGCCGACGCGGATGCGCGGGAAAACTACGGCATCTGGCTGCGCTTCCGAGCCCGCCTGCTGGCGGCCAACTCGCTCGAAGCAGCCTATCTCGCGCTGTTCGAGGGTGAAGGCGTGGACGTGCCGCCGCTCTTCGTCGACGAACTCACGCAGGTGCTGCTGCGCCACATCCTGGGCGACGGCGCGTCGCCGATGGAGGCGCGCGTGGCCGAGATGCTGTTCCGTGCCCAGAAGATCGCAGTCACGGACGACGGTGCGGTGATGGCGGCGGACGCGGCTGCGGTGGAGCTTCTCGCGACTACCGCGGGATTCGGCTCGCTGGGGGAATTATTGGCGCAGAACAAAACGCCCGCCCGGTCGGTCGACCTGGACGTGCTGGACGCCGACAATGCCGCGCAGTACTGGGAGCGCGACGAGCGCCACGATTTTTCCGTCAGCCTCAATCGCGGACAGCCGGCGCAGGACGCGCTTAGCCGCGTTCTCGAGCGGTGGATCGCGCACTTCCTCGGAGTGAAGGTGACCATCGCGCAGGAGCGAGCGATCGATGACGAGCGCTGGGTGTGGCACGTCGGGCTCGACGCGCAAGCGAGCGACCTCCTCAACGATCTGTATAATCGCGTCGAAGTCGATGACCTGCGGATGCGGCGTCTGCTGTGCCTTTACAGGCTCGAATTCGCCGAACCGGCGGACATGCGCGTTGCCATCAGAGGGCGCCCGGTCTACCTGGCGATGGCGATGGACCGTGACCAGCGGCTGCGGCTCAAGCCGCAGAATCTCCTTCTCAATCTGCCGCTCGCGCGGCCGCAATGACCCGTGAATCCACGATGAACTTGATCCTTCAAATCAGACTACGCTGCCGTCCGCATGTGCTTGCCGCAGCGCTGCTCGCTTTTGGTTGGCTTTCCACGGCGCCTGCTTCCGCACAGTCGCCGGCTTCGGCTCCGCCTGCGCCCTCGGCACAATCATCCGCCGCGGCACCGGCGCCGGCCCCGGTGCCACCCGAAGGCGCCAAGCCGACCGTGCCGCCGGCCGAGTTGAGTTCGCTGGCCTGGCTCGACGGATGCTGGAAGGGGCAGGTGGGAGATTACGAATTCCGCGAGCATTGGCTCCCACTGCGCGGCGGGCTCATGGTCGGCGCGGGGCATGTGGTGTTCCAGGGCAAGACGCAGGAATTCGAGTACCTTCGCATCGAAACCCGTCCTGACGGTGTCTACTACGTTGCAATTCCTTCGGGCACGAAGGAGGTGTCGTTCAAGCTGACTTCGATCGCCAACGACAACAAGGACACAATTTTTACGTTCACGAATCCCGTCGACGAATTCCCCCAACGCATCCTCTATCGCCGCGGGTTGGACGGCTGGCTCTACGCCACGGTCGAGGGGCAAACCAAGGGCAAGGAAAAGAGAGTCATTTATCCAATGCGGCGGGTCGACTGCGAGACCGGCGCGTTGATACTCCGATAGGTCCGCCCATCCGGCGCGGAATGACGAGTTGACCAGGATGACCGGGGACCACCGCAACGCGCCCGGGAATGCGCTGGCCAGTTTCCTGAAAATGCTCCACGCGGGCAAGGAAGGCGCGCTGTTGCGCTATTCGCTCGGCAACGAATATGCCAAGGTTCACGACGCGGAACGTGCCGCCATGCACCTGCGCCGCGCGGTTGAGCTGGATCCCGAATACACGGCAGCGTGGAAGATGCTTGGCCGGGCGCTGGCGGAGTCCGGTCATTCGGCCGATGCGCTCGCCGCCTACGCCGCCGGCATCGAAGTCGCAGAGAGGCGCGGTGACAAGCAGGCGCGGAAGGAAATGGAAGTGTTCGCCAAGCGTCTCCAGAAACGTGACGAGGGTGGCGCCTAGGCGACGCTGGCCACACCCCGGTTGGCCAATTCGTCGGCGCGGATGTTGCCGGGACTGTCGGCGTGTCCCTTCACCCAGAACCACTTCACGTCGTGGAGCAAGCGCAGCGCATCGAGCTCCCGCCACAGCTCGGCATTTTTGACCGGCTTCCTGTCGGCGGTCTTCCAGCCATTGCGTTTCCAACCGTGGATCCACGTCTCGATCCCGTTCTTGACGTACTGGGAATCGGTGTGGATCTCGACGGCGCGACCGCGGGCGAGCGACTCCAGCGCCCGGATTACGGCGGTGAGCTCCATCCGGTTGTTGGTCGTGTGCGCCTCGCCGCCGCAGAGTTCGCGTTCGTGGTCGCCCGAAATGAGCAGCGCACCCCAGCCGCCAGGACCCGGATTGCCCTTGCAGGCCCCGTCGGTGTAGATCACTACCGCGGTCATTCCGGCGAGCGCTCGGCGGTGGTGATGCCTTCGCGTGCGCGCCCCGCGGGCGCGAGCGCTTTCTGCCGCCGTTCCCGCCGTTCCCACGCAGGCGTCAGCAGGCGCATTCCCAGCACCTTCTTGGTTGCCCGCAGGAAATAGACTCCCCCCGCGATCGGCCACCAGCGATCGCCGGCGGACTCGAGAAAACCAAATCTTTGCAGCCACTTCTGGCTGGCAAAGGGCGGCGCATACGCATCAAGGCGGCCGCCGACTACGTCGAATCCCAGCAGCGTGAGCCAATCCTTCAATCGATACAGTGCGATGAAATTGCCATTCCAGGGCGGCGTCTGCTCTCGCCCGAAATAGCGCTTGGCGCCATAGAGTGAGAACGGATTGAAGCCGGAGATCACGATCTGGCCATCTGGCCGGATGACGCGATACGCCTCGCGCAGCATGAGATGCGGGTCGTCGGTGAATTCGAGCGCATGGGGCAGGACCATGAGATCGAGGGAGTTTTCGCCGAACGGCAATCCGTGCGGGTCGGCGATCACGTCAACTGGGGGGTCGTAGTCCAGTGTCCAGCGCGACGCGATCCGGCTTTGTGCCATGAAGGGACAATCCGGCAGTCCCACCTGGACGGCGTTGAATCCGAAGATGTCTGCGACGGCCTGGTCGAAGTACGCCTGCTCGCGCAACAACAGGTAATTGCCGAGGTCGGTGGCAAACCAATGCGCGAGCGTCGTTGACAGACCGGCCGGCGGTCCCGAAGATGCGTCCATGGAACAGATTATCCCCATCCCTGCATTTGCGGACAACTACATCTGGCTGTTGCGCAAAGGCAACGTTGGCGCCGTCGTCGATCCCGGTGATGCCGCGCCGGTCATCGCTTGGCTGGAGCGCGAAGGTGTCGCACCCTGTGCGATCCTGGCGACTCACCACCACGGCGACCATGTCGGCGGCATCCCGGCGCTGCTCGCGCGTTGGCCGGTGCCCGTTTTCGGTCCGGCGCGCGAGAAGATTCCCGGACGCACCCAGGCGCTTTCCGGTGCCGACCGTATATTCGTGCCGGGCATCGATGCGACCTTTGACGTGATCGACGTGCCCGGACACACGGCGGGCCACATCGCGTTGTTCGGCGAGTTCGGCGGCGGCCCGGTGCTCTTTTGCGGCGACACGCTGTTCACGGGTGGTTGCGGCCGCCTTTTCGAGGGTACGCCCGAACAAATGTGGTCGTCGCTCACGGCACTCGCCGCATTGCCGGCGGAAACTCGCGTCTATTGCGGCCACGAATACACGATTGCGAACCTTCGCTTCGCGCTGGCGGTCGAACCGGGCAGCGCGCAGCTGGAGGAGCGAAACGGGCGCGAGCTGGCGAAGCGCAGCCGCAATGAGCCGACGGTGCCGTCGACGATGGGCGTCGAACGTGCGACCAATCCATTCCTGCGGGCGCATCTGCCTGCGGTCAAGGCGGCTGCCGCAGCGCATGCGGGCCACGCGCTGGCCGACGATGTCGCATCCTTCGCCGCGCTGCGCGAGTGGAAGGACGGGTTCTGAAGTCAGCGGATGGTTAGCGTGCGAGGAATTGCGCGCCGGACTTGCGCGGCGGTTCCCATGGGCCTACCATCGCCTGAATTTTGTGCAACCGATGCACGGAGCCCGTTCGTGTCGTTCATCGCGGTCTACAGGAAAACGAATTGCGCTTAACGACATCTCTCACCTTCGTCCTGGCCGCCGCGCTTTCCGCATGCGCGACGACCGCCCCTCCTCCTCCCGCCGCACCGCCGGACCCCGTGCCCGTTGCAGTCGCGGCTCCCGAACCGCTGGTGCCACTGCCAGCCCCGGCTCTGCCCACCGTACCGCTGCCATTCTCCGCCGCTGCCAGCGCCGAGCTCGAAGCATTGCCCGCGCCTGCGCCGGATTTGTGGGATCGCATCGTTGCCGGATACGCTATTCCCGACATCGAGGGCCCGCTGGTCGAAAAATGGGAACGCTGGTATGCCGACCGCCCCGACTACGTGTCGCGCATGGTCGACCGCAGCCGCCTTTACCTGTTCCATATCGTCAGCCAGGTGAACGCGCGCGGAATGCCCACCGAGATCGCATTGCTGCCGATGGTGGAAAGCGCGTACAACCCGGTCGCGCTGTCCACGAGCCGCGCCGCGGGCATCTGGCAATTCATCCCGTCGACTGGAAAGCACTATGGCCTGAACCAGGATTTCTGGATGGATTCACGGCGTGACGTGCTGGCCGCCACCGACAAGGCGTTGACGTATCTCACCAAGCTGCATGGCGATTTCGACGACTGGCAACTGGCGCTCGCTGGCTACAACTGGGGCGAGGGCAACGTTGCCAAGGCCGTGGCGCGGAACAAGCACAAGGGTCTGCCGACCAACTATGACAGCCTGTCCATGCCCTCGGAGACGGAAAACTACCTGCCGAAACTGCAAGCCATCAAGAATATCGTCCGCGACCCGGAGAAATACGGGCTCGCGCTTGCCGACATTCCCGACGCGCCTTATTTCGCCGTGGTCACGACGACGCGCAAGATGGACACCAAGTTCGCGGCCGAACTGGCGGAGATCTCGCTGGAGGATTTCCTGGCGCTCAATCCCCAGCACAACCGGCCGGTGATCGCCGGCGCGGACGAGCAGACGATACTGTTGCCGATCGACCATGCCGAGATCTTTGCGGCCAAGCTCGAGCTCACCAATCAACCGACGGTATCCTGGCAGGCATACCACCTGCGCCCCAAAGAGACGCTGCCCCAGGTCGCGGCGAAATACGGGATGCCGGTGGAGACCCTGCGCGCCGTGAACGGAATCGGCGCGCGGGCCAAGGTGCCCGCGGGGCACACGCTGCTCGTGCCCGCGCAGAGCGCGTCGACCGAAGCCGCGTTGTCCCTTACGCAAGCCGTGTTCACGACGGTTCCCTCCGGCCGCACGTTCTATTACACGGCCAGGCGTGGCGACAATTTGTCCGCGATCGCGTCTCGCTACGGGGTCACGACGCAGGAGCTCAAATCTTGGAACGGGCTTTCTTCCAACAATCTCGCGACGGGCCAGAAGTTGCGGGTCACCAGCGATGTAGTTCCGGTGCACAAGGCCGGCCGCACCAAGCGCGTGGTGGTTGCCACGAAGGGTGCGGGCAAGCATACGGCGCCGGCGACCAAGCAGCCCGCTTCCAAGCCGGTCGCGGGCAAGTCCAAACCCGCGGGCGCCAAGATGGCGCCGGTTTCGACCACCGCGCGCACCCTGCAGCGCCGAGGGAATAAGCCGAACGGAAAATAGCGGCGCCGAGCGCGGGGCGCTGAACCCTGGGCGGTTCGCGCGGACGGGGATCGTCCGGATCGGCACCGAACAAATACGGGCTAGCCAATTGGCGTCGCCCTTAGCTTCTACCCATGAAAACGGGCGACCCGATTGGCGTCGCCCGTTTTGTCGTCCATCGCGAACCGGCGACGGATTTGTCGACGAAGTTGCCTAGAGTTTCTTGGCAGCCTTTTTCTTGGCGGCCTTCTTCTTCGGGGCGGCCTTGCGCTTCGTCGTCTTCTTGGCAGCCTTCTTCTTCGGGGCGGCCTTCTTCTTGGTCGCCTTCTTTGCCGCTTTCTTCTTCGGGGCGGCTTTGCGCTTCGTCGTCTTCTTGGCTGCCTTCTTCTTCTTCGGGGCGGCTTTGCGCTTCGTCGTCTTCTTGGCTGCCTTCTTCTTCTTCGGAGCGGCCTTCTTCTTGGTCGCCTTCTTCGCTGCCTTCTTCTTCTTCGGGGCGGCCTTCTTCTTGGTCGCCTTCTTTGCCGCTTTCTTCTTCGGGGCGGCCTTCTTCTTGGTCGCCTTGCGCTTAGCGGCCTTGCGTTTCGGCGCCGAGGCGGCCGGGGCCGCAGGCGTCATCATCGACATCATGTCTGCCATCATTTCGGGTTTCTCCTGTCTGAGTTACCGTAACTGTTATGTTGCTATCGAACAAAGCAGGAGGCGTCGGACCGTCGTTGGTGCGCCCTATTTTTTTTCCTGGAGCACTTGACAAACCTACTCCGCCTGCTGCCTGCATTGTAGCCACGTTTCTCATATTTGCAAGATTTCGCCGCCTATTCCGGCGCTTGGAAACGAAAGTGTTGCGATTTCGCACACGCCTTTTTCGCGGTTTTCCAATGCGATTCCGGACCTCTCGAATGCATGTTCGCATGCGCGCGGAACGTACGCGATGCGCGGTTTGCGCAGTCTGCGCAGTTCCAATTGCGCTCTCAGGGGACTCTCGATTCAGCTGCGAATAGCTCGTCTGTGCATTCGCGCCGGCGCACCAGGTGCGCGCTGCTGTCGTCGACAATCACCTCGCAGGCGCGAGGCCGCGCGTTGTAGTTCGAGCTCATCGCCATCCCGTAGGCGCCCGCCGCTCCAACAGCCAGCAAGTCACCTTCTTCGAGCGCAAGTGCGCGGTCGTGAGCGAGGAAATCACCGCTTTCGCACACCGGACCGACGATGTCCCAGCGGCGCGCCGTCGCGTTGCGTGGACGCACCGCGGCGACCGGATGCCAGGCGTCGTAGAGTGCCGGACGGAGCAGGTCGTTCATGGCCGCATCCACGATCGCGAAGTTCTTGGGTTCGCCCGGCTTCAGGTATTCGACACGTGTCAGCAGCACGCCGGCGTCGCCAACGAGGTGGCGGCCGGGCTCGAAAATCAACCTCTCGCGCCGTCCCGCAAAGAGGTCCTTCACCATCGCCGCATAGTCCGCGAGCGGCACCGGGGTCTCGTCGCGGTACCTGATCCCGAGGCCGCCCCCCAGGTCGATATGTGCGAGCGGAATGCCGTCGGCGGCCAGGCGATCGACCAGTCCCAGCACCTTGCCTGCGGCCTCGCGGTAAGGCGATAGCTCGGTGATCTGCGAGCCGATATGGATGTCGAGTCCCTGGACTGCGATGTTCGGCAATGTCGCCGCGCGCCGGAACAACGCGGGCGCGTCGGCGAAGGCAATGCCGAATTTGCTCTCCTTCAACCCGGTCGAGATATAGGGATGGGTCAAGGGATCGACATCCGGATTCACGCGGAAGCTGACCGGCGCGACGCGCCCCATCCGGCCGGCGACGGCGTCGAGTCGGGTGAGTTCCGACGCGGACTCGACATTGAAGCAAAGGATTCCGGCGGCAAGTGCCGCGGCCATTTCCACTTCCGTCTTGCCAACCCCGGAAAACACCACCTTGCCGAGATCGCCACCCGCGGCCCGCACACGCGCCAGCTCCCCGCCCGACACGATGTCGAAACCGCTGCCCAGGCGCGCGTACAGGTCGAGCACCGCGAGGTTCGGATTGGCCTTCATGGCGTAGCAGATGAGATGCGGGACATCCGCGAACGCTTTGTCGAATTCGCGCCAGGCAGACTCCAGAGCGGCCCGCGAGTACACGTAACAGGGGGTACCGAACTGCGCGGCGATGGCCGACAGCGGCACGCGCTCGGCGCACAGTTCGCCGTCGCGAAGCGCAAACGCGTTCACGGCTTGGGCTCGGCCGGCGCAGCGGGCTTCGTGGAGTCCGGCTTGGCGGGATCGGGTTTCGCGGAATCGGTCTTCGCGGGATCAGCGGCCGGAGTCTTCGCGGCTGGCGCCGGTTCGGACTTCACCACCGGAGGTGGCGGCAGCACGAGCGGTCCCTTGATGCCGCAACCTGCGGCCGCAAGCAGGAGGATCGCCACCGTGGCGTTTCGAAAATGACGTAACATCGTCTGGAATGCTATCACGCTGAATATTGGTTCCCGCATGACCACCGACAACACCTTCATCGCCGGCGCCGACGCCACGCTTGCAGCCATCGGCGCGGCGCTCGACATTGCGCTCGCGGACAGCGACAGTGAAGCCGACTGGAACCTGAACGACGGGATCCTGGAGATCGAATGCGCGGACAGAAGCAAGCTGATCGTCAACCGGCACGTCCCGAACCGCGAGATCTGGGTCGCGGCGCGTTCCGGCGGGTTTCACTTTCGCGCCGTTGGGGGCGCGTGGCGCGATACGCGATCCGGAGAGGAACTCGCCGTGCAATTGGCGCGCCTCCTGCAGGTACAGGCGGGTTTGACGGTCGATCTGTCGCGCTTGCCGCCGCCGCCGGCATGACGACTGCCTACGCCGCCAACAGCGCGGTCCAGTCTTCCAGCTCCCGGCGCAGGGTGGCGTGGCCCGGCATCAGCGACTCGACGACGGCCCAGAAGCGGGCGGAGTGGTTGAGTTCGACCAGGTGGGCAACCTCGTGGGCGACGATGTACTCGGCCAGCGCTGGCGGAAGTTGCACCAGCCGCCAGTTGAGCCGGATCTCGCCGCGCGCGTTGCAGCTGCCCCATTCGCTGCGGGCGTTGGACAGGCGCATGGCAGGCGTGGTCGCCGTGACCCGTTGGGCATAGCGGACGACCTGAGGCGCGACGAAGTTCCACGCTTCGTCCTTCAGCCACTTGCTGACCAGCGTCGCCACGGCCTGCTCGTCGTGGGCGTGGGGATGCAGCACGGTCAGATTGAAGAGGTCCGGCGCCACGGTGGCGCGCCGCGACGGGAACACTTCCAACGCCAATTCACGGCCGCGATAGAGAATGGGCGCACCCGTCTTCCAGACCCGCGGCATCACGTCGCGTCGCCGCGCGCGCCATTCGGCCAGCGCCTTGACGATCCATTTGGCGCGCTCGAACAGCGCCGACTCGACCTCGCCGAGCGTCACCCAGCGCGGCGCGCGCACCGTCAGGCCCTCGAGATCGACCTCCATGCCGATGGTCCGGCGGCGCGCACGGATCAGGCGATAGTCGACGGTCTCGCCGAACAGCACGATGCGCTTGGCGAGCCCGTCGCGGACGCGCCGCGTGGAATCGGCGTCGCGCGCGACCTCATCCAGGCGCAAATGCGCGGTGGCCGGGCCAGCGCTCGCGCGCATTACGCGGGCACTCCCAGCCGCGCGATTTCGCCCTCGATCCACGTCTCGACTTCCTGCATCAGCGCCAGCGGCTCCTTGCCGGTCGGCGAGATCGGCTTGCCGATGGTCATCGTGATCATGCCCGGCCGCTTGCCGAAGATCCCCTTGGGCCACAGATAGCCCGCGTTGTGCGCGACGGGAATGACCGGTACGTCCAGCATGATGGCTAGACGGGCGCCGCCCGTCTTGTACTTGGCGCGGGTGCCAGCCTTGATCCGCGTCCCTTCCGGATAGATCGCAATCCAGAAGCCCTGCTTGAAGCGTTGGCGACCTTGACTCGCGATCTGTTGCATGGCATCCACGCCGGCCTTGCGATCTATGGTGATCGGCGAGGCCAGTGCAAAGCCCCAGCCGAAGAACGGAATCGACAGCAGTTCCTTTTTGGCCACATACGCAAGGCTGGGAAAGTATTGCGTGAGCGAGAGCGTCTCCCACGTCGAGCTGTGCTTGGACAGCACGATATGCGGCGACAGGTTGCTGCCCATGGGAACGTTTTCGGTGCCGTTGACCTGCCAGCGGATCCCGCAGATCGTTCGCGCGCCCCACAGGTTGACTGCGCACCAGCTGGCGGCCATCCGGTAGGTCGTGATGCGCGGTGACCAGGCCATCAGCAACATCGCTGCCGCATAGAAGGGCGTGACGACGAGCTGGAACAGCAGGAAGAGAAGGGAGCGCAGCGCCGACACCGGAATCGCTTCTAGTGGCCCGTCATTCGCCGGCCAGAAGCGCCGACACGGCGAAGGCCAGGTCGGGGAAGATCACGGTGTTCTTCGGAAAATCGCCGTCGCGCAATGTCTTCTCGCCTTTTCCCGTCAGCACCAGCATCGGCTGCGCGCCGACGTCCTCCGCGCATGTGAGGTCGCGCAGAGAATCGCCCACGCAGGGCATCCCCGTCAACTCGGAATTGAAGCGCTTGCCGATCTCCGCCAGCATGCCGGGCTTGGGCTTGCGGCATTCGCACTTGGAGTCCGCGGTGTGCGGGCAGAAGAACACGGCGTCGACCCGCCCGCCGACGTGCGTCAGCGCCTTGTGCATCTTCTCGTGGATGGCGTTGAGCGTCGCCATGTCGAAGAGGCCGCGCCCGATGCCCGATTGGTTGGTGGCGACGACGACGCGATAGCCCGCGTGATTCAGGCGGGCGATGGCCTCGAGGCTGCCCGGGATGGGACGCCACTCCTCCGGCGACTTGATGTACTGGTCGCTGTCGTAGTTGATGACGCCGTCGCGGTCGAGGACGATGAGCTTGGCCGCGCGAGTCGCGACCACGGCGTCGGAGGCGAGTTGGACCATGGCGTTGTGGCCTATTGTGCCAGCTTGGAGATGTCCGCGACGCGGTTCATCGTCGTCGCGACGCCGCGCAGGAGCGCCAACCGGTTGGCGCGGATGGCAGGATCGTCCGCCATCACCATCACTTCGTCGAAGTAGCGGTCAACCGCGGGCTTCGCGGTGGCGAGCGCGTGCAGAGCACGGGTAAAATCGCCTTCACCGAAGTCTGCTTCCACCTGCGGCGTGAGTTTCTGGAATGCCATGAAGAGGTCGTGCTCGGCGCCGTCGGCCAGAAGGCTCCGGTCGACGGCGGGGGCGGCCTCGTCGCCGCTCTTGCGCAGGATGTTGACGATGCGCTTGTTGGCGGCGGCGAGCGCCGCGGCTTCGGGCAGCGCCTCGAACGCCCGCACGGCGGCGAGACGGGACGCCACGAGATCGATGCGCTCGGGATTGTCGGCAAGTACCGCCTCGACCTGGTTGGGGGAAGCGCCGCCATCGCGCAACAGTTGGCGCAGGCGGTCGAGCATGAAGCCGAAGACGCCAGTGGCCGTCTCCGTAGCGAGCATGCCTGCCGGAAACTGCTCTGCGGCCCGGTCCAGGAGCCCGTGCAGGCCGAGCGGCAGGTGGCGTTCCAACAGAATGCGCAACACTCCCAACGCGTGACGGCGCAGGCCGAATGGATCCTTGTCGCCCGTCGGGATGAGGCCGACTCCCCAGATGCCGACCAGCGTGTCGAGCTTGTCGGCCAGCGCGACGCTTTGCGCGACCGGGCCGTCCGGCAGCGCGTCACCCGCAAAGCGCGGCCAGTAGTGTTGTTCGACGGCCGCTGAAACTTCCGGCGTTTCGCCGTCGTGCTGCGCGTAGTAGCGGCCCATCAGACCCTGCAGCTCGGGAAATTCGCCGACCATGTCAGTGACGAGATCGGCCTTTGCCAGCATCGCGGAGCGCCGTGCCTGGGCGCGATCGGCGCCGAGTTCTCCGGCGATTCCGGCGGCTACGTTTTCCACGCGCGCCGACCGGTCGGCCTGGGTGCCGAGCTTGTTGTGATACACGACTTGGGCGAGCTTGGGGAGGCGCGATGCCAGCGTCTGCTTGCGGTCCTGGTCGAAGAAGAACTTGGCGTCGGCCAGGCGCGCGCGCAGCACGCGCTCGTTGCCCGCAACGATGGCCGACGGGTCCTCCGTATCGATGTTGCTCACCAGCAGGAAGCGGTTCACGAGTTTTCCTGCGTCGTCGGCGAGCGCGAAATACCGCTGGTTCAGCTGCATCGTCAGGATCAGGCACTCCTGCGGCACCTCGAGGAATGCCGCGTCGAACGTGCCTTGGTACACGACGGGCCATTCCACCAATGCCGTGACCTCGTCCAGCAACGCGTCGGGCATGATCGGTGTGGCGTTGCCGGCGGCACCTTCCAGCCCGACCACGATCCGAGCGCGGCGCGCGGCGAAGGACGGGATCACCTTGCCTTCGGCTTCGAGCGTGGGCGCGTAGGCGTCGGCGGAGTCAATTTCGATGTCACCGCGCGACAGGAACCGGTGGCCGCCGGTGGTTCGTCCGGCGGGCAGGTCCAGCGCGCGCACCGGAACGACTTCGGCGCCATGCAGCGCGACCAGCTTGTGGGCGGGACGGACGAACCTGACGTCGTTGTAGTAGCTGCCTGGCGCGGCGTAGCTCATCACCTTGGGGATGGGCAGCCTGGCGAGCACGTCATCCAGTGCCGCTTGCAGCGCGTTCATGAGGGGACCGCCTTTGGCGATGGCGGCGTAATACAGCGACTCGGCCTTGCCATCGGATTCGCGCGTCAACGTGGCGGGATCGATGTGCGACAGGTTCTTGGCCTTGAGACGGCCCCTGAGCGCCGGCGTGGGCTCACCCCGCGCATCGAACGCAAGGCTGACCGGCAGCAGCTTTTCCTTGAACGGCTTGTCCGGCGCGGCGGCCAGCACACGCGTTATCGACACGGCCAGGCGACGCGGCGTCGCAAAGCCCGTCGTGACGGAATCGACTGACACGAAGTCGCGGCTGCGCAGACCTGAGGCGAGCCCCTCGGCAAACGCCTCACCCAGCTCTTTCAGCGCCTTGGGCGGCAATTCCTCCACGAACAGTTCGACCAGCAGCGTCGCGGTAGTCATACCGCGACCTTCCGCCGCTCCGGAGGGAGCATCGGAAATCCCAGCGTCTCGCGCGCTTCGACGTAGGCGGTCGCCACCTTGCGGGACAAGTTGCGGATGCGCCCGATGTACGCCGCCCGCTCCGTCACCGAAATAGCGCCGCGCGCATCGAGCAGGTTGAAGGTGTGGCCGGCCTTGAGGATCATTTCGTAGCCGGGCAGCGGCAGCTTTGCTTCGAGCAGGCGTTGCGCTTCCGACTCGAAATACGCAAACTGGTCGAACAGTTTCGCCGCATTCGACTGGTCGAACGCATACGTCGACTGCTCGACCTCGTTCTGGAAGTAGACGTCGCGGTAGGACATGGTGTCCGTATACGCGAGGTCGTAGACCGACTCGACGTTCTGCAGGTACATGCACATCCGTTCCAGGCCATACGTGATTTCGCCGGTGATCGGATCGCAGTCCAAGCCACCTACCTGCTGGAAATAGGTGAACTGCGTGATTTCCATGCCGTTCATCCACACTTCCCAGCCTAAGCCCCAGGCGCCCAGGGTCGGGTTCTCCCAGTCGTCCTCGACAAAGCGAACGTCGTTTTTCTTCAGGTCGAAGCCGAGCGCGGCGAGCGAGCCCAGGTACAGGTCGAGGATGTCGGGCGGGGAGGGTTTCAGCACGACCTGGAACTGGTGGTGCTGGTGCAGGCGATTGGGATTCTCGCCATAGCGCCCGTCCTTTGGCCGGCGCGACGGCTGCACGTAGGCAGCCCGCCAAGGCTCCGGTCCGAGTGCACGCAGAAAAGTCGCCGTATGCGAAGTGCCGGCGCCGACCTCCATGTCGTAGGGCTGCAGCAGCGCGCAGCCGAGTTCGCCCCAGTAACTCTGCAATTTCAGGATGACTTGCTGGAACGTGAGCATGGGCGGCGCGCGGATGACTGCTCCGCGGGACTTTCATAAGACCTGGAAAGTCCTGATTTTACGGGATATCGCCGCGCTTCCCCAAGGTAACGGTGGGCCCGCGCCGCATGACCCGCGTCGATGTTGCAGATCGGACAACAGCGGTCGATCGCCGTCGCCCGATACGCGGATGTCGCCTAGCCCACGTCGACGGCGACCGTGTTGTCTCTCGGCCTGCGATCTATCAGCTTGTTGTAAGGATCGATGCCCGCGCGTGCCGGCTTCTTCGGCACGATAAGGGTGAATTCAGACTCTTCGCGCTCGAGCTTCTTCTTCTCCAGAAATAGCGGCTTGTTGTCCTCGTCCAGCACGCCGATGTCGATCCAATCGGCAATCGGGACCTCGGTTTCCTTGCCCAGCTCATCGGCTTTGCGCTTGTTGGAGATCACCTTCAGCTTCACTTCATATCGACCGTCAGGGAGCGCCTTGGCGGTCGCGCTCACCGCCCGGTTGTCGTAGAGCACGATGGAATCGAACATGTCGTCGATGACGTACTGATATTGAGGCGGCGTGACGGCGCGGATGTGCGCCAGCAGTTGCGTCGTGTTCGGATACGGGGGCCCCTTGAACGCGTGTTCGTCACGGAAAGCCCGGATGGCGCGATTCAGGTTCTCCTCGCCGATGTAATCCTGCAATGCGTACATGACGACGCTGCCCTTGCGGTAGTGGATATACGGTTGGTTTTCCACCCGCGACAGCGGCAGCTCCTTCTTTTCTTCCGTGCTTCGGCCGAGCAGATAGCGGTCCATCTCGTATTGCAGGAATTTCTGCATCTTCTCTTCGCCGTACTTGTGCTTCATCACCATCAACGCCGAGTATTGCGCCAATGTCTCGATGAGCATCGTCCCGCCCTGGACGTCCCCAGCCACGACCTGATGTCCCCACCATTGATGCGCGAGCTCGTGCGCGGTGACGTAATACGGATAGTCGATGTCGTCCTTGTCGTTCTCGCGCACGCGGGCGATGAAGCCGATGCCCTCGGAATAGGGAATGGTGTTGGGAAACGACTGCGCAAATGTCTGGTAACGCGGAAATTCAATGATCCTGAACTGCTTGTGCTGGTAGGGACCGAAATTGGCCGTGAAGTAATCGAGCCCCGATTTGGTGGCCGCGATCATCCGGTCCAGGTTGTATTCATGCCCTGGCTGGTAGTAGATCTCGATGGCGACATCGTTCCAGCGGTCCTTCTTCACCGCGTATCGGCCGGACTGATAGGAGTAGAAATTGGCAATGGGGCTGTCCATCTTGTACTCGAAATAGCGGCGGCCAGCGACAGTCCACTCCCTTTGCAGGTAGCCGGGCGCGATCGCCAGTTGATCCGCTTCCGTGCTGACCGTGGTCTCGAAGGTGATGAAATCTGCGTCTCGGGACAGGCCGTTGATGGCCAGGCCAACGGGATCGTCGCGATCGCGCGCTCGTTCACCGGGAGGAAGGCCAAATTTCTTGCGTTCGCGGTCGGCCGTGATTTCGGCCCGCGGCTGGTAGCCGATCACAGGCAGCATCGATTGCGTGTTGACGAAGGAACCGTTGTACTCGACGTCGGTGAACGCGCCAGTGTTCGTGAATCCATGCGCGCCTGCCGCAAGGTCAAACGTCAGGTCCGTGATTCCGCCAGGCGGCAATGGTGAAGCGAGCTCGTACGTCCGCATGCCGATGGGAGCATCGTTGGCGACGAGCTTTGCGGGCACGCCAAATTCCAGCTTGTCCACCGTCACGAGTTCTTCGTCGGCAATCAGCAGGTGAACGGTACTGATCGGGTGGGCAGTCTTGTTCTGGATTGTGTAAGTCCCCCGCATCCTGACCTGCTGCTGACTGGGATACAGATCGACTGCCATCTTGACGGCAGTGACTTTGGGTTCCGGCACATCGGCCAACGCCTTGTACTTCTTCTCGTAGGTCGCCAGCCGTGCGGACCTATCGTCCGATGTCATGTAGTGGTTGAGCACGTTGGTGTTGTAGTAGATGAACGCGCCAAAGCCTGCCATGGCAATGGCCGCGGCGCCTGAAAGCGCAGCGGCGGGTCGCGTGAAACGCCGCCGAGCAATGACCCGACGTTCGCGCCAGCCGGAAGTGGTCCCGCGTATCCAGAACAGGTAGGCGACGACGGCAAGCAGCACTGCGGCGCAAGCCCAATATGCCTGGAATGCGCGCACACGCAAAAGGAAGTGGCCGAAGTCGTTCATGTCGGAATACACGTAGGGCGGCGTCACGCCGTACTTGTACAGGTTGTGTTCGAAGCCAAACGAACTGGAGAAGCTGATGGCGATGAAGTACACGATCATGATGAAGTGACCGAGATACTTCTGGTTCACCAGCGAATGGACCGCCATGGCCAGCACGCACACAAGCCAGTAGTCGATCAGCTCGATGCCGAACAGACCTTTCAAGTACAGCCCGAATTCGTAGTGGTGGTATCCCTTGGCCGCTTGAATTCCCAGGCCGCACAGCATGAGCAACGCCTGCAGCACGACGGGAACGAGCATCAGCGCCAGCAGCTTGCCGAGAAATGGCAGCCAGGTGGGAATCGGCAGCGCATCGTGGATCTGGTCGAGCCGGTTTTCCCGTTCGCGCCACGTGAGTTCGCCTGCGTAGAACGTGATGATCACCAGCATGAACGCGGCGAACGTTCCCGACAGCAGGTCGAGCATCTGCCACGTCACGGGCCAGGTACTGGTCCCGAAGATATCGCCCGCGGTCGAGCTGGTCACCGCGAGGAACAGGATGCCGGAGAGCGCGATGACGCCGAAATAGATGTTCTTGACGGTCTCGCGGAAGTTGAGCCAGGTGAGGCGCGGCAGCAGGCGCCAGCCACTGACGGTGGCCGGCGCCATCCGCCGCGCGTGAACGGGTGCTGGTTCGGCGGTCGCATCCTCGATCGCGCGCGCGCGGCGCCCTTGGGACCCGGACTGTGCCATCCGAAATCGCCACACAGTGAACCCAATGACCACAGCGGCAATGGCCAGCCAGAGCAACCGGTTCCACAACAGGTAACCTTCGAGCGGCAGCAGGCGCAAGTTGCGCTCGCTGATCGACCAGTACGCGGTCAGTTGCGACGTTGCGACGACGCCGAAGGGATCCAGCAGCGATGCCACCGTCTTGTTGGTCATGTCGCGCAGCA
This sequence comes from uncultured beta proteobacterium, assembly GCA_963819965.1. Lineage (GTDB taxonomy): Bacteria > Pseudomonadota > Gammaproteobacteria > Burkholderiales > Casimicrobiaceae > VBCG01. The sequence goes on from CAWFYA010000004.1 coordinate 2,004,767, forward strand.
AGCCTTGCGCGGCCAGGAAGCCGATCAGCAGGAGGACGCTGCCGATGTAGACGGGAAGCATGCGTCGCGTGAGCGCCGCAACACAAAAGAACATGCCGCCCAGAACCAGCAGGTTGGGCAGCACCACGGTGAAATAGGGAAGGATGTAGACCAGCGGACGAATCGGGCCGATGCGGTCCGGGTCGAGGCCCGGCAGCATGAGTCCGGCCAGCCCCCCCAGCGCGACGCTGGACAGAATGATCAACAGGACCACGACGGCGCCGGCAAATCGGCCGCCCAGGTATTCCCATTTGCGGATGGGCGCGCTGAAGAAGAAATGCTCGACGCGGTACTCGAAATCCTGTTGTACTGCGCGACCCATGATGGCCGCGATCACCGTCATGCCGAACATGCCGAGAAACGACACCGTCTGGGCAATGGCATAGGGAGAGTTGATCCAGACTTTGCCGCTGCCGAACGATACGGCGGCACTCTTGATAATGCCTCCCGCCGCGGCGACCCAGAATATGGCCAGCGCGAAGAAGACGGCGAAGTAAACCCACGTCGAAATGCGCTTCAGGCGCGTCGCGACCTCGAAGCCCGCGATGGTGAACGCGTTGCGCATCAAGCCGCCTGCGCGACGTGGGCGGCGGCGTTCAGCCGGCCGCTGATCGCGGCGAAGTAGACGTCTTCCAACGTCGCTTCGACGGGCTCGAAGCCTTCGCCGGGTGCGCCGTCACTCACGACATTGACGAGCGTGCGACCGGATACCAGCCGCGTCGAGATCACCGGGAGGTCTGCTTTGACGCTATCCAGATCGCTGCGTGCGATGGCCTTTTGCCAGACGCGGTCGGCGAGTTGCGCGGTCAGGGTCTGTGGGGCACCGGTCAACAGCACGCGCCCCTTGTTGATGATCGCCATTTGCGCGCACAGGTCACTGACGTCGGAAACGATATGCGTCGACAGGATCACGATGACGTTCTCGCCGATGTCGGCGAGAAGATTGTGGAATCGCACCCGTTCCTCGGGGTCGAGGCCCGCGGTGGGCTCGTCGACGATGATGAGCTTGGGATCACCCAGCAACGCCTGCGCGATACCGAAGCGCTGCCGCATGCCACCCGAGAAGCCGCCCAGTGCCTTCTTTCGCACGTCATAGAGATTGGTTTGCTTCAACAGCGTGGCGACCACGTCTCGTCGCGCGGCCGTGTCGTCGAGTCCTTTGAGACGCGCCAAATGGTCGAGGAGATCCTCGGCCGAGACTTTGGGGTAGACGCCGAAATCCTGTGGCAGGTAGCCCAGGATGCGTCGCACGGCGTCCTTGTCGCGCAATATGTCGAGTTCGCCCATGCGCGCGATCCCGGCGTCCGCGTCTTGCAGGGTGGCCAGCGTACGCATCAGTGTCGACTTGCCCGCGCCGTTCGGGCCGAGCAGGCCGTACATGCCGGGCTGGATGGTCAGGGAAACGTCGATCAGCGCCTGCACGCCGTTCGGGTAAGTTTTGGACAGTCCGGAAATCTGGAGGGCGAAGGTCATGGCGATTCCTGTTACCGCGGGATCGGGCTCACCGAGTGGGCTCACTGAGCGGAATGGGCGAAACGCGCGGAGTATGGGTAGGGGCGGTGGCAACGACAACTGGGGGTGGCGCAGATGGCGGCCACGGCCGACGAAATGCGCCCTAATGGAATGAGTGGCGGGCCGGCAGAGTCTTCCGCGCTGCGTACGATCTTAGACAGCCTTGCGTCGCCGGCGGGAAAGGGCGAGCGAGACGATCAGAAGGAGGCCCGCCAGGCCGCCCACGAACACGTCGCCCCAGCGGACATAAGGTGTCTCGCCGCGACGCCCGACGATGTCGATGTCCAGGATTCCTTGCGTGAACCAAGGCAGTTGGGAGAGCACGACGCCCTCATGGCTGATGGCCGAGGTGATCCCCGAATTGGTCGCCCGTAGCATCGGCCGCCCGAGTTCCAGCGCGCGCATCTGGGCGATCTGGTTGTGCTGCCATGCGCCGATCGAGCGGCCGTACCATGCATCGTTGGTGACGTTGACGAAGAGCGTGGCATCGCGCGCCACGCCGGCGAGCTCTGCACCGAAGACGTCCTCGTAGCAGATGTTGACCGCCACGCGCTGCTCGGCGACCGCGAACGGCTTTTGCCGCGCGGGCCCCGACGCCTGATCGGCCAGCGGGATGTCGAGCACGCGATTGATGAACCAGCCGAACAGCGGTTTCAAGGGGATCGACTCGCCAAAGGGAACCAGGTGGTGCTTGCGGTATAACTGCGGCTCGGCAGTCCCGAGACTCAGCACGCTATTGTGGATTCGGGGCTCCTCTTCACCGGCGAGCGGCGCCTCGATCGTGAACAGGCCGATCAGCACGTCGCCACCGCGGGCCTGTCCCGATGCCTCGAGGTTCTGCAGAACTTCTCTCGGCACCTCGTCTAAAAAGACGGCGAACGCACTTTCCGGCAACACCACCAGGCGTCCCACCGCTGATTGCACCAATTGCTGGTACATCTCGAAGGTGCGCGCGCGGTAGGCAGGATCGAACTTCTCATGCTGCGCGACATTGCCTTGGACCAGCGAAACTGCCAGCGGCGCGCCTTGCGCGACGGTCCACGTGATTCCGCGCATTGCGGCGCCAACGCCAAAGATCGACGCGATCGCCACCAACCCGATCGGAATTACGCGCCAGCGTTCGGCAACGAGTCCGCCGCAGATGTAGACGAGCACCGCTGCGCATGCGGCCATTGCCATCGAGACCAGGTAAACGCCGCCCACAGGCGCCAGGCGGGCGAGCGGAAGAGCGTGAGTCGGCAAGAGCTGCACGTAGCCGACGGCCAGCCATCCAAAACCGGTGAGAAGATAACCGCGCATCCACTCGGCCAATGTCCATGCGGCTACGATGGCCAGCAGGCGCGGGGTGCTTTCCCGCGCAGTGAAGCGGGCGATCACCCAACCCGCCAGCGCCGGATAAAGGGACAGATACGCGGTAAGCCCGAGCATGCCCAGGAACGCGACGACGGGCGGTACGCCGCCGAACGTCTCGAGCGCGACGGAAATCCACGAAATGCCCACGCCGAAGAGCCCCAGGCCGAACGCGAATCCTTCGAGCGCGGCCTCCCTTGGCGTATCTGCTTGCTGCCAGAGCCAGAACAACAGCGCGAGCGTGGCGAACGGCAGCAGCGCGACGTGGAAAGGCGCGTAGCCGAACACGGTGAGTGCACCCGCGGCGGCGGCCAGCATGAGGCGCAGTCCGCGCCCGCTTCCCGCGCCGGGACTCACGCCGGGTCGTCGGTGCCGGGCAGCGGCGCCAGGCGTTCGACCTGCAGCGTATACAGGCGCCGGCTGTCGGCGCGCAAAACCCGGAAGCGCAGACCCTCCTGCACCGCTGTCTCGCCGCGCTTGGGCAGGCGGCCGAACGCACGCAGCACCAGGCCGCCAACGGTGTCGAACTCGTCGTCGGGGAAATGCGTCGAGAAGTGCGCGTTGATGTCGGCGATCTCGGTCTGCGCCTTGACGCGCCAGCGGCCGCTGGCCTCAGGAATGATGTTGTCCTCGCTTTCGTCGAAGTCGTACTCGTCCTCGATGTCGCCGACGATCTGCTCCAGCACGTCCTCGATGGTTACGAGGCCGGAGACGCCGCCATACTCGTCGACGACTATCGCAATGTGGTTGCGGTTGGCGCGAAATTCGCGCAGCAGAACGTTGAGTCGCTTGCCCTCCGGCACGAACACGGCGGGCCGCAGCGTGTCATGGAGGTTGAAGCCTTCGGGATTGGCGTAGTAGTTGAGGAGTTCCTTGGCGAGCAGGATGCCGACCACGTCGTCCTTGCTCTCGCCGATCACGGGGAAGCGCGAATGCCGCGTTTCCACCACCAGCGGAATGAATTCAGGGGGTTCGTCGTCGACAGAGACGCAATCCATCTGCGCGCGCGGGATCATGATGTCGCGCACGGTGGTCTCGGACACCGACAGCACGCCTTCGATCATCGACAGCGCGTCGCCGTCGACCAGCTTGCGCTCGAAGGCGCCACGCATGATGGCAACCAGGTCCTCGCGGTTCTCCGGTTCGCGCATCAGCAGCGCCGAAAGGCGCTCGAGCAGCGTGGGCTTGTCGCCGTTCCCTTGGTCGTCCATGGGATCAGCGTTCGCCGGCAGGCAGGAAGCGCGCGGCGTAGGGGTCGGGAAGCCCCAGCGCAGCCAGGATCGAGGTCTCCCGCGCTTCCATCAGCGCGGCGTCGGCGTGCCGTTCATGGTCGAATCCCTGCAAATGCAACATGCCGTGGATTACCAGGTGCGCGTGATGGTCCGCGAGCGGCTTGCCCTGCGCGGCGGCTTCCTTGCGCACGACCGGTGCACAGAGCACCACGTCGCCGACCCGCGGATGCTCGTCATCGTACACGAACGTGAGGACGTTGGTCGCATAGTCCTTGCCGCGATACTCGGCGTTGAGCGCGCGCCCTTCGATGGCGTCGACGAAGCGCACCACGACGGTAGCATCGCCCAGCAGCGCCGCGCGCACCCAGCGGCGAACCGCAGGTCGAGGCGGCAATTCGGCATCGTTGCTCGCGTACTGCACCGACAACGACAGCACCGGCGCCTTGCGTCGCGCCGTGGCGGGGCTGGCCATCAACGCGGCGCCCGGTCGTCGGAGCGGGACGTCGCCGCGTCACGGTCGTAGGCATCGATGATCTTCTGCACCAATGGATGACGCACCACATCCGCACTGGTGAAATGGCGGAACGCGATGCCGCGCACTTCTGCCAACACCCGCGCCGCCTCCACCAGGCCGCTCTTCTGACCGCGCGCGAGGTCGGTCTGCGTGACATCGCCGGTGATGACCGCCTTGGTCCCGAAGCCGATTCGCGTCAGGAACATCTTCATTTGTTCGGGCGTGGTGTTCTGCGCCTCGTCGAGAATGATGAACGAGTGGTTGAGCGTGCGCCCGCGCATGTAGGCGAGCGGCGCCAACTCGATGGTCGTGTGCTCGAAGAGCCGCGCCGCCTTGTCGAAGCCCATGAGGTCGTAGAGCGCGTCGTACAGCGGTCGCAGGTAGGGGTCGACTTTCTGCGCCAGGTCGCCGGGGAGGAAGCCCAGCTTTTCGCCGGCTTCGACCGCCGGGCGCACGAGCACGATGCGCTTGACCGCGTCGCGTTCGAGTGCATCGACCGCGCAAGCCACTGCGAGATAGGTCTTGCCGGTGCCGGCCGGACCGATGCCGAACGTGATGTCGTGGCCGATGATGTCCTTGAGGTATTCGACCTGGTTTGGCGTGCGGCCGTGCAGGTCGGCGCGACGCGTGCGCAGGTGCGGCGAACCGTCCAGCCCGGGCTCGTCGGCCGCGACCGCGTGCGGCCGGGTCGCGATCTCGACCAGGCCCAATTGGATGTCGTCCACGGAGAGCGGCTTTTCCGCCGTGACGTAGAAGCGTTGCAGTGCTTCCAGCGCGCGTCGCGCCTGCGCATTTTCCCCGGTCACGGTGAACGCGCCGGCGCGATGGGTGATGGCGACGTCGAGCGCCGCTTCGATCTGGCGCAGGTTGGCGTCGAGTGGCCCGCACAGGTTCGCGAGCGCGCGGTTGTCCGGCGGGGCAAGCGTCACGGACAGGCGGGATTGCCGGGTCGTCATCGGACGCTACAACCCCTGCCGCAGCGAGGAGGCCTTGAGTGCGTCGTCGAGGGTGGCGAGGCTCTCCGCCAGGTGGGCGCGCGTCTCGGGGGCCAGGCGTGGCTTGCGCTGCATTGCGGCCAGTTCGTCGCGCAGCTGGACGGCGTCGGCGCGCAACAGCGCCCGCGCATCGGCGGGCATCGTGCCGCCGCCGGGACGCAGCAGCACGCCGGCGACGCGCACCACGTATTCGCGCTGCAGGTTGCGCCGAATCAGTGGAATGTCTGCGCCGGATTTCAACTCGCTGAAGACGGCCACGTGCAAGGTGGCGTAGAGCTCAGCCAGCCGCAATGCCTGCGCCTGGCTCGTGACCTTGAGCTCGTTGTTGAGCAGCCGTTGTGCGACGTCGGGACCCAGGAGCGGCGCCAGCACGGCCCGGTGCGCCGCGAGCACCCGCTGGTCCACCGCGAGGTCCACTGGCGGCACGCTGCCGCCCAGGTCTTCGGCATCGTCGATGTCGGCGTCGGTCACCGCGAGACGACTCAGAAAGGCGGGCGAGAATTGGAAACTGTCGGCGGAAAAGATCGTGCGGGCGAGGAGCAGCAGCGCCGCACGCTGCTTTTCCGCCGGCACGGGCTCGAGCGGCGCGCGTTTGCTTCCCGCATGATCGGAACGCAGCACCAGCCCGCCGATGTACTTGACCGCATAGGCTGCACTCGCCTGGACCTCGAACATTCCGCGGGAGAAGTTGCGGCGCAGCAGCGCGTAGGACTCGTCCGGACGCAGCGTCCGGGATTCGGTGAGTTGCCACAGTTCACGGGCAAGCTTTAACTGCCGGTCGGCGTACGCCAGCGGATCCGCGCCGAGATCGAAGGTGTTGGCAAGCGGGTCGAGTCCGCTGGCGTAGAGCGCGGAGTCGGACATGAACGCCAGCGCGGGCTCGGTGGAACGCTCGGCGATACGCGCCAATCCCGCCGACTCCTGTTCCGCCGCAAACTCGCGGTAGCCGTATTCGATGGCCCAATAGTCGTAAGGGCCGAGGGTGGACATGTGGTACTCGCCCTGCTTTTCGCCCGGCAGCGCCAGGTTGACCGCGCTGTACTCCATGACCGAGCCGCCAATGCCGTTCTCGCGCGTGAAGGCCGGGTCGGCGAGCTGGCTTTCGGTGTATGCGGTCGAGGCCAGGAAATTATGCTGCAGTCCAAGCGTATGACCAACCTCATGCATCGCCGTGGACTTGATCCGCGACTGGATGAACGCCTCCGCTTCGGGGCCATCCAGCATCATGGTTCCGCGGGATTCCAGCAGTGCCATTGCGAATTCTTCGTGTTCCGCGGATTCGCTCTCGTAGGTGCAATAAGGTGTGCCGGCGCGCGGGTCGTCGGCGCGGAAAGCGTCGTCCAAAGCCGCCGCCGACGAGCGCTGCGGGATTGCCTCGATACCGTACCTCTTCAGCCCGCGGATGCTGGAACCGTCGATCGCGATGTCCGCATCGAGGATTTCTCCGGTGCGGGGGTCGACGACTGAGGGTCCGATCGCGACGATTGTGTTCTTGGCGCTGGTCATCCAGCGGATCGACGCATGCCGGATGTCGGACGTGTTGAAATCCGCATCGTTGGGCTGGACCTCGACCCGAATCGCATCCTTGTAACCGATGCGCGCGAACGCCTTGTTCCATTCCAGCACGCCATCGCGGATGGCGCCACGATACTTCTCCGGCACGTTGCGGTCGATCCAGTAGACGATCTGCTCCTTGGGTTCCGACAGCGCGGCCGAGGGATCGCGCTTTTCCAGGCGCCACCGGTTGACGAAATGGTAAATCGGGGTGCGACGATCGTCCGTCGTGAAATCCCAGCGGTCGGTGCTGAAGTAGCCGACCCGGCTGTCGGCCAGGCGCGGGCGCATCGGGGCGTCCGGCAGCTTGGCTAGTGAATGGTGGAACCCGAGGAAGAGGCTGCGTATATCCGGCAGCGTCGACGGCGGTTTCGGCGAGGGCTGTCCGGGCGCGGGCGTCGCGACACGGCTCAATGCGTAGTGTGCCGTCACGTTGAACGAGACGAAGGTGGGCGCGCCGTGCGCTGACTCGAGGAACGAATTGCGCGCGTCGAACGCGTAGGCCTGCTTGTACGCTTGCTCGAGTCGCCCCGCGGCGCCCGGCAGGTCGGTGAGGAACAGCGCGTTGGCCTCCACCAGGATCGACTTGCGTTCCGGATGCGGCTGCGATGCGATGGGGGCGGTAGCGAGCAGGCTGTCCGAGAAGCTGTCGGCGACGCCGCGTGCTTCTGGCGTGCCGGGTTGGGCCGTGTATTTCACGTTCTTGGCGATCAACTGCACGTTCGTGCCGACTTTGCGAAAGGTCACGATGAACGGGCCGCCGAAACGGCGCGACAGGGAGCTGCTCATCGATCCGGCCTGGAATCCGCTCTCGCCCAGCCCCTGGTCCAGATTGGTCGAGAAAAAATAAGGCTGGTCGAATTGCGCAGGGGCTATCTCCAGCCACACCTTGTCATCCTTCTGCCACAGGCGGAACAGCCCCGGCGTTTCCTTGGCATCGCGGCTCACGTCGGCAAACGACCGAAGCGTCGGAGGCGTGACCGGCCCGGGCGCACTGCCGGGGGCGCCCGCGAGGCGAGTGGCGCTGGCGATGGCTTGCGGGGACGGCGCCAATACCGGCGCGGCGGCCGCGGTGCGCGCGCCATTGACCGCAGGAGCATCCGGCAAGGTCGCGCAGGCCGCCAGAGCGAAAAGAACGGCGAGAATGGCAATGTGCTTCATGCGGCCCTCAGGTCACCAGCGCCCCGCGCAACGAGTGCGCCTGCGCGGCCGTGATGGTCACGTCGACGTAGGTGCCAGCGAGCTTGGCATCGCCGGCGAAGTTCACGATACGGTTGTTGTCGGCGCGCGCGGCGAGCTCCCGCGCGTCGCGGGTCGACGGACCGCTGACCAGTACCCGCTGGCGGGTGCCGACCATCGCCGCGCTGCGGGCGCGATATTGCTGTTCCAGGAGCGCCTGCAATTGCGCGAGCCGCGCCTGTTTTGCCGCGGGTGGAACGGGGTCGGCCAGTTCCGCCGCCGGCGTGCCGGGACGTGCGCTGTAGAGAAAGCTGAAGGCGCCATCGAAATCGACATCCGCGACCGCCTTCATCGTCTGTGCGAAGTCGGTATCCGCTTCGCCCGGAAAGCCCACGATGAAATCGGAGGTGAGCGAGATGTCCGGTCGTGCCGCGCGCAAACGCCGCACCGTCGACTTGTATTCGAGCGCCGTGTAGCCTCGCTTCATCGCCGCCAATACCCGGTCCGAACCCGATTGCATGGGCAGATGCAGGTGCGCGGCGAGCTTGGGAATGGCTCCATGGGCGGCGATCAGGCGCGCCGACATTTCCTTGGGGTGCGAGGTCGTATAGCGGATGCGCTCGACGCCAGGGATTTCCGCCACATAGTCCAGCAGCGTCGCGAGGTCCGCGATTTCAGGGGTGTCGCCCATCGTGCCGCGATAGGCGTTCACGTTCTGACCCAGCAGCGTGACTTCGCGCACGCCCTGGTCCGCGAGGTCGGCGACTTCGGTGAGCACGTCGTCGAACGGGCGGGATACTTCTTCGCCGCGCGTATAAGGCACGACGCAGAACGAGCAATACTTGCTGCACCCTTCCATGATCGACACGAACGCCGATGCGCCGTCGACGCGGGGCGGCGGCAGTTGGTCGAATTTCTCGATTTCCGGAAAACTGATGTCCACCTGGGCCCGGCCCGTGGCATGTCGCGCGGCGATCAGTTGTGGCAGGCGATGCAGGGTCTGCGGTCCGAACACGATGTCGACGTAGGGCGCGCGCCTGACGATGGCGGCGCCTTCCTGCGACGCGACGCAGCCGCCCACGCCGATCACGAGGTCGGGACGTACGGTCTTCAATTCGCGCACGCGGCCCAGGTCGTGGAACACGCGCTCCTGCGCCTTTTCGCGCACCGAACAGGTGTTGAACAGGATTACGTCGGCTTCCTCGGGACGGTCGGTCCGGGTAAGGCCGTGCGAGTCATGCAGCACGTCCGCCATCTTGTCCGAGTCGTACTCGTTCATCTGGCAGCCGAACGTGCGGATGTAGAGCTTTTTGGTCACTGCGGGGGTCCCGGGGCCGGTGGTTATCCGGTGGGGGCCTGGCGGTTGCAGGGGCGCGAATTATAGCAGGCGCTCATGTCGCAACTGAGGAGGCAGATGAGTCGGCAATTCAGTTGGCGCATGAGCAGGCTGGCGAACCGGAAATGGGGCATTGGGGCTCGGCTGCGCTATGATGCGATGAGCAGGTGTCCGCCGCGGTTCCAGTCGCGGCGGGTGAAACGGGAATGCGGTGCCGCGCGTTGTCCACGCGCGAATGCCGCGGCTGCCCCCGCAACGGTAAGCAGGTGAGGTCCCCCGATAGACCACTGTCCTCCAGAGGACGGGAAGGCGGGTGGACAAGACCGGCGAGCCCGGAGACCGGCCTGCAACCGGCCCCGGCTTTCATGGCAATCATGGATTTCGGGGACGGCGACCACAACGCGGGAGGCGTTGCCGCCGTCGCTGGTGCGGTTGCCCCCTGCCTGCACATGAAGCACCTGCAGGCCATGGCATTCCGCCATCGCACGAGCGATGCCTTCCGCGTTGTCCCCGGCTGTCCTTTTCGCCGTGCGGGGATGCACGGCACCACGCGGAGCCCCCGATGTCCCTACTCCTGCCTTCTCCCTTGCTGCGACGCGCCGTCGCTGCGGCCCTCGCACTGATGTCCGGCGGCGTTGCCATCGCGCAGAGCACAACGCAACCGGGCGCAACCCCACTTGAACCTGTCGTCGTGACGGCGACACGCATGTCGCAACCGATATCCAATGTGCTGGCCGACGTCACGGTGATCGGCGCGGACGAAATTCAGCGCAGCGGCGTGCAGAGTCTCGCGGAATTGCTGCAACGGCAACCCGGTGTGGAAATCGTGCAGAACGGCGGACCCGGTTCGGTCGCCGGCGCGCTCCTGCGCGGCGCGAATCGCGGGCAGACACTGGTGCTTGTCGACGGCCTGCGCGTCGGGTCGTCTTCGGCCGGATCGACCTCGCTCGAAGCGATACCGCTGGATCAGATCGATCGCGTCGAGATCCTGCGCGGGCCGGCGTCGAGTCTCTATGGCGCAGATGCGATCGGCGGCGTCGTGCAGGTGTTCACCAAGGGCGCAAAGGGAACGCCACAGCCCGATGCCTTCGCGCCGAATCTCTCGGCGGGTGGCGGCACGTACCAAACCGGCGCTGTCTCCGCCGGCTTTTCTGGCGCAACCGGTGCGTTGCGCTATTCACTGCAGGCAGGAGGGCGTAGCAGCGATGGTTTCAATGCCATTGTCAATCCGGACAACTACAGCTACAACCCCGACCGCGACGGGTTCTCGACCAGGAATCTTTCCGCCAACCTGAATTGGACCTGGGACGCGGGACAGGAACTGGCACTGCAGTATTTCGGCAACCGCCTCGATTCGCAATTCGACGGCGGCGCGCCCTTTTTCGACGATCGCACGATCACGACGGTGCAGGCGTGGAGCGCCACGAGTCGCAACGAGGTCAATGACATCTGGACGTCGGTGCTGACTGCCGGTCAGGGCAGCGACGACTCGGTATCGCAGACAAGCTTTGGCAATTCGACGTTCAAGACCACGCAACTCCAGTACCTCTGGCAGAACGAACTCACCGTTCCACTGGGCGCGCTGGGCGTGATCCTGGAACGCCGCGAGGAACGCCTGGCGACCGACGCCGAATTCGCGACCACGCGGCGTAACACCAATTCCGCGACCGGCGTGTACCAGCTCCGCTACGAAGCGTTCGCGCTGCAGGCCAACCTGCGCCACGACGAATCCAACCAGTACGGCGGGCAAACAACCGGCGGCGTGGCGCTCGGCTACAGGATATCGCCTGGCTGGCGCGTCACGGCGGGTGCTAGCACCGGCTTCAAGGCGCCGTCGTTCAACGATCTCTATTATCCGGGATTTTCCAACCCGGACCTGGTGCCGGAGACTTCCAAGAACGTGGAAGCGGGCGCCTACTGGACCGCGACGCACGGCGATGCGCGCTGGGAATTGCGCGCGATCGGTTTCCACAACCAGGTCAAGGAACTCATCGTGTTCGAGTGTGACGCCAGTTTCAACTGCGCGCCGCAGAACGTCGACCGCGCTACGCTGGAGGGCGTGACGTTAGGCGCCGATATCACGTGGCTCGATACCCGCGTTATCGCGTCGCTCGACCTGCAGAATCCCAAAGACGACGCGACGGGGAAACTGCTGCCCCGGCGCGCGCGCCAGCACGGCGCCGTGCGCGTGCTGCAGCAGGCAGGACCCGTACAGGTCGGCGTGGAGTACATCGCCTCGTCGCTGCGCTACGACGATGCTGCCGACACCGTGAAAATTGGCGGGTACGGGATCGTCAACCTCACGCTCGAGTGGCCTTTCGCGAAGGGTCTGTCCATGCTGCTGCGCGGCGACAACGTGTTCGACAAGAATTACCAGCTCGCCGCGGATTACTCGACCGGCGGCGCCACGTTCTACGCGGGACTGCGCTGGCAGCCATGACGCGCTGGCCCGCCGCAATTGCCTGTCTGTGCACGTTGGGGGCGTTCGCTGCGGGCCACGCACGGGCCGCGGCGATCTCCGTCGCGGACGATGCCGGTAATTCCGTGAATCTGGCGCGGCCGGCTGTGCGAATCGTCAGCCTTGCGCCCCACGCGACGGAACTTCTGTTTGCGGCCGGTGCGGGACCCCATGTCGTCGGCGTGGTTGCCTACAGCGACTGGCCGCGCGAGGCGCTTTCGCTACCAAACGTCGGCGATGCTACGGCGCTGGACCTGGAGAGGATCGTTGCGCTGGCGCCGGATTTGGTCGTCGGGTGGCCGTATACGATGCCTGCGCAATTGGCGGCTTTGCGTTCGCACGGTACGGCGATTTTCGTCAGCGATCCCAAGTCGATCGCCGCAATTGCCCGCGATGTCGAGGCGCTTGGCGTGCTCGCCGGGACCGCCAGTGTGGCAAAGGCGACGGCGGCGCAGCTGCGCGCGCGTCACGCCGCGTTGAGCGCAAAGTACGCAGGCTTGCCGGGCATTACGGTCTTCTACGAAGTATGGAACGACCCGCTCCAGACAATCGGCGGTCACCATTTGATCTCCGAGGCGATCGCACTCTGCGGGGGCGCCAACGTCTTCGCCGCGCTGCCCATGCCCGCGCCGACTGTCTCCATGGAGGCCGTCATTGCGGCGCGGCCCGAAGCGATTGTCGCGGGCAGCGACGACGGCAAGCGCCCTGCGTGGCTGAACGACTGGGCGCGCTGGGATCGCGTGCCCGCCGTGCGCTACGGCAATCTCTTCGTGGCCGACGGCAATCTCCTGCATCGCTCCGGCCCGCGTTTCATCGACGGCGTCGCCGCGCTGTGCGGGCAACTCGAGCAGGCAAGGATCAACAGGAACTCCAATCGGCAATCCTCGCCTGTTGTCGTCCCCGCGAATGCGGGGAACCAGTAAGGTCGCCTCGGCAACGAACGGCGCCGACGCCGGATGCCCGCGTACGCGGGCGTGGCAATGGAAATTCTGCGAGGAGTTTGCGCTCCAGAACGCTAGGCAGGCAGGAATGCCCTGCCGCGCGGATGTGCGACGGCCACGAGTTGCTGGCCGTACAGCGCGGACAATTTCTCCGCGTCGAGCAGAGTGGCCGCGAGGCCGACTTCCACGCCGGCACATCCCATCAGCACGACATGGGTCGCGTAACGTGCGGCGAGCGTCAGGTCGTGCAAGGCCATCACGACGGCACGCCCGCGCGTGCGCGCCAAGGAGGCAAGCAAATCCAGCGACCGGACTTCGTGTGCGATGTCCAGGTGGTTGGTGGGTTCGTCGAGAAGCAGGACTTCCGGGTCCTGGGCCAGGAGCATCGCGAGCGCCACGCGCCGCCGCTCGCCCCCGGAGAGCGTCTGCACGTCACGCGACGCGGCGTCGTTCATGCCAACCGCCACCAATGCGTTCCGGGCGAGTTGCACGTCGGACGCGGACTCAGGGTGCCAGCGCGGGATGTGCGGATGCCTGCCGCCAAGGGCAATTTCGAGTGCGGAGGCCGGAAACGCATCGAAGGTATCCTGCGGCAGGAAACCCAGGCGCTGCGCGCGTCGGCGCGGCGCGCAGTCCTCCAGCGATTCACCCGCCAGCAGTACACTGCCTGCAGCAGGCTTTCGCAGTCCCGCCAGCGTATGCAGCAGTGTTGTCTTCCCGGCGCCATTGGGTCCGACGACGACCCAGCATTCTCCCGCCCGCACGTCGAACGCGACATCGCGACATAGCGTGCGACCCGGCACGGCCAACGCAAGGCCTTGGCAGGAGAGGAGTGGCGGCGCGGAACTCATCGCACGAACCGGCGGAGAAGCCACAGGAACGATGGCACGCCGACGAGCGCGGTAAGCACGCCGACGGGAAGTTGTGCCGGTGCTATCAGTGTGCGTGCGAACGTGTCGGCGAAAGTCAGCAACGCACCCCCCGCGAGCGCGGCCGCAGGCATGAGCCACCGCTGGTCGTTGCCGATGACAAGCCGCATGGCGTGTGGTACGACCAGGCCGACGAAGCCGACGCTGCCGGCGACCGTGACGGCAACCGCAGTCGCCAGCGCGGCCAGTGCGTGCAAAGCAAAGGTCGTCGCCCGCACGGACACGCCGAGACTGGCGGCAGTCAGATTGCCGCGGGCGAGCAGTGTGGCGTCGCGTGCGAAATACATTCCGGCGACGAGCACGCCCGCGAGCGCAACGAATGCGGTGCCGCCGCGCGTCGCGCCGGAAAGATCGCCGATCAGCCAATACAACATGCCCCGTACTTGCGCTTCTGGCGCGACAGTGAGGATCAGCATGATGAGCGCGCCCCATCCGGACGCGACCACGACGCCGGTCAACAGCAAACGGGTGGGCGTCCATGCCCCGCTTCCGCGTGCCAGACCGAAGACCAGGAACGTCGACAACAGCGCGCCGGCAAAGGCCGCCGGCATAACCAGCGCCCCCATGCCGGCGAGCAACGCGGCGAGCGCGCCACATGCCGCGCCGCCGGAAAGTCCCAGCACGTAGGGGTCGGCCAGCGGATTGCGCAAGAGTACCTGCATCATCGTACCTGCCAGCGCCAGCAACGCGCCGACGGAGAAGGCCGCCAGCGCGCGCGGCAGGCGCAATTCGCGCACGACGGCGCTCCCCGCGTCGCCGGCGCCCGAGAAGAGCGTGCGCATGGCAGCGACCGCGCCAATGTCAATGCTGCCGGCCATCAATGCGAACGCGAACGCCGCCAGCGCGAGGAACGCGGCGGTCGCGAGCACGAGCCAATGTGGAAATCGCTGCAAGGAGGGAGAGCGAGAATGAGGATCGGGTATCGCGGCGATTATAGGCGGCCTATAATCGTTTCCCCCTACTTGCCGACGGCTTGGCATGAATAAGGCGTTCACCCGCGAGAGCGAAGAAGAGGACGAGGACGGCGAGGCGCCAGGAGGCGCGTCGCTGCTTCCGGCCGGCAGCAAGAACTATATGACGCCTGCGTGCTTCGCGCGCCTGAAGGACGAGCTCGACCGCCTGCTGGGCAAGGAGCGGCCGGAATTGGTGGCAGTGATCGCGTGGGCCGCGGGAAATGGCGATCGCTCGGAGAACGGCGACTACATTTATGGCAAGAAGCGCCTGCGCGAAATGGATCGCCGGATCCGGTTCCTCGGCAAGCGACTGGACGCCGCCGAGGTGGTCGATCCGCAGGCGCGGCGCGACGACGGCGAAGAGGACCGGGTCTACTTTGGCGCGACGGTTACCGTTCGCAACGCCAGGAACGAGGACCGCACGGTCAGCATCGTCGGCGTGGACGAGATCGACACCGCGCGCGGCTACATCAGCTGGGTTTCGCCGATGGCCCGGGCGTTGCTCAAGGCCCGGGAAGGCGACATCGTCATGCTGAACACGCCGGGCGGCGTGGAAGAACTTGAAATCCTTGAAGTCCGCTACGAGCGCCTCGCCCCCGGCACGCCGACAATGCACTGTGCCCACCGGCGCCGTGGTCCCCCAAGGTTGACGGACGCCGCGCGCGCCGCCACTATTCAACCATGGACAAGGATCTTGCCGAACTCGAGCGCAAGTTGGCGACGCTCCTCGCGCACACGCGCGCGCTGCGCGCCGCCAACGAGTCGTTGCGCCGAGATCTTGCTGCCGCGCACGAGCGCAATCGCGACCTCACCAACCGCGTGCAGCAGGCCGGCGCGCGCCTGGATGCACTCATTGCCCGGATGCCTGCGGAATGACCACCCGATCCACTCCTCCCGGCGATCGTTCAGTCCAGCTCGACATCAAGATCATGGGCCGCGAGTACAAGGTTGCATGCAAGGAAGGAGAGCGCGCGGAATTGCTTGAAGCGGTCGCCTTTCTCGACGCGCGGATGCACGAGATCCGCGACGGCGGCAAGATTGCCGGCGTGGACCGCATCGCCGTCATGGCCGCCCTGAATCTTGCCAATGAATTGTTGCGCGAGCGCAAGGCGCCGCCGCCGGCAGCTCCAGCTCGCGCGCCTGGAACAGCGGTGGATAGCGCCGAGGCGAGGCGTAGAATCGTTGCCATGCAAGTCGCCATCGACCATACGATGGCGGGTCAGGAAAAGCTGCTGTAGTTCGTTCAATGTCCCCTGCAGTGTTCGAGTTGGCCAATTACTCTTTGGACCAATGCTCTCGTAGCGAGGCTGCCTTTGCCTTTGTGAACCGGTGTGCGCTCCCACGTGGAAGTGCCTGATGGTTCCGGCAGGCGGCCATTCTTGAACCCCGGTTCAAGAGGAGGGCCGGCACGGCACAGGCGGGGGACACCTACAGACAGGCGAGGGTTCGCAACGACCCCCGTCAGAAGACCAGTGTCGACCATGCGCGGCGCCTGAGAACTACGTGCTCCGCGTGCATGAGGCGTTCGAATTATTGGCGCGGGCAGATGTACGCCTCGCCCAGTGGTGGAGATGCGCTACTTCGAGGGCCTCTCGGCGATCGAAATCGCCGATTCGCTGGGCGCCACCGAGCGCACAGTGCGCCGCGATTGGGAGAAGGCCATCTTACTGCTGATGGCTGCACTGGAATAGTCGCGGGCACGCGGGAGCACAATCGGATGCACGTGCCCGATGTCCGGTTATTCATCTTCAATCCGTATGTCCTCGCGGGGGGCGATTCCCGCGGCCCGGAGACTTGCCGGCATGCGCATGCGGAAAGTCTTCCAGTCCCAGTGTCGGAGCCTTCCCTCCATGAACACGTCGGTACTGCTCGAGGCAGTCATGCTGTTGTGCTTTGGCATCGTGCCGCTTTACGATGACTCCGGCAAGCCTTTGGGTCGCGCAGATGCAGATCGCACAAGCGGACTGCCTTGCGGCGTCCCATTCACGCGGGGAAGCACAAGTGCTGCTGGATGAAGCGCCGAACATTGATTGGCAGCCCCGTGAGATCGGCCCTCACCGGGTGCGACCGCTCGAGCGCGCGCTCGGCACCGTTCATTCATGATCACGCCTTCCGACCTCGCGCGCTTGTCGACGTTGCTTGACCAAGCGTTCGCCCTTGAAGACGGCAGGCGCGAATTCTGGCTCGATGAATTGCAGGGTGGCGATGCCGCGCTGGCACCGACTCTGCGTCGCCTGCTCGCGCGGCGGGCATCCGGGGAAACGGCTGATCTCCTCGACGCGCTACCCGCATTCACGATTACCGACCTGTCCCTGAACGCGGCGCATTTGCGCGCCGGGGACAGAGTTGGACCCTACGTGCTGATGCGGGAAATCGGCCACGGTGGCATGGGCGAAGTTTGGCTCGCCGAGCGGTCGGTGGCGCCAGACGCATCGATGGTGCGCTGGCCGACTCGCCCGAGGCAAGGCTGCGAGTCTTAAAAACGTTGGCAAGCATGTATGAGGACCTTACGCTATTCGACCAGGCGCTGGCACTGCATCGCAAGCGCGTCGAATTGGTAAGGCAGCTGGATTCTTCTCGCAGCGATCGGCTTGCGGAGGTACTGGTCGACATGTCGAATGCGGCGATTCAATCTGGAGCCACGAGTGTGGCTGATGCCTCCATCGGCGAGGCATCGACCATTCGTGATGGGAGTGGCGACAGACTTCCTTCGAGCGGGGGCGACTGGAATCGCTGCGCGCTTACATTGCGGAAACTCAAAATCGCCCCGACGCCCTAAAGTTTGCGCGTCGCTCTGTGGAAATACTGCGTCGTTATCCTCCATCGCCGGAGTTGCTCACGTCGCTCAGCAGGCAATCGTTCATTGCGTCCGAGGCGGGCGAGGTGGACGCAAGCATAGCCTCCATTCGCGAAGCGTTGGAACTCGCCGAGAAAGGCGGAATGAAGGGCGGGGATGGAATCAAAGTGGAGCTCTACTTCGAGCTTGGGCGGCTATACACGCTTCGCCACGAACTACGGGCGGCCACTGACAGCTTCCGGCACGCCTATGAAAGCGCGCTTCGCCACGAGGGACCGGAATCAATCCAGACAATCAACGCTGCGCTTGAACTGGGCCAACACCTGTGCAGCTACAGCCAATGCCTGGAGGCGCTTGAGGTGTTGCGCCCCGCCGCGGAAGCCGGTCGCAAGCGTATGGCCAATGGCGATTTCAGCTGGGTGCCGATGCTGGTCATTGCATGGCGCGGGGCCGCCGAGGTGCGCAGCGGTGCATTGGAGGTCGGCACCGACGAATTGGCGTCCATACTGCGGGAGAGCGCCGCACTTTCAGCGCTGCCGCCTCCCGTGCACGCGTACATTCACGTGCTGATGGCAGAGGCGCTGATATTGAGCGGCGAAACGGTCACCGTGGATGCTGAGCTGGACAAGGCCGAGACGATTGCCGCCAGCAATGGGGTCAAGGATGCCCGCATTCACGTCAACGCAACTGATGCGCGATTAACTTTGGCCATTGCGCTACGAGATGTGCCGGCTATCGTCCGCTACGTGCAGGAACTCCAACTCGATCGCCCCGATGCGGATGAAAGCCGGGAACGGGCGACGCGGCGCGGGGCGTTCCTCGCTGAAGCCAAGTTGGCCGCGGGAGACGATGCGGTCGCGCTTGCCGTCGCACGCGACGCGCTATTGGCCGCCGCTGCCAGCAACAATCGCGCGGAACTGGCCGGCCCGGAATCGCGCGCGCTTCTCGTGTCGGGTCGTGTTTACCTGGCGAAGCACGAACCTGAGCAGGCGACGCAGGCGTTGCGGGCTTCAGCCGCGCTTGCCGAGAGGCTCTACGATCCAGTGACAAGCCCCGATCTGGCGAATGTCCGAATGAACTTGGCGGGCGCGCTGTTCGACCTGGGGCAACTTGAGGAGGCGCGCCGCCTGACGCGGCTTGCGCAGTTGGCGCTGGGCCACCACCAGCGACTGGACCCGAAACTCAGAGAGTCGCTCAAGGCTTTGCAGCGACGCGTGGGTCTTCCTCCTAGTTCGCGTTGATCACGCCGTACGTGTCCGGCCATTTCGCAGTTCACAGCATGCGTTGCTCCGGATCCCGACACCTATACTTTGGCGAGTATTCGCAAGGGCCGCAGTCAGAACACCAGTGTCGACCATTCCGGGTCGAGTACGCGACCCATGAATGCGGTAGCGGATGAGCGACGCGCCTCCTGCAACGGACCACGGCAGCCGCCGTCATGGATACTGCCTCTGGCGTCATCCTCACATCCCTATTTGGTGCCTGCGAAGCTGTCCTCGGCAGACACTTGGAGGGTCGCCGTCCTTTGGCGTCGCCAACGTGAACTAAGGTGGCTTCTTCTGCGCTCGAACGCTGATGCAAAGGCAGTGATCTTCTCCATTTCCATCACACGCTCGTATCAGAGGGTGTTGCAGCTGCCGAGAGCTTAAAGATTTCGTTCTGTGCCGGGATTCGGTCGAGGGTGCGAAGTCACCTCATGGAAGTGGTGCGGGGTCCGCGAAATGAGCAGTTCACCGAGTGTCGCCTCCTGGCGCAGGCCGCATAGCCACAGGCCCGCGACGATGTGGTTCTGCTTAGTCGCCGCGGTGGAAGCCGCCTATGGGCGCAACGCTGTTCGTCATCCCGGAGCGCACGCTATTTGGCACCGTAGGTATGCGATTGTCCGATGATGCGACCGGACTTGTTGGCACGTTCGTGACCAAGAATGAGAAGTTTGCGTTAAGTTTGAGTGGTTGCGTCAGTAATTCGCTGCTAAGTGGCCAATTACTCTTTGGACCAATGCTCTCGTAGCGAGGCTGCCTTTGCCTTTGTGAACCGGTGTGCGCCCCCACGCGGAAGCGCCTGATGGTTCCGGCAGGCGGCCATTCTTGAACCCCGGTTCAAGAGGAGGGCCGGCACGGCACAGGCGGGGGACACCCCATTTCCGCTGCAATGCGGCGCAATTCGAACGCAAGTGTCGTTGCTTCTCGATTTCGATGAACATGTAGGTTCAAGCACGCTCTGCGCTCGAGGAAAAAGACCCCGACACACTCCTTGCGGTAGGCGTCGGGGTGGAGGAAGCAAGCGGGCTGCTATAGGCACCGCGGCAAGGGGAATCCTGCCGAACTAGCGACTGGCAGACAATGGATTTGAAGCGTCAATGCGACGCCGATCCGCTGCCAGCGCAGCCCATTGCGCGGACTTGGCGGCATCGGCAGTGACCTGGTCGCCATACAATTGCGGGCCGAAGCGGTACATCAGCGCAAGGATCTCCGCGCTGCGCGCATCGCCGGCATCCGCCGCACCCTGGAAAAGGATAACCGCCGCTGCGTAGCGCCCATGGTCGTATTCCAGCAGGCCCTGTTCGCGCAGGAGAGTCATGTCGCGATCGCCTGCATTGGCAATCGTCAGCCACCCTGCGGCAAGTACCAGTCCGCAAAGCCTGCGCATGATCAGTTCGCTCTTCCGGTGCTGCTGACCTTCTCCGCGCGGGGCGCGACGGAAGCAGACTGTGGCCCCTTGGCAGGCACGGCGGCAGGTTTCGCCGCCACGCCGGGTCGCTGCTCGCGACCAACGGCGCCTGCCGGACGAGCAACCGGGCTCGCCGCTGCCACCTTGCGCGCGAGTGTGGTGTTCCTGGCCGGCCCGTTCACCTTGGCCGTAGCAGTGCTCACGGCAGTGGATTCGTAACGACTGCATTGATTGCCGGTGGCATCCATGCCGCCGTCCTCCCCGCCGGAACATTCTTGCGCATGTGCCGAAGCGACAAATGCAAATGTGGCGGCGACAAACATCGTGCGCATTGCGTTCATGGTTGCGTTCATGCAGATCTCCTTGGGTGTCGGTTGCTGCCGGGATTCCACTGCGATCGTTGCGGTGGAAAGTTGGGGAATGTGGCGACCCGGATCCGGACGCTTATGGGTCGGTGGCCGCTCCGCCTCTGTTGCCATCCGGCGTCAGTGCCAGATGCGTGGGCGTAGTCGCCTGGAACCGCGCTCGCCTCTCGTCGAACACCTGCTTGCGATGAGCCTCGGCACGGATGCCGTCATAGGCCGACGTCTTCTGTTGTGTGGTCGAGGTTGCTACCGGCGTGCCGGCATCGTTGACTCTGGCGCTGAATCCGATCACCGCGATCAGCGCCAGCAAGCCAATGCACACGCCACACTTGAGCACCGTGGCGACCCCATAGGCCGATTCGTCGGACATCATTCGCATCAGTCTTTCGCGTTCTGCCGTTTGCATGTTCATCTCCTCGGTTCTGGTCGTGACCGGGCCCACTGGGTGGCGCTCCCGGACGGCGAAGGCGAACCATCGATTGCCTTCACTGGGATATACGCAAAGGGTTGCCGAAACCGGACACGCCAGAATGTGAATATTCGACAATCCGGGTGGGGAAAATCGGCGGCGGCACCAGGTTGGCCAGCGCATGCCGTACGCGGTACAGTGGCCTGCCTACGGCACGCCTCGGGGCCGATGCCCCTACCTGGAGCCCATCGCGGTCACCGCACCATGGTCGACGACACCCCTCCTGCCGCGAACGCGGAGCAACCCCAGCTCACGCAACTGCTCGCCGCCGCCCGCCGGGGCGATCAGGACGCTGCGGGTGCCGCCTTCAGCCTGCTCTATGACGAACTGCGGCGCCTGGCGCGCGCCAAGTTGCGCCAGCACCAGACGATGACGTTGCTGGACACGACCTCGCTGGTGCACGAGTCCTACCTCAAGCTGGTCGGCGCGAGCTCGCTGCCGGTCGAGGACCGGCACCACTTCTTTACGTATGCGTCACGCGTCATGCGGTCGGTGATCGTCGACTTCGCGCGCGCGCGGCAGGCCGAACGGCGGGGCGGCGAAGCGGATCACCTCGTCCTCGACACCATCCTGTCCGACAAAGTCGGGGCGCCGGAAAACGACGTACTCCGGGTACACGAGGCACTCGAGGTCCTCGCGCAGGCCGACGAGCGGCTGGCGCGGGTGGTCGAGATGCGCTACTTCGGGGGGCTCTCGGAAAGCGAAATTGCCGAGACGCTGGGCTTGACCGAGCGAACGGTGCGGCGCGATTGGGAAAAGGCGCGCCTGCTGCTGTTCGCTGCACTCAAATAGCGCGGCACAGACAGAGCAGGCGACCATGTGCACGCCCAATGTCCGGTTTTTCCGCGCCACTCCGTATGTTCAGATAAGAGGCCACTTCCGCCTCCCGGGGATCCGCCGGCAGGCGCCGGCGAACCTCCCCCCGACCTGGACGCCGGAGCCGCGCCACCATGAACACGCCGATGCTGTTCGAAGCCACGATGCTGTTGTGCTTCGGCCTGGCCTGGCCGATCGCGACGGTGAGAATGCTGCGCACCGGTCGCGCCGAGGGCAAAGGCCTCCCGTTCACCCTGATCATCTGGGCCGGCTATCTGGCCGGTGCGGCGTCCAAGCTCGTGGCGCTGGATACGCCGGAGGTGCCGCTGGCGCCGGTGTTCTGGCTGTACGTGCTCAACAGTTTCACCGTCGGCTTCAATGGCTGGCTGCAGTGGTATCTGCCGCGGCGCGCCACGCCACGGAATCGCGTCATCCGACTCATAAAGCAGGGCAGCCGAGCGCTGGTGCCCATCGCCGCACGCTAACGGGTTGTCGCGGTCGGGCGTCGTGGCGATAGGTTCGGAAGCGCTGCGCCGCTTGTCCGAGCTCCTCGACACGGCACTCGATTTGCCGGAGTCCGAGCGCGACACGTGGTTCGCCGGCCTGCAGGGTGACGACGCGGAGTTAGGCCCGACGCTGCGAGACCTACTGGCGCGCCAGGCGTCGCAGGAAACCTCCGACCTGCTCGAGCGCCCGCCGGCGTTCACCATTGCCGGGGCACCGGCCACTGCATCGGAATTGCACCCAGGCGACACCGTCGGCCCCTATCGACTGGAGCGGTCGTTGGGTCACGGCGGGATGGGCGAGGTGTGGCTCGCCGAGCGCAGCGATGGCAGCCTCAAGCGCAAGGTGGCCCTGAAACTTCCGCACGTCACGTGGGCCCCCGGTTTGGCGGAGCGCTTCTCGCGCGAGCGCGAGATCCTGTCCGGATTGGAGCACCCGAACATTGCGCGGCTGTATGACGCCGGCGTCGATGCCCAGGGCCGTCCGTACATGGCGCTCGAGTTCGTCGAGGGCCAGCCGCTCGACGAATTCTGCAAGGCAGGCGGGCTGCCGATCGAAGCGCGCCTCAAGCTGCTGCTGCAGGTGGCCGAGGCCGTTGCGTTCGCCCACAGCAGGCTCGTTTTGCACCGGGATCTCAAGCCCGGCAACATGCTGGTCACCGGCGATGGGCAAGTGCGGCTGCTGGACTTCGGCATTGCCAAGCTGATGGAAGGCGACCGGACGCGCGAAACGGCGCTGACGCAGGTGTCCGGTCGCGCGTTGACACTCGACTATGCCAGTCCGGAGCAGATTCGCGGCGAGCCGATCGGCACCGCCAGCGACGTGTACTCGCTGGGCGTGGTCGCCTTCGACCTACTGGCCGGCGCGAGACCGTATCGGCTCAAGCGCGGCAGTGCCGCGGAACTCGAGGAAGCAATCACCGGCACCGACCCGCCGCTGGCAAGCGAGGTCGCCGTCGACCACGCCAACACGAAGCTGCTCAAAGGCGACCTCGACGCCATCCTCAACAAGGCGTTGAAGAAGGAAGCGACTCTGCGCTATCCGACAGTCGACGCACTCGCGCAGGACTGGCGGCGATATCTCGACGGGCAACGCGTGCTGGCGCGGCCCGACACGCTGCGGTATCGCACGTCCCGATTCGCCCGACAGCAGCGCATACCTCTGGCGATCGCCGCATTGGTGGTCACGGCCTTCGGGCTGGCGTTGGGTTTCGGCGCCACGGCGCTGGTGATCGCCGCACTGCTCATGGGATTGGGCGGCGCCCTGTGGCAAGCGCGCAAGGCGCGCGCGCAGGCGCGGAAAGCCGAGCTGGAATCGCGCCGGGCGCAGGCAGTGCAAGGATTCGTCGTGGACCTGTTCCGTGCCAACGCAAGCCGCCAGAAGGACCCGGCGAAGGCCCGCGCCACAACGGCGCGCGAATTGCTCGATCTTGGTGCCGAGCGCCTGGCCACCTCGCTGAAGGACGCACCAGAGGCGCGTGCCGAGGTAATGAACACACTGGGCGAGATGTACTACCAGCTGGAACTGGAGGACCAAGCCGCCGCAATCGACGTCCAGCGTGTGGAGCTGCTACGCGCGCTGGGCGGAGATCACGTCGTCCGTCTGGCCGAAGCGCTGATCCATCTCGCCGGCTCGCTGCACGCCACCGGCCAGCGCGAACGGATCCTGCCAGCACTGGAGGAGGCGCAGCGAATCCTCGATGCGGCAGGCGACCGCAATGCCCCACTCCGGGGTGAGTTGCTGGTGCGCCTGTCTCAGCGCCACTACAACCTTTCGCTTGCCAAGGCCCTGGCCTATGCGGAGGAGGCGGTGACGGTATTGCGCGCCCAGACTGTCGTGGACCACGACATGCTGTCGACTGCGTTGATCCTTGCGGCCAGGGCGCACGCTCAGGCGGGCGAATACCGCGATGCCGCGCATTCCTACCGCGACAGCATCGAGCAGATCCTGCTGGTTGCCGACACGCCGCACTTCGACCTCATGCAGGCGCGCTGTTCGCTGGCCGAGGTGCAGTCGCAACGCCAGCAATTCGCGGCCGCGTTGGCGCTTGCACGCGAAGCGGCCGAGGAAGGCGCGGCTGCACTTGGCGCCGACGCTCCAGGTGTCATCACGGTCTACTCACGCTGGGCGGCGCTGCTGCATGCAGTCGGGGAACGCCCACCGGCGCGCGCAATGCACCGGCGCGCGCTCGATGCCGTGCTACGGGTGAAGGGCCCAGACGATACGATGTACACGCCGAGCGTGCGCGTGGCGTGGGCGCAAAGCCTGTTGGCGGAAGGCCGGCTGGCCGATGGCCTCGCACTCGCCGACGAGTTCGTGGCAGTGCACCGGAAGCACTACGCGGGTTCGGCGGTGCTCGCCAACGGATTACGCATCCGTGCGGCCCTGTGCATTGCGCTCGGCCGCACCGACGAAGCGCGCGGGCTGGTCCGGGAAATCGAGGACATCCTGAGCCAACACGAAATGCGCACCTGGCGCCGCAACCGGATAGTGCTCCTCGCAGCACAGGTGGACCTTGCGGACGGGCAACCCGAAGCCGCATTGCGAAAGCTCGAACGCTTCACCTCGTGGCCCGACGTGGAAAGCCCGCCTCCGCGTCCCGACGACGTGGAACGCCTCGTGCTGGCCGCACAGGCCCAACTGCGGCTCGGCGACACCGTCGTCGCGCTGCGGCACGCGAGCGCTGCTGCCGATGTGGCCGCCCAGGTCGCAGCGCGTGGCCGCCAGCCCGGACTGGAGGCCGATGTGGCGTTGGTGCACGGCATGGCTCTGCTGGCGGATGGCCAGCCGGCGGCGGCGCGTGCGCCGATCGAGCGGGCGTTGGCGCTGCGCCGCGAATTCGACGACCCGATCAGCCCATGGCGCGCGCAGGCCGAGGCGGTCCACGGAACTTGTCTGTTGCAGTTGGGCGAGCGCGTCGCGGCGCGTGATGCGATGGCGCGAGCCGAAGCCATCACGGCCGCCAATCCGATGCTGGCCGCCGAATTCACGCGTCCGCTGGACCAACTGCAGCGCGCGTTGCGATCCTGACCATCTGGCACCGCGTTGGCCGTGTGATGCGCGCCGATATTGTCCTCAGGGCCGCTATACTTTCACCCGAAGCTCAACAGGACCCTGCGAGTCGTTGCCCGCTGCAGGATGCAAGTTACTTTGCCGGACCAGAATACTTCTGGAAAATTGATGCGCCATTGGCTGATGAAATCCGAGCCGGACGAGATGTCCATCGACGACTTGGCTGGCTTGCCCAGTAAAACCACGCCCTGGTTCGGCGTGCGCAACTATGTCGCCCGCAATTTCATGCGCGACGACATGCAATTGGGAGACAAGGCATTCTTCTATCACTCGAGTTGCCCTGAGCCTGGCATTGCCGGCATCGTCGAGGTGTCGGCGCTTGCCTATCCCGATGCCACGCAGTTCGATAAGAAGGGTCCTTATTTCGATGCCAAGGCCACCCGCGAAACGCCGCGTTGGTTCAACGTGGACGTGAAATTTGTCGAGAAGACCCGCCTGATTTCCCTGCCGGAACTGCGTGCGCATCCTGAGCTGGAAAGCCTGCTGACGCTGAAGCGCGGCAATCGGCTTTCCATCACACCGGTGGATGCCGCGGACTGGGCGTTCATCGTCAAGCTCGCCAGGCGCAAGGCTTGAACCCATGGACGTTTCGCTGATCGTCCAATTCCTCGCGCTGGGCTGTGTCATCGGCTTTCTGGCCGGGTTGCTGGGCATCGGTGGCGGCATGGCGATGGTGCCCCTGCTGACGATCATCTTCACGCGCGAGCACTTTCCGCGCGAACACCTGGTGCACCTGGCCGTTGCCACCGCGATGGCCACGATCATGTTCACGTCCATATCCAGCATGCGGGCGCATCATAGTCACGGCGCCGTGATGTGGCCGGTGGTGTGGGCACTCGTGCCGGGAATCCTCCTCGGTTCGTTCGTCGGTCCGCTGATCGTGAGCGGCATGTCGACGGCGATGCTGGCATCGATCTTCGCGATCTTCGCGGGATTCTCCGCGATCCAGATGCTGTGGGGCAAGGCGCCCAAGCCCACGCGGGAATTGCCCGGGCGCATGGGATTGATCGGCGCCGGTGCCGGTATCGGAATCCTGGCCGGCATGGTCGGCGCCGGCGGCGCCTTCGTGACCATCCCCTACCTCGAGCGCTGCAACGTCAAGATTCACAACGCGGTGGCGACGTCGGCTGCGCTCGGGCTGCCCATCGCGGCGGCAGGAACGGTGGGGTTCATTCTCGGCGGGCTGCGGCAGTCGGGCTTGCCGCCGTATAGCCTGGGCTACGTCTACCTGCCGGCGCTGCTGACCATCGCCGCGGCCAGCATGCTGACGGCGCCGATGGGCGCCAGACTCGCGCATCGCTGGCCGGTCAAGGTGCTGAAGCGGGTGTTCGCGTGCATCCTGTTCGGCGTCGCGGCCTACATGATCTGGAACGCAGTAGCGCTCTGAGCAGCCGTGTGGCGGCTCTCTCGCACGATGGTCAAGGTGGTGCCGCGCGGGCGCCACCCCACTGTCCCAGCGTGTGTATCCGCTCCGCGCCGACCAGCGCGGCAAGATACATGGGACGTTCGGGTTGCGCAATGGCGCACCTGCCTGTTTCGGCGCGGATGTCGGGTGCAATCGCGAGTAATCCGGCGCGCGTATCGGGATCCGCCATTGCGTCCCGCAGCGCCTCGGCGTCGGCCCAGGCCGGAACGCCTGCAGCCAGGTGCAGGTAAACCCGGCCCGTGGCCTGGTCCGCAAAATTCACCCTGGGCATTCGGCGCGCGCACTCGACCAGGAACTCCGCGTTCTTCTCCGGTGCGAGGCCGGCCGCGTCGGCGTAGAGATTGCCGGGGCCGGTGGCATTGACGTCGACCTTGCGAAAGCGCTGCACGTCCAGCATCCCCTTGACGTCGAGCACGTTCAACTCGCCGTTCCAGCTGAAAGCAATCGTGCGCGGCAGCTCGCCGAACGGCACCGTGTTGTCCAGGAATTCGCAGTGCACGTCCTTTTCCGCGCGCAATGCCCAGGTGAAAAAGATCCGCGGCATGCCGGCATAAGCCTCGATGTTGTGCGCCAGGAGATCATCGACCGCCTTGTAGCGTCCCACCTCCAGACCACGATGCCACGCACGTTCCACGATCGATTGCGGCGGCGTGATCATGAAGAAGAGGTACACCGTCTGGCCAAAGCGGGTGAGCAGATTGCTTCCCTCCTCGTCGGAGTCGGGGGCGAAACTGTCGAACCGGAAGCGGTCGATGAGCAGATGGGTCGTTGCATGGCGCTCCGCCTTGTGCGCCATGTAGCGATCGAGCTTCTGGTCGATGATCTGCAATTCCTCGCTGGTGCATGCGCCGGCGTATTTGTACGCGGCGCCGAGCGAGCCGTAGTCGAGCAATTGCTTGCGCCAGATGTCGGGACTGATGAGTGCGAAGTCGCTCCACGACACGCCGATCCGGCCGGCCAGGATTTCCTGCTCCGGCCGCATCGTGCTCTTGCCGGCGGCGGAGGCGCCCTTGGTGTTCATGATGACGGGTCGCGACTGCGCCGGCAGCAAGGCAAAACCTTCCAGGCGCGCGCCTTCGACAATCCATGGTGCGATCAGCCGCCCGATCTCCTCGCTGGCCAATTCGTTGCACGCCACGTCCGTCGCCAATGCGCCGATGAGTTCCCGCGTGCCCCAGACACCACCATGGCGCCCGACCAATGCGGCGACGACGCGCGCGAGCGCGCGGTACGCGGCGCCATGCATCCGGTCGCTGTCGGCCGCCGCGTCCTGGGCGTCGCTGCGCCACGCAAAGATTGCGTCCTCCGGCGAGGTGACGTTCGCCGACTCGAGCGCGGCCGTTGGCGTGCGCGGGCGAAACAGCGCAAGTAAGCCCCGGCGGCGCGCTGGCACGGCGGCAGATTGCGGCGCCGCCGTGACAAAGATTCGCCGTGCGAGTTCTGCGTCGATCAGCGCAGCCAGATCTCGGTGCAGAGTCGAGTACACGGCGACGACCTCCTGCATGCGCGGCGCGATGTGGTTGGCGAGGAGCGCATTGACCATCCGGCGAAAATTGATGCCGAGATCCTCGACGCGCGAACCGCTGGGAACCGAGAGGTCGGCGGTCACGCGGACGAGAAGCTCATGCAATGCGAGGCGTTCGGGGCGGAAGGCCACGAGTTCGAACAGCTCGAGTCCGGTGAGGTCGCGCAGCTCCTCGGCCTGCGCGACGCTGGTGCGCGAATTCTCGGGCCGGAACATCGTCGACAGGTGCAGCAGCGCACGCGGCAGGCGCGACTGGATGCCCGGATGCCACGGGCCAAATTGCTCCACGACCGGCGCCGCGGCCCCGCCGGGCACCGCATCCGCCGGCCGCGTCACGACGCGTCGTTCAGATCAGGCCCGCGCCGCGCGCCCACTGGTACTTGGCACCCAGGACCGCCACCGGAATCTCGGTCGAATAGGCGTACGCGGGGATGCCGTGCGCGTAGAGATATTCCGCGGCTTCCTCGACTTCCACGTCGCCCGCCAGCGATGCGACGACGGGTTTGTGGATGCCCTTGGCCTTCATCTCCTCGACCACCTCGACCATGATCTTGGCGAACACCATCGGCGGCGTGACGATCGTGTGCCAGTAGCCCAGGATCAGCGAATGGATGCGCGGATCCTCGAGCCCCAGGCGCACCGTGTTCTGGTAGGTCTTGGGCGGCTCGCCGCCCGTGATGTCGACCGGATTGCCGGCGGCGCCGAACGGCGGGATGAACTTGCGGAACGCGGCATCGAGATCGGGAGGCATCGCCATCAGCTTGAGGTTGTTGTCGACGCAGGCGTCGGACAGCAGCACCCCAGAGCCGCCTGCGCCGGTGATGATGACGACATTTTCTCCCTTCGGCGTGGGCAGCACGGGAATGCCGCGCGCGAATTCGAGCAGGTCGCGCAAGCTGCGCGCGCGGATCACGCCGGATTGCTTCAGCACGTCCTCGTAGATCTTGTCGTTGCCGGCCAGCGCGCCGGTGTGCGAGCTGGCCGCGCGCGCGCCCATGCTGGTGCGTCCGGCCTTGAGCATGACCACCGGCTTCTTCTTCGACACGCGCTTGGCGACTTCGGCGAACGAGCGGCCGTCCTTCAGGTCTTCGCAGTGTTGCGCGATGATGTGGGTGTTGTCGTCCTGCTCGAAGAACGTGAGGAGATCGTCCTCGTCGATATCCGACTTGTTGCCCAAGCCCACGATCGCCGAGACCCCCATTTTGGCCGAGCGCGAGAAGCCGATGATCGCCATGCCGATGCCACCCGACTGCGACGACAACGCGGCGTGGCCTTTGACGTCATAGGCGGTGCAGAACGTCGCGCAGAGGTTCTTCGGCGTGTAGTAGAAGCCGTAGATGTTGGGGCCCATCAGGCGCACGCCGTATTTGCGCGCGATCTCCACGAGTTCGACCTGCCCTGCCATGTTGCCGGTCTCGGCAAAGCCCGACGGGATCAGGATGGCGCCGGCGATCTTCTTCTCGCCTACTTCCTTCAGCGCTCCCGGCACGAACTTCGCGGGGATCGCGAACACGGCAATGTCGATGGCGCCGGGCACGTCCTTCACGCTCTTGTACGCCGGCAACCCCATGATCTTGTCCGCTGACGGGTTGATCGGGTAGATCTTGCCCTTGTAGCCGCCGTTGATGAGGTTCTTCATCACCGAGTTGCCGATCTTGCCGGTCTCGTCGGACGCGCCGATCACTGCCACCGCATCCGGCTTCATCACCTTGTTCATTTGCCGGACGATCTCTTCCTGGCTTGGGCGGTAGCGGGCTGCCGGCGGCGCGAAGTCGAGGACGATGCGCACGTCGGCCGCGATGGCGCCCGCCTTGGACGCGAACACCGGGTTCAGGTCCATCTCGGCAATCTCGGGGAAATCGGCGACCAGCTGGGAAACCGTCGCGATCATCGTCGACAGCGCTGCGCGATTGACCGGCGCGGCGCCGCGCACGCCCTTCAGGATTTCCGCTGCGGCGATGCCGTCGAGCATCGACAGCGCATCGGCCTTGGTCGCCGGCGCCAGGCGGAACGTGATGTCCTTCAGCACCTCGACCAGCACGCCGCCGAGCCCAAAGGCCACCAGCTTGCCGAACGCGGGATCGGTCACGGCGCCGATGATCACTTCCTGCCCGCCGCCAACCATCTGCTGCACCTGGACGCCCAGCAGCTCGGCCTTGCGGTTGTACTTCTTCGCGTTGGCCATGATCGTCGCGAAACCCTTGCGCACGTCCGCGGCATTTTTCACACCGACCAGCACGCCGCCGGCTTCCGTCTTGTGCAGGATCTGCGGCGAAACGATCTTGAGCACGACAGGGTAGCCCATCTTTGTCGCGAGTTTGGCGGCTTCGGCAGCCGTGAGCGCCACGCCTTCCTTCGGCACGGAGATGCCGTAGGCGTCGCAGACCGCCTTGCCCTCGGGTGCCGTCAACGACGTCCGGCCCTCCGCCTTGGCGCGATCAAGGATGCGCCGGACTTCCTTCTTGTTCTTCGCCATTGCCGTTCCCTTCGATATCGAATTGCGATGGACGCGATTCCGCGTCGACGGTGCTGCCTGTTCAGATCACATTGGCGGCGCGCAGCGCTGCGACTTCGTCCTTGCCGTAGCCAAGCTCGGAGAGCACCTCGTCCGTGTGCTCGCCCAGCAACGGCGAGCGTGTCACCTCGGTGACGCTGTCGGACATCTTGATCGGATTGCCCACCGAAAGGTATTTGCCGCGCTTGGGATGGTCGACTTCCACGACGGTCCCGGTCGCGCGCAGCGACGGCTCCTCGGCGATTTCCTTCATCGAGAGGATCGGCCCGCACGGAATGTCGTGCGCGTTCAGGAGGTCCATCGCCTCGAACTTGGTCTTGGTCATCGTCCACTTCTCGATTTCGCCGAAAATCTCCGAGAGGTGCGGCAGCCGGGCCTTGGGCGTCGCGTAGCGCGGGTCGGTCAGCCATTCCGGCCGGCCGATCACTTCGCAGATGTCCTTCCACACCGGCGCCTGGGTGATGAAATAGATGTACGCGTTGGGGTCACTCTCCCAACCCTTGCACTTCAGGATCCACCCGGGCTGGCCGCCGCCCGACGCGTTGCCGGCGCGCGGCACCGCCTCGAGGAACTTGCCGTTCGGATATTGCGGGTACTCTTCCATCACGTGCGTGCGGTCGAGGCGCTGCTGGTCGCGCAACTTGACGCGGCACAGGTTGAGCACGCCATCCTGCATCGCCGCCAGAACCCGCTGGCCGCGACCCGTGGACTTGCGCTGGTAGAGCGCGGCGACGATGCCCAGCGCCAGGTGCAGACCTGTGCCGCTATCGCCGATCTGCGCGCCCGTGACCAGCGGCGGCCCATCGTCGAAGCCGGTGGTGGACGCCGCACCTCCAGCACACTGCGCCACGTTTTCGTACACCTTGCAGTCCTCATAGGGGCCGGGCCCGAAACCCTTGACCGAGGCCACGATCATCTTCGGATTGAGCTCCTGGATTCGCTCCCACGTGAAGCCCATGCGGTCGAGCGCGCCGGGCGCGAAATTCTCGACCAGCACATCGCATTTCTTCACCAGCGCTTCCAATACTTCCTTGCCCTTGGGATGCTTGGCGTCGACGGTGATGGAACGCTTGTTGTGGTTGAGCATCGTGAAATAGAGGCTGTCCACGCCGGGGATGTCGCGGAGCTGGCCACGCGTGATGTCGCCTTCGCCGGCACGCTCGACCTTGATCACATCGGCGCCGAACCATGCCAGCAATTGCGTGCACGTCGGTCCCGACTGCACGTGCGTGAAGTCCAGGATGCGGACGCCGTCCAATGCCTTACTCATTACGTTCTCCCATGCAATGCCATCATTCCGAAAATACGACGCCGAATTGCGCCTGCGCTCAGGGCTTCCTTTTAGCCGCGGGATTCAAGCTCGTGATGCGGCCGCTTTCCGTGCCCGCTTTTTCGTCGATGATCGCGTTGATCAACGTGGGCTTGCGCGAGCGGACCGCCTCTTCCATCGCTGCGCGAAGTTCGGCGGGCGTGGCGGCCAGCACGCCCACGCCACCGAAGGCCTCCATCAGCTTTT
The DNA here is from genome assembly GCA_963819965.1 of uncultured beta proteobacterium. Lineage (GTDB taxonomy): Bacteria > Pseudomonadota > Gammaproteobacteria > Burkholderiales > Casimicrobiaceae > VBCG01. The sequence goes on from CAWFYA010000004.1 coordinate 2,037,434, forward strand.
CGTAGCGCGCGCCTTTAACGAACACCAGGGGCGATGGGTCGCGTCCGCCGGTCACGTTCACTTCATCGCCGCGGTAGACGCCGTTGTTGTTCATGATCACGACGCAGACCGGCAGGTTGTAGCGGCAGATCGTCTCGCATTCCATGCCCGAGAAACCGAAGGCGCTATCGCCCTCGATCGCGATCACCTGCTCGCCGCTGACCACGGCGGCCGCCACCGAGAACCCCATGCCGATGCCCATGACGCCCCAGGTGCCCACGTCCAGTCGCTTGCGCGGCTTGTACATGTCGACGATGCTGCGCGTGAAGTCGAGCGCGTTCGCGCCTTCGTTGACGAGCATGGCGTCGGGATTCGCCTTGACGATGTCGCGTACCACGTTGAGCGCGCTGTGGTAGTTCATCGGCATCGGGTTCTTGGCCAGCGTCTCGCCCATCTTCGCGATATTCTTGTTCCTGCGCTCGGCAATGGCGTCGAGCCACTCGACAGGCGGCTTCGGCCAGTTCGTTCCCAGCTTGCCGAGCATGGCGGACACGCACGAGCCGATGTCCCCGACCACGGGCGCATCGATGCGGACGTTGCTGTCGGCCTCCTGCGGCGAAATGTCGATCTGAACGAACTTCTGGCCGCCCCAGTCCTTGGGTGTGGCGCCGCCCCACGTCTTGCCCTTGCCCTGCGACAGGAGCCAGTTCAAGCGCGCGCCGATCAGCATCACGACATCCGCTTCGGGCAGCACATAGGAGCGCGCCGCGGAGGCGGATTGCTCGTGCGTATCCGGAAGCAGGCCCTTGGCCATCGACATGGGCAGGTAAGGAATGCCGGTTTTTTCCACGAGCGCGCGGATGTCCGCATCGGCCTGCGCGTATGCCGCGCCCTTGCCCAGGATGATGAGGGGACGCTTGGCTCCCTTGAGCAGGTCGAGCGCGCGTTGCACGGCGTCGGGCGACGGGATCTGGCGCGGGGCCGGGTCGACGACCTTGATCAGTGACTTCCTTCCTGCTTCCGCGTCCATCGTCTGCGGGAACAGCTTCGCCGGCAGGTCGAGATAGACTCCCCCGGGACGGCCGGAAACTGCCGCCCGTATCGCCCGCGCGATGCCCACGCCGATGTCCTCGGCGTGCAGCACGCGGAACGCTGCCTTGGCATGCGGCCTGGCGATGGCCAGCTGGTCCATCTCCTCGTAGTCGCCCTGCTGCAGGTCGACGACCTCGCGTTCGCTCGAACCACTGATGAGGATCATCGGGAAGCAGTTGGTGGTGGCGTTGGCGAGTGCGGTCATGCCGTTCAGGAAGCCGGGAGCGGACACCGTCAGGCAGATACCTGGTTTTTGCGTCATGAATCCTGCGGCAGACGCGGCATATCCGGCGTTTTGTTCGTGCCGGAAGGAAATCACCCGCATGCCGGCAGCCTGCAGCTTGCGCGTGAGGTCGGTGATCGGTATGCCGGGGAGGCCGAAGATCGTGTCGATGCCGTTCAGCTTGAGGGCGTCGATGACGAGCGCGAAGCCGTCGGTTTCCTGTGCGTGAACCTGGATCTCGCCTGTGGCGGCCTTCGGCGCGTCGTTGGCGATGGACGAGGCGGGCTTTGCGGTGGTGACGGTGGACATGTTCTGCTCCCGGTATGGATGACCCTCAGGCCGCAACACTCGCGCGTCGGGGGTGCCGCACGGCGCGATCAGCGCCAGCGTCGATGGAACGGCTACAACATGAATCGATGCGGTTACACAATATACAATATATCAGCGGCTTTCAGGGCCGGGTGACCGTACCTTGTCCCGGTGCCTTTGACCTTCATCCCCAGAGGCACGGACCCCGGACCAGGACGAGCCAGGAAAACGCCTAATGCTTGCTGGCGGTAAACCGGCGGGTGCCGAATTCAATCACCCGGAGCTGGTTGTCGACGGCCACGACCCCGGCGACGCCCGCCACGACCTTCGCCGTCTGTTCGCGTTCCTTGGCGTTCGCGACCATTCCCCGCAGCGTGACCTTGCCCTCGTTTGCCTCCGCCGCGATGCCGACTTCGGCGGTCGCTTCGTCGGCCTTCAGCGCCGACCGGATGCGCGCCTGCAATGCCAGGCCGCGCAGCCGTGCCGCACTGGCTTCCGTGGGCTGGAACTCGGGACGGCGCGTTAGCGCAATGATCTGTTCGACGCAGCTCTCCACCGCCACGCGCCCCGTGTTCAGCGTGAGGTCGTAGAGCAGCGGGTCGTGCAACGCAACCCCGAAATTCTGCTGCGTGCGGGCGATGTGCGCCGCGTCGGAGCGCTCGATTTCCTCGCGCGCAAGTTCGGCATCGTCCGAATCAAGGCGCGCCATCAGCCATTGCACGCGATTGGCCATCGGCGCGCAGACGCGAACGCAGGGGATGTGCGAGACCCCCTTCAGGATTGCGGTCGCGCCCCACCCGCGGATTACCACATTGCCTTCCTGCGCCAGCGTGAGTATTTCTTCCGCGGCATAGACCGCGAACACATCCTTGTCGATGCCGCGCTTTTCCAGCCATCCGGCCTGGCCCTCGCGCACGCGGCGAATGAGGCTGCGCTTGACTTCCATGCGTTCAGCCACGTTGTCACCGACTTCGTGCTGGACGACCTTGAGTCCGAGGGCGTGCGCGAGTCCCTGCGCAACGTCGGTGCCCAGCGTGGCCATTTCCTGGGTCAATGCGATCACTGTCATGGCTGCCTCCTGGCGCAATGCGCATGCGCGGTCACGCCGCGGCCCTTCCGGATCGCACCAGAGCCAGCAGGCGCGAGATCGCCGGCCACAAGAGCAGGACCAGCGCGAGCGCGGTGATGGATCCGACCAGCCCGTTGGAGAAGAAGATACCGAGGTCCCCTTGCGACCCTAATATCGCCTGGCGGAAAGAGTCCTCGGCGCGATCGCCCAACACCAGCGCCAGCACCAACGGTGCCAGTGGGTAGTTGAGCTTCTTGAACAGGTAACCCAGGACGCCGAACACCAGCATCAGGTAGACGTCGAACATCGAGTTATGCACGGTGTAGGCGCCGACGGCGCAGATGACAATGATCACCGGCGCGATGATCGAGAACGGTATGCGCAGGATCGCCGCAAACAGTGGCACCGTCGTCAGCACGACGAGCAGTCCGGCCAGGTTGCCAAGGTACATGCTGGCGATGAGGCCCCAGACAAAGTCCTTCTGCTCGACGAACAGCAACGGACCCGGTTGCAGGCCCCAGATCAGGAGCCCCCCAAGCAGCACGGCCGCGGTCGGCGAACCCGGAATGCCCAGTGTCAGCATCGGCAGCAATGCGCTGGTCCCGGCCGCGTGCGCCGCGGTCTCCGGTGCGATCACGCCCTCGATCTGGCCGGTGCCGAACTTGTCGCCGTCCTTCGACATTCGCTTGGCCACGCCGTAGCTCATGAACGACGCCGGGGTTGCGCCCCCGGGCGTGATTCCCATCCAGCAGCCGATCGCGGAGCTGCGCACCATGGTCACCCAATACTTTGGCAGCTTCTTCCAGGTCTCCCAAACCACCTTGCGGTCGATCTTGCCTTGCGCGCCCTTGAAGGCAAGGCCCTCCTCGAGGGTCAGCAGAATCTCACCGATGCCGAAGAGACCGATCACCGCAATGAGGAAATCGAAGCCCTTGAGGAGCGACTCGAAGCCGAACGTGAGGCGCAACTGGCCCGTGACGGTGTCCAGCCCCACGGTGGCCAGGCCAAAGCCCAGCATCATCGCCGCCAGCGTCTTGAACGGGGAACCCTTGCTCATCCCGACGAAGCTGCAGAACGTGAGCAGGTAGACCGCGAAGAATTCCGGCGGGCCGAATCTCAGCGCGAATTTCGCCACCAACGGCGAAGTGAACGTGATCAGCACGACTGCCACGAACGCGCCGAAGAAGGACGACGTGAACGATGCCGTCAGCGCCTCGCCTGCACGCCCCTGCTGCGCGAGCGGATAGCCGTCGAACGTCGTGGCGACCGACCATGGCTCCCCGGGAATGTTGAAGAGGATCGATGTGATCGCCCCTCCGAACAGCGCCCCCCAGTAGATGCAGGACAGCATGATGATCGCCGACGTCGGATTCATCGAGAACGTGAGCGGAAGCAGAATTGCCACGCCGTTGGCGCCGCCCAGCCCGGGCAGCACGCCGATCAGCACGCCGAGCAGCACGCCGATCATCATCAGCATGAGGTTGTAGAACGAAAGGGCAACCGCAAATCCGTGGAACAGCGAGCTCAACTCATCCAACGCTTTCTCCCTTGGTGCCGGTGTAGTGCGTGTCGCGGGCGCCTTTATTCAGCGCACCTTGGGGGGCACCCTCCCAGCCTTGCGATCAGTAGCCGAACATCGCCTCGAGAGGTCCTTTGGGCAACGGCACCTTGAACCAGATCTCGAACATCAGCCACATGGAGACGACGACGGCCAGGCTGATGCCGACGCTTTTGAACCATGAGAACTTGCCCTGCCACACCATGAACACGGCGATGAACACCGCCGACGCCACGTAGATCCCCAGCCAATCGATCGCGATCACGTAGGCAATCGTCGGCAGGAGCACCGCGAAGATGAGCTTTGCCTGGCCGCGTTCCACGAAGTCATCGCCGATGTCAGCCGCACGCGCGCCGCGGACGATCGCCACCGCGCTGCTGAAACAGAGGATGAGGCCGATGTAGAACGGAAAATAGCCAGCGCCGGGACCGTCGTTGCCCCAGCCCGAACCGAGGCGGTGAGCGTCGAAGACGAGCACCGACCCAAGCAGGAACAGGAAGGCTCCAACGGCGATCTCCATGACCTTGGTGGAGACAAGGCCCTTTTTGTCCGATTCCATCGAAGGGAGCCTTCCGTACGAATGAGAATTGAGTGAAAACCGGATGACGACCGGTTAACGAGTGGCTGACAACCGGGAGGGCAGGGCGAGCTTGCGCGTGATCGCAAGAACTCGCCCTGCGGGCGATGCGCGCTACTTGGCGAGGAAGCCGGCTTCCTTCATGAGGTCGTGATGGTTCGCTTCGGCGGCTTCGATCCATTTCACATATTGCGGGCCGTACATGAATTCCTGATTGAAGGCACCCTTTTCCATGAATTCCTTCCACTCGGGCGTCTCGCGCACTTTCTTGAACAGGTCGACGTAGAACGCGACCTGCTCCGGCGTCACGCCGGGCGCCATGAAGATGCCGCGCAGCATCACGTACTCGATCGGCAGGCCCGCTTCCTTGCAGGTCGGGATGTCATACCACGACATGGCGTCGGTGACTTTCGACTTGTAGGGCATCCGCTGCGCGTCGAATACACACAGGGGCCGCAATGCGCCGCCGCGCCATTGCGCGATGGCCTCGATCGGATTGTTCACCGACGAATCGATGTGCTTGCCCGTGAGTTGGACCGCGACATCGCCGCCGCCCTTGTACGGGATGTAGGTGAACTTGGCGCCGGTGGCGCGCTCGATGGCGACCGTGATGATCTGGTCTTCCTGCTTCGAGCCGGTGCCCCCCATCTTGAACTTGCCGGGACCACCGGCTTTCACCGCGTCGACATATTCCTTGGCAGTCTTGTACGGGGTGTCGGCATTCACCCACAGCACGAACTGGTCGAGCGCCAGCATCGCGACGGGTGTGAGGTCCTTCCAGTTGAACGGCACGCCCGTGGCCATGGGCGTCGTGAACAGGTTCGACAGCGTGATGATGATCTTGTTCGGATCGCCCTTGTCGCCCTTGATGTCGAGGAAGCCTTCCGCGCCGGCGCCACCTGACTTGTTGACCACGACCATCGGCTGCTTCATCAGGTTGTTCTTGACGACGACGCCCTGGATGAAGCGCGCCATCTGGTCGGCGCCGCCGCCCGTGCCTGCCGGCACGATGAACTCGACGGCCTTGGTCGGCTCCCAGGCGGCCGTGGCAGGTGCACCAACCAAGGCTACCGCAAGCGCGGTGGCGCCCAGCAAGGCGTGCTTCATCTCGATTCGCATTTTGCTTCTCCTAGTGGTGGATGCCGTTGCGACGCGTTGGCGTTGTTGGCAGGTCAGTTGTTGCAGGGACAGGAGGAGCACCAAGCAAGGCGGCAGGCCGCATTGCGCAGGCGCAAGAAGGGGTGTGTCTGCGCGACGCACAAGCCAAGAGCGGCGTGTTCATGCACTCCTCCTCCGGAATTCCCGGCGCGTTGCGACCGGGTCGTGCGCCGCGTCGCGTGGGCTCGCCCGCGACTATTCTTTTGCGCACAGTTGATATACCGTATCTGATATATTTAACAGCGTCAACACGACTCTTCCACGAGGCAGTTACGCTGCATTGCAGCAGCCGTTGCCGCTCCAACCGGCGCGCCGGGCATCTGGAGGAGACGCAAGGAACCGCCACCATGTCGACGATTTCGCTCGCTGCCGCTCCGTCGTTCTCCGTTCGCCCGCTCAACACCAACATGAGCTTCCGGGAGCAGGCCTACGTCGTGCTGAAGCAGGCCATCGCCAACGCCGATGTCTACGACCAGCACGAGGAAATACGCCTCGACGAGCGCGAGCTTTCGTCCGCGTTGGGGGTCAGCCGCACGCCGATCCGCGAGGCCATGACCTTGCTGGAACAGGAAGGGTTCCTGCGGACCCTTCCGCGCCGGGGCATTTTCATCGTGCGCAAGACCAAGCGCAACATCATCGACATGATCCAGATGTGGGCGGCGCTCGAAAGCATGTCGGCGCGACTTGCCACGTTGCACGCATCGGACGCCGACATCGCGTCATTGCGCCACATGTTCGACACGTTCGTGGACTCGACGCCGACGGCCAACCTTGAGGAATATTCCGAGACCAACCTCGCGTTCCACCAGGCTATCTTCAAGCTCGGTGGTTCGTCGCTGATGATCGACACCATGCAGAACCTGCTGATCCACGTGCGTGCGATCCGCAAGATGACTATTTCCAAGGACGACCGCGCCAGCCGCTCCATCGTCGACCACATGAAGATCATAGATGCGCTCGAGCGCCGTGATACCGAACTCGCAGAGCGCCTCACGCGCCAGCACACGCTCGATCTGGCGACCTTCGTCGACCGGTACTGTGATTTCCTGACGTGACCCGCGTCACGCAAGCCAGGAGGCGGTGATGGCGGATGCCCCGGAACAGGTGATCGACGTGTCGAGCCTTGGCGGCAAGCGACGCGCGCGGGGCCAGATGAAGGGGCGCACGCTCGATCCCCAGGCGCTCGCCGAGGTGCAGGCGCTGCTGGGCGATACGCCGCGGCGGCGCGACCTGCTGGTCGAATTCCTGCACCTTATCCAGGACCGCCATGGCTGCATCAGCGCGGCGCATGTGGTCGCGCTGGCAGAGGAACTCAAACTGGCGATGACCGAAGTCTACGAGGTGGCAACCTTCTATCACCATTTCGACCTGGTGAAGGAGGGCGAAACGCCGCCACCGCCGCTGACCGTGCGCGTATGCGAGACGCTGTCGTGTCACATGGCCGGCGCGCAGGGTCTTCACGACGCGCTTGTGCGTACCTGCGGGCCTGGCGTCCGGGTGATCGGTGCACCTTGCGTCGGCCGTTGCGAGCATGCCCCAGTTGCAATCGTCGGCCGCAATCCGGTCGACCACGCCACGGTGGAAAGCGTGGCGGCCACCGTTGCCGCCAAGGCCTTTGAGCCGGCGCCGCCGCAGCACGACGTGCAGCATGTTCCTTACTCGGCGTATCGCGCGGCCGGCGGCTATTCCACGCTGGTGCAATGCGCGAACGGCACGCGAGCGGTCGAGGACGTCATCGCGGCGCTGGAGAATTCCGGCTTGCGCGGTTTGGGGGGCGCCGGATTTCCGGCGGGCCGCAAGTGGCGCATCGTTCGCGCGGAGCCTGCACCGCGGCTCTTCGCCGTCAACATCGACGAAGGCGAGCCGGGAACCTTCAAGGACCGCTATTTCCTCGAGCGCGACCCGCATCGCTTTCTCGAAGGCATGCTTGTGGCCGCATGGGCGGTGGGCATCGCCGAAGTCTACGTTTACCTGCGCGATGAATACGCCGCGTGCCGGGAGATCCTCACGCGAGAAATCGCGGCGCTGGAAGCCGATCCTCCCTGTCCGCTGCCGCGCATCCACCTGCGTCGTGGCGCCGGCGCGTATATCTGCGGCGAAGAGTCGGCGATGATCGAATCGCTGGAAGGCAAACGCGGCATGCCGCGGCTGCGACCGCCCTACGTTGCGCAGGTGGGCCTGTTCGGCCGCCCGACGCTCGAGCACAACATGGAGACGCTGTTCTGGATCCGCGACATCCTGGAAAAGGGCGATGATGCGTTCGCGGCCCACGGCAGGCATGGGCGGAAGGGGCTACGCGCGTTTTCGGTGTCCGGCCGCGTGGCTAAGCCCGGCGTGCACGTCGCGCCGGCCGGAATCACCGTGCGCGAATTGATCGACGAATACGCGGGCGGGATGCTGCCGGGCCACGATTTCTACGCGTACCTGCCCGGCGGCGCGTCGGGCGGAATCCTGCCCGCTTCCATGGACGATATTCCGCTCGACTTCGACACGCTGCAACCGCACGGCTGCTTCATCGGCTCCGCCGCCGTGATCGTCCTCTCGCAACACGACCGCGCGCGCGACGCGGCGCTCAACCTGATGCGCTTTTTCGCCGATGAATCGTGCGGGCAGTGCACACCGTGCCGGGTGGGCACCGAGAAGGCCGTCGGCCTGCTCGCCAGTCCCCGCTGGGATACGGGCCTTCTGGACGAACTGTCGCGTGCGATGGCTGATGCGTCGATCTGCGGTTTGGGGCAGGCTGCGCCCAATCCCATCGCCTGCGTCATCAAATATTTTCCGCAGGAGTTGTCTTGAACGCGGCGCATCCGACCATCACGTTCCAGCTCAATGGCAAGGCGGTCACGGCGCTGGCCGGCGAAACGATCATCGCGGCGGCGCTGCGCGACGGCGTGGACATTCCGCATTTGTGCCACAAGCCGGGCATGCGCCCGGACGGCAATTGCCGCGCTTGCATGGTCGAGATCAAGGGCGAGCGCGTGCTCGCGCCGTCGTGCTGCCGCGCACCGACGGCGGGAATGGAAGTGGCGAGCGACAGTCCGCGCGCGGTGCACGCACAGAAGATGATCGTGGAGCTGCTTTCGGCCGATGTTCCATCCAAGCTCTACCGCGCCGACTCCGAGCTGGAACACTGGAAGCGGACGCTCGGCATCGGGGCGCCGCGATTCGTCGCGCGCAAGCAACCGGCGCCGGACATCTCGCACCCCGCCATGGCGGTCAACCTTGACGCCTGCATCCAGTGCACGCGATGCGTGCGCGCGTGTCGCGAGGAGCAGGTCAACGATGTCATCGGCTTCGCGTTGCGCGGCGCGCACGCGAAGATCGTCTTCGATCTCGACGACCCGATGGGAAAGTCGACGTGCGTGGCCTGCGGCGAATGCGTACAGGCGTGTCCTACTGGCGCGCTGGCGCCAGCGAAGGAGGCGTATCTCGCGCCGACCGACCGCACGGTCAAGTCGCTGTGTCCGTACTGTGGCGTAGGCTGCCAGCTCACCTATCACATCAAGGACAACGACATCGTCCGCGTCGAGGGGCGCGACGGCCCGGCCAATCGCGACCGGCTGTGCGTGAAAGGCCGCTTCGGCTTCGACTATGTTCGTCATCCGCAGCGCCTGACCAAACCGCTGATCCGCAAAACCGGTGTCCCGAAGGATCCGAAAGCCGCGATGGATCCCGCCAATCCACTGGAAGCGTTCCGCGAGGCGAGCTGGGAAGAAGCATTGGCATTGGCCGGCGGGACGTTGCGCGCGATTCGCGACGAACATGGCCCGAGCGCCCTGGCGGGATTTGGCTCCGCCAAGGGCTCGAACGAAGAGGCTTATCTGTTTCAGAAGCTCGTGCGCACCGGTTTTCGCACTAACAACGTCGATCATTGCACGCGCTTGTGCCATGCCTCCAGTGTCGCGGCGCTGCTCGAGGGCATCGGCTCCGGTGCCGTGTCGAATCCGGTGATGGACGTGTTGCAGGCCGACGTCGTGCTGCTGATCGGCGCCAACCCGGTCGTCAACCATCCGGTTGCGGCGACGTGGCTAAAGAACGCGGTCAAGAACGGCACCCGGCTGGTCCTGGCCGATCCGCGCCGTTCGGAACTCGCGCGCCACGCGACGCATTATCTTCAGTTCAAGCCGGACACCGACGTGGCACTGCTCAACGCGATGATGCACACGATCGTCGAGGAGGGTCTGGTCGCCGCGAACTTCATCAATGACCGGACGTCCGGCTACGAGGAACTCAAGGCCAACGTCGCGGCGTACAGCCCGGAAGCCATGGCACCGGTGTGCGGCGTCCCCGCGGCGACGATCCGCGAAGTGGCGCGCCTGTTCGCCACATCGCGCGCCTCGATGATCCTTTGGGGGATGGGGATCTCGCAGCACGTGCACGGCACGGACAACGCGCGCTGCCTCATCGCTCTCACGATGATGACCGGGCAGGTGGGTCGGCCGGGTACTGGCTTGCACCCGCTGCGCGGCCAGAACAACGTGCAGGGCGCGTCCGACGTCGGCCTGATCCCGATGATGTTTCCGGATTACCAGCGGGTCGACAACGGTGCGGCAAAGACGAAATTCGAAGCGCTGTGGGGCCAGGCGCTCGACCCCAAGCCGGGCTTGACGGTGGTGGAAATCATGGAAGCGGTGCATGCCGGGCAGATCCGCGGCATGTACATCATGGGCGAGAACCCGGCCATGTCCGATCCGGATGTCGCCCACGCGCGCCAGGCTTTGTCCGAACTCGAGATGCTCGTGGTGCAGGATATCTTCCTTACCGAGACGGGCTATCTCGCGGATGTCATCCTGCCGGCGTCGGCATTCCCGGAAAAAACGGGAACGTTCACCAATACCGACCGCTCGGTGCAACTGGGCCGCCAGGCGCTGCAGCCGCCGGGGGAAGCGCGCCAGGACCTCGGCATCATCGTCGCCATGGCGGGAGAGCTGGGGCTCGACTGGAACTACAGCCATCCGCGCGACGTCTTTGCCGAAATGCGCCGCGCGATGCCGTCGATCGCCGGCATCACGTGGGAACGCCTGGAAGCCGAGCATTCGGTGACGTATCCATGCGAAAAGGAAGGCGATCCCGGCCAGCGCGTTGTCTTCACCGAATCGTTTCCGACGCCGACCGGCCGCGCGCGCTTTGTCCCGGCGAAGATCATTCCCGGCGCGGAGCCGCCCAACGCCGACTATCCGTTCGTGCTCATCACGGGGCGCCAGCTCGAACACTGGCATACCGGCAGCATGACGCGGCGCACCGACGTGCTGGACAAGATCGAGCCGGTGCCCGTAGCGTCGATGCATCCGGCCGACATGGCGCAGCTCGAGGTCGCGCCGAGCGGCACGATCACGGTCTCATCCCGCCGCGGCAGCATTGCGCTCGCGGCGCGCGCGGATTCGGGAACGCCGCGCGGCGCGGTGTTCATCCCGTTCTGCTACTACGAGGCTGCCGCCAACCTGCTGACCAATCCGGTGCTCGATCCCTTCGGCAAGATTCCGGAATTCAAGTATTGCGCCGTACGTGTTGCCGCCGGTGGAGACGTCGGGCCGTCATTTGGTTACGACGAGTAGCTTTCGCGCAGCGCGACCGGCCAGCTGGATCAGACTGCCGGTTTCGATGCAAAGCGTTCACGCAGCGCAGCTTTCAGCACCTTACCCATCGCATTGCGCGGCAGGTCGTCGACGAAATGCACGCGCTTGGGCACCTTGAACGACGCGATGTCGGCCTTCAACGCGTCGATGATCGCGCGCTCCGTCAACCTGTGCCCTGACCGCGCGACCACGACCGCGGTCACGCTTTCGCCGAAGTCGGGATCGGGCAGGCCGATGACCGCGGTTTCGATCACGCCGTCCATGCCGTCGATGCGCTCCTCGATTTCCTTCGGATAGACGTTGAGGCCGCCGGTGATGATGAGGTCCTTGGCGCGGCCGACGAGTCGCAGGTAGCCCTGGCCGGGTCCCGACGCCACCCATTCGCCCATGTCGCCGGTTTTGAAGAATCCATCCGCAGTGAACTCCTCGCGGGTCTTCTCGGGCAAGCGCCAGTAGGCAGGGAGCACATTGGGCCCGCGCACTTGCACGGCGCCGATCTGGCCGGGAGGAAGCGGTGCGCCGTCGTCGCCGACGACCCGCATTTGGATTCCCGGCAACGGTTTGCCGACCGTGCCGCCCACGCGCTCGCCATCCAGAGGATTCGACGTGTTCATGCCGGTCTCGGTCATGCCATAGCGCTCGAGGATCGTCTGTCCGGTGCGCTCGCGAAAGGCATCGAAGGTTTCCGGCAGCAACGGTGCGGACCCGGACACGAACAGGCGAATCGTGCGGCAGCTCTCCCGGTTGAAGGTGGGTTCGGCGAGCAGGCGGGAATAGAACGTGGGCACGCCCATCATGACCGTTGCCTTTGGCAGGAGGCTCGCGACTTCCCTGGCGTCGAACTTCGGGAGCCAAAGCATGTGCGAGCCCGACAGCAGCACGCAATGAATCGCTACGAAGAGGCCGTGCACGTGATAGATCGGCAATGCGTGCAGCAGCACGTCGCCGCGCGTGAAACCCCATGCCTCGACCAGCGCCAGCGCATTGGACCCGAGGTTCCGGTGGGTCAGCATGGCGCCCTTGGAGCGGCCGGTGGTGCCCGAGGTATAGAGGATCGCTGCCAGGTCGTCGGGGCTGGACACGACGGTCGCGAACGTCGCCGGATGCGGCAGCGCGCGATCCAGCAACTCTCCGCCATGCGCATCCAGTGTGAGCACGGTTGCGCCACGCGCTATGGTGGCGACCAATCCGAGATTATCGGGACCGCACACGACCACGCGCGGCTCGGCATCGCCGAAGAAATAGTCGAGTTCGCTGCGCTGGTAACCGGTGTTGAGCGGCAGGTAGACGAGTCCCGCGCGCAGGCAAGCGAGATAGAGCGCGAGCGCCTGCCAATGCTTTTCGGTCTGGACCGCGACGCGATCGCCCGATTGGCAGCCCGCGGCGACCAGCGCATGCGCGACCTTGGCCGAGAGTGCCTGGATGTCGGCGTAGTGAACGACCGGACCGTTCGGAACGACTAACAGCGGCTGTTCCGCGCCATCGGGAAAATGGCTTTCGAACAGCGCGTAGAGATTGGCGTTCACTGGTTTGCGTTCATCGAGACGGTGGTGACTGGCAATTCCGTAGTGGCGCTAGGAGTCATCGAAACGCGCCCGCCGGTGTTATTCTGGCCAAGACAATTATTCCACATACCGGCGGTTCGCCCGCGGTCTTGCCTACCCCAAGCATGTCGTCCGTTTCCTCGCTGGATCCAGCAGCCCGGCTCGCGGCGATCGCGAACGCGGGAAGTCTCGTTCCCAGTTCGCCTTCCGGCGCCAGCCCTCATCTGGCCCGTTGGGGCATCACGCCGGCCGCTGATGACGGTGTCGTGTGCGCGCGACTAAAGATCGGGACAACGCAGGTGCTGGCCGCTGCGCAGGATGCGAGGTTCCTCGGCGGCAGCGTCGGCGCGAAACACGGCGCGGCGCTGCAACACCTGTTCGAGCGAGCGCTGGACGAGCGTCCGGATGCCGTCGTCCTGCTGCTCGATTCGGGCGGCGTGCGCCTGCATGAAGCCAATGCCGCGGAACTGGCGCTGGCGAGAGCGCTGCGCGCGCTCTTCGCCGTCCGCCGCTCCGGCATTCCCACGATAGCGATTGTGGCGGGCGCGGCATTTGGCGGCGCATCGGTGCTGGCCGCGGCCTGCACGCACCTGCATTTCCTGCCCGAAGCGCGGTTCGGACTCTCCGGTCCGCGAGTCATCGAAACGGCGCGGGGCAAGCGGGAGCTCGATGCCGAGGATACGCAGGCGGTCAACGCATTGTTCGGCGCCTCGGCACGCGTGGCGGCAGGGATTGGTCGCCTTTTGGACGACGATGCGGATTCATTGCGTGTTGCGATCATCAACGCCACGCAACAGCCGGATGCCTTCGACCGGTCGACGCTCGCGACATGGGATGCCTCGCTATCGTCGCGACTGGCCGCGACCGGCGCGGAGCCCACCTTCGCGCCGGCGCAAGCGCCCGGCATGGCGATCTTTGCCGAGGCGCGGGAGGTCGATCCATGGCGGTGGCTGTGGCGCGTACGCGACAGCGATGTGCACATGCTGCGCACGGTTGCGCCGCAATCGCTCGGCCCGGGCGAAGCCGTTGCCATCGCGCAGGCTATCACCCAATTCCTCCCGCCCGGTGCACCGCTGGTTGTCGTCGAGGATTCCGCGGGCCACGCCACCACGCGCGCCGCCGAGGCGATTGGCGTGGCCGAATATCTGGCGGCGCATGCGGCCAGAATCGCGTTGCTGCAAATGGATGGACACACCGTCCTGGGCTTGCTGTCGGGGTGTGGTCACAGCGCTGCATTTTTCGTCAACGCGCTGCAGGCGCGCACGCTGGATGCATTGGCCGGGGCCCGGGTCGAAGCCATGGCCCCCCAAGCAATCGCGCGGGTGACACGTCTTTCGGAAGCGGGGCTGACCGCGCTAATCGAAGACGACCCTCTGATGGGACATCCGGTGCGCCATTTCGCGGCGCTGGGCGGCGTGGCGCGGATTCATGCCGACCTGACGCGAGAATCGTTCCTGGCGCGAGTGGCGGAGGTGCGTTAGCGGCGCGCCACCAGGTGATCGTCGAAAGCGCGCGCTAGTGGTAAAAGGCGTACGCGATCAGGATGGCGCCGACCAGTCCGACGGCGTCGGCAATCAGGCCGCCGGCCACGGCGTATCGAGTCTTGGTGATGTTCACGCTGCCGAAGTAGACGGCCAGCACGTAGAAGGTGGTCTCCGTCGACCCCTGGATGATCGCCGCCAGTTTGCCCTGGAAGGAGTCGACGCCGTAGGTCGTCATCACATCCACCATCAGGCCGCGTGCGCCGCTGCCGCTGAGAGTCTTCATCAGGCCGACCGGCAGCGCCGGCACGAAATCGTCGTTCATTCCCAGCGCCAACACGCCGGCACGAATCGCCCCGATCAGGTAGTCCATGCAGCCGCTGGTGCGAAAGACCGAGATCGCGACCAGCATGGCGATCAGGTAGGGAATGATCTGCACGGCGACGCCGAAACCTTCCTTGGCGCCTTCGATGAAGCTTTCATAGACATCGATGCGCCGCCACGCGCCGACTGCGACGAAGAGCGCGATGATCGACACGATGATGCCGCTGCCGAGGAGGCCGATCATCTGCGCCATTTGCTGTGCCGGCATGCCGCCCAGCCATAGGTAAAGCGCGCCCATCAGCAGGGCGAATGCGGCGAAGAAAAGCACGACAGGTCTGCACAACAGATTGATACGCTGCCACAGGGCAACGGCAACCAGGCCGGCGCTGAACGAGACGAAAGTCCCGAGCAACGTCGGCAGAAAGATGTCGGCGGCATTGAAGCCCACCAGTCCCTGCTTGATCGCAAGGCTCTGACGGATGGCGATTACCGAGGTCGGGATCAGCGTAAGGCCCGCCGTGTTGAGCACCAGGAACATGAGCATCGGATTGCTCGCCATGTCCGGCTTCGGGTTGATCTCCTGCAACTCGCGCATCGCCTTCAGCCCGAGCGGTGTCGCCGCGTTGTCGAGGCCCAGGATGTTGGCGCTGAAATTCATCACGATGCTGCCGCTTGCCGGGTGGCCGGGCGGAATGTCGGGAAAGACCCGGCGGAAGAATGGTTCAAGTGCCCGCCCGAACAACTGGATCAATCCGCCCCGCTCGCCAATCTTCATCACTCCCAGCCACAGGCTCATGACGCCTACCAATCCGAGCGAAATGTCGAAGCCGGTCTTGGCGGTATCGAACAGCCCGGTCAGCACGCGCGTGAAGATGCCCAGGTCGCCCTGCAGCAGTTGGACGACGGCCGCGGCAAAGCCAACGAGAATGAAGGCGACCCAGATCAGGTTGAGCACGGCGGGCAGCTCAACGGCCGATTGTTCGGCCCGCGACGAGCACGCGCGCGACCTGCTCCGCGCGATCCGCCAGCAGGGCGCCGGCGTTCGCGATACATTCGTCGAGTGTCATTGGGCCGTTCGCCACGCCGAAACAGCCGGCGAAGTGGCAACTCAATGCGGGCAGCGCATCCACGGCAACGGCGCCCGAGACCAATGTGACCGGAACCGCGCGCGCAGCGGCACGCTCCGCCACGACGAACGGCGCCTTGCGCAACAGCGTTTGTGCGTCGCTCCGGCCCTCGCCAGTAATCGCCCAATCGGCATCCGCGAGCGCGGCATCGAGTCCGATCAGTTCCGCCACGACCTGCGCTCCGGAATGGAATGACCCGCCCAGCATTTGCAGCGCAAAGCCCAGGCCGCCTGCAGCACCCGCGCCCGGCAGGTCGAACGCCTTTCGTCCCAATGCGCCTTCGGCGCAATGCGCAAAGTGCGCGATTGCGTCATCGAAGGTTCGAACCTGTGCGGAGCTCACGCCCTTTTGCGGTCCGAAGATCGCCGTTGCGCCGTGTTCGCCGGTCAGCGGATTGTTGACGTCTGACATGATCGTGATGGCACAGGCGGCAAGTCGCGGATCCAGCGCGGATGCGTCAACGGCAGCCAACGCGACAAGCCCTGCCGGACCGGGTTCGATCGCCCGTCCGTGCGAATCACGAAGCTTCACACCGAGCGCGGACAGGAGTCCGGCACCGCCGTCATTGGTGCTGCTGCCGCCCAAGCCGACCATGAACCGGCGCGTGCCCTGATCCAGCTGCCGCAGCATGAGTTCGCCGATACCGCGCGTCGTGCGGCTGTCGACGTTCGCGGCCATGCCGACCGGATCCGTGATTCCAACGATCTGGGCGACTTCGAGGATGGCCGTCGTGCCCTCGCGCGACTCCAGCAATCCGTAGTCGGCCCTTACCGGAGCATCGCTGGCACCATGCACAACACAATGCTGCCTGCGGCCGGCCGCCCCCACGGCGGCCAATACGGCGTCCAGCGTTCCCTCGCCGCCGTCGGCCATCGGGCGCGACCTGATTTCCGCGTCGGGCAACACCCGCAACAACCCGGTCGCCAGCGCCGTACACACCTCGGGTGCGTCGAGCGAACCTTTGTACGAGTCACTGGCGAGGACGATGCGGAGCATGGCGCCGGTTCACCTCAGCGCGTCGCGCGCCCAAGCCGGTCGCGCACTGCGAACCAGGCGGAATCGCCCGGAACGTCCTCGACCAGGATCGCGCCTGCGTCGACATGGTCCAGCGCGCGCAGGTTGGCGTACAAATCGTGCGCATAGGCGCGCGGATCGGCCGGCGCGTCGATCCAGGTTCCGGTGAATGCTGCCGGGCGAGAAACGGTGCGCGCCAGAACGGCCGCTGGCGGCGCGATGCGTGTGCTTTCGCGCGCCAACGATTCCGCGACAACGATACGTGCCGGAGTGTGCGGCGCGTAATGCGAGTCCAGCGTCCCGGGAGCGCGCGGGGCCGTGGCGTCCGGCGCGAGCGGAGCGTCCCCCAGCACGTTGGCGAGCGCCTCGACGCCGATCCCTCCGGGGCGCAGCAACATCGGGGCTGGGCCGGTGAATGCCACGATCGTGCTTTCGATGCCGACTGCGCATGCGCCGCCATCGAGAATTATCGCCACGGACAGTCCCAGATCTTCGGCGACGTGTTGCGCGGTCGTAGGGGACACATGACCGAAGCGGTTCGCCGACGGACCCGCGATGCCCGAGCCGCCCGCGTCGGCAAAGGCCGCGAGCAGCGCCTGTGCGACGGGATGCGCAGGCATCCGCAGGCCGATACTGTCCTGGCCCCCCGTCACCGCGTCAATGACGTTCGCCGCGCGCGGCAGAATCAGCGTCAGAGGGCCCGGCCAGAAGGCGGCAGCGAGTCTGCGCGCACCTTCGGGAATTGTGCGCGCCCAGTGTTCCATCTGCGCCTCGCGACCGATGTGGACTATCAAGGGATGATCGGCGGGACGTCCCTTGGCCGCGAATATCCTGCGCACTGCGCCGGGACTGGCGGCATCGGCGCCCAGGCCATACACCGTCTCAGTCGGAAATGCGACGAGCTCCCCGGCGATGAGATGCCGCGCGGCCCGCGCAAGCGTGGACGCAGTCGGCAGCACGATTCGATCATTCATCGTTCGTGCATTGCCGGGTCGAACAGCACCGTTTGTGCGAGCGCCGGAGGCAGGAGGCTGGCCTTGGGAAGCTGCTAGAATTCAAACTTTTGCGAAGCAACCGGCGCAGCAATGCTGAGCGGCCCGGTACCAGCGGCCGCTCGTGCCGATGCGCGCATCCAAAGTTGTAATAAGGGAGTGGCAATGAGTGAGTTTCTGTTCACGTCGGAATCGGTGTCGGAAGGGCATCCGGACAAGGTCGCGGACCAGATTTCCGATGCGGTGCTCGACGCAATTCTAGAGCAAGACCCCGTGGGACGCGTCGCGGCCGAAACGCTGGTGTCGACGGGGCTCGTGGTGATGACGGGTGAAATCACGACCAGGGCCAACGTCGACTATGCGCGGGTCGCGCGGGAAACCGTCCGCGCGATCGGCTACAACGACCCCGAGTTGCGCTTCGATGCCGATGGTTGCGCGGTCATGGTCTGTTATGGCCGCCAGTCGCCGGACATTGCCCAGGGAGTGGATCGCGCGTCGGACGACTATCTGAATCAGGGCGCCGGTGACCAGGGGCTGATGTTCGGCTACGCCTGCGACGAAACGCCGTCGCTGATGCCGTTCCCGATTTATTACGCGCATAGGCTCGTGCAGCGCCAGAGCGAGGTGCGCCGCGACGGCCGCCTGCCGTTCCTGCGACCGGATGCCAAGTCGCAGGTCACCGTTCGCTACGCCAACGGCAAGCCCGTGGGCGTAGACACCGTGGTGCTGTCCACGCAGCACCATCCCTCGATGAACGAGAAGCAGGACAAGCTCGCCGAAGCCGTGATCGAGGAAATCATCAAACCGGTGTTTCCTTTGGACATGCTGAAAGGCACGCGCTTCCTGGTCAACCCGACCGGCCGCTTCGAAATCGGCGGTCCCCATGGCGACGCCGGACTCACGGGCCGCAAGATCATCGTTGATACGTATGGTGGCGCGGCACCCCATGGCGGCGGCGCGTTCTCCGGCAAGGATCCGTCCAAGGTCGACCGCTCGGCCGCGTATGCGGCGCGTTATGTCGCGAAGAATATCGTGGCTGCGGGCATTGCCACCCAATGCCAGGTGCAGGTGTCGTATGCAATCGGCGTCGCCAAGCCGATAAACGTCACCATCTATACCGAAGGCACGGGAAAAATTTCGGACGAGGCGATCGCCAAGCTGGTGGACACGCACTTCGACCTGCGGCCCAAGGGCATCATCCGCATGCTCGACCTGTTGCGTCCGATCTACCTCAAGGCCGCGGCTTACGGCCACTTCGGCCGCGACGAACCCGGGTTCACCTGGGAAAATGTGGACAAGGCGCCGGCGCTGCGCGCGGCGGCCGGCTTGTAACGCGCGCCCGTCGTGGCAGACTTGCGCCAGAATTGCTATCAAGGAGAGACCAACATGCATCGCCCGTTGCCTGTGTCGGTTCGCGCCGCGTGCGTCGGACTTGGTGTGGTTGCGCTGGCGTCCTGCGCGACATTGAATCGCGAAGGTGCCGTTGCGCCCCTGGATGGCGGCAGCGTGGCCGTCCGGCAGGGGGCGCCGCTGGTGATCAACCTGGCGGCGAACCCGACCGCCGGGTACGGTTGGGTGCTCACGGGCGACCCTGGCCCGTCGGTGTGGCTGATCGGCGGGCCCGACTACACGCCGGACCCGGCTCCGGCCGGGATGATGGGCGTGGGCGGCATGACCACGTTCCGATTTCGGGCGCGTGACCTTGGCGCGACCAAGCTCGAATTCTCTTACCGGCCTTTGCAGGATGCGAAAACCCCTGCTGCAAAAGTGGTCAACTATGACGTGACGGTGATATCGGCGGGATGGCAGAACTGGTTCTAGTGAGAAATCTGGCGCGCAATTCCAAGTTGCTGTAAAATATCGAATTTTCGCGGTGCCGCGCATTGCGCCGTTACGAACCGCGCACAACTGCGACGAACTGCGCGCAACTGCGCGGCCCGCATAGAAAGTCGAAAGAGGATCATCATCATGGCCGAACGTTCCCGTACCCGCCGCAACACGCTCGAGCGTCGTTGCCTGCCCAAGACCTTCAAGCGCATGTTCGTCGGCGCGCCTAAAGGCATTTTCAAAATGCTGGAAAAAATCAAGAAGAACTAGCCCTTCGCGGCAGTTGTTGCATTTTTCAGGGCCGCCCCATCCGGCGGCCCTCTGCTTTTTATGGACTTGTCACAATTGCGGGCCGGTTCGCGGCATCATTGCCGGCATGCGGTTCGCGTATTACAGCAAACTCTCCCCGGCTCGCCAGCGCGTCTATCGCGACAGCGACGAAATCCCGACGCTCGAACTTCCTGCGGGAACCGAGGTGACCGCGCCGGTCGCCGGTATTCGCGCCGGACTCTTGCGGGAAGACCGCACCGCTGTACAGCGGGCGTGTCAGGTGCTGGTCGATGCGCTGGTGGCCGCCTACAACGTGCCGCCGGTGCAGGTGCGGGTGTTGGCCAAGCGGCCATCCGACGACTACGGCGAGCTCCACGGGCTTTATGAGCCGGACGAGGAAATCGAGCCCGCGCGCGTTACAGTATGGATGCGCACCGCGCAAAAGAAGCAGGTTGTGGCATTCAAGTCCTTCCTGCGCACGCTGGTGCACGAGTTCGCGCACCACCTGGACTACGAGCACTTCAAGCTGCCCGAGACCTTTCACACCGAAGGCTTCTACCGGCGGGAGTCGAGCCTTGCCAACGCGCTGCTCGACACGCTGGACAACGGCGTTGCGGCGCTCGGCAACAACCCGTAATTTCGAGTAGAATCACTCCGCTCCCCGAGGAGCGTTGCAACAGCCGCCAGCGAACGGAACCAGGTTCAGGCGTGCTGCCAGGCTCGGGGTTCTCCATCGTGGGTTTGCGGCCGTCTCCGGTTTGCTGCCCATTGCAACTGCGCTCGTTGATCCGCGGCATGTCGCCCGCGGGATGACGAGTGCAATTCGTGCCTCCCTTCCCGCGCAGCAGTGCAAGCCGCCCGACAAGGAGTGAAGCATGAACGCCAATACCGACACCAAGAACCTTGGTGCCCAGACGAAGGATTTCCACGTCGCCGATCTCGCGCTCGCGGATTGGGGGCGCAAGGAAATCGCCATCGCGGAAACCGAGATGCCGGGCCTCATTGCGATCCGCGAGGAGTTCGCGCCGGAACAGCCGCTGCGCGGCGCACGTATCGCGGGCTCGCTGCACATGACGATCCAGACCGCCGTGCTGATCGAGACGCTGCAGGCGCTGGGCGCCGACGTGCGCTGGGCGTCGTGCAACATCTACTCAACCCAGGATCACGCTGCCGCCGCCATCGCCGCCCGCGGCACGCCGGTCTACGCGCACAAGGGCGAGACACTCGACGAATACTGGGAATTCACGCACCGAATTTTCGAATGGCGGATGCCGGATGGCACGACCGGCGCGCCGAACATGATCCTGGACGACGGCGGCGACGCCACGCTGCTCGTGCATCTGGGCACGCAGGCTGAAACCGATCGCTCGGTGATCGGGCATCCGGGCAGCGACGAGGAAACGGCGCTGTTCGCGGCTATAGCCAAGCGCCTGGCGGCGGATCCCAAGTTCTATTCGCGGATCAAGGCGAGCATTCGCGGGGTGACCGAGGAAACGACGACCGGCGTGAAGCGCCTGTACACGATGCACAAGGAAGGACGCCTGGGCTTCCCGGCGATCAACGTCAACGACTCGGTCACCAAGTCGAAGTTCGACAATCTCTACGGTTGCCGCGAATCGCTGGTCGACGGCATCAAGCGTGCAACGGACGTGATGGTTGCGGGCAAAGTCGCCTTGGTCGCGGGCTACGGGGATGTCGGCAAGGGGTCGGCACAGGCGCTGCGTGCGCTGTCGGCGCAGGTCTGGGTGACCGAAGTCGATCCGATCTGCGCGCTGCAGGCGGCGATGGAAGGCTTCCGCGTGGTGACGATGGACTATGCCGCGGACAAGGCCGACATCTTCGTGACGTGCACCGGCAACATCGACGTCATCACGCACGAGCACATGAAGCGCATGAAGAACCAGGCGATCGTGTGCAACATCGGCCACTTCGACAACGAAATCGAAGTCGCGGCGCTGAAGGCCTACAAGTGGGAGAACATCAAGCCGCAGGTCGACCACGTCATCTTCCCGGACGGCAAGCGGATCATCCTGCTCGCCGAAGGGCGCCTAGTGAACCTTGGCTGCGGCACCGGGCACCCTTCCTACGTGATGAGTTCTTCGTTCGCCAACCAGGTGATGGCGCAGATCGAGCTATGGTCCGATGCGCAGGCCGGCGGCAAGCAATATCCCGTTGGCGTGTACGTACTGCCCAAGCACCTGGACGAAAAGGTGGCAAGGCTGCAGCTGTCGAAGTTGAATGCGATGCTGACCCCGCTGACGGACCGTCAAGCCAGATACATTGGAGTCGACGCTGCGGGTCCCTACAAGCCGGAGAGCTACCGCTATTGAGTTGACGTGGCGCAGCGAAATGGAGCGTCGCTGGAGGACGCGACGCTCATTTCGCGCGGCCGCGTGCAATTCGACGCCGGATTCCTCGAATACCTTTGAAACTATCTGCTCGCTCAGGGAGTAACCGATGCGAATTCTTCTGACCTGGCTCATCAACGCACTGGCGCTGCTCGCGCTGAAGTACATCATGCCATCGATCACCGTCGACACCTTC
The DNA here is from genome assembly GCA_963819965.1 of uncultured beta proteobacterium. Lineage (GTDB taxonomy): Bacteria > Pseudomonadota > Gammaproteobacteria > Burkholderiales > Casimicrobiaceae > VBCG01. The sequence goes on from CAWFYA010000004.1 coordinate 2,060,098, forward strand.
ATGACGGCGCTGATAGTGGCGGTCGTGCTGGGCTTGATCAACACGCTGATTCGGCCGCTGTTCATCATCCTCACGTTGCCGGTGACGATACTGACGCTCGGCCTTTTCATCTTCGTCATCAACGGCCTGCTGTTCTGGGCGGTTGGCTCCTTCGTGCCAGGCTTTCACGTGGACGGATTCTGGTCCGGGGTGTTCGGTGCGATCATCTACAGCGTGATTTCGTGGGCGCTGTCGGCGGTGCTGTTGTCGAAGAAGCATTGACACCCGGGCGTCCAACCATGGCTGCCAGCGGCAAGCTCTACAGCGTCGAGTTCTATCCGCCCCGGTCGCCGGAGGGCGTGGCCAAGTTGCGCGCGGCGCGCGCGCAGCTCGCGCAACTGAAACCGGCATTTTTCTCCGTAACCTTCGGCGCCGGCGGCTCGACGCGCGAGGGAACGCTGGCGACGGTGCTGGAAATCCGCGACGAGGGCCTTCCGGCGGCACCGCACATCTCGTGCATCGGCGGGTCGCGCCAGTCGCTGCGCGAGGTCCTCGCGCAGTACAGGAGTCACGGCATCCGTCACGTCGTCGCGCTGCGCGGCGACTTGCCGTCGGGCGCAGGCGAAGCCGGGGACTTCCGCTACGCGAGCGAGCTCGTGGCGTTCATTCGCGAGGAAACCGGCGATTGGTTTCACATCGACGTCGCGGCGTACCCGGAATACCACCCGCAAGCGCACACCGCGGCCGCCGATCTCGACAATTTCGAGCGCAAGGTCAAGGCCGGCGCCGATTCCGCCATCACCCAGTACTTCTTCAATGCCGATGCGTACTGGCATTTCGCTGATGCCTGCGTTGCGCGTGGCATCACGGTGCCGATCGTCGCCGGCATCATGCCCATCGCCAGCGCCAGCGGATTGGCCCGTTTCTCGGACAATTGCGGCGCCGAGATACCGCGCTGGATCCGGCGCAGGCTCGAGGATTTCGGCGACGATTCCGCCTCGGTGCGCGCGTTCGGGCTCGACGTGGTGACAGAGCTTTGCGCCGGGCTGATCGAGGACGGCGTTCCCGGCCTCCATTTCTACACGCTCAACGCCGCCGCACTGACCTCCACGATTTGGCATCGCCTCGGCCTGTAGGAATTTCGGGGGCGTGCATACGGCGTAGAATCGGCCACATGGCCAATTCGCCGGACTTCATAGAGCACGTCCTCGAACTAATGCGCACGACGGGGCGCTCCAGCGCACGCGCGATGTTCGGTGGGCACGGGCTCTACCTCGATGGCCTGATCGTGGCAATCGTGATCGAGGATGTCCTCTATCTCAAAACCGACGACGAAACACGCCCGGCGTATCTCAAGCGCCACCTCGACCCCTTCAGCTACACGACGAAGGATGGCAAGGCCTACGCGATGAGCTATCACCGTGCACCGGACGAGGCGGTCGAGGGGCCGGACGCGATGCGCGAATGGCTGCGGCCGGCTTTGGGTGCGGCATTGCGCAACGCACAGAAGAAACCGCGCACGGCCGCGCTGCGGCGCGCGCGTGGCCGGCCCGCATAGCTTCCGCCGGCTTCCCCTATCCGGCGCGCCGGAAGGATGTGAGTTCGAGCAGCGCGTTCTGGCTGCGGATCTGCGTTGGGTCGCGCGTGTCGCCGCGCTCGATGTAGGTTGCGAACTTCGATTCGCGCACGCTTGCGCCCGCTGCTGGCGACCACCAGATCTGATAGTTGCATTCCGTTGCGAATCGCCAGAACGTCTCGTCGTCCAGTCGCATGATCACTCGCAGCATGATGGCGTCGAATTCGCCCGCGGGTAACTGGACCTTCTCCCAGCCCCCCACCTGGACAAAGCGGCTGGGCTGGCCAGCAAGCTGCGTCGTCTCGTTGAAATTATTGATGACCTGGTTCCAGCGATCACCCTGAGTAAGCGGGAACTGGAACCGGGTCAGCGGAATGGGCTGGAAGCGGCGCGTTTCATTGTCGAACAGCGCGCCCACGTTGACGATGCCCGGCGACGCCCAATGTTCCATACGGGTGTTGTCCACCGTCGGGCCCTTTTGCGTGACGCGCACCGAAATTCCCTGCGCATCGATGGCGATCACTTCGTGCGTCTCCTCCCAAGTGACGGGGACGCGGAATCCGTCCCGGGCGCCGTAAACCCAGCGGTCGCCGACGCGATAGGCCGGTGCGGGAGCGGGCGGGCCGCTGGCGCCGCCGACCACTACGCATCCGGGCAATAGGGCGGCCGAGGCCGCCAGCACGAACGAGCGACGATCCATGGTCATTCTCCCATCGGCGATTCAATGGTAAACAGGATCGCCACCGCATTTAGTCCCGTGCGGCCAGTCAGGAACCGCCGCCGTCGGTAATCGCACCCTTGCTGGCCGTCGAAACCAGGCGCATGTACTTTGCCATGAGTCCACGGGTGTAGCGGGGCGCCGGCGCCTTCCACAGCGCGCGGCGCCTCGCGATTTCCTCGTCGCTCACGTTGAGTTGGAGCAACAGGCGATGCGCGTCGATGGTTATCGAATCGCCTTCCTGCACCAGCGCGATCACGCCGCCGACATAGGCTTCGGGCGCCACATGGCCGACGACCATGCCCCAGGTGCCGCCCGAAAAGCGGCCGTCGGTGATCAGACCCACTGACTCGCCGAGCCCTTGTCCGATCAGTGCCGATGTCGGGGCCAGCATCTCTTGCATGCCCGGGCCGCCCTTGGGGCCTTCGTAGCGGATGACGATGACGTCGCCGGGGACGATCTTCTTGGCCATGATCGCGGCCATCACCTCGGACTCGGAATCGAAGACCCGGGCAGGTCCGGTGATCGTGGGATTCTTGAGACCGGTGATCTTGGCGACGCAGCCTTCGGGTGACAGGTTGCCGCGCAGTATCGCCAAGTGACCCTGCACGTAGATCGGCTTGTCCATGGGCCGAATGACGTCCTGATCGGCGCGGGGCACGTCGGGAACGCCGGCGAGCTCCTCCGCCATCGTGCGGCCGGTGATGGTCACGCAATCGCCGTGCAGCAGTCCGGCGTTGAGCAGAAGCTTCAGTACCTGCGGCACGCCGCCGGCCCGATGAAAATCGACGGCCACGTATTTCCCGGAAGGCTTGAGGTCGCACAGCACCGGCACGCGCTTGCGGATGCGCTCGAAGTCGTCGATCGTCCATTCGACCTCAGCGGCGGAGGCGATGGCCAGGAAATGCAGCACGGCGTTGGTCGAGCCCCCGGTCGCCATGACCAGCGAAATTGCATTCTCGATGGCATCGTGCGTGATGATGTCGCGCGGCCGGAGATCGTTCTTCACCGCCTCGACCAACACGCGCGCCGATTGCGCGGCCGAATCAGCCTTCTCGGCATCGGGCGAGGCCATCTGCGAAGACCCCAGAAGACTTACGCCGAGCGCCTCGAATGCCGACGACATGGTGTTCGCGGTGTACATCCCGCCGCAGGCGCCGACACTCGGGCAGGCGTTCTTCTCGATGCCGTCGAAGTCCTCCTGCGACATCTTCCCTGCGGCAAATGCGCCCACCGCCTCGAATGGCGACACGATGGTCAACGCCTGGCCCTTCCATGTTCCGGGCTTGATCGTCCCGGCATAGACGTAAATTGCCGGGACATTGATCCGCGCCATGGCCATCACGCCACCGGGCATGTTCTTGTCGCAGCCGCCGACCACGAGCACGCCGTCCATGCATTGCCCGTTGACGGAGGTCTCGATCGCGTCGGCAATCACCTCGCGCGACACGAGCGAATACTTCATGCCCTCGGTGCCCATGCCGATGCCGTCGGTCACCGTCGGCACACCGAACACCTGCGGCATCGCGCCCGCCTCTTTCAGCGCCGCGATCGCCCGGTCGACCAGCGGCTGAATGCCTGCGTTGCAAGGGTTCATCGTGCTGTGACCGTTGGCCACGCCGACGATCGGCTTTTCGAAGTCGCCGTCGCCGAAGCCCACGGCCCGCAGCATTGCGCGGTTCGGGGAACGGGCGACGCCCTGGGTGATCAGTTTGGAACGACGATTGAACGACATGCGGGTATCCTCGGAATGCTTATTGCTTTGGGGACCATTTGTATAATCCTTGGGATTCTAGCGCAAGCGTTCGCCGCCCATTCGCCCAATAACCAGAAGCCGCGACCCGCCGCCAATGTTCAGCCAACCGCTCGTACACCCGAATTTCGATCCCATCGCATTGCAACTGGGGCCGATCGCGGTCCGCTGGTATGGGCTTATGTACCTGCTCGCGTTCGTGCTGTTTGTGTGGCTGGGAAAGATCCGCGCGCGCCGCAACCTGCTGACCGGCTGGCATCCGCGCGACGTGGACGACATGCTGTTCTACGGTGTATTTGGTGTCATCCTCGGCGGGCGGTTGGGCTATGTACTGTTCTACAAGCCCATGTACTACGCGCAGCATCCGCTCGAGATCCTCCAGGTCTGGACCGGCGGCATGAGTTTCCACGGCGGGTTCCTCGGCGTGCTCGTGGCGCTCTGGTTTTTCGCTCGTGCACGCGGCAAGCGCTGGCTCGACGTCACCGATTTCGTCGCGCCGCTGGTCCCACTTGGCCTGGCGGCCGGCCGCATGGGCAACTTCATCAATGGCGAGCTGGTCGGCCGCCCGACCGACGTTCCGTGGGCCATGGTCTTTCCGCAGGTCGACGCGATACCACGCCATCCTTCACAGCTGTATCAATTCGGACTGGAGGGGCTGCTGCTGTTCGCACTGCTCTGGTGGTATGCCGGAAGACCGCGGCCGATGGGCGCCGTGTCCGGATTTTTCCTCGTCGGCTATGGCGCGTTCCGTTTCATCGCCGAGTACGCCCGCGAGCCAGACAATTTCCTGGGGTTCCTGGCAGGCGGATTGACGATGGGCCAGTGGCTGTCGCTGCCGATGTTCGTCTGCGGACTGCTGCTGATGATCATGGCGTATCGCCGCGCGGGAAAGGCGCAGCCGACCATACTGGATCGGCGCAAGTAGGGGCGGCACGCGTAAGTGGCGAGCCACTCGGCCGAATGTGCGGCCGGTCCTTCAGTCGACGCGGCGATAGTCCCCGTCGATCGCGTCATAGTCGCGCGAACGTGCCCAGCGTCCGGCGCCGGCCGCGAGCGGCTCGTATGCGCGGCCCACGTTGAGCGGGAGCGCGAGCAGAACCAGCGCGACGACGTCGCTGGCGATTCCCGGGAGCATAAGCATCAATCCGGCCAACACGCGACGACCGCTGTCGAGCAGCCCGCGCAGGACCGGCTGTCCCCCGTGCAGTGCGGCGACCGTCTTCATCCTGAATTCACTGCGCTCGTGGTTGAGTAGCAGCCCGCCGGCCACGAAGGATCCGCCGAGCCACACCCAAAGCGGAATACCGCTCCAGCGCGCAATGCGCGCGGTCAGGTAAAGGTCCGCCAGCGGGAATGCCAGTACAATCGCAAGAATGATGAAACGCATGGAATCTCCTTGGCCGCCGCCGCGATCCTGGTGTTGACGCACCTGCCGGATCGCGAAGCCGCCCTTGGGTTGGCCCGAGCACTTCTGGCGCAAAGGCTGGCTGCCTGTGTAAACATCGGTGCACCCGTGGAATCAATGTATCACTGGCGGGGACAAATCGAAACTGCGCAGGAGGTGCCGGTGGCCATCAAGACCCGGGTGGCGTTGTATCTGCGCGTCGAAGCGGCCATTCGTTCCTGCCATCCCTACGAACTTCCGGAGATCGTGGCTGTCCCTCTGACCCATGGCTCAAGTTCCTACCTCGACTGGATCGCCGACGAAACCGTCGCGTCCTGATGCATTGCGCCGGCCGTGGCAGGGCGTTGCCATCGCCGCGCTGCTTTGCCTGTGCGCGGGCATCGTACGCGCGGCCGGCGGCGAATTGTTGCCGCCGGAACAGGCATTCCGGTTTTCCGCACGGGCGCTGGACGACAAGACGCTGGAAGCCCGGTTTGCCATCGCCGATGGCTATTATCTCTACCGGGACAAGATCAGCTTCGCGGTGACACCGGACGGCGCGAAGCTGGGCGCGGCGGAATTGCCGGCCGGCAAGGTCAAGACCGATCAGTTTTTCGGCCCGGTTACGACCTACCGCGGAACCGTCGTCGTGAAACTGCCGCTGCAAGGCGCACTCTCGGGCCAGGCTATCGTCCTCGCCGCCGACTCGCAAGGATGCGCGGACGTTGGCGTTTGCTACCCCCCGACACGCCAGAAGGTCACACTGCCTCTACCGGCGGCGGGTGCCGGACCGGGTGCGCTCGTTGACGCCAATCCGCCCAAGAAGTCCTGGTTCAAGTAGCCGGGCCAGTACGCCCTATGCTCACTCCTTCAGCAGCGGCCTCCCCTGTTGCGTCTGCCGCAGGTAAGTGCCCACTCCCAAGTCCTCGACGATGAACAATGCTATTCGCAAATGGGCCATCGTCGCAGTGGTCGCGCTGGCCGGTTTGGCCGCGGGGGCGTATTTTGGTGCAGGCAGGTCTGCGCCCTCGGCGGCCGGCTTGATTGGCTTGGCGCTGCCGGATGTCGAAGGCCGGGAGCAGCGCTTGGCGCAGTGGAAGGGCAAGGTAATGGTCGTCAATTTCTGGGCAACCTGGTGCGAGCCATGCCGCGAAGAGATGCCGGAATTCGTGAAGGCGCAGGAAGCTCTCCGCAGCAAAGGTCTTCAATTTGTGGGTATCGCCATCGATCAGCCCGATAAAATACGTCAATTCACGACGGAACTCAAAGTTAACTATCCCTCGCTTGTGGGCGGGTATGGTGCCCTGGAACTCTCCAAGACCCTGGGAAACAGCCTCATGGCACTCCCATTTACTGTCATCCTGGATCGCGAGGGTGGGGTCGCCTATGCGCAAATGGGGCCGCTTAAGCCCGGAAAGTTCGACGCCATCGTCGGCAAATTGCTCTAATTGGCGCGTTGTCGTCCGGCAGAAGATCTCGGCGGGACAGCTTATTTCCGGCCGAGGGGGGCGGGGACCCAACGCCGGACGTTCGTTCGGCGGTAATCCGCGCTTAACACTAGACAATCTGCAGTCATCTCCGGCAAACTCCGCCCACCTCAAATTCCAAGGGTTGCTCGCGATGACCAGGATTCGACGCAAAGCAGCCACTATCGGCAATTCGGCCTCGGGACCCGCCAGCATCCTGGTTCGGCTCGACCCTATTCGGTGTCTTCCGGGCGCGCGTGAGCCTGCAGCCCATGGTCACGATCGTCCGGCACCCATGGGAGGCTAATCCGCCATGGACCTGCGCAAGTTGAAGACGCTGATCGAGCTGGTGGAAACCTCCGGCATTGCCGAGCTCGAAATCCAGGAAGGTGAGGAGCGCGTGCGCATTACGCGCGCCAATCCCGCGCCGCCCGGCACGCCCCAGGTGACGCAGCACACGCTGCCGCAGTCCGGCACGCCGGCCGCGGCGCCGGCCGCCGACGCCGTGCCCGCCGTGCCCGAGGGACATCGCGTCAAGAGCCCGATGGTCGGCACGTTCTATCGCAGCGCCACGCCCGGGGCCAAGCCGTTTGTCGAGATCGGCGACACGGTGGCCGAGGGCGACACGCTCTGCATCATCGAGGCGATGAAGCTGATGAACGAGATCGAGTCCGACAAGGCCGGCGTGATCAAGGCGATCCTCACCGAAAACGGCCAACCCGTCGAATTCGGCCAACCGTTGTTCCTGTTCGAGTGAAGAGTCGGGGCGGCGGCGACGAGCGCCGAGCCTGCAGCCCGCCTCCGCGCCTAGTCGCGCGCAAGAGTTTGCCCAGCCAATTCACGACCGATCGCTGATTTCCAGTGGCCAAGACCGTGGCGACCAAAGCCTCCGACAAGCTTTTCGACAAGATCCTGATTGCCAATCGCGGCGAAATCGCGCTGCGCATCCAGCGCGCCTGCCGCGAACTCGGCATCAAGACCGTCGTCGTCTATTCGGAGGCCGACCGGGACGCGAAGTACGTCCGTCTCTCCGACGAGTCGGTATGCATCGGGCCCGCGCCTTCCGCGCAAAGCTACCTGCACGTTCCGGCGATCATTGCCGCCGCCGAGGTCACCGACGCGCAGGCAATCCATCCGGGCTACGGCTTTCTCTCCGAGAATGCCGATTTTGCCGACAAGGTGGAAAAGTCGGGATTCGTATTTATCGGGCCGCGCGCGGACACCATCCGCCTGATGGGCGACAAGGTCAGCGCCAAGAACGCGATGATAAAGGCCGGCGTGCCCTGCGTACCCGGCTCGGACGGCGCGCTGCCCGAGGACCCGAAGGAAGTGGTGCGCATGGCGCGCGCGACGGGCTACCCGGTCATCATCAAGGCGGCGGGGGGAGGTGGCGGGCGCGGCATGCGCGTCGTACACACCGAGGCCGCCCTGTTGCCGGCCGCGGCGCTCACGCGCAACGAGGCACTGTCCGCGTTCGGCAATGCGACCGTGTACATGGAGAAGTTCCTCACCAATCCGCGCCACATCGAAATTCAGGTGCTCGCCGATGAGCACAAGAACGCGGTGTACCTGTTCGAGCGCGACTGCTCGATGCAGCGTCGCCACCAGAAGATCATCGAGGAGGCGCCGGCGCCCGGGCTCAACCAGCGCGCGCTGACGCGCATCGGCGAACGCTGCGCGGATGCGTGCCGCCGCATCGGCTATCGCGGGGCGGGAACGTTCGAGTTCCTCTACGAGAACGAAGAGTTCTACTTCATCGAGATGAACACGCGCGTGCAGGTCGAGCATCCGGTGACCGAGCTCATCACCGGCATCGATATCGTGCAGCAGCAAATCTTCATCGCGGCGGGTCGCAAGCTCTCGTTCCGCCAGCGCGACATCGTCAAGAAGGGCCATGCCATGGAGTGCCGCATCAACGCCGAGGACGCCGAGACGTTCGTGCCGTCGCCCGGCCGCATCACGTCCTATCACGCGCCCGGCGGCCCGGGAATCCGGGTGGACTCGCACGTCTACCAGAACTACTTCGTACCGCCCAACTACGATTCGATGATCGGCAAGGTCATCTCCTACGGCGACAACCGCGGGCAAGCGATGGCACGGATGCGCATCGCGTTGTCCGAGATGGTGGTTGAAGGCATCAAGACCAATATTTCGCTGCACCAGGAACTCCTGCTCGACGACAAGTTCCTGCGCGGCGGCACGTCCATCCACTTCCTCGAGGAGCGGATGGCGAAACGCAAGATTGCGTCGTGATGCCGAGGCTTTCCTGACCTACCTCGCGCTGCGCTTCGATGCGTCGGCGACGGATGCCGAGGCCTGGTGCGATGCGTTGCTCGCCGCCGGCGCCCTTTCCGTCGACGTGTCGGACCCGGCGGCGGGCACGCCCGCGGAGACGCCGCAATTCGGCGAGCCGGGTGAGCCCGGCGCCAATCTCTGGCCGATCTCCCGCCTCTCGGCGCTGTTCGCCGCGGACGGCGACCCGCATGCAGCATTGCATGCCGCATCCCGATTGATCGACCGCCCGCCGCCGTTGCACGAAATGTCGCCGATCGCCGAACAGGACTGGGTGCGAGCGACGCAAGCACAATTCGGCCCCATCCGGATTGCCGACGATTTCTGGATCGTGCCGTCCTGGGCAGAGGCGCCGGTGCCCACTGCGCTCAACCTGCGGCTCGATCCCGGACTTGCCTTTGGCACTGGCTCGCACCCGACCACCTGCCTGTGCCTGGAATGGATGCATGCCCACATCCGGGGCGGCGAGTCACTGCTCGACTACGGATGCGGCTCCGGCATCCTCGCCATCGCGGGAGCTCGGCTGGGCGCCGGCCGGGTCGTCGGGACGGACGTCGACCCTCAAGCAATGCGCGCCAGCGAGGAGAACGCGCGCGCAAACGGGTTGGATGTGGGAAACGGCGCCACGTTCCTGCTGCCCGACGCACTCGCGCCGGGAGCATTCGATATCGTGGTCGCGAACATCCTGGCCAATCCGCTGACCCTGCTGGCGCCGGCCCTGGCGATGCGGGTGCGTCCGGGTGGACGCATCATTCTGTCGGGAATCCTCGAGGCGCAGGCCGCCGCGGTGGCCGCCGCCTACGCCCGCTGGTTTAATATCGGGCGCTGCGATGTTCGCGACGGGTGGGTATTGCTTGCGGGAGAGCGTGAAGTAAATTGCAGCAAATCATGACGGAAGAACTCTACACACGCTGTCCGGGGTGCACGACGATTTTCCGCGTCATGGAATCGCAGCTCGCGCTGCGCGCAGGACAGGTTCGCTGCGGCCATTGCCGGACTGTTTTCAACGGTCGCGAGAACCTGATTTCGCTTGCGCCAATTGATGATGGCGCCCCGGAACTCGACGAACTGGCGCAGGGGCCGCCGACTGTCACGCTGCGTAGCGCCCGCTCGCTCGACCCGCCACCACCCGAGCCCGCGCCGTCGCCGCCTGAGCCGGACGAGCCGGATGTCGACTACGAGAACCGCTTTGCATGGGACAAGAAGAAGCCCAGGCGGTCGCTGGCAGCCCTTTACGCCGTTCTCCTGCCGGTACTCCTTCTTACCCTCGTCCTGCAGGCGCTGTTTCATTTTCGCGATGCGATCGCGGCGAACTGGCCCGGCGCGAAGCCGCTGCTGACCCGCGCGTGCGCGGTTGCCGGATGCGCGATCCGTCCGCTCAACGACATCGACGCCATGACGATCGACGCGTCCGACCTGCAGCGCGACCAGTCGCATCAGGGACTGCTGATTCTGACCGCCACGCTGCGCAATCGCGCCCGCTACGCCATCGGCTTTCCCTACCTCGAGTTGTCGCTGACCGGAACCCAGGAAGCAACCGGCAAGATCCCGACCGTTGCCCGGCGGGTGCTGACGCCCTCGGATTACGCGGGCGGGACGACCGATCTGGCCGCGGGCCTGCCGCCCAATCGCGAATTCCAGGTCAAGGTATTCATCGACGCCAGCTCGACGACGCAGGAAGGCTATCTGCTCTGGCCGTTCTATCCTTGAGTTTTGTGGCCGAATGGGGCAGGATCGCCCCATGTTGCAGCGCAAGAACCGGCTGCACCACCTGTGAGCCCCTCGCACCAATATTGCACAAACCCGCTGACATGACGCCTCATCGTGGTGCAAAATGCTGTCCAAGGCCGTCTAGGTAGGCATGAAACCGTATGAAAACTGAGTGAAAACCGCAAGTTGCAGTGCGGCGATGGATGGCATGGTTATCGCTAAACATCTACCGCTCGATTTTGCGTAGCGCCGTCCCCCTTTCGTCAAACGCATCAGGAGATTTGCATGGCGACACCCGCCGACGTGCTGAAAATGATCAAAGACAAGGAGGTCAAGTTCGTCGACCTCCGGTTCACGGATACCCGCGGCAAGGAACAGCACGTCTCGGTACCGGCCAAGCAGTTCAATGCCGACAAGTTCGAATCCGGCCATGCGTTTGACGGCTCGTCGATCGCGGGCTGGAAGGGTATCCAGGCGTCGGACATGCTGCTGATGCCGGACCCGGGCACCGCCAATATCGATCCGTTCATGGACGAAACCACGCTACTCATCACGTGCGACGTGATCGAGCCCTCCGATGGCAAGGGCTATGAGCGCGATCCGCGCTCACTCGCCAAGCGTGCCGAGGCTTACCTCAAGTCCTCGGGACTCGGCGATACGGCCTACTTCGGCCCGGAACCCGAATTCTTCATCTTCGATTCGGTCGAGTGGTCGGTCGACATGTCGGGAAGTTACTGCAAGATTTTCTCGAGCGAGGCAGCCTGGTCGTCGGCAGACAAATTCGAAGGCGGCAACATGGGCCATCGCCCGGGCGTCAAGGGCGGCTACTTCCCTGTGCCGCCGGTGGACCAGCTGCAGGACGTGCGTTCGGCGATGTGCCTCGCGATGGAGCAGATGGGCGTGGAGGTCGAAGTGCACCACCACGAGGTCGCCAACGCCGGGCAGTGCGAAATCGGCACCAAGTTCGAGACGCTGGTGAAGCGCGCCGACTGGTTGCAGATCCTCAAGTATTGCGTGCACAACACGGCCCACGCCTACGGGAAGACGGCGACCTTCATGCCCAAGCCCATCGTCGGCGACAACGGCTCGGGCATGCACGTGCACCAGTCGATCTGGAAGGACGGCAAGAACATGTTCGCCGGCGACGGCTACGCGGGATTGTCGGAATTGGCGATCTATTACATCGGCGGAATCATCAAACACGCCAAGGCGCTCAACGCGATCACCAATCCCGGAACCAATTCCTACAAGCGCCTGGTGCCGGGCTTTGAAGCGCCGATCAACCTCGCGTATTCGGCGCGCAACCGCTCGGCCGCGATCCGCATTCCCTATGTGTCGAACCCCAAGGGCCGCCGCATCGAGGTCCGCTTCCCGGACCCGACCGCCAATCCCTACCTCGCGTTCTCGGCGATGATGATGGCCGGCCTGGATGGCATCCAGAACAAGATCCACCCCGGCGACCCGATGGACAAAAACCTGTACGACCTCGAGCCCGAGGAAGCAGCGAAGGTCCCCCACCCGTGTGCCTCGCTCGACGAGGCGCTCGATCACCTGGACCGTGACCGCGCCTTCCTGACCCGAGGTGGCGTGTTCACCAACGACATGCTCGACGGCTACATCGCGCTGAAAATGGAGGAAGTGACGCGGTTCCGGATGACTACCCATCCGGTCGAGTTCGACATGTATTACAGCCTTTAGACCGGTCGCGACGTCAGCGCGCGGGTTGGCGCGAACGTTAAGGGTAATGCGAGGGGCGGGCGACGACACCCGCCCCTTTTGCTTCCCGTTCGCGATAGGTACACTCGGCCGCTATGCGCAGAAATGAATCCCATGCCGGAAAACGGTGCATCGCTGCACTTGCCTGGTGCCTGCTCCTCGGCCACGCCGCAGGAACGATGGCGCAGGGATCGGTGTGCAAGTACGTCGATGCGGACGGCAACGTCGTGTTCTCGAACCTTCCTCCCGAAAAAGGGATGCGCAAGATATCGTGCAATTTCGCGGACGAGCCGCAGAAACGAAGTGGCGGCATCTCCAGCGGCATCGCCAAGAGCACACCCACGCCGGGCGATTTTCCGCGCGTGGACCCCGGCACGCAGAAGGGCCGCGACGACGTGCGCCGCAAGGTACTCGGGGACGAGCTTGCGACCGAGGAACAACTACTCGCCGAGGCGCGGGTCAGCTATGCCAATGGCGCGCCCGTGCCATTGCCCGAGGAACAGGCCAACGCCGAGAAATATCGTGAACGCATCGCGCGGTATCGCCAGGCAATCGGTCTGCACGAGCGCAACATCGAAGCGCTCAAGAAGGAACTCGGCAGCACCAAGTGATCGTTCCTCGTGGGCCGCTGGCCGCGCTGAATCGTCGCGCCACGCTGCAGGTGCGGCCGGCGCGTTGGCGTGCAATGCGACGCGGCGCCGCGAATCGTTCCACGCGCGCGCATGGCGTGAAGCCGGCGCGAAAATTGCTAATGCAGAGCGAGTATGTCGTGGACGCAAATCGCGCCTGCGCGCGGCCAGGTCATGAAGCTGCGCTTCTTCCCTTCGCCCGCCGCTGCGGCGGTTCCCGCGTACGAAGGACTGGACCTGCTGGCCGCCGCAGTGCTGATGATGCGCAACGATGGACGAGTGAGCTACGCAAATCCGGCGGCCGAGAATCTATTCGAATTGTCGCGACCGAAGCTCATGGGGCATACGCCGCGCGAACTGTTCGGCGATTGTCCCGTGTTGCTGGCCGCAATCGGCCGGGCCGTGTTGCGCGGCGCCTCCTATACCGAGCAGGAGCTGGAGCTCGGTGCCAGCGGAAAGCCGAGACTGCACCTCACCTGCACCGTGTCGCCCGTGGACGCAAGCGACGGCGCGCTGCTGCTCGAGTTCCGCCACATCGACCAGCAGCTGAAGATCGCGCGCGAGGAACGCCTGCAGGAGCAGCAGCAGGCCAATCGCGACCTGATCCGCAGCCTCGCGCACGAAATCAAGAATCCGCTTGGCGGCATTCGCGGCGCAGCCCAGTTGCTCGAGGGGGAACTCGACCGGCCCCACCTGATCGAGTACACGCAGGTCATCATCGGCGAGGCCGACCGCCTGCAGTCGCTGGTGAATCGCCTGCTCACGCCCCACCGCCTGCCTGCCTACCGGCGCACCAACATACACGAAATCCTGGTGCGGGTAAGAAGCGTGGTGCAGGCGGAATTTCCGGCAATCAGTGTGATCTCCGATTTCGACATCAGCCTGCCAGAATTCGAGGCCGATCCCGAGCAGCTGACGCAGGCACTGCTCAACATCGCGCGCAATGCCGCGCAGGCCCTGTCCGCGGCAACCGCGAATCCGGAAATCCGCCTGACCACGCGCGTGGCGCGCGGCGTCACCCTCTCGAAGAAGCGCTATCGGCTGGCGCTGGCGGTGTCCATTGCCGACAACGGCCCCGGAATTCCACCGGAAATACAGGACCGGATTTTCTATCCGCTGGTATCAGGACGCGAGGGCGGCAACGGCCTCGGGCTAACGATCGCCCAGACATTCGTCGCCCAGCACAACGGCACGATCGAATCGGAAAGCAGGCCCGGATGCACGGTCTTCACGATCCTGTTGCCGCTGGAAATGCCGCGGGATCCGGGTTGATGCAACCTTTGCAAAGGGAATGGGTGCGCGATGTACGCCTATGACTACGACGAACCGCGCGGCGATGGCATGAAGGACGTGTGGATCGTCGATGACGACCGATCGATTCGCTGGGTCCTCGAAAAAGCACTGGCGCGCGAGGGGATTCCGTTCAAGACGTTTGCCACCGCCTACGAAGTGCTGCAGGCGCTTTCCACGAGCCAACCCCAGGTGCTGGTGTCCGACATCCGCATGCCCGGCGAGTCGGGTCTGGTGCTGCTCAACAAAGTGAAGGAGCGGTTTCCGCAGATTCCGATCATCATCATGACGGCGTATTCGGACCTCGACAGTGCCGTTGCGGCATTTCAGGGCGGCGCCTTCGAATACCTGCCCAAGCCCTTCGACATCGATCACGCGCTGGCGCTCATCCGTCGCGCGACCCACGAAACCCCCGTTCCCTCGCAGGCGCCGGTGACACCGTCCGAGACGCCGGAGATTCTCGGGCAGGCGCCCGCGATGCAGGAAGTATTTCGCGCGATCGGGCGTCTGTCGCAATCCAACACCACGGTCCTGATCACGGGCGAATCCGGTACCGGAAAGGAACTGGTCGCGCGCGCATTGCATCGGCACAGCCCGCGCGAGGCGGGGCCGTTCGTGGCGATCAATACCGCAGCCATTCCGAAGGACCTGCTCGAGTCGGAACTCTTCGGTCATGAGCGTGGATCGTTCACCGGTGCGCAGGCGCTGCGCCGTGGACGCTTCGAGCAGGCCGATGGCGGCACGCTGTTCCTGGATGAAATTGGCGACATGCCTCCCGACCTGCAGGTGCGGCTGCTGCGCGTGCTCGCCGACGGCGAGTACTACCGCGTCGGCGGTCATTCACCGTTGCGGTCGAACGTGCGCATCATCGCGGCCACGCACCAGAACCTGGAAGAGCGGGTGCGCCTCGGCCTCTTCCGCGAGGACCTGATGCATCGCCTCAACGTGGTGCGGCTGCGCCTCCCGCCGCTGCGTGAGCGGCCCGACGACATCGCGCCGCTGGCACGCCATTTCCTGCAGAAGAGCGCACGCGACCTGGCGGTCGAGCCCAAGGCGCTTACGCCGGACGCGCTACGGGCGCTGTCGGGGTTTGCTTTTCCGGGCAACGTGCGTCAGCTGGAGAACGTTTGCCACTGGCTGACCGTGATGGCACCCGGACAGCGCGTCGACGTGGCCGACCTGCCGCCGGAGGTTCGCGAAGGCCCTAAGGAGACCGGCGCGCCCGGTGACGTTGGCTGGCACCAGTCGCTCGACCGCGAACTAGCGCAGGCTCTCGCGCGCGGTGAGCGCAACGTGGGGGATCGCCTGGAGCAGGAGTTCGAAAAGACGCTCATCCGGCGCGCGCTCACGCACACGGGCGGCCATCGCATGGAAGCCGCGGCATGGCTGGGCTGGGGCCGCAACACGCTGACGCGCAAGATCCAGGAACTGGGCCTCGAGGCGGAATTGCGCAAAGGCGAGCGCGAGACCGACGCGAAGGGCTGAACGAAGTTTACTTTGCGGGGATCTGCATCGGATGCGCGCCGGGGCTGTGCAGCGCGCGCTCGACCATCTCCTCGATGACCACGTCCGGCTTTTCGCGCTCGATCAATGCAGTGTCGAAGGCGCGATTGGAGATAAATACGACGCGAGCGAAATTTTCTGCGAGCATCGGAATCAGCGGAATCGCCATGGAATCGCGAAAGACCACCGCGCGCGGCAAGCCGGGCCGGTCGCAGACATAGGTAGTGCTTTCGCGAAACGGCGGCGGATCGACGCGCCGCGCGCAGCGGCTCGCCGAGTCGGCGAATATCGTGCCCAGTGGCGCCACGTCGTCTTCGCGTATGCGTCCCGGCAAGCCCAGCATGCCAACGAGATCGCCGCTGTAATAGTCGACACCGGCAACGTAAGCAGGTCGTTGCGCGGGCACGATTTGCGGCATCCGGCCGGGCGGCAGCGCGCGCTGCACTTCGCGCATGATCAAGTCGTAACCCACCATTGCGCCCAGGTAGTTCCAGTGCGAGTCGGTCTTGTAGTAGACGCGGTCATGCGCCTTCGCGGCGCGCAGCGCGGGACGCAGGTCGATCAGCGTCACCCCGGAGCCTGCGAGCGCAGCGACGACGCGATCGTAAGGCGAGGGCTGCGCCGGCTTGCCGGTCCAACCCGGCAGGTGTTCTGGATAGATCGTGTACTTCTCCGGCACGACCGCGACCACATAGCCGATCCCTTTCGCGGCCAGCCACTCGCGGCGGCGAATGAGTTCCACGACGGTTCCGTCGACGTAGCTCTGCGGAAACGCTGCCGTCCCGCGGTAGTGAGTGTCGAGCGACAGGCCATCCTCGCCCAGCCAGTAGTACCAGCCGGCGCTTCCCGGAAGCACGGTCGTGAGCGCCGACACGCCGAACAATTCGAGCAGCGACGCGTGATGCAGGCGGATCAGCTTGTCGCGTCCGCCGAAGCGGTCGGCGAACGCGCTTTCGAAGGCGGGTGGGAACGATGACGACAACGCGAACGCGGGCCAAGGCGCCATCGCGCGCTTCTCGAAAAGGGTTGTCGTGCGCGACCACGTAAAGGCCAGCGCGGCGAGGGGCACGGCCAGCGCGAGCGCGAAAAGCCCCGTCGCGATGCGATCGCGCAACGGATGGTCGGCTGGTGCGGGCGGCGGTACCGGTGGCAGCGAAAGGACCTCCGCGCCATTCGCACCTTGAGGCGGCTCTGCGGTGCTCATTGGACCCCCACGCTTGCGACGTTCGTCGCTGCGCTGCCCCCGGAGGGGGAGCCATTCGCACCTTGAGGCGGCTCTGCGGTGCTCATTGGACCCCCACGCTTGCCGTTAGAAGCGGAAATAGATGAACGGATTGTAGGTGCCCGCCGCGAGGAACGCCCCCGCGAGCACGCCGACGGCCGCCAGGCACGCCAGGTCAGCGCCAAGCACGACGGCTGCGGTGGCGCCCGGCCGCGCAGTCAACGCGTCGCGCCACATGCCAATGCCGCGAACAAGCGGCGTGGAGAGCGCGATGGCGACGAGCAGCGTGAAACCAACGAGCGAATCGAGATATTGCGCGACCGGATGCTTTGCCGGATCGCCCTGCCCGAAGCCGGCCAGTGCCTGGAAATAGTCGACTGCATGTGCCAGCGTGTCGGCGCGGAACAACACCCAGCCGCCCATTACCGCAGCCAGCGCATACAAATGATTAAGTGGCCCCATGCGCCGCAACATGCGATCGAGCCCGGCGCGTTCCGCGACGAGGAACGCGCCGTGCCATGCGCCCCACAGCACGAAAGGCCAGCTGGCGCCGTGCCAGAGGCCGCACAGCAGGAACACGATCACCAGGTTCGCATACGCGCGGCGTTCCCCCCTTTGGTTGCCGCCCAGCGGAACGTACAAGTAGTCACGAAACCAGTTGGACAGCGAAATGTGCCAGCGGCGCCAGAACTCGCGGATGCTGCGCGCAATGTAGGGATAGTTGAAGTTCTCGAGGATGCGGAACCCGAACATCCGCATGAGGCCGATGGCCATGTCGGAATAGCCGGAGAAGTCGAAATAGATCTGCAGCGTGTAACACGCGATACCGAGCCACGCGAGCGGCGTCGTCAACTCGCCGGAGGGAATACCGAAGACGGCATCAGCCACGCGGCCGAGCGTGTTCGCGATCAGCACCTTCTTGCCCAGACCCAGCACGAAGCGGCGCGCGCCATAGGCGAAGTCGGCGATACGCTGCTCGCGGCTGCGCAGCTGCGCGGCGATATCGCGCCAGCGGATGATCGGTCCGGCAATGAGTTGAGGAAAGAGCAGGATGTAGAGCGCGAAGCGCGGGACGTTTGGCTCCGCGTCGGCATTTCGCTTGTAGACGTCGATGACGTAGGAAATGGCGTGAAACGTGAAGAACGAGATCCCGAGCGGCAGCGGAATGGCGGCCAGCGTGATCGGGGTAATGGAAAATACGGGCGCGAGCACCGGCGCGATTGCGTTGACGTTGGCCACCGCAAAATTGGCGTACTTGAACAGCGCCAGCGCGCCGAGGTTGCCGGCGATGGCCGCGGCCAGCCAGCGCTTTCGCGTTCTCGGGTCCGCGGCGGCGCCGATCGTTTGTCCCATGAACCAGTTGAACGCCACCGAACCCACGATCAGCGGCAGGTAGCGCGCCTCGCCCCAGGCATAGAACACGAGGCTCGCGACCAGCAGGACCCCGTTTCGCCAGGCGCGCGGCAGGCCGAAATAGGCCGCCAGCGTCAGCGGCAGAAACAGGAACAGGAAGATGGGCGAAGCAAATACCATGACCCGTCAACCGGCCACGGGATCAGGCATCGCGGAGTTCGACAAGCACGGGCGCGTGGTCGGACGGCTTCTCGCCCTTGCGTTCGTTGCGGTCGATGCGGCTCGCGATGCAGCGCGCTGCCAGCGGCGCGGACAACAGGATGTGGTCGATGCGCAGTCCGTGATTCTTGGGAAAGCCCAACATGCGATAGTCCCACCAGCTGAATGTCTTGGGCGGCTGGTCGAACAGGCGGAAGCTATCCTGCAATCCCGTCGCGAGGAACGCCCGGAACGCGGCGCGTTCCGGATCGCTGCATAACACCTGCCCCTGCCAGAGCGCGGGATCATGCACGTCGCGGTCGTCGGGCGCGACGTTGAAATCGCCCATCACCGCCAGGTTCGCGTGCCGCGCCAGCTCGTCGCGCAGGTAGCCTGTGGTTGTCGCGCACCAGTCGAGCTTGTAGCGATATTTGTCGGATTCGACCGATTGTCCGTTCGGTACGTAGACCCCGATGACACGGATGCCTGCGACGGTCGCGGCGATGACCCGCTTTTGCTCGTCAGCGAATCCCGGAATCCCGATGGCGACGTCGCTCGCCGCGAGCCCGTCGCGGACCAGGATGGCCACCCCGTTGTAGGTCTTCTGGCCTGCGAAGTACGCGCGATAGCCGACCGCGGCGAGGTCGGCGGCAGGAAATTTGTGGTCCTCGAGCTTGGTTTCCTGCAGACACAGGACGTCCGGCGATTGTGCGGCAAGCCACGCGAGAAGCCGCGGCAGGCGCACGTTGAGCGAGTTTACGTTCCAGGCGGCGAGGATCATCGGGCGATTCGCGGAGGTGTGGACCAAATGCAACAGGCGACCGCATTATCGCCGACGAGGACCGATCAAGAGCCGTTGCCGCTGGCCACGGCCCGTTTCCCGGGTGAGGTTACTTCGGGTAGTCGCCGCCGCGAATGGGAGCGCCGACCGAGCGCGTGCCTTCCTGCGCCGTGGCCGGCGGGGAGGTGTCGTTGTTGCGGGCCAACGGGGCCGATTTTCGCGATGCAGGCGTCTTCGGATAGCCGGCCTCGTCCAGCAGCGACTGCCAGCGCCCTTCGTTGAAGCCCTTGGCAATGAGCTTGTCGCCGACGGTGAGGATCGGTGCGACACCCTCGCTGGCAATGGACAGGAGCTTCGTCTGTCCCTCCGGCTCGGCCACGTTGACGATGGTGAACGGGACGCCGCGCTTGTTGAGCAGCGCTTCGGCGTTCGCGCACACGTCACCGCAGGCGAACGTGTAGAGCGTCACCGGGAAACGTTCCGCGGCGAGCTGCGCCGCGTAGTTAGGATCGCTAGTGGAGACGAAATTCGAACCCACCTTCTTGGATTGCAGGTTCTTGACCTCGCCGATCGGCTGACGGTCGGTGTAGACGACCCGGCCGTCGGCGTCCGTGTAGCGATAGACCTGGGTCTGGGCAAGCGCGCCGGTGGCGACGACCATCGCCGCAAGTCCCAGCGCGACTGCGTACGAGTGCAGGTGGAAACGGCAAGCGGGTGTGGGCATTTGGCCTCCCTTACGATGACACTGTCATTCCATTATGCCGCAGAAGCGCATCCAATTGGGGCGGGCGGCCCCGGAAGGCGACAAACGACTCCATGGCCGGGCGGCTGCCCCCCCGTGCCAGCACCTCGTCGCGGAACCTTGCGCCGGCGGCAGGGGACATGACGCCGGTCTCCTCGAACAAGCTGTAGGCGTCAGCCGACAGGACTTCGGCCCACTTGTAGCTGTAGAAGCCGGCCGCATAGCCGCCGGCGAAGATGTGGTCGAAACCCTGCATCAGGCGGTCGTAGGCGGGGCGCGGAACGACGGATATCTCCTTTCGCACTGCGTCGAGCAGCGCTTGCGGCGACGGCCAGGGCGAACGCGCCACGGGATCGAATTCGGCATGCAGCAGCATGTCGAACAGACCGAATTCGAGCTGGCGAACCATGGCCAGGCCGCTCTGGAAATTCTTGGCCGCCAGCAGCCTGTCGAACAGCGCGCGGGGAATGGGCTCGCCCGTGTCGGCGTGACGCGTCATGTGCACCAGCACGTCCCACTCCCAGCAGAAGTTCTCCATGAACTGCGATGGCAGCTCGACGGCGTCCCATTCCACGCCCTGGATGCCCGAAACCCCGGACGTCTCGATCCTCGTGAGCAGCAGGTGCAGGCCATGCCCGAATTCGTGGAAGATCGTGGTCACTTCCTCGTGGGTGAAGGTCGCGGGCTTGCCGTTCACGGGAGCCGAGAGGTTGCACGTCAGGTAGGCGACCGGATGCTGGACCTTTGCACCCGAGCGGCGGCGATTGATGGCTTCATCCATCCACGCGCCACCTTGCTTGCCCTCGCGCGCGTAGAGGTCGAAATAGAACTGGCCGACGAGTGCGCCGCTGGCATCGACGATGTCGAAGAAACGCACGGTCGGATGCCAGATCGGTGCGCTTGCGTCGCGTATCCGCACGCCATAAATCGACTCGGTGACGCGGAACAGGCCCGCCAGCACTTGATCTTCCGGAAAATACTGGCGCACTTCCTGTTCGGAGAATGCATAGCGATCAGCCTTCAGTTGCTCGGACGCATAGGCCAGGTCCCACGGAAGGAGTTCGGCAAGCCCGAGATTGCTGCGCGCAAAGGCGACGACTTCGGCATAGTCGCGTTGCGCGAACGGTCGCGCCCGGGCGCCCAGATCACGCAGGAACGCCAAAACTTCGGCGGGCGTTTGCGCCATCTTCGGGACCAGCGAGACCTCGGCGTAGTTGCGGTAACCAAGCAGCGTGGCCTCCTCGCGGCGCAGCGCAAGGATGCGTTCGATGACCGGGCCATTGTCCCATTCCGGATGGGCACCGAGTTCGGACGCGCGCGTGGCGTAGGCCTCGTGCATCCGGCGCCGCAGGTCGCGATTTCGCGCATATTGCATGACGGGCAGGTAGCACGGCATGCGCAGCGTCAGCTTCCAGCCTGGCTTGCCGTCGGCTTGGGCCGCGGACCGCGCGGCCGCCAGCACGTCGTCGGGCACGCCGGCCAGCTCCTCTGCGTCTTCGCTGAACAATGCCCAGGCGTTCGTGGCATCCAGCAGATGTTCCTCGAATCGCGTGGACAGTTCCGCGAGCGCCTCGTTTACGACCTTGAGCCGTGCCTTGTCGTCCTCCGCCAATTCCGCGCCGCCCAGCTTGAAGTCGCGCAGCTCGTTTTCGATCAACTTCCTTTGCGCGGGTTCGAGCGTGGCAAACGAGGGGGAGCCATGCAACGAGCGATATCGTGCGCAGAGACGAAGGTCCTGCGCCATGTCGGTGAAAAACGCCACGATCTTTGGTTGGTTGGCGTTATAGGCATCGCGCAGTTCCGGCGTATTGACCACCGCATTGAGATGGCTCACCGCGGACCACGCGCGATCGAGTCGGTCGAGGGCGTCCGCGATCGGCTCCACCACACGGTCCCACGTCGCGGGCTGCGAATCCGTTGCAACGCGCTCCAGCACATTGGCCGCCTGCGCGAGCAGCATGTCGATGGCAGGCGTGACGTGCGCCGGGAGAATGGCATCGAACCGCGGCAGCCCGGAGAAATCCAGGAGGGGGTTGGCCCCCGGTTCGATGGATGGCCGGGCAACGGAAGTGGCATCGGAGCCGGTCGATCCGTGCATGGGAGTCCTCTTTGCGGGTTCAGGGATGGCTGGCAGTGACGCTGAGCTGGCGATCCAGCGCGGCGAGTTCGACAGGCGTGCCGACGTTGGCCCACGGCCCGTCGAATCGTTCACCGGAAACCCACCCGCGTCCGATCCAGTCGCGAAAGAGTGGGAGGAGTTGGAGTTTGGTGCCGCGGGGAAGTTCGTTGAACAGCGCAGTGTCGTAGAGCGCGATGTTGCCGAACGTCAGCATGGATGCGCCGTCGAGCGCCAGGCGGCCTCCGGCGAGCACGAAATCCCCATCGGGATGGAAAGGCGGATTGGGAACCATGACGAGGTGGGCGCGAGGCGGGGCCGGGTCGCGCGCCATCGTCGCGGCGCGTGCAGCGAGCGTGGCATAGTCGAAGCGCGTCCAGATATCGCCCGAAACAACCAAGAGCGGACCTTGCGGGAGCAGCGGCAGCGCCGTCGCAATGCCGCCGGCCGTTTCGAGCGGGTCAGTTTCAAGTGACCAGCGGATGCGCGCGCCGAATGCGCCACCATCGCCGATCGCCGCGACGAGTTCGTCGGCGAGCCACGACGCATTGATGACGATGTCGCGGAACCCCGCGCGCGCCAGAGACTCGATTTGCCAAACGATCAATGCCTTGCCGCCTACCGCGAGCAATGGCTTGGGCATCGCGTCCGACAGCGGCCGCATACGCTCGCCGCGCCCCGCGGCCAGGATCATCGCGCCGAGCATCAGAATGTATAGCCCACGGCGTGCGGGCGCCGTTCGAGGCGGTCGAGCAGGCGCGCGAGAGGCGCGAATTCGCGATAGCGTTCCGCGACCGGCCGAACGTAGGCGAGAAAACGCGGCGCGTCCTCAAGATAGCCGGACTTGCCGTCGCGATGCTGGATGCGTGAGAAGATGCCCAGAACCTTCAGGTGGCGCTGCAGGCCCATCCAATCGCAGTCGCGGTGGAACGCCGCGAAGTCGGCGTCAACGGGCAGCCCCGCGCGCCGCGCTTTCTCCCAGTAGCGGATTGTCCAGTCGAGCACGCGTTCCTCGGGCCAGCTTACGAACGCGTCGCGGAACAAGGATGCAATGTCGTAGGTGATTGGCCCGCAAACGGCGTCCTGGAAATCCAGCACGCCCGGATTGGGCGTGCTGACCATCAGGTTGCGCGGCATGTAGTCGCGATGCACGAACACGGCAGGCTGCGCCAGGTTCGAGGCCATGATGATCCGGAACACGTTCTCGAGGTCGGCGTGCTCATGCTGCGTCAGCTCCTGTCCCAGATGCCGGCCGACATACCACTCGGGGAACAAATCCAGCTCGCGCCGCAGCAGGGTCGCATCATAGGGCGGCAGAGCACCCGGTCGGGTCGCGAGCTGCCAGCGAATCAGCGCGTCGATAGCGTCGCGAAAGAGTTCGTCCGCGTTGCCGGCGTCGATGGCGCGCAGGTAGGTCGTGGGGCCCAGGTCCGACAGCAGCAGGAAGCCGCGACCAAGGTCCTGCGCCACCACGTCAGGCACGTTGACTCCCGCGTCGCGCATCAGCGCGGCGACGTGAACGAATGGGCGACAGTCCTCCCGAGGGGGCGGCGCGTCCATGACGATCAGTGTCGCCGCCTTGGGCGCCAGCGCGGACGGCACTGCCAGCGTCGCGCGAAAATAGCGACGAAAACTGGCATCCGCGGACGCGGGTGCCAGCGTGAACTCGTCCGATCGCAGGGTGGCGGCAAGCCATTCGGCAAGGAGGACGAGGCGCGGGTCGTCGTTGGGGAGGTTCATGGCTCGGGCTAGAATGGCGCACTTTAGCAAAACGGTTGTGCGCGTTGATCGATCCCGATTTTCTTTCGCTGTCCTTGCTGGTCGCGATTCTCGGCGCGACGCTTACGACGACCGCTGCCGCTGCGGATGCCAGCCTGCCGGACCCGCAGTTGCGGATGGCGACCGAAATCGAGAACCCGGCAAAAGGCCACGATAGCGGAACGCGGGCCGCGCCGACGGTACCGGCAACGGGTCCAGCTCAACTGACGCCACTGCCCGGCGTGAAGATCGGGACACAGCCCCAGCACGGGGCGGATGCGTCGCGCACAAAGGGCGGTGACGAAGATCGTGGCGCCATTTTCCTCCGCGCCGACCGGGTCGAAGGCGAAGCCAGCGAGCGCGTTGCGGCGTCCGGCAAGGTCGAGCTTCGCGCCCGCCGCGAAACCGTGCTGGCGGACTGGTTGCAATACGATCTGATCGAGGACGAAATCTGGGGCAAGGGTAATGTCACGCTGCGCCGCGGCACCGATACGATCACCGGCCCCGAGATGAAATTCCAGCGCGACACCGAGACTGGCTACTTCAAGTCCCCGAGCTACTACGTAGGTGAAAATGGCGCGCATGGCGAAGCTTCCGAAATACGCTTTCTCGGCCCCGACAATTTCGAGGCCAGCACCGCGACCTACACGACATGCGTCGCGCCCAACCGCGACTGGTATCTGATTGGCGATGAAATCGAAGTCGACCGGCTGCGCTCGGTCGGCACGGCGCACAGCGCCAGGGTTTTCTTTCTCGACACGCCGATATTGGCTGCGCCCTGGCTCGAGTTCCCGCTGACCAACGAGCGCAAGTCCGGATTCCTCACGCCGATCGCCGGCTCGTCGCAGATCCGTGGCTTCGAATTTGCGGCACCGTACTATTTCAATCTCGCGCCCAATTACGACGCGACGGTCACGCCGCGCATCATGACCAAGCGGGGCCTGATGATCGGCGGCGAGGGACGGTACCTGTTCGAGCAGTCGGTCGGCGAAGTCAATGCGGAAGTCGTACCTTATGATCGCGTGGCCGATACGTCGCGCTGGGCGTTTGCCTGGAAGCACAACGAGCAATTCAATCCGTGGCTCAGCGGCTATTTCAACTACAACCGCGTTTCGGACGCGACCTACTTCGCGGACTTCTCCGACCGCATTGCCGTGACGTCACAAAAGACGTTGCCGCAGGAGGCGGGATTGGTCGCCAACTATGGCCAGTTCAGCGCGTCGGTGCTGGCGCAATCGTTTCAGACGTTGCAGGATCCGCAGGCCCCGGTCACGCCGCCCTACAACATGTTGCCTCAGGTCAAAGCGACGATGGCCGAGACCGACTGGGCCGGGCTGACATGGAGCGGACAGGCACAATACACTCGCTTCGAGCAGTCGTCGCTGGTTCCAACCGGTGACAGGGCGGTGCTGCTTCCCTCGGTGCGCTGGATACGTCAGGGCAGCTCGTGGTTCATCAATGCGCATGCGGCCGTCCAGGCATGGCAATACGATCTCAACCAGACCACGTCCGCTATCCCGGAGTCACACCCAAGCGTGGTGGTCCCCATTACCAGCGTCGACGCGGGGCTTGTGTTCGAGCGAGACTGGAACCTGTTCGACACGCAGTTCGTGCAAACGCTGGAGCCCCGCGCGTTCTACACCTTCATTCCCTATCGCAATCAAGACCAGCTGCCGGCGTTCGACACCGTGCAGGACGACTTCAACTTTGCTCAGCTCTTCATCGAAAATCGGTTCATTGGGTACGACCGCGTCGGCGATGCAAACCAGCTGGCGTTGGCGGTGACGTCGCGGCTGCTCGACCCGGAAACCGGCGCCGAGCGGCTGCGGGTCGGCCTGGGCCAGCTGTTCTATTTCAACGACCAGAGGGTCACGCTCGGCGCGACACCGCAGAAGGCCGGATCCTCGGATTTCCTGCTCGGCGTCGACGGCCGGCTGTCCGACACCTGGGCGTTGAACGGGCTCATGCAGTACAACTTTGGCACCAGCGATTTCGACCGCTTCAACGCCGGCATCCGCTATACGCCGGAGGGCGGGAAGGCGCTGTCGCTCGTTTATCGCTATTCGAAGGAACTCGTGGACCAGACCGGCGGTCAATCGGAACTGAACCAGACCTACCTTTCCGGGCAGTGGCCGATAGCCGACAATTGGAGCCTGGTCGGCGCCTGGAATTATTCGATCCCGGACCACAAGACGCTGGAGGCGGTCCTGGGCGTGGAGTACAATGGCGGGTGTTGGGTCATGCGGGTGGTCGGCCAGCAATTGACGACGACCTCCGAGCAGACGACCCGATCGATTTTCGTCCAGCTCGAATTGAACGGTCTGGCACGACTCGGCACCAGCCCCCTCGATCTGCTGCGCCGTACGGTGCCAGGTTACCTGCGCACCAACGAGCCCGACACGTCGCGCGGTCCGTCATTTGGTCCGCTGCCTGAGTATTGAAAACCGAGTACCGAACACCGAGTTCCGATTGCCGAGGACGAATTCCGATGGCACGCCATCCCAGATTCATCGTTGCAGTAGCCATGCTGGCATGCACGGCAGGCGTCGCGCTGGCGCAATTCACCACGTCTCCCGGGATCGGTCCACCGTCGGCCAATTCGCCCACGCCCGCAACGCGTCCGATACCAGGTCCCGCGCCGCGGAACAATGTTCCCGTCACGCTGGATCGCGTGATTGCCGTCGTGAACAACGACGCCATTACGCAATATGACCTCAATGAACAGAAACGGACGGCGCTTGCACAGATGCAGGAGGCCAAGGTGCAGCCCCCGGTTGGCGCCGAGTTCGACCGGCAGGTCCTGGAGCGCCTCATCACCGAGCGCGCCATGCTGCAGTACGCCAAGGATACCGGCGTCCGTGTGGACGACCAGATGGTCGAGCGCACGATCGTGCGCGTGGCGCAAGACAACAAGATGTCGCCGGAGGAATTCCGAAAAGCGCTGGAGCGCGAA
Source organism: uncultured beta proteobacterium (assembly GCA_963819965.1). GTDB lineage: Bacteria > Pseudomonadota > Gammaproteobacteria > Burkholderiales > Casimicrobiaceae > VBCG01. Next base: position 2,087,237 of record CAWFYA010000004.1, read on the forward strand.
AAAATCCCCTACGCCAAATACCGGGAGGATCTGAGAAAGGAAATCACCATCCAGCGCGTCCGCGAGCGTGAGGTCGACAGCCGTGTCACCGTGTCCGACGCTGAAGTCGATGCGTATCTGGCCACGGTTGCGGCACAAGCCGGCGGTGAATCCGAATACATGATTTCCCACATCCTGGTTTCGGTACCCGAGCAGGCGACGCCGGACCAGATTGGCGCACGCAGGAAACGAGCTGAAGACGCGCTCGCGCAGATTCAGGAAGGCAAGAAATTCGCGGAGGTCGCGGCGGCGTTCTCGGACGCGCCCGACGGCATCAAGGGCGGCGACCTTGGCTGGCGCACGCCGGCGCGGCTGCCGGTGGTGTTCGCTGACACGGTCAAGACGATGAAGGCCGGCGACGTTTCGCCGGTCCTGCGCAGCCCCGGAGGCTTCCACATCATCAAGCTCGTCGATATGCGCAATCTCAACGCACCGAAGGTCGTCCAGCAGACCCACGTCAAGCACATCCTCATTCGCGTGAACGAAATCACCGCCGACGCCGAGGCGCGCGCGAAGATCGATCGGATTCGCGATCGCATCGAGACCGGCGCGAAATTCGATGAACAGGCCAAGCTCAATTCCGAGGATACCTCGTCGTCCAAGGGCGGCGATCTGGGCTGGGTCAATCCGGGCGACACGGTGCCCGAGTTCGAAAAAACGATGAACAGTCTCGCCATCGGCACGGTCTCCATGCCTGTGCGAACGACGTTCGGCTGGCACCTGATCCTGGTCGAGGAGCGCCGCTCGCAGGACGTCACGCTGGAGCGCAAGCGCGAAGTTGCCCGCACCGCGATCAGGCAACGCAAGTCCGACGAGGAATTTGCCGAGTTCGTGCGCCAGACGCGCGACCGGGCCTACGTCGAATACAAGACCGACGACAAGTAGCGGACCACCTTCTGTCGCTGGCGCGCGACGCAAGTACAGTGTAAACGGGCTCTGGTGCATTCCCCTCCCAGCCGCTTGGCGGGCAAGGCCAAGCCAGCCCTCCTGGCGATCATTGCGCTGGCTGTCACCGTCAGTGGCGCCGGTTGGTACGCGTTCGTCAGGCATGCGCATCAGCGCGTGGGTGAAACGGCGGCGGCTGCGACCGCCGCAACCCCGGCCGCTCCCACCGCGGAATCGGCGGGTCCCGGTGCCAATGTAGCTGTCACGTCCCCGACCATCGGTTTCGTCGACCAGCCCTTGGCGGAGGCGGTCGTGGGCGACCGCATCGCAATCACGGGCTGGGCGCTCGATCCAGCGGGAATCAGCGGCGTCGCCGTGAAGGTGGATGGCGTGGCGCATGCGGCGACGTTCGGGATTGCGCGCCCGGATGTCGAGAAGGAAAAGCCCGGCTTCCCCGATTCGGCACGCGCGGGTTTCGCCTTCGCGGGCACCTTCCCTGACCTGTCACCGCAGCGGCACGAGGTCGCCGTGGTCGCGACCAATCGCGCCGGCGTGGCCACCGTGCTCGCGCGCAGGAGTCTGCTGCCGCCGGCGGCGATGCATATGTGGAGCGGGATACTGGATGCCCACCCTGCTCTGGCGAAGCAGCATTTCAACTTCGTGATGATGACGTCGGGCGCAACGTCAGGCGGCGCGGAGGAAGCCGACACGGCGTATGCGCCTTACCTCTCCCGCACGCAGCGGGTGGGGATCGCGGTGCCGTTGCTCTACATGCGGACGACCACGGGCGCTGCCGGCGACTGGGCATTCGACCCGGACTTCGACCTGTCGCGCAAATGCGGCAAGCGCGCCGTCGCCGAGGACAACCTGGCCGGCATCATCCGCTTCGCTATCGAACGCCACGTGCCGGTGCAGTTCATCCTCAATGGCGGCATCTGGGGAGATGCCAGTTGCAACGATCCGGCGTGGGACCTGAACGATCACCTGGAGGAAGACGATTACAACGTGCAGTGGAGCCAGGATGACCAGACGTTCCCGGATGATTACCTGAAGGGGCTGGCCGGGTCCACCGATTCGCCGGAACTCGCGCGCACGCTCACCTACAACGTCCATGCGAAGATGGTGCGCGACTACAAGAAGCGCAACCTGCAGGCCGCTGCGCGGATCATCGGCGAGTTCGCGCGCAAGCACCCTGAACTGTTCATCGGCGTGGTGCTGGACGCCGACACGTACATGAACCCCTTCTTCTTCTCCCGCGAGTTCTTCGATTTCAATCCGGGCATGATCAGGCAGTTCCGGGAGTGGCTGCAAGGGAGCGGACCTTATGCGGGCAAGCCCTCGCCCGGCGTTCCCGACCTATCCTCGTATCGGCGCGAGCATCCGTTGTCGCTCGAGGAAGTGCGCAAGCTCGCGCGCACGAACTGGACGTCGTGGGACGAGGTCCAGCCACCGCGCAAGTTTCCGGGTGCCCCCTATCGACCGCTGCGTCCCGGCCAGCTGCTCATCTGGGACGACCCCTGGTACGGGGAATGGCAGGTCTTCCGGCAACACATCGTCGGCCTGCACTACGACGAGCTGTCGAAATGGGTCCATGAGGCCGGCATCCCCAAGGACCGCATTTTCTCGGCGCAGGGAATCATCTCGCCCGACCCGGGCAATGACCCCATCGCGATAAGGATAACGAGCAAGGGCAAGAATTTCGACACGTCGGGCGTCTCGTTTGAAGGCTCGATCCCGCGCTACGGACATTTGGGCGCGGTCATTTACGGCGACACCGCGGAGAACAAGACGCCAATGGAAGGCCCGCACAACCTGTTCTCCCAGCTCGCGCGCATGGATCCGCAGTGGGGTGTGGTCGAATTCAACAACACCAACCTGAAACTGCCCAAGATCAATCCGAATTACGAACAGGGCTATCGATCGTTCCGCGATCTCTTCAACTACGATGCGCGGATGGTTTCGCCGATGGCATGGAACGGCTCCAACGGTCTCTATGCGGACCGGCCGGATTACGTCGCTTACACGTCGTGGCGCAACACGCCTGCCGAGGATGCGATGAAAGACTTCGTCGTCTCCCATGCCGACCTGCCACGCGGCGCGCGGCTGTGGACGTTCGGCACCGCGCGGCACGCTGCCGATGACGGATGGTCGCTCGAACAGGGCGCGCTGGCAGCGGGGAAAGGGTTCGTCGACCTCCGGTTTGGCGACACAGTGGCGACGCTGGTTTCACCGCCCGACCAGGTGCTGCGTGCCGCCTCTCTGCAAACCCTGTATCTGGGGCTGCGCGACCCGGATGCGCTGGTTTCGGTGCAGGTGTTTGCACGCACCGAGCCGACGGCGCCCTGGCAGGAAATCGTCGCGGAGACAGCGGCAGGAGAACTCGCCCGCACGGCGCCCGGGGTGGCGGTTCCGTTGGCATGGCCCGCGTTGTGGCGTTCCGGCGACACGATTGCGGAATCCATGAAAGTGGTCCTGCGCTTCCGTGCCGGCACCGACCACGCACGGATCGACCGCATTGCTTTGTATCCCCACGCGGGCACGGTCGCGGCGGCGCGAGCGCATTGGCAATGACGCCGGCGCGGCCCACGCTCGCGCATCTCGATGCGTTGACAGGCGTACGCGCTCTCGCCGCGCTCTGGGTCTTCTTCTACCATGCGTGGCTGGCCAGTGGCTCGCCGCAGGTCGTGATTGCGCTGGGCGTTGCCAACGTCAATCTGGCGCCGTGGTTCGCCTTCGGGTGGGTCGGCCTCGATATCTTCTTCATCCTGTCCGGCTTCTTGTTGACGCGGCAGGAGTGGATTCGGCTCGAAGGGAAAGGCGGCGTCGGTGCGATCAACGGCCGCGGCCCCTTCCTTGCGTTCTGCCGGACATTCCTGCGCAAGCGGATCCTGCGCGTCTATCCGGCGTATTACGGGTGCCTGACGCTGCTCATGCTCCTGGCGACGACGCACCTGTACCTGCGGCTTCCGGGTCGGCTCGAGTTGCTGCTGCACCTGGGCATGATGCACAACATGATCGAGGCGTATATCGCGACGCTCAATGGCGTGTTCTGGACACTGCCTTTCGAGTGGCAGTTCTACCTGTTCTTTCCGCTGTTGTTCCTGCTGCTCGTGCGGGCCGGTCCGTGGATGCTGGCCATTGTCGGCCTTGGGCTGGTCTATGCCGCGAAGGCGCACGTCATAGTGACCTACGACGGCTTCATGCAAACCCAGTTGCCGATACGCCTCGATGCCTTTGTGCTCGGGATGTGCGCGGGCCACTACGCTGCGCGCACGCCGCTCGGCAGGCGCCCCGCGCAGTGCGCGTTCTATGCGGGGATGCTGGTCCTCTTTGCGTTGCCGCTGGTGTTTGCCGACCTGCCCACGGGCAACCACTATTACTCGCTCAAGGGCTTCCTGCGTCCGCTGTGGATTCAACTCGGCGTGATTCTGATGCTCCTCGGCATGACCGGTGAGCAGCACCCGGGCGTGGCGCTATTCGGCAATCGCCTGGCGGTGGGACTGGGAGTCATCAGCTACAGCATCTACCTGCTGCACGTGCCGGTGATGGAGATGTTCATACTCCACCGCGGCGCTCTTGGTCCGTTGGCCAGGCTGCCCTACGGCTTGCCTCTGTTGCTCAGTTGCGCGCTGCCGCTGATCCTGCTCGCCAGCTACATCTCGTACAAATTGGTCGAGCAGCCCTTCCTGCGTCGTCGTGTGCCCCGACAACACGGATGGTTCGGGAGCAGCGGTGGCTTGCTCGACCGCGTCGATCCCCTGCTCGTGCTGCTTGCCTGGGCGGTGCTGCTGATGGTTGCCTTGGAATTGCTGCGCTGATCGGCGGCGTTACGAGTCCTTTGGCTGATTCAGCTATTCCGTCTGATAGACGTACGGGAGTCATCGCGACCCGCCCCTCATCCATCTGCCGTTCCAGGCCAAGCGCCGCAGGCGTCTTGTCCCACCACAACGCGCGTCCCTCGCGTTGCTTGACGGGCAGGTCGGGTTTTTTCTCGATCAGTTCGCGAATGAATTGCGTATGGTCGGAAACATAGTGGCGGGACGGCAGCATGGGCATGGCGCGCCTTGTTGGAGAAGGTGTCAGCGGTCAATTTTAGCACCGGACACGTGACGGCCGGCCACCAAGGGAAATGCGAACAGCCGGCACTCGATGGCGCCGTTGAAGAGCGGCGTCTTCCGCGCGACCTTGAGATGGATCAGCTTGGGCAGGCGCAGGTCCCCGGTGAAGAAAAACGCGGTCCAGCCGGCAAAGCGCTGCTTCATGGCGTCACCCAGCAACGGATAGAACGCGGCCATTTTCTCCCGGTCCGCGAGACGCACGCCGTAAGGCGGGTTGGCGAGCAGCACCCCGGCCGGCGCAGGCGCGGCGCGAGCCAGCAGGTCCGCGCATTCGACCGCGACGAAATCACCGACCTGCGCGCCGTTCAAGTTGCTCTGCGTTTTGCCCACCGCGCCCGGTGCGATATCGCTGGCGAAGATCGCCGGTTGCGCCGGTGCGCTACGGATGCGGTCGCGCGCTGTCTGCTTGATGCGCTGCCACGACGGTCCGTCGAACCACAGCAATTTCTGGAAGCCGAAGGTGCGGGCGAGCCCGGGCGCGCGGTCCGCAGCCATCAATGCGGCCTCCGCGACGATCGTGCCGCTGCCGCACATCGGATCAAGGAGAGGAACGCCGGGTGTCCAGCCGGTCAACGCCAGCAGTCCCGCGGCCAGGTTCTCCCGCAGCGGCGCTTCCTCGGCGTCGCGTCGGTAGCCGCGCTTGAACAGCGGTTCGCCGGAGGTGTCGAGGTAAAGCGTGGCGTCGCGGTCGGTGAGGTACGCATGCACCCGCACGTCCGGCGCGCGCTTGTCGATCGACGGGCGCACATTGAGGTCGGCACGAAGCCTGTCGCATACGGCGTCCTTGACGCGCAGCGTCGCGAATTCGAGGCTTTGCAGCGGCGACCGCGTTGCCGCGACGTCGACCCGCAATGTGCGCGTGGGCTGGAACAGCCGTTTCCAGTCGACCGCGTGCACCAGCGCGTACAGGTCCGCTTCGTTGCGATAGCTGCCCGCGGCGACCTGCCACAGCACCCGGCTCGCAATGCGCGACTCCAGGTTGACGTGGTAAGCCGATTCCAGGAGGCCGGCGAAGGCGACGCCGCCGTCCGAGGATGTGATCTGCTGGCACCGCAATCCGGCCAGCTCCGCGGCCAGCACACCCTCCAGGCCGCGCGGGCAGGGTGCAAAGAAGCGTTCGAGTGCGGAGACGCTCAAAACGGCTTGGCTACGACGAGATATATGACCAGCGCGAGAATCGGCGCCGCCGGAATTTCGTTGATCCAGCGATAGAACCGGTCGCCATGGGTGTTGCGGTCCGCCGCGAAGTCGCGCATCAGCTTGCCCAGCCAGACGTGGTGCGCAACCAGGACGGCCACCAGCGCCAGCTTCGCGTGCAGCCAGCCGCCCGAGATCCCATACCCCAGCCAGAGCCACGCGCCGAACACGACGGTCAGCACGGCGCTCGGCGTCATGATGCCCCAGTAGAGCTTGCGCTCCATTACCTTGAAGCGCGCGATCCCGATCGCGTCGGTGGCCTGGCAGTGATAGACAAACAGGCGCGGCAGGTAAAAAAGGCCGGCGAACCACGCGACCATGAAGAAGACATGCAGCGACTTGATCAGCAGCATGCCGGATCGCGCATCGCGTTCATTGCAGCAGGCGCCGCCGGGTGAGCGCAAGCGCGACGTAGTAGGCAAGTGCCGCATAGAACAGCAGCACTGCGACGTGCAGCAGGATGTTCTCGGGGACACGGGCCAGCATGAGCGGCCGCGCAATGTCGATCGCGTGCTTGAGCGGCAGGAAACCGGCAATGCCCGCTAGCCAGGCCGGCATTTGCTCCACGGGAAAATAGACGCCCGAAAAGAGCAGCATGGGAGTCAGCACCAGCGTGAAGAAATAGGTGAAGAAATCGTAGTTGGGCGCCATGGCGTTCATCACCAGTCCGGCCGCACCGAACGTCAGGCCGACGAGGAAACCCAGCGGCAGGATCCAGAATGCGAGCCACGTGTGGCCATAGCCGAGGGCCATGATCACCGCCAGGATCGCGGCGGTGGACATCACGGCCTTGGTCCCGGTCCACAGCCATTCTGCCAGCATCACGTCGTCGAGCGCGATCGGCGCGTTGATGATTCCTTCCCAGGTGCGCTGCACGTGCATGCGCGAGAAGGCCGAATACATACCCTCGAAACTCGCTGTGAACATCGCGCTCTGGCACACCATGCCGGTGCCGATGAACGCAATGTAACTCATGCCGCCGACATCGCCGATCAGCGAGCCGATACCGTAGCCAAGCGCGAGCATGTAGAGCAGCGGATCGGCGATGTTGCCCAGAACGCTTGCGATCGCGAGTTTTTTCCAGACCAGCAGGTTGCGCCGCCATACCGGAACGAACCGCGCCGACAGCGCGGGTGGTGCCCACATCTTCGCGACCGCAATGGCCATTGGAATTCCTTAGTCCCGAAGTTCCCGGCCGGTGAGCTTGATGAACAGATCTTCCAGGTTCGCTGGACGGTGCAGGTAGCGCACGCCAGCGCGCGTGGCCAGGTCGGCGAGCAGCGGTTGCGGATCGGATGCATAGCAGAACGCGGTCTCGCCGGCGACTTCGACCCGCTGCGCAAGCTTGCGACCGTGAACGTCGGCCCAAGTTCGCACCTCGTCGCCGAAGACCTCGACTACTTCCGACTCGACATGCTGGGCCAGCAGCTCGCGTGGCGCGCCATTCGCAATCAACATGCCGTGATCGATGACCGCAAGGCGCGTGGCCAGGCGCTCGGCCTCGTCCATGAAATGGGTGGTGAGCAGTATCGTCTTTCCCGCGGCCAGCAATTGACGCAGGCCGTCCCATATCAGGTGGCGCGCCTGCGGGTCGAGCCCGGTCGTGGGTTCGTCCAGGATCAGGAGCTCGGGATCGTTGATCAGCGCGCGCGCCAGCGTGAGGCGCCGCTTCATGCCGCCCGAGAGCGTGCGGATGCCGACGTTGCGCTTATTGCCCAGTCCGGCGAAATCCAGGAGCTTCGGGATGCGCCTTTCAACGACTGTTCGCGCCAGGCCGAAATAGGTGCCATACATGAGCAGGTTTTCGCGCACCGTGAAATCGGGATCGAGGTTGTCCATCTGCGGCACGACGCCGACGCGCAGCCGTGCCTCGCGCGCAGCCCTGGGGACCGGCTGACCGACCATCTCGATCGTGCCGCCGTCGGGATCGATCAGCCCAAGGCAGCAGCGCAACGTCGTGGTCTTGCCGGCGCCGTTGGGACCCAGCAGGCCGAAGCACTCGCCGCGCTGGATGTCGAAGGTCAAGCCTTTCACCACTTCCGTGGCGCCATATTTTTTGCGCAGCTTGGCCACGTGCACGATGACATTCTGCGGGGGCTGCGCGGAAACCGCCGCGGACGGCGCGGCAACCGCGGTCGCTCGAACGGTGTCGTTCCCCGGCACCGTATCGGGTGCTGTCATGCGCGCTGCCACATGCCGGTGATCACGCTCTGCAATTGCAGGAGTCGCCCGTGAAAGAAATGGCCGCAGCCGGGAAACACGACGACCGGCAGCTGTTGCGGGCGGGCCCAGTCGAGCACGTCGGCCAGCGGCACCACGTCGTCCTCCTCGCCATGAACGACAATCGTGTCCGCGGGAACGTCCTCCACCGCAAACCGGCGCACGGCGGGTCCGACCAGGACCAGGCGCTGCGGCTGGAATGCCCTGGCCACGCGCGTCTGGACGAACGACCCGAACGAGAACCCGGCCAACACCACAGGCAGCTCTTCGCCGAACTTCGCCTTGGCGACCGCAAGCACCGCCAGCGCATCGTCGGTCTCGCCCAGCCCATCGTCGAATACGCCGGCAGTGGCGCCGACGCCGCGAAAATTGAATCGCACCGCGGCGTAGCCCAGCGCGAAGAACGTCTTGGCGAGCGTTTGCGCAACCTTGTTGTCGAGCGTGCCGCCCTGCAGCGGATGCGGATGCGCGACCAGCGCGATGCCTGTCAGCGGGGCATCCGGCACGTTGCTGACCACTTCGATCGGTCCGACAGGACCGCCGATGGTCGTTCGCTCGGTGGTCCGCGGCGTCAAATCTTCAGGCGCTCGACAACTTCGCCGCCCACCACGTGGCGGTCGATGATTTCGTCGATGTCGTCGCGATCGACATACGTGTACCAGACGGCGTCGGGATAGACGACGAGGACCGGACCTTCCTCGCAGCGGTCGAGGCACCCAGCCTTGTTGATGCGGACACGGCCTGCGCCGTTCAGCCCGAGTGCCTTGATGCGGCCCTTGGCATACTGCTGCATATCCTGCGCGCCGCTGTCGGCGCAGCACTTTTCCGGGGCGTCGCGCTTGTTGCAGCAGAAGAAGACATGCTTTTCGTAGTAGCTCATGACCGGAAGCGGGCGGTTGCGATGCATCCGCGTGGCGGACCTCGAGTCGCCAAGTATAGCGGAGCGCGTGCCGCGGCCGGCACGGGCCGGTGCAACTCCGCGGTCAGTCCGGGCGCCCCCACGCCGGCTTCCCGGCGAGGGCGAACAGCCATGCGGCCGCGGCGATCGGCCAAACCAGCAGCACCGTGTGGGTCAAGCCGTTGAAGTTGAGCAGGTGACCGTAGCGCCAATTGAAAAGCGTCAGCGGCGCCGGCGTGCTCGAGGCACTGATGGCTGCCAGGGGAAGCAGCAACGACGACAGCAACGCGACCGCGCACACCGCGACCTGTGCCGGACGGGCCAGGAACGCCGTCAACAGCAAGCCCAGCGAGCCCGCCGCGATACCGATGGAAATCCCTGGCTGGAGCCACGTTTCCCATGCCGCGGGCTTCAGCACCAGCCATGCCGCGAGGCCCTTGAGCACAAAGGCGGTGCCGATGAGCAGCAGGACAGCGCCGCCGACGTGGCGGCGATCGCGCAGCAGCAGCGCGAGGAACAGGCCCACGCCTACCAGCTGAAATGCGGTTTGCGCAGCCTCGAGCATCGTCGCCGCCGTTTCCGCCGCCGCGATGGACGCCAGGTCCGGATTGAAATTGACGGCGAACAGCGAAATGCCCGGATTGATCTGCGCCGTAAGCCAAAGCGCGAGGAGAGCGATGCCGATATCGCCCAACCGGCCGGGCAGGAATGCGCGGTCCCTGGCAGCGGACAGCATCTGCCGTGTTTTTTGCGCGCGGACGAGCGTGCCGCCCAGAAGTCCGCCCAACAACGCGCCGGTGGCGTTGGCCATGAGATCAATGAGATTGGCCGAACGCGAGGGCAGGAACATCTGCAGCGTTTCCATGCCGAATGACAGCGTTGCGCCGACCGCGACTGCCACGCCTGCCCGCAACAGCGGCGCCGCCCGCTTTGGAATCAGCGCGACGAACATGCCGAATGGCACATAGGCCAGCGTGTTGACGATGACATCGAATCGGGTCCACTTGGGCGGCCAGGGCGCAAGCAGCCAGAAGGGCGTGCCGTCCGGCACGGGAATCCACGGAGCGAAAGGCTGCAGGCTCGCGAACGCGATCGCCAGCCCGTAGAGGATGCCAAGAATGTGCGGCAGGAAGGTGCGTTGGCGCGAGGCGTCCACCGAGCCGCTTTCCCGCACTAACGCAACAACCTGCGGACTACGGTGACGTTATCGTGGGTGGCGATGGCCGTGAATCCGGCCGCCGCGTACATCGCAGGCGAACCGTGGTAATGGTCGGCCGGGCCGGTGACGTCGGGTCCGACATTCCACGGAAAGGCGTCCACCAGCGCGACGCCGCGCGCGGTGAAATTGGCCAATGCCCCGTCGAGCAGCGCGCGCGCAACGCCTTTGCGGCGCCACGGGGGGGCCGTGACGAAGCAGACGATGGCGGCGGCGTCGTGGGCCGGGACCGGAAGTGGGGGAGCCGCGATTCGCAGCCGCGCGCAGACATGCCGCAGCTTGTGATAGGGCTGCGCGTTGACCCAGCCGACGACCTCGCTGCCTGCATACGCGAGAAACCCTTCCATTTCACCGGACGCGATGCGCGCATCCATGGCGGCGCGATTGGCGGCGCCGTCGTACGACGCCCAGGAAACCGACGTCGGCACTTCGTAGTAGTGGCAATAGCACTTCGCCCACGCGGGGTTGTCGGCAAATGCCGGCCCGGTCTCGTGGTCGAAAAAGCGCAGGAAATCGGCGCCGGACGCTGGCGTCAGGCGCTCGATGCGATACGGCGGCGACGTTAGCGCGATGCCTTGATCTCCGTCCACATCTTGCCACGCAACCGGCGCTGCGCGGAGGTAAGGTCCTGCAGTTGCTCCAGCTTGGCCGCGACCGCCGGATCCGGAAACACCGCCGGATTCTTCAGGAGCTCAGGCTTGATGTACTTGACCGCGTCGGTGTTGGGATTGCCCGAGCCGATGAGGTTGGTCAGCTCCGCGGAATTCTTGCCTTCGAGCATGAAGTTCATGAACTGCAGTGCCAGGTCCGGTCGCGGCGCGTCCTTGTGTATCACCATGTTGTCGACCGCCAGCACGGCGCCCTCCTTGGGCATCCCCTGCAATATCGTGAATTTGCGGCCCGCAGCCTTGGCGTCGAGATTGGCCTGGTAGATGTCGTTGGAATAGCCGTGCACGAGCCAGATGTTGCCGACGGTCAGCTCCTTGATGTACGACGACGCGTTGAATGCGGCCCAGTAGGGCTTGGCCCGCTTGATGAGGTCGGCGGCCTCCTTCCAGTGCTTTTCGTCCGTGTCGTTGGCGGAATAGCCCAAGTACTTGAGCGCGGCGGCAAAGAGCTCGTTCGAGCTGTCGAGCACGGTGACCCTGCCTTTGAGCTTCTCCAGATACTTCGGCTCGAAGATGACGGCCCAGGTATCGGTGGGCAGCCCAAGTTCCTTCATCTTCTCGGCGTTGTAGCCCAGGATCGTTGTCGACATCGCGTAGGGGACCGAGTACTTGTTGCCCGGGTCGAACGGCGTGTTCATGTACGTGACGTTGATGTTCTTGAGGTTGGTCAGCTTGGCCTTGTCGATGGGCTTGAGCTGGCCACCCTTGATCAGCGCCTGCATCGCGTTGGAGGTTGGCACCAGGATGTCGTAGCCCTTGGCGCCGGCCGCGAGCTTGGCCAGCAGCTCCTCGTTGTCCGAGTAGTAGGTCTGCTTGACCTCGCACTTGCATTGCTCTTCGAAGCGCTGGATGGTCTCGGGCGCGATGTAGTTGTTCCAGTTATAGAGATTGAGCGTGTCCTTGGCGAACGCCGGAAGGGCGGCCAGGCAGAACAAGAGGGCGAGTACGCGTTTCATGGGCTTTTTGCCTCCTGGTTGGAACCGGAAAGGAAGGAGCGGACGCTCTTCATGAGCGGGACGCCTCCTGATTCGAGCGAAGCAGGCTGGGGGAAACCTTGGTCGCAATGACGATCAGAATCAATGTCAGCAGCATCAGCAACGTTGACACGGCGTTTACTTCGGGGGTGACGGCAATCTTGATCATTGAGTAGATCTGCAGCGGCAACGTGACGGTGCCGGCGCCCGCCGTGAAGAACGTGATCACGAAATCATCAATGGAAAGCGTGAAGGCCATCAGCGCGCCGGCGATCACGCCAGGCATGATCAGCGGCAGCGTGACATAACGAAAGGACTGCCAAGGCGACGCGCCGCAGTCGCGTGCCGCTTCGGTGAGACTCTCGTCCATGCCGGACAGGCGCGAGCGCACGACGATCGCGACAAAGCCGATGCAGAATGCGATGTGCGCAAGGGCAACCGAGACCAGGCCCAGCGTGAAATTGAGCAGCACGAAGAAGATGAGCAGCGACACTCCCATCAGGATTTCCGGAATCGCGATGGGCGTCAGGACCAGAATGGGCAGGAGACGGAGCTTGTACCGGTGCATCGCCACTCCAGCCATCGTGCCGAGCACCGTGGCGACGAGGCTGGCAACCGCGCCGATGATGAGCGAATTCGCCGCCGCCTCCTGCATCTCCTCGTTGTGTGCGAGCTTGCGATACCAGTCGAGCGTGAAGCCGACCCACTCGGCATTCAACCGCGAATCGTTGAACGAATAGACGACCACGATCACCAGCGGCAGGTACAGGAACGCGTAGCCCGCGATGGCGGCGAACCATAGCCAGGGCGAACTGCGCGCCGAACTAGACACCGGAGGCCTCCCGCCGCGTGCTGCGCGCGCCAACCCATGCCGCCAGCCCAGCCAACGCCAGCGCGGCCACGGTCAGGACGATGGACAGCACACTGCCGAACGGCCAGTCGCGCGTTTCCAGGAACTGTTGCTTGATCACGTTGCCGATGAGGCTGTCGTCGGGGCCGCCCAGGATGTCGGGGATGGCGAAAATACCCAGCGCAGGAATGAAAACCAGTGCCGCCCCCGCATAGACGCCGGGCAGCGACAGGGGAAAGGTAATTCGCCAGAACCGGTTCCATCCGTTGGCGCCAAGGTCCTGCGCCGCGTCAAGCAATGCCTGGTCATGCTTCTCCAGATTGGCGTAAAGCGGCAGCACCATGAAGGGCAGGTGCACATACACGAGGCACACCAGCACCGCGAACGAACTGAACAGCAGCAACACGGGACCGGTACCGAACCAGGCGAGCACGCCGTTGACGGTGCGCGCCAGCGCCGCCTGCGGTCCCAGCACGATCATCCAGGCGTAAATGCGGATCAGGAAATTGGACCAGAACGGCAATATCACCAGCAGCAGCAGCAAGTCGCGATGCTTTTTCGGGCTCTTGGCGATCAAGGTCGCCAGCGGATAGGCGATCAACAGACAGATCAGCGTGGTGAGCAGCGCATACACGAACGACTTGACGAAAATCTGCGCGTAGACCGGCTCCGTGAAAAAGCGGACGTAGCTTTCGACGTTGAGATCGGGCCTGCCGGCCTCGTTGATGAGCGGGGCGAGCCCGCCGAACTCGCCCGGCGTGCGGAACGATGCCAGCACCATGATCAGTGCCGGTATTGCGAAGAACAGCAGCAGGTAGAGGACCGGCGGTCCGCTGACCAGCCACTTGCCGAGCCATTCCCCGCGCCGCCTCGTTGCACTCATCCCGCGCTCATCCGGCGATGAAGTGACCGGCAGCTGCCGGCCAGGACAGGTCGACCGGGTCGCCGACCTCATGGAACTTGGTGCGGCCGGCAGCGGAGTTGGCGGACAACGCTTCGATCGTGGCGCCGCCTTCGGTCGTCACGATGTAGACGGTGACGTCGCCGTGATACAGGAAGTCGGACACGGTACCGCGAAAATGGTTTTCGTTCACGCTGTCCGGAGCGACTGCGCCGATGACGATTTTCTCCGGTCGCAGCGCTATCGCGCCGTCCTTGCCGGTCGCGACGTCGGAAGTGGCGGCGACGCTGACGGATCCCAGGCGCGGAACGTCGACCGCGATCATGGCGCCGTCGTTGGCGCGGACGGGACCGGTCAGCAGGTTGCAAGTGCCGATGAAGTCCGCGACGAAGCGCGTCTTCGGAAAGCTGTAGATGCGCGATGGCGTGTCGAGTTGCTCGACATGGCCGCTGTTCATCACCGCGATGCGATGGGACAGTGCGAGCGCCTCCGTCTGGTCGTGCGTGACGTAGACGAACGTGATGCCGACTTCCTTCTGCAGGTTGATGAGCTCGATCTGCATTTCCTCGCGCAGCTTCGCGTCGAGTGCTGCCAAGGGCTCGTCGAGCAGCAGCACCGTCGGACGGGTGACCAGCGCCCGCCCGATCGCGACGCGCTGCTTCTGTCCGCCGGACAGTTCGTGCGGAAAGCGCTTGCCGAACCCCGCCAGGCGGACGTCCTCCAATGCTTCCGCGACTTTGCCGGGAATGTCCGAAGGCGCTGTCCTGGCCATCTTCAGCGGGAAGGCAACGTTGCCCTCGACGGTCATGTGCGGGAACAGCGCATAGCTCTGAAAAACCGTGCGCACCGGCCGCGACTCCGGCGGCAGGTCGGCCATGTCCTTACCGTTGAGGAGGATGCGACCGCCATCGGGCGCATCGAATCCGGCGATCATCCGCAGCAGGGTGGTCTTGCCGCATCCGGAAGGGCCGAGCAGGGTGAAGAATTCGCCGGCTTCGATGTCGAGGGTGACCTGGTCGACGGCGGTGAAATCGCCGAAACGGCGCGTGACGTCCTGGATTTCGAGCAGCGCCATGGGCAGCGTTCAGGTTTGCAGTTGGGGGAAGCGCCGGAATTGTATCGGCAAATTCAGGAGGCGGCCTGCCACGCGAGCAGGAAAATGACCACGGCGAGCAGGGCCGCGATTACGGCGAGCCAGCGATTGCGGGACTTCTGTGCGGTGGCAAGTTCGGCGACGGCCGCATCCGACGCGTTCTGCGGCGCCAGCAGCCGCTGATGCAGCAGTCGCGGCAATTCAGGCAATGCGGCGACGATGTACGGCGCCTCAGCAATCAGCCGTCGTTGCAGCGCGGGAAATCCGATCTGCTCCTGCATCCAGCGCTCGAGGAATGGCTTGGCAGTGACCCAAAGGTCGAGGTCGGGGTCGAGCTGCCGGCCCAGCCCTTCGACATTCAGCAGCGTTTTTTGCAGCAGCGTCAGCTGTGGCTGGATCCTCACGTTGAAACGACGCGAAGCGCGAAACAGCGACACGAGCACTTTGCCGAGAGATATCTCCCGCAGTGGTCGGTCGAATATGGGCTCGCAGACGACGCGTATTTCCGCCTCGAGCTCATCCACCCGCGTGTCCGGCGGCACCCAGCCCGACTCCAGGTGCGCCGTCGCCACTCGGTGATAGTCGCGGCGAAAGAACGCGAGGAAATTCTGGGCGAGATAGCCCTTGTCGGTCTCCGACAGCGTGCCCATGATGCCGAAGTCGAGCGCGATGTATTTGCCGTGGTTCGAACCATCAGTGGCGACGAAGATGTTTCCAGGGTGCATGTCGGCGTGAAAAAAGCCGTCGCGGAATACCTGCGTGAAGAAAATCTCGACACCGGCTCGCGACAAGCGTTTCAGGTCGATGCCGGCTCGAACCAATTCCTCGACACGCCCGATGGGAATGCCGGCCATGCGCTGCATCACCAGCACTTCGACCGTGGTCCAGTCCCACACCACCTCCGGCACCAGCAACAGAGGCGAATGCTTGAAATTGCGGCGAAGCTGCGAGCAGTTCGCAGCTTCGCGCGTCAGGTCGAGCTCGTCGCGAATCGTCTTTTCGAACTCTCCGACGACGGCAAGCGGGCGCAGGCGCTTGCCGTCCGACCACAATCTCTCGACCAGCCCGGCAGCGGCCTGCATGAGCGCCAGGTCGTGCTCGATGACGCGGTGGATGTCGGGGCGCAAGACCTTGACCGCCACCGGCGTGCCGTCGGGAAGGTGCGCAAAGTGCACCTGCGCCACCGACGCACTGGCCACCGGCGTCAGGTCGAACGACCGGAATACCTGGTCGACCGGCTTGCCGTATGCGCGGGCGAGCGTAGCCAGCACCTGCTCCGACGGAAACGGCGGCACGCGATCCTGCAGCTTGGCCAGCTCGTCGGAGATGTCCGGCGGCAAGAGATCGCGGCGCGTGGACAGCATCTGCCCGAATTTCACGAAGATCGGGCCCAGTGCCTGTAATGCCTCGCGCAGCCGCACGCCCCGTGGCTGCGACAGATCGCGCCAGAACAGCACGTGGTTCACGAACGGCCGCAGGCCGCGAACGCGTTCGTGACCCAGCAGGAACTCGTCCAGGCCAAACCGCAGCGCAACCATGTGGATGCGGACCAGGCGGGCAATGCGCATCATGTCCGCATTCTACGGGAGACCCCGACGGCGCCGGGCCGCCAGTCGTGCCTGGTCGGCACTACGGTTTTCCCGCGGACGAAATTGTCACAGGCGCCGCGGCCCACCCGCCGCCGAAGGCGTCAAAGTCGTCGCGGCTTGCCTGCCGCTGCGTGCGCGGCCAGTGTTTCGAAACGCTGCTCCAGCGCGTCGACTCGCGCGGTGGCGTCTACGACGCCATCGCGAAAGGAGCGCATTTGCGCACCGCGCGCGAGCAGATGCGCCTCGTCGCGAGCGTAGCTCGCCACACCCTCCGTAACCCGCTGCGCCGCGTATTCGGGAAACGCGAGCAGCCGGCGTCCGGCGTCGGCGACGCGCTGACCCGCCAGCGGCCCCAGGCTCCTGGCGAGGGCCGCCTCGACGAACCAGGGCAACGTACGCGCAAGTTCCTTCAGCGCGCCGCCCAACTCGACGTCGCCGTCTTCGCGGACGAACTCGTTCCAGCGCGCGGGATTGGCCAGGAACGACGGGATGGCAAGCGGTGACAGCACGAGGGTGAGTGCCGCCGACGTGGTGGCCGCCGCCCTTTCCAGTCTGCCTTCATCGGTGATCGCGAAGCGGGACGTGACAGGTCCCACGCTGAGCGTGAACGCGCGCCCGGCGAAAGGCGCGAGCTTCTCCCGCGCCCATGCCTCCTCGTCCAGAATGCGATTGGCCAGACGCACAGGCGCGTCCGCGGGGTCGGGGATATTCATGCCGGTTGCCGGATACCCGCGAGGAGCCATCCGCTCTTGCCATCGACGGGCTTGACCAGGTTCCAGATTTCGTCGAATGGCTTCGGCAGCAGCGCACCGTCTTCGCAAAGCATGCCCGTGAAATGCACACTCGCCCAGTGGCGATCCCCTTCCGTGGTTGCCTCAAGCACCTTGGCGTCGAGTTCCGCCACTTCGGTCGGCACGTGCGTGCCGCGTTCTGCGATCTCCCTTTCGATCTCGGAATACATCTCCGGCGTCATTACATCGGCCATCGCCCTGCAGTCGCCTGAATCGTAGGCCGACTGGAGCTTCCTGAATTGCAGCTTGGCCTCCTTCAGGAAAGGCGCGGGATCGAAGTCCGGGGGAAACCTGCCCGCAACCGAGGCGTTGGCGGTGGTCGCTGCGGCAGCGCCCTCCACTGAATCAAGTCCGTGGGCAGTTGGCAACGTTGCGGGGGGCATGGACCGTGAAGCGCCCGGTATCGCGCCCGGATCGGTGCCGGCGCCGGCATAGCGCAGAGGCGCGACCGCACGGCGCGCCAGGAATAATCGAATCAGGAACAGTCCCCCGAAAACAAGGAAGGCAAGCATCAGGATGCCGGCAACGTCTCCCGACAGACCGAAGTGCGACAGCAGCGCGGCCAAGCCGATGCCGGCGGCGAGGCCCGCAAGCGGCCCCAGCCAGCGCGATGCCCCCGATGCCGGTCTCGCGGCGCCGGGAGGTAACCCCTGGACCGGCGCGGTGGCGCTTGACGGCGCAGCATTTGGCCTTGCTGGCGCGACGGGCGCGGGGATGGCCTGACGCTGCGTGCCCAGGCTGCGACCTCCACCCAAGCGCCTGGCCTCCGCCGGATCCGTGGCAACCACGGTCAGTGCGGCAAGCGCCGCGAGCGCGATAACCAGGAATCGCTTCATGCGCTGTCTTCGTTCAATAGACGCGACCGACATGGATAGCGACCACGCCCGCGGTGAGGTTGTGGTAGTCGACGGCGTCGAAACCGGCGTCCAGCATCATCTGCTTCAGCGTTTCCTGATCCGGATGGACGCGAATGGATTCGGCCAGGTAACGATAGCTTGCCTCGTCGCGCGCGATCAGCTTGCCCAGTCTGGGCAGCACATTGAAGCTGTACCAGTCGTACGCGGGAGCCAGCGGCGCCATGACGCGGGAGAATTCGAGCACTACCGCGACCCCGCCCGGCTTGAGCA
The DNA here is from genome assembly GCA_963819965.1 of uncultured beta proteobacterium. Lineage (GTDB taxonomy): Bacteria > Pseudomonadota > Gammaproteobacteria > Burkholderiales > Casimicrobiaceae > VBCG01. The sequence continues at coordinate 2,105,803 of CAWFYA010000004.1, forward strand.
CGCGACGCATCTCCGCCAGTGCCAGGTCCTTGCGCGTGACGTTGCGCAGGCCAAACGCGATGGAGACCACATCGAACGCACGTGCCGCGAAAGGCAAGATCTCGGCGTTGCATTGGAGCGTAGGCAACACCAGCCCCCCGTTAAGCAGTTTGTCTCTGCCGGCGACCAGCATGGCGCCGTTGATGTCGGTATGCACGACCGTTCCGGCGGAGCCGACCCGCGCGGCGAACAGTTTCGCGAGGTCCCCGGTGCCGCCAGCGAGGTCGAGCACGCGATGGCCGGCGCGGGCACCCGAAAGGTCGATTGCGAATCGCTTCCACAGCCGATGCAGGCCCGCGGACATGACGTCGTTCATCATGTCGTACTTGCCGGCGACCGAGTCGAACACGCCGCGCACGCGGCGGGACTTCTCGTCGGGCGAGACTTCCTCGTACCCGAATTGCGTACGCGATTCGCTCATTTTGCGGCTCGGCTGGCGCCCGCGGTCTCGAGTCTGGCCAGATAACGCTGCCACAACTCGTCCTGGCGCACGCCCAGGTCGTAGAGATAGTCCCAGGAATAGATGCCGGAGTCGTGGCCGTCGGAAAACGTCGGACGGATCGCATAGTGACCGACCGGCTCCAGGGCACTGATTGTGACGTCCTGCTTGCCGACCTGCAGGACCTCCTGCCCTGGTCCGTGACCACGCACTTCGGCCGAGGGTGAATACACACGCAGGAACTCGCAGGGCAGCCGGAACACGATGCCGCGCGGGAATACGAGCTCCAGCACTCTGGACGCCTGGTGCAGCTTGATCTCAGAGGGGAGGGGTGTCTGGGCGTCCAGGCCAGCCATGGCATTGTCCGGCGTCACCCGCCGAATTGGGAGGAGGAACAGCCTAGCACAACTCCGCTGCGCCGTTCTGCGCCAAAGGCGAAGGGCCTCGGGCTGCGAACGGAACGGTGGGAAGACCGGACACGTCGCCCTCGCGCGTCGACTCGCGCTCGCCGTCGATCCCCTGGCTTCGCCCGGGACCCCGGGCCGCCCGCGCCGTCGCTATCGACGACCTAGATCTGGTTGTTCGAGGTTTCCGGCACGACGTCGAGGTTGCCGATGCCGGCGAAGACGTTGCGGTTCTTCGCTTCCTTGCCGTGCAGCTTGATTTCCAGCCGCAGGTCGTTCAGCGAATCGGCATTGCGTAGCGCGTCCTCGTAGGTGATGAGGCCGGCCTCGTAGAGATCGAACAGCGACTGGTCGAACGTCTGCATGCCGAGTTCGCGCGACTTCTTCATGATGTCCTTGATGCCGGACACGTCGCCCTTGAAGATGAGATCCGAGACCAGCGGAGAATTGAGCATCACCTCGACCGCCGGCACGCGTCCGCGGCCGTCGCGGCGCGGAATGAGCCGCTGCGCGACGAACGCGCGCACATTGAGCGACAAGTCCATCAGCAGTTGCGCGCGGCGCTCCTCCGGGAAGAAGTTGATGATGCGGTCCAGCCCTTGATTCGTGCTGTTGGCGTGCAGCGTGGTCAGGCACAGATGGCCGGTTTCTGCGAACGCGACAGCGTAATCCATCGTGTTGCGCTCGCGCACTTCGCCGATCAGGATGACGTCGGGCGCCTGACGCAGCGAATTCTTGAGCGCGGTCTCCCAGGCGTCGGTGTCAACCCCCACCTCTCGCTGGGTCATGATGCAATTGCGGTGCTCGTGGACGAATTCGATCGGGTCTTCGATCGTGATGATGTGCCCGTAGCTGTTCTCGTTGCGGTAGCCGAGAAGCGATGCCATCGACGTCGACTTGCCGGCGCCAGTCGCGCCGATGAACATCATGATGCCGCGCTTGGACATGATGATGTCCTTGAGCACGGGCGGCAGGCCCAACTCCTCGAACTTCGGTATATCGGAAGTGATGGTCCGCAGCACCATGCCGACGCGAGCCTGCTGCACGAATGCATTGACGCGAAAACGGCCGATGCCAGGCGGGCTGATGGCGAAATTGCACTCCTTGGTGCCTTCGAACTCGGCCGCCTGCTTGTCATTCATCACGCTGCGCACCAGCTCGATCGTGTGCTGCGCCGAAAGCTGGGTCTTGGACACGGGCGTGATCTTGCCGTCGACCTTGATCGCCGGCGGGAAATTCGCGGTGATGAAGAGGTCGGAGCCTTTCTGCTTTACCAGGAGGTCGAGCAGTTCGTGGATGAACTTGGTGGCGCGTTCCCGTTCCATATGATTTCCTTAGCTGCCCATGAACAAGTCTTTGTTCACTGCCCGGTTGCGGGCTTCGGCGACATTTACCTGGTTGCGGCGCACGAGGTCGACGAGGCATTGGTCCAGCGTCTGCATGCCGATCGACTGCGATGTCTGGATCGCCGAGTACATCTGGGCGATCTTGTTCTCGCGGATGAGATTGCGGATGGCCGCGGTGCCGATCATGATTTCGTGAGCCGCTATCCGACCCTGCCCGTCCTTGGTCTTGAGCAGTGTCTGGGCGACCACCGACACCAGGGACTCCGACAGCATCGCGCGCACCATTTCCTTTTCGGCCGCCGGGAACACGTCGATGATCCGGTCGATGGTCTTGGCCGCCGAGCTCGTATGCAGCGTGCCGAACACCAGGTGGCCCGTTTCCGCGGCGGTGAGCGCCAGGCGGATGGTTTCCAGGTCGCGCATCTCGCCCACGAGAATGTAGTCCGGATCTTCGCGCAGCGCGCTGCGCAGCGCGTTGGCGAAGGACAGCGTGTGCGGGCCGACTTCGCGCTGGTTGATGAGGCACTTCTTGGACTCGTGCAGGAACTCGATCGGGTCCTCAATCGTCAGCACGTGGCCGTATTCGTTTTCGTTGACATGGTTGACCATCGCCGCGAGGGTGGTCGACTTGCCCGATCCGGTGGGACCCGTGCACAGGATCAAGCCGCGTGGCCGGTCGGTAAGTTCGGCGAACACCTTCGGCGCGTTGAGTTCCTCGAGCGACAGCACCTTGGCCGGAATGGTCCGGAACGCCGCCGCCGCGCCGCGCTGCTGCACGAACGCATTGACCCGGAACCGGGCGAGGTTGGGCACCGCGAACGAGAAGTCGCACTCCAGATGTTCCTCGTACATCTTGCGCTGGGCATCGCTCATGATGTCGTACACCATGGCGTGCACGTCCTCGTGCTCCATCGGCGGCAGGTTGATGCGCCGGATGTCGCCGTGGACGCGGATCATGGGCGGCAGGCCCGCCGACAGGTGGAGGTCCGAAGCCTTGTTCTTGACCGCAAAAGCCAGGAGTTCGGTAATGTCCATCTATAATTCCTTGCTGGCCGTTGTCCTTGACCTGCTGTAGCACGCAAAGTGCGTGCCAAGCAACGGAAACTGAGGGCAACAACGTGTCCAATCGATTATGAGCCACTATGAGAAGGCGTGGCAAGCCGTGGCCGAACGCATCGACCGGGCCGTGCGGGACGCCGGTCGCGCCCCGGGATCCGTGCGGTTGCTGGCGGTTTCCAAGACGTTCCCGCCGGAGGCGGTGCGGGCGGTGCACGCGGCGGGCCAGCACGCGTTCGGCGAGAACCAGGTGCAGGAAGGTGCGGCAAAACGGCAGGTGCTCGCCGATCTCACTGACGTTGAGTGGCACCTTATCGGGCCCGTTCAGGCCAACAAGACGCGTGCGGCGGCGGCGAACTTCGATTGGGTGGAGAGCGTGGACCGGTTGAAAATCGCGCAGCGGCTCTCGGCCCAGCGCCAGCCCTCCCTGGGACCCCTCAACGTGCTGATTCAGGTCAACGTCAGCGGCGAGACGTCCAAGAGCGGTGTCGCTCCCGGCGACACGCTATCGCTGGCGCGCGAAGTGGCTGCCCTGCCGCGGCTGCGCTTGCGCGGCATCATGGGAATTCCGGCGCCCACGGGGGACACTTTGGTGCTGCGCGCGCAGTTCCGGCGATTGCGCGAATGTCTCGAGCATTGCGTGGCCGGGGGATTGACCATGGATACGCTGTCGATGGGAATGTCGGGCGACCTGGAAGCGGCGATTGCCGAAGGCGCGACGCAGGTCCGGGTGGGCACCGCGATTTTTGGAACGAGATGAAAGGGCACGGCGGGCAGATGAATTTGACTTTCATTGGCGGCGGCAACATGGCGACCGCGATCATCGGCGGGCTGGTCAACGGCGGCGCCGATCCGCGCGAATTCCGGGTCGTCGATCCAGTCCCTGCGCAGCAGGACAAACTCGTCGGAATGTTTCCTGGCATCGGCATCTTCGGCGAGGCATCTGCCGGTGCCGTCGACGGCGCCGATGCCGTCGTGCTTGCCGTGAAACCGCAACAAATGCGGGAAGCGGCGCGGACGCTTTCGGCGAATCTCGCCGACGTGACGGTCGTGATGAGCATCGCAGCCGGCGTGCGGCTGGCCGACATTTCGCGTTGGCTCGCCGGCTTTCCGCGCCTCGTTCGCGCGATGCCCAACACGCCAGCGCTGATTCGCGAAGGCATCAGCGGCGCTTTCGCCTTGCCGGACGCGGGTGCGCGCGGACGCAAACTTGCGCAACGCGTACTGGAAGGGGTCGGAACGGTACTGTGGGTGACTGGCGAGGACCTGCTCGATGCGATCACCGCGGTGTCCGGCAGCGGACCGGCGTACGTTTTCTATTTCCTGGAAGGCCTCGAACAGTCGGCGCGGGAGCTGGGATTTTCCAAGGCCGACGCGCGCACGCTGGCCTACGCGACGTTTGCCGGCACGGTGAAGCTCGGCGAAGGCTCCGAACTGGAGCCGGGCATCCTGCGTGCGCAAGTCACGTCCAAGGGTGGCACGACCGAACGGGCCATTGCCGTGCTCGAGGCCGGCGCGGTAAAGACCAGTTTCGTGGCCGCCGTCAAGGCTGCCGCAGCGCGCGCCAAGGAAATGGGCGACGCGCTGGGCACCGAGAGCTAGCCCCACCATGATTGAACAAGTGATCCGCTATCTCCTGGACGTCGTTTTCGGGCTGTTCACCTATTCGCTATTGCTGCGCTTTGTGATGCAGATCCTGCGTGCACCTTTCCGCAATCCTCTCGGACAGGCGGTTATCGCGTTGACCGACTGGGCCGTCAAGCCGTTGCGACGCGTCCTGCCCGGATGGAAAGGCGTGGACTGGGCGTCGCTGGTCGCGTTGTTCCTGTTCCAGTTCGTGTGGTTGTTGTCGTACAACCTGGCGTTCGGCGGTTTCAGCCTCTCGGGCGTCGGCGTGCCGTTCCTGTTGGCCGCGACACCGGTGGCCTTGGTGAAGGCGGCCCTCTGGCTGCTGATCGTGATCGTGTTTGCCCAGGCGATCCTGTCATGGGTGGCGCCGGATGGGCCAATTTCGGGAACGCTCAACGCGCTCACATTTCCGTTCCTGCGCCCGATCCGGCGCGTCCTGCCCCCCATCGGGGGGACACTCGACCTCTCGCCGCTGGTCGTCATTGTGCTGGCGCAGGTTGCGCTGATGACGCTCGTTCCGTGGCTCGAAAGCACCGTGACGCGATTGTTCATCTGACGTGGCTGCAGCATGGCGGCGCGTGGAGACGTCCGGCGGCCGGGTCACGATCGTGCTGGCGCTGCACGTGCAGCCTGGAGCGACGCGCACGGAAGTCGCGGGGCGGCATGGCGAGGCAATCAAGGTTCGCCTGGCCGCGCCCCCGGTTGACGGCAAGGCGAATGCCGAGTTGCTGCGATTTCTGGCGGATGCGTTCGGCGCGCCGCTGCGCGATGTCATGTTGGTGCGCGGTGCGGCGTCCCGGCAAAAGGTCGTGCGCGTTGCGAATCCGACGCTGCGGCCGGACCGGGACTGGGAGTGATCCGCGCCGTGCGCTACGACGCACTGGCCAAGGCGTTGGCGATGCGCACGAATTCTCCCACAGCCAGTGTTTCACCGCGGATGCCCGGGTCGATTCCCAGCTCCCGGATCGCCGCATCGTCGCAAATGGCGGACAGCGCGTTGCGCAACGTCTTGCGCCGCTGGCCGAATGCGGCGGCGACAATCCGGGCAAACAGCGCGGGATCGTCCATGGGCGGCTTGGCATCGCCGAGCGGCACCAGGCGTGCGATGGCCGAATCGATCTTCGGCGCGGGCCGGAACGCGCCAGGCGGCACGATGAAGAGGCGCCTGATCCGGAACGTCACCTGCAGCATCACCGTCAGCCTGCCGTAGTCGGGAGTGCCGGGTTCCGCGGTCATGCGCGCCACGACTTCACGCTGCAGCATCACGTGCAGGTCGCGCAGGCGATCGGCGAATTCGGCAAGGCGGAACAGGAGCGGCGAACTGATGTTGTAGGGGAGATTGCCTACCACGCGCAGGCTCGTGCCCAGCGTAGCGAAATCGAATTCCAGCGCGTCCGTCTCATGCAGCGTGAGTTGTTGCGGCGTATAGGCGGCGCGCAACCTTGCGGCCAGGTCGCGGTCGATTTCGATTGCATGAATGCGGCCCGCGCGTTCGATGAGCCCGCCCGTGATCGCCGCCAGACCCGGTCCGATCTCGACGATGTTGTCGCCCGGCTTTGGCGCGACCGCTTCGATGATGCGTCCGATGTAATGCGGATCAACGAGGAAATTCTGCCCGAACCGCTTGCGTGCGGTGTGTCCCTCCATCAGCGCGGCTTGGCGTGAGGCGCACGGTTCGCCAGCTCGATGGCGAGTTCGACCGCCGCGATCAGGCTGCCCGGGTCGGCGGTTCTCGCGAGCGTCGGATCGGCGGCGAGGTCGAGCGCCGTGCCGTGGTCCACGGACGTACGCGGAAACGGCAGGCCGAGGGTCACATTGATCCCCAGGCCGAAACTCGCGGCCTTGAGCACGGGCAGTCCCTGGTCGTGATACATCGCAACCACCGCGTCATATCGGCGCGCGTGGTCGGGGACAAACAGCGTGTCCGCGGACAGGGGACCGGCAATGCCGGGGAAGCCGCTGGCATGGGCATCGGCGATGGCCGGCGCGATCACGTCGATTTCCTCGCGCCCCAGATGTCCACCCTCGCCAGCGTGCGGATTGAGACCGCACACGGCGATGCGCGGCCCGGCAATCCCGAATTTTGCGCGCAGCTCACGTCCGACGATGACCAGGGTTTCCGCCAGCGCGACGCGCGTCAGCGCAGCGGGCACGTCCTTGAGCGGCAGATGCGTCGTGGCGAGCGCGACACGCAGAGGGTTCGACCGGGCGCCCCCCACCAGCAGCATGACGACGCGCGGCGTGTGCGTTCGGGCCGCGAAGAATTCGGTGTGGCCGGAAAAGGCGATCCCCGCGTCCATGATCACGCTCTTCTGCACGGGAGCGGTGACCAATGCCGCGAACGCGCCGGTGGCGCATGCGTCGCACGCGCGCTCCAGCATCGCGACCACGCTCCCGGCGTTGGCCGGATCCGGGCTTCCCGCGGTGACGGGTGTGGCGAGAGGCTGGTGCCAGATTTCCACGACGTTTCCCGACGGGGCGGCAGCCGACGGTGCAAAATCCACATAGTGCGGGGTGATACCGATGCGCGCCGCGCGCGCCGCGAGCAATGTGCGGTCACCCAGCACGACGAGGCGGGCCGGAAATGCCGCAGAAGCGTGGCGCTGCGCCAGCATTGCCACCAGTTCCGGACCGATGCCCGCAGATTCTCCCGACGTGATGACGAGCGCGGGACGATTCATGCCGGCGGCTGCGCTTCCCGCTCCGCGTCGCCGAAGAACTCCACCTTCACGCTGGCGTCGGCGCGAACGACGCCGTCCGCGATCGACACCTGCGCGAAAGCGGGCAGTGCCCGCTCCGGCTTGCCGAACACCCACAGCAGTTCCAGGGGCTGGGCGGCATCGATCTCTCCCGTGTGTTGCACGGCACGGCCGAGCGGAAGGGCATGGCCTTCGCGTCCGAACACGGGGAACTGGTCCAATTTCGCGCGATAGCGGATGACCTGCCGGCCAGCGAATCGCTGGCGGGTGTTGAGGTCGTACCAGTTTCCAGGCGGCAGCGCGATTTCCACGTCGCCACCGCCGCGCAGGATTGGCGCCACCAGCAGCGAATCGCCGCACATGAATTGCGTCTCGAAATCGCGCACTAGCGCGTTGCCGGGAAACGCGAGCGGCATCGCCCGGATCACCGGCAATCCCGATTGCGTCGCCTGCGCGATGGTTGTCTCGAGATAGGGAATGAGGCGGTACCGGAAGGCAAGCCACTTGCGGCAGACCGCCTCGACTTCGGGACCGAAGATCCACGGCTCGCGCTCGCCGATTCCGTGCAGGCGGACGTGCGAGCAGAACACCGTGGCCTGCAGCCAGCGCACATAGAGCTCGGGGTCCTGACGCGCCGCGCCGTAGAAGCCGCCCACGTCGGAACAATGGTATGGATTGCCGCTCATGCCCCACGACAATCCGCCGCGAAGCGATGCGGCGAGGCCCTCCCAATCGCTTTGCGGCTGTCCACCCCAACCTACGGGGAAGCGCTGGCTGCCCGCCCAGCCGGCGCGGCTCCACACCATCGGCACCGACCCTTCCGGCAGGAATTTCCTGGTCGCCTCGAACACGCACTGGTTGTAGAGCAGCGGATAGACGTTGTGCAGACGCCGGCCGCGATCGCCGTTGGCCGCGACGGCGTCGTCAGGAACCTGTTCGCCGTAGTCGCTCAACATCACATCGACGCCATCCTCGAACAGCGGGGAATGCGCGTCGCGCCACCATGCATACGCTTCAGGCCGCGTGAAATCGATGATGCCGCTTTCCGGCAGCGCGACCATCGGCTGTCCCGACGCACTGGTCCAAGTGCTCGGGTCCCAGAAGAACACGTAGGGATCTCCGTCGGCCGTCTTCAGCAGGTAACCGCGTTGCGCAAGCTGCTGGAAGAGCTTGTCGTGGATGGAGACGTAGGGGTATTCCCACACGCAGACCTTGAGGTTGTGCGCGTGGATCTGCGCGAGAATCGCCCGCGGGTCCGGGAAGCGCTCCGGATCCCACTTGAAGTTGAATCGCGTCTGCACGTCCCAGGCGGCGCGGCCATCCAGCGTCAGCACGTCGCACGGAATGCGGCGCTCGCGCAACTTGCGCGCCACCGCGATCGCATCGTCCGGCGTCGCGTAGAAGTTGCGCGAGACCCAGAGTCCCAGGCTCCACCGCGGCACGGTTGGCGCCCGCCCGGTGATGTTGCTGTAAGCGTCGATCACGCCGGCCGGCGTATCCGCGGCGAACAGGAAAACGTCCAGTGCTTCATCGTCCACCACGACGGCGTAGCTGCGGTGCGACCAGTCCGGATGACCGACCCCATGCGTCACCATGCCCGGCGTATGCACAAAAATGCCCCATGCGCCGCCGCCGGTGCCCGGACCCCACGCGAACGGCGTGTTCTTGTGGGAGAGCCCCGTGTTCACGCCAAGCGCGTCCTCCACCTGGGAGTGGACGAGCTGCCCGCGCTTGTTGAGCGGACCAAATTTCTCGCCAAGCCCGTACACCGGCTCGCCCGAAGCCAGCGCAAACGCAGCGGTCCACAGTCCGCCGCGCTTGACCCGCCCGAACGACGGCAACCGGGTCCAGCCGCGAAAGTGCTCGTCCGTGATCGAGCTCAACACCGGCGCGCCTTTCCACAAAAGGCGGAAGCGCAGCGGCGCGCCAGCTATTTCCAGCGTTGCATCGCCGGCGGCGACGGTCCACGCGCGCGCGGCCGGTTGCGATACGGTGCAGGGTTTTGCGCGACCGACGATCAGGCCGTAATCCGGGCGTGCATTCGGTCCCAGGCGCAACCGGAAGGTACCGCTGCCGTAGGCGGTGATTTCGAGCAGGTCACCGGTCGATGTCGCGAACGACACGCCGGACGAGGTCGAGCCCAGGCTGTTCAGCGCTTCGATGCGCAGGTAGGCGGCGGGATCCAGGAGCATGGTTATGCGGTCACTTTGAGCGCTATCCGGCGAAAAAGGGTTCGGGCAGGCCGGGCGTATCGACCGATAGCGCGAAAATGCCGCCGGACCGGGGAAGTCGCGCGAGCTCGTCGGCTTCGCGTAGTTGCCGTGCGCTGGTCACATAGAGCGTGCACAGGTCCGCGCCGCCGAATGCGCACATCGTCGGGCACAAGGCCGGGGTTGGATACTCGGCGAGGAGTGCGCCAGTGGGTGACAGCTTCACTACCTTGCCGCCGCGGTAGAACGCTACCCAGTAATTGCCAGCGCTGTCCACGGCGGCGCCGTCCGGCCGGTCGGTCTCGCCGGTCCATTGCGCGAACACGCGGGGATTCGATGGCCACCCCGCGGCCGGATCGTACTCGAACGCGCGGATGATGTGCGTCGGCGTATCGGCGTGGTACATCGTGCGGCCATCCGGACTCCACGCGAGGCCGTTGCTGACCATCATGTCGGCCAGGACGGGAGTCACGCGAAAGTCGGGATCGACGCGGATGAGGGCGGCCGAATTGGCATCGCGCTTTTCGTTCATGGAGCCGACCAGGAAGCGCCCGGCGGAATCGCAGCGTCCGTCGTTGAAGCGATGATGGTCGGGGTCGTACGGCGCGTCGGCCACTTTGCGATCGAGCTTGCCGTCCCCGCGCGTGAGCCACAGTCCGCCGCGCAACGCGACGACGAAGCCGCCCGCCTTGCGCAGTGCAAAGCTGCCGATCGCCTCGGGCATCGGCATCGCGCGATTGCGACCGGTTGCCGGATCGAAGCGGTTGAGCGAAGGCGCATTGATATCGACCCAGTACAGCACCTGCTCAGCCACCGACCAGACCGGACTTTCGCCCAGGCTGGCCTTGACGTCGAGGACGCAGGTGAACGGAGACTCCGACATTCTCGGCCTACCCCTTGGCTGCAGCTGCCAATGCGCGCGCCTTTCCCAGCGATTCCTGCGCGCGGCCGACCATGAAGCCCATGTCGGAGCCGATCGCGACCCAGTCGTAGCCATAGCCCAGGAAGGTCTCCACCATCTCGGGATTCAAGCCGAGGATGCCGCAGGCTTTACCGACTTGCTTGCATTGCGTCGCCGCAAGCCTCAATTTTTCCTGCACCCGCGGATTGCCGATGTCGCCCAGCAGGCCCATTGACGCCGACAGGTCCGAAGGCCCGATGAAGATCGAGTCCACGCCGGGCACGGCAGCAATGGCCTGAAGCTGTTCCAGCGCCGAGATCGTCTCTATCTGGACCATCACGCACAGCTCCTGAGCCGCAGTCTTGAGATAGTTGGGAATGGTTGCGAAGCGGCTCGCGCGATGGCCGCCGGCGACGCCGCGTATGCCGTCCGGAGGATAGCGGGTGCAGGCGACGGCACGCTTCGCCTCCTCCGCGTTCTGCACGAACGGCAGCAGCACCGTCTGCGCCCCGCCATCGAGCACGCGCTTCAGCCACACCATGTCGTTCCACACCAGGCGCACGACGGCTTGCGCCGGGGTGCCTGCGATCGTGCGCAGGATCTCGACCATCTCGGGCGTGTCGACGGGCGTGTGCTCCATGTCAACGACAAGGAAGTCGAAACCGGCGCACCCCATGGCCTCCGCGGTCGATGGCGCACCGCTGGTGAGCCAGGCGCCAAGCTGGGTGCGGCCATCGCGCAGTCCTTGCTTGAATTTGTTGACGGGCATGTCCATGGGTCTCCTCGCTGCGGCATGTTTGGGAATGCGGCGTTGGCGAATTCTGCCAGACGGGACGCGCAGTGTGGCATGCGCGGCATCTGGTTTACCATAGCACCGCCGCCCATGCGCCGCCTGCTCGCCTCCTCCGATTTTCGCGCCGGATTCATCGAAATGCTTCCGGCGTGCATCGGAATCATTCCGTTCGGCCTCGTCTGCGGCGTCGGCGCTGCGGCCGCGGGCGCGACATGGCTCGCCGCGCTCGGCATGAGCACGATCATCTTTTCCGGCGCCGCGCAGATCCTGGCGGGCCAGTTGCTGGCCGGCGGCGCCCCGCTCCTGGTGATCGTGCTCACGTGTTTCGTCCTCGGTTTGCGCTTTCTCATGTACAGCGCCGCGATGGCGCCCTACCTCAAGTCGCTGCCGGGCCGCTGGCAGCAGGCATTGGCTTTTCTGCTGACCGACCAGGCGTTCGCGGCGGCAATCCGCCGTTTCAACGCGAAGGATGATCCGTTCGGCGGCGCACACCACTTCCTTGGCTGCGGTGTCGCGCTGTGGACGTGCTGGCAGATCACCAACATGGTCGGCTACTTTGCGGGAAACCTCATTCCCCCATCGTGGTCGCTGGAGTTTGCGGTGCCACTTTGTTTCATCGCGCTGGTCGCGCCGCTGATGCGCGACGCGCCGAACATCGTTGCGGCGGTCGTTGCCGGCATCGCCGTCGTTGCGCTCGACGGATTGCCGATGAAACTCAACCTGATCGTCGCCGGCATCGTCGGCATTGTCGCGGGCACCGTTGTCGATTTCGCGAGGGAGCGATGGACACGACGCTGAAGCTCTGGACGGTGATTGTCGTGGTCGGCGTGCTCAACTACCTGTCGCGCCTGTCGTTCATCGCGTTGTTCGCCCGCCGCCGCATGCCGCCAACGCTCGAGCGGGCGCTCAAATACGTGCCGGCCGCGATGCTCACCGCGTTGATCCTGCCGATGATCGTAGTGGCGCCCGCGGTTGGAGCTATGGTTGCGCATCCGCTGGAGGTCAATCCGAAGATCGTCGCCGCGCTGATCGCCGGCATCGTCGCCTATGTTACGCGCAGTTCGCTGTGGACGATCGGCATCGGGATGGCGGCGCTTGGGCTCCTGCAGGCCCTCATCTAGGTCTGTACTGACCCGAGGTTAGAATCGGGCTGCCAACAGGCAAATTGTGTTGATCCTCGAGGAAACCGGAATGCGATTCGAAGGCACCGACAGTTACATCGCCACCCCCGACCTGATGCTCGCGGTCAATGCGGCACTGGCCCTCGAGCGGCCGTTGCTGATCAAGGGTGAGCCGGGCACCGGCAAGACGCTGCTCGCCATCGAGGTGGCGCGGGCGCTCGGGCGTCCGCTCTTCCAATGGCACATCAAGTCGACCACCAAGGCGCAGCAGGGATTGTACGAATACGACGCGGTGTCCCGCCTGCGCGATTCGCAACTGGGCGATGCCAAGGTCGCGGACATCGCCAATTACATCAAGCCGGGCGTGCTGTGGGAGGCCTTCGAGAGCGCTGACCCGGGCATCGTGCTGATCGACGAGATCGACAAGGCCGACATCGAGTTTCCCAATGACCTGCTGCACGAACTCGACCGGATGGAGTTCCATGTCTATGAGACGCATCGGACGGTCCGTGCAGAGCATCGGCCGCTGGTCGTCATCACGTCCAACAACGAAAAGGAACTGCCGGACGCATTCTTGCGCCGCTGCTTTTTCCACTACATCCGCTTCCCCGACCGTGACACGATGGAGCGGATTGTCGACGTGCACTATCCGGGGCTGAAGAAGGCGCTGCTGCAGGAGGCGCTGGAAGTGTTCTTCAACCTGCGCGAGGTGCCGGGGTTGAAGAAGAAGCCGTCGACTTCCGAACTGCTGGATTGGCTCAAGATCCTGCTGGCCGAAGACATCTCACCCGAGGCGCTGCGCAGTCCCGACAAGAAGGCGTTCATCCCGCCGCTCCACGGCGCCCTCCTCAAGAACGAGCAGGATGTGCACCTGTTCGAGCGCGTGGTGTTCCTGGCCCGCGCGGGCCGTTGACGTGAAGTGACCATGGCCTTTATCGACCCCGTCGTGCTCAAGGGCAAGCTGGCCACACTGGAGCCGCTGGCGGCAGAACACGAGGTCGCGCTAGCCAGCGCGGCGGCAGATGGAGAACTGTGGCGCCTCTGGTACACGCACATCGCGCCGCCGGAGAAGATGTCCGAATACATCGCCACGGCACTCGACATGCGCACGCGCCTGTCCGCGATGCCGTTCGTCGTGCGCGACAACGCAAGCGGCGAGGTCGTCGGCTGTACGCGCTATTTCAACGTCGACGTCGTGAATCGGCGGCTCGAGATAGGCCACACCTGGTACGCGAAGCGGGCGCAGCGAACCGGCATCAACACCGAGTGCAAGCTGCTGCTGCTGGGACACGCGTTCGATACGCTGCACTGCATCGCAGTGGAATTTCGCACGCACTGGTTCAATCAGACGTCGCGCGCGGCGATTGCCCGGCTCGGCGCCAAGCAGGACGGTGTGCTGCGCAACCACCAACTGATGCCCAACGGCGCCCGGCGCGACACCGTGGTGTTCAGCATCATCGACGGCGAATGGCCGGCCGTGAAGCAGCACTTGCAATTCCTGCTGAGTCGCTAAGGAAGCCGGGCGGCCATGCTCACCGGTTTTTTCCTGCACCTCAAGGCCAACAAGCTGCCCGTCTCCACGCGCGAATTGTTGACGTTGCTGGAGGCGCTGGAGAAGCGCGTAGTGTCGCAGTCGATCGATGACTTCTATATGCTGTCGCGCGCCTGCTTCGTGAAGGACGAGCAGCATTTTGACCGCTTTGACCTGGCGTTCGCCACTTATTTCAAGAACGTCAACGCGATCTTCGATATCCGCGCCGACATTCCCGAGGAGTGGCTCAGGAAGGAGTTTCAGCGCTACCTGTCGGACGACGACAAGAAACTGGTCGAAGCGCTTGGTGGGTGGGACAAGCTGATGGAGACGCTGAAGAAGCGGCTGGAAGAGCAGCGAGGGCGCCATCAGGGCGGTTCGAAGTGGATTGGCACCGGCGGGACCAGTCCTTTCGGCGCGTATGGCTACAACCCGGAAGGCGTGCGCATCGGCCAGGACGGCGGTGGATCGCGCAGCGCGGTGAAGGTCTGGGACGAACGGACATTTCGCAACCTCGACGGCGATGTCGAGCTCAATACCCGCAACATCAAAGTGGCGCTGCGGCGCTTGCGCAAATTCGCGCGCGAAGGCGTGCCCGAGGAGCTCGATCTTGACGCGACCATCGACGGTACGGCGAGGAACGCCGGCTGGCTCGACCTCAAGATGCAACCTGAGCGGCGCAATCGCGTCAAAGTCCTTTTGTTCCTCGATGTCGGCGGCTCGATGGACCCGCATGTCCAGCTCTGCGAGGAATTGTTTTCGGCGGCGAAGGGCGAGTTCCGGCACCTCGAGCATTTCTATTTCCATAATTGCGTCTACGACCACGTCTGGCACGACAATGCGCGCCGGCGCAACGAGCGCATGGGCACCTTCGAACTTCTGAGGACCTATGGTCCCGACTGGAAGGTGATCTTCGTCGGCGACGCTGCAATGAGTCCCTATGAGCTCATTCAGAACGGCGGCAGTGTCGAATACATGAACGATGAGGCCGGCATCGTCTGGCTTACCCGCGTGTTCGAGCACTTCCGCCGGGTCATCTGGTGGAATCCGGAGCCCGAGCGCGGATGGGAATACACGCGTTCCACGCAGATCGTGATGCAAAAACTCGGCCCCAGGATGTTTCCGCTGACCTTGTCCGGCATCGGCAAAGGCATCGACGCACTGCGGCATTGAAGTCCTGCGGGTGTCCAGCCTTTCAATTACGTGACCCTCACGCAACTCCTGCTTGCCTTCGCTCGTCGCCATTGGCGGGCCTACGTTGCTGCTGGCGCCATGCTGGTGCTGGTGGCCGCGCTCACCGTAATCGTGCCGCGGCGTGTGGGCCACATAATCGATGCCTTCGTCGCCGGCACCCTGCAGGGCGCTTCGATGTGGGGGGATCTGGCGGTGCTGGTCACGATGGGCGCCGCAATCTATTTGTTCCGGGTGGGCTGGCGCCTGGCGCTGTTCTCGGCCGCATTCCAGTTGGGTGTCGAACTGCGCCAGCGCCTTTACGGCAAGCTGTCGCTGCAGGGGCTGCCCTATTTCCACGGGCAGCGAACCGGCGACCTCATGGCGCGAGCCACCAACGATGTCGACGCAGTCGAGATGGCTGCCGGCGAAGCTTTCCTGGCCGGGTTCGATGGCACGATGACCCTGGTACTCGTCGTCGCGATGATGACGCTGGGCATCGATTGGCGGCTGGCTTTGCTGACGCTCCTGCCGTTCCCGTTGATGGCAATCGCGTTCTTCGTCATTTCGCAGCACATCCACCATGCATCCGCGCAAGCGCTCGAGCGCTTTTCCGACCTGAACGAACACGTGCATGAAACGGTGGCGGCGGTCCGCACGCTGCGCGCGCTAGGTCTCGAGGAACGTGCCAGCCTGGAATTCGTCCGGCGCGCGCAGTCCGCGGCCGATGCGAGTTTCGACGCGCAAAAATGGGAAGCGGCGTTCGAACCGGCCGTGGGCCTTACGCTGACCGTGGCGGCGGCATTGACGCTCTCCTTCGGTGGCGTCCTGGTGTGGCACGATGAAATGACGATCGGCCGGCTCACTGCATTCACGATGTACCTCGGCCAATTGATCTGGCCGATGTTTGCCGCCGGCTGGGTGCTGGCGCTGATCGAGCGCGGCAAGGCCGCGTGGGCGCGATTGAATCCCGTGCTGGATGCGCCGCTTTCCGTGACCGACGGCGGGCAGCGTAGGGCGATTGCGCCCGGATGCATCGACGTCGAGCGGTTGAGCTTTGCCTACGCCAACGTCGTGGGCGAAGCCGGCGCGGTCCTTGGCGCCGACGCGCTGCACGACGTTTCATTCTCGTTGCCGCCGGGCGCCACGCTCGGCGTGGTCGGCCCTGTCGGCGCCGGCAAGTCGACGTTGCTGGCGTTGTTGCTGCGCCACTATGTGCCTGCGCGAGGCAGCATGCGCTGGAGCGGTTACGCGCTCGACGAGTACACGCTGGCGGCACTGCAGCGCGCAACGGCGTGGGTGCCACAGGAGGCTTTCCTGTTCACCGGTAGCATTGCCGACAACATCGCGCTGACCCATCCATCGGCGACGCCGGCCGAGATCGAGAGCGCCGCCGAGCTGGCGGACCTGCACGCCGACATCCAGCGCTTTCCGGATGGCTATGCCACGCGCGTGGGCGAGCGCGGCATTACGCTGTCGGGCGGCCAGCGGCAACGCATGGCCATCGCCCGCGCACTGCTCACGGATGCGCAGCTCTTGTTGCTCGACGATGCGTTGAGTGCCGTGGATACCGGCACCGAGACGCGAATCCTTGCGCACTTGCGCGAAGCGCGGCGTGGCCGTAGCGCCATCATCGTCAGTCACCGGCTGTCGGCCGTGGCCGACGCGGACGAGATCATCGTGTTGAAGGATGGCCGTCTTGCCGAGCGCGGCAGCCACGCGCAGTTGGTCGCGCGCGGCGGCTGGTACGCGGAGCAGTGGCGATACCAGCAGCTCGAGGCCGAGCTCGAGGAAGCCCAATGAGCGTGCTTGCGGAAGTCGCCGAAGACGACCTTGCGGCGCCTACTCCCGACACCACGCCGCGGCGCGATGCGCTGGCGCTGCTTTGGCGCGCAGCTGGACAGGATCGCGGACAAATTGGCTGGGCAGGGCTGTGGCTGGTGGCAGCAGGACTGCTGGAAGCCGCCGGGCCGCTCTTCGGCAAGAAGCTGATCGACGGCTATCTCGTCCCGCGCATCCTGGACCTGCAGGCGATGGCCTGGCTGATTGCCGGTTTCCTGGCGACCGGCGGGTTGGCGACGCTGATTCGCTACTTTCAACTGGTGCGATTGGCCGGCCTGGCGATGCGTTCGGTGCAGCGCCTTCGCGAGGGTGTCTACGCGCACGTGCTGCATCTGCCGATGCGTTTCTTCGATTCCGCGATCACCGGCAAGCTGGTCAGCCGCATCACCAACGACACGGAATCCGTCAAGCAGCTCTATACGAAAGTGCTGTTCGAGTTGCTGGTGGGAGCAACAGTGCTGTTCGGCGTAGTCGCGGCGATGCTCTGGCTGGATTGGCGGCTGATGCTGCTGGTATTGCTGCTGGTGCCGATCACGATTGCCATCATCTGGGGCTACCAACGCCTGTCCGCCACGGCGGTCACGCAGTCGCGGGAGCTGCGCAGCGACTTGAATGCCCAGCTGGCCGAAGGTATCGCCGGCATGAGCGTGCTGCAGGCGAGTGGCGCCACCGGGCGCTTTCGCGAGCGGTTTGCAGAAACCAATCGCAGGCATTATGCGGCGCGGATGGGCGAAGTGCGCGCCAACGCGTGGCTGCTGCGGCCGGCGCTGGACTTCACCAGCATCCTGCTGATTGTCGCCATCGTCGCTGTCGTGGGCACGCAGCAACTGCAGGGCGTCGAGGTCGGCCTCCTGTATGCATTCATCGCGTACGTCGCCCGCGTGGTCGACCCGTTGATTCAGATAACGATGCAGTTTTCGTCGCTGCAGCAATCGTTGATCGCCGCGTCTCGCGTCAACACGCTGCTGCGCGAGCCCGAAGTTCCGCGGACGACCGCTGGCCGCCGTATCGAACACGGCCGCATCGACCTTGCCGACGTCACTTTCGGCTACGATCCTGCGCAGCCGGTATTGCACGACCTGAGGCTCGCGATCCCCGCGGGCAGCTATGTCGGCATCGTCGGCCACACGGGCAGCGGCAAGTCGACGTTGCTCTCGCTGCTACTGCGGTTCTATTCGCCGCAGGCTGGACGCCTCGAGGTCGACGGAATTCCGCTGGCGCAGATCGACGACACGCAGTTTCGCGCGCGGGTGAGCCTGGTGCCACAGGAGCCGTTCCTGCTCGCGGCCAGCGCGCGCGAGAACATCGACATGGGGCGTGGACTCGACCATGCCGCCATCGTGGCGGCCGCGAAGGCGGCGCGCGCCCACGAATTCATCGAACGCCTCGAGGCGGGCTACGAAACGCCGCTGGGAGAAGGGGGCGCGCGCCTGTCGGCGGGACAGAAGCAACTGATCGCCGTGGCGCGCGCGCTGGCCGGTCGGCCGTTGATCCTCTACCTGGACGAGGCCACGTCGCGCATCGACAGCGAAACCGAGCAACGCGTGCGCGCCGCGCTGGACGATCTTCACGGCAAGACGACGGTCGTCGCCATCGCGCATCGACTGTCCACGATCCGCGCCGCGGACCGGATCATCGTACTCAAACACGGCCGTATCGCGGAAGCAGGCACGCATGACGAGCTGATGGCGATCGCAAGCGGCATCTATAAGCGCCTTTACCTTCTGCAGCAGATCGGCGATTGACGATTTTGGACGGGAAATCGAGGCGGCTGCGAGGTGGTTCCCGCAACGGCCACGCAAACAAAGGGAGCGTGTGGTTGCTCCCGCGGCGGCAACGCCAAAAAAAGGCCGCGAGGTTTCCCCCGCGGCCCTGGATCGCCACCTGCTGTCGGTTGGCAACCGCGTTACGAGATCTTCACCGGAACGAAGATCTGCCGGCCCTCGCGCTCGATCAACAGCGCGGCGGTCTTGCCTGACCTGTCGATCTGCTTGCGCAGCTCATCCACCGTCGTGACCTTGGTCGAACCCACGCCGACGATCAGGTCGCCCGGCTGCACGCCGGCCTTGGCGGCAGCGCCGCCGGACCTCTCGACGACGAGACCCGCCTTGCCGGACGCCTTCTGCTCTTCCGGGGACAAGGGACGCACGGCGACGCCGAGCTTGCCTTTGGGTTCGGTCGCGTCGGTGTCCGCCTTGGCAACCTTGTTGTCGTCCAGCGCACCGACGGTGGCGTTCAACGCCACGGTCTTGCCGTCGCGCCAGACCTCAACCGCGATCTTGCTGCCCGGCGCGGCATTGCCCACCTGGCTGGTGACGTCGGTGCTGTCCGCCGTCGGCACCCCGTCGATGGAACGGATGACGTCGCCCGGCTTGAACCCGGCCCGTTCGGCAGGGCTGTTCGTTTCGACTGTGCCGACCAGCGCGCCGCTCGAATCCTTGAGCCCGAAGCTTTGCGCCAACGACTGGTCGATGCCCTGGATGCCGATGCCCAGGCGCCCGTGTGCGACCTTGCCCGTCGATTTCAGCTGATCGGCGACCTTGGCGGCGATCTCCGCCGGAATGGCGAACGAAAGGCCCATGTAACCGCCCGAGCGGCTATAGATCTGCGAATTGACGCCAACGACCTGGCCCTTGGCGTTGAGCAGCGGTCCGCCGGAATTGCCCGGATTGACTGCCACGTCCGTCTGGATGAACGGCACCATCTGCCCGTCCGGCAGCGCGCGATGCATGCCGCTGACCACCCCGGCGGTCACGCTGCTTTCGAAACCGAACGGTGATCCGATCGCGATCACCCATTCGCCTCGCCTGATCGGGGGATTGGCGTTGATGTCGAGCGCGGGGAGGTTGGCCGCGTCGATCTTGATCAACGCGATGTCCGTGCGCTTGTCGCTGCCGATGACCTTGGCCGTGAATTCGCGGCGGTCGGTCAGCTTGACGGTCACCTCGGTGGCGCCATCGACGACATGCGCGTTGGTCACGATGTAACCGTCCGGACTCACGATGAATCCCGAGCCCATTCCGCGCATTTGCGGTTGCGCCTGGCCGCGGCCGCCCGGGCCGTTGGGCAGGCCGAATCGTTTGTAGAATTCCGGCGGAATGCCTTCCTCGCCGTCGTCTTCCGAATCCGGCATGCCGTGCATGGCCTGCTTGGCATTCGCGACGACGCTGATGTTGACGACCGACGGACCGGCACGGTCGACCAGTGCGGTGAAGTCCGGAAGATTTGCGGCGGAATTGCCCAGCACGGCGGGTGCGGCGATTCCGGCGGGCGCGGTGGCAGCTTGCGCGGTGGCGAAGGCCCGCGTGTCAACATGCAAGTAGCCCGTCGCCAGGCCGGCGCCGACACCGGCGGCAATCAGTGCGTAGGTGACCTTTTTCAATTGCATCGTGCTCTCCTTGGAGGAAGGGCCGCACCAACTTCCGGCCCGCAAGATGCACTGTAGGGATTTCGCCTTAACCCATCCTTAACGCCTGCTCAGGCGTCGCCCGCCGCGGGAAAGAGGACACGCACGGCCAGTCCGTGGCCGTCCGCCCCGGCGTCGAGAGAGATAGAGGCGCCATGGGCTTCGACGATGCGCTTGACGATGGACAGCCCGAGTCCGCTACCTCCCCCGTTTCCGCCGTCCGCGACGTTCGACCCGCGATGGAAGCGGTCAAAGACCTGCTCACGTTCGGCGGGCGGGATTCCCGGCCCCGTGTCGGTCACGGTCAGGACGGCCCGGCCCGCGTCGTCGTCGACGGCGACGTCTATGCGCCCGCCTTCGGGCGTGTAGCGCAGCGCGTTGTCGAGCAGGTTGGTGAGCAGCATGGATACGCTCGCGGCGTCGGCGCGCACGCCAACCGCAGCGGCGCGCGCCAGCCCCAGATCGATATGCTTGTCCGCGGCAAGCACCGCGCGCGCGACGATGCTGTCCTTGGCCAGTGCGACGAGATCGCAGTCACCGAAGTTCCTGGCCATGGCCTCGGGCTCAAGCCGGGCCATGGCCAACAGCTGCTCGACCAGATGCGACGCGCGATCCACGCCGTGTTCCAGTTCGTCGAGCGCCGCGCTGCGCGCCACCGCGTCGGGCGCGCGCTCGACCAGTTCGACCTGCAGCTTCAGCGCGGCCAGAGGTGTGCGCAGCTCGTGCGCGGCATCGGCCGTGAAACGGCGTTGGGCGTTGATCGCGTCGTCGAGGCGTGCCAGCAGCGCGTTCAAGCTGCCAGCCAGCGGGCGCAATTCCTCCGGCAATCCACTCTCCGCCAGCGGTGCCATGGCATTGGGCTGGCGCTTGGCCACGGCGCGCGACATGGTTTCGAGTGGCCGCAGGCCGCGACCCACGGCATACCAGATAAGCACACCGAGGAACGGAATCAGCGCAGCCAGCGGCAGCAGCGTGCGCAACGCCGACTGCGCTGCAATCTCGCGCCGCTCGTCAAGCGCATGCGCGACCTGCAGCGCATGCCGTCCTTCGACGTGTGTGTACACCCGCCACGCGCGTCCACCCTGCGTTACGTCGCTGTAACCTTCGGTTGCCGGCACCGGCAGACCCGCCCCAGGCCGCGAGTAATACACGAGCACGCCATCGCGGTCCCAGATCTGAGTGACGATCTCGGATACGCCGGCCGCTCGGTCCGCCCCAGGTCCGGCAACGCTGGGCTGGCGGCCGCGGAGCAGGTCGTCGACGCGCGTCGAATAAGCCAGCTGCTTCAATTGCAGGTCGAAGATCTCGCCAATTTCACGCTTGGTGTCGAAATAGGTCGCCACCGTTGCCAGCATGGCAACCGCGGCGAGGCCCAGCAGCAGCCACACCAGCAATGTCCTGCGGATCGACGTCATGCCTTCGCGACGAGATAGCCGACACCGCGGATCGTGCGAATCGTATCGGCGCCAAGCTTCTTGCGCAGGTTGTGGACGTGCACTTCGACCGTGTTGCTTTCCACTTCCTCGCCCCAGCCGTACAGCCGCTCTTCCAGTTGTGCCTTCGACAGCGCCGTTCCCGGACGCTCCAGCAGCGCGGCGAGCAGGGCGAATTCGCGTCCTGAAACCTCGACCGCTGCCCCACGCAGCGTCACGGTGCGCGATCCCGGATCGAGCGCCAGCTCGGCGTTGCGTAGCACGTTGTCCTCGCGCGCAATGTCGCGGCGAAGCAGTGCGCGCATCCGCGCCGCCAATTCGTCAAGCGAAAATGGCTTGACCAGATAGTCGTCGGCGCCGGCATCGAGACCCGCCACCCGGTCGGCAACAGCGTCCCGCGCCGTCACGATCAGCACCCGGACGCGATTGCCGGCGCGGCGTATTTCGCGCAGCAGCTCGAGCCCGGACTTTTTCGGCAATCCCAGGTCGAGCAGCACCAGCGAATACGCGCCGTCGGCCACGGCCAGCGCTGCCTTGCCCGCCTGGCCGTCCTGCACCCAGTCGACCGTGTAGCTCTCCTGCTGCAGTGCAGTCTGTAGGGTCTTGCCGATCATGGGGTCGTCTTCGACCAGGAGGATGCGCATGGGTCCGAGGGGAAGGCAATGGGCGGGGGCAAAGCGCCGATTCTACCGGCCGGCCCTTAACGAGGTCTTAACGTTGGCGCATCCAGCAGGCCCTGGTTTGCGTACATGACTCCATGGTCGCCCGACCCGGGACTTTGACGGGGAATGAACTTGGGGTGACTGGGCGCGCGCCCGCCTTTGGCGGTCACGCATTCCGACTTGCACCACCCGAGGAGGTTTCCCCATGACTACTGTAATCAAGTCCCGCCCGCTGTTCCGGCGCGCAATGGTGCCGATGCTTGTCAGCGCGGTGCTCTGCGCCACCTGGTTCGGACCGGTCGCCGCGTCGAGCCACCGCGAGGCGCCATTCATTGCCACGCAGCCGCAGCTGGACGGTGCCGATTTTTACATGTTCAGAAGCTATGAGCCCGGGCGGGAAGGCTACGTCACGCTGGTCGCCGACTACCTGCCGTTGCAGGCTCCGTACGGCGGCCCGAATTATTTCAAGCTCGATCCCAATGCGATATATGAAATCCACGTGACCAACGACGGCGGCGCCGTCGAGAACATCACGTTCCAGTTCAGGTTCCAGACCACGCTCGACGACAACCAGTTCACCGTGGGCGGCAAGAAGGTCTCCATCCCCATCGTGCAGAACGGCTCGGCGGATGTCAGTACGCCGAATTCCTCCGCGCTCAACGTACACGAAAAATATTCGCTCCGCGTGTACTACGGTCCGCTGGCAAACACCATTCCAAGTCCGGTCACCAACCTCGACACCGGCGCCCTCACGTTCGACAAGCCGGTCGACTACATCGGCACCAAGACTATCGCGAACTACGATGCGTATGCGAACCAGCACATCTATGACATTGCGGTGCCCGGATGCAGCGGCAAGGGTCGCGTGTTTGTCGGTCAGCGCAAGGACCCGTTCCGCGTGAACCTGGGCGAGACCTTCGATCTGGTCAACATCAAGTATCCAGCGACCGAACTGCTGGCCGGCGCGGAGTTCGCCACGTTCGACTCGCTGCACGATTCCAACGTGACGGCGCTGGTGCTGGAGTTGCCGATCTCCTGCCTGACG
This sequence comes from uncultured beta proteobacterium, assembly GCA_963819965.1. Lineage (GTDB taxonomy): Bacteria > Pseudomonadota > Gammaproteobacteria > Burkholderiales > Casimicrobiaceae > VBCG01. The sequence continues at coordinate 2,129,529 of CAWFYA010000004.1, forward strand.
CAGGGTAAGGGCGACATCATTGGCGGCTGGACGACATCCAGTGTGCCCACGATCCGCACGGTAAGCGCGACGCCTGGAAGCGGACTCGATCCGACGACGCAAACCGGCAACTACGTGCAGGTTTCCCGCCTTGGCGCGCCGCTGGTCAACGAAGTGGTCATCGGCTTGAAGGACAAGAACAAGTTCAATGGCAGTCAGCCTAAGGATGACGGGCAGTTCGCCGACTATGTCACCAACCCCACGCTACCCATGCTGTTGGAGGTCCTGTTTGGCGGCGCGGGTGTGAAGGCGCCGACCAACTTTCCCCGTACGGACCTGGTGGCCGCGTTCCTGACGGGCATTCCGGGACTGAACCAGCCGCCCAATGTCGTGGTTTCCGAGCAGCTGCGGCTCAACACGTCGATACCGCCGACGCCGTCCAGCCAGCAAAGCCGGTTCGGTGTCATCGGTGGGGACAATGCGGGCTTCCCCAATGGCCGCCGCCCGGGTGACGACGTCGTCGACATTGAATTGCGCGTCGCCATGGGCGTGCTGTGCACGCTCAACATCGGCGGCTGCAAACCGGCCGATGCCCCTGCGGGCATGCTGCACTACACCGACGGCGACTACATCAGCTCGGCGTTCTTCAACGCCAAATTCCCGTACCTGATCACGCCATTGAAGGGTTCTCCCAACGACTACAACGCGATTCCGTAGTTCGATGCGGCGGACCTTGCGCCTTCAGGTACTTGTTGTCGTCGCCACGCTGGCGGGTACGGGGTTGGCATGCGCCACACCGTACACGCCAACGGGTGACGGCGTGGTGCTCGAGCGGCTGCCTGAACGGTTGGACCCGGCGCTGGCTGAGCTCAAGCGGATGCGCGCGGCCCTGCGCGCCCATCCCGCCGACCTCGACAGTGCCTCGAGCGTGGCGCGGCGATCGATCGAAGCGGCGCGGGCGAGCGGGGACCCGCGATTCCTGGGCCAGGCGCAGGCGGCGCTCGCGCCATGGTGGGCTTTGGCCGATCCACCGCCGGTTGCGTTGCTCTTGCGCGCCACGGTCAGGCAGAGTCAGCACGATTTCGCGGGTGCGCAGGCCGATCTCGACCGGCTGCTCGCCATGCAACCGGCGAATGGTCAGGCGCTGTTGACGCGCGCCACGATTCTCACGGTGCAGGGTCGGTATGCCGAAGCAAAGCGGGACTGCGCAAAATTGTTCCGGTTGACGTCGGGCCTCGTGACGGCGGCGTGCTTTGCGGGCGCTGCGAGCCTCAGCGGCGACGCGGCCTCGGCCTATCGCGGCTTGCTGCAGGCGTTGGACCGGCCGGGCGAGGCGACGGAGGCGCGCGTCTGGGCGCTGACACTGGCGGGCGAGATCGCGCAGCGCCGCGGCGACGCGCCCGCGGCCGAAACTCACTTCCGGGACGCGCTGGCCATCGCTCCGCGCGACGCCTACCTCCGCGGTGCATTTGCCGATTTCCTGCTTGAACGGCGACGGGTGCGCGAGGTGACGACGCTGCTTGCAGACTGCACGGGCAACGATTCCCTGTTGCTGCGGCTTGCGCTGGCGGAAAAGGACGTATCCGAGCTGCAAGCCGAATTCGCGGCGCACAAGCGGCAACTCGCCGATCGTTTTGCGGCCGCCAGGCGCCGCGGCGATACGCTGCACTTGCGGGAAGAGGCGCGTTATCGCCTCGAACTCGCCGACGACATCCCGACCGCGCTGGCGCTGGCCAGGGAAAATTGGCAGGTGCAGCGCGAACCCGCTGACCTGCGCCTACTTGCCGCGGCGGCGCGGGCTGGAAACGATGGCAGCACGATGAAGGTCGTCAGCGATTGGCTGGCGAGTACGCGCATCGAGGATGTCGCGGCGATCGCGCTGGCCGGAGGCTCGGCGCGATGAACAGGATCGTCGCAACCGTCTGGGCGGCGCTGCTGGCCGTCGCGTTGTCCGCGCCGGCACAGGCGCACAAACCCAGCGACGCATACCTCACGCTGGTTCGCGACGGTTCCGAACCTCACGGGGCAATGGGACATCGCATTGCGCGACGTCGACCTGGCACTGGGGCTGGACAGCAACGCCGATGGTGAAATCACTTGGGGCGAAGTCCGGGCGAAGCGGGAGGCGATTGGCGACGCTGGCAATGCAGCGGCTGGGATTGTCATCCGGCGGCGAAATTTGCGCGTTGCGCGCCACGGGGCTGGAGATCGATTCGCATACGGACGGTGCGTACGCGGTGCTCCACCTCTCCGCGCATTGCCCAGGCGCCGGCCCCACCGTGGCCGTCGCATATTCGCTTCTGTTCGACCTCGATCCGCAGCATCGCGGCCTGCTCAACTTCGTCGAGGACGGCGAATCGCGCAGTGTCGTGTTCAGTGTCGACCGGCCGCGGCAGGTACTGGGCGGGAACACAGGCGGACCGCTGGCGCAGTTTGCCGCGTACGTGCACGAGGGCCTCTGGCACATCTGGCTTGGCTTCGACCACATCCTGTTCCTGTTGTCGCTGTTGTTGCCGGCGGTGCTGGTGCGGCGCGACGGCAAATGGAGCGCGGTGAACGATTTCAGGGGTGCATTCTGGGATGTCGCGAAGATCGTGACCGCGTTTACGCTGGCGCACTCGATCACACTCACGCTCGCCGCGCTTGGCGTCGTATCGCTCCCGTCACGCTGGGTCGAATCGGCAATCGCGCTTTCGGTAGTGCTGGCGGCGCTCAACAATGTGTTTCCGGTGGTGAACCGCGGGCGCTGGATGGCGGCGTTCGCGTTTGGCTTGTTGCACGGCTTCGGTTTTGCGGGGGCGTTGGCGGACCTTGGGCTGCCTGCAGGCAGCCTCGCGCTGTCGCTCGCCGGATTCAACATCGGCGTGGAGCTCGGTCAGCTTGCCATCGTGGCCTTGTTCCTGCCGGCTGCCTTCGCGCTGCGCACGACATGGGCCTATCGCCGCGTTGTGCTGGCCGGTGGCTCGGCCATCATCGCGTCGATCGCCGGCGTCTGGCTGGTCGAGCGTGCGTTCGACGTGGCGTTGTTCGCCGCGTTGGCCGCGGGGTGACGCAGGGCGCCGCGGTTCACCATGACGGAGGTGGCAAATGGTGCCGTTGCTGCGAAGGTAGGCAAATGTATCAAAATGTTCCTGTCGTACATCGAGGACAACCGCGTGCGTGCGGCCTCGTCGACGGTCGTCGATGCGCAGGTCGGCTACGCGTCGCGATTGCCGGGAGAGCCAGCCGACGGCGTAAATGACTTGCATTTCCATCCGGGGGAAATGCGCAGCTTTTGCATTTCGCTTTCGTACCGGTTCTGAGGTTCGCTTCGCTCAGGTGGGGCGGCGTTTGGCCGCGTCAACGATTCGCGGCGGACCTGCGGGCAACGCCCGCCGACGAGTGAGGACATCGACAACCGCCGCGACAGCGACGAGCGCCCACACGATCATGCGACCGCTGGGCAGGTCCGCGGTCGTAGAAATGACGAGGCCGAGCGCATAGCCGATGGCCCCAGTCCCCACGCGATGGGCAGGCGGCGCCGCGTCATTCGCCGGGTCGCGAGCGGCGGCACGATCAGTGTAGCGAACACGAGATAGAGTCCCACCAACTGCACCGACAGCGTGACCGTCACGGCGAACAGCGCGTAAAAGCCCGTGCGCCCAAGCTGGTCTCTCACGCCGAACCAGAGCGCCAGGACCGCTGCATAGATGGCGCCGACCCAGAACAACCGGCTAGGCTCCGCCCACAGGATCTGTCCCACCAGCAAGTCGCGCAAATGCTCGCCGCCGTGCACATTGCTGGCGAGCAGCAGAACACTCCCGGAGGCTGCCAGCACGAACACGACCCCGATCACTGCTTCCTGGACATCCGCGAATACGCGCTCCGTCCAGGTGAGCAACAGCGCGCCCCCCAGCGCGGCGATCAGCGCCGCGACCTGGACGGCGATGCCTTGTGCTTCGAATCCTATCTGATCGGCGAGCAGCACGCCGCAGCCGGCGATCTGGGCGATGGCGAGGTCGATGAACACGATGCCGCGCGAGAGTACCTGCATGCCGAGCGGCACATGAGTTGCAGTGACCAGCAATCCCGCGGCAAACGCCGGCAGCAGGATGGAAAAGTCGATCGAGGTCATGTTCACTGCGCGCCTTTCCGCAGGCGGGCGACCGAATCGTCGAACAAGCTAAAGAGATCTTTCGCCTCGGCGTCCCCGCCGACCGTGAAGGGCAGCACGACGACGTTGACCTTGGCCCGCTCAGCGATCCACTGCGATGCGCGATCGCCCTGGTAGGCGGCGCGAATGACCATTTTGGCGTGGTCGCGGTTCAGCGTGCCGAGGACCTCGGACAAATGTGCGGTGGTAGGCTCCACACCGGGCTTGGGCTCAAGTGCGGCAACCTGCTTGATGCCCAACCAGTCGAACAGGTAGGTGAAGGCCTCGTGCTGGACCACGACCGGCGTACCTCGCAGCGGGGCCGCCTCCTTTTCCCACTTGCCAATCGCGGCGCTCCAGCGCTCGGCGAAGGCCTTCGCCCGTGACTGGTAGTACGCGGCGTTGTCCGGGTCGAGTTGCGCAAGGCGGACCGCCAAAGGCGCCGCGACCTTGGCAATATTGCGCGGGTCGGTCTGGATATGCGGATTGCCGCCCGGATGGACGTCGCCATCGGCACGATCGAGGCGTACAGGCTTGTCGAGCATTGTCACGAACGCCGCCGCTTCAAAGTAGCCGGGCTTGCCGGGCTGGATTTTCGGATTGCCGGCCTGCTGCGTCACCAACGGCAGCCAGCCGATTTCGAGCTCGGCACCTGTCGCGACGACCAGATCCGCGCTGCGCGCCCGGGCAATGAGGCTGGGCTTGGCCTCGACGTGATGAGGATCCTGCAGCGCGTTGGTGGCGACATAGACCTTCACCTTGTCGCCGCCCAACTCCTCGGCCAGCGCGCCCCATTCGGGCACCGTGGCGAAGATGTTGAGGACCGCCATGGCCGGCGCAGCCAGCGCCAGAAGTGCCAGCGCGCAAGCGAATCGCAAGTAAGTTTTCATGGATATTTCCTTCAGAACTTGTGGGCGCCGTGCGCGCCGAGGGTCAGAATGTATTGGACGAAAAACTCGTTGTCGGTGAAGTCGGGCCTGAGCTTGGCCTGCTGGAATTGCGCGCGGACGCGGCTGAATTCGGAGGCGGTCCAGTCCAGCATGACGGCGCTGCGCTGCGGGTTGAAGTTGCTGCTTGCCAGGTAGGCGCCATTCGCGCCGTAGTCGACGGTGCCGGGATCGAGCCAGTCGTAGCGCAGGCCCACGCGCCAGCCGGGAATGAACTGGTAGACGCCCTGAATATAAAAGCCGCTTTGGTCGGAGCGGTAGTTGCCGGTCTGCGTGAAGCCGAGTGCGCCATCCGAAGCGTAGGTCAGGTCGCCACTTTCGCGGCGCCAGAAATATTCGCCTTGCAGCTTGAAGTTGCGTTCCTGCGCGTTGCCGTTGGGCGCCCATTTCCAGACGAAATCGGCAATCGCGATTTTGGATGAGCCATTGAATCCAACCTGCGCGTCGTTGCCGGCCGTGTCGAGCTGCGAATACTCACGGTCCTTGGCAGCGGTTTGCAGATACGACAGGCCTGCGCGCCAACTGTTGCTTGCCCCCACATCGCCCCCGGCATGCACGTACACATTGCCGTTGCCGCTTCCGTTCTTGTTGCGGGAATTGCCCGGGAAGCTTTCGCCACTGCCCACTTCCGCGCCGAATTCCAGGAACTCGTCGGTCGGCGCCAGCCATTTCACCTGCAGCCCGTTGTTCTGATACTGGCCACCCAGGAATGCCTGGTACACGAGCGGCGCGTCGTAGAAATCCCAGACGTGCTGGTGCTGGTCGTTGAGATAGCCGATCGACGACAGGAAGCGGCCGAACTTCGGCGCGATTCCATACGGCGAGGCCGTGTACAGGCCGTAGGCTTCCTCGACCTCGACGGTATCGTCCGGCGACAGGGAGAAGACCAGGTTGCCGTAGAACTTGTCGTCGACGCTGGCGGACAGGCTCAACTCGGACTCGGCGATGCTGAAGCTGCGCTTTGCGGGCGCGATGTCGCCGCTCGGCGCGAAGCCCGCAAGCGCGTACTTGTTCGGGTCCTGCGACAGGTTGGCATAGGTCCCCTGCAGCACGGCAGAAATGGCGGGATTGAAGGCGGCAATTCCGGATGCAGGCGCGGCAGGCGGCGCCACCGCCACCGACGTCGGCTCTACTGAAGTCGCTCCTGCGGCGGGAATCGCCGAGGGTGTGACCGCCACCGCGGCGGACTTCGCCTCGGCGTCCTTCAGCCGTTGTTCAAGGGCTGCGATGCGCGCCTCGTAGCTTTCCTTGAGTTGCTGGATCTGCGCGCGAATTTCGGCGAGATCGGCATCACTGGCGGCGTGGACGTCGGCCGCGACGAACAGCGCAAGCGCGAAAGCGCTGCGCACAAGCAGGTATCTGGACACGGAATTTCTCCTCGCGTTGCGTGAATGGAGGCCGGGCTTCGCCGCATGCCGCGGCGAAACCGGAAGATCACGTCAAGCGAGGGAGGGCGGTGCGCGGCTCCGGAAATGGGTCGGGGCGTCGGTAGGACGGGAGTGGAACGTGTGCGACGCGCGTGGAACCGCCGCCGATGCGATTTCAAGGAGCGGCAGGTCGCCAACAACCGCGGAGGTGCCCGCGGCAAGCAACGCACACTCGAGGCAGGTTTCGTCCGCATGCGGCGCGGAGAGTCCCGCCTCCTTCGCGCGCACAAGCTGAGGCCCCAAATGCGATAGGGCGTGCACTTGAGCGTCCTGCTGCATGAAGAGCAGCAGGAACGAAAGGATTGCGAGAAATGCGGGACGGCGCATGGAGAAGAAGTGTATCGGAACGTGCTGCACGTGCAACTCGGTCTTGCAGTCTACGCTCGATAGTCGACTCTACGTGACGCGACGCAGCCTGGCCGCCGCGGCCGCCAGGGTTTCGTCACGCTTGGCGAAGCAGAACCGGATCACGCGATGGTCGGTGCCATCCTGGTAGAAGGCCGAGAGCGGAATGGTGGCGACGCCATGTTCGCGCACCAGTCGCTGCGCGAATTCAGCCGCCGGCTCGTCACTGATGCGTTCGTAGGTGGCGAGCTGGAAATAGCTCCCACGGCAAGGCAGCAGGTCGAAAGCCGTGTCCGCCAGCGCACCGCGCAGCATGTCGCGTTTGGCGGTGAAGAACGCGGGCAGTCCTTCGTAGCGCGCCGGTTCGTCGAGAAAGCGGGCGAGACCATGCTGCACGGCGCTGTTGACCGTGAATACCGTGAACTGGTGTACGCGCCGTATTTCGGCCGAAATGTCGCGTGGCGCAAGCGCATAGCCTACCTTCCATCCCGTCGCATGAAAGGTCTTCCCGAACGAGCCGATCACCACGCTGCGCGCCGCGAGTTCGTCATTGCGGGCGAGGCTTTCGTGCCGCGCGCCGTCGTACACCATGTGCTCATACACTTCGTCGCTGACAAGCACGATGCCTGAGCCACGCGTGATGGCGGCCAGTTGCTCGAGGTCGCTGGTGGACAGGATGCCGGTGCCCGGATTGTTCGGGGTGTTGACCAGGATCATGCGGGTGCGCGGCGTCACGGCGGCGCGCACGGCCACCCAATCGATGTCGTAGCCGGGGACGGTGAGCGGAACCGTTACCGGCGTGGCACCGGCCATGCGGATGGCGGGAACATAACTGTCGTAGGCGGGTTCAAACACGATCACTTCATCACCGGGATGCGTCAGCGCGCCGATCGTCGTGAACAGCCCCTGGGTCGCACCGGTCGTGACGGTCACTTCGTGTTCCGGATCGTAGGCTCGCCCATAGAGGCGGAGTACCTTGGCGGCGATGGCTTCGCGCAACGCCATGACGCCCGCGGAGAGCGGGTACTGGTTGTGGCCCTCGCGCATCGCTGTGGCGACAAGGTCGATAAGCGCCGGGTCGATCGCATAATCCGGAAAGCCCTGACCGAGATTCACCGCGCCGTGCGCCTGCGCCAGTGCCGACATCACGCTGAATATCGACGTACCGGTGGCGGGAAGCCTGGAGCGCAGCGGAAAGGGCGTTGACGGGACGGGCATCGTGGCCGTTGGCATGGCAAAACGGCCATTGTAGTGCGGCGTGAATCTGGCGCGAACGGGCACGCGACCATCGCGTTCGCAGCCGGGAATATCGCTACATCGTCTGTCCGGCGAACGTCGGGGCAAGCACCTGGGGCGCCATGCCAACCGGTGCTGGTTCGAGTACGGTGATTCGCCACAACGTGCGCGCGTCGTTCGGGTCGATGAGCGTCGCGCAGTGCAGCAGCGACGCGTTGTCCCAGACAACGACGTCGCCGACGCCATACTTGAATGCATAGCGATACTTCGGGCTGGTCGAGTGCGCAGCGAGTTCGTCGAGCAGCCCGCGCGCCTCGTCCTCCGGCATGCCGACGATGCCGAACGAGCTTCCCGACACGGCGTAAAGCGACTTGCGGCCGGTGACAGGATGCGGCCGTGCGATACGGTGGGTGATGAGCGGCATCTTCGCCTTCTGGTCGTCCGTCAGTGGCGACGCCGCCGTGCGACTCGATTCGTCGGTGTCATGGCGGTTGCCGTAATGATGGATGCCGATCAGCGGCTCGATCCGTTTTTTCATCGCGGCCGACAGGTCGTCATAGGCCGCCTGCTGGTTGGCGAACAGCGTATCGCCACCGGTTTTGGGCACCTGAATCGAATAGAGCGTGGTCGCCCGCGCCGGAACCTGCAGGTACGAATAGTCGGTGTGGAAATACGATCCGGCGTCCTGCAATCCCGTCGGCTGGCCGTCCCTCTTCACATTGGACAGGATCAGGATGTTCGGGTCCTCGGGATGGTGGAACTGGTCGATGACATGCGGTTGCGGCGGGCCGAAGCGCGACGCGAAGGCAACGAACTGCGCTGGCGTGAGCTTCTGCCCGCGCAGCGCCAGGATCTGGCCGCCGTAGAACGCGCGCTCGACCTCCGCGAATTCGGCGGCGGACAATTGCTCCGACACGTCCACGTCGACTTCGACGCCAAAACCTGCGGAAAGGGGTCGGGTAGCGTACATTGCGCGCCTCCTTGCCTTGACTTCCGCCGGACTACTTGACGAACGCGGGCATCAGCATCCGCGGCAGCCAGAGGATAAGGTCAGGAAACAATATCACGATCAGCAGCACCAGAAACATAGGAATGAAAAGGATCACCGTATCCTTTACCGCGTCCTTGATCTTGATTCCGCCTATCGAGCACGCGATCATCAGGCACAGTCCATACGGCGGGGTCACCAGGCCATAGGCAATCGAGATGACGCCGATGATCGCGAAATGGATTGGGTGCATGCCGACCTTGGCCGCCAGTGGCGACAGAATCGTCCCTACGATGATGATCGCCGGAATGGCGTCGATGAAGCAGCCGATGAACAGGAAGGCCGCGGCCGTGATGAAGCCGACACTTGTGACGCCCCCACCCCAGGAGGCGACCGCGTCGACAACCAGCTGCGGAATATGGAAATACGCCAGGATCCAACCGAAGGCCGACGCCGTGCCGATGCAGAACAACGCAATGCCGGCGAACCGCGCAGAGTCGTACAGCGCGACGCGCAGCTCCTTTACCCCCAGCGTGCGATAGATGATGACGCCCAGAAACATCGCATAGAGCACCGCGATGACCGAGGCCTCGGTGGGCGTGAAAAAGCCGAATACGATACCTCCCACGATGATTCCGGGCGTCAGGATCGGCAGCACCGCCGCGCCGCACACGCGCAGAAATTCGCCCAACTTTGTCCGTGGATAAACCGGATAATTGCGCCGCTTGGCGTAGATATAGACGGCCCCCATCAGCGAGAGCCCCATCATCGCGCCGGGAACGACGCCCGCGACGAACAGGCCGCCGATGGATACGGAAATGACGCCGCCCCAGACGACCATCAGGATCGAAGGCGGAATGATGACGCCCATCACAGCGGCGCACGCGACGAGCGCGACGGTGAACGACGTGTCGTAGCCCTGCCTCTTCATCGCCGGGATCAGTACGCCGCCCACGCCCGCCGCCTCGGCCGTTGACGAACCCGAGATGCCGGCGAACAGCATCGACACCATCACGCTGACGTGCCCCAGGCCGCCGGGAAAATGGCCCACCATGGCGCGCGACAAATTGATCAGCTTCTCCGTGATGCCTGCGGCGTTCATCAGGTTGGCGGCGAGGATGAAAAACGGTATCGCCAAAAGCAGAAACGAGTTGTACGACTTGAGCATCTCGTTCAGCAGCAGGAACGGCGTCAGGCGGTCGTCGATGAAGAAGACCGGAACGCATGCCAGTCCCAGCGCGAACGCCACCGGCACCCTGAGCACGAGCAGGAAGATGAAAACGCCGAACAGGATCAGCGCGACTTCAAGCGGTCCCATCGCGTCCGTCCAGGTAGAGCTTGACATCGGCACCGATCATTTCCAGCAGGAAAAGAAACCAGATCGCGCCGGCTATCGGCCATGCCGCATGAATGGAGAGCATGTTGATGCCGGTCATTTCGGAGCTCTGCTCCCATCCGAACAACGCGAAGCGCCAACCGAAGCCAATGAAGATCAGCGCCACCAGCAGCATCGCGACGTGGACGAAGATGCGCGCCACGGCTTTGCCTTTGGTGGTTTGCGGAGACGGAAGCACGTCGACGTCGAAATGGGTGCCATCACGGACGGCGATAGTTGCGCCGAGCATGATGAGCCAGATGAGGCAGAACCGCGCGGCCTCCTCGGTCCAGATGTAGCGCGGGATGAAGTCGATGAATCTCGAAAAGATCTGCAGCGTCACGGGGATCAGCATCACCGCGAGCAGTGCCGTCAGCAGAAACTGCAATACTCGGTAGATCAGCGCATTCAATTTATGCATTGACTTTTCCCGAGTGGTCCGGCGACAGGCAAGCAAAATAATGCCGGCGCGGCGGAGAGCTTCTCCGCCCAGCGCCGGCGACTTGGTTACTTGATGCTGTTGACCTTGTTCAGGATTGCCGTCGCGTCGATCTCCTTCGCGTACGCCTGCTTGACCGGCTCGGCAAGTTCGAGCAGCTTCGGCCGCTCGGTGAACACGACCAGGTGCAACTTCCCTTCCTTCTCCAGCGTCTGCAGCAGAGCGGTGTCCGCGGACGACTCGAGTTCACGACCGAGCTTGCCGGCTTCGATGCCCGCCTTCAGGATCGCGGCCTGCAGGTCCTTGGGCAACTTGCGGAACGTCTTGCCGGAAAAGCAGATCGGCCGCACGGTGATGGCGTGCTGGGTCAGCGATATGTACGGCCCGACTTCGTAGAACTTCATGGCATTGAGGCCCGCCGCCTCGTTCTCGGCGCCCTGAATGACGCCGGTCTGGATGGCGTTGTAGACCTCGTTGTAGGCGATCACCGACGGCTTGGCGCCGATGGCGTTAAACATCTGCGTCTGGATCGGTGCGCCCATCACCCGCATCGACAGCCCCTTGAGTTCCGCCATGTTGCGGACGGGCTTGTTGGCGATGATGTTACGGGTGCCGCCGCCGGCGTAACCGATGATCAGCACGTCCGCCTTCTTGCTCACGTCGTCGACGATTGACTGGAAGGCGTCGGAGTCGAGCACCTTGTTCCAGTGATCCAGGTCACGGAACAGGAACGGCATGTCGAGCAGCGGCGCCGCCTTGGCAAACGTCGACATGTGCGCAGGCGACACGATGCCGTAGTCCACCGAAATGCCCTGGCTCATGTAGGCAAAGTAATCCTTCTCCAGACCCAGCTCGCTGTTGCGATGGAGCACGAAGTTGATCGGCTTGCCGTAATACTTTGCGGTCAACTCCTGGAACTTCAGGAGTGCCTTGTTGAAAGGGTGGTCGTCGGCGAACTGCACGGCGCCATGCAGGGTGATCGGTTGCTGCGCGTAGGCGCTGCACGTTGCAGCCAGCGCCAATGCGGCGATGCAGCGCAGCACGTAGCGAATCGAGTTTCGCATTGCTTCCTCCTGGATTTGGTTCGGGGTCACCGCCGGCTTCGTGCCGCGATGCGGCCGATTCCCTGGTCAAGTGGTCGGACCAATTGAACCGCGTTGACCCCGCCGTGTCAACGCGTATCCCATGGTGCTGCGCAACAAAGCCGCGGGATACACGGCGACCCACGGCGCCGACACCGGAGAACAGCACCTGCGCTGCTAGAATGCGGCGGTGATGCACAAACCTATCCGACGGGCACTTGTGCTTATCGCGGCGGCGATGCATCTGATCGCTCCGGCGCTGGCCCATGCCAGGGCGGCAACAACGATGGTGCCGGGTGACCTGTGTTCCGTCGTTCGGTCATTGTCACCGAGGACCGGTGGCGGCATCCCATTGCCGGCGTCGCAGGAGCACCATTGCGCGCATGCGCCGTGTTGTGCCGGCGGCGCGGTGGACGCCGCGGCACCACCATCACGTCCCGTCGGGCTTGCGCTCACCGCATCGACCTTCGTCACCGAACGGGCGCATGACACGATCGCCGCGCCCGTCGCTCCGATTGCCGCGGCACAGCCGCGCGGACCTCCCGTCCTGTCCTGATCTTCTGCGGAGCCGCCGCGCAATTGGTGCGCGGCGTTTACGTTCGCGCGCGTGACGGGTCCCGTCCGCGCAAATCTCTCCACTTGAAAGGGTTGTCGCCATGACACGGTTCAAGCTCGCATTGTTCTTCGCCCCCATAGCCGCGCTCCTTGCAGGCGGCGCGATCGCCGCCGATTACGAGTTGAAGGCATTGCACATCGACCAGGCCTTCACGCGCGCGACGCCTCCGGGCGCGCAAGTCGGGGGCGCCTTCATGACCATCGAGAATCGCGGCAACACGGCGGATCGCCTGGTGAGCGCGGCATCGCCCGTCGCGGGACGGGTCGAGATCCACGAAATGGCTCGTCGAGGGCGGGATGATGAAGATGCGCGCCGTAGAAGGCATCGACCTGCCGCCTGGCGCCAAGGTGCAACTGCGGCCCGGTGGATATCACGTGATGCTGGAATCGCTGAAACAGCCGCTCAAGGCGGGTGACGTCGTGCCGCTGACGCTCAACTTTCAGAAGGCCGGGTCGATCGAGATCAGGTTGGCCGTGGAAGCAATGGGCGCTGGTATGCCGGCGCACTGATCTGTGATCACGCCAGAGGAAATTCGGATGAAAGCGAGAAAGCTTGCCATTGCCGTGTCGCTTGTCGCGATGACTGGTGCCCCGTTCAGCGCGCTCGCCTGCTCAACCTGTGGCTGCACGCTGAGTTCCGACTGGTCAAGCCAGGGTCTCGCGCCATCGGGCGAGGGTTTCCGCTTCGACTTTCGCTTCGACTATTTCAACCAGGATCAATTGCGTTCGGGAACGAAGAAGGTCGACCGGAGCAGCCTTGAAATTCCCAACGACCAGGAAATCCAGCAATCGACCTACAACCGCAATTACACCCTTGGGTTCGACTACAGCCCGACCCAGGATTGGGGCGTCAACGTGCAGTTGCCCTACTTCAACCGCTATCATACGACGATTGCGGAAGGCGACACCGAGGTCTCGACGTCGCACACCCAAAGCATCGGCGATGTGCGCGTCGTCGGCCGCTACCTGGGACTCGCCGCGAATCGCAATGTCGGTGTGCAGCTCGGCTTCAAGTTGCCCACCGGCAGCATCGACAACGACTTCATTTCCGGGCCGCAGGAAGGCGAACTGCTCGACCGCGGTCTGCAACCGGGGACGGGCACCACGGACATTCTGTTGGGCGCATTCACATTCGGCACGGTGGCGCAGGACTGGGACTGGTTTGCGCAGGGCCTGCTGCAGCAGCCGATGAATTCCCGCGACGGCTTTCGCCCGGGAACGGGATTCAACGCCAACGGCGGATTTCGCTACGTGGGTATCGACAAGGTCATCCCGTCGATCCAGGTCAACGCCCGGTGGGAAGGTAGGGAATCCGGGGAGAACGCGGACATTGCCAACAGCGGATCGACGCTGGTCTACATAAGTCCCGGCGTCAATTTCACCGTGACCAATCAGCTGCATGCCTACGTCTACGGCCAGGTACCGGTCTATCAGCGCGTCAACGGCTTGCAGATCGAGCCGCGCTATACGGTGACGGTGGGGGTCTATTACACGATGTGAGCGAGCCGTCGCACGAAGGCGTGGCAAAACTGTGTTGGTCGGCACGACTTTCCGCGCATGATTTCATCGATCACGGCGTGGACTTTTCTTGCATCCAGCGCTCGGCAGCGGGTGTTCCGAGGTTCATGGTCTGTCGCGGTAGCTGGCGTGACAGCGCGACATTTTTAGCCTCCTGCGCGGCCGTCGCCTGGCCAGATTGCGGATAAACCGCAGCTGCTTTGACATCGGCACGGTGAGTGTCGAAATTCGGCGCGGAATACTGGCTGGATACTGCGACATTCCGCGCGTCCAGCAACGCGATGGCCCGTGCGCCGGACGTGTCGACCTCGGAAGTCGTCGTCGACTGTACGAGCTGCTGCTTTTGCTTTGCATCGGTCGAATTGTACAAACTGGCGTTGGCCTGGCAGGCTGCCGCCAGCGCGCCTCCGGCGATCAGGATTGCAAGTGAGCGGTTCATGAGCGTCTCCTTACGAATTGCTTACGGGTCGAAAATCAACCTGACGCGATGGTTTCTCATCCGCGTCACAAACTTTGACTCACGCTTGCGCGCGAAGTTGCGTGCGGATATCGGTGCACGCCGGAGAACAGGTTGTTGCAAATTGTGACCGCCGGTCGCCATGAGATAATTGCGCTGATGGCAACACTCGCGGAAAACCGGATTTCGTTGTCCCCGTTCGTGCGCGGTGACAGCCCGTCGCGCTCGGATCGGCTGGTGGCCGCGTGGCTTTTCCTGTGCTGCGCGCTCGTGTTCGCGATGGTCGTCGTCGGTGGGGTCACGCGCCTTACCCATTCGGGGCTCTCGATCACGGAATGGCAACCGATCGTCGGCACGCTGCCGCCCTTGTCGGCCTCGGATTGGAATGAAGCGTTTGCGAAATACCAGCTGACGCCCGAATACCGACAGGTAAACGCGGGCATGGCGCTCGCCGAGTTCCAGCGCATTTTCTGGTGGGAATATGTGCATCGGCTGCTGGGGCGTCTGATTGGCGTCGCATTCCTGGTGCCTTTCCTGTGGTTTCTCGCGCGGCGAATGATTCCCGCGGGATATCGCATCCGCTTTGTGGGCATTTTCGCGCTCGGCGCTGCGCAAGGTGCGCTGGGCTGGTACATGGTGCGCAGCGGACTGGTCGACGATCCGCGCGTGTCGCAGTTTCGCCTCACCGCGCACCTGGGCCTTGCTTTCCTGATCTTCGCGGCGATGCTGTGGTGCGCTCTGTCGCTGCGCTTTCCCCGACCTGCGAATGCCATCGCCGCGGGCGGCCGCCTTGCGTCTTCGCTGCGTCGTTGGGCGGCGGTCGTCGCGGGGCTCGTCTTCCTGCAGGCTCTCGCGGGCGGGATGGTTGCTGGAATTCACGCGGGCTACGCCTACAACACGTTCCCGCTGATGAGCGGCGCAATCGTGCCGCCGGAAATCCTGATGCTCGAGCCCTGGTGGAAAAATTTCTTCTACAACATGGCGACCGTGCAGTTCGACCACCGACTTCTGGCTTGGGCATTGGCTATCGTCGTGCCTGTCCTGGCGTGGAGGGTAGCCCGCACGATGACGGCCTCGCGCCGCGCACGCGTTGGCGCGTATCTTCTGCTGGCGATGCTGGCGGTGCAGGTGGGCTTGGGCGTCCTGACGCTGGTTCACGTGGTGCCGGTGCCGCTGGCCGCGCTGCATCAGGCTGGTGCGGTGCTGCTGTTCGCTTTGGCGCTCAATCTCGCCCACGCATTGCGCTGACCGGCGCGGGGATGACCGCGTTTGTCCCGGTTTGCTTCCCGTACCGATAAAGGCGATCATATGCCGCTCTGCGCTTATCGCTCACACCTGCATGTAACGCAAGGAATGCCATGGCCGCCGAAACCCGCACTCTCGATGAACCGCTGAGCGATGCCGAACTCGACGAACTCGAGAGTTTTCTCGCGTCCGACGCGGTGCCCGAAGATTGCATGGATCTGGAGATGCTCGACGGCTTTCTCGCGGCCATCGTGAGCGGGCCGGAATCGATCCAGCCCTCGGAATGGTTGCCGCAGGTATGGAGCGACGGCGGCCGCAGCGCGACACCCGCATACGGCAACAGCGAGCAGGCGCAGCAGATCATGACGCTGATCCTGCGTCATATGGTCGGCATCCAGCGCACGCTGGCCGAGTCGCCCACGCGCTTTCGTCCGCTCCTGTACTTGCCCGAAGAGAAGAAGGCCAGTCAAAAGGCCGCCGAGCGCCAGCCGCCCGAAGGCACGGCGTGGTGCGAAGGGTTCATGGCGGGCGTGAAGTTGCGCGACGACGAATGGCAGCCGCTGTACGATGCCGAGGATGCGCGCGACTGGATTTTTCCGATCGAAGCGCTGGCGTTCGGCGAGCAGGATCCGGAGTTCGCC
This sequence comes from uncultured beta proteobacterium, assembly GCA_963819965.1. GTDB lineage: Bacteria > Pseudomonadota > Gammaproteobacteria > Burkholderiales > Casimicrobiaceae > VBCG01. The sequence continues at coordinate 2,145,955 of CAWFYA010000004.1, forward strand.
GAATGGATCGACGACCGCGAAAAGCGCGCGAGCCTGGTCGAGGAACTCGCCGTCGCGTCGGTGCTGATTTTTCGCTTCTGGCAGGACCGCCGCAAGGCCACGACCACGCGGGGCGGCAGCGCGCGCCGCACGTTGACGGAAACCGCGCGCAAGTCACGCGAACGGCTGCACTGATTTTTCACGATTTCAACTGGGGCTCGCTCTACGTCGCCAGCGAGTGGGTGATCCGCGTGCTGGCGTTGCTTGTCGTGCCACAGCGCCGCCCCCCGAGCGCGGCACGGGCGTGGCTATTGCTCATTTTCTTCCTGCCGTGGCCCGGACTTGTCTTTTATACGCTGATCGGTCGCGCCTACCTGCCGCGCAGGCGATTCCTGGTGCAGAAGCAGATCTATGAGACGATCCGGCGCATAGAGCCGCGCGCACTGTCGGGCCTGGCGGCCGCCGCACCTGCCGTCATGCTGGAGGAGCGCCCGGAGTTGCTGCCGGCGCTGCGCCTGGCCGAACAACTCTCCGAATTCCCCGTCGTCGGCGGCAACCGATTCGAATTGCTGCCGGTCTACGACGTCGCCATCGAGCGCATCGTTGCGGAGGTGGATGGCGCGCAGCGTTACGTGCACATGCTGTTCTATATCTTCGCCGACGATGACACGGGCGCACGGGTGGCGGCGGCGCTGGTACGCGCGTGCCAGCGTGGCGTGGTCGTGCGCGTCCTGATGGACGCCATCGGCTCCCGCAGTGGTTTGAAAGGTCTGGCGCCCGGTCTGCGCGCCGCGGGTGCGGAGGTCATTTCCGTGATGCCGTTGCGCCTGTGGGGCCCCAATGCCGCGCGCCTCGACCTGCGCAATCACCGCAAGATCGTGGTCGTCGACGGCAGCATCGGATTCTTCGGCTCCCAGAACATCGTGAGCGCGCACGCCAATCGCGGCATGACCAACGAGGAAATGCTGGTGCGCACGACCGGACCGATCGTGCGCCACCTGCACGCGGTGCTGCTCGGCGACCGCTATCTCGAAACCGGCAACCTGCCGCCGGAGTCCGACGACTTATCGCCGGTTGAGCGTGACGAACATGGCGGTGGACTGGCGCAAGTCGTTGCCAGTGGCCCCGGGTATAACGAAGGCACAGCCGAGGCGGTGATGATCGCGCTGATGTACGGCGCCCGCGACCGGGTGGTGTTGACTGCTCCCTATGTCATTCCGAGCGAGGCGTTCCTGTCCGCGATGTGCAGCACCGCGCGGCGTGGAGTGGCCGTCGACCTTATCGTGGACCAGGAATCCAACAAGCCACTGGTGCAGCTCGCGCAGCAGTCCTATTACGATGTGATGCTCAAGGCTGGCGTGCGTATCCACCGGCATTCCGGCAGTTTCCTGCATGCCAAGCACCTGAGCGTGGACGATGAGGTAGCGCTCATCGGGTCGTCGAATCTCGACATTCGCTCGTTCGCTTTGAATGCGGAAGTGAGCGTCCTGATCTACGATCACACCGTGGTGGCCGATCTGAAGAGGGTGCAGGATCGCGATCTCCAGCATGCGCGCGTCGTCACGGCCGATGAGCGGCGGCGCCTGCCGTTCGGGCGGCGCGCGCTGGAAAACCTCGCGCGTCTGACCGATTCGCTGCTCTGAACCTTTCGTCCTCATCCGAAGCACCAAAGCATGGTCAGAACCAAACCCGAACGACTCACCGCCGCGATGGCGAACAATGCGCCTGCCGGCGACGCCGCGCTCGTCCTGTTCTCCGGCGGTCAGGATTCCGCCACCTGCCTGGCCTGGGCGCTCGATCGCTACGAGCACGTCGAGACGATCGGCTTCGACTACGGCCAGCGGCACGCCGTCGAACTGGCATGCCGCGCGCCATTCCTGAAGGCGCTGCGCGAGCGCTATCCGCAGTGGTCGCGGCGCCTGGGCGAAGATCGGGTCGTGGACCTGGGCTTGATCAACACGCTGAGCGACACCGCGCTCACGCGCGAGACCGAGATCGTGATGAATGAAAACGGCCTGCCGAGCACCTTCGTGCCAGGACGCAATCTCATGTTCTTCACAGTGGCGGCAGTGGTGGCTTACCGGCGCGGACTGCGCGTGCTAGTGGGCGGCATGTGCGAGACGGACTACTCGGGCTATCCGGATTGCCGTGACGACACGCTGAAATCGCTGCAGGTGGCGCTCAACCTCGGCATGGACAAGCGCTTCGTGATCGAAACGCCGCTGATGTGGATCGACAAGGCTGCAACGTGGAAGCTCGCCGCATCGCTGGTTGGACCGGGCTTCGTCGAGCTGATCGTCGAGTACACGCACACATGCTACATCGGCGATCGCACGCACCGGCATACCTGGGGCTACGGCTGCGGCGATTGTCCCGCATGCAAATCTGCGCGCGAACGGATACCGCACGTACCGCAGGGCGCCCGCCAACGCATAATTGCAATCAGCCGCCCTCGGCTTTCGGCTTTTTCCTCGGGCTCAGGTTTACTCAGGTTCCTTTCCCGTTAATGCACGCTGTACGCGCTCGAGGTCATAGCCGTCGCGACGTGCCTCGTATTGCTCGATCAGCCGGACGAGTTCGTCGAAGCGTTGGCCGCCGGGCGTGCCGGGGTCGGCCAGCATCAGGTCTTCGAGTTCGTCGAGCGCGGCGCAATATTGCGCCTCGTCGCCAATCCGCGAGGGGTCGAGTAGGTGGGCCACAGCATCCTCCGTGATCCGGGTGTCACGGATGATCGCAACGACCACGCGAGCCTGCCATCAGCAATTTGGCTGAATGGCACGCCGGGTGGAGAACCATGACAAGGCCGGACTGCGCCGACGGACGTTCTTCCCTGCTCCCCGCGCGCGACTACTCTACGGCATTTGGATCTTGCCGCCGCCCGGAAAGCCGCCGCCCGTGAGCGCGCTTGCAGCGCCCGCTGGCGGCACGATCAGGCCCGAAGACTGTTGGCGGCGCAATTCCTGCAGCTCGCGCATCGTGCGTTCGATGCCCACCTTGGCCGCCTCGCCGTAATTGGCGACTGCTTCCGCCAGATTCTTGGCCTCGATGTCGAAACTGACCGGCAACGCGCCCATGTTGGTCATGATTTGCGCGTCACCCGTGTAGACGGTCGCGCGGGCAGGGTCGGGAGAGCCGTCGACCTTCACCGGCACCATGAGGCGGATCGTGCCGATCTTGCGGTCGGTGATGATCTCTTCGCGATAGAGCGCCGCGGCGTCCATCGTCGCGTCGGGGGGGCGTGGGTCGGCGGGCATGGCGGTCCTTGCGGGTTCCCTGGAAAGCGGTAATTTTAAGCCATTCCACGGGACGGCGATAAGCCGGGCGCGCTAGACACGCGCCAGTGATTCTGCCGGAGAGAACGCGTACGAATCCATGGCAATCGCTTCGGTCCTGGAGTCGGCGAGGAATCGTTCCGGCGTGGCGTTGTCCCCCGCAGCGCCATAAGCGACGAACAGCGGAAGGAAGTGCTCTTCGCTCGGATGCGCGCGGACGGCTTCCGGCGCGCGCTCGCGATACGCCTCGAGCGCCTGGGTGTCGTGCGCCGCCAGCGTGGCGGCGAGCCAGTCGGCAAAAGCGCGCACGTAGGGAATCGGCACTGGCCGCCGCGCATTGGCCATCCAGTCGCGCAGGTTGTGGGTGGTGTGGCCGGAGCCGACGATCAGCACGCCCGATTCCGTCAACGGCGCGAGCGCGCGCCCCAACGCCGTGTGGTGCGGAGTTCCCAGTTGCGGCTGCACCGACAGCTGCGCCACCGGAACATCCGCATCCGGATACATCCAGCGCATCGGCACCCACGCGCCATGATCGAGTCCGCGGGAGTCGTCCACGTCCGCGACAATCTTCGCGGCCCGGAGCAGCGCCACGCACTCGGCCGCGAGTTCCGGTGCGCCCGGCGCGGGGTAGGTCACGGAATAGAGTTCGGGCGGAAAGCCGCCGAAGTCGTGGATCGTCTCCGGCTTCGCGCTGCCCGACAGCAGCGGCACGGATGTTTCCCAATGCGCGGACACCATCAACACCGCGCGCGGCCGCGGCAACCGTTTGCCGAGCTGCGCCCACGCCGGCCCGGCCACGCCGGGATCCACCGCGAACATCGGCGATCCATGCGAAAGGAACAGCGTGGGCATGCGCGTCTTCACGGCGTTTCTCCACGAAAGGAGGTCAGAACCGGCGGCGCCATGTGGAGCCAGCGCCGCGCCAATACCGCAGCATGAGGAAGCCGCCGACCATTCCGCCCAGGTGGGCGAAATGCGCGACGCCCGATTGCGCGCCAGTCACGCCCATGACTAGTTCGACCACCGCGTAGACGACGACGAACACGCGGGCGGGCATCGGAATGGGCGGGAATAGCAGCATCACGCGGTTGTTGGGAAAGTAGAGGCCATAGGCGAGCAGGAGTCCGAACACCCCGCCTGACGCGCCGACCGTTGGATAGAAACCGCCTGCAAGCCATGCGACCAGGAGTTGCGCCACCGCGGCCGAAATCACGCAGACCGCGTAGTAGGCAAGGTAGCGGCGAGACCCGAAGACCTGCTCGACTGCACCACCGAACATGTAGAGTCCGAACATGTTGAACAGCAGATGCGTGAAACTGCCGTGCAGGAATGCGTAGGTTAGCGGCTGCCAGGGCGCGAAGCCGACGTTGGTGAAAGGCGACGCGCCGAGCGGCCACAGCGCGAGCGGAAGCAGCAGGTCGCCCGTGCTCGTGTACAGCAGGAACATCGCCACGTTGGCGACGATCAGGGCGGTGGTGACGGGAGGCATGGGAACAAGTTTGGGGCGGCTGCGGCAAGGACAATGCGGTACCGCCTCGGGGCCATTTCGCAAAGTCCGGTGGCTGTCGTCGCACGCCGTCGTATTACAACACAGGGTCCGGTTGGGATAGATCGCGGCAGACCCCCCGTCGTGGCCGCGTACGCGCTTCGCGGCGGGTGCGGCCAAACCAGCGTCGCCGGTCGGTGCGCCAATTTCAGCGCACGTTCATGTTGGAAGAGGCAAAATGACAGCATGGTTGGCGCTCGGGCGTCTGTCGTCCGGAATGGTCGCTCGGCCGTTAGTAGGTTGCAGCGGTATGCGGCCGGCCAAGACCAAAGTGATGAAATTTCATGGTGTTGGCGAGTTGCTGCCGGCTTGAACTTGGGGTGCCAACCTGGGTCGAATCGATATAGTCCGCAGGAGCTTTCCATGAAGAAACTTTTATTTACACTTTTCGCGCTGGCGATCGCCGCCAGTGTCAGCGGTGCTGCGCTTGCCCAGCGGGGCGGCGGGGGTGGCGGTGGTCATGGCGGCGGCGGTTGGAGCGGCGGCTCGGGTGGCGGTGGCGGTGGTCATGGCGGCGGCGGTTGGAGCGGCGGCTCGGGTGGCGGTGGCTGGAGCGGCGGCTCGGGTGGCGGATGGCACGGCGGTTCCGGCGGCGGCTGGAGCGGCGGGTCGGGTAACTGGAACGGCGGCGGCTGGCATGGCGGTGGCTGGCATGGTGGTGGCTCATGGAACGGCGGCTGGAACAATGGCTGGCATGGTGGCTGGAACTCCGGCTGGCGTGGCGGCTGGGGTTGGAGCGGTGCCGGTTGGGGCTGCGGCGGCTGGTGCGGCGCGGGCTGGTGGTGGCCGGGCGTCGGCATTTCCGTCGGCTGGCCAGGGTTCTGGGGTTGGCCCAGCTCGACGTTCGTCACGTCCAATCCTGTGACGTTTGTTTCGTCGCAGGACTTCGCGAGCGATGCCGGCGTGTGGGTTCCGCAGGGCGTCGCCCCGGCGCAGCCTGCGCCCAGCAGCTTCTGGTACTACTGCACCGATCCGGCGGGTTACTTTCCCTATGTGAACTCCTGCAACCGCGCGTGGATGCAGGTGGTGCCCAACAACAACCCGAACGCGAATGTCGCCCCGCGGCCGGTTCAATAGCGATTGCCGCCACGCGCGATCCGGAAGACGAAATGAACAAGCGACTCCTGTTGCTGGCATTGCCAGCGGCCGTGGTGCTGGGCGGCTGTGTGACAGTCCCAACCTCGCCGACGGTCATGGTTCTGCCTGGCCAGCAAAAGACGCTGGACCAGTTCCAGGGCGACAGCATGGCGTGCCAGCAGCACGCCTATGGGCTGCTGGCGCCTGCCGGCGAGGCCGCCGCCAACAACGCCGCGGCCAATGCGGCCGTCGGCACCGCGCTCGGGGCCGCCGCGGGCGCGATCATCGGATCGGTTACCGGGCAGGCGGGTGCGGGCGCGGCGATCGGTGCCGGTACTGGATTGCTTTATGGCAGCGCCGCTGGCAGCAACGTCGCCTACATGTCGAGCTACCAGATGCAGCAGCAATACAACGCTTTCTACATGCAGTGCATGTACGCTCGCGGCAATCAGGTTCCCGGGCAGGTGATTTCGCGCCGGCAGCCGGTATACAGCTATCCGCCACCGAGCTACCCGCCGCCCAACTATCCGCCGCCGAACTACGGGAATCCGGGCGCCCCGCCGAGTGCATATCCGCCGGCGAACTACCCGCCGCCGAATACACCACCTCCGGTAGGCGCCACGCCGCAAGGGTGAACGCGGAAAAATAAGGGCCCGCGAGTTTCCGCGGGCCTTTCCCTGTGGCGACGATTTCTAGGCGCGCAGGAATTTCTCGATGGTCGTTGCCAGCGCCACCGGCGTTTCGTGCATCGGGTAGTGACCGGCGTTGGCCATCACTTCCATTGTCGCGTTCGGATACCATGCGAGATAGGTGGCGCGCATGACCTCCGCATTGATCGCGCCATCGTGCTCGCCGACGATGACGTGGACCGGCGTCGGCAGGCCGTCCACTTCTGCGCTGAAATCGGTCTTCGCCCACGCGAGCAGGTACGCGGCAAACGCCGTGCGCGTGGAACAGTCGAGCGAATGGGCCACCATCTGGTCGACCCAGGTCTTGGACAGGCGATTGCCCGTGGTGAAGTCGATGATGCCGTAGCGGTTGCCGGCGTTCTCCGCCGCGCCGGAAAACAGCGCCCATCCCGCTTCGTCGAATGGAACTTCGGCGGCCGGCACCGGCGTCACCGCCACCAACTTGCGCACGCGCGACGGTGCGCGGGTCAGCACGCGCTGGATGGCCTTGCCGCCCATCGAATGGCCCATCAGGCTGAATTTCTCCCAGCCCAGCGTGTCGGCCAGCGCAATCGTGTCACCTGCGATTTCATCCATCGTGAAACGGCCGGCGGCTTCCTGCATGCCGCCGTACCCCCGGTAGTCCATGAACGCATAGGTGAACTCGCTGCCGGTGAGCACCTTCTCCATTGGCGCAAAGCCGGTGCGATCGGCGAACCAGCCATGCAGCACGATGACCTTGTGCGGCCCGCTGCCGATCAGGTGATGTGAATTCGCCATCGTCTGCGTCCTGTCAGGCCCGCCTTAGTTCCGCCTCAATTCTGTAGAACCCACTTGCCGTCCTTGATCTGCACCATCACGCGTGCCCGCGCGTCGAGGCCCAGATGGTCGGTCTTGCTCATGTTGACCACGCCATTGGTGACTGGCAGCTCCTTGGTCGCTTCGAGCGCGTCGCGCAACGCGCGGCGGAATTCCCTGGTGCCGGGCTGCGCAACCTTGAGTGCCTGCGGAATGGCATTGGCGAGTTCGAGGCAAGCATCCCACGTGTAGGAGCCGAAAGCGGAGACGCTGCCGGGTCCGAAGGCCGCTTCGTAGACCTTGATGTAATCGAGTGCCTGCTTCTTCGCCGAATTGCTGTCGGGCAGTTGCGCCGCCACGATCACCGGGCTGGTCGGCACAAAGCCGCCTTCGATGTCCTTGCCGCCGACGCGCAGGAAGTCGTTGTTGGCGACGCCGTGATTGAAGTAGACCTTGCCCTTGTAGCCTTGCTCGGCCAACGTGCGCGCCGGCAATGCGGCAGGCGTGCCGGACGCGCCGATCACCACGGCGTCGGGTTTGGCGGCCAGAAGCTTCAGCGACTGGCCAACCACGCTCGTGTCCTTGGGCGCGAAGCGCTCGTTGGCCACCAGCGCGATGTTGCGCGCCTTGGCGGCCTTGTCGATCTCGGCGAAGAATGCCTCGCCCAGCGCATCGTTGAAGCCGACATAGCCGATGGTCTTCACGCCGTTTTTCGCCATGTGCTCGAGAATGGCGCCGGCCATCATCACGTCAGTCTGTGGTGTCTTGAACATCCACGCGCGCTTGGCATCCATGGGCTCGATGATGCGGATGGAGGATGCGAGCGAGATCGTCGGCGTCTCGCCGTCCGCGATGACATCCAGAATCGCCAGCGTGGTCGGCGTCGTGGTGGTGCCGATGATTGCGTCGACCTTGTCCTCGCCGATCACCTTCTTGGCGTTCTGCACGGCGGTCGTGGTGTCCGACGCTTCGTCCAGCAGCACGAATTCGACCGTCTTGCCGCCCATGGTCTTGGTGCACAGTCCGACCGTATTCTTTTCGGGGATGCCCAGCGAAGCGGCGGGTCCAGTGGCGGACACGATGACGCCGACCTTGACCTGGGCCGTGGCCCCGCCAGCAAGTGCGAGCAGCGCGCACAACAGCGTGCTGCCGATGAATACCTGTTTCATGATTCCTCCGGAAAATTGTTCAGGCAGGCGTCAGCCGGTCAGCCGCCGGCTCAAGGGCACAATGATAGCGGAACCGATCGCGGATTGCCGTCGATTGCGGTGGGCGCGACACCGGCGCCGTCATGCATAATCCTCGTCGTGAAAGTTCTCCTCGGTATCCGGCTGCTTGTCGTCGCGCTTCTTTGGGCCGGAAACGCCGCGCACGCCGCCAACCCAGAAAAGGTCCTGCACCTGGCGATGGTCGACATCGGGACCTTCGATCCGCAGCAGTTCCAAGACAACCCGTCCTTCGAAGTGTTCACCGCCATCTTCGAGGGTCTGTACGAATATGACTACCTGAGCTCCACGCCGCGACTTTCGCCGGTCACGGCGCAAGGAATGCCCGTGGTGACCGACGACGGCAGGACCTGGACGATCCACATCGTGCCCGGAATCCATTTCACCGACGATCCGGCTTTCCACGGCAAGCCGCGCGAACTCGTCGCCGCCGACTATGTGTATTCGCTCAAGCGGTGGATAGACCCCAACTTGCGTCGCGGCGGATCCGCGGTGTTCAGCGACATCGTCGTGGGCGCGCGCGACGTTGTCGAGGCGGCGCGGCGACCTGGCGCCAAGTTCGACTACGACAGGCCCATCGAAGGGCTGCGGTCGCTTGACCGCTACACACTGCAACTGCGCCTGACCGAGCCCAATTATCCGGTAGTCCATGACAATCTCGTCCGGGGCGCGGTCGCGCGCGAGGTGGTCGAGGCCGCCGGAGGAGACATCCGCGCGCGTCCGGTCGGGACCGGTCCCTATCGCCTGCGCGAGTGGAGGCAGGGGTCGCGCATCGTGCTGGAGGCCAATCCGGATTATCGCGTCATCCATTTTCCCGAAAGCACCGACCCCGCGAAGCTTGCGCTGGTGCGCAGCATGAAAGGCAAGTCACTGCCGCAGATCGGCGTGATCGAAATTGCGCTCATTGACGAGGACGTCACGCGCTTGCTCGAGTTCGAGCGCGGCGGCTTGGATTACGTCGTCGTCCGCGGTGAGGCGGCGGCTCGCCTGCTGGTCGATGGCAAGCTCAAGCCGGAGTACGCGGCCAGGGGCGTGGTCCGCCACAACTTCGTCGAGCCGGTGCTGTTCTCCGTGTATTTCAACATGGAGGATGCGGTGATCGGTGGAATGTCCAGGGACCGTATCGCGTTGCGCCGCGCCATTGCCCAGGGGATCGACACCGAATCCATGGTGAAGGTCGTCTACGCAGGCCAGGGCATCGCCGCGAACCAGATCGTGGCGCCGGGAATGACCGGTCACGATCCGACGCGCCCGCCCAAGCCACCCTACAACAAGGAGGCTGCCAAGCGCCTGCTCGACCGTTTCGGCTTCGACAAGCGCGACGCCGAGGGCTTCCGCAAAGGCCCCGACGGCAAGCCGCTGACGATTACGTTCACGCTGCGCTCAGGCGCGATAACGCGCGAGATGCAGACGCTGATCAAGCGCGACATGGACGCCATCGGCGTGCGCATGGAGTTTCGCGTCACGCCGTTCCAGGATGCTGTCAAGGAAATGATCGCGGGCAAGTACCAACTGGCCTTCGTGGGCCAGGGCGGCGCGCCCTCGGGTTACGTCGTGCTGATCCCGCTCTGGGGCGAGGCCGCGCCCGCCGTCAATATCAGCCGGTTCAAGCTGCCGGAATACGACGCCGCGTTCGCGCAGTTCTTGCGTGCCGCGGAGTCACCCGCGCAAATCGCGGCCGCGCGCAAGATGACCGACCTGGCGCAGGCCTACATGCCGATGTTGCCCGCGGTTTTCCGCACCGAGACGAACTACGTCCAGCCCTGGGTCCAGGGATTCAGTCCGCCGGTTTTCAATCCGTACTGGAAATACCTCGACATCGACCTGGCGCGACGGCAAGGCAGGACGAAGTAGGCACGCGACGTCACCCTGCGACGGTGCAGGGCAGGTGCAGGAAGCCGCGAAAGCGCGCGCGTCCGCCGCGCGTAGGCTCCCCGGCGAGCGCGTAGCCCGGGAAGCGTGCCAGGAACTTGCCCAGCGCCACGCGGGCTTCGAGCCGGGCCAGATTCATGCCGGCACAGGTGTGGATGCCGAACGCGAACGCGATGTGCTTGTTGGGCTCGCGCGTGAGGTCGAGCCGGTCCGGTTCCGGGAACTGCGCCGGGTCGCGATTTGCCGCGCCGATGCACAGCGTGATGCGCGACTCGACTGGCAGCGCGACGCCGCCCACGGTCGTCTCCTGCGTCGAGATCCGGTTGCCCAGCTGGTTTGAACTCTCGAAGCGGAGGAACTCCTCGACTGCGGATTTGACGAGTTCCGGATCGGCCAGTCCGGCGATCAGCCGCGCTTTCTCGGACGGCCATTCGGTCAGCGCGTGCAGCGCATTGCCGATCAGGTTGGTCGTCGTCTCGTGTCCCGCATTGAGCAGAAAGATGCACTGGTGGAGGAGCTCGGTCTCCGTAAGCCGCTCTCCATCGGTTTCGCCCTGGATGAGCCGCGTGAGGACGTCGACCTCGGGATCGCGCGGACGCGCCCGGCGTTCGGCCACGAGCGTGCCCAGATAGGCGAGCATCTCGCGCACGGCCGCGTTGCCGGATGTCGCGCGCTCTGGCGTGAGCACGGGTTCGAGCGCACCGAGTATCGCCAGCGACCAGCCGCGCAAGGGCGCGCGTTCGGCATGAGGCACGCCGAGCAGGTTGCCGATGATCTCGATGGGAATCGATGCGGCGAAGTCCTCGATGAGGTCGACGCTGCCCTTGGCCGCCATCGCATCGAGGAGGCCGTCGACGAGTTTCTCCAATCCCGGTTCCATCGCCGCGATGTGCCGTTGCGACAGTGCGCCCAGGATCAGGCGCCGCACGCGCGTATGCAGCGGCGGGTCGTTGAACACAAGGCTGGTCGTGTGATGCTCCAGCAGCGGCGAGGGGCCGTACTTGGGGCCGAATTCCTTTTTCTTGTCCGAGCTGAAGACCTTCGGATCGCGGTAGACCGGCAGGATGTCGGCGTAGCGGGTCAGGAACCACGAGCCGTCCGGCATTTGCTTGACCGGCGCGTGCTCGCGCAGCGCGCGATAGAACGGATAGGGATCGGCGAAGTATTCCGGCGGGAGTGTTGCCAGGTCGAAGCGGGCGGCCAGATCTGCGCTGCGCGAGTGCATGGCCGGATTCTAGCCCTGTGATTATGCGTGCGCGAGTCGTTGCCCGTGTTCGCGCGTGGTGTGGAAGCCGACCTTCGGCCAGCGCTCCATCGCCGCCTGCAGGTTGAAGCGGTTGGTGGCGAGGTACACCGGATTGTCGTCGACGTCAGTGGCCAGCGATGCGGCACGGTCGCGCTCGAAATCGCGCCGCGTCGTTTCGTCCGGATAAGTGAGCCAGCGCGCGGTCGCGATGCCGGCGTCGTCGTAGATCGCATCCACCTTGTATTCGCTGGCCAGGCGCGCCGCCACCACTTCGAACTGAAGCTGGCCCACGGCGCCGAGCAAGAGCGTCTTGCTGGAAACGGCTTCGAACACCTGGATGGCGCCTTCTTCGCCCAGTTGCTGCAGACCCTTTTGCAGTTGCTTGGCCTTGAACGGATCGCGCGGACGCGCGACGCGAAACATTTCCGGTGCGAAGTAGGGAATGCCCTTGAAACCGAGCGCTTCGCCTTCGGTGAGCGTGTCGCCGATCTGCAGCTGCCCGTGGTTGTGGATGCCGATGATGTCGCCGGCAACGGCATCCTGGCTGGCGACGCGCTCGTTGGCCATGAAGGTCATCACATTGCCGAGCTTCATCTCGCGCCCGATCCGCTGGTGCTGCACCTTCATGGCCGGCGCATAGCGGCCGGAACACACACGGAAAAAAGCGATGCGGTCGCGGTGCTTGGGGTCCATGTTGGCCTGGATCTTGAACACGAATCCGGTGAAGGCACTTTCCGCCGGCTGCACGATGCGCGCGCCGCCGTCGCGAGGCTGTGGCGGCGGTGCCCAGTCCACGAGCGCCTGCAGGATTTCCTGCACCCCGAAATTGTTGATTCCCGAACCGAAGAATACCGGCGTCTGGCGGCCAGCCAGGAATTCATCCAGGTCGAACGGCGAACTCGCACTGCGAATGAGATCGACATCGTGGCGCAGGGACGCCATTTCCAGTGGAAACAATGCGTCGAGCCGCGGATTGTCGATGCCTTCGATCAGTTCGTTGTCCTCGCTGGCGGTGCGCCGTTCCTCGCCACCGGTGAACCGAACCAGGCGGTCCCGCAGAAGGTCGAAGACACCGCGGAACGCCTTGCCCATGCCGATCGGCCAGCTCACGGGCGCGCAATCGATCTTCAGCACTTCCTCGATTTCCTCGAGCAGCGCCACGGGCTCGCGTACTTCGCGGTCCATCTTGTTGACGAACGTGATGATCGGCGTGTTGCGCAGGCGGCACACATTGAGCAGCTTGATCGTCTGCTCTTCCACGCCCTTGGCGGCGTCGATCACCATCACGGCGGCATCGACTGCCGTGAGAACGCGGTAGGTGTCCTCGGAAAAATCCTGGTGGCCGGGCGTGTCGAGGAGGTTGATCGTGTGGCCCGCATAGTCGAACTGCATGACCGAGCTCGTCACTGAAATGCCGCGTTGCTTTTCCACCTCCATCCAATCGGACGTCGCATGGCGCGAGCTCTTCCGCGCCTTGACAGTTCCCGCCATCAGGATCGCGCCGCCGAACAGCAGCAGCTTTTCGGTGAGCGTGGTCTTGCCTGCATCCGGGTGCGAGATGATGGCGAACGTCCGGCGGCGGGCCACGTCGCGGACGAGATCGGCGGGGTAGGCGGTTGCGTTCATGGCCAAACAAAAGCCGCCGGCCATACACGGGCAGGCGGCGAAGAAGCCGCATTATAGCAACGCGCCTGGGAGGAGCCGCGCCTCAGTTGCGTGTCCGTTGCGCGTCCGTCGCGTGTCCGTTGCGTGTCCGTTGCGTGTCCGTTGCGCGTCGTTCGCGGCTCAGTTGGCTCGCAGCGGCGTCAATCCACGCACGAAAACGCGAGTACTTCGGTAGGGTCCTCGGCGCGGGAATGACCGAAGCTCACGCTTCCTCGATTGCGCAGGATCAACTCCTCGCGCCGGAGCATGATCTCGGGTTCGCCGTCGATGGTGACATAAGTGCCGTTCGAGCTCTGGTCGACGATCACGAACTTGTCGCGACGTCGCTCCATGCGGGCATGCAGGCGCGACGCCTTGCGATCGCCGATCACGATGTCGTTCTGGGTGTCGCGGCCGAAGGTGATCGTGGTGGCGGACTCCTCCAGTACGAGTTCCCTTTCGCCATGGCGCAGCACGATCCGCGCGGGCAACGGCTTCCAGCGGGTGGCGACTGCGGTCAGGTCGGCCTCCTCGTCCTGCCAGAGAAGCTCGAACACGCCCATGTCCTTCGCCTTGCCCTTGACCGTCAACGTGTCCACTTCGCGCACGCGTTCGCGCAGCCACGGCGCCAGCGCGTCCGCCGTCGATGCTGTCGTGATGATCTGCTCACGCTTGGCCAGGGACGCCATGCGCGCGGCGACGTTGACTGCGTCGCCGAACACATCTCCCTCCACTTCGATGATGGGACCGTGGTGAAAACCGACCCGGATCGCGAGCCGGGAGCCGCCCACCGGGGGCTGTTCGGAAACCCGTGCCTGCATTTCCGCGGCAGCCTGGGCGGCCTGGTCGGCCGAGCTGAAAACGACCATCGCCTCGTCGCCGATGGTCTTGACCAGGCGTCCGCCGTGTCCCGCGCTGACGGTGCCGATGAGCGCGACACACCGCCCGATCGTGGCGAGGGCTTCGTTGTCGCCCAGCGTTTCGTAGAGGCGCGTGCTGCCGCAAACATCTGCAAACAGCACGGTCGTCTCCGGCATAGCGTCGCTCATGGACGTGTCACTTGGCCGCGGACGCGGCAGCGGGTGGGGGGAGGGGGCCGGCGCCGGAGCCGCTGGAGGATTTGCAGCGGGCGCCGAAGCAGGCCGGGAGGCGACGCGGTGCGGGTCAAAACTGTCACTGTAATCGGCCTTGCGGAATCCCGGGATCCCCGCATCGATGATCCACCATTTCCACTTGGTCACGGCATGAAACGGCATGTCGGTACTGCCGGCGTGCCGCACGGGCTTGCCTTCCGCCAGTTCGTGCGCGATGGTCGGCTGATCGCCCTCGTGCGTTTTGCACGCCCAATGGTCGCGATCCGTGACGTCACATTCCGTGAATTTGCCCGACGGCTTGGACGAACCGGCGACCCAATAAACGACTTCGTTGCGACTCCGACTGGCGTGGAAGCGGTGCCGATCACCAACCACCATTTTCCCGTTACAGCGCAGGCCATCCCATGTGCCTTGCTGGCAGATGACCGTGTACACCGTCCGATTACCCTCCATCGTAATGCGGTCGCTGGCCCAGATGAAAATGACCAGGGCGACAATGACGGCCACGGCAGCGACGAAGAGGCTTCTGTACATTCTGCAAGATTACAACAGGTGGCCGCCCCGGCGGCGTTTCCGGCACGGCTCGTCCGGACGAGCGCGTGGGGTCAGGCTTTCGCGACCTTCGCCGGCCGCAATGCACCGTCGCACGCAGCGCGCGCCGGATCGTTCGATGGCAATTTGCGGCACACGCTGGCCATTTGCGCGCGCACGCGTTGCAGCGAAGCGGTGTGCTCCTTGCCCTTGTTCCAGGTTTCGAGCCTCTTGCCCATCTTTTCGAGGGCTCTTTGGTTGCGGCCGAAGAACGTATCCGGCGCGGGCTTGAGTTCGCCAATGACCTGGGACGCCGCGGTCTCGATGCGCGCCGAGTCCTGTGGCGCCAGTTCGACCAGCGCGCTGACATAGCTGGCACCCCACTGAATGCGCGTGGCAGGGCCTTCGGCGGCGGCAAAGGCCTTTTCGTGCCAGGCGAGCGCGGCGGCCTTGTCGCCACGCTTCTTCGCATTGGAGGCAAGGCCCAGCATGTAGTAGTAGGGCGAGGACGAGCGGGAGAGTTCGGTCGTCAACAGCGCGTCGGATTCCGCCATCAGCCCGGCTTCCTCGAGCGTGTCGGCGGCGGTACTGATGACGGCGCCCCGCGCGTACGGGTCGGTGGTTTCGCGATCGGCGCGGGCCACCTGCTCGCGCACGTCCTTCTGCAGCGACGCCGGTAATGCGGCATCGCCGTGGACGATCTTGGCGATCTGCACCAGCGCGGTGACTGCGGTGAGGCGATCCGCCGTGGACAGGC
The DNA here is from genome assembly GCA_963819965.1 of uncultured beta proteobacterium. GTDB lineage: Bacteria > Pseudomonadota > Gammaproteobacteria > Burkholderiales > Casimicrobiaceae > VBCG01. The sequence goes on from CAWFYA010000004.1 coordinate 2,161,665, forward strand.
TGGGATCAGCGATCAGCCGGGCGAGCGCGGTGTTCCAGTCCGCAACGAGCTGCGCCCGTTCCGGAGATTTCGGCAGCGTGACGAATCCCGCAAGGCTGTCCGCATAGTTGGTCAATACGCCGAAGTTGGCGCGCGCGACTTGCGGGTCCTGCAGCACTTTGTGGAGCAAGGCAGTGCCGTCGCGGTCGCTGCGAGGTTTGGCGTCCTTCGCCGTGGCTTGCGCCGCGAGCGCCTGCAATCGCAAGCGCGTCGCGGACGCCGGCTGATCGGCGGGACACGCTTGGGCGAGTCGCTGCAACGTCGGTGCGATCTTGTCCTTCGCAACCAACTGCTGGTCGTCGACTTCCCAGGAATAGAACGACAGCATGCGCCAGTCGTCCGGCGATAGCGTGGCTGCGCCGCGCGCCAGCGCGCCGGCCAGCGTGTCCTTCATCGGTCGCGCGCCGTTCATGCCCAGCGCGAGCACTTGCATGTACTGCTCGGCGTCCACGTCGCCGGGCAGGCGGGTTATCTCGGCACCGTCCGGCGTGAACAGGATCATCGTCGGGTAGCCGCTGACCTTGAAGCGGGCGCCCAGCCGCTGTGCGCTCGGGCTGTCGCCGTCGATGTACACCGGAACGAATTGCCGGGAACGCTCGATGAAGTCCTGGCGATTGAACACCGTGGCCTTGATCTGGTTGCATGGCGGACACCACTTGGCACCCCAATACAGGAAGACTGGCTTGCCGCCCGCCTTGGCAGCGGCGAACGCCGCGTCGACATCGCCGCTTTGCCAGGCGATGCCGTCGTCGACGTGCGCAGTTGTGCGTTGCACGACTGCCGCGGTCGGCGAGGCCGCCTGGCCGGCAGTCGGCGTTGCCGAATCCGGCGCCTTGGAACAGGCCGCCAACGCAAGCGCAGCGGCGACGGCTACCGGGAATGGGATGAATTTCATGACCGAGAATGCAAGAGGATTGTGGGCAGCGAAGAGGGCGTCATTATACGTCTGGCCGGTTGCGACCGCGGCCGCCGCCGATCCGGAAACGCCCTCGGTCGGATTCCTGCCGGCTTGGCATTTAGGCCGCAAAATGCCGATGTGAACCCGCAGCAAGCCATCGCCGCCGCCCCGCCGCGCCTGATCGCGCATCTCGACATGGACGCGTTCTATGCGTCGGTGGCGTTGTTGCGCTATCCGGAGTTGCGCGGCCGGCCGATGGTCATCGGTGGCGGCAGCCGCCACCAGCCGGCGGAGGCGATCGATGCCACCACGGGGGCGATGACCCGAACGTTCTCGACGCTGCGCAATTACGCGGGACGCGGCGTCGTCATGACCGCGACCTACGAGGCGCGTACGCTCGGCCTGCATTCGGCATTGGGGCTCATGAAGGCCGCGGCCATCGCGCCGGATGTCGTCCTGCTGCCTACCGAATTCGACGCCTATCGGCGGTATTCGCGCATGTTCAAGGCGGCGGTGCGCACGCTCGCGCCGCAGATCGAGGACCGGGGAATCGATGAAATCTACATCGACCTCACGGGCGTGGAGGTCCCATTCCACGGACTTGCCGCGCGCGCGCCATCACCGGATCCTTGGTGTCGCGCGCGCGATGTTGCGCATGCCATCAAGGACGCGGTGCGGGCCGCCACTGCCCTGTCGTGCTCGATCGGCGTGGCGCCGAACAAGCTGCTGGCCAAGATTGCGTCGGACCTCGACAAGCCGGACGGGCTGACGCTGTTGCGGCCCGCCGATATCCCGTCCCGCATCTGGCCGCTGCCTGTGCGCAAGGTCAACGGCATCGGTCCCAAGTCGAGCGCGAAGCTGGAAGGATTGGGCATTCGCACGATAGGTGAGCTGGCGCAGGCGGACCCGGCATGGCTGGTGCATCACTTCGGCGCCAATTACGGCGCCTGGCTGCACGAAGTCGCGCACGGCCGCGACCAGCGCGAAGTCATCACCCACAGCGAGACGAAGTCGATCAGCCGCGAAATCACGTTCGAGCATGACCTGTCGGCAACGCGCGATCGCGAGCAGCTGTCGCGGATCTTCACCGAGCTGTGCGCCGGCGTGAGCCAGGACCTGCGGCGCAAAGGTTACGTCGGCAAGACCATCGGCCTCAAGCTGCGTTTCGACAATTTCAAGACCGTCACGCGCGACCGGACCCTCGACCGGCCGACGCAGGACGCGAAAACGATCCGGCGCGTGGCGGGCGAGTGCCTGAAGCGCGTGCTGCTCGACCGACGGATCCGCCTGCTGGGCGTGCGCGCCAGCACGCTCATGCGGGATGACGAGGCGGGTACCGCAATGCCGCTCCTCCCGAAAGAGACGACCGGGTCGTTTTTCGATTGATCTGCACCGCCTTCCGGGCATGGCACGCCCGCGATGGAATAGACCAGGGTTATCGTATGTATCGAAATATACAAATTGATTTATGGGCCACGCGCCCCGATCATCCGGTATGTACGCATGAGCGTATCCACCCACAAGCCAAGGAATGACTGCCATGACCCAGACCACCCTGCCCAGCCGCGAGGGCCAACTCGTCCCCGACGTTACGTTCCGCCTGCGCCGCGACGGCGAATGGGCCACTGTGACCAGCGCCGACATATTCGCCGGCAAGAATGTCGTCGTGTTCTCGCTTCCGGGCGCGTTCACGCCAACGTGCTCGTCCACCCACTTGCCGCGCTTTAACGAGCTTGCACCGGTGTTCCAGGAACAGGGCATCGACTCGATCGTGTGCATTTCGGTCAACGACCCGTTCGTGATGGAGGAATGGGGCAAGGACCAGGAAGCGGAAAACGTCTTCCTGCTGCCGGACGGCAATGGCGAGTTCACCGAAAAGATGGGCCTGCTCGTCGACAAGTCCGACCTTAACTTCGGCAAGCGCTCGTGGCGCTACTCGATGCTGGTGCGCGACCGGAAAATCGAGAAGCTTTTCCTCGAGCCGCAGGAACCGGGCGACCCGTTCAAGGTTTCGGACGCCGACACGATGCTCAAATACATCAATCCGGGCGCACGGAAACCGGACCAGGTGGCAATCCTGACGCGCGAAGGCTGTGCATTCTGCGCCAAGGCCAAGCGCCAATTGACTGACGCCGGCTACAAGTTCGTGGAAGTGCCGCTCGCGCATTCGATCAGGACCAAGGCGCTGGGTGCGATCGCCAGCGCGGGCACGGTGCCGCAGGTATTCATCAACGGGAAGCTCATCGGCGGCTCCGAAGCGCTCGAGAGCTACCTGCGCAAGGCGGCGTGAAGCTAAGCGCGAAATAGCCGGCGGCGACCAGCGGCTGTGGGCGGCGCCGGCACCGGGTGCAGAATGCACTCCGGATGTATTGTCCAGGAGTTTCCCGAGACGCACTTGCAGGTACGCCGAGCGAAAGACTTGACATGTCCAATGCGGTGAAGATGCTGAACAGGAAGGTCGACGTGGCGATCATCGGCGCAGGCACGGCCGGGATCGCCGCCTACCGCGCAGCGAAGGCGGCGGGCAGGAGCGCGCTGCTGATCGAAGGCGGCGTCGGCGGCACCACGTGCGCGCGCGTCGGCTGCATGCCGAGCAAGCTGCTAATTGCGCCGGCCGACGCTGCGCACGCGGTGGAGCGCTTTCCAGGGTTCGGCCTCGCGCTGGAAGGTCGCGTCAGCGTCGACGGCAAGGCCGTGATGGCCCGTGTGCGCGCCGAGCGCGATCGCTTCGTCGGCTTTGTCACGCGCAGCGTTGACGCGATGCCCGAGGCGGACAGGCTGCACGGGCACGCCCGGTTCGTCGACGATCGCACGCTGGTCGTCGACGATGCGGTGACTGTTCATGCGTCGGCGATCGTCATTGCCACCGGATCGTCGCCAGCGTACCCGCCTGCCTGGCAGGCGCTGGGCGACCTGCTGCTCACCAACGAAAGCGTTTTCGAACTCTCCGACCTGCCGCAAAGCGTGGCCGTGTTCGGCCCCGGCGTGATCGGGCTGGAACTGGGCCAGGCGCTGCATCGGCTCGGGGTCCGGGTCAAGGTGTTCGGACGCGGGGGCGGTGTCGGACCGTTGTCCGATCCCGACCTGCTGCGCGAAGCACGCGCGATTTTCGGCGCGGAATTCTATCTGGACACCGACGCTCGCGCGGAAGTTGCGCGCGAAGGCGACGACGTCGTGGTCAGGTTCCGCGCGCTGGATGGTTCGCCGCAGGTCGAGCGATTTTCGTACCTGCTCGCCGCCACCGGCCGGGCCGCCAATGTCACCGGACTGGGACTCGAAACGACCACGCTGACGCGAGACGACCGCGGTGTGCCATTGTTCGACCGGACGACGCTGCGCTGCGGCGATTCCTCCATCTTCATCGCCGGCGATGTCAACAACGATGTCCCGCTGCTGCACGAAGCCGCCGACGAGGGCCGCATCGCCGGCGAGAACGCCGCGCGGTTCCCCGACGTTCGCCATGGGTTGCGGCGCGCCCCGTTGAGCGTGGTGTTTTCCGATCCGCAGATCGCCATCGTCGGTGTCGGCAGCGCCGGGTTGCGCGACATCCCGCACGTCGTCGGCGAGGTTTCTTTTTCGGACCAGGGCCGTTCGCGGGTCATGTTGCGCAACCGGGGCATGCTCCACGTGTATGCGAAGGTCGGCACCGGCCAGTTCCTCGGTGCGGAAATGCTGGGACCGGAAGCCGAGCACATCGGACACCTTCTCGCGTGGGGCCTGCAGATGGACCTGACGATCGCGCAGATGCTGGAAATGCCCTTCTACCATCCGGTAGTGGAAGAGGGCTTGCGCACGGCACTGCGCGACGCGCAGGCGAAACTCAAGCTGGCCGCCGGGGCGAAGCGCGCTGCCTGAAACGTATCGAAGACATCGAGGGGCGCTTAGTTCACCTCTGTTTTCCCCGGTTTCGCCCCCCGGATTCGCTCCTGTGTGTATTCAGAGCGCAGGTCGTTGCAGGTGCCATTTCGACCCTGCTTGCACCGTACGTCCGATCCGCACGAGCGCGCCTTCGCTGAAGGGAGCGCCGATGAACTGCATGCCGATCGGCAGTCCGTCGGCATCGAAGCCGCCAGGAATCGACAGGGCGCAGGCGCCGAGGAAGTTGGCCACGCGAGTGTAGGTCGCCAGCGGCGTGGTTTCCTCATCGACAGCGACGACGGCCGGCGCGGTAATCGGCAGCGTGGGGGTGAGCAGTGCGTCGCGCCCGCGCATCCAATCTTCGAAGCGCGCGCTGGCCGCGCGTCTGAATTCCAGGTCGTCGATGTAGTCCGCGGCGCTGGCCGACTTTCCGCCCAGCATGCGCTTGCGTACCCAGGGGTCGATCGGAAGCGTGTCGTCGCCGATGTAGCCGCGGTGAAAAGCGTAGGCTTCCGTGGCGATCATCCTGCCGTTGCGCACCATCAGGTCCGCGAAGTCCACCGGCACCAGCACCTCCTCGACCACGGCGCCAAGATCGCGCAACAGCGCGACCATGGTTCCGTAGGCGCGGCGAATCTCGGGAACGACATCGGCGGTGAACTGTTCGGCCGGAAGTGTCGTGATGCGCATGCCGCGAATGTCGGCAACTCCGTGAATTGCCGCCGCCAGATCCAGGTGAGGCGCGACGAGCGTCGCGCGGTCGCGCGGATCGGGACCGGCCATCGCCGCCGCGAGCAATGCGGTGTCGTCGACCGTGTGCGCGATCGGCCCGATCGAATCGAGCGTGGTGGACAGGGGCACGGCGCCATACAAGCTGATAAGTCCGTAGGTGGTCTTGAGCCCGGTCAGTCCGCACAGCGACGCGGGAATGCGTACCGAGCCACCCGTGTCCGAGCCGATAGCCGCTGGCGCCAATCCGCCGGCCACCGCGACCGCCGAGCCGCTGCTCGAACCGCCCGCCACGCGATGGGTCGTCATGTCCCACGGGTTCCACGGCGCACCCATCGGTTGATTGCGTCCCCAGCCGCCGAATGCAAACTCGACCATGTGCGTCTTGCCCAGCGGAATCATCCCCGCCGCCAGCAACCGCTCCAGCGCCGCGGCGGTGTGGTCGGATTTGCGCCCCAGCCAACTCTTCGAACCGGCGGTCGTCTGTCGGCCGGCGAAATGCAGCAGATCCTTGAGCGCGATCGGCAGGCCGTGCAGCGGTCCACGCACAACGCCGGCGGCACGTTCGAGATCGGCCGCGCGCGCCAGCGCCTCCGCATCGTCGCGATAGACTTCAACGAATGCGTGCAGCTTGTCGTCGCGGGCGGCGATGCGCGCGAGGCAGGCGGCGACGATTTCGCTGGATGTGGTTTCGCGCGACGACAACTTGCGCGAGAGTTCCGTAAGCGACTGCCAGGGCAGGTCGTCATTCACGCTTCAGTCCCGCGATTCCACAAGTCGCCCAGTCACGCTGTTCACTCCGATGCAATACAATGATTGTGGTTGCATTCTAGTCGCGATCACGAATCTCCGGCAAACACCCTGCATGCCTTCCTACCCGAATCTGCTGCGCCCCCTCGACCTGGGTTTCACTACGCTCAAGAATCGCGTGCTGATGGGGTCGATGCACACGGGTCTGGAAGAAGCACCCAATGGATTTGCGCGGATGGCGGCGTTCTACGCGACGCGCGCGCGCGGCGGCGTGGCGTTGATCGTGACCGGAGGTGTCGCGCCCAACCTCGTGGGCCGGCTGGAACCGAAGGCGTCGCAGTTGTCCTTTGCATGGCAGGTGGCGCGCCACAGGACCGTCACGGATGCCGTGCATGGCGCGGGCGGGAAGATCGCACTGCAGATCCTGCATGCCGGGCGCTACGCGTATCACCCGCTCGCCGTGGCGCCGTCCTCGTCGCGCTCTCCGATCAGCCGGTTCCGTGCGCGCGGTCTCACCGCCTGGGGTGTGCGCAAGACCATCGCCGACTACGTTCGCTGCGCCGAGCTTGCGCAGCGCGCAGGCTACGACGGCGTGGAAATCATGGGTTCGGAAGGCTACCTCATCAACCAGTTCATCGCGCCGCAGACCAACCACCGCGACGACGAGTGGGGAGGCAAATTCGACCACCGCATCCGCTTTCCGGTGGAGATCGTGCGGCGCACGCGTGAGGCGGTCGGCCCGGACTTCATCATCATCTACCGGCTGTCCATGCTCGACCTGGTGGAGGGCGGCAGCACATGGGACGAAGTGGTCCAGTTGGCGCAGGTGGTCGAAGCCGCCGGCGCCACGATCATCAACACGGGCATCGGCTGGCACGAGGCGCGCATCCCCACCATCGGGACGATGGTGCCGCGAGCGGCGTTCGCGTGGGTCACGCGCCGGCTGAAGGGCGCTGTGGGGATACCGCTGATCGCCACCAACCGCATCAACGATCCGGCTACCGCCGAGTCGCTGCTCGCGCGCGGCGACGCCGACATGGTCTCGATGGCGCGGCCCTTCCTGGCCGACCCGGATTTCGTCAACAAGGCGGCGGGAAATCGCGCCGACGAAATCAACACTTGCATCGGTTGCAACCAGGCCTGCCTGGACCACATTTTCGCGCGGCAGCTCGCCACCTGCCTCGTGAATCCTTTTGCCTGCCGTGAAACGGAAATGAAGCTGCAGCCTGCGAAGGATCGGCTCAAGGTCGCCGTTGTCGGCGCGGGCCCGGCGGGACTGGCCTGCGCAACGACGGCCGCGGCGCGTGGCCATTACGTCACGCTGTTCGAGGCGGCTGCGGAGATCGGCGGACAATTCAATCTTGCGCGGCGCATTCCGGGCAAGGAGGAGTTCGCGGAAACGCTCCGCTATTTCCGCACGCGCCTGCGGCAACTGGGCGTACGGGTCGAACTGAATCGACGGATTGCCGCCGACCATCTGCGGGGATTCGATCGCGTGATCCTTGCCACCGGCATCGTGCCGCGCGTCCCCGACATTCCGGGCATCGACCATGCAAAGGTCGCCAACTACGTCGACGTCGTCAACGGGCGCAGGCACGCCGGCCGACGCGTGGCGATCGTCGGCGCCGGTGGCATCGGCTTCGACGTGGGCGAACTGTTGACTGCAGGCGAGGCGCCTCCCGATGGGCACGCCAGCACGGGACGCGCAGATGACGCTGCGATCGTTGCGTTTCGCGACGAGTGGGGAATCGACGCCGCGTTTGCGCAGCGCGGCGGTCTCAAGCCGGTCCACGAGCACGCGCCACCGCGCCGTCTCTGGCTGTTGCAGCGCAAGGACGAGAAAGTCGGTGGTGGGCTGGCCAAGACCACCGGCTGGATCCGTCGCGCGCTGCTGAAAAAGCGGGGCGTGGCGATGTTGAGCGGCGTCCGATACGACCGTATCGACGATCTCGGGCTGCATTTCACCGTCGATGGCGAGTCGGAGCTCCTTGACGTTGATACGATCGTGATTTGCGCAGGGCAGCTGCCGCGGCGCGAACTAGTCGAGGGACTCGACGCGGCGGGAACGCCCTACCAGCTGATCGGCGGCGCGGATGTCGCGCTGGAGCTCGACGCCAAACGCGCCATCGAGCAGGGAACGATTGTCGCCATGGCCCTGTGACGGCAACGCTCGCCGCAACGCCGGCAGCGGTCGCGTCGCGCGGACGCGCACGTCCCCAACTTCACTGCGGTTCGGGGCCGCTTCCGCCGCGCAGCCTGCGCCGTGCGAGCACGCGCTTGGCTGTCGCCTGCAATCGCGCACGCAGGTCAGGTGTCATGACCAGCGGCGGCGCCGCACCCGCGCGCAGCGGTGCAAGCGATAAAGAATCGCCACGGGCCAACTGTGCTGCAACGCCGGTAGCAACGATCCTGCTTGCGAACACATCGGTGCGATTGCCCAGGTCGCCGCTGTTGGTCTGCGCGTAGAACGGCAGGAACGTCGCGCCGATGCCGACCAGCGCGTGGTAGTCGCCCAGGAAGAGTCCTTCCGCATTGGGCGCCGTGCGCAGGTCGAACGGGCCGGACACGTGCGTTTCGAACCAGGTGAGGCCATCGTGCGACTTGGTCAGCCAGAGATCGGTGGGCAGAGTCGACGCGTCACTCGTGTTGTTGCGAAAGTCGTAGTAGGTGACGCCGATGGTGCCGTCGTCAAGAAAAGCCACGGTGGGCGAAAACGCCGCCACACTGAGTTCGTGATTGATGCGCGCGGGCGCGGACCAGCTTAGGCCGCCATCGCTGGAGCGTGACAACGCGATGCCGTCACGTGCGCCTGCGGCAAAGCGCGCGTCCTGCCATACCGCGACGAGGTCGCCCTGCCGGCTGACGGCGATGGCGCCGAGGGTCGCGCTATCGCGCACGCCGATGCCGGTTTCCGGGTCCGTGGCACCGATCGCCTGCGCGGCGGCGATAATGATGGGCGCCGACCACGTCACGCCTTTGTCCTGGGAGCGCATGACGGCCAGCGAAGGACTCGGATTGAACACCGTGAAGAAATCGACCAGCGTGCCGTTTGGCAGGACCACGATCTGGTTGTTGAGCGTTTGCGCGTTGGTGCCGGGATCGTAGATGGGACGCGCCGGTTCCCAGGTGATACCGCCGTCGGTGCTGCGGCCGATATAGGTCGGCCCGCGGTCACCCGCGAGCCGGTCCCAAACAGCATAGACAAAGCGCGCATCGGTCGCATCGGCAGTGATGGCATCCTTGTCGTTGAAAGCCGACGATCCATCGCGCATCAGCGTTGCCGGCGCGCTCCACGTCCGGCCGCCGTCTGCGGACCGGCTCGCGAGAATGGCGGTCAACGAGCCCTGCTGTCCTTCCTGGCCGCTGAATGCCAACGCGAGCTGATGGACGGTGCCGTCGGGCGCGAACGAAACCCACGGGTCGCTGGCGCGCTCGTAGTCGCCGCCATTGGCAGGGGCGCCGCCGGTGCAGCGCGAGAAACTCGGTGCCGAGCGAGTCCAGGTGCGGCCGCCATCGAACGAGGTCCCCGTCAGCAGTCCGCGCGCGCCGCCGGTGGACCAGCGGTCCTGCTGCCACACGCCGACGATGTTGTCCGGGTTGCCCGGATTGACGGAGACCATCGGCTCCACTTCGGCATTCGTGTACGACGTGCCGAGTGGCGGGGTCGCGTCGCAACTCGCAACGAAGGGGCTCGGTCCGGACACCAGGAACTGCGCATCGCCCAGCACTGCGCCAACGGTGCACATGGCGACTTTCTCAGGCCCGTAGCCCTCCGCGACGTAGCCTTTCGCCACCATCTGCGCCTTTACCGCTGCGTCGGTGGTGAAGCGATGATTGGAATCGAAGCGCTGGTTCCACAAACGGTAAACCGGGACGGTGCCCGCCGGGCAGGCACCGGTCGTCGTATCCGGCAGCGCAATATAGAACGCCGCCGGCGTCTCATAGATGTAACCGCTGAAGCTGGGGTTGGTGGCGGTTGCGATGAGCGCGTCGTTGCATTCGCTGGGCGAAGCGGAGAAGAAGTGCGAGCTGCCGTGCTGCGGCGGAATGTAGAACCGGCACACCGGATTGACATCGGCGCCGCCGCTGGCCTGGCTGGGAAAGCCCTTGAAATTGAGGCCCGTACGAGTCCAGCCTTTGGTGCGCCCCGAGTCCAGCGCATCGATGTCGGGCGCCAGAGGACTCATGAAGTAGTGATCGAGCGCCGCGTTGTAGAACTCGACCACGGTGATGGGCGCGGCCGGCACCGAAGCCGTCTGGCCGGCGAAATTGGTGGCGACGTTCGGACCGGTAATCGGGCCGGGAGTCGTGCCCGTGAACCGGGCGGTCACGCCGTCGGTAGGAAGCGACGCGTAGCTGAGTGAACTGACGCCAGCGTAATCCAGCGCGCCGCCGTCGACGGCGATGAAGCGGTCCGGGAGGATGTAGTCGGGCGTGATCAGGTTCAGCGCGGCGAAGCCTTGCGAAGCGATCAGCACATGCTTGCCGGCTGTTGCGGCGCTGGGCAAGTCGTTCGGGAACGTGAAGCGCTTGGTGCTGCCGCCGATGGTCGAGGTCAGCACCTGGCCCCCCAAAAGGTTCTGGCCGTTTGCGCCCTGGGTCTCGCGCAGCACCGCGTACTGCACCGTCCCGTCCGCGGTGGAATAGATCTCGTCGAGCGCGAAAGTCGGCTCCGCCGCGACCGCACGACCTGCACACAGGGCAAGCAGCAGGAATGCAATCGGATGGCGCGACGATTTGACGGTCATGACATGGGCCGGAGAGGATTTCATGCGCATGGTACGCCGGCGCGCGCCCGGTTTCCTGCTCAGTGCGAATTGCGCATGACCTCGATGGTCAACTTGAGCAATTTGGCCAGGCTGTCGGTGTCGGGCAGGCTGGTCTCGGTCACGCCGATTGCGCGCAGGTAGCTCGCACCCGCGCGCAGCGCGCGGGCCCGGGTGTCGAGCGACACGCTGGCATAGCGGGCGCCGTAGGCCAGGCGTAGCGCGTCAACCAGCGCCACGTTCAGTTTCTCCTGCAGCAGCGAAGCGTCGTGCTCATCGACGCGCATGTTCCCGCGTCCGGTGAGCAGCCAGTGCAGATTGATGTTGCGGACTTCGGCGATCCGCAGCAGGTATTCCTGCGTCGCGGAGTTGCGCCGCTCGGCATTGGAAACGGAGTTCTCGTGGACGCCCAGCTCGGCGGCGAAGGCCTTCTGGCTGGTCGTTCCACGGACAAGCTTGAGGCGCTCACCCAGCGTCATGGGGGTCCCTTGGAGATTGCCCGGGCCACCGCCGCGCGTTCGTCAAATGTTGTGTGTTGCATTTTTGCCAATTGCCAGGTGATTTTTTGCGCTCCCGCCTTGCGTTCTCGCGACTCGAACACTAACATTGCACCACTGCCTCCCAAAAGGCGCAACGTCGCAAAGCAAAGGAAACCGCGTCCCATGAAATCCGCACCGCGCAAACAGTCGACCCTCGCAACGGACCTTCGCGTCCGTGGCAACGGCACGACTGCGTTTGTGCGTTGCGTGAATGCGGGTACGTGGATTGCACTCCAGTCGCCGGCCCGATCCGGCGATAGCACGGTGAATTACGCGACGCTGTAGCCTCGCCTGACCGGAAGACATTCCGCCAGGTGGATTGGCGGAACGCTCTGAAGGTTTTTCCCACTCCCCTTCTTGCAGTTCCGCCCTCCGACGAGGCCGCGGCATGGCATCGCCTGCGCGCATCGGGGCGCGTCGGCGGTAGGTCAGGGTAACAACCTGAAGGAAAGGAGATGTGAACCGCATGATCAATTTCGAATACATGACCGCAATGCCGGAAGCCAGGCCGGCGCGCAACCCGACACATGTCCGCCAGGACGCGCGTTGGAACAGCGCGGCGTTACTGGGCGACCAGCAGAAGTGCGACCGGAGTTTCGGTCCGGGAGGAGGCCGCTAAAGGCGCCAGTTCTCCCGCGAGCGAAGCCCGGCAGCCGCCACGGACCGGGCTATTTTGTTGCCCGGAATCAGCGAATATGACGACAACGAGGCACACAAAATGATTAGGCTCTGGGAAGAACTGGAACTGCCCCGCCGGCGGGATGACGCGGTGCGCTTGCGCGCTCCCCGGGAAGGCATCTACTGGCAATTGAAGGATGGCTTGATCGTCCGCGTGGCGGCCGGGGAAGCGGCGGGGGACGCGGTCGAGGCACAGCGTGCGCTGCTGGCGTTGGCCGTCCGCGACGCCGTGGGCCAATGAGGCGTGGCAAGGAAAGCCGGGTCGGCGACGACCTAGGCTGCAGTAACGGCGATTCCGAGCGCTGTGCGCGGCGCTCCTAACCGACAATGCGGGATCGCCGCCGTGCTCTTCCTCCGCGGGGCACGGTTGGCAGTCGCGGCACCCTCGGCGGGGCAACCCGCCGGGGCCGTGGCGAAAATGTTGCCAACGCGAACTGTCCGACCGCGACCTGACACCCGTAAAGACAAATTCATCCAAGGTCGTGCATACTTATGGGCACGTACTTTGCTAAGGGCGCAATGCCGGACCGATCGTCCGAGCTCCGCAATCGGGCATGGAACCTCTGGTACTTACCGTAGACATGGCGGGACTTCCCCAGGCCTGGGTGGCGCTGGAGGAAGCGATCACTTACCACGCAAAGCAGATGGTTGCTTGGTCGCTGGGTCGCGAGGTGCGGGAGTTTCGCGGCGGCTGGCAGCGCAACGGCGAACGTTCGCGCATCGCGACCAAATCCATTCTCGCGATCAAGGGAACGGGCGCCGGCGCGCATATGCATGCCCCCGGCCTCACCAATCCGATGCTTTTCGCCCGCGACCGCCAACTGTGCGCCTACTGCGGCAAGCGTTACCTGGCGCGCGACCTGTCGCGGGACCATGTGGTGCCGGTGTCGCGCGGCGGCCGCGATACCTGGACCAACACGGTGACCGCGTGCCGCCACTGCAATATCCGCAAGGGCGGCCTGACGCCGGAGCAGGCCAACATGCCGCTGCTCTACGTGCCGTACGTGCCCAACCGGCATGAGCATTTCATCCTGCGCAACCGGCGCATCCTCTCCGACCAGATGGAATACCTGCTTGCCGGCGTGCCGCGTTCCAGCCGCCTGCACGGGCCGCCGGTGACGATGGCTGCGTCAAGAGGCTGAGTATCCCAGCGCCTTGATCGCTGTCGGTTGCGTCAAAGCACGACCTGCGAACCCAGTTCGATCACGCGGTTGGATGGCAGCATGAAATAGGTCGCGGCGTCGCCGGCATTGCGGAACATCGACACAAACAGCTTTTCCCGCCAGTACGCCATGTCCGAGCGCAGCTTCGGGATGAGCGTTTCGCGGCTCAGGAAGAATGAAGTTTCCATCGCATCCAGTTCCAGGCCCTGCTCGCAGCACCATTCGAGCGCCCGCGGCACGTCCGGCGTGTCCATGAACCCGAAGAACACTTTGACCTTGTGGAATTGCGAGTTGATCGGCTCGACCACCACCCGCTGCGCTTCGGGCACGTGCGGGACGTCGAGCGTAACCGCGTTGAGCAGCACCACGCGGCTATGCAGGCTCTTGTAGTGCTTGAGGCTGTGCAGTAGCGCATTCGGCACCGCGTCGAGGCTGGTCGTCAGGAATACCGCGTTGCCGGGCACGACCGCGCATCCTTCCGCCGCACTGGCAATGAATGCGTCGAGCGGAATTGAGTCTGTCTCCAGACGCGCGTGCAGCAGCCGGCGTCCGCGCTTCCACGTCGACATCAGCGTGAAGACCAGCAGGCCGAATACCAGCGGGAACCAGCCTCCTTCGCTGACCTTCAGCACGTTGGCGCTGAAAAACGCGAGGTCGATCACCAGGAAGGCGCCGAACAGCGCGACGCTCGCAGCCAGGCTCCATTTCCACATCGACCGCGCCACCACGAAAGCCAGGATGGTGGTCGTGGCCATGGTGCCCGTGACCGCGATGCCGTACGCGGCGGCAAGGTTGGTCGACGAGCCGAACCCGATGACCAGCACCAGGACACCAAGAAACAGCGCCCAGTTGATCACGGGAATGTAGATCTGGCCGATTTGCCGGCTGGAGGTGTGGGCGACGTTCATGCGCGGGCAATACCCCAACTGCATCGCCTGCTGGGTCATTGAAAACGCACCGGTGATCACGGCCTGCGACGCGATGATCGTGGCGGTCGTCGCGAGCACGACCAGCGGGTACAGCGCCCAGTCCGGGGCCAGCAGGTAGAACGGATTGGCGATGGTCGCCGGGTCGACGAGCAGCAGCGCGCCCTGCCCGAAATAATTGAGCGTGAGCGAGGGCAAGACCAGCAGGGCCCAGGCAAGCCGCACCGGCACGCGCCCGAAGTGGCCCATGTCGGCATACAGCGCCTCGGCACCCGTCACGGCCAGCACCACGGCGCCGAGCGAGAAGAAGCCGAGCGTGCCGTGCCGGAACATGAATTCCACCGCGTGGGTCGGATTGAGCGCTTCCAGCACGCGCGGCACGTGGACGATGTTGACGATGCCGAGCGTGCCAAGCACCACGAACCAGACGGCCATTACGGGGCCGAATCGTGCGCCGACGTTGCCGGTTCCCCATTTCTGGACGGCAAACAGTCCGGTGAGAACGACCAGCGTGATGGGGATGACGTAGGGCTTGAACGCGGGCGTGGCAACCTCGAGGCCTTCGACCGCCGACAGCACGGAAATCGCCGGCGTGATCGTGCCGTCGCCGTAAAACAGCGCGGCGCCGGCCAGGCCCAGCAGCATCAGCACCCCTGCGCGTCGCGAATCGGGCTGGGCGTGCAGGACCAGCGCCATCAGCGCCATGATCCCGCCTTCGCCCTTGTTGTCCGCGCGCATGATGAAGATCACGTACTTGATCGTCACCACGAGCATCAGCGCCCAGAACACCAGCGACAGGATGCCCAGAACGTTGTGTTCGGTGATTGGAACGGGATGATGGATGCCGCCGAAGACCTCCTTCAGCGCATAGAGCGGGCTCGTCCCGATGTCGCCGTACACGACCCCCAATGCGCCGAGCGCGAGGATGCCCAGGCGCTTGGGATCCTTGGTCGCGCGTCGGGTCATGGGGGCGATGGAGGCGCGATTACCGTGATGGGCCCGTGCGGCCCCCGCAGGGAATGCGCAAACGGATGGGCGATTCTACGCGGATTGCTGCGGTGCGGTACAGGCCCCGGTGCGGTTCGTCGTGCTCAGGACCGCGATGGGCTCAAAGCGAACGAAAACAGCGCTTGCACACCGATGAACCAGCGACGGCCCGGGTGTCGCAGAACGAGCATCGCCTGCCCGCCGGTGTGCGCCACTTCCAGAGGCCAAACACGAGACCTATGGCCGCGAGACCGGCCGCGCCCATCTCGCTGCGGCTGATGAGTTCTGAGCGATCGACCCGGTCTTCTACCGCCGGAACGGTGCTGACGCGAACGACCTGCTGCGACGTCCTGGTGGGCACGGGAAATAGCAGCCACCGTTCCTCAGCCGCGGTGGGTTGATGTTCGGCCTTGTCCCGGGGCCGGGGTAGTGGCGCGACGATCGGCAAGGTTCCCGGGCCGAATTTGTTGGCGCAGCTGGCGACGGCCGCGTTGTCGCGCAACGTCAGGCACTCCTCGGGGCCGGCACCTGCGACGTTCGCGCATGCGGCCACCGTCAGGGCCAGTACCCAGCGCGAGGAATGGCAGCGCTTCATAGCGGATTCTCCCGGGCGACGATGTGTCGCAAGTGTTCTCGCCGTGCGACGGCCATGCGAAACTGTTGCAGGGCGTCGCACGACTGTGAGCAATCTAGCAAGAGGCACGCCAACAAGGTCCTGTCGACCGAGCGGCAAAGAAGAAATCACGAAGTGACGAATCGCGCGCGACCTTGAACGCGATATGTGCAGAACAGATCGCGAGTCGCAGTCTCAGCGGATGTACTTGATATCCGTCACGGCTTCGGCCAGCGTCGCCCGGTAACCGCTGAACAGCGAAATCGAATTGAGGATCGCGCATTCGATTCCGTAGCGGGCGCCCTCGTCGTCGTACACCACCCGAAAACTGGCGTCGTTCGTTCCCGTGTGGTCGGTGACCAGCCAGAATTCCTTGGTGTCGCTGCCGTCGGTCCTGCGCGCCAGCGTAATCCGCCGGGGAGGAACGACGTGCGACCGCAGCCATTGGCCCACTCGGGGTTCCAATGCGCGGATGGCGACCTCGCAATCGGCCGCAATCTTGGCAATGGCAACGGTCGATTCGGTGTCACTCACGATGGAATCACTTCCGCCACTGGGCGATGCCGGTGCAGGATGACTGCCGAAACCGCGCTGAATGAGAGCCTTGAATACATGGCGCGATTATTTCAGGTGTTGCCGCGTGTTCCAAGGAGGACCCGCCGTGCGGCGTCGAGTCGGTTCCCGATGGGCCGATTGCGGAGTTTCGATGTACGCTACAAACACGTTGGCGCGAAGTATGCGTGGGTGCAGAGTCCCGTGCCCATCGACGGTGCAGTTCGCCGGAGACTTCCCCGGAAAGGGCGCACCCATTTGCGCCTCAGGAGGAGCAGAAATGGAATTTTCGACCAATCTCGGTGTGACTTTGATCGCGTTGCTGCTCGCGTTCTGGTCGATCACCTGGGCGCGGCGCGCAGCGCGCGCCGCCGAGCGCACGGCAGTGGCGGCGGAGAAGAGCGCCCTAGCGGCGGAGCGCAGCGCGCTGGCGGCAAGACGCGCGGCCGAAGCGGCGGAAGCAAGCGCGATCAAGGCGGTGGAAGCAGCAAGGGAAGGCGCAACGTCCGACGCACCCAATGAGTCACCGGACAAGGACGTGTGGATCGAGGTCTTCGTGAAGGAACTGGTCGACACCTGGCCCCGGGACGCCAGCGCGTGGCCGCTCGTCGAACGCAATCCGAGCCTCGGAGACGACGAGGTCAAGGCGATCATCCAGCGGGCATTTCATCTCATGGGCCGCACGGAAGGCGAAGCCAATCACCAATTGGTGGCCGTGCTCAACATGCGGCACGAACACAAGTCTTGATCGACGCGCACCTTCCGCGGCCGCATCGTTGCGGACGAGTCGTCAGGTCCCGGTCTTCGCGGGCGGCGTGACCTTGCGGAAAAAATCGTAGATGCCGGTCTCCCCCATGCTGCCAGCGTCCGCCAGTTCGCCGGCCCGCGTCACGTAGATAACCTTGTTGGCGGGCGAGAGTATGACCACGGCCGGAATTCCCTTGCTGAGCGGCACGCCGTAGGCCTCGGCGACATCGACATTGCGGTTGAAACGGCCGACATCGACTTTCACCACCTTGAACTCCCGGGCGAAGAAGGGCGCGCTCGCGCCCTGCTTCATCGCCATGTCGAGAATCTTGCAGTCGCCGCACCAGTTGGCGCCGAACACGACCAGCACCGGTACGCCGGTTGTCGCCGCCTGCGCCAGCGCCTCCCTGATATTGGCCCTGGCGTCGGCGCGCTCGTCATAAGGGCCGTCGGTCGCATGGCAGGCGACGGCAAGGAGCAGGGCAGGAATGATGAGCAGGCGCTTCATGATGCCTCTATTGTAGCTCCCTAAGGCGCCATCACGCCGCACCCGCCCGATGCAACTGTGGATTGTGATCATGTCGGCTTGGCTCGTTCGCAATTCGGGGATCAGGGCCGGGTGCCGGCGACATTGTAGGCGATGGCGTTGGCGAAAAACGTCCCGGCACGATGGCGCTGTTCGAGCGCTGCGACGAAATCGCTGCTCTGCGCTTCCGTGATCTCGCCGGCTGCCACGGAGACCGCAAGCCGCTCCGCGACAAAAAACATCTCCATGAAATGCGGGTAGCTGAAATCCGGCGAGAGTGTCGAGGAGACGACCTCCGCAATCCCCGCACGAACGAACATGCCGCGCAGCCGGGTTCCGCTGTGCGGATTGAGGATCATGCGGGTCATCCGGCGCTGGATCACCTCGAACACGCGGCGATGCGCTGGCTCGTCGACCGCGAGGCCCGCCTGCCCATGGTCTGGGTCCATGATCATCACCCGGCCGCCGCCGCGCGTGACGCGCATCATTTCGCGCAGGCCGTCTTCCGGCTTGTCCAGATGCTGAAACACGCGCTCGGCGCGCACCGCGTCGAACGTGCCGTCCGCGAACGGCAGCGCATACACGCTCGCGACCCGCAAGTCGACGGCAACACCGGACGCCGCCACGGTCTTTCGGGCCGCGTCGATCATCGCTTCGGACACGTCGACACCTGCGACCTTGCCCGCCGCGCCTACACGCGCCGCCAGTTCCACGCACACCTCGCCCACGCCACAGCCGACGTCGAGCACGGCGTGGCCCGGTTGCAGACGCAGCATGTCGTAGCCGTCGACGCGAAGGATGCCCATGTTGCGGGCGGCCAGTGCAAGGTAGTCGACGAGCTCAGCGGAGCGCCCGCTGCCGTCGACGTCCTCGAATCCTGTGTGCTCCTTCATCTGTCTCCCGGGAATGTTCAGGCAAAAGCGCGCGGCCATTCTGGCGCATCGGCCCTCTTCTGTCATGGCGAAAATCACCATTCTCGCTGATACTGTAAAGGGGAGTCCGGATGACCGGCTCCGGTTCTGCAATCCGATGGACAGCGGAGAATCGACGTGACCCAAGGCATGCGCAAGGGACTCACCAGTTATGGCGATCCCGAATTTTCGCTGTTCCTGCGCAAGGCCTTCATCAAGGCGATGGGCTACTCCGACGAGGCACTAGCGCGCCCGATCGTCGGTATTACCGACACGTCGAGCGACTACAACGCCTGCCACGGCAACGTCGCGGCGTTGGTCGAGGCGGTCAAGCGCGGCGTGCTCATGGCCGGTGGACTGCCCATGGCGTTTCCGACCATCTCGATCCACGAATCGTTTGCGCATCCGACCAGCATGTTCCTGCGCAACCTGATGGCGATGGACACGGAGGAAATGATCCGCGCGCAACCGATGGACGCGGTGGTGCTGATCGGCGGCTGCGACAAGACCATTCCTGCGCAACTCATGGCGGCGGCGAGCGGCGACGTGCCTGCGATCGTGCTGCCGGTGGGTCCGATGCAGGTCGGTCACTATCGCGGCGAGACGCTCGGCGCGTGCACCGACTGCCGTCGTTTCTGGGGCATGCACCGTGCGGGCCAGATCGACGCGCAGGAGATCGAACGCCTGACCGAGCGCCTCGCGCCGACCACCGGCACCTGCATGGTGATGGGCACGGCCAGCACGATGGCGTGCATCGCCGAAGCATTGGGAATGGCGTTGCCGGCAAGCGCCTCCATTCCGGCGACGCACGCCGATCGCATCCGCTGCGCCGAAGCCTCCGGAAAGACCGCGACGGAGTTGGCGCAACGCGGATCGCGACCCGCGGAAATTCTCACGCCGGCCGCATTCGACAACGCGCTGGCCGTATTGCAGGCCATCGGCGGCTCGACCAACGCCTTGGTGCATTTGTCGGCCATCGCCGGTCGCTGCGGAATTGCCATCGACCTCGACGCGTTTGACGTCATCGGACGCAAGGTGCCGGTGCTGGTGGACCTGAAGCCGGCCGGCAGGCACTACATGGAGCATTTCCACAACGCCGGCGGCATGCCGCGGGTGCTGCGGGAAATTGCCGCCCATTTGGACTTGACCGCGCGGACCGTCACCGGCGGCACGCTCGCCGACTACGCGGCTGCCGCGGATGACATTCCGGGTCAGGACGTTATCCGGACTCTGTCCAATCCTATCAGCGCTGCCGGCAGCATGGCGGTGCTGCACGGCAATCTCGCGCCGCGCGGCGCCGTGATCAAGCACTCGGCGGCCACAACCGCGCTGTTGCAGCACGAAGGGCGCGCGGTGGTATTCGAAAACCTCGAGGATCTGGCGCTGCGCATCGACGATCCCGCGCTCGATGTACTTGCAGATGACGTCCTCGTGCTGCGCCATGCCGGGCCAAAAGGCGCGCCCGGCATGCCGGAGGCCGGCTACCTGCCGATTCCCAGGAAACTGGCGCGGGAAGGCGTGAAAGACATGGTGCGCATTTCCGACGCGCGGATGAGCGGCACGGCGTTCGGCACCATCGTGCTGCACATCACGCCGGAGTCGGCGGTCGGCGGACCGTTGGCGTGTGTGCGCACGGGCGACCGGATCCGCCTCGATGTCGCCGCGCGGCGGATCGACCTGCTGCTCGACGATGCCGAACTGGCGCAACGCATGCGCGCATTGCCCGCGTCAACGGTACCTGCGCCAACGCGAGGTTATGCCGCATTGTTTCAGCGCGAAGTGCTGCAGGCGGACGAAGGCTGCGACTTCGACTTCCTGCGCCCGAAGCACCGAGACGGGGCTACCGGCTAGGGCTTGACGAAGCGCAGCGCGAAACGGTCGGTGGGGATCTTCGAATCGCCCGACGACACGTCGCGCGTGTCGGCGGGATCGCGCCAGGCGTCGCCCTGCGCTTCCAGAACGAAGCCTGCCTTCTCGACCTCGGCCACGACGATGGCCTGGTCGATCCGGTGCAGCGTCTTTCCGGAGGAAATGTCCGAGCCCGCCTTGGCCGAATGATCGATCAGTACGTAATGCCCGCCAGGTTTCAAGGCGGAAAATATGGCCGCGTTCATGCTGGCGCGATCGACCGGATGATAGGTGATGTCGTGATAGTTGAGGATCAGCGTGACCAGGTCGAGCTTCGGCGCGCCCTCGGGTACCGGGTTCTCGAACGGCCGCAAGGCAACGACGAAGTTGGCCTGCGGATTGTCCGAAAGGCGCTTGCTGAGCGCGGCGCCCGGCTGTTCCCGTTGCGCCCACACCATGCCGGTCGGGCCCACGGCGAGCGCCAGTACCTGCGACGAGTAACCGCCGCCCGCCGAGACGTCGAGCACCTGCATCCCCGGCTTGACCTGCGCAAACGCGAGCAGCTCCGCGGGTTTGCGCCGTGCATCCATGCGGCGGTCCTGGTCGGTTCGGATCGGGCTGTCGATGATCTTCTGGTTGCGTTCGGCAATGGCTTGCGGGTCCTGCGTTGCCGCGGAAGATGCGCAGCCGAGCGCGAACGGCAGCGCGATGACCAACGCGGCGAATCCGACGGCGGCGGTACCTGAAAGGAAATGAGGGCGAAGCGGCATTGCGCACACCTGATCGGGTTTGGTAGGGCGGTCAGGATACTACGATGCGCGCCATGGCCGGCGCGCCGATCAGCCCCCAGACGACGGCCAGCATGACGAGCGCGAGCAGGACGGCCGCGCTACCCAGGTCCTTGGCGCGCTTGGACAACCTGTGCGTGTCGAGACCGATACGGTCGATGGCTGCTTCGACGCTCGAGTTCAGCAACTCCACCACGAGCACGAACAGCACTGACGTGATCAGCAAAACCCGCTCGACGGGCGCGACCGGCAGCAGGCAAGCCAGGGGCAGCAGTACGACCGCCAGCGCCATCTCCTGGCGGAAAGCACTTTCGTGCCGAAAGGCGGCACGCAGACCGGAAAGCGAATACAGGAACGCGTTGAACAGGCGGCGCAATCCGCGCTGTCCCTTGTGCGGGCTTTCGGAGAGTTCAGCCTCGCGCATGAACCGGCCGCAGGTTGGCCAGGAACTGGGCCGTTGCGCCGGCCCACGACGACGCGAGCGCTTGCGCCCGCACGACGTCGCGAGGCAATTTCAGCGCCGCCAATGCCGCGGCGCGCAGGTCCGTGTCGAGTACACCGGTGATGCCCGGGTTGACCACGTCGATGGGCCCGGTGACCGGATAGGCGGCCACTGGCGTGCCGGATGCCATCGCCTCCAGCATGACCAGGCCGAACGTGTCGGTGCGACTGGGAAAGACGAACGCGTTGGCTTGACGATAGAACCACGCGAGTTCGGCGCCGGACTTCATGCCGAAGAAGCGCGCCGCGGGAAATCGGCGTTCCAGCGCTGCGCGGGCGGGTCCGTCGCCGACCACCCATTTCGTTCCCGGGAGGTCGAGTGCGAGAAACGCTTCGATGTTCTTCTCTACGGCAACGCGTCCCGTGTAAAGGAATATCGGGCGGGCGTCGTCGAGAGCGACGTGATCGCCCGCGTGGAAAAGCTCGGTATCGACGCCGCGCGACCACATCGCCAGATTGGCGAATCCCCGCGCGTTGAGGCGGCGGCGGATGTCCGGCGTGGCGACCATCAGCGCGCTGGCCGGCGCGTGGAACCAGCGCATCCAACGATAGGAGATGCCGACGGGAAGGCGGATGCGCGCGTGCACGTACTCGGGAAACTGCGTGTGATAGGCAGTGGAGAAGGGTCGCCTTGTGCGCAGGCAATGCCCGCGCGCAGCGAGCCCCAGCGGACCCTCGGTCGCGATGTGGACCGCGTCGGGGACAAAATCGTCGATGAGGCGCGCCACGCGCCACCCCGGGAACAGCGCCAGCCGGATTTCGGGATACGTGGGACAGGGGACCGACTTGAAGCCGTCCGGCGTAATCGTCATGACGGTGTGCCCCTGCGCCTCGAGTTCGCGGATCGTGTTGCGCAAGGTGATGACCACGCCGTTGATTTGCGGCGACCACGCGTCGGTCACCACGAGAATGCGCAGGGCGTGCCTGGATTCCGGGCGCTGCTGCGGGAGCGCGCCGGACTTCGGTGCCAGTCCATGAACGGCTTGGGCCATTGGGTCCTAGGATTCTGCCGGCGCGGTCGAAGGCATCGGCATGGCCGTGGTTGGGGTGAGGGAAGCGGCCGCCAGCATTTCCTGCCACTTGAGGATTGCCAGGCTTCCGTCGTGCGTTTCGACGAGCGCCGTCAGGCTTTCCACCCAATCGCCGGCGTTGCAGTAGAGGATCTCGTCGATCAGGCGAATTTCGGCGTGATGGATGTGGCCGCAGACCACGCCGTCGTACCCGCGGGTGCGCGCTTCCCGCGCCACGGCTTCTTCGAAGGCGGTGATGAAGTTGACCGCGTTCTTGACTTTGTACTTGAGGAACTGCGACAGCGACCAATAGGGCAATCCCAGCCGCGCGCGCGCCGCATTGAAATGCTGGTTGAGCTTGAGGATGAACGTGTAAAGCCGGTCGCCCAGCAGCGCCAGCCATTTGGCACAGCTCACCACGCCGTCGAAACGATCGCCATGCGTGACCAGCAGTCGCAGGCCGGCGCGAGTCGTGTGTTCGGCTTCGTGGCGGATGGCCACGCCGCCGAAGTCGACGCCGACGTAGTGGCGCGCGGCCTCGTCGTGATTGCCCGGGATGTACACGACTTGCGTGCCCTTGCGTACCTTGCGCAGCACTTTCTGGATGACGTCGTTGTGCAACTGGTGCCAGTACCAGCGGCGACGCAACTGCCAGCCGTCGATGATGTCGCCGACGAGATAAAGATAGTCGGACTCGGTGACGCGCAGAAACTCCAGAAGTGCGGCTGCCTGGCAACCGGGCGTGCCCAGGTGGCAGTCGGAAATGAAAATCGCGCGGAATCGCCGCGGGGCCGCCGGCGACTGGCCATCGGGCTCTTCAAAGGTCGCTGCCCTTTGTCGCCACGCCGGAGACATGTCGCGTGGCGGCGTCATCGCTTATCGACCCGTCCGCGACTCGGCGAGCCTGCCGCCGCCGGGGGCGGGGAACTCTCCAGACGTGACGTCAGGCCCGTTGTGAACAATCACCGGCATCTCGTTGATCGGATGAATTGGTTGCCACGATAGCGATGCCTAAAGACGCGCTCGTGAAATCCGCGTTACGAAACCGTGACAACGGATGCGCGCTCCCGCGCACATTGCACCCATCGCCGCGAAAGCTGACCGGCTCGCGAGAACGTGTGGCGGTGCGATCGCAGGTTGCGCGTGTTGGCGCCTTGGCGACGCCCGGGCGTTGCGCGTGAAACTGCGCCGCTACGGCAGGAAGTGCTTGGCCTCGAGCAGCACGCGCAGCTTCGCCGAGTCCTCCCGAAACACGTCCGGATCGTACTTGGCGGTGCTCGTGTAGAACTCCGCAAGCGACTTGATTCCCAGCTCCTCGATGCGCGCCTTGAGTTCGGGAAACGCCATGTAGCGCGCCCAGCCGCGCACTTCGCGTTGCTCGAAGATTGCCTCGAGTTCCGCATCCGTCGGCCGATGATACTTCTCGTCGTGAAGGAAGGCGTGCCGTGGCAGCCTGTCGCGCTTGGCCGGATTCTCGTCGGGCCACCCGACCACGATGGTGGTGACGGGCACGCAGGTGTCGGGAAGCTCGAGGAATTGGGCGATCTCGGTCATCGAATGCAGCGTCGTGCCCATGTAGCAGATGCCAAGACCGTGCGCCTCGAAGCCGAGACACGCGTTCTGGGCGACGATCATCGCATCGAATGCGGCGACGTGATAGCCGAGCAGGTTGTTGAAATTGTCGCGTGCGCCGCGCTTGCGCAGCCACTCGCGCGTCCGGAACCAGTCCGCGCAGAACGTCACGACCAGCGGCGCCTGCAGCACGAATTCCTGTTCGAAGTGAAGCTCATATAGCCGGCGCTTGCGATCGGAATCGCGTGTCAGGACCATCGTCACGCTGTTGAGGTTGCCCGACGACGAGCCGCCCGCAACCGCGTCGCTGCACACCTGTTCCACCAGGGCGGGATCGATCGGGTCGGGTTTGTAGCTGCGGATGGAGCGATGGGCGTTGAGAAGCTGCGAAATGTCGGTCATCGGGTTTCGGGTGAAAACAAACGCCGCGCCCCAAAGGACGCGGCGGTTTCAGCGGCGGGTGATCAGAATTTCCAGCTGTAATAGGTCGCGATGAAGAGGGATCCGATGTTGTTGTAGGAACCAACCAGGTCGCCGCGTCCGCCGGCGATCACCGGCAGCCGGCTTGTTTCATTCACGTCGAGCGAACCGCCGTAGACGTATTCGAGCGACATGCCCCAATTGGAGTCCTTGCTCAGCTGTTGCTGGAGGCCGGTGCCGAAACGCCAGCCCCAGTTGAGGGGCAACAACGGCGACACCGTTGAATTCGGCTGGAATCCCGAGTCGTACGCGATGCCGAAGTTGATCAGCCAGGGCTCGCTGGGTCTGTATTGCGCACCGATCGCACCGTGCCACGTGTCCTTGAACGGAATGGACGTCGTCAGGCCGCCCGCCGGGTTGATCGCGTTCTCGAGTCCCGCCTCCACCTGCCCGAACTTGGACCACTGCTGCCAGCCCACGCTGCCGAGCAGCGCCCAGGTCGGATTGAGTTGCGTGAAAACGCTGCCCATCAGCTGCTGCGGCACCTTGATGCCGATGTTGACCGTGTTGTTGAGAAGGCCGACGTGGTCGAGCGCCGCGGCGGTGGCGGGTGCCAGACCGCTGAATCGCGCAGGCGAACTGAAGTCCAGGCTGACCTGCGAAT
This sequence comes from uncultured beta proteobacterium, assembly GCA_963819965.1. Lineage (GTDB taxonomy): Bacteria > Pseudomonadota > Gammaproteobacteria > Burkholderiales > Casimicrobiaceae > VBCG01. Next base: position 2,187,150 of record CAWFYA010000004.1, read on the forward strand.
TCCATGTGAGGCTGAATCGCGTGGACGGGTCGAACTCGTAGAGCATGCCGAGATTGCCGCCGAATCCCCAGGTCTGGTTCTTGAGTTCCAGCTGGCCGTCGCCGAAAAGCGGATCGGCATTGTTCACGGCGACCTTGTTGCTGTAGATGCCGTACATTGCATTGAGGGAGGCGCCCAGCGACAGCTTGTCGGTGGCCTTCCATGCGATCGACGGCAGGAGCGAAAAGCCGACGATAGCCGTTTCCTTCACATGGTAACGGCCGACCCAGTCGTCGTTGTACTTGAGTGCTGCCCCGAAGTTGCCCGTGGTGCCGATTCCGAGCTTGATGTCCGGCGTCACGGTCCAGCTGCCGAATGCGCCGCCGCCAAGGAACCAGCCGTTCGAGCCGATCGCATAACCGCCATTGTCGTTGCCGAGCGCGGGCGACGTGGCGCCGTCGATCGAGAATTTGGTATTGGCCCACAACAACTGACCCGCGACGGTGGCCTGGTTGCCGTCGAGCCGAGTCATGCCCGCGGGATTGGTGAACACGGTCGACGCGTCCTGCGCGCGCGCGCCGAAGCCGGCCGATGCGAGGCCAACCTCCGCCGTGCCCACCTCATACAGCAACAAGCCCCCAGCGACCGCTGAACTCGATGCGACGCCGGCGGCGGCGAGTGCCGCCACAATCGCAGCGTGCAAGGCCTTGCGCGCAATGGTGCTCGACATGATTCCTCCGTGGAAGGCGTGAATTGGGGGCTGCGCCGGACTGCGCGCCATTTTCGCAAAACTCGACGAGCGATGCATTCTTTGCAATCGGCGTCACTTCCCGGTGGGGAGGGGAGCCTCGATTATCTTCGCGCCGGTTTCCTCCAGGATTGTTTGCACGTCCGGCGAATCCTTGATGATCTGCGCGGCTGCGGCCCGCAGCCGGTCGACCTGCTCGTCCGTGAGGACAAATGAGGTCGGGAGTTGGTTCAGGTATGCGCGCTCGACGGGGTCCTTCAGTGCGGGAAAGGAAACGTCGACCGGAAAGATCTTCGCGTGCGGAACCCTTCGCACGTAATCGAGCCGGGGATCGGGTCCAGGCGGAAACGTGCCAACCTTGTTCAGGTATTGCAGGACTGCCCAGCGTGCCTCGATGTCCTTCAGCTGCTCGACGGCCTCGCCCGAATATTTGTCGATGGGCACGCCAGTGGCCTTGATAAGCGTCTCGAATACGCCTGGGCCGGTTTCGGATTTGTCCCAGTCCGTCGTGGGCGTGGACAGGGAATTGACGATGAAGACGATGATGCGGTCCACGTGATCCAGAGGCGTGGCGATTCCGAGCGATTGCAATGCTTCGAGCGCCTCGATGATGTCGAGCACGCCGCGCAATCCGAGGTTGTCCGAGATGCCGCCATCCACCAGATGAATGTAGGGGCGAGCCTTGCCGTCCTGGAATTCCTCGAGTTCCTGCAGGCGTTTCAGGGCGCGCGCCGCCGGGCGCGGCGGATTCTTGGAGGCCAGAAACAGCTGGGTCCATTTCGGCATTTCGTAGCCGCATGAGCCACCATAGTTATTGATCGTCACGGAGGACAGCACGACGGGCACGGCCGAGGACGCGGCTGCGGCCCGGGCGAGGCGGAACGGACCCAGCTGGGCACACATGATGTCGAAATTGGCATGGGTGAATCCCACCTTGGAGCCGCTGGAAATGTCAGTGGCGCTCACGGCGATCAGCGGGCCGTTCCTCTTCTCCATGTCGTCGAACGTTGCGCCATGGAACAGGATCTCGTCGTAATAGTCGGCGGCCAGCTCCGATCGCCCCCATCCGTTCGACGCCAGCGATCCCCAGTTGAAAGGATTCAGCGCCCGCGCCACCAGCTCGCCCTGGACGTCGCGCTTGAGGAACGCGTGTTCGTAGACGTCGAATAGCTTGTCCCCATACAGTCCATAAGCGAGCGCGGTGAAACTCCCGCCCGAAATTCCGGAAATGGCGTCTACCTGTTCCAGCAGGCGGAATTTGTGGCCTTGGGGCGACAGGATCTCGATGCGCCTCAGCGCCTCGAGGACGCCAAAGCTGAAAGCCGCCGCGCGGGTGCCGCCGCCCGAAAACGCAAGGATGATGAGATTTTTCTTCTGCTCCGGAGACTGGTCCGGCCGCTGGAGAAAAATGGGCGTGGGTACGTAATGGGCGAGCGGCGGGTTGACAGGGCGCGTTGCGCAACCGGCGAGCAGGAACAGGCCGGCGACAACCAGGAACTTCGAAAGCGATGCTGGATTCATGCGGAGACCCCAACTGCCCAATTTTCTCATTTCGGAAACATGAACTTCATTTGCGCTTGGATGGTCCAGTTCGGGCCGTAGTCCGGCCGCACTACATTGTAGTAGCCGGCGAGGGACAGGTTCACCGGCAGCTTGCCGAAATGGACGATTTTGCCGACGCCTCACCCGGAAACAAGGACGGCTGCCATATCACCGGGACGATCGTGCGGGTGATGATGTTCCAGTCCTTGTTCACGTCGACCGGAATGACCGGCTGGATGTTCAGGACACTCAACGTCCCCTTTTCCGGCCCATAGTTCAGGTTGGCGTTGTACTGGAATGGAACGTTGATGAGGTTGCCTATCGGGTTCTGGGAAATTTTTGCGAGTTCCTCGTCGGACATCTCCGCATTTGCGGCGGGCGCCAATACGCAGGCGAGCGCGAGGACGGCGGCGTTTGTGGGGGTAATTCTCTTCAGTTGCAATCTCCCTGGCCCGGACCAAAGTACAACTTCGGGTGAGCGTGTCGATATTCTCCGTGCGCCCTGGAGCGCAGGTTCCACGGACCCCATTTGTCGCCGAAACCGCCATTGTAACGATCCATCCGCGCACCATGGTGGCGCAGTGCCTTCCGGGACCGGCGACCGACACGAACGCCAGCAACATGACCCCGCCAGCGACAGGTAGCGCGTGAACGGCCGGCACTTCCTCCACGATAAATGCGTCGCGACCGGCCGCCCGGATTCCAGCTTGCGGCACGCAAGGTCGTTGCCGGTCAGGACGTGGATGCGTGTTATTGCGCCTTCGCCATCACCGCGCCACGCACCAGCCGTATGTGCTCCCGTAGCGTGTACGCTTCGCTGGCGTAGCTCACGGGAGTCTTGATGTTTTCCGCGGCCTTTTCGATGCGGTCCAGGTCGGCGAGCCACTGCCCGATGGGTAGCGCGCCTGTCCGGGCGTGGACATCGCGCTCAAGGAGCGCCAACTGGCCGTACCAGCGGTATATGCGTGACCGCACGCGCCAGCGAAGGACCTGAGGCAGGAAATTGACGATCGGAACCACTACCACCAGCAGCGGCACCAGCAGAATGATCAGTCGTTCGATGTATGTCGCGATCGAGAAAGGCAGATAGCGATGCAGCAGGCTGGGGCCGAAGCGCAGATGCTGCATCGCGTCGGTGGAAACGGGGACATCCAGCTGGGAGACGTTCGGAAACTCGCCCTCTGCTTCAAAATAGCCCTGTTTCCCGTGTATTTCATGCGCTGCATCCAGCATCAAGTCGATGATCGCCGGCGGCAAATCCGCGCGCGCGGCGAGCATCAGCGTGGTGCCGATCATCTTCACATCCTGGCCGGGAATGTGGCGCGCGAGGTCGATGGTCCCGCGCGGCAGCGTCAACGTCCGGATCCAGGGGAACCGGCGCCTGTAGGCATCGACATCGTCGAGGCTCATTTGCCGCAATTCCGGGTCGTGCAGCGCTTGCCAAACGACTGGCGAATCGACGGGTCCCACCAACATGACCACATCGACCTGGTGCTTGTCGAATGCATCCAGCGCCTCGACGCCGAGGATGGGCAGCAATTGGGTATTGGCGGTTACTACGTTGTTGGCGGCAAGCAACGGATCTGCGAGGACGCGAATGCCGCTTCCCGGCGGGCCTACGGCGACACGTCGCGAACGCAACTGGTCGAGCGATGTCAGCGTTTCGGGTCCGCGGTAGAAAACCCACAATGGAGAGTAAGACAGCGACGCCAGCATGACCAGCTTTTCGCTGTTCTCGGGAGCCACGACACCGCCCAACAGGAAGGCAACATCCACGCCCGACCCTGGCGTGCTCAGCAGGCGCGCATTTTCGTCGACGCCGCTGGTGTCCCGTCGTTCGAGCTTCACCCCGTCCCGGGCAAGGATCGCCACGTAGCGAGCGACCACCTCCTGGGAATATTTGGACTTGATCCCGGATGCGATCACGACATGGCGCGGGATCGTGCTCTGCAGGAACCACGCGCCGACCAGCGCGGTGGCGACCAGCGCGGCAACGATCGATGCCCAGCGCACGAAAGCGGGGCGCGCGCTCACTGGGGAGTTCCATCTGGCCACATGGCGAACGGTATAGTAGCGTAGCTGTTTGCCGACCGCGGGCGGCATTTGCCGTCGGACGCCTGCAGGTCAGGCGCGGTTTTTTTTGCCGCTAGGGAATCATGGGCCTCATGGCATTGTTCTTGTTGGTTACGCGGCGGGTTGGTACGGGCGGACATGGCCCGCGACAAGCGTCGGCCGCGCTGTTGTTTTCCCTGGTCGCCGTCGTGGCGTGGGGCCAGTCTCAGGAATCGCCGCTCAAGCCGCCCGACCGGTCCAGTCCGCGCGCTGCGCTGAAGACATTTCTCGATGCCAGCGACGCCATCGCCACGTTCGTCGCGCAGGATTATCTGCCGGACCCGACGCGGGCGAAGTTTGAGCACCTGCTCGAGATGAGTGCTATTCCCGTCGGGAGTCTGGACCTGAGCGCTCTGCCGCCTGCGGCGCGGGTGAAGGGAAGCAGGGCGGCGGCGATGGACCTGTACGAAGTCCTGTCCCGGCTCAAGCTGCCACCCGATGACCAGATACCCGACAGCGACAAGGTTGGTGGCGCCGCGGGCGGCGCGGCGAAGTGGGTTATCCCGGAAACCGAGATAGCCCTCGTCCGCGTGCCGAGCGGACCGCGCGCCGGCGAATTCCTGTTCAGTGCGGAAACGGTTGCGGCGGCGGATTCCTTCTACAAGCGCACGCGACAACTGCCCTATGTCCGCGCCGTTCCCATTCAGGGAATGAAAGAGCGAATCGTCAATGGCGGCGGCTGGATGTTCCATCCCGGCTGGATTGAGGCCTTCCCCGCACCGTTGCACAAGCCCTTTGCCGACCAGGCGCTCTGGAAGTGGATCGGCCTCGCCATGGTCCTCGCGCTGTTCGCGCTATTCCTCTGGTTTGCGAATCGAGTCTCGCAACTGGGTAGAGACCGCAGCGCATTCCTTGACGCGCTCGCCCAGTTGTCACTACCGGTGTTGCTGCTGTTGTCGACGCCCGTGGTGACCTACCTTCTGCTCGTCCAGGTCAACCTCATTGAAGAGGTGGGGGTCGCGGCGGGTATTGTGTCGACCCTGGTCATGTTCCTGGCCGGAGCATGGCTGGCATGGCGCCTGGCGCCGGTGATCGCTGAAGCCATTATCGCGTCGCCAAGCATCGCGCCGGAGAGCATCGACGCGCATCTCATCCGCGTCACCGCGCGCCTGCTGGCCATCTTTGGCAGCGCGGCATTGCTTGCACTGGGCGCCGATCGGCTGGGTGTCCCGGTGTACGGGATCGTTGCGGGCCTGGGCGTCGGCGGACTGGCTATCGCACTCGCCGCCCAGCCAACCATCGAAAACCTGATCGGCGGCTTGAACCTTTTTGCCGACAAACCCATTCGCGTCGGCGACGTGTGCAAATACGGTACCGAGACGGGAACAGTGGAGGCGATCGGCATCCGCTCCACCCGGATGCGGGGCCTGGACAGAACGCTGACGACCATTCCGAATGGCGTGCTCGCCAAGATGCCGCTCGTGAACCTCACGCGACGCGACCGCATCCTGATCCAGAGCGTCATCGGCTTGCGCTATGAGACGACGCAGGAGCAGCTTCGCGACATCCTGGTCAAGTTGCGCGAGCTACTCGCCGGTCGTCCGCCCGTCGAGCAGGAAACGATGCGGGTACGGCTCGTGGGTTTCGGGGACAGTTCACTCAACATCGAGTTGTTCGCGTACGTCAGGACGCAGAACTGGGTCGAATTCCTGGGCATTCGCGAGGACATCCTGCTTCGGGTCAGGGACCTCATCGAACAATCCGGCACGGCAATGGCCTTCCCTTCCCAAACGCTCTACCTTGGACGCGACCAGGAGCCCGACAAGGGCAAGGCCGCCGCTGCGGAAGGCGCGGCGCGTGGGCGGCGCGAGGAGGGCTCGCCGCCGTTTCCAGGCGAGCGCACAGCGTAGGGGCGTCGCCTACTTGCTGACCTGACCCGATAGCTCGTAGCGGTTGGCGTTGTCGGGGTTGCCTCCGAGCGTCGCGCCGCTCGGGCGAAATGGAGCGCTGCCTTGGAATCTCCTGCTATCCGAGCGGGCGTTCTTCGTGGCAAGCGCGGCCGCCTCAGCGTAAGGCATGGGGCTCTTGAAGCTTTCGATCTCGATCAGTCTCGTCTGATCGTTCACCTTAACGCGGTACTTGCCCAGGTTGTACAAGATATACATCGCGAATAGATTGTCGATGTCCTTGTACGCACCTTGTTCCCTCCGAAAATCGCGTGACAGGACGGAAGGGAACCGGTTGGGCAGGTCCTTGAACGCAACCTTCTCCTCTTCGCGAGGGTCGACATAGGACGAGCCGTCGTATTTCCTGTACAACACCACATCCAGCCCGTACCCGCGCGCGTTCCATTCCTTCAGCAGCTTCATCGCCATCTCGGTCGGTATGTTGGCCTTGCGGGCCGCCTTGACCAGGCGCAAAGGCATGATCGGCGCGTTGTTTACGGCGAGGCCCTTGTAGCCCGCGCCGTACTTGAATCCCGCGCCGATGGCCTTGGCGCAATTGAGGTTCAGGTAGCCATACACAACCTCGCCCTGTTGATACTCCGTGTTCTCGGCCCGGTTGCGGTAGTCCGCGTTGATGCGCGCGAAATAAGCGACGAGGCGTTCTTTCTCGCGCGCCGGCACACCATAGACGCGCACCCCAATGACGGAGCGCTTGTAGATCTCGCCGAAGTCGAGGCCGAACGATGCGGTGTCGCCGAGAGAGGAGATCGTCCCGAACAGGTACTCCCTCTTCGGGATCGCGATCATCAGGTCGTCGGTATAGAAATCCGAAGCGTGCTCGGGTTCCCGGTCGGCGTAGAAGTTGGCCGAGTAGACGATGTCGTCGTCCGGCATCTGGCCGCGGATGGCAAGCGCCAGGTGTCCCGCCGACCCGCCCTTGGAGGTGCCGAAGCTGATCAGCAGCTCCATGTCATAGGCGTCCTGGCGCAGCGTTTCCATCGCCGCGTCGACGTTGGCGGGCGCAGACCCGCCCGGGACTCCAAAGTCGGCGGCAGTCGCGGCGGCGGAGAGGAGGAGCGTTGCCGCAATGCACCAGGCGGAAATCGTCATCGTGGAATTTTGCTTTCGCGTGCGAAGCCTGTCGGCTTCAGTTTGCGGGCAGTCCCCGGCGTCGGCGATTGCGCCGCATGAACCGCTGCTGCCGCCAGTACAGGAAATCTGACAACGGCCAACGGTCGCGTCCATAGCTATCGATCACCCGCCGCGACAATGCGATCAGCGCCGCGCGTAGAGGACGACCGGGCGCAGCGCCGTGGTCATCGCTCGCGTAGCGGGTCACGAGTTCGTCCAGCAATTCACGCTCGACTTCCGCAGGAGCCGCGATGACACGCCGCAGGTAGTCGGGCTGAGGATGTGGCCGCGACGGGTCGTAGTTTGCCCACCAGGCCGAAGGAAACTTGAGCACCGACAGACGCCCGGCGTGCTTGCAGCGGAAACCCGCAAGCGCAATGCGCCGCTGATAGTCGAAGTCGATGCCGTAGCGCAATTGCGGCGGACGCCCCCAAAGCCCCACGCGGGCGATGACTTCCTTCCGATGCAGCCAGCTCGAAGGCGGCGTGTATTGGTCCGCGTACGTGCGGCCGGTCCCGACCGGTCCGGTGACGACGTGGTGACCATCAGGGCGAAGCATTACGCAGGTCGATGCGGCGAAGTCCGCACCGTCGCTGGCGGCTGCTCGCACCAGCTCGGACAAATGCCACGGAAACCACAGGTCGTCGTGGCCGAGATAGGCAATCCACCGTCCGCGCGCGAGACGCAGCGCCTGGTTGTTCGGTTCGCTCTGGCTTCCGGAGTTGACCGGCAGGTTTCGCCACCTGAGGCGCGGGTCGTCGAACGACGCCACCGCCGCTTCGCTGTCGTCGGTGCAACCGTCTCCCATCACCAGCGCTTCGAAGTCCGCGCACGCCTGCGCCAGGAGACTTGCCAGCGCGCAGCGCAGCGTGCCCGCGCTGTTGTAGGTCGGAACGACAACCGTTATCAGTGGGTCGGCAGAGGGCATTTCAAACAAGGCCGCGGACCTGCTTGTCCGAAGGCGAATTGCGTGACAGGATCAACATTCCGGGAACACGCGTCGACTCGTGCGACGTTCTGCCAGAGGAAAAGACGATGTTGCAAGCCGCGAAGAAGGATTCTGCCCTCGTCAACGACAAATGGCAAAAGCTTGGATCGACGATAAGTGGCGTCGTTGCGCGGGAGGTTCTCCACGTCCCGCGCGACCACGGCGTCATCACCGAGCTGTATCGCTCAGAGTGGGATCCGACCGGGATGCCCGTGGTGCACGCGTACCAGTCGCGACTGTACCCTGGCGCGATCGGCGCCTGGAGCTGTCACGCCAAGACCATCGACCGCCTCTTCGTAAATGACGGCCACCTCAAGGTCGTGCTCTACGACGGGCGCGAAGAAAGCGGGACCTATGGCCAAATCGACGAAATCCATGCCGGCAATGCCCGCCCGACGCTGCTCATTCTCCCCGTCGGCGTGTGGCACGGCCTGCAGAATCTGGGCAGTGCCGATGCGCTGGTGATCAATTTCCCGACGCGGGCGTACGCCTATGACGACCCGGATCACTTCCGGCTGCCGTTCGACACGCCGGAGATTCCCTACGTCTGGAACAGCGGCGCATCGGCAAGGCTGCGCAAGGATGCCGCGCGCGCCTGAACGTCGCTAGTCGAGCCCGTACATTTTCGCGCGGTCGAGTTTCGCGGTCCACGGCAATCCGGCATTGCGCCACCCGTTGACGAGGCGCTGTCCTTTCGCCGGACCTTCGGCGACCGGGTCGCCTTCGAAGCCGTCGATGACGGTGTAGACCGTCGGGAAGCCAGCTTTCGTCAACGCATCGGTCGCGCGCGCGGCGCGGACACCCCCTTGGCAAATCACGACGACCGTCGCGTCGCGCGTCAGTTTCTTCTGTGCAAGCCGCCGGTCCACCTCGGCAATGAAATCGGCGTTGGGGACGAGCTTGAGCGACGCCGTGGCGCTATCCCATTGCGGTGGCGTGGCGGCCAGGAATATCGGCACATTCGCATCGACGATCGTCGGCATGCCGATGAACTGCAACTCGCCGCTGGTACGCACGTCGATGAACAGGACCTTCGCCGGGTCCGAACTGACCATTTCGAATGCGTCGGACGCCGTGAGGTAGAGACCGCGAGCGGTGCGCTTGTTGGCGGGAACCGTGGCCTCGGGGCGCGAGAACAGCGCCTCCGGCGCGTTGTCGCGCGCTGCCGAGGTGCTCGTTGGGTCGTTGGCGGGACAACCCCCGGACTCGCCCGCCGCCTGCGCGAGCGGAATGAAGTTTGCGGTGGATAGCGTCAGCGCGACAATGGCCACCAACCCACGCGCCAACATATTGCGTAACACGTCTGCCCCTGGAAACAACGACTTGAGCCCACTTTATGCCGACGATGCGCTACGCGCGTTGACCAGGGTCAAATCCGCCCGGTCGAAACGCCATAGACTAGCCGCATGTCTCGTGCAATGCGCCGGATCGTGTCGCGCCTGCTGCTCGCAGCCTTGCTCTTTGCGCAGGGTGCGATCGCGACATATGCATGTCCGGCATGGGCGAGCAAGTTGGCCCCGCCCGCCGCCGCAACCGCGAGCGCTCCGATTCCCGACTGCCATAGCGGGGACAAAGTGGCGGCCATGGACGTGGACACACCGAATCTCTGCCTCGCTCACTGCCAGACTGGCCTACAAATCAACGACCAATCGGACGCGCCGAACGTGCTGCCGATCGTCGCCAGCATTCTTACTGTTGTACTGCCCGACCCGGCTGCTTCTGCATCCGCAGGGCGCGCATTCGCCACCGAGAGCATCTTCGCTGCGGCTTCACCGCCGCACGCCATCCTGCACTGCTGTTTCCGCATCTGATTCCCCAGACTGCGCCGTCATCGGCGCATTGGCTGGCGCGTCGTTTTGCCGCTTCAGGCTTTGGCTTGATCGTGCAACGGCGCCGCCGGATTCCGTTTGTCGTCTGGAGGTGTCATGTCAATCCGTTTTCGTTGTGCAAATCGGACCCCGTTTGAATTCATAGGCGCAGCAGCGCGGGTCATGGCGGTCGCGTTCGCTGTTGCGGGCGTTGTGGCTCCGGCGGTTGCCGAAGACACGCTCAGCCTGGACCGGGCGCTCATGTTGGCGCGAACCCGTTCCCAGGCGCTCGTCGCGCAGGATGCCGCGGCGTCGGCAGCCCGCGACATGGCGGTCGCGGCCGGTCAGTATCCGGACCCGACGCTGACGATGGGCATCAACAATTTGCCGGTCACGGGCCCCGATCGCTTCAGTCTCACCGACGACTTCATGACCATGGCGTCGATCGGCGTGATGCAGGAATTCACCCGGGAAGACAAGCGCAAGGCACGCACCGCGCGTTACGAGCGCGAGGCGGAGGCGGCAGTGGAAGGACGCAAGCTCGCGCTGGCCAACCTGGAGCGAGACACGGCGATCGCGTGGTTCGACCGGCATTTCCAGGAGGCGATCGGGGCGTTGCTGGTCCGGCAGCGTGACGAGGCGAAGCTGCAGATCGACACCGCCGATGCAGCCTATCGCGGTAACCGAGGAACGCAAACGGATGTCATTGCCGCGCGGCAGGCGGTGGCGATGGTCGATGACCGCATAGCGCAGAGTGACCGGCAGGTGCGCAACGCGAAGACGATGCTGGGACGCTGGATCGGCAGGGCTGCCGACGAACCGCTGGGAGCGCCGCCGGCGACCAGCGAGATCCCCTCGCAACTCGCGGGGACGGACACGCCGTGGGCACATCATCCCGCGATTGCGGTACTGGCCAGGCAGGAGGAAGTGGCGATCGCCGAGGCAAACGTCGCGCGTGCCGCCAAGCAGGCGGACTGGAGCGTGTCCCTGATGTACAGCCAGCGTGGTCCCAATTACTCGAACATGATTTCGTTCTTTGTCTCCGTTCCATTGCAGTGGGACCAGGGCAACCGGCAGGATCGCGAAATGTCGGCCAAGCTGGCGCTGGCCGACCAGGCGCGCGCGCAACGCGAAGAGTTGCTGCGCGTCCATCGGGCGGAAGCGCTCGCCATGTGGCAGGAATGGCAGAGCAATCGCAGCCGTCTCGTTCGGTACGACGAATCCCTGATCCCGCTCGCCGCGCAGCGCACGCAAGCAGCATTGACTGCTTATCGCGGTGGCAGCGGAAGCCTCGCCGCCGTACTCGACGCCCGACGCAGTGAAATCGACACGCAAATCGAGCGCGTGCGGCTGGAACAGGAGACTGTCCGGTTGTGGGCGCAACTCAACTATCTCGTACCCGCGGACGACCCGATGCGCACTGCGGCCACCAGTGGAGTCGCGCAATGAATGCCAAATCAATCACCTTTTCGCTGGCGGCGCTGGCATTGCTTGCCGCGGGCGGCTACGGCCTTTATTCGCTCGGCCTGAATCGCGGGATGGCGGTGACTGCGGCTGCTCCGAACGTTGCGACGGTGGCTCCGAGCGTTCCGGTGGCGGCGCCGGTCGTCGACGCCATCGAGAGCGTCGCCGATGGCGAAGCGGCGACGCGCCGCCACATCAAGCAGGGTCTGAAGGCCGGGGACATCGACCCGGTCACCGGCAGGAAGATTCTCTACTACCACGACCCGATGACGCCGGGTAAGACATTCGAGGCCCCCGGCAAGTCGCCGTTCATGGACATGATGCTGGTGCCGAAGTACGGCGGAGGCGAACGCGACCAGTCCACGGTCGACGTCAGTCCCCGCGTGCAGCAGAACCTGGGAATCCGCAGCGCAGCCGTGGTCAGTGGATCGCTGAAGCAGAGCCTCAGCGCGGTGGGCGCGATAACGTACAACGAACGCGACCAGGTGCTGATCCAGGCGCGCGCCGCTGGCTACATCGAGCGCCTCTTCGTTCGCGCCACGTTCGACCCCGTGCGCAAGGGACAGCCGCTGGCCGAGATTTTCGTTCCGGAATGGGTTGCGGCGCAGGAGGAATTCCTCGCCGTGCGGCGCTTGCAGGGCGCTGACCTCGCGAGCCTGGTCGATGGCGCGCGGGCACGCATGCACCAGGTCGGCATGAGCGACGAACAGATTCGCAATGTCGAAACGTCAGGCAAGGTGTCGCCGCGCATCACGCTCGTGGCGCCGATCGGAGGCGTGGTTGTGGAATTGATGGCACGCGAAGGCATGGCGGTAATGCCCGGCGCGAATTTGTTCAGGATCAACAGCATCGGCAGTGTCTGGGTCAACGCGGAGGTTCCCGAAAGCCAGGCCGCGCTGGTCAGGCCGGGCGCGATGGTCGTGGCACGTTCCGCGGGCGCGCAGGGGGTCGCGGTGAACGGGCGGGTGCAGGCGATATTGCCCGAGGTCAACCCGGTCACGCGCACGCTCAAAGCCCGGATCGAACTCGCCAATCCACAGAGCCGCCTGTCCCCGGGGATGTTCGTCACCATCAGTTTTGCGGACGGCGGTTCGAGGTCGGCGCTGCTGGTCCCGAGCGAGGCCATTATCCGGACCGGCAGGCGCAGTGTGGTTCTGGTCGACGAGGGCAACGGCAAATTCCGACCGGTCGAGGTCACAGTCGGACTGGAAAGCGAAGGTCAGTCTGAAATCAGGCGCGGCCTGGCGCTTGGCCAGAAGGTTGTGGTCTCCGGGCAGTTCCTGATCGATTCCGAGGCGAGTTTTTCGGCGGCCGAAGCGCGGATGAGCGACGGCGCGCCGCCGGCTGCGGGGGTGGGCGAGGTCCATGTCGCACCACCGGGCGGGGACGCGCAACAGGGTGACGACGCGCACCGGGGCCATGTGATGCCGGATGCGGCGAAGGCACCGGCGGAAAGTAGCGCCAAATGATCTCCCGGCTGATTCGCTGGTCGATCGCCAACCGGTTGCTGGTGCTGCTGGCCACGGCGCTGATGGCGGCGTGGGGACTGTGGGCGGTCAAGCAGGCCCCGCTCGATGCGCTGCCCGATCTTTCGGACGTGCAGGTCATCATTCGCACGACATGGCCGGGCCAGGCGCCGCAGATCGTCGAAAACCAGGTCACCTATCCGCTGACCACGACGATGTTGTCGGTGCCTGGCGCCAAAGTCGTGCGCGGCTTCTCCTATTTCGGCGATTCATTCGTGTACGTGATTTTCGAGGACGGCACCGATTTGTACTGGGCGCGCTCGCGGGTTCTTGAGTACCTCAACCAGGTGCAATCGCGCCTGCCGCCGACTGCCAAGGCATCGCTCGGACCCGACGCTACGGGCGTGGGGTGGATCTTCGAGTACGCTCTGGTCGACCGCAGCGGCAAGCACGACCTCGCGGAGTTGCGGTCGCTGCAGGACTGGTTCCTCAAGTTCGAACTCAAGTCCGTTCCCAACGTGTCGGAAGTGGCGAGCGTTGGGGGAATGGTCAAGCAGTACCAGATCGTGCTCGACCCCGACCGCATGCGCGCCTACAACATCACGCAGGCGCGGGTGACGGAGGCCATTCGCAAGAGCAACCAGGAAGCCGGCGGCTCGTCGCTGGAACTGGGCGAGGCCGAGTATGTGGTGCGTGCGTCCGGTTACCTCACGACCCTCGACGACATTCGCAAGATCCCGCTGGTGGCCACGGAAGGCGGCACATCAGTGCGACTGGGCGACGTGGCGGTGGTGCAATTGGGTCCCGAGATGCGGCGGGGAATTGCCGACCTGAACGGCGAGGGCGAGGTCGCGGGGGGCATCATCGTGATGCGCTCCGGCAAGAATGCGCTGGAGACCATCGACGCGGTCAAGGCCAAGCTCAAGACACTGCAGGCAAGCCTGCCGGCAGGCGTCGAGATCGTAACCACCTACGACCGTTCGGAATTGATCAAGCGCGCGGTGGACAACCTCGGCCACAAGTTGCTGGAAGAGTTCCTCGTCGTCGCCGCGGTGTGTCTGCTGTTCCTGTTCCACCTGCGCTCTGCCTTCGTGGCGATCGTCTCGTTGCCGCTGGGAATTCTCGCGGCGTTCATCGTCATGCACTATCAGGGTGTCAACGCCAACATCATGTCGCTGGGAGGCATTGCCATCGCCATCGGCGCCATGGTCGATGCCGCGGTGGTGATGATCGAGAATGCGCACAAGCACGTCGAACGCTGGCGGCACGCCCATCCCGACCAGAAACTGGAAGGCGACGAACAATGGCGGGTCATCGGCGACGCGGCGGTCGAGGTCGGGCCGGCACTGTTCATCTCGCTGCTGATCATCACGCTTTCCTTCATCCCGGTATTTACGCTGGAGGCGCAGGAGGGCCGGCTGTTTTCGCCGCTGGCCTTCACCAAGACCTACGCGATGGCGGCTGCCGCCGGGCTGGCGGTGACCCTGATTCCGGTGCTGATGGGGTACCTCATTCGCGGACACATCCCGGACGAGCAGCGCAATCCGCTCAATCGCTTCCTGATGGCGGTCTACCGGCCGCTGCTGGAGCGCGTGCTGCGTTTCCCCACAGCGACCGTGGTGATCGCCTTGCTTGTCCTGGTCGCGACGGCTTGGCCGATCCTGGAAGTCGGCGGCGAATTCATGCCGCCCCTCGACGAAGGGGATTTGCTTTACATGCCCTCGGCGCTGCCTGGACTCTCGACCGGCAAGGCGACGGAATTGCTGCAGCAGACCGATCGGCTGATCAGAACAGTGCCCGAAGTGGCGACGGTGTTCGGCAAGGCCGGCAGGGCGGAAACCGCGACGGATCCTGCCCCCCTGGAAATGTTCGAAACCGCCATCCAGTTCAAGCCGCGCGATCAGTGGCGGCCGGGAATGACGCCGGAGAAGGTGATCGAGGAACTGGATCGCGTGGTCAAGGTGCCGGGATTGTCCAACGTCTGGGTGCCGCCCATCCGCAACCGGATCGACATGATGGCAACCGGCATCAAAAGTCCTGTGGGGGTGAAGGTCTCCGGCGCGAATCTCGCGGAAATCGACCGCCTTACCTCCAGTATCGAACGCGCCGTAAAGAAGGTGCCCGGAGTAACCTCGGCGCTGGCCGAACGCCTGACCGGCGGACGATACGTCGACGTGACCATCGACCGCGACCGCGCGGCGCGCTTCGGCATGAACATCGCTGACGTGCAGGAGATCGTGTCGTCGGCCGTCGGCGGCGAGAACATCGGCGAGACCGTCGAGGGACTGGCGCGCTATCCGATCAACCTGCGCTATCCGCGCGAGATTCGCGACTCCGTCGAGCGCCTGCGTCAGTTGTCTGTGATCACCGGCCGCGGCGCGCAGATCGTGCTGTCCGACGTGGCGGATATCCGCATCACCGACGGGCCGCCGATGCTCAAGTCCGAGAATGCGCGCCTGTCCGGGTGGGTGTTCGTGGATATTCGCGGCCGCGACTTGAAATCCGCTGTGGCCGACATGCAGCGGGCGGTCGCCACGGACGTGAAGATTCCGCCGGGCTACGCGATCTCCTGGTCCGGCCAGTTCGAGTTCCTGGAACGGGCGACGAGTCGGCTCAAGGTCGTGGTGCCGTTTACTCTGCTGATCATCTTCATCCTGCTCTACATCACATTCAAGCGCTTCGACGAAGCGCTGCTGATCATGGCCGTGCTGCCGTTCGCGCTGATCGGCGGATTCTGGTTGCTGTACCTGCTGGGACACAATCTGTCGATTGCCAGCGCCGTCGGCTTCATCGCGCTCGCCGGCGTGTCGGCGGAATTCGGAGTGATCATGCTCCTGTACCTGCGCAACGCCTGGGACACGCGGGTCGCGGCGGGGCAAAGCACGGCGGCTGACCTGCTCGATGCCATCCGCGAGGGCGCGGTACTGCGCGTGCGGCCCAAGGCGATGACCGTCGCCGTCATCGTCGCCGGCCTGCTGCCGATCATGTTCGGATCGGGGACCGGCTCGGAGGTCATGCAGCGCATCGCCGCACCGATGGTGGGAGGAATGATTACCGCGCCCTTGCTGTCAATGTTCGTGATCCCCGCCGTGTTTCTGCTGTTGCGGCGGCCAAGAGTGCGCCGGTCCGCCGCGAAGCACCTGTCGACAGAGTTTGGGGACAGCGGCGAGTTGCGGCCCGAGTGATCATTCCCGGCAAGCGATGACGTCGTCGTCGGCGCGCTTGTCGCTGCCTAGAACTGCTTGCTCAATCCAACCGCCGCGCCGTGAGGAAGCAGCTCGATGAAGATCGGCACCTCCCGGCTGTGCGCGTACCAGCCGGAGAGCGTGCCGACGGCCCATCCAGCCAGGACGTCCGTCTGCCAATGCGCCTGGTTCTTGATGCGGCCAGCGCCGACATACAACGGCAGCGCGGCCAGGAGATAAGTTGCCGGATATTCGCTTCCGTATTCCAGGATGTACGGCGTGACGAGCCCAGCGGCGACCGACGCCTCGCCGCTGGGAAAGCTGTAATTCGATCCACCCTGAAACCAAAGGCAGGGATTGTCTTCCGTTGCGGGCCTGACGCGAGTAAATGCGTACTTGCCGGCGGTCGCAGCGACGCCGGAAATGACTTCGGAATCGATGCCTTGCCACATAGTCTTGCCGAAGCGCGTTTCGGATCCTTCCCAGGCCGCACCGCCGATCTGCGCAATCGTGAGTGCGCCCATGAGCCCGCGATAGACGTTCGGATTCCATACGCCGGACGCGTCGTAGTTCACCCGATGATCGATGTGCGACCAGCCGCAATTCTGTGCGGCTGCCGGAGCGGCAATCGCCACCGCAATCGCCGTTGCCGCAGCAAAACCCAAGAGAGTTTTCAACATCGCACGCTCCCAGTCCGGAGTGTGCGTTCAGTGTGCCACGCGAATCGGCAAGAATCCGGTTGGCGCGACGCTACGTTGCAGAAAAATCTTCCGCGCACATGGCATAGCTTGCGATCGGCTGACGCTCCGCTTGCGAACCGCTTGCGATCATGGTGTGCGGAGCGCGAGAAGTGCGCGCTGTCGTGGATCTGACCGCAGCTGTCGTAAGATTGCAGGTGTTCAATGCATTGACGCGCACTGGTTGCCCGCAGGTGGAACGACGCAACGCCGACGCGTCTCCGGATGGATTCAAAAATGCGCATTCTGGTTGTCGAAGACGACTCCCTTCTTGCCGATGGACTGCTGACCGTGTTGCGGCGCGCCGGCCACGCGGTCGATCACACGGCATCGGGCAAATATGCGGACACCCTGCTGGAGCGCGAGGTGTACGACCTGGTCGTCCTCGACCTGGGACTCCCGGATATCGACGGATTCGAAGTGATCCGGCGATTGCGCGCGCGGCGCGTGCCTGTCCCCGTACTGGTACTGACCGCGCGCGATGCCGTCGAGGATCGCGTTCGCGGACTTGACCTTGGTGCCGACGATTACCTCACCAAGCCGTTTTCGGTGAATGAGTTCGAGGCGCGGGTCCGCGCGCTGGTGCGCCGCGCGATTCCGGCTGAAGGGCGCTGGTCGTCCGGCGGGCTCGTCGTCGACGTGGCGGCCAAGCGAGTCAAGGTGGACGACAGGCAAGTGGACCTGACGCCGCGCGAATGGGCGTTGCTGGAACTTTTCCTCAACCGCCCGGGCCGAGTGCTCAGCAAGGACCAGATAGCGGAGAGCCTGTTCAGCTTCGACGAGCACCTTTCCCGGAATGCGATCGAAGTGCATGTGTCGCGCCTGCGAACCAAGATCGGTCCCGCCGGCGAGCATATCCGCACGGTGCGTGGTTTCGGCTACCTGTGGGACGGCGCCGATGAGTAGCCGCGCGGCACCGGTGACCAGCATCCGACGCCGGTTGCTCATGTTCCTGGGAGGGGCGCTGTTGCTGTTGGTCGTCGGCGCGGCTGTCGTCACCTACTGGGTAGCGGTGCATGCGGCCAACGACGCCTACGACCGCTCGCTGCTCGACCCCGTTCTGGATATCGCCGCCAACATCAAGATCGACGAACGAGGCGGCAGCGTCAATCTTCCACGCGAAGCGCTCGATGCGCTCGTCTATGATCAGGTCGATCGACTCGTCTATCAAGTTCGGTCGACTGACGGCAGGGTCATCGACGGCGCCCCCGATCTGCCTCCGCCGCCGGCGATCGCCAGTGGTGAACATCGCTTCTTCGACGCGCCGTATCAGGGCTCGGCGTTCCGCATGGCGGTGTTGCATGCGCCGAGCGGCTATGTGGTGCAGGTCGGGGAAACGCTGCACAAGCGAAATCGGCTGGTGAACGAAATCATGCTCACGTCACTGGTCCCGACGTTGCTGATGGCGGCTCTCGCCATTGCCCTTGCCTGGATCGGCGTAGCGCGCGGGCTGCAGCCGCTCGAGCGGGTGCGCTCGCAGCTCCTGCGCCGCCGACCGGGCGCCCTGCAGCCGTTTTCGGAGACCGGCGCGCCGATCGAGATCCAGCCCCTCGTCGATGCGCTCAACCAACTGCTCGACCAGTTGCACGATGCCAGCGCACTTCAGCAACGCTTCCTCGCCAACGCGGCGCACCAACTGCGCACGCCGCTGGCGGGCCTGCAGATGCACCTGGAATTGCTGTTGCGCGACGAACTGACGGCGTCCGTGCGGTCGGAGCTCGAGCGAATGCACGGCGCGACAGTGCGCGCGAGCCGACTCGCGAACCAGCTGTTGGCGCTCGCGAAGGCCGAAAGCCCCAAGGAGCCCAGCAACGCGAAGGACCGCGTCGACCTGATGGAGGTCGCGAGCGCAGCGGCGCGCGACTGGACGTTCAAGGCGATTGCGCTGAACATCGACTTGGGCTTCTCGCTGGCGCCTGCGACCGCTTCCGGCGATCCGCTGCTGATCCCGGAGCTGCTCGACAACCTGATCGACAATGCGTTGCGGTACACGCCGGCCGGCGGCACGGTGACCGTCACCACCGGCCAGCGTGACGGCAAGCCCTATCTGATGGTCGAGGACACCGGACCAGGCATCCCGGCGGCCGAGCGCGACAAAGTCTTCGAGCGCTTTTATCGCGTTCCCGGCACCGCCAGCGAAGGTTCCGGACTGGGGCTTGCGATCGTCAAGGAGATCGTCGACCGGCAAGGCGGCAAGGTCGCGGTTGGCGCCGGCCCCACCGGCGGCACGTGCGTGACCGTGTCCTTTCCCCTTCCGGAGGAGATGGCTGGGAACCAGTCGCTCCCTGACGGCGCTCAACACGGGACGCATGCCAAGCGAGAGGCAACCCCGGTCCAAAACCGTACAGTCGCCTGACGTTGCTGTATCTGTTACACTTGCAATCCCCTTTTCCCAAGGTTCGAAGCCATGGTCGAGACTCTCGAATGCCTCAAGAAATATGGCCAGCGGCTCGATACCGAGATCGCCCTCGAGATGGGCGTCCCGGTGGCCACGGTTCGCCGGCGCGTCGCTAGCCTGGCTGCCACCGGCGCAGTGATCACCTGCAACGTGACCCGATTCGAGAATGGGAAGAAATACGAGGGCTGGCTTTGCCGCGTGTCCGGCTACGTCCCGCCTCCTGGCCCCGGCCGGAAGGCAAAACCCGTGTCTGCCTGAGCTTGCATTCATCGTTCGGGTTTCGTGACTGACAGGGCGCAGGAACAACAAGCTGTCGGCGCGATCGACCGGTCACTTATCCGGACCACGGAAGTCGTCGAGCGTCCGCTGTCGGAACGTCCCACGGTCGACACGATCGACGGCATCGCCGAGTGGCTCGTCGGACCGGCACTGCAGGAATCTTCCGGGTCCCATGCAATCGACGAATTCGCGTGGAGGGTCCTGGCCGCCGGCTTCCCCATCGCCCGGATGACGCTCCACGTCGGGACCTTGCACCCGCAATTCCTCGGCACGACCTTCATTTGGTGGCGCGACCTCGGGCAAACGGTGCAGACATTCATCACGCACGAGGTCAGTGAAGCGGTGCCGTACAAGGACAACGTGGTCGCGCGCGTATCCCAGGGTGGCGAAGCGATCCGGCGACGGGTCGATCTTGCCGACGGCGATCTCGACCTGCCGATCCTGCGGGACCTGAAGGCCAAGGGCTGCACCGACTACCTCGCCCTGCCGATCGCCGGCGCACACGGACGGCGCTATGCGGTCACCTATGCCACCGATCGCAAGGACGGCTTTTCGTCGCGCGACGTAGCTGACCTGAACGCCGTTTCGCGGCGCCTGTCCTTCGCGTGCGACAACTTCGGCCAAGAGGCGCTTACCCAGAACCTGCTCAATGCCTACCTTGGAACGAATGCCGGACCCAAGGTGCTGTCGGGTCAAATTCGTCGCGGAACCGGTGAGGAGCTGACCGCCATTCTCTGGTCTTCGGATCTGCGCGGATTCACCGAGCGGTCGGATCGCCTGCCGGGACCGCAGATGATCGCGATCCTCAATGCGCTTTTCGACGTCCAGGCGACCGCCATCAAGAATCATGGCGGTGAAATTCTCAAGTTCATCGGCGACGGCCTGTTGGCCATTTTCCCTGTCGACGCGGCAGGCTCAAACCACGACGCCGCGCGCAACGCCATGGCGGCGGCGCTCGAGGCGCAGGCGGGCGTGCTCGGCCTCGCCGGTGCGCCGTTCATGGCGGACGAGCCCCCTCTAAGGATCGTCGTGGCGCTGCACGCGGGCACGGTCATCTACGGCAACGTCGGCGCTTCCGACCGCCTCGACTTCACCGTCATCGGCCCGGCAGTCAACCTGGTCAGCCGCGTCGAAGGGATCGCCAAGGCGCTCGACGAGCCGATCGCGGTGACCGATCAGTTTGCGATCGCCTACGGAAATCCGCTGCGCTCGCTGGGCGTCCACGCGATGCGCGGGCTGGCGAAGCCGCTCGATTTGTTCGCTCCTGCGGAATCGAACGCGCCGACGGATCGCTGACGCGTCAGCCCATGCACCCGGCGCTGCAAAACCTCATCGACACCAAGCTCGCGCACACCCGCGCGCCGCAATGGATGCTGCCGATCGCCGAGGTGCGCCAAAGTTTCCGGGCACTATGGACGCCGGCGATGACTGGCACGCCGTTGCCCGTGGATCGCAGCGATGACATCTCCATTCCGCGCGGCGAGGCGTCCATTCCCGCGCGCGTCTATGCCCCCGAGCGGGGCCGGGCATATCCGGTTCTGGTGTACCTGCACGGGGGCGGATACGTGAAGGGTGGACTCGACGAAAGCGACACCTTCTGCCGCAACCTGTCACGGCTTGCGCAGCACCTGGTGGTTTCGGTCGATTATCGGCTGGCGCCGGAACATCCGTTTCCGGCCGCCCTGGAAGACGCGATCGCCGCCACCGCCTGGGCGTGCACGCATAGTGCCGACATCGGCGCCGAACCGGGTCCAGTGGTGATCTGCGGCGAGAGCGCGGGTGGCAATCTTGCCGCCGTCACGTGCCTTCACGCGCGGTCGGATCCGCGGATTGCAATCCGCTATCAGGTCCTGCTGCAGCCCGTGGTCGACTTCGCGCTGACCTTTCCCTCCATCGCGATGAAGCCCGCCGAGTGTCTCGTCCCGCGCGAGGACCTCGCGTGGTACTACCGAACCTATGCCGGCGACGGTCACGATGGGATGGATCCGCAGGTCTCGCCACTGTACGCAACCGACTTGTCCGGTTTGCCGCCCGCGCTGGTCATCGCCGCCGAATTCGATACGCTGCGCGACGAGGCCAAGGCGTATGCCGGGCGCCTAAGGGCCGCGAACGTGCCGACGCAGTATTCCTGCTACTCCGGAATGATTCACGGCTTTCTGCAAATGGGCGGACTCGTCGAGGATGCACGTCGCGCGCTCGCGGAGATCGCCAGCGCCATCAATTGACCTGCGGCGCCGGAATGGCGCGCGTGGCGCCGCGGACGCAGGTACTCGCCTAGTTGATATCCCGGCACACGCCGGGGATGCCCGGCCGGCACTCCAGCGCGGGACGATCCCACTTTGCGGTGCGAGCGGCGGCCTCGTAGGTCGTGTGAAGAAAGGCGAGCAACGCAGCGTCGGGATCGGCTGCCTTGCGCACGACCTCGTAAGGGAGCAGGAACTCGCCGTGATCGTCACTGAAGCTGGCTCCCGCGGGCAACACGTCCGCGCTCCTGAAGCCGGGCGGTTCCGGGTACGCGTACGAATAGAACGACGCATCGACGCCGTTGCCCCCGGGCCAGAATCCGGCGCTGCTTACCTCATGAGAATAGGCCTCCTGCATTACCTTGGCAGCCACACCCGGCACCTCGCCAGCAAAAGTGGGCGCCCGGCGCCCCGAAAAGCGGGTGACGGCGAGATCGAAGCTACCCCAGAAAAAGTGAACCGGGCTGCATTTGCCGATGAAGCCCGTACGAAACTGCTTGAACACGCGATCCACCTGCAGCAATACGCGCCAGAAGCGCTGTACGTAGTCCGCATCGTAGGAGGCGTGCGCGGTGTCCAGACTGAACGGGACGGCACCCGCGATCTCGCAAGGGAAGTCCGTGATATGCGTTGCGATTCCGAGATCATCGAGCGCCGCCATCACCATTGCATGAAATCGCGCCACGGACTGCGGTTGCAACGGCAATCGTCTCGAGGCGCCATCGCCTGTATCAATGGCGAGCACATGGTTGCCGAAATCGAATTGAATCTCGAAGACTCGCGAGCCGTAGGGAATCAACGATGTGGTGAGGCCCGCGGACGTGACGTAGAGCGGCACGTGCCAGCCGTGGTTCAACCACGGGGAGTTGGTCAGCCGGATCTTTCCTACGACCTGCGTCCACCGGTGCAGCGTGGAGCATGTTTCGCTCCATGCGCTGTATGCCAGTTCAGGCCAGGCCGAGGTTGCGGTTTCCACAATATTGGGCATCGGTTTGCCTTGGCGCCACGCTCGCTCCAGGGAGCGCCGAACAAGACAAACAAGGTCGTTCGGTGCAATGGACAACGGCTTGCCATATGAAGTGTACAACTCCATGCCCTATGATGGCGCTCAGGAGATGGAGACGGATCTCGGAATTGCTTTGCGCGACGAAGGTCATGGGGCGTGGCAAGGATGAAATTTCGAATGCTCGGCAGCACTGGCGTTGAGATTCCAAGCGTCATTCTCGGTTGCGGCACGTTCGGTGGTATCGGCGGTGCCAAGAACCTCATCGGCCACGGACTCGACCGCGACAAGGCGTTCGCGACTCTGGATGAGGCACTCGCTTTGGGCATCGACGTGCTCGACACCGCAGAACGCTATGCGGACGGCGAAAGCGAGCGAACGATTGGCGCTTGGCTGCGTAGCCGCTCGCGGAAGGCGACCGCCGTCGTGCGCATCGCAACCAAGGTTGCTCCACCGAGGTCAGACGGCATTGCCGATGCCCGGTTCGATCGGCGCTACATTGAACGGAAACTAGATACCAGCCTCGAGCGATTGGGTCAGCGGCAGGTAACCTTTTACCTCGCCCACGCGCCGGACCCGGAAACACCCATTGAAGAGACGGTGGAAGCGTTTGCCGCGGTGGTGGAATCAGGACGCGCCGCACACGTCGGCTGCTGCAACATGGGTCCGGAGCAACTCATCGAAGCGCTGGACGCCGCCGAGCGGCTCGGCGTCGGCGGGTTCGAATGGGTGCAGAACAGCTACAGTCTGTTGTCCCCGAGCGAAGATCGCGAAGTTCGCGCGGTTTGCCGGGAACGGGGTCTTGGCTATACACCCTATTCGCCCCTCGCCGGCGGAGTGCTTACCGGAAAGTACCGACGCGGCGAGCCGTTTCCTGCCGGATCGCGCATGGCGCTTCGACCTGATGGCATCTCCGAGCGGATGAGTGAGGCGGTCCACAACGCCCTAGATCAACTTCGCGGGGCTGCGGCGGCGCGCGAGGTGAGTTGCGGTGCCCTGTCGCTTGCGTGGATGATTTCGCATCCGGAGTGCAATGCGCCCATCGTCGGACCTTCGCGTACAGCGCCACATCTGGGACATGTAGCAGAAGCGCTCAGCGTTGAGTTGACCGCCGATGAACACGCACTTTTCACCAGTTGGTTTGAGTCCGCGGGTGCATGACTATCAAACAGAGCGACCACGCCGAGGTTTTGGGCGATGGAAAAGCCAAAGGCCTTGATTGCTCAAGGCCTTAGCTGTCGTGTGGTGGAGACGAGGAGGATCGAACTCCCGACCTTCGCATTGCGAACGCGACGCTCTCCCAGCTGAGCTACGTCCCCACGAGGGCGGTAATTATAGCCGGGGAGGGGGTATCCCGTAAACTTCGGGCAATTCCCGCGCCGACCTAGGTGGGGCTGCTGCACGGCCGGACGAAGCCCAAGGACAAGGCGGCTACGACGGATCCACATACGAGCTGACCCAGGATCCCGCGACCGATCGACTGCAGGGCGTCTATTACCGGGCGATAGTGCCTCCAGCCAACTGGGACGAGTCGGAGGTGCCGCCGGGGACCGTCGACATCATGCTCAAGGCGGCCGGCACGCCGATCGACGCCTTTTCCTTCGAGGCGATCGAACTGCTGAAGGACACGGCCGCGCGTTGGAAGACAATGCTGCGGATCCGCGACTCCGCGGCGATGGCCGGCAACAAGGACCCCGTCATTGCGGAAGCGCTGCGCGTACCAGAGGCCGAGATCTACGCCATCGACGTGTCCTTTCCGCGGTTGAAGGACAAGGCGGAGCTGGATTACCTCAATCAGCAGCCCACGTCGTTCGTGCTGCCGCCGGAGGCCGTCGATCGGCTGCGCGCCGCGGCGGGAACGATCATCGTCGAATCCCCGGAGTTCCAGCGGCTGCTGAAGGATGTCGGGGCGACGATCGTCACGAACTCATCCGCGGCAGGCAAGCCGACCGCGGTGCCCGCCGCGAAATAGCTCGGCGCCGCACCTACCGAATCAGCCCAGCAACCGATCGTACGATTCCAGGTCGGCCTTGTAGCAGCCGCAGGCCGCTGCTTTCAGCCCGCGCCGGTCCAGGACGACGATGTTGCCTCGGCTGTATTGGATCAGCCGGTGGCTCTGCAGGGAACTCGCCGCCTTGGTGACGCCGACGCGGCGGACGCCGAGCATGAAGGCAAGGAATTCCTGCGTGATGTGAAAGGAATTTGCCTGCGCTCGGTCCTGCGTCATCAGCAGCCAGCGCGCAAGCCGCGCCTCGACCACGTGGAAGCGTGTGCAGGCCGCTGTCTGGGCCAGCTGGCTCAGCTGGACGAAAATGTACCGATCGATCCGTTGCCGCAGCGCTGCGCTGCGCCCGATTTCTCGGCCAAAGGAGGCGGCGTCCATCTTCAGTGCGGATCCGGCGCCCTGCACCACGGCACGCACGGGCGACAACGCCACGCCCAGAGCCAGCGGAATTCCGAACATGCCTTCGTGGCCGACCATGCCGACTTCAAGTGCCGCGGAGGTGTCGACCGGCATGATCAGCGAGATGAAGCTCCCGATCGGAAAGTAGACATGACGCAATGGCTCCCCCGGCGTATGGAGAACGTCGGCGAACGCGAGTTCGACCGCTTCGCAGCTGTCGAGCATCCGCCTCCGGTCACTGCCCGGCAGCGACTCGATCAGCCGATTAACTTTGGTCGAACGTTGCGGCGATGCCACTCGGACTCTCCTCGATTCCAGCGAGAGTACGTCGGCCCCATCCTGCCGTCTGCTTGCTAACGCACATAGTCGCCGCGTAAGGCGGCCGTGGTGCGAACGTCGCCAGAACAGTCCGCTATTTGACGACGTAGGGCAGCAGGCGATCGAATTCCGTCTTGACGACCTGATAGCACTCGCAGGCCTGTGCTTCGAGGCTTGGGCGATCGAGCACGGTAATCGTGCCGCGACGATAGTTGATCAGTCCCGCCGCCTGAAGCTTTCCGGCGGCTTCGGTGACGCCTTCGCGGCGCACGCCAAGCATGTTGGCGATCAATTCCTGCGTCATCGCCAGCTGGTTCGACTGCAGGCGATCCAGGCTCAGCAGCAGCCATCGGCACAACTGCTGGTCGACCGAATGATGCCGGTTGCAGACCGCGGTCTGCGCCATCTGCGTGATCAGCGCCTGCGTGTAGCGCAACAGCAGATGCATGGTCGGGCCGAACCTCCCGAATTCCGTCTTGAGCAAGTCCGCCTTGAGGCGGTAAGCGTGCCCCGCGCTCTGCACCATCGCGCGGCTGGGCGTGGTGTCTCCGCCCATGAACAGCGATATGCCGAGAATGCCCTCGTTCCCAACGATGGCGATTTCGGCCGACGCGCCATCCTCCATCACATACAGCAGCGAAATGATGCACGTCGTCGGGAAATAGACGTGTCGGAGCGCGGCGCCGGACTCATAGAGGACGTCGCCCAGCTTCATCGGAATCAGCTCCAGATGAACCGCGAGCCGGTCATAGTCGGACGCTGGCAGCGCGTCGAGAAGATGGTTCTGGTGCGGCGTGTGGGCGGCGGGCGCAGCCGCATTCCCAATGCCCTTCGTGGACCAAGGGCGGCGCCTTCCGATCATCACGGCCAGGTTTGTCGGCGGCCATCGAAGCATTCTAAACCTTCCGGCGGCCCCTATGTTTTGCACCGAACACAGGGAAACGGGAGCAATCAATGCGCGCCACCGCACCGACGGTTTCGGCAACCTTGGATATTCTCGGCGCAGTAGCAAGGACGTCGTTGCGCAGATGAGTATTTACTCTTTATCGCAATGCCGTTGTCCACACAACCGACGCAAGGGAAATACCATGAACTGGGACATCATCAAAGGCGATTGGAAGCAGTTCAAAGGGCATGTCAAGGAACAATGGGGCAAGCTCACCGACGATAACCTCGACCAGATCGCCGGCAGGCGCGATCAGCTGGCGGGCAAGGTCCAGGAAGCCTACGGCGTGACCAAGGAGCAGGCCGAAGACCAGGTCAAGGCCTTCGAGAAGATCCACAAGGACTACCAGGCAAAGACCCCTGCATAGTTCCGCCGTGGTCGTGCCCGCCGCCGATTCCGTCGGCCGCCGGGCACGACGCCCTCAGACCATTCAAATTCCGACAAGGTGCCGCGAGATGAACAGAATCAGGTGGATAGCATTTTGCATTTCCGGGGTCGCGATCCTGACGTTCACGCAATTCCCCTACGCGGCAACGATGCAGACGCGGAACGATTCCGCGGCGGCGGAAATGAACTACAAAGCTACGGTCAAGTCGAAATTGCATGGTGAGATAACCGCCGCCACGGAGATGCTCTCGAAGTAAATGCATACTCACAACGAGTTTTGCTAGGCCTCGCATGCCACGCCCGGCAACACCCTCAAAGGAGCCGTCCATGTATATCGACAGACGCTGGATTCTGCTCTTTGCCCTTACCGTAAGCGCTGCGATTGGCGCTGCGCTCGCGACGCGTGCCCGCCGCCAGCATTTGCTCGCCGCCGGCGAATCGGACCGCAGGAACGATCTCAAGGCTTGGGAAAACGAGGGCGGCAACCTTATGCCCTGACCGGCTTCCACGGTGCAACTCGCGGTGCACTCTTAACCACACGGGCCCGCGCCCGCGGCGCCATGTCCACCCAGACCGGCGTTCTCAACGAGGCGCCGTATGGCTTCAAGTCGCGGTTCGAGAACGGCAAGGGTACCAACCCCGAGGAGTTGATCGGCGCCGCGCACGCGGGCTGCTTTTCGATGGCGTTTTCGCTGATGCTCGGTGAGGCGGGGCTGACGCCGGAAAAGATCGAAACTCACGCCGACGTGACGCTGGAAAAAGTCGGCGCAGGCTTCGAGATCACCGCCAGTCACCTGACGGTCACGGCGAAGATTCCGGGAGCGGACGACGCGAAATTCCAGGAAATCGCGAACAAGGCCAAGGCCGGCTGTCCGGTTTCCAAGCTGCTGAACGCACGCATCACGATGGACGCCAAGCTCACAGCCTGACGCACGGCGCTGGCGCACTCCCACGTGCGCCAGCGAACAGACTGGGCGGGACATACAAAGTAAATTCGAGGTTGGTTTTTCTGTAGCGTAATCAAACCTTGAAGGATTCCATGTCCAAATTATTGATCGCACTGTTCATCACGACCGGGCTGAGTGTTGCCGGGCCGGCCGCGGCGCAGATGTACGCGTCCAAGTCCGTTTCGACGCCGATGTCGAAGGAAAGCTACACCACGGCGAAGGCGAGCGCCGACAGGCAGTACAAGGCCGACAAGGATGCATGCTCGTCCCTGAGTGCAAACGCCAAGGACATCTGCATCGCCGAAGCCAAGGGCCGGGACAACGTCGCCCTGGCCGACGCCGAAGCTGCGTACCAGAACACGGCAAAGCATCGTGAAACCGCGCGCATCGCGCGTGCCCAGGCGAACTACGATGTTTCCATCGAAAAGTGCGACGACCTTGCCGGCAACACGAAGGACGTCTGCGTCAAGGAAGCCAAGGCCGCACTGGTCAAGGGCAAGGCGGATGCCAAGGTCGACCGCGTCGTGGCCGACACACGCCAGGATGCGGCGGTCAAGCAGTCGGAGGCGCGCAAGGAAGCGTCCGCCGACAAGCTCGACGCTGACTACAAGGTCGCCATCGAAAAATGCGACGCGCTCGCCGGCGCCACAAAGGACACATGCGTCAGCACCGCCAAGGCGCAGTTCGGCAAGTCCTGAGAGTCGTTGCCGTCATGCCCTAGCCAATTTTTCTCGCGGGCAGATTGAGGAGTTGGACATTACGGCCGGGACTAACACAGTCCCGGCTCTTTTTTGCTCTGCGTTCGTGTGTCGCCGACGATGACAACCCCGGCGGAAGCGCAGGGTTACGTGACAGCCCAAGCTTCCTGGCGGTGCTGTACGCGGTCCGACAGCAGGCGCGCCAGCTCCTTCCTGACGACGCCGTAGCATTCACACGCCCGAGACTCGAGTCCCGTCCGATCGAGCACTTCGATGTGGCCCCGGCGGTAGCGGATGAAGCCGAGGTCCTGCAGCTTTCCGGCGGCCTCGGTAATGCCTTCGCGACGGACGCCGAGCATGCTGGCGACCAGCTCCTGCGTCATGACCAGTTCGGGCGATGGGACGCGGTCGAGCGTCGTGAGCAGCCAGCGGCAAAGCTGCTGATCGACGGCATGGTGCCGGTTGCAGGCGGCGGTCTGCGTCATTTGCGTGATCAGCGCCTGCGTGTAGCGCAGCAACACGCGATGCATCAGACCGCCGCGCTCGAATTCCTGCTTCAGCATGCGCCGATCCAGTCGATAGGCGTGACCGGCGGTCTTCACGACAGCCGAACTGGGTGTCGTATCCCCGCCCATGAACAGCGCGATGCCGACCATGCCTTCGTAGCCGACGCCCGCGGTTTCCGCCGAAGCGCCGGAATCCGTTACGTAGTGCAGCGACACGATGGAAGTGGTAGGGAAATAGGCGTGCTGCAATTGCTCGCCAGGTTCATAGATGATCTCGCCCAACGGCATCGGAACCAGCACCAGATGCGGGGCAATGCGGTCGAATTCTTCCGTCGGCAGGGCGCCGAGCAGGTAATTCTGGTTCGGACTGTGAGGTGATGGCATCGCGGACCGTTGAGGCACGTTTTCGCTACTGCAGCGCAAGGATCTCGACGCCGATTCCGCGGTAGCCGATGAAGCGCGACGATTGGTTGAACATCGGCTCGCCGCTTACGCGAAATTGCTGATTCGATCCGTCGGCATTGATGCGATTGAACCGGAAATCGAGGAACGGCTGGCGGTTGGCGATCCTGGCCTGAAGCTCCGCGCGCTCGGCCTCGTTCCAGCCTGACACCGGTATGCCGCTCGAGTCGCTCGCCAACCCGTCGACGCGGATGCCGAGCATCTCCAGTACCGGGCCGGACACTTTGGTGAAATGGCCCTTTTCGTCCTGCTCCCAATACCAATCGGAGGCGAGTTCGGTGAGGCTGCGGTATCGCGCCTCGCTCTCCCTCAGCTCGGCGGTGCGCTCCCGCACGGTGTCTTCCAGAACCTTGGCGTAGCTATCCAGCTTCTTGTACAGCAGTCGCACCTCGAGCATGTTGTGGATGCGCGTCCTGACTTCGGCCAGGTCGAACGGCTTGCTGATGAAGTCCTTGGCGCCCGACTGCAGCGCGCGCAGCTTGTGACCGGGCTGGGCGGTGAGCACGATCACCGGAAGGTAGCCGTCCGCCACGTTGGTCTTGAGACCCTCCATCACCTGGAAGCCATCCATCTGGGGCATCTGCAGGTCGAGCAGTATCAGGTCGTAGCGGTTCCTGCGGTGCAGCGCGCAAACTTCGGTGGGATCCATCGTCGAGGCAACATGGGTGTAGCCGGCGTCGGCCAACAACTGCTCGAGCAGACCGACGTTGGGCGCCTGGTCGTCAACGATCAGGATGCTGGCACTGTGAATGGCTGCTTCAATGGGCATTTCCTGTTTCCTCCACAGCGGCGGTCGAATGCGGCGTCGCGAATTTGAGCGCCACGTCCAGCGTATTCATGAACTCGTTGACCTTGATGGGTTTGGTGAGATACCGGAAGAAACCGGCCTCCAGGCCTTTTTCGATATCGCGGGGCATGGCGTTGGCGCTGAGCGCGACCACGGGAATGTGCGCCGTTGTCGGGTCGTCGGCCAGGATGCGCAGCGCTTCGATCCCGCTGATGCCGGGCAGGTTGATGTCCATCAGGACGACATCCGGCAACGACGCGCGCGCAATTGCGACTCCGTTGATGCCATCCCGGGCGGTCAGCAGGCGGATGTCCGGACGGCGCGCAATGAGATCCTCGACCAGCATCAGGTTGGCCGGGTTGTCCTCCACATAGAGCAGCGTGCGCAACTGTGCGTCGGTGACAATCGGCAATGGGGCCGACGCCATGGATTCCGTTTTGTTGGCGGTGGCTTGCGGTTCGGGGGTCAGGTTCATTTCGATCCAGAACACGCTGCCCTTGCCGACGGTGCTTTCGACGCCGATGGAGCCACTCATCCACTCGATCAGCCGCTTTGCCACCACCAGGCCGATGCCCGTACCTTCCTCGACGTTCGCTTCCTGTCCCAGGCGATTGAACGGCTGAAACAGCTGTGCGACCTGTTCGGCGGTCAATCCTTCGCCTGTGTCCTCGACGCAGATGCGAACGCGTCCGGGGGTATCCGTGATGCATTGCACGTCGACCGTCCCACCCGCCTTGTTGTACTTGATCGCATTGGAGAGCAGGTTGATGAGGACCTGCTTCACGCGGGTCCGGTCAGCTTTGACGAAGTAGGGTGTCGCAACCGTTGGGAAAACCACGCCGATGCCACGCTTCTGCGCCTGCGGCTCGATCATCGCCTGGCATTCCTGCATGACTTCCGCCAGCGATATCGGTTCCAGCGACAGCGACAGCTTGCCCGACTCGATCAGCGCGAGGTCGAGGATCTCGTTGATCAGCTCCAGCAGGTACCACCCCGCCTGCAGTATCTGGTCGATGCTCCGCTTCTGCGTTGGCGTAGGCAGCGGCGAGCCGGACTCCATTAGCTGGGCAAAGCCCAGGATCGCGCTCAACGGCGTGCGCAGCTCGTGGCTCATGCTGGACAGGAAGTCAGATTTTGCGAGGTTTGCCTTCTCCGCCACGGCCATGGCCTTGTTGAGTTCCAGTTCGACCTGCTTGCGCACGGAATTGTCGGTGCCGATCAGCAGGTAGCCGATGATGTCGCCGTAGTCATCGCGCAGCGCCGTGATCGACACAATGGCCGGAAAGCGGCTGCCATCCTTGCAGATGTAGGTGAGCTCGTAGATGTCCTCGATTCCGCGCGACGCCTTGAAGGCCAGCGCCTCGAAGCCCGTGGTGATGGTGGTTCCAAGCTCGACGCTCAGCGCCTCGGCGCGCGCCTGCACTTCCTGCGGATCGTGGATGTCGCTGGGGTTGATCTTGTTGACGACTTCGGCGGCAAGGTAGCCCAGCATGCGCTCGGCGCCGACATTGAAGAGCTGGATGATGCCCTTTTCGTCAGTGGCGATGATCGAGAAATTGGCACTGGTGAGAATGGCGTTCTGCAGCGCGCCGGTCTTGAGCAGCGTCTGCTGGCGCAGCAGCTCATTGATGCCGTCGGTCTTGCCGACATCATCAAGGCGCAAATGGGGCATTCCTGAAATGGACATGGGGCGCCTCGTTGACAACTTTGCACGGAGCCGGCGCGGGACCTGCATGTGCCACGGCGACGGTGGAAAGCTGTCCTATCCACCCTCGGCAGTAAGCGCACGCCCCTTCCGGAGGAGTGCGCCGACATTGCCGGCCTTCCCAGCGCAAGTCTGTGCGCTGTAGCACATAGACACTTCTAGCGCTGGGGAGCGGGCGCCGGAACCACGACGATCGTGTCGCCGCCCGTCTTGCCATTTTCGCCCTTCATGCCTTCGGCACCTGTCATGCCGGTGGAACCCATCGAGCCGGTGGATCCCGTGGCGCCGGTGGATCCGGTGGCGCCGGTGGCGCCGGTATCGCCTTTTTCCGCAGGCGCACCTGTTGCTCCTTGCGGGCCGGCCGGGCCGGGCACCGGCACGTTAACAACGGTCGGCGGGGCCGGCGCGGCGGCGGGCACAACCACCGTCGGCTTGTCACATGCGCTCAATGCGAGCACGGCCACTGCTGCTGCAACAACGATTGACGTTTTCATGGTAGTTCTTCCTGGCGTGACGAATCGGAGCCGGGCGCGGTATTGCGCGCAGTTTGCCGCTCGTAAAGTGGTAACTGACAGGCGATCCTACGTGCAGGAGATGTTGGGGTCGGTGCGCTGTCGCACAGATAGAAGGCGACGTCGCGGTATATCTTCCGTTCAAGCGGTGCCTACGCGAGTGCCGCTGCTCTCGCTACCATGAATGGAGTCGTCGATGAACATGACATTGAGCCTTGCCCCGATCGTTTCGCTGATCGCCGGCATCCTGATCCTGATCGTGCCGCGCATGCTGAACTACATCGTCGCCATCTATCTGATCGTCATCGGGCTGCTGGGATTGTTCGGCACCGGAAATTTCCATCTGAAGTAATTGCAACACGCACGCGGAATTCGCGAAGTCGGTGGACGCCATGCCGACTCGATTTTCCGTGCGCAAAAATTGCCGGGAGACATCAATGAATGCAATTTTCAAGAGCGCGCTGGCGGTAGCCGGTTTGGCGATCGCGACGCAGGCGTTGGCACAGGTCACCTTCTACGAGCATGAGGACTTCGGGGGCCGATCGTTCACGACGCAAAGACAAGTCGGCGACTTCGAGCGTCAGGGATTCAATGACCGTGCGTCGTCGGTGGTGGTTGTCGGCAACCAGTGGGAAGTGTGCGCGGACGCCGGGTTCAATGGCCGCTGCGTCGTATTGCGGCCGGGCAGGTATCCGTCGCTGGCAGCGATGCACCTCAACGACCGCATATCATCGGTGCGAATCGTGCGCAGGAACGCGCACGTCGATGCCGATCGCTATGCGCCCGCGCCCGTTGCGGTCTACGATAACCATCGCCGCGGCCAAGAGCGGCTGTACGAGGCAAATGTGACTTCCGTGCGTGCCGTGGTCGGGCCGGTCGAGCAGCGTTGCTGGATCGAGCGCGAAGAAGTTGTGCAGGAACAGGGGGGCGCCAATGTTCCGGGAGCCATTGTTGGCGCCGTCATCGGCGGTGTCCTGGGTCACCAGGTCGGTGGCGGACGTGGCAAGGACATCGCGACGGCGGGTGGCGCGGTCGCGGGTGCGGCGGTGGGCGCCAATGTCGGGCGCGACGGCAACGTCCAGCAGGGGTACCCGCATGACGTCCAGCGGTGTGCCAGCGCGCCGAGCCAGAGCAGGCCCGATTACTGGGATGTCACCTACACCTTCAGGGGCGAGCAGCATCGGATGCAGATGACGGCCCCACCGGGACCGACGGTTACCGTCAACGGGTATGGTGAACCACGGGCCTGAACATTGCCATCACGGCTTGAGCAAACGCGGCCTTTCGGGGCCGTTTTGCAATGGCGCTCAGCCGACACCTCAATCGATGCTCAGCCCGGTTCCTCCAGCCATCGCTTGATGTGTGCGTACACCTGGGGCCGGCTGAGCAGGTCGAGGTGATGGGTGCCGTAGGCCACCCACTGGCGCGATGGTTCGAAGTCCACCGCGAGTTTCGGATTGGCGTGGTGGCCGAGCGCGCTTTCCAGCGGCACGATGCCGTCGCCGATCAACAGCCCTGAAAGATCGCCCGCTGACTTTCCGTTGGATGCGGCGATTGCGTAGCACGCGACGCCTTCCGGCAGCGGCACCGGTACGCGGCGGTCGCCGCTGCGGGCGAAACGGTCGTGCTTCTTCCAGTCTTCGTCGACCAGGTTGCCGTATCGCAGGTCCGTGATGCCCGCGCTGCGGATCTTGCCCAGTCGAGCCAAGGGAGCGGAATAGGCGGTCGAGCTCAGCAAGATGTCTACCCAGTTGCCACCCCGCTCGAGCGGCGCTCCGTGATGCGGCGTGCCGAGGAACACGACCTTGTCCAGCCGCCGCAGCCAATGTTGCTTCGCCCGTACGCCGTAGTGACATGCGCTGCGGGCGACCAGTCCGCCCATGCTGTGGCCGATGAGCACGAGTTCGGTCACCGGCGTTGGCCAGCTTTTCACCAGCGAGTCGAGTTGTTCGGCGAACGCCTGCCCGTTGGTCGAGACATGGAGGCCGCTGTTGTAATGCAGGTAGACCGGCGTGTAGCCGAGGTCACGGGCCAGCGCGGCGCCGTGATCGTGTCCCTTGCGCTTCCACTGCAAGTCGTTCATGCACAGGCCGTGCAGCATCACCAGCAGCTTGCCGCCGGCCTCCGGGATCGCCATCGCCAGCGGTTCTCGGTCCAACGGCAACGCAACACCGCCTCGGCGCAGGTGCATGGTGATCGCCAGCGGATTGTTTGACGCGGCGAGGTAATCGCCGAGCACACCGTTCAGCGCTGCGAGCAGCGTCTGGCGTCCGGGCCAGTGGCTGCGTTCGCCGAGCAGAGGTTCGAACTGTGCGAGCAGCGTGTCGAGCCCATACCCCACGAGGCCGATCACGCCGTGGATGCTGCGGTAGACAAGGCGGGTGATGCCGGACGTCCGGTCCCGCCTGGGCTTGGCGATCAGGCCCGGAACGCTGGCGATTTGCTGGTGCATCGCCTCGACCAGGTCGACAACGCCCACAATGCCGGCGATGGTCAGCCGGTTGACGCCGCGAAGGTCGGCAGTGTGGGCGCTTTGCTTTCTGACCATGGCCGGTACATCTTGAATTGCGCGCAGGCTTTGCGCGCAGGCTGCCTATTTCTTGGCGTCCTTCGCCGCGTCCTGAATGCTCTGACCTGCCTTCTCCAACTGCTGTCCGGCTTTTTCGACGGTCTTGTCGATTTCCTTGCCGGCGCGTTCCGCCGGACCTTCCTTCTTTTCGCAGGCGGACAGCCCCACGATCAGAATGCTCACCGCCAGGACTGCGCTGACACCGTTGCGGATCGTATTCATGACGCGCTCCGCCTTTTCGCCGCAACCTTCTTCACCGGCTTCCTGGCCGGCTTTTTCGCGACAGCCTTGGTGAGCGCAGCGCCCGTCTTGCGGGCGGCGGTCTTGACCTTGGCCACGCCCTTCTTGACCGCTGACTTGGCGGTGGTCTTCCGCTTCGCCGCTGGCTTCTTTGGGCTCATGGCGCGCTCGACTTTGCCTGCGGTCCTTTTCGCGCCGGCGGCAGCAGCCTTCACCGTGCTCTTCACCGCGCGCTTCGCCTTACCCATGGTCCTCTTCGCATCGGCTTCGACCGTCCTGGCCTTGCTCTTCACCGTGCGTTGCGCCTTGCCGTAAGCCTTCTTCGCGTCCGCTTCGACGGCCTTGGCCTTGCGCTTCACGCTTGCCTTTGCGGCCCGCGCTTTGCGCTTCACTGCGGTCCGCGTCTTGCCCGCTTCGCGACTGGCGTTGGATGCCGCGGCCTCGACTTTCCCTATCAGCGAGACGCCAACTTCCTGCGTCTTGTCCTTCGCCGCTTCCACGGCGTCGCCGATCCTGGTCATCAAGCTTTTTTGTTTACGCATAATCGATTCCCCTGTCTGTTGAAAAAACACGCTACAGTTTACCGCGTCCAAACTTTCACACCACCGTTCCAAACAACGCACCGACGGCCGCCGTCATGACCATGGCGAGCGCGCCCCAGAACGTGACGCGCATCGCACCGGTCGTTACGCTTGCGCCGCCCACGCGCGCCGCGACTCCCCCGAGAATGGCGAGGAAGACCAGCGACGTTCCGGAGACGACGGGAATGAGAGTTGTCGCGGGTACCAGCGCCGCCGCCAACAGCGGCATGGCCGCGCCGACGGCGAAGCTGCCAGCCGAAGTCAGAGACGCCTGTATCGGCCGCGCGCTGAGAGTTTCGGTGATCCCGAGTTCGTCGCGGGCGTGCGCGCCCAGCGCATCGTGGGCCATTAGCTGCTCGGCAACCTGCTTGGCGAGCGCGGGTTCGACGCCGCGTCCAACGTAGATCGCCGTCAGCTCCTGGCGCTCGCCATGACCGTCCGCGTCCAGTTCTCTGCGTTCGAGGCTAAGCGCCGCCTCTTCGGAATCCGACTGCGAGCGGACGGACACATACTCGCCGG
This sequence comes from uncultured beta proteobacterium, assembly GCA_963819965.1. Classification (GTDB taxonomy): domain Bacteria; phylum Pseudomonadota; class Gammaproteobacteria; order Burkholderiales; family Casimicrobiaceae; genus VBCG01. The sequence continues at coordinate 2,223,700 of CAWFYA010000004.1, forward strand.
CGGCCATCGACATGGCGCCGGCGACAAGGCCTGCGATTCCCGCGACCATCACGCTGCCATGCGTCGCACCCGATGCCGCGACACCGAGGACCAGGCTCGCGGTCGAGACGATCCCGTCGTCGGCGCCCAACACCGCGGCACGCAACCAGCCGATGCTGCCCGTACGGTGGGTTTCGCGGTGGCGCGCGCTCATTGGCTGACGGCGATGTGACCGCATTGGCGTGGCGACAAAGGCAAGAATTCCATTAACACGAGCCTCCCAAGGGTTGACATCCGAACCTGTCGATCGTTCTGCTTTCCAGTTTATCGATTGCATGAATCCGGTACGTTGACTTGGATTAAGCCTGCTGTACGCCAGCGCACAGACTGAGTCGGCAAGATATCGCAAATTGGCGGTACGGCGTGCCGGCCGTTTTCCGGCACACATTAACGGAGCAAGCCATGACCTCGAACAAGGACCAAGTCAGGGGCCGAGTCAAGGAAGCGGAAGGCAAGATCAAGGAATTCGCCGGCAAGCTGGTCGGCAACGAGTCGCTGGAAGCCAAGGGCAAGACCGAAAAGATACTCGGCCACGCGCAGGCCAAATTCGGCGACGTCAAGCAGGACATCAGGGATGCCAAGAAGGGTGCCTGACAGGTGTCCGTCGTTCCCGTCAGGAATGACGACTCCATTCCGCGGCGTTGAAGCACGCATGTGCGGACCAATGAAATCGATTCTCGATCCCTCGTTTCGCTACACGTCGAGCTTCAACACCGACCTCTCGAAGACGTTCGCCAGAGTCCGGAGCGACCACCTCAAGGATGCGGAAGCCTCCAAGCAGACCGCGGCGGAAGCGTTCGCTAAGGTGTCGCCGATCGCCAGAAGGGCGAAGGCGGACCGCTAAAGGCGCGTGCGCGCTCAGCGTCGACGCTAAGGCGGGCGATGCAGAGCCCAATTTGTGAACAAAGGACAGAAAATGCGTACATTGCTTGTTGTTTTGTGGATGCTTCTCGTCCCGATCACTTCGGCATCGGCCCAGGTGAGCGTCGGCATAGCCATGCCCGGAGTGAGCATTGGCATCAATCTGCCGGTGTATCCCCAGCTGGTGCGGGTGCCCGGTTACCCGGTCTACTACGCGCCACAAATGAATTCGAACTATTTCTTCTACGACGGCCTGTACTGGGTTTACCAGCGCGACAACTGGTACGCGAGTTCCTGGTACAACGGCCCATGGGGGCTGGTGGGTCCCGAGTCCGTGCCGCTGTACGTGCTGCGCGTGCCGGTGCGCTATTACCGGCAGCCGCCTGCGTATTTTCATGGGTGGCGTTCGGACGCGCCGCCGCGGTGGGACGAACACTGGGGCAGCGCGTGGTCGCAGAATCACAGCGGTTGGAACAACTGGAATCGCAACGCGGCTCCCGCGCCGGCGCCGTTGCCTTCATACCAGAGGAAATACTCGGGTAACCGATATCCTCAGACGGAACAGCAGCAGACGCTGCAATCCCGGAATTATCGCTACCAGCCGCAGGACGCCGTCGTGCAGCAACATTATCAGGCGCAGCGTGCCTCTCCGCAGCACCAGCAAGTCGCGCCGACTTCGCACCCGCAATCCGCGCCACCGTCCCAACGCGAGCAGAAGCCACCCAAATCGCAAGGCGCGGACAGAGGAGCGCAGGGCCAGGACGGCGGACCTCATGGCAATGCCTCCGGGCAGGAACGCAAGCAGAGCCAAGGTCAGGGCAATGGCAAGGGACAGGGGCACGACAAAGACGAGCAGCAGGGATCGGACCACAGGAATTGAAGCATTGCAGGGCAGCATTCGACGCGCTGACTCTGCGAATGACGCCCCGGTGATCTGTGCGGTAGCAGACAGACGACCGTCCGGGGCGCCGTTATTCTGATTACGTACCCGCCTGGTGGATACATCGAACTCGATGTTCGCGACGTGGTGGCGGTAACAAGGGAGTGAGTCATGAGTATCGGCACCATCCTGTTGATCGTACTGATCCTGATGTTGGTTGGCGTGCTGCCCGTATGGCCGCATGCGTCGAGCTGGGGCTACGGTCCGAGCGGCGTCGTGGGCCTGATCGTTCTAGTCATCATCGTCCTGCTCGTCCTGGGGCGTATTTGACGCCGCATTTTCGAGCGCAATTCTGAATTTCAATTCAAAGGAAGCAGCATGAAAACCAATACTCGCAGGCTCACATACTTCATCGGCGCGATGGCCCTGGCGGTGACGCTGGGTTGCGCATCGACAGCCAAGAAAGAAGGCACTGGTGAATACGTGGATGACACGGTCATCACCACCAAGGTGAAGGCGGCCATCCTGAATGAGCCGACGCTGAAGTCGGCTGAAGTCAACGTCGAGACGTTCAAGGGCGTCGTCCAGCTGAGCGGCTTCGTGAGTTCGAAGGAAGCCGAAAGCAAGGCGGTCGCAGTCGCGCATACCGTCGCCGGCGTCAAGTCCGTCAAGGACGACATGCGCGTCAAGTAATTTTCCCGGTTTCTGCAATGAGCACTGGCAGCAGTCCGGCCTGCACCGATACCACGGTGCAGGCCGCTTCTATTGGCGCGCCCGATCCGGCCGTCGAGGCGTCGCTCGTCACGTTACCCAACGCGCGGATGCAGGTGGATGCGCGCGGCATCGCGCTCGCGGTCCTGGCCGTTCTGGCCTCGCTTTATGCACTGTCGTGGGCGCAGGCCTTCGTGGTGCCACTGTTGCTCGGCATCATCTTTTCCTACACGCTGAATCCGCTCGTCGCATGGCTCGAGGCGATACGACTTCCCCGGAACGTCGCCACGATCATCGTGATGGCGGGCGTGATCGGTGCACTCGGCCTCGGCACCTATTCGTTGCGTGGCCAGGTACAGACGATCATCGAACAGCTGCCACAGGCGGCAATCAAATTCACCTCCGGGCTGTCGCGCCTGCAAACGAGCAAGAGCGGCAACATGCAGAAAGTGCAAAGCGCCGCAACCGAGGTTGAAAAAGCCGCGAACCAGGCAGCTGGCGCGCCCGCAACACCGCGGCAGCCTGCGACGCACGTTATCGTGGATCAGCCGACCTTCAAGCTGGGCAGCTTCCTGTGGCAGAGCTCGATCGGCGCGATCGGCGCCCTTGGCGAGGCGTTGATGGTGGCTTTCCTGGTCTTTTTCCTGCTACTCGGCGGAGACACGTTCAAGCGCAAGCTCGTCCGCCTGACCGGACCTTCGCTGGCGAAGCGAAAGATCACCGTCACGATACTCGACGACATCAACGGCTCGTTGCAGAAATACATGTTCATGCTCCTGACGACCAATCTGATGGTTGCGCTGCTCTGCTGGATCGCGTTCAGGTGGCTCGGCCTCGAGAACGCGGGCGCCTGGGCTGTCGTCGCGGGACTGCTGCACCTCGTTCCCTATCTCGGCCCCGGCATCACGGCCGCAGCGACAGGCATGGCGGCGTACATGCAGGCCGAGTCGTTTACGACGACGTTCCTGGTTGCCGGTGCTTCGCTGACGATCGCCACGGTCGTCGGAACCTTCGTGACCACCTGGATGGTGGGAAGGATCGCGCACATGAATTCCGCAGCCGTGTTCATCTCGCTGCTGTTCTGGGGCTGGCTGTGGGGGATCTGGGGATTGCTGCTCGCCATTCCCATCATCGTCATCGTCAAGGTCGTTTCGCAGCACGTGGAGCAGCTGCACCCGCTGGCTGAGCTCCTGGGCGACTGATTCGTCCGGCCGCGCGCGCGCTGCTACCGCGAGGTCGCGGACCGACAGATTGGCGCAGCAGAAATCGCCGGCGTCGCCACCCGCTGCAGCCGCCCTTGCGGCAGTGCGGTGATTGCAGCACTCGAATGGACGGCACCCTTGGTCACGACCAGCAAGTCGAATTTCTCGCTTCCTCACTGGCTCAAGTCGCGGCTTCCCGCAGGCGTCCTGTCGCGCGCGACTGCCGTCGAAGAGCCGCCGCTGCGGTCGGAATTGTTCAGCGCCGACCAGATGGAGCGTTACGGCAGGACGCTGGCTGCGGCCCACCGGTTGTCGCCGCGACGCACGCAGGATCGATTGCTCGAGCGCCTGGCCGCAAACGAAGATGTCTTGATCGGCGTCTGCGGCAGGTTGACGGAGGCGGTTTCGGCGAACCAGCGGATCAGTCCGGCCAGCGAGTGGCTGCTGGACAACTTCCATCTTATCCGGGAGCAAATAGGCACGGCCAAACGGCACTTTCCGAAAGGTTACAGCCGGGAACTGCCTCGTCTGGCATCTGGCCCGTCGGCGAGTTTGCCGCGCGTGTACGACATTGCGCTCGGCACGATCTCGCACGGCGATGGCCGCGTCGACGCCGACAGTCTCAAACGCTTCGTGGCGGCGTACCAGTCGGTGACCACGCTGAAGCTGGGCGAACTCTGGGCTATCCCTATCATGCTGAGGCTCGCGCTGATCGAGAATCTGCGTCGTGTGGGTGTGCGGGTTGCCGCCGGCATCGCCGAACGCGATCTCGCCAATGGCTGGGCCGATCGGATGATGGAGACGGCGGAACGGGAGCCGAAAGGACTCATCCTCGTCATCGCCGACATGGCGCGCTCGACGCCGCCGATGGGAAGCGCCTTCGTGGCCGAACTTGCGCGCCGATTGCAGGGACATAGCGCCGGCCTGGCGCTCGCGTTGACATGGATCGAACAGCGACTGGCGGAATCGCACCTGACGATCGAACATCTGGTGCAATTGGAAAACCAGCAGCAGGCGTCGGACCAGGTCTCGATCAGCAACAGCATCGGCAGCCTCCGCTGCCTGAGCGCGATCGATTGGCGTGAGTTCGTCGAGGGCAATAGTGCGGTCGAAGCGATACTGCGGAAGGATCCCCCGAACGTCTACGCCGCCACGGATTTTGCGACCCGGGACAGTTGTCGCCACGTGATCGAGCGTATCGCCAGGGAGGGCCGCCTGACGGAAGCGGAAGTGGCCCGCGAGGCGATCGAACTGGCCCGGGCAACGGCTGTTCGGAACGGCATCGCGGATCGGACGGCACACGTTGGGTTCTATCTGCTCGACAAAGGGCTTCCCGAGCTGGAGCGCAGGGCCGCGGTTCAGCTTTCCGCGGCAAAGACCTGGCGAAGAATTGCCGGCCGGTTTCCGCTGGCTGATTACCTGGGCTCCATAGGCTTGCTCACGGGAGGAGTTGCCGCCGGTCTAGTTGCGAACGCTTATGCGGCAGGAGCAGGCCGGGCGCTCCTGGCACTGGTCGTCGTGCTTTCGCTCCTTGCCGCCAGCCAGCTGGCGGTCGTAATCGTGAACTGGCTCGCCACGCGACTGGTGACCCCGCGCGCGCTGCCGCGAATGGATTACTCCGGGGGCATTGCGGCGACGGCGCGGACGCTGGTCGTGGTTCCCACCATGATCACCAGCGCGCGCGGCGTCGAGGACCTGGTCGAAGCCCTCGAGGTCCGGTATCTCGCGAATCGCGATGCGCACCTGCATTTCGCCTTGCTGACGGATTTTTCGGACGCGCGCGAGGAATCGCTCCCTGCCGACGAACCGCTGCTCCGGCTGGCAGAGGCGCGGATCAGCGAGCTGAACCTCAAGTACGGTCCTGGCGGCGTCCAGGCGGCAACGGCAGGTGCAAGGGAAACTCGAGGCGATGCCGGAAACTCTCCGGGGGCCAGCGTGTTCTACCTGCTGCACCGCCCCCGTCGCTGGAATGCGGACGCACGCCTGTGGATGGGACAGGAGCGCAAGCGCGGCAAGCTCGCCGACCTGAACGCGCTACTGCGCGGTGGCAAACGGGACGGCTTTTCCCTCATCGTCGGCGCGACGGCGATTCTTCCGGAGATCAGGTACGTGATTACTCTGGATACGGACACGCAACTGCCGCGCGATGCGGCAAGGCAGTTCGTGAGCGCCATGGCGCATCCGCTCAACGCGGCGTGCTTCGGCAAGCGTGCGAAGAAGACCGACAGGGAGGTGGTGACGTCGGGCCACGGCATCCTGCAGCCGCGGGTGTCGATAAGCCTGCCATGCACGAACGGGTCGCTCTATGCGCGGCTATGCGGAGGCGAGGCTGGCGTGGACCAGTACACGCGCACCGTTTCCGATGTCTATCAGGACGTCTTCGACGAGGGCTCGTTCATCGGCAAGGGCATCTACGACGTCGACGCCTTCGAGCGCGCGCTCAAGGGGCGCTTCCCCGCCAACGCCATCCTGAGTCATGACCTGCTGGAGGGATGCTATGCACGCGCCGGATTGTTGAGCGACGCGGAATTGCAGGAAGAACATCCCCTACGCTACAGCGCCGATGTCGCCCGTCGCCGGCGTTGGATACGCGGCGACTGGCAACTGGCGGGATGGTTGCGGCGGCGCGTGAGGGGCCCGGATAGGAGCCGTGAGCGCAATCCGCTTTCGATGCTGTCGCAGTGGAAACTTTTCGACAACCTGCGGCGCAGCCTGGTTCCCGCCGCCCTGACGTTGCTGCTGCTGTTGGGATGGACGGTGCTGGCTCCGGCATGGCTGTGGACGGAGATGGTAGTCGGCATCCTGTTGGCGCCGTCCATCATCGCAGCGCTGTCCGATCTGGTGGACAAGCCGGTCGACCTGCGGCTCAGTCAGCATCTGGCCGCCGTCGAGAACGCCGCGCGGCGGCATGCCTGGCAGGCGCTGCTCGCGCTCGCGTTCCTTCCCTATGAAACGTTTTACTGCATTGACGCCATCATCCGCACACTCGGACGAATGCTGTTCACGCACCACCGCTTGCTCGAGTGGAGCCCCTCCGGTGACGCCGAGGAGGCGTTGGAGCAACGCGGACGGACGACGCTTCTCGCATCGTATCGGGCGATGGCCGTGGCCCCGGCCGTCGCCACTGCCGCGGGGATTGCCCTCTCTTTCGTGCATCCCTCGGCGTTGCCCGTCGCCGGTCCCATCCTTCTGCTGTGGTGCGCCTCTCCCGCCATTGCCTGGTGGATCAGTCGTCCGCTTGCGCGGCGAAGCAGCCGGCTCACGCTCGACCAACTGCATTTCCTGCGCAAGCTGACGCGTAGGACGTGGGCGTACTTCGAGACGCATGTCGGTCCGGAGGACCATTGGCTGCCGCCGGACAACGTTCAGGAAGATCCCGCGGTCGGCGTCGCACATCGGACGTCGCCGACCAACATGGGGTTGGCATTGCTTGCCAATCTGGCGGCGCACGACTTTGGCTACCTATCGACCGGAAGACTGGTGGAGCGCACGGCGAATGCGCTTGGCACCATGGCGTCGCTGGAGAGGCATCGCGGGCATTTCTACAACTGGTACGACACGCGGACGCTGTTGCCTCTGGTGCCTCTTTACGTCTCGACGGTGGATAGCGGCAATCTCGCGGGTCACCTGCTGACGCTGCGACCTGGCCTCGACAAGCTTCCCGACGCCGCCATCCTGAATCGGCGATGGGTGGAGGGCGTGCGCGATACCTACGCCATTCTGGTTGACGCCGCAGGCAAGGATGCGCCGGATGATGTCGGGCAATTTGCGCAGTTTGATTCCGCGCTCGCACTGGCGTCGGCCGCAGGCGCCGAGCCGCTCGCTTCCGCGTGGGTCCATGTCGACCGCCTGGCTGCGAGCTCCGCCGATGTCGCCGCGCATTTCACTGTCGAGCCCACCGCGGGTCCCCAAGGCGACATCCGGTTCTGGGCCGAGGCACTCGCGAGGCAGTGTGCTGACACGCGCAATGATCTGCTGTTTCTCGCTCCCTGGCTCGCATTGCAACCGGCGTCGGAAAACGGCCCGGACCTTCCCGGGGCCGGCATGATCCCCACGCTGCGCGAAGTAGCCGCGCTCGGCGTTCTCGAGCCGATTTGCGCGGAGGGGGCTGCGCGTGCCGCGGCGAGAATCGCGGCCATCGACCGTCTTGCATCGCAGGCTACGGCACTTGCAACGATGGACTACGACTTCCTGTTCGACAAGGCGCGGCGACAACTGGTGATTGGCTACAACGTCACCGATCGCCGCAGCGATACGAGCTATTACGACCTTCTCGCTTCGGAAGCACGGTTGTGCAATTTCGTCGCCATCGCGCAAGGGTCGTTGCCGCAGGAAAGCTGGTTTTCTCTGGGGCGCCTCCTCACTGCCGCGGGACGCGAGCCAGTCCTGCTGTCGTGGAGCGGCTCGATGTTCGAGTACCTGATGCCGTTGCTGGTGATGCCGAATTTCGAGAATTCGCTGCTCGACCAGACCTACCGCGCGGCGGTCGCGCGACAAATCGAGTATGGCCGGCAGCGCGGCGTGCCGTGGGGCATGTCAGAGAGCGGCTACAACACTGTCGATGTCCACCAGAATTACCAGTACCGCGCGTTCGGCGTGCCCGGATTGGGCTTGAAACGGGGACTCGGTGACGACCTTGTCGTGGCGCCGTACGCTTCGGCATTGGCCCTGATGGTCGCGCCCGAAGAAGCGTGCCTCAACCTGCAACGCCTTGCCGCCAGCGGCTTGGCTGGATCGTTGGGCCTGTTCGAAGCCATCGACTACACGCCGTCGCGGCAGCGGCGTGGGGAGTCGAGCGCGGTCGTTCGATCCTATATGGCGCACCACCAGGCGATGAGCTTCCTCTCCTGCGCGTATCTGCTCCTGAGGCAACCGATGCAGAAGCGCTTCGAATCGGACCCGCTGCTGCAGGCGACGCTTCTGCTCCTTCAGGAGCGCATTCCGAGAGTCACGCTGTTCCATTCGAATGTGCCCGACTTGTCCAATCTCCGTGCGGCAGGGGGCAGTCCGGAGTCGCCGGTGCGCGTGCTCGGGAGCCCGGACACCGTGATTCCCGAAGTCCAGTTGCTGTCGAACGGCCGGTACCACGTGATGGTAACGAATGCCGGAGGTGGAAACAGCCGCTGGAAAGACCTGGCTGTGTCCCGCTGGCGCGAGGACTGCACGTCCGACAACTGGGGCACCTTCTGCTACATCCGCGACGAGGCGAGCGCGGCATTCTGGTCAACCGCGTTCCAGCCCACGTTGAAGCAGGCAGATCACTACGAGGCGATCTTCTCGGAGGGCCGGGCGGAGTTCCGGCGCCGGGACTTCGATCTCGAAACGCACACGGAAATCGTGGTTTCGCCCGAAGACGACATCGAGATTCGCCGGGTCCGCATCACCAACCGCTCACGAAGCGCCAGGACACTCGACGTCACGAGCTACATGGAAGTGGTTCTGGCGCCGGCGGCCGCAGACGCATTGCATCCGGCTTTCAGCAATCTCTTCGTCCAGACCGAGATCGACAGGGATCGCAACGCGATACTTTGCACCCGTCGCCCACGGTCCCGGGAAGAGCAGGCGCCCTGGATGTTTCACCTGATGACGCTGCATGGCGCTCCGGACCCGGAAATATCGTTTGAAACGGACCGCATGCGCTTCATTGGCCGCCGCGGCTCCCTTGTGGCGCCGCTCGCAATGACGGGAGCGGGCAACCTTGCGAACACCGAAGGCGCGGTACTGGATCCGATCGCGGCAATCCGTCATCGCATCACCATCGAAGCCGGGGCCACGGCGACGATCGACATGGTCACGGGGGTCGGCGAGACGCGCGGGGCCGTCCTGAACCTCGTCGACAAGTACCAGGATCGCAGCCTCGCGGATCGCGTGTTCGAACTGGCGTGGACGCACAGCCAGGTGGTGCTGCGGCAACTCAACGCCACAGAGGCCGATTCGCAACTCTATGCCCGGCTTGCCGGCTCCGTCCTGTATGCCAATGCGTCGTTGCGTGCTGCGGCGGGCGCGCTGGTCAGGAACCGGCGCACGCAGTCCGGTCTCTGGGGCTACGCGATTTCAGGCGACCTGCCGATCGTACTGCTGCAGGTCGCCGACATCGGAAATTTTGAACTGGTGCGCCAACTCGTGCAGGCGCACGCCTACTGGCGGCTGAAGGGACTGGCGGTGGACCTCGTGATCTGGAACGAAGATCACGATGGCTATCGACAGCGGCTGCAGGAGCAGATCGTCGGTCTGATCGCCGCCGGCGTGGAGGCCCATTTCGTCGATCGGCCTGGTGGCATATTCGTTCGCCATGCGGAGCAGATTGCGCCGGAGGACCGCGTGCTTTTCCAATCGGTCGCTCGCGCGATCATCATCGACAGCCGCGGATCGCTGTCCGAGCAGATCAATCGGCGCGTGCCCACCGAACTGCGAACCCCCCGGCTGGTGCCGACCCGACCCTATCGACCTCAACCCGCAATGGTCGCCGAATCCGCGGCAAGCGGCCCCATTCTCTGCAATGGCACGGGAGGATTCTCGCCAGAAGGGAACGAATACGTGATCGCGCCCGTGGCGGGGGGCTCGACGCCGGCGCCGTGGGTGAATGTGCTCGCGAACCCTCAATTCGGCACATCGTTTCCGAAAGTGGACTCGGCTACACGTGGAGCGAGAACGCGCAGTTGTTTCGCTTGAGCCCGTGGCACAACGACCCCGTGCGCGAACCCAGCGGGGAAGCGCTGTACATTCGCGACGAAGAGACCGGCCATTTCTGGTCGGCCACGTCGTCGCCGCGCGAGGGCGCCACGCCCTACATCACCCGGCATGGGTTTGGCTACAGCGTGTTCGAACACGTCGAGGATGGAATTTGCTCGGAGCTGACCGTTTTCGTGGCTCTCGACGAACCGGTCAAGTTCTTCACCCTGAAGGTGAGCAACCGGTCCGACCGGTCACGCCGGCTGTCCGCGACCGGATACGTCGAGTGGGTGCTTGGTGATCTGCGTGCGAAGTCGGCCATGCACGTGGCGACCGAAATCGATGCCAGGAACGGTGCGCTGTATGCGCGAAATGCGTATTGCAACGAATTTGCGGATCGCGTCGCTTTCTTCGACGTCGACGATGCGACGCGCAGCGCCACGTGCGACCGCACGGAATTCCTGGGCCGGAATGGGTCCATGCGCGATCCGGCGGCCATGCACCGCACGCGACTTTCCGGCAAGGTCGGCGCGGCACTGGATCCCTGCGCCGCGCTGCAGGTGGCCTTCGAACTGGCCGCAGGGCAGGAGCGCGAAATCGTCTTCCGGCTGGGAGCGGGAAGCACTGCCGAAGCGGCCATGCTGCTGACACAGCGACATCGGGGACCCGCCGCAGCTCGGGATGCGCTCGAGGCCGTGGTCCGGTACTGGCAACGCACGCTGTCCGCGGTGCACGTCGAAACACCCGACGCGGCGCTGAACGTTCTGGCCAACGGCTGGCTCGTCTATCAGACAATTGCGTGCCGCCTCTGGGCCCGCAGCGGCTACTACCAGTCGGGTGGGGCCTATGGCTTTCGTGACCAATTGCAGGACGCGATGGCCCTGGTTCATACCGAACCGGACCTGCTTCGCGCGCAGATCGAGCGTTGTGCGGGTCGTCAATTCGTCGAGGGTGACGTCCAGCACTGGTGGCATCCACCGGTGGGACAGGGTGTCCGCACGCATTGCTCGGACGATTACCTCTGGCTGCCACTGGCGACCTGTCGCTACGTTCTGGCGACCGGCGACGCCTCGGTTCTCGACCAGTCCGCCAACTTCCTCGAGGGCCGTCCGATCAGGGCGGAGGACGATTCCTACTACGACCTGCCGTCGCGGTCGGACGAAAAGGCGGACGTCTACCAGCACTGTGTGCGCGCGATCCTGCATGGCCTTCGCTTCGGCACGCACGGCTTGCCGCTGATGGGCTCCGGCGACTGGAACGACGGCATGAATCTTGTCGGCAGCCAGGGCAAGGGGGAAAGTGTGTGGCTCGCGTTCTTTCTTTGCCACGTCCTGAAAGAGTTTGCCAAGGTGGCGCGCCTGCGTGGCGACGCGGCGTTCGCCGACCGTTGCGAGAAGGAATCGCTACTCCTGGGTCAGCGGATCGAGTACAACGCATGGGACGGAGAGTGGTATCGCCGCGCTTACTTCGATGACGGCACGCCGCTGGGCTCGAACGGGAACGAGGAGTGTCGCATCGACTCGATCGCGCAGAGCTGGTCGGTGCTCTCCGGGGCCGGAGACGGCGACCGTTCGCGCCAGGCCATGGAGGCCGTCCACGAGCGCCTGGTGCGGCGCGACGGCGCTCTGGTACAACTGCTCGATCCTCCATTCGACAAGTCCGCGCTCGATCCCGGATACATCCGCGGCTACGTGCCCGGGGTCCGGGAGAATGGCGGGCAGTATACCCACGCCGCGGTCTGGGCGGCGATGGCGTTCGCTGCGCTGGGAGACAGCGCGCGCGCGTGGGAATTGACGGCAATGATCAACCCGGTGAACCATGCACTGACCGATGAGGGTGCGCGGCGCTACATGGTCGAGCCCTATGTCGTCGCGGCGGACGTCTACGCGCTCCCGCCGCACACGGGACGGGGTGGCTGGACCTGGTATACGGGTTCGGCAGGATGGATGTATCGCCTCGTCGTGGAGTCACTGCTGGGACTTAACCGAGAGGCGGATCACCTTCGCCTTGCGCCATGCCTGCACCCGGAGTGGGAAGGGTTTGCAATGAGGTACCGGTTTGGCGGGACCCTGTACATCATTTCGGTGTCCCGGAACGAGATCGCCCCCGACGGGTATCTGGACGCGACAACCGTGTCCGTCGACGGCATCGCACAGGCAGGCAACGTTGTGCTGCTCGTGGACGATGGCAACGAGCATCGCGTCGACGTGCGCGTCGCAGCACGATTTCCAGCAATTTGATCGCGCTCGTATTGTCTTCTCCAATGAGCCTTCGAAGTGATGAGGCCATTGGCCGGCGGCGGAACCGTCTGTCCGCTGGCGCACAGATCGTCCTTTGCGTCCACGAATGTCCTACCGAGAAACGGGTGCGTTACCGTACAGACACGCTACGCGCCGGGCTCTAGCCTGTCGGCATCCTTCGGTAAGGAATCGCCATGCGCATGCAACCCGCTCGACTTCGCAACCTCGCTGCCGTGATCGGCATCGCGGTCCTGACAATCAGCAGCTGGGCCAGCGCGGATCCACCGTCGCGCGTGGCACGCCTGGGTTACCTTACCGGCGAGATCAGCTTCTCCCCCGCCGGCGAGAACGACTGGTCACGCGCGTCGATCAACCGGCCGCTGACCACCGGCGACCGGCTGTGGGCGGATGCGGGCGCGCGCGCTGAAATTCAGGTCGGCGGCGCGATGATCCGGATGAACGCCGGCACGGGCGTTTCCATTCTCAATCTCGACGACCGCATCGTCCAGCTGCAGCTGACGCAGGGCACGCTGAATGTCCGCGTGCGTCGCCTCGAGGCCAACCAGGCGTTCGAGGTCGACACGCCGAACCTCGCGTTCACGCTGCGGCAGCCGGGCGAATTCCGGATCAGCGTGGATGCCGACGGCAACGCGACCGAAATCATCGTGCGCAAGGGCCAGGGCGAAGTGTATGGAGAGGGCGCCGCCTACGTGATCGATTCGCGGCAGCCGTACCGCTTCACCGGGACGGGCTTGCGCGACTACGACCTGTTCGACGCGCCGCGGCAGGACGAATTCGACCGCTGGTCGAGCGACCGTGACCGCAGCTACGACAACTCCGCCTCTGCCCGCTACGTTTCGCAGGACGTGGTTGGCTATCAGGACCTGGACGCCAATGGCGTCTGGCGCGTCGACGCGACCTACGGCAACGTCTGGGTTCCGACGCGCGTGGCGGCGGATTGGGCGCCATACCGCGACGGGCATTGGGCCTGGGTCGACCCCTGGGGCTGGACCTGGGTGGACGACGCGCCCTGGGGCTTCGCCGTGTCCCACTATGGCCGCTGGACGAACATGCATGGGACCTGGGGTTGGGTGCCCGGACCCGTGCGCACGCGCGCCTACTACGCGCCGGCGCTGGTGGCGTTCGTCGGCGGCAGCAACTTTCAGATTGCGGTCTCCAGCGGCAACGTCGGCGGCGTGGCGTGGTTCCCACTCGGACCGCGCGAGGTCTATCGGCCGTCCTATGCGGTGAGCCGCGGGTACTTCGAGAACGTCAACCGCAGCAACACCGTCGTCAACACGACGGTCATCAACAATTACTACAACAACTCGAACGTGACCAACGTCGTCTACGCCAACCGGCAGGTCGCGGGAGCGGTCGTGGCCGTGCCGACCGCAACGTTCGTGCAATCGCAGCCGGTGGGTCGGGCGGCGGTACGCGTAGCGCCGGCCATGATTGCCAGCGCGCCGGTCGCCGTCGTTCCGTCCGTCGCGCCCACCGAGAGGAGCGTGCACGGTGCCGCGGCTGCTGGCGACAAGCCGCCGCCGCGCGTGTTCGAGCGTCCGGTCGTCGCCCGCACCGCGCCGCCTGCGGCAGCATCGGGCTTCAAAGCGCAACAACAGCAGCTGGTGGCGACGCCGGGCAAGCCGCTCGACGATAACGCCCGTCGGGAACTGAAACCTTCCGCGGCCGCGCCGGCACCGGCCGTCAACGTCATCTTGCCGGCCAAGCTATCGCCGCCTGCGTCGGCGCCTCCGCGCGTGGCCGGCGGCTCGCAGCAGGAACAAGCCGGAAAGCCGGAGCGAGCGGAAAAGCCGGAACAGCCTGGCAAGGCAGAACAATTGGGCAAGGCGGATCAGCGCGGACCGACTTTCGTACCGCCACCGACGCCGGCGCCGCGCGCCGCACCGACGCCGATCGCGCCGCAAATCGCACCGCCGCAAGCTGCGCCGCAGGCACCGCGTGTCGCACCGACTCGGCAACCCTGGCAGCAGCCTGCAACGACGCCGCCAGCGCAGCGCGCCGTCGAGCCAAAGCCGGCGCAGCCGCAAATCGCGCCTCCTCCGCCCGTTGCGCAGCCGCCCGAGCAACGTGGAAAGCCGGAACAACGTGGATGGCCCGCAACGACTCCGCCGCCGCAGCGCGCCGCCGAACCCAAGCCCGCGCAAACGCAAATCGTGACTCCGCCGCCTGTTGCGCGGCCGCCGCAGCAACGCGTTGCGCCGCCCGCCGCGACGCCGCCACGGCAAGCGGCTCCAGTCGCTCCGGCCGCAGCATCTGCGCAGCCGCCGGCCGGTCTCGTACCTCCTCCTGCTGCCAAACAGCCGGAATCGCGGGTGCCGCCGCAACGGGTGTCGTCGCCGCCAGCTGCGCAACCACAACCTGCACCCGCGGCCGAGCCCACAGGTCGGGGCCAGAAGCCGGCCACGGGCAAGCCGGAGGACAAGAAGAAGGACGCTGACGAGCAGAAGCGCGAGGAAGAACTCCGTAAGCAAAAGGGATAGCCACCACACCTGTTCCGGCAACAGCCTGACGAAGGGTCGGTGCATACGCATCGCCCTTTTTTTGGGGACGCCAAGTGGACACCGCGATTTGTTCCGTTTTCCGCGGCCTGCGTCGGTGATTCCGGTATCCACGCGCGACAGGCAAGAATTCGTCATGAAAACGACCATCTACTGGCGCCGCGGCGACCGCGTCATCGTCCTGCTGAGTTCCGTGAACTTGGCGGGAACGCAGGCCCTGGTCGGGATCCATCGAAATTCCGACCTTCGCATTGCGAACGCGACGCTCTCCCCGCTGAGCTACGTCACCAGGAGGGCCGTGGTTATCGCCGGATAGGGGTATCCCGTAAACTTGGGCCCATTCCCGCGACTTCGGTGGGGTTGGGATCGGGCACACCCGGCCCCATTCTCCAATCCCGTCCCGCCTCAGTTTTCCGGCCAGCGCCAATGAACCACCTCCTCGACCTTCTGCAGTACTACGGCCTGGCCTTCGTCTTCATCAACGTGCTTGCGTTGCAGGCGGGGCTTCCCGTTCCGGCGTACCCGACGCTGATCGTTACAGGCGCGCTGGCCGCGCGTGGAAACTATTCACTGGCGGCCCTGCTTGCCACCGCGGTTTCGGCATCGCTGATCGCGGATCTCGGGTGGTATTCGACCGGTCGGCGTGTGGGCGGCCCGGTGTTGCGAACGCTTTGCCGCATCTCCCTTTCGCCGGATTCCTGCGTACGCCAGACAGAGGCGATTTTCACGCGCTGGGGTGCGCAATCGCTGATGGTTGCGAAGTTCATACCGGGATTCGCATCAGTCGCAACGGCGATGGCGGGCGTGCTGCGCGTGCCGCTGTACCGCTTCATCCCAAGCGACGCGATCGGCGCGGCGATGTGGTCGGGCGTCGCCATTTTACTGGGTTACATCTTCCGCGACGCGATCGACGATGTGCTCAACGTGTTCGCGGAATTGGGCAAGATCGGCCTGGTGCTGATCGCGGTTGTATTCGCCGCTTACATTTTCTGGAAGTGGCTGCAGCGCAAGCGCTTTATCCGACAGCTGATCATGGACCGCATTTCGGTGGACGAAGTGCGCAGGCTCATCGACGAAGGACGCATCGGTATGGTGATCGATGTGCGCTCGCCGATGGCCCAGGAAATCACCGGGCGCATACCGGGCGCGGTGACGGTGGACCCGCAGAACCTGAAGTTCGACCTGATCGCCATCGAGCCGAAGAGCGAGGTCGTCGTGTATTGCGCCTGTCCCAACGAAGCCACCGCGGTGGTCGTGGCCAAGGCGCTGATTCAGCACGGCTTCAAGCGCGTGCGACCCTTGCATGGCGGCATCGATGCGTGGATCGCCGCGGGTCACGCGGTGGAACGCTAACGGCACTGGTCCCCGCATGCGCGAGGACGACAACATTCGGCCTCGCCGTCCTTGCCGCGAACGCGGGAATCCAGCGACTGGATGCTAAAGTCACATCTGTCCGCGACCGACGAGGTTGACACTCATGACCAAGCAGGCGATTTCCTCTCCCGATGCGCCGGCGGCGCTCGGTCCCTATTCCCAGGCCATTCGCGCCGGCTACACCGTTTACCTGTCCGGTCAGCTCGGGCTCGACCCGAAAACCGGTAACCTAGTCGAGGGCATCGAGGCGCAGGCGCACCAGGTGTTCAAGAATCTGCGCGCGGTGGCCGCTGCTGCCGGGGGCACACTGGACGACATGGTCAAGCTGTCGGTGCTGATGCAGAACCTCGGCGACTTCGGCAAAGTGAACGAAATCATGGCAAGCTATTTCGCGGCACCGTTTCCGGCGCGCGCGACGTATCAGGTGGCGGCATTGCCCAGGGCCGCGCTGATCGAGATCGAAGGCATTCTGGTGCTGACGCCACCTGCGGCCGATCCGCAAACCGGATGGCGCGAGACGTTCGACCAGACCAAGGGTAGCTAAGGGCAACCGAGGAAAGCCGAAGGCACCCGACTCACCTCGTCGCGCATTCGTGAATGAGCCAAGCCGCGACCCGGGACAAGACTGCCGCGCCCAAAAAGCCTGCGGGCCGCGGACTTGCCGACCAGCTGGCGCGACTCGGGATCGCTCGCGATGCGGACCTGGTGCTGCACCTGCCGCTGCGTTATGAGGATCACACGCGCCTCACTCCGCTCGCGACACTGAAGCCGGGCCTGTCGCTGCAGGTCGAAGGCGAGATCGTCAAGAACGACATCCAGTTTCGTCCGCGCCGCCAGCTCGTGTGCCTGGTCGCCGATCCGGAACGACGACAGGCCCAGCTGGTCCTGCGCTTTTTCACGTTCTATCCCAGCCAGCAGAAGGTGCTGGCGCCCGGACACCGCGTGCGCGTGTTCGGCGACGTGCGGGAGGGTCACCTCGGGCTGGAGATGGTCCACCCGCAATTCAAGGTGGTTGCGGAGAATGCAGCGCTTCCCGACCGCCTGACGCCGGTCTATCCGACGACCGCGGGCCTAGGCCAGGAGACTCTGCGCAAGGTCGTCGCTCGCGCCCTCCTTGCGGACCCCGCGCTGACCGCGGAGACGTTGCCGGACTGGCTGATGGCGCGTCGCAAATACTGGAAGTTCGGCGACGCGGTGCGCTTTCTGCATGCGCCGCCGCCGCGGTTGAACGAATTGACGCAGCGCGCACTCGACGCGCGCACCCACCCCGCATGGACTCGACTCAAGTTCGACGAACTGCTGGCGCAGCAGCTGTCGCTTAAGGCGCACCGGCAGGCGAGGTCGCTGCGCCGCGCGCCGGTGCTCACGGGCACAGGCACGTTGACGAAGAAGCTCCTTTCCCGCGTGCCGTTCAAGTTGACCCGCGCGCAGGAGCACGTATGGCGCGAGATCGCGCACGACTTGAAGCGCGCATCGCCGATGCAGCGCCTCCTCCAGGGCGACGTGGGCTCGGGCAAGACCGTTGTTGCGGCGCTGGCGGCGCTGCAAGCCATCGAATCCGGCAAACAGGTGGCCTTCATGGCGCCGACCGAGATCCTCGCCGAGCAGCATTTTCGCAAGATGGCGATGTGGCTCGAGGGACTCGGCGTGAAGATCGCGTGGCTTTCCGGCTCGCTGCCGATCAAGGAACGGCGCAGCGCCGTGGCTGCGCTGGCCAGCGGCGAGGCGCAGTTCGCGATCGGCACCCACGCGCTGTTCCAGGAGGGCGTGGACATTCCCAAACTCGGGCTCGCGATCGTCGACGAACAGCATCGCTTCGGCGTTGCGCAGCGGCTTGCGCTGCGCGGCAAAGGGTTGGCGGAGGCGCACCAGCTGATGATGAGCGCCACGCCCATTCCGCGCACGCTCGCGATGACGTTCTATGCCGACCTCGACGTCAGCGTGCTGGATGAAATGCCGCCGGGCCGCAAACCCGTATCGACGCGTCTGGTGAGCCAGAAGCGGCGGAGCGAGATCAGCGCGTGGGTCGGCAAGGCCTGCGCCGAGGGGCGGCAGGTGTACTGGGTGTGCCCGCTGATCGAGGAATCCGAGAAGCTTGAACTGCAGACGGCCGTCGCGCTGCACGCCGAGTTGACCACGACGCTGGGCGACACGGTCAACGTCGGCCTGCTCCACGGAAGGATGAAACCCGACGACAAGGCGGCGGTGATGGAAGCCTTCGTGAGGGGCGAGACCCAGGTGCTCGTGGCGACCACGGTCATCGAAGTCGGCGTGGACGTGCCCAACGCGTCGGTGATGGTCATCGAGCACGCCGAGCGATTCGGCCTGTCGCAATTGCACCAGTTGCGCGGACGGGTCGGGCGCGGCGCGGCCGAGTCGACGTGCGTCCTCCTGTTCGAGGAACCCGTCGGCGACGTCGCCAAGCAGCGGCTCAAGGTGATCTTCGAGAACAACGACGGCTTCGAGATCGCGCGCCAGGACTTGCTGATCCGGGGTCCGGGCGAATTCCTGGGCGCGCGGCAATCCGGCGTGCCTTTGCTGCGCTTCGCGGACCTGGAAAAGGACGTTGCGCTGATCGAACTGGCGCGCGATGCGGCCGAGGAACTGCTGCAGAAGGAGCCCGCCGCCGCCTGGGCGCACCTGGATCGGTGGTTGGGGGGCCGGGCCGACTTCATCAAGGCATGAGCGGGTTTCTTGCGATAAATCAAAATCTTGGGGCCAATAGCCGGCGAAATCGTTGGTCTGCGGCGGTTTTTCTGGGATCATCGCGAACCATGGCTCTCTACGCACTTGGCTTGAACCACGCCACCGCGCCCGTCGAGGTGCGGGAGCGCGTTGCGTTCACGCCGGACACGCTGGGCGACGCGCTGCGCGACCTGGTGGGCGCCAAGCGGGTCAAGGAAGCCGCCATCCTGTCGACATGCAATCGCACGGAGGTCTATTTCCACGGCGACGATCCCGATCCGGTGGCGCACTGGCTTGCGGGTTTTCACAACCTGCCACAGGGTTCGCTGCATCCGTATGTCTACACGTTGCCGCAGGATCGCGCGGTGACGCACGCCTTCCGGGTGGCGAGCGGACTCGATTCGATGGTGCTGGGCGAGCCCCAGATCCTGGGCCAGATGAAACATGCGGTGCGCTCGGCGGAATCCGCGGGCTCGCTGGGGTTGGTCTTGAACCGGCTGTTCCAGCGCACGTTCGCCGTTGCCAAGGACGTGCGTTCGCAAACCGACATCGGCAGCGCGTCCATTTCCATGGCGGCGGCGGCGGTCAAGCTCGCGGAGCGGATATTCCCTTCCATCGCCGAGCAGCGGCTGCTGTTGATCGGGGCGGGCGAAATGATCGAGCTGGCGGCCACGCACTTCATTGCGAAGAACCCCCGGTCAATCACCGTGGCCAACCGCACGTTCGAGCGGGGAAGCCAGTTGGCCTCGCGGCTGGGTGCCGAAGCCATCACGCTGAACGAACTTCCCGATCGCCTGGCCAGCTTCGACATCATCGTCACCTGCACGGCGAGCACGCTGCCCATCCTGGGCAAGGGCACGCTGGAACGGGTGGTCAAGCAACGCAGGCACGCGCCGGTTTTCATCGTCGACCTCGCGGTGCCGCGCGACGTGGAGGCGGAAGCCGCGGAACTGGATGACGTCTTCCTCTACAGTGTCGACGACCTCGCGGAAATCGTGAAGGGCAACCTGCAGGTACGCCGCGAGGCGGTGGTGCAGGCGGAACAGATGATCGCCGACCATTCGGGCCACTTCCTGCGCTGGCTCGAGGGCCGGACCATCGTCCCGACGATTGCCGCGCTGCACGGGCATCACGACGGACTGCGTTCGGCGGAACTCGAGCGTGCGCGCAAGATGCTCGCCAACGGCGAGTCGCCCGACAAGGTGCTCGACGCGCTCGCGCGGGGCCTGACCAACAAGTTCCTGCACGCGCCGCTGTCCGCGCTCAACGGCGCCGGCGAAGCCGAACGCGCGGAGTTGATCGCGCTGTTCCAGCACGTCTACAAGCTCCCCGAGCCTCCCGCCGACGGGCATTAGCGCCGGACCTCCGGCCTCATCTTCAATACCGGCCGTACCCTCGTCGCTGCCCGCGGGCAGCCGACTCTCCGACAATCGTCGGCAAGCTCATTCAATTCAACACAATGAAGTCGTCCCTGCGCTTGAAACTCGACCAGTTGTCGACCCGCCTGGTCGAGCTGAATGGCCTGCTCGGCGCCGAGGACGTCACGCGCGACCTCGACAGGTATCGTGCGCTGACCAAAGAGCATTCGGACCTCACGCCGGTCGTCGCCAAGTTTCGCGAATACGAGATGGCGGAGAGCGACCTGGCGGTGGCCGTCGACATGGCCAACGATCCGGCAATGCGCGATTTTGCCGACGAGGAGCGTGCGGCGGCGCAAACGCGCATCGCGGCACTCGAAGCGGACTTGCAGGCGATGCTGCTGCCGCGCGATCCCAACGACGAGCGCAACGTGTTCCTGGAAATCCGTGCCGGCACCGGCGGCGACGAGTCCGCGTTGTTTGCCGGCAACCTGTTCCGGATGTACGTCCGCTATGCCGAGCGGCATCGCTGGCAGACGGAAATCGTGTCCGAGTCGACCAGCGAGCTGGGCGGTTACAAGGAAGTGATCGTGCGCATCGTCGGCCAGGGCGCCTATTCGAAGCTCAAGTTCGAGTCTGGCGGCCATCGGGTGCAACGCGTGCCCGACACCGAAGCGCAAGGTCGCATCCACACCTCCGCGTGCACGGTCGCGGTCATTGCCGAGGCCGACCCGATCGTCGACATCGCCATCAATCCGGCCGACCTGCGCATCGACACGTTTCGCGCGTCCGGCGCGGGTGGACAGCACGTCAACAAGACCGATTCGGCGGTGCGCATCACGCATTTGCCCACTGGGCTCGTGGTCGAATGCCAGGACGACCGCTCGCAGCACCGCAACCGCGCGTCGGCGATGGCCGTGCTCGCGTCGCGCCTGCTCGACAAGCAGCAGAGGGAACGGCAGCAGAAGGAGGCGGCGCACCGCAAGTCGCTGATCGGCTCGGGAGACCGCAGCGAGCGCATCCGCACCTACAATTTCCCGCAGGGACGCGTCACCGACCACCGCATCAACCTGACGCTGTACAAGATCGACTCGATCATGGATGGCGAGCTGGACGAACTCGTCGGCGCGCTGGCGCAGGAGTTCCAGGCCGAGCAGTTGTCGGCCCTGTCGGGCGAGGAGGCTTGAGATGTTCGCCACGAAGAAGATGTTCGCCGTGCCCGCGCCGTGGCTCGAAACGCTGCGCCTGTCGATGCGCGAATTCACGCTCGACGATTTCGGCGACCTGTACGCGCTCAATTCCGATCCGCGCGTGATGAGATACATTGCCGACGGCACGCCTTCGAGCCGCGCCGACGTTGGGGGAGCGCTGCAGCGGTTCGCGCGCTATCCCAGGTTGTACCCGGACCTCGGAATCTGGCATACCTCGCGCCGGGATACCGGGGCCTTCATCGGGTTCTTCGCGCTCAACTATGCCGGCAAGACCACCGATATCGAGATCGGTTATCGGCTGCTGCGCAATGCATGGGGCTACGGCTTCGCGACGGAGGGCGCCACTGCGCTCGCGCATTACGGCTTCGACGACCTGGGACTCGACCGGATCATCGGCATCACGCATCCGGACAACAAGGCGTCGCAGAACGTGCTCATGAAAGCCGGGCTGGCCGATATCGGCTGGGGGCACTATTACAAGAGGCGCCTGCGCCTGTTCGCGGCGGAACGCGAAGGCTCATGACGCCGACGGTGCGCCAGGCGCTTGCGTCAAGCGGCCTCGTTCCCGTCGATGCGAAGGTTCTGCTTGCGCACGTGCTGGGGCGCAATCGCGCGTGGCTCGCCGCGCACGAGCCGGATCCGCTCACCGAAGCGCAGTCCCAGGCGTTTGCGATTCTGGTCAGGCGCCGCATTGCAGGCGAGCCGGTCGCCTACCTGACCGGCACGAGGGAATTCTGGGGACTGGATCTCCACGTCACGCCCGACGTTCTCATCCCCCGGCCGGAAACGGAAGCGCTGGTCGAGTTCGCATTGTCGAAGTTGCCTCCGGATCGCGCATTGCGTGTGCTCGACCTCGGCACCGGCTCAGGCGCCATCGCGTTGGCGCTGGCGCACGACCGGCCGCATGCGCAAGTCGTCGCGACCGACCGCTCGGAAGAGGCGCTTGCCGTCGCGCGCGGCAACGCATCGCGCCTGGAATTGCGCAACGTCGCGTTCGTCGCCGCCGATTGGTACGCGGGCGTGCCGGTAGGGACGTGGGATCTGATCGCGAGCAATCCACCGTACATCGGCGCGATGGACACGCATTTGCAGGAAGGCGACCTGCGCTTTGAACCTGTCGCCGCCCTGTCACCAGGCGTCGACGGGCAGTCGGCGCTGCGCAACATCATCGGCGGCGCGCGCGAACGACTTGCGGGTGGCGGATGGCTGGTGGTCGAACATGGTTACGACCAGTCGGACGCGGCGCAGCGCCTGTTTCGCGACGCCGGCTTCGCCGAAGTGGTCGCGTTGCGCGACCTGGCCGGCACTCACCGCGTGGCGGCGGGTCGCTCCTCTTAATTTTTTCGTCATCCCCGCGAACGCAGGGATGACAAGAGCCCTGTGGCGCAGCCGAAACTCAGCTTGAAGTCGGAAGCGCAACCCCGAGTTTTTCCGCCCAGGGTTGCAACGATGGCATGATGGTCGGGAACAGCGCCACGCCGTTGGACATCTGTTCGCGATGGCGCTTCATCCCGTTTTCGCCCGGTACGCGCACGCGCTCCACGCCGGGCCGTGGCGTTGCGTCGTGGCACGCGCCGACCAGCCAATCCATCTGTCGCGTGTAGGCGTCGAGTCCGCCGAACGCCGCAGGATCGATGGCCTGCACGAACACCGTGGCGCCCCAGCCTTCGCGCGGATCGGCGCGGCCGAATCCGCCCAACCCCGCCGTGAGCGCTTCGACCAGCAAGGCGAGCGCATATCCCTTGTGGCCGCCCTCGAGTCCACCCAAAGGCAGCAGCGTTCCTTTCGGCTCTTTGAACAACACCGCGGGGTCGCGCGTCGCGTTGCCTTGCGCGTCCTGTACCCACGGATGCGCGAGCATTTCTCCGGCCTTGTGCAGGCGACCTGTCATGCCGTTGGTGGTGTAGCTCGCGGATATATCCAGCAGGATCGGATCGCCGCTGGTGGGAATGCCCGCAGCAAAGGGATTGGGCGTGAAGACCGAAGTCACCGCGCCGAAAGGCGCCACGCTGTGCGTCGATGGGTCCGAACAGTAGATGAGCGCCATCTTGCCCTGATCCGTCGCGCGGCGGAGGTAAGCGGCGAGGCATGCAATGTGGTGCGAGCGGCGAATCACGACGGTGCCGGTGCCGCAGTTCGCAGCCATGGCCATGGCCGCGTCGAGCGCGCGCAACGTGAGCCACGGGCCGGGCAGCCGCTTGCCGTCCCAGGCTTGTGACGCGGCCTGCGCATGGAGGACTTCGGGCGCGCCCGAAGTCGCCATGGTTTCCTTGTCGATTTCCGCGAGATACGCCGGAAGCAGCGCCAGGCCATGCGTGTTGTGGCCGAGCAAGTCGCCTTCGACCAGCACGGTCGCGACGTCTCGCGCCATGTCGTCGTTCAGCGCCGCGCGGTTCAGCAGTGCCCGACCAAACTCGATCAGCGCGGCGGCCGGATAGCGCAGTTCCGTGGTGCCTGGGACGGTCGGCGGCATGATTCCCGTGGATCGTGATCGATTGTCGGTTGACGCAGGCATCCGATTGCCCGAGGATTCTAGCAGCCCTCCCAAGCCTCCGGCGCCCACTTGCTTCCTTCCTCGCTGCAAATTTCCATCGTCACGCATCGGCCGGACGAGAAGCTCCTCGAGCGTTGCCTGCGCAAGCTGGCGTTGGCCATCGGCGCGGCGCGCGAAGACGGTGCACTGCGCACGGTTCACCTGGCGCTGATCGACAACAGCGAGGACCGCGAGGTCGGCGATGACGTCACGCGCCTGGGCAAGATGCGCTTTTCCGATTCCGGCGTGCACGTGACCTACCTGCATGGCCACGCGAACATCGGCTACGGGGCCGCGCACAACCTGGTGCTGCACGGCACCGGCTCCGATTACCACCTCGTCCTCAATCCGGATGTCGAATTGGCGCCGGATGCGCTGGCCAATGGCGTGCGCTGGCTCGATGATCACCCGGACGTCGGCGCGCTGGCGCCACTGGTATTCGGCGCCGACGGCACGCGCGAATACCTGTGCAAGCGCTACCCGGCGGTATTCGACCTGCTCCTGCGCGGCTTTGGACCCGGGCTGCTTCGCTCCCTTTTTCGTAAGCGTCTCGCGCGCTACGAAATGCGCGACGTCATGGACGTGGACCCGCCGCGCGATGTGATCGGCATACCGGCGCTGTCGGGCGCTTTCATGCTGGTCAAGCGCAGCGCGATCGACAGCACCGGCGGCTTCGACCCCAGGTACTTTCTCTACTTCGAGGATTTCGACTGGAGCGTGCGCCTCAATCGCATCACCAAGACGGCCTATGTGCCGACGGTGCAGATCGGCCACCATGGCGGCGGCGCGGCGCGCAAGGGGCTGAAGCACGTCTACTACTTCGTCAAGAGCGGGCTGCGGTTTTATCGCCGCCACGGCTGGAAATGGTTCTGAGCCGGACCATCGGGAGGCTATGAGCGCGCGCGGCCTCGTCGCGGTCACCGGCGCCGAAGGCTTCGCGGGAACCGCGCTTTGCGCGCACTTGCGTGCCGCGGCGATTCCCGTGCGCGCACTGGTTCGCACGCTGGCGCCGGACGCCGTGGCGCAAGCGGACACGCGTGCGGTGGGCGACCTGGTCGCAATCGCCGACACCGCGCTCGCGGACGCGTTGCGGGGTGCGGAGGTGGTCGTGCATCTTGCGGGTCGCGCGCACGTGATGCGCGAGACCGCAGCCGATCCGCTTGCGGAATTTCGCGCCATCAATGTTGCCGCCACGGAACGCTTGGCGCGAGCCGCCGCCGGCGCTGCTGTGGCACATTTCGTCTTCGCCAGTTCGGTCAAGGTCAACGGCGAGTCGACGTCGCCGGGTGAAAGCTTCAGCGAAAGCGATCCGCCCGCCCCGCGGGACGATTATGCCCTCAGCAAATGGGAGGCGGAGCGCGTGCTGCGCGAGGTCGCGCGCGACACCGGAATGCCCGTCACGATCCTGCGCCTGCCGCTGCTGTACGGGCCCGGCGTGAAAGGCAATGTCGCGCGCCTGACCGATTGGATCGCGCGCGGCATTCCGCTGCCGCTGGCCTCCATCGACAACCGCCGCAGCATGCTGGGCGCGGGCAATCTCGTGAGCGCGTTGGACGCGCTTCTTTCCGGTCCGCGGCCGGCGCCCCATGGCGCAGCGACCTATCTGCTTGCGGATCCCGTAGCTGTCTCCACGCCGGAGCTGGTGCGCGCGATCGCGGCAGCGCTGGGCGCCAAGCCGCGCCTCGTGGCGTTTCCGGAGCAGGTGTTGCACCTGGCGGCCGCATGCGTCGGCCAGGCGCCTGCGGTCGACCGCCTGACCAGCTCGCTCGTGGTCGATCCCCGCGCGTTCTGCGCCGCCTTCGATTGGCACGCCCCGAGGACGCTGGCGGAAGAACTCGCCGACATGGTTCGCGCCCGGCGCGATCGCTCCGACCTATAATCCGCCGATGACTGACCAATTCGCTCGTTGCGCCGCTCAATCGACCCTTGTCGAACGTTCATGACCACCTCATCCCATCGTCCTTCCGGCCGCCGTCCCGATGAACTGCGGGCGGTAAGGATCGCCCGCGCGTTCACCAAGCACGCCGAAGGTTCGGTGCTGGTCGTCATGGGCGATACGCAGGTGTTGTGTACTGCAAGCGTCGAGGAAAGCGTGCCATCGTTCCTCAAGGGCAAAGGCAAGGGCTGGCTCACCGCGGAGTACGGCATGCTGCCGCGGGCGACAAACACCCGCATGCGGCGCGAAGCGGCCGAAGGCAAGCAGTCCGGGCGCACCCAGGAAATCCAGCGCCTGATCGGCCGCAGCCTGCGCGCCGTCGTGGATCTCGCGGCGTTGGGCGAGCGCACGCTGAAAATCGATTGCGATGTCCTGCAGGCGGATGGCGGCACACGCTGCGCGTCGATCACCGGCGCCTATGTCGCGGTCGCGGATGCCATTGCCTGGTGCAAGGCCAAGGGTCTGGTGACCGGCATTCCGTTGCGCGACCACGTCGCCGCGGTGTCGGTCGGGATCGTCGACGGGGTGCCCGTGCTCGACCTCGACTACGCCGAGGATTCGAACTGCGACACAGACATGAACGTGGTGATGACGGGCGTCGGCGGCTTCGTCGAATTGCAGGGAACGGCCGAAGGCGCGCCATTCTCGCGCGCGGAGATGGCTTCGCTGGTGGCGCTCGCGGAAGGCGGAATCGCGCAACTCGTCGCAGCGCAACGACAGGCCCTGGGAAGTTGATCTCGCGCCTCGTCCTGGCGTCGAGCAACGAAGGCAAGCTGCGCGAGTTCCGGCGCATGCTGGCCCCGCGCGGGATCGACGTGATCGCGCAGGCCGAATTGCGCATACCGGAAGCCGAAGAGCCGCATGCGACGTTCGTCGAGAACGCGCTGGCCAAGGCGCGCCACGCGAGCGCGTTGGCCGGTTTGCCGGCGCTCGCCGACGATTCCGGCGTTTGTGCCGCGGCACTCGACGGCGCGCCGGGTGTCCATTCCGCCCGCTATGCCGGCCCGCCTCCGTCCGACGTCCGCAACAACGCGAAACTGGTCGCGGCGCTGCAAGGTGTCGCCGACCGTCGCGCGCACTACTATTGCGTGCTGGTGCTGGTTCGCCATGCGGCCGATCCGGAGCCCGTGCTGGCGGAAGGCGTTTGGCACGGATCGATCATCGACAACCCGCGTGGCGACGGTGGCTTCGGCTACGATCCGCATTTCCTGGACGAGTCGTCGGGACTGACGGGTGCCGAGCTGCCGCTGGAACGGAAGAACGAACTTTCGCATCGCGGAAAGGCCATCCGGGATTTGCTGGCCAAGCTGGATGCCATTCGCGTCCACGAATCATGACCGACACGGCGCCGGCCAGAGTCGGTGGGCAGACTGTCGCGACGGCCGTCGATACGCTTGCGCGGCCGAGGTTCACGGCGCTCCCGCCGCTGGCGCTCTACGTGCACATCCCGTGGTGCCTCAGGAAGTGTCCGTACTGCGATTTCAATTCGCATGAAGCGCATGGCGAGGCGCCCGAGGCGGTGTATGTCGACGCGTTGCTTGCCGACCTCGAATTCGCATTGCCGTCGATCTGGGGTCGCAAGGTGGTCTCGATCTTTATCGGCGGCGGGACGCCCAGTCTCTTTTCAGCGGCAGCCATCGACCGGATGCTGGCGGGGATCCGCGCGCGGGTGCAGCTTCTGCCCGGTGCCGAGGTGACGCTGGAAGCCAATCCGGGCACGTTCGAACGGCAGAAATTCGCCGATTTCTACGGCGCCGGCGTCAATCGCCTGTCGCTGGGCATCCAGAGTTTCGATCCCGCGCAGCTGCTTGCGCTGGGCCGCGTTCACGATGCCGACGAAGCGCGGCGCGCGGCCGAAGCCGCACTGATGATCTTCGGCA
This sequence comes from uncultured beta proteobacterium, assembly GCA_963819965.1. GTDB lineage: Bacteria > Pseudomonadota > Gammaproteobacteria > Burkholderiales > Casimicrobiaceae > VBCG01. Next base: position 2,251,804 of record CAWFYA010000004.1, read on the forward strand.
ACGTGAACTTTGACCTCATGTACTGCCTCCCGCGCCAGACCGTTGCGGCAGCGCGCGCGGATCTTGCCGAGGCGCTCGCGTTTGCGCCGCCGCACCTCTCCTTCTATCACCTGACGCTCGAACCCAACACGTTGTTCCACCGCTATCCGCCGCCGCTGCCCGATGAGGACACCTCCGCCGACATCGAGGATGCCGTCGAATCGATGCTGGAAGGCGCTGGCTACCAGCACTACGAGACGTCCGCGCACGCGAAGCCGGGCCGACAATGCGTGCACAACGTCAACTATTGGCGTTTCGGCGACTACCTGGGATTGGGGGCGGGCGCTCACTCCAAGCTTTCGTTCGAGAAGCGCATCGTGCGCCAGATGCGCTGGAAGCAGCCGCGGCAATATCTCGAGAACGTGACGCAGGGGCGGCCGTTGCAGGACGAAGTCGAGGTCTCGCGCAGCGACGTCGGATTCGAGTTCATGCTCAACGCGCTGCGCCTGACCTCGGGCGTGCCCGCCGCGGCGTTCGCCGAGCGCACCGGCTATCCGCTGGCGCTGGTGGCGCATGGCATCGAGGTCGCGACCCGCAAGGGGCTGCTCGACCCGGAACCCGCCAGCCTCAAGGCCACCGAGCTCGGCCGCCGTTTCCTGAACGATCTGCAGGCGTTGTTCCTGGCCGAGCCGGCGAATGTCCGCAATGTGGCAGGCGCCGTGCCGCTGGTGCGCATGGAAGCTACCGGCGTTGAGCGATGACAGACGAATTGCGCCGCTATACGCTCACGCTGACCGAAGCCGCACAGGCGCTCGCGTCGCGTCGGCTGACCGCCGCGGAACTCGCGGCCGCACAGATGGCGCGCGTGCGCGCCACCGATGCCGCGATCGACGCATGGGCGACGCTCGATCCCGAGCACATTCAGCGCGAGTCCGCGCGCTGGGATGCCGCGCCGCGCGCCGGTCCGCTCGGTGGCGTGGGCATCGGCGTGAAAGACATCATCGCCACGTCCGACCTGCCGACGACGATGGGCTCGCCGATATTTGCGGAGCACCGTCCGGCGAAGGATGCGGCATGCATCAATCATCTCAAGGCTGCCGGCGCGTTCGTGTTTGGCAAGACCGTGACGACGCCCTTCGCCTTCATGGATCCGGGCAAGACGCGCAACCCGTGGGACCCGGCGCACACGCCGGGCGGATCGTCGTCGGGTTCGGCGGCCGCTGTCGCCGTTGGCCACGTCGCCGCCGCCATAGGCACGCAAACCAACGGGTCGGTGGTCCGGCCCGCCGCGTACTGCGGCGTGGTCGGATTCAAGCCGACGTTCGCCGCCATACCCTTCGACGGCGTGCACCCATTCAGCGAGACGCTCGACACGGTCGGCACGTTCACACGGACCGTCGAGGACGCGGCGCGGCTGGCCAGCGTGCTTGCCCATCCGGGCCGGATTTCCGGCACGCTCGCGCCGCGTTCGGACATTCCGCGTTTTGCCTACATTGGCGACTTTCCGTGGAGCGCGCTGGACTGCGACGCCGACGACGTGGTCGAGGCGGCGGTGACCCAATTGCGGACGCGCGCGGAGATGACGCCCATGGACGTGCCTGCGGCCTGGCATGGCGCCCACGACTTGCATCGCACGATCATGCTGTACGAGGCGGCGCGCAACATGGATGCGTTGCAGCGGCGCGAGCGTGGGCGTCTCACCGCGGCCCTCAACGCCGGGCTCGACGAGGGCCGGACAATCGGCAGGAAGGCCTATGAAGCAGCGCTGGCGGAACGCGAGCGGGCCATTGCCTACTTCACGCGCAGACTCGAGGACTATGACGCGGTGCTGTCGCCTTCGGCGCCCGGGCCTGCACCGCGCGGCCTGGCCACGACCGGTGACCCCTCGTGCTGCACGTTGTGGTCGCTTCTTGGCTTTCCCGCCGTCAACCTGCCGGTCGGCCTGGCGCAGAGAATGCCGGTGGGATTGCAGCTGGCGGCGCCGCAGGGATGCGACGACACCTTGCTGGCGGTGGCCGCGTGGTGTGGCGCGCGGCTCCCGTTTCGCGGGCTGGTGTAGATCGAAACCCGGCCTCGCGCGTTGCTTGACTGGCTGCCATTCGACGATCGTTCCCCACATGAAACGCGCCAAGCTCCATTCGCCGCAACCGCCGAAGCTGCGCAATCCGGTGGCGCGCTCGCCGCTGATGGGCAAAGGCGGGCCGCACGGCAAGACCCACGCGGCGGCTCGGCGTCAGGCCAACATCGACCTTGCGAAACTTCACCGTGACCCACAAAGCGACGACTGACACGACCACGTTGTGCCGAGGTGACCTCGAGTCGGGGCGGATGCGCGCGCTCTATCTCGAAGCGGCGGGGCATTCGGAATGGGTTCTTTCCGACGAGCAACTTTCCGAGTCGCTGTCGGCGGTGATCAAGGAACGGCCGAAAGGGGCCGGCTGGTGGGTGTTCGCGTACGGGTCGCTGCTGTGGAATCCGTTGTTTCCGTTCACGGACGCCCGACCGGCCATCCTGCGTGGACTGCACAGGCGGTTTTGCCTCTACTCGGTGGCCTCGCGCGGCACGCCCGAACAACCGGGCCTGGTTCTTGGACTTGACCGGGGCGGGGCCTGCACGGGGGTCGCCTATCGGCTTCCCGCCAAGCTCGCGCTGGACGAATTGCACCTGCTCTGGCGCCGCGAGATGGTGCTCGGCGCCTACCGCCCGCGCTGGGTGTGCGTGCGCGCCGGCAACAAGGAGATCGACGCCGTGACATTTGCCGTCCGCCATGCGCATCCGCAATATGCAGGCAGATTATCGGTCGACCAGGAGGCCGGCTTGATTGCCCGGTCGAAAGGGGCCTTCGGATCCTCGCTCGACTATCTCGAGCGGACGCGCGTCGCGCTGGTGACACACGGCATCCGCGATCCGTACCTCGAGAAAATTGCCGCCAAGGTGGCGGCGCTGCGCAGGAGCTAGCGGTTAGATCGCCATGTTCCGGCCGCCATCGACATTGATGGTCTCGCCGGTGATGTAGTTGGCGTCGGCGAGCAGGAAATGCACGGCCCGGGCAATGTCATCCGGTGTGCCTTCCCGCTTCAGCGGCGTGTGCGAGATGATGCGCTGGCGCGACAGTTCATCGAAGGATTCGTCATCGGGCCACAGGATCGGACCCGGCGCCACCGCGTTGACGCGCACTTCCGGCGCCAATTCGCGCGCGAGCGAATGGGTGAGTCCCGCCAGTCCCGCCTTGGCAATCGAGTAGACAACGTAGTTCTTGAGCGGGCGCTCGGCGTGGATGTCCGTGAGATTGACGATGGCACCCAGCGATTTCCGCAACGCCGGCGCCGCAGCCTGCGCAAGGAACAGCGGGATTTGCAGGTTGGTGCCGATAAGATCGTTCCAGTGGGCTTCCGTGATTTCGCCGATCGGCGTAGGGAAGAAAGTCGACGCATTGTTGACCAGTGCGTCGAGCCGACCGTACGTTTGCATTGTCTGCTCGACGACCGACGGCAGCTTGGGCAGGTCGAGGAGGTCCGCCTGGATCAGCGCTACCGAATTCGGCCGCGCATGATTCAACTCCGCTTGCAGCAGCCTTGCCTCGCCCGCGGAGGAGCGGTAGTGCAACATCAGGTTGGCGCCCGCGAGGTGCAGGCGGCGGCAGATGGCGGCGCCCACCCGCTTGGCGCCGCCGGTGATCAATACGGTCTTGCCTTGCACGCGATACTCCGCTTCCTTCAGCGCCAGGCGCCGGTTCCGTTAGACTTGGAGGCAATCTAGCACACGAGAGCCCCTACGCGCGATGGTCCTGCGCGGGCCGCGATCTTTCGCGTCAATCAGCGTACCCAACTTGCGCACGATGCGGACACTCCAATCGAGCACGACCCTGCCCGAGCCCGACGCCGTCGCGCGCGACCACAGCGCGAAGGTCTTCGCCGCGGTGTGCGCGGAGATCGAACGTTGCGGGGGCTGGATCTCGTTCGCCCGCTACATGCAACTGGTTCTGTACGCGCCGGCGCTGGGCTATTACGTCGCGGGGACGCGCAAGTTCGGTGCCGATGGCGATTTCGTCACCGCACCGGAGACGACACCGTTGTTTGGACAGGCGCTCGCCGTGCAGATCGCGGAGATTGTCCGTGCCGCGGACGGACGGGAGATCTTGGAACTCGGCGCCGGCAGCGGGGCGCTTGCGGCCGACGTGCTGACCGCGCTGGCCAGGCTCGATGCGCTGCCCTCGCGGTACGCGATTCTCGAAGTCAGCCCCGACTTGCGCGAACGCCAGCGTGCGACCATCGCCCGTCGTGCGCCCGGCCACATCGCGCGAGTCGCATGGCTCGATGCGCTGCCCGCGCAAATCGACGGCGCGGTTTTGATGAACGAAGTGCTCGATGCCATTCCCCCGCACGTGATCGCGCGCCGCGGCGGCGAATGGTTCGAACGCGGTGTTGGCGGCGGCGACCTCCTGCATTGGGAAGACCGGCCATTGACGGATGCAATGTTGCACGCGTTGGCGATGGAGCGATTTCCGGCAAGCGGCGACTACTTGAGCGAAATCAATCCGGCGGCCGAAGCGCTGGTCGAGGACGTCGGCCGCCGCATGGTCGACGGCGCGATGCTGCTCGTCGATTACGGCTTTGCGCAGGCGGAGTACTACCACGAGCAGCGCCGCGCCGGCACGTTGATGGGTCACTATCGGCACCATGCGCACACCGATGCGTTCCTCTGGCCAGGCCTGTCCGACCTGACCGCGCATGTCGATTTCACTGCGGTCGCGCTGGCCGGAGAGCGTGCCGGATTGCAGGTTGCCGGATACGCTCCGCAGGCGGCCTTCCTGCTGGGTTGCGGCATTCTCGATCGCCTGCGCGAATGTGGCGAGGCGACGTCCATCGCCTACATGCGCGAGGCCGCCGCCGTGCATACGCTGACCTCGCCTGCCGAGATGGGGGAACTGTTCAAGGTGCTGGCGCTCGCCAAAGGCGCCGACATTGCGTGGCCGGGATTTTCGGTGGCCGATCGCTCGCACCGGCTCTAGCGGAGTCGGATTCGGGTCGGGCTACAATCAAAAATCCCCCATCCCACCTCGTTGCCCCGGTCTTGCGCATGAACTACGCCGTCGACCCCGACATCACCGTTGCCTCGACGCTCGACAGTGCGTTCTATCGCGATGCGACGACATTTAAGCGCGTGCGCGAGCGCGTTTTCGCGCGCACGTGGCAGTGGATCGGCGGGCTGGACGACGTCGCGGAATGCGGGACACTTTCGCCCCGCGACCTGTTGCCTGGCGTGCTCGACGAGCCGCTCCTGCTGGCGCGCGACGGGGCGGGAACGTTGCGCTGCCTGTCGAACGTGTGCACGCACCGCGGCAACATCCTCGTGCGCGCGCCCTGCAGGGAGAGTCAGATACGCTGTGGCTACCATTCGCGCCGGTTCGACCTGGCCGGACGCATGACGTTCATGCCGGAATTTGCGGAAGCCCGGAACTTTCCATCGGCGCGTGACAACCTGCCCGCGGTGCCGCTGGCGAATTGGGGCAATCACGGGTTTGTGTCGCTCGACCCCGTGGCGCCATTCGCCGATTTCGCGAGCGACATGAGCGCGCGCGTCGACTGGATGCCGGTCGGGACCTTCCAGCACGATCCGGCGCGCGACCGCGATTACACCGTGCACGCGCATTGGGCCCTCTACGTCGAGAACTATCTCGAGGGTTTCCACATCCCGTTCGTGCACGCCGCGTTGAACGATGTCGTCGACTACGGCAGCTATTCCAGCGAACTGTTTCGCTACTCCAACCTGCAGGTGGCGCATGCCAGGCCGGATGTGCCGGCGTTCGCGTTTCCGTCCGGCACCCAGGATGCCGCCCACCGCATCGCGGCGTACTACTGGTTCATCTTTCCCAACCTGATGCTCAATTTCTATCCCTGGGGACTCTCGCTCAACCTGGTCATGCCTGAGGCGGTGGATCGCACGCGCGTGGCATTCCGTAGCTTCGTCTGGGACGAGGCCAAGCTCGCGACCGGCGCCGGTGCCGGCCTCGACCGGGTCGAACTGGAAGACGAAGCCGTCGTTCAGGCGGTGCAGCGCGGCGTGAGCGCGCGCCTATATGGCGGCGGCCGGTATTCGCCAACGCGCGAACGCGGCGTGCACCATTTTCATCGCCTGCTCTGCGAATTCATGGCGGCGTAGCCGGCCACGCGCGCTAGCGGGGCATGCCCGGCCCGCCGTGGCAAGGACAGGCTGGGCTGCGTGGCGTGGGCGTCCTACGCACGCCCCACGATGCGCGCGGCAACAGCGTCGAGTTCCTTGCGCAGGTAGGAATGCGCCGGATCGGCGCGTCGGCTCGAATGCCAGATGAGCTTGATCGGCACGGGGACTGCCTTTGGTGCCACGCCCAGCGAACGCAAGCCAAGCGACGCGCGAGCCAGCTTTTCCATGCTCCTGGGAATGAGGCCAAACAGGTCCGACTGGCTGGCGACCATGAACACTTCCAGGATTTCGGAAACCTCCAGTGCGGTTTCCAGGTTCAGGCGTTGCCACTCCCGCAATCCCGCCACGGGATTGTCTCCGTCGACGCGCGGCCGAAGCTTGACGAACTTGCCTTCGCGCAACACTTTCAGCGACCGGGGCCGGCGCAGCGCCGGGTGACCCTCGCGGGCCACCGCAACCAGGTCATCCTCGAACAGCACCATCGACTCGAAGTGGTCGCCCTCCGGCTCGAGCCAGTCGATCGCCGCGTCGACCCGACCTTCGCGCAGCGCGCGATCCAGGTCGATCGGACGGGATCGGGTGCTGGCGGCAACGATGATGCCTGGCGCGGCCTGGGCCAGCCGTTCCTGTAGCCGCAACTGAATCATCGGTCCCAGCGGATGGGTGATCGACAAGAAGAAACTCCGCGTCGATGTCCCGGGCTGGAAGGCGCGCCGCTCCGTCACTGTTTCCCGCACCGATCCCAGCGCTTCGTGCAGCCTCGCATAGATGCCGTCGGCCGCAGGCGTCGGCGTCACTCCGCGCGAATGGCGCACGAACAAGTCGTCACGGAGCACGGTGCGCAGGCGCGTCAGAGCGTGACTGACGGCAGACTGGGTCATCCCGATCCGCGCCGCGGCGTGCGAAAGACTCTTCTCCTCGTACACCGCCTCGAACACCGGAAGGAGATTGAGATCGACGCTCCTGATATTGAACATGGTGCATATCACCTATGCAAAACATTCGCTGGTGCAAAGGGTCCGGATATCCCAGAATTCTGCGCCGCGTCGGAAGCCGATTGCAAGAATCGGATTGGCGTTTGCATCGGGCGCGTCAGCGCAAGTCGACACTGAGAACTGGAAGGCGCAAGGCGGAATTATGACGGACAACCTGATCGATTGGCTTTTCTGGATCTGCGCGGCCGTGGTCGCCTACGGCGTCGTTTCGTCTTCCATCCGATACTTCAACTCGTGGCGTATCGGCCACAAGATCATGGCCGCACAGGCCGTCTTGCAGACCGTGCTCTGCCTGGCCGGGCTGGTGATGCTCCTGATAATTCACCAGAACTACCTGCCGGGATAGCCGCACTGCCACGAGGGCTACCGGCAGGCGCAAATCGCCGGCACCCAGACCTTTTCACTGGCTTTGTTTCCCATGCGGGCACTCGTTTTCCTGAGAATGACCCGATAGTCAGCATGGGCAAACGCCCGATCTTCCCGGTCGCCGCTACAATGGGCATGGCCGTCGGCGGAAGACCGTACCGCCCCGGCGCTTGCACCGTCGTGCCGCGAGAATCCGCGGCATGCGTTGAACCTTCCGCCCCAGGGAGTTGATGCGGCAAGCTTGCGGAGGCTTACGGCCTCAGCATTGCCCGTCAAATCCTCAGGGACGTACGGATGGCCCTCCAAACACACCGGGAATGACAAATGACCGATAGCGCCACATTGCATGTGCTCCCTTCACTGCCGTACGCGGAAAACGCGCTGGACCCGGTAATTTCCGCCAATACGCTCGGATTCCACTACGGCAAGCACCACAAGGCCTATGTCGACAACCTTAACAAGTTGCTTGCAGGCACTGATCTCGCCAGCCTGTCGCTTGAACAGGTCATCGCGCAGTCGGAAGGCAAGGCCGACAAAGCCGGCATCTTCAACAATGCCGCGCAAGTCTGGAACCACACGTTCTATTGGCGAAGCCTTCGTCCCGCAGGCGGCGGCGCACCTCCGGCGAAACTCAAGGAGCTGATCGACGCGGCGTTCGGTGGCGTGGACGCCTGCAAGAAGGAACTGGCGACCGCGGCGACGACCCAGTTCGGTAGCGGCTGGGCCTGGCTCGTGCTGGATGCCGGCAAATTGAAAGTGGTCAAGACCGGCAACGCCGAAACGCCGTTGACCAAAGGCGTGAAGCCGCTGCTGACGATCGACGTGTGGGAGCACGCCTACTACCTGGATTATCAGAACCGGCGTCCGGACTACGCGAATGCCGTGCTCGACAAGCTGATCAACTGGGGCTTCGCCGCCGACAATCTCGGCTGATTTCTCTTCAACGCGGAACAGATGATTGGAGCGAACATGATCAAGAAAGCATGGGCCGTCTGGAAGGGCGGCATCAAAGATGGCGGCGGCACCATTTCCACCGAAACCGGCGTCCTCAACGAGGCACCCTATGGATTCAAGTCGCGGTTCGAAGATGGCAAGGGCACCAATCCGGAAGAGCTGATCGGCGCCGCGCACGCCGGCTGTTTTTCGATGGCGTTGTCGCTGATGCTTGGTGAGGCAGGCTTGACGCCGGAGCGAATCGAGACCCACGCCGCGGTCTCGCTGGAAAAGGTGGGCGCCGGCTTCGAGATCACCGCGAGCCACCTGACGGTCACGGCGAAGATTCCGGGCGCCGACGACGCGAAATTCCAGGAGCTCGCCGCCAAAGCCAAGGCGGGCTGTCCGGTGTCGAAGCTGATGAAGGCTGCGATCACCATGGACGCGAAGCTCGCAGCGTGATCGGCGCCGAAGTGGTGTGCTGATTTGGTGTACCCTGCGGCTTTTGGCAAGGCGCGTAGTTAATGACTTACTGTATCGGTGTAATGCTCGACCAGGGAATGATTCTCGCTTCGGATTCCCGCACCAATGCCGGCATGGACAACATCGCCAAGTTTTGCAAGATGACGGTGTTCGAGCGTCGTGGCGACCGGGTGATCGTGCTGCTCAGTTCCGGCAACCTGGCCGGAACGCAGGCCGTGATCGGCGTGCTGAACCAGCGCTGCGGCGATGGTGCGGCATTCGCCAATCTCTGGAGCGTGCGCAGCATGTTCGACGTGGCCATGCTGGTCGCCGACGCGATGCGCGATATCGAACGGCGCGATGGCGAGTATCTGCAGGAGACCGACGCCGGTTTCAACGCGTCGTTCATCGTCGGTGGCCAGATCGGCGGCGAGCCCCCGCGCCTGTTCCGCATCTATGCCGAAGGCAATTTCATCGAGGCCGGCATCGACACACCTTATTTCCAGACGGGCGAGACGAAGTACGGCAAGCCGATCATCGACCGCGTGATCAGCCGCCACACGCCGCTGCCAGACGCCACCAAGTGCGTGCTCGTCTCATTCGATTCGACGATGCGCAGCAATCTCTCGGTGGGCATGCCGATCGACCTCATCTGCTACGAGAGGGATAGTCTCGAGGTGCAGATGCGTCGCCGCTTCGACGACGGGGACAGCTACTTCACCGCGCTGGGACAGCAATGGGGCGAAGGGACGCGGCAGGTTTTCCGCCAGTTGCCCGAGCTTTCCTGGTGACTGCGCGCGACGCGGTGCCCGACGCTTTTGTCGTCACTTGCGAACACGGCGGGAAAAGTATTCCCCGGCGCTATCGATCGTTGTTCCGCGGACACGCAGTGCTGCTCGCCACGCATCGTGGATACGACCCCGGCGCGCTGGTCATGGCCAAGGCGCTGGCGCGGGCGCTCGACGCGCCACTCGTGAGCTCCACCGTCAGCCGGTTGCTGATCGACCTCAACCGCTCGCTGGGACATCCGCAACTGTTTTCGACGGCGACGCGCAGCACGCCCGCTGCCTTGCGCGCGCAAATCATCGCGCGCCATTATCTGCCCTATCGTGCCCAGGTGGAGGCGTTCGTCACCCATGCGGTGGCGCGCGGGCGGCGCGTGATCCATCTCTCGTCACATAGCTTCACGCCGGAACTGGAAGGCATTGTGCGGCGGGCCGATGTGGGCCTGCTCTACGACCCCCGGCGGACGGGCGAGGTGCGCCTTGCCTCGCGGTGGAAAGCGGCGCTGGAAGCCGCGGCGCCCTCGCTGCGCGTTCGCCGCAACTATCCCTATGCGGGCAAGGACGACGGCTTGACCTCGCACCTTCGCCGCCGCTTTTCCGCGCGCGCGTATGTCGGGCTCGAACTCGAGCTCAACCAGAAGATCGTTTTCGCGGGCGGTCACCGCTGGCGTGCGCTACGCGGCGCGCTGATCGAATCGCTGCGCGTTGCCTGCACGGAACGCGGCTGACCCTCCTGGAGAACCAGATGCAGCTCCGCGTCGGATTCGAAATGGTCTACGACTGCCCGCAACCCACGCCGATGGTGCTGAACCTCAACGTTCACTTCACCCGCGTGTCCGACTTGGTCGGCCGCGACGACCTGTTCGTCGACCCGCCGGTTCCGATGTCCGCCTATCGCGACAGTTTCGGCAACTGGTGTACCCGGCTCGTCGCGCCCGCCGGCCGCACCCGGCTTTCCGCCAATGCGCTCCTCAACGATTCCGGCCTGCCGGATGTCGTGGCTGCCCACGCGCAACAACTCGCGGTACAGGACCTGCCCGAGGAAACATTGCTGTTTTTGCTGGGCAGCCGATATTGCGAGACGGATCGCTTGTCCGAAACCGCGTGGCGCCTGTTCGGCAATGGACCCACCGGATGGGGTCGCGTCCAGGCAATCTGCGACTTTGTCCACAACCACATTACGTTCGGCTACGAATATGCGCGCATGACCCGGTCGGCCCATGAGGCCTTCTATGACAAGACGGGGGTGTGCCGCGACTATGCACATCTCGCGGTGGCGCTCTGCCGTTGCATGAACATCCCGGCGCGCTATTGCACGGGGTACCTGGGCGACATCGGGATACCGCCGCCCTATGGACCCATGGACTTCGCCGCGTGGTTCGAGGCCTATCTCGACGGCCATTGGTATACGTTCGACCCCCGCAACAACATCCCGCGCATCGGCAGGGTGTTGATCGCGCGCGGCCGCGACGCGTCGGATGTCGCGCTTACCGTCACCTTTGGACCTAACACTCTCTCGAGTTTCAAGGTGTGGACGGATGAAGTGCCGTCGCCGCCGGCCTGAACTCGGACCTGATTCCCGACCTTTCCCGCTCGTCAGTGCTTGAAGAATTTTCCGAGCGCATTGCCCAATTCCTGCGCCGGTGTGCGCGACCGCGGAGTTGCAGCGGCGTCGGAAGGTGCAGGCCTTCCCCGTCCCAACGCGATCTGACAGGGCGCGCCGGGGTCGGCGACCGCACTGGATAGCAGCGACTGGCCGAGCAGGGAGATTCCTCCGGTGCTCAGCGCTGCGCCGATGGTCGCCACGGTCGCCGCTGAAGCCATCGCGTCAACCCCGACGATCGGTGCCTTGAATGGGCCGTGGAAGCGGACCAGCGACGCGATGCTGTCGATATTGAGGGCAATGCCTTTGCGTATTTGCGGCCTGATCGAAAGGTCCAGGGTTTCATTGCGAAAGTCGAGCGTGCCGCTGGCATTGGCGCCGATCTTGTTGGTTTCGACGCCGATGCTGCGATCGACCTTGGCGATGCCGCCCGCAAGCGGCAAGCGAATGACGGCGCACTGGAGTTCGGTACTCGAATCTACCTTGCGAAACGGGTTGACCGCGTCCGCGAGCCGATTGAATGCCGCATCGCCGTTGTCGGAACCGTGTCCCAGCGCCGCCGGTCCTACGGTCACCAGCACGTTGCCGCTGGCGCTGGCGGCCCACTGGTGCAGCGACGTGCCACGCGCGGTGATGTCGGCGTTGAGCGTCGTCTTGCCGCCACGCACATCGCGCTTGGTACCCGCCTCGGCCAGGATCGCCGACAACTCCAATCCTTTGGCTTCGACGTGCAGGTCAAGGGCGCCATTCCTCTCCCTGCTGGCGTCCAGTGTTGCCCGTCCAACCAACGTGCCGCCGAGAATTCCGCCCCGGACCGTTGGCGCGTCAAGCACGCCATTTTGCAGCGAAAACTGCAAATGCGCGTGGTCGAGCTTGCTGCCATCTGTCAGCAGCAGCGCTTCGGCCGCAAGCTCGCCGGTCACGTCGGCCGAGCGCAATGCGGACAAGTCGATTGGACTGTCGCTGAACACAAATCGCGACCTGACCCCGGACGCTGCCGGTTCGACAGGCTTGCCTGGAGGCGCGGCGCCGAGCCTGGCTACGTCGGCAAGTGCTAGCGTGGTCGCGGCGAGCTTGAACGAGTAATTCGGTCGTGCCTTGCCGGTGGCGATGCTTACCTGGCCATTCACCTTGCTCTTGCCCAAGCCCAGGTCCAGCGGATCCAGGCGAAGCGTCGTGCCGTCCATGCTGAGCTTGGTGTCGACGGCGATCGGCTGGCCGGCCACTTCTCCCTTGAGCGTTATCGGATAGGGCCAGCGACGCTGCGCCAGCGAATCGAGTGGTCCAAGCGCGCCCTCAACTGCAACGGCGGCGGCGTCAACGTTGCCGCGAAAACGGACACTGACGACGGACTGGGGATCACGCGTCTTGAGCGCGAGTTCGTCGATGCCGGCGGCGGTGAGTTTTCCCGTTGTCCCGTCGCGATAGCTGAGCTTGCCGTTGGCGATCGATACTTCGCCCACGAAAAGGCCGCCCGAGCTCGGACCCGCAGAGGGCGTCGCCGCGGCCGAATTGCCCGGCGCACTCCTGGCGAACTCCCAATTGCCAGTGCCCCTGGGATCGGTTTCGAGCGCAATCACGGGTTCGACCAGCGTGAGATTGCTGACCTGGAAATCACGCCGCAGCAGCGGCAGCAGCGCCATTTGCAGTTCAGCGCGCTTGACTGCGACCATTTGCGGCGCATTGCCCCAAGGCGCGTTCCCCAATGAGGCATCCTCGATCACGATCCGGGGAGTGAGCGAGAGCTTGAAGTTGACGTCGCCGTTGATCTTCAGCTCGCGTCCTGTCGCGTCCCTGACACGCTTCTGGATCGGGCCAATGAAGCTCTTGGCGTCGAGCGTGTGAATCGCGATCACCACGGCAACCAGCGCCAGCAACAACAGGCCGCCAATGCCGATCAGAATTCGCCAGATCAGGCGCATCGGTCGATTGTAGCGCGGCCAGCGC